>BTVR01000001.1:0-1267647 GCA_045864775.1 Pseudomonadota bacterium
CCCATGCCGCCGCCGCCCATGCCGCCGCTGCCCATGCCGCCGCCGCCCATGCCACTGCCGCCCATGCCACTGCCGCCCATGCCACTGCCGCCCATGCCACTGCCGCCCATGCCGCCGCCACCCATGCCGCCGCCACCCATGCCGCCGCCACCCATGCCACTGCCGGCGGCCCGTGGATCGCGTCCGTTGGACGCTCCCGGCATGGAAGCCGCATCGACGAGAGATGGCAGAACGGTCAGGGTGACGATCGCCAGGGTTACGGCGCGGAGTCTGTGGTGCTGGGCCATCGGGGTCGTCCTTGTTGTGGGCTGGGTATACGGAAGGCGTCATGCCGTTCCGGAGCCGGTCTATGCATCATCCACCGGAACGGTCGGTAGGTCCAGACTACACCGGGCGGCCCAAGATCGCGCCGACGGCTCAATCGGCGCGATTAGCGCCGTATCCGGCGCGCCGCCTTGAGCGACTTGGGGAATAGGACGCAGCTGCCGAAGACGCCCAGCGCGAGCAGGGTCGCCGGCAGACTCGCATGACGGCCCGCTGGGTTGGCGATCAGATCCGTCAATGCGCCACCGAAGTAGAACAGGGACGCCAGACTCAGCCAGGCGAAGGTGTAAGGCCGCCCGGCCAAAAGCCCGGGGACCGCCAGCAGCAGCGGCAATTCCGCCCCGGCCAGCCAGATCCAGACCGTGTGAGGCGGCATGAGGCTCGCGAAGACGAGCAGCCAATAGGCCATGGTTGCCATCAGTCCGCCGATGCAGATCAATGCCACGCGTTGCAGTGTTTGCGGATGGATCATGGGTTGTCGCGACCTCCGAGGCGGCAGGCGATGGTGGCAACGCGCCGGCCGAGCGCCCGGCACAGGCTCTTTTCCGCTTCGCTGATGGATTGCTGGTTGTCGCTGCCGGCCCAATGGCTCGGCCCGTAGGGCGTGCCGCCGCCCCGGGTTTCGCTCAGCGCCGCTTCGGTATAGGGCAGCCCCACGAGGAGCATGCCGTGATGGAGCAGGGGCAGCATCATGGAGAGCAGCGTGCTTTCCTGGCCGCCGTGCAGGCTGGCGGTGGAGGTGAAGGCCGCAGCCGGTTTACCGGCCAGTGCGCCGCTGAGCCACAACGATCCCGTGCCGTCGAGAAAATACTTCAGCGGCGCCGCCATGTTGCCGAAGCGGGTCGGGCTGCCGATGATCAATCCGTCGCACGCAACGAGATCACGTTCCTCTGCGTAGGGCGCCCCGGTGTCAGGGATCGCGGGGGAAATCGCCTCGCAGGTCGCGGACACCGGGGGGACGGTTCGCAGCCGCGCTCGCGCGCCCGGCACCTCGGCGACGCCACGGGCAATGAACTGGGCCATGCGCGCGGTGGCGCCGGAACGGCTGTAATACAGCACCAGGATCTCAGGCATCTTCGAGCAATTCCAGGACCCGTTCGGGCGGTCGGCCGATGCAGGCGCGTCCATCGTCCCGCACCGCGATCGGACGTTCGAGAAGGCGCGGGTGACGCCCGATGGCCTCGAGGATCGCCGTATCGGTGACCTCCGCACGGCCGAGACCCAATGTCCTGTACTCCTCCTCGCCGGTCCTGAGCAGGGCGCGCGGCGCAAGGCCGAGGCAGACGCACAGGCGCGCCAGTTCGGGCACGTCGGGCGGCTGACTCAGATAGTCGATCAGCAGCGGCTCGATGCCGGCCTCGCGCAGCAGGGCCAGGGCGGTGCGGGACTTGCTGCAACGGGGATTGTGGTAGAGGGTGATGGCCATGCTGCCTGCGTCGGTTCCAGCGTTGGGGCGGACATTGTAGCGATTTGATCCAGCGCCGTGAGCGGTGCGCACGGCCATGCCGTGGCCGGCGCACCCGGCGCGACGGATGACACCGGCCTTCGTCTCGTCACGACTCAGGGGTATGCTCTCGGTTCGGTCCGAGCCTGTGACCGCGTTTGGAGCGCTGGCATGACGACGCGCAACCTCGAGTTTTTCTTCAAGCCGCGCTCGGTCGCCTTGGTGGGCGCGAGTCGCGATGCCCACCGCGTCGGCGGCGCGGTCGTGCGCAATCTGCAGTCGGGCGGATTTTCAGGACCCGTGATGCTGGTCAACCGGCGCAGCGAGCCGGACGCCGCGCACGGTATTTATACGCGCCTCGCCGATTTGCCCCAGGCCCCGGACCTCGCCGTAGTGGCGATTCCTGCCGCCCAGGTGCCTGAAACACTCACCGAACTGGGCGCGGCCGGTACGCGGGCGGCCGTCGTGCTCTCGGCGGGTTTCGAGGAGACCGATGCCAGCGCCGGCGCGGCCTTGCAGCAGGCCGCACTCGACGCCGCCCGGCCGCATCTGATGCGCATCATCGGGCCCAACTGCCTCGGCATCCTGATGCCCAAGGTCGGGCTCAACGCCAGCTTCGCCCACCTCAATGCGCGGCCCGGCAATCTGGCCTTCATCGCCCAGTCCGGCGCGATCCTGACCGCCGTGCTGGACTGGGCCGAGAGCCGCGGCATCGGGTTCTCGACGCTCATTTCGCTGGGCGCCTCGGCGGACGTCGACTTCGGCGACCTGCTCGACTATCTGGCGAACGACTGGGATACCCGCGCCATCCTTCTGTACGTCGAATCGGTGCGCGACGCGCGCAAATTCATGTCGGCGGCGCGACTGGCCGCGCGCCTCAAACCGGTCATCGTGGTCAAGGGCGGTCGCTATGCCCAGTCGGCCCAGGCGGTGGCCTCGCACACGGGTGCGCTGGCCGGCGTCGATGCGGTCTATGCCGCGGCGTTCCGGCGCGCCGGCATGGTGCAGGTGGATTCAATGGCGGAGCTGTTCGATGCGGTGGAGACGCTGGGCCATTCCAGTCCCCGCTTCGGCGAGCGCCTGGCCATCGTGACCAATGGCGGCGGCATCGGGGTGCTGGCCACCGACGAGCTGACGCGACTGGGCGGCCATCTGGCGAGCCTGTCGGAGAACACGCGTCACCGCCTGCGCGATGCCCTGCCGCCGTTGTGCAGCACGCAGAATCCGGTGGACGTCCTGGGTGACGCCGATCCCGGGCGCTACCGGGAAACGCTGCGCGTGCTGTACGAGGCGCCCGAAGTGGACACCGTGGCGGTGTTCAACTGCCCGGTCGGGGTGGCCAGCAGCCAGGAAGCCGCCGAGGCGGTCATCGAGGTCCACCAGACGCCGCGCAAGGGCTTGCTGACCAACTGGCTGGGTGCCAAGACGGCCCAGATGGCACGGGACGCCTTCGCCGCCCACCGCATTCCCAGTTATGAGACGCCGGATCAGGTGATCCGGGCGTACATGCACCTCATCGGCTATCGGCGCAACCAGCGCCTGCTGCTGGAAACCCCGCCGTCCTTGCCGCAGTCCTTCGTGCCGGACCACGAGGCGGCCGCGGAGGTCATCGCGCAGGCCCGCGCGCGGGGCGGCGGGTGGCTGTCGCTGGCCGAGGGCATGGCGCTGCTCGCGGCCTACCGCATCCCGGTCGTGCAGACCGCGATGGTGAAAACACCCGACGAGGCGGCAGCGCAGGCGGACGCCTGGGACCTGCCGGTCGTGCTCAAGATTTCCTCGCCCGACATCCTGCACAAGCGCGCCATGGGCGGCGTGGCGCTCAATCTGCAGACGCCAGATGCGGTCGCCGATGCGGCGCACGGCATCCTGGCGCACCTGCGCGAACATCAGCCGCAGGCGCGGATCGAGGGCTTCACCCTCCAGCCCATGGTGCCCAAGGGCGACAACCACGAGCTGATCCTGGGCATGACGAGCGACGCGGTATTCGGACCCGTGTTGCTGTTCGGGCAGGGTGGCAATGCCGTCGAGGCGCTGAACGACACGGCGTTTGCCTTGCCGCCGCTCAACATGCATCTGGCCTGCGATCTCATCGAGCGCACCCGCATCCACCGCGTGCTGCAAGGCGTGGGCGGCATCGCTCCGACGCGCATCGACGATGTGGCCTTGAGTCTGGTCAAGCTGGCTCAGCTGGCTGCGGATCTGCCCGAGGTGGCAGAGATCGAAGTCAATCCGCTGCTGGCGGGGGAGCAGGGCGTGCTGGCGCTCGATGCCCGTGTGCGCGTCGATCTCTCGGCGCCGGCCGGGCATGAACACTTCGCGATTCGCCCCTACCCCAAGGAATTGGAGCAATTCTTCGATCTGCCCGATGGCCATGTGCTGTTGCTGCGGCCCATCCAGCCCGAGGATGAGCCGGCGATGATCGAGCTGTTCGACGCCATGACCGAGGAAGAGCGCTACATGCGCTTTTTCTCGCCCATGAGTCACGTGCCGCACCAGTTGGCGGCGCGCCTGAGCCAGATCGACTATGACCGCGAGATGGCGCTGGTGCTCACCGAGCCGGGCCTTCCCGGGCAGGCACGCGTCCTGGCCGGGGTGCGGATCGCCGGCGACCCCAACGGCGAGCGCTGCGAATTCGCCATCGGCGTGCGCCACGACCAGGGCGGCAAGGGGCTCGGCATCCGCTTGATGCAGCGCATCATCGAGTACGCCCGCGCGCGCGGCTTTGCCGAGATCTATGGTGATATCCTGCGCGAACATGGCGCCATGCTGGCGGTGTGCCGCAAGCTCGGGTTCCGGATCGAGCCGGGCGGCGAGAGCAACATCGTGCGAGCGGTCATGACGCTGTAACGTGGCGTTCGATTGGCAGGGCGTTCGATTTCGGCGCCGTCATGGTTTTCCGGGCCGGTGCGAGGAGTGATGATGAGCTTCAAGACCACATTGCGGGGTTTGTCCCTGTTTCTGGGCCTGGTGGCCGCCGCCCCCGCACTGGCGGCTCTGCCACCCGTAACCGTCTACAAGGACGCGCGCTGCGGCTGCTGCGCCGCGTGGGCGCGCCATCTGAGCGACGCGGGCTTCGATGTCAGCACCCGCGACGTCACCGATCTGCCCGCACGCAAGCGGGCGCTCGGCGTGCCGACCAAGCTGGGGTCGTGCCATACCGCCGAGGTCGGCGGCTACGTCGTGGAAGGACACGTCCCGGCCGCCGCCATCAAGCGTCTGCTGCAGGAGCGGCCTGCCGCTGCCGGACTGGCCGTGGCTGGGATGCCGATCGGCTCGCCGGGCATGGAAGGGCCAAATCCGGAGCCCTACGATGTTCATCTGTTCGGCGGCGACGGCACGCGGGTCTTCGCACGTTATTGACGCGCCCTTGCCGGCCCGGTGCCGGCTGTTATAATCCGGCGTCCCGGCGTCGTGTCCCTCTGGCCGCGCCGGTTTCGACATGGTGGCCCCGGTTGGTCCCTTCGCGACGATACATTGTGAACCCCGTGAGATCCGGAAGGGAGCAGCGGCAGCAGTGGACTCGGGCGCCGGAGTGTGGCTGGCCGGGGCTGCCGCCCATTGGGCTCGTGGCCATGAATCCGCCGAATGGGGAAGGACGATGAGTTACACCGTACTGGCGCGCAAATGGCGCCCGCACACCTTCCGTGAACTGGTGGGTCAGGAACACGTCGTCCGCGCCCTGTCCAATGCCCTGTCCCAGCAGCGATTGCACCACGCCTACCTCTTCACGGGCACCCGCGGCGTCGGCAAGACGACCCTCGCGCGCATCCTCGCCAAATGCCTGAACTGCGAACAGGGGGTGAGCGCCGAGCCCTGCGGCCGCTGCGGCGCCTGTCTGGAAATCGATCAGGGCCGCTTCCTGGATCTGGTCGAGGTGGACGCCGCCTCGCGCACCAAGGTGGATGACACCCGCGCCTTGCTCGACAACGCCCAGTACGCGCCGGGCAAGGGCCGCTTCAAGATCTATCTGATCGACGAAGTGCACATGCTTTCGACGCATTCCTTCAATGCCCTGCTCAAGACGCTGGAGGAGCCACCGGAGCATGTAAAGTTCCTGCTGGCCACGACCGATCCCCAAAAGCTGCCGGTCACGGTGCTGTCGCGCTGTTTGCAGTTCAATCTGCACCGCCTTGGCGCCGATCGCATTGCCGCGCATCTGGCGACGATTCTTGAAGCCGAGCAAGTGGATTTCGAACCGGCCGCCCTGCGCGCCCTGGGGCGAGCCGCCGACGGCAGTGTGCGGGATGCGCTGAGTCTGCTCGATCAGGCCATCGCCTACGCTGGCGGACGGCTGACGGCGTCCGAAGTCGATGCCATGCTCGGCACCGTCGACCGATTGCAGGTGGACGGCCTGCTCAGGGTTTTGGCCGCCGGTGATGCCGCGGCGATCTGGCAGGTGCTCGTCGCCTGGCGTCAGCGCAGCCCGGACTACACCGGTCTGCTCGATGCCCTGGCGCTGCGGCTGCAGGCGATCGCCTTTGCGCAGACCTTCGGCCGGCTGACCGACGACGAGGATCCGGTCGACCCCGATTTGCTCGAGGCGCTTTCTCCCGCCGCGGTGCAGGTCTACTACCAGATCTGCCTGCTCGGCAAGCGCGATCTCGCCTTGGCGCCCGATCCGGCGAGCGGCTTCGAGATGGTGGTCTTGCGTCTGCATGCATTTCGTCCGCCATCATCCGCGGCCATTGCGGCGACCTCAGGCGCAGCGCCAGCGACGGATGAGGAACAGCCCGGCCCATCGGTTGCGCCCCCCGTGCGTATGCGGACCGGACCCGCGCCGCGGCCTGCGGCGTCCGGGGCGGCGCTGGGGGGTGACGGGGCCATGGCGCGCGAGTCAGTCGTGCCTGAGCCGGCCGCGGCCCTGGGGGATGGAGTGGCCGAGGAATGGCCGGAACTCGTGGCGCGACTCGGGCTGCGGGGCGGGCCGCTGGAACTCGCGCGGCATTGCGCCTTGAAATCCCGCGCCGATGGTCGCATCTTGCTGCAGTTGGCGCGCCAGCAACATGCCCTGCGCCGACCCTCCGCCGAGCAAAGCCTGCGGGACGCCCTGCGGCACGCGCTACGGCAACCCGAGTTGACGCTCGAGATCCGCTTGGGCGACGAGGCGGCGGTGCTGGCGACGCCCGCGCAGCGCGAGTCGGATGCGCAGGCCGAGCGTCAGGCACGGGCTGAAGCGGCCGTCGAGGAGGATGCCGTGGTGCAAGCGCTGCAGACGCGGCTCGATGCACGCCTGCAAAGCGTGCGCCCTCTGGATGCGATGAGTCTGAGAGACGGAGAGTGAACGAACATGCCCGGATCCCTGGATAAACTGCTGGAGCAGGCGCGCCGCGCCTCCGACGACATGCAGCGCGCGGCGCAGAATCTCGCCAAGGTCGAAGTCGTTGGCGAGGCCGGTGCCGGGATGGTGCAGGTCACGTTGAACGGCCGCCGCGAGGTGAGCCGGGTGCGCATCGATCCGCAGCTGCTGGGCGACCAGACGCTCCTCGAAGATCTGGCCGCCGGCGCCATGAACGATGCCTTGCGCAAGCTCGAGAAGGCGCTGGGCCAGAAAGTGGGCAGCCTCGCCGGCGGGCTGAAGATGCCGGGCGGCTTTCCGGGTTTCTGAGCATGTCGCTGTTCGCCCCACCGTTGACCCGGCTGATCGACGCCTTGCGCCTGTTGCCGGGCGTGGGGCCGAAATCCGCGCAGCGCATGGCGTTTCACCTGCTGGAAAAGGATCGCGACGGCGCCATGGCGTTGGCCGGCGCGCTGCGCAACGCGCTCGAGATCCTGCATCATTGCCGTGATTGCCGCATGTATTGCGAGGGCGATCGCTGCCCCATCTGTCGGTCCAGCCATCGCGACGAGGCGCTGCTGTGCGTCGTGGAGACGCCGTCCGACGTCGTGGCGATCGAAAACGCCGGTTTTTACCGTGGCAAATATTTCATCCTGATGGGCCATCTGTCGCCGCTCGACGGGATCGGTCCTGCGGAGCTGGGTCTGGATCGCTTCGCCGAGCGTCTGGCGCAGGGGGTGGGCGAGGTGATTCTTGCCACCAACCCGACGGTGGAGGGCGAGGCGACGGCGCACTATCTGGCGGCGCAGGCGGCGCAGGCGGGTGTACGCGCCAGCCGCATTGCCCACGGCGTGCCGATGGGCGGCGAGCTGACCTACGTCGACAGCGGGACGCTGTCCCATGCGTTCAGCGGTCGCCACCGGGTGCACCAGGATTCGGGCGGGGCCACCGAATCGTTTTGACAAGCGCAAGGTCACGAGGAGAGCGCCTGATGGCCGAATGTCTGTTTTGTCGCATCGTCAAGGGGGATTTGCCGGCCCAGATCGTGCACGAGACCGAATCGGTCATCGCGTTCCGGGATCTGCACCCGCAGGCGCCGACGCACGTGCTGGTGATTCCGCGACGCCATATCGCGACCTTGAACGATCTGGCGCCGGATGACGCGCCGCTCATGGGGGAGATCGCGCTGGCGGCGCAAGAGGTTGCGCGCCTGGAAGGCATCGCCGAGCGCGGCTATCGCACGATCATGAACTGCAATCTGGCCGGCGGGCAGACGGTGTATCACATCCATCTGCATGTCCTGGGCGGCCGCCAGATGACCTGGCCGCCGGGTTGATCGATTCGCGGACCGGTCGGGTCGGGCGCACCGCGAGTCCAGGCGAGAACACAATGCACGACGAGATCTTCGACCGCATCCTCAGCCGGCTCGAGCACTCGGTGCCGGCGCCCGCGCCGGGTTGCCTGCATGCGTTTCCCGGGGCGCTCAATCTCCCGCTGGACCTCTTGCCGGTGCCGCTGGAGCGGCTGCGGCCGGCCGCCGTGCTGGTTCCCATCGTGCGTGATCCCGAAGGGCCGCGCGTGTTGCTGACGCAGCGCAACGCCCACCTGCGCCATCACGGCGGGCAGATCAGCTTTCCGGGCGGCGGCGCCGAGCCGGAGGATGCCGACGCGGCATGGACGGCACTGCGCGAGAGTGAGGAAGAGCTGGGGCTGCCACCGCGTCAGGTGCAGGTGGCGGGCTATCTCGACCCGCATGTGACGGTGAGCGGGTTTTGCATCACCCCCGTGGTGGGTCTGTTGCCGCACGCCGTCACGCTGCGGCCCGATCCTGCGGAAGTCGCCGAGATCTTCGAGGTGCCGCTCGGCTTTCTGCTCGACCCTGCCAACCACCAGCGACGCACCGCGACGGTTCAGGGTCGGGAGCTGGTCTATCACGCCATTGCCTACGGACCGTGGAACATCTGGGGCGCGACGGCCGCCATGATCGTCAATCTCGCGGAGAAACTCCGCTTGGCGACGCCGGACTCCGGCCATGGATGAACTGCTGCACGTGATGGCGCGACTGCGCGATCCCGAGGGCGGCTGCGCCTGGGACCGGGCGCAGGACTTCCGCTCGCTCATCCCCTATCTGCTGGAAGAAAGTTACGAGGTCGCCGACTTGCTGGAGCAAGGCGAGCCGGACGTCGATGCGCTCCGGGGCGAACTCGGCGACCTGCTGTTCCAGGTGGTGTTTCACAGCCGCCTCGCCGAGGAGCGCGGCTGGTTCGATTTCGGCGCGGTTGCCGCCGGGATGGCGGACAAGCTCGTGCGACGTCATCCGCACGTCTTTGCCGACACCGACCTCGGCCACGATTCGGCGCGGTGGGATGCGATCAAGGATGAGGAACGGCAGGCGGCCGGCGCGTCTGGCGGCGTGCTGGCCGATGTTCCGGCGGCCCTGCCGGCGCTGATGCGCGCGCAAAAGCTGGGACGGCGGGCGGCCCGGGTGGGATTCGACTGGCGCACGACCGCGGCCGTGCTGGCCAAGGTGCGGGAAGAGCTCGACGAACTGGAAGCGGCACTGGCCGAGGAGGAGCCCACCGAGCGGGTCGAGGAGGAACTGGGCGATCTGCTCTTTGCCGTCGCGCAGGCAAGCCGCTTTCTCGCGCTGGATGCCGAGATGGCCTTGCGGCGGGCCAATGCCAAGTTCGAGCGCCGCTTTGGATGGATCGAGGCGGAACTGGCGCGGGAGGGCTTGCGCCCCGCGCCTGCGCATCTGGCGCGCATGGAAGCGTTGTGGAATCGGGTCAAACAAGACGAACGCGCGGGCTCGACGGAGCCGGGGAGCGAGCATGCGTGATGGGATGACGAGGCGGCGGGCGCTCTGCGCCGTGCTGCTGGCCAGCGGCCTGACGCTGTCGACGGCGGGCGCCGATGAGCTGCACTACAACCTGATCAGCCTCACCGGCGAGGCGCGCGAGGAAGTGCCCAACGACTGGATGCGGGCCGTTCTGGCACTGGAAGTCAGGGATCGGGACCCGGCGCGGCTCGCACAGGCCCTGAATCGCCGTGTGGCGCAGGCCTTGGCGAAGTCGCGCGCATTTGCCGAGGTCCGCCTGCAAAGCCAGGGCTACCAGACGTTTCAGGAAACGGATGACAAGGGCCGGTTCGTCACATGGCGCGGGCAGGCGCAGATCGCGGCCGAGAGCGCCGACTTCGAGCGCTTGGGCGCGCTCATCGGCGCGCTCCAGGCCGATGACCTCGTGGTGCAGGCCATCGATTTCACCGTGTCGCCCAAGCGCCGGCAGGAGGTCGAGGACGCGCTGACGCAGTCGGCGATCGGCGCCTTTCGCCAGCGTGCCCGTCTTGCGCAACAGTCGCTGAACGCGCCTGGCTTTCGGGTCGTGGATCTTCAGATTGACGGCGGGCCGGAGGCCGCACCCTACCGGTCGGCGATGCGCATGATGAGCGCCGCCAAGCAGGACGCCGTGCCCCTCGAGACGCAATCGGGTACCACGGCGCTGGTTGTGCGTGTCAACGGGCGGGTGCAACTCGATCCGTGACTGCGCTGCGGCCAACGTCAGGCGCGCACCGCGAGCGTTCCCGCATGTCCAATCGCTGAATACGCCGCGCCGCCGCGCGCCGAAAAGATCGCCAACCTGAACCCAAGGAGCCTGCTGATGAAGATCGACATTGGAATCCCCGAATCCGAGCGCGCCGGCATCGCGCAGGGATTGTCCCGGCTTCTCGCCGACACCTACACGCTGTATCTGAAGACGCACAATTTTCACTGGAATGTGACCGGTCCCATGTTCCAGACCCTGCATCTCATGTTCGAGACCCAGTACAACGAACTCGCGCTGGCGGTCGACCAGATCGCCGAGCGCATCCGTTCGCTGGGCTTCCCGGCGCCGGGGACATACAAGGCCTTTGCCGAACTCGGCAGCATCCAGGAAACCGATGGCGTCCCCAAGGCGACGGACATGATCCGTCTGTTGGTCGAGGGGCAGGAAGCCGTGGTACGCACCGCGCGAGCGCTGTTCCCGGCGGTGGAATCGGCGAGCGATGAGGCGACCGCCGACCTGCTCACGCAGCGCATCCAGGTACACGAAAAGACGGCCTGGATGCTGCGCAGTCTGCTCGACACCTGACGCTCTCGCAGTCCGCCTTTTCGTCGTTGCCATCGCCCCGCTCGCACGGGGCGATTTTTTTGGCGCCGGCTCAGCCGGGATCGGCAGCTGCCCGGGTCCGTGGCGCGCGGGAGAGGGGCGCGCTCAGGAGATAGGCTGCCAGGGCGAGACCCACGGACAGCAGATAGGGCGCTTCGGTTTCCAGCGCATGGGCCCCGATGACATAGCTCAGCGTGCCGACGGCCAGTGCCGCGTAGGCGCTTGGTCTGGCGCCCACGCGCGGCAGCCACAGCCCGAAGACCAGCAGGACCAGGATCCCCGCCGTGCCGAGCGCGGAGGATTCCTGCACCAGGGCATAGATGCTGTCGCTGGCCAGCGCGATGGCATAGGCGAGGATGCCGAACAGCACCACGGCCGCGCGATCCAGCCGCACCCGGCCGCTTTCGTGTACCTGCGGAAACAACGGCGCCACCACGTTGTGGGCGAACAGCGATCCGGCGACCAGCAGCGCGCCGGACAGGGTCGAGAGGATGGCCGAGACGAGGGCGCCGAGAAACAGGATGTAGAGCGGCATCGGCAGATACCGCTGCGCGAACAGCGACAGCACTTGTTCGGACTCGCGGTCCGGCCCGAGGAAAGCGCCCGCACCGAGGCCGATCATCATCGGCAACATCCCCAGCACCAGATACAGCGCCCCGGCGCCGACCGTGGCGCGCGCCGCGAGCCGGGCCCCGCGCATGGACAGCGCGCGCGAGGCCAGCTCCTGCGCGGCGATGGTGGAGAAGATGGGAATGGCCAGCGTTTCGAGCACATCGAGCGCGCTGCGGTCATGGGTCGGATCGAGCCGAGCGAGCGGCTGTGCGATCAGTTGCTCGGCCCCGCCCAGCGCGATGAAGACGCTGAACAGGGCCACGATCCCGGCGATGAGGACGATGCCCTGCACCAGATCGGTGACTGCATCGGCCCACATGCCCCCGATGGCGGTATAGAGGATCACCACCAGCGCGGCGAGCGTGATGGCCACCAGCAGACCCACCTCGCTCACCGAGGCCAGGATTTGCCCGAAAGCGCGGATCTGGGCCGCGGCCCACATGACGGAGGAGGGAATCATGATGAGCGCGGCCAGGCGCTCGACACCGACGCCCCAGCGCGCGCGGAACAGATCCGCCAGCGTGATCAGCCCGCGTCGCCAGAGGCCGGCCGCGAAGAACAGCCCGAAGGCGACGATGCCGAGTGTGTAGCCGAAGGGGTCGGCCAGCACCCCGGACATCCCTTCGGCGTAGGCTTCGCCGGCAGCGCCCACGCAGGTCTCGGCGCCATACCAGGTGGCGAAGACGCTGAAGGTGCCGAGCCAGGGGCCGAGGCGGCGCCCGGCCAACAGGTAGTCGGCTTCGTTGCGCACACGGCGCGCGAACCAGGCCGCCACGACGAGCTGCGAGACGACGTAGGCCAGGATGCAGGCCAGGACGAGGTTCATGGGCGTGTGCGGCGGCCGGCGACGGCGCGTGGCGCCGCGAAGAAGGGATCAGGCCGGCGGGGAAGCGGCGGATCCCGCATCATCGGCTGCGCGCACGGTTGCGCCCATCGCGCCGCGCCGCGGGTTCCGTCGCGGGTGCGGTGCACGAAGTTCAGAACGGGATGTCGTCGTCGATGTCGCCGTTCAGGCTGCCTGCCGCCCCCGATCCGGGCGATTGATCCCAGTCATCGTGGGCCGGGCGACGCGGCTGGCTGGTCGCGCCCCGGCCGGCACTGCCGCCCCAGTCGCCGCCTTCATCGCCATGACCGCCGGCGCTGCGCGCGCCGCCCTCGGACCGGCCGTCGAGCATCTGCATCTCGTTCGCCACGACCTCGGTCGTGTAGCGGTCGTTGCCGTCCTTGTCCTGCCACTTGCGGGTTTGCAGCCGGCCTTCCAGATAGACCTTGGAGCCCTTGCGCAGATATTGCCCGGCGACTTCGCCGAGCCGGCCGTAGAGCGTGACGCGGTGCCACTCGGTGCGCTCGGTCCGCTCGCCGGTCTGGCGGTCGTTCCACGTCTCGGAGGTCGCGATGCGCAAAGAGGTGACCGACGAGCCGCTGGTGGTGGTGCGCACTTCCGGGTCGGCGCCGAGATTGCCGATGAGAATGACTTTGTTGACCGAACCCTTGGACATCGACTTTCCCTCGTGAACATGGCGATGCGCGCGCCCAGCGGCGCGATTGCCCTCATCTTAGCACCGACGATCGGCGTGGTTGCTCAGGTTCCGACGGCGCGCGCGCCGATGACGCCCCGGCCGTTCTGCATCGACAGATGACGCAGGGGCCAGCTCAGCGCCAGCCAGAGCAGGCACAGCAGGGCGTGCAGCTCGAACAGGCTTTCAGGGCCCCAGCGGCTGACCAGCATGCCGCCCAGGATGCCGCCGCTGAAGGCACCCAGGAACTGCGCCGTGGCATATACGCCCATGGCTGCGCCCTTGGCCTGGGCGGGCGCTGCCTGCGAGACGAGTGCCGGCTGGGAGGCCTCCAGGACGTTGAAGCCGGTGAAGAACAGCCACAGCATCAGGAGCAGGACGATCCAGTGATGCGGTGCCCAGAGCAGGCCGAACTGGGCGCCACCCACCAGGGCGATGCTGGCCAGGAACACCGAGCCAGCGCCACGGCTGCTGCGCATCACCAAGGGCGCCATGGCGACGAAAGCCGCCAGCATGACCGGCAGGTAGATCTTCCAATGATCGCCCGGGTTCAAGCCCATCTGGTCCTTGAGGAGGGCCGGGATGGCGACGAAGCTCGCGGTCAGGATCAGATGTAGCAGGAACACGCCCAGATTCAGCCGCCAGAGCAAGGGATCCGTCAGATGGCTCCAGTCGCGGGCCGGACGGTGCGCTGGGTCGGTGCCGGGCGGCGTGGGCAAGCGCCAGACGACGAGCAGCGCGACGCCCGTCAACGCGGCCGTGAGCAGAAAGATTCCCCGGACTCCCATCGCCCGATCCAGGACGGGCCCGAGGAACATCGACAGCGAAAAAGACGTCCCGATGGTGACGCCGACGATGGCCATCGCCTTGGTGCGCTGTGCAGGAGACGTGAGATCGGCGAGCAGGGCGCTCAGGACGGCCGAGATGGCGCCGGCGCCCTGCAGGGCGCGCCCCAGGATGATCGCCTCGATCCCCGGGCCCAGCGCCGCGATCAGGCTGCCGATGCCGAACAAGGCAAGGCCGATCAGCAGCATGGGCTTGCGCCCGAAGCGATCCGAAAGACTGCCGAAGGGAATCTGCAGAAGCGCCTGGGTGAGTCCGTAGATGCCCAAGGCGAGGCCCAGCTTGAACGGCGTTGCGCCGGGCAGGTCGCGGGCATAGAGCGCCAGCACCGGCAACACCATGAACAAGCCCAACATGCGCAGGGCATACAGGCCGGCGATCTGCAGACTGGCGGCCCGCTCGGCGGGACTCATGCGCTCGAGGGTGGAGGCGGCGGAAGGCAAGGTATGTGCTCCTTTGCCCGGGGTCATTGAGGATGGTTATAGTAGCAGGTCGGATTCCCAGCGGTGAGCCTATGCAATCGATCCGGATTCGGGGCGCCCGAACCCACAATCTCAAGAACGTGGACCTCGACCTGCCGCGTGACCGGCTGATCTGCATCACGGGTCTGTCCGGCTCCGGGAAATCCTCGCTCGCCTTCGACACGCTCTATGCCGAAGGGCAGCGGCGCTACGTCGAATCGCTCTCGGCCTATGCGCGCCAGTTCCTGTCGCTGATGGACAAGCCCGATGTCGACCACATCGAAGGCCTGTCGCCGGCGATTTCCATCGAACAGAAATCGACGTCGCACAATCCCCGCTCCACGGTCGGCACGGTTACCGAGATCTACGACTATCTGCGCCTGCTCTACGCGCGAGCCGGGATCGCCCGCTGCCCGGACCACGACGTGGCGCTCGCCGCGCAGACGGTCAGTCAGATGGTCGATCAGGTGCTGGCGCTGCCCGAGGAGCTGCGGATCATGATCCTCGCGCCCCTGGTGCAGGATCGCAAGGGCGAACACAGCCAGGTGTTCGTGGATCTGCGCAACCAGGGGCTGGTGCGGGCGCGGGTGGATGGCGCGGTATGCGAACTCGAGGCGCTGCCGGTGCTCGATCCGAAGCGCAAGCATCGCATCGAGGCCGTGGTGGACCGGCTGCGGGTGCGGCCCGATGCCCGCCAGCGGCTGGCCGAGAGCCTGGAGACGGCACTGCGACTCGGGGACGGGCTGGCGATGCTGGCCTTCATGGACGAACCGGAGCGCGGCGAAGTCTTGTTTTCGGCGCGCCTCGCCTGCCCGCATTGCGGCTACAGCGTGCAGGAACTCGAGCCGCGCCAGTTCTCGTTCAACAATCCCGCCGGCGCGTGCCCTGAGTGCGACGGCCTGGGCGTGCAGCAGTTCTTTGATCCGGCGCGCGTCGTGGCCCATCCCGAGCTCAGTCTGGCCGGCGGCGCGGTGCGCGGCTGGGATCGGCGCACGGCCTACTATTTCCAGATGGTTCAGTCGCTGGGCGCGGCCTATGGCTTCGACGTGGAAACACCGTTCGCCGAGCTGCCGGAGGCGATCCGCGAGGTGATCCTGCGCGGCAGCGGCGAGCGCAAGATCGAGTTCCGCTACCTGTCCGAGCGCGGCGGCGAACTGATCCGCCGTCACGCGTTCGAGGGCATCATCCCCAATCTCGAGCGCCGTTACCGCGAGACCGACTCCAACCTCATTCGCGAGGAACTGGCCAAGTTCATCAGCACGCGCCCATGTCCAGACTGCGGCGGCGCCCGACTCAACCGCACGGCGCGCCACGTCTTCATCGAGGACATTGCGCTGCCGGTGCTGACGGCCTGGTCGGTGAGCCAGGCGCAGGCGTTTTTTGCCCAGCTGACGCTGCCGGGACGGCGCGGCGAGATCGCCCAGCGCATCTGCAAGGAAATCGTCCAGCGGCTGGATTTCCTGGTCAATGTGGGGCTGGATTATCTGAGTCTGGATCGCAGCGCCGAGACGCTCTCGGGCGGCGAGGCCCAGCGCATCCGGCTGGCGAGCCAGATCGGCGCGGGCCTGGTGGGTGTGATGTACGTGCTCGACGAGCCGTCCATCGGTCTGCATCAGCGCGACAACGATCGCCTGCTCAGCACGCTGACCTATCTGCGCGATCTGGGCAATACCGTCATCGTGGTGGAGCACGACCAGGACGCCATCCTCACGGCCGATCACGTGGTGGACATGGGCCCCGGCGCCGGCGTGCACGGCGGCCGCGTGGTGGCGCAGGGGACGCCGGCCGAGATCGCGGCGCACTCCGAATCCCTGACCGGGCAATATCTGAGCGGCCGGCGCGCCATTGCGGTGCCGCAGCCGCGGCGCGCGCCCGACCCCGAGCGCTGGATCACGCTGCGCGGGGCACGCGGCCACAACCTCAAGAACGTCACCGTCCAGATCCCGGTCGGGCTGTTCACCTGTGTGACAGGCGTGTCCGGCTCGGGCAAGTCCACGCTGATCAACGACACCTTGCATGCCGCGGCGGCGCGCCGGTTGCACGGGGCCAGCGCCGAACCCGCGCCCTTCGAGGGTGTCGACGGGCTGGATCACTTCGATCACGTCATCGACATCGACCAAAGCCCGATCGGCCGTACGCCGCGCTCCAATCCCGCGACCTACACAGGGCTGTTCACGCCGATCCGCGAACTGTTCGCCGGCACCCCCGAGGCCCGCAGCCGCGGCTATGGGCCGGGTCGCTTCAGCTTCAACGTCAAGGGCGGACGCTGCGAAGCCTGCCAGGGCGATGGCGTGATTCGGGTGGAGATGAACTTCCTGCCCGACGTCTATGTGGCCTGCGACGTCTGCAAGGGTCAGCGCTACAATCGGGAGACGCTCGAGGTTACCTACAAGGGTCGCAACATCCATGAGGTGCTGGAGCTGACGGTGGAGGATGCCCTGGCCTTTTTCGCGCCGGTGCCGACCGTCGCCCGCAAGCTGCAGACTCTGGTGGACGTCGGGCTGGGTTATGTCCGCCTGGGGCAGAGCGCCACCACACTCTCCGGGGGGGAAGCCCAGCGGGTGAAGCTCTCGCGCGAGTTGTCCAAGCGCGACACCGGCCGCACGCTCTACATCCTCGATGAGCCGACGACGGGGCTACACTTCCACGACATCGAACAATTGCTCGTCGTGCTGCAGCGGCTGTGCGCGCATGGCAACACGGTGGTGGTGATCGAGCACAACCTCGATGTCATCAAGACCGCCGATTGGCTGCTGGACATGGGGCCGGAGGGCGGCAACGGCGGCGGTCAGCTCATCGCGGCGGGGACGCCGGAGACTGTGGCCGAGGTGGCCGCCTCGCATACCGGGCGCTATCTGCGACCGCTGCTTTCAATCGCGCCGGCCATGGATGGGCCGGTTCGTGAAGCTCAGGGAGG
This sequence comes from Pseudomonadota bacterium, assembly GCA_045864775.1. Lineage (GTDB taxonomy): Bacteria > Pseudomonadota > Gammaproteobacteria > UBA5335 > UBA5335 > Macondimonas. The sequence continues at coordinate 17,542 of BTVR01000001.1, forward strand.
ATAGGAATCGATGACCTTGCGTTATCCGCTCGTGGTGGCCATCACCGGGTGCTCCAGCGGGATCGGGCTCGCGTTGGCGCAGGCGTTCCAGCGTCAGGGTCACCGGGTCATCGCGACCGTCCGGCGGCCTGAAGACGTGGCCCGTCTGGCGGATCTCGGCCTCAACGCGGTGCCGCTGGAAGTGACGGACGCGGCGAGCCGCACCGCCTTCTGGTCCGCCTTCGATACGCAGGCCGATCATCTCGACATCCTGATCAACAACGCGGGCTATGGCGCCATGGGTCCGGTGGCCGAGATGCCGGACAGCGAACTCGAGCGGCAGTTCGCGACGAATGTCTACGCCCCCGTGCAGATGGCCCGGGGCGCCGCGCCGCGCATGAGCGACGGCGCGCGCATCGTGAACGTCGGCAGCGTGTCCGGGGTTCTCACCACGCCGTTCGCCGGCGTGTATTGCGCGACGAAAGCGGCGCTGCACAGCCTGTCCGATGCGCTGCGCATGGAACTCGCCCCCTTCGGCATCCATGTGATCACCATCCAGCCGGGGGCGATCCGCTCGCGTTTCGGCGAGCATGCGAGCGAGGCGGTCGACCGCGTGCTGCGCGCCGATTCGCGCTATGATTTTTGCCGCGAGGCCATCTATGGCCGGGCGCGGGCTTCGCAGCGCCGCGCGACGCCGGCCGAGCGCTTCGCGGCGCGCGCCTACCGGGCGGCAACGGCGCCTCGGCCCCGAGCCGTGGTGCGCATCGGCAACGGCAGCCGGCTCATGCCGCTGCTGGCCCGGCTGCCCGCGGCCTGGCGCGACCGGTTGCTGCGCCGACAGTTTGGCTTGAGCGTCCGTTGACCTTATCGGAGCATCGCCGCATGAATCCTGTCCCGCTGTCGACGCCTTCTCCCCAGCCAGCCTTCATGCGGATGGTGCCCGTCGTCCTCTCCGGCGGATCGGGGACCCGGCTGTGGCCGCTGTCGCGCGAGCAACTGCCGAAGCAGTGCCTGCCCCTGTGCTCGGAGCAGACGCTGCTGCAGGAGACGCTGCTGCGCCTGAGCGGTGTGCCGGAACTGGCTGCCCCCCTGATCGTCTGCAACGAGCAGCATCGCTTTCTGGTCGCCGAGCAGTTGCGTCAGATCGGTCGCGAGCCGGCCAACATCCTGCTCGAGCCGGCCGGCCGCAACACGGCCCCGGCGGTGGCCATCGCGGCGCTCGATGTGGCCGGACGCGAATCTGACGCGCTGCTGCTCGTCCTGCCGGCCGATCACCTGATCCTCGAGCCCGAGCGCTTCCGCGAGGCCTTGGGACCGGCGCGCGCCGCCGCGCAGCAGGGCCGTCTGGTCACCTTCGGGGTCGTGCCGACGGCGCCCGAAACCGGCTATGGCTACATCCGGGCGGAGGAGGCCAGGGACGATGCCGAAGAGGGCTGGCTGCCGGTAGCGGCCTTCGTCGAGAAGCCCGATCTGGCGCGCGCCGAGGCCTACGTGCGTCAGGGCGGTCATTTCTGGAACAGCGGCATGTTCCTGTTTCAGGCTCAAAGCGTGATCGACGCATTGGCGCAACATGCGCCGGATATCCTGGAGGCCGCCCGCGCCGCCCTGTCCGGGGCGCGGCGCGATCTCGACTTCACACGGCTGGACGCGGCGCCCTTCCTCGCCTGCCGCGAGGACTCGCTGGACTACGCCGTGATGGAAAAGACCGATCGGGCGGTGGTCGTGCCGCTCGCCGCCGGCTGGAGCGATGTCGGCTCCTGGGCGGCGCTGCAGACCGCAGGCACGCCCGATGCCGCCGGGAACGTCGTGCTGGGTGACGTCATGCTGCAGAACGTCTCCGGCAGCTATGTGCGGGCCGAGAGCCGGCTGGTGGCGGCGGTCGGCGTGAGCGATCACGTGATCGTGGAGACCGCCGATGCCGTGCTCGTGGCGCACAAGAGCCAGGCCCAGGATGTGAAGGCCGTCGTGGCGCGGCTGAAGGCAGCGCGGCGCGACGAGGCCCTGGCACACCGGCGCGTCTATCGCCCCTGGGGCTGGTATGAGGGTATCGGCAGCGGGGAGCGTTTCCAGGTCAAGCACATCCGCGTCCATCCGGGCGCCACGCTGTCGCTGCAGATGCATCACCATCGCGCCGAGCACTGGATCGTGGTCAAGGGAACGGCTCGGGTGGTGCGTGGCGAGGAAAGCTTTTTGCTGGGCGAGGATGAATCGACCTACATCCCGCTCGGCACCGCCCATCGCCTGGAAAATCCGGGCAAGATCCCGCTCGACCTGATCGAGGTCCAGACCGGGAGCTATCTGGGCGAGGACGACATCGTCCGCTTTGATGACCGCTACGGCCGTCGTGACGACCCTTCTTCTACCTGATCCATCGAGGAATCGACGTGGCAGAACCGCTGACCTGTTTCAAGGCCTATGACGTGCGCGGGCGCCTGCCCGACCAGCTCAACGAGGCGATCGCCTATCGCATCGGTCGCGCCTACGCCGATTACGTCCGGCCGCGCCGCGTGGCGGTGGGACAGGACATGCGCCTGTCCAGTCCGGCGCTCGCGAAGGCGCTCATGGACGGGCTGATGGCGCAGGGCGTGGACTGTTACGACATCGGGCTGTGCGGCACCGAGGAAGTGTATTTCGCGACCTTCCACGAAAAGCTGGACGGCGGCATCATGGTCACGGCCAGCCACAATCCGCCCGACTACAACGGCCTCAAGTTCGTGCGGGAAGACGCGCGGCCCCTGAGCGGCGACAGCGGGCTGCCGGAAATCCAGGCGTTGGCCGAGGCCGATCGCTTCGTGGCCGCCACGGCGCCGGGCACGACCCGGCCGCTGGCGGTCCGTGAAGCCTACGTCGAGCATCTGCTGCGCTTCATCGATCGCGCCGCGCTCAAGCCCCTGCGGCTCGTGGTCAACGCGGGCAATGGCTGTGCCGGTCCGGTTTTCGACGCCTTGGCGGCCCATCTGCCGTTCGAGGTGATCCGGCTCAATCACGAACCGGACGGCCGCTTTCCGAACGGCGTGCCCAACCCCATCCTGCCGGAAAACCAGGCGGTCACGGCGCGCGCCGTGCGTGAGCACCAGGCCGACCTGGGGATCGCCTGGGACGGCGACTTCGATCGCTGCTTCCTGTTCGACGGCGCGGGGGGCTTCATCGAGGGCTATTACATCGTCGGCCTGCTGGGGCGCGCCTTTGCCGAAAAGAACCCCGGCGCCCGCATCGTCTACGATCCGCGCATGGTCTGGAATACGGTGGAAATGGTCGAGGCGGCCGGCGGTGTGCCGGTGCTGAGCAAGGCCGGCCACGCATTCATCAAGGCCCGCATGCGCAAGGAAGACGCCGTCTACGGGGGCGAGATGAGCGCGCATCATTACTTCCGCGATTTCGCCTACTGCGACAGCGGCATGGTGCCCTGGCTGCTGGTGGCCGAGATGCTCTGCAAGACCGGCCGCAGTCTGGCCGATCTGGTGGGCGAGCGCATGGCGCGTTACCCGGCCAGCGGCGAGATCAATCGCACCCTGACCCATCCGGCGGCGGTGTTGAGCGGTGTCGAGACCCATTACGCGTCGCAGGCCCGGGCGATCGACCGGACCGATGGCCTGGGCCTGGATTTCGGCGACTGGCGCTTCAACGTGCGGCCGTCCAACACCGAGCCGGTGGTGCGGCTCAACGTCGAATCGCGCGGCGACGCGGCGCTGATGCAGGCCAAGACCCAGGAAGTGCTGGATCTGATGGCGCGGCTGGACGAGGGCGCTTCGGTGTAAAATACGCGGCTTGACGCAGAGGATCGAATCAGGCGGACGATGGGCAAACTTTACATTCAGACCTGGGGCTGTCAGATGAACAGCTACGATTCGGCGCGCATGGCGGACCTGCTGGCCGCATCGCACGGGCTCGTGCCCACGGATCGCCCAGAGGAAGCCGACGTCCTGCTGCTCAACACCTGCAGCGTCCGGGAGAAGGCGCAGGAGAAGGTCTTCTCGCAACTGGGGCGCTGGCGCGAATGGAAGCAGGCGCGCCCGGACCTGCTCATCGGCGTCGGCGGCTGCGTGGCGAGCCAGGAAGGCGAAAGCCTGTTGCGGCGGGCGCCTTATGTCGATCTGGTGTTCGGTCCGCAGACGGTCCATCGCCTGCCGGACATGATCGATGCGGTGCGAGCCGGCGGTGCCACGAGGGTGGACGTTTCCTTTCCGGAAATCGAGAAATTCGACCGCCTGCCGGAGCCACAGGCCAAGGGGCCCGTTGCGTTCGTGTCCATCATGGAAGGCTGCAGCAAGTTCTGCAGCTTCTGTGTCGTGCCCTACACGCGTGGGCAGGAAGTCAGCCGGCCGTTCGACGACGTGCTGGCCGAGTGTCTGGCGCTTACCGATCAGGGTGTGCGCGAAATCACCCTGCTCGGGCAGAACGTGAATGCCTATCGGGGCGCCATGGACGGCGGCGAGACGGCCGACCTCGCGCAGTTGATTCGATATCTGGCCGAGATCGACGATATCGCGCGCATCCGGTTCACGACTTCTCATCCGCTCGAGTTCGACGACCGCCTCATCGAGGCCTATGCCGAGGTGGACAAACTCGCCGATTATCTGCATCTGCCGGTGCAAAGCGGTTCGGACCGCATTCTCGCGGCCATGAAACGCGGCTATACCGTGCTCGAGTACAAGGCGAGGCTGCGCCGGCTGCGCGAGGTGCGGCCGCGCATCTCGCTCTCGACGGACTTCATCGTGGGATTTCCCGGGGAAACGGAAGCCGATTTCGCGGCCAGCCTGCGGCTGATCGACGCGGTCGGTTTCGACCAGGCGTTCAGCTTCATCTACAGCGCGCGACCCGGCACGCCGGCCGCGGCATTGCGCGACGAGACGCCGCTGACCGAGAAAGAGGAACGCTTGGCGCGGCTGCAGGCGGCGATCCAGGCCCAGGGCCGGCGCTACTGCGAAGGACTGCTGGGCACCACGCAGCAGGTCCTGGTGGAAGGCCCGTCGGTGAAGAATCCATCTGACCTCACTGGACGCATCGATTGCAATCGGTGGGTCAACTTCGCCGGCCCCAAAGACTGGGTGGGCCGCATGGTCCCCGTGCGCGTCGCGGCGTTGAAATCCAACTCGTTGCGCGGCGAGGTGATCGAGGCCGAGGTCGCCGCGCATGCCTGAAGTCGGCCTGTCGGGTCAGAACGTCCGCGAACTCACGCTCGAGCCCGATGACAATGCCCGTCTGGCCCGCCTCTGTGGTCGCTTCGACGAAAATCTGCGCCAGATCGAAGGCCGCCTTGGGGTCGAGATCCGCAATCGCGGCGGTCACTTTCAGATTCTCGGCGACACCCTGCCCGTCGCGCGCACGGCATCGCTGCTCGAGGAGATGTACCAACTGGCCCGGAACGAAGCGCTGCGACCGGAACAGGTGCATGTGTTGCTGCAGGAGGCGGGGCTGACGGAGGTCGCTGCGGCGCCGGGGGAGGAACCGATCGCCATTCGGACCCGGCGCGGCATGGTGCGCGGCCGCGGTCCCAACCAGCAGCATTATCTGCGCGCCATCCTCACGCACGACGTCAACTTCGGCATCGGCCCCGCGGGAACGGGCAAGACCTATCTCGCCGTCGCGGCGGCCGTGGAGGCCTTGGAGCGAGGACAGGTGCGGCGCATCGTGCTGGTCCGTCCGGCGGTCGAAGCCGGCGAGCGGCTGGGTTTTTTGCCGGGCGACATGGCGCAGAAGGTCGATCCCTACCTGCGCCCGCTGTTCGACGCCTTGCATGACCTGTTGGGACCTGAAAAGGTCGAGCGGCTGATGGAGCGCGCTCAGATCGAGGTCGCGCCGCTGGCCTTCATGCGCGGGCGCACCCTGAACGAGGCCTTCATCATTCTGGATGAGGCGCAGAACACGACGGCGGAACAGATGAAGATGTTCCTGACCCGTCTGGGTTTCGGATCCACCGCCGTGATCACCGGAGACACCACCCAGGTCGATCTGCCGCGCCAGATCACCTCAGGCCTGCGCCACGCCGAATCGGTGTTGCAGGGCCTCAAGGGTATCAGCTTCACGCGCTTCACCAGCCAGGACGTGGTGCGCCATCCTCTGGTGCAGCAGATCGTCGATGCCTATGCGCGCGATGCGGAGCGCGGCGATGGATGAGGCGTGGGGCGTCCAGTACGCCGTGCCCCGTCGCGGTGCTCCGGCCGCAGTGAGCTTCCGCCGCTGGATCGCGGCCGCGCTGGCGGGGGTGGCGCGCAGCGGGGGTGGCACGGTGCGCATCGTGGATGAAGCGGAATCGGCGGCGCTCAACGAGGCCTATCGGGGCAAGCGCGGTCCCACCAATGTGCTGTCCTTTGCCTTCGAGGCGCCGCCGGAACTGACCGACGACTATCTGGGAGATCTGGTCATCTGCGCGCCCGTGGTGATGCGCGAAGCGCACGAGCAGGGCAAGTCCCCGCGCGCTCATTTTGCACATCTCTCCGTTCACGGAATCCTGCATCTGGCCGGCTATGATCATCTCGATGATGCCGACGCGCGGGAGATGGAGTCCCGCGAAGTCGCCGTTTTGGCCAGCCTCGGATTTGCAGATCCCTACGGGGATCGCGAGGAGGATGAGGCGCGAGACCTGCCCCTTTCGCTCACCACCCGGAATACCCATGTCCTCCAGCGATGAACGCCCCAGTCCCAACGCTCCTGCCGGCCGATCCTGGCGGGAGCGTTTGCTGAATCTGCTGCAGATCGCTCCCCACGATCGTGACGAATTGATGCAGATCCTGCGCAAAGGGCAGCAAGGCGGCCTCTTTGACGCCAATACCCTGGGCATGCTGGAGGGCGTGCTCGACGTCACCGAGATGCATGTCGAGGAAATCATGATCCCGCGCGCGCAGATGGCCGTCGTGCGCCGGGACGACGACCTGCGTACGCTGATCGCGGAGGTGGTGTCGTCCGGTTTCTCGCGCTACCCCGTCATCGGCGAACACCGCGACGAGATCGTGGGCATCCTGATCGCCAAGGACCTGTTGCGCTATTTTCCCGGACCGATGGGATCGCAGGGCTTCAACCTGCGGGACATCCTGCGGCCCGCGACCTTCGTGCCTGAAGGCAAGCGATTGAATGTCCTGCTGCGCGAATTCCAGAGCAGCCGCAGTCACATCGCCATCGTCGTGGACGAATACGGCGGCGTGGCGGGACTGGTGACCATCGAAGACATCCTCGAACAAATCGTCGGTGACATCGACGATGAGCACGACGAGCGTGAAGAAGACAACATCGTCCAGAGTGGCGAGAACCGCTACCTCGTCAAAGGGTCGACCGACATCGAGGAATTCAATGCCGTCTTGGGCGCTCATTTTGCGGACGACGTGTTCGATACGGTCGCAGGACTGTTGATGAATGCCTTCGGCCACCTGCCGCACCGGGGCGAGCGCGTGCGCTTGGATCATTACGAGTTCACCGTGGTGCGCGCCGACAATCGGCGTATCCATCTCGTGCAGGTCGCCGTGCTCCCGCCCGCCGGTTCCGACTCGCCAGCCTGACCCATCTGCGCCCAACGAGTCGGAACGAGGATGTGACCGTGCGCGGGATCGCCAAACAAACCCTGCGTCCGCTGGCCGCGAGCGTTTCGGGAGCGGGCTTGGTGCTCGCATTTGCGCCGTGGGGATGGGCTGCACTGGCGCCGCTGTGTCTCTGGGCATTCGTCGGCCTGACGGGCGGTTGTTCCGTGCGCCGAGCGTTCGCGATCGGCTACGCTTTCGGGCTTGGCCAGTTTGGCTTCGGCGTGAGCTGGGTTTTCGTCAGCATCCATGAGCACGGTAACGCGGGCGTGGCGCTCGCCGCGTTGCTGACGGCCCTGCTGGTGGCCTTCCTGGCGCTGATGCCGGCCCTGGTGGCTGTGGCCACCTCGGCCCTCAGCCGGTCCGTGCCGGCGCGACGTCTGTGGATCTTCCCCGCTGCCTGGGCCGCAGGGGAATGGGTGCGGAGCTGGATCTTCACGGGCTTTCCTTGGCTCGCGATCGGCTACAGCCAGAGCGACGGGCCACTGGCCGGGTACGCCCCCGTGTTCGGGGTGCTGGGCCTCGGCGCCATCCTGGCCGCGACGGCGGCCGCGCTGGAGTTCATCCGTACGGCTTCTGGTCGTGGACGAGGCCTCGCGCTCGTGGTCCTGCTTGGCGTGTGGATGGGCGGCGCCGCCCTGCGTAGCGTGACGTGGACCCATCCCGAAGGCGAGCCCTTGGCCGTGGCGCTGGTGCAGGGCAACGTGCCCCAGGAGAACAAATGGGATGCCCGACGCGCCGATGAGATCCTCGCACGCTACGCCGAGCTGACCGAGCCGCTGCTCGGCACGCCGCTCATCGTCTGGCCGGAGGCCGCGCTGCCCCGTGTTTACCATGAACTTGCCGGCACCTACCTCACGCGGCTGCAGGTGGCGGCGGCGGCCGCCGGCAGCGAGATCCTGCTGGGCCTCCTGCGCTTCGATCCGGAGCGGCGCGTCTATCTCAACAGTGTTCTCCTGCTGGGTCTGGACCGGCAGTTCTACGACAAGCGGCATCTGGTGCCCTTCGGCGAGTATTTCCCCGTGCCGGATCTGGTGCGCCATTGGATGCAGGTGCTCGAGATGCCTTACAGCGATCTCGGCGCCGGCCCGCCGCGTCCCGAGTTGCTGCGCGCGCGCGGCCTGCCGCTCGCCACGTTCATTTGCTATGAAGCGGTGTTCGGCAATGAAGTCATCCGTGACCTCCCGGCGGCCCGCGTGCTGGTGAATGTCAGCAACGATGCCTGGTTCGGACGCAGTTTCGCGCCGCATCAGCACTTTCAGATCGCCCGTTTGCGCGCCATTGAGACCGGGCGGGATCTGGTCCGCGCGACCAATACCGGTGTCACCGCCCTGGTCGATGCGACGGGACGGGTGCGGGCGCGCTTGCCGTCCTTCGAGGTCGGCGTCTTGCAGGGCGAAGTCCAGCCGCGCGTTGGCGCGACGCCCTACGTGCGCTGGGGCGATCTTCCCGTGCTCGCCTGGATGGCGGCAAGCCTGATGATGGCGGCAGGCCTGCGCCTGCGTCGCCGGTCTCAACAGGCGGGCTGAGCCACGCCGAAGGCATCCCGGCCCGGAAAAAAAGAGGGTCGAGATCCCCATGAATGCCCGCCGGGCATGCGAGAAGGGCGGGACGGCGAGTCGCCTTTGCCGGTTGATCTATAATTCGCCACTTTTACGGAGAGGTGCGCATGGCTCTGGATTCGGAAGCCGCCATGAACGTCGCGCGGGTCCTGACCGAAGCGTTGCCCTATATCCGCCGCTTTGCGGGCAAGACGGTCGTCATCAAATACGGCGGCAACGCCATGGTGGACGAGACGCTCAAGAACGGCTTTGCACGCGACATCGTGCTGATGAAGCTGGTGGGCATCAATCCGGTGGTGGTACACGGCGGAGGTCCCCAGATCGGCCAGTTGCTGGCGCGCATCGGCAAGGAATCGCGCTTCGTGGATGGCATGCGCGTCACCGATGCCGAGACCATGGACGTGGTCGAGATGGTGCTCGGCGGCCTGGTCAACAAGCAGATCGTCGATCTCATCAATCGCCACGGCGGCCGCGCCGTCGGTCTGTCGGGCAAGGATGCCGGCCTGATCCGCGCGCGGCGCATGAGGCTGCGTACGGTGGACGACGAGGCGATCGACATTGGGCAGGTGGGCGAGGTCGAACGGATCGATCCGGGCATCGTGACCTTGCTGGATCAGGCCGATTTCATCCCCGTGATCGCGCCGATAGGAGTCGGCGAGGACGGTTGCGCGTACAACATCAATGCCGATCTCGTCGCCGGCAAGGTGGCTGAGGTCATCGGCGCCGAGAAGCTGATGCTGCTGACCAACACCGCGGGCGTTCTGGACCAGGAAGGCCGTTTGCTCACCGGGCTCACCCCGGATCAGGTGGCCGGCTTGATCGCCGACGGCACCATCCACGGCGGGATGTTGCCCAAGATCGCCTGCGCCCTGTCGGCGGTCAGGAACGGCGTGAAAGCCTCCCACATCGTCGACGGCCGCGTGGAGCACGCGGTCCTGCTCGAACTGTTCACGGACGCGGGCGTGGGGACGTTGATTCGGGGCTGAGGGTCAGTGGCGGCGAGCCGATCAGCTTGCGATAGGCGGCGATGTCGGCCTCGTATGCGGCGCGGGTTTCGGCCATGTCCTGGTTGCGCTCGGCGATGGCGCGATCGTGCGCGGCCAGATCGCTGTCGACCTGCCGGATCTGGGTTTCCAGAATCGGCGGAACGGGTTTGCCAGCCTCTGCGGCAGCGCCCCGCCGGGTCTTCAGCACGCCCAGTTGCGCGATCAGGACGGCGCGTTGCTGGTGCAGAAAGTCGAGGTTGACTTTCAAATCGGCGAGCCGCTGCTCGCGCAGGGCTTCGATCTCGGCTTCGGACGCATAGCTCTGGCGCAGCCTCGCTGTGTCGCGCTGCACTTGCTCACGAGCCGCCCTGTCGGCGGGATCCTCGATGGCCGCGGGCTGGACGTCATGGATGCGGACACCGCGCGGATTGAGCGTGCTGTAGGTGGTCTGTCCGGGCGGCAGCCGGTCGCTGATGTGGATCCGTCCCTGCTCATCCGCCCAGCGGTACAGCTCTCCGGCGTAGGCGAGTGGACCGCCGAGGAGACAGAACAAGATTCCGCATCGGGCACGTACGCGCATGCCATCCTCCGACGCCGTGGCCGCAGAAGAGGCATCGACTCCACGGCGGCAAACTGAAGGCGGGCGTCAACGAGCGGGCGTATCGCCGTAGCGGGCGCGGTAGTCCGTGATGGCCTGCTGCAGAGCGGGATCGCCGTGAGCGCGCAGATGACGCTCGATATCGCCCAGCGTGCTGATACTCACCACCTCGAGATGCAGCGATTCGCGCACCTCGCGCACGGCCGAACGTTCGTCCTGGCCTTTTTCCTGCCGGTCCAGACAGATCAGCACGGCGGCCGGCGTCGCATGTGCCTGCCGGATCAGCTCGACGGACTCGCGCACCGCGGTACCCGCAGTGATGACGTCATCGACGATGACGACGCGCCCGGCCAGTGGCGCGCCGACCACGACCCCGCCTTCGCCATGGTCCTTGGCCTCCTTGCGATTGAAGGCCCACGGCACGTCGCGCCCAAAATCACGGGCCAAGGCGATGGCGGTGGCAGCCGCCAGGGGAATGCCCTTGTAGGCCGGGCCGAAGAGCATGTCGAAGGCGAGACCCGAATCCATCAGTGCGCGCGCGTAGAACCCCCCCAGTGCGGCGAGGGCTGCGCCCGTCTGGAACTGGCCGGCGTTAAAGAAGTAGGGGCTGCTCCGGCCCGACTTGAGCGTGAACGCGCCGAAGCGCAGCGCGCCTTGGCCAATGGCGAAACGCACGAATTCCTGGGGATCCAAGGCCATGGCAGTGGTCCGGACGGCAAACAGAGGGCGCCATGATACGCGATCGATCGCGCAGGCGGTGAAGGGGTGAGACGGCGCGGTTTCCCGCAGGGCGTCGGACCATCGGCTCTAGGGGACGCCGGCGCCGGGGCGCAGGAACAGCGCCGGATCGACCAGGTTGCCGTTCAAGGCGACGCCCCAGTGCAAGTGAGGACCGGTAGCCCGGCCGGTATGGCCGACACGGCCGAGCAGCTGACCGGTCGCGACGCGATCGCCGCCTTGCACGTCGATGGTGCTGAGGTGACAGTACATGGAAATCAGCCCGCCGCCATGGTCCACGAAGACCGTGTTGCCGTTGAAGTAGAAATCGCCACTGTCGACGATGACGCCCGGAGCGGCAGCCCGGACCGGATGGCCTTCGGCAGCGGCGATATCGAGGCCGCTGTGCGGATTGCGGGATTGCCCGTTGAACACCCGCCGCAAACCAAACGGGCTGGACGTGGGGCCGTCGGCCGGCAGGGCCAGCGGCCAAGGGAAATCGCCCTCGGCCGGACGATAATGGCCCAGGGCCCCACGGATCCGCGTCTGTTCGCGCTTGACCCGCGCGGCGGTCGGCGGGTCCAGGTCGACCATCCTGGGCGGCACCTGCAACTTCTGGGTCGGATAGGCCTTATCGCCGACCGTAAAGGCAAGGCGATGGGTGACGCCGCGGGCATCGACCCAATCAATGTGGTGCTTTCCCGGCTGGGCGGTCAGGGCAAGCCCCACGAGAGCCTTGGGGCCGTCATCTGCGTCGATGATCCACAGCGGCCTGTCCTCATAACGGGCCTGTCGCGCCTCGGTCGGCAGGTCCAGCACGACCACCCCGCCGGGGACAGGAGTGGATGGCATCAAGGCCGAGGCGAGCGGCATCCAGCTCAGCAGGATGACGAGCAGGCCGAGCGGTCGTGCCCATTTCTTTGCATGCGGCCTCCGCAGCCGTTGGCCGATCATGGCAGTACCTCCGCCTCTATTGTCTCTTCGACCCGGCAGATCAGCGACCCTCGCCGCAACCGGAGCTGGAGTCGGGTGTCTACCGGCGCCTGTTCCGCGGATTGCACCACCGTTCCATCGGGCCAGCGGCGGACGATGGCATAACCGCGCTCCAGTGTTCCCAGCGGACTGACGGCGTCGAGTGCCCGGCTGGCCCCGGCGAGACGGCGCCGGTGCTCGGTCAGGCGGCCGTCCATGGCGCGACGCAGCGCGGCGCTCGCGCGAGCCAGCCGTTCCTGAGCGTGTCGCAGACGGACGTGGGGTCGCCCGGCCCACAAGCGGCTGCGTTGCGCGGTCAGTCGATGCGACAGCCGATCGATGCGAAAACGTATGGCCCGCATCAGCCGGGCCTCCAACTCGTCCAACAGCTGACGTTGGCGCTGCAGGCGGCGCTCGGGGTGACATTGCCCGAGGCGATGGTCGAGTTGGGCGGTATGGAGTCGATGGGCTTTCAGACGTCCCAGCGCCAGATGGGACAGCCGGGCTTGCAACTGGTCGATGCGGTGCGCCAGCGCGATGCGGTCCGGGACGACGCTTTCCGCGGCCGCCGACGGCGTCGGCGCGCGCAGATCGGCGACGAAATCGGCGATGGTGAAGTCGATTTCGTGGCCGACGCCGCTCACGACCGGAATCGGACAGGCACGCACCGCGCGCGCCACGGTTTCGAGGTTGAACGCCCACAGATCTTCCAGCGATCCGCCGCCGCGCGCCAGGATGATCACGTCGCATTCCTGGCGGGCGCCGGCAAGCGCCAGGGCCCGGACGATCTGCGGTTCTGCGTCGACCCCCTGCACGGCGACGGGATAGAGGATGACCGGCGCCAACGGATAGCGTCGGGCGAGCACGTGCAGAATATCCCGCAGCGCCGCGCCGGTGGGGGAGCTGACGACACCGATGGTGCGCGGATAAGCCGGCAATGGTCGTCGGCCCGCCGGATCGAACAGACCTTCGCCGGCCAGACGCGCCTTCAATGCCTCGAACGCGAGACGTAGCGCGCCGGCGCCGGCCGGCTGCATCTGATCGGCAATGAGCTGGAATTCGCCACGCGGTTCGTACAGGCTCACCTGCGCCCGGATCTGGACCTGCAGGCCATTTTGGGGGCGGATCGGCGCGGCAGTGGCGCGATTGCGGAACATGGCGCAGCGCACCTGGGCCTGCGCGTCCTTGAGGCTGAAATACCAATGACCGGAAGCGGCCTGGACGAAGTTCGAGATTTCGCCGGTCACCCACAGGGGGGGCAGGCGTTGCTCCAGAATCAGTCTGGCTTCCCGGTTGAGTCTGCTGACGCTATAGAGGTTTTCAGAATCGACGATGGGCATGGCGGCATCATAACGATACGCTCATGCTGCGGCCAGCCGCTGCCGGGAGATCAGCGCTTCCAGTCGGCGCACAGGCTCTGGCATTCGCTGCGCCAAGGGCAACCGCTCCGCTCACAGGCGTAGCGAACGTCGGTGCCGAAGCACGGATCGAACCCGATCTGCTGCTGCAGGGACCAGATTTCCCACCGACGGTCGGTGAAGTCCTGACCGCCGCGCAATTGGATGACCCGCTCCTGATAAAGCCGTCCGAACTGAGAGTCCTGTCTCATCGCGAGTCTCCTGTTGGCGCGGGAGCGCGAGGCTCCTGCGGGTCCTGAGCGGTTGCGCTCGAACTGATCGAACTGGCTTTCATGAGATGCCGGCCATGTTGAAAAAGTTCCAGCGGCGCGACATGTTCCGTCGTCGCGCTTAATTATCAGCAGGAATCGGGCCAGCGCCTTCGCGGCCGGTTTCAGCGCGGCGAAGAGCGCATCCCGGCATAAATTTCGCGGTAGCGACGCGCGCTGTGCGCCCAACTGAAATCCTGCGCCATTGCCGCCTGCACGATTTTGCGCCACGTTTCTTTGTCGTTGTAGCGCATCAGCGCGCGCCGCACGGCGTCGAGGAGCGCCATGGATGTTGCGGGGGCGAACTGGAACCCGGTGGCCGTGCCGGTTGCGAGGGACGCGTCATCGGTATCGACCACGCTGTCTGCCAGCCCGCCGCAACGATGAACGATGGGCGGCGTACCATAGCGCAGGCTGTAGAGCTGGTTCAGTCCGCAGGGTTCGAAGCGCGAGGGCATCAGGAACAGATCGGCTCCGGCCTCGATGCGATGCGCCAAGCCTTCGTCGAAACCGATGCGGCAGGCTGCTTGGCCCGGCACGCTGGCACAAGCCTGGCGCAGGCGATGCTCCATGTCGGCCATCCCGGATCCCAGGAAGACCAACTGGACCGGCAGGGCCATGAGTTCGGGCAGGATGTCCAGAATGAGATCGATACCCTTCTGTGGCACCAGCCGCGCGATGAATCCGAGCAGGGGCACGTCGTCCCGACTTTCGACCCCCATTTCGGCTTGCAGTGCCTGCTTGATTTCGGCTTTGCCGGCCAGCCGATCGGCGGTGTAGCGGGCCGGGAGGTGGTCATCGGCGGCGGGATCCCACGCCGCGGTGTCGATGCCGTTGAGCACGCCGTGCAGCATCGCCCGGCGATGTAGCAGCAGGCCGTCGAGTCCCTCACCGAGCCCGGGGGTCTGGATTTCCTCGGCATAGGTCGGACTGACCGTGCTGATCGCGTCGGCGAAGACGAGGCCGCCCTTGATCAGGGCCACCCGGCCATGAAACTCCAGGGCATCGGGGTGGTGGAGCCAGAACGGCAAACCCAGTTCGGGCAGCACGCCGGCGTCGAAGTCGCCGCGGTATTGCAGGTTGTGGATGGTGAACAGGACCGGCCGATCGACGCGCTCGAGCATCATCCAGACGGGTGTCAGGCCGGTTTGCCAGTCGTTGGCATGGACGATGTCGGGTCGCCAGTCCAAGCCGGCCCGTCCGGCTGCGAGGTGTGCCGCGACACGCGAGAGCCGGTTGAATCGCTGGGCGTTGTCGGCCCAGTCGCGCCCGTTGGCATCGAAATAGGGATTGCCCGCTCGGTCGCTGAACCCGGGACTCTCGAGCAGCCAGACCGGCACACCCACGCGATCGGCGGGTAGGCGACGCAATTGCATGTCGCCCATGCCGAGGGGCGGGATGAAGCCGGTCTCGAGGTCGAATTCCGGGCGGCTGATCGCCAGATCGGCATAGCCAGGCAGCAAGACGCGCACATCAAGCCCTTGCTGGACGAGCGCCCTGGGCAGGCCGCCGGCGACATCGGCCAGGCCGCCGGTCTTGATCAACGGCGCCATTTCGCTGGCGACGAACAACACCTTGAGGGGCGCTGCATTCGATGTGGCGCGTTTGGTACGGCTCATGCGGACGGCTCGTGCTTGAGGACAATGGCGGCGAGCGGCGGCAAGGTCAGCGCAATCGAATGCGGCAGATCCATCCAGGGCAAGGCATCGCTGGCGACGCCGCCGTCATTGCCGAGATTGCTGCCGCCGTAGGTGGCGGCATCGGAATTGAGCACCTCCCGATACCACCCCGGTCGCGGCACGCCCAGCCGGTAGCCGAGGCGCGGCACGGGCGTGAAATTCAACACCACGACGGCCTCGTCGGCCACGCCGATGCGCCGGTAGCTGATGACGGATTGCGCTGCATCGTGACAGTCGATCCAGGCAAAGCCATCCGCGCTGAAGTCGCGTTCATGCAAGGCCGGCCAATCCCGGTAGAGGCGGTTCAGATCGCCGAGCAGGCGCAGGAGCCCCTGGCGTGCCGGGTCCTCCTGCAGGGCCCAGGGAAGCGCCTCGTCGTGATGCCACTCCCAGGGCTGCGCCAGTTCGCTGCCCATGAACAACAGCTTCTTGCCGGGGTAGGTCAGCATGTAGCTGTACAGCAGCCTCAAGTGGGCCATCCTCTGCCAATCGTCCCCCGGCATCTTCTGCCACAGCGATCCTTTGCCATGCACGACCTCATCGTGCGAGAACGGCAGAACGAAGTTCTCGCTGAACGCGTAGAGCAGGCCGAAGGTCAGGTCCTGATGGTCGTAGTGGCGATACACCGGATCCTTGCTCATGTAGCGCAGGGTGTCGTGCATCCAGCCCATGTTCCACTTCATGGAAAACCCCAGGCCGCCGACGTAGGTCGGGCGGGTGACCTGGGGCCAGGACGTGGATTCCTCGGCCATCGTGACCGATCCTGGGGCTTCGCGGTGAGTCATGGTGTTGAGTTCGCGCAGGAAATCGACCGCCTCGAGATGCTCGTTGCCGCCGTGGATGTTGGGCAGCCACTCGCCGGGTCCGCGCGAATAATCGAGATAGAGCATCGAGGCGACGGCATCGACGCGCAGACCGTCGATGTGGAATTCCTCCAGCCAGTAGAGCGCGCTGGAGAGCAGGAAAGCGCGGACCTCGTTGCGGGCATAGTTGAAGACCAGCGTGCCCCACTCCTTGTGCTCGCCGCGCCGCCAGTCCTCGTGCTCATACAGGGCACTGCCGTCGAAGCGCGCCAAGGCGAATCCGTCTTTGGGAAAGTGGCCGGGAACCCAGTCCAGGTAGACACCGATGCCGGCCTGGTGGCAGCGATCGACGAACGCGCGTAGCCCGTCCGGGTCGCCGAAGCGGCTGGTCGGCGCAAAGAATCCGGTAGTTTGATAGCCCCAGGAGGCGTCCAACGGGTGTTCGGTCACCGGCAGCAATTCGATGTGGGTGAACCCGAGCGCCGTGACATGCGGAATCAGGGCGTCGGCCAGTTCTCCATAATCCAGGAAGCGGCCATCGGCGTGCCGGCGCCAGGAGCCGAGGTGGACCTCGTAGATCGAGATGGGAGCATGCTGCCAGTTCTCCCGCGCCGCCATCCACGCGTGGTCCTGCCATGAGTACGCACTGGCGGCGCACACCCGCGCGGCGGTGCCGGGACGCACCTCGAAGGCGCGGCCGTAAGGGTCGGTCTTGACCAGCAGGGTGCCATGCGGTCGGCTGCGAATCTCGAACTTGTAGAGCTGTCCTGTGCCGGCCCCGGGCACGAACAGTTCCCACACGCCGGTATAGCCACGGTTGGACATCGGGTGGATGCGGCCGTCCCAGCCGTTGAAATCGCCGACCACGCTGACGCGTTCGGCGTTGGGTGCCCATACGGCAAACCGCACCCCGGCAATGCCCTGTTCCGTCCAGACATGCGCGCCCAGCATCTGCCAGGCCCGCAGATGGCGACCCTGATGGAATTGGGTCAGTGCCTCGCCGGTGAGAAAGACGTCGAAGCCATAGGCATCGATGCGTTCGTGCATCGTGCCGGCGCTGTCCTCCCAGCGGCAGCCATAGGCCGGCGGCAGATCGCGGGCCGCGCCGGTCCAGCAGAAGAGGTCGGTGTCGCCCCAACGCTGCAGCGGGACCTCGAGCGGCGTCAGCCATGCGGTGCGCGCCCCCGGGATGCGCATCCGCACCGTGCACTGGTCGCCGTCGGCGTGACGGCCAAGGATGCGCCGGGGATCGTGATGACGTCCGTCGAGCAGCAGACCCAGTTCGTCGGCCAGGATCGTCGTCAAGGGATCGGGTGCGGGCATGGGACGAGCTCCGGGGTTCGGTCCGTCAGAATGCCAGAAACCTCAGCACAGGTCGTGCCTGCCCGCGTGATGCGCAGGCATGAAATCTGCTTGAATAGCGAGCATGCCGGATGACGAGGGGAGGCGGCAGACGAGCAAACCGCTGCCGGTGGCGAACTCCTGAAATCGAATCGGGTCATGATGTAGAGCAAAATCGGCCGCCGCCGGCCATGCCAGACTGGACCGGCTCGAGCGGACGCCCACAGTGGAGACCCCATGCAAATCGAATCCTCCCAGCGCTTCATCAGTCTCGCCACGAAGGACACGTTGGCCTTGATCCTTGCTGGCGGGCGGGGCAGCCGGCTGGGCGAATTGACCAGTCATCGCGCCAAGCCGGCCGTTCCGTTCGGCGGCAAGTTTCGCATCATCGATTTTCCGCTCTCCAACTGCATCAACTCGGGGATTCGCCGGGTCGGTGTGGTGACCCAGTACATGGCCCATTCGCTCATTCGCCACCTCCAGCAGGGCTGGGGCTTTCTGCGCGGCGAATTCGGCGAATTCATCGAGATCCTGCCGGCCCAGCAACGCCATGGCGAGGCCTGGTACAAGGGCACGGCCGATGCCGTGTACCAGAACATCGACATCATCCGCACGCACCGGCCGCGTTACGTGCTGATCCTGGGCGGCGACCATGTCTACAAGATGGACTACGGCACGATGCTGGGGTTTCACGTCAGCCACGAGGCGGACGTGACTGTGGCCTGCCTCGAGGTTCCGCGCATGGAGGCGCAGGGCTTCGGCGTCATGGGCGTGACGGCGGATGGGCGCGTCGAGAGTTTCGTCGAAAAGCCGCTGGATCCGCCGGCGATCCCCGGCCGACCGGACCACGCGCTCGCGTCCATGGGCATCTACGTGTTCAACACGGACTATCTGCTGCGCATGCTGGCGCAGGACGGCGCCGATCCTGCGTCGGATCACGATTTCGGGAAGAACATCCTGCCGGGCGGCGTCGCGCGGGGCGATCGGATCTTTGCTTTTCCCTTCCGCAACAACGCACTGGGTCGCCAGGCCTACTGGCGCGATGTCGGCACGGTCGACAGCTATTGGGCCGCCAACATGGAACTCATCGGCGTCACCCCGGAGCTCGACCTCTATGATGACACCTGGCCGATCTGGACCTACCAGGAGCAGGCCCCGCCGGCCAAGTTCGTGTTCGACGATGAGGATCGGCGCGGGATCGCCATCGATTCGATGCTGTCGGGCGGGTGCATCGTCTCGGGCGCGGTGGTGCGCCATTCACTGTTGTTCTCGAACGTGCTGGTGGCGGAGCGTACCCTGATCCAGGACACGGTCGTCTTGCCGCGAGCGGTCGTCGGGCCGGATTGCCTGGTGCGCAGGGCCGTCATCGAGACCGGCTGCCATCTGCCCCCGGGGACCGTGATCGGCGAGGATCCCGCGGAGGATGCCCGCCGCTTCCACGTCACGGAAGGCGGAGTCGTGCTGGTGACACCGGAAATGCTGCAGCAGGAACTGCCCTATGTCCGATAAGGCGCCCTTGCCCGTGGTGCTCTATTGGCATATGCATCAGCCCAGCTACGAGGATCCCGTCCAGCATCACTACGAGGCGCCTTGGACCTACCTGCACGGCATCAAGGACTACGTCGATATGGCGGCGCATCTGGAAGCCGAGCCGTTGGCGCGCGCGGTGGTCAACTTCACGCCCACGCTGCTGGAGCAGATCGCCGACTACACCGCTCAGTTGACCGCGGCAGCGGGCGGGCACGACGGCCTGCGCGATCCCCTGCTGCAGGCCTTGGCCGGCCCGGTGCTGCCGATCGCCCCTCAGCAGCGGCTGCTCCTGATCCAGGCCGCCTTGCGCATCGATCGGACGCAGGTCATCGAGCGTTTCGCGCCGTATCGCCGACTCGCGCGTCTGGCCGACTGGGTGCTGGACCACCCGGCGGGACTCGACTACCTGTCCGATCAGTTCTTGATCGATCTTTTGGTGTGGTATCACCTCGCCTGGCTGGGCGAGACGGTACGGCGCAGCGATGCGCGTGCCAAATCGCTGATCGAGAAGGGCGGGCACTACACGCTGGCCGACCGGGGGATGCTGATCGGCCTTTTGGCCGAGCTGATGGCGTCCATCATTCCGCGCTACCGCCGGCTCGCCGAAGCGGGGCGCATCGAGCTGTCGGTCACCCCGTACAGCCACCCCATCCTGCCGCTGATGCTCGACTTCAACGCCGCTCACGAGGCCCAGCCGCAAGCGCTGCTGCCCTTGGCGGCCGGCTATCCGGGTGGACTCGAGCGAGCCCGGTGGCAGATCCGTGAGGCCATCGACGTGTTCCGCGGTCATTTCGGCTTCGCGCCGGCCGGCGTATGGCCGGCCGAAGGCGGCGTTTGTGTGCGCACGCTGCAGCTGTTGGGTGAGAGCGGTTTTCGCTGGGCGGCGACCGGGGAAGGCGTTCTGCGCCATTCACTCGGTATGTCCGGCCGGGCCGCGGATCAGCTCCATCGCCCCTACCAGCCGCCCGCTGGACCGGTCTGTTTTTTTCGTGACGATGAACTTTCCGACCGCATCGGTTTTCAGTATCGCAACTGGCACGGTGACGATGCGGTCGCCAATCTGGTGCACGAACTGGAAGGCTTGGCTGATGAGGACCGTCCGCCCGGACAGGTGGTGTCCATCATCCTCGATGGGGAAAATGCCTGGGAGTATTACCCGGACAATGCCTATTATTTTCTTTCGGGGCTCTACAGCCGGCTGGCTGCGCATCCGCGCTTGCAGTTGACCACCTTCAGCGCTGTTCTGGACGGGCTCGAGCGCGACTCCATCCGGCCACTCGAGCGCGTGGTGGCCGGCAGCTGGGTCTATGGCAATTTCGCCATCTGGATCGGCGATCCCGACAAGAATCGCGCATGGGATCTCCTGGTAGAAGCCAAGCGCGTCTTCGATCGGGTCGTGGCAGAAGGCCGACTTGACACGACGCAGCGATCCGAAGCCGAGCGGCAATTGGCGCACTGCGAGGCGTCGGACTGGTTCTGGTGGCTGGGCGGCGACAATTCGGCGGCCAATGTCGCCCAGTTCGAGCGCTTGTTTCGTTTGCATCTGGCGGCGTTGTACCAGATGTTGGGCGAGCCGGTGCCGGACCAGTTGACGCGGCCGCTGGCGCATGGACGTACCGATGGGGCGGGTTCGGCGATGCGAGGAGGGCATTGATGAGTCGGGTTCATCCGTTTTTGTCGCAACGACGTTCCGGTGTGCTGTTGCATCCGACCTCTCTTCCCGGACCGGGTCCCGTCGGGCGCATGGGTGCGGCGGCCGAGGCATGGATCGATGGTCTGGCCGATGCGGGATTCACACTCTGGCAGACCTTGCCGCTGTGTCCACCGGACAGCACGGGCAGCCCTTACCAGTCTTGCTCCGTATTCGCGGGGGATGAGCGGCTGATCGATCCGGCGCGCCTGCCCGGGCTGGCGGGGGAGGCAGTTGCCGACCACGGCTTGACGCCTGGGCAATGGGACGCCGTCCATCACGCGGTGGCGAGCGACGATCACCTGCAGGGGCGCTTCGCGGCCTTTTGCGCCGCCGAGGCGCATTGGCTGGAGGATTTTGCCCTCTACCAGGCGATCAAGGCGCGGGAAGACGCGCCGTGGCATGTCTGGCCGGAATCCTTGCGCGATCGCGAGGCGGCTGCGTTGGAGCGGGCCGCATCCGAACTGGCCGTCCCGATGATGCGAACACGGACGGCGCAGTTTTTTTTTGACGTGCAGTGGCACGCGCTGCGGCAGCGGGCGCATGATCGCGGCGTACTCCTGTTCGGCGATCTGCCGATTTTCGTGGCGCATGACAGCGCCGATGTCTGGGCGCACCGCGACCTGTTTCATCTCGACGATAGCGGCCAGATGACTCAGGTGGCCGGGGTACCACCGGACTACTTCTCGACCGATGGCCAGCTCTGGAACATGCCGCACTACCGTTGGGAGGTCTTGGCCGCACGGGGCTATGGCTGGTGGATCGACCGGATGCGACGCCAAGCCGCGTGGTTCGATCTGATCCGCATCGATCACTTCCGCGGATTTGAATCGGCATGGGCGGTTCCGGCCGGCGCGCCCAACGCCATCCATGGGGTCTGGGAGCCGGCTGCGGGCGAGGCTTTGTTCGCGGCGATCGAGTCGGCATTGGGCCCCTTGGCCCTGGTGGCCGAAGACCTGGGGTTGATCACGCCCGAAGTCGATGCCTTGCGGCTGGGCTTGGGGATGCCGGGCATGCGTGTTCTTCAGTTCGCCTTCGACAGCGACGCCGAAAACCCGCATTTGCCCCACAATTTCGAGCCGTTGAGCGTGGTCTATCCGGGAACGCATGACAATCCCACCCTCTGCGGCTGGTGGCGCACACTGCCGCAGCCGCGCCAGGATGAGATTCAGGCTTATCTGGGTTTTTCGTCGGTAAGCATGCCCGATGCGTTCATCCATCTGGCGCTGGCCAGCGTCGCCCGTCTCGCGATTCTCGCCGCGCAGGACTTGCTCGGCTTAGGGGATGAGGCGCGCATGAACACCCCCGGGACTGTCGACGGAAACTGGTCCTGGCGGATGGAAGCCGAGGATTTCGACGGCCCGTGGCGCACCCGCTGGCGCACCGATCTGGTGCGTTATGGGCGATTACGAATCAACGTCTAAGGGCGCGCGGGCAGGTGCATCCGTTGACGACCCGCTGTGGCTTGCTCGACAGTGCGATGGGTCGGCGCAAAACGGGCGGCGCCCAGCGGCACCGCCCGTATCGGTGGACCATGGTCTTCAGAACGGCAGGATGTTGGCGTCCGGTTCGCCTTCCGGGATCGACATGAGGTCCACGTAACGGCGCAAGTGGTAGTCCTTGTCGCCAAACAGGGGATCCATCGCAGTCAGTCGGATGAAGTAGTGACCGATGCGCAGTTCCTCGGTCTGACCCATGCCGCCATGGAGCTGCACGGCGCTCTGGCCGACGAAGCGGCCGGCCTTGCCGACCTTGTGCTTGAGGGCATGCAGATCGAGGGTGGCCTCGGGGTGGCCTGCCTCGGCTTCCATCGTGGCGCGGTAGAGCAAGGATCGCGTCAACTCGGTTTCGACGAACATGTCCACGATGCGGTGCTTGACCGTCTGGAACTGACTCAGGGGGTGACCGAACTGGACGCGCTGGCTGGTGTAGGCGGCGGTGTCGCGGTGCAGCATTTCCATCATGCCGACTGCTTCGGCGCCCAGCGCCAGGATGGCGCGCTGGATGACGCCTTCGAGCACCTCTGCGCCCTGATCGAGGACCCCCAGCACATGGCTCTGGCCGACCATCACATTTTCAAACCGGATCTCCGAGGCGCGGAGGCAATCGACGGTGGGGTAGTCGGTGCGCGTGATGCCTTCCGACTTGGCGTCCACCAGGAACAGCGTGATGCCGGTGCGATCGGCGCGATTGCCCGAGGTGCGCGCGACGACGATCAGGTAATGGGCGCTGTCGGCGTTGAGCACGAGCGACTTGCTGCCGTTCAGGGTCCAGCCGCTGTCGTGCCGCGTGGCCGTGGTGGCGATGTCCAGGGGATTGTTGCGCGCCTGCTCTTCGGCATGCGCCAGCGCGAGCAGGATCTTGCCTTCGACCACGCCTGGCAGGATCTCGCGCTTCTGAGTTTCGCTGCCGCCCAGCAGCACGGCATTGGCACCGAGCACCACCGTGGGGAAGTAGGGCTCGAGGATGAGCCCCTTGCCCAGCTCTTCCATCACCACCATGGTGTCGACGAGATTGCCGCCGATGCCGCCAAATTCTTCGGGGATAGCGACGCCCAGCCAGCCCAGATCGGCAAAGGTGTTCCAGGTGGCTTCATCAAAACCGGGCGCCTTGCGGGATTTCTTGCGCCGCTCGGCAATGCCCACGCCGGCGCTGCCGTAATCCTCGCGCAGAAACCTTTCGATGCTGTCGCGCAGCAACTGCTGCTCTTCCGTGAAACGAAAATCCATGATTGCGATTCCTTGTCAGATTCGATGAGCCGGCTCAGGCGTCGACCAGTCCCAGCACGCGCTTGGCGATGACGTCCTTCTGCACCTCGCTGCAGCCTCCGTAGACCGTGGCGGCGCGGCCGTTGAGGTAGAGCATCATGCCCATCTTGGAGAACTTCGGACCGGCTTCCTTGAAGCCCTGGTTGAGTCCGTAGATGCCTGCGGCTTCAATGGTCAGTTCCTGCATGCGCTGCTGCATCTCCGTGCCCTTGAGCTTCAGGATCGAGGAGGCCGTGCCGGGTTCGCCCGTGTGCTGGGCGTCGGCCAGGCTGCGCAATTCCGCGAATTCCAGCGCGCGCAGCTCGATCTCGGTTTCGGCGATGCGGGAGAGGAAGCCGCGGTCGTCGAGGAGGGTTTGGTCGCCATCGGGCACAGCGCGGGCATTTTTCTTGAGTTTGTCGAGCGCGACGATAGTGCGGCTGATGCCGGCAATGCCGCTGCGCTCGTGTTGCAGGAGGCCCTTGGCGTAGGTCCAACCCTTGCCTTCCTCGCCGATGCGGTTCTCGGCAGGCACCTTGACGTTGTCGAAGAAGACCTGGTTGACGTGATGGCTGCCGCCCAGCGTGAAGATCGGCTTGACGACGATGCCGGGGGTCTTCATGTTGATGAGCAGGAAGGTGATGCCTTCCTGGCGCACGCCGGTCGTTGCGGTTCGCGTCAGGCAGAACATCCACTGCGCCATGTGGCCCATCGTGGTCCAGATCTTGGTGCCGTTGACCGTGTATTCCTTGCCGTCGGCGGACAACTCGGCCTTGGTCTTGAGCGAGGCCAGATCGGAGCCCGCGCCGGGCTCTGAATAGCCTTGGCACCAGTTGACCTTGTTGTCGCGGATGTCCGGCAGGAAGCGCTCGATCTGCTCCTTGGAGCCGTAGCGCATCAGGATCGGGGCCAGCATCACCTTGCCGAAGGGCAGCTCGGGCGGCAGGCTGTAGGCGCAGGTTTCCTTGTCCCAGATGAAGTGCTGCACCGGACTCCAGCCGGGGCCGCCGAACTCGACCGGCCACTTGGGGCAATCCCAGCCTTTTTCCTTCAGCGCCTTGAACCAGTCGTTGCGCTTGCTCCACAGCTCGCTGCTGTTCTTGGGGGCATGCTGCTGGAGGAAATCGCGGACTTCCTGCTGGAAGGCCAGGTCCTCTTCCCTGAGTTCGATGTCCATTCATTAAGCTCCATGGGGATGAATCGGGACGACACCGAGCGTTGCCGAAGGCATACGGCGGTGCGCTGGGCCGCATCCTAACACGGAGGTCCGCAGGCGGGATTCAGCAAAAGCTGAAATTGAACCGGAGCTGTCGTGCCGATGGCTGATGTGGGAGGCGGGGACTGAGCCGCCGCCTCCCGGGTGCGTCAGAATGCGGACTGAGACGTCGCCGACGAATCGACGCGGGTCAGTTCGAGGATGCGGCCGACCAGTTGTGTGACGAAGCCGCCGATGGCGAACAGGGCCCAGCCCAGTGCCACGAAGCCCCAGTGGATGGGCGCCGCGAACAGTTCTTCGGCATACCAGAAGGTATGGCCCCACTCGTTGAAACCGAGGTTCGGCATGATCAGCACGAATCCGCTGACCATCACGGCCAGGGGCAGGGACACACGGTTGATGAAGAAGGGCACGCGGGTATGCAGCCAGATAAAGCCGAGAATGCCGGCGACGAGGGCTGCGGGGATGACGAAGTAGAAGAGCGCGATGTGGGTCGGGGTGAAGTCGGTATCGCGGATTGTGACCTGGTGCCAGGCGGCATCGGCCTCGACGAAGAGGCCCAGTGCGGCGACGACGATGACGCTGGCGACGGCCGCGAAAGCCAGAATCAGATAGTAGAGGCGCAGTTCCTGGCGAGCGGTCATGGTCGGGTTGGCCGGCCGGGTGAACCACAGCAAGGGAACGCCGATCATGCCCACCAAGGTGATGAGTGTCATCTGGATGTAGAACAGGCTCATCCAGTAGGTCTGGAAATCCTGCTCGAAGTAGTCGAGGCCGACGGTAAAGGAATGCGTCTGCTGATACCAGCGATAGATGCCCAGGACCAGGGCGACGAGCATGGTGCCGATGACGGCGAATCGCCAAGGCATTTGCGGCGCCCGGCTCTCATCGTCGGCGAGGCCGACGAGGGCAGCGAGGCGCTGCCCGAACGTGCCGGGTGGTGGTGAGGGCTTGCGAATCGATATTGCCATGAAGAGGTCTCCTCGAATCGTGTTGTCATTTCGGCTGGAATCTCCTGCGGAAGCTGCGCTTACGCCGGGTCGCGCCTGATAACAGGTCGCCGAGGATCACTCTAGTACGGACATACCGAACGTTCAAGATGGCGCCGCCGCCCTTCTGCCGGCGGGTGGCGCCGGACGGAATCTGCCCTTAGGCAGTGGCGAACGCTTGGCGTTTCAGGCCGGTACAATGGTAGACGCCGCCGGGCGGAATGTTGGCCCACACCAGCTCGAAGTCCACGCGCTCGAACAGCGCCCGGTACATGCGCAGGTAAACCCAGGGCATCACGGTAATCTGGCTCATCGATGCCGCGCCCTGCAGGTTGCCCATCCACGTCAGCAGCCGTTGGGTAACGGCGGGCGGCAGGCTCGGAGTCGGCAGGCCGTTGATGATGAGGTCCACGTGCCCGACCTGTCGATCGGCGAGGATCTGCCCGATGTCGCCCGCGTCGCCGCAGACGACTTCAGCGGCAGGTATGAGCCTTTGGGTGAAGGCAGCGAGGTCGGGATCCTGCTCGATGGCGATCAATCGGCTCCGCGGATGCATGAGGCTCACCGCATGTCCCGTGATCGGGCCCGCGCCGGCGCCCAGCTCGACGATGACTTGTGGGCGATCGGGCGCCACATGGCGGCAAGCCGCGGCGGCAAGCTTTCGGCTGGAGGGGGCCAGGGAGGCCACGCCGCGGCCGTTCTGCAGGAACTTCATGAAATGAAGCGATCGGGGTCCCCGGGGGCGAGGCAGATGCTTGAAAGTCACTTGCGCTCCGGCTCGGTTGGTGAGGATGGTCGGTCGGCGCCGATTGTGCGCCTGCAATTCTGACGGGATCATGACGACGGCCGATACGCTCGGGCGGTTATGCAGCGAGCGAATATCAGGTTGCTCTGAGGTGCATAATCGTTGACCCAGGTCATGGCGAGCGGTATCCTGAACCAACGTTCAGGAAGGCGGTCCATATCAGCAAGGATGACCCGATCCGTCGTTTAACGGTTTCAGTTTGATCTCGAGGAGTCAGTTCGATGAACGCAGTGACCAAGTCCCAGGCGGCGCCCGCAGCGCCCCAGGGTATCGTCCATTCCATCATGTCCTTCCTGGGCTTGGCCCAGGATGAGACCAAGGTGCCGCGCATGCCGTGGATGGCAGCCGTTATCGGGGTTGCCTTGGCCAGTGTGCTGTTCGGTGTCTACCGCTGGTACCAGCAGACCTATTCCTTCACCGTCGGCCTCGACTACTTCGAGCAGGATTTCCAGACCTACTGGATGCGCCTGTTTTACATCCAAATGACGATCATTACCCTCATCGGCGCCATCGGCGTGCCCCTGATCTGGTTCACGCGGCCGGCCAATCCGGTCATGTCGCCCCAGCGCGAGTTGCTGATTTACTACGCCATCCTGGCCTTCGCCGCGGTGGGCAGCATCATCCTGGTGGCCATTCTGGGGCTCTACGTGGAAGCCGACGCCGCTTGGCACCAGGTAACGGTCCGCGACACCGACTTCACGCCGACGCACATTGGCCTGTTCTACTTCGCGATCCCGGTGGGGGCGGTTGGTGCCATTCTGGGCTTTGCTTTGCTGCACACCCGGGTGCCGTACTTCACGAACCGGGTTTCCCTGCCCATGGCCCTGATCGCTGCGGCCCCGGTCCTGATCATGCCGAATCTCGGCCTGAACGAGTGGGGTCACACCTTCTTCTACGCCGAGGAGCTGTTTGCCGCTCCGATTCATTGGGGCTTCGTGGTGCTGGGATGGGGGCTATTCGCCATCGGCGGGCTCATCATCCAGATCCTGCAGCGTGTACGTGAACTCACGACCTTGAATGTTCAGGCGAACGCCATCGCCTGAGCGACCGTTCACTTCGACGAAGACAGCGCCGGCTCATCGCCGGCGCTGTTCGTTCATGGGTGGAGAAATGTCCAGCGCGTCACGCCGGGATGCGTATGGTGACAGGACACCTGTGATAGGCTGCGCCCCGACTCTCCTGCCGACAGTCCCGCATGGCTTCCCTGAACCCCGAACAACATGATGCGGTGCATCATCTCGACAGCCCCCTGCTGGTGCTGGCCGGCGCAGGTAGCGGAAAGACGGGCGTCATCACGCGCAAGGTGGCTCACCTCCTGGCGCAACCGCTGCGCTCTCACACCGAGGTGATGGCGGTCACCTTCACGAACAAGGCCGCTCGGGAGATGCGGGATCGCATCCATGGGCTGCTTCGCGTCCGGCCGGCGAGGCCTCCTTGGATCAGCACTTTTCACAGCCTGGGGCTGCGCTTTCTGCAGCAGGACGGACGCGCAGCCGGACTCAAGCCGGGGTTTTCCATCTTCGACAGCGGCGACGGGCGGGGATTGTTGCGCGAGCTGACCCGGCAGGAAATGGAGATCGGCGAGACCGATCTGCAACGCCTGCAGCAACGGGTGTCGTCGCTGAAAAGCGAGCTGATTTCCCCTGCCGCCGCGCTTTCCTCCGCGGAGGACGAGGAGGCCCTGCGGACCGCGCGACTCTATGGCGATTACGAGCGGCATCTGCGCGCCTACAACGCCGTCGATTTCGATGATCTGATCGTCTTGCCGGTGCGCTTGCTGGGTGAGGATCCTGATCTGCGCGAGCGCTGGCAGAATCGCGTCGCGCATCTTCTGGTCGATGAATATCAGGACACGAACGCTGCCCAGTACCGGATGCTGCGCTATCTGGTCGGGCCGATGGCGCGGTTCACCGTCGTAGGCGATGATGATCAATCGATCTATGCGTGGCGCGGGGCCCAACCAGAAAATCTGCAGCGGCTCCAGGAAGATTTTCCGCATCTGCGCGTGATCAAGCTCGAGCAGAACTACCGGTCGACGGGTTACATCCTCAAGGCGGCAAATACCCTCATTGCCCAGAATGCGCATCTGTTCGAGAAGCGACTGTGGAGCAAGCTGGGGCAGGGCGAGCGGCTCCGCGTCGTCGCTTGCGAGGATGGAGATGACGAGGTGCGGCGGGTCGTCAGTGATCTGATGCAGCACCGCATGACGCATCGCGCGCGCTACGCCGACTACGCCATTCTTTACCGCAGCAATCATCAGGCACGCCCATTTGAGCGGGCGCTGCGGGAACACCAGGTGCCGTATCGGATCACTGGAGGCAGTTCGTTCTTCGACGCGGCCGAGGTCCGTGATCTTCTGGCGTATCTGCGACTGCTGCAGAATCCCGATGACGACGCCGCATTCCTCAGGATCGTGAATGTTCCGCGGCGGGAGATCGGCGCCAGTACGCTGGAGAAGCTGGCGGGCTACGCACAGAGGCGCCAGATCAGTCTGCTCATGGCTGCCGGCGAGATGGGCCTGCGCCAGTGCGTGCCCGAACGGGCGGCCGAGCATCTTTATACGTTTGCTGAATGGATGCTGCGGATGCAGCGCACGGCGCACGAGGAGGATGCCCCGACCTGCCTCAAGCGCTTGCTGGAAGGCATCGACTACATGAACTGGTTGGCTGAAAGCGACAAGAATCGGCGCGCTGTCGAAAAACGCCAGAAGAATGTACGCGAACTGGTGGACTGGTTCACCCGCCTGCAAGCGCGGTGGGCGGATGAGGCGACGCTGGAGCGGTTGCTTGCTCATATCAGTCTGGTCGGCATGCTCGATCGGCAGGAGGAAGCCGACGCGGACGAAGTGCAGCTGCTCACCCTGCACAGCGCCAAGGGGCTGGAATTCGATCACGTGTACCTGGTCGGCGTGGAAGAGGACTTGCTGCCTCATCGCAACAGCCTGGATGCCGGCACGCTGGAAGAGGAACGACGCCTGGCCTATGTCGGCATTACGCGCGCGCGTCGACGACTGACCCTCACTTACGCAGCCCGCCGGCGGGTCGGGGGTGAGGATGTCGATCGGGAACCCAGCCGGTTTCTGTCGGAGCTACCGGCCGAGGTGCTCGAGTGGGAGCGCTCTTCAGCAGATGCCGATCCGGCGGCACGCCAGGAGCGGGGTCGGGCGCATCTCGAGTCCTTGCGCAAAATGCTGGCGGGGGAGGGCTGACGAGCTTTTGGAAGCGCCGCTGGTGGTCAACCGACGGGCTGATCCGTCGCGGAGCGGTGCTCCGTCGTGGTCTCCCGGACGGGCCGACACGGCGCATAGCTCACCAGGACATCGCCCTGTCGGGGCCTTACGCCGCGACGCGACGTGCAAAGCGTCACCTCCTGGCTCGGACTGATCAGTAGAATGGGAATGCGCTCGTCCGCGGCCGTCGCGCAATAGTCCGTATAGGTGAAACTCTCCGTGAACCGGGTTTTCTGGAAGCGCCAGCCTTCGTGGTGGCGGCGCCACAGTTCCTCGAACGTGGCATCCGGATGGAACGCCACCCGCCCGCGCACCCCGGCAGACAGGCGCCTGCGGTCGTCCTGCTCGGGGATCCCCAGGGAAAGCTGCAGCACATGATCGGCGCCGAGCTCGGGCGTGAAGGCGCTGCAAACCAGCGCGTTGTAAGCGTCATTGCTCGTCGCCGCAATCAGATGACCCAAGTCCTGAAACTGTAGCGATTCTTCCGCACGTTCGGAGAGGATCTCGCCGAAATACACGGGCAATCCTGCCAGCCGCGCGGGCCGCAATCGGTGCCACGAGTCGTCCGCGATCAGCGTGCGAATGCCGAGCTCATGGATGCAGCGCGCCAATTCGATGGTCCACGGAGAGCCGCCGATGATCAGCACGCCGTTTCGCGGTCCCTCCGGCGCCAGTGCCAGACGCCTTGCAAGGAAGCGCAAGCTCAGACCATGAAACAGGATCGTGGCGAAGATGACGGCGAAGACCAGCGGCACGAGCATGTCTGCGTCGGCATAACCCGCGGCGATCATCTCAGGCGCGAAAAGACCCGCGACGGCGGCCGCGACGATGCCGCGGGGGCCGATCCATCCCACCAGAAGCCGATCGCGCCAGGGCATCCCTGACCCTACGGTCGCGAGCAGGACCGCTGCCGGTCTCACCACGAAAAGGATCGCCAGCACGAAGGCCAGTGCGCGCCAGTCGAGTTGGGCGAGCGTATCGGTCTGGAGATCTGCGGTAAGCAAGATAAACACGGTCGAAACCAACAGGATCGTCACATACTCCTTGTGGCGTCGCAGACCATTGATATCCGGCAGACGCATGTTGGCCATGACGACCCCGAGAATGGTCACCGTCAGCAGCCCCGCATCGGCCTGCACCCGATTGGAGAGCGTGAACAGCGCGAGCATGGCGGCCAGCAGGACAGGCGATTTGAGAAACTCGGGGACGAGTCCCGCGCGAAAGACGCGCGCCAGGAAGTAGCCTCCCCCGCCGCCGAGGGTTGCCGCGACGCCAGCCGCTTGGACGATGTTCAGCAGGGCGCCGGCTGCCGAACCCTCGTCGCCGGCCAGCACGAAGTACTGGAACACCACGACCGCCAGCAGGGCGCCGACCGGGTCGTTGATGATGGCTTCCCATTTGAGGTAGGAAGCGGTACGCCGATTCAACAGAGCGTGGCGCAACAGCGGCATGATCACGGTCGGCCCGGTGACCACCAGAATCGCGCCCACGACCATGGATACCGCCCATGACAGGCCGGCGACGTGGCGCGCGGCAAGCGTCGCAAACAGCAGGTTCAGCAGCACGCCGAGCGTGACGAGGCGTTTGACGCCGGCGGCCGCCTCTTTGAGTTCGTGCACGCGCAGGCTCAGCCCGCCTTCAAACAAGATGATCGCGACGCCTAGATTGATGATGGTGCGCAGCCCCTCATCCCCCAAATCGGCAGCGGGATGAATCCACCCGAGAATCGGGCCGATCAGCAAGCCGGTCAGGGCGAGGAGGATGATGGCGGGAAACTGGAAGCGCCAGGCGAGCCACTGGGCGAGCATGCCCAATGCCATTACCGAGACGATGACATCATTCAGCGCATGCGGCATGTCGCTCGACCCGGCGTTGTGGATACGGGCGGCGCGGCGCGCACGGCAAAGACCCGGTCAGGTGGCAAATTCGGTGTCCCAGTAGGCCTGCTCGGCTTCGGTACGGGGGGCATAGTCCTCGGGCAGCGGAAAATCCTTCAGGTCACTCGCGATGGCCGCATCCAGAAATCCGTTCACCCAGCGAAACACGTCCTGCCGCCCCACGGCGCGGCGCAACAGCCGCATCCGCCGGCGCCGTTCGGACCCCTCCATGGTGCAGGCTTGCCGGATGGCATTTGCGGTTCCTTCGAGGTCATAGGGATTGACCAGCAACGCGCCCTGTTGGAGCTGTCCGGCGGCGCCGGCAAACTCCGAAAGGATGAGCACGCCGTCATCGTCGACCGAACAGGCGCAAAATTCCTTGGCGACGAGATTCATCCCGTCCTTGAGCGGTGTGACCAGCGCGATGCGGGCCGCACGATAGTAGGCGATGAGGTCGAGGCGGTCGACCGCGCGGTAGACATAGTGAATCGGCACCCAGCCGCCGGGGCGGGTGAACTCGCCGTTGATCTCGCTCACCAGTTGTTCGATGCGCGTCTTGAGGTCCCGGTACTGCGGGATGTCGTCGCGGCTGGGGACCACCACCTGAATGAGCGTCACGCGTTCCTGCAATTCGGGATAGGCCCGCAGCGCGAAGCGGAATGCCTCGAGTCGCAAGGGGATGCCTTTGGTGTAGTCCAGACGGTCCACGCCCAGGATGAGTTCCCGGCCCGGCAATTCGGCGCGCAGTTTCTCGGCGGCGGCGGTGACGGCGGATGATCGCGCCTGACGGTTGAATGCACCGGCATCGATTCCGATCGGAAAGCTGCCCAGGCGTGTCTCGTGACCGCTGGGGAGCCGCAGGCGGTGATTGCGGTGGCCGATGCGCACCTCGGGCAGCAGCGCGCGCACACATTGGACGAAGTTGCGGCGGTCGCGCGGTGTCTGAAACCCGACCAGATCATACTCGAGCAGCGCGCGCAGCAGGGTGTAGCGCCACGGCAGCTTGAGATAGATGTCCAGCGGCGGGAAGGGAATGTGGAGGAAAAAGGCAAGCGGTGCGTCCACGCCCAGCCGCCGCAGATCAGCGGCGACAAGGATCAACTGATAGTCATGAATCCAGATGAAGTCGCCCGCCTGAACCTGCCCGGCGATCGTGCGCGCGTATTTTTCGTTGACGCTGGTATAACTGTGCCAATAGGCGGGATCGAAGTGGCAGAGCGATTGCAGGTCGTGGAACAGCGGCCACAGCACCTCGTTGGAAAATCCGTGGTAGAAGCCCGACTGATCCTCGGCGCTCAACGCGACCGGCGCGAGCCGGTAACCGGCCTGATGCGCCGCTCGGCTCAAGGCGTGTTCCACGCCCTCGTCGTGGTCCGCGATGCCGGGCCAGCCGACCCAGACCCCGCCCCGATCGCGGAGCACGGGCAGGAGTGCCGTGACCAGACCGCCGCTGCCAGGGCGGCTGCTGAGCGAGCCGTCTTCGGCGCGGTGCAGCACCATGGGCAAGCGGTTGGAGACGACGATCAGACGTCGGCTTGACGGGGCGGATTGCGTCACAGGAAGCTCCTTGTCGAACACGACGGCGGACTGCAGCGTCGCATGATGCCGTATCGCCGCCGCGCCCGAACAACGCCGAGCTCCGCCCGATCGTCCGCGTTGCGGCGTCCTCTCATGGGCCGGCTTGCGCCGCGTATCGGCCGCGGAGGTCGAGCCACTGCCTCAAAAACCGAATCAGCTCGTCCGGAGGACGGAGCCAGCTCCGGGCGGCGGTAGGGCGCACCTGTTCGCGCACGAGGATGGAGTAGCCCCGATCCCCCAAGGCGTCGAAGGCATCCTCATCGGTCAGGTCATCGCCGAGATAGGCCAGGAGCGCCGAACCGGCGTGGTGGCCGCTCGTCTCGGCCAGGATCCGGCTTACGGCCGTCCCCTTGTCGACGCCCCGGACGCGCAGTTCCATGCCTCCATCGAAATCATGCCAGAAGAGTAGCTCGCCAGCGGGGTCGATCGCGGCGAGATCGGCGGTGAGCTGCGCGCGAAGCCGGTGTCGTTCATCGTGATCCAGGGCGCGCCAGTGAAAGGCGATCGAGGTCGGTTTGCGCTCGAATCGTCCGCCTGCTGATTCGATCAATGCCCGCCAATTTGAGGCGGTGTCGAGCGCGGCGGCAGCTGTGTCCGGGATCGGCATCGACTCGCGGCTGCCGTCGGGTAATCCGCGTTCGCGGCCGTGGCTGCCCCAGCACTCGACCGCCCGCGGAAGGGACACCAGATTTCCCAGATCGTCCAGCGCGCGGCCTGAAATCAGGATCAGCCGGTCATGGG
The DNA here is from genome assembly GCA_045864775.1 of Pseudomonadota bacterium. Lineage (GTDB taxonomy): Bacteria > Pseudomonadota > Gammaproteobacteria > UBA5335 > UBA5335 > Macondimonas. Next base: position 51,758 of record BTVR01000001.1, read on the forward strand.
GCAGCGCGGCGATTTCCTGCAAAAGGGGCTCGACACCCGGATAAGGGACGGCTCGGGCGGGATCTTCGTGAAAAGGCGCGAGCGTCCCGTCGTAGTCCAGCATCAGCACGGCTCGCTGGATCGTTGCCAAACGTTGCCAGAGCGCCTCCGGCGGCGCCCCGAGGGTGATCGTCATCCCAATCTCCTGCCGATCGCTGGTGGTGCGGGAGGCGGTGCTCGTGCCGCACGGCCGACCCGATCCCAGAGGGATGACCCGTTAGAACGCCGGGGGTTCCCTTCCCACCCGGGCAGCGGCGCTCGTCGTCAATCGACGCAGCGGAACACCAGATCGATCAGCTGTGGAGCCTGCGCCGACAGGTCATAGGTCTGAGGGCTGCGCAGATAGTCGAAGTAGATGCCGATCATGGCGGTGTGGATCGCGATTGCAGCAAGGCGCGGGCAAACGTTGGCCAGACGGCCATGGGCCTGTTCACGCCTGAACAGATCCTCCATGCTCCCCAGCCAACTGTCCCGGATCGCCACCAGTCGATCGTTGCTCTCCCGCAGGCCGTCCACGAACTCGCAGCGGTGAAAGAGGATGGTGTAGACGCGCTGCCGCCTGTGGTTGGTGGCCAGGCATTGGAGCGACTGGGCGCAGAACGCACGCAGCGCTTCCACGGCGCCCCCGTCGGTCAAGGTCAGCACCTGATCGAAGAGATCCTGCATCGGCAGATGCACGCGACAGTACATGGCATCGAACAGATCCGCCTTGTTGCGGAAATGCCAATACACCGCGCCCCGTGTGACTCCTGCGGCTTGCGCGATCTCCTCCAGGCTCGCACGGGCGACGCCGCGCTCGAGGAAAACCCCTTCTGCGGCGTCGAGTATCTGTTCTCGGGTCTGCTCGGCCTCGGCCTTGGTCCGGCGCACCATCCGCATAGTCTCCCTGCTGATCAATGGTGAGTGGATGTAGTATAGTTTTAATAGCAAACAAACGCGAATGTATGTATTATCGCATGCAGTCCCTGCATGCGCGCAGTCACGACCCGAGACCGGTGGCTGCGCGCCTGACCACTCGTGCCTACCCGAGAGCGGAGAATAACGTCCCATGATGCGCGCTATCGTCCCTGTCCGTCCGCGGGCCTTGTCGGTCCTCCTGACGGTGTTTCTGATCTCGGCACTGAGCGCCTGCGGCAACCAGGAACAGGATCCAAAGGCCCAAGGTGCGGCGCCCCCCGTTCCGGAGGTTGGTGTCACCACCGTTCAGCCCCGCGACGTGGCTGTCGAGAACGAATACGCCGGGCGCACGGCCGGATTCCGTGAAGTCGAGGTGCGGGCACGGGTCACGGGAATCGTGCAGAAGCGCACGTATCGGGAAGGTCAGCGCGTCCGGGCTGGCGATGTCCTGTTTCAGATCGATCCTGCTCCGTTTGCGGTTGCGCTGGCCAGGGCGCAGGCCCGATTGCAGGACGCCGAGGCGCAACTGCGCCAGGCGGAGCGGGACTGGACCCGGGTCGCCGCGCTGTACGGCGAGAATGCCATCAGCGCGCGCGAACGGGACACGTCGCAGTCGAACCTGGATCTGGCGCGAGCGAATCTGGCCGCAGCGAAGGCCGATGTGGAGGCTGCCCGCATCGATCTGAGCTACACGCGGGTCGAGGCGCCGGTGAGCGGCGTGACCAGTCTGGAGGTCCGCTCCGAAGGCAGTCTGGTCGGCCCCGGAGCAACCGACAGCCTGCTCACGCGGATCACCCAGCTCGACCCGCTTTACGTCAATTTCTCCTATCCAGACGCCGATGCGCTGCGCCAACGCGAATTGCTCGCAAGTGGCAAGCTGACCATGGCCGGTGAAGAGCGCTTGGCCGCCGAGCTGCGCTTCGGCGACGGCTCGGTCTACGGCCATCAGGGTTATATCAGCTTCACCGACAGTACCATTGATCCCGCCACGGGCACGGTGCGCGCTCGCGCCGTCTTCCCCAATCCAGAGGGTAGCCTGTTGCCAGGGCAATTCGTTCGCATCGTGCCCAAGGGCTTGTCGCGCAAGGGGGTGATCGTGATCCCTCAGGCGGCAGTCATGCAGGGGCCGCAGGGCACGTTCGTCTATCTGGTGGGTGAGGATGACAAGGCCAAGGTCCAACCCGTGACGACTGGAGCGGCCCTGAAGTCCGAATGGCTGATCGAGGACGGGCTCAAGGCGGGCGACCGCGTCATCGTCGACGGGGTCATCAAGGTGCGCCCCGGATCGCCCGTGAAGGCCGCGGCGCCCGCTTCAAACAGTGAGCCGACGCCATCGGGATCGGGCCGTAAGCAGTCGGACAGCGCGTCCGGCGTCCAGGGGGCCACCGCATGATATCGGCTTTCTTCATCCGCCGGCCCGTCTTTGCCTCGGTGCTGTCCATCGTCATCGTCCTCGCCGGTCTGGTGGCCATGCGGGCACTGCCGATCGCCCAGTATCCGGAAATCGTTCCCCCCGAGGTGTCGGTCAGCACGACCTACCCCGGTGCGAGCGCGGAAGTCATCGCCGAGACGGTGGCAGCGCCCATCGAGCAGGAAATCAACGGCGTCGAGAACATGATCTACATGCGCTCGGTGGCGTCTGCCAGCGGGCAGCTGCGCATCACGGTGAGCTTTGCCATCGGGACCGATCCCGATCAGGCCACCATCGACGTCAACAACCGGGTGAAGGCAGCCGAGGCGCGTCTGCCCGAGGAAGTGCGGCGCCAGGGCGTGCGGGTGCAGAAGCGCTCCAGCAGCATTCTGGCCCTGGTCGTCATGAACTCGCCGACCGAACAGTACGACTCGGTGTTCATCAGCAACTACGCGCTGCTCAACGTCATCGATGAAATCAAGCGCATCCCCGGTGTCGGCGACGCGTCCCTGTTTGGTCAGAAGGACTATTCGATGCGGATCTGGCTGCGGCCGGACAAGCTGGCGCAGTTCAACCTGACCGCCAGCGACGTCGCTCAGGCGATTCAGGAGCAGAACGCACAGTTCGCCGCCGGACAGTTCGGCCAAGAGCCCATCAGCGGGGAGAACGCGTACACCTACACGGTCAACACCCAAGGTCGGTTGGCCGACCCGGCCGAGTTCGGGCGCATCATCCTGCGTTCGGATCCCTCGGGCGCCACCTTGCGCCTGAGCGACGTCGCCCGCGTGGAACTGGGGGCACAGGATTACAACTTCGAAGCGACCTTCCGCGGCAAGCCGGCCGTGCCCATCGGGCTCTACCTGCAGCCAGGGGCCAACGCGCTGGAGACCGTCGACGCCATCCAGGCGAAGATGACCGAGATTTCGCAGCGCTTCCCCGATGGTCTGGCCTACGAGATTCCCTTCGACACCACCAAGTTCGTGCGCGTGTCGATCGAGGAGGTGATCCATACCTTCATCGAAGCCATCGTGCTGGTGGTGCTGGTCGTTTTCATCTTCCTGCAGAACCCGCGCGCGACCTTGATCCCCTTGCTGGCCGTGCCGGTATCCATCATCGGGACCTTTGCCGGCATGCTGTTGCTCGGCTTCTCGATCAATCTGCTGACGCTGTTCGGGCTGGTGCTCGCCATCGGCATCGTGGTGGATGACGCCATCATCGTGATCGAAAACGTCGAGCGTCTGATGAGCACCGAGGGCTTGAGTCCGCGCGAGGCATCCTTCAAGGCCATGGAAGAGGTCACCGGGCCGGTGATTGCCATTGTGCTCGTGTTGTCGGCCGTGTTCATCCCGGTCGCGTTCCTCGGCGGCCTCTCGGGGCAGATGTATCAACAGTTCGCCATCACCATCGTGGTGTCGGTGATCATTTCCGGCCTCGTGGCGCTCACTCTGACGCCGGCCCTGTGCGCGCTGCTGCTCAAGCCGGTGCACGGCGAGCCTGCCCTGCCGTTCCGCGTGTTCAACCGCATCTTCGATCGGGTGACGAACGGCTATGTCTCGGCGTCCGGATTTCTGATGCGCCGCGCGCTGCTGGGGCTGGTGCTGTTTGCGGGGTTGATGGGCATCACGGTGTTGCTGTTCAACAGGGTTCCGGGAGGGCTTGTGCCGCCCGAGGACCAAGGCTATGTGCTGATGGCCTACCAGCTGCCGCCGGCTGCGTCCCTGGACCGCACCAAGGCCGTCACCGATGAGGTCACGAGGCGCCTGCTCGAGCAACCGACTGTCTCGGGCGTCAACACCTTTGCCGGCTTCGACATCCTGGCCCAGTCGCAGAAGACGAACTCCGGCATTTCCTTTGTGCAGTTGAAGGACTGGTCGGAGCGGACCGAACCGGAAGCGGACGCGCGCAAGCTGGTCGGGCCGTTCTCCGGTCTGGCGCGCGATCTGCGCGACGGCGTTGCCTTCGGCTTCAATCCCCCGCCCATCACCGGCATCAGCACCACGGGCGGGTTCGAGGCCTACCTGCAGGACCGCAGCGGTGCCGGCAGTACGCCGTTGATGGAAGCCACCAACAGGCTGCTCGAGGCAGCCCGCAAACGCCCGGAACTGACCGGCCTGCGAACGACCTTTTCGACGTCCACGCCGCAGTATTACGCCGAGCTCGACCGGGAAAAGGCGCGGTCGCTGAACGTACCGATCAACGAGGTGTTCACCATCATGCAGAGCACCTTCGGCAGCCTGTACGTGAACGATTTCACGCTGTTCGGGCGCAGCTATCGGGTGAATCTGCAGTCGGAGTCGGATTTCCGTCGATCGCCTGAAGACTTGCGCCATGTCTTCGTGCGCTCGAATGACGGCAACCTCGTGCCGCTGGACGCCTTGCTCAAGGTCAATCGCACGATGGGGCCGGATCTGGTCGAACGCTTCAACGTGTTTCCGGCGGCCAAGATTCTGGGCGAGCCGGCTCCGGGATACAGTTCCGGGCAGGCGATCGCGGCCATGCAGGCGGTCAGCCAAGAGGTGCTCGACGACAATTATTCCCTGGGCTGGATCGGTTCGGCCTACCAAGAGCTTGCGACGGGCGGCACGGGGACGTTGGCATTCGTGTTCGGGATCGTGATGGTGTTTCTGATCCTCGCGGCCCAGTACGAGCGCTGGACGCTGCCTTTCGCCGTGGTCACCGCGGTGCCCTTCGCGGTGTTTGGCGCCATCGCGGCGACTTGGCTGCGGGGCTTGGAAAACGACCTCTATTTCCAGATCGGCCTGCTGACGCTGATTGGCCTGGCGGCAAAGAATGCCATCCTGATCGTGGAGTTCGCCATGATCCACCGGCGCGAGGGCGCATCGGTCTTCGATGCGGCGCTGCAGGGGGCCCGCCTGCGCTTCCGGCCGATCGTGATGACGTCACTGGCTTTCATGCTCGGGGTATTGCCGCTTGCGATCAGCACCGGGGCCGGATCGGCCAGCCGACACGCGATCGGCACCGGCGTGATCGGGGGCATGCTGGCGGCCACCTTCCTGGCGACCATCTTCGTGCCCATGTTCTTCGTCCTGATCGGTCGGCTGACCGATCGCAAGCCGGCCGGCGGCGGCGCCGGTCAGGAGCATGGATCTCATGGTTAAGCGCATTGGCTCTGTGGTGCTGGTGTTGGGTCTGTCCGGCTGTGTGATGGGGCCGGATCACGTTCGGCCTGAAACGGATCTCCCGGACGGTTGGGGCGGGGCGAACGTCGAGGCGTCGCCGGCGGCCCGTATCGATCCCCAGTGGTGGCGCGGATTCGGGGATCCCGTCCTGACCAGCCTCGTGGAAGAAGCGCTCGCGGGCAATGCCGACGTGTCGCTGGCAGCCGCGCGGGTCGCCGAAGCGCGCGCCGTGCTCAATCTGCGCGACGCCGAACGTTACCCCTTGCTTCGGGCACAAGCCAGCGGTGCGCGCCAACGCAGCAGCGAGGACACGGCCGTGCCGGGTGGTGGACAGGTCATCGGCGACTTCAGCGCGGCCGCGGTGCTGAGCTACGAGATTGACCTCTGGGGACGCCTGGCTCGGGCGAACGAGGCCGCGCGGGCCCAGCTCGTCGCCGGGGAGTCGACTCAGGACGCGGTGCGGCTCGCCGTTGCCGCGGATGTGGCCACGGGCTATTTCAACCTGCGCGCGCTGGACCAGCAACTCGACATTGCGCAGCGCACGGTGCAGACGCGACAGGATAGCTATCGGCTCCAGGAATCGCGCTATCGGAATGGTGCGATCTCGCAGTTGGCGTTCCGTCAGGCTGAATCGGAGTTGGCAGCCGCCGAGGCCGAGCTTCCGTCGCTGCACCAACAAAGAGCGCTGCAAGTCAATGCTCTGAGCATTCTGATGGGTCGCACGCCTCGCGAGATCGTGCAACCGGCTGCGATGGCGGGCCGCTCCATCGAGGATTATCGAGCCTTGCCGGCCGTGCCGATGGGTCTGCCCTCCAATCTCCTGGAGCGGCGACCCGACATTCGTGCCGCGGAGCAGCAATTGCGAGCCGCCAATGCCGAGATTGGTATTGCGCGCGCCGCCTACTTCCCCACGGTATCGCTGACCGGCTTGCTCGGTACGCAGAGTGAGGAGTTGAGCGGGCTGTTCAACGGCCCGGCGAAGACCTGGCAGTTTGCGGGCGATTTGGCCGCACCCATCGTCGACTTCGGGCGAACGCGCGCCAATGTACGCGCCGCAGAAAGCCGGCGCGACCAGGCGCTCGTGAATTACCAGCAAACCGTTCGGCTCGCCTTTCGGGATGTGCTGGACGCTCTGGAAACTCGAACGGCCGCCGCCGATCGCGTAGCCGCCCAGGACCGGCAGATCGTCGCGCTGCGCGACACGGCGCGATTGGCTCAGCGGCGCTTCGACGAGGGCTATTCGGACTACCTCGAAGTCCTGGACGCCCAACGCAGCCTGTTCGCCGTCGAGTTGTCGCGCATCAATACCCAACAGTCGCGGTTAAAGGCCCTGGTGGACCTGTACAAGGCGCTGGGGGGCGGATGGCAGGTCCCGGTCGCGGATAGCGAGGGATAAGGCGCGGCTTGCGTAGGCGTCCGCGCGCCGTCGGCGGTATGCTATCGGCGTCAGCCGCTGTCTGGCTGCGGAGCGCGGGATGCCTGAGAAAATGTCGGAAGCGCTGGTCGACCGTTTCGGGCGGCAGGTGGACTATGTCCGCATCTCGGTGACCGACCGCTGTGATTTGCGCTGCGTGTATTGCATGCCGGAGGATGCTCGCTTTGTCGCCCGCGCCGAGATTCTGGCGCTCGAGGAGTTGCTCGCCCTGGGGCAGGCCTTCGTGGCACTCGGGGTGCGGCGGATCCGCGTCACCGGCGGCGAGCCCTTGGTGCGACGCGACTTGCCCTGGCTTCTGGAACGGCTGGCGCGGCTGCCCGGACTCGATGAATTGACCTTGACGACCAACGGGTCGCGTCTCGCCGATCTGGCCGAAACGCTGGCCGCTGCGGGAGTCCGCCGACTGAACGTAAGTCTGGACAGCCTGCGGTCTGAGCGCTTCGCCGCCATCACCCGCGTCGGCAAGCTCGAACGCGTGCTGGCAGGGCTCGAGGCGGCCCGAGCCGCGGGTTTTGCACGCATCCGGCTCAACGCCGTCATCCTCAAGGGGCGCAACGAGGATGAGGTGCTCGATCTGGTCGACTTCGCGCGCGCGCAAGGCTTTGATATCGCCTTCATCGAGGAAATGCCGCTCGGCGACCTTCGCTCGCATGACCGCGCGCTGAGCTTTTACCCCAGTGACCACATCCGCGCCGACATTGCCCGATCTCATGCGCTGCTTCCTCTCGCGGCGCAAACCGGCGGTCCTGCGCGCTACTATCGAATGGCCGACAGCCCCATCCGCGTCGGCTTCATTTCCCCGCATTCGCACAACTTCTGCGAGCAGTGCAACCGGGTGCGTGTAACGGCCCAAGGGCGCCTGCTGCTGTGCCTGGGGCAGGAGCATTCCGCGGATTTGCGGGCCGTGTTGCGGGAGCGCCCCGGTGATGCGGCGGCGCTACAGGCCGCGGTGAAGCAGGCGATGGCCCTGAAGCCGCGCGGACACGATTTTCAGGTCGGCGGCGAGGCACGCATCGTGCGCTTCATGCACCACACCGGCGGCTGATTCCTGTGACTTCGCTTGTGGATGGGGGCATTGCCCGGACACAGATCACCGGCCTCGTTCTCGCGGGCGGGCGCAGCCGCCGGTGGGGCGGAGTCGACAAGGCCTGGCAGCCGTTCGGCGGCCGTCCCCTGATCCATAGTGTGTGTGAGCGGCTCGAGATGCAGAGCGCCGCGGTGTGGATCAGTGCCAACCGCGATCCCGATCGCTACGGCACGCTCGGGCGTCGCGTGCTGGTCGACGACTGGCCGGATGGTCGTGGTCCCCTGGCGGGCATCGCCACCGCCTTGCGCCGGGTTGAGACGCCTTGGCTGCTGGTGGCGCCCGTCGACAGCCCGGGCGTGCCGCTTGATCTCGCCCTGCATCTGGGTGCGGCAGCCTGCCGCGCGAATCGCTTGCTGGCGACCGCTGTCGCTGACGGGCGCTTGCAGCCGGCATTTTTGCTGATTCATCGGGATCTTGCCGTCGCGGTGGTCGCGGCGGTCGACGGCGAGGTCCGTCGGCTGAGTGCGTGGGTGCAGGCCCAAGGGCCGGCTCTGTTGGACGCGCGCGCCATCGGCTGGACCCAGGCCTTGCGGGGAGCCAATGACGCGACCGAGCTGGCGGCATTGAGCGCGGCGACCGGGCATGGCGCGGAAAATGTCGATGGCCGGGCATGATCCACAGGATCTGAGCATCGCGGCGGCGCGCCAGCGCTTGCTCGATGCCGTGGATCCCGTCACGGACACCGAGCGGCTCACGCTCGCCAAGGCCCATGGCCGGGCCCTCGCCGAGCCGGTAATCGCGCCCTGCGCCCTGCCACGCGAGCATCACTCTGCCTTGGACGGATACGCCTTGCGGGGGGTCGACGCCCGGGCCGGTCACCGGCTTCGGATCGTGGGTCGCGCCTTGGCCGGAGCGCCGTGGTCGGGCACGGTGACCGCTGGAAGCTGCGCGCGCATCATGACCGGCGCTGTGCTTCCGGCCGGCGCCGATACGGTCGTGGCCCAGGAATGCGTACAGGCAGACGACCATTGGATCACCCTGGATGTGACGCTCGAAGCCGGGGCGAACGTGCGCTGGGCCGGCGAGGACGTGGTTCCCGGAACGGCCGCGCTCCCGGCCGGCTGTCCGATCGACGCACGCCGCATCGCCTTGCTTGCGGCTTTCGGCCTGGATTCGGTGGCGGTCCTGCGGCCGGTCCGAGTGGGCCTTCTCTCGACCGGATCGGAACTGCGCCCACCGGGAACCGTGCTCGGCTCGGGTGAGCTGCATGACAGCAACCGCCCGATGCTGGCAGCGCTGCTGTCTCGTCCGTACGTGCGCTTGCACGATCTGGGAGTGGTGCCTGATGATCCGGAGCAGCTCTCGGCGTGCTTCGCGCAGACGGCGGATCTGGATCTGGTGGTCGTGAGCGGCGGGGTGTCGGTGGGGGAGGCGGACTGGGTGCGACCCGTGCTGGCCCAGCATGGGCGGCTCGACTTCTGGCGTGTGGCCATCAAGCCAGGTCGCCCGCTCGCTTTCGGGCGTCTCGGCGCGGCCTGGCTCATGGGGCTGCCCGGCAATCCGGTCTCGGCCTATGTGACGTTTCGGCTTTTTGTCGAGCCGGTGGTGCAGCGTCTGGCGGGTCTGCTGGTGCGTGAACCCCTGACACTCCTGACGCCGATCATGGAGGCCGTCGCTCATCGCGCGGACCGGACGACTTTTCTGCGCGGGCGATGGACCGACTCTGCAGACGGTGGCCGCGGCGTGGTTGCAATGCCGGAGCAGGGTTCGGCCATGCTGGGCAGTCTGGCGCAGGCCGACTGCCTGATCGAGTTGCCCGCCGGCCGGACGGCCTTTCCTGCGGGCACCGCGGTCAAGGTCTGGCCGCTGTAAGGGCTGCCGGCCGGCCGGGTCTTTTGGCCTGCGCGCTGCGGTGTCGCGCAGCCTTGTTGCCAGTGACCGCAATAGCCGCTAGACTCTCGCTCCTTCGATACAGGCGCGTAGCTCAGTTGGTTAGAGCACCACCTTGACATGGTGGGGGTCGTTGGTTCGAGTCCAATCGCGCCTACCATTTCGAATCCACACTTTTCTGCACATGTGGCCCTTCGTATCGGCCACCACTGCGTACAGGCAGCATATGCCCACGATCACCCTTCCCGACGGCAGTCAACGCCGCTACGATGCGCCCCCCACGCTGGCCCAGATTGCCGCCGACATCGGTCCGGGCTTGGCGAAGGCAGCGGTCGCGGGTCGCGTCGATGGCCGCGAGGTCGATCTGTGCGTGACGGTCGAGCAGGACGCACGCGTCGAGATCATTACCGACAGGGATCCCGCCGGTGTCGACGTGGTGCGCCACTCCTGCGCCCATCTGCTCGGTCAGGCCGTCAAGCAGCTCTACCCCGATGCCAAGATGGCCATCGGGCCGGTGGTGGAGGATGGGTTCTACTACGACATCGATTACGTGCGGCCTTTTACGCCCGAGGACCTGCAGCGCATCGAGGCGCGCATGCTCGAGCTTGCGGCCCACCGTTACGATGTGATCCGTAAGCCCGTTCCGCGTGATGAAGCGATCCGGGTGTTCGAGGAGCGGGGCGAGCCCTACAAGGTCGAGATTCTCGAGGCGATCCCTGCGGATGAGAACGTTGCGCTGTATGTCCATGAAGACTACATCGACATGTGTCGCGGGCCACACGTACCCAACATCGGCTTTCTGCGGGCCTTCAAGCTGACCAAGCTCGCCGGCGCCTACTGGCGCGGCGATGCGCGCAACCGGCAGTTGCAGCGCATCTACGGCACGTCCTGGCCGGACCGGAAGTCGCTGGATCTCTATCTCAAGCGCCTCGAAGAGGCCGAAAAGCGCGATCATCGCCGCATCGGCAAGGCGCTGGATCTGTTCCATCTGCAGGAAGAAGCGCCGGGGATGGTGTTCTGGCACGACAAGGGCTGGCGCATCTATACCCTGATCCAGGACTACATCCGCGCGCTGTTGCGCCGGAGCGGCTACCAGGAAGTCAACACCCCTCAGGTCGTCGATCGCAGTCTGTGGGAACGGTCCGGGCATTGGGAAAAGTTCAAGGAAGCGATGTTCACCACCCTCTCCGAGGAGCGTGAGTTCGCCGTAAAGCCCATGAACTGCCCTTGTCACGTACAGATCTTCAATCATGGCTTGCGCAGCTACCGGGAACTGCCGTTGCGGATGGCGGAATTCGGTTCCTGTCACCGCAACGAACCCTCGGGGGCGCTGCACGGACTCATGCGCGTGCGCCATTTCGTACAGGACGATGCGCACATCTTCTGCACCGAGGAGCAGATCCAGGACGAAGTGGCCGCCTTCATCGATCTGGTGTTCGAGGTCTATGGTGCCTTCGGTTTCGAGGATGTCAGCATCGCGCTGTCCACCCGGCCCGAGGCGCGCGTCGGCAGCGAGGCGCAATGGGACCGTGCCGAGGCCGCCTTGGCCAATGCCTTGTCGACCAAGGGCCTTGCTTATCGGTTGCAACCGGGGGAAGGCGCGTTCTACGGTCCCAAGATCGAATTCGCTCTCAAGGACTGTCTCGGGCGGGTCTGGCAGCTCGGCACCATCCAGCTCGACTTTTCGATGCCGGAGAGGCTCGGCGCCGAGTATGTCGCCGAGGACAATGCGCGGCGCGTACCGGTCATGCTGCATCGCGCCATTCTGGGTTCGCTCGAGCGTTTCATTGGTATTCTGATCGAACATCATGCCGGTGTGCTGCCGGTATGGCTCGCGCCGCTGCAGGTCGTGGTGATGAATATCACGGATCGCGCGCAGGGCTACGCCGCCGAAATTGCGCAAAGCCTGTCAAATCAGGGCGTTCGCGCCATGGCCGACTTGAGGAATGAGAAGATTGGCTTTAAAATCCGCGAACACACGCTCCAGAAAGTGCCCTTTTTGCTCGTGACGGGCGATCGGGAGATGGAGTCGGGGACCGTGGCCGTACGAACCCTGGCGGGCGAAGACTTGGGCGCAATGACGCTTACCGAGTTCGCGGGGCGTGTGCCGCTGAGCCCGGCGGTGTCGGCGTGAAACAGGAGGATTGAGAGATCGCTGCGGAAAAATTAGCTCGGCGCAATGATGAGATTTCAGCGCCGCGGGTTCGCGTCATCAACGACGCCGGAGAACAGCTCGGGATCCTGTATCGTCGCGAAGCCATTCAGCTGGCTCAGGAGAGCGGCCTGGATCTGGTGGAGGTCTCGCCGAATGCCGAGCCGCCGGTTTGCCGGATCATGGACTACGGCAAGTTCGCTTTCGAAAAGAACAAATCTCAACAGGCAGCCAAGCGCAAGCAGAAGCTGACCCAGATCAAGGAAATCAAATTCCGTCCGGGAACGGACGATGGGGACTATCAGGTCAAGCTGCGCAACCTGATCCGGTTCCTGAATGATGGCGATAAAGCCAAAGTGACCCTGCGTTTTCGGGGTCGGGAAATGCAGCATCAGGACTTGGGTCGGGAATTGCTCGACCGCCTCCGCACCGATCTGGCCGAATACGCCGTGGTGGAACAGGATGCACGGCTGGAAGGTCGTCTCATGGTGATGATGCTGGCCCCGAAAAAGAAGTAACGCAGACAGCGCATCAGCGCATCACCAATCGCGGAGTGATTATGCCCAAGCTCAAGACCAACCGCGGCGCGGCCAAGCGATTTGCCCGCACCGGCGGCGGCGGCTTCAAACGAGGCCACGCCTACAAGAACCACATCCTCACCAAGAAATCGCGCAAGCGCAAACGCGATCTGCGTCCGCACGTCCAGGTGGCGGCGCAGGACGTCCACGCGCTGAACCGCTTGCTGCCTTATCTTTGATGGGAGGACTGTAAATGCCAAGAGTGAAACGGGGCGTTACGGCCAGCGCCCGGCACCGCAAGGTGCTCGACAAGGCCAAGGGTTATTACGGTGCGCGCAGCCGCGTTTATCGCGTTGCCAAGCAAGCCGTCATCAAGGCCGGTCAGTATGCCTACCGCGACCGGCGGGTGCGCAAGCGGGATTTCCGCGGTCTATGGATCGTGCGCATCAACGCTGCTGCCCGCGAGTGCGGACTATCCTATAGCCGCATGATTCATGGCTTGCATACGGCCGGGATCGAGGTCGACCGCAAGGTGCTGGCCGATTTGGCGGTAAACGACAAGCCCGGCTTTGCCAAGCTGGCTGAACAGGCGAAGATCGGTCTGGCTGCCTGAGCCTCACGGGGCATCCTGCCCTTAGGGCCCATCAGGGAGGGGGAAAGCGATTTGAAGCTTTCCCCCTTCTCGTTCCTGTACATGCTGAGGACCGGTGAGGTGCTTGTGGGCGGACTGAACGCCTTTGTGGAATCTGCAATGACCGATCTGCAGTCGGCTCGGGACATTGCCGAACTCGAGCAGATCCGGGTGCGTCTTTTGGGACGCAAGGGTGAACTGACCGCTCAACTGAAGGCGCTTGGAGAATTACCGCCCGAGCAGCGTGCCGCTGCAGGTCAAGACATCAACGCGGCCAAGGATCGCTTCCAGGAAGCCTACCGGCTGCGTCGGGAGTCGCTGGAGCAGGATGAACTGGCGCGCCGCCTCGCGGCCGAGCGCATCGATGTCACGCTCCCGGGCGTCGGCATGCCACGGGGCAGTCTGCATCCGGTGACCCGGACCTTGGAGCGGATCGCCTCCCTGTTCGGATCGATGGGCTTCACGGTTGCCGAGGGCCCGGAGATCGAGACCGACCACTACAATTTCACCGCCCTCAACATCCCGGAGCAGCATCCAGCCCGCGCAATGCACGACACGTTCTATGTCGACGCGGGATTGCTGCTGCGCACGCACACCTCCCCGGTGCAAATTCGCGCCATGGAACGGCAGGCGCCGCCCTTGCGTCTGATCGCGCCGGGGCGGGTCTATCGCTGCGATTCGGATCTCACGCACACGCCGATGTTCCATCAGGTAGAAGGTCTGGTGGTACATGAAGACGCGAGTTTCAACGAGTTGTACGGCGTGCTTCAGGACTTTCTGCAAGCGTTTTTCGAACGCTCGCTGCCGGTCCGGTTTCGGCCCTCCTATTTCCCCTTCACCGAGCCCTCGGCCGAAGTCGACATCGCCTGCGTGATCTGTGAAGGATCGGGATGTCGCGTCTGCAAGCAGACCGGCTGGCTGGAGGTATTGGGTTGCGGCATGGTGCATCCGGCCGTGTTCGGCCATGTCGGAATCGATGCCGAGCGCTATACGGGCTACGCCTTCGGGATGGGTGTCGAGCGTTTGGCGATGCTGCGTTACGGCATCAATGATCTGCGTCTTTTTTTCGAGAACGATCTGAGATTCTTGCGGCAGTTTTCTTGATTCCGGCTGAATTTGACGAGCAGGTGATCAATGCGTTTGGCAGATGACTGGCTGAGGGAGTGGGTCGAGCCCGTACCCCCGATTGCGGCCTTGGCCCATACACTCACCATGGGCGGACTGGAGGTCGACGGCGTCGAACCGGCGGCGCCTGCGTTTGCCGGCGTGGTCGTCGGTCGCATCGTCGCAATCGCACCGCATCCCCAGGCCGATCGCCTGCGGGTCTGCGAGGTCGATGCCGGCACATCCGAATACCTGCAGGTCGTTTGCGGCGCCGCCAATGCGGCGGTGGGACTGCGGGTGCCGTTGGCACGGGTCGGCGCGACGCTGCCTGACGGGCTCGAGATCAAACCGGCCCGGCTGCGCGGGGTGGAATCCTTCGGGATGCTGTGTTCTGCCAAGGAGCTGGGACTCGCCGACACCTCCGAGGGCCTGCTGGAACTGCCGGAAGACGCGCCCGTCGGGCAGGATCTGCGGACGTATCTGGCACTCGACAGCCATGTGCTGGAGATCGATCTCACGCCCAATCGCGGGGATTGTCTCAGCGTGCGCGGCATCGCCCGCGAAGTGGCGGCGTTGACGGGCGCCAAACTGTCCGGCCCATCGTGGGATGTCGTGGCTCCCTCGGGCGCCTCAGCGCTGGCCGTCGGGGTGCAGGCGCGCGACGCGTGTCCGGTGTATCTGGGCCGCGTGATCGAGGGCTTTGACCCCGAGGCCACGACTCCGCTCTGGCTGCGTGAGCGTCTGCGTCGCGCGGGTATGCGCAGCTTGGGGCCCGTCGTCGACGTCACCAACTACGTCCTGCTGGAACTGGGACAGCCGCTGCATGCCTTCGATCTGGATCGCATCGACTCAGGTCTTGCGGTGCGCTGGGCCCACAGGGGCGAGCGGTTGACGCTCTTGACCGGCCAGGACATCACCCTGGATTCGGATGAGCTGGTCATCGCCGATGCGCAGGGACCGGTGGCGCTCGCAGGAATCATGGGCGGCCATCGCAGCGCCGTCGATGCAGTCACTCGGCGCGTGTTCCTGGAGTGCGCCTTTTTCGCGCAGCAGGCCATTGCCGGGCGCGCTCGGCGCCATGGACTGCAGACCGATGCGGCCCAGCGTTATGAACGGGGTGTGGACCCGACGATGCAGCGCGAGGCGCTGGAGCGGGCGACGGCGCTGTTGTTGCAGATCGCGGGCGGCCGTGCCGGCCCGGTGGTGAGCGCGCAGGAATCGGGTTACGAGGCGCCCGGCATCGTCCTGCGTCAGGCGCGGCTCGTCCGCATGTTGGGAGGGGAGTTTCCGGTCGACCAGGCCGAGGACTTGCTCACGCGATTGCGAATGCGCTGGGAGCGGCTGGAGGGCGGCTGGATGGTGCGACCGCCGGCCTATCGATTCGACGTCAAGATCGAAGCGGATCTGATTGAAGAACTGATTCGCCTGCGTGGATACGAGGCGCTGCAGGCGGGCCGACCTCGCCTTGCGCTCCAACCGGTGGCAGTGCCGGAAATGACCCTCTCACAGAGCAGCATTCGCAGGCTGCTGGTCGAGCGCGGCTATCACGAAGCGATCACCTACAGTTTCGTTGACCCCGCGCTGCAGGCGCCCTTTCTGGCCGACGCCACGCCGATCGATCTGCTCAACCCGATTGCGAGCGATCTGTCCCAGATGCGTACCAGTCTGTGGCCCGGTCTGGTCAGGGCCTTGCAAGGTAACCTGAAGCGGCAGAAGGGGCGGGTGCGCCTGTTCGAGATCGGCGCCGTTTTCGCGCGCGAGGCCGGCGACATCCGTCAGCGAAATTGCCTCGCCGGCCTGATCCACGGGCCATCGCTGCCCGAGCAATGGCGTGGCGACAATACAAGCGGCGGTGCCGATTTTTTCGCGGTCAAGGGTGATCTCGCGGCGCTTGCGGTCATGATGCATTTCCCGGAACTGGGGGCGCAGGCCGCGACGCACCCGGCGCTGCATCCGGGCAAGACGGCGCGACTCACGCTGGCGAGCGATCCGGTTGGCTGGCTGGGCGAGTTGCACCCCGGTGTCGCGGCTGCGCTGGATCTGCCCCCAGGAGTGATGGTGTTCGAATGGGATCTGGACGCCACGCCAACGGCGGCGGTGCCACGATTCTCGCCGCTCTCGCGTTTTCCATCCATCAGGCGGGACCTCGCGCTGGTCGTTTCGGATGAAACGCCGGTCGGTGATCTTCTGGGGCTCATTCGGGAAGCGGGCGGCGCACTATTGACCGACTGCCTCGTGTTCGACGTTTATCGCGGCCCCGGCCTTGACGAGGGTCGCAAGAGCATCGCATTTGGCTTGATTTTTCAAGATGATGGGCGCACTCTGGAAGACAGGGTCGTGGATCAGGCGGTCGAAAATATCATTCGACAGGTGGCCGATCGCGCGGACGCCCGGATCAGGGAGTAGGACTGATGGCATTGACGAAAGCGGTGATGGCCGAACGGTTGTTTGGCGATCTCGGACTCAACAAGCGCGAGGCCAAGGATTTGGTTGATCTCTTTTTCGAGACGATTCGTCAGGCGCTCGAACAGGGGGAGCAAGTCAAGTTGTCCGGGTTCGGCAATTTCGAGCTTCGGGACAAGGGCGAGCGTCCGGGTCGCAATCCCAAGACGGGCGAGGAAATTCCGATTTCCGCACGTCGGGTGGTCACGTTCCGGCCTGGACAGAACCTCCGCGCACGGGTGCATGCGTATGCTGGAAATCGGCAATAACGACGAATTGCCGCCGATTCCGGCAAAGCGCTACTTCACCATCGGTGAGGTGAGCGAGCTTTGCGCCGTCAAACCCCATGTCCTGCGCTACTGGGAGCAGGAATTCGAGGCCCTCAGTCCGTCCAAGCGACGAGGAAATCGCCGCTATTACCAGCGTGCGGACGTTCTGTTGATCCGGCAGATTCGCGACCTGCTCTACCATCAGGGCTTCACCATCAGTGGCGCCCGCCAGAAGCTGGCAACGCCCGCAGCCAAACCCGAGCCTCCCCAGTCCGCGGAAGTCGTCCGCCAACTGTGCCGCGAGGTGGAGGAAGTCTTGCGCTTCCTGCGCAATGGCTAGCGCCGCCCCGCTTCCAACCCGAAGTCATTGCGAGTATGATTGCCGCCTCGTCAAGGCTGAGGGCGCGCTCAAACGCTCTCTCCACAGGCGGTCAGTCGGGGCGTAGCGCAGTTTGGTAGCGCACCAGCATGGGGTGCTGGGGGTCGCAGGTTCAAATCCTGCCGCCCCGACCATCTTCCCCAATCATCGCCTTTAATAGGCGGTGATCCACGATCCTATCCGTGTCTACCTGTCATATTCCTGAAACGCTATGATCGGCGCCTTTGGGGCGAGGATCGTCGCCCCAGGTAGATCTTGGCGGAATCTCAGAGGCTGTTGACATGGACCAGGACATCACGCAAGCGCCGGACTGGTTCGTCCGGGCCCTCGAAGCACCCTATCGCGAAAAGCAGATCGAAGTGGAGGGATGCCCCATCCACTACCTCGCATGGGGGGACACCGGAAAGCCCGGCCTGCTGCTCGTCCACGGCGGCGGCGCCCATGCCCATTGGTGGGACTTTATCGCCCCGTTCTTCATCGATCGCTATTCGGTGTGTGCCATCGACCTCAGCGGCATGGGCGACAGCGGCCATCGCGAGCAGTATTCGGGCGATCTGTTCGCCAAGGAGCTGATCAGCGTGTGCGAGGACGCGGGTTTCGGTCCCAACACCGTCATCGCGGGACACAGTTTCGGCGGTCTGGCGACGTTGAAGGCCGGGCTGAACTACGCCGATCGCTTGGCGGGAATCGTGATCTGCGATTCTGCCATCTTTCCGCCCGGGTTCAGTCCCGGCAATGACCTGCGTGCCTCGCCGTTCAAGGAGAAAAAGACGGTCTATCCGGATTTCGAGACCGCCGTATCGCGGTTCAAGCTGGTCCCGCCGCAGCCGTGCGCCAATCGCTACATCCTCGATTACATCGCTCGCCATTCGCTGATGCCCGTGGAGGGAGGGTGGACCTGGAAGTTCGACATGCGCTTCCTGCAGAAAACCATCTACGACAATCTGGCTCATGAGATCCAGCACCTGACCGTGCCGACTGCGATGGTCTATGGCGAGAAAAGTGTGCTCTTCGGCAAGTTCATGCTGGAAAACACCCGCAAGTGGTATGCGGAGAACGTCCCTTTCGTTTGTTTGCCCAAGGCGCGACATCACCTGTTCCTCGACGAGCCGCTCGACTTCGTGGCCGCGCTGGCCGGCATCATCGACCCTTGGACCGGGGTCCGGGCGGGGTCCGTTTAGCAACGGACCGTCACGCCGGCGTCTGCCTTGTGGTCCGGCCGTTGCTGTTTGTCTACGGGACCCTGCGTCGAGGGGCGAGCGCCCACGGACGATTGGCGTCTGCCCGCTTCGTCGCCACCGTGCAGCTGCTGGCGCGACACGATATGAGAAGTCGAGGGCAATATCCCGTGATCTGGTTCCCAGGCCGGCGGAGAATTGCGGGGGAATGTTACGAAGTGTCCCCGCTGCTGCTGCGTCGCCTGGATCGCTTTGAACAAACACCCCATGATTACCGGCGCCGGCTGGTGCGCACGCCGCTCGGGTTGGCTTGGATGTATCGGTGTGACAGTGCGCATGGCCAGCGGCGCGGCGGCAGGGTGATGCGAGGGGATTGGATGAAGCAATCCAAGCGCTTGATCGGGGGGTTAGCGGGCCGTCGCAAGATCGCCCTCAGCGGAACGCACGCTCGTGGATGAAGGAACGGAAGCGGGGCCCAATCTGGCCGATGCGCTCCGGGTCGACCTGTGCGCGATCATTCTTGCGGTGACCGAAGGAACGCCGCGCATTCTCACCATCCGCCCACCCGATGCGCGATCGGATGTTACCGATGCGCTGCCGTGGGGGCCGCTGGATCCGCGTACCGACCGGACCCTGGAACGGACCCTGCGCAGCTGGGTGGCACGCCAGTCCCGCCTGTCGCTCGGATATGTCGAGCAGCTCTATACCTTCGATGAAGGGCGCGCGGGCGAAGGGCTGCGCCGGATCAGCGTGACCTATCTGGCGCTGGTGCAAGAGCAGGTTGTCTCCCAGGCGGGCGCCGGCTGGTGTGATGTCTATGCTTTCTTTCCCTGGGAGGACTGGCGCGAAGGCCGACCACCGCTCATCGACGCTGCGCTCATTCCGGCGTTGAACACTTGGCTGGCACGGCTGCCCGAGCCGCAACAGGCGGAACAGGAGCGCGAGCGGATGGAAATCTACTTCGGCGTCAACGGCGCGCCCTGGGTTCCGGAGCGGGTATTGGAACGTTATGAGCTGCTCTATCAGGCGGGCCTGATTCCGGAGGCGGGCGCCGAGCCCGGTCCGGCCTTCGGGCGGCCCATGGCGCTGAATCATCGGCGGGTGGTCGCCACCGCGCTGAGCCGGTTGCGTGGCAAGATCAAGTACCGGCCCGTCGTCTTCGAGCTCTTGCCATCCCGCTTCACGCTATGGCACCTGCAACAGGTGGCCGAGGCCCTCACGGGCATGAGCCTGCACAAGCAGAACTTCCGGCGGCTGGTGGAGCAGGGCGGGCTGGTGGCCAGTACGGGAGAGTTTGCCTATGACACCGGCGGTCGGCCAGCGCAGCTCTTCCGCTTCCGCCGCAGGGTCTTGCGCGAGCGGCCAGCGCCCGGCGTGGGGTTGCCGGGCGGATTTCGTGACAGTTGACACCTGTTATGCTCAACCCTAGTATAAGTGACCATCGGTACGTCACTTGAAAGCAGTGCCCCAAAGCCTGCTTTCGGCGAGGGGATTCCATGAACCTGCACGTCGAAGCACTCACGCCTCATCCGGCGGTATTCGGAAAATCGGAGCGCGATGCGCTGGAGCCCATTTACGCGCGCATGCGCCATGTCGTTCCCGCGATCGAATGGGCCGTTCATGCGCCCTATATCGCTGCCATCAATGCGCTGAAGCGCGAGCGCAACGCCGTCGTCCTGGCGCACAACTACCAGACGCCCGAGATTTTCTATGGCATCGCCGACTACACCGGCGATTCCTTGGGCTTGGCGCAGCAGGCTGCGGCGACCGAAGCGGAGGTGATCGTCCAGTGCGGCGTCCACTTCATGGCCGAAACCTCCAAGGTGCTCAGCCCGCACAAGACGGTCCTGATCCCGGATACCGAAGCCGGCTGCTCCCTCGCCGATGCCATCACGCCGGCCGACATCGCCTTGCTGCGACAGCGTTATCCGGGCGTGCCAGTGGTCACCTACGTCAACACCTCGGCTGCGGTCAAGGCGGCCTCCGACATCTGCTGCACCTCGGCCAATGCGCTCGAGATCGTGGAATCCCTCGGGGTCGACCGGGTCATCTTCCTCCCCGATCAATACCTGGGTCGGTGGGTGGCTTCCAAGACTGATGTGGAAATCGTCCTGTGGGAGGGGGCCTGTGAGGTGCACGAACGTTTCACGGGCGCGCAGCTGCGCGAATACCGCCAACGTCATGCCGGAATCCACATCATTGCGCATCCGGAATGCCCGCCGGACGTGCTCGAAGAAGCCGATTACGTCGGCTCCACTACGGGCATGGTGCGTCACATCGAGGCGTCTGGCGCCTCACGCGTGGTGATGGTCACCGAATGTTCCATGAGCGACAACGTGGCCGTGCAGTTCCCGCAAGTGGAGTTCATCCGGCCCTGCAACCTGTGCCCGCACATGAAGCGCATCACGCTGCCCAAGGTGCTGCATGCGCTGCAAACCCTGTCGCCCGCAGTCGAGGTGGATGAGGATGTCGCAGCCGGTGCGCGACGCGCCGTTGAGCGCATGCTTGCCGTCGGGCGCGGTCAGGAAGGTATTTCAGCGGCACTGCAACGGCGTGTGGCTGCCGGGTGAGGGGTCGCCCTACCCGGTCGCATCGATCATCTGGTTGCGGTTGACAATCATTCTTATTCGCTTAATATTGGCATCATCGTTCGCCACCCCACGGCGATCGGAGAGGCCCCCATGTATGTTTGTCTGTGTCGCGCAGTCACCGACCGGGATTTGAACGAGGCGATCGCCAAAGGACATCAGAGTCTGCCTGCATTGCAGGCCACCCTGGGGGTCGCGACCGGTTGCGGCCGGTGTCGCGGCCATGTCTGCCGCATGCTTCGGGATGAAACGAACGACACCACGCTCGCCGCGTCGACAGCATCCATCGCGACTTCTTCCACGGGTCTGATGGCTGGCTGAACCTATCGACAACGGCCTGCTTCGATTAAGATCGACCCATCGATCCCATCGGAGCGTGTCATGAAAGGTCATCCGCAAGCCATCGAGTGGCTCAACCGCATCCTCGAAAACGAACTCACCGCCATCAACCAGTATTTCCTGCATGCCCGCATGTGCAAGAACTGGGGTTACGAAAGCCTCGGCAAGAAAATCTACTCCGAGTCCATCGATGAAATGAAGCACGCCGATGTGCTCATCGAGCGGATTCTGTTCCTGGAAGGCTTGCCCAATCTGCAATCTCTCGGCAAGCTCATGATCGGTGAGTCGGTGCGTGAAGTGCTGCGGTGTGATCTCGAGCTGGAGCGGATCGCGCATCCTGCGCTCAAGGAAGCCATCGCCTTCGTAGAATCGATTGGCGACTACATCACCCGGGAAGTGCTGGAAGACATCCTCGAGAGCGAGGAAGAGCACATCGACTGGCTCGAAACACAGTTGCGCCTGATGGATGAGTTGGGCGAGCCGAACTTCCTGCAATCCGCGCTTTGATGGATTTTGATTTTCGATATCGGGCTCCCCTGACGGCGAGTCGTTGTGTGACAGGAAGGGAACGTAAGATGACTTCGAGATTGCTTAGAGTGATGGCGATTGGGGTGCTGGTGCCGTTTTCGAGCGTGACGCTTGCCATGCCCGCCGTTCAGGCGACGGCAGTCGTCAGCACGGATGAGGCGCTTGCCCAGTCTCGGGCGGCGGCCTCGTCCGAGGAACGGGCGCGGGTGCAGGCATTTTTGAGTCGGGAGGATGTGGCGCAACAGTTGACGCGTCTTGGCGTCGATGCAGCTTCCGCGCAGGCTCGGGTGGATGCCCTGACCGATGCGGAGGTGGCGCAGCTCGACCATCAGATCGAGCAGCTGCCCGCCGGCGGCAGTTCCGTCCTCGGGGCGCTGGTATTCATCTTCGTACTGTTGCTCATCACCGATATTCTGGGATTCACGAAGGTATTTCCGTTTACCCGCTCCATGCGCTGACCCTTCTCTCTCTCGATGCTGGCCGGAATCCATTGACAGCATGAGCGCAAATCGGTAATTTCTCAGCCGAAGGGGAGTAGCTTTTCGCCAAGGTGTCGTCATTACGATGACCCATCCGGTACCTTGGGCAACTCACGTTGCAAGCAAGACCTTCGCCAGTCAGGCGAAGGTTCCCCATGTCGAATCATGGACCCTGATCCTGGCCGGGATCAGGGTTTTTTTGTGGGTCGACAGGGAGAACACTTTATGGAAACCGTTGGAAACATATGGCTCTGGCTGGGGTTTTTCGCGTTCGCGCTAGCCATGATCGCCGTGGACCTTTTTCTTTTGGGTGGACGCAAGGCCCACAAGGTCTCGCTGCGCGAGGCGGGGGCCTGGTCCGTGGTCTGGATTGGTTTGGCACTCCTGTTCTGCGCCGGATTCTGGTGGTATCTCGACGGTGCCATGGGCCGCGATATTGCGAATCAGAAGGCCACCGAATTTCTCACGGGCTATCTCATTGAGAAATCGCTTGCGGTCGACAACATCTTCGTCTGGCTCATGCTGTTCAGCTATTTTGCCATTCCCGCCGAGTACCAGCGCCGCGTCCTGATCTATGGCGTCCTCGGGGCCATCGTCATGCGTACGGTCATGATTCTGGTGGGCGCTTGGCTGCTTGCCCAGTTCCATTGGATTCTGTATGTGTTCGGCGCGTTCCTGCTGTTCACCGGCTTCAAGATGGCATTCTTTGCCGATCATGAGCCTGATCTCGAACGGAACCCGGTGCTCCGCTGGATGCGCGGACATTTGCGGATCACGGACAAATTGGAGGGTGAGTGGTTCTGGGTGACCAAGAACGGTGTTCGGTGGTTTACCCCCTTGTTTGTGGTCCTGATCCTGGTCGAGATCACGGACCTCATCTTCGCCGTTGACAGCATTCCGGCGATTTTCGCCGTGACCTCGGACCCCTTCATCGTGCTGACTTCCAACATCTTCGCCATCCTGGGGCTGCGTGCGATGTACTTTCTCCTCGCCGATTTCGCGGGTCGGTTCAGCCTCCTGAAGTATGGTCTCGCGGCGGTGCTGATCTTCATCGGCGCCAAGATGCTGTTGCTCGACGTATACAAGATCCCGGTCTCCTGGTCGCTGCTGGTGGTGGCCGCGTTGATCGTCACGTCCGTGCTGGCCAGTCTGTGGGTGACCCGGAACCGGAGCCTCGATGGAAAAGCGCATGACGTGCTGTAACGGGAACTGAGCCGCCGTGCCCGGCAGCGGAAAGACGGCATGGCGCGTGGCGCTGGCAGTGCTCGGGCTGCTGAGCGGCTGCAGCGCCGTGCCGACGATGCCGGGCCCGTCCGCGGCCGGCGTTTCCATTCGGGAACTGTCCGAGGTGCCCTTCTACCCCCAAGAGGCCTATCAGTGTGGACCCGCGGCCTTGGCGGAGGTTTTGAGTTACAGCGGGATTGCACGTTCCCCCGATGATCTGGTCGCAGCCGTCTACGTGCCGGATCTCGAGGGGAGCCTCCAGGCCGAAATGATCGCGGCAGCGCGCTCGCAGGGCCGTCTGGTCTATCCGCTGCAGACGCCGGAGGAAATGCAGGCCCAGTTGCGCGATGGCTCGCCAGTGCTGGTGTTGCAGAACCTCGGCTTGCCGGCACACCCGCGCTGGCACTATGCGGTGGTGATCGGCTGGAATCCCGGCCGCGAGGTGATGCTGCGGTCTGGGACGACGCATCGTCTGGTCCTCAACGAGGCGACATTCCTGCGCACCTGGCAGTGGGGCGGGGCATGGGCCCAGGTCATACTGGAACCGGGCCGGCTACCGGCGCTGGCGGAACCCGCCCGTTACCTGACCGCGGCCCACCAACTGGAATCGGTCGGCCAGACCGCCGCAGCGCTCGGTGCCTATCAGACCGCGGCGCGCCATTGGCCTGAGCAGGATCTCGCGTGGCTGGCCTGGTCGAATCTGCTCCTGCAGGCGCAGGAGCCGGCTGCCGCACGTCAGGCACTGGACGTGATCGATCAAGGCCTCGGCCACAATCCGAACAGTGAGGTGCTCCGGCTCAACCAAGCCGGCATCCTGCTGACGCTCGGCAAGCAGGAAGCCGCTCAGCGCACGGCGCGGGACGTGGCGTCGCGGGAAGGGCCATGGCAACAGCAGGCAGAGCGCTTGCTGCGCCGTATCGAAGCAGGTGAGTGAGAAGACCGGACTCGGGGGTGCCTGCCCCTGAAGGAACGAAGGGGTCGAGGGTCGGGTTGATCTTGGCCGGCATACGGGGAAGAAAGGGGCCGTCCGTGGCCCTGCCGATCCGCTCCGAGCGGATTCAGCCAGCCGCGAGGGCGGTGCGGCGCAACTCCGGGATGTCGCTGAGCGCATTTTCCGATCGGACGATTTCCCGTTCCGCGGGAGATGCCTGCTTGGCGTCCCATTCGAGCAGCAGTGGCGTGATCACCCGGCGCCACAGCGGCGGGCACAGCGCCGCAAGGAAGGTCCCAGCGTAGCCATGGGGCATCTCGGGCGCGTCAGGATAGGGCTTGAGCACCCAGAAGGGCAGATCGCCTTGCTCATGGTGCGCCGAATGGCGCGTCAAGGAGTAGAGCACGAAGCTCGACATGCGCTTGTTCGTGTTCCACGAATGCCGCGGCTGTACCGGCTCGCCGGGCACTCGCACCAAGCCGAAGTGTTCCATGTAATTGGCCACCTCCAGCGTGAGCTTGCCGATGAAGGCGGTCACGAGGAACGCACCGACGCCGATCCAGCCCGCCGACGCAAAGAAGACCGCAGCCAGCGCGAGCACCATGGCATAGCCGCGCAGCATCGAGTTCTCGATGGACAGCACCGGCTTGCCGATCTTGCGCAGGCGGTCGATTTCGAAACGCCAGGCCGCGATGTGCTCGTGCCAAATGGCGCCCGGGGCCCACAGCCAGAAATTGGTGTCCTTGCGCCGTGCCGTGGCGGGGTCACCGACGGTCGCCACGCGGGCATGGTGGTTGTACACGTGTTCCACGGCAAAGTCCGGATTGGCGCTGAACGCCAGCATCCAGCGGCCCAGGATCATGTCGAGCCGGCTCCAGGTCCGGTGCGTGAGTTCATGACCCACATTGGTGCCAGCGGCCGCAATCAAGACCCCCAAAACGACCATCGTGCCAAGAATGCTGGCGACGCCGGTCTGCTCCCGGGCGGCGAAGACATCGAAGCCGGTGACGGCCTGGATGGCCGCGCCGATACCGAGGAAATCGCCTGTTCCGAGCATCCACGCCTGGGCCAGACTGGCCATGGCCAGCAGCGGCAGAACCAGATAAAGAAGGACGTTCAGCACGCCGGGGTGGGCATAGTGCGGCTCATCGAGGTAATCCCCCATGAAATGATCGCCGAGGAACAAGAAAGCCCCCATGACGGCACCTGTGATCAGAATCCAGGGCCCGCCGGCAAAAATGGAGACAATGACGGCGAGCAGGGTCAAATGCATCAGCGTATATCGTAAGTATTTGAACATGGCGTATTCTCCAAGTGCACGAACGAGCCTCAGTTACCTTTCGGGGGGATCCGCTCTTGTCGGCGGCTTGGATGTCATTGTCGCGGAAGTGCAATCTGTCGTTATTGACGGAAGTCATGAAAGCCATAGGCTGATGCATTGATGGGGCGGGGCCGGGCAAAGGCCGAATCAACGATTTGGCCCGGATTGTGCTGACCGACAGACGCCCGTGCCGTCGTTCTCGCAAACCGTTCGTTGCACCGGTCTTAACCATCGCCGTCCCGGAGATCTTGTCATGAGTGGGAATCCAGAGGCCAAGCCGATCCAGCGTATCGCGGTGATGACCAGCGGGGGCGACTCGCCGGGCATGAACGCGGCCATCCGCGCCGTCGTGCGCTATGCCCTCTACCACGGCATCGAAGTGATGGGTGTGCAGAGGGGCTATTTCGGCTTGGTGAATGATGACCTCGTCGCTCTGGGGCCGCGGGAGGTGGGCGGCAAGATTCAGGAAGGCGGGACGTTCTTGCGCAGCGCGCGCCTGCCGGAGTTCAAGCAGCCCGAGGTCCAGCAGCGGGCGCTGGACGTGCTGGCGCGGCGGCGCGTCGGCGCTCTGGTGGTCATTGGCGGCGACGGCTCGCTCGCCGGGGCCATGGCGTTGCATCAGCACGGCTTTCCCGTGGTCGGCATTCCCGCCAGCATCGACAACGACATCGTGGGCACCGACGCCACCATCGGCATGGATACGGCCTTGAACACCATCCTCGACGCCATGGACCGCTTGCGCGACACCGCCAGCAGTCACGGCCGCATCTTCATCGTCGAGGCCATGGGTCGGCATTGCGGCTATCTGGCGCTGATGGCGGGCTACACCGGGGGCGCAGAAGTGATCCACATCCCCGAGCTGCCGCTGGAACTCGATGAAATCCTCGCCACCGTCGAGCAGGCCTGGATCCGGGAAAAAGCCCATGTCATCGTGATGGTCGCTGAAGGCGCGGCGCATTCGGTGCAGGAAATCGCCGCCTACATCGAGGAGAAGCACCGCGGCTTCGAGTGCCGCGTGACGCAGCTGGGCCATGTGCAGCGCGGCGGGCGCCCGACACACTTCGATCGCCTGCTGGCGAGCCGGCTGGGCGTCAAGGCCGTCGAATCTCTGCGCGCCGGACAGACCGGCACCATGGTTGGATTGCAGGGCACCCAGCTCGTTGCCGTGCCGCTGTCCGAGGTGGTCGGCCGCAACAAGGCGGCGCCTGCCGGCGAGTACCAGATCATCCGCATTCTGGCGCAATAGGGGCGTGGCCTCGGTGGAGCGTGCTGCATGGCCATGGCCGGATGAGCTTACGCCGGCGGCTGCGCGTGCCCTGCAAGAGGCGTGGCGCGATCGGGTGCGGCCGTCTGGCGCGATCGGCGAGGTGCACTGGATTGCCGGTGTGGACGTGGCGTTTCCGGCCCAGGGCAGCGTGTCGCGTGGCGCGGCCGTGTTGTTCCGTTATCCCGATCTGGCGCCGGTGGCCGGGAGCATCGCCGAACTGCCGACCCGGTTTCCCTACGTGCCGGGGCTGTTGTCGTTTCGCGAGTTGCCGGCGTTGTTGGCAGCGCTCGAGGGTCTGCCGGAAACACCGGACCTCATCCTGGTCGATGGCCAGGGCATTGCCCATCCGCGGCGCCTGGGCGTGGCCAGCCATCTGGGTGTCGCGCTGGACCGGCCGACCATCGGTGTCGCCAAATCCGTGCTTTGCGGTCACTACGTCGAACCGGGCCCGGAGGCCGGCCATCGGTCGCCCTTGCTTTACCGCGGCGAGGTGATCGGGTCTGTCCTACGGAGCCGCCGCAACGTGCGCCCGCTCATCATCTCCCCGGGGCATCGCGTGGGTCTGGAGGAATCGGTCGGCTTCGTGCAGTCCTGTCTGCGCGGCTACCGACTGCCGGAGCCGACCCGACTGGCGGACAAACTCGCCGGCGGCAAGGGCGGCGCTGTTCCGCTGGGGGAGGGCGTGCCGATCCGCGCACGCGGCTCGGATCAGCCATCTGAGCGGCCTGCCAAGGCCTGAGTGGCGTGATGCGAATTGCCATTTTTGCGTGCCATGCTGGCGCGGAACGATCCGATCCGACGGTGTTCAAAGCCCATCATGAGTGTGACTCAGCCGTATCAAGGAGCTGCCGACATGCCTGGTTTTCTCATTCGACTGTTCGTCACCGCGCTGGCGCTGGGAATCGCTTCGGCCATCGTGCCCGGTATTGCGATCACCGGCTTCTGGTCGCTGTTGGGCGCTGCTTTTCTGTTGGGCCTGGTCAACGCCATCGTCCGTCCGGTTCTGGTCATTCTGACCCTGCCGATCACCTTGCTGACACTGGGTCTATTCCTGTGGGTGATCAACGCCGCCATGCTGGGGCTGGTTGCGGCCATGATGGACAGCTTCGCCATCAGCGGGTTTTTTTCCGCCCTGCTGGCGGCGTTGGTCGTGAGCTTGGTGAGTTGGATGGCTTCCTGGTACGTGGGACCGGCGGGACGTATCGAGGTCTTTACCGCCACCAGCCGCTGAGACATGGCGGTCGGGGCGAGCCCCGTGCGCCTTGCTACGGCATGTTCACGCACCGGGGCCGACGCCTCAGTCGACTCATACCGGCGCCTCGGTCTCGACCTGTTCGCCGCAGTCGTAGGTCAGTACGGTTTGCTCGTCCAGCGTGCGCTGGACGAGTGCGGCGTAGTCGTCTATGAACTCCCGTTCCAGCGCCGCCAGGTGACCCGAGCGAGAGCGCGTGCGCGGATTGCGGCTCAAGAGGGCGCAGCAGTCCTTGTACGGCGCCAGAGAAAGGTCATAGGTGCCCAGGCGCCGTGCCCAGTCGATGATGTCCTGCTTGTCGCAGGCGATCAGCGGCCGCAGGATGGGCATGTCGGTGGCCTGCGAGGTGCTCACCAGGTTTTCCAGCGTCTGGGAAGCGACCTGACCCAGACTGTCGCCGGCGACCAGGGCTCGCGCCCGGACCTGCCAGGCCAGCGAGGCCCCCACGCGCGCGAGGAAGCGGCGGAACAGCAGCAGCCCGTAGCCGTCCGCATCCCCGGGAACGGCGAGATCGAAATGGGTATAGGGCAGGACGAACAGCCGGCATCGCTGGGCGTAACGGCTGACCTGCCGGGCCAGCGCGGCAACGGGGGTCTGTCCGATCTGCTGTTGCGCCAGATGACTGGGCGTCATATGCAGGAGGTCGACGGTGCAGCCTCGCTTGGCCATCAGGCAGGCAGCGACCGGCGAGTCGATGCCGCCCGACAGCAGGGCCAACACATGGCCGGCGCTGCCGAGCGGGAGGCCACCGAGTCCCGGCTGCGTGCCGGCATGGCAATAGAGCCCGTCCCGCAGAATGTCGACGTGGAACGTGCGCGTCGGCCGGACCAGATCCACTTGATGCCAGGCACTGCCGGTAACGATGTGGCTGCCGAGTTCGCGCTCGAGCTGGGTCGAGAGCAGTGGAAATCGCTTGTAGGCGCGGTTGACTCGGACCGCGAAACGCCCGCCGGGCGGAGGGGGCTCGGCCGCCAGGGCGAGCATTGCTCGGCCGAGCCAGTCCCGCGCAGCCTCGGGCTCGAGCGCGTCAGGCCCCGCATGCAGGGCAGCGGCAAAATTGACGATGCCCGGCACCTCGCGTACCAGGGCCTCGATGTCCTCGATCGGCAGGACGTCGTCGGCGCCGAGCCGCACACACAGACGGTCGTGGCGCAGTTCCACCGCCGCCTTGACACCCGCCGCGCGCAGGCGGTGGGTGAGGCTGCGTTGCAAGGCCTGCTCGAAGCGGATGCGGTTGCGGCCCTTCAGAGCGATTTCGCCGTAATGGATCAGGATACGGCGCTCGAAGGCACTGGCGCGATCGAGCGGGGCCGGGTGTGCGGCGGAGTCGGGGGTCTGTGCCATCGTGGCGGAGTCTCGGGCGGATGGATGGGTCAGGAGCGAGATTGCCGCGCAACGCCTTATTTGTGGCGCGGCCGTTTCGGGGCGAGGCCAGATGCGGCCCTTGAATCTGTGGCTCAACCGAGCGTGGGGCCGCATTATCGCATACCCGTCGCATGGTGAAGGCCGTGTCGGCCGAATGGCGAAGGCTGAGCTCGCACATGGATATCCCGGGTCGACCGGCCTGCGCGAAAAGATTAGATTCGAGAATGGGTGGGCCGGTGCCCGCTTATCGTGCATGTGCATGTGTTCGGAGAGGATGTGATGGTAACGCTCAAGATCGAAGGGATGACCTGTGGTCATTGTGTCAAGGCCGTCTCTGCCGCCTTGCAGCAGATTCCGGGCGTCACGGGCGTGCGCGTGGATTTGGAGCATGGTCGGGCCGAGGTCGATGGGACGGCCGAGGTGGAGCGCCTGATGGCCGCGGTGCGCGCCGAAGGCTATGGGGTCGCATCGGCCTCATGAGCCGGCCACGATCGGCGCTCTTGGCGGCCCGCACGCCGTGACCGCAGCGGCCGCGCCAGCCTCGACCACGACCACGCTGCGGGTCGAAGGCATGACCTGCGCGGCGTGTGTGCGTCGCGTCGAGACCGCGCTGGGCCGGCTCGAGGGCGTCGAGTCCGCGCGGGTGAATCTGGCCACCGGCCAAGCCACGGTCGCGTATCGACCCACCGCGCAGGACCCGGAGAGCCTCGCTGCGGCGATTCGGAGCACCGGCTATGACGCGCAGGTCCCGCCTGCCGACGCAGGTCCGTGGTCCGGCGCGGTGACGGCGCCAGCGGAGGAAAATTGGCGTCGGTCGATGGCTCTGGCGTTCGCCTTTACGGTGCCGCTGGTGATCGTCTCGATGGGCCGCATGCTGCCGGGTCTGCATGGCTGGACGATGGCGCTGATGCCGGAGTCACGCTGGCAGCTCATCGAATGGCTCCTGGCCACGCCGGTGGTGCTCGGCGCCGGGATGCGCTTCCACCGCAGCGGCTTGCGGGAACTGCGGCACGGTGCGCCGGGCATGCACAGTCTGGTCATGCTGGGTTCGCTCGCCGCCTACGGGTACTCGGTTCTCGCGCTCCTGGTTCCCCGCATGTTTCCCGCGGGTGCCGCCAGCACCTACTTCGAGGCGGCTGCGGTCATCATCACGCTGGTCATTCTCGGGCGCTCCCTCGAAGCGCGTGCCCGTGGACGGGCCTCCCGTGCGATCGCCCGCTTGCTCCGGCTGCAGGTCACCACAACCTGGCGGTTGGAATCGGGCGTGTGGCGCGAAGTCCCGATCGCGGCCGTGCGTCCCGGTGACCGTTTGCGCGTCAAGCCGGGCGAGCGCATGCCGACCGATGGCGTCGTGACGGAAGGGCGCAGCTACGTCGATGAGTCCATGATGACGGGCGAGTCCATGCCGGTGGCCAAATCCATCGGGGATGCCGTGATCGGGGGTACGGTGAATCGGGAGGGCAGTCTGGTCATCGCCGCGACACGTGTGGGCGCCGAGACCCTGCTCGCCCGCATCGTGCGGACCGTAGCCGAAGCCCAGGCCGACAAGCCACCGATCCAGCAACTGGCCGATCGCATCGCCGGGGTGTTCGTGCCGGTGGTGTTGGCGTTGTCCGCCGTGACTTTTCTGGTCTGGTTGCTCGCCGGGCCGACACGTGCACTGAGCTACGCCTTCACCACCGCGGTCAGTGTGCTGCTCATCGCCTGCCCTTGCGCCATGGGCCTGGCGACGCCGACGGCGATTCTGGTTGCCTCGGGACGGGGCAGCGAGCTGGGCATCCTGTTCCGGCGCGGCAGTGCGCTCGATGCGCTGGCCGAGGTCACGACCGTGCTGTTCGACAAGACCGGCACGCTGACTGAGGGGCGGCCGGAGCTCGTTTCCATCCATGCGCAGGGCAGTGAGGCCGAGCTATTGACTCTGGCTGCGGCGGTGGAGGCACTGAGCGAGCACCCGCTGGCGGAAGCCGTGGTGCGTGCCGCGAAGGAGCGCGGCCTGCCGGTGCCGGAAGCGTGCGGCGTACAAGCCACGGCGGGGCTGGGCGTCGCGGGCGAGGTGGCGGGCCGGCGCGTGGCCGTGGGCTCTGCGCGCTTCATGACGCAGCAAGGCTACGACCTCGCCCCGGTCGCCGCGGCGCAGCAGGCCCTGACGGCCGCTGCGCAAACTCCGGTGTTCGTGTCCATCGATGGCGTCGTTCGCGGTGTGCTCGGGGTAGCCGATCGCCCGCGTCCGGGCGCGGCGGAGGCGGTCGCCCGCTTGCGGGCGTCGGGGATGACGGTCGGTATGATCACCGGCGATCAGCGGGCCGTGGCCGAAGTGATCGCGGCAGATTTGGGGATTGCGCAGATCCATGCCGAGGTGCTGCCGACCGACAAGGCCGATGTCGTG
Organism: Pseudomonadota bacterium; assembly: GCA_045864775.1. GTDB lineage: Bacteria > Pseudomonadota > Gammaproteobacteria > UBA5335 > UBA5335 > Macondimonas. Next base: position 83,950 of record BTVR01000001.1, read on the forward strand.
CGCACCGCGCAGCGCGCTGGTGCCTGCGTCGTCTTCGTGGGTGATGGGATCAATGATGCGCCGGCTCTGGCGCGGGCGGATGTCGGCATCGCCATGGGCGGCGGAACCGACATTGCCATCGAAGCGGGCGACGTGGTGTTGATGCGCGGCGACCCGCAGGCGGTCGTCGATGCAATCGGGCTGGCGCGCCGCACTCGCCGCACGATCCGCGTCAATTTTCTCTGGGCCTACGGCTACAACCTGCTCTTGATACCGGTCGCAGCCGGCGCGCTTTACCCCTTCTGGGGCGTACTGATGAACCCGATGTTCGCGGCCGGCGCCATGAGTCTGTCCAGCGTGCTGGTCGTGGGTAACTCCTTGCGACTGCGCCGCTTTTTGTCGATGCGTTGAGGCGGCTGCGAGGCTGCCCTGGGACATGGCCGGAGGCGGATGTGGTAGCCTGTCAGGGCCGTGCCGTGATGTCCCATCATCCTGTCGCCATCCCGTTTCAAGGAGCTCATGTCATGAACGATGCATTGGTCAACCAGATCGAGACGCTGCTCAAATCCCACCCGGTATTGCTGTTCATGAAAGGCACGCCGGATTTTCCCCAGTGCGGCTTTTCCGCCAAGGTCAGCGGCATCCTCAAGGAGTGCAAGGCGCCGTTCGCCTCGGTCAACATTCTGGAAGAGCCCGAACTGCGCGAGGGCCTGAAGGTGTATGCCAACTGGCCGACCTTTCCGCAGCTCTACATCGACGGCGAACTGGTCGGTGGCTGTGACATCACCGTGGGTCTGTACCAGAGCGGCGAGTTGCGGCAGATGATCGATGCGGCGGGTGCCCAGGCGACTCAGTCCGCCTGAGCCTCCGCCTCGACGCCGGCAGCGTCGCCCGCATTCAGGATGTTCTGTTCGTACACGCCACGGAAGGCGTTCACCATCTGACAGAAGAGTTCGGCGGTGCGGGTCGCATCGTATCGCGCCGAGTGGGCAGAGACCTGATCGAAGGGCAAGCCCGCCATCAGCGCGGCCCGGCGCAGGACCGTCTGGCCATAGGCCACCCCCGCCAGGGTGGCCGTGTCGAAGCAACTGAAGGGATGAAACGGGTTGCGCTTGACGCCGCTGCGGGCAACTGCGGCGTTCAGGAATCCCAGGTCGAAATGTGCGTTGTGACCGACCAGGATGGCGCGGTGACAGCCCGCGTCTTTCATGTGGCGACGCACCTCGGCGAAGATGCGACGCAGCGCCTCGGCTTCGGGCAGGGCGGGGCGCAGGGGATGATGCGGATCGATGCCGGTCACGGCGAGGGCCGCCGCTTCGATGTTGGCGCCGGCAAAAGGCTGCACATGAAAAGACTGCGCGGCTGCGGGCTGGAGCAGGCCGGCCTCGTCGAGCACGACGGGCACCGCAGCGATCTCGAGCAGGGCGTCGGTGAGCGCGTTGAAACCGCCGGTTTCGACGTCCACCACCACCGGCAGAAAACCGCGAAAGCGTCGGGACAGCAAGGGCTCGACGGCGCTCATGATGCCGCACCCGCAATGACGTTGGCGGCAACGCGCCAGCGCAGCGTCTCCCCCGCCCGGAAGGGGACCAGTTCGTCTTTGCCGACGGCGTAACGTTCCGGGACGGCCCAGTCCTCGCGAACCAAGGTGATGGTTTCCGCGTTGCGCGGCAGGCCGTAGAAAGCCGGGCCGTGGACGGCGGCAAAGGCTTCCAGCCGATCCAGTCGTCCGGCTTGCTCGAAGGCTTCGGCGTACAGCGGCAGGGCCAGCGGCGCCGAGTAAATCCCCGCACAGCCGCAGGCACTTTCCTTGGCGCTGCGGGCATGTGGCGCACTGTCGGTGCCGAGAAAAAAGCGTGCGTCGCCCGAGGTGGCGGCTTCCAGAACCGCCGCGCGGTGGCGCTCGGCCTTGAGCACCGGCAGGCAGTAGTAGTGCGGCCGCAGCCCTCCTTTGAACAGCGCGTTGCGGTTGTAGAGCAGATGTTGCGGCGTGATGGTCGCGGCCACGCCGCGCGCGTGGCTGCGCACGAAGGCCACGGCCTCGGCCGTCGTGATGTGCTCGAACACCACCCTGAGCGTGGGCAGCCGCGCAAGCAGCGGGGCCAGCACGGTGTCGATGAAGCGCGCTTCGCGCTCGAAGACATCGACCGCGGGGTCGGTCACCTCGCCATGGACCAGGAGCGGCAGGCCCGTCTCGGCCAGGGTCTCAAGCGCCGGCAAAACGGTGTCGATATCGGTCACGCCGGCATCGCTGTGCGTGGTCGCCCCCGCGGGATAGAGTTTGACACCGTGAACGAATTCCGAGCGGGCGGCCAGACGGATTTCTTCCGGCGTCGTGCGGTTGGTCAGATACAGCGTCATCAGCGGCGTGAAGCGGCTGTGCGGCGGCAGACTGCCGAGAATCCGGTCGCGGTAGGCGCTTGCCTGGGCGACCGTGGTGACGGGCGGTTGCAGATTGGGCATGACGACGGCGCGCCCGAAGACGGACGCCGTATGCGGCAGGACGGCTGACAGCACAGCGCCGTCGCGCAGGTGCAGGTGCCAGTCGTCGGGACGGGTCAGGGTCAATTCATGCATGGGCGCGCGCCGCCGCATGCCGAGGAAGAAGAAGCATATGAATTCGCTAACGCTCTGGCTGGTGCTCGCGGGAATCGCCTTGGCGGCGATTATCTATGCCGTGGTCATCTATAACAACCTGGTCCAGGTCAAGCACAACGTCGGCAAGGCGTGGTCGAACATCGACGTCGTTCTGCGCCAGCGCCACGACGAGTTGCCCAAGCTGGTCGAAACCTGCCGGCGCTACATGCGTCATGAGCAGGGCACCCTGACTCGCGTGGTCGCGGCACGAGCCGCGGTGGGCCAGGCGCGCGAGCAGCGCGACGTGGCCGCACTGGGCGGCGCCGAATCCAGCCTGCGGGCGGGTCTGGGGCAGTTGTTCGCCGTGGCCGAGCAGTATCCGGAGTTGCGCGCCGATGCGTCCTTCACCCACCTGCAGGCGCGCATCAGCGGGTTGGAGAACACCATCGCCGACCGGCGGGAGTTCTACAACGAGTGTGTGAACCGCAACAACGTCCGCATCGAGACCTTTCCGGATGTGATCTTGGCGCGTTTTTTCAAGTTCGAGGCTGCCGCATTGCTCGAGTTCGAATCCGAGCATCTCGAGGATGTTGCCCTGCGGCCGCTGTTCGACGCCTGAACGGTCGTGGCGAGCGATCCGCGGTTCTGGGTGGTAGCGGCCCTGTTGATCCTGGGCGGATTTGCCCTCTGGTTTTCCAGCCTGCGACGCATCCGCCGCCTGCGCGACACGCCGACCGCGCGGATCCGCTCCGCCGCTCAGGGCGTCGTCGAGTTGGTGGGGCGGGTGCGCCCGCTCCCGGGAGAACACCTCGTGTCGCCGATGAGCGGTCAGCCGGCCGTGTGGTGGGACTGTGCCGTCGCGCGGCGCGACGAAAACACCTCGGGTCGGCGGCGCTGGTCTGCGGTTGCGCAACGGCGCAGTGACGCGGCGTTCCTGATCGATGACGGGACGGGCGCCTGCGTCGTGCAGCCCGAAGGGGCCGAGGTCACGGCCCAGGTGCGGATCTGGTACGGGCCGACGCCCTGGCCACGCTCGGGCCCGCCAGGCCAGCGCTCGGCCTGGCTCGGCGATGCGCCTTATCGCTATACGGAAAAGCTGCTGCCCACTGGGCAGGCTGTCTATGTGTTGGGGGAATTTCGCACCCGCCGGGATAGCGATGATGATCATCCGCGCGCCGCGTTAGCCGATCTGCTGGCACAATGGAAGCAGGATCCGGCGAGGCTGCGCGCGCGCTTCGATCGCAACGGCGACGGACACATCGACCGGGACGAGTGGGAGACCGCCCGCATGGCGGCGCGAGCGGAAGTCGATGCCCAGCGCGCGGAGCGCGCCGAGCAGCCCGCTGTCGACGCGATCGCCAGGCCGGAGGATGGTTCGAGCTTCCTGTTGTCGGTCCTGACCGAACGGCAGATGATGACGCGAGCCCGGTGGATGGCGATCCTCGGCCTCGGCATGGGGTTGGGAGGGCTGGCGCTGGTCGCCTCGGCCCTGCGTTGAACGCGGGAACTTGGCCGCTGTCGGCCACTCCCAAGGAAACAGAATGGATACACCATGAGGAACACGAGTTGGCCATAGCATTGACCGAAGCGGCGGCCCGCCAGGCGCGCCAGCAACTGCAGCGCCGCGGCACCGGTATCGGGCTGCGGATCGGGCTCAAGCGCACCGGTTGTTCCGGCTGGTCCTATGTCGTGGACTACGCGGACCGCATCGAGAACAACGACGCGGTCTTCGAGCAGTTCGGCGTCCAGGTGGTGGTTGATCGCGACGCTTTGCCGCTGCTCGACGGCATGTCGCTCGACTATGTACGCGAAGGGCTGGGCGCAGCGTTCAAGTTCCACAATCCGAACGTGAAGGAAAGCTGCGGCTGCGGCGAGAGCGTCACGTTCTGAGCCCTTGGCCGGCGAGGGCCGGAAGGCTACACTAGCGCACCACAGGACGCGCCGCGGCCACGCTTTGTTGCGGCCGCGGCGCGATTGGTTTTCCGCCGCCACATCTGGAGCGCTCTGCATGCCCCTCGAACGTACGCTGTCCATCATCAAGCCCGATGCCGTTGCCAAGAATGTGATCGGGCAGATCTATAGCCGTTTCGAGCAGGCCGGGCTGCGCATCGTCGCCGCTCGCATGATGCAGCTCAGCCAAAAGGATGCCGAAGGCTTTTACGCCGTGCATCGCGAGCGGCCCTTCTTCAAGGATCTGGTGGCATTCATGATTTCCGGCCCGGTCATGGTGCAGGTGCTGGAAGGCGAAGACGCGATCGCGAAAAACCGCGCGCTGATGGGTGCCACCGACCCCAAGAAGGCAGAGCCGGGCACCATCCGCGCCGATTTCGCCGACAGCATCGATGCCAATGCCGTGCACGGATCGGATGCCGCCGAGACGGCGGCCGTGGAAATCGGCTATTTCTTTCGCGACCTGGAGCTGTGCCCGCGCGTCTGAGCGCTGGCGGCAGCGGGACGCAGGAGAGCGCGATGTCGGGTGCGACAGCCTTGTTCGGTCTGGACCGAGGCGGCCTGACGTCCTTTTTCGAGGGGCTGGGCGAGAAGCCATTTCGCGCCCAGCAGCTCATGCAGTGGATCCACCAGCGCGGCGTGGCCGACTTCGGGCAGATGACGAATCTGGCCAAGCCCCTGCGCAACCGCCTGGCCGAAGTCGCCGAGGTGCAGCCGCCCGAGGTGCTGGTCGACCAGCGTTCGGCCGACGGGACGCGCAAGTGGCTCTTGCGCGTGGATGGTGGCAACGCCATCGAGACGGTGTTCATCCCGGAACAGAACCGCGGCACGCTATGCGTGTCCTCCCAGGTCGGCTGCGCCATGGCCTGCACCTTCTGCGCCACAGGACATCAGGGCTTCAACCGCAATCTCACCACGGCCGAGATCATCGCCCAGGTCTGGGTCGCCAACCGCGCTCTGGGCCACAGCCCGGACGGCGAGCGCATCATCAGCAACGTCGTCCTGATGGGCATGGGCGAACCCCTGCTCAACCTGCCGGCGGTCGTGCCTGCGCTGAACATCATGCTCGACGACATGGGCTATGGCCTGTCGAAGCGCCGCGTCACGGTCAGCACCTCGGGCATCGTCCCTGCGATCGACCGACTCAAGGCGCACTGCGACGTGGCGCTTGCCGTCTCGCTGCACGCCCCGGATGACGCGCTGCGCGACGAGATCGTGCCCATCAATCGCAAGTATCCGATCAGCGAGTTGATGGCGGCCTGCCGGCGCTACATGGCCGGCAAGAGCGCGCGCAGTCACATCACCTTTGAATACGTCATGCTCGACGGGGTCAACGACAGCCTAGCCCAGGCGGCCCGGCTCGCCGACGTGCTCGCCGACGTGCCGGCCAAGATCAACCTCATCCCCTTCAATCCATTTCCCGGGACGGCGCACCGGCGCTCCTCCGCAAGCGCGGTGGCCCGCTTCCAGGAATATCTGCTCAATCGCGGCTACATCGTGACCGTCCGGCGCACGCGTGGGGACGACATCGATGCCGCCTGCGGCCAGTTGGCGGGACGGGTGATGAATCGCTTGCCTCGGCTCGAGCCGCAGGCCGTGGTGCATCGATGACGCTGCGGAAGGGCTGCGGGGCAGCCATGCTGGCCGCCTGGCTGGCCGCGGGTTGCGCGACCCAGGCGCCGACGAAGGGCAATGATGCCGAGGCGCTTCGCTACAGCCTGCAGCTCGGCTACGGCTATCTCGAGAACGGCCAGTACGGGGTTGCACTGGAGAAATTCCAGCGGGCGCTGGCACTGGACCGCAACTCCTCCGATGCCTATCTCGGCATGGCGGAGACCTACGCGCGTCTGGCGCAGTACGAGAAAGCCGACACGAACTACCGCAAGGCCATCGCGCTGGCCGATCATCCAGGCAGCGCTCACAACAATTACGGGGCTTTTCTGTGTTCCCAGGGCCGCGTGCCGGCCGCCGAATCGGAGTTCCAGGCGGCGGTCGCCGACCCGGCCTACCCGACGCCTGCGTATGCCTATACCAACGCGGCGGTCTGCCTGCGCAAACTCGCCGATCACGGCAAGGTCAAACGCTACCTGGACCAGGCCAATCGTGCCGATCCGCGGTTTGCACAAGCCTGGTTCGAGCAGGCCGGACTCGCCTTCGAGTTGCAGCAGCCGGCAGCGGCAAAGACTTATCTGGAACGTTTTCACCAACTGACCCCGCCCGGGCGCGAGTCATTGACGCTGTCCTATCGGATCGAGCGTGCGCTGGGCAACACGGTAGCGGCCGAGCGGCTCGCTAGCCGCATCCAGAAGGAGTTCGGTCATGACCCTGCCGCCCCCTGAGGAGGCTGCCGCTGCAGGCTCCGGCAAGCAGGGTTTCGGTGCCCGCTTGCGTGCGGGCCGCGAAGGGCGCGGCCTGACTGTCCTGGAGGTTGCCGACGCCCTGCGGCTCTCGCCCCGAATGATCGAAGCGATCGAGTCGGAAGACATCGGTGCGCTGCCGCCGATGCTCTTCGCCAAGGGTTACCTGCGCAGCTATGCCGCATTCGTGGGAATCGATCCGTCGGCCGTGCTGCAGGACTTCGAGGCGCGCGCCGCGACCGGAACGGCCTTGCAGCCGCCGCCGATGCGTCGCCCGATCGCCGACCTGAATGACGTCAAGCGCGGACGGCAGCTGGCCTCCTTGGTCCTGCTCGTGCTGGCGCTGTCTGCGCTGGTCTTTTGGTGGACCCGAGCGGAAGACCCGCACTTGACCTTTCCCCGTTCTGCAGAAGCGCCGGAAGCGGATTCCGAGCGCTCATCGGGTGAACCCGATGAGTCGATCCTCGGGGCGGAACCGTCTACCCCTGCTGGGGAAGCCGCTGCGGTCGGACCCTCGAGCGGGGTCGTGACCGAGGCGCTCGTTCCAGGTGCGGCACCCGCCACTTCCGGCAGTGCAGCGCAAGGCCCTGGGCCGGACGGTCCGTCGAGCGAGCCGCCGGCACCGATCTCCGTGCCGCAAGAACCCGTGGCGCCGGTGCCTCCCGTGGCGCCGTCCTCGGTTGGCCAAGTGCCGGCGACTGACGCGGCCATGGCCCGGCTCAAGATCCGGTATGACGAGGATTGCTGGACGGAAGTGCGCGACGAGCGCGGCCGACAGCTGATCTATCGCCTTGCCAAGGCCGGGACCGAACAGGAAGTCACGGGAACGCCGCCCTTCTCCCTGTATCTGGGCTATGCGCCGGGGGTTTCGGTTGAAATCGACGGCCGTCCGGTGGACCTGGCGTCCCGGATCGGCAATTCGACCGTCGCCCGTATCAAGCTCGACCGCCCGCAGGAATAATCGCGCGGGCCCCGCACGACCGCGGGCCGCGACCCGTTTCAGGAGCCGCCATTGACTGCCTTGACCGCCGTGCGCGGCATGAATGACATTCTGCCGGGCGAAACGCCGCATTGGCGTGACCTGGAAGCGACCATGGTCCGCCTGCTGCTGGCGCGTGGCTATCAGGAAATCCGTCTGCCGATGGTGGAGCGCACCGCGCTGTTCCACCGTTCCATCGGCGAGGTGACGGACATCGTCGAGAAGGAAATGTACACCTTCACGGACCGCGGGGGCGACAGCCTGAGCCTGCGGCCCGAAGGGACGGCCGGATGTGTCCGCGCCGTGATCGAAAACGGTCTGGTGGCGCAGGAGGGGGCCATGCATCGGCTCTGGTATGCCGGCCCCATGTTTCGTCACGAGCGCCCGCAGAAAGGCCGCTATCGCCAATTCCACCAGATCGGCGTCGAGGCCTTCGGCATGCCGGGCCCGGATGTGGACGCTGAGCAGATCGTGCTGTGCGCGCGCCTCTGGGAAGCCATGGGCATCACGGAAAGCGTCACGCTGCAGATCAACAGCCTGGGGACGCCGGCGAGTCGCGCCGTTCATCGCGAGCGCCTCGTGGACTATTTCAGCCGCCATGCCGCGGATCTGGACGAGGACAGCCGGCGACGTCTGCACACCAACCCGCTGCGCATCCTGGACAGCAAGAACCCGGATCTGGCCGATCTGATCGCCGGAGCGCCCAGTCTGCCGGACAGCCTGGACGAGGCATCGCGAGCGCACTTCGACGGCCTGTGTCGTTTGCTCGAGGGCGCTGGCGTGGCCTATGTGCGCAACCCCCGTCTCGTGCGGGGGCTCGACTACTACACCCACACGGTGTTCGAGTGGATCACCGACCGGCTGGGGGCGCAGGATGCGGTCTGCTCCGGCGGGCGCTATGACGGGCTCGTGTCGAGACTCGGCGGCCGTGACACCCCCGCTGTCGGCTTCGCCTTGGGGATGGAGCGGGTGATCGCGCTGCTGGATCAGGCGGGCCGCGTGCCGTCGTCGTCGGCGCCAGATTGTTATCTGGTCTGGGCCGGCGAAGATCTCGCGGTAGCGGCCTTTCAGGTGGCGGAGGAGCTGCGTCGCATCGATGGCGTGCGCGTCCTGCAGCATTGCGGCGGGGGCAGCTTCAAGGCGCAACTCAAGCGCGCCGACCGCAGCGGTGCCCGTTTTGCCATCATTCTGGGCGAGCAGGAATGGGCGACGCGGTCCGTACAGGTCAAGTCCTTACGCGAGAACCTGCCGCAACTGACGCTGCCGGCCGGCGATCTGCGCTCGTGGCTCGTGGCGCAGGGACTGGGAAAGCCGGGCTGACGACGGGCCCCGGCGGACATCTTTTCGATAAGGAGCAACGATCTTGGCTCAGGGCTACGAAGAAGATGAGTTGGACCGCCTGAAAGGGTGGTGGCAGGACTATGGCAATTATCTGGTGGCCGGGTTGCTCTTCGGTCTGGTCGTGATCCTGGGATGGCGCTTCTACCAGAGCCGCCAGGCGACCCAGGCCGTCAAGGCGGCTGAATACTACGAACAGTTCAGTGTCGCGCTCGAGCGCGACGATGCGCAGTCCATGGTGGCACTCGAACAGACGCTGCGGGAACGATTCGGCGGCTCGCCCTACTCGGTGCTCGCCGAGTTGGCCTTGGCGCGCCGCGCCGTCGACAGGAATGCCCTCGAGGACGCTCAGCAGGCGCTGGAGCGCGCGGCCGACCTGGCCGGCGACGATCCCATGGGAGCGATCGCACGGCTCCGGCTGGCGCGCGTCCATCTTGCGCGAGCGGCGCCCGAGTCCGCCCTCGACGCGCTCGCACCGCTCCAGGATCAAACCGCGCTGCGGCCCCTCGCCGAAGAACTTCGGGGCGACGCCTTGCGGGCGTTGGGCCGGACCGACGAAGCGCGGGCGGCCTATCGGGCAGCGCGCGAAGCGGCCACGGCGGCCCAGTTGGACGAGCGACTCATCGACTTGAAATTGAAGGACATGGGGGAAGAAGCACCGTGAACAAGCGCGTGTTGCTGATCGCTGCATTGTTGAGCGTCGGACTTTCGGGCTGCAGCAGTCTCAAGTGGTGGGACAAGACGCCCGTCGAACCCCCCGCGCCGCTGCCTGCGCTCAGTTCGGGTGCCTCCGTGAGCACTCTCTGGGCCGTCGATGTGGGCGGAAAAAGCGACGAGCGCTTTCCCTATCTCGCCCCTGCGCTGGGCGGGAGCCGCGTCTATGCCGCCAGCGCCGATGGCCAGGTCGTGGCGGTCGAACTGAACAGCGGCAACGTCGCCTGGCGGGTGAAAACCGAATCCCGGATCACGGCCGGGCCGTTCTGGACCGACGAGACGCTGCTGGCCGGAACGCTGGACGGGGAAGTGCTGGCGCTCGCCGCAGCGGACGGCCGGGTCCGCTGGCGCAGACAGATGAGCAGCGAAGTGCTGGCCACCCCTCGCGCCGAGCAGGGGATCGTGGTGGTGCGCACGCTCGATGGCCGCATCACCGGCCTCGATCTGAACGACGGCAGCACGCGCTGGACCTACGAGACGACGGTGCCCGCGCTCACGCTGCGCGGCACCGGCGCGCCCCTGCTGGAAAACGGCTTCGCCATGGTCGGGCTGGACAACGGCAAGGTCGTGGCGCTGCGGCTCTCGGACGGCAGACTGGCGTGGGAGGAAACCGTGGCGCTGCCGACCGGACGGTCGGAGGTCGAGCGCCTGGTCGACATCGATGGCGACCCGGCCATCCTGAGCGGCGGTCTGTTCGTCGCCACGTTCCAGGGCAAGGTGGCCGGATTCGATCTGCGCTCGGGCCGCCGCGTCTGGGACCGGGATACGTCGTCATTCCAGAGCATCGTGGCGAGCGGCGAGGAAATCTATGAAGTCGACGACCGGTCGCGCGTGAACGCCCTGAGTCTGCAGAGCGGCGAGGTCCGCTGGACCCAGGAAGGACTGCTCCGTCGCGCGTTGACGGCGCCGGCCCTGTCACGCGGCCATGTCGTCGTCGCGGACGCCGAGGGTTACGTCTTCTGGCTCGATCGGCAGACCGGCGCGATCGACGGCTATAGCCGAATGGATCGGCGCGGCATCGCCGCACGGCCCCTCGACGCCGGCAATGGCACGGTTGTGGTCCAGGGACGTGGCGGCCGACTCGCCGCCCTGCGGTTCGACCGTGACTGAAGCATCCGTCGTGACGGTACCCGCCGTCGTTCTGCTCGGACGCCCCAACGTCGGCAAGTCGACCTTGTTCAACCGGCTGACCCGCAGTCGTGACGCGCTGGTGGCTGACTTCCCGGGCCTCACACGCGATCGCCAGTACGGCTATGGCCGTGTCGGCCCGGTGCCCTATCTGGTGGTCGATACCGGCGGGCTGTCGGGTGAGACCGAGGGGCTCGACGCACTGAGCGCCCGACAGGCGGGCCAGGCGCTGGATGAGGGCGACGTCGTCTTGCTGATGGTCGATGCGCGCGAGGGCCTCAATGCGCAGGATGAGGCCCTGGCGCAATGGGTGCGCCGCAGCGGCAAGCCGGTCTTTCTCACCGCCAACAAGTGCGAGGGGCTGACCCAAGGCGCAGTCGACAGCGATTTCGCGGCGCTGGGGCTGGGACCGGTCCACGCCGTCTCAGCAGCGCACGGCCAAGGAGTCGCGGCGCTCATGGAGGCCGTCTGCGGCGCGCTGCCGCCTGTCGCGGCCGCGATCGAGCGTGATGCGGACGACACCGCCATTCGGGTGGCCGTGGTGGGCCGGCCCAACGTCGGCAAATCCACCTTCATCAACCGGGTACTCGGGGAAGAGCGTCTGGTCGCTTCGGACATTCCCGGGACCACCCGCGACGCGATCTCCGTACCGTTCACCCGCGACGAGCAGGACTACGTCCTGGTCGATACGGCCGGGGTGCGGCGCCGCGCCCGGGTCGATGCCGCGATCGAGAAGTTCAGCATTGTCAAGACGCTGCAGGCCATCGACGCAGCCGACGTGGTGCTGTTCCTGTTCGACGGGCGGGAAGGGATCACCGACCAGGACGCCAGCCTGCTGGGGATGGTGATCGAGCGCGGCCGATCGTTGGTTCTCGCCGTGAACAAGTGGGACGGCTTGGCGCAAGGGGCGCGCGAGCGCATCCGCGAGGAGTTGGCGCGACGCCTGCCGTTCGTGGACTTCGCCAAGACGCACTTCATCTCCGCCCTGCACGGCTCGGGTGTGGGGAACGTGTTTGCTTCGATCCAGACAGCCCATACAGCGGGGGCGGCCGATCTGTCCACGCCGCAGCTCACCCGGCTGTTGCAGGATGCGGTGGCTGGCCACCAGCCGCCGCTGGTGCGTGGCCGGCGCATCAAGTTGCGCTATGCCCATCAGGGCGGGCGGCAGCCCCCGGTCGTCGTCATTCACGGTAACCAGACCGAAGACGTTCCCGACAGTTACCGCCGCTATCTCATCAATTTCTTCAGGAGGTCGCTGGGCCTGTACGGCACGCCGCTGCGTCTGGAGTTCAGGTCCGGCGAAAATCCCTTCGAAGGCGTCCGCAATACCCTGACGCCGCGTCAGATCGCCAAGCGCCGACGCCTCGTGCGCTTCGCCAAGGGCGGTCGCTAGGCCACCCCGTCCATTTCCGCACCGTCATCCCGTCCCAGCGGGCGTGCCGGCCCGCTATGCCGTCCGGTCGATCCCCGCATGGCGGGGGAGGCAAAACCCATGCGACGCGGTGCCCGCCCACGACAGGTCGATCTCCGCATGCGCGGGGGAGGCATCGTCAGGTGGCATCAGATGAGCCACCTAGAGGGTCGATCCCCGCATGCGCGGGGGAGGCTCAAGGACAGGGCGCGCGGGCAGTTCAAGCGGGGGTCGATCCCCGCACGCGCGGGGGAGGCAATCCACCGTGGCCATCCCGCGCCAGCCCATTGTGGTCGATCCCCGCATGCGCGGGGGAGGCAACGGATTGTACCCGTCGTCCTCGCCGAGCCCGGGTCGATCCCCGCATGCGCGGGGGAGGCAACGGATTGTACCCGTCGTCCTCGCCGAGCCCGGGTCGATCCCCGCATGCGCGGGGGAGGCATTGCCGCATCCAGTATCCTCGCACGGTGACGGGGTCGATCCCCGCATGCGCGGGGGAGGCAGCTGCCCATACGGGCGCTTCGCCCACATCGCAGGTCGATCCCCGCATGCGCGGGGGAGGCGGCGTTCCAAAGTGCGGCCCGGTCGGCGGCCCAGGTCGATCCCCGCATGCGCGGGGGAGGCTCAGGCCGGTGTACAACTCGTGATCACCAGAAATGGTCGATCCCCGCATGCGCGGGGGAGGCTTGATGTCTGTTTCTGACATGTCTTTCCCCTTGGGTCGATCCCCGCATGCGCGGGGGAGGCAAGCCATGGACGAGTTGGTGCGAGTGGGCATCGGGTCGATCCCCGCATGCGCGGGGGAGGCGATGCAGCTGGGACCGGGCCGGAGAAACTGGAGGGTCGATCCCCGCATGCGCGGGGGAGGCCATTGCTCAATCAGGACGTCCAGCAGCCCGGAGGGTCGATCCCCGCATGCGCGGGGGAGGCGATGATCCGCCGCCTGATGAGACGCTTGCTCCAGGTCGATCCCCGCATGCGCGGGGGAGGCGCCCATCCGCTGCGCACGCGTACCCAAACCGGAGGTCGATCCCCGCATGCGCGGGGGAGGCGGGTTCCAGTAGCACGTGTCACCGGCCAACTGCGGTCGATCCCCGCATGCGCGGGGGAGGCGACAGCTTGGACCCTAGGCCGCTTTTGATCGTGGGTCGATCCCCGCATGCGCGGGGGAGGCCATCCGTTTTTGTCTCCGTAGACACCCATCACGGGTCGATCCCCGCATGCGCGGGGGAGGCAAAAGTTCCATGATCGCAATGTACTGCCCAATGGGTCGATCCCCGCATGCGCGGGGGAGGCCATTTTGGTCGCTGGGCTTTGCCCTGCGGACAGGGTCGATCCCCGCATGCGCGGGGGAGGCATGTCGCGATCGTCCACGGCGACTTCGCCCGGGGGTCGATCCCCGCATGCGCGGGGGAGGCGACGATGTGCTGGGACCAGCCCGCGCAAAGCTGGGTCGATCCCCGCATGCGCGGGGGAGGCATGAACGAGGGACTTGAAGCGCTCGCTGAGCGGGGTCGATCCCCGCATGCGCGGGGGAGGCATGACGCCACCGGTGCGCCGACTTGCGAGCCGGGGTCGATCCCCGCATGCGCGGGGGAGGCAGATGCTCAACAACACCAATGGCGGCGACATCGGGTCGATCCCCGCATGCGCGGGGGAGGCCTGAACGCGATCCAGGACAGCGCGCACAAGGCGGGTCGATCCCCGCATGCGCGGGGGAGGCGCCTCACAAAGGCCGATCTGTCCATCGGCGCGGGGTCGATCCCCGCATGCGCGGGGGAGGCGCGTCCAGATCCGGCAGCTTGCAGCGCACCCGGGGTCGATCCCCGCATGCGCGGGGGAGGCATGGCATCCGGGCTTTGGATTTCGCCTCACCAGGGTCGATCCCCGCATGCGCGGGGGAGGCTCGCAGCGCTGCACCACCTCGCGCACCTCGTGGGGTCGATCCCCGCATGCGCGGGGGAGGCCGGCTGCGCGGCCGGGTGCTGGCGGGCGCCGAGGGTCGATCCCCGCATGCGCGGGGGAGGCGACTTGCCCACATGCCCACAACCCCCCCCACTGGGTCGATCCCCGCATGCGCGGGGGAGGCCAAGGGCTATGCGTGGTACACGTCGCATACGCAGGTCGATCCCCGCATGCGCGGGGGAGGCGCGGGCTGGGACGCATCACATGGGTGGGCGGACGGTCGATCCCCGCATGCGCGGGGGAGGCTGAGCCGCCTTGAGCGTCTTGCCCTTGGCGTCGGGTCGATCCCCGCATGCGCGGGGGAGGCGTCGTCAGCGTGCCGTTGCTGACGTTGTAGACGGGTCGATCCCCGCATGCGCGGGGGAGGCCTTGGTGCCCTTGCCATCGGGGGCGACCCTGAAGGTCGATCCCCGCATGCGCGGGGGAGGCGCGCATTCGCCGACGCCGACGAGCCCCATGACGGGTCGATCCCCGCATGCGCGGGGGAGGCAGGCTCTGGGTCTTGGCACGTCCAAGGGCTACAGGTCGATCCCCGCATGCGCGGGGGAGGCATATGCTGCGCGCCGAAATGCCCCACCGATACGGGTCGATCCCCGCATGCGCGGGGGAGGCTCTATAGGATAAGCCCTTGCCCTATATATCAAATCAGTTGTTAAAGATCCGAACGCTACCCGCCTAATCGTCTGCGTGCGAGGATTAGACCGTCCACGTTGACGAAGTCGATTGGCGGGCTGCCCAGCGTGCGCACGGCCTGCCCGCCGGGTATGTCGCGCTCTTGCCAGATCATGATGATCGACGCATCCCGTTCGTTGGGAAACCAGTCACTGAGCACGGTCCACACGCGCTCGCGCACGGCGGGGGAGATGCGCGGGGCGCTGTACACGCCGGGGGCGAGTTCCAGCATGGCGGATGCGAGGAAACCGCGCACGCGCGGGGAGACGTTACGCGCCACCACCACGGTCATCGACATCGAACAGCTCCTTGATCCGGTCGATCATGCGGGGAACGAGCTTTTCCTGGCGAAACAGTCTGGCCGCGCGGCGGCGTACTTCTCGTTCCAGGTTGTCCCCCTTGTTGTCGCGGAGGGCGCGCACGGCGCCGAATGCCAGGGGCAGGGTCAGGTCCACGCGGTAGAGGTCGGCGATATCCAGCGTGAAGGCATTGCTGGAATCCTCGTGGATGAAGCCCAGCGGCGGCAGGGCGCTCACGGCGGCGACGGCCAAGTCGGCGGCTGCCTCCACGAAGGTGGCGGCGTGATTGAGGGCCTGGTTGGGCGGGTCGGCCGCGTTCGGGTTCTGGCGGTCGTAGCGCCGCCCCTGCCACTCGATGCCGAAACGCTGCGCCACGAGCTTGTAGCTTTCCTTCATGCGCGCGCCTTCGATGCCGCGCAGCGTGGTGATGTCGCGATGCGGCAGCACGCGGCCGAAGCGCCAGGCATACAGGCGCCGAGCGGTGTCCAGCCGTTGCTTGGGGTCGGCCCAGCGTTCTGCATGGGCACGGGCCACGTCGGAGCGCCCCTGTCCCCAGGGCGGCGCGGTGTAACTTTTGACGCCACCTTCGCCGACGGCGGCGATCAGCACGCCGTGCAGCGCACACAGCCGCAGCACGTCCTGCGTGAGGCTGGTGCCGGGGCCCAGCAGAATCATCGAGACGGCCTGATACGGGATGGCGTAGTCGCCCGCGTCCAGCGTCTCGCTTTTGGCGGCCACGAAGCGCAGAGTGCCGTCTTCCACCGAGAGTCTGCCGTACTCCAGCCACAGCAGGCCGTGGCGGTCGGCGTGCGGGATGCGCGAGGCGGCGAGGCCCAGGCGCCCGTGCAGCAGGCCGGGGCCGTTGCTCATCGTGGTGGCGCCACCAGCACCATGCCGAAGCCGAAGGCACGGTGACGGCCGATGCCGCGGGCGAGCAGTTCGGAGAAACGCTCGCCGTCCAACACCACGGCTTCGGCGCCAAACAGCGCCTGCGGCCGCTCGACCACCTTCAGCCGGTTGTGGCCGTTGCGGGCGCGACGCAGCAGCCGGCAGCGCGCCGACATGCCGGCAATCTCGACCTGTTCCAGCCGCACGGCGCCCTCCCATTGGCGCGCAAACCAGTCGCGGTAGACCTCGCCGCGTGGCGGGGTGGCCGCGCCCAGGCGGTCGACCGTGCGCAGGTAGAGGTCCTTTTCCTCGTCGCCCTTGCGCGTGACCGGACAGGTCAGCACCTCCAGGTGCAGGCGCGTGCCAATTCGCCAATGGGTGGGTAGCGGCTTGCTCGCCACGCCGTCGGCGTCTAGGGCGGCCCAGGCCTGCGGCGGCGCGAAGGCCCGAGCCCGCTCCAGCAGATCGGCGGCCGGGTGGGGCGTGTAGGCCAGCACCTCGCCGCGTCGGTCGATGTAGCGAAACGGTTTGGGAGAGCTGTCGCCGAACAAGGCGGCCAACCAGGCGTGCAGGGTGTAGCCCAGCGTCTCGTCTTCCTGTGTGATGCCGTGCCCGGCCGCAAAGCGCAGCAAAGGCGGCGCGTGCAGGGGAATGCGCAGCAAATGCAAACCGCTCATGCCGTGATCTCCAGGAAGCCCACGGCGTAGCGCTCGCTGCCACGGTGCACGTTGTGCGTCCAGTCGCGCCGGTCGTAGCGCTCTTCGGTCTGTGCGCCGTCGCCTTCATCCTGCGGCCACAGGGCCGCGATGCGCACCGGGCGGCGGCGGGGCGCCACGTCGGCCAGGGGTTCGGCCGCCAGGGCCGCTTTCACGCCCGCGGCGTGGCGACGACCGATCAGCAGCGGGGCGGCCGGCAAACATGGTTTACGGCCGAAGAAGAGTGGCCGCGCCGGGGTGCGCAAGGCGGCCTGCAGCGCATCCGGCGTGGGGTCGCCGTCGCCGTCCAGCGCAACCGCGACGGTGGCCACACCGTTGGCCCAGTGATCGCGCGAGCGAATATGTGTACCTCTCGTGGCATCGCCCTTGCCCCGGTCCTCGCGCCGACCACGTGTGGTCCAGCCGGTGTCGCACATGAAGTCCTGCCCGAGATCCACCGTCTGGTAATCCGTCAGCGGTTCGGGCTCGGCATCCCAGCGGGCCGCGAATCGCAGGCGGTCTTGCAGGGCGTGCAGGCGGTCCGCGTCGCGGTGGTCCCAGCCCAGGGCATTGCCGAGCAGCCCCACCAGCATGGATCTGGCCGGAAATCGCCAGGTGGGATTCAACTGGTCCACCACCACGCTGCCAAAGCTCATCAGCGGCGCATCCAGCCGCAGCAACAGGCAGTCCATGGGGGTCAGCTCCACAGCGCATCGAGCGTCGCGCCCACGACGGGCCCGATGGGCCCCGTTTCCATCGCGGAGGCCACCGGCAGGGTCGTGGCCAGTCGGCGCTCGGTGCCGGCGCCGTACATGCCGTCCAGCCGCTCCAGATAGGCGAGCATCTGCTGGGCGGCCTGTTGGCGCACATCGCCCCGGGGTGTCACGGCTTCGAGAAAGGCGTTGGCCAGCGCGCGCGGTTGCGTAGGGCCGGCCTCCAACAGCAGCAGATCGGCCCAGGCATAGGGCGCTGTGCTCCCTTTCTTGGCGCCTGGGCTTTGCTGCACGATGCTGGTGACCAACGCCTCGAGCACGCGCCGGGCCACGGCGGGGTCCTGCTGGCGCCAGTCGCGTGCCTCGCAGCCGGTGAGATTGGAGATGAGCAGCGGCACATCCACGGCGACATAGCCGTAGTACACGCCGGCCCCCAGTTCGGTCTGGTTGGCGTGGGCTGCGCCGGTTTCATCGTCGCGGTTCAGATCGTCCACGACGGTGAAGTAATCCATCTCGGTGTTGGCCGCGTGCACGGTGAAGGCGTGGGCCACATGCACCGGCGCATCCACGCGGGCCAGCAGGTCGGAGGTGACCATGCGGCCGAACAGCGCAGCCGTCAGGCCCGCGCCTGATTTGCTCATCGCCTTGAGGTTGTCCTTCTCTTCCTTGGATTTCAGGCGCTCGGCCAAGGCCTTGGTGGGGTCTTCTTCACGACTGACCTGGACCAGCATCTGCACGAAGTACTCCGCTTCGCGCAGTCCGAACAGTACCGGCTGATTCAGGTCGCCGCCTTCCTTGACACCGCCATCGATCACCGCCTTGGCCAGCGGTTCGATCAGCGACGACGCCATGGCCTCGCCGATCCCCGCGGCCACCGCTTTGGGCAGCACCGTGCGGGTGAAGAAGGAGCGGGTGCGCAGCCCGTCGGGCAACTCGGGAAGCCGCTGTGTCAGGTCCTCCCGCCAATGGCGCTTCAAGCACTGCGACGACACGCGCAGCCGGATGGCATTGCCGAACGGGATGCGCTTGGCCAGGCCCGCGTCGTCCCGGTTGAGCAGACTTGCGGGGTAGGCGGTGAGGGTGTGGATTTGCAGGAACATCGGGGGGTGACTCCGTGGTTATCAATCTTTGGGAAGGTGGCGGAAGTAGGTGCTGGCTATGCGGCGGCGGATGCTTTCGCGTTTGTCGGCATCGGTCGCGAGCAGGAAGGTGGCGGCGTCGCTCCAGTCGAAGCGCTCGTTCTTGGCCGCCAGAAAGCGCACGGCGCTCATGAACAGGTCAGCGCGCAGCGTGTCCGGCGCGGCCAGCAGGCGTTCGAGTCGACCTTCCGAGTAGCGGCTTTCGGCAAGCGCTTGCCCCAGCGCTCGTTTGGGATCGTGCGCGTGTGTACCCATCGTGGCGAGACCCCAGGCCAGCGTCATCCAGGACTCGGTGTGTGCCTCGGCAGGCAGTTCGCTGTCCGCATGACGCAGCCACAGCCGGTAGAAGGCCAAGGGCAGCGGCTGACCCGGCGCCCAGCGGCGCAGCGCGGCGCGATCGCCTGCGGGATAGTGCGGTGCACCGATAACCCCGGCCAGACGGGCGACGGGGGTGGTCAGTGGTGCGGCGGCAACGGGGTTTTGGGCATTGGCAGTCATGCGGAGGTCTCCTCGAGATCGGCAGCGGGTTCGACGCGGGCGCCGCCGGGCAGCGGCAAGCCCTGCTTGTGCAGCGAGCCGCGCAGCGCGCGTTGCGCTTGCGTGATGGCCCGCCAGATGCGATTGGACGGCAGCGGCAGGCGCTGGGTGGCCTCGTCGAGCAGGGCTTGCGCCTGGTTTACGAGTTGCTGCTGCCAGGTGGTGCGCACGTGGGCGTGGTCCTCGTCTGCGCCGCGCCACAGCGTGGGGAAGTAGATGATTTCCCAATGCAGGCCGTAGTCGACCCGTGCCCTGTCCAGCCAGCGTTTTACGGCATCACGGTCGAAATTGGCCTGATCGGGACCGCCCTCGGCCAAGACGGTGAGCGCGGTGTACAACGCTTTCTGCACATCCTTGGCATCGGTCAGCAGGGCTTGCGCCAGATGCCCCAGCGTGTCGCGGTTTTCCTTGCTGAACAGCGCCAGGCGCGCCCTGGGAGGGACGGCCAGCTCCACGCGATGGAAGCCCTCGGTGGTGCCCTGACCTCGCACCAGGCAACTGGCCACGAACCATCCGGGCCCATCGCCGGGCTTGGGGCGTTGCAACGCGGTCAGCTCAAACCCCTGCTCGAACAAGAGATTCGTCAGGCGCTGCGGCGTGAATCCATCGGCGGACAAGGTGAGCGCAGACCGGCCCTTTTTCTTGTCCTGCACGTTGAGCGGCGTCCACGGGTCACCCACATCACCGTTTTCCAGCGTCCGGGGGCCGATCTGACGGGCTTTGCTGGTGGCGCCCAACGCGATCACTGCGCCGCCGGGCGTCAACGCCAGGCGCACCGGGCGTGCGGTTTCGATGAACCAGGGTTCCAATTGCTGTAACAGGTGCTGGTGGCCGCTGCGGTCCCAATGGGTCAGCCAGGTGAGCGCGACGCCCCGCGGCGTGTAGTTGAATTCTTGGCATGCCCTGGGGCGCAGTTACTGCAGCGCGCCCACTTCGTCGATGAAGCGATGCGAAGGATGCAGGCTGCGTGTCCACGACGCGACGGAGCGGCTGGCATTGCCCGTGTTCATCCGCACGATGCCGTAGTTGCCTAGCCCGTGGTAACCACTCGTGGTCTGCAACAGCAGCAGCGCATACATCCACGCCTCCGCCGCCTCGGCCCCGATGCGAGCCATCTTCACGTCATGGTTCTTCGAGGTGACGAGCACGTCCAGTTCGTCGGGCGTTGTGGCCTTGGGCTCGTACGCGGTCTTGCCACGCACCGTCTTCACGCCGCAATCCGCGGCCTCCGCCTCCCAGCTCGCCCAGGGGTGCTGCAAAAAAGCCGGCTTCGTCACGTCGTCCACGACGAGGTGCCAGGCGGTGTCCATGCCGTCGGCCAGGTCCAGCAGGCCGGCGCGCCAGTACGCGGGGTCTGTGGGTAGTGTCTCGGAGGGGTGCCGCGCCTGGATGCTGGCGGCCACTTGTACGAGGAACACATGCCACGGGTCGGCCTGGTGGGCGCGCAGGGCCGTGTACCCCTCCACTTCGCCGGCACTCAGGGCGGCCAGTACCTCGGGCAGGCTCATGGCGCGCTTGCCCTCGGGGGTGCGCACGCCGATCAGCGGATCGGTCAGCAGGTCATGCATCGTCTTTCTCCAGGCCGAATCGGGTGTAGCAAAACGGGCGGTTACCCACTTGGAAGCGGAAGCCCTCGGCGGTGGCCGTCGCGTTCACGTGTTCGGGGATCTCGCCTTCGGGCAGCCAGCGCGCAGGGATCTGCACGCGCTGGATACTCGCCCCGAACGGCGAGGTCATCGGTGTCGCGAGGGGCAGATCGAACGTCGGCCGGCCGAGTCGCGTGAGCACCTTTTCGCTTTTATCTGCGTAGTGCAGTTCGCCAAAAGGCAGATCGTCGAGCACCGAGCGCAAGGCGGCACGCATATCGGCGAGCTCCTTGCCTTCGATGTGGGCGCCGTGCGCCTGCCACGTTAGCGGCAGGGCATCCCAAGCCTGGGGATGGGTGGCGAGTTCGATCAGCGCGCGGGCTTCTTGCGGTAAACGCAGTACTGGCCGCTGATCCAGTTCGCCCCAGGTGCGAGCCAAGACGCGACCGTCGACATAGACACTTCCCAGCCCGGCCGGGCCGCGCAGGGTGCCGTCGCTGCGCAGGAAGCTGGCGAGCTCAGCCGTGGGCACGCGCACGCAGACTTTCGGGCTGGCAAAGGCCGCGGCCCGCGCGCGGCCGTCATGGCGGTGCAGTCGCCCGAACCGCTGGATGAGCACGTCCATCGGCGCCAGATCGGTGACGAGCCAGTCGGCATCGATGTCCAGACTCTGCTCCAGCGTCTGCGTGCCGATGATGAGCCGCGCGCCGCGGGGTGAGCGTTTTCCGAGCGTGGCGGTGACAGCCGCATCGAGCCGCTCGCGATCCTCGCGCGCGAAGCGGCCATGATGCGGGCAGCGCACCCCATCGAGCGCGAACAGCGCGTCCAGCAGTTCGGGATAGTGTTGTTGCAGGGCCGATTCGACTCGACGGAACAGCCCATTGGCGCGCGCCACGGTGTTGCACACCACGAGCACGCGAGCGCCCTCTTGCAGCGCCCTGGTGAGCGGCGAAAGGAGCGCCTCGTCGTCGGTGAGCGTGGGCGCCACGGTCACTTCGATGCATCGCGCTCGCGCAGCGGGCATGGCATGGGCGTCGCCATGGGTGGTCACCAACGGATAGGGGCGGGCCAGCGCTGCCTCGAGCGGCTGCATCTCGCGGCCGAAGAAGCGGTGCGCTGCCGCTTCGCCGAGCGTGGCCGAGAGCAGCAAGGCCCAGCCGCCGCGCTTGCCGTGCCCCTCCAGCAGCGCACGCAACACCTCGCGCATGTAGGGGTCCGAGGCGTGCACCTCGTCGATCACGAGCAGGTGCCGATCGAGGCATACCGAGCGCAGCAGGCTGTGCTTGACCTGCAGCGCGGACAGCAGCGCCTGGTCGATGGTGCCCACGGCAACCGGCGCAGCCAGAAATCGCTTGGGCCGCTCGGCGGACCAGACCTGTTCGCGCCGTGCATCGCGGGCGCTGTCATCCCATAGCACGCCCGCGGGGTCCGGCAGGACCGGCTGACCATCCGCCCTCACGTAGCCGGGCACCGCGAGCAGCACGGGGCAAGGACGGGCATCAGGCTCGAAGGCCGCCTGGATGGCGCTGAAGACGCGGCCGTACAGCTCGCGGGCGGCCACGCGGGTCGGCAGCGCGAAGTAGAGACCATCCACGGCGCCCGCGGCATACAGGCGCAGGAACCAGGCGAGCGCGGCCTCCGTCTTGCCCGACCCCGTGTCTGATTCGACGAGGATCAAACGGTGTGCATCGTCCGGGGCGAAACCGTTGGCCAGAGCGGCCTGCAAAGGCGAGGGACCGAAGCCGAACGCGGCTCGAAAGCCGTTGCATTGCCGCGATATCCCGGGCGCCAGACCGATCTCGCGCAGGGCCCGAGCGGCGGCTTCGCGAGCGAAGGCTGCGCGGTCTTCGTCGGCGGACGCGCGGTATGGGAAATATCGGGTGTCCGAGCCGATCCAGTCGGCCAGCATCACGAGGCCGGCAAACCGCTGCTGCACGGTAGGTATGGCGTCGAGCACGGGCGCGTCGCGCTGGAAGGCCGCCGGAAACGCGCGGCGTACAGCAAGGGTCAGCGCATCCAGCGCTTGCAGCGGGTCGTAGCCGGCGCGCGTCTCCCAGTAGCGCCGGGCGCGGCGATCCCAGCCGGCTTGCTGGTAGTCGTGCAGCGAAAGCGGCCGCCCGTGATGCGAGATGGCCGCAAGCAACATCGCCGCCGTCGCATGCTCATCGCCGCCGAACCATTCGCAGATTTCGGTCAGCAGGGCCCTCCATCCGGAAGGCCACGTGCCGTAGAGGTCGAGCAGCAGCGCGACGGCTTCCCACCCGTGCCCGGCCGTGTCCGCGGCCTTCGGATCGGCCTTGGCCTGGAAGCCCCAGTTGCACTTACCCAGATCGTGGAGGAAGGCGAGGACCGCGAGGCGATCCTTGAGTCTTGCGTCGGCGATGCCGAGCCGGTTCAGGTTGTCGATGTCCAGCAGGGCGCGCAACACGATGGCGACGTCAAGGCAATGGTCCGCCAGCGGATGCCACTCCCCGGCCTGGTTTCGCTTGCCCCACGGATTCATGCTTCCCGTATCCGATGGCGTAGGCAGCACAACGCCTCCCTGCTCGGTTGCTGAACGGTGAACGGCTGTGCCGCACCGCCCGCCCGCCTGGCCGGGTTCCGACCGGGATGACCGGCGGCTGCAACCGACCCGACGCTGTATCGGATGGAACCGCGGCTTGTGCCAGTTTCACGCCAGGCTGAGCTTGTTCTGGTCAACTGCGCAGTCTAGTCTCTCCCGAGCGACTTGCGACCGTCCGGTTTGACCTGCATCAAGCGACGGCCGGCCCGCAACGACCAGAATGACCGGGTGCTGCGCGGCTTGGGGGACAGGGATGGAAGCCATGCTCGATATCGCCGGGCTTGCCGGCCTGATCGATGCCTTGAAGCGCGACGGCTACGATGTGCTCGGCCCCACCGTGCGGGACGGCGCCATCGTCCATGATCATCTGTCGGGCATCGAGGACTTGCCGCAAGGCTGGCGCGATGAGCAGGCGCCCGGCCACTACCGTCTGCATCCTCAGCCCGACGATCCGCGGCTTTTCGATCATACGGTGGGGCCGCACAGCTGGAAGCGCTTCCTCCACCCGCCCACCGAGTCCCAGGTTCGCGTCACCCGATCCGCCGATGGCGCACTCCGTTTCGAATCCTCCGCCCCGACACCGGCGCCGACGGCGCTGATCGGCGCGCGCGCCTGCGAGTTGGCGGCGATGGCCATCCAGGATCGGGTGCTGGCGAGCGCCGCGCATCCGGATCGGGCGTTCGAGGCGCGACGCGCGGCATGGTTCATCATCGCCGTGCAATGCGGGCGCGCCGGCGGGACGTGCTTTTGCGCCGACATGGGGACCGGGCCGCGCGCCGAAGCGGGCTTCGACCTCGCATTGACCGAAATCCTGGAGCCGGGTGGCGCCATAAGCTGGTACGTCGAAAGCGGGTCGCAGCGTGGCGCCGGCATGCTGTCGCGGCTCGGGGTGCCTCCCGCACAGCCGGCCGACCAGGAGGCAGCCGCCGGGGTCTGGGCCGGAATACGCGCGCAGATGGCCGTCCGCATGCCCGCTGCGGGGTTGCGCGAGCTGCTGTACCGCAAGCTGGAAGATCCGCACTGGGAAAGTGTGGCTTCCCGCTGTCTGGCCTGCGGCAATTGCACGGCGGTGTGTCCGACCTGCTACTGCACCCGTGTGGTGGACGATGTGGCGATCGACGGCTCGGCCGCCGAGCGCCGCCAGGAATGGGAGTCGTGCTTCAATCCCGAGTTTTCCCATTTGCCGGGGGGCAGCGTGCGTCACGGCATCGGTGCGCGCTACCGGCAGTGGATCACCCACAAGCTGGCCAGTTGGCACGACCAGTTCGGTACGTCGGGATGCGTGGGATGCGGGCGCTGCATCAGCTGGTGCCCCGTCGGCATCGACATCACCGCGGAGGTGGCGGCCTTGCGCGCGGCGTCGGCCCAGGACGGTCAGGAGCGTTTGGAGTAAGCCTCATGGATGTTACGGAACAGCTGGCACAGCATGCTTTTTGCGCCGATATGGCGCCACCGGTGCGCGAGCGCCTGGTGGCCTGCGCCCGGGAAGAGCGCTTCGAACCCGGCGCTTTCCTGCTTCGCCAGAACGCCCCGGCAGCCACGTTCTACCTGATTCTCGACGGGCAGGTCGAAATCAAGATCGCCGGCACGGCGGTCGGTCATGCCCCGCTGGAAACCCTGGGGAAGGACGACGCGGTGGGTTGGTCGTGGTTCTTGCCGCCGCACCGCTGGCACTTCGACGCCGTCGCGCGCGCGACCACCCACGTCCTGGCCTTCGATGCCGACTGCCTGCGCCAGGCCATGCAGGCCGACAGCGCGGTGGGTTATGCGATCACCCGCGGGCTGCTCGAGGTCGTCGTCCAGCGCCTACAGGCTGCGCGGATGCAGCTTTCGGACCTCTATGGACAGCCTTGAGCAACAGCGGGGCTGCCCGTCCGGCGAGGGCTTGGTGCCGGCGCCGTGGCGTATCGTGTCGCGTCGCGAGGAGATCGCCGATGGCAGCGTCTTTAGCTGGTCGATCCGGCCCGAGACCGGGGAGGCGCCTGGCTACCGACCCGGCCAGTTCAACATGCTTTATGCCTTTGGGGTGGGGGAGGTGCCGATCTCCATCAGTGGGGATGGCGCCGAAGCCGGGACGCTGATGCATACCCTGCGCGCCGTGGGGCGAGTAACGCGGGCGATGCAGACCCTGCGCGAAGGCGACGCCATCGGCGTGCGCGGCCCCTTCGGAACGGCCTGGCCCGTGGACACCGCCCGTGGGCGCGATCTGGTCCTGGTGGCAGGCGGCATCGGCCTGGCGCCCCTGCGCCCGGTGATGTGTTTTGCCATGCGAAACCCAGAGGCTTTCAGGCGCGTGTTCCTGCTGATCGGTTGCCGCGATCCGCAGAGTGAACTGTTCCGGGACGACGTCATCGCCTGGTCGCGGCGCCCGCATCTGCAGGTCGAACTCACGGTCGACCGCGGCGGGCCGGCTTGGCGCGGTCACGTCGGAGTGGTCACCAAGCGGGTGCAGCGGGCCGGTTTCGACCCCTCTGATGCCGTGGCTTTCCTGTGCGGCCCGGAGCCGATGATGCGTTTTGCCGTGCTCGCCTTGCAGCAGCGCGGCGTCAGCGACGATCGGATCTTCGTCTCGATGGAGCGCAACATGCAATGTGGGGTGGGCACCTGCGGGCATTGTCAGTGGGGACGCTACATCCTGTGCCGGGACGGCCCGGTGTTGCGTTATGACGAGGTGGCCGACATTTTCGATGTGCGGGAGCTTTGACATGGCGGCGCTGCCCCGGCTGGCGGTCTGGAAGTTCGCATCCTGCGACGGATGCCAGCTGAGTCTGTTGGATTGCGAGGACGAGCTTCTGTTGCTGGGAGAGCGGGTCCGATTCGCCAATTTCCCGGAAGCCTCCAGCGACATCCAGCCCGGCCCCTATGACATTTCCCTGGTGGAGGGCTCGATCTCCACCCCCCATGACGCCGCGCGCATCCAACAGGTGCGGCAGGACTCGCGCATCCTCGTCACCATCGGGGCCTGCTCGACTGCGGGCGGCATCCAGGCGCTGCGCAACTTCGATGATGAAGCGGCCTATCGCCAGGCCGTGTATGCCCATCCCGAATACATCCAGAGCCTGGCCACGGCGACGCCGATCGCGGCCCACGTGCCGGTGGATCTGGAGCTGCGCGGCTGTCCGATCCGCAAGGAACACTTGCTGGCGGTGCTCGGCGCATTGCTGCGCGGTCACGCCCCGCGACTTCCCCAGGGCAGCGTGTGCGAATCCTGCAAGGCAGCCGGTCATCCCTGCGTGCTCGTTGCCTACGGAACCGCCTGCCTGGGGCCGGTGACTCAGACCGGCTGCGGGGCGTTGTGCCCGGCGGTCGGGCGCGGCTGCTATGGCTGCTTCGGTCCCCGCGAACAGGCCAACACCGCCGCCTTGAGCGCGCGGCTCACGGGGCTGGGCCAAACCGCCCCCGACCTCAAACGCCTGTACCGGACCTTCAACGCTGCCGCACCCGCCTTCGCGACCGAGAGCCGGCGCCATGACGCCTGAAAGCCGCACCCTGCGGGTGGACTATCTGGCGCGTGTGGAAGGCGAGGGCGCCCTGCATCTGGACATCGAGGGCGGCCGGGTGACGCGAGCGGAGCTGGCGATCTTCGAGCCGCCGCGCTATTTCGAAGCCTTGCTGCGGGGACGCGATTTTCGCGAGACCCCTGACATCACCGCGCGCATCTGCGGCATCTGCCCCGTGGCCTACCAGATGAGCGCCTGCCAGGCCATGGAGGACGCATGCGGGGTGGTGTTGCCGCCACAGGTCCTCGATTTGCGCCGGTTGCTCTATTGCGGCGAGTGGATCGAAAGCCATGGGCTGCACGTGCATCTGCTGCACCTGCCCGATTTCCTCGGCTTTCCCGACGCGGTGCAGATGGCGCAAGTCCATCCAGAAGCCGTGCGGCGCGGTCTGCGGCTCAAGAAACTGGGCAATAGCCTCATCGAAGTGGTGGGCGGGCGTGCCATCCACCCGGTGAATGTGCGGGTGGGCGGGTTCTATCGCGCGCCGGCATCCGATGCGCTGCGCGCGCTGTTGCCGGAGTTGGACTGGGCGATCGGGGCAGCCGAGGAAACGGTGCGTTTCGTGGCGGGTCTGGCGTTCCCGGATTTTGAGGTCGATTACGAGTTCTTGTCGCTCGTGCATCCCGATGAATATCCGCTCTATCGCGGGCGCCTCGCGTCGAGCCGGGGCGCCGCCTGGGCGGTGGCCGATTTTGCCGATGCCCTGTGCGAGCGCCAGGTGCCCCACTCGACCGCCTTGCAAAGCGTTCGGCCGGACGGGACGCCGGTGCTGCTGGGGCCGCTGGCCCGCTATGTCCTCAATCGTGAGCGCCTGACGCCGCGCGCCCGCGCCGCGGCAGAGGTGGCAGGGCTGGATGAGGGATGCCGCAACCCCTACCGCGCGATCATCGCGCGCGCGGTCGAGATCCTGTTCGCCTGCGAAGAGGCGCGGCGGCTGATCGAGGGCTACGTGCCGTTCGAACCCGCGGCGGTGGCCGTGACGCCGCGCGCCGGCGAAGGGCATGGCGCGACCGAGGCGCCGCGCGGCACGCTCTATCATCACTATCGCATCCGGGACGACGGCCTCATCGAACACGCCCGCATCGTGCCGCCCACGGCGGTCAACCAGGCGCGCATCGAGGCGGACCTCGTGGCGTTGGCGCAGACGCATCTGCATCTGGACGATGACGGCTTGCGGGCATTGTGCGAACAGACGATCCGCAGTTACGACCCGTGCATCTCCTGCGCCACCCACTTTCTCAAGCTCGACATCCGCCGGCAGCCATGAGCGGCGCGCTCGTGGTCGGTTTGGGCACCCCGGAGCGCAGGGATGACGGGGTCGGCCTGATCGTGGTCGAGCAGCTGCGGGCGGAGACACCAATGGGCGTCGTGATCCGCGCCCTGCCGCGCCAGGCCCTGGATTTGCTCAGCCTGTGGACGGGCTATGATCGGGTCTGGGTCGTGGATGCGATCCAGTCCGGCGCACCGGCGGGAACCTGTCACCGGGTGCAGGCGCCGCTTCCGGCCGCTGCGCTCGGGCGCGCCGCGCCGTCGACCCATGGTTTGGGGCTGGCCGAATGCATCGCGCTGGCCGAACGTTTGGATGCCTTGCCGGCACATCTGGTCATCCTGGGCATCGAGGCGGCCTGCGTCGCGCCGGGCGAGGGATTGACGCCGGCGGTGGCCGCGGCGGTGCCGGCGCTCGTCGCCCAATTGCGCTGCGAACTGAGGGCGAGCGGATATGCATGAATCAGGCTTGATCGCCGCACTGTTGCGACAGGTCGAGGCGCAAGCCCGCGCGGCATCGGCCCGCCGGGTGGTGGGCATCGAGCTATGGGTCGGCGCGCTCAGCGGTTTTTCCGAGGCCCATCTGCGCGAGCATTTCGTGCATGAAGCGCAGGGCAGCCTGGCCGAAGGCGCGCGCCTGACGGTGGTGTGCTCCGATGAGATCACCCATCCCGATGCCGCCCATCTGGTGCTCCGGTCCATCGAGATCGGTTGAGCCGCACCATGCATGAGCGCGTCCGTCGCTTGCGTCTGATCGGTCGGGGCCATGTGCAGGGCGTGGGGCTGCGGCCCTACGTCCACCGTCTGGCGACCGAGCTTGGACTCGGAGGCTGGGTCGTCAATGCGACCGGCGAGGTGCGCATCGAGATTCAGGGAAGCGCTGCTGCCGTGGCGGCCTTTGTGCGCGGCCTGCGCCGCATCCCGCCGCCGGCCCGGATCGACGCCTTGATCCGGCAGGCGCGGCCGCCGGAGCCGGCGGGGCCGTTTCGAATCCTCCCCAGCGCAGAGGACGGCTCGGCGGGCATGGTCATCGCGCCGGATCTGGCCACCTGTCCGGCTTGCCGGGAGGAGTTGTTCGACCCCTCGGCCCGCCGTTACCGCTACCCGTTCACCACGTGCAGCCAGTGCGGCCCGCGCTGGTCGATCCTGCGCCGAGCGCCTTTCGATCGCGGGCATACCGCCATGGCGACATTCCCGCTATGCGCCGCGTGCCGGGCCGAATATGAAGATCCCACTGACCGACGCTTTCATGCCCAGACCCTGGCCTGTCCGGCCTGCGGCCCCGCACTCACCTGGCACCGGGCCGACGGCGGTGTCGCGACGCACGGCGAGGGCGCGCTGGCGCAGGCTGTCCTCGCGCTGCGCCACGGGCAAATCGTCGCGGTCAAGGGCATCGGCGGGTTTCATCTGTTGACCGATGCCCGGGACGATGCGGCCGTGGCGCGCCTGCGCGAGATCAAGGAACGACCCGGCAAGCCGCTGGCTGTCCTGTTTCCCGATCTCGATCAGGTGCGCCACAGCTGTCGCGTCGATGCCACGGAGGCCGCCGTCTTGACCTCGGCCGCCGCGCCGATCGTGCTGCTCGCGCGGCGCGAGGACGATCCGCTCAGCGGCCTGCTCGCCCCCGGGCTCGACCGTCTCGGCGCCTTGCTGCCCTATAGCCCCTTGCATCATCTCCTGATGGACGCCCTGGGCTTCGCGGTGGTCGCGACCAGCGCCAATCGACGGGGTGCGCCTTTGTGTTTCGACAACGCCGAGGCCTTTCGCGAACTGTCGGGGCTGGCCGACGGCTTCCTGCTGCACGATCGCGCCATCCTCCGCCCGGTCGAGGACGGCGTCGTGCACGTGTTCGAGCACGAGGCGCTCAGGCTGCGCCTGGGACGTGGGGATGTGCCGGTGACCTTGGCCCTCCCGAGCGCGGCCAAGCCGGTACTGGGCACGGGCGGGCAATGGAAGAACGCACTCGCCGTCACGGTCAAGGATCGCATGGTGATCGGCGGCCACCGCGGGGATCTGGATCATCCACAGGCGCAAGCGGCGTGGTCGCGAGAATGCGAAACGCTCCCGGCGCTGTTCGGCGCCGCGCCGCGCTCCTGGGCCTGCGACGCGCATCCCGAATATGTCCCGACCCGAGCGGCGATTCGCCGCGCCCGAGCGGGTGAGGGGGGCGTGATCGCGGTTCAGCATCATCATGCGCATCTGGCGGCAGCCGTGTTGGAAGGCCGCTGCGCGGCGCCGCTGCTGGGTGTGGTGTGGGACGGGACGGGCCTGGGCCCCGACGGGACGATCTGGGGCGGTGAACTGCTGGCTTGGGATGACGGCCGTGTGGGGCGGGTGGGAGCGTTGTTCCCCTTCACCTTGCCTGGGGGCGACGCCGCCGTGCGCGATCCACGCCGCTCGGCCCTGGGCATCCTGGCCGCGGTCGGTGCGCCCCTGGACGGTCCTTGGGCGCGGCGCCTGGGCTACGATGCCCGGAGCCTGCGCGTGCTGGCGCGGATGCTGGAGACGGGCATCGGATGTGTGGCCACCACCAGCGCAGGAAGGCTGTTCGACGCCGTGGCGGCGCTGCTGGGCCATCACCGGCCGGTGCACTACGAGGGCGAAGCCGCGATGAGGCTGGAGGCGCTCGCGCGGCGTCACGCCGGGACGCCGCATCCTTATCCAGGCGCCGTGACGGCAGAGGCCGGATGGCTCTGCCTCGACTGGCGCAGCGCCCTGCAGGAGGCATTGGCGGAACATGACGCCGGCCGGCCGGCAGCAGACGTCGCTGCACGCTGGCATGCTGCCCTTGCCGCGCTCATTGCCGCGGCCGTCGCGCAGCGATGCGAATCGACGGTGGTGCTGACCGGCGGCTGCTTTCAGAACGCGCTGTTGCTCGAACGAACGGCCCAGCTGCTGCGGGCGCAGGGGCGGCACGTGTATTGGCCCCGCCGTCTGCCGGTCAACGACGGTGGCCTGGCGGCGGGGCAGGCGGCTGTGGTTGCGGGGGTTTGGGGAGGATAGACCATGTGTCTGGCGATTGCGGGCCGTTTGCTGAGTGACGATGGCGCCGACGCGCTGTTCCGCACGGGCCGTGTCGATTTTGGCGGGGTGATCAAGGCGGTCCATCTCGCCTGCGTGCCGGAGGCCAAGGTGGGCGATCTGTTGCTCGTCCATGCCGGTCTGGCGATCGGGCGGATCGATCCCGACCGCTCCCGGCCATTGGATATCGGTGTGCCCGGAGGAGGCGGCGCATGAACGCGCCCGCCGTGGAAGCCGATGCGATCCGGCGCGTGGTCGCGGGTATCGCGGAGCGGGTGACGCGCCCCTGGACGCTGATGGAGGTCTGCGGTGGTCAGACCCATGCCATCCTGCGTCATGGTCTGGATCAGCTGCTGGCGCCGGCTGGCATCGAACTCCTGCACGGTCCGGGCTGCCCGGTCTGTGTTACGCCGGCCGCGGATATCGATCGGGCCATCGCGTTGGCCCGCACGCCCGGCGTGGTGTTGTGCTCCTTCGGCGATATGTTGCGCGTGCCCGGCAGCGCAGAGGACCTCTCCATTGCCCGGGCCCGCGGCGGCCGGGTGCAGGTGATCTACTCCCCATTGGATGCCGTGCGGCTGGCGCAGCAGCGCCCCCAGGATCAGGTGGTGTTCTTCGCGGTGGGATTCGAAACGACGGCGCCGGCCACGGCCTTGGCCGTGCATCAGGCGCAGGCGCTGGGACTGGACAACTTCTCGCTCCTGGTGGCGCACGTGCGGGTGCCGCCGGCGGTGGAGGTGCTGCTGGCGGCGCCCGAGCGCCGCATCGAGGGGCTGCTCGCCGCCGGTCATGTCTGCACCGTCATGGGCTTGCGGGAATACGCCCCGCTGGTGGCGCGTTTCGGGGTGCCGATCGTGGCGACCGGATTCGATCCGCTTGACATTCTGGAGGGGGTGGCGCGCACGATCGCTCAGCTCGAAGCGGGCGTCGCGCGACTGGAAAACGCCTACGGCCGCGCCGTCAGCGAGGAGGGACAGACCGCTGCGCGGCAGTTGGTCGAGGCGGTGTTCGAGCCGGCCACGCGGCCGTGGCGCGGCCTGCCTGCGATTCCGGAAGGCGCGCTCGCCCTGCGGCCGGCCTGGCACGCCTTCGACGCCCAACAGCGCTTTTCGCTGCCCCCGATCGTGGAGCCGGCCGTGCCGGAATGCCGGGCCGGCGCCGTCCTGACCGGACGCATGCAGCCGACCCAATGCCCTGCCTTTGGGCGACGCTGCACGCCCGAGCATCCCTTGGGCGCGCCGATGGTATCGGGCGAAGGGGCGTGCGCCGCCTATTTCCGCTATCGCCCGCCCGAGGGAAACGCATGAACCGCGAGTCATCGCCATCGGGGCTGTTGTGTCCGATGCCGATTCTGGAGGCCACCGAAATCCGCATGGCGCATGGCGGAGGCGGCCGCATGAGTCAGGATCTGCTGGAACGGGTGATCCTGCCGCGCCTGGGCGGGTGTTTCCGCGATCTGCACGACGCGGCGCTGCTGCCCGAGCGGCCGGGACGATGGGTCGTGGCCACCGACGGCTTCGTGGTCCGGCCGCTGTTTTTCCCCGGCGGCGACATTGGCTCCCTGGCGGTCCATGGAACGGTCAATGATCTGCTGATGGCTGGCGCCCAGCCCGTGGCGCTGACGCTGTCCCTGATCCTCGAGGAAGGGCTGCCGATCGGGGTGCTGGAGCGGGTCCTGGACAGCGCCGCCGAGGCCAGCCGGCGCTGTGGGGTGAGCGTGGTAGCCGGCGACACCAAGGTGGTGGGACGAGGGGAGGCCGATGGGATGTACCTCGCCATGACCGGCCTGGGGGTCGTGGCTACGGAGCGGGCGCCCCACCCGCGGTGGGTGCGCGCGGGGGACCGCATCCTGGCGTCCGGCGATCTGGGTCGGCACGGCCTCGCCATCCTCAATGCCCGTGAAAACCTCGGCTTCGAAACCAACTTCGTCAGCGACAGCGCGCCCTTGCTCGAGCCGGTGCAAGCGCTCCTGGACGCCGTCGAGCCTGCCGCCGTGCGCGTGCTGCGCGATGTCACACGGGGCGGCCTGGCCGGCGTGCTGCATGAGCTTGCCCAATCGGCCGGCCTTGGCTTCCACATCCAGGAGGCCGCCGTGCCGGTGGTGGCGCCGGTGCGCTCGGCCTGCGCGCTGTTGGGTCTGGACCCGCTGCAACTGGCCTGTGAAGGACGCTTCATCGCCATTGTTGCCCCACAGGCCGAGCAAGCGGCGCTGGCTGCGTTGCGCGCGACCGCGTTGGGCAGGGCGGCGGTCTGTGTCGGGGAGGTGGGTTCGGGGCAAGGGGTATGGCTGAACAACCCGCTCGGCTTCCTGCGCGCAATGGAGTGGGGCAGTGGTGAATTCTTGCCGCGGATCTGCTGAGGCTAGCCGGCGGCGTGCCGCTGGCCCGCATAGAACTGCTGCTTGTCCGCGTACATGCGCTGATCCGCGATCAGCATCACCTGCTCTGGATCGACCTCGTCACTGCAAGCGACGCCGATGCTCAGTGCGATGGGCAGCGTTTCGCCGTCCCGGAGTGTCAGGGGACGCTCGCCGGCCTGTTCCCGGATGCGCTCGGCCAGCCGCAGCGCAGGCTCCTGGCGAAGATTGGGGCACAGGATGGCGAATTCGTCTCCACCGATGCGGCAGACGATGTCCTCCGATCGGCAAATGGCTTTTAGCCGTTGCGCCACCCGGATGATCATCTGATCCCCGATCAGGTGACCGTGCCGGTCATTGGCGGTCTTGAGTCCATTGATGTCGATGATCAGCAGCGAAAAGTCCATCGCCGCGATCTGCTGCTTCGCCTCTTGCTGCTGCAGGAGGGACTTCTGGAAGTAGGCTCGGTTGTAGATCCCGGTCAGGCCGTCGGTGTTCGCGAGTTGCAGCAGCTCCAGCCGGAGCAGGTGATTCTCGAGCCCGGCGGCAAGTTGGTCGCGGAACAGTTCCACGGCCCCCCGCAGATAGTCCGAGAGCGCCGGCCCCTTGATGACGAGATGGCCGATCGTTTGATCGCGCCGATTCCACAGCGGCAGCAGAAGCCAATGGGTGGCCGGCACGGCCCCGGGCAGCGCCGACAGGTGCGTCAGGAGGTCGTCGCAATGGCCGTCGCTCATTGCGTGGCCCTGGTTCAGAAAAAGCTCTTGTTCCGCGGGGGAGAACCCCGGGGCGACCATGTGACGGACCTTGCGCCGTCGGCGGCCGTAGAGCAGCACGCCGAAATCGTGGCCCTGAAACTGCAGACGCAATTGTTGAATGGTCCCATCCAGCAGGTCGAGCAGATCGTCCTTCTGCTGGATGAGCAGGCTCGCATCGAGCAGGGTGCGCAGCACGTCGCGTTGATTTTCGCTTTCGCGGCGGCTCTGTGCGGCAATTTTCTCCTGCTCCAGCAGGTGATAGGCGATGGTGAGGAAGAAGGCCATGAGCGGGAGCGCCAGCAGGGTCGAGGTCGCGAAGGCGGCCACGAAGATCCCCACATCAAGTGGGCCCCCCGCAAGGCGGTAGAACAAGGGCGCGAGCGTCATGGCGCCGGCGACCACCACGGTGTAGATGCCCGCGGCCAGGCGCCACGTGGGTTGTCCCAGCAACCAGCTTTGGACTGCAAAGAGCAGCTTACTCCGTGCCGGCACGACGAATGCTTCCTGGTCTGCCTGTCATTGAGAGCTTAGCGGCCACTGCGGAAATTCCTTGAGCGGAGGCGCATGGTCGCGGCGGGGGTTGCGAGGAGCGGCTCGCAGTCCCCGTTCCATGTCGGGCCTCATCGGTTGCCCCATCAAGGATGATCGCAGAAGTGCGGCCGGATTGCTGCGCGATCGAAAAGGGCCGCGGATGCCCGCGATGTTGGGGCGGCTGGTTGGGCGAGCGCATGCCGCGTCCGAGGCCGGTTATCCTGTATCGGGCGTTTCCAGGAGTATCGGCATGGCCCGGGTTTCCGTCATCACGCCCGCTTTTGCTGCTGAGGAATACTTGCCGCGCGCGGTCGCCAGCGTACTGGCGCAGGGTTTCGGCGATTGGGAGATGTTGATCGTCAGCGATGACGGCGAGGATTATCGCGCATGCCTCGCGCGGCACGGCCTGATGGACGATCGCTTGCGCTTTCTGGCCTCACCCGTTTATGGCAGCGGGCCCCATGTGGCACGCAACCTGGGTCTCGCGGCGGCGAGGGGTGAATTCATTGCACCGCTGGATGCCGATGATGTGTACTATCCCGAGCGGCTCGCGCGCCTCGTGGCGCTGGCTGTCGACCACGGCATGGCGGGGGACAATCTGCATGTGGTCGAAGCGCGCGGCGGGCGGCGTTTGCAGACCGTTTTCCCGCGCGATCCCAAAGTGCAAAGCCTGGGCTTGGAAGACTTCTGCCGATGCTCGGTGCCGCTTGTGTTCGTGTTTCATCGTTCGGTGATCGGCGCGGGTTGGGACGAGGACGTGGGTTTCGGCGAGGATACCCTGTTCAATCTGCGGGCTCTCGAGCAGGCGGGTCAGGCGGTGATCGACGCCGAGCCCCTGCACGAATATCGGGTTCATCCCGCGTCCATCTGTCACGGCCCGGATGCGGTCGCGCGGGCGGAGGTGGCGTATCGGTACTGTCTGCAACGCTTGCGTGAGGATGGCCTGGGCTTTCGGACTCCGCCTTTTCGCGCGGCCGTGACGGCGCTCCTGCATCGCAAGCGGGTTTTGAACCGTGCCTATCGCTGGGCCCGGCAGCGCGGCTTTGCCGGCAGTTTTCAGCACTATTTGGTCACGCATCAAGGCATTGAGACATGACTGAGCCGGCAACCGACTGGCGCGCTTTTTTTCTGGGCGTGGGCGCCCGCGGTTTCGACGCGCCGGCGAGTCCCGCCTGGGTGCTCGAGCAGGGCGGCGCGCCGCTGCTGCTCGTCGACTGTGGCCCGGATATTCCGGAAGCCTACCAAGCCGCCTATGGGCATCTCCCCGCCGCGCTGTACCTCACCCATGCCCACTACGATCACATCGGCGGCCTCGAAGCCCTGGCCTTTCATCTGCGTTTCGCCGATCCGCCGGCGCCGCCATGCCGCTTGTTCGTGCCGGCGCCGCTGGTGCCGGTCTTGCAGCGTCGCGTCGCCGACTATCCCGGTACCCTGGCCGAGGGGGGTGCCAACTTCTGGGACGTTTTTCATCTCATCCCGGTCAGCACGGGTTTCTGGCATCGGGAGCGGGCTTTTCGGGTCTTTCCCGCTCGCCATCATCTGCCGGACTCGGCCTTCGGGCTCAGCCTGCCGGGCGTGTTCTGGTACAGCAGCGACACCCGTCCGATACCCGAACAGGCCATCGCCCACGCGAGCCATGGCGAGGTGCTGATGCACGACTGCCGCATCGAGGGGAACCCGTCGCACAGCGGCGCTGCCGATCTGGAGCGCGAATACGCATCGGAGCAGCGCGCGCGCATGTGGCTGTATCACTATCAGGATGCGGCTGCGGCGCGTCGGCTCGAGACGCTGGGATTTCGTGTGGCGCGGCCGCGCGAGCCGATTCTGCTGCGCCAGGACGAGGCGGGTTCGAGCGCCCTGCAGGCCTCATCGACTCCGGATTCCTGACGTCGACCCGACGCCGGATCGCGCGATGTCCGTCGCACGCCACCGCCTCAGGTCTCGGGCTGGAAACAGGCATCTCCCATTTCAGGACGCGGCCTGACCTTGTGTCCCCGCCCGTGAGTCGCTAGCCTCGAATCGGGACGGGAGGTCCATGGCATGCGATCCGAACGATGGTTTTTCTGGGGCGACCTGGGTGCGAGCGGGGCCGTGGGCGCGGCGATGGCGGCCGCGGGCCATGCCGTGGCCACGCACGGCTCGCCGGCGTGGCTGGCTTTTCCGCTAGCCCTCCTGGCTGGGGCCCTGGGCGGGATGATGCTCGGCATGCTGGTTTTTTCGCACTGGCTGGGCGGCATGGAAACCATGTTCCAGAGCTGGGTTTGCGGCGCCCTGGGCGCGCTGGCCGGTGCGTGGATGGCGCCGTACGGGGTCCTCGCGGCCATGGCAGTCGGGTTCGGCGCGGGCGTGGCTGTCTTCCTGGCACTGAGGATCTGGAGCGCCCGCATCGCGGCCCGCGCCCGGCGGGGGATCTGGTCATGAAGGGCGCCGAACACACCCGGCGCAAATGGGATCGGGCGTCGATCAGCTACGACCTCATGGTGGGCGGCGCGCAGGAGCGCCGCTGGGAAGCACCCAAGCGGGCGCTGTATCGCACGATGGGCGAAGGAAAGATTCTGTTCGTGGCGCTCGGCACAGGGCTCGACATCGCCCACTTCCCGCCGGGGCGCGACATCACCGCGCTGGACATCAGTCCGGCCATGCTGAAACGGGCCGCGCCGCGTATTGCGGGCTATGACGGCCGCCTGCAGGCGCTGGTGATGGATGTGCGGACCTTGGATTTCCCGGATGCCTCCTTCGATCAGGCGTTCACGGCCTGCACTTTCTGCTCGGTTCCCGATCCGGTGCGCGGCTTGCGCGAACTGCATCGCGTGCTGCGCCCGGGCGGGACGCTGGGCATGTTCGAGCACACGGGCAGCCGCTGCTTTCCCTTCAACTACTTGCTGGATGCACTGACCCCTGTCAGCCGGCGTGTCGGGCCGGATCTGAATCGCGATACGGTCGGCAACGTGCTGCGGGCCGGCTTCGATGTGGAATCGGTCGAGCCGCACTATCTCGACATCGTCAAGACGATCCGTGCCCGCAAGCCGGTCTGAGCGCGACCCGCACAGAATCGGCAGGGCGGGGGGCGGTTTTTCCGGCGCCCTGCATCCCGTTCGCGATTTGCAGCTGCTCAGCGACATCACCTGGCACGACGTATCCGGCGCGCGCCACGCCGAACAGTCGATTTTTGCCGCCGAGCTCGCCATGATCGGCGCGGCGCGCCGTCTCATCCTCGCCGACCAGTTTCTCTACAACCCCTGGCGCGGCGCCGCCAGCGGGGATTTCCTGCCCCTGTGTCAGGCCTTCACCGACGCGCTGGTTGCCCAGCGCCGCCACCATCCCGAGCTGCGCGCGATCCTCATCACCGATCCGGTCAATACCGCCTATGGGGCCGCATGGCCGGCGCATTTCGAGCAGCTGCGTGAGGCCGGGGTCGAGATCGTGCTCACGCCGCTGAAACGCTTGCCCGACAGCAACCCTGTCTGGTCCACCCTGTGGCGCGGCATCCTGCGCCATCTCGCGCTGGACGGTCTGGGGCGACTGCCTCATCCCTTCGACGCTGGCGAGGTGCGGCTCGGGACCTATCTGCGGCTGTTGCACTTCAAGGCCAATCACCGCAAGACCCTCATCGCGGATGTGGAGGGGCGCTGGACGGGGCTGATCTCGTCCTCCAATCCCCATGACGCGAGTTGCTGGCATCACAACCTGGCGCTGCGCTTCGACGGGCCGGCCGTCGCCGATCTGGTCGCGACGGAGAACGCCGTGCTCGCTCTGGCGGGGCACGAACCCGTCGTTCTGCCGGCACCGTTGGCGCCTGACTCGGGACCCGATGCCGACGCCGCGCCGCGCGTCGCCGTCCTGACCGAAGCGGCGATTCGCGATCGCGTGCTGGCAGAGCTGGGCGCGCTGGGCTCCGGCGATACCGCGACCCTCGTGATGTTCTATCTCTCCCATCGGGCGGTCATCGGCGCCTTGATCGCGGCACATCGCCGCGGTGCGGCGGTGCGGGTCTTGCTCGATGCCAACCACGACGCCTTCGGGCGGGCCAAGGACGGCGTGCCCAACCGGCAGGTGGCCTGGGAACTGCACCGTGCAGGCATCCCAGTACGCTGGATCAATACGCATGGCGAGCAGGCGCACGGCAAATGGCTGCTGCTGCGGCGCAGCGACGGATCCGGCGTGCTCGTGAGCGGGTCGGCCAACTTCACGCGCCGCAACCTGGATGGCTTCAACCTCGAAACCGACCTCCTCGTGACCGGGCCTGACGACCATGCGGTCTTCACACAGGCCGGCGGCCTGTTCGAAAGGCTCTGGACCAACACGAACGGGGTCGCGTTCAGTCTGCCTTACAGCGCATTTGCCGAGCCATGGCCCCTGAAATACCTGCGCTATCGGTTCATGGAAGCCTCGGGCTGGAGTACATTCTGAACCGGCCGCCCGATGGGGCGTGCATGCCGCGCAGGCCCAGCGATATCGGAGTCTGAACCGAGATGGACAAGAAGGTTCGCTTCCACCTCATCTACCTCTTTTTTGCCCTCATCGCGCTTTCCCTGATCCGCGACGCTTGGCATCAGCTCCAGCAGGTCGAAACCATCGACTACAGCGAATTCAGGTCCTATCTCGATGCCGGGCGAATCGAGGAGGTGACGATCAGCGGCCAATACCTGACCGGTACCCTGCGCCAGCCGACCGAGTCCGGTCGCACCCAGTTCGTCACGACGCGCGTCGACCCCGAACTGGCGAAAGAACTGCTGCCGGCCGGGGTGCGCTTTCGCGCCACGGCGGACAACCCCTGGATCCGCGAGATCCTGTCCTGGATCGTGCCCATCGCGCTGCTGGTGTTGTTCTGGTCGTTCCTGTTGCGGCGCATGGGGCAGGGCCAGAGCGGCTTGATGGCCATCGGCCGCAGCAAGGCCAAAATCTATGTCGAAAGCGATACGCGGGTGACGTTCGAAGACGTCGCGGGTGTCGACGAAGCCAAGGAGGAACTGCGCGAGATCGTGGCCTTTCTGAAGGATCCGAAGGGGTACGGCAAGCTGGGCGCACGCATTCCCAAGGGTGTCCTGCTCGTCGGCCCGCCCGGCACCGGCAAGACCCTGTTGGCGCGGGCCTTGGCGGGAGAGGCGCAGGTGCCGTTTTTCTCCATCAGCGGTTCGGAATTCGTGGAGATGTTCGTGGGCGTCGGCGCGGCGCGGGTGCGCGATCTGTTCGAACAGGCGCGCAAGTCCGCTCCTGCCATCATTTTCATCGATGAACTCGATGCGCTCGGGCGGGCGCGCGGCGCTTTCCCGGGCATCGGTGGACACGACGAGCGCGAGCAGACGCTCAATCAACTGCTGACCGAGATGGACGGATTCGACGCCTCCGGCGGACTGATCCTGGTGGCGGCGACCAATCGTCCTGAGATCCTGGATCCGGCGCTGCTGCGGGCCGGGCGCTTCGATCGCCAGATCCTGGTCGATCG
This sequence comes from Pseudomonadota bacterium, assembly GCA_045864775.1. Taxonomy (GTDB): domain Bacteria; phylum Pseudomonadota; class Gammaproteobacteria; order UBA5335; family UBA5335; genus Macondimonas. Next base: position 124,318 of record BTVR01000001.1, read on the forward strand.
GCCGGACAAACGGGGTCGGGTCCAGATCCTCGCGGTCCATTTGAAGAAGATCCGCCTGGCGCTCGAGGTCGATCCGGACCAGATCGCCAGCCTGACCACGGGTTTTTCCGGCGCCGACCTCGCCAATCTGGTGAACGAAGCCGCTTTGCAGGCAACCCGCCGCGGGCGGGACGCGGTCACGATGGACGATTTCACGGCTGCGGTGGAACGGATCGTGGCCGGCTTGGCGAAACGCAATCGCCTGCTCAATCCGCATGAGCGCGAAATCGTGGCCCACCATGAGATGGGGCATGCCTTCGTCGCGTTGGGCTTGGGCGATACCGATCGGGTGCACAAGGTGTCCATCATTCCGCGCGGCGTCGGCGCTCTGGGCTACACCATCCAGCGGCCGACCGAGGATCGGTTTTTGATGAGTCGACGGGAGCTGGACAACAAGATCGCTGTCCTGCTGGGGGGGCGGGCGGCCGAGGTGCTGATTTTCAACGAGCTGTCGACCGGGGCGGCGGATGATCTGGTCAAGGCCACGGACATTGCCCGCAACATGGTGATCCGTTACGGCATGGATGACGCGCTCGGGCACGTCGCCTATGCCCAGGAACCGAACCGATTCCTGAATGGGATGGGGCAGGAGCAGACAATGTTGCCCGTGAGCGAGCAGACGGCGCGGGCCATCGACGAGGCGGTCCAGCGCATCATTGCCCAAGCTTTCGAGCGGGCTCGCGGTTTTCTGGCGCGCAATCGACCGGTTCTGGAGGCTGCCGCGCAGGAGCTGCTGCAGCGGGAAACCCTGGATGAGGCACGTTTGAGCGAGTGGGCCGGGCGCTTGAATTCGCCTTCGCATCAGGTCGAGGCACAACCTGCGCCGACTCGTTCGCCCTGAACGGGCCAAGGGCAGCGCCCCGTGAGGCCCTATGGCCATTGGCGGTGGAGGGTGGAATTCGTTGGTCTTGTATGCCGGGTCGCTCAGCGCATGTCCGGCGTTAAACACAGAGGGGAAGGCGCATCAACGGAGTTTGCGACGCCGGGGCCGGATGGCCGTCGGCGTCGCAGGCGGATCGATCAGAACTTGAGCGTCGCTGCGGCGTAGAACGTGCGCCCCAGGCCCGGCACGGCGATGCCCCATGGGACGCCGTTGATCGACATGGTGGTGCCCTGACCGACGTAGGCGCCGCCGGTGGGCAGGTCGTAGTTGGTATCGAACACGTTCTCGACCCCAAAGTCGAGGCGCAGCCGCTGCTTGTCGTAGCCGCCACGCAGATTGATCAGAGCATAGCTGTCCGTCTCGATCTCGTTTCGCACGTCCGACAGATCGTCCTTGGCATCGACCAGCACCAGTTCCATGGCGTTGTCCCAGGGACCCCACGCATGGGTGAGGGCAAACCGGGCGTTGAGCGGCATGATGTTGTAGAGACCGTCATTGGTGTCGCGGTTCTCGCCCTTGGTGTAGTTCACCAGTCCCTTGAGGCCGAAAGCGCCAAGGGCCGTCTCGGCCAGTGGAAGATAACCGGACAGGTCAATGCCGTAGAGCGCCGCGGTTGCGTTGACGTAGTCCAGAATCACGAACCGATCGCGTGCCGTGGCGTTGGCAGGCCCGGCGCAGATCGCATCCATCATCATTCCGCTGCCAGCGCAACGCTGGGCGTCGATGTAGTCGGTGACATACGTGTAGAACGGAGTGACCTGTAGTCCCCGCGCGCGATCTGCACTGTGCCAGTCGAACGTGGCCGACACCGTGTGCGCGGTTTCCGGATCGAGATCCGGATTGCCCACATAGCCGTTTCCGTCCCCGACGAAGTTGTTCATGATCGCTGCCATGGCGTTTCGCGACCACGCATAGCGCTCGTAAACATTCGGCGAGCGGGTCTTCATGGCGTAGCCAAACTCGAGATCCCTGGTCGGATCGATCAGATAGCGCGCCAGCGCGGTGAGATCGACATTGTTGTCGTTGCGTTCACGATCCCGGGCGTTGAAGGCGGCTGCCGACTGCGCATAACCGGCGTTGACGTCGTTGTAGCCCTGCACAGGGCCGGCGTCGGTCGTGACCCGCTCGTAGCGCCCGCCGAGGAGCGTGCTCCACTGCGCGCCGATGGCGCGTTCCCATTCGGCGAACAGGGCCATCCGATCCCGCTGGCCGTCGTTGATGTTCCGGAAGGTGTTCGGCGCCATGCCGCCGACGGTGGCCTGTTCGCCCTGGGCGTCGAGCATGCCGGTCAGATCCGCAGGCGAGGGCGGCCACCAGTCGTCGAGGCGGTAGCGCTGATACTCCCCGCCGAGCCGCAGGACGTCGGCCTCGCTCAGGTCAATGCTCCCCATCAGTTTGCCGCCGATGTTCTGGCTCTCGGTATACATCGGCATGCCGGGGGCCACGATTCCGGGCGCAGCGCCATAGATGAACTGCTTGTCGTCGCCGAAATCCATCTTGTGGTCGACGTCTTCGTAGTAGGCGCGCGCATCCAGACTGCCCCACTGGTAGCGATTCCGGTAGCGCAGATTGAACCGGGACTGGGTGTTGTCCACCAGGTCCATGCGCTGGTTGGGGTAGTTCTGATAGGGGATGTCCTGATAGCCGGCCTTGGCTTCGAGCAACTGCTCGCCATCCTTGAGCGCGAGACCGAGCTGGTGACTCTGCACCTTGTAGGCGGTTGACCCGACCTCATCGAGCGGAAGGTCGCGGCCGGGCCGACCGGTGGCGGCGAAATCCTTGAAATCCCCGCCGGCCTCGTAGTTGTCGGACTGGGCGTAGGAGCCGTCATAGCGCAGGCTGACATGCTCGCCGGCCTGGGTCGCCGAGAGATGCCCGCGATAGGCATCGCCGTTGCTGCGATAGCCGCCGCCGATCTCGCCCTTGGTGAGGCTTCCGCGGCCCGGCTCGGCGAATTCAGGGTCCGCCGATTCCACTGCAATGGTGCCGCCGATGGAGTCGCCACCGACGCTCACCGGGGAAATGCCGGCCCACACCTTGATCGACTTGATCTGGGAGGGATCGAGATAGGAGAGCGGCGGATTCATGTGGTTGGGGCAGGCCGAGATCAGGCTCATGCCGTCGACCAGGATGCGCAGCCGGTCATCCGCGAGCCCATGGATGCTGGGCAGGCTGGAGATGCCGCCCGCCGCATTGAGCGCTACCCCCGGCACGTCGCTGAGCAAGCCGGCGGTCTCGCCGCTGATTGCGCGCCGCACGGCGAGGTCCGCCTCGCTGACGGCCGAGCCGTCGAAGCGCGTCGACGCTTCGGTCCCGGTGACCGTCACCGGGGGCAGTTGCTGAACCTCTGCCGCCAGCGACAACAGCGGGGTCAGCAGCGCCAGCACCGACAGGGGCACCGGTCCCATGCGGGCCGGTTGGATAGGGGAATGCGTCATGGAGTGCCTCTCTCTCAAGTATTCGCGTTATGCGTGAAGCAAAGAACCATCTGGAAAAACCCGCGCGGAGCGCCTGTTTTCCATGTGCTTTGCAGCCGTTCTGTCGGACGATGGCGTGAGAAGAGTCCCCGTCGGCGCACGATTAGATCGACGCAGCAGGATCCTAGTCGTTTTGGTTATGTTAAGTGGGATAAGCGGCGAGAGGGATGCGGCATATTGTCGCAGGGGTATCAGACGTCGTTCGCCCGGACGGAAGGATTCATGTCCCGTTCGTGGAATAAGGGTCATTCGAGCGGATATTCGTTCCAGGCCGATTCCGGCGGCTCCTCCGACGTGCTGGCGGCAACGCTCAACACGCGCTGCCAGCCAATGTGATCGAACGCAATGTGCCGCTCGCGGAAATAATCGCTGGCGTTGCTCAATACGTCTTCGAGCGCCGCCAGGACGTAGCGCAGGGCCAGCGGGGAGTGGGCGAACTGCGCCGGAATCGCGATATGAAAATGCAGCACCGGATCGTCGTCGTGATAGCCGCCCATGCGCATGCCGGTGAAGTCCGGCTGAAAGTCTTCCGAGGCGGGAAGAAAGCTCACGTCGAGTCCAGGCCCGGGCGGGAGTAGCCTGCGCTGGCGCGCGAGGGCGGCGGCGATGCGCGTGATCGCCTTGTCGATGGGGGATTTTTCCAGCGTGTCGGATTTGTTGATGCTGATGAAGATCGAGCTCATGCGGAATCTCCCCGCAGCGGCGTATTACAGATCATCGGCCAGCACTTCCAGCGCGATCAGTTGTTCGCGCAGGGCCATGTGCGCGTAAAACCCCTCGCGTCCCTGATAGACGGGGTCGCCATGGAGGGCTTCCAGCGCGCTCTCATCGTCCGGGTGTACGCGGCAACGCTGCAAGGGTGCGGCCAGCGCGGCCAGATGCGCGTGTAAGAGGTTTACCGGCTCGCGCTGGTAGTGGCCTGGTTCCAGCAGGGCGTCGGCGCGGTACAGCGGCGTTTCCCAGCCGTACCGCGCCGCAAGCGCCGCGAGCCAGTCCGGGGGCGAATCCGCGCCGCTGACCGCGAGCAGTTCGCGTGCCGTGGCCACCGCATGGATCTGCCGGCCGGGAACGATGCGTCGGGCCTGGATCTTGCCGATCAGATCGTCTTCGTCGAACGCAAACCACGCCCGCGGACGTCCCTCCCACGGCACTTCCACCACATGGATCATGGCGTCGTGTTCCCAGCCGGGGCGGGATGCTCATTCATCGATGCGCAACCGCAGGATGTCGTCCGCCGCGTGCCGCATCCGCTCGGCGATGGCCATGGGTGTGGCCTCATGGATGGCGCGCGCTGCGTCCAGCGCCGCTTGCGCGCGCGCCGCTTCCTCGCGCGTGAGGGGAATACGGCCCGCCATGTGGGTGGTCTCGGGCGCGGCCTTCCAGATGGCCATGCGGTTGGGATGCTGGCGCACGTCGACCAGCGCATCGGTTTCCCGCCGCCCGTCGAGGCAAAGAAAGCGACCGATGACCTCCACCCGTCGCCCGTCCTGGGTGTGGCGGATGAGCACCGGTGTTTCCGCCACGCCGCCCGCCTGCAAATCCTGTTGTTCCTGCGCCATCACGCCACCCCCGCTTCGGCCGGCGTCTGGGCCTTGATGCTGAGCGCGTGCACCTCGGCCGGCATCATCGTGGCCACCGCGTCGTAGATCAGGCGATGACGGCCGATGGCCGAGACCCCGTCGAAGCGCTGCGACACCACGCGGATCAGGTAGTGGCCCGCGCCGTTGGCCTGGGGATCGTGGCCGTGGGCCTCGGTGTGATCGATGATGTCGAGCGCGGTGGGATCCAGCGCCGCTTCCAGATGAGCCCGCAGGCGAGCCACGCGTTCCTGTGCAATCCCCATTGACGATCTCCACATAATCACCCGGCCAGACGAGCGACAGGGCGTAGCCACGCGGTGTCGATCTGCTTCTTGCAATGCACACGCCAAAGACCATTGGCGCTCAGGAATTCCTTTGGGACATGGACTTGAGGCCGTCGGCCAGACGGTGGGCGCAAGGCGAGTGTCGGGTTTGTCGCACAAGCGACACCTCGTCGAACGTGCCCCGGCAGGGGAATCTGCCTTGGCAGCCGTGGATGCTGCCGGTTGGTTTGACTTGGAGTTGAACTTGCATGGCGCCCAGCCGCCATTTGGGGGCTGGTGTGGTCCCGCCACCCATCCGGGCTATATTGAGGACCCAACTCTTCGGGGGCAACGCGCCGTGGCGGCGCCGGTGGTTCTGGTTCACATGGCTTCATCTCCCGGCATCCGTTTTCAAAGCCTCGACGGGCTGCGTCTGTCGGCCGGCTTCGCGCGCCTGCCCGCGGCGTTTCACGCCCGTCTGCCGCCGACGCCCCTGCCGGAACCCTATCTTGTCGCCGGCAGTGCCGATGCGGCCGCCTTGTTGGGGCTGGATCCGGCGTTGATCGATCACCCCGAGTTCCCGGCCCTGTTCGCCGGCAATCGCCTGCCCGAGGGGGCCGAGCCCGTGGCGGCGGTTTATTCCGGGCATCAGTTCGGCGTCTGGGCCGGCCAGCTCGGGGACGGCCGTGCGCATCTCCTGGGCGAGATCGACACCGCGCAAGGGCCCCTCGAGATCCAGCTCAAGGGCGCCGGCCCCACGCCCTATTCGCGCTTTGCCGACGGGCGCGCCGTGCTGCGCTCCTCGATCCGCGAATTTCTCGCCTCCGAGGCCATGGCCGCGCTGGGGGTGCCCACTACGCGCGCGCTGTGCGTCGTCGGCTCGGATGCGCCGGTGCAGCGCGAAACGGAGGAAACCGCGGCGGTGGTGACGCGTCTTGCGCCGAGCTTCGTGCGCTTCGGTTCCTTCGAGCATTGGCACGCGCAGGACCGTACGGCCGAGCTTCGCATCCTGGCCGACCATGTCATCGACCGATTCCGGCCGAATCTGCGCGAGGCCGCGCAGCCCTACGCCGCCCTGCTGGCGGATGTGGCGCAGCGTACCGGCGAGCTTATGGCCCATTGGCAGGCGGTGGGCTTCATGCATGGGGTGATGAATACCGACAACATGTCCATCCTCGGCCTGACGCTGGACTACGGCCCGTTCGGCTTCATGGAAGCCTTCGACGCCGGCCACATCTGCAACCATTCCGACCACGCCGGCCGCTATCAGTACCGCGCCCAGCCGCGCGTGGCGTACTGGAATCTCTATGTCCTGGGTGATGCCTTGAGCGCGCTCATCGGCCGGCCGGAAGAGGTCAAGACGATCATCGACGAGGCATTTCCGGCGGCGTTCGAGGTGCGGTTTCTGCAATTGATGCGCGCCAAGCTCGGTCTGCTCACCGTGCGGGAGGACGATGCCGAGCTGATCGATGCGCTTTTTGGCCTGCTGCAGGCGGGGCGGGCGGACTACCCTGCGTTCTTCCGCGGCCTCAGCGGCCTGCCCGGGACGGTCGAGGCGGAGGCGCGCGGCCGCATCGATGCGCCGGTGGGCGACCTGTTTCTCGATCGGCCCCGATGCGATGGGTTTCTGGCGCGGTGGCGCGCGCGGCTCGCGGCGGAGGGCTCGGTGGACGCGGAGCGCCAGGCGGCCATGCGCGCCGTGAATCCCCGCTATGTGCTGCGCAACTGGGTAGCCGAGGCGGCCATCCGGCGGGCGCGCGAGGGGGATTTCGGCGGCGTGACGGAGGTGCTCACCTGCCTGCGCCGGCCATTCGATGACCATCCGTCGCTCGCGCACTATGCCGCGCCGCCGCCGGACTGGGCGGCGGGTCTGACGGTGAGCTGTTCGAGCTGAGGGCGCGGGGCATACCAGGAGGACGAGGATCGATGCAGCGGATGCAGGAGCGAGGGCCGGATTTCCGGGTCGGGCACGGGCGGGACCCGCATTGGCAGGCAGCGGTGGAGGCGGCGCTGCGCCAGATGGGCGATCCACCGCGCGGTGCCAACCTGGGATTCGTCTATGTGACCGATCACCTCGCTCCGGCGGGCCGGGCCATCGTGCGTTACCTCCAGCAGGCCACGGGGGTCGAGGACTGGGTCGGCTCGGTCGGCGTCGGCATCCTCGCCACGGGGGTTGAATATCTCGATGAGCCGGCTGTGGTGGTGATGCTGGGCGGGTTCCCGGAAGGCGAGTTTCAGGTGTTCTCGCCGGCCGTGGCTCCGCCGGCACTGGGCGGCCTGACCCCCACGGGCTTTGACGCCGCCCACCTGGCGCTGGTGCACGCAAGTCCGCATGACGGGACCCTGCCGGGGCAGCTGGCCGAGCTGTGCGCCGGACTCGCGAGCGGCTATCTGGTGGGCGGCATCACCAGCTCGCGCACCCGGCCCTATCACTTCGCGTCCGCCGCCTTCGAGGACGGACTGTCGGGGGTGATGTTTTCAGGCGCCGTGCCCCTTGCTGTGCGCCTCACCCAAGGCTGTTCGCCGCTCGCGTCCTCGGCGCCGCGCCATGCCATCACCGCAGGCGAGGACAACGTGATCCTCACGCTCGACCACCGCCCGGCGCTCGAGGTGCTCTGCGAAGCACTGGGCATCGCCGCCACCGACGCCGATCTGCGGAATCATCTGCAAGGCGTTCATCTCGGGCTGCCCGTGACCGGCTCCGACACCGGCGATTATCTGGTGCGCAACCTGCTGGGCATCGACCGCAAGCAGGGCCGGCTGGTCATCGGCGAACAGGTGCAGGTCGGGCAATCTGTCCTGTTCTGTCGGCGCGACACCCAAAGCGCCCACGAGGATCTGCTGCGCATGCTCGATGAGATCCGCGCGGGGCTCGCCGGCCCGCCGCGCGGGGGCCTGTATTTTTCCTGTCTCGGCCGCGGCGAGCGCCTGTTCGGCCGCCGGTCGGCCGAGCTGGCCATCATCCAGGAACGGCTCGGAGACGTGCCCTTGGCTGGCTTCTTCTGCAACGGCGAAATCGCCCACGATCGGCTCTACGGCTACACCGGCGTGCTGCTGCTGTTCGGCTGATGTTTGATGTCGCCTCCAAACGGTGGCAGGGCCAGGCGCCGTCAACGCCATGCATTCCGGATCATCGACTCGCCTGGATGCGGTATGGCGACGCGGTCCGCAGGCCTGTTGCAACGACATCAAACTCAGATGGACAGGAGCGACATGGCCTGATATACGGATTCCGCCAATCGTCTAAAAAGCTATAAACACCAAGGGGATGGATGATGAAAAAGCGGAATCTCGCCGCCGCAAGGGCTGGTCTTGCCGCCGTGGCGATGCTGACGGCCTCAACATCTGGCGCAGGACAGCCGATCGGAAAGGACGGCGCGTCTGAAAGCGTTCAGGTCGAACGCGGGCGTTATCTGGTCAAGATCACCGGTTGCAACGATTGTCATACCGCAGGATACGCTCCGAGTGCGGGGAAGATTGCCGAAAAGGACTGGCTGATGGGGGACGGGTTGGGGCACAAGGGGCCGTGGGGAACCACCTATCCCGGCAATCTGCGGAACTACATGAACGGATTGTCGGAGCCGCAATGGATGGAGGTCGCCAAGACAGCCCAGTATCGGCCGCCCATGCCCTGGTTCACCTTGCATCACATGGCCGATGAAGATTTGCGTGCGATCTATCGCTTCGTGAAATACCTGGGACCGGCCGGGGGCTCGGTGCCCGCTTATGTGCCGCCCGGCCAGGAGCCTGCCGGTCCCCATGTCGTCTATCCCGGCATGCCGCAGTAACGCCGCTACGGTGCCAAAAAAGGCAATTATGGATATATTTGCCCAGTTGCACTTTTCCTGGAGACGCACATGGCCTTGCCCCTGAATCTGGATGCGGTTGACGCCTTGCCGCGCGCGCCAGCCACCGATGTCAAGCGGCTCGGCTGGCGCGGGGTGATGAAGACGGTCGCCAAGACCGGCAAGCTCGTGGTGACGAACCACAATCACCCCGAGGCGGTGATCCTGTCTCTGCAGGAGTACGTGGCCATCGTCGCAGCGCTGGCGGCGAGCGCAGAGGACGCGCCGCTCGAAGCGCTGCGCAAGCGGTTTGATGCGCGATTGGCCGCTTTGCAGGTGGATGAGGCCGGTGATCGACTGCGCGCCGTCGCGCGTGATCCGGCGCGGTTGCATGGACAGGTGAAGGCCGGTCGCGATACCTGATGGGTCGGCCGGTCGTTTTCGTGCTTGCCGGCGTCAACGGCGCGGGCAAGAGTTCGATTGGTGGCCACCTTCTGGCGCGTGCCGGCCTCACGTGGTTCAACCCTGACCAGTTCGCGCGCGAGGTGCGCGCCGCGCTGCACTGCACGCAAACCGAAGCCAATGCGGTGGCGTGGCAGGAAGGCATGCAGCGACTGGACGCGGCGCTCGTCTCGGGCCGTTCCTACGCCTTCGAGACTACGCTCGGCGGCCGCACGGTGCCGGCGCGGCTGAAGACCGCAAGCGCCAGCCACGATCTGATCGTGTGGTATTGCGGGCTGGCCAGTCCGGAACTACACATCGCTCGGGTCCGGGCGCGCGTGGCGGCAGGCGGCCACGACATTCCGGAAGCACGAATCCGCGAGCGCTGGACGCGTTCACTCGCCAATCTGATCGCGCTGATGCCGGAGCTGGCCGACCTGCGTGTATTCGACAACAGCGCGCAGGCCCAACTCGGCGAGGCGGTTCCCGATCCGCGTCCCGTGCTCTCCATGCAGCAGGGATGCTTGACGTGGCCGAGCACACCGGCCGAATTCCGGCAGACGCCTGACTGGGCGAAACCGCTGCTCGAGGCGGCGTTGGAGCGGGCTGGCCGACCGTGACGATGACTGCCGGCCGGCCGCCAGCGGAATGTCCTGGTTGCGCTTTGGCGCATCGTGTCCGGATGAAAAGCGCCCGAACCAAACACCTCGCGCCTCATTTGATGGCCGCTTCAGCTGCGAGATTTCGTCATTTTCGGCGAGGCATACTGGCGCGCAACGGCTGCATAAGCGGCGCACCGTCCAACCGGAGGTCCACATGAATGGGATCGAGCCCTTGTCCGACGCCGGAAGACGGCGCTTTCTGGCCCAGACCCTGGCGGGTGCAGGGCTCGCCCTCGCCGGTTCCATCTCCGGCTGGCCCCGGCTGGCACAGGCGTCGCGCGCGCCCGGCGCGGCCTTGTTACAGCATCTGGGGCCCTTGGGCGCGCCCGACGACTTAGGGATACGCCTGCCGGCCGGCCTCACCTCCCGGTTGATCGCCCGCGCGGGGGAGCCGGTCATGCCGGGTGGCGGCTATCGCTGGCATCTGTATCCCGACGGCGGAGCGACCTTTCCCGCGGCGCGCGGCGGTTGGATCTATGTGTCCAACAGCGAGGTGCCGGCCGTTGGCGGCGTGGGTGCGGTGCGCTTCAACGCGCGCGGCGAGGTGGTCGGTGCCTCCATGCTGCTTAAGGGCACCTCGCTGAATTGCGCCGGCGGCGCGACGCCCTGGGGGACCTGGCTGTCCTGCGAGGAGTGGGGCGGCGGCGCGGTGTGGGAATGCGATCCGGCGGGCCGGCGACTGCCCCGGCGGCGGCCGGCGCTGGGCATCTTCAAGCACGAGGCGGTCGCGGTCGACCCGGACCAGGGGCGGCTGTATCTGACCGAGGATGAGCCGGACGGCCGCCTGTATCGGTTCACCCCCGCCGCCTATCCGCGTCTGACCGACGGCGTGTTGGAAGTGGCGGAAGTGCAAGGCGATCCGCTCGCCGGACCGGTCGGCGTGATGTGGCATCGGCTTGCCGATCCAGCGCCGTTGATCGGCGGACTGGGTCGCGCCACACCCACGCGTCTGCAGGTGCCGCTGAGCACGCCGTTTCGCGGGGGTGAGGGGATCTCCTGGCACGCCGGGCGCGTCTATTTCACGACCAAAGGCGATGACACGGTCTGGTGTTACGAGCCGGGCGCTGCGGCCAGCGGTGTCCTGAGCGTGCTCTATCGCCGCGATCCCGCGCAGGCCGAAGACATTCTTTCAGGCGTCGACAACCTGACCGTGGCGGCCGGGGGTGAGGTGCTGGTGGCCGAGGACGGTGGCGACATGCAGGTGGTCGTGCTGGACGCAAGCGGAAGCGCCGCGCCGCTGCTGCAGGTCGTGGGGCAGGATCAGTCCGAGATCGCCGGCATCGCGTTTTCACCCGATGGCAGCCGACTCTATTTCAGTTCGCAGCGTGGCCCGACCGGGAAAGGCCCGTTCGGTCTGACCTACGAGATTCGCGTCGCCTGAAGTGAGCCGCCTCGTCTCGAGGCGGCATCGGACCGAAACAGGGGCGCGTGGCGGGACACCGCCTTCTGCAGGGCAACTCAGGGTGGCGTGCCTTCGACCATGGCCACGGCGCGGAACAGAGCGCGCCGTTTGTTGAGCGTTTCTTCCCACTCGGCGGCCGGGTCAGAATCGGCGACGACGCCACCGCCAGCCTGCAGGTGGAGTTGGCCGTCCTTGATCACAGCGGTGCGGATGGCGATCGCGGTGTCCATGTTGCCGTTCCAGCCGATGTAACCGACCGCACCGCCATAGATGCCGCGCTTGACCGGTTCCAGTTCGTCGATGATCTCCATGGCGCGCACCTTCGGCGCGCCGCTCAGCGTACCGGCGGGGAAGGTGGCGCGCAGGGCGTCGATCGGGCTCAGGCCCGGGGACAGCCGGCCTTGCACGTTGGAGACGATGTGCATGACCTGCGAGTAACGTTCGATGACCATCTGTTCGGTGACGGTCACGCTGCCGATGTCACATACCCGCCCGACGTCGTTCCGGCCCAAATCGATCAACATGAGATGCTCGGCAATTTCCTTCGGGTCGCCGAGCAACTCGTGCTCCAGCGCCTGATCCTCGGCGAGGTCCCGGCCGCGCGGCCGCGTACCGGCGATGGGGCGCACCGTGAGGATGCCGTCCTCCAGCCGCGCCAGCACCTCCGGGGATGCCCCCACGACCTGAAAGTCGCCGAGGTCCAGATGGAACAGATAGGGGGAGGGGTTCAGGTAGCGCAGGGCGCGGTACAGCTCGAGCGCGTTGCCGCCGTAAGCCACCGACATGCGCTGCGAGGGCACCACCTGCATCACGTCGCCCTCGAGGATGTAGCTCTGGATGCGGCGCACGGCGGCCTCGTAGCCTTCGCGGCTGAAGCTGGCGCGGAACACCTCGTGGCCACCGAGGCCGGCTGCGGCGGGGCGGAGGTGCCGGGCGGCCGGGGCCGGATCGGACAGGCGCCGGGTGAGTTCCTCGAGCCGTGCTTCGGCCCTGTGGACGTCGTGCGCATCCTTGGGATCGGCCAGCACGACCACGGTCAGCTCGCCGCTGAGGTTGTCGAGGACCAGCACTTCCTCGGACACCATGAGCAGGATGTCGGGCGTGCCCAGCGGGTCCGGCTTGGGCATGCGCTGACCCAGGCGCGGTTCGATGTAGCGCACGGTCTCATAGCCGAAATAACCGACCAGGCCGCCGGTGAAACGGGGCAGTCCGGGGACGGCGGCCACGCGATAGCGCTGCTGGAAGGCCTCGATCCATGCCAGGGGGTCCGGGCAGTCCGGTATGTTTTCGACGATCTGGCCGTCGGTCTCCCATTGCAGATGACGGCCGCGAACGCGGATGACGCTCCGTGCCGGCAGGCCGATGAAGGAATACCGTCCCCAGCGTTCGCCGCCCTGCACCGATTCAAGCAGATAGCTGTATGGTCCGCGGGCGAGCTTGAGATAAAGCGAGAGCGGCGTCTCGAGGTCGGCGAGCACGCGGCGCACGAGCGGTACGCGCTCGAACCGGTCGCCGGCCGGCGGGGAACTGTCGGCGTTGATCATGAAAACCCCGGTGGGATGGGAAAACGGCACTGCAAAGGGCGCGACGGCGATCGCCGTCACATCACATGTCGGCGCCGCCATCGCGGGTCGCGCGTATTATACGGTCCCGTCATTCGCCCCATTCCATCCGTCCAGTCGCTCGAGGCAGGCGGTGAGATCGCTCATGCGGTCGATGACCGCGGCCGCGCCGGCCTGTCTGAGATCCACGCCGTGGTTATATCCGTAACTCACGCCCACCACAACACAGCCGGCGGACCGCCCGGCCCGGACGTCGTTGATCGAGTCGCCCACCAGATAGGTCCCCTTGCCGGCCTGCAGTCCAAGTCGACGCATGGCTTCATGAACAGGCGCCGGATCGGGCTTGCGCTGCGGCAAGCTGTCGCCACCGACCAGGGCGCCGAACGGGGCGCGTATGCCCAGTCGCTCGAGCAGCGGTGCGATGAAGCGCGCCGGCTTGTTGGTGACCACACCCATGCCGGCGCCCGCGGCTTGCAGATGAGACAGGGTTTCGGCAACGCCGGGGTAGAGCCGGCTGTGGACGCACAGATGGGCCTCGTAGCTGCTCATGAACGCCGACCAGACGCGATCGACCTCCGGCGTGGCGGCGTCGGCATCGGCCCGCCGCGTGAGCGCCCGAGCGAGCAGCAGGCGCGCCCCGTCGCCCACATACTGGCGGATCTCGGCTTCCGTGAGAGTGGGGCGCCCGAATTGCCCAAGCACCTCGTTCACGGCCGCGGCGAGATCGGGCACGCTGTCGACGAGGGTGCCGTCGAGATCGAACAGCACGCCCCGTCGACCCGTGTTCATTCGGTGCCGGCTGTCGCGAGGCGGGCGCGCATCGCGCCGATGACCTCGCCATAGTCGGGCGCGCCGAAGATGGCGGAGCCGGCGACGAAGGTGTCCGCCCCGGCGCGCGCGACCTCGGCGATGTTGTCGGTCTTGATGCCGCCGTCCACCTCCAGCCGAATCGCCCGCCCGGATGCGTCGATGCGCCGGCGCACGGCGGCGATCTTCTCGAGCGCGGCCGGAATGAAGCTTTGGCCACCGAAGCCCGGGTTCACCGACATGATCAGGATCAGGTCCAGCCGATCCATCACATGGTCGAGGTGATGCAGCGGCGTCGCGGGATTGAAGACAAGCCCCGCCTGGCAGCCGTGGTCACGAATGAGCTGCAGGCTGCGGTCGATGTGCTCGCTGGCTTCGGGGTGGAAACTGATCACGCTCGCGCCGGCCGCCGCGAAGTCGCCGATCAGCCGATCCACCGGCTTGACCATGAGATGCACGTCGATGGGCGCGGTCACGCCGTGACGTCGCAGCGCCTCGCACACCATGGGGCCGATGGTGAGGTTGGGGACGTAGTGATTGTCCATCACGTCGAAATGCACCCAGTCCGCCCCGGCCGCGAGCACGGCGTCGACCTCGGCGCCGAGGCGCGCGAAGTCGGCCGACAGGATGGACGGGGCGATGATGAAGTCGCGTTTCACGTCAGACTCCAGCCGATGCGGTCATCGGTCTCGGGCTTTCAGGAGGTCGCGGATTTCCGTCAGGAGTTGCTCCTGAGGCGTCGGACCGGCAGCCTTCGGCGCGAGACCCAAGCGTTCATTGAGCCGGCCCAGCGGCAACACCACCGCGTAATACACGACCGCTGCCGTGATCAGGAACGTGATCAGCGCCGTGATGAAGTTGCCGTAGTTGAGTGCGATCTCGCCGCTTTTGTCCGGGGAGGCGACGAGCACGACCTTGCCGCCGATCTCGACCCCGCCGGTCGCCAAACGGATCAGCGGGTTGATGAAGGATTCGGTGAACTTGGTGACGAGGTTGCCGAACGCCGCGCCGATGACCACACCGACCGAGAGGTCGATCACGTTGCCGCGCAGGATGAATTGCCGGAAGCTGCCTACCATCTGAGGGTTCCTCGCTGGGAGTGCTGGACGGACGAACCGCGCCGCCAAGTGGGCGCAGGCAGCGCAAGGGCATGCATCACGCCGCCCTTGCCGCCGCCGGAGCGATCTACTTCAGGCCGCCGAAGAAGGCCGCCAGATCGGCGATGTCCTGGTCGGACAGCTTGTCGGCGTTGGGCTTCATGACGCCGGCCATGGGCGTCTTGCGCTCGCCGCTCTTGAACGCCTTGAGTTGCGTCTGGATATAGGCGGCATCCTTGCCCACGAGCGGCGGGAACGTGGCCATGCCCTTGTAGTCCTGACCGTGGCAGCTGAAGCAGACATGCTGCTGCGCCAGTTTCTTGCCGTTCTCGGCGTTGCCCGCCGCCATGGCGCTGCCCGCCAGCAGGAGAGCGAGAAGACCGATGGAGAGGGAATATCGGGGTTGCATCATGGGCTTCCTGTTGTTGAGGGAGGGATCGCGCGGGCATTTTAACCCGAGCGGAGCGCAACGGGTCGCTCGCCGGTCCGATGTTGCGACCGTGTATCCATGCCATGTCGCAGCCGTAGGCGATCCGCCTCGCCAGCCGGTATGATGCCGGATCGGCTGCATCTGCTCTTGGAACCTCAACATGATTCAGGCCCCGGAAACGCTGTTTGAAAGCCATCTGGCCAGTCTGCCGCTGATCTATCGCGGCAAGGTCCGCGACGTGTATGCGATCGATGAGGATCAGTTGCTCATCGTGACCACGGATCGGCTGTCCGCCTTCGACGTGGTCCTTCCCGATCCGATTCCGGGCAAGGGCTGCATCCTGACCGCGGTGTCCAACTTCTGGTTTGGGCAAATGGCCGACCTGATTCCGAATCATCTGGTCGCTCGGCCGCTGGAAACGGTCTTGCCCGATCCGGTCGAGCGGGCGCAGGTCGAGGGGCGCGCCATCGTGGCCCGCCGCTTGCGCGCACTGCCGGTCGAGGCCATCGCGCGCGGCTACCTGATCGGCTCGGGCTGGAAGGACTATCAGCAGACCGGGGCCGTCTGCGGGATCGCCTTGCCGGCTGGCTTGAATCAGGCCTGCGCGTTGCCCGAGCCCCTGTTTACGCCTTCCACCAAGGCCGCGGCGGGTACGCATGACGAAAACATTCCCTACGCCGAGGCCGAGCGCATTCTCGGCGCCGGTCTGGCCGACCGGATCCGGACCGTCACGCTCGCCATCTACCAGCGTGCCGCAGCCTACGCCCAGGCGCGGGGCATCATCATCGCCGACACCAAATTCGAGTTCGGCCTCGATGCCGATGGGCAGTTGGTGCTCATCGACGAGTTGCTGACCCCCGATTCCTCGCGGTTCTGGCCTGCCGATCAGTACCGCACCGGCATCAGCCCGCCCAGTTTCGACAAGCAGTTTGTCCGTGATTACCTCGAAACCCTGGATTGGGACAAGACAGCGCCGGGGCCGCGCTTGCCCGAGCCCGTGATCCGGCAGACGGCCGAGAAGTATCGCGAGGCCGCGCGGCGGCTGATGGACGGGTTGTGAACGAGCGGCTTGTCACGGCAGCGCGCCGCTCGCTTCCGCATTCGGTCGACCGTCCCGGCAAAAAAGAACGGACGGCCTCATGGGATGGGAGGCGGTCCGTTCGGTTGCAGGAGGGGGCGATAAGCGCACGGCCTGTCCATGCCGTGGCCGAACCGTCTGTTACATGGCGTGATCCATGTGGCCGCCGCCCAGGGTGGCATGGCTCATGACGCGCATGTGCAGCGGACCCAGGACCGGCAACTGATTCATGGCCGACATCATGCTCGTGTGAAGGGGGCCGACGACCGGCAGGCCGCTCATGACGACCATCACGTTGGCCATCGCCGTCATCATGGGTTCCATGACGCCGGCTCCACTCAACGCCGCCAGTTCGGTGTCGGTCATGGGTTGGGCCGCGAAGCCGGGCGGGGCGGTGCACGCGACGGCGAGGCCAACGATCAGAAGGCGGATGGTTTTGCGCATGAAGAGGCTCCTGTGGGGTCCATGCCGATGAGGTTTGCCGGGTTGTGCCGGCGACCGGGATTCTAGCGGCGGCGAGCTGGCTCTCCGGACACTGCGACCTTATGCCGCAGGGGGCGAGCCTGACGACAAGGGCGAGGCCCCCGGTGGCGCGCGAAGCAGATCGCAAAATGCGGCCATGGCGCGTGACGGGCTGCGGTCGCGATGGCAAACGAGTCCGAGTCGGCGGCGCAATGCCAGTCCAGGGACCTCCAGATTGACGAGATCCGGTCCGGCCAGCGTGATCGGCAACAGGCTCCAGCCCAGCCCCACCGTCACCATCATCCGGATGGTTTCCATGTAGTTGGTCTGCAGGCGGGCCTGCAGCGTGAGGCCGTGCCGCGCAAAGGCCTGCGCGATCAGGGTGTGGGTATAGGTGCCGGTTTCGGGCAGGATCGCCGCCTGCCGCGCGAGGTCCGCAGGGCCGGGATCGGCGAGATGGGCGAGGGGATGATCCGGCGCGGCCATCACCACCAGCGGATCGTCCCAGAGCGCTTCGGTTTCGAGCTGCGGCGCCGGCGCGAGCGGCAGCGTGACGACGCCCAGATCGAGCGTGCCGGTGGCGACCGCCGCGCAGGCTTCTTCGGAATCCATGAAGCGGATGGCCAGCTCGATTGCGGGATAGGCGCGGGCAAACGCGCGCAGGAAGGGCGGCAGGCGGCGCAGACCGATGTGATGGCTGGTTCCGATGGCGAGCGGACCGGACACCGGCCCCGACAGATCGGCCACCGCGCGCCGGCAGGCGGCGACGGCGTCCAGAATCTCCCGCGCGAGCGGCAGCAGGGCGCGTCCCGCCTCGGTCAGCATGACCCCGCGCCCGACACGATCGAACACGGGCGCACCCAAATCGGCTTCCAGCGCCGCGATGCGCTTGCTGATGGCGGGTTGGGTCAGATGCAGCCGGTCCGCGGCGCGGGAGAACGAGCCTTCGGTGGCGACGGCCACGAAGGCGGCCAGCAGGTTCACGTCCATTCATGAAATCCTGGAATGCAATCCATAAGAAACATGAATTGGAATTATAGCGAGCGGCCTGGTTAAAATCGTCCCCACGCAATCACGGGAGGCCGCGCATGGCAGGCAAGACGCTTTTCCAAAAGATCTGGGACGCCCACGTGGTGGATGTGGACGAGAGCGGGACCGCGCTGCTCTACATCGACCGCCAGTTGGTGCACGAGGTGACCTCGCCGCAGGCCTTCGACGGACTGCGCCTGGCCGGCCGCAGGCCGTGGCGCGTGAGCGCCAATCTCGCCGTGCCGGATCACAACGTCCCGACGCGCGGCCGCGCCGGCGGCATCGCCGACCCCATCTCCCGCGCCCAGGTGGAGGCGCTGGACCGCAACTGCCAGGAGTTCGGCATCCCCGAGCTTGCCATGATGGATCACCGCCAGGGCATCGTGCATGTGATCGGTCCCGAGCAGGGCTTTACGCTGCCGGGCACGACCATCGTGTGCGGCGACTCGCACACGGCCACCCATGGCGCCTTCGGGGCGCTGGCCTTCGGCATCGGCACGAGCGAGGTCGAGCACGTGCTCGCCACCCAGACGCTGTTGCAGAAGCCCTCGCGCACCATGCTGATCCGCGTCGACGGCGGCGTTGCACCCGGCGTCACGGCCAAGGACATCGTGCTGGCCATCATCGGCAAGATCGGCACCGCCGGCGGCACCGGCTACACCATCGAATTCGGCGGCGAGGCCATCCGCGCGCTGTCGATGGAAGGGCGCATGACGGTGTGCAACATGGCCATCGAGGCGGGCGCCCGCGCCGGTCTGATCGCAGCCGATGAGAAGACCGTCGCCTACGTCAAGGATCGCCCGCAGTCGCCCAAGGGTGCGCTCTGGGACCAGGCGGTGGCGGCCTGGCAGGACCTGCATTCCGATGCCGACGCCGTGTTCGATACAGTCGTGGAACTCGATGCCGCTGCCATCGAGCCCCAGGTCACCTGGGGCACCTCGCCGGAGATGGTGGTGCCCGTCGGCGGCGTCGTGCCTGATCCCGAGCAGGAAGCGAGCGCCGTCAAGGCCGAAGGCATGCGCCGCGCGCTGGCTTACATGGGGCTCGAGGCCGGAAAGCCTATCGAGTCGATCGCGCTCGACAAGGTCTTCATCGGCTCCTGCACCAACTCGCGCATCGAAGATCTGCGCGCCGCGGCGGCGGTGGTGAAAGGGCGCCGGGTCTCCAGTCGCCTGAAGCTGGCGCTGGTGGTGCCGGGCTCGGGGCTCGTCAAGGAGCAGGCCGAGGCCGAGGGGCTCGACCGCATCTTCACCGAGGCGGGCTTTGAGTGGCGTGAGCCCGGCTGCTCCATGTGTCTGGCGATGAACGCCGATCGGCTGGAGCCCGGCGAACGCTGCGCCTCGACCAGCAACCGCAATTTCGAGGGTCGGCAGGGGCAGGGCGGGCGCACCCACCTGGTCAGCCCGGCCATGGCCGCCGCAGCCGCCATCGCCGGCCACTTCGTCGACATCCGTCGCTTCGGCTGAGGAGTTTGATCATGCAGGCATTCACCACACTGAACGGCTTGGTGGCCCCGCTCGACCGGGCCAATGTCGACACCGACGCGATCATTCCCAAGCAGTTTCTGAAATCCATCCACCGCACCGGGTTCGGGCCCAATCTGTTCGACGATTGGCGGTATCTGGATCAAGGCGGGCTTGATGTCGACAATGCCACGCGTCGCCTCAATCCTGACTTCATTCTGAACCAGCCTCGCTACCAAGGCGCCGAGATCCTTCTGGCGCGCGAGAATTTCGGCTGCGGTTCCTCCCGCGAGCACGCCGTGTGGGCGCTCAGCGACGCCGGTTTCCGCGTCGTGCTGGCGCCCAGCTTCGCCGACATCTTTTTCAACAACTGTTTCAAGAACGGTGTGCTGCCGATCGTGTTGCCGGGCGCCGTCATGGATCGACTGTTCGAGGAGGCGCAGGCTACGCCTGGGTATCGCCTGCGCGTGGACCTCGAGGCGCAGACGATCACGACGCCAGCCGAAGAGGCGATCACCTTCACCGTCGATGCCTTCCGGCGTCACTGTCTGCTCAATGGGCTCGATGACATCGGGCTGACGCTGCAGCGCGCCGACCGCATCCGCGCCTATGAGGCCCGGCGCCGTGCCGAGACGCCCTGGCTCTTCGCCGACTGATACAAGGATTCTTGATTCATGAGCAAGCACATACTGGTGTTGCCGGGTGACGGCATCGGTCCGGAAATCGTCGCCGAGGCGCTGAAGGTGCTGGACGCGCTCCGGCGCGACCACGGGCTGGCGCTGACGTGGGAGGAGGGACTTCTGGGTGGATGCGCGGTGGACGCCACCGGCGAGCCCTATCCCGCCGCCACGCAGGAGCGCGCCCGCGCCGCCGATGCCGTGCTGCTGGGCGCGGTGGGCGGCCCCCGTTACGATGCGCTGCCGCGGCACCAGCGCCCCGAGCGCGGGCTGCTGGGGATTCGCAAGGACCTGAATCTCTTTGCGAATCTGCGCCCCGCCGTGGTGTTTCCCCAGCTCGCCGGCGCCTCCAGCCTCAAGCCCGAGATCGTAGCCGGGCTGGACATCCTCATCGTGCGCGAGCTCACCGGTGATGTGTATTTCGGCGAGCCGCGCGGCATCGAGACCCGGAACGGCGAGCGCGTCGGCATCAACACCATGATCTACAGCGAAGCGGAGATCGGGCGCATCGCGCGCGTGGCGTTCAAGGCGGCGCAGCAACGCGGCGGGCGGCTGTGTTCGGTCGACAAGATGAACGTCCTGGAGAGCACGCAGCTCTGGCGCGACGTGGTCTGCGAGGTGGCGGCGGAGTACCCGGATGTGACCTTGAGCCATATGCTGGTGGACAATGCGGCCATGCAGCTGGTGCGCAATCCCAAGCAGTTCGATGTCATGGTGACGGGCAATCTGTTCGGCGACATCCTCTCCGATGAGGCGTCCATGCTCACCGGCTCCATTGGCATGCTGCCCTCGGCATCCCTGGATGCGAGTGGCAAGGGCCTCTACGAGCCGATCCACGGCTCGGCGCCCGACATCGCCGGCCGCGGCGTGGCCAATCCCTTGGCGACGATCCTGTCGGTGGGGATGATGCTGCGCTACAGCCTGGGGGCGCCGGAACTCGCCGATCGGGTTGAGCGTGCCGTGGCGCGCGTGCTGGATCAGGGCTTGCGCACGGCCGACATTGCCCAGGCCGGCGAGGCCACGGTCGGCACGGTCGCCATGGGCGATGCTGTGGTCGCGGCGCTGGGCTGAGGCCGGTGATCGCGTGGCGGCGTGTCGGGCAAAGTCGGATCAAGGGGAGCGGTGAGTGATGCGCGTGGGTTTTGTCGGCTGGCGGGGCATGGTGGGTTCGGTGCTCATGGAGCGCATGCGCGCCGAAGGCGATTTCGAGCGGATCGCCGCACCGGTGTTCTTCTCGACTTCGCAGACGGGCGCGGCGGCGCCCGATATCGGCCGGCCGCTGCCGCCCCTGCGCGATGCCCATGATCTCCATGCCTTGGGCGAGATGGACGTCATCGTCAGCTGCCAGGGCGGCGACTACACAAAGGCTGTGCACGGTGATCTGCGCGCCGCGGGCTGGCGCGGCTACTGGATCGATGCGGCATCGGCGCTGCGCATGGATGACGGAGCGGTCATCGTGCTCGATCCGGTCAATCGGCCCGTCATCGATGCGGCGCTTGCCGGTGGCGTGAAGGACTACATCGGCGGCAACTGCACGGTGAGCCTGATGCTGATGGCCCTGGGCGGGCTGTTCGCCGCCGACGCGGTGGAATGGGTCAGCTCCATGACCTATCAGGCCGCCTCGGGCGCGGGTGCGCAGCACATGCGCGAGCTCCTGGCCCAAATGGGCGCACTGCACGATGCGGTCGCCGGCGAGCTGGCCGATCCGGCCGCCGGCATCCTCGAGATCGACCGGCGGGTCGCCCAAGCCTTGCAGAGCGATGCGTTTCCGACCCGGCAGTTCGGAGCGCCGCTGGCGGGCAGCCTCATTCCGTGGATCGACGTCGCGATGGCAAATGGCCAGAGCCGCGAGGAATGGAAGGGTCAGGCCGAGACCAACAAGATTCTCGGTCGGGCCGAGCGCCCCGTGCCGATCGACGGGCTGTGCGTCCGCATCGGCGCCATGCGCTGCCACAGCCAGGCGCTGACCATCAAGCTGCGCCGCGATCTTCCGCTTGCCGACATCGAGGAGATGATTGCCGGCGCTAACGATTGGGTACGCGTCGTGCCCAACGAGCGTGAGCGCACGATGCGCGAACTCACCCCGGCCGCGGTCACCGGCCGGCTCGAGATTCCCGTCGGGCGGCTGCGCAAGCTCAACCTGGGGCCTGAATACCTCAGCGCCTTCACGGTCGGGGATCAGTTGCTGTGGGGCGCGGCCGAACCCCTGCGGCGCATGCTCGGCATCGTGCTCGATCATCGGGGGTGACCGTTAGGATCCAACGCCTTTCTTCATGTTCGAGCCCCGGCGCCGATAAGTCGAGTCGGGAGGGCTGCTGGACGAGCCGATCGTTTCCCGCCCGGGCGCGCGGTATAGTGAGCGCCGTCGCCAGCCGGTCGGGCGAGGCCAAGGATGGTCCCGGTGTCAAACCGCATGAAGGGGAAGATTCGCGTGCAGATCAGAAAAACGACACGAGCCGTATCGGCGGCCTTGATTCTTCTGGCGCCGACACTGGCTCATGCGCTGAGTACCGGCGCCATCGAAGGCCGCTCCTATCTCAACCAGCCGCTCGAGGCACGCATTCCGCTGGCCTCGGCCACCAGCGATGAACTGCGGTCGCTGCGGGTGAATCTGGCGCCTAGCGAGGTGTATCAGCGGGCGGGGATCGATCTGGGTTCCGAGTTGGCCGGCCTGCAGTTCCGCATCGTGACCGACGCGGCCCGGCCCTACATTCTCGTCACCAGCCGGGACAGCATACGCGACCCGTTCCTGACTTTTCTGGTGGAGCTCACCTGGGGCGAAGGGCGCCTGGTGCGCGAATTCACGCTGCTGCTCGATCCGCCTACGCTGATGGCACCGGCGGCCCCGCCCGAAACCCGGCAGGCGGTGGTCGAGCCTCCCCCACCGGCTGAGGCGCGGGGGCCTGCGGCGCCGCCACCCGGTGCGGCCGCCCCGGAGCCGCCCGCCGGACGCGTCACGACGGGCGCCGAACCGAAGGCCGCCGTTGACGGGGACCGTCGCGTGCGACGTGGCGATACCCTGTGGGCCATCGCCAGTGATCAAAGTCGCGCCGAGGCGGTCAATCTGAACCAGGTGATGCTGGCCATCTACCAGCGCAACCCCGGCGCGTTCGACGGCAACATCAACCGCCTGAGGGCCGGCGCCATCTTGCGCATGCCGAGCCCCGAGGAAATGCGGGCGATCTCGCGCGCCGCGGCACTGGCCGAAGTGCGCCGGCAGAATGAAGAATGGCGTGCGGGACGGCGAACGGCGATGGCCAGTGCGCCTGGCGGTGCCTTGACGTCCGTCCCCGCACCCGGCTCCTCGACCGCGCCTGCCGCGCCAGGCCAGGACGCTCCCAAAACGGCAGCGCCCGCGCGACCCCGTCTGGAATTGGTCGCGCCGGACGAGGAAACACTCGCATCGTCGTCGTCTCAGCGCGATGCCGGTGAGAACTCCGGCGCGGGACAGGCGTCCGGCGCGAATGCCCCCCTCGGGGCGTCCAGCCCGGAGGCGTCCAGCGCCGCTGCCGCGTCCGGTTCTACGACGGGCGCCGGAGTTGCGGAGTCGGGCGGCGAAACGGGCGAGACGCCTGCCCTCGTGCAGATGGATAGCGCCACGGCGCTCGCGCTGCAGGACGCGCCGGAGGGCGCGCCTGAAACGCCATCGGCGGGAACAGGCGCCGACGGATCGGCAGCGCCGCAGCCGCCGCCGGCATCGGACGCTGGCGAAGCGCGGGACGACACAGGCACCGGCACGAGCGGGTGGGGTGTGCTGGCGGGTATCCTCGTGGCCGGCGCGGCGGCGCTCGGCTGGCTGTTCTACCGGCGTCGCAAGGCGGCGGAAACGGGAGAGGACGAAGCCGTCGACTTCGTCCTTGACGATGCGCCTGAGAACAACCCGCCCACGCAGGACGGCGTAGGGCCGCGCTTCGCCCGGCAGGAGCCGGTCATCGGGACCGAGGCGAGCGGTGCGGCATTCGATCCGGACCCCGATCCGACGACCGATACGCAGCCGGGGCTGTCCCCGTTCGAGAAGGAAACCGCTCTGGGCGTCGATCAGGAAGACCCGTTGGCCGAAGCGGATTTCAACCTCACCTATGGTCTGTTCGAGGAGGCGCTCGCTGTCGTTGAGCAGGCGTTGGCGCGCCAGCCCGACCGACGTGACCTCAAGCTCAAGCGGCTCGAGGTGTTGTTTGCCATGTCCGACCGGGAGTCTTTCCTCAAGCATGCCCGGTTGCTGGCGGCTGAACCGCAGGGCCAGGCCGATTCTGCTTGGGAGCGCTGCATGCTGATGGGGCAGCAGATGTTCCCCGACGAGCCCTTGTTCCAGAATGCCCCGGCCGGCAGCAGCGGCGATGATTTCCTCGATTTCAATCTCGACGCGCCGTCTGACGAGCTTGCGGGAGCAGCAAATGCCGCTCCTGTCGCCGATGACCGCACGACGGTCCTCAACCGCCCTGCGGATGTCCTTCCGTCGAGCGACGACGGTGGTCTGACGTTCGATCTGTCGGAAGCCGATCTCGATCAGGGCACCGGTGCGCAGGCGGAGGACACGATCGAAAAGCATCTGGACATGGCGCGCGTCTATCTCGGCATGGAAGAGTTTGCCGCGGCCCAGCGCGAACTGGATCAGGCCCTGCTCGAGGGCTCGAGCGAACAGCAGGCCGAGGCCCGGGAACTCATGGAGCAGGTGAGTCAGCGGGCCGGTATGACGCGTGATGCGACGGATCAGGCCTATTTCGTCGATGTGCCGGGTACGGGTACGCTCGACATCGAGGACTTCGGCACGCGCGATGACTTCGGGACCCGCCTCGATCTCGCGCGTCAGTATATGGAACTCGACGATGTGGAAGGCGCGCGGGCCCTCATCGACGAGGTGATCAAGGACGGCACGCCAGACCAGCGGCGCGAAGCGGAGTCCTTGATGGCGCAGTTGCCGACCCGATTCTAGGCCACGTCGAGCGTCGACATCACGAGGGGCGACATCGCCCCTTTTTTTCATGTGCGCAGGATCAGTGCTGCGCCGCAGGGACAGCAAACGGATGCGGATTGCGTTAGGGGTCGAGTATGTCGGAACGTCCTTTCAAGGCTGGCAGGGCCAGCGACATACGACCGCGACGGTCCAGGGCTGCCTCCAAGGCGCATTGAGCCGGGTCGCGGCGAGGCCCACGGCCGTCGTCGCAGCCGGGCGTACCGATGCCGGCGTTCATGCTCACGGGCAGGTCATCCATTTCGATACCGACGCGATTCGCGACGAGCCGGCGTGGGTCCTGGGCGTAAACCGCTACCTTCCCGCGGCCGTGTCCGTGCAATGGGCGCGCGCCGTTCCCGACGCCTTCCATGCGAGATTCAGCGCGCGCTGGCGGCGATATTGCTACGTGATCCACGACGCACGAGCGCGCAGTGCGCTGCTCGCCGGGCGGGTGACCTGGCATCACTATCCGCTGGATGCGGATCGCATGGCGCAAGCCGGGCAGTCACTCATCGGAGAGCATGACTTTTCGTCGTTCCGGGGTCAGGAGTGTCAGGCCAAGTCACCGACGCGGGTCGTGCATTCGTTGACCGTGTCCCGGAGAGGGCCTTTGGTCGTGCTGGAGATACAGGCCAACGCCTTCTTGCACCACATGGTCCGCAACATTGCCGGTGTGCTGATGAGCATCGGCAAGGGCGAGCGGTCCGTCGCCTGGGCCAGTGAGGTGCTGGCCTATCGGGACCGTCGGCTCGGGGGGGTCACGGCGCCGCCGGATGGACTTTATCTTGCGGCAGTGGGCTATCCCGCGCAGTTTGCCCTGCCGGAGCCCGCGCCGCTCGTCAGGTGGCCCCGGCCGGATTCTTGACGCTGCCGCTTGGCCTGAGTTTACAGGGGGGGGCAAAAATCGCTATGATCGCGCGCTTATGTCCGAGCCCTTACCCGATTTGCTTGATATCGACCGCCTGGCCCTTCGCGGCGCGCGGCTGGAGGGGCAGTTCGCGATCGCCCGCTTCGATCGGCTCCGCGACATGGTTGCGGCGCCGGATGGCGAGATTGCTTTCGCGTTGCGGTTTTATCAGGACGGCGAAGGTCGCAGGCGCATAGCCGGCACGATCGCAGGGCGCGTGGCACTCGTCTGTCAGCGCTGTTTGCAGCCGGTCGAGCACGGGTTGGCTGCGGAGACGGATCTGGTGGCACTGGCTGACGAAGGGGACCTGATTCATGTCCCTGCAGAAGCCGAGCCATTGTTGACCGGAGGCGAGCCCGTCCGATTGACGGATCTGATCGAAGACGAGGCCATTCTCGCGTTGCCGATCGTCGCGGTCCATGAACAGTGCGCCGCGCCCGATGCGGGCGTGTCCCGCGGCGAGTCGGCGAATCCGTTCGCGGCGCTGAAACGGGACGAATGAATTTCAACGCGCGGGCCAGCGGGCTCGCAGAATCTATGGAGTTTCCAGATCATGGCCGTACAGCAAAATCGCAAAACCCGTTCCAAGCGTGGCATGCGCCGCTCCCACGACGCGCTGACCAGCCCGTTTCTGTCGGCGGATTCCGTGACCGGTGAAACCCATCGTCGACATCATCTGACGGCGACTGGCCACTATCGCGGTCGCAAGGTCCTGGGCGGTCCCGCCGAGGAATGATCCGGTCGCGGCGCGCCGCCCCGTCGGTGCCTCGACACGCAAGCAGCGTGAGCCTGACATGACCCGCACCGCCGGGGGTCTTGAAGTGTGCGCATGGTCGGGTTGGCGGAGCCAGAATGATTAAAACGATACACATGGCGCTGGATGCCATGGGCGGCGATCACGGTCCTCGGGTGACGGTCCCGGCTGCGCTGTCGGCCTTGTCGGAGTATGAAGACCTCCATCTGATGCTGGTGGGGCAGCCTGCTGCTCTGGAAGCGGAGTTGTCCCGCCGACGCGCGGGCTCGCCGAACCGCCTTTCGATTCACCCGGCGATGCAGGTGGTCGAGATGGACGAATCGCCGTCCAAGGCGCTGCGCAACAAGAAAGAATCGTCCATGCGGCTCGCCCTGGACCTGGTCAAGTCAGGTCGCTGCTCGGTCATGGTCAGCGCGGGCAATACCGGCGCGCTCATGGCCACGGCCCGCTTCGTTCTGAAGACGCTGCCGGGGGTCGATCGTCCGGCCATCATTTCGGCGCTGCCGACCGTCCGTGGCCATACCTATGTGCTCGATCTGGGCGCGAACGCCGATTGCACGGCGGAGCAACTTTACCAGTTCGCCGTCATGGGTTCGGTCATGGTGCAGGCCGTGGACCATGTCGACCGCCCCAAGGTCGGGCTGCTGAACATCGGCGTGGAAGAGATCAAGGGTGTCGAGTCCGTCAAGCAGGCGGCCCGGTTGCTGCAGGCGGACCCGTTGCTCAACTACTGCGGCTTCGTCGAAGGCAATGACATCTATGGCGGAAAGGTCGATGTCGTCGTTTGTGACGGTTTCGTGGGCAATGTCGCGCTCAAGACCAGCGAAGGACTCGCCCATATGTTGAGCGAATACATCCGGCAGGAGTATGGCCGCAATCTGCTCACCAAGCTGGCGGGCTTGATCTCGCTGCCCGTGCTCAACGCCATCAAGGGGCGCATGGATCCACGCCTCTACAATGGGGCCAGCTTGCTCGGGCTGCAGGGTGTGGTGATCAAGAGCCATGGCGGCGCGGACGAGCTGGCATTCGCCAACGCCATCCGATTGGGCATGAACGCGGCGAGGATGTCGGTGCCCGATCGCATTGCCGACCTGGTGGGTTCGGCCCTGCAGGGGCAGGCTCGCGGAGGGGAACCGTGACACCGATTCATTCTCGTATCCTCGCCACCGGCAGCTACCTGCCGCGGCAGGTACTGACCAATGCCGATCTCGAAGCGCGGCTGGACACCAGCGACGCCTGGATCCGGGAGCGGACCGGCATCGCCGAGCGTCACATCAGCGCCGATGACGAAACAGTCAGCATGATGGCCGAGCAGGCGGCGCGACGGGCGCTCGCCGCTGCGGGACTCGCGCCCGAGGATCTCGATCTCATCATCGTCGGGACCACCACGCCGGACCAGATCTTCCCCAACTGCGCCACCATGCTGCAGGAGCGGCTCGGCATCGCCGGCATCGGCGCGTTCAGCCTGGAAGCGGCTTGCAGCGGCTTCATCTACGCGCTCAGCGTGGCCGACAAGTTCATTCGCACCGGCGATGCACAACGGGTATTGGTGGTTGGCGCCGAGATGATGTCGCGTCTGGTGGACTGGAACGACCGGGCCACCTGCGTGTTGTTCGGGGACGGCGCCGGTGCGGTGATTCTGGAGGCGACCAGCGAACCAGGCATCATCGGCACGCTCATCCATGCCGACGGGCGTTATCGCGACCTGCTCGAATTTCCGGGCGGTGTGGGGCGGGATTTTCGCCATCTCGAAAACGTCCATCTCCAGATGCGCGGCAGCGAGGTGTTCAAGGTTGCGGTGGCGACGCTGGGACAGAGCGTCGAGGAATGCCTGAGACGCTTCGGTCATGACAAGTCCGAGGTGGACTGGCTGATTCCGCATCAGGCCAATGTCCGCATCATCCAGGCCACGGCCCGCAGGCTCGGCATGTCGATGGATCGCGTCGTCGTGACCGTGGATCGTCACGGCAACACCTCCACGGCATCGATTCCCCTGGCGTTGGACGCGGCGGTGCGGGATGGTCGCATCCAACGTGGGCAACTGCTGTTGCTGGAAGCCTTCGGCGGCGGCTTCACCTGGGGTTCGGCACTGATCCGCTTCTGACGAGATCGGCCCGCAACAGATGTCGGGCCGTTGATCCACGTCATGGCGCGGCGATGGCCCGGCGGCGAAGATGATCACAGACCATCGTGATCATCCGTCCATTCGAGGAGCCGCGCCATGAACACCATCACCAACCCCCAAACACTGCCGGCCGCGCCGCAGACGCTCGTGCAGCGTCTGCTCGGCGCGCTGGGCCTGCTTCAGGACGAATCCCGTCCGCCTCGGATGCCGTGGCTGGCTGCCGCGATCGGAATCGCGCTGGCGGGGTTGGTGTTTGGGCTGTACCGCTGGTATCAGCAGGTCTTTTCCTTTTCCGTCGGGCTCGACTACTTCGAGCAGGATTTCCAGACCTACTGGATGAACCTGCTGTATGCGCAAGGCATCCTCATCACGCTGATCGGTGTGGTGGGCGTGCCCTTGCTGTGGTTCACGCGGCCCGCCCAGATCGTGATGTCGCCCCAGCGCGAGCTGTCGATCTATTACGCCATCCTGGCCTTCATGGCTGTGGGCAGCGTCATCCTCGTGGCGATTCTCGGGGTCTACGTGGAGGCCGATGCGGCCTGGCATCAGGTGACCATTCGCGACACCGACTTCACGCCCACCCATATTGGCCTGTTCTATTTCGCCATTCCCCTGGGAGCGGTCGGAGCCATCCTGGGTTTCATCCTGATCCACACCCGCATGCCTTATTTCAGCAACCGCGTGTCGATCCCCTTGGCGCTGGTGGTCTGTGCGCCCGTCCTGATCATGCCGAACCTCGGGCTGAACGAGTGGGGCCATACCTTCTTCTACGCCGAAGAACTTTTCGCGGCGCCGATCCACTGGGGCTTCGTGGTCCTGGGCTGGGGGCTGTTCGGTATCGGCGGCTTCATGGTGCAGATCCTGCAGCGCATCCGTGAACTGACGACCCTGGAACCGAAGCCGATCGAGGGCTGACGAGGTCCGCCCGCCGGGTCGACGTAAAAGGCGCCGCAGACCGCGGCGCCTTTTTTTGTGCTCAAGGTCGCGAGCAGCAGGCCGCTACTCTCCATGAAGTCCTGCATCCGGTTGGGCTTCCCTGCAGTTGGAGCTAGCCAAGCCGACGTGTCGAAAACAAGAAACAGAAAAAGGAAAAACAGCATGAACCAACATCTTAAAATTGGCGCCCTTTCATTTCTGCTTGCCGCAGTGCCGCTGGCCGCCCAAGCGGACATGACGTCCATTTCCTACAGCGAATTGGCGGGGATCAGCGGCCAGGGCCTCACGCTCGACATCGGCAAGACGAAAGACAAGGGCCTGTCCCTGTCCGTGGACGCCGCGGGCGGTAGCTTCTCGGTCGGCCCCTCCAAGAGCAAGTTCAGGACGCTCGGCTATTCAAATCCCGTTACGGGAGCTGCATTCAGCTTCGACGGTGGTCGGGACAAATCCAAGGGGTTCGGCTTCAGCTGGACCATGCCGACGCCGCCCCCGCCGGCGCCGTGATCCCTACCGTCGAAGCGCGACGGTCGTCCAGCAACAGGGGCCCTTGCGGCCCCTGTTGCTTTGATTAAACGCCTCATTTGCATCCTGCCGGGGTTTTTCCCTATAAGGACAAACCTACCGCTGAGCGCATGAGGTGCGGGCATTGCAGCAGCAACCATTCGGTTACTTGGCGCTGGCTCTGGCGGTCGGCTTGCTGATCGGCCTGGAGCGGGGCTGGCAGGGCCGTGCGCTCCCGGAAGGTGGGCGTATTGCGGGCCTTCGCACCTTTGGTCTTCTGGGCTTCCTGGGTGGGTTGGCCAGCCTGTTGGGCGAGGAGCTGGGCAGTCTCGTCGCGGCTACGATCTTCCTGGCCGTGGCTCTGATCATGGGGGGCGGCTATCTGCTGCGGTTTCGCGCGGATGGGACTGCGAGCGCCACGAGCAGCGTCGCGGCACTGGTTACAGTGGGGCTGGGCGCGCTGGCCGGGCTGGGGGAGCTGGCCCTGGCAGCTGCCGGGGCAGTGGTCACGACGATGCTGCTCAATCTCAAGCCGATCTTGCACACGGGTGTGGCGCGGCTTCAGGCAAACGAATTGAGGGCCACGCTGAATCTGCTGCTGATTTCGGTCGTGTTGCTGCCGGTATTGCCCGATGAGGGCTACGGACCCAGCGGCGTGCTCAATCCGTATCGGATCTGGATGATGGTGGTCCTGATCGCCAGCATCTCTTTTGCCGGGTACTTCGCCGTCAAACTGCTCGGCGCGGGACGGGGGATTCTGCTGACGGGCTTGTTCGGCGGCCTGAGTTCCTCCACGGCCGTGACCTGGAGCCTCGCCCGGATCGCGCGCAGCGAGCCGGGCTGGAGCCCGACGCTCGCCAGTGGGATTCTGGTGGCCTGCGGCACCATGTTTCCGCGCATTCTGCTGGTCGCCGGCCTGGTGCACCCGCCTCTCGTGCACGCACTGGTGCTGCCGCTGGCGGTGATGGCGGGCATGACCTACGCGGGCGCGATCGCGATGTGGTTGCGGCAGCGCCAACGCATCGACAATCCCGCCCTGACGCTGAGCAATCCTTTTCAGCTGCGCATGGCCTTGCGATTCGCGGCGCTGCTGCTCGGCGTGCTGCTGGTGACCGAATGGATCGAGGCCCAATGGGGCGACCCCGGCCTCTATGGACTTGCGGTACTCTCCGGCCTTTCGGATGTCGATGCGATTACGCTGTCGCTCGCGCGCATGGGGCAGGAGGGGCTTGCCATGCCGACGGTCCTGCTGGGGACCCTGTTGGCTGCGACGTCCAACACACTGGTCAAGATGGGACTTGCGCTTGCGCTGGGCGGGCGGGCCGTGGGTATGCGGGTGGCAGGCGTACTGGGCGCGGCCATTCTCACGGGCCTGCTGGTGGCGCTTTGGCTGCAGGGGGTTCGTTAGCGGTCGACACCCGCGCTCGCATGCGCGCTCTGACGCGGGACTTCCACACGCGCCCGTCCTTCTCCGCGGGGGTCCGATGCAGCCGTCAAAGCATCGCTGCGTCGATCCCAGACGATGGCCTGCATGTCGCCGTAACGGCGGGAAACCGCCTCCACGTCGTGGCCCTTGGCTGCGAGCGCGTCAACCAGCGGCGCGTCGAAGGCTTCTGGTTCGTGGAAGATCCGGTCGGGCAGGTACTGATGGTGGTACCGGGGCAGGGCGACCATCGTCTCGGCGTCGGCCCCCTCGGCGAATGCCAGGCTGGCCAGCAGCACCATGCTGATGATGCGACTCCCGCCGGGCGTGCCGAGGATGGCGATGCGATCGCCTTGCTCGAGAAAGGTCGGCGACATGCTCGAGAGCGGCCGTTTGCCCGGCGCGATGGCATTGGCCGCGCCGCCCACCAGTCCATAGGCATTGGGCGCGTCCCGCGCGGCGGCGAAATCATCCATTTCATTGTTGAGCACGACGCCCGTTCCCGGCGGCATGAAGGCCGAGCCGAACGGCGTATTGATCGACAGCGTCGCCGCGACTCGGTTCCCATCGGCATCGATCACCGAGAAATGCGTGGTGTGCCCATCGAGGCGGGCTGGATCGCCGGACGCGAGGGTTGCGCTCGGCGTGGCGCGGTCGGGGTCGATGTCTGCGCGCAGCGATGCGGCATAGTCCGGATCCAGCAACTGCGCGAGCGGCAGGTCGACGAAATCCGGATCGCCGAGATAGCGGGCGCGATCGCGGTAGGCGCGGCGCATCGCCTCGGTGGTCCAGTGAACGCGTTCGGCGGGGGATTGGGCTGCCAGATCGACATCCGCAAGGATTTGCAGGGCCTCAGCCAGGACCACGCCGCCCGATGAGGGCGGCGCGGCGGCGGTGACCTGCATGTCACGGTAGGTGAAGCGGATCGGCGCGCGCTCCACGACGCGATAGCCTGCCAGATCGGCCAGGGTCCAGATGCCGCCGGCCTGACGGACGCCGTTCACCAGACGCTCCGCGACCGGGCCGCCGTAGAACCCCTCATGGCCGCGCGTGGCCAGGGCCCGCAGGGTCTCCGCGAGGTCGGGCTGACGTAGGCGCCAGCCGGGCACCGGCGCAATGCCGGCCGCCAGGAAGGTCCGTCGTGCGGCGGGAGATGCGAGCAGGGCCGGCAGACGATAGCCGGCCATCAGGGCATAGTGGGGACCGACCTTGAAACCTTCCCGTGCGAGGCGCATGGCCGGCGCGAGCGATGCGCTCAGCGGCAGGCGGCCGTAGTGCGATGCCAGGTGCACCAGGGCCGCGGGCTGACCCGGGATGGCCGCTGCCAGCGCACCGTCCTGGGCCCGGCGCGGCTGAAAAGCGCCCTTCTCGTCCAGATAGAGGGCGGCCGTGGCCGCCAAGGGAGCGCGCTCGCGGCCATCCACCATGACGGCGTGTGCGTCGCGTGCCCGATACAGCAGCCAGAAGCCGCCACCGCCGAGGCCGGAACCCGTCGGCTCCACGACGGCCAGCGCAGCACTGATCGCAACGGCGGCGTCGAAGGCGTTGCCGCCCTGCGCCAGAACCGCAAACCCGGCCTCCGTCGCGGCCGGATGCGCCGTCGCGATGGCGGCGCGTCCGGGACCTGCCCCGCAGGTCAGCGACCAGAACGCCAGGAACAGCAGCAATGCAGCCGCGAAACCGGCTGCGGGCCGCGGGGGGCGGCGCTGCATCACGCCTGCCCCCGCGCCGGTCCGAAGCGCTTGTGCAGTTCAGCGGCCACGTTCGGCGTCACGAAGCTGCTCACGTCGCCCTGGAAGGCGGCGATCTCCCGCACCAGCGTGGAGGAGAGATAGGTGTAATGTTCTGATGGAGCGAGAAACATGGTCTCCACCGTGGGCGCCAGGTGACGGTTCATGCCGGCGAGCTGGAATTCGTGCTCGAAGTCCGAGACCGCGCGCAGTCCCCGCAGAATGACGTCGACGCCGTGCTCGCGGGCGTAGTCGACGGTCAGCCCCGCAAAGGACACCACCTCGACATTGCGCAGATGGGCGAGCGCGCCGCAGGACATGGCGACACGTTCTTCCTTGCTGAACAACGGCTTCTTGCCGGGGTTGTCGGCCACGGCCAGGATCAGCCGCTCGAACAGCCGCGCCGCGCGCTCGGCCAGATCGACATGACCGCGGGTGATGGGATCGAAGGTGCCGGGATACAGGGCGAGCGCCATACACTGTCCTTTATCGAGACGGGGCGGAGGAGGCGGGTAGCGTCATGCTAACCCATGGTTTGCCGGGAAAGCTCGCCAACGGCTGCGGAGGTTGCGGCTGACGCCTCAGGCGTTTGCAGCAGCCTGTAGCGAATGTCCCCCGCCCGTCCGTCCCGCCAGACTGACCATCCCGGAGGCGGGATCAGGTCCCGTCCGCGTGGCATTTCCACATAGACCTTGCCGCCGGGGCGGACGGCGCCGGTCCCGTCCAGCGCGGCAAGCACCGTTTCCCAGAGCGCATCGCCAAAGGGCGGATCGATGAAAGCGATATCGAACGGGCGGTCATTGCCGACGAGCCAGTCCAGCGCCGCGGCGGGGTAGCAGGTCACGCCGTCCATGCCGATCCGCGTCAGTTCCGCCCGCAGATGGTTGATGACGCCAGGATTGCGGTCGACCAGCACCACCTCGCGAGCCCCGCGCGAGCGCGCCTCCAGCCCCAGCGCGCCGCTGCCGGCAAAGAGATCCAGACAGCGCGCGCCGGGCAGGTCGGGCGTCAGCCAGTTGAACAGCGTTTCGCGAACCCGATCCGGCGTGGGCCGCAGACCGGGGGCCGGCGAAAAATCCAGCCGGCGACCGCGCCAGTGGCCGGCGATGATGCGGATCTGGTTGCGCTTGGCCGCAGCCATGCTCAAGCGCCGCCACCCAGATGCAGTCCGATCACGCCGAGCAGGATGAGGCCGAGGCTCAGCCCCTTGAGCGCATTCCAGGACTCCCCGAACCAGAAGACGCCGATGCCCGCGATCACGGCGGTTCCCACGGCGGACCAGATCGCATAGGCCATGCCCACCTCCAGCGTGCGCAAGGCGCGGGCCAGCGCCGTGAAGGCCAGCAGGTAGCAGACGAACATCGCCACGGTCGGGCCCGGCCGGCTCAAGCCCTCGGAGAGCTTCATCGCCGTGGTGCCGGCGATTTCGAAGCCGATGGCGAGCATCAGTGCCAGCCAGCCCTGCAGGATCATGACGCGGCGGCCGCGGCGAGGGCCTGGGTAATGTCGGCGAGGAGGTCGTCGATGTGCTCGAGGCCGACCGACAGCCGCACCATGTCCGCCGTGACACCGGCCGCCTCGAGTTCGCCCGGGCCGAGCTGGCGGTGGGTCGTGGTCGCCGGATGGCAGGCCAGGGACTTGGCGTCACCGATGTTGACCAGACGCACGATGAGTTGCAGGGCGTCGATGAAGCGGGCGCCGGCCGCCGCGCCGCCGCGGATGCCGAAGCTCAGGATGCCGGAGGCCTGGCCGCCCAGATAATGCATGGCGCGCGCGTGCTGCGGGCTGTCGGGAAGGCCGGCGTACTTGACCCAGCTCACCTGGGGATGCTGATGCAGGAACTGGGCGACGGCGAGCGCATTGGCGCAATGCCGTTCCATGCGCAGCGGCAGGGTTTCAATACCCTGGAGCAGCAGGAAGGCATTGAAGGGCGACAGAGCGGCGCCCATGTTGCGCAGGGGCACGACCCGGCAGCGGCCGATGTAGGCGGCCGGCCCAAAGGCATCCGTATAGACCACGCCGTGGTAGGACGGGTCCGGCCGCACCATCATGGGGAAGCGATTCGCGTGCTCGGCCCATGGGAAATGCCCCGAATCCACCACCAGGCCGCCCATGGTGGTGCCGTGACCGCCCATGTATTTGGTGAGCGAGTGCACCACGATGTCCGCGCCATGCTCGAAGGGACGCAGCAGGCAGGGCGTGGCGACCGTATTGTCGACGATGAGCGGGATACCGTGGGCGTGGGCAATCTCGGCCAGGCGCGCGATGTCGGCGATTTCCCCCGAGGGATTGCCGATCGACTCGCAGAACAGCGCGCGCGTGCGCTCGTCGATGGCCGCTGCGATGCCGTCGAAATCCTCGTTGCCAAGCAGGCGTACCGCGATGCCGAGTTGCGGCAGCGTATGGGCAAACAGATTGTAGGTCCCGCCGTAGAGCTTGGCCGTGCTGACGATGTTGTCACCGGCCGTCGCCAGGGTCTGGATGGCGTAGGTGATGGCCGCCATGCCCGAGGCCACGGCGAGGGCGCCGACTCCCCCTTCCAGCGCCGCGACACGCGCCTCCAGCACGGCCGTCGTGGGATTCATGATGCGCGTGTAGATGTTGCCCGCCACCTTGAGGTCGAACAGGTCGGCGCCGTGCTGGGTGTCGTCGAAGGCGTAGGACGTCGTCTGATACACCGGCACCGCGACTGCGTGCGTGGTGGGTTCGGGGATATAGCCGGCGTGGATCGCCAAGGTTTCGGGCTTCATGGGGGCGATGTCTCCGTATCGTCATGGGTCGTGGTGGCGTTGCGTCGGGTGGACTCCGGCCGGCCGCGGTCAGTCTACCCAAGCAAGGTGCACGTTCCTACCGGGGCACAAGAGCGGGTGTTAGGATAGCCGGCCGAAGGCAGCGTCCCGACGGGCAACAATCGATCAGCGGGAGGAAGGCGTGGAGCAGGTGATGGTGCCGTTGCAGGCGTGGCTGGCCCAGCTGGTCGTATGGATGCCGTGGCTGGGCGACGAGCATGGGGCGCTGCTGGCGGTCGCGCTGCTCATTGCAGTGACGGTCGGGGTGGTCGCGGCGGTGCTCGTGGTGCGGCAAAGACGGGCTCGGCGCGGCGCCCCCTCCATGCCTGACGTGGCGGCCCTGCCGGAAACTCGGCCGCCGACCACGGCGCTTGCGCCCCGTCCCGCCGAGGCGCCGCGCCCGGGACCCGTGCCGAAGGTCCCGGAGCCGCCCGAGCCCGCAGCGACTCCGCCGGCCGAGCCTGTGCCGATGCCCGAGCCCATGGCATCACCGGCCCCTGCTGCGCCCGCGCTCGTCGAATGGCCATCCGCGGAGCGGGCACCGGCCTTGCCGCCGTCGCCCGACGGGACTCCTCCGGTTCCGATATTGGAAGCCTTGGAGGCGCCGGTCACGACGCCTGCGCCGCCGATCGGCTGGCTGGGTCGGATCCGGGCCGGCTTGAGCAAAACCCGGGCCGGGCTGGCCGACGGCTTGGGCAGCCTGTTTCTGGGCGGCAAGCGTCTCGACGATGATCTGCTGGAGGATCTGGAGACGCGGCTGCTCATGGCGGACGTCGGTCTCGACGCCACGCGCCGCATCCTGGACGGGCTGACCGAGCGGCTGGGGCGTAAGGACCTGGTGACGCCGGAGGTGGTGCGGACTGCACTGGCCGAGGACATGACGGCGCTGCTCGCGCCCTGCGAGCAGCCCTTGCAGATTGCAGCGAACGCCAGGCCTTTCGTCATTCTCGTGGTCGGCATCAACGGCGCCGGCAAGACCACGACCATCGGCAAGCTGGCCCACCGGCTGAAAGCCGAGGGGCGCAGCGTGATGCTGGCGGCGGGCGACACCTTCCGTGCGGCCGCCGTCGAGCAGCTCCAGACCTGGGGCGCGCGCAACGATGTACCGGTGGTGGCGCAGCATACCGGGGCGGACAGCGCTTCGGTGATCTACGATGCGGTGGCGGCCGGTCAGGCGCGCGGGGCGGACGTGGTCATCGCCGACACGGCCGGCCGTTTGCACACGCAGTCCAACCTCATGCAGGAATTGGCCAAGATCAAGCGCGTGCTGGCCAAACTCGATCCCGGAGCCCCCCACGAGGTGCTGTTGGTCGTCGACGGGGGGACCGGTCAGAACGCGCTCAATCAGGCCCAGCAGTTTCACCAGGCGGTCGGCCTGACCGGGGTCGCGATCACCAAGCTGGATGGCACCGCCAAGGGCGGCATGCTGTTCGCCATTGCCGAGAAACTGCATGTGCCGATCCGCTTCATCGGCCTCGGCGAGGGCATCGAGGATCTTCAGCCGTTCGTGGCGCGGGATTTCGTCGGGGCGCTGCTGGGGCTCGGGGACACGGACGGGCGGGATTGAATGCCGGTGCAGCTCGACCTGCAAGCCCCGCCGACACCGCCCATCGTCCAGTTTGCTTCGGTCGGCAAACGCTACGCGCATGGCGGC
Source organism: Pseudomonadota bacterium (assembly GCA_045864775.1). GTDB lineage: Bacteria > Pseudomonadota > Gammaproteobacteria > UBA5335 > UBA5335 > Macondimonas. Next base: position 162,228 of record BTVR01000001.1, read on the forward strand.
GATGCCCTGAAAGACGTGAGCTTCGCCTTGCCGCGCGGGCAGATGGCGTTTCTGACCGGCCGTTCGGGCGCGGGAAAAAGCACGCTCTTGCGGCTGATCGCTCTCTTGGAGCGGCCCAGCCGCGGGCAGGTTCAGGTCTGTGGGGATCAACTGGCGCATCTGTCCCGCCGCCAGATTCCGCGGCACCGGCGGCGCGTGGGACTGATCTTCCAGGATCACCGCCTGCTGGCCGAGCGCACCGTCTTCGACAACGTCGCACTGCCGCTCGTCGTCGCGGGTTGGTCGCCCGGCGAGGAAATGGGGCGGCGCGTGCGTGCGGCGCTGGGCCAGGTCAGTCTGCTGCATCGGGAGCAGGCCTTTCCGCCCACGTTGTCGGGCGGCGAGCAGCAGCGGGTGGGCATCGCCCGCGCCATCGTGGCCAAGCCGGAACTGCTGCTCGCGGATGAGCCGACCGGGAATCTCGATCCGGCCTTGTCGCGCGACATCATGGACCTGTTCCGCCGGCTCAACGCCGCCGGGACCACGGTACTGGTGGCCTCGCATGACCTGACGCTGATCCGCAGCCTGGACAAGCCCATGTTGGTTCTCGACGACGGTGAGTTGAGCCATGTCGACGAAGCGCTCCAACTCGCCGGTTAACAAGCGGCTGCGCGGCACGCGGCCGCCCGGACCGTCCTTGCCGACGCGGCGGCGGCACCTCTCGATCCGCGACCGGATGCGTGCCTACGCCGAGATCCACGTGCAGTCGGCCCTGGCGGTCTGGACCCGTCTGGTGCGCATGCGCCAGATCAATCTGCTGACGACGCTGGTCATCGGTCTGACGCTGTCGTTGCCGACGGCCCTCTACGTCCTCTCCGCCAATGTCCAGCGGCTGTTGCCCGACTGGCATGCCGATACCCAGGTGTCCGTGTTCTTTCGCATGGATACGCCATTCGACCACGCCCGGGCACAGGTCGACGCGTGGGCACAGCGCCCGGGCGTCGCCCATGTCGAGATGATCCGGCCCGAGACGGCCTTGGCCGAACTCCGGGCCCTGCCGGGATTCGATACGGCGATCGGCGCGCTGGACGCCAATCCACTCCCCATCGTGGCGGTGTTGCGACCGCGTTCAGCGCGTGATGCGGATCTCGATGCCCTGATCGGGGAGCTTCGGCAAAGCCCCGTCGTGGAGCGGGTGCAACTCGATCGCGAGTGGCTGGAACGGCTGCAGGCGATCGCCGCGGTGGTTGGGCGGCTCGCGCGTCTCATGGGCCTGCTCTTTGCGCTGGCGGTGATGATGGTGATCGGCCACGCCATTCGCATGGAAGTCCACAGTCGGCGCAGCGAGATCGAGATCACCAAGCTGGTCGGCGGAACGGATTCCTTCATCCGGCGACCCTTCCTCTACACCGGACTGGCGTACGGGCTGTTCGGCGCCCTCATCGCATGGTGCGTGGTTCAGGTGGCCGTATGGATCATGAGCGGGCCCGTCGCCCGTCTTGCCGCGCTCTACCAGTCCGAAGCCCGTCTGCACGGGCTCGGCTTTACAGACACGATGCTCCTGATCGTGATCGGCATGAGCTTGGGCGGTATGGGCGCCTTCGGCGCGGTGCGCCGTCAGATCCGCAGCATCGAGCCGACGTGAGCGTGGGTCACAGCGTGCGCAGCCCGTTCGGGCCTGAAAGAAGAACTTCGTCTGCCGGACGCAGTGCGAACAGCCCGACCGTGACGATGCCGGGGATGCTGTTGAGATCCTTTTCCCAGGCGACGGGATCGTCGAAGCGCAGGCCGCTCACATCGAGAATCAGGTTGCCGTTGTCGGTGACGACGCCTTCCCGCCATGACGGACGTCCCCCCCGCTTGACGAGCTGACGCGCGACGAAGCTCCGCGCCATGGGAATGACTTCCACGGGCAGCGGGAAGTGGCCCAGATGATCCACGAGCTTGCGATCCTCGGCGATGCACAGGAAGTGGCGGCTGGCGGCTGCGATGATCTTTTCCCGCGTCAGCGCGGCGCCGCCGCCTTTGGTGAGGTGACGCTTTGCGTCGATCTCGTCGGCGCCGTCGACATAGAGCGGAATCTCATCCGCGTGATTCAAGTCGATGACGTCAAAACCGCGCGCGCGCAGGCGGGCGGCACTGGCCTCCGAGGCGGCGACGGTGGCGGCGAGACGGATGCCTCGCTCGGACAGCGCATCGATGAAGGCATCGACCGTGCTGCCGCTGCCCACGCCCAGCGTGATGCCTTCGGGAACGCGCGCCGCCGCGGCGACGGCGACGGCACGCTTGGAGGAGTCAGTGTCCATGGCAGACCTCGGGCGCCGGAAAAAGAGAGCGCTATGCTAGCGCGTCGACGCTTAGGCAGCCACCTGTGGGTCAGAGCAGGAGCAGAGCCATCAGGCTCCCCACGAAGCCCAGCCCGGCCAGGCCGATCCCCCACAGCACGCCGCGCCGACGGTGGAGGGCGCGGGCCCGGAGGAGCTCCAGAAGGGCCTGGAACCGCACGTCGATGACGGCATACCCGCCGATCTGGCCATTCGCCGCAAACCAGGGACGCGCGGCCGAAATGCAGTAGTCACAGGTCGCCATGGAGATATAAGGCTCGGTAATCACGAGATCCGAGCGGGACTTGGCCTGCTGGTAATAGGGGCGGGTGCTGCGGTCCTTGCCGCGCTGGTTGGAACCCTTCTGGACGCTGAGATTGCGATCTACCGAAATGTTTTCACTGCGCTGAATGCCGTTCTCGTCCAGGCTGTAGAGCAGTTCGACGAAGGGGTAGCGAGCGACCAGGTCGCGCATCACCTGAATCAGGACTTCGTCGTCATCCTGCAGGCTGCTACCCACGCGGTGCAGCGGCTGGGTGATCTCGGCCATCAGGGCGCCGATGGCTTCCCGGTGTTCCTCGAACAGTCGCGCGGTTTCCCGCTTCTCGCCGACATGCACTGGCAATTCTCCGCTGAGCTTCAACAGAAAATGATTCAGACTCGCCGATTGCAGGCGGATGATCATGGACTCCTCCCAGGACCTCGTACAAGCCGTGATACGGCAATGAAGGGGAAAGCAACGATCGCGCCGGAAAGTGGGTGCTTATTTTTCAATACACTGCGCTGATGGTGGGGCAAGGTCTGCCCCTCAGGGGCGCACATTCTACGCGTTGCCGCCCGGCCTGACACCATCGGGGACGGGCCGTTCGGCCAGCGCGAGCAACACGTCCCAGTGCTCCGGGCTGACCGGCATGACGGAGAGGCGGGTGCCGCGCCTGAGCAGGATCAGCCCGTCGAGTTCGGGGTGGGCGCGCAACTCCGCGAGTGAAAGCGGCCGCGGCAGGTGCCTCTCATAGGCCACGTCCACCACGTACCAGCGCGGCCGGTCGAGAGCGCTCGCCGGGTCGAAATAGCGTAATTCCGGGTCGAGGGCGCTGGGATCGGGATAGGCGGCGCTGGCCACGCGGGCGACGCCCACGATGGCCGGGACGTCGCAGTTGGAGTGATAGATGAAGACGCCGTCTCCGACGCGCATCTGGTCACGGATCATGTTGCGCGCCTGGTAGTTGCGCACGCCATCCCAAGGTTCACGCCCCCGGTCGCGCAAGTCATCGAGCCCGAAGGTGGTCGGCTCGGTTTTCATCAGCCAGTAAGCGGCCATTAGCATGTCCTCAACGCAAAGAAGGGCGAATCCATCCCCGTTCGGTCACGATGGCCCGCAGCGGCACGTCCCACGGTCGGGCTTCCAAAGCCGGAACAGCCTGAAAGCCGTACGCCAGGCCGACCAGCCGAGGCGGCAAACCCGGCCGGCGGAGGGCGAAGGCGAAGCGACGGTCGTAATAGCCGCTCCCCATGCCGAGGCGGTTGCCCCGGTCATCGAAGCCGACCAGGGGCATCAGCACCAGGTCGATGCGGGAGGCGGGGTAGCGAACCCGGCCGAGCGGCTCGGCGATGCCGAAGCGATTACGGCCGAGCGGGCCACCGGGGGGGTGGGGGGCGAACTCCATCCGGAAGGCGGGATGACGGCGCAAGCGCGGCAGCAGGACCGTCCGCCCCTGGCGCGCGGCGAGGAGCAGCAGTGCGCCAGGGTCCACTTCACCGTCGGCGGCCTGATACAGCGCGATCGTGCGCGCCGCGCGCCAAGCGGGCAGGGCCGCGAGATGTCGTACGATGCGCCGATTCCATTCCCGACGTTGCCGTTTGGACAGCGCACGGCGGCGCGCCCGCAGGGTTGTGCGGAGTTCGGCGCGCGAGGTCGAAATCAACTCGGGAAGCCGCGAATCGGCGAGGGTGTTCACTGGGACCGACGGGTGGGGAATGAAGGACGCCTCCCGCCTGTGCCGTGGCAGCCCGTGACCTTGAACCAAAGGTTCAAGTGGGCGGAACGATGAGGCCTGAAGGCTTTCCGCCGTGAAGCGGACATGCACAAGGGCATCAACGCGTTCGGCCCTGGGTTTGCATTTAGGCTCAAGGGTACCCTGGGCAACCCTCGAACACCGCAGGAGACGTCGTGACGCTAGTCTGGATGCGATTCGCTGCGGATGCAAGGCATCAGCGGGCCGAGTCGGCCAGCACGCGGCGGATCTTCTCGCTCAGATCATCCAGGCATCCGTCGAGATCGACGGCCGTGGCTTGGGCGTGCTGACGCTGCAGGAGTTCCTGAGCGAGGTTGAGCGCCGTCATGGCCAGCATGCGTTCCAGCCCCATGACCTTTCCGTTGGCGCGGATCTGTTGCATCTTCTGGCTCACGAGTTCGGCCGAGGCCAGCAGCAGAGGCCGTTCGGCCGCCGAACAGGAGACCTGATAGTTGCGGTCGAGCAGTTGAATGGTGACCGTGGTGCGATGGGCGGCCTGATCGCTCATTCGGCGTCCCGTTCCATGGCTTTCAGGCGGTTCACGATGCTTTCCAGGCGGCCGCAGGCCAATTCGTTTTTCTGCAGCAGTTGCGCGCGTTCGTTCATGAGCTGATCGATGCGTGTCCGCAGCGCCGCCCGGTCCCGGCGCAGGATCTCCACCTGCTGGATCAGGGCCAGCACTTCGGCGTGCAGACGATCGAAAGCTGCTTGGCTCATGAGCATCCCGAGGGAAGAGCAATACCGGCCGAACGGTTAGACTATAGAGCGCTCCCGATGGCGGGGCAAACGGCCGGACACGGCGGAGGAGGCAGGAGATGGGGCAAGGCTTGGATTACGCGTCGCTGCTGGTCGCACAGTCGCCATGCCCCGGGCTGCCGTCGCCGGCCGAGTGGCACGGCCAGATCTGCGGGCTGCTGTGCGGTCGTGGATCGGTGCAGCCCATCGACGCCTATCTGCGCGACTGGGCCCGTGACGCCGATGATCGGACGGATGCGAAGCTGGTGGCCATGATGCAGGCGGTCGCGGCCGACGCCCATGCCGCGTTGAGCGGCGCCGAGTTCGACTTCGAGCCACTGCTGCCGGACGATACCGTCGCGCTCGATGCACGAGTGACCGCGCTGGCCGAGTGGGCGCAGGGCTTCCTGTTCGGGGTCGTCGAGGCGGGCGCGGTCTGGTCGGCCGCGCCTGCGGCGGTGCGCGAGGTGATCGCCGATTTCGCGGAGATCGCGCGCTTGCGCGGTGGCGGCCTGGACGACGAGGATGACGAGGGTGCCTATGCCGAACTCGTCGAATATGTCCGCATGGGCGCCGTGCTGGTTTACGGCGAGCAGGCCCCCGAGGGCGCTGCCGGGGGTCGGCCGGGATGATCAAGGAAACGCTGCGGCGCCGGCGGCGCCTGATGCAGATCATCGGCGAGCGCGGCATGGCGATTCTCCCCGCCGCGGCGGAGCGGACGCGCAATCGCGATACGCATTACCCCTTCCGCCAAGACAGCGATTTCCTGTACCTGACGGCGTTTCCGGAACCGGACGCCGTGGCGGTGCTGATGCCCGGTCGGCCGCAAGGCGAGTATCTGTTGTTCTGCCGCGAGCGCAATCCCGAACGGGAACAGTGGGATGGGCTGCGTGCGGGGCCGGAGGGCGCCTGCGCGCGCTATGGCGCCGATGACGCCTTTCCCATTGACGACATCGACGACATCCTGCCCGGGCTCATGGAGGGTCGCACGCGGATTCACTACACGCTGGGGCGCGACGCCGCGTTCGATCGGCGTGTGGTGGGTTGGGTGCGTCGCCTGCAGGAGCAGTCCCGCGCGGGTGTGCAGGCGCCATGGGAGATCCTGTCGCTGGAACATCATCTGCACGAGATGCGGCTGTTCAAGGGGCGGGGCGAACTGGGCACCATGCGCCGGGCCGCGGCGATCACGATGGACGCGCATCAACGCGGCATGGCGCGCTGCCGGCCCGGTTGGCGCGAGTACGCGCTGGCGGCCGAATACAGCCATGAATTCATGCGCCATGGCGCCGTCCATGCCTATCCGCCCATCGTCGGTGGTGGCGCCAATGCCTGCATCCTCCACTATGTGGAAAACGCAGCGACGCTGAAAAAGGGCGATCTGGTGCTGGTCGATGCCGGCGCCGAGCTCGACGGTTATGCCGCGGACGTCACGCGCACCTTTCCGGTCGATGGCCGCTTCACCGGGCCGCAGCGCGAAATCTATGGCGTGGTGCTGGCCGCTCAGGCCGCGGCCATCGCCGCGGTCCGCCCCGGCGCCGACTGGAACGCCCCGCACGAGGCGGCGGTGCGCGTGCTCAGCGAGGGATTGCTCGATCTGGGCGTTTTGCAGGGAACGCTCGAGGACGTGCTGGCCGCACAGCGCTACCGCCGCCATTACATGCACCGCACGGGGCATTGGCTGGGGCTGGATGTGCATGACGTCGGTGACTACAAGGTCGACGGACAGTGGCGCGTGCTCGAGCCGGGCATGGTGCTCACGGTCGAGCCCGGTCTTTACCTGCGCGCGGCCGAGGACCTCGACCCGCGCTTCTGGGACATCGGCGTGCGCATCGAGGACGACGTGGTCGTCACCCGCGAGGGTTGCGAGGTGCTGACCGCCGGTGCGGCCAAGGCGGTGGCCGATGTCGAGGCAGTGATGCGCTCATGAGCGTCCATGCGCTGCGCAGCGGCGGGCGGGCCGATTACGACGTGGTGCTGGTCGGCGCGGGCCTGGTGGGCGCGGCCCTGGCGCTCGCGCTCGCGCCCCAGAGGCTCCGCATCGCGCTGATCGAAGCCCAGCCGCTGGGCCAGATGGAGCGACCCGGTTACGACGAGCGCAGCACGGCATTGTCCTACGCCTCGGTAGCGATCCTGCGCGCCTTGGGAACCTGGCCGGCATTGGCGCCTTACGCGAGTCCCATCCGGCATATCCACGTCTCCCAGCAGGGCAGTATCGGCGCGAGCCGTTTCGATGCGGGCGAGGCCGGTGTGGACGTGCTCGGGCAGGTGCTCCCGAATTACCGCCTGATTGCCGCGCTGCTCGAGCGATTGCAGCATCAGGACGGCCTCACCCTCCATGCGCCGACGCGGCTGGTGGCGGTGCAGCAGGACGCCGAACGCATGCGCATGCGTCTGGAGGGGCCGGACGGTCCGTTCGAACTCAGCAGCCGTCTGCTGGTCGCGGCCGACGGCGCCGAATCGCCGGTCCGCAAGCTGCTCGGCATCGGCGTCACGCGTCGCGATTATGGCCAGAGCGCCATCATCGCCAATGTCACGCCGGGCAGTGCGCCCGAGGGCCGGGCGTTCGAGCGGTTCACGCCCGAGGGACCGATCGCCTTGCTGCCCTTGACCGATGCGCGCTGCGCTCTGGTGTGGACCGTTTCGTCCCTGGCGCAGCAGTGGGCACTGAAGCTGTCCGACAAGGCTTTTCTGGGCGAGCTGGCGTCGCGTTTCGGGCGCCGCCTGGGGCGCTTCGAACGCGTGGGCCGGCGTCAGGCCTATCCGCTGACGCTGGTGCGGGCGCGCCGCATGGTGGAAGGTCGCACCGTACTGCTGGGCAACGCGGCCCATGCCATCCATCCCGTCGCGGGGCTGGGTTTCAATCTGGCCTTGCGGGAGGCGGCCGTGCTGGCCGAGTTGCTCGGCGCGGCCGACGATCCGGGAAACCGGGACGTGCTGGAGGCGTTCGAGCAGCGCATCGCGGCCTATCAGGATCGGATCGTCCGGTTCTCAGACGCGCTGCCGCGGCTGTTTGGCGGGCGATTTCCTGGCCTGAGCCATGCCCGCAGCCTGGGCCTCCTTGGGCTGGACCTCGCGCCCGGGCTGAAGACGGGCTTTGTGCTGCACAGCATGGGGCTCGATCGCGACATGCCGGCCCTGGCGCGGATGGGCGGATCAGGCAGCGGAGCATGTCCATGAGCAGCGCGATCGAACGCCACGATGTCGTCGTCGTGGGCGGCGGGCTGGTGGGTACGCCGCTCGCTTGTGCGCTGGGCGAGATGGGCCTGTCCGTCGCGCTCGTCGAGGCGGCGCAGTCGCCGCCGGTGCCTGCCGATGCGCCGTTCGAAACCCGGGTTTCGGCCATCGCGCCGGCCAGCGAACGCTGGTTGCGCGCACTCGGCATCTGGTCGCGCATGCCGGCCGGCCGCCTGTGCCCCTATCGACGCATGCGGGTCTGGGATCAGGGCGGGGAGATCGATTTCGATGCGGCGCTGGTCCCGACCAGCCATCTCGGCACCATCCTCGAGAATCGGCAGTTGCAGCAGGCGGCGCTGGCTGCCCTGGCGGATCACGCGGGTGTTCGCTTGCTGGCGCCCCAGCGCGCCCAGCGGCTTGCGTGGCAGCGCGATCGTGCGCGGGTCACGCTGGCCGATGGGTCGGTGCTCGACGCCGCCCTCGTCGTTGCCGCGGATGGCGCCGATTCCGGGGTTCGCGCCATGGCCGGCATCCCGACTTTCGGCCATGGCTACGACCAGATCGCGATCATGGCTCTCATCGACACCGAGCGTCCGCATCAGCACACCGCCTGGCAACGCTTTCTGCCCGATGGCCCGCTGGCTTTCCTGCCGCTTGCGGACGGGCGTTGCGCCGTTGTCTGGTCCTGCACAACGGCCGTTGCGCGCAGCTATCTCGAAGTCCCGGACGCCGTGTTTCTGCAGGCGCTTACCGATGGCAGCGAGCGCCGGCTGGGCGCCTCGCTGGCCTGCGGTCCGCGGGTGAGCTTTCCGCTGCGCTGGGTGCATGCCGCGCGCTATGTGGGAGAGCGGGTGGCGTTGGTCGGGGATGCCGCCCATCTGATTCATCCGCTGGCCGGGCAGGGAGTCAACCTTGGCTACCGGGACGCGATCGCTCTGGTCGAGGCGATTCGCCTCGGACGTTCGCAGGGGCGCGATCCCGGAGAGGCGTGGGTGCTGGCGCGCTATCAGCGCTTGCGCCGCGCCGACAACCTGCTGACCGCGGCCTCCATGGACGGGTTCAAGTATCTGTTCGGAAACGTCAACCCCGTGCTCTCCGGGCTGCGCAATGCGGGATTGCTCGGTGTGGACCGGCTGGGCGCGGTCAAGCGGGCGATCGTGCGGCAGGCGATGGGTGTTGAAGCGGGTGCATAGCGGGTCGATCAAGGTGCATCCCGAGCGACGCATGAGTACCATGGAGGCCGTTTTCGAGCGACCGGCCACGAGTTCTCCCGCCCAAGGAGCCCCTGTGTGAATCTGCGCACTGCGCTTTATGAGAGTCATGTGAACGCCGGCGCGCGCATGGTGCCCTTCGGCGGCTGGGACATGCCGCTGCATTACGGCTCGCAGTTGCAGGAACATCATCGGGTGCGCGCCGAGGCAGGCGTGTTCGATGTTTCTCACATGACCATCGTCGATCTCGAGGGGCCCGGCACCCACGCCTTCCTGCGCCGTCTGCTGGCCAACGACGTCGCCCGGCTGACCGCTCCAGGCAGCGCTCTCTATAGCTGTATGCTGAACGAGGCGGGCGGGATCCTGGACGATCTGATCGTCTATTTTCGCGGCGAGGAACGCTATCGGCTGGTGGTCAACGCCGCGACGCGTTCCAGCGATCTCGCCTGGATCGAGGCGCAGCGCGCGACGAGTGCACCGGAGGTCGCGCTGACGCATCGGGCGGATCTGGCCATGCTGGCGTTGCAGGGGCCGATGGCCGAGCGGATGTTGGCCCAGGTCTACCCGCCGGTCACGGTATCGGTCGTGCGGTCGCTCAAGGCCTTCCAGTTCGCGGAACGACCGGAGGGTTTCATTGCCCGCACCGGCTATACCGGCGAGGATGGCTTCGAGATCATGTTGCCGGGTGCAGACGCGCCGGCTTTTTGGCGCGCCCTCGTGGCGGCCGGGGCCGCGCCCTGCGGCCTGGGAGCGCGCGATACGCTGCGCCTCGAGGCCGGACTGGCGCTGTACGGAACGGACCTGGATGAGGCGCACACACCGGCCGAATGCGGCCTCGCCTGGACCGTCGCGCTGACCCCGCCCGAGCGCGCGTTCATCGGCCGCGCGGCGCTGACCGAAGGCGCGCCTCGCTTCCGGCAAGTGGGTCTGGTGCTGGAGGATCGAGGCGTGCTGCGCAACGGGTTGGCGGTCCGTTTTGCCGACGGATCGGAGGGCGTGATCACCAGCGGTGGTTTTTCACCGACGCTGCAACGCGCCATCGCGCTCGCGCGCGTGCCGCCCGCCGCTGCCGCACAGCGCCAGTGCGAGGTGTTGCTGCGCGGGCAACCCGTCAAGGCGACGGTGGTCAAACCGCCTTTCGTGCGCCACGGCCAGCCCTGCGTCACACTCGCTGCGCCGTGAAATTTTCGATTTTCCGAAGGAGTTTTCCCAGATGAGCCAGATTCCAGCCGATCTGAAGTATGCCGCGACCCACGAATGGCTGCGCGCTGAGCAGGGGGGCGAGGCCGTGGTGGGAATCACCGATCATGCTCAGGACGCGCTCGGCGATCTGGTGTTCGTCGAGCTGCCTGAGGTCGGCCGGGATGTCGCCGCCGGCGAGGCTTGCGCGGTCGTGGAATCCGTCAAGGCCGCCTCCGATATCTATGCGCCGATAGCGGGCCGGATCAGCGCCGTGAACACCGCGCTCATCGACGCACCCGAGCAGGTGAATACGGACTGCTACGGCGCGGGCTGGCTGTTCCGGCTGACGCCCGCGGGGGCCACAGATGCGAGCGGTTTGCTCGATGCCGACGGGTACCGCGCCCTGCTCGATCAGGGCGGCTGAGGGGACCTTACGACCATGCCGTTCATTCCGCATACATCCGAAGACGTGCAGGCCATGCTGGACGCCATCGGCGTCGCCGACGTGGCCGAGCTGTTCGATGAGATTCCGCCAGCCCTGCGCTGGAGCCGCGTGGAAGGGGTGCCGCCCGGCGCCTCGGAAATGTCCGTCGGCCGGCTCATGCGCGAGCGTGCGGCCAAGGACGGCGACGACCTGTGCTTTCTGGGCGCCGGCGCCTATGAGCACCACATCCCTGCCGCGGTGTGGGAGATCGCCACCCGCGGAGAGTTCTACAGCGCCTACACGCCCTATCAGGCTGAAGCCAGCCAGGGCACGCTGCAACTGATCTACGAATATCAGTCCATGATGACCGCGCTGATGGGCATGGACGTGTCCAACGCCTCGCTCTATGACGGCGCCTCGGCGCTGGCCGAGGCGGTGCTGATGGCGCTGCGTGCGCATCGCGGCGGCGATGTGCGGCGCATCTGGATGCCGGCGGCGGTTCATCCGCATTACCGCGAGACGGTGCGCACCATTGTCGAGGGGCAGGGCATCACGCTGATCGAGGTGCCCTACGATGCCGGGACGGGCCAGACGCCGGCCGCGGCCCTGGACGATTTGCCGGATGCGGCGGCGCTGGTGATCCCGCAGCCCAATTTCTTCGGGCGACTGGAGGAGGTCGATGCATTGACCGATGCCGCCCGCGCGCGGGGGGCGCTGGTCATCGCCGTGGTCAATCCGCTGGCCATGGCGGTGCTCAAGCCGCCGGGGGAGTGGGGCGCGGCGCGCGGCGTCGACATCGCCTGTGGCGATGGCCAGCCGCTGGGCATTCCGCTCGCCGGTGGCGGCCCCTACTACGGGTTTCTGTGCTGCCGCAGCGAGCACGTGCGCCAGATGCCGGGACGCATCGTGGGCCGCACGCTCGATCGTGATGGCCGGACCGGTTATACGCTGACCCTGCAGCCGCGCGAGCAACACATCCGGCGCGCCAAGGCGACCTCCAACATCTGCACCAACCAGGGCTTGATGGTGACGGCCTCGACCATCCACATGGCCCTGCTGGGCGCCGAGGGACTGGCTCGGGCGGCGCGCTCCAGCCACGCGCGGGCTGCGGCACTGGCCGGTCAGCTCGCGGCCCTGCCCGGCGTTTCGCTGCGTTTTGCCGGACCTTTTTTCCACGAGTTCGTCCTCACCCTGCCGCGCCCCGTGGCCCCTGTGCTGGCGTCCTTGGCAGACGCCGGCATTCTGGGCGGCTACGATCTGTCCATGGCGTATCCGGAGCTCGGCCATGCCTTGCTCGTATGCGCCACCGAAACCCGTAGCTCGGCGGATGTGGCCCGCTACACGGCGGCGTTGGGCGCGATCCTGGGAGATGACGCGTGATGGAGAAAGCCGAGGCGACACTGCGGGCGAGCACGAGCCCCGCCCTGATCTTCGAGCAGGGCGCATCCGGCCGGCGGGCCGCGGCGCAGGCGCCCGCCGTGCTCGAGCCGTGGGACGACCTGCCGGCGCACCTGCGCCGCAATGCGCCGCCGGCGCTGCCGGAGGTGTCCGAGATGCAGGTGGTGCGGCACTACACGCGATTGTCGCAGCGCAATTTTTCCATCGACACCCAGTTCTATCCGCTGGGCTCCTGCACCATGAAATACAACCCGCGGGCGTGCAACACGCTCGCCATGCTGCCCGGCTTCCTGAATCGCCATCCCTTGGCGCCGGCCGGGCGCGGCCAGGGCTTCCTGGCCTGCCTGCATGAACTGCAGGAGATCCTGCAGGCGGTGACCGGCATGCAGGCGGTGTCGCTGACCCCCATGGCCGGTGCCCAGGGTGAGCTTGCCGGCATGGCCATGATTCGTGCCTATCACCGCGCCCGCGGCGATCTGGCGCGTACCGAGGTGCTGGTGCCCAACGCCGCCCACGGAACCAATCCCGCCACCGCTGTCATGTGCGGCTTTCAGGTGCGGGAGATTCCCACGGACGCCTCCGGGGACGTCGATTTCGCCGCGCTCGAGGCGGCGCTGGGGCCGCGCACGGCGGCCATCATGCTCACCAATCCCTCGACGCTCGGCGTTTTCGAGCGGCGCATCGGCGAGATCGCCGAACGCGTGCATGCCGCCGGCGGCCTGCTCTATTACGACGGCGCCAATCTGAACGCCATTCTGGGTCAGGTGCGGCCCGGCGACATGGGATTCGACGTGGTCCATGTGAATTTGCACAAGACCTTCGCCACGCCCCATGGTGGCGGTGGGCCGGGCTCGGGCGCGGTGGGCGTGGGCGCGCGGCTGCGGCCCTTCCTGCCCATCCCGTATGTGCTGAAAGAGGGCGAGCGCTATCGCTGGGCCGAGCGCGCCGACTGTCCCCAGAGCATCGGCCGGCTGTCGGCCTTCATGGGCAACGCCGGGGTGCTGCTGCGCGCCTATGTCTATGCGCGGCTCCTGGGCAGCGAGGGCATGGCGCGGGTGGGGACCTATGCGACCTTGAGCGCCAACTATCTGCTCGCCCGACTGCGCAAGCTGGGCTTTGAGCCTGCTTACCCTGAGCGCCGGGCCAGTCATGAGTTCACGCTCACGCTCAAGGGACTGACCGCCCGCACCGGCATCACGGCCCTGGATGTGGCCAAGCGCCTGCTCGACTACGACTTTCATGCACCGACGGTGTATTTCCCGCAGCTGGTGCCCGAGTGCCTACTAATCGAGCCCACCGAGACCGAAAGCAAGCAGGATCTGGATCGCTTCGTCGCCGCCATGGCCGCGATCCTGGTCGAGGCGCAGGAGGCGCCCGAGCAGCTGCACGAGGCGCCGCGCCATCTCCCGGTGCGGCGGCTCGACGAGGTGCGCGCCGCGCGCGAGCCGGATCTGCGCTGGCAGGCGCCCACCGATTCTCTGGCTTGAATCCCACCCTCCAGGATATTCATGAACGCATTGATCAGCGGCTCGCTTGCCTTCGACACTATCATGGTGTTTCCGGAACGTTTCCGGGACCACATCCTGCCCGAAAAGGTGCACATGCTGAACGTGTCCTTTCTGGTGCCGCAATTGCGGCGGGAATTCGGGGGTTGCGCGGGAAACATCGCCTACAACCTGCGTCTGCTGGGCGGGCAGGGCCGGCCGCTGGGCACGGTGGGCGAGGATTTCGGGCCCTACCGCACCTGGCTGGCGCGCTGCGGGATCGACCAGCAGGACATCCTGGAGATCGAGGGCAGCTATACCGCGCAGGCCTACATCACCACCGATCTCGACGACAACCAGATCACGGCGTTTCATCCAGGCGCCATGAACCATGCGCATGACAATCCGGTGCGCCCGGCGAGCGACATCGGCATGGGCGTCGTCGCGCCGAACGGCCGCGAGGGCATGCTGTCCCACGCACGGCAGTTTGCCGAGGCCGGCATTCCCTTCCTGTTCGATCCCGGCCAGGGGCTGCCGATGTTCAACGGCGGCGATCTGATGGCCTTCATCGATCAGGCGAGCTGGGTCGCGGTCAACGAATACGAGGCGGCGCTGCTCGAGGAACGCACGGGACATGCACTGGAACGACTTGCCGGGCGGGTAGAGGCGCTGATCGTCACCCGTGGCGCGCAGGGCTCATCGATTTACACACGCGGCGAGGAGATCGCCATTCCGCCCGCCAGACCCGAGGCCGTGCGCGATCCGACCGGCTGTGGCGATGCCTATCGCGCCGGTCTCATCTTCGGCCTGCAGCGCGGACTGGACTGGGCGCTCACCGGTCGGGTGGCTTCATTGATGGGCGCGATCAAGGTCGCCCACCCGGGCACGCAGAATCATCGCTTCGATTTTGCCGAGTTCGAAACGCGCTTCCGCGATGCGTTCGGCGTGGCGCTCGCCTGATGCGCCGGCAAAGGGAGTCATGATCCGGATGCTGGGCTGGCTTGCGCTGTTTGCGTCCGGCTACGGCCTCGTTTACCTGATGTCGACCGAATACCGGCCGGCGCGCTATGGCGCGCTGTTGTGCACCGACCCCGCCGCCCTGCCGGGCGGGCGTTGGAACAGCGCCTATGACGGCGCCTGGCTGGGCGCGCAGGCCTGCCTCTATGATCCGGCTCACCACGCGCTCGACGACGTCCCGCCGGTCACCGACCCGCGGACGGTTGATCGGCAGACGCGGCTTTTGGTTTACGTCAACGGCGCCAATCACCGCGTGGATTGGACCTTGCCTGAACTGCATCTGCTGGCGCAGCAGACGGGCGGGCCGGTGGTGGCCGTCTATAACGCGACGGAAGGCGGCCGGGTGTTCGATGCCATTCACGATGCCAGACAAGGTGCATCGAGCCCGCCGGTGGCCACCCTGGCAGACGCCATCGTGGCACGGGTGAGCGCGGGTCAGGAGATCCATCTCAAGGCCAACAGCCAGGGTGCCATCCATCTGAGCCATGCCCTGACCGCGGTCCGTGCGCGCTTGGCCGGGCAGTTATCGGGAGATGACCTGCACCAGGCGCTTGATCGCATCCGCGTGGAAACGGCCGGAGGCGCAGCCAGCCGCTGGATCGACGGGCCGCGCTACGTACATTACGTCAACCGGCGCGATCCCGTACCCGCTCGCGCCGGCGTTTTGGCCCCAGATGCCCGGCCCGGCGCGGGGGCCGTGCTTGCAGCGTTCAGTGATTTCGACGCCGATCCGCTGGAGCCGAAATACCGCTTCGTTGGTCCGCTGTCGCGGCGTTTCGTCGGCGTGCATGGCTTCGGCATCTATCATCGCCACCGTCAGCCGTTCGATGTCCTGTACGCGCACAGTCGCGGCGGGGAGATCCGCACCGTTTCGCTGGATGGATGGCCGGCCGCCTCCGGGATCTGAGACGCCCAAGCCTTACCGGGCCGCGCCATCGGGAGATGCAGACGGCTGCTTCAGGCGCGCCAAGAGCGGCTCGAGCTCGAGATACGGCGCTTCGCAATGCGTACCCATGCACAGATAAGCACAGATCTGTCCAAGCGCAGGCTTGCTGGCCAGTGCGTCGGGCCAGCCTTGGCCGGCGGACACCGCAAAGATCATCACCTCGGGCGGACAGGCCGTCTGAATGAGGCGATGCCAGTCGGAAACCGCTGCGGGTTCTCCACGCAGCACGACCAACGGTGGCGGCTGCAGAAACTCCTGCAGCGCCAGCGCCAAGCTGGCATGTGCTTGCGGCATCCGGCGCAGGCCTTCGGCACCTGCGCGCAGCGTCGCTTCGGCGGCCGCGAGATAGCGTGACTCACCCAGCGTCCAGCCCAGGCGGTTGAGCAGACGCGCCGCGACGGCGTTGCCGGCTGGAGTGGCCTCATCGGCGAAGGGCTTGAGGCGGTGCATGAGCGACTCGTGGTCGTGAGCCGTGAAGAAAAACCCGCCGCCCGCTGCATCCTCGAAATGCGCGAGCAGCCCCTGTGCCAGCGCGATCGCCCAATGCAGCGCGTCCGGTCGGGCGCAGGTTTCGCTCACTGTGAACGCCGCTTCGACGGCAAACGCGTAATCATCGAGATAGGCGGGCAGATGGACGCGATCACCGGCTCGCACGGCCCACAACCGCCCGTCGCGCCAGGCCTGGGTTCGCAAGGCCGCCAGGCTGTCGCCCGCAGCCTCTCCCAGCTCGGGTGAGGACAGGCTCCGGGCCGCATGTGCCAGCCCCGTGATCATGAGCGCGTTCCAGGCGGTGAGGATCTTCTCGTCGCGATGCACGGGCGGGCGTCCTTGGCGCAGCATCAGCAGGCGCTGCCGGGCTGCCTCCAGCCGAGCTTCGAGTACCGCCGGTGCGATGCCCAGCTCGCGCGCCTGTTCCGCCGGCGGCGTGGACCGTTGCACATGCCAAGCCCTGCCTTCGAAGTTGGGTGCATCCGTGAGACCCCACGCTTTCGCACACCATGGCCACCACTCGGCCGGCAAGGCCGCCTGCACTTCCTCGCGGTTCCAAAGGTAAAGGGCGCCTTCCTCGCCGGCGCTGTCGGCATCCAGGCTGGCATAAAAGCCGCATGTCGGGTCCTGCATCTCGTTCAGCGCCCAGCGCGCCGTACCGAGCGCCCGTTCGCGATAAAGGCCGTCGCCGAACACGGCCGCGGCATCGCTGTAAAGGGCCAGCAACTGGGCGTTGTCATAGAGCATCTTCTCGAAATGCGGAATCTGCCAAGCTGGGTCGACGGTGTAGCGGAAAAAACCCTCACCGATGTGATCCCACATGCCGCGCAGCGCCATGGCATCGAGGCTCTTGCGCAGGAAGGCGTCAGAGGCGTGCGGGTGCGCGGAGCCGGCCTGAGTCGGCAGGCGTCGCAACAGCAAGGACAGCGCGGGGACATGCGGAAACTTGGCGCCACGGCCGAAGCCCCCGTGTTCGGCGTCCTGCCACGTGGCCATGGCCGCGTCCCACCCCGTCAGCAGATCGTCATCCAGCGCCGTGGCAGCCGGGGACGGTTCCAGCGTGTCCAGGATGGCTTTCAGTTCCAGGTTCTGCGCCAGGACGTCATCGCGACGCTCGCGGTAAAGACGCGACAGCAGCGACAGCAATTCGCGAAAAGCGGGCAGGCCGTGCCGCGGTTCGGGTGGAAAGTAGGTCCCCGCGAAAAACGGCACGTGATCGTCGGGGGTGAGGAAAACCGTCAGCGGCCAGCCGCCGCCACGCTGAGTCAGGATCTGATGGGACAGTTGATAGATCCGGTCGAGATCAGGGCGCTCCTCGCGATCCACCTTGATGTTGACGAATAGGCTGTTCATCAACGCGGCGGTTTCGGGATCCTCGAAGGATTCGCGCTCCATCACATGGCACCAGTGGCAGGCCGAGTAGCCGATGGAGAGCAGGATGGGACGATCTTCGCGGGCCGCGCGTTCAAGCGCCTCCGGCCCCCACGGATACCAGTCGACGGGGTTGTGCGCGTGCTGGCGCAGATAAGGGCTGCTTTCGTGGATCAGGCGATTGGGATGGCGTGGATGACTCATGGGGGGAATCCCGGCGAGAGGGCGGGATTCCAGCCTCGCCGATGCGTCGCTGGCGGTCAAGCCGGCGCGCGGCTGGCGCGACGCTGCAGCAGGACGCTCAGGAGCGTCAGGGCAGCGCCCGCTGCCAGCGGGCCCCACACCTCCGGCGCACTCCACGAGAATTGCACCCGGCCGCTCAGCATGTCCACCGCGGCGACGCCGATCCAAGCCCACATGATCACGTGCGGGATCGCGCCGAGGAAGGTGCCCAACAGGTAATCGCGTAGCCGGATGTTCATCACGGCGAGCGCCCAGTTGCTGGGCGGGAAGGCGAAGAACATCAGTCGCATCAGCGCCACCGTGCGCAGTCCGCGCTGTTCGAAGTGGCGCTCGATCATCGGCAGGAATCGCTTTAGATGGGGCGCGACCAGCGCGCGTCCCCATACGCGGCTGAGGGCGTAGATACCCGCCGCAGCCGTCAGCAGACAGGCCATGCCCATTGCTGCCGCGCCGACGCTGCCATAGAGCACCGCGGCGCAGGCAATGACGACGATGGTCGGTATGTTGACAACGATGATGACGGTGCCTGCGGCATAGAATGCCAACGGACCAAACGGTGACACGGCGGCATGATGGGCGCGAACCCAGTCCAGCGCGTCCGCTACCCGAGTCCCGCTGAAATCGTTGCCGATCCACTGCCCGAGCGCGATCACAACGGCAATCGACGCCAGCGTCAACAAGGCTCGGCGCCAGCGGCGCCGTGGTGGCTGTGGAACGTCGATCCTCGGGTGTTCCGCCATCGATGGTCAGACCTGAGAGGAACGCAGGAGTTGAGGAATCCGCCGCCTGAGGCGGTTCATGAAGCGCGGCTCGTAGCCCTGAAGCGGCGCCTTGAGATGGCCTTTGCGCGGTTTTGGCTGGATCTGCTCTGGATCCATCACGAACGGCAGGTCCAAGAAGTCCGCCAATGCGCGGAGATGATCCTGCGGATGCTCATTGAACGACTGATAATCGAGTGCGTACACGCTCTCGGGCGGCAATTGTTCCAGATCCCGATAGTAGGCCGCCAGCTGGCGCTCGACCGCTTTTGCCGCGAAAGGTCGGATGACGGCTTCAAAGGGTCGGTTTCCCGTCAGCGCCTTGACCCCGCGCAGCAGTTTCCAGCCGGCATAAACGGCGCTCAGGCTGCGCTTGCCGAACACGGTCTTGAAGTTGTCGATGAGAAGCGTCTGGAAGGGCTGACTGCCGGACAGCAGGGAAATCGCGGCATTGATCTGACTGTTGAGGATGTAGATGGGATCGCGCGTGATGTAGATGAAGCGCGCATTGGGAAACCACTCGAGGATGTTGCGCGCGTTTCCCGTATCCCATGGATTTTTCAGCAAGACCGCTTGGGCGCCCGGGGTAACGATCTGCAACTTGCGGCAAACGTCGTGCAAAAAAGCCTGATTTTGCGCGGTCACCTTCATGCTGAAGCTGTGGTTGCGCAGCATCCAGCCGTATTCCTCGACCATGCGGTCGTCCACATACACGGCATCGAGCTTGCGGTCCGTGATTCCCAGTTTTCGGAACAAGGCGCTCAGCCGATCCCGGTCGCGGCGCTCGCCACCCTCGGCGTGGTTCTTCAGGAGACGGTCGTAGTAGAACAGGTGATACAGGCTGAGATTGGCCAGCGGGAAGCAGCGCGCCAGAGAATCGTACAGAAACGTCGTGCCTGAGCGATGCAGGCCCATGATGAATACCGGCCGGGCAACCGTCGACTTGAGGCCGAGCAGAAACGGGGCATCCTCTCCGGGCATCGGGAACCCCGGATCGATCGGTAATTTCATGGTGATCTCGCCTGAGCAAATTTATTATTCTAATCGCAATGGACGCATTTTGAACGGCGGACGGCTGGTCGCCGTCCGCGCATCACGTGGTTCAGGCTGCCAGCTCGCGCCGGCTTTCCCTCTCGGCGCCATGAATGTGTTGCAGGATCAATTGGGCCGCGCGCTGATGTCCGCCCGCGCGTACCGACTCGCCGAGCATCGTCGCCTGGTGCCGGTAGGACGGGTCGGCCAGCATCGCCGCGCTCAGATCGTGCAGGCGCGACGGTGTGACCCGTCCCGGCCGCAGGCAGCGTCCCGCCCCCAGTTGCTGGATGCGACGGGCACTGTAGGCCTGCTCGATCTGTTGCGGCACCATCAGCAGGGGTACGTTGAACAGCAAGCTCTCGTTGATACTGTTCATGCCGCCGTGGCTGATGAACAGGCTCGCCTGCTGGAGCACCTTGAGTTGGGGAACCCAAGGGTAGACATGCACGTTTGCCGGAATATCGCCAAGTTCGGCCATGTCGGTCTGCTTGCCGACCGACATGACGACCTCGCAGGGGCGATCGGCGAAGGCTGCGATGCACTGCCGGTAGAAATCCACCTTCTGATTGTGAACGCTGCCCAGGGAGATATAGACCAATGGCTCTGTCGCGCCTGTGCGGCGTTGGAATGCCTGATCGTCGCGGTTCTCTGGGGCTGAGGCGCCGACGAAGTGGACCTGCTCGCCCATCCGGGCCGAATACGGTTGATACAGCGCCGAGGTGACGCAAATGGTCGGCTCATGGGGCCGACGAAACACCTTCAGGGTATCCTTGATCAGGCTTTGCCGCGGGAGACCGAGGCTATCGAGCATGTCGCGGAACCGGCGGCGCGCGCCAATGGCCAGCTTGGTCGCACGGACACGGCTTTCGAAGCGGTAGTTGCGCGGAATCATGGAGAGCATGTCGACATTCATCCAATGGCGCGGATCCATGCTCATCCGCGTCGTCCACAGGATGTGGGTGACGATCTTGATTGACGGAATTCCGAGCCGATCCGCCAGGATGGGCCCCCAGGGCGCGCAGCTGTCGTAGATGATGTAATCGGGCCGATCTTCCTCAAGCTCGCGAAGCAGCCCCAGCAAGCACTGTTCGGTCATTTCGAACAATTCGACCGCGACCGACACGAGGTCCGCTGCGATGTCCGGATGATGGTCGTAAGGGGACCACTGGCGATAGTCCCTGGCATCGGCGCCCAGCGCCGAGAACTTCTCCGAGGCCGCAGGATCGGCGTAGAAGATCACCTTCTCGCCCCGGCGAATCAGCTCCGAGACGATGCCGACAGCAGGGTTGATGTGGCCCGTGGCTCCCGGCAGATTGAAATAGACGACTTTTGCCATTCGCTACGCTCCTGTTTCGCAAACGCGCCTCGGCGACGATCCTGCCAGCGCTACCCGTGTATCGGTAGCAATAGCCATGCCTTGAATGCCTGGTGTCGGTTTGGCGCCGCGTCGGCCGCGCAGCTTGCGCAGGAGCAGCGACGCCACAGCCCATGATGGACCGTCTTGATGCTCGGGCTCATGCGGCCAGCCTCAAATTAGTGCAAGTTGACGCCGATCGAATCAGAGCCCTTATTTTGCCGAATTGTAATTCGTGAATGCCTCGAAAGTGTAAAGAAAATGTTTCAGATCGGCGACCGCTGAGGGGCAATTGCGCCTGCGGCGACTTGTGGGATCCGCGCCCGACGCTGAGCAGTCGACCTGGAGCGCTCGATGGCGTACACCAGCGTCCGGCGACGGCGTTGTCAGAAACTGCCCAAGCGCGTTGGATCCTGCGCTTGGGGCTCATCTCCGCAGCGTGCCGCGAGGCATCCCGGCATGACTCCCGAACGCCAGGCGGTGAGCGCACTCAGGGTCAGCGCGCTGACCCTTCCCAGCGATCGCGCGGCGTGGAGCGATGCTCGTCCAGCAAGGCGTGAAGCAAAAAGAGCTCCGAGACCACCTCGGGCGGGAATCCCTGACGCCCTCCGCGTTCGTCGACCAGCAGCGAATCGACGTAGCGCGCGCATTCGGCCCGCGGCCAGGTTTCGGCGATCTTGTCGGCGATGCGTTGAAACGAGCGCTCGAGGGCGCAGCGGGTATCGCCGGCCGCCTCGGGCGGCGCCGCCACCCGAGCGGGCTGCGAGCCCGTGCGACCCAGCGACGAACTGGGCCGCAACCGGGTCTCCGGAGAGGGCGGTGGAGGTTCTGGCGCCGCCGCGGTGTTCGGCGTCAGCGTGCGGGACTGGGTCAGCGTCAGGCTGGGAGTGGGGTTCGGGTTCAGTCGCGCCCGGAGTTTCAATAGTTCCTCGGCTTCAGCCAAGGTAAATGCGGGGCGGCCGGGCCGGTTGCTGTCCAGGGTCAGATTGGCGAGGAATTTCCGCTGCGTTTCCCGGTCCGGGAGTCCGGCGAACGACTCAAGCAGCTTTGAGTGGCGGCGATTCAGGCCCGAGCCTTCGGGATAGAGGTGCTTCCAGTCGTTGAATGTCGGCGCGGCATTGCCCGAGAGCTCCGCATACTTCTGGGCCAGGGCGTCGAACCGGTCCCGGTGCCCGCTGCCATGATGGATGTCGAGCAGCATGATCCAGTCGTCGGGATGGTAGCTGGGGCCAGTCTCCAGGTGCTGCTCCAGGATGAAGGCGGCGCGGTCACGACCGCCGTTCGCCAGCGCGTACATCGCGAGCCATCGCGGATTTGCATCGTCTGCCCGGGCGCACTTTTTAGCGGCAGCGGGCTTGGGGGATGCGGCAGCACGCCGGAGGGCCCATCCCATCGGGACGCCTGCCATCAATGCGCCTAGCGGAATCAGCCACTCCAAAAGGGTCATTTCAGCGCCTTGTCAAGTTCGGGATCGTCTCGTGTTCAGAGACCCTACCGACTTATCGGCGCTGTCAATGCAAAGGTTGAGTCGTGCGCCGTCGCGCGCATTTGGTCGCAGATCATGACCGTGGGGTCTGAGTGGTTGAGGGTGTAGAAGTGCAGCGCCGGAACACCGGCCGCCAGCAGCTGGCGGCAAAGATGGCTGACGACGTCGCTGCCGAATGCTCGCAGGGCCGGATCATCGGCTTCCAGGCATTCAAGCCGCTGGCGGATCCAGCGCGGAACCTCGGCGCCGCAAGCCTCCGAAAACCGGATCAGCTGTGCGTGGCTGGTAATGGGCATGATGCCGGGGGTAATCGGCACATTTACACCCATGGCTGCGACCTCGCCCGTGAAGCGAGCGTAAGCCTCGGCATTGAAGAAATACTGGGTGATCGCTCCGTCTGCGCCCGCGGCAATCTTGTCGCGAAAATGACCGAGGTCCTCCCGCGCATTGTTTGCCTGGGGATGGATCTCCGGATAGGCCGCCACTTCGATGTGAAAGTGATCGCCGGTTTCGCTGCGAATGAAGCTCACCAAATCGCGCGCGTAACGGAATGGTCCGGGATCGCCCATGCCGGAAGGAAGATCCCCACGCAGGGCCACCAGGCGCCGGATGCCGGCGTCCTGGTAGCGGCGCAGGATTTCCCGCAAGCCATCGGCGGTGGCCCCGATACAGGACAGGTGGGGCGCGACCTCCACGCCCGTCTCGCGCATCAGCGCCAGCACCGTTTCGAGGGTGCGCTCCCGCGTCGACCCGCCGGCGCCGAAGGTGACCGAGAAGTAGACGGGTTCGAGCGCGGCGAGACGGGTCGCCGTTTCCATGAGCTTGCTCATTCCCGCCGGCGTCTTGGGCGGAAAGAATTCGAAGCTCAGCGCAGGAGCCGGTCCTGTCGTAGGCTCACCCATGGCCCAGCCTCAGTAACGGTAATGGTCGGCCTTGTAGGGGCCGTCCTTGGAAACGCCGATGTAGGTCGCCTGCTGATCCGTGAGTTCGGTGAGCTCGGCGTCCAGTTTCTGGAGCTGCAGGCGGGCGACCTTTTCGTCCAGATGCTTGGGCAGCGTATGCACGCCTACGGGATAGTGGTGGGCCCGGGTGAACAGTTCGATCTGGGCGATGGTCTGGTTGGCAAACGACGAGGACATGACATAGGAAGGATGCCCCGTCCCGCAGCCCAGGTTCACCAGACGGCCTTTGGCGAGCAGGATGATGCGTTTGCCGTCCGGGAAGATCACATGATCGACCTGCGGCTTGATCTCCTCCCACTGGTATTTTTCCAGGCTGGCGACGTCGATCTCGTTGTCGAAATGCCCGATGTTACAGACGATGGCGTTGTTCTTCATGCGCGCCATGTGGGCGTGGTTGATGACGTGGTAGTTGCCGGTGGCGGTGACGAAGATATCGGCCTTGTCGGCAGCATCGTCCATGGTCACGACGCGATAGCCTTCCATTGCCGCCTGCAGCGCGCAGATGGGGTCGATTTCGGTGACCCAGACCTGTGCCGACAGCGCGCGCAGGGCCTGCGCGCTGCCCTTGCCGACGTCGCCGTAGCCCGCCACCACCGCGATCTTGCCGGCGACCATGACGTCGGTGGCGCGCTTGATGCCGTCGACCAAGGATTCGCGGCAGCCGTAGAGGTTGTCGAACTTCGACTTGGTGACCGAATCATTGACGTTGATGGCCGGGAATTTCAGCTCGCCGCGCTCGTGCATCTGGTAGAGGCGGTGCACGCCAGTGGTGGTTTCCTCGGTCACGCCCTTGATGTGGGCCAAGCGCGTGGAGTACCACTTGGGATCGATGGCCAGGTGCGCGCGGATCGCCGCGAACAGGACGCGCTCCTCCTCGCTGGTGGGATGGTTCAGCACCGCCAGATCGGTTTCGGCGCGGCTGCCCAGATGCAGCAGCAAGGTGGCGTCCCCGCCGTCGTCGAGGATCATGTTGGAATGCCCGCCGTCGGGCCACTCGAAGATGCGGTGGGTATAGGCCCAGTATTCCTCGAGGCTTTCGCCCTTGTAGGCGAAAACCGGCGTACCGCTGGCGGCGATGGCTGCGGCCGCGTGGTCCTGGGTGGAGAAGATGTTGCAGGAGGCCCAGCGCACTTCCGCCCCCAGCGCCTGCAGCGTCTCGATCAGCACCGCCGTCTGGATGGTCATGTGCAGGGAGCCGGTGATGCGCGCGCCTCGCAGCGGCTGGCCGGCGGCGAACTCCTCACGGATTGCCATCAGGCCGGGCATCTCGGTTTCGGCGATCAGGATCTCTTTCCGACCCCAATCGGCCAGGCTCATGTCGGCGACGATGTAATCGGTTTTGGGGACTTCAGCCAGATGACTCATGCGGAGCTCCATGCATGGAGCTGGCGAGCGGAGAGGGCGAGGGGCTCGCCGTCATCCTGGGGACCCGCCAGCGGGTTGGATGTCGGAGAGCGCCGTTGAACCGCTTCCGAGCCTGGGACCGGCCACGCGGGCCGATCTTGCAGCGCTCCTCGGAATGGCGGGGAGTATAGCGCGCCAGATGCCAGAGGCAAGGGAGCGGCATTGCCCAGCGGGGTAACCGTGGGAAAGCGCGCCGAGCGCATCAGGCGCGCTTTGGGGCGTCCTTGCGCCGCGCTCAGGCGGCGGCGCGCAGTGCTTCGGCCTTGTCGGTCCGCTCCCAGGTGAAGTCGGCTTCTTCGCGACCGAAGTGGCCGTAAGAGGCGGTGCGCTGATAGATGGGACGACGCAGGTCGAGCATCTGGATCAGGCCGCGCGGGCGCAGGTCGAAGTGCTCGCGCACCAGAGCGACCAGCCTGTCTTCATCGACGCGGCCGGTGCCGAAGGTGTCGATGCTGATCGAGGTGGGTTCGGCGACACCGATGGCGTAGGACACCTGTACCTCGCAGCGGCGGGCAAGGCCCGCGGCCACGATGTTCTTGGCGACGTAGCGCGCGGCATAGGCGGCAGAGCGGTCGACCTTGGTGGGATCCTTGCCGGAGAAGGCACCGCCCCCATGGCGAGCCATGCCGCCGTAGGTGTCGACGATGATCTTGCGGCCGGTGAGGCCGCAGTCGCCGACCGGACCGCCGATCTCGAAGGCCCCGGTGGGGTTGATGAAGTATTTGATGCTGCCGTCCTGCCACTGCGCGGGGAGGACGGGCTTGATGATCTCTTCCATCACCGCCTCGACCAAGCGGTCATGAGCGATGCCCGGATCGTGCTGGGTGGAGAGGACGACGGCGTCGATGCCCACGGGTCGGCCCGCATCGTAACGCACCGTGACCTGGGATTTGGCGTCCGGGCGCAGCCACGGCAAGGTGCCGTTCTTGCGCACCTCGGCCTGGCGTTGCACCAGCCGGTGGGAGAGGGTGATCGGCAACGGCATCAGGACGTCGGTTTCATCGGTGGCGAACCCGAACATCAGGCCCTGGTCGCCGGCCCCCTGATCCAGATCCAGGCCCCGGCCTTCATCCACGCCTTGCGCGATGTCGGCGGATTGATGGCCGATTTCGGTCAGCACGGCGCAGGTGTCGGGACCGAAGCCCATCGCATCGGTATACCCGATTTCCCGGACGACCTCGCGCGCGACGCGATCGAACTCCACGTGGGCATGGGTCGTGATTTCGCCCGCCAGCATGACGAGGTTGTTCTTGACCAGCGTCTCGCAGGCGACACGGGCGCCTGCATCCTTGGAGAGAATCGCGTCCAGGACGGCATCCGAGATCTGGTCGCAGACCTTGTCCGGGTGCCCTTCGGAAACCGATTCGGAGGTGAACAAACGGGTTTGAGCCATGGCAAGAGCCCCTTGATGGAGGAAGGAAACGCGACTGGCGGGCCAGCGTGGGCGCAAGCCTAGCCCATGGTCGACACGGTGCCAAGATCGCGGCGGCCGGATCGGGGCTCCTCTGCATGACCGTGATGCAGATGGAGCCGAAAAAAAGCTCTCCTGCGTCTGCTCCGCGATCGCGGATCGAAGCGGTGCGGGCGACGCATGCGGCCCTCTTGGCTGGGCGCAGGTGAGCCTTTTGCCTCGAAGGCCCATCCGCGGCGCGCCGAACGGTCCCACCGAGGTTGCCGGCGGTCGGGCGAGCTTGCGCAAGCCCGATCCCGATACGCGCACCAATCTGTCATCCGCCAAAAACCGGCCTCGAGGGTCATGCAGAACGGCGCTCGCAGGATCGACCGGCGCGCGGGATGGAGCCGAACACGGCTTCGTTGACCAAAATCAATCGCGGACAATTCTCATTGGGATAACAATTAACAAAACCCAAATGGAGCCGTCCGAGATGAGATCATCAAACACCATGGGATCCCGACAAGCCTGGGTGCGCGGAATGACTCTGGCGTCGCTCGCCGGGCTTGCCGGCCACGTCCTGCCTGCCCATGCAGACGAGCCTCTGCTGGGCTACACCGCGGGCGCGGAAACGCTCCCCGCGGGCGCGTCGGACGCCGAGTTGTGGCTCCCCGCGGGCGCGTCGGACGCCGAGTTGTGGCTCACGCATCATGGTGACAAGCGCCGGGGCGACTATGCGCGGCAGAACGTCAGGTTCGAATACGAGTACGGGCTCTCGGATCGGCTGACGCTTGCCGCCTATCTCAACGGCTACCGGCACGATTACGATTGCGGCGCCGCCGGCTGCGCAGGTCCGGAAGGCGAGCCTGAGATTCTGGGCAGTGAAAACGACTTCCAGGTCAGCGGGCCCTCGCTCGAGCTGAAGAAGATGGTCCTGTCGCCTTACACCGATGCGATCGGGCTGGCGCTGTACGGAGAACTTTCCTACGACCGCATCGACGACATCACGGGCGAGAAGGGAGACGGCTGGGAGTTGGAGAACAAGCTGATTCTTCAGAAGCCCATGCTCGAAGACCAGCTCTTCTGGCTGACCAACTTCGAACTCGAGGCCGAGTCCTGGAAGCCCGAGGACGGCGATACCGAGTACGCCGTGGCCCCTCGGTTGCGTTCGGGATTGTCCTATCGTGTGGCGTCCAACTGGTATCTGGGCTTCGAGGGCTGAGCCGATCTGGAGATCCTCAATCCGCCCGATGGCTCCTGGGAGTTCGACCATTGGGACTTCTTCGCCGGCCCCAGCGTCCATTACGGGGCGCAGCACTGGTGGACGACGCTTACCGCGACGCCTCAGCTGGCCGGTTCCGACGAGAGCGACGACGATTCCACCGGCCGTCACTTGGCGGATCATGAGAAATATGAGGTCCGACTGAAGGTCGGCTACAACTTTTGAACGAGGGAGCGATTCGACGATGAGCGATCGTTCTGCTTTCCTGTTGCCCCTCGCCGCCCTGGCCGTTTCGCCGGCCTGTTACGCAGTGCAGTATCTTTCAGTCGATCAGGCGCAGGCGCTGATGTTTCCGAACGCGGTGCTCACGCCGCTACCACTGACCCTGAGCGCCGAGCAGAAGAAGGCTATCGAACAGCGCGTCGGCATGAAGGTGCGTCAGAGCGAACTCCGGCTCTGGCGCGCGCCCGGCGGCTATTTCCTGGTCGATCAGGTGCTGGGCAAGCATGAGTTCATTACCTACGCCGTGGCACTGGACGACGCTGGCGCCGTGCGCCAGATCGAAATCCTGGATTACCGCGAAACCCACGGCGACGAGGTTCGTCGCCCCGGCTGGCGCGCCCAGTTCGCCGGCAAGACCAGCGCCGATACACTGCGGGTCAACAAGGATATTCAGAACATCTCGGGCGCGACCTTGTCCTGCGTCCACATCACCGACGGCATTCGCCGCCTGTTGGCCACCTACGATGTCGCCATCCGCTCTCGCTGAGACAGGACCCTGGCGGCGCGCCCGGCCGCTGCTCGGAAC
The DNA here is from genome assembly GCA_045864775.1 of Pseudomonadota bacterium. GTDB lineage: Bacteria > Pseudomonadota > Gammaproteobacteria > UBA5335 > UBA5335 > Macondimonas. The sequence continues at coordinate 190,642 of BTVR01000001.1, forward strand.
GTTCGTGGAAATCACCTTGAGCGAGTCGGCGGAGTCGGGCTATCCGGCCGTCGCTTTCGAAGCCGCATTCGCGGCCATCGCCCGCGTTCACGACCTGATGAGCTGGCATGACGCCGGCAGTGACGTCGGGCGCATCAATCGCGCCGCCAGCGGGCCGTGGTTGCCGATCGACCCGTGGACTGGCGAGGTCCTGCGCGCGGCGCAGATGTTGTTCGCGCGCAGCGGGGGGCTGTTCGATGTGACCTGCGAGCGCCATTTGCGCCGCACCGGTGTCTTGCCGGATGCGCCGTGGCCCAGCCCCGAACGCGGCGGCGGGATGGCGGATCTGATGCTGGACGATGAGGGTATCAGGGCGCGGCTCATTCGACCGCTGACCCTGAACCTCGACGGCATCGCCAAAGGTTACGCCGTGGATCGGGCCGTTGCCGTTCTGGAAGCGCACGGGATCGCGGGCGGCTGCGTCAATGCCGGTGGCGACCTGCGGCTGTTCGGTTCGGCCGAGCAGGAAATCGGTCTGCGTCATCCGCGCCGGCCTGCCGAGATCCTGTCGCTGGGGCGCTACGGCAACCGCGCGGTGGCCACGACCGGCGGGTACTTTCTCGATTCACGGCTGGACGTCGCCAGTGCGGTGATCGATCCGGCGAGCGGTCGAGCGGTGGCGTTGCAGGGCAGCATCACCGTCACGGCGCCGCGCTGCATGCATGCCGATGCCTTGACCAAGATCGCGGCCTTGCGGCGTTCCGATGATCCCCTCGCGGAATCGTTGTTTCGCGAGCTGCAAGCAACGGTGCATGTGTTTTCAATCCCAGGTCCGGAGATCGAGCATGCCCACCCAGTCTCGCTTCAATAGCGTGCCGCACTGGCAGCGCTCGCTGCTGTATCTGACGGTCTCGGGGCTCGCCGTCACGGGCCTTGCCTGGATGGCCCTTCACTACGCGAGCGGCGGATTTGCCGGCGAAGACAGGCCTTACGCCTTACTGCACCAACTCATGGTGTTGCACGGGATTTTGGGATACGCCACGGCCGTTGCGGTGGGTATGTTCCTTGGTCAGCATGTGGCCACCGGCTGGCGTTCGGGTCGCAATCTGGCCACCGGCCTCAGCGTGGCCGTGCTGTTTGGCGCCTTGATGGGTACGGCCCTGGTGCTCTATTACAGCGGCGAGGAGTGGTTACGAACGGTCGCCAGCCTGAGTCATCAGATTCTCGGTCTGGGTCTGATCTTGGCCGTTCCCCTTCATGTCGCACATCACCGTACTCGCCGCGTGTTGCCGAGGATGGCCGGTGCGAAGAATGGGGGTCGTGACGCAGATTCCGCGAATGTCTGACATCGCTGACGCCTGATCGAGGCAAGGCCAGCAGAAGTTATCTCGGGCGGTAGATGCCGACGTAGCGACTTGCTGCCGGCCGGGTGGAGGTCGCCGGCCCCGTTCCCGAGCCCGTGGATCAGCCGTGGCCGGTCAGTTGCCCGAAGAGTCGAAACCCGCCGACGTAGGTGCCCATCGAGGCGCCCAGATTGACCAGCATGAAGACCAGAAAGGTGTGGGCCACCCGGTTGCGCCACCAGCCGGCAAGGTGTGCGACGTCCTCGCGCAGCGTCGAGAAATCCGCAACTCGGGGCTTGCGCAGCCACAGTTCCATCGCCACGGCCACCATGCCGGCCCCGATCAAGGGGTGCAGCGTCGTGATCGGCGCGGCCAGGAAAGACGTCAGGATGGTCAGCGGATGCGCCAGGGCAACCAGGGCACCGATCGCTGCCAATCCCCCCGTCGTCAAGGTCCAGTCGAGCACCAGTTGCCAGCCGAGCGCGGGTCCCCGCACGAAGCCGACCACGAATCCTCCGATGATGAGGATCATGATGATCCATGGCAGCAGTTGCCCCAGGCGGCCGCGGGGGGGTGTGGTCACCAGCGCGGCCAAGGCGGCGTCCGGGGGCGCGGCTGGCGGCGTCTCGAGGTGTCGCATGATTCCATCGAGATGGCCGGCGCCGACCACGGCAAGCATCCGCTGGCCCGGATGCTTCTGGGCATGCTCCCACAGCTTGAGCGCCATATATTCATCGCGCTCGCTGATCAGGGCCCTGTAAAGCGGCTCGGCCTGATCGGCAAAGTCGGCAAAGGTGTTGTGCAGGATATCGCCGGTCTTGAGTCGCTCGATGTCTTCCTCCGCGACTTCTTCCCGGGTCAGCAGGCTCGCGACCAGACCGGCGATGAGCCCGGGGCGTTGCCACCAGCGCACGGCGGCGGTCAGTCGGCGCAGCGTGACGCCCACCTCGCGATCGATGAGGACCACGGGCAGGCCGGCTTCATCGGCGGCTTCCAGTGCCGCGCGCAGCTCGGCGCCCGGCTCGACGCCGAGCTGATCGGCCAGCCGTTGCTGATAGGCGGTCAGCGCAAGGTTGGCCGCGACCAAGCCCATCTTGCCTTCGCGCACGACCTGCAACAGATCCATGCGGGCCAGTGCATCGGGATCCCGAAGGGCGGCATGGCGGCTGGGGCACAGTTCGACCGCGACGGCATCGAATCCGCCCTCGGCAATCAATCGCCGCACCGCCGATTCGCTGCTCCGGGACACATGGGCAGTGCCCAGCAGGGTGATGGACGTCGTGCCAAGCGTGATTTCCCGCAGGGGCTCATCGGGGGCGATTTCAGACGGATTCACTAAGGATCCTTGCGGGCGGGCTGGACGTGTGGGCGACAGGCTGGGCAAGATCGCGCAAAGCATGCCGCGCGGGTGGCGGGGAATCAAGCGGAGGCGCCATGGATTGGCGATCGCATTGGGGCTTGGCACGTTCCGTTCTCCAATACCGGCTGCGACCGGGGAGGCGCCGCCGATTGGATGCGTTCTATCGGCCCTGGATCGGTGCGAACAGTCTCTGTTTCGACATCGGGGCGCATCTGGGGGATCGGGTGGACGCCTGGCGACGGCTGGGCGCGCGGGTGGTGGCGGTCGAGCCGCAGCCGCTGTTTCGGGATGTTCTCATGCGGCGTTACCGGAATGAACCGCGCGTCTGCATCGAACCGGTGGCGCTGGCCGAGCAGCCGGGCCGAACAACACTCTGGGTCAGTCGGCGCACGCCTACGGTGAGCACGATCAATCCGCTCTGGCGCGAGGCGATGGCGGTCTCGCCGCGCTTTCGCGGCGTGGCGTGGGATATGCGCTGCGAGGTCGAGGTCCTGACGCTGGACGGATTGATCGCCCGCCATGGCGTGCCGACGTTCTGCAAGCTCGATGTCGAGGGCGCCGAAGCGCAGGTGCTGGCTGGCCTCTCGCGCCCCTTGCCGGCACTGTCGTTCGAATACTCGCCGGCCGCCCTCGCGGGTGCGCTCGCATGCATCGAGCGCTTGGGCGCGCTCGGCGCCTACCGTTTCCGCCGCTCAGTCGCTGAAAGCCTGCGCTGGAGCGGCACGTGGATGACGGCGCGGCAGATGCGCGCCGATCTGGACATGCTCTCCCCCGTTGCACCGGCCGGGGATCTCTACGCCGAACGGATCGCCTGAGGCGCGGCCACGATTGATACAATCCGGCTCGAATCGGGGCCGCGTGGCGCGCTCATGAACGAAGGGGAAGCGGATGAAGATCACCGTATTCGGCAGCGGCTACGTGGGGCTGGTCACGGCGGCGTGTTTCGCGCGCATGGGCAACAAGGTCCTGTGCGTGGACATCGATGCCACCAAGGTCGCCGCCTTGCAGGCCGGGCAGGTACCGATCCGGGAGCAGGGCCTGGATGACCTGGTGGCGGCGACGATCGCTTCGGGTCACCTGTCGTTTACCACGGACGCGGCACGCGGCGTGGCGCACGGTCTGTACCAGTTCATCGCGGTGGGCACGCCGGCGGACGAGGACGGGTCGGCGGACCTGCGTCACGTGCTGGCGGTGGCCGCCACGATCGCCAGCCACATGACCGACTACCGCATCGTCGTCGACAAATCGACGGTGCCGGTGGGCACGGCGCAGCGGGTGAGCGCCGTGATCCGGGACGCCTTGGCGCAGCGCGGGGTCGACGTGCCGTTTGCGGTGGTCTCCAATCCGGAGTTTTTGAAGGAAGGCAATGCGGTCGAGGACTTCATGAAGCCCGACCGCATCATCGTGGGCGCCGAGGATGAGCGCGCCATTCGCGAGATGCAGCGCCTCTACGCGCCGTTCAACCGCAAGAGTGACCGGCTGCTGGTGATGGATCCGCTGTCCGCCGAACTGACCAAGTACGCGGCCAATGCCATGCTGGCGACCAAGATCAGCGTGATGAACGAGTTTGCCAACATCGCCGAGCGGGTCGGCGCCGACATCGAGCAGGTGCGCCTGGGGCTCGGATCGGACCCGCGCATCGGGTTTCATTTCATCTACCCGGGCGCGGGCTACGGGGGCTCCTGCTTTCCCAAGGATGTCAGCGCGTTGATCCACACGGCGCGCGAGGTGGGTTATCCGGCACGCATCCTCGATGCCGTGCAGTCCGTCAACGAGCACCAGAAAAGCCGCTTGTTCGAGCGCATCCAGCAACATTTCGGTCACGACCTGTCCGGTTTGACCTTCGCGCTGTGGGGGCTGGCGTTCAAGCCCGGCACCGACGACATGCGCGAAGCGCCGAGCCGCGTGCTGATGGAATCGCTGTGGCGGGCCGGCGCGCGGGTGCGGGCGCACGATCCGGCGGCCATGACCGAGGCGCGTCACCTGTATCCCGATGCCGAGGCGCTGACGCTGTGTGATGACCCCTTGACGTGCCTCGACGGTGCCGAGGGTCTGGTGGTGATGACCGAATGGAACGTCTACCGCAGCCCGGATTTTGACGAACTGAAGCAGCGCCTGCGCCGCCCGGTCATCTTCGACGGCCGCAATCTGTACGACCCGCATCTGATGGCCGAGCAGGGCTTCGGCTACTACGCCATCGGTCGTCCGGTCGTCGAGCCGGCGCCGTCGGCCCGCGCCTAAGTCATGACAGCGACTGGGATGCGTGCCGATCCAAACGCCCCGCGGGTGCTGGTCGTCGGTGCCGGCGCGATCGGCGGATTCTATGGCAGCCTGCTGGCGCGTCAGGGGTGGGGCGTGGACGTGGTCTGCCGCAGCGAGGCCGATCTCGTGGCGCGGCAGGGATTTGCGATTCGCAGCGACCCGATGGGGGCGTGGACCTTTCGCCCCGGGGCCGTGCTTGCCGCGGTCCAGCAGCTGGATAAGCCGCCCGACTACCTGCTGCTGACGACCAAGGTGATCGCCGGTGAGGATCGCGCTGCGCTGATCCGCCCGGCGCTGGGCGCGCGGACCGTGATCGTCGTGCTGGAAAATGGTGTCGGCATCGAGGCGCCCCTAGCAGCAGCCTTTCCGGATCATGAACTCATCAGCGCGCTGGCTTTCGTCTGCGTTTCGCGTAACGCACCCGGCCACATCCACCATCAGGCCTACGGCGCGCTCACGTTAGGTCGCTATCCGCAGGGTACATCGCCGGCGGCCGGGCAGTTGGCCGATGCGTTCCGGCAGGCCGGGATCGCGGTTGAGCTCAGCGCCGACATCGTGACGGCTCGCTGGCGCAAGGCTGTGTGGAACGCCGCCTTCAACCCGGCGTCGGTTCTGGCCGGCTGTGTCGACACCGGTCAGTTGATGGCCGATGAGCGGGCCGTGCAGATGATCGGGCGCGCCATGGACGAGGTATGCCGAATCGCTGCAGCCACCGGTCATCCATTGCCCGAGCAGACGGCTGAGGCAATGCTCGAGAACACGCGGCGCATGCCATCCTATCTCACCAGCATGACGCTCGATGCGCTGCAGGGCCGGCCGCTGGAGCGCGAGGCCATCCTTGGCGCCATCCTCGACGAGGCACGGGCGCGCGGGGTTGCCGCACCCACTCTGGAAACCTTCGACGCGCTGCTGCGTCTGCGCGAACCCGCGGGTCGTTGATCGCGCCGGCTGGAAGTTGAGCGGGCTTCGTTGTACCGTTAGCGCTCTCCGGCTGCCCAGGGTCGTGGCAGCCTGCTCGATGCCCCAAGGAAAGACGGCGCATACAGCGCCGCAATCCAGTGCGAGGGAAGTCGATGGGCCGTGGCATCACGCCGCCGGCCGCCGTGCAGACGCAGGCATGGAGCACATGGAGTCGGCAGGATCGTCCGCACAGGAGTTATGCAAATGGCTGATGCAGTTATCGTTTCCACCGCCCGCACCGGGATTGGCAAGGCATTCAAGGGTTCCTTGAACCTGACCCACGGCGCCGAGATGGGCGGCCACGTCATCAAGCATGCCGTCGAGCGCGCCGGCATCGATCCGGCCGAAGTTGAAGAAATCATCATGGGCTGCGGTCTGCCCGAAGGCGCGACCGGCAACAACATCGCCCGCCTCGCCGGCATTCGCGGCGGCATTCCGGTCACCTCGACCGGCGCCACCATCGCCCGGTTCTGCGGCTCCGGCCTCTCCGCCGTGGCCCACGCCGCCCAGCGCTGCATCGTCGACAAGGTGCCGGTCGCCGTCGGCGGCGGGCTGGAGTCGATCAGCCTGGTGCAGAACAACATGAACATGAAGCACGCGATGGACAAGGGGCTGCTCAAGCTCAAGCCCACCATCATGATGCCCATGATCCCGACGGCGGAGAACGTGGCCAAGCGCTTCAACGTCACGCGCGAGGAAGCCGACCAGCTCGCGCTGCTCAGCCAGCAGCGCACCGCCGAAGCCCAGCGCAACGGCAAACTGGCCGATGAGATCGTGCCCATCACGGTGACCATGGAAGTCACCGACAAGGAAACCGGCAAGACCGAGAAGGTCGAGGTGACCCTGAGCCAGGACGAAGGCAACCGCGTCGACACCACGCTCGAAAAGCTGGCCTCGCTCAAGCCCGTTTCCGGTCCCACCGGCACGGTCACGGCCGGTAATGCCAGCCAGCTCTCCGACGGCGCGGCTGCGGTCGTCATCATGAACGGCGAATACGCCGAGAAGAAGGGTGTGAAGCCGCTGGGCATCTTCCGCGGTTTTGCGACTGCCGGCTGCGAACCCGACATCATGGGCATCGGTCCGGTCTTCGCCATTCCGCGTCTGCTCGAGCGCCATGGCCTCAAGATGGACGACATCGGCCTGTGGGAACTCAATGAAGCCTTCGGTGTGCAGGCGATGTACTGCATCAAGGAACTGGGCATCCCCATGGAATTGTGCAACGTCAATGGCGGCGCCATCGCCATCGGCCACCCCTACGGCATGTCCGGCGCCCGCATGGTCGGCGCGGCCCTGCTCGAAGGCAAGCGCCGTGGCGTGAAGCACGTCGTGGTGTCGATGTGCATCGCCCAGGGCATGGGCGCGGCCGGCCTGTTCGAAGTGGTGTGAGGCTGATCGCGAGCGATCTGCCCGGCCCGGAGCCTTGCCGCTCCGGGCCTTTTTTGCGTGATCCGGTTTTGGGATCGTGAGCGGCCGCGTGTTAACATTCGCGGCTTTGGTCAGGTCTCGTGCCGGCGGGGTGAACGGCCTCGCGGTGCCGGCGCCGTTAATTTCTATGAATGACTTGGAGCGACTACGGTCATGAAGATTCTGGTGGGTGTCAAGCGGGTCGTTGATTACAACGTCCGCGTACAGGTCAAGCCGGACGGGTCCGGCGTGGCCCTCGACGGCGTCAAGATGAGCGTCAATCCTTTCGACGAAATCGCCGTCGAAGAGGCGCTGCGCCTCAAGGAAGCCGGCAAGGCCGCGGAAGTCGTCGTCGTGTCCATCGGCACGTCTGCCGCCCAGGAGCAGTTGCGCACCGCGCTTGCCATGGGCGCCGATCGCGCCATTCTTGTGGAGTCCCCGGAAGCGCCCCAGCCGCTCACCGTGGCCCGCATCCTCGCCAAGCTGGTGGAGAAGGAAGGTGCCGGTCTCGTCCTCCTCGGCAAGCAGGCCATCGATGACGACGCCGGCCAGACGCCCCAGATGCTGGCGGCGCTGCTCGGCTGCGCGCAGGCTTCCTACGCTTCCCGGATCGAGATCGACGGCAACAGCGCCAAGGTGACACAGGAAGTCGATGCCGGCCTGCAGACCATCGAAGTGGACCTGCCGGCAGTCATCAGCGCCGACTTGCGCTTGAACGAGCCCCGCTACGTCAAGCTGCCGGACATCATGAAGGCGAAGAAGAAACCCCTCGATACCGTTGCCCTCGCCGATCTGGGCGTGGCGCCGGCCGCGGCGCTCAAGGTCGTGAAGACCGAAGCGCCAGCCGCGCGTGGCGGTGGGCGCAAGGTCGCCAGCGCTGAGGAACTGGTCAAGGAACTGAAGAACAAGGGGCTGCTGTAATGAGCAAGGTACTGATTGTTGGCGAACAGACCGGCGGCGTCCTGGGACAGGCCGTCGGGCGCGCCGTGGCGTGTGCCAAGGAATTGAATCCCGCGGAAGTGACGGTGGCCTTGTTCGGTGCTGGCGATCTGGGCAGTGCCGCGCAGGCTGCGGCGGCGCTCGAGGGCGTGACGCGCGTGGTCACCGTGGACAACCCGGCCAATGCCAACCCGCTCGCAGCCCTGGTTGCACCGCAGGTGGTGGCCTTGACCCAGCAGGGCGGCTACGGCTACGTCCTGGCGGGCAACACCAGCTTGGGCAAGGACACCCTGCCTCGGGTGGCGGCATTGCTCGGCGTGCCGCAGGTGACCGACATCATGCAGGTGCTCGGCGCGCGCAGCTTCAAGCGGCCAACCTATGCCGGCAACGCGATCGTAACCGTTGAAGTCGAGGGCGACGGTGTGATTTGCGGGACGGTTCGCGGCGCATCTTATCCGGCCGTGGGCACCGGCGGCGCGGCGGCCATCGAAGCCGTGAGCCTGGATGTGGCGCTGCCGGGGCATACCCGTTTCGTGTCGCAGGAAACCAGCAAGAGCGATCGGCCTGATCTGCAGAGCGCGCCCAAGGTCGTCTCCGGTGGCCGTGGCGTCGGCAGCGCGGAAAACTTCAAGGTGATCTTCAGCTTCGCCGACAAGATCGGCGCTGGCGTCGGCGCATCCCGCGCTGCGGTGGACGCCGGTTTTGTGCCCAACGAGATGCAGGTCGGCCAGACTGGCAAGATCATCGCGCCCGAGCTCTATGTCGCAGTCGGGATCTCCGGCGCCATCCAGCATCTGGCGGGCATCAAGGACGCCGGCACCATCGTCGCCATCAACAAGGATGAGGAAGCGCCCATCTTTGAAGTGGCGGATCTGGGCCTGGTCGGCGATCTGTTCCAGGTTCTGCCGGAATTGGAAAAGCTGGTGTGAGCCGTCCGTATGGCCGTGCGGGTGATTCCGGCGCGGTATGACTGAAAGAGGGGGCCAGCGCCCCCTCTTTTTTGGGTCAACGAAAGTCCGGCGGCAACGGACGCTCGATCCGTCTGGACCGTGCTTGCGGCCGGCGCCCGCGCGGTTTATGGTCATCGCCGGAGCGCTGGCGCTCGACGTTTTTTCCCATCACAAGGAGTGCGCTTCATGTCGGCGGAACTGTTTTGGCTCACCTGGACCGTGATCCTGACCGCCTTTATGTTTTTTCCCTATGTCCTGAACCGGATCGGAATCCGTGGCCTGTTCGGCGCCATGGGCAATCCCCGACCCGATGATCTCCCTGAGTCGGACTGGGCGCGGCGGGCGATGCGCGCCCACGCCAATGCGGTGGAAAACCTCGTCGTCTTTGCGCCGCTGGTGCTCGTGGTGGAACTCGTCGGCGCCAATTCCGGGATGACGGCCTTCGGTGCGGCGCTGTATTTCTGGGCCCGGCTGGCGCACTACGCGGTGTACACCCTGGGCATCCCGATCGTGCGCACCGTGAGTTTCTTCGCGGGACTGGCCGGAGAAATTCTGCTCATGATCGCCCTCGTCGGGGCCATGTGACGACTGCATGACGCGCATGCGGGCCCTGATCGCCAATCATCCCGGCGGCCCGGAGGTTCTGGAATGGGCCGAAGTGGATCTTCCGGACGTCGGCACCGAAGAGGTCCGGGTCCGGGTGCATGCCGCAGGCGTCAATCGCGCCGATCTGCTGCAGCGCAGCGGATTCTATCCGCCACCGGCCGGATGGGATCCGCGCCGGATCGGCCTGGAATACGCCGGCGTGGTGGAGTATGCGGGCGCACGCTGCGCGCTGCGCCGAGCCGGCGATCGGGTGATGGGCATCGTGGCGGCCGGCGCATGTGCTGATTTCGTGACCGTTCCTGAGCGCGAAACGCTCCCGATTCCGGACGGGCTGACCGACGCTGAAGCAGCTGCGATTCCCGAGGCCTTTCTGACGGCTTTCCGCGCCTTGTGGGAAGAAGGCGAACTTCACCCGGGCGAGGCTGTACTGGTTCGGATTGCGACCTCGGCCGTGGGCATGGCGGCGATCCAGCTGGCCCACGCGGCCGGCCATCCCGTCGCCGGAACCGGACGTGATCCGGATCGCTTGGCCGCCTTGCGCGATCTGGGCCTGGGCCATCCCTTGGTCGAAGGCCCCGAGATGACGCGGCGTGTCCGAGCCGCTCTGGGTCAAGCGCCTCAGGTCGTGCTGGATCTGTGGGGCGGCGGGCGACTGGCCGAGCATCTGGCGCTGCTCGCGGAGGAGGGCCGTCTGGTCGTCGTCGGTCTGCTGGGCGGCAGTCGTGACACGCTCGATCTGGCGACGCTGCTGATGCGGCGGCAGAGCATCCGCACGCTGACCATGCGCAGCCAGCCGATCGAGCGTCGCATTGCGCTGGTGCGCCGTTTCGAACGGGAGGTCCTGCCGTTGCTGGCTGCCGGGCGCCTGCGCATGCCTGTCGCGCAGGTGTACCCGATGGCCGATGCGGCGCAGGCGCATCGGGACATGGCGCAAGGCGGTCACCCGGGCAAGCGGGTGCTGTCGCTGAGTCGCTGACCATCCCAGCGGCCTAACGGCCGCCCTGAGCCCGCTTGAGGCCTAATTCTGCCCATCCGCCTGATCGGCTTCCCGCTTCCGCGGCCGCAAAGCGCCGCTCGGACACTCGTCCGCCGTCGCATAACCTGAACCTGACCCTCCATCCGCTGTGTTTTCGCCTGCGCTTGCGCGCGTGGATCGAGTGGCGAGAGCGCAGCGGAGTCACTATGGTTGACGAGAACCCATCAGTGCGAAGCAGGGAGGTGCCATGTCAGGGAAGACGGGATTTTGGGCCATCGCTCAGAGCGATCCGCAACGGATTGCGCTCATCGACGGGGCGGGGCGTCCGGTGAGTTTCGACAACCTCGATGAGCGAGCCAACCGTTTGTCGAACGGCTTGCGGTCACTCGGTCTTCAGTATCGCGACAGCGTCGCCATGCTGATGCACAACGATCCGGCCTGGATCGAGGCATTTCTGGCGGCGCATCAGACCGGCCTCTATCTGACGCCCATCAACTACCATCTGACCGGACCCGAAGTCGCCTACATCATCGGCAACTGCGAGGCCAAGGCGTTCATCGCCCACGAACGGCATGCCGCAGCCGCCATCAAAGCCGTCGAGGATCTGGGTTATGACCGCTCGCGCTGTTTTGCGGTAGGCGATATTCCGGGATTTCGCAGCTACGAGGACTTTCTCGCGGAACAGTCCGCCGAGCCGCCGACGGAGCGTCAGGCCGGTACGCTGATGCTGTACACCTCCGGTACCACCGGCCGCCCCAAGGGCGTGCGGCGGCCGCTGATGCCGGGCAACCCGGATGTCGTGGCGAGCATGGCGGGCATGCTGGGGGCCTTGTTCAAGCTCAAGGCCGGCGAGGGGGTCCATCTGGTCACCGGCCCGCTCTACCACGCCGCCCCCGGCGGGTTCGGGAGCGCTTCCCTGCATCTGGGCCATACCCTGGTGCTGATGGACAAGTGGGACGCCGAGGACACCCTGCGCCTGATCGAGCGCCACCGGGTGACGTCCACGCACATGGTTCCGACCATGTTCCACCGCATGCTCGCATTGCCCGATGCGGTAAAGCGGCGCTACGACGTGTCCAGTCTGCGCGCGGTGATCCATGGCGCGGCACCGATCGGTGTCGAGGCGAAAAAGGCCTTGATCGCGTGGTGGGGCCCGGTGATCTACGAATACTACGGCGCGACCGAAGGAGGCGGGACCATCGCGACTTCCGAGGACTGGCTGAAAAAACCGGGCACCGTGGGCAAGCCCTGGCCGGGGACCGAGATCCGCATCTTCGACGATGCCGGCCAGCGATTGCCGGCAGGCGAGCCGGGCAACGTCTACATGAAGTCCATGGTCGGCGAATTCGAATACTACAAGGACCCTGGCAAGACACGGGAGAGCCACCGCGACGGACTGTTCACCGTGGGGGACATCGGTTACCTGGACGAGGACGGCTGGCTGTTCCTGTGCGACCGGGCCAAGGATCTGATCATTTCCGGGGGCGTGAATATCTATCCCGCCGAGATCGAGAAAACGCTCATGGAGCATCCCAAGGTCGCCGATGCCGCAGTGTTCGGGATTCCCAACGAAGAGTGGGGTGAGGAGGTCAAGGCTGTCGTCCAGCCCGCCGACGGCATCGAGCCCGGTCCGGTGCTGGCCGAGGAACTGATGGCCTTCGCCGCCGAGCGGCTCGCGCGCTTCAAGCTGCCGCGCTCCATCGACTTTGCCGCTGAATTGCCGCGCCTGGATACCGGCAAGCTCTATAAACGCTTCCTGCGCGATCCCTACTGGGAGGGGCGAGACCGGAAGATCTGAACCCGTCAGCACCCAAGGTCACTTGAACGAACGTTCAGTTTGCGATATACCAGAGTCTCGGCGTGCCCATCCAACGCTCCGCGACCGGCACGCCGCACACAATGCCAATAAGTGAATTCGCTTCGACGAAAGCGGATCGACTGCAACTTGAGGAGACAGGACATGAGTACGGTAATGAATCACGATGTGGCGGTCGCCTCAGGGAGTGCCGAGGCGCCGCGTCCACCTTGGGGCTTGGCGCTCGCCGTGACGGCGATTGCGATCGCCATCGTTGCGCTGGTGAAATGGTATCAACACAGCTTTTCCTGGTCGGTGGGGCTGGACTCGTTTTCGGATGAGTTCCAGGTCTACTGGATGCGGATCTTTTACGCTCAAATCATTCTGTTGCCGGTTCTGGGTGGCATTGGGGCGGTCTGGTTGTGGTTGACCCGTGATCGCGATGTCATGAATTTGTCGGCACGGGACGAACTGGGGCGATTCTATTCGATGTTCAGTATCCTGGTGGTGGCCGCCATTGTTCTCATTTCGGCACTCGGACTGCTTACGGAGGCAGATGCCGCTTGGCATCAGGTGGTGATCCGGGACACCGACTTCACGCCGACGCACATCTTCCTTTTCTATCTTGGCGTTCCCGCCGGCCTTGCGGGATTGACCATGGCCTGGATCTGGGTGCACACGCGCCTTCCGTATTTCGCTAACCGTGTCTCGATGCCGTTGTCGCTGGCGATCATCGGGTTCATGTGCGCCGGCCCGGTCGTCGCATTCAACGAATGGGCGCATACGTTCTTCTACGCCGAGGAACTGTTCGGTGCGCCGGTGCACTGGTTCTTCGTGCTGGCCGGGTTTTTCCTCGTGTTCTTGATCGGTTTCGTGATCCAGTGTTTGCAGCGCATGTATGAGCTGAGCCGGGTTTACAGCCTGGAGGAGGTGGAGAGAGAGATGGGTTTGGGGGGTTGAGTTCAACGCCGGAGCGAATGGTCGAAGGAGCGCCCATTCGCTCCGGATCGTCACGGATTGGCGATTTTACCGTGGCGGTACGGCCGCTCCTGTCTATATCAGCCCAAGCTCAAACCAATGGAAGGTTTTCATGGCCATACAAATCGACACCAACGATCGCACCGATGCCGAGCGTTCACCCCGGGGCAAAGCGGTCACCAGCGTCAGGGACCAGATGCAGGCTTGGCGCAATGCCGATCTCTTTTTCTTTCCTCTGATTTCCATCTTGATCGGCGGCGCTGCAGTCTTCCTATGCGCGCTGACCGTCGGCGATTGGAGTTACTGGATGGATTGGCGGGATCGACGTTGGTGGCCTTTGCTGACGCCTTTGTTGCTGCTGGCCTTGCCCGCTGTCGCCACTTATGCGTTCTGGAAGTATTTCAAGCTGCCGGTCGCAGCGACGGGATTGGCGCTGGGATTCTGGCTCTCTCAGATCATCAGTCGCTACGTCAACTTCCATGTCTTCACCGCCTTCCCGATGAACTGGGTCATGCCGGAAGTCTGGATCGGCGCGGCCGTCGTTCTGGATGCGGTGTTGCTGATCACCCGCAGTTTTGCATTGACCGGATTGATCGGTGGCATGCTGTGGGGCCTGTTGTTTTCTGCCATGAACTGGCCTGTGGTGGCGCCGATGCACATGGCGGTTCAACTGGGCGACAACGTGATGACGCTGGCGGACTACATGGGGTTCCAGTACATCCGTACCGCCATGCCGGAATACGTTCGCATCATCGAAGCCGGCACCTTGCGCACGTTTGGGACGCATGTCGCCCCGGTGAGCGCCTTCGTTTCAGGTTTCTTTGCCATCCTGGTCTACTACGTCTTCGTGTGGATCGGGTCAAAAGGCTCCCGGCCATCGTGGCTCGGAAAACTGGTTTGATGGCGCGGCAGGAGCGAATGTGATGGACAGAGCAAATCATCGCCGAATGCGCCAAGTCTTCGCGACGTTTCTCATGTGGGCCGTCCTCATGCCGGCTGCCTTCGCGCATGGAGAAATCGCGCAGATGGCCGGCATCCGCATGAGGACCGTTCACTGGTTCGATACCCAGATCGAGCCGACTCAGGTCAAGGTCAACGATGTAGTCACCGTACGGGGCCGGTTCATGGTTTCCGGACACTGGCCGGACTATGTTGCGAAGCCGGAGGAGTGGGTCTTTCTGAACATCGGCGTTCCGGGGCCAGTGTTCGTCCGCTTGGACGCCACGGTCAACGGCATGCCTCAGTATCAATCGACAGCCTTCAAGCGCGGCGAGTTCTACGAGTACGAGGTGAAGCTCAAAGCGCGCGTACCGGGCAAGTGGCACGTCCATCCACTGATCAACGTCTGGGAAGCAGGACCTATTTCAGGGCCTGCCCGCTTCGTGCAAATCACTGGGAGCAAGGACGATTTTGTGAATGCGGTTACCTTAATGGATGGCGAGGTTGCCGATGTCGAAAGCTACGGCTTGTCGTCCATGTGGTCGATCCATCTGGTCTGGGTAGCGGTCGGGTTGCTGTGGGTCGGGTATTGGTTTCGGCGGTTGCCGGTCATGATGCGTCGGTATGTCGCGGTGCAGCAGTATGGCGAGGCCGAGGCCGAGCGGCGGCTGATCAGTATCAAGGATATCGTGGTCAGTGCCGGCTTCGTGCTCGCGATTCTGGGATTGACCTTGGGCTTGTTGATGTGGTCGTTCAATCGCTATGAGATCACCATTCCGCTGCAGACCGGCAAGGTAGAAGCCCCTGTGATTCCGTTGCCCGAGTCTCAGCAGCAGGTCGACGTCAAGGTGAACCACGCCAAGTTTGACCTGCCTTCGCGGCGCATGGAGATGGCGCTCGAGATCACCAATCGGTCGGCTGAGCCGGTGCGGATCGGGCAATTCGTCACTGGGTACGCGCGGTTTATCAACGCGAGCGTCCTTCGCGATGAGAAATCCGATCGCTATGATCCGGTCGCCCCGGCCGGCTTGCAAACTGACGTCGAGTGGATCGAGCCCGGGCAGACAAGTCGGGTCAACCTGACCGTCGCTGATGCATTGTGGGGTGAACAGCGATTGACAGATATCGTGGCAGAACCCGACTTGCGCTTTGCGGGGCTTCTGTTCTTTTACTCAGCCGATGGCCAACGTCATATTCGTGAAATTGGCGCCCGGATGACACCCAACTTCATCCCAGGATACCAGCCGGTAAATCGGCATGGCGGCCATGTGAAACTTGAAAGTCGCGGGTCGATGGGGTGATCGCGATTCGAAGGATCAGGCCGAATCTTCGACCTGATCCTGCCTTTCGCGAGCGCCGTTCCGGCGTTCCCACCGGCACGCATCTCGCAGCATCGTCACGAGCGTGCTCCGGGGTGCGGACCAGCGTAAAAGATCGCGTGCGCGCCCGGGATCGGCCACCAGTATGGGCGGATCCCCCCACCGCCGCGGGCCGAGCAGATGCGGAACAGGTCGTCCTGTGAGTTGCTCGATGGCTGCCAGAACGTCGAGCACTGAGTACCCCTGACCAGTGCCCAGATTGAGGACGCAGCTTTCCCCACCCGCGAGCAGGTAGTCCAGCGCGAGGGCGTGCGCTGACGCCAGATCGGATACGTGCACATAGTCACGAATGCAACTTCCGTCGGTTGTGGGGTAGTCAGTACCGTACACCGTCAGCGCCGGCCCTGTTCCGAAGGCGGCTCGCAATGCCAGCGGGATGAGATGGGTCTCGGGATCATGTCGCTCACCCAGTTCGCCATCGGGGTCCGCTCCCGCGGCATTGAAATAGCGCAAACACATGGACTTCATGCCATAGGCGGCGTCGTAGTCGCGCAACATCTGTTCCACCATCCATTTGCTGCGGCCGTAGGGATTGATCGGTTCGCAGGGATGGCTTTCCGACAGGAGCGCGGCGTGCGGAACGCCATAGACGGCTGCCGTGGATGAAAAGACAAAGCGCCGAATGCCGTGGTGCACGAGCGCATCAAGCAACTGCTTGGTCAGAACGAAATTGTTGTGGTAATAGGCGCTTGGGTTGCGGATGGATTCGCCAACCTGAATCAGGGATGCGAAATGCATCACGGCGTCGAAGGTGTTTTCTGTGAATACGCGATCGAGAAGGGCGCGATCGCCCACATCTCCCACGATCAGCCTTCCGTTTCGGACGGCGTCAGGGTGTCCATGGCTGAGGTTGTCGAGCGCAACGCCGTAATGGCCGAGCTGATCCAAGTGTTTCAGCATATGTGAGCCGATGTAGCCGGCGCCGCCAACAACGAGGATTCTCAGTTTTCCGGGGGTCACTGTTTACGCTCTTGAACGATCTCTGCCGCGGAAAGACCGGAGAAGCAATCTCCGGTCGATTCCGCTCCAGGCGAAGCCGCAGAAAAATAGGGAAAGGACGCTTCCGATGAGTCCGTGATCAGTATGCGCCTTTTCGCCGAAGAACCACCCACGCGGTCTTGAAGGCAATGGCGAGGTCCAAGGACAAGCATCGACGCTCAACGTACTCGCGATCCAGTCGGATGCGGTGATCATAGTCGAGGTCGCTGCGCCCGCTGACCTGCCACAGTCCAGTGACGCCGGGACGCGTCGCCAAGTAGACGTACGCATGCCGTCCGTAGCGATCGAGTTCGTCCACGGTGATCGGTCTGGGCCCCACCAGACTCATGTCTCCGCGCAGGACATTCCAGAACTGGGGGAGTTCATCAAGGCTGTATTTGCGCAGAAACCTGCCGACTCGTGTCACCCGCGGATCATCTTTGAGCTTGAACTCGCGTTGCCATTCATCGCGCAGTTCCGGTCGCTCCTCCAGCAAGCGATCAAGGACGCGCTGCGCGTCTGGCACCATGGTCCTGAACTTGTAGCAGGGAAAAATCCTGCCGCCTTCTCCCACGCGGGAGTGAGCGAAAAAGACTCTCGGGCCGCTCAGTCGTACGGCTACCGCGACGACAGCGAGCAGCGGAGACAGGACCAGCAGCAGTGTCAAGGCGCCGACCATGTCGAAAGCACGTTTGGTAAAGGGCATCGCCCGCGCCGTCATGGTCCCTTCCGGTACGACGGCGCTCTCGTTATCCGCCTGCGCTGGATCCCAAGGGATATTCACGCCAGCTTTCGCTAATAAGGGTTGGGTCATGACAAGCCTCCCTTGAGGGTATTGGCGCATCCGTTCCGCCCGAACTCGTCCTCGATCTGAGGCGTCATGATGCCATGCAGCTATTGAGCCAATGTGTCAGATTGGCGGCAAGGCTTTTTCTCACTGCAACCCGATCGAGGCTCTCTATTGACGCTCCACGATCGACGCACTTCCGCATATCGTGCGCCATCAGGGTGCGAGACCCTCATTGTATAGCATGTCTTAACGCCAAAAAGCCAGTGCGGTCCTGGCGGCGCATTCCAGGGGATCGCCAGCCGCATTCAACCGCGCCCGCAAAAGCTTTCCCGTCGAGCGTCCTAGGTCATTAACGGCCCAGAAATGTCAAAATGTGCTTTTTCATGACCAAGACCGCGGCGCATGGTGCCAGTTCGGATGGCGTCGCGGTCATCCTCGATCGTCACTCCTCGTGCGTGGCTGAGCGAGCATCGGGTTATACTGCATCCGACAGGCAGTCGTGCGAGGGCCGGCCCCGGTAGCTCAGATGGATAGAGCGTCCCCCTCCTAAGGGGAAGGTCACACGTTCGAATCGTGTTCGGGGCACCAACCTCAATCCCGGCCCGGCCCGAGCACACGCATCAGGAATACGAGCGTTTCATGCCAGGCCCGCTCCGCGGTTTTCGCGTCGAAAGCGACACCCGGCATGCCGTGATGGCTGGCCTCTGGGTTGCTGAAGCCGTGCATCGCCCCGCCGAAGGTGACCATGGTCCAATCGGTCCGGGCGCGTTCCATCGCGTTCTGAAAAGCGGCGACCTCCTCCGGTTTGACGTATGGGTCTGCGGCTCCCGTCAGGACCAAGACCGCTGAACGGATGTCCTGGTCGGCGTCGCGGGGCGCCGTCAGCCCGCCGTGAACGGACACCACGCCCCTGACGGGCGCACCGCTGTAGGCCAGTTCGAGCGCTGTTGTACCGCCGAAGCAATATCCGACCGCGCCGATCCTCGTCGGGTCGACGTTCGGCTGCTTCATCAGGGCCTCGAGCGCCCCCTCGGCACGCGTGCGAAAAAGATCCTTGTTGCGTACCGCTGCGGCCAGGGAGCCGGCCTCCACGCCATCGTGGGTCTGGACGCCTCGCCCATACATGTCCGCCGCGAGCACGCGATAGCCCTTGGCAGCCAGCGCGTCGGCCTGCCGCTTGGCGAAATCGTTGAGTCCCCACCATTCGTGGAATACGAGCACGCCGGGTCGAGGGCCCGTGAGGCCGTCGTCGTAAGCGAAATAGCCGATCATCGTCTCGCCATCGACGACGTAAGGCAGTTCCTGCGTCACGATGGCGGAATGGACCGGGCCGGCGAGCAGTCCGAGGAGGGCGGTCAGGAAAAAGTGGCGGAGAATATTCACGCGGGTGCTCCTGATGGCGCGAAGGGTGATCGGATTGTACCCCACACGCTGAGACGGTCGGAGCCGCCTTCAGTGGGCAAGGCTCCCCAAAGTGCATGCCCCCGATCGGCATCGATTGTGGCCTGCCTTGGATGGTCCGTTCCCTTGAGAGGAGCGCGCCGGCGCGAGTCATGGACCGGAGGGTGCGGCCGGTTTTCGGGCCGAGATCAACAGTGTTCCAAAGGAAGGCAGATCGCCGTGTGGTCGCCGAGCCGTCCCGAAAGAGGGGGCACGAAGCCCGGACCGGCCCTCGGATCCGATCGACCGGCCACCCGACCGCCACGGCTAACCGGTATGTTCAAGCACTCTTGCGGATTTCCGGGTGAGTCTGCCCGTGCACGAAATTCAGGATTTCGTCCGCCGCGCGCCTTTGCCCGCCCAGGGACCGGATGTCGCGACTGAGCCGATCGGCGTTTTGCTTGTACCGCGGATCTGCGAGGATGGTCTGGACGGCACTGCGCAGCGCATGGGGCGTGATTCGCCCGCTCTTGAGCATCACGCCTGCGCCCTGCCGGCAGATCCGCCGCGCGTTGAAGGCCTGTTCGAACTGCTGAGGCACCATGACCAGCGGGACGCCGAAGTAGGTGCTTTCGTTGATGCTGTTCATTCCACCATGGCTGACGAAGACCTGGGCGCGCTTGAGGACATCCAGCTGCGGCACTCGGTTGCGCACCAGAAAGTTTGCCGGTATGGGGCCCAACGACGGGATATCGACGTGCTTTCCAACCGACATGATGACTTTGCAGGGCAGGTCGGCAAATGCCTCAAAACACTTCAGGTAGAAATCGTGCTTCAGGTTGTGCACGGTCCCGAGCGAGACGTAAACAAGCGGGTGCGTGCTTCCCCAGCCGCCCGGAATGTCCATCGGCGGATCGCGGCCTTCCGGGATCGATGCCCCGACAAGTTTGTAACGCCGGTTGAGCAGTTTCGGCATGGGCTGGGCCGCGTTGCCGAGAAAGACGATATTCAGTTCTCCCTCATTGATGAAGATGTCGAAGCCGTGGTGAACGATGTTTCGGTAGCCCAGCCCAACGGAATTCAGGAGACCGATCAGGCGTCGCCTCGCTTCGAGCACCCGGGGGGAAATCGTGAGAATATCGAGAATGACTTTTCCCAACAGCACAGGATCGCTCATGAGGAGCACGGGTGAACTGACGATGGTCGTCACCAGGCAGATTCCCGGGACCCCGAGCCTTTGCGCAATGTACTTTCCGAACATGCAGCAGGAATCGTAGAGAATGTAATCCGGCCTGTCCTTCTCCATGATCGCGACCAGCCCGGTCAGCGCGCACTCGGCGTGGTCGATCATCATGAATGCGGCAGTGCCGAGATTCTTGGCCGTGGCGGCACTGTGCTGGTACTCGAAGAAGGGACTATACGTGCGGAATGTCGCGCCAAGTGCCTCGAACTGCTGGCGGCTATCTTCGCCGGCGTAGTAGATGACACGCTCGCCGCGTGCCAGGAGTTCGGACACCAGGCCGACCGAGGGGTTGATGTGCCCAGCCGCGCCAGGCAAGTTGAAAACGACGGCAGTGGTCACGGGGCACGATCCTCTTTCGGTAGTCGCTCGCAGCGTATGAGCTCCTGCATCAACATCCGTGATCGGCGTCCGAAGACAATCCTGTACGGTCCGGGACGCCGACGAGGCTGCACGTTAACATGCAAGCTGCATGTCCTCATCTGTCAGGCGTAGGCGACAGTCCGTGGCCTCGTGTCGCCATTACGACAGGGGGTGGCGGTGAGCGACTTCGCGTCACGCCGAGGTTGGCTTTTTCCGGGCCAGCTGGCGCCAACGGCCTGATGTCGGCGGAAAAGTGCCGCATCGGGCTCACCAAATGTTCCTATCTTCGTCACGATGGAGAGCAATCCGATTCCCCGGGGTGCCGGCCCCTTATCTCCACACTGCGACCCCATGTCCGTCACCCGCACTGGCTTCCACGGCGCGGGTGGCTGGCTGAGGTCCAGCAAGGCGAGCGGCGCCCGACGCAGGTGCGCCGACGTCGGAGCCCCCCGCAGCGGCTGCCCTGGGAACACGCCACGCCCAGACCCACCAGACCGTGCCGTCCGGCCGTCGCAGCGTGCTCCCGGGCCTGCCGCGATGACTCACTTGGATTCGGAAGACTCCGAGTGATGATGATCGCTGTAGGGCTGGCGCAGCACGACGGGCGACGCCGCCCGTGCGCCCTTGATGCGGATGTTGATCATCTCGACGAAGATCGAGAACGCCATGGTGAAGTACACATAGCCCTTGGGTACATGGAACGACAACCCTTCGGCCACGAGCACCATGCCGATCATGATCAGGAAACTCAGCGCGAGAATCTTGACGGACGGATGTTGATCGATGAAGTTACTGACCGGATTCACCGCCACCATCATGAACAGTACGGCGACGACGACCGCGATCACCATGACTGGAATGTCGTTGGCCATGCCGACCGCCGTGATGACGGAGTCCAGCGAAAACACGATGTCCATGATGCCGATCTGCAGGATCACGGCCGTGAATCCGCCCATCGCCTTGGCGTCTTTTTCGCCTTCTTCTCCTTCGAGTTTGTCGTAGATCTCGAGCGTGGCCTTGACGAGCAAAAACAGACCGCCGGCAAGCAGGATCATGTCGCGCCCGGAGATGCCAACGCCCAGGATCGATATCAGCGGTTGCGTCAGCCGCGCCATCCATGCCAGGGACAGCAACAGCAGGATCCGCGTCACCAGTGCGACGGCGAGACCCAGTTGTCGGGCGCGCGGCCTTTGACTGGCCGGCAGGCGATCGGACAGGATGGAGATGAAGACGATGTTATCGATTCCGAGCACGATTTCGAGAAGAATCAGGGTGACCAGCGCCACCCATGCCTCGGGATTGTTGACCCACATCAGCCACTCAGCCATAAAGCACTTCCGTCAGTTGAGGAGAACGCCGCACTGCGGTCGCCTGCCGTTTCGAGAATTTTCGTGAAACCTTTCGCTGCGTCGGGGCATCATGATGCAGAGAACAAACGATGAGGCATGCCGTCGCTCGCCCCATCGATACCCTGATCATCGGGGGCGGCCTTGCCGCTACCCTGCTGGCGTTTGAACTGGAACGCACGGGGCAACGCGTCCGTATCGTGGATTCTCATGCCATGCCGGCGGCGACGCGCGCGGCCGGCGGGCTCATGAATCCGTTGACCGGGTCACGTTTGGCGCCTCTGCCCGATCTGTTGCAGCGCTGCAGCGCCGCCCGTGCGCATTATGACCGATTGAGCCAGCAACTGGGTCATGTTCTCGTGACGCCGCGCCCGATCGTGCGAATATGCCGCGACGCAGCGGAGCGGGAACGGGCCGCAATGCATACGCATGCCTGCCGAGGCGCGTGGACCGACGGGTCCATCGTGAGCGGATTGAGAGCGCCCTTCGGCGCTTTTCCGATCCATCATGGTTGGCAGCTTGATCTGACCGCGCTTTGCGCCGCAACCGGGCGCGGCGGTGCCGTCCAGGTCGAGGCCACGGCTTTCGACTGGCGTCATCTCTCGGCGCACTCAGAGCCGCCCGTGTGGCAGGGGCGGCGAGTGGCCGCGGTGGTGTCCTGCGAAGGCGCAGCGGCGCTCGACAATCCGTTTTGGCGGGGGCTGCCGTTGCAGCCGGACGCGGGCGAGAGCCTGGTCGTGCGCATGGATCGGGATCTGCACGAGGCCGTCAGCGCAGGGGTCACGCTCGTGCCACTCGGCTCGCGCCGCTACTGGCTGGGAGCGACTCACCAGCCCGGGCAGATTTCCCCGGAGCCGACGGTGGCTGGCCGGACGGCGTTGCTGAAGCGTCTTGCGAGGCAGTTAGAGCAACCTTGGAACATCGAAGTCACCGGACATCGGGCGGGCACCCGTGTGGCACCCCCGGATCGTGAGCCGGTCGTGGGCCGCCATCCGCGCTGGCCGTGGTTGTGGATTTTCAATGGACTGGGCAGCCGTGGCATCTTGCGTGCGCCGGAGGCCGCCGAGCAACTCGCTGCCCACATGACACGCGGCGCGCCGCTTTCCGGCCATCTCGATGTCGCTCGCTATGCGCACCGATTCGACGCGCCCTGAACCCCTCGTCCAGTCCGTCCATCGCGCCCTGAAGCGGCATGTGCGCCCCGGCGACGTCGTGCTGGACGCAACCTGCGGCAACGGCCACGACACCCTGTGCCTGGCGCAGCAGGTCGGTGACACCGGATGCGTCCACGCCATCGACGTGCAGGCCGAAGCCATTGCCCAGACTGGTCTGCGCCTGCAATCCGCAGGATTCGGCGCGCGGGTGGCGTTGCACCGGGCCAATCATGCCGATCTGTCGAGTGTTCTGCCGGCGTCCTTGCGCGGGCGACTGCGGGTTGGCGTTTTCAATCTGGGTTATCGTCCGGGCTCCGACCGGCGTGTCGTCACCCGATCCGAAACCACCCTGGCAGCCCTGCAGGCCTGTTGCGATTGGCTCGGCGCGGAGGGCGCGCTCAGCGTCGTCGCCTATCCGGGGCACGTCGCCGGCGCCGAGGAAGCCGCGCGGATGGGGGAGTGGGCGAACGACTTCGTGCGTCGGGGCTGGCGCGCAACCTGGACGTGTCCACCCGACGGTCGACGGCCTGCGCCGCGCTGGCTGTGGCTGGTGCGTCGATGAGCCGATCGTCTGCCGATCGCCATCGGCAGACGCAGCGCGGTCGGCTTGCGTCACACCTGGCGCTGCCAGACGAGGCAGCGGTTGTTGGCCGGCATCGGGACGTCCTCGATGAGACACAGGCCGATCGCGCGCGCGAGCGCATCGACGGCGGCGAGATCGCGGATGCCCATCCGCGCATCGCGCGCCTTGAGCCAATCGTCGAACGCGGCATTGCTCTCGCTGCTGAAGCGGCCATCGACGTTGAACGGGCCGTAGATCACCACCCGCGCTTCGTCCGTGAGGACGCGGCCGAGTCCGGCAAAACAGGCCACGACCTCGGGCCAGGACAGGATGTGCAGGGTGTTGGCGCTGAACGCCGCGTCAAAACCGCGGCCCGGCCAGTCGCTGTCGACGGCCACATCAAGCGTGAGCGGTGGCAGCACGTTGGGCAGCGCCGCCTCGGCCATCCAGGTGCGGATGCCATCGTGGTACTCGGGGCGGTCCGAGGCCTGCCACTCCACATGTGGCAGCGCCGCGCCGAAAGAGACCGCATGCTGTCCCGTCCCGCTGCCGATTTCCAGCACGCGGCGACGGTCCGCGAAATGGCGGCGCAGCACGGCGAGGATGGGTTCGCGGTTGCGCTCGCAGGCCGGCGCGTGGGGCTTATCGCTCATCGGCCGAGTGTCGCGGGCACGGTGGGTCGATGCAAGTTCCGCTTCGGCATCAGGGTCTGTCGCGGGCGACGTTCGCAGGCGGCATTCTGAGTGGCCGCCCGTGACCGCCATCCGGCAAGAGGGGCGTTCAGAAATAGTAGATCACGCCCACGGCGCCCACCACGCCTTGGCTTTCGGTGTCCGAATCGCTGTAGCCGAGTGAGCCGTCGCCGTAGCTTATGCTGTTGTCGAACTTCGCGTAGCGGTAGCCGAGCTCGAGGTTCAGCCCCAGTTCCGGCAGGCCGCTCAGCATGAACTCGGCGCCGATCGCAGGATAGATGAACCAGCCGTCGGCATCGCGATCCTGCTGGCCGTATTTGCTGTCGTATTCTAGGTCGACATGGGCGTAGCCGGCCTCCAGAGCAAGCATGAATCTGCTGTGCTCTCGAATGATCGGCGCAAAGATTCCCTTCAAGGCGAGCTCATAGGTCGTGCCTTCGTACCACCCTTCCGAGTCGTCGCGGTGATAGACCGAGCCCTGCACGCCGGTCTGTTCGGTGAGCCAGTAGCGACCACTCAAGGCCACCTTGTCATCGTTCTCCTCGCCGCCCAGCGTCTTGCTCAGGCCCACGCCGAACAGGCCGGCCGTTTCGGTAGCCATCGCTCCCGGCGCGGCGACCATGCCGGCCAGCGCCAGCGCAGGAAGCAAGGCTTCTGGTTTGGTGATGCGCATGTTTCTCGTTCCCCGTGAATTAAGGAGTTTGGCCTCGCGCTCTTTTTGCCCATGATCGAGCCGATGCAGTCGTCGCCCCATGGCGACCGATCGACAGGCGCCCAGCTGGCGGGCGGATGCATGTTAAGCCGTTTGCGACGGCGGCGGCGAAATCATTCGGGGTCGGCGCTGGCGCGGCGGATTCCGGGGGACAAAGGTATCGATGGCACCATGTGCGGGGCGGGGGATGGTGCTGTCGTTCATCATCCAAGCGGTCCACCGCGACTTGACACCTCGTTGCCGGTCGGCCGAGAGCGGGTATCGCGTCATCGAGCCGGATACACGGCCTCGGCGGGGAAGACGGGACCGTCGACGCAGACGCGCTTCATGGCCATGCCCTGCGGGGTGTGCACGGGCACCACGCAGCCGGCGCAGCCGCCCACCGCGCAGGCCATGTATTCCTCCAGCGACACCTGCGCCGGGACGTCGAAGGTGCGCGCCAGCTGCGCGACGGCGCGCAGCATGGGGTCGGGTCCGCAAGCATAGATCGCCACGTGTCGGCGCTCCGGCATTTCGAGGGTATCGAGGTGGTGCCGCGCCAGATCCGTGACATAGCCCGCATGGCAGCCGGGCTGGCCCTGGGCGCTGCTGAGCCGGCAGGGAATCCCCCAATCCTCGAGCAGGCTCAAGGTGCCGATGGCATCGGTGGGCAGGCCGGGCATGAGCAGCCGCGAAGGCCGCGTGGGCAACGGAAAGGGCAGCTCGGAACCCAGAAAGACCACAGGCCGCCACCCGGTCTCGCGGCGCAGATGATCGGCAAGGAAGATCATGGGCGGCATGCCGACGCCCCCACCCAGCAGCAGCACGCGGCGGCGCTCGGGGTCGGGCCGGAACGGCTGGCCGATGGGGCCCATCAGGCTCAAGGTCTGGCCGACGGCGCGCTGCGCGAGCAGGCGCGTGCCGTGTCCGACCACCTTGTAGAGCATGTCGACCCAGCCTTGATCGCGATTCACGCGCAGCAACGACAGCGGGCGGCGCATGGGCAAGGCGGGGTCGCATTGGAGGTGCACGAACTGGCCCGGCTCGGCGCGGCGTGCGCACTCGGGCGCCTCCAGCGTGAGCAGCCACTGCTCGGCCGCGGGGGAGTGATGAGCGACGATGCGCGCCTCCTCCACGAAGATAGTGCCGCGATGCGATGCCGTCATGGCGCCTGCCTCGTGTGCGCGTCAAGCCGATGGACGATGCGGCCGCCGAGCACGGTGTGGGTGACCCGCCCGCGCAGGATGCGGGCCAGGAACGGGGTGTTGTGGCCGCCGCTGACCAGCGTCGTGGCGTCGGGAATCCAGCGCTGCTCGGGATCGACGATGCACAGGTCGGCAGCCGCTCCGGGCGCAAGCGTGCCCAGCGGCAGACCCAGGATCTGGGCCGGCCCGATGGTGAGGGCGGCAATGGCTCGTTCGAGCGGTATCCGGCCGTCCCAGACCGCCGCAAGGCTGAGCGCCAGCAAGGTTTCCAGACCCGCCATGCCGGGCGCGGCCTGCGGGAAGGGCATGCGCTTGGCGTCCGCGCCAAGGGGGTGATGGTCGCTGCAGACGGCATCGATCGTGCGTTGGTCGATCGCCGCACACAGGCCGTCACGATCGGCGGCGCCGCGCAGCGGCGGATCCACCCGGCACGAGGTATCGAACGCGACAACATCGGCATCGCAGAGGTGCAGATGATGGACAGCGACATCCGCCGTCACCGGCAGGCCGCGCGCCCGGGCCTGTTGCAGCAGGGGCAGGGACAGGGCGCTGGAGATGCGGCAGAAATGCGCACGCACGCCCGTGAGTTCCACCAGCGCCAGATCTCGGGCCAGACCGATGGATTCGGCGACACCGGGAACGGCGGGCAAGCCGAGGCGGGTGCTCGTGGCGCCTTCATGCGCGCAGCCGTGGCGGTGCAGCCAGGGATCGCGCGGAGAGAGCATCACCAAGAGATCATGGCTCGCGGCGTAGGCGAGCGCCTGACGCAGCGTCCTGCTGTCGGCGATGGTGTCGGCGCCGGGACTCACGGCCACGCAGCCGGCTTCCTGCAGTGCGGCCAGCTCGGCGAGCTGTTCGCCGGCGAGCGCGCGGGTCAGCGCGCCGATGGGATGTACCCGTGCGCTGCCCGCGCGCCGGGCCTGTTCGAGCAGGCGCTCGGCCACTGCCGGGGTGTCGATGCATGGGTTTATCTCCGGCGGCACGCATAGACTGGTGACACCCCCCGCTGCTGCGGCGCGCAGCTCTCGCGGCAGGTCGGGGACGGGGCGGGCGCACAGATCGATCAGCCCCGGCAGCACCCATTGGCCGCTCACGTCGAGGCGCTGTTCCGGTACGAAGCCCTCCGGCGCCGGTCCCAAGGCCAGCACGCGTCCATCCAGCAGGTGGATATCCTGTTGCGCATCGACCGCGTTGGCGGGGTCGATGATGCGTCCGCCGGTGATCGTGAGCGCCGTCATGCAGCGTCGCTCCGTGCCGGCGCCCGCCCCAGCACTTGCGCCATGACCGCCATGCGCACGGCGATGCCGTTGGTCACTTGCTCCAGGATCACCGACTGCGGCCCATCGGCCACCGCCGAGGCGATTTCGACGTTGCGATTGATGGGGCCAGGATGCATCACGATGGCATCGGGTCGCGCCAGAGCGAGCCGTGCCGGATTCAGGCCGTAATGACGGAAGTATTCGCTTTCGCTCGGCAATTGTGTGCCCTGCATGCGTTCACGCTGCAAGCGCAGGGCGATCACGACATCGCAGTCGCGCAGGGCGGGTTCGAGTCTTGCGAAGACCCGGACACCGAGGCTTTCGATGGCGGTGGGCAGCAGGGTGCGTGGCGCGACCACCCGGATGTCCGGGACGCCCAGGATGCGCAAGGCATGAATCTGCGAACGGGCCACTCGCGAGTGCGCAACGTCACCGACGATGGCCACGGAGAGCTCGGTGAAATCGCGCTTGTGCCGCCGGATGGTGAACATGTCCAGCAAGGCTTGCGTCGGATGCGCGTGACGGCCGTCGCCGGCGTTGAGCACGCTGACGTGCGGCGCGGCATGACGGGCAAAGAAATCCGCGGCGCCGCTTTCGGCATGGCGCACGACCAGCATGTCCATCTGCATGGCTTCGAGGTTCTGCAGCGTGTCGAGCAAGGTTTCACCCTTGCGGGTGGAGGAGGTGCCAACCTCGAGGTTCAGTACATCGGCCGACAGACGCTTGGCGGCCAGTTCGAAGGTCATGCGCGTGCGCGTGCTGGGCTCGAAGAACAGGTTCACGACCGTTTTGCCGCGCAGCAGGGGCACTTTCTTGACTGCGCGCTCCCCGACCGGCAGGAAGGATTCGGCCAGATCGAGAATGGAAACGATTTGCGGACGACTCAGGCCATCGGTGGTCAGCAGATGGCGCAGCGGCGGGGCATCATCAGGCGCGGTTGGTCGCATCATGGGCGGGCGGAGGACTCCGGAGCAGGTGCAGTTGCAGCGGATCGGGCCCGGCGAGTTTAATGCGTTCAGCCGCTTCTAGCGAGAGCATCTCGGCCGGAAAGTCCGGCGCGATGGGGAGCTGCCGGCCATTGCGGGTGACCAGTACGGCCAGACGGATGGCCGCGGGGCGGCCGTAATCGAACAGTTCGTTCATCGCGGCCCGAACAGTGCGGCCCGTGTAGAGCACGTCGTCCACGAGCACGATCTCGCGGCCGTCGACCGAGGTCGAGACCTGCGACGGACGGGCCTGCGCCGGCACGCCGCTGCGCGCCAGATCGTCGCGGTAGAAGCTTACGTCCACCGTGCCCGCGGGCTCGTCGAGGCGAAGGGTGACCTGCAATTGGCGGTGCAGAGCCTGGGCCAGCCAGGCGCCGCCGGTGTGGATGCCCACCAGCAGGGGCGGTTCGTTTGCCGCGGCATAGCGGGCGGCGATGGCATTGGCCAGCGCGTCGATATGGGCGTGCACCCGCGGCGTGTCCCACAGGATCATGCGGATCGTCCTTCAATATAGGTCATCAGAATCAGGCTGGCGGCGACGGCGTCCCGACGCGAGGCGGGCAGCTCGCGCGCCACCTGGTCCGCCTCCCAGGAGGTGAGGCGTTCGTCGACACCGATCACGGGCAAACGGTAACGCTCGCCCAGTTGCGTGCCGAAGGCGGCTGCCGCTTGGGTGATCGCGCCGCTGCTGCCGTCGGCATGCAGCGGCTGGCCGACGATCAGCGCGTCCGGCCGCCATTCCGCCATGAGCCGGTCGAGCTGGCGCCAGAATTCGGCCGATGCCGGCTGCTGCAGGATGGTCAGCGGCGAGGCGCTGCCGGTGACCGTCTGGCCGACTGCGACGCCGACGCGCCGGGCGCCGTAATCGAAGCCCATCAGCGTGCGGTATTCAGGGGCTGCGGCCACGCTCACGCATGGCCTGCTTCACTGCCGATCTGCCGCCAGTCTACGCCCAGCAAGCCAATGGCGGCCGCGAGACGTTCGGGCGCCGGCAGGTCGAAGATGATCCGTCCGTCTGACGGTACCGCAAGCCAGGCGTTGTCCCGCATCTCCTGTTCGAGCTGGCCGGCGGTCCAGCCGGCGTAGCCCAAGGCCAAGAGATAGCGCGAAGGCCCGCGACCCTGGGCGATGGCCACCAGAATATCGCGCGAGGTGGTCACGTGCATGTGCTCGGACACGAACAGACTCGACTCCCAAGGGCCCGCTTCTTCGTGCAGGACGAAGCCACGCTCTTCGCTCACCGGACCGCCGTGGTAGACGATGTTGTCCCATTCCGACTTTTCAGGACCGGGCAGTTGCATCTGCTCCATGAGCTGGGACAACCGCAGGTCGCTGGGCCGATTGACGACGATGCCCAGTGCGCCGTCGGCATTGTGTTCACACAAATAGGTGACGGTGTGGGAGAAATTGCGATCGCTCATGCCGGGCATGGCGATCAGCAGGTGATGCTGGAGATAGCGCCCTTCGATCATGGCTTCATGGTAGGCAGTCGTCCCAGGCGTGACAAGCGTTGCGCCGCATTTCACGAGCGGCGTGCCGACCGATGGAGCGCGCCAGCCAGCGCCCCCGTCGGCCGGTTGAATCGCCTTACGCCAGGGCTTGCCCCAGCCGGTCCAAGGCCTTGTCGAGCAAGGTTTGGCTGGTGGCGTAGGACAATCGCATGTGTCCGGGACTGCCAAAGGCCGAGCCGGGTACCAGCGCAACCAGCGCTTCGCTCAGCAGGAACTCGCCGAGTGCGATGTCATCGGCGAGATCCGCGCGCCGCTCGAGCACCGCTGAAAAGTCCGGGAAGGCGTAGAAGGTGCCGTCGGAAGGCAGGCAGCGCACGCCGGGCAGCGCGTTGAGCCGGGCCACCACGGCGTCGTGACGGGCGCGAAAGGCCTTGACCATTTCGCCGACGCAGGACTGATCACCGCGCAACGCGGCTTCGGCGGCGACCTGCGAGATGGAGGTCGGGTTGGAGGTGCTCTGGGACTGCACGTTGGTCATGGCCTGGATCAGTTCCGCCGGGCCCGCGGTATAGCCGATGCGCCAGCCGGTCATGGCGTGGCTCTTGGAGACGCCGTTGATGACCAGCGTGCGCTCGACGAGATCGGGACAGGCCATGGCGATGTTGACGAAGGGCTCGCCCGTCCACAGGATGACTTCATAGATGTCGTCGCTGGCGATGAGCACATGGGGATGGCGCCGCAGCACCTCGCCCAGGGCCTCGAGCTCGGCCCGGTTGTAGGCCTTGCCGGTCGGGTTGGAGGGGCTGTTGAGAACCAGGAGCCGGGTGCGCGGGGTGATGGCCGCTTCGAGTTGCTCGGCTGTGATCTTGAAGCCGGCGTCCATGGGAGTGGGCACGATGACGGGCGTGGCATCGGCGATCAGGACCATGTCCGGATACGACACCCAGTAGGGGGCGGGGATGATGACCTCATCCCCTGCGTCGAGCAGGGCCAGGCAGAGATTGAAGAAACTCTGCTTGGCGCCGCAGGACACCAGGATCTGCCTGGGCGTGTAGTGCAGCGCATTGTCGCGCTCGAATTTCGCGATGATCGCCTGCTTCAGGCCGGCGGTGCCGTCCACGGCCGTATACTTGGTGAAGCCGCGCTGGATCGCCTCCATCGCCGCCGCCTTGATGTGTTCCGGCGTGTCGAAATCCGGTTCGCCGGCGCCCAGACCGATCACGTCCTTGCCGCCGGCCTTGAGCGCCGCGGCGCGGGCGGTGACCGCCAGCGTGGGGGAGGGCTTGATGCGTTGAACGCGCTGAGACAAACGGATGCCCAAGGTGATGTCCTCTTCTGCCGGCTGAGAAACAACCGCACATCTTAAATACCGCTCTGGACCATCGCAATGACCGAACGATTCGAAGTGCATGCCGATTACGCGCCGGCCGGCGATCAGCCGGGCGCCATCGCGCGCCTCGTGCAGGGGCTCGAGGACGGCCTGGCGCGGCAGACCCTGCTCGGCGTGACGGGCTCGGGCAAGACCTTCACGGTTGCGCACGTCATCGCGCAGCTGCAGCGCCCGACGCTGATCCTGGCGCCGAACAAGACGCTGGCGGCCCAGCTCTACGGCGAGATGAAGGGCTTCTTCCCGCGCAACGCGGTGGAATATTTCGTTTCCTACTACGACTACTATCAGCCCGAGGCCTACGTCGCCTCGACCGACACCTACATCGAAAAAGACGCCTCGATCAACGAGCACATCGAGCAGATGCGCCTGTCGGCCACCAAGGCCATGCTGGAGCGGCGCGACGCCATTGTCGTGGCCAGCGTCTCGGCCATTTACGGTCTGGGCGACCCCGAGGCCTATTTCAGCATGGTGCTGCACCTGCTGCCCGGGGATCGCATCGACCAGCGCGCCTTGCTGCGCCGGCTCACCGAACTGCAGTACACCCGCAACGAGCTGGAGCTCGCGCGCGGGACCTATCGGGTGCGCGGCGATGTGATCGACATCTTTCCCGCCGAATCCGAGCAGGAGGCGGTGCGCGTGGCGCTGTTCGACGATGAGATCGAATCGATCCGCAGCTTCGATCCGCTCACCGGCGAGCTGGGTCGGCCGCTGTCGCGCTACACCATCTTCCCCAAGACCCATTACGTCACCCCGCGCGCCACGCTGCTCGCCGCAGTGGACCAGATCCGCTTCGACCTCAAGCAGCGCCTCGAGGCGCTGCGCGCGCAGAATCGGCTGCTCGAGGCACAACGGCTCGAGCAGCGCACCCAGTTCGATCTGGAGATGATCGCCGAGCTCGGCTATTGCTCGGGGATCGAGAACTACTCGCGCTATCTCTCGGGTCGCAAGCCGGGCGAGCCGCCACCGACCCTGTTCGACTATCTGCCGGCCGGGGCGCTCCTGGTGATCGACGAAAGCCACGTCACCATCCCCCAGCTCGGCGCCATGTACAAGGGCGACCGCTCGCGCAAGGAAAACCTGGTCGAATACGGGTTCCGTCTGCCGTCGGCGCTGGACAACCGGCCGCTGCGGTTCGAGGAATTCGAGCGTCTCGCGCCGCAGACGATTTTCGTTTCCGCCACGCCCGGTCCCTATGAACTCACGCACAGCGACGCGGTGGTCGAGCAGGTGGTACGGCCGACGGGGCTGGTCGATCCGCAGGTGGAGGTCCGGCCGGCGCGCACCCAGGTGGACGATGTACTGGGGGAAATCCGCATCCGCGCCGAGGTCGGCGAACGCGTGCTCATTACCACGCTCACCAAGCGCATGGCCGAGGACCTGACCGACTTTCTGGCCGAGCACAACGTCCGCGTGCGCTACATGCATTCGGACATCGACGCCGTGGAGCGCGTCGAGCTGGTGCGCGGCCTGCGCCTGGGCGAGTTCGACGTGCTGGTCGGCATCAACCTCTTGCGCGAGGGGCTGGACATGCCCGAGGTCTCGTTGGTGGCCGTGCTCGACGCCGACAAGGAAGGCTTTCTGCGCTCGGAGCGCTCGCTGATCCAGACCATCGGCCGCGCCGCCCGCAACCTCAACGGCCGCGCCATTCTGTACGCCGACTACGTCACCGATTCCATGCGCCGCGCCATCGATGAAACGGATCGCCGCCGCCACAAGCAGGAAACGTTCAACACCGAGCGCGGCATCACCCCGCAAGGCATCCGCAAGCGCGTCGAGGACATACTCGAAACCGGCCGCGCCATTCCCGGCCGCAAGCTGCAGGACAAGAGCCGGCGCCTGCGTCCCGAGGACCGGCGTCTGCTCACCGATCCCGCGGCCATGGACAAGAAGCTCCGTGAGCTGGAAAGCCAAATGCAGCGCCATGCGCGCGATCTGGAATTCGAGCAGGCGGCCAAGCTGCGCGACGAGATCCGTCGCCTGCGGGAGGCGCAAATCCTGGCGTGAGCCACCGAAGCGGAATGTGGCGCACGCGTCAGGTCGCCAAAGCCATCCGGTCCTGGCAGCGCACCCGCTCGCGCCCCTTCGTTTTACGAATGCCGGATGCCCGCGCGGCCCGGCGAGGGCGATTCGACCGACGTCGCCGCCGCACGGGGCCGCCTTGAACGGATCAAGGCGTGCGGGAACTCAGGCCGTGTGGTGCCTGTTGGTCGTCGATGAGGGGTTGGTCTGGCGCATGGCGATGCCCGCGATAATGCACTGCGCGCAGGCGGGGGATGCCCGCGCGCGCCCCCGCCGCCGGGTCGATGCGCAGGCTGCCGGCTTCCATGCGCAGCCCCAGCAGGCCATAGGCGGTCCAAAGCATGCGCGCCGCAGCGCCGGTATAGCCGGTCCAGCCGCCGCGCCCGTCGTGACCGGCGCCCCAGTACACATCCGCGGCCTGCTGGTACGGCGGCAGGCCATAACGCACCGGGTCCTTGTCCAGCGGCGAGAGCTTGCGCCAGAGCGCCCAGGCGCGCCGGCGCCAGTGGTCGGCACGCGCTTTGTCCCCGGCCTGGTCGGCTTGGTCGCTCAGCGCCAGCGCCGCATCGATCAGCCAGGTGGCGCCATGGCTGTATTGACCGCCGTTTTCGCGCACCCCGGGCGGATAGAGCGCAATGCGACCGGGATAGGGTCGGCTGTCGGCATCGAAAGCCGGGTTCAGCAGGCGGATGAGGTCGGGCGTCTCGAGGCCGGCGAGGCCCGCGTTTAACGCGGTTTCGGCCCGCTCGAGGTCGGTGGCGCCGGCGATGGCCGGCCAGGCGGACATCAATGCGCTCAAGGGGGCGAAGACTTCCCCGGCATCGCTCGTCGCGCGCAGGAAGCGGTCGCCCATCCAGCAGCGACCCAGCGCTTCCCGCAATTGCCGGATTGCGGCGCGATCGCGCTCGGCCGCCTCAGCGCCCGCCATGCGTTCGGTCAGGGGCAGGAAGCGTTGCAAGACCTCGATCAAGAAGAGCGCCATCCAGCCGCTTTCGCCGCGGCCTTCCTGTCCAAGTTGGTCGAGCCCATCGTTCCAGTCGCCCGCGCCGATGAGGGGCAAACCGCGCGCGCCGCGTTGAGCGAGGCTGAGATCGATGGCGCGCCGGCAATGCCGATAAAGGCTGTCCTTATCGCGCGAGATGCGTGGCACGAAGGCGATGTCTGACTGACCTGGCGGAATCGGGCGGCCTTCGAGATAGGGTAGCTCGGTCTCCAGCACAGCCCAATCGCCGCTGGCCGTGACGTAGTGGGCCGTGACATAGGGGAGCCAGAGATGCGGATCGCTGGCGCGACTGCGCTGCCCCAGGCCGATGCCGCCACGCGCGGCCGGATGCCACCATTTGAGTACGTCGCCCGCCCGGAACTGGACCGCGGCATGGGCGAGAATTTGTTCCCGCGCCAAAGCCGGCCACGTCCAGATGAGCGGGAGTACATCCTGGAGTTGATCGCGAAAGCCGAAGGCACCGCTGCGCTGGTTCGGGCCGAGTCGCCCCCAGAGCCGCGCCGTGAGCACCTGATAGGGGAGCCAGTCGTTGACGAGCCGGTCGAAGTCGGGATCGTCGGTTTCGACACGCAGTTGTCCCAGGATGCCCGCCCAGTTCTCGCGTGCGTGGACAAGGGCGTTGCGCCCGCCGGCTGGATCCCGGTGGCCCTTGATCAGCTGTTCGGCTTCCTCCGCACTCGCAGCCTGTCCCATCAGCACGACCAGCTCGCGCGCGCCGTAGGGTTCGATGTCGAACGCACCGCACAGCGCGGCCACGGTTGCGCCATCGGGTCGTTGATCGACTTCGGCGCGACCGGTGAGCGCCATGGCGGGCCGGCTGGCATCGCCACGGGCACCCCAGAAAGCGCGCCGGTTGAACGTGTGGGCCTCGACCGGCAGATCGATCGAGAGAAAACCGGTGCCTTCGTGGAAGATCTGCCCCGGGCGGCTGAACAGGCAGGCGCCCAGCGCGGCATCGAAGGCGGTCGCGATCTGCCGGTGGCTGTCCTGCGGAAGTTCGGCCAGGGCAAGCTGGGCGTAGGCCGTCAGCCGCAGGGTCCGCGCATGGGCGGCGCGATTCTCCACCCGCAACACACGCACTTCCAGCGGCTCCTCCGGCGCGACCACGACCCGGAGCGTCAGCGCAAGATCGGCATTCTCTGCCGTCAGCACGGCTTCGCCCGGTTCGAAACGCACCCGGTGCGCCGCGTCCTGGCGCAGCGGCGTGAAGCCCGGGCTCAGCAAGGCGCCCGTCTCGAGATCGGTGACGTAGAGCGCTTGCGCGCAGGACGGCGCGGGAATGGTGTCCAGCGTGAACGGCGTGAGACCGTTTTGCTGGGCGTTGCCGGCAAATGAGAACTGGGCGCCGTCATTGCCGATCAGCACGCCGTAGCCTTGGCGATTGGCAAGCACATGGGTCCAGGGGCGCGGCGTATCGGGGCTCATCTCGAAACCCGGACCGTGCGCGTCGAAGCCGGCAGCCGGCGCAAGCGTGGGCCGCGGGAGAACGCGGCGCAGGGGCATGGCATGGAGCGGCCGTGGCGCAGCACTGCCCGCGGCCGATCCACGCAGTACCTCGATCGCCGCGAGCGCGGCGGACTCGGAGTCGGCCCAGCCCTGGATCCACGAGATTTCGAGGGGCTCCCCGGGAGCAACATCAAGTTCCACCTGCAGGGCGGCCGCGGGATCGAAGGGATACAGCAGCCCCTCGTCGGCTGGGTCACGCAGGCTCTGATGGATGAGCGCGTCGGGTGCATCGGCCGTCCCGCGGCCGATAAAACGGCTGCGGTCGTCCTCGTACCCGCTCAGCCGCGCCGCAGGGTGGGGGTCGAAGGCGATGAATCCGCAGCCGGCTGGATGCCGGTGGGGCTTGTCGCCGCCCAGCAGGCGGTTGTGGGCGAGCAAGGCAGCCGGCTCGCGCAGGTAGCGCACGCCAATGTGGATGGCATTGAAGTCCGGTCGCCGCAGGTAGGCGTCCGGGTGATTCAAGGCCCACTCCAGATAACCAGTGAGCCGTAGGCGCCGCGCATGAGCCCCGTTCTGCGCAAGCCGGATGCGCCAACGGATGGCCTCGATCTGCGTGCAGGGCTCGACCATGAGGCGAACCTCGAGATTGCCCGGCAGCGCCCGCGTCAGCGCTACATTGCCCTCGGCCGTGCGCCAGATGCGCCTCGTCCCATCGGCCTCATCGCGCATCAGATCGACGGGTCGGGCGAACGCGCCATCCGTCTGTATGTCCTGCAGATAGAAGCTTTGCCCATGGGGCAGGGAACAGTCGGCCGCGCGCCGCGAGAGATCCAGCGCCGGACCCCGCCCGGTATGCACCAGCGCGCGACTGTTGCCGTCGCTGTCCATCTCGAGCTGCAGGCGACCGCTGCTCATCTGCACGAGCCGCCCGGCATGCGCCTCGCGCGTGTGATGCAGGCGCCAAAAAATCCAGAGGAGGCCGAGGACCGCCGCCAGCGCCGCAGCCAGATAGACGCCGAGCAGCAGGCGGGCGGCCGGTATGAGGGCGCTGTCCGATGCCGTCGCGAGACGTTGGGAGTCCTGCCACACGAAATCCCATTCCGCGCCGCGTGGAATATAGAAAGGGAGCAGCAGCGGGGCCCAGGTCGCAAAACGGCGAATGCCTTCCGGGATGACGGGCGTGGGCGCCGCATGACCGAGCCAGCGCGACAGCCGCGCCTCGAGCCGATCCAGCCCGATGAAGGAGAGGTTGACGAGGGTCGCGACCCGCAGTCCCATGTGATCGAACCAGATCAGGATGCGCAGCCAGCCGTAGGTCATGAGCCCCAGAAAGGTCTGTAGACTCCACTCGCGGAACGCTGCCTCATCGAGGCGCAGGCCCTGCGCCGTGGCCAGCCCGGTGCGAATCGCGCCGTCCTGGTTGTACCACGCGGGATTCGGCGCCATCTTGAGGAAGGTCTGAATGATGGGCGCCATCCACAAGCCCCAGCGCTGCACCCGCACGGCCTGGGTCACGACGTTCGCCAATCCGTCTCGCGTGAAAAGATGCCGCACGGGTTCCAGGCTGCGCTGGAAGATCGCCGTGAGAACGATCAGGTTGATGCTGAACAGCGGCGCGGCGATCGACCAGTTGATGACCCCCGCCAGGGAATCGCAATAGAACTGCTTGAGGCCGCCGGATACGGCGCCGAGGTTGATCGCGCCCCAGCGGCTGAACAGGGGATAGGTGACGTAGTCATAAACGGGCTGGCCGGCCGCGGGCCCGTGAATCTGCGCGTAGCGCAGGAGCTTTTCACCCACCGTCTGCAACTGAGCGGCGTCGAAATACCACGCGAGCATGCCGCCGACGCCGCCGCTCAACAGCGCCGCGAAAGCGTAGCTGCGCGGCGTGTCGAAATGCTGCCGACGGCCGCGCAGTCGCGCGAGGCCGTGCATCAGCCCGTCGACCCCCGCGCCCGCCAGCGCACCGACCACGAAGCCGCTCACGAAACGCAGGTCGGCGGAGGCAGCGATGGCGTTCC
Organism: Pseudomonadota bacterium; assembly: GCA_045864775.1. Lineage (GTDB taxonomy): Bacteria > Pseudomonadota > Gammaproteobacteria > UBA5335 > UBA5335 > Macondimonas. The sequence goes on from BTVR01000001.1 coordinate 228,488, forward strand.
GTTCGATCAGCAGGGCCAGCCCGAAACCCAGCACCACGCCGCGCGCATAATTGTCCGGCGCCAGAAGATTGCGGCGCAGACGCCCGACGAAAGGCGCGCTGCCGTCAAAGCTTTCGATGAGCGTGCGGGCCAAACCGAACAGCAACGGGCCCAGCAGGATGCCTGCGAGCCAGGGCATCGCCTCCAGCCCATGTCTGAACGCGGGATAGCGGTACAGCAGCGCCGCTGTTCCCAGAATCAACATGAACAAGGCCCCGTAAACGGCGCCTTTGGCTGCGCCTTCGCGGATCTGTGGCGCGAGCGTCACGGATTGCGGTCGTTGATCGCGCAACCCCTGCATCAGCAAGGCCGTGATGAAAAAAGTCTGCGCCCACAGTCCGGCTTGTGCCCATGCCGCCAGGGCCACGACGACGGCCAGTGCCGCCAGCGGATGCCAGCTGAGCAGCGCCGCGCTGCTGCCCCAATCGGCCATCATCGGCGTCCAAGCCGCCCAGGCGCCGCAGAGTACCGCCGTCATCAACAGCCGAACGTCCCGGCTTGCCCGACCGTCGACCAGCAGCCCCATCCCCCACACCGCAGCCAGATTGATGCCGCCGAGCAGCAGCGTGCGTCCCACGGCCGCATGGCTACCCGGCTCCAGGACTGCTCCCGCGAGCATCTGCCCCCAACGCGCCAGCAGCGCGCTGTTGCCCAAGAGCAGCAAGAGGTTGAAGCCGAGCGGAACGGCGAGAAACGCCAGAGCGGCTGGATGCCCAAGCGCAGCCCGACGGCGGATTCTGGCCACGAGACTGGCAAACAGAAAGGCAGCCGCGATCAGCGTGGCCGCGCCTTGGGTGAGCGTCGGCACCTGATGCCACGCCACCGGCATGGCCCAGAGGCTCGCTGCGGGATCGGCCGACCAGGCCAGCGCGCCGACGATGGCAGCGTCGCGGACGCGATCGCGCCATCGTTGCGATCGCGAGGGCACACGGGTTTCACCGTCGCAGAGGGTGAGCGTCAGCCATGCCAGGAGCGCCACCAGCCATGCGGTCGCGGGCTCATCGGCGCATGCCAGCCACGCTACGGTTCCCGCGGCAGACACAATGGCTGCCAGCACGCGCACGGGCGAAATCGTGGTTCGGTCCTCGAACAACAGGGCCGATGGGGCGCGGGTGTCATTCATCGCGATCCTGGGGTGATGTCGGGTGCTTGATCGCAGCACATGGAAGCGGGCGCGTCAGGGTTCTCTGGGATTCTATCGGCAGGCGGCCTGGCGTTCATGACAGAACCGCTCCCGGACGGCAACGGCCCCGTAGCGGTTCGTGCGGTGTCATCCAAACGGATGCGGGCGCGAGCACGTGGCCCTGCCGCAGGAAGAAAAGCGGTAACCAGCCGCCGTAAGCGGCCGGTGCCGGGCCAAAGCGACAGGGCAGCGCCGCATGCACGCAAAGCCGCGCGGTGAAAATCCCGGGGCGCGGCCGCGAGCGGGTCGTGTCTACCGGCTCTCAGCGGCCGCCAATCGCGCGGGCGCCCAATGGTTGTATGCAACTCCCGCCAGGATTATCAGCAAGACCAAGCCTTGTGTCGACAGGGTTTGCACGGTCGGGTAAATGCCGAGCATGGGGATGTGGAAGAAGCGGACACTTTCGCTGCCGATCCAGCCGGCCGCTTGCAGCGCGGAAACGCCCTGGCCTGCGAAGACAATGGCAAGCACGGCGATCAGGGCGGCACTGAAACTGAAGAACTGGCGTATCGGTAAGCGCACGCTGAAGCGGAACAAGCCGAGCGCAATGACGCCCAACAGGATCAGCGCCGCGGCCATGCCGGCGAGGATCGCCGAATGCTGACCCTGACTCCACAGCGCGCGATAGAACAGAACGGTCTCGAAAGCCTCACGATAAACCGACAGAAACGAAACGAGGCCGATCGCCCTCAGCCCGCCGCGGCCCATGGCGGATTGCATCTGACCGGCAATGTAGTGTTGCCAGCGGCTGGCATAGCTCTTGTTGTGCAGCCACAGACCGACGCCCACCAGGATGACCATGGCCAGCAGGGCCGTCAGGCCTTCGGTGACCTCGCGGCTGGCACCGCTGATGTCGATGACGTAGGTTGCGGCAAACCACGTCGCGAACCCGAGCAGCAGGGCGCCGATCCAGCCGATATGCAGATAGACGAGGCCGTCGGTTCGGCCCGACTTCTTGAGAAAGGCGAACATGGCCGCCAGCACGAGGATGGCTTCCAGGCCCTCGCGAAACAGGATGAGGAAACTGCCGCCGAAGGTGGCCGCCGCACTGCCCTGACCGGCGGCGATGCGATCCTCCGCTTGCGTGATCGCGGCATGCAGCCGATCGATCCGCTGGTCGAGCGCCGTGACGTCCTCACCGTCCCGAACCGCGTTGCGCAGCGCCATCATCTCGGCTTCGATGCGACGCATCAGCTCGGCGTCCGAGGCGGCGAGCGTGGCCTCCGCCAACTCGAAGCCGTCGAGGTAGGCCGACAGGGCCGCCCGTCCGGCGGCGGCGCGGTCGCCGTCGCGATAAGCGCGTCGAACAACCTCGAGTTGCTCATGCGCCGTCATCAGCGCCTGTTCCTTGCGGGGCTCCAGAAGCGACGGGTTCGCTAGGGCAATCGCGAGGATGGCGGTCGATCGCGCCGGGTCCCGCGCTGCGAGTTCCGCCGGGGTCCGTTGCACCAGCGCCGTCATGTCCGGTATCAGTTCTCTGGCCGAGGGATCCTGCGCCCACAGGGCGGTGCCCGCTTCCTGCTCATCCGGGCCGTAGGCGAGTTGGCCGACGTGAAAGACGAGCGCCCAGCGCTCGGCTTCACTCAACTGGCTGAAACTCGGCATCCCTGTGCCGGGCACGCCGAGGGTGATCGTGTTGTAGTAACTCAGCAAGCTGCGCTGATTGCGTCGTGCAAGATCGTGGAAGTCGGTCGGGCGTGGCTCGAGCGCTGCCCCGGCCGGACCGTCGCCGCGACCGTCGCTGCCGTGACAGCCGGCGCATTGCGATTGAAACAACTCATCGCCCCGCCGCGGATCGGGGGTTTTGGCGGGCGTGATGGCGATGGGATAGTGGGCCAGCAGGGCCTGGGTCATCCGTGCGGTCAATTCCTGGATCCGCTCGCCCGGCGCCTTGTCGTCGACGGCCGTCGCCAGCGCGCGGGCGCCATCCACCAAGTCCGGCTTGCCGTCCGACTCGGGCAGGGCCGTGACGCGCCGCACGACATCGGCCGAGAACTCGCGTTGCTCCGCGTACTCCGCCTCGTTCAGAACCTCGCCATCGCGAACGAATTCAGGATAATCAACGCCGATGTAATCGACCATTTGCAGGATCGGCAGGATCTGATCCCGATCCGCTGCCCACGCGAGAGCGGCCCATGACAACACCAATCCGGAAAAGGCGGCGCCAAGGATGCGGGCGGCCCGGCGCGGTCTATTGTGGGTCATGATCAGCCTGCGGTGCGATTCGGTGCGATATTATCTCGGATCCTATGGCGATTGAGAATCGATTGCAATGACGCAGCATCGGACGCGCCGTGTGAGAAAAATGGCGACAGGTGGCAATCGGGGGCGCAGTTCGTTCAAACTAGCCGCGAGGCTGCAACCGGCAGCTGAGGGCGACATGCGTCCCGTAACTTCACATTCAGGAGAATGTCTGATGACCAAGACTTCCAAACTGCGTTGGCTGATGATTGCCGGCTTGGTGGCTGTGTTCGGCTTGTCCGCCTGCGACCGCAAGGACCGGGAGGAAGCCAAGCAGGATGCCGAGCAAGCCATGGATAACGTCGAGCAGAAGGCCGACGATCTGATGGATAAGGCGAAGGAGCCGTTCCAGGGCCCGGGCGAAGAGGCCGGCGAAAAGATCGATGACGCCACCGGCGCTGCCGGCGAGAAGGCCGAAGAGCTGGGCGAAAAGCTGGACGAGAAAACCGAGGAAATGAAGTCCGAATAAAGAATTGTCGGGGGGGTCGGCGACAGGTTCGCCGGCCCTTCTGAAAAGGGGGAGGCCATGGATGAACTGGATCCCGTCGTCGGTCAGTGGTATCTCGATCTGGAACAGGACGATCGGTTTCGCATCCTGTCGATGGACGAGCAGGCCGACGAAATCGAGATCGAATACGAAGACGGCGAGACCCGAACCATCGGGTTCGATGACTGGTACGACCTGGATCTGGACGTCATGGATGAGGATGACTCCGAGGTCGAGCCGGCCGAGGAATCTCCGGAACCCAAAAGCGATTTTTACCGCTCGACGAGGACCCGTCGCTATCGAGAGGAAGACGATGAAGATGACCTCGATGCCGAAGACGACGTCGAGGATGCCGACGAGGAATGGGACGAACGCTGACCTTGCCGCGGGCCACCCATGATCACCTATCTGGTGCGTCACGGCGTGGCCGAGCCGGACACGGGTGAGGGCGACTTCAGCCGGGCCCTCACCGCAGATGGCGCGCGGAAAATGCAAGGGATCGTGTCCGGGCTGCGGCGACTCGGGATCCGGCCAGCCGCGATTTGGACCAGTCCGTTGCGCAGAACGCGCGAAACGGCCGAGTTGCTTGCCTCAGGGCTGGGATGTGCCTCGCCGCAGTTATGCGACTGGCTGGCGCCTGGCGGGGAACCGGATGCGTTGAGTGGGCTTGGCGCAGATCTTCCCGATACGCTCATGCTCGTCGGACACCAACCGGACTTGGGTCGGCTGGCTTCGGTGCTCCTCACCGGAACGCCTGATCACCCGTGTCTGCCGTTCAAGAAGGGCGCCGTTGCCTGTATCCGGAGCGGTCGGGCCTACGGTCAGGACGCCCACCTCGAATGGTTTCTGACGCCGGCTCAATTGAGGCTCATCGGTCGCCATTGAGGCCCCGCGCGCCAACCTCTCACCGACCCATGAGCTGAGAACGGATCTCTCGCCACAGGGCGTCATAGGCACGCGCCGCAGGACTGTGCGCGGCGAATTCGCCGATGGGGCTTTGCTGGGACCCCATTTGCTCAACCACCGAGGCGTATGGAACGTGAGCGCCGAGTAGGCGTGGCAATGCTTCCGGGGGCGTTTCGAGCCATTGGCGATGCATCAGGCGGCGCTTGTCCACCATGGAAAAAAAGGGCAACAGCTGACCGCGATCCAAGCCCTTTCGGCCGAGAAAATCGCTGACTTGGGTCAAGGCCCGCAGGGACAGCGGTGTGGGGATCAGCGGGACCGCGACGGCGTCGGACAACGTGAAAATATTCTCCGAAAGCCGTGAAAAGCTGGGCGGACAGTCGAGCACCAGCAGGTCATAGCGTTCGGCCAGCGGCTTGACGAGTTTCGCCAGCACCTCCCGCGGTGCATCGCTTTGCTCGAAGAGCAGGTCGAGATGGCGGTAAGTGGTATCCGCAGGAATCAGGTCAAGGTTCGGAAACCCCGTCGACCTGGCCTGGCTGTCCAGCGCATTTTTATCTTTAAGAAGTTTCTTCGCTTTGAGTTCCAAACCCGCAGTGGCCCGCAAATACCAGCTGGCGGCGCCTTGAGGATCCAGGTCCCACAGACAGGTGGCTTGACCGTCCTTCGCGGCACACCAGGCCACGTTGACGGCTGCCGCGGTCTTCCCCACGCCGCCCTTGAGGTTGTAGAAGGCCAGCGTGCGCATGTTGTGCTCCTCGAACGGCGTGCTGGAAGATTCGGAATCGCTGGCGTAGGGCCGATGCCTCACGGCTGGTCCGCTTCCCATAGCGACCAATAGGCCGCGATGCGCTGCGCGAACGCACGCGGTTTTTCCGCGTAAAGACGGCGTCCCAGGGCCAATGCCTCCCGGCGGAGGAGCGCCTGACGGCGCGCGATCGCTGTGCACAGGGCGTCACGCTGGATTTTTTCACGCGCACGATCGGGCCAGGCCTTGATCTGGTCGAGCAAGACATCGAGATCATGGTCGTCTCCGAGCAAATCGGAGAGCCGCTTGAACAGCTGCTGGCGATGCTCCAGCGTCTCGGGCCAAGCGCCCACGATCAGGCGAGTATGGTACCAATGGTCCTTGACCCGTTTGCGCCAGTCGTGGAAACGTTCCGCCGTCGGCTCGTGGACGACGTCGTCCAGTCGGCGCCGACCGGCGCGATAACTGCGCCGGAGGCCTCTTTCGATCACGCCGAACCCCTCATCCCGTGCCTGAATCTCGGGCAGGTGACGCAACCGTTCCTGTAGCGTCGTCCGAATGCCGTCGAGCACGCCGGCCAGCGCGTCGGTCTCGTGGAGGTGCGTGCGGGCGTTGCGGCGCAGCGCAGCCTGGACCGCCTCGCCGAACGGTGTGTCCAAGGGCGCTGCGTCCACCGCGCGGAGCTTGTCCCAGCATTCCAGCAGCGCCTGGGCGTCTCGCGTGCCGGACAATTGCCGCCCCGCATCCCGAAACACGCTTTCCAGCGCAGCGATATCGGAGCGCTTCGGATCCGAAAGTAGTTTAAGACAAGCTCTTAACTCCTTGAATCTCTTTCTGGCCTCGTGAATACCCTCCGCCCGGTCGATGGCCGGCGCAGACAGGTGTTCACCCGCTTTTTCGATCCGCTCACGCAGAATCTCGCGCAAGGCACTCTCCACGTTGCGGGGGGATACGAAGGTAAAGGCCACGACGCCGACTCGTCCTGAAACGGGGTTCGAACTTATCACAATCGGCAGAGCCCTGTGTGCCGATCAGCGTCAAATTGTCACCTGCCTGTCGTACGCTGGCGGGATGTCAACGGCCCACACAAGGATCGCGCCATGGCGAGCAATGCCGACGTTCCGGAGAATGCAGATCGCGCCGAACTCCACGCGCTGCGTCAGGAGTTGACTGCGCTGCGGACCCGGATCGTCGACGGCGTCAGCGTCGAGAGGAGCCGCTGGCTTGGCGATACGGCGGTCCGCGGGGCCGCCAGCATCGTCAATCTGCTGCATTACCGGCAGTTTCGACGCGTCGATCTGCGCGAACTGCAAAAGCGTCTGAGCAATCAGGGCCTGTCGTCGCTCGGACGTTCAGAGGCGCATCTGCTGCACGACCTGGACCGTGTGCTTGCGCTTCTGGCGGGCGTTCTGGAAGGACAATGGCTCCCCGCGAACACCGGGCAAGGCCCGGACATTGTCGAAGGCGAAGCCCTCCTGGCCGAAAACACCCGGCGGGTGTTCGGCACGCATCGCAACGGGGAAGGCGTCTACATCATGGTGACCCTGCCGACCGAAGCGGCCGATGATCCGGATCTCGTCGCGGCCATGATCCGGTCCGGAATGGACTGCGCGCGGATCAACGGGGCCCATGACGACCCCGACGTATGGCGCCGGATGATCGAACGGGTCCGGCGCGCCGGGGAGCAACTGGGGCGTCCCTGCCGCATCTACATGGATCTGCCCGGGCCCAAGCTGCGAACCGGCCCCGTTCTCGCAGCGCCGGTCTTGGCCATCCATCCGCCGCGAGATTCGCGTGGCCGTGTGGTCGCCCCCGCGGAGGTGATGCTCGTCCTTGCGCAGGATCCGCCGAGAGCGTCCAAGGACGAACTCCCGATCAGCCAGGACGTGTTCAGTGAACTGGAACCCGGCGGTTGCCTGCGTTTTCGGGATACGCGCGGCCGCATGCGTGAAATCGACATCGTCGAGCGTGACGCCGCCGGTCGCTGGCGAGGACGCCTCTGGCACACGGCTTTCGTGGAGCCCGGCATGGCGTGCCGTTGGCGTGGGCCAGCCGCGATGCCCTCCGAGCGGCGGGTCGGCTGTTTCGGACCGTTTCCCGAACGGGCGGGATTTCTTGTGGTGCAGCCGGGCGATCGCTTGCTGTTGACGCGAAACAGTCATGTAGGCGAGGCGCCGCGACGTGACGGACAAGGCAAGATCGTCGAAGTCGCCCGTATCGGCCTCAGCTGCCCGGAGATCATCGACGACCTGCAGGTGGGCCACCGCGTATTCATCGACGATGGCAAGATCGGCGCCACGGTCGAGGCGCTGACGCCCGAGGGCGCGCTCTTGCACATCACGCAGGCGCGCGCGGGCGGCGAAAAGGTGCGCGGAGCGAAGGGGCTGAATTTTCCCGACAGCGATCTCGGTTTGCCGCCTCTGACAACAGAGGATCTGCAAATGCTGGACCTGGCCGCGCAGGAAGCGGACATCGTCGGTTATTCGTTCGTGCGCACGGCGGATGACATCAGCCAGCTCATGGCCGAGCTGGATCAGCGCGGGGCGGGCGACATCCCGGTCGTGGCCAAGATCGAAACCGCCCAGGCTGTGCACCATCTGCCGGAGATCCTGCTGACGGCGCTGCCCCGCCGTCCACTCGGGGTCATGGTGGCGCGGGGCGATCTGGCCGTCGAGATCGGCCCCGAGCGATTGGCGGAAATCCAGGAAGAAATCCTGTGGCTGTGCGAGGCCGCTCATGTGCCCGTGATCTGGGCCACCCAGGTGCTCGAATCGCTGGCCCGCAAGGGCACGCCGACGCGCGCCGAAATCACCGACGCGGCGATGGGCGTACGCGCAGAATGCGTGATGCTGAACAAGGGCCCCTACATCTGCCGGGCGATCGAAACCTTGCGCGACATCCTGCAACGGATGAACGCGCATCAGCACAAGAAAACCGCCCGCCTGCGCGCCCTGCATTGGTGAGGCGGCAGGCGGGCGGACGGCGGTCAGGCGCGACGCTGAGCGGACGCGGGATGCGTGATCCGGCCCGTCGCGGCGTGATGGCGCCCCAAGGCGCTCAACACGGCGCGCAGCGTAGCCGCCGTCACATCCTCATCGATCCCCACGCCGTGCCACGTCCGATCCTCCTCGCCGATGCGCAGTTCGACGTAGCTGACAGCGCGTGCATCGGATCCCGGCGCGAGCGCATGTTCACGATAGTCGACGATCTCAATCGGCGCGGCGCAATTCTCGCGCAAGGCATGGATGAACCCATCGATGGGTCCGCGGCCGATGCCTGTCATGAGCCGATCGACACCGGTCGCGTCGCGGACGATGGCCTGTACCCGTCTGAGCCGTGCGCCGTCTTCCTCATGGGGCGCCTCCCGGTATTCCACCAGTGCATGCGCTCTCGGAACCGCAAGATAGGTCGCCTCGAACAGTGCCCACAAGTCGGCGGCGGTGATTTCCTTGCCGGTCTCGTCGGCCACCGCCTGGACCGCGTTGCGAAACTCGATCTGCAACCGGCGCGGCAGATCGAGTCCGAATTCGCTGGCCATCAAGTGGGCGATGCCGCCCTTGCCGGATTGGCTGTTGATGCGGATCACCGCCTCATAGCTGCGGCCGACGTCGCGCGGGTCGATGGGCAGATAGGGCACTTCCCAGACGGGAACCTCGGCCGCATCGGCCGCGCGCGCGGCCAGCCCTTTCTTGATCGCATCCTGGTGTGAGCCGGAGAAAGCCGTGAACACGAGCTCCCCCGCATAGGGATGCCGCGGATGGACCGGCAACTGGTTGCAGGTTTCAACGACGCGCACAATGTCGTTAATGTGCGAGAAATCCAGGTCCGGATGGATGCCTTGGGTATAGAGATTCAAGGCCAGGGTGACGATATCCACGTTGCCGGTGCGCTCGCCGTTGCCGAACAGGGTGCCTTCGATCCGATTGGCCCCGGCCAGCATGGCCAATTCGGCTGCCGCCACGGCGGTGCCCCGATCGTTGTGCGGATGGACCGACAGGACCACGTGCTCACGGTGGGGCAGGTGGCGGTGCATCCATTCGATCTGATCCGCGTACACGTTCGGCGTCGTCATCTCCACCGTCGCCGGGAGGTTGACGATCACCGGGTGGCCTGCGCGGGGTTGCCAGATGGCGAGCACGGCGCTGCAGACCTCGAGCGCGAAATCGAGTTCTGTGCCGGTGAAGCTCTCAGGGGAGTACTGAAAAATCCATTCTGTTTCCGGATGCCGCGCCGCATGCGCCGCCACCCAGCGCGCGCCCTGTTCGGCAATCTCTCGGATGCCCGCGCGGTCCTTGCCGAACACGACCCGTCGCTGTGCCTCGGAAGTGGAATTGTAGACATGGACGATCGCCCGGCGCGCGCCCCGCAGCGCCTCGAAGGTGCGGGCGATGAGGTCCTCTCTAGCCTGGGCCAGGACCTGGATCGTGACGTCTGTCGGGACGCGATCCTGTTCGATCAGCTCGCGCACGAAGTCGAAGTCGGTTTGGCTGGCGGCTGGGAAGCCGACCTCGATCTCCTTGAAGCCGATGGCGATCAGCGTTTCGAACATCTGGCGCTTGCGCGCGCCATCCATGGGCTCGATGAGCGCCTGATTACCGTCGCGCAGATCGACGCTGCACCACAGCGGAGGCGATGAAACGCGGCGGGAGGGCCACTGCCGGTCGGGCAGTTCGACGACTCCGACGGAATGATACTTCTCATGCGGATGCTGGATCATGGTTGGACTCCTGGGATTTGGACACGGGATGCGCCCAGGATCGTCAAGGCCGCCAGGCAGGCGCTCGCAGGGCCTGGCGACCGCATCGCAGTCGCAGCGTCACGGGGTGGGGGAGTCGGGGAAAACGGAAAAACGACATGGACATGGAGGGGATCCTCTCGCGCAACAATGAATGGAACCGGCGCATGGCGTTCCGGTTCACAGTCGCAGCAGCAGGATTCCGTTTCGCAGGTAAAGCATGGCTCGAATCTAATCGGCAAGGTGCCGGACTGTCAAGGCGCGGCAGCCGTCCGGACCCCGGTCGACTCCGCGCTGTCCCAACTGCCGCCCAAGGCCCGTATCAGGTCGACGCTGGCGGCCAGGCGCTGGTTCAGTAGCGCGACGCTCGCGCGCTCGCTGTCCAGCAGGATCGTCTGGGCGTTTACCACATTGAGATACCCGACGAGGCCCGCCTTGTACTGATTGGTAGTGACCTCGAGCGACTGGCGCGCGAAGTCCTCGGTTTCGGACTGGGTAAGGGCCTCATCCGCGAGGATGCGCAGCGCCGCCAACTGATCTTCCACTTCCTGAAAAGCGCCCACCACGACGAGCCGGTAGCTGTCGGCGCTCGCATCGACGACGGCTTCGGCTTGCTGGACCTGTGCTTTGCGCAGGCCACCATCGAACAACGCCAAGGCCGCACGGGGTCCGAGAGACCAGAATCGGTTCGGCAGGCTGATCAGGTCACTGAGACTGGTTCCTTGATAGCCCCCATTGGCCGAGAGGGTGAGATTCGGAAAGTATGCGGCCTTGGCGACGCCGATCTGGGCGTTGGCCGCGGCGACGCGACGTTCGGCCGCCGCAATGTCTGGGCGGCGCTCGAGCAAGGCTGAAGGCAGGCCGGCGGGCACGACAGGGATGGCCGGATCGTCCAGCGGCGAGGGCGGGAAATCGAACTGAGCCGGCGGCCGGCCGAGCAACACAGCCAACGCGTGCGCGAGTTGCGCGCGCTGGATTCCCAGGTCCTGGGCCTGGGCTTGAGTCGAACGCAGCTGTGTCTTGGCTTGCAGGACATCGGATCGCGACGTGACCCCGCTCTGGTAGCGGTTTTCGGCGATCTGCAAGGAACGCTCATACGCCGCCACGCTCTGGCCCAGCTTGTCCTGCAGCGTATCGTTGGCGCGCAGTGCAAAATAGACGCGTGTCAGTTGCGCCTGCATGCTGAGCCGCATGGATTGCAGATCCGCCGCGCTCGCAGCGAGGTTGGCTTCGTTGGACTCGACCTGCCGCCGCACGCGTCCCCACAGGTCGATTTCCCAGCTGCTGCTGAGCCCGACGTTGTACTGGGTCTGCGGATCGAACTCGATGTCGGGCACCTGCACCGCTGGCGGGCGGACACGCAAGGCGCCAAAGGGTCCGAAGCGCTGCTCGGGAAGTTGTACCGGTTCTCGATTGAGGCCGGTCAGCGGGTCGGGGATCTGGCTGCGGGTCACCCCGGCGGAGCCGCCGAGCGTGGGAAAGAGCGCGGAACGGTTGGCCGCCAGCACTGCCTGCGCTTGTCGGAACTGGCTCTCGGCAATCCGTACGTTGAGATTGCCTTTGCTCAATTCAGCCTGCAAGGCGTCGAGCTTGGGGTCGCGGTAGATCTCCCACCAGGCGCCCCGGTTGTGGTGTGCGGCAGGTTCCGCCGGCTTCCAGTCGCCCATTTCCTTGTAGGCAGCCGGCGTCTCCAGTGTCGGACGCTCATAGTCGGGGCCGAGTTTGCAGGCGCTGAGCCCCATCATGCACGCCATTGCGCCGAGCCGCAGGCCCTTCGCGCCCCGCCGCGATGGGTGTGAACGAGAGCCGAAGAGGAAAGACGTGGCCATGCGTGTGCCTTCAATCAGTGACATGGATGGGACGGCGGTCGGTCGCCCAGTGCCGCTGGAACCACTGATGCAGTCGATCCATGTAGAGGTAGACGACGGGTGTCGTGTACAGCGTGAGGAACTGGCTGAACAATAGCCCGCCGACGATGGCGATGCCGAGCGGCCGGCGCAGATCGGCGCCGTACCCCGTCGCAACCGCCAGGGGCAGGGCGCCGAGCGCCGCGGCAAGGGTGGTCATGAGAATGGGCCGAAGCCGGATCAGGGCCGCCTCGAAGATCGCCTCGCGAGGAGTCAGCCCGGCGTCGCGCTGGGTCTGAATGGCGACGTCGACCATCATGATGGCGTTCTTCTTCACGATGCCGATCAGCAGGAAGAGGCTGATCAAGGCCATGGCGTTGAGTTCGACCCCGGTGATCAGCAGCGCCAGGATGGCGCCCACCCCGGCAGAAGGCAGCGTCGAGAGAATCGTGATCGGGTGGATGAAGCTCTCGTAGAGAATGCCCAGCACGACGTAGATCGTGATCAGCGCCCCCAGCAGCAGCCACGGCTCGGAGGAAAGCGACTTCTTGAACGCGAGCGCTTCACCCTGAAATCCGCCGCGGACCGAGGCCGGGGATCCGATCTGCGTCATCGCGCGCCGGATGATCTGGTCGGCGTCGCTCAGCGATACGCCGGGCGCCAGATCGAAGGACAGCGTCGCGGCGGCGAACTGACCCTGGTGGTTCACGACGATGGGCCCGGTTGTCGTTTCGACGTGGCTGAAGGTCGAGAGCGGGACCAGCGTGCCGTTCTTTGCCGGCACGAACAGCTTATCCAGGCTCGCCGGGTCACGGGTGTCGGCGGGCCCTGCCGTCATCACGACGAAATACTGGTTGCGCTCGGCATAGATCGTTGACACCGGTCGTTGCCCGAACGCGTTGTACAGCGCGGCGTCGACGCGCGCCGGATCGACGCCGAGGCGCACGGCCGCGTCACGATCGATCACCACCTTGGCATGCAGGCCGCGGGTCTTGAGGTCGTTGTTGACGTCGACCAGTTGCGGCGATTCCTTGAGGGCCGCCTCGAGGCGGGGCGCCCATTGGTAAAGGTCTTCGAGGTTGTCGCTCTGCAGCGTGTACTGATAGCGCGAGTTGGCAGGGCGGCCGCCGGGGCGGATGTCCTGCGGTCCCTGCAGGAACAGCGTCGCGCCGGGGATGTCGTTCACCTGGGTGCGCAGGCGCTCCATGACCTTGTGCGCCGGTAATTTCCGCTCCTCCAGGGGTTTGAGCGACACGAACACGAATCCGGTATTGCCCTGCGATTCGCCGCCGATGAAGGAGACCACGCTCTCCACGGCGGGATCTGCGCGCAGGATGTCCGTGAACTGCTGTTGCTTTTCCTGCATCGACTGGAAGGAGAGCGCCTGTTCCCCGCCGATGTAGCCGAGCAGCTTGCCGATGTCGTACTGCGGCATCAGGCCCTTGGGGACGACCACGAACAGGAAGATGTTGAAGGCAAAGGTCGCGAAGAGCGACATCAGGGTCAGGAAGGAGTGGCGCAAGGCCCAGTCCAGGCTGGTGCGATACAGCCCGATCATGCGCTCGAAACCCCGATCGACGGCCCGGTGGAGCCGGCCCGGCTCACCGAAGGTGTCGGCGCGCAGGAGCCGGGCGCTCATCATGGGCGTCAGGGTCAGCGACACCACCATGGAAACCAACACCGCAAGCGACAGCGTTGCGCCAAATTCCTGGATCAGGCGCCCGATCATCCCCCCCATGAGCACGATCGGCAGGAAAACGGCGACCAGCGACAACGTCATCGACACGACGGTGAAGCTCACTTCCCGGGTGCCGTCGAGCGCGGCCTGAAACGGCGAGCTGCCCTGTTCGAGATGGCGGATGATGTTCTCCAGTACCACGATGACGTCGTCAACGACGAAACCAGTGGCAATGGTGATCGCCATCAGCGACAGATTGTCGATGGTGTAGCCCATCAGATACAGCGCGCCGAAGGTGCCGATCAGGGACACTGGCAGCGCCACCGCCGGAATGAGCGTGGCGCGGGCATTGCGCAGGAACAGCAGCACGACGCCCAGCACCAGGATAGTGGAGATCACGATCGTCAGTTCCACCTCGTGGAGCGACGCGCGTATCGTTTCCGACTGGTCGAGTTCGACGGTCAGATTCACCCCGCCGGGAACCGACGCCTTGAGTTCCGGCAACAGCGCCTTGACGCGGTCGACGGTTTCGATGACGTTCGCGCCCGGTTGCCGGCGCAGCGTGATCAACACCGCCGGTTTGCCGTTCGCGGTGCCGGCGTTGCGCACGTCCTGAACGGAGTCGCGCACCTCGGCGATGTCCCGCAGATGCACGGGCGAGTCCTGGACGTAGGCAACGACCAGATCGCGAAACGCATCGGCCGTCTTGGCCTGATCGTTCGCATGGATCAGCCAGCGATTCTCACCGTCCTCGAGGAAGCCCTTGGGCCGGTTGGCATTGGCGCCGGCCAGCGTCTGCCGGATCTGCTCGAGGCTGAGACCGTATTTGTTGACCGCATCGAGGTTGAGCTCCACCCGCACGGCCGGCAGCGCGGACCCGCCCAGTTCCACTTGACCGACCCCCAACACCTGGGAAAGCTTCTGTGCCAGCACGGTGGAGGCGGCGTCGTACATCTGACCCGGCGTCAAGGTGTCGGAGGTCAGCGAAATGACCAGCACCGGCGAATCGGCGGGATTCGCCTTGCGGTAGATGGGGTTGGTCGGCAGGTTGGCGGGCAGCAGGCTGCGCGCGGCGTTGATGGCGGCCTGCACGTCGCGCGCCGCGCCGTCGATGTTCCGGTTGACGTCGAACTGGATGATGATGCGGGTAAAGCCGATGGAACTCGCCGAGCTCATCTCCTCGATGCCCGCGATGCGTCCGAGCTGGCGTTCGAGCGGTGTGGCGACCGTGGTGGCCATGGTCTCCGGGCTGGCGCCGGGCAGGCGCGCGATCACGACGATGGTCGGGAAGTCGATCTGCGGCATCGGTGCCACGGGCATGAGCGAGAAGCCGAGCAACCCCGACAGCGTGATCGCCAGCGTCAGCAGCGTGGTGGCGACGGGCCGATAGATGAAGAACGCGCCGAGGTTCAAGCGCTGCCCTCGTGTGCCGGGCCGACACGGCGGCTCACGCGTTCGGAGAGATCCGCGAAGGCCAGGTAGATCACCGGCGTGGTGAACAACGTGAGCATCTGGCTCAGGACGAGACCGCCGACCAGCGTCAGTCCGAGCGGACGGCGCAGCTCGGCGCCGACACCCGTGCTCAACATCATCGGCAAGGCGCTCAGCAAGGCGGCCATCGTCGTCATCAGAATCGGGCGGAAGCGCAGCAGGCAGGCCTCGAAAATGGCCTCACGCGGTGATTTGCCCGCCGAGCGCTCGGCGTCCAGGGCGAAGTCGACCATCATGATGGCGTTCTTCTTCACGATGCCGATCAGCAACACGATGCCGATGATGCCGATCACGTCCAGTGGATGGCCGGTCAGCAAGAGTGCCAGCAGGGCGCCCACGCCCGCCGAGGGCAGGGTCGAGAGAATGGTGATCGGGTGGATGTAGCTCTCATAGAGCATGCCCAGGACGATGTACATGCAGACGATGGCGGCGACCAGGAGAAGCGTCTGATTGGCGAGCGAAGCCCGGAAGGCGAGGGCGTCGCCCTGGAAGCGGGTCTGCAGGCTGGCCGGCGGGGACAGTTCGGCGAGCGTGGCCTCGATGTCGGCGACGGCCGCGCCCAGTGAGGTGTCCGGCGCCAGGTTGAAGGAGATGGTGGCCGCGGGGAACTGACCCAGATGCTGGATGAGGATCGGCGTCGTGCGCTCCTCGACCCGCGCAAGGGCGCTGAGCGGCACCTGCACGCCAGCGGGAGAGGGCACGTAGATGCGCTCCAGCGCCCGGAGGCTGCGCTGGAGTTCGGGGTCGAGTTCCAGCACCACGCGATATTGATTCGACTGCGTAAAGATCGTCGAGACGATGCGTTGACCAAAGGCGTTATAGAGCGCGTTGTCGATGGCCGCCGCCGTGATGCCGTAGCGCGCCGCCGCATTGCGGTCGATGGCGAGATAGGCTTGCAGGCCGCCGGTCTGCAGATTGTTGTTGACATCACGCAGCGCCGGCAGCGATTGCAGGCGCTCCGTGATCGGCGTCGCCCAATCCGCCAACTCGGCCGCATCGGGATCCTGCAGGGTCAATTGATACTGGGTGCGCGAGACGAGATTGCCGATGCTGAGATCCTGCAAGGGCTGCAGATAGACCGAAATCCCCGGCAGGTCCTTGACGCGCGCCTGCAGATCGCGCATGACGGCGTGCGCATCGGCGTCTCGCTCGGCGTGTGGTTTGAGCTGGATCATCACCCGCCCGCTGTTGAGCGTGGGGTTCGTGCTGTCGACGCCGATGAACGAGGTGACGCCGGCGACGGCGGGATCCTCGAGCAGGGCGGCCACCAGGGCCTGTTGGCGCTCGGCCATGGCCTGGAAGGAAATGGACTGGGGGGCCTCGGAAATACCCTGGATGAGCCCCGTGTCCTGGGGCGGCAGGAAACCCTTCGGAATCAGCACGTAAAGCGCGAGCGTCAACAGCAGCGTGATCAGGGCGACGGCCTGCATGGGTCGGGGGCGGTCCAGCACCCGCGTCAGCAAGCGGCCGTAGCGGGCGATGACGTCGTCCAGAAAGCGGCCCTGCGCGAGTTCGGAGTGCCGTCCGGCGGGCGCGCGGTGCAACAGCCGCGCGCACATCATGGGCGTGAGGGTGAGCGAAACCACCGCCGAGATGAGGATCGACACGGCCAGCGTGAGTGCAAACTCGCGAAACAGGCGGCCGATGACGTCGCCCATGAAGAGCAGCGGGATCAGGACCGCGACCAGGGACACCGTCAGCGAGATGATGGTGAACCCGATCTGGCGCGACCCCTTGAGCGCCGCTTCGAGCGGAGATTCGCCGGCCTCCAGATAGCGGCTGATGTTCTCGATCACCACGATGGCATCGTCGACGACGAAGCCCGCGGCAATGGTGAGCGCCATCAGCGTCAGGTTGTTGACACTGAAGCCCGCCAGATACATGAACGCGAAGGTGCCGATGAGCGACAGGGGTACGGCCACGCTGGGGATGATCGTCGCCGTGAGGTTGCGCAGAAACAGGAAGATGACCATGACGACCAGCGCCACAGCCAGCATGAGCTCGAACTGAACGTCATGCACGGAGGCGCGGATGGTGGTGGTGCGGTCGGACACCACCGTCAGGTTCACCGCGGCCGGCAGGGACTCCTGCAGGCGCGGCAGCAGCTCCTTGATGCGATCTACCACCTCGATCACGTTGGCGCCCGGCTGGCGCTGGATGTTCACCAGCACGGCGGGTTCCTTGCCGTACCAGGCGGCCTGACGGGTGTTCTCGACATCGCGGACCACCCGCGCGAGTTGGTGCAGTCGCACCGGCGCGCCGTTGCGATAGGCCACCACCATCTGCGCGAACTGCTCGGCGGTGAGCAACTGGTCGTTCGCGTCGATCGTATAGGCCCGATCCGGGCCGTCGAAACTGCCTTTGGCCTGGTTGACGTTGTTCGCACCCACCGCGCTGCGCAGGTCCTCGAGGCTGAGGTTGTAGGCCGCCAGCGCCCGTGGATCGGCCTGGATGCGGATGGCCGGGCGCTGCCCGCCGCTGAGGCTGACGAGGCCCACGCCACTGACCTGTGCGAGCTTCTGTCCGAGCCGCGTGTCCGCCAGATCCTCGACCTCGGGCAAGGGGAGATTCCGGGAGGTCAGCGCCAGCGTCATGATCGGCGCATCGGCCGGGTTGATCTTGTTGTAAACGGGTGGATTCGGCAGATCGAACGGCAGGAAGGTGTTGGCCGCATTGATCGCGGCCTGGACCTGCTGCTCGGCGATGTCGAGCGTCAGGTCGAGGGAGAATTGCAGGGTGATGACCGAGGCGCCGCCGGAACTGGTGGAGGTCATCTGGTTGAGGCCGGCCATCTGCCCGAGCTGACGCTCCAGCGGCGCCGTCACCGAGGACACCATGACCTCGGGGCTCGCGCCCGGGTAGAGGGTCACGACCTGGATGGTTGGATACTCCACCTGCGGCAGGGCCGCCAGCGGCAGGAATCGATAGCCCAGCAACCCCGCGATCAGCAGGGCCGCCATGATGAGCGAGGTCGCGACCGGCCGCAGGATGAACGGGCGGGATGGATTCATGGGGTCCGGCTGCCAGCGGCGGGCGCCGGCTTCTCGATGACCTCGACGGCCTTGCCTTCCGACAGCTTTTCGGTGCCGTCGATGACGATGCGTTCCCCCGCCTTCAGGCCGCTGCGAACGGCGGTCAGGCCGCGATCCCGAGTGCCCGTCTCCACCGGGCGCGCGGCCACGGTCTGGTCCCCGCTGATCACCCAGACGTAAGTCCCCTGGGCGCCGCGCTGGATCGCGGCGTCGGGGATGACCACGGCGTTGCGCTGCGTGTTGAGCAGCAAGCGCGCGTTGACGAACTGATTGGGGAACAGCATCTCGTCCCCGTTGGGAAACTGGGCCTTCAGGCGGACCATGCCGGTGGCGCTGTTGATCCGATTGTCGATCGCGGCGAGCTGTCCCTGACCCAGGGTGCGCGACTGGTCGCGATTGAACGCGGTCACCGGCAGCGATGCCTGCCGCAGCCGCTCGCGCACCCTGGGGAGATCATCCTCGGGGATGTCGAAGAGCACGCCGATGGGCTGGGTTTGCGTGATGACGGCCAGACCGTTCGGGTCGCCGGCGCGCACCAGATTGCCCCGATCCACGCTGCGCAGGCCGATCCGGCCGCTGATCGGCGCGGTGATGCGGGTGTAATCGAGTTGCAACCGCGCATTGTTCACCTGCGCACGATCCCCCTGCAGGGCGGCCTCATACTGGCGCACCAGCGCTTCCTGGGTCGATACCTGCTGTTGGGCGATGGAATCCTGTTTGAGAAGTTGCTGATAGCGCGCGAGGTCCTGACGGGCATTGGTCAGCAGCGCTTCGTCGCGGGCCAGTTGCGCCTGAGCCTGCTCGAGCTGGATCTGAAAAGGCCGGGCATCGATCTCGGCGAGCAGCTCGCCGGCCTTGACCATCTGGCCCTCGTCGAAATGCAAGGCAATGAGTTCACCGTCGACGCGGCTGCGGATGGTGACCGAATTCAGTGGCGTGACCGTGCCCAGGCCCTCGAGGTAGATGCTGAGGTCGCCGGTCTTCACTGTCGCCGCCGACACCGGCGCGGGCCGCTCGGGCGTCTGCACCTGCGCTTCCGGTTGCCGGTCCCAGAGCAGGAGTGCTGCGCCGCCAACGGCAATCGTCAGCACCAGCGCCCACCCGCGGGGCCCGGCCCACCAGGCGCGTTGCGCCGCTCGGCCGGAACGCTGAGAACCAGGGGTAAGCGATGTGGTCATGGAGATTCCCGAGAAGAGCGATAAGGGTGAGAGACGGCCAGCGTGCACCTTGGGAAGCGGGATTGTAGCCGGTTCTTTCCACAGATCGGCAGCGTGCGCCGGCTTCTTGAGATGCGCAGAACGATTGGACCGTGTTCATGCGGCGTCGAGTCGCGCACCGATCCCCGTTGCGCGGCCGGTGCGCTGCGGGCTGAACTCCCTGCGCGGCTCAGGGCTCCGAGGCGGGCGGCTTGACGCCGTCGATCAGTCCCTTCATGTGGTGCCGCATTTTTTGCTGGGCCTGATCGCGCTCGGTGCGGTCGATGTAACCGTCCTTGTTCGCATCGAGCATGGCAAAGCGACGCTCCTGCATGGCCGTGAACTCCGACTTGCTGATGCGTCCGTCATCATCGCCGTCCGCCTTGTCCCACATGTGCTGCATCATCCTGGGGGCTTCGTCCTGCGGCTGCGCCCAGACGTTCACCGACAGGGTCAGAAGCAACGTTGTCAAACAGAATCCGATACCGCGTTGCATGGCGTTTCCTCCAAGGTTGATCATCGAACATGCCGGCACGACGATGGCCTCTGCGTCCGCCCTTGTGAAGCTGTCGCCTGCAAACGACTTGCCATCAGTCCTCGGGCTCGTAACCCAGATTGGGGCTTAGCCACCGCTCGGTCTCGGCGAGCGTCCAGCCTTTGCGTCGTGCGTAGTCGGCGACCTGATCGCGATTCAGGCGACCCAGGACGAAATATTGCGCTTGCGGATGGGAGAAATACCATCCGCTCACCGTAGCGCCGGGCCACATGGCGAAGCTTTCGGTGAGCCTAATTCCGCAGCGCCGCTCGACATCCAGCAGATCCCACAGCGTCGCTTTTTCGGTGTGGTCCGGGCATGCCGGGTAGCCCGGAGCAGGGCGGATACCGGTGTATTTTTCGGCGATGAGCGCGACCTGATCCAGGTGTTCGTCGGGGGCATAACCCCAGAACTCGCGGCGCACGCGCTCGTGCAGGCGCTCGGCGAAGGCTTCCGCCAGCCGGTCGGCCAAGGACTCGAGCAGGATCGCGCTGTAATCGTCGAGCTGGCGACGAAACTCGGCGACGCGTTCGGCGCATCCCAGGCCGGCGGTGACGGCAAAGGCGCCGATGTAGTCGGCCAGGCCGGTGGCCTGCGGGGCGATGTAGTCGGCCAGCGAGCGGTTGGGCACGCCCTCGCGATGTTCACCCTGCTGGCGCAGCTGGTGCAGGCGGGCACGGATCTCGCGGCGGCTTTCGTCGGTGTAGACGATGATATCGTCGGCATCGACCTGATGGGCGGGAAACAGGCCGATGACGCCGCTGGCGCGCAGCCAGCGTTCGGCAATGATCCGGTCCAGCATAATCTGGGCGTCGTCATACAGGCGGCGGGCCGCCTCTGCCGTGGCCGGGTTGTGCAACAGATCGGGATAGCGGCCCTTGAGCTCCCAGCTGATGAAAAACGGCTGCCAGTCGATGCAGGCCCGCAACTCCTCGAGCGGATAATCCTCGAACACCTTCACGAACTGTGTCGCCGCATGAGCGGCATGATCACACGCCGGGCCCTGGCAGACATCCTTGGCTTGTTGCAGCAGCATGCGCGGGCGCGGGGGGTGATAGGTCTCCCAGTCCACCGGCGTGCGGCGCAGACGCGCCTCGGCGAGCGGCAGAAACTTTTCCTGACGATCTTTGCCGGCGTGTCGGGCCCGGATCTGTTCGTATTCGTCCCGGATCGACTGCAGCAACTGCGGTTTCTGCTCGGGCGAGAGCAGGGCGGCGACGACCGGCACCGAGCGCGAGGCGTCCTTGACCCAGATCACGGGGCCCGGGTAGGCCGGATCGATCTTGACGGCGGTGTGTGCGCGCGAGGTGGTGGCGCCACCGATCAGCAGCGGCAACTGGAAGTCCTGACGCGCCATCTCCCGCGCCAGATGCACCATTTCATCCAGAGACGGCGTGATCAGCCCGGAGAGGCCGATGACATCGGCGCCTTCGGCCTTGGCAACCTCGAGGATCTTCTGACCCGGCACCATCACGCCGAGATCGATGACCTCGTAGTTGTTGCACTGCAGCACCACGCCGACGATGTTCTTGCCAATGTCGTGGACATCGCCTTTGACCGTCGCCAGCACGATGCGGCCGTTGGATTGCATGGTATCCCCAGGCCGGCGTTCAGCTTCGATGAAGGGGATGAGGTAGGCGACCGCCCGCTTCATCACCCGCGCCGATTTGACCACTTGCGGCAGGAACATCTTGCCTGCGCCGAACAGGTCGCCGACCACGTTCATGCCGGCCATCAATGGGCCCTCGATGACCTCGATCGGCCGTCCGCCGCGCGCGGCGATTTGCCCGCGCAATTCCTCGGTATCGGCCTCGACGAAGGCATCGATGCCCTTGACGAGCGCGTGCGTGATGCGCTCGGCGACGGGCAGGCCGCGCCAGGCCTGATCCTCGGTTTCCTGCACCTGGCCCGCGCCGCGGAAGCGTTCGGCGATTTCCAGCAACCGATCGGTCGCATCGTGGCGGCGGTTGAGGATGACGTCCTCGATGCGCTCGCGCAGTTCCGGGTCGATCTGGTCGTACACCACCAGCGCGCCGGCGTTGACGATGCCCATGTCCATGCCGGCCTTGATGGCGTGATACAGGAAGACGGCGTGGATCGCCTCGCGCACTGCGTTGTTGCCGCGGAAGGAAAAAGACACGTTGGACACGCCGCCCGATATCAACGCACCGGGCAGGTTCGCCTTGATCCAGCGCGTGGCTTCGATGAAGTCGAGACCATAGGCGTTGTGCTCGGCAATGCCGGTGGCCACCGCGAAGATGTTGGGATCGAAGATGATGTCCTCGGCCGGAAACCCGAGCTCTTCGACCAGAATGCGGTAAGCGCGTGCGCAGATCGTCTGCCGGCGTGCGAGGGAATCGGCCTGTCCCTGTTCATCGAAGGCCATGACGACGACCGCCGCGCCGTATTTGCGGCACAGCCGGGCTTCGCGGACGAATTTTTCCTCGCCCTCTTTCAGCGAGATCGAGTTGACGATGGGCTTGCCCTGCACACATTGCAGTCCCGCCTCGATCACCTCCCACTTGGAGGAATCGATCATGATCGGCACCCGCGCGATGTCGGGTTCGGCGGCGATCAGGTTGAGGAAGCGGCGCATGGCCGCCACTCCGTCGAGCATGCCCTCGTCCATGTTGACGTCGATGATCTGGGCGCCGGCCTCGACCTGCTGCAGAGCCACGGCCAGCGCCGCGCCGTAATCGCCGCCCTTGACCAGTTCGCGAAAGCGCGCCGAGCCCGTGACGTTGGTGCGTTCGCCGACGTTGACGAACAGCGTCTCGGCCGTGATGTTGAAGGGTTCCAGGCCTGCAAGACGGCAGGCGGGCGCCGGTTGGGCCGGAACGCGCGGCGGTTTGCCGGCGACGGCGTCGCTGATGGCGCGGATGTGATCGGGTGTGGTGCCGCAGCAGCCACCGACGAGATTGACGAGGCCCGCATCGGCGAACTCGGCCAGGATGGCTGCGGTGTCTTCAGGTTTCTCGTCGTATTCGCCGAAGGCGTTGGGCAGGCCTGCGTTGGGGTAACAGGACACGGCGCAGTCCGCCAGCCGCGCCAACTCGGCGATATAGGGCCGCATGTCGCGGCCGCCGAGCGCGCAGTTGAGTCCGACGGCCAGCGGCCGGGCATGCCGGATGCTGTTCCAGAAGGCTTCGGTCGTTTGCCCCGAGAGCGTGCGGCCGGACGCGTCGGTGATGGTGCCGGAGAGGATGACGGGCCAGCGCTCGGCCAGCTCTTCGAACAGGGTTTCGCAGGCGAAGATCGCCGCCTTGGCGTTGAGCGTGTCGAAGATGGTTTCGATGAGCAGCAGGTCGGCGCCGCCGGCGATCAGGCCACGCGCCTGTTCGACATAGGCGGTGACCAGTTCGTCGAAGGAGATGTTGCGAAAGCCCGCGTCGTTGACGTCCGGGCTGATGCTGGCCGTGCGATTGGTGGGGCCCATGGCGCCGGCGACGAAGCGCGGCTTGTCCTCGGTGGCGTGGGCATCGGCCGCCTCGCGGGCCAGCCGCGCCGCGGCGAGGTTGAGTTCGAAGGCGAGCGCCTCCATACCGTAGTCGTGCAGCGCGACGGTGGTGGAATTGAAGGTGTTGGTTTCGATGATGTCGGCGCCGGCGGCGAGATACTGGCCATGGATGTCGCGGATGATGTCGGGCTGGGTGAGGACGAGCAGATCGTTGTTGCCCTTGACGTCCTGCGGCCAGTCCTTGAATCGCTCGCCGCGGTAGTGCGCCTCTTCGAGTTTGTGACGCTGGATCATGGTGCCCATGGCGCCGTCGATCACCAGAATGCGCCGGGAGAAGGCATCCGCCAAGGCGGTGCGGCGGGAGCGGTGGGTGTCGGGCATGGGCTCATCCTGGACAGCGGATTCGATCAATCGGCGCGGACGGCTCGCCGGCCGGCGAGCGCGCATTATTCCACAAAACGCAAAAGGCCCTGCGAGGATCGCCCGCAGGGCCTTCCGTCAACCGCGAAAGCGGTTTCTTACATCAGCATGCCTTCGGGCATGACGTTCTGCAGCTGCATGGCGATGGACATGTCGCCTTCGATCTGGATGCGGCCAGACATGAACAGCTGCTGGGGGTTGGCGGAACGGTCGATCATCAGTTCGCGCCAGGTGGCCTCGTCGGTCACCAGGGTCATTTCGGCATCGTCGACACCGGGCTTGATTTCGATGTCGCCACCCTTGATGTGGAAGGAGTAGGCGGCGCCGGCGTCGGTGATGTTGAAGCCGATCACGGTCGAGAAATCGCCAGCCTTGTCACGGGCTTCCTGCTTCTTTTCTTCGGGCAGGGCAGCGATCTGCTCGGGGATGAACTTCTCGAAGAAGTCTTTCGGGGTGATATCGGCGGGGGGAGTGGGACGATCGGCCATTTTAAATCTCCTTAAAGGAATCAACAAGATCCATTTGGTGGTTTACGATCCAGCACTCACTGGATGCGCCATAGCCTAGTGAAGGTGTGCCCAAACTGCAAGACGCCATGGATGACGATCGCGCCGGATTCTTGCTGACCCGGACCGGTCGCTGCTGCCCACCTCCTGTTAGGATAGCGACGCATTTCGCTTTGCGTCGTGAGCCGGGAGAATTTGATGATGAGACGGCCCGCACTGATGGTCAGCGCCGGTTTCGCGGCATGGATGGCGATGGCCGCTCTGAGTACGCCGGCCCAAGCGGCCGAACAGGACCCGCTGGAACGCATCAACCGCTTCACCTACCGCTTCAACGAGAAAGCCGACGCGTGGGTCTTGCGACCCGTCGCCGACGCCTATGATCGCATCACGCCGCGTCCCGTTCGCCGCGGGGTCGGCAATTTTTTCAACAACCTGCGCGAGCCGCGCCGCTTCGTGAACAACCTGCTGCAAGGCAAGCCACGCCAGGCGATCACGGATCTCGGCCGGTTCACACTCAACACTACCTTCGGGTTTCTCGGCGTCTTCGATCTCGGAACCGATTGGGCCGGCTGGCGCGCCAGTGACGAGGACTTCGGCCAGACGCTCGGCTATTGGGGACTGCCGCAGGGCTGGTACGTCGTCGTGCCGCTTTACGGAGGTACCACGATCCGCGACGGCATTGGCGCCATTGGCGACTGGCAGCTGAACCTCCTGGAAGGCATCGATGAAGAGACACTGGAGTGGACGCTGATCGCTCTGGGCGTCATCGACCTGCGTGCCGGTCTGCTCGAAGCGGACCAGACCTTGGAGACGGTTTACGATCCCTACAGCTTCGTGCGGGACGCCTATCTGCAGCATCGCCTCGCCAAGGTCTACGACGGCAATCCGCCGGCGCCGCAGATCCAGGACCCCGGCGACGGCGCAGTAGCGCCCCCGTGGGAGAGCGATTGAATCCTGCGCCATGCAGGATGTCGCGATCCTGCTTGCCGCCGGGCAATCGGCACGCATGCAGGGGTCGGACAAGCGCTGGCTGGACGTCGACGGCGTCCCCATGGCGCTGCGTACGGCCATGGCGCTTGAAGCCGCGCCCGTGTCCCGTCGCATCGCCGTGGTTCGGCCGGATGATGCTGCGCTGACCCGCCGTCTGGCCGCGCGGGGTTTCGAGTGCGTCGTTAACCCCGCGCCGGATCGCGGCCGGGCTTCATCACTGGCATGCGCATGGGCGGCTCTGCCGCACGCCGCCCCGGTCCTCGTTGCGCTCGCCGACCTGCCGGAACTGACCGGGTCGCTGGTCTGCGACCTCTGGCAGCGGTTCTGTACGATGGATGAGCGCGCCATTCTGATTCCGCGTTATCGGGGCCAATGGGGTCATCCGCGCTGCCTGGGCGCTCGTCATGTCGCGGCGCTTCGGACTCAGGGCGGCGAAGGCTCCGTTCCGGAGTATCTGGCGCGGCATCCGGAAGCCGTGCAATTCTGGGATGTGGACGACCCGGCGGTCGTGCGCGACATCGACACCCCTGCGGACTATGCCGACCTGTGCCGGCGTCTGGCGCATGACTGATTGGCTGGACGCACTCGCCACTCAGGCAGCCAAGCGCCGGGCATGCGCCTTGACCACGGTCGTGGCCATCGAGGGATCGGTTTCGGCCGATCTGGGTGCCAAGGCCGTATTCGATGATCAGGGCAAGCTGCTCGCCGGCTGGGTCGGGGGCGGCTGTGCCCAGGCGCGGATCGCGGAGCGGGCGGTGCACTGCCTGCGAACGGCGCGGGGCGAGGCGCTGTCGCTGGATCTGCGCAGCACGGTGCTGGGTGAAGGCATGCCCTGCGGAGGCGCCATGACCGTGTTCATCGATCCCGTCCTGCCGCCGCCCATGCTGTGGGTGCTCGGTCACGGCCCGCTGGCCGAGGCCCTGTGCACGCAGGCGGCGCTGGTCGGCTTCGCGGTCACGGTGTTGGACGCGCGCGCCGAGGTGTCCCGATTTCCGGCTGCCCGCGCGGTGATGGATGACGACCCGGCCTATCGCTCTCTCGGCGAGGCATCGGCGTCGGATTACGTCGTGATCGCCACCCAGCACAAGGGCGATCACCTGATCCTGCGCCAGGTGCTTGCCCGACCGTTGGCCTATGTCGGGCTGATCGCGAGTCATCATCGGGCCGCGCTGGTCCGGGAAGATCTGGTGCAATCCGGCCTGTCGCCTGATCAATGGGCGCACGTGCGGACGCCGGCGGGGCTGGACCTGGGCGCGCGGACGCCGGCCGAAATCGCCGTGGCCGTGGTGGCCGAGTTGATTGCCGTGCGCCGCCAGCGCACCGCCCGACCGGAATCGGTCATGGATTCAACGAGCTTTGGGTAACTCCGGATGAGTAAAGCAGTTTCACTGGCCAATGCACCGGCCCTCGCCATCGAACATCTGGCCAAGACCTATGCCAGCGGCGTGGAAGCGCTGAGGGATGTGAGCCTGACCGTGGCGAAGGGCGACTTTTTCGCGCTGCTGGGACCCAATGGCGCGGGCAAGTCCACGCTGATCGGCATCTTGAGCGCGCTGGTGAACAAGACCGGCGGTCGAGTGCGGGTGTTCGGCCACGATCTCGATGGCGACCTCGAATCGGTCAAGCGCTGCCTGGGTGTGGTGCCGCAGGAATTCAACTGCAACGGTTTCGAGACCGTGCGACATGTACTGCTCAATCAGGCCGGCTATTACGGCGTGCCGCGGCGCACCGCCGAGCGCAACGCGGCGCGCTATCTGAAAGCGCTGGGCTTGTGGGAGAAGCGGGCCGATGTGGTGCGCAATCTCTCCGGCGGCATGAAGCGGCGGCTCATGATCGCGCGGGCGCTGGTGCATGAGCCGCGCCTGCTGATCCTCGACGAGCCGACCGCCGGCGTGGACATCGAATTGCGCCGCGGCATGTGGACTTTCCTGCAGGAGTTGAACGCGCAGGGGGTCACCATCATCCTGACCACGCACTACCTGGAGGAGGCCGAGCAGTTGTGCCGCAACATCGCCATCATCGACCACGGCCGGATCATCGAGCACACGGCGATGCGCGATCTGCTCGCGCGCCTCGGAACCGAAACCCTGGTCCTCACCCTGGCCGAACCGGCCCATGTCCTGCCCGCCAGCGGTGATTACCCCCTGCGACTGAATGACGCGCATACGCTCGAGGTGGACGTGCGCGCCGACCAGGATCTGAACAGCCTGTTCGCCTGGCTCGATGGACGCGGCATCCGGGTGCGTTTCATGCGCAACAAGGCCAACCGTCTGGAGGAATTGTTCGTGCAGCTGGTGGGCGCCAATGCGCCCGAAACCACCGACGCCGGAGCCCGCGCATGAGCGCCGCAGCCTCGCGCCGATCGAGCCGTTACGCCATTGCGTTCGAGACCATCTTCCGCAAGGAAATCCGCCGTTTCCTGCGCATCTGGCCGCAGACCCTGATTCCGCCGGCGATCACCATGACGCTGTATTTCGTGATCTTCGGCAACCTCATCGGCCGGCGCATCGGCACCATGGGCGGGCACGACTACATCGACTACATCGTGCCGGGGCTGATCATGATGTCGGTCATCACCAGCGCGTATGCGAACGTGGTGAGTTCTTTCTTCGGCGCCAAGTTCCAGCGCTTCGTCGAGGAGTTGCTGGTCGCGCCGGTGCCGAGCCACGTCATCCTGGCCGGCTTCGTGGCGGGCGGCGTGGTGCGCGGCATGCTGGTGGCGGGGATGGTGACGGGCGTCTCGCTGTTGTTCACGGATTTGCGCATCGCCCATCCCTTCATCACGCTCAGCGTCATGCTGCTGGCCGCGACGCTGCTTTCCGTCGCCGGGTTCATCAACGCGCTCTACGCCAAGACCTTCGACGACATTTCCATCGTGCCGACCTTCGTGCTGACACCGCTGACGTACCTGGGCGGCGTGTTCTATTCCATCGATCTGCTGCCCGCCTTCTGGCAGGACGTTTCCCGGCTCAACCCCATCCTCTACATGGTCAACGCCTTTCGCTTCGGCATGCTGGGACATTCGGACATCTCGCTGCCCATGGCCTACGGCATGATGCTGCTGGCCATCGGCGTGGGCGTCGCCTGGGCGCTGACGCTGCTCGAGCGCGGCACCGGACTGCGCAGTTGATGCAAGCGCGCATGGATGCAAACCGAGTGGTGGTGACGGGCGGTGGCACGGGGATCGGCCGGGCCCTGTGCGAGGAGCTGGCCCGGCGCGGCTTCCATGTCCTGGCCGTGGGGCGGCGGGCGGAGCCCTTGCGCGCGTTGGCATCCCGATTTCCGGACTGGATCGAGCCGCTGGCGGCCGATGTTGCCAGTCCCGAGGGATGGGCAGCCGTTATCACAGCGCTCGGGGCTGATGCCAAACTGCTGTTTCTGGTGCACAACGCCGCCACACTCGCGCCCGTCGGTCCCTTGCGCGAGCTGTGTCCGGAGGCGCTGCGAGCCCATCTGGCCGTCAACCTCGAAGGCCCGCTGTTTCTGACCCAGCTGCTGTTGCCGATGCTCGCCGGTGGACGCGTTCTGCACGTGTCCTCGGGGGCGGCGCATCATGCCTATGCCGGCTGGGGGCCTTACTGCATGAGCAAGGCCGCGCTGCACATGCTCTATCAGGTCTGGCGGGAGGAGCTGGCGGGCAGCGCGATTCGCATCGGCAGCGCGCGCCCGGGGGTCGTGGACACCCCGATGCAGGCACTGATCCGCGCGACGCCGCCCGAGCGTTTCCCGCGCGTCGCGCGTTTCGAGCAGTTGCACCGCGAAGGCCAGTTGCGCCGCCCGGCGGAGGTGGCCCAGTTTCTGGCCTGGCTGCTTCTGGCCACGGTCGACGCGGCCTTCGAAGCCGCCGAATGGGACATCGGCGCACACGAAGCGCAGTGGCGCGCTTTTGGCAAGAACGACATTCATCAGGGAGGATGAGCGATGAGCACGATGCTGGACGATCGGCCCGTGGAGCGGGTCGAGGTGATCGAGACCGACGACGGGTTGCAGCTGCATCTCGGGCGTTGGGGAGAGCCGCGGCGCGGCAGCGTCATTCTGCTGCACGGCGGCGGGCAGACCCGGCACGCATGGGGCAACAGCGCGGCGCGTCTGGCCGAGGCGGGCTGGGAGGCGTTGGCGCTGGACATGCGCGGCCATGGGGACTCCGCCTGGTCGCCCAGCGGCGATTATGCCCTGAGCCGTCTGGCCCGCGATGTCGCCGGCATCGCCCAGACCCTGTCGGCTCGCCCGGTGATCGTGGGTGCCTCCATGGGTGGCATGACGGCGCTCTACGCGCTGGGGCGCATGGACCCCGAACTCGCGCACGCGTTGGTGCTGGTGGATGTGGTGCCGCGGATGGAAGGCGCCGGCGTGCGCCGCATCGTGCAGTTCATGCAGGCGCACCCGCAGGGCTTCGCGACGCTGGATGAGGCCGCCGCAGCCGTGGCCGGCTATCGGGGCGGGACGCGGGAGCGCCCGGTCAACTTCGACGGCCTGCGCAAGAATCTGCGCCAACGCGCCGACGGGCGCTGGTATTGGCATTGGGACCCGCAGATGCTGCAGCCCCGCAACCCACAGGCCATGGCGGATTACATGGGCCTGTTCGATGCGGCGCGCGCCATCCGCGTCCCGACGTTGCTGGTGCGTGGCCAGCGCAGCGACGTGGTGAGTGCCAAGGGCGTGGAGGAATTCCTCGAGTTGGTGCCGCACGCCGAGTTCGTCGACGTGGCCGGCGCGGGCCACATGGTGGCCGGGGACGACAACGACGCCTTCAGCGCCGCCATCGTGGATTTTCTGGAGCGGCATCCCCTGTAGACCAAGGCCTTCGCGCCGGGATAGGTGTTTAGCGCCGAACCATAACGCCCCGCGCCATCTGGCGGGGCTTTGGTGCCCCGCGCGGTCGGCGCTGATCGATTCGAGCATCTCCGGACTCGCCGCAACCGAGTCGGCGGTCAACGAGGAAAGTTCATTCACCCCTATTTAATCCATTGTCGGATTTCCCGTTCCACGGTTTGCCTGAACGGGAGGTTGATTGAATGGTGTGCCGCCCAACGCGCCTCGAATAACCTCAACCGCGACCGCGAACCTCCCATATCCGGTTCGTGCGTCCGTCCGACAAACACCACAACGTCTGTGTCGCAAAGCCGCCAATCGTCTTGCCGTTCATCGGGCCGCGCCTCTGAGTCGCCCACATCCGATTGATAAGTAAAACAATAAAATCATCCGCGGCGTTGGCCCGCTTTCTGCTCAATCGCTCATAGGCCCGCACGGCCGGTGCATCGCATCCGGCCCTGCCTACCCCCGGAGGCCCGCGCATGAGCACCCTGTCCAGCACCGTCCAGAACGTCTTCAACGAGCCCGGTTGCGGCAAGAACCAGGGCAAGTCGGACAAGGCGCGCAAGAAGGGCTGCACCAAGCAGCTCCAGCCCGGCGCGGCGGCCGGCGGCTGTGCCTTCGATGGCGCCAAGATCGCCTTGCAGCCGGTCACGGACGTGGCGCACCTGGTGCACGGGCCGATCGCCTGCGAGGGCAACTCCTGGGACAACCGCGGCGCCAAGTCCTCGGGCTCGCTGCTGTACCGCACCGGCTTTACCACCGACATCAACGAGACCGACGTGGTGTTCGGCGGCGAGAAGCGGCTCTACAAGGCCATCCGCGAGGTGATCGACAAGTACGATCCGCCGGCGGTGTTTGTCTACCAGACCTGCATTCCGGCACTGACCGGCGACGACATCGACGCGGTGTGCAAGGCGGCACGCGAGAAGTTCGGCCGGCCGGTGATCCCGATCAACGCACCGGGCTTCGTCGGCAGCAAGAACCTCGGCAACAAGCTGGCCGGCGAGGCGCTGCTCGAACACGTGATCGGCACCGAAGAACCCGAGTACACCACGCCCTACGACATCAACATCATCGGCGAGTACAACCTCTCCGGCGAGCTGTGGCAGATCAAGCCGCTGCTGGACGAGCTCGGCATCCGCATCCTGGCCTGCATCTCGGGCGATGCGAAGTACCGCGAGGTCGCCCAGTCGCACCGGGCGCGGGCGGCGATGATGGTCTGCTCCAAGGCGATGATCAACGTGACGCGCAAGATGGAGGAGCGCTACGGCATCCCCTTCTTCGAGGGCTCGTTCTACGGCATCGGCGACATGAGCGAGTCGCTGCGCGAGATCGCGCGCCTGCTGATCGAGCGCGGCGCCGACGCCGAGCTGATGGCGCGCACCGAGGCGCTGATCGCCCGCGAGGAGGCGCGCGCCTGGGCGGCCATCGCGCCCTACAAGGCGGCGCTCGCCGGCAAGCGGGTGCTGCTGGTCACCGGCGGCGTCAAGTCCTGGTCGGTGGTGGCAGCGCTGCAGGAGTTCGGCATGGAGGTGGTCGGCACCTCGACCAAGAAATCCACCGCCGAGGACAAGCAGCGCATCAAGGAGATCATGGGCGAGGAGGCGCACATGTTCGACGAGCTGCCGCCGCGCGAGATGTTCAGGATTCTGAAGGGCGCCCAGGCCGACATCATGCTTTCGGGCGGCCGCTCCCAGTTCGTGGCGCTCAAAGCCAAGATGCCCTGGATGGACGTGAACCAGGAAAAGCACCACGCCTACGCGGGCTACGTGGGCATGGTGGAGATGGTCAAGCAGCTGCATCTGGCACTGACCAATCCGATCTGGGCGCAGGTGCGTGAGCCTGCACCCTGGGAAACCAGCACGCTAACGCTGGATTCTCCCGTCGCGGCCGATGAGGCAGCCGCCGCGCAGGTGGAGGCGGCCTGATGGCCACGGTGCGCCACTCCAAGAAAGCCTGCGCGGTCAATCCGCTCAAGATGAGCCAGCCGGTCGGCGGCGCGCTGGCCTTCATGGGGCTCGCGGACACCATGCCGATCCTGCACGGCTCGCAGGGCTGCACGGCGTTCGGCATGGTGCTGTTCGTGCGCCACTTCAAGGAGTCGATTCCACTCCAGACCACCGCCATGAGCGAGGTCGCCACCGTGCTCGGCGGCTTCGACAACGTCGAGCAGGCGGTGATGAACATCCACAGCAAATCGCGCCCGGCGATCATCGGCATGTGCTCGACGGGTCTTACGGAGACCAAGGGCGACGATGTCGAGGGTTACCTCAAGCTCACCCGCCAGCGCCACCCGGAGCTTGAAGACACCGCGCTGATCTACGTCTCGACGCCGGACTTCAAGGGCGCCTTCCAGGACGGCTGGGCGGCGACCGTGCTGCGCATCCTGCAGGTGCTGGTGGAAAAGCCGGCCGGGCCGCGCGAGCCGGGCAAGGTCGCGGTGCTGCCGGGCTGTCATCTCACCGTCGCCGACATCGAGGAGCTGCGCGAAATCCTCGAAGCCTTCGGGCTGGACCCGGTGTTCGTGCCGGATCTGTCCGGCTCGCTGGACGGCCACGTGCCGGAGGATTTCAGCCCCACCACCATCGGCGGCACCCAGCGCGAGGCGATCGCCGCGCTCGGCACCGCGAGTCTGGTGCTCGCCATCGGCGAGCAGATGCGCACCGCCGCCGATTGGCTCGGCCAGCACATCGATGCGCCGGTGCAACTCTTCGACCGGCTGCTGGGCCTCGGCGCCACCGATCGGCTCATGGCCTTTCTCGCCGACCACAGCGGCCGGCCGGTGCCCACCAAGTACCGCCGCCAGCGCAGCCAGCTGGTGGACGCGATGCTCGACGGCCACTTCTACACCGGCGGCTGCAAGGTCGCGATCGGCGCCGAGCCCGACCTGCTGCACGGCGTGGGGCAGTTCCTGTCTGAGCTCGGCTGCGAACTCGCCGCCGCCGTCACCACCACCGACTCGCCGCTGCTGGAGCAGCTGCCGATCAAGGAGGTGCTGATCGGCGATCTCGAAGACCTGGAAGCGCGCGCCGCCGGCTGCGATCTGCTGATCACCCACGCCCACGGCCGGCAGATGGCGGAGCGGCTCGCGATTCCGTTTTTGCGCATGGGCCTGCCGATCTTCGACCGTTTGGGCGCCGCGCATCGCCTCGCGCTCGGCTACCGCGGCAGCCGCGATTTCATCTTCGAGGTGGCCAACGCGCTGATCGCCCATGGCCACGATCCGCATCCCGATGACTGGAGAGCAAGCGATGCGCCCGAAGCCGGTGCGGCGGCTGCGGTTGCCTAGAGACGCGAATCACCAGCGTGCCAGCGCCGAAGGAGGCGTCATGAAAATCGCGTTTTGCACCCAGGATCTGCAGCGGGTCGACGCCCACTTCGGCTGGGCCAAGAACATCGCCATCTACGAGGTCAGTCCCACCAGCCACCAGTTCGTCGAGGCGATCCAGTTCGACGGCGACCTGCAGGAAGACGGCAACGAGGACAAGCTGGCGCCCAAGATCGAGGCCATCAAGGACTGCGCGATCCTGTACGTGGCGGCGATCGGCGGCTCCGGCGCGGCGCGGGTGGTGGCCAACAACATCCATCCGATCAAGGTGAACCAGCCCGAGTCCATCGCCGAGATCCTGGACAAGCTGAAAGATGTGCTCTCCGGCAATCCGCCGCCCTGGCTGCGCAAGGTGATGCGCAAGGGCCAGGAACAGAACTTCGATTTCGACGAGGAGGAACTGGAACATGGCTGAGACTCAAATTGCGGCGGCGGTGAGCGAACCCGTCGCCATCGACGCACCTTTCGCAGTGGAGCTGATCAAGCAGCTGCGCGCACACGATTCCTTCGGTGCCTGGGACAACAAGAGCAATGAGCAGTTGCTCGATCCCTACATCCTGACCAAGGAAAAGCGCGCCACCATCCCCATCATCGGCGATCCCGACCCGGAAACCCTGTGGCGGCTGGAGCTGTTCTACAACGCCATCGGGCTCGCCATCGAGCGCGCCACCGGCGTGATGGTGGCGCCGATGATGAAGATGTCGCACGAGGGCTTCGGCCGCATGGTGCTCATCGCCGGGCGGTTGATCGCCGTGAACAAGCAATTGCGCGACGTGCACCGCTTTGGCTTTGCCAGCATCGAGAAGCTCGCCGAGGAGGGTCAGAAGCTGGTGGACGCCGGGGTGGGCATGATCGAACGCTTCCCGGAAGTCGCGAGGTACGGGTGATGGCACTGCACATCAAACGCGGCGCGCTGAGCGCCGAACAGGCTCGTTGGGTTTGGGCGGCGGCTGCCGGACAGCGCGCCCACGTCGAAGCAAAGAAACACCGGATGGAAGACAAGCATGGCGACACCAGACGAACTCAAGGCGGAAATCAAACGGCTGTCCTCTCAGGCCACGGCGCTGAAGATGGATCTGCATGACCTGGCGGAAGACCTGCCGATCGGCTGGGAGCGCATCCTGGAAGTGGCAGGGAAGACCTATGCCACCTATGAGCAGCTTGCCGCCGCCAAAACCCGCCTGACGCAGGCGGAATAGACAGGAGAACGCATCATGAGCGGCGTGGTCACCGTTACCCTTCCCGATGGGCGCAGCTGGACGCCGAAGTTCGTCGCTGAAATCAACGACGCGACCTGCATCGGCTGCGGGCGCTGCCACCGCGTCTGTGGCCGCGACGTGCTGCAGATGGTGGGCGTCACCGAGGACGGCGAACACATCGCCGTAGGCGCCGTCGGCGACGAAGACGACGATGAGGAATACGAGCGCAAGATCATGACCATCGCCAACCAGATGAACTGCGTCGGTTGCGAGGCCTGCGCCAAGATCTGCCCCAAGAAGTGCTACACGCACACCCCCATGGAGGCGCCCTGATGGCCGCCTTTGCACCGGCCGGCGCGAGTCTGCCGCCCGGCGGGCTGAACTTCCTGCTGCTGGGATGCGCGCGGGAGCCCGATGCGCCGGAAACCCGCGCCCTGGCCCGGGCCATCGCGCTGACCTGGGGTTGGCCGCTGGGACCCGCCAGCGGTGTGCTGGGCCTGCCGGAGACGGACAGTCGCGCCCTGTTCGATCAGCACTTCCCGGGTGCGCTGGCCTTGTTGACCGGCGTACACGCCCTCGGGGCACCGATCGCCAGCGATCCGCGCATCGACGAGTTCGCCGATCTGGCGGACCTGCTCCTGGGCCATCGCAAGGATCAGGGCGCGGGCGGGGCGTGGATCGCGCGCGCCGTGGCGGGGGGCTGCATGGGGGACAATCACCTCTGGGAGGATCTGGGCCTTGCCAGCCGCGCCAACCTCTCGGCCCTGCTCGGCGCGCATTTCCCGACGCTGGTGGCGCGGAATACGCATAACCTGCGCTGGAAGCGGTTCTTCTACCGCCAGCTCTGCCAGCGCGCCGAAATCAGCCTGTGCAAGGCGCCGAGCTGCGGCGTCTGCAGCGATTATGCCGCCTGCTTCGGTGGTGACGATGACCACCCACTCAGCCTGAGCCGTCTCGGTTGAAGGTGCCGCACGGCGTCTTTTCTCCCGGGCGCCCGTCTCCAAGTCGATCGGCGCGTTGCCGATCAAGCTGGCTTGACGTCGACACCTGATCGGTCGCGGCAGCTCCTCCGGCGGACCCTGGCTGGAGGGGCGAGCGGGATGGGCTTGAGCGGTGTGGCACGGCCGAGCGCTCGGTTCGGCGCTGACTGACCCGGATCATGGGCCTCGGCTGCCCGGAGGTCAGCGGCGCGGCTCGCGCCCACATCCGCGAGGCGACAGGCGCATCGGTGCCCTGATCTCCCTGCGTCGGCAGCTCAGCGATCCGGTAGCACGATGTTCAGCTCCAGGATGTCGCAATCGCCCTGATGATCGACTTCGACTTTCACCGCATCGTCGCTCACGGTCACATAACGCCGCACGACTTCCAGCAGATCGCGTTGGAGGTTCATGAAATAATCCGGGCGCTGGCTCTCGCGGCGCTGGTGCGCGACCACGATCTGTAGCCGCTCTTTCGCCACCGACGCGCTGGATCTGCTGGATGAGCGGAAGAAACTCAGGATGCCCATCGTTCAGCCTCCGAACAGCCGCCGCAGAAAGCCTTTTTCCTCTTCCACGAAGCGCAGCGGCCGCGTTTCGCCGAGAAACCGCGCGACCGTGTCGCCGTAGGCCTGACCCGCCTCGCTCTTGTCTTCCAGGATGACCGGCGTTCCGGCGTTGGAACATTGCAGCACGCTCGGCGATTCGGGAATGACGCCCAGCAGCGGGATCGAGAGAATGTCCTGCACGTCCTGCAGGCTCAGCATCTCGCCCTTGCTGACGCGTTTGGGCGCATAGCGGGTAATGATCAGATGCTCGTTCACCTTGCCGTCCTGATGCTCGGCCCGGCGCGTCTTGCTGGCCAAGAGCCCCAGTACGCGGTCCGAATCGCGCACCGATGAGACTTCCGGATTGCTGACCACGATGGCGTCGTCGGCGAAGTACATGGCCAGATGTGCACCCTTCTCGATGCCGGCGGGGGAATCGCAGAGGATGTAGTCGAACTCGCGCGACAGTTCTTCGAGCACCCGGCCCACGCCCTCTTGGGTCAAAGCATCCTTGTCGCGGGTCTGCGAGGCGGCGAGGATGGAGAGATTCGGCAGCCGCTTGTCGCGGATCAGCGCCTGGCCCAGGGTGGCCTCGCCATGGATGACGTTGACGAAGTCGTACACCACGCGCCGCTCGCAGCCCATGATGAGGTCGAGATTGCGCAGGCCGACGTCGAAGTCCACGACGGCGGTCTTGAAGCCCCGCAGGGCCAGACCGGTTCCGAAGGCGGCCGAGGTGGTGGTTTTTCCGACCCCGCCCTTGCCGGAGGTCACCACGATGATGCGTGCCAAGGCTGATGCTCCTGATCGTTCAGTCAAAATTCAAAAGCGGCACGGCTGTCACAGCGGCAGGACGTGCAGGTTTTCCCCATCCAGATGAATCTGGACCGGCTGGCCGCGCTGGGCGGGTTCAAGATCCTCGGCCAGCCGGTAATAGCCGGCAATGGAAATCAGCTCCGCTTCCAGCGAGCGGCAGAAAATGCGCGCGGCGGGATTGTCGCGCAGGCCCGCGAGCGCGCGACCCCGTAGCGGCCCATAGACATGAATATTGCCTTCGGCGAGCAGTTCGGCGCCATGACTGACGGATCCGACGACGATGAGGTCGCCCTTGGCGTAAATCTGCTGACCGGAACGCACGGGCTCGGTGACCAGCCGGGTGGCGGCCGATTTCTCGACCACTTCGGGCCGGGATTCGGGTGGCGGCGCGCGATTTTCGCCGAGAACGCCGAGCCCCATGGTGCGCGCTTCTTCCTCGCGGGCTGCGCCTGCACCCCGGATGGCGATCGGGACGAGATGCAGCGCGCGCAACGTCGCGACTATCTCCGACAGCTTCCATGCGTCATGGGCGACGGCTTGTACGTCGAGCACGACTGACGCGCCGCGGAAGAATTCCGGCGCCTGCTCGACGCGCCGCGCCACCTCGGCGCCCAGACCTGCGGGGTCTGCGTCGAAGATCTTGAGCACCGTGAAGGTGAAACCGCTTCCCTTGAGTTCGCAGATCAAGGGCCGGGGCGCGGCTGAAGGGGTGCTGGACATGCGGGGCTCCCGGCAACTATGTCAGGACAATAACAAAGCCGACGCCCGCCGAATAGCCGCGCGAGCCTTCACTGCGGGGCAGCGGCCGCATGGACGCGTCCGAAGTGCCATGCCAACGCCATGGCGAGCACCAGGGCCCCCAGCGCCACCGCAGCGGTTTCGCCGTTGTAGCCGGGCTGGTAAGGCGCCATGGCGCCCAGCAGCAGACCGCCCCCCAGGAAATTGGCGAAACCCCACAGCACGTTGGTCACTGGGGATGAGAGCCCGATGCCCGGCGGACGCGCAAACGGGGTCGGGAACGCGCGACCGGCGAGGCCGTGAACGAAGTGGGGAATGCCATTGGCGAGAAAAACGCCCGCCAGAAACCGCACCAGCAAAAGGCTCCATGCCACGGGGGTCGCTCCTTGGGTGTTTGGCCTGTCGATCGCGCCGAGGTTCAGGTCAGGATGGATTTGGCCCGGATGTCGATCTTCTCCGGCGTCACGTCCAGATCATAGACGATGGGCACCCCGGTGGGGATTTCGAGACCCATGATGTCGGCATCGGAAATACCTTCCAGATCCTTGGTCAGCGCGCGCAGCGAATTGCCGTGCGCCGAGATCAGCACCTGCTTGCCGGCCGCGAGCTCCGGGCGGATGCGCTGCTCGAAGTAGGGACGCACGCGCTCGCAGGTGTCCTTCAGGCTCTCGCCGTGCGGCGGCGGCGTGTCGTAGCCGCGTCGCCATTGCTTGAACTGGGCCTCCCCATGGCGCGCCAGCACCTCGTCCTTGTTGAGTCCCTGCAGGTCGCCGTAGTGACGTTCCGCCAGCGCGGTTACATGCAGGTAAACTGGAAACTCCTGGGCGGCAGGCTGGTAGGACTCGCGGGGCAGCGTGCCTTCTGCGGGGAGGAAAATGGGCGTTCGGCCGCTGCGGTTCTCGCGCAGGACGACCTGGAGCGTCGTGATGGCGCGCTGCAGATGAGAGGTGAAGGCGACGTCGAAGGCGCGCTCTGCGAGCAGTTGTCCGGCGCGCGCCGCTTCGTCCCAGCCGTCGAGTGCCAAAGGGACGTCAACCCAGCCGGTGAATCGGTTCTGTGCGTTCCAGACGGATTTTCCGTGCCGGATCAGGATCAGGCTGGCCTGCATGGGGAGTCCTTTTCGGATGGAATGGAGAGGGCGCTTCAGCGTCATTGTAAGACAGCCGATGGGGTTGCAGAACCCCGCGCTCGGTCGCCGTCGGGCCCGACGATGATGCATACAAACTCGGAGATCCCCCGTGATTCGCTCGAAAACAACGCGTCCTCTGGCCGCCGCCATGGTCAGTGCAGCTTTCGTGTTCGTGTCGCTGAGCGCGATTTTCCTCGCCAGCATCTTGCAGGCCGATGTTTGTCGGGAATGCGGCGCGCGACTCGACGTCGTGCTGTTCGGCGCCACCATCGCAGGCCCGACGCTCCCGTTGTGGCCGATTCTGGCTGCGGGACTGCTCTATGCCATCACGTTTCCGAAAAGCTGGGCGCAGTTGGCATGGGCGGCGCTACCCGTCGGCTTGATGCTGCTGGGCGATGGGTTGCATCACCTTCTGTCGATCTGGGGCGGTGGACTGGTGACGATTCCGCACGGACTTGCGCTGACGTGGGTCGGTGGCGACGGCGCTCATCTGTCCTGCGGCGGCAACCTGCCGGCGACAGCGGGGCTTGTCGGCGGCGTGGTCTGGCTGGCCAAGCGCACGGTTTTCGACGCGCTGGTGACCAGACCGAGCGAGCCTACGGTCGATCCTGCTGAATGATGGACTGGTAGCGCGTCCAGGCTTCCTTGGGCGAGCGGTCGGCGCGAAGCAGCCCGAAATGGGCTTCACGCCCGGCCTCCTCCGGGTTGTCCAGGTACTGATAGAAAAAAATGCCCTTTGCGCCGGCCTCGCGACTGGCCTTGCTCACGGCTTCCAGATAGTCGGCCTGGAGCCGTTCGGTCCAGGGGGGCGCCTCGGTATGCATGCCGGTCTCGAGGATGACCACGGGGCGTCCCGCGCCGGCGCGTTGCGCGCGGGCGATTTGATCCTTGATGTTGTCCGTCAGGCTGAGATCGGGAATGAAGCCGACCGGGTAGGTGTGCACGCCGATACTGTCGTAATCGATCAGGCGGTTCATGCGCGCGATGCCCGACTCGTAGGCGGCCAAGGGCGTGATGCTGATCATGACTTCCGCGCCGGGGGCTTCCCGATGAACGGCGCCGGACAGGACCTGCATCACCCGGTCCATGAACTCGGGCGTCCAAACCCCGACGCGCCAGCCGATCAGCGCGTGGACGTTGGGGATGTTGAATTCGTTTTCCAGCGCGAAGGTGTGCACGCGACCGAAAAAATGTCTTGCGGTCGCCTCGGCGTAGGCGCCGAGCGCGGCGAGATATCGTGCTTCGTCCAGATCGCGCGTCCAGGGCGGGGCGATGGGGCGGTTGCCGTTGTAGCCCGCGCCCAGCTTGCCGACGACCTTGAGGCCGCGTCGATGGGCCGCGTCGATGATGGGATCGAGGGTCGAGAAGTTCAGCGCTGCGCCCGGCGTTGGCTGAACGGCATTCCAGGCGAGATCGATGCTGAGCCAGCCGATGCCGGCGTCGGCCATGCGATCGATGTCCGCCGGTGTCAGGGCGTAGCCCGGCAGGGCGACGTGATAGGCCACCAGGCCCCAGCGAAAATCGCGTGACGAGCGGGGTCCGTCAGGGGCGGGCTGAGCCTGCGACGTCTGGGTCGCGGCCCAAGTCAGGCACAGACAGGCAGCGACGATCAGCCGGTGCTTGAGGCGTCGCGCTCGGCGAATTTTCAGGTCGATCATGATGCCCCCGGCACGAAGCACGGTTCATGCGCCGCGGCTTGGCATGCGAGCGACCGCGGTAGCGGCGTCATGAGCGCTACACCGGATGCGGCCACGGGGGCCGCATCCGGTGGTGGCATCAAGCCGCGGCCGCCATCAGGTCGGCGTAGCGCTTGAGATGATAGTCGGTGGTGCCGAACTGCGCACAGAACATCGTCAAGCGGCGGAAGTAATGGCCGATGTCGAGTTCTTCGGTCATGCCGATGCCGCCGTGCATCTGCACCGCCTGCTGGGCGACGAGCCGCGCCTTTTCGCCGACGAACTGTTTGGCCGCCGAAACCGCCATGCGCCGCGCGACGGGGTCCTTGTCGGTCACCTTCAGACTGGCCATCAGCACCATGGAGCGGCAGGCTTCCACCGCCGTGAACAGGTCAACGGCCCGGTGCTGCAGGGCCTGGAACGACCCGATCGGCACGCCGAACTGCTTGCGCGTCTTGAGGTATTCCACCGTCTTGCGCATGGCCGACTGCATGGCACCCAGGGCATCGGCGCAGGCCGCGACCGTGGCGTGATCCACGGCCTCGTCGAGCAGCTCGAAACCCGCGCCCTCGCTGCCGATCAGGGCATCCGCGCCGACCTCAACCTTGTTCAGGCGAACGTTGCCCGCACAGCCGCCGTCCATGGTGCGGT
Organism: Pseudomonadota bacterium; assembly: GCA_045864775.1. Lineage (GTDB taxonomy): Bacteria > Pseudomonadota > Gammaproteobacteria > UBA5335 > UBA5335 > Macondimonas. The sequence continues at coordinate 269,856 of BTVR01000001.1, forward strand.
AGCCCTGGATCTCGACGCCCGGCGCCTTGGCATCGACCAGGAACAGGGAGATTCCCTGCGTGTCCAGACGATCGCCGCCGGTGCGTGCCGAGACGATGAGCACATCGGCCGAGGCCGCGCCCAGAACCACGGCTTTCTCACCGGAGATGACATAGCCCGCGCCGCTCTTTTCGGCGCGAGTCTGCACGTCGGCGGGATTGAAGCGGCTTTCGCGCTCGGTGTAGGCCAGGGCCAGCAATTTCTCGCCGCCGATCAGCGCCGGCAGCAGGGCTTCCTGCTGGGCGGCGCTGCCGCCGCGCGCGATGAGGCCGCCCGCCAGCACCACGGCAGTGAGGTAGGGTTCCAGCACCATGCCGGTGCCGAAGGCTTCCATCACCTGCACGATGTCGACCATGCCGCCCCCGAGGCCGCCCTGATCTTCGGAGAAGGGAATGCCCAGCCAGCCCATGTCGGCGAATTGGCGCCAGTGCTCGGGGCTGAAGCCGTTTTCCAGGGCCAGCACTTTCTTGCGGGCATCGAAGCTGTAGTCGTTCCGGATGAACTTGTCGACCGCGTTGCGAATGAGCTTCTGTTCGTCTGAAAGATTGAAATGCATCGGGGTGTGTCCTTACTTGAAGTTCAGGCCAAGGACCATCTTGGCGATGACGTTTTTCTGTACCTCGTCGCTGCCGCCGTAGATGGTGGCGGCGCGCGTGAAGGCATAGCGCATCGTGGTGGCGGCGAATTCGTCCGGGCCGATGCCGTCGTCCGCTTTCCAGGGCCAGGCGTACTGACCGGACAGTTCCACGCCCAGTTCGGAAAGCTGCTGCTGCACGGCGGTGCCGTCGAGCTTGAGCAGCGAGGACTCGGGGCCGGGGGCCTTGCCGGCGGCGGTGGCGGCCAGCGTGCGCAGGTTGGTGTACTCCAGCGCCAGCAGGTTGATCTCGGCCTTGGCCAGCTTCTGGCGCAGATTCTCGTCGTCCATCAGCGGCTCGCCGTTCGCGCCGTTCTCGCGCGCCATGCGCTTGAGGTTGGCCATGTGCACCTTGCTGTCGGCGACGCCGGCGATGGTGGTGCGCTCGTGGGTGAGCAGGTATTTGGCCACGGTCCAGCCCTGGCCTTCCTTGCCGACGAGGTTCTTCTTGGGCACCCGCACGTCGGTGAAGAAGGTTTCGTTGAGGTGGTGCTCGCCGTCGATGGAGACGATCGGACGCACTTCGAGGCCCGGGGTGTCCATGTCGATCAGCAGGAAGGAGATGCCTTCCTGTTTCTTGCCTTCGGTGCTGGTGCGCACCAGGCAGAAGATGCGATTGGCCCAATGGCCGTAGGTGGTCCAGATCTTGGAGCCGTTGACGATGTAGTCATCCCCGTCCGAGACGGCCATGGTCTTGAGGCTGGCGAGGTCGGAACCGGCGCCGGGTTCGGAGTAGCCCTGGCACCACCAGTCCTCGCAGTTGCGGATGCGGGGCAGGTAATAATCCTTCTGTTCCTGGGTGCCGTAGGCCATCAGCACCGGGCCCAGCATGATGATGCCCATGGACAGGCCGATCGGCGCGTTGGCGCGGGCGCGCTCCATGTCGAAGATGTAGCGCTGGGTGGGCGTCCAGTCGGGACCGCCGTATTCCTTGGGCCAACCCGTCACCAGCCAGCCCTGGGCGTTGAGGATGCGCTGCCAGACGACCAGTTCGTCCTTCGAGAGCATGATGCCGAGTTCGGTCTTGCGTTTGAGCTCGGGGGGCAGGTTTGCCGCGAACCAGCTTCGCACCTCCTGCTGAAAGGCGAGTTCCTCGGGAGAAAAGTCGATGTTCATTCGTGCTCCTTGCGGTCAGGGGGAAACACCACCGTTTCATCGAGCGGAGGTGGGGTGCGCCGACGGTGTTGCCGGGTGATCGTTCGTCGGTAATCGCCCATTCTATCGAAAAGGTGGCGCAGGCGGACATGGGCCCCTGGCGCCGCAGACCGGATCGGGCGGATGCGAAGTCGGGAGCCGGGCGAGGTCTTCGATGTGCCGATGCCGTCGTTCACCGACGAGGCGAAAGACGCCGTCGGCGGTGGCGCACTCGGATATGCTGGCGACGTGTCCATGAAGCCGGCCGCGGATCCGCCGCCGGAATGACGGGAGTCTGCCGTGCACCATCCCAGCGCGCATCGCGGCGCCATCCTTTACTTCGTTGCCGACCCGGGCGACGGCCACGACCCGGCGGCGTATGTTTACCATGAGGATGGCCTGCTCGTGGTCGATCGCGGGCGCGTCGCGGCCGTCGGCCCGGCGGCGGCGATGCTGCCGGAGCTGTCGCCATCCATCGCGCTGACCGAGCACATCGACGGCCTCCTCATGCCGGGCTTCGTCGACGCGCACATCCACTTTCCGCAAACCGACATGATCGCCTCGGCAGGATCCGATCTGCTGGACTGGCTCGCGCGCTACACCTATCCCGCCGAGGGCCGCTTCGGCGATCCCGTTCATGCCTGCGCGGTCGCGGAGTTCTTCATCGCCGAACTGCTTGCGAACGGCACGACCACCGCGCAGGTCCTGGGCAGCGTGCACACCGTCTCGGTGGACGCGGTGTTCGCCGTGGCCGAGGCGCTGAACCTGCGGCTGATCGCCGGCAAGGCGCTGATGGACCGGCACTGTCCGGCCGATGTGCGGGACACCGCCGCCAGCGGCGAGCGGGACACCCGCGCGCTCATCGAGCGTTGGCATGGTCGGGGGCGGCTGCGCTACGCGATCACGCCGCGCTTTGCGCCGACCTCGACCGAGGCGCAACTGGCCAGCGCGGGCCGGCTCGCGGCCGAGTTTCCGGACGTACATGTGCACAGCCACCTCGCGGAGAATCGCGCCGAGATCGCCTGGGCGCGCGAACTGTTTCCCTGGAGTCGCAGCTACACGGAGGTCTACGATCATTTCGGCCTGCTGAGGCCGCGGGCCGTCTACGCCCATGGCATTCATCTGGACGATCAGGACCGCCGGCGTCTGGCCGAGAGCGGCACCTGGATCGCTCATGCCCCCACCTCCAACCTGTACCTGGGCAGCGGCCTGTTCGATTTCGCTGCGAGCGATGCCGCGCAGCTGCGTTACGCGGTGAGTACCGACGTCGGCGCCGGTACGAGCTTCAGCCTGCTGCGCACCCTCGGCGACGCCTACAAGGTGGCGCAACTGCAGGGCCAACGGCTGTCGCCCCTGCGGGCGTTCTATCTGGCGACACTGGCCGGTGCGCGCGCACTGGACATGGATCACTGCATCGGGACGTTTCGCCCGGGCGCCGAGGCCGATTTCATCGTGCTCGATCTGGCAGCGACCCCCTTGATCGCGCGGCGCTGCGCGCAGGCGGCGACGCTGTCGGAGCGGCTGCAGATCCTGATGACGCTCGGCGATGACCGCTGCATCCGACTGACGCACGTGCTCGGCCGGCCGGTCGCGGGTACGGCCCACGGTGCGCCGTCCTGAGCGGGCGTCCGTGCCAGACGAGCCGCAATCCTGCGGATCTCGATAGCGTCGCTTACCCTTCCCAAGGCGGCGCTCCGCCAGCACGGCCTGCAGATGCCGGACCGGGGCGCTCAGGCGGCGCAGTGGGCGCCGACGTGCGCGTCGCACCGGCGTTGCGGATAGACGGCGTAGATCGCATCGGGTTCCGGTGGCGCATGGCGCAGGATCTGGATCAGGCGGCCGGAGCGCAGATCGTCCGCGGCGATGAACAGGGGCAATATCGCCGAGCCCAAGCCCGCGACGGCGGCATCGCGCATGGCCCCGCCGTTGTTGGCGAGGATGCGTTGCTGAGGAGTCAGGACGCGCACGGGCTGATCGGGCTATGCGCCCGGGAAGCGCCAGAGTTGAGGCGCGGACTTCAGGGCATAGCCGATGCCGGCGTGGCGGGGGACGTCATCGAGCGTCTGCGGCACGCCGTCATGGCGCGCGCAATCCGGACTGCAGCAGACGATGCGCCGGCTCTCCGCCAACCGGGTCGCAACCAGCAGGGCATCGGGGGGGCAGGCGTGTGATGCGGATGGCGAGGTCATCACCCTCGGCTGCGATGTCCACCATGCCATCGGACAGGTCCGGCGCATGTTCCAGATGAGGGTGCGCGCGCATGAAGGCGAACAGCATCGGCCCGAGGCGGCGGGTCCCGAAGCTCACCGGCGCGCTGATGCGCAGCAGCCCCATGCCGTCTGGCACCTGTTCGTCCTGACCGGCAGCGCGTGTCACTTCGTCGCCCTGCTGCATCCGTTCAGCCTGCCGGACGGCCTCGGCGTGGCGGGCGCCGGCGTCGCGGCGTCGGGCTAGTGGTCGCTTACGCCACAGGCGCCGCGGCTCCGTGTCGCACATCCGCCAAAGCCACGCCTGTGAAGCTGCTGTTCTCACCCAACGCGCTGCTTTTGTGATGCCTTTTTCCCATGGCACCGGATTTGCTGCCCAAGATCGTGGGCCATTTGCTGAAGAGGTTGACCATGCCCGAGGGGGCTTTTCGACGCATCGCCGCCGCAGAGGCGCTCGCATTCATGATCGCGGCGGCCGGGCAGCAGCGCTCCTACCGGCTGTTCGACACGCGCGACGCCGGCAGCTACGCCCGCGGCCATCTCGCGCAGGCCGAGCCGCTCGCCGAGCGCGATCTCGGCCGTTGGATCGGCGTTCTGCCGCGTACCGAGCCGGTGCTGATCTACTGCTACCACGGCAACGCCAGCCAGGTGTTTGCCAAGACCTTCGCCGACTTCGGCTACACCGAGGTCTACAGCATCGACGGCGGGTTTCAGGCTTTGACGCGGGCCGTGAACCGCGCGCGTGCAGCGCTGCCGTCTGGCGAGGATACCGCGCCGGCGCCGAGCGCGGCGCTGCTGGCGTTCATGGCCGAGGAGGGGTGCGCTGCGGCGAGGATCCGCCTTGCACGGCGATTTCGAGGCCTGGACGCAAGGCACCGATTTCACCCTTCCGGGCGGGCCTCCGAGGCGCGCCTGGTCGCCAAGCTCGCGCAGGCCTTGCGCGACAACGACCCGACCCTGAAACACAGACCGTCCATCCGCGTCGACCTGTGAGCGCAGTTAGGGGCACGGCAAGGTCGCCCCGACAGCTCGCCGCCTGCGCGGCTGCAGGCGCACCGCGCCCTCCATGATCTACAACGGCACGCCGAAAAAGTCGTCCTCGTTGCCGCCACAGGCCTGATGCAGGGCCAAGGCCTCATGCCATCGTGCCAGTTCATCGGCCTCGGCCGGGCGATGGGAGATGGCGCCGCCGCTGTTCTCACCCAGCAGAAAGTCCTTGCCGTTGCGCAGAAAGCGATTGAGCGCCTTGGTATCGTTGGGCCGCACGATGCAGCGCGGCGTTTCATCGACCAGGATGGTGGTGGGCAGCATGACCACAGCTCTCCCAAAGACGGATGGACTCAGAAGCCGTCCTTGCGGCTTCCCCAAGGATGCGAGCCGGGCACCAGCGTCGCGTTGATGCCGGCCTTCGCGAGATCGTCCAAGCTCTTGTAGAAGCTCGATTCATGCACCAGCGTGCCGCCGGGGGTGGTGATGGCAACGTAGCGGGCAGGCACGTCGGTCTCGCAGGCATAGCCGCCACCGGGGGCGAGGGTGCTGCGCGCGTTGCCGTCCCAGTCGATGAAATAACCCTCTGCGACAGACATGAACGGACTCCTCATGGGTTGGCGGACAAAACGGGCGGGCAGCGCATCGTCAGCGCGGCTGTCACCCCGCACAGGCAGGCCGGACGGGCAAGGGTGCGCGGACCTTAAGCGACGCGGTTCGGGGTTACGGCCGCGACATCGACCAGAATCGCGCCATCCCGGATCTCGAGCGGATATTCGGCGAGACGGCAGGGCTTGCCGCGGATGCAGGCGCCCGTCGCGCTGTCGAATTCCCAGTCATGGTGGCGGCAGGCAATCACCTTGCCGTCGAAAAAGGCGTCCATCAGCGGTTCGTTGGCATGGGGACACATGCCCTGGAAGGCCATGGGTTTGCCGCCGGTCGGCCACACCAGCAGCACCAGCGTTCGCTCGACGGCCGCCACGTCGGTCTTGCCTTCTTTCAGCTCGCTCAAATCACAGGCTTTGGTAAACACGGGGCGCTCCTTGGCGGATCGATGGGACGCGAGGGCGTCTGGATGCTTTTGTCATGAGGCATGCGTGGCCCGCCGCACAGGGACGCCGGGCCACACGAGAGGCCGGGAGCAGGCTTCAGCCGGCCGGTTGCATGGCGAGGGCGCCGCACTTGATGCAGCGATCGAGCACGTCGAAAGCCTGCCCGGTGCACGTGCCCTGATTCTGCTTACAGCCGCGCGCGCCGCACGCGCCGCAGACATGAACGGTGCCATTGCATTTCTGGCCCGCCTTGCGGGTACCGGTGCACAAGGCGAAATCTGCTTTGAGCTGGTCGTATGCGATGGCCATGGGAAAGACTCCTCAAACGGATGACAGGGAGGGGGAATGGCGTTGCGGGGTCGCGGTAACCTCGCCTGGCCGGTGCAGAGCGGCCACGCGGTAAGCCACCGGGCCGTCGAACAGGCGCGTGCCGCCGCCTTCGGCGACGGTTCGGCGCAACTGAGCGGCATCGTCGATCGCCACCCCGGCGAGATAGTCGATGCCGAACGCGGCGAATGCGGGCAGCCACGGGGTGCCCGGGCCCATCAGCACCGTGGTGGCGTGACGGCTGAGCTCGGCCAGGCGCGGAAAGGTCTTGTTGGCGAGGCTGCTGGCGGTGAGAAACACCCAGTCGGCCTCGGGTAGCAGGTATTCGCCGGCCGGATCGGGCAGGTCGGCCGGCCCCGGCTGACGCTCCAGCACCGTCACATTCAGGCCCTCCAGCAGTGCATCAAGTCCTGGATAGCGCCCGATCACCACGATCCGGCGACCATCGAGCTGCGGCCTGAAGTGGCTGAAGACGGCGAGATTGCCGGGTCCGCCGCTGCTCACCGGCGTGGCGTTCGCCAGCGCCGGATTGGCAGGTGTATTGATCGCTGCGTTGACGGCTGCGAGCCCGACGGTCGCCTCGTGCGGGTCGAAGCGCCGCAGCCAGCTGGCCAGTTCGGCAAGAGTCCGACCGCTCAGCGTGCCGGCCCAGGACAGGGTGCGCGGTGCAGCAGGCGGCGTCATGGCAAGGCCCGTGCCTTCGGGGCCACGGCAAAGCGTCCAGATGAGCCCCATCTGGACCTCTTGGGCCGCGGCCCGCGGCGGAACCTGATCCATCAGCAGGTCGTAGACAGCCCAGGGCGTGCTCATGGCGCCTCGTCCGGCAGGGGCAGCAGGCGCAGTTCGCTTTTCACGACCTTACCGCTGCCCCAGACTTCCACTGCCTCGATCCACCAGCCGGCACGCTCGGGATGCGACAGACACACGTCGAACTCGCCATACCAGCTGCCGTCCCCGTGCATCAGCAGATGACCCTTGCGCTGGCCACCGGCGGAGAAGAAATCGGCGCGCAGGCTGGGCAGGCCACTGGCGGGGTCGGTGCGCTGGGAGTACCGGCCATCCGTCCAAGCCGGAATGCGGACCCGCGTGTCGAGCCGCCACCGAGCCAACCCATCCCGCGCGCCGGCCAGCAGCGCTTCGCCGGCAGGGGCTGCGGCGGCAGCGGCCATTGCCAGATCATCGGCAAGTGGGGGGCTGACGGGCTGTTCAGGCGGCATGGGCTGCCCCTTGGTGCAGCGCACGGATCACCTCGGCGCCAACCTGGTCGGCCGGATCGATTTCCGCCAGCTTGGCCAGCAGGGCCAGGCTCTCCCGTGTATCCCCGCGGCGCAGGCGGATGAAGGCCAGCGCCTTGAGACTGAAGAGATAAAACCGCTCTGGCCCGGCCGCCGGCGACCAGGCCGCACTTTCCGGCGTAAGGATGCGCCAGTCGGCGGGAAAGCTGCCCTGCGCGGCCGCCGCGGCCAAGCCTTCGCGCGCGGCGGCTTCGGCCTCGGCCAACTGCTTGCGATAAAAGTGAAACTTGTAGCGCGCGAAATAAACGGCCAGCGCGTCGGGATCGGCGGCCGCGGCCTGTTGGAGCCAGCGGCCGGCCGCTTCGCGGTCGTCGTGATAGCTGGCTGCGGCGCGCTCCAGCGCGTCACGTACCCGGCCGTGGACGGCACCGCCGTAGGACGGGCGCGCCGTCAGATCGTTACGATCATCCATCCTGCGATCTCCTTACCTGCGCCGCCAAGCCGGTGGCTCGCGCCATCCGGTCATGCTCGGCCCCGAGTCGTCCGGGCTGCACACGGACGAGCCGATCATCGGAATGATGACAATGCCGGGCATGGCGGGGCGCCCATCAACGTCCGATCCGTGTTCCGGCTGCGCCATGGCCCGCGCGCCCTATCACCATCCGGCTCAACCGAACTTGAACAGAATCCCGAAGCCGCCGCGCGGGTATTCCCATTCCACGTTGCGGTGCTCGGTGCAGATCACGCGGCAGGTGCCGCATTCGAGGCAGCCGTCGGTGATCAGCGTGACCGCGCCATTGCCCTCGGCGGTGTAACAACCCGCGGGACAACAGACCGTGCACTGCTGGGCCTTGCACTGGCTGCGACAGACATCCGCGTCCTTGATCTGGATGTGCGGACGGCCCGCATCGACCTTGTAGCGGTTCTGGAACAGCTTTTCTTCCACGTTGATGTGTGTCATTCGAACGCTCTCCACAGTCTGAAGGCATCCCCCATGAGGCCAAAAAGGCCGCGACGCTGGCTAAAGCTGCGCCGGACCGCCCGTTCTTTCGCTTTCTTGTCCTCGCCGTCGACCTTGATGATCTGGTGCATGGCGCCGGTGAGCAGTTCCGGATAGGCATTGAAGAACTGCGGGTTCTTGTGCAGGACATCCGGCAGCCGTCGGTATTTCTTCAGATCCTTCATCACGAAGCTGTCATCCAGCTTGCGCTTGTACAGGACGAGATTGGCGGCGCTCAGGGCCTTGCCGGCCGCGCGCAGCTCGATCGCCGTTTCTGCGGCCAGGCGACCCGAAGTCATGGCGAGATTGGAGCCCTCGCGATGCACCGAGTTGACCAGTCCGGCCGAGTCCCCGACGATCATCCAGCCGTTGCCGTAGAGCTTGGGCACGGCGTTGTAGCCGCCCTCGGGGATGAGGTGGGCGACGTACTCCTTGAGCTCGGCGCCCGCGATCAGGGGCGCGATGGCCGGATGGGCCTTCATGCGCTCCAGCATCACATAGGGCGGGATCTTCTCGCGCGAGAAGTCCGACAGCAGGCAGCCCACGCCAATCGTGAGGGTTTCCTTGTTGGTGTAGAGGAAACCGGTCCCGACCATGCCCTGGGTGATGGCGCCGCCCATTTCGATGGCGACGCCTTCTTCGCCCTTGAGGTTGAAGCGCTGCTCGATGATCTCCGGTGCCAGATACAGGGTTTCCTTCACTGCCAGGGCGACGTCCTTGGGCTTGAGTTCGGGGTGGAAGCCCGCCTTGCGCGCCAGCGTCGAGTTGACGCCATCAGCCAGGATCACCAGATCGGCATAGATCGCGCCGCCCTCTCGGTCGGTCATCACGCCGGCCACCCGTTCATCGTCGAAGATCAACTCGCGCACCGTGGTCTCGCAGATGACGAGGCCTCCCGCCTCCTGCACTTTCGTCGAGAACCACTTGTCGAACTGGGCGCGGACGATGGTGTAGCGGTTGTAGGGCGGGCGGTTGAAGGCCTCGGAGCGGTAGTTGCTGCCGACGTAGGCGTCATCACTCAGCATCCAGAAGCGCTGCTCGATGAGGTAGCGCTCCAGCGGCGCATCGTCGCGGAAGTCGGGGATGATGCGCTCCAGGGCGTCGGAATACAGGATCGCGCCCTGGACGTTCTTGGAGCCCGGCGTCTCGCCGCGCTCGATCTGCAGCACCGACAGGCCGGCGCTCGCCAGGGTGTAGGCGGCGGCGTTGCCGGCGGGACCTGCGCCCACCACGATGGCATCGAATTTTTCGCGCATGGCGTTTCTCCCTTATCCCGCTTTCTGGGCCACCGCCAGATGCTGGCGGAAGGCGTCGGTGAGGGCCGGCAAGACCTGCAGGGCATTGCCGACAATGCCGTAGGTCGCAAAGTCGAAGATGGGCGCGTTGGGATCGTTGTTGATGGCGATGATCACGTCCGAGGCCTCCATGCCCACCCGATGCTGGACAGCCCCCGAGATGCCGGCGGCGATGTAGAGCTTGGGCCGCACCGTTTTGCCCGACTGGCCGACCTGGCGCTCCAGATCCACCCAGCCGGCCTGCACCACCGGGCGGGAGGCGCCGACTTCGGCGCCGAGGACGCGGGCCAGATCCCAGACCAGCTGGAAGTTCTCCGGGCTCTTCAGGCCGCGGCCGCCGGACACGATGATGTCGGCGAAGGGGAGCTGCGGCTTGTCCTGGCAGTTGTCGGGGATGTAGTCGAGCACCTTGGTGACGATGTCGGTTTCGATCAGGTTCAGCGGGTGCTCGAGGATGGGCCCGCTGCGGGTGTCGTCATAGGCCGCTTGCGCCATCACGCGCGGGCGCACCGTGGCCATCTGCGGGCGGTAGTTCAGGGTGAGGATGGTGCACAGGAGGCTGCCGCCGAAGGTCGGGCGCGAGGCGGCGAGGCTGCGGTTCTCCGGGTCGATGTTGAGCTCGGTGCAGTCGGCGGTGAGCCCGGTCTGCAGCGTGGTGGCGACCGAGCCGGCCAGATCGCGACCCAGCGTCGTCGCGCCCAGCAGCAGGATTTCCGGCTGATAGGCGTTGACCAGATCGGTCAGGCCCTTGGTGAACGACTGATTGCGATAGTCGGCCAGCACCGGATCTTCGATCAGATAGCATTGGTCGGCCCCGAAGCGCATGGCCTCGGCGCAGAAGCGCCGCGTCTGCTCGCCGGGCGCGCCCATCACCACGCCGGACAGTGGCACGCCGAGCTGATCGGCCAGCTTGCGGCCTTCACCCATCAGCTCCCAGGAGACGGTATGGGCCTGACCGCGTTCGTGCTCGACGAAGACCCACACGCCCCGGTAGGCGGCCAGGCGCGGATCGAGCTCGACCTTGCGGCCGGCCGGGCGTTTGGGGGTAGTGCTCTCACTCATGACGAATCTCCTAACCGGCGCGCTGGCCAATGGCGCCATCGAGCTGCGGATATTGGGTCAGCAGCTTGGCGATGAGGGTGACGGTCAGATCCTTGGGCGTGTTGCTCTCGCAGCTGATGATCTCAGCCTTGGCTGTCCTGGGCTTGGGCGCGAACACCTTGCTGACCACGGTAGGCGAGCCCTTGAGGCCGATCTTGGCCGGGTCCTCGATGCCGGCCTGCTCGCGGTTCCACACCTTGAGCGGGTAGCGGGCGGCGCGGAAGATGCCGGCCTGGCTCGCAAAGCGCATCTCGTTGGTGCCCTCGAGCATGGTGATCAGGCAGGGCAGGCGGGTTTGCAACACCTGCACGCCCCCTTCGGCGCGGCGCTGGACCACGATGCGGCGCTGCTCCGGATCGACCTCGTCGACGGCGCTGACGTAGGTGAGCAACTGCAGGTCGAGGCGCTTGGCGATGCCGGGGCCGACCTGGGCGGTGTCGCCGTCGATCGTCTGTTTGCCGCAGAACACCAGATCCACCGCCATGTTGCGGTCGATCTGACCAATGGCGCTGGCGAGCGCGAAGCTGGTGGCCAGGGTGTCGGAACCGGCGAAGGCCCGGTCGGTGACCAGGATGGCGTCGTCGGCGCCGAAGGAGATCGCCTTGCGCAGCGCCGCCTCGGCCTGCGGCGGTCCCATGCACAGCACCGTGACGTGGGCGCGATGCAAGTCCTTCAGACGCAGGGCTTCTTCCAGAGCGAACAGGTCGTAGGGATTGACCACCGCCGGCACGCCCTGGCGCATGATGGTGTTGGTGACCGGATGAACGCGAATCTGCGAGCTGTCCGGGACCTGTTTGATACAGACGACGATATGCATGGCTGAGTCCTCAGGTCCGTTGCGAGGGGAGGCTGGCGCGCAGGCTGTCCAGGCTGACGCGTTGGCCGTCGGCATCCTGGAACACCTTGAACACCTTTTCCTGCGCCGCAGTGGAATGGACGAAATCCTCGTAGGCCTGGATCATCAAGGCCCGGCAGGCCTCGCGCTGCGCCACCTCGTCCAGGCCGTCGAGTTTCGCGCGCGCGAGGTACTGGCTGAAGCGCTTGAGGATGTGCAAGCGGTTCACGTGCACCACGCCGGCTGCGTAGGGGACGTCGAAGAACTGCAGGAATTCTTCGGCATCCGAAAACGTCCCCAGTTGATCCAAAAGCTTGCTCATGGCGGGTTCCCTTCGTCGGGGTTCAGTGGGTGATGCGGGCGCCGGACGCGTGGCCGGAACCTTCGCCGGTCAGCTCGGGGCATTCCTGCACGCAGGAATGGCATTCGGCATCGGCCTCCGGCACGGGTGGGGCGATGCCCAGTCGCGCTTCCAGGGTGTGCACGCGGTCCAACAGGCAGGCCAGCGCCTTGCCCACGGGATCGGGCATGAGGTGATGATCCAGATCGATGCCCTGCGCCGTGATGCGCCGCCGGCTGAGCGGGAGCACTTCCCGGCCGGGAATACCGACCACTGTCATGGCAGGGGCGACGTCCTGGATCACGACCGAATTGGCCCCGATGCGGGCGCCGGTGCCGATGCGGATCGGACCCAGGATCTTGGCGCCGGCCCCGACCACGACGCCGTCGCCGAGGGTCGGATGGCGCTTGCCCGGATTCCAGGAGGTGCCGCCCAGGGTGACGCCGTGATAGAGCGTGACGTCATCGCCGATCTCGGCGGTCTCGCCGATCACCACGCCGCAGCCATGGTCGATGAAGAAGCGCGCGCCGATGCGGGCGCCGGGATGGATGTCGATATGCGTGACCATGCGGCAGAGGTGGCTGAGGAGGCGGGCCGGATAGCGCCAACCGCGCTGCCACAGCGCGTGCGCCACACGATGGCCGATCACGGCGTGCACGCCTGGATAGGCCGTGATGACCTCAAGCCGGGTGCGGGCGGCCGGATCGCGTTCGAACACGCAGTCCACATCGGCGCGGATCCGGTGCCACAGTCCGGCGCGCGTACCGCAGGGCGAGGCTGGGCTCAGCACGCGAGGGGCCATGATGCGATCTCCTCGTGAAAGCGTTTGAGTTCGTCCGTGTTCGGGGCGCGTTTTTCGTTCACGGCATGCCGGCGGATGCGCGCCAGGATCAGTTGCGCCTCGGCCGGGGTGAGTTCGATGCCCAGCGCCCGGTAGGCAGCGACGACACCATGCGCCCCCGAATGCTTGCCCAGCACCAAGCGATGCGCGCGTCCCACTTCGGCGGGATCGAAACCCTGGTAGTTGAGCGGGCTCTTGAGCAGGCCGTCGACGTGGATGCCGGATTCGTGCGTGAACACGCCCTCGCCGACCACGCTCTTGTTGGCCGCCACCGGCCGGCCCGAGGCCGCCACGACCAGACGCGACACGGTGGGCAGGCGGCGGGTGTCGATGCCGGTCTCGCGGCCGGCGACGTGCCGCAGGGCCATGACCACTTCCTCCAGAGGCGCATTTCCCGCGCGTTCACCGAGGCCGTTGACGGTGGTGTTGACATGGGTCGCGCCGGCCAGTACCGCGGCCAGCGTGTTCGCCGTGGCCAGCCCGAGGTCGTTGTGCGCGTGCATCTCCAGTTCCAGATCGACATGGCGCCGCAGGTGCGCCATGACCTCGCGGGTGGTAAAGGGATCGAGCACACCGAGGGTGTCGGCGTAGCGCAGCCGTCGGGCGCCGCTGCGCTGCGCCTGTTCGGCCACCTGCAGCAGGAACGCGGGATCGGCGCGCGAGGCGTCCTCCGCCCCGACGCTGACCTCACAGCCGAGATCGAGCGCGTCCCGCACATGGCGCTCGATGGCGGCGAGCACGAAGGCGCGGTCGCGTCCCAGCTTGCGCTGGATCTGCAAATCCGAAACCGGGATGGACAAGTGCAGGCAGGGCGCCCCGCAGCGATGGGCAGCGGCGATGTCATCGGCATGTGCGCGCCCCCAGACCACGAGCCGCGCGGGTAGGTTCAGCGCCAGCAGCGCGCGCACGACATCCTGCTCCTCGCTGCCCATCACCGGGATGCCGATTTCCAGCTCCGGCACGCCCATGTCCACCAGCGCCCGGGCGATGGCGAGCTTTTCCTCGAGGGTGAACGCCACCCCCGCGGTCTGCTCGCCGTCGCGCAGGGTCGTGTCCTGGATGATCGTTAGCGCCATGACGGAGCTCCTCGCGAGCGAAAAACGCCCGCTTTCACCCCTCAGCGCAACTTTGATGCCAGAGCAGCGCAGACATCACAACCGACTGAACAAAAATAGTTTTTTCGCCTGCGGACGGCGGCCGCCAGCGCGCGAGACGACGTGGACGATCGGCGCAAACGCGACACGGGCCCCACATGTCGCGTTTGCGACAGGGGTCGCCCTCCGCCTCTCCGCGGAGGCATTGACAAACCCGGTGGGAAGGCGGTCAATGATATTGACTTGGGCAAAGCTCGGCCTGCTTCCCCGAAGGTCCGCCATCATGGTCGTTCTCTCCACGAACACCGACGAATCGGACTTGCTGACGATCTACGAGATCAGCAAGGTCCTCAGTTCCTCGCTCGACCTGCAGCGCACCGTGCGCGAGGTGGTCACCATCCTGTCCACCCACCTGGACGGTCGGGCCGCGGTCAGCCTGCTGCAGGAATCCGGGGATCTGCAGATCTTCGAAGCCTCGGGACTGACGGCGGAAGAAAAGGCGCGCGGCCGCTTCAAACTCGGCGAGGGCATCACCGGCAAGATCATGAAGAGCGGGATGCCGATGGTGGTGCCGGACATCTCCCTCGAGCCCCTGTTCCTGCATCGCACGGGCGCGCATGCGAGTCAGGCGGACGAGGTCGTGGCCTTCATCGGGGTGCCGATCCTGGTGGGGCGTCGTGCCATCGGGGTGCTCAGTATCGCGCGCGGCGCCGCGCGCGGGGTGTCGGTGCGCTATGAACGCATCGTCCGCCTGCTGAAGATGGCGGCGAACCTGATCGGCCAGACCGCGCACCTGCATCAGCACATCGGGGCCGAGCGGGCCAGTCTGATGGCCGACCGCAACCGATTGCAGAAGCAGCTCCAGGGAAAGTACCGCGTCGACAATGTCATCGGCGTGTCCAAGCCCATGCAGGCGGTGTTCTCGGAAGTCCACCAGGTGGCGAACAGCCGTTCCACGGTCCTGTTGCGGGGCGAAAGCGGCACCGGCAAGGAAGTGATCGCCCGCGCCATCCACTACCTCAGCCCGCGGCGCGAGCGTCCCTTCGTGTCGCTGAACTGCGCGGCCCTGTCCGAAACCCTGCTCGAGTCCGAGCTCTTCGGTCATGAGAAAGGGTCGTTCACCGGCGCCACCACCGAGCGCAAGGGTCGCTTCGAGCTGGCCCATGGCGGCACGCTGTTTCTCGACGAGATCGGCGAGATATCGCCGGCGTTCCAGACCAAGCTGCTGCGGGTGCTGCAGGAACGCGAGTTCGAGCGGGTCGGCGGCAGCAAGCCCATCCACGTCGACGTGCGGCTCGTCTGCGCGACCAACAAGAATCTGGAAGAGGCGGTGAGCAAGGGCGAATTTCGCGCCGACCTCTATTTCCGCATCAACGTCGTCACGGTCTTCTTGCCACCCTTGCGGGACCGGCGCGAGGACATTCCGCTGCTGGCCCAGCATTTCCTCGACAAGTTCAATCGGGAGAACAGCCGGCACCTGATGCTGAGCCCGGAAGCCCTGCAGATCATGCTCGAGTGCAACTGGCCGGGGAACGTGCGCGAACTGGAAAACTGCGTCGAGCGTTGCGCCACCATGACCCAGGGCGACATCGTGCGCTCGAGCGCCCTGGCCTGCCAGCACAACCGCTGTTTTTCCCTGGTGCTGCAGTCCTATGGGTCGGCCCAGCGGCCGTTCCCGATCGAGGTGGTGCCGGCGCCGATCCCGCCGCCCGTCTTCCCGGATCGGATCCCTGCGGCCGACGAGTTCGCCGCCGCGGGCGATCCCGGTCTGCCCGCGCTGCCGGATCGGACTCGGCTCATCCAGGCGCTGGAGCAGTCGGGCTGGGTGCAGGCCAAGGCCGCCCGGCTGCTCTCGCTGACGCCTCGCCAGATCGGTTATGCCATCCGCAAGCTCGGTATCGAGGTCAAGCGCTTCTGACGGGGCGCCGGTGTCGTCCCGACATTTCACCGGATCCGCCCCGCGCGCCGCCTTCGGCTCCACGTGTCGCATAGCCAACATTCGTTTGGGCCCTCTCGCCCCCTATGTCGGGTGACCGACATCGCCCCATAAAAAGTAACTTTATATCAGACGCTTAGGCGATGGCATGGCTGTTGCTCGCCCGTATGTGCCAGCGTGGGACGCGCCGTCTCCACGCACGATGGACACATGCCGGAGGGCGTCATGCAAGAACGAATCGGGATCAATGACAAGCTGAGTCAGATCAGCGTGGCGGTGGCCGGCTCGGCCAGCGAGATCGCCGCCAAGATCGCAGAGGATCACAACGGCTGCGGCACCTCGGGCGGCAGCGGCAAATCGAGCTGCGGCACGGGCGCGGGCGCCGGCGATCTGGCGCCGGAGATCTGGGAGAAGGTCAAGAACCACCCCTGCTACAGCGAGGAGGCCCATCACCACTACGCACGCATGCACGTGGCGGTGGCGCCGGCCTGCAACATCCAGTGCAACTACTGCAATCGCAAGTACGACTGCGCCAATGAATCCCGTCCCGGCGTGGTGAGCGAAAAGCTCACCCCGGAACAGGCGGCCAAGAAGGTGCTGGCGGTGGCCTCGACCATCCCGCAGATGACGGTGCTGGGTATCGCCGGCCCCGGGGATCCGCTCGCCAACCCCGAGAAGACCTTCAAGACCTTCGAGCTGATCGCCAAGACCGCGCCGGACATCAAGCTGTGCCTGTCGACCAATGGCCTGGCGCTGCCCGATCACATCGACACCATCGCCGGCTTCAACGTCGATCACGTCACGATCACCATCAACATGATCGATGCCGACGTGGGCGCCGAGATCTATCCGTGGATCTATTACAACAACAAACGCTACAAGGGCCGTGATGCCGCGCAGATCCTCACCGACCGCCAACTGCAGGGCCTGGAGATGCTCACCGCCCGCGGCATCCTCACCAAGATCAACTCGGTGATGATCCCCGGCATCAACGACAAGCACCTGGTCGAGGTCAACAAGGCGGTCAAGAGCCGCGGCGCCTTCCTGCACAACATCATGCCGCTGATTTCCGCGCCGGAACACGGCACCGTGTTCGGCCTGAACGGCCAGCGCGGACCCACCGCGCAGGAGCTCAAAGCCTTGCAGGACGCCTGCGCCGGCGACATGAACATGATGCGCCACTGCCGCCAGTGCCGCGCCGACGCTGTGGGCCTGCTCGGCGAGGATCGCTCGGCCGAGTTCACCACCGACAAGATCATGGCCATGGAGGTGAACTACGACAGCGAGACCCGCAAGGCCTATCAGGTCGAGGTGGAGCGCAAGCGCCAGGAACAGGTGGCCGCCAAGCGCGACGAGCTGTCCGAACTGGCCGGCATGCACAGCGACATCAAGCTGCTGATCGCGGTGGCCACCAAGGGCGGCGGGCGGATCAACGAGCATTTCGGCCATGCGTCCGAGTTCCAGATCTACGAGGCCAGCGTGGAGGGCGCCAAGTTCGTCGGCCATCGCCGCGTCGATCTGTACTGCCAGGGCGGCTACGGCGAGGAGGATGCGCTCGACACCGTGATTCGCGCCATCAACGACTGCCACGCCGTCTTTGTCGCCAAGATCGGCGGCTGTCCCAAGGACACGCTCAAGCAGGCCGGCATCGAGCCGGTGGATGGGTATGCCCAGGAGTTCATCGAGCGTTCGGTGATCGCCTACTTCAAGAACTATCTCGAACAGGTCGAGAGCGGCGCCATCGAGCATCAGGCCAAGGGTGATGCCGCGATTCGCCAGGGAGCGTACGTGGCGGCCTGATCGGAGGCAGCCACACGTATGGGGGCGGCCGGTCTGCCTCGGAATCGTCCGCCCCCTTTTTCAGACACTGCAAAGGAGCGTGTCATGTCCTACAAGATCGTCGGTTCCCAATGCACCGGCTGCTCGGCTTGCGAGCCCGTGTGTCCCAACGTGGCCATCTACGAAAAGGACGGCATCTTCGCCATCAATCCCAAGAAATGCACCGAGTGCATCGGCTATTTCGATGAAGCGCAATGCGAGGCCGTGTGCCCCGTGGACAAGACCTGCATCATCGATCCCGCCCAGCCACGCTACCAGCCGCGGGCCTGAGGGAGACACGGTACATGGAACTTTCCATTCTCCCGGCGGCGGAAAAATTCATCCGCCGCATGGTGCGTTTCGGCGGCGGCGAACACTGCGGCTTCCGGCTGGTGGTCAGCCCCGGCGGATGTTCGGGCCTGAACAGCGAGTTCAGTGTCGAACCCGCCCCGCAGGCCGGCGAAATCGTTTTCGAACAGGGCGGACTGCGCCTCTTTCTGCCGCCCGAGAGCGCTGCCCTGCTCGAAGGTGCCACTGTGGATTTCGTGGACACGGCCACCACCAGCGGCCTGGTGTTCAAGACGGCGGGTAAGGGGCCTTGTGCCTGCAGCAGTGCCAGCGCCATGGGCCCGGCCGCCGTCGCGGTGGGCGCCATCGAGCGGCGCGCCGCGCCGCCCGGTGATGCGTGAAGGGCGGGAGGGTCCCATGAGCGCGCAAGCCCAGTCTGCCCAGCGAACGCCCGCATCCAGTGGCACTTGGGACTGGACGGCCGATCCCGTGGCGGTGATCTGCTGCGCCGCCGGGCTGTCCGACGGCGCACGCCTTGCCCTCGAGGCGGCCGGGCGCGACTACAGCGACGAGGCCGCCTGCAGGGCCCATCTGGCGGAAGCCCAACGGTTGGCGCCGGACCATCCCGCCGTGCTGATCGGTTTTTACCGCTTCCACTTCTACGGCGGCCGGCTGCGCGAAAGCCTCGCGGTCGGGATGCAATGTCTGGCGTGGGCCGCCGCTGCGGCCGGCCTGGCCTTGGACTGGCGCTCGGTTCAAGTCGATGATGCACCGTTCGGGGATTTCGCGGCGGCGCTGCCCCGGTTCTATCTCTTCTGCCTCAAGGGCTGCGGCTACCTGCATCTGCGCCTCGGCGAGCCGGAAGCCGGTCGGCCGATGCTGGAAAAGCTGGTGCAGCTCGATCCCGCGGACCGGCTCGGCGGCCGCGTCCTGCTCCAGGTGCTGGCGCGACAGGGGAGGGAGGACGATGACTGATTCCCCTGCCGCAACGGGCGCGATCACCGAGACGGTGGACTGGACCGGACGGCCGACCGACTGCGCCGCCTGTCCCCATCGGGATCTGCTCGCATCGCAGCATTGCGGACCGCGCTGGTCCTGCATGCAGGATCGCTATGCCCCGCGTATCGACCGCTTCTTTGCCATGAACCCCGAGCGGGCGAACACGGCGCTGACCCATCCCTATTTCGAGGTGCGGGCGGTTGCTGCTCGGCACGCGGATCTGTTCCATCTCGCAGGCCTGCTGAACGATCCGGACGAGACGGTGCGCTGGAGCGTCGCGCTGCGCCTGCCGCTCGCCCAGTTGCGCAAGCTCAGCCGCGATCCGGACCGGGAGGTGCGCATCCGGGTGGCCTCGCGCATCCGGCCCGCGGATCTGCACGCGATGATCCACGACCCCGACTACTACGTGCGCCAGATCGTGGCCAAGCGCTTGCCGCCCGGCTTGCTGCCGCTGATGGCCGGCGATCCCGAAGCCGAGGTGCGCAAGGTGGTCGCCCAGCGGGCCGATGCGACTCTCCTGCCGCGCATGGCGCGCGACCCGGATCCGGCCGTGCGTCTGCTGACGCTCGATCGCCTGACCGACGCTCAGCTGCTGGCCCTGCGCGGCGATCCCGACTGGCGCATCCGCTATGAGATCGCGCGGCGGCTTCCCATTGCCCAGCTCGGCGCGCTGCTCAGCGACGACGACCCCGAAGTCCGCCGCATGGCGCAGGGACGTTCGGACGGTCCGGCCGAGTTGCCCATTGCAGACCCTGAAGCCCATTTGCGAAGGAGCTTGTCATGAGCGACGGCGTACCCAGTGAACTCGACGAACAACCGGCATTCAACTTTGGCGAAAAGGTGCGCTCGCGCAAGACCATCCGCAATGACGGCACCTATGTCGGCAAGGAGATCGGCGAGATTCTGGTGCGCAAGGGCGATGTGGGCTACGTCAGCCACATCGGCACCTTTCTGCAGCAGTTCTACATCTACGGCGTGGATTTTCTGGATACCGGCCATCGGGTGGGCATGAAGGCCAAGGAACTCGTGTCGCTCGATCGCCTGCCGGAAGCCGATGCCCCGCTCGCACCCGCGACGGAGAGCGAGCCGTGAGTCGTCTGCGCGCACTGCCTGAAGCCGCAGGCCTGTCTGCGCCGGATGCGCAGACAGGCCACGGCACGGTTCCGGGCGCATGGCGCGGCTGGGGCTCGCCTCTGGCGCGTGGCCTGGCCGGGTTCCTGATGAGCCTGTCCGCGGTGGGCCGGGGATGGCGGATGGGAGGGCACACCATGTCCGGCACGATCGTCTCGCTGCAGCCGCCCGCGCTGCCGGTCGGCGCACACCCCAACGAACTGGATCTGCGGCGCATCCGCCGCGCCCTGGAGAGCCGTCGCCGCTATCGCTATGTCGAGCCGCGGGTGGTCGGCATCGCGGGGGGGTATCGCATCGAAAGCCCGTGCTGTTCGCGCAACATCGACCCCGCAGGCGGGATGATCGACATCGCCCGGCTCGACGAGGTGGCCGGCAGCGGACACTGGCTGCTGCACTGCCGCGATCACGCGCGGCAGCGATGGGTGGTGCATGGCCGCGTCGATTCCCTGCGCGAGGCGCTGGCGGTGCTCTGCGACGACCCCGACCGGCTGTTCTGGCCCTGAGGCGCGCCATGGCAACGATCTACTTCGACCACAACGCGACCACGCCGCTGGCCCCCGAGGCGCTGGAAGCCATGTTGCCCTACCTGCGCGAGGCGTTCGGAAATCCCTCGAGCCCGCACCGGTTCGCCGAGGCGCCGGCCGCAGCGGTGCGCGCGGCGCGAGCCCAGGTTGCCACGTTGTTCAAGGTGCCGGCCAAGGACATTCATTTCACCAGCGGCGCGACCGAAAGCATCCATTGGGCGATCCAGGGCGCGCTCGCCCTGCGTCCCGAGCGCCGTCACCTCATCACCAGCGCGGTGGAGCATCCCGCGGTGCTCAAGCTGTGCCGCCATCTGGAACAGCAGGGCGTAGCGGTCACCTATCTGCCGGTCGACCGCGAGGGGCGGCTGCGCCTGCATTATCTGGAGGCGGCGCTGCGGCCGGATACCGCGCTGGTGTCGCTGATGGGGGCGAACAACGAAACCGGCGTGCTGTTCCCGATCGAGGCGATCGCCGAGCTGACCCGCGCGCGCGAGGTGCTGTTGCACGTCGATGCCGCGCAGACCGCCGGCAAGCAGCCGATCGATCTGGCACGCGTGCCCATTGATCTCTTGTCGTTTTCGGGCCACAAGCTGCATGCGCCCAAGGGGATCGGCGCGCTATACATCCGCAGCGGGCTCAACCTGCCGCCCCTGTTCTTCGGCACTCAAGAGCGTGGGCGGCGCGGCGGCAGCCTGAACGTGCCCGCCATCGCGGGTCTGGGAGAGGCCTGCCGCCTGGCCGGCGAGGCAATGGGCGAATCCGCAGCCGCGGTGGCCACGCTGCGCGACCGGCTCGAAGCCGGGGTGCGGGCGCTGTTTCCCGCGGCACGGATCAACGGCGCGGCGGCCGAGCGCCTGGCCGGTACCAGCAACATCAGCTTCCCCGGCTATGACGGCGAGGCCATCGTGCAGCGCCTGGACCGCGCCGGCGTCGCTGCCGCCAACGGCGCGGCCTGCGCCGCCGGCGGCAGTCAGGCCTCGCACGTGCTGATGGCCATGCACAAGGACGAGGCGCTGGCCAACAGCGCGGTGCGTTTCTCCTTCTCACGCTACAACACCATGGCCGAGGTGGACGCGGCGCTCGCGGCACTGGCGAGTGCGCTCTCCGACTTGGCCCCCGAAACCGCCGCTGTTTCGGGCGGCTGAACATTCAACAGGGGAACGCCGCATGAAAATCATGATTCGCCGCGACGCCGCCGGCACGTTGTCGGCCTATGTGCCCAAGAAAGACCTGGAAGAGCCCATCGTCTCGATGGAAAAGCCCGATATGTGGGGTGGCGTGGTCACCCTGGCCAACGGCTGGCGGCTCGAGCTGCCTGCGCTGGCTGCCGATACGCCGCTGCCGCTCACCGTCGACGCGCGCCGGCTGGGAGAATGAGCATGGAAGCCGCCGATCTCACCTGTCTGGAGACTGTGCTTGGCGCCGAGGCGCCGTCCGACTGGCTCGCGCGCTTGCGCCGTGCGCTGCCGGGCCGGTCGATCACGGTCTGCGATGTGGCCGACATGACCGAGGGCCGGCCCTACCGGGAGTACCCGGAATTCGAGGTCTATCTGGTGGACGGCTCGGGGCATTGCTGGCAGCTCACGCAGGAACCGGCCGCGGCCACCGCGCTGGTCATTGCCCAGCGTCGCCGCAGGGCCGCGTCGTGAAACCCGCCGACTACGACATCCTGCTGAGCGAGCCGGACTTCGGCGACCTGGAGCGGCAAATGGTGAACGCGGTGATGGGTTCGCCGTACATCACCGCCGGCCCGCTCACCGAACGGCTGGAAGCGGCGGTGGCCGAGCGCCTGGGGCGGCGCCACGCGCTGTGCCTGAGCAGTTCCACCCTGGCGCTGTGGCTGATCCTGCGGGCCGCCGGCATCGGTCCGGGCAGCGATGTGGTGGCGCCCTCATATGGCTGGCGCCAGCTTGCCGATGGCGCGGTCTTCGCGGGGGTCGGCGTCGTGTTTGCCGATGTCGATTACTGGTCGGGCTGTCTGACGGCGGAGAAGGTCGCCGCACGCCTGACACCCCAGACCCGCGCGCTCGTGGTGGCCAATGCCAACGGTCATCCGGCCCCCTGGGCCGAGCTGCGCGCGCTGGCCGGCGCGCACGGACTGCTCCTGATCGAGGATTCGACCGAAGCGGTCGGTTCGGTCTACCAGGGCCGGGCCGTCGGCAGCTTCGGCGACTGCGCCATTTTCGATTTCACCCAGCCGGGCCCCATCGCCTGCAGCGCCGGCGCGGTGATCGTGACCGACGACATCGATCTGGCCAGCCGGCTGCGACTGTTGCGGGACCGGCGTCGGTCGGATCGCGGTTCGGTGGTGGCGGGGGGACTGCCGGTCGCGCAGCTCGCAATGGGCGAACTGAATGCGGGGCTCGGCCTGGCGCAGTGGACCCGACTCGATGAACTGCTCGGCCAGCGCAAGACGATCGAGGCCCATTACCTCGAGGTCATCCAGTCCTTCGAGGGGATCAAGCCACCCTATGCGGCGCCGGATGTGGACGAGGTGCACTGGTTTCTGGCGCTGGTGCACCTAGGCACCCGTTTCAGCCGCGCCAGCCGCGACGACATCGTCGACGATTTGGCCACCGCCGGGGTGGAGGCCGCCGCCTATTGCCTGCCGCTGCATCGCCAGGCGCGCTATTTCGACAAGCAACGCCCGCGCCAGGACCTGTGGGTGACCGACAAGCTGGCCGATCGCGCGCTGGCGCTACCGTTTCATCGCCATCTGGACATGGACGAAGTCAGCTTCATCGTCCAGACCGCCAAGGATGCCTCCATCAACGTGGGGGCCGGTTCCGCCATCTATCTGTAAACAGGCGGCCGGAGCCGCCGAGGAGAGCGCCATGAGTACCGATGTCATGATCCACGTCCGTTTCGCCCCCGATGGCACTGTCATGGAAATCGGCGAGCGGCCGGCGGGCTGCACCGCTCAGCAATGGTTCAACTTTCTGACCCGTCAGAGTGGCCTGCCCTATCTCACGCTCTCCGGCGGGCGGGCGGTGTTCCGCATCACGCCCGAGGCCGTGGGCGGCCTGCGCGATCAGGCTGTGGCCGAGGTGGCGGCATGAACGACACCCATCATCTGGACCTCATCGCCGGCAGCCTGCGTGCTGGCCACATGATTCCCTATCTCGGCCCGGGCATGCTGGAACTGTGCCCCGAGGCCGGCACGGTGCCGTCCTCGCTGGAGGCACTGGCCGGATTTCTGGGCAGCAAGGTGACCGTACCCGGCCGCGCACGCGGCAATCTCGGCGCGAGCGCCCAGTACATCGAGAACTTCAAGCACCGCAAGACGCTGGTGGACCTGATGCGCCAGGCCTTCGCGCCGGCGCTCACCCCCTCGCCGCTGCATCGGGCGCTGGCGGCGCTGCCGTCCGTGCCGCTCATCGTCCAGCTCTGGTACGACGATGTCATGCGCGCCGCGCTGGCCGACCGGGAGGACTTCGGGCTCATCCAGGGGCTGAGCCAGTCCGAGCATTTCGGCACCTGGTATCAGGCCATGGCGGCGGACGGCGCTGATCTCGCGCTCAACGCGCTCGCCGAGCGGACGCTGACGCTCTACCAGCCTTGGGGCGCAGTGGCGCCGCGGCCGAATTTCCTGGTTTCCGATGCCGATTTCGTCGAAGTGCTCACCGAGATCGACATCCAGACGCCGATTCCTGCGCTGGTACAGGAACGCCGCCGGGATGCGTCATTCCTGTTCCTTGGCTGCCGCTTCACCAGCCAGACCGAACGCATCTTCGCGCACCAGATCAGCAAGCGCTCATCTGGCGCCCATTACGCCGTGCTCGCCGCCGAGCCGACCCGCAACGAAGCGCGCTTCCTGGCCCAGCACGGCATCACCCGGCTTGCGCTACCGCTCGCGGCGTTCGCGGATGCGCTGCAGGCACCGCTCGCTGGCAGCGGCGCCGAAGCGCCTCTGTCGCGTACCGCCTGATCCGCGTGGCGGAAGAGCGTTCGGCACGTTGAGACGGCTGGACCGGCGCGGTCACGGAGATTCCGCCTGGTCGGCCGGCGGCGACCAGGCACTGAGCCGCATGGCCCGCGATGTCGCGGGCGTTGTCGAGACCCACACCTGCCGCCATGATCGTCGGTGCCTCACCGGGGGCCATGACGGCGCTCTGCACGCAGGAGCGCATGGATCTCGAGCTCGCGCGTGCTCTGGTGCGGGTGGACCGTGAGCGCCAAGGCCGTTGCGAAATGCCCGAGTGAGCGCCGCAGGCCGTACCTGTCGAGGTGGCCGCCGCGGGTCGCATGGCCGGTCGGGGATGGCAACGACACCACGAGCGCCGGCGTCGATTTCGGGCGTGTCACCGTCCCCCGCCGGGGCGGCGAACCGTGGCATACCCGTCCGTCACTGAATTCAGGGTCGCGCGCCGATGTCCGGCGGAATCAGCACCGCTGCGCCGGTCAAGTCGCCACGGCGCAACGCCGCGAGCGCCGTATTGGCCTCATCGAGCGCAAAGCGGCGAATCTCGGTCCGGATCGGTACCTGAGGCGCCAGGGCAAGGAATTCCTGCGCATCGGTGCGGGTCAGGTTGGCGACCGAGCGCAACACCCGTTCACCCCAGAGCAGGGCATAGGGGAAACGCGGAATGTCGCTCATGTGGATGCCGCCGCAGACGACGGTGCCGCCCTTGCGCACGGCAGCAAGGGCCCGCGGCACCAATTCTCCGACCGGCGCGAACAGGATGGCGGCATCGAGTGGGTGCGGCGGGACTTCATCCGAGCCGCCGGCCCAGACCGCGCCCAGGCTGCGCGCGAAGGCTTGCGCGGGCGCATCGCCCGGCCGGGTAAAGGCGTAGACGTCGCGATTTTCGTGGCGCGCGAGTTGGATCACGATGTGCGCTGCGGCGCCGAAGCCATAGAGGCCCAGTCGCCGCCCGGGCCCGGCCAGCCGCAGGCTGCGATAGCCGATGAGCCCCGCGCAGAGCAAGGGTGCGGCCTCCGCGTCGGAATAGGCGTCGGGCAGCGGGAAACAGTAGCGTGCATCGGCCAGCACGCGGTCTGCGTAGCCGCCGTCACGCTGATAGCCGGTGAAGCGCGCGGCATCGCAGAGGTTTTCCTGGCCTGATCGGCAGAACGTGCACGTGCCGCACGTCCAACCCAGCCATGGCACGCCCAGGCGCATGCCGACCGGCAGCGAGACGCCGGGCCCACAACGCAGGACGCGCCCGACGATTTCGTGACCCGGAATGAGGGGCGTCGGGACGTCGGGCAGTTCACCGTCGACCACGTGCAGGTCGGTGCGACAGACCGCACAGGCCTGTACGGCCAGCAGCACCTCGCCGGGGCCCGGGACCGGATCAGGCCGTTCGGTGGCTTCCAGCGGCTGGCCGACGCGCCTCAGTGTCATGGCATACATGGGAGCCCCTCACCGAATCGGCTTCGCGGGTGACGCGACCTTCCCGTCGTCTTTTTCGGGATGGCGGGGCGTCTGATGCGTCACTTGAGCCAGCCGTAGCGCCGGAACAGGCCCAGCATGCCGCCGGCGATCACGGCCATCGTCAGGACCACGACGGGATAGCCGTAGGTGGTGCGAATTTCCGGCATGGCCCACCAGCTGTGCTCATTGGCGACGAAGTTCATGCCGTAGACGCCGGCGATGAAGGTCAGCGGCATGAAGACGGTGGTGATCACCGTGAGCACGCGCATGATGTCGTTCAGGCGGTGACTCATGCTGGAGAGGTAGACGTCGAGCAGGGACGCGGTGATGTCGCGATAGCTCTCGATGAGATCGATGATCTGGACCGCGTGGTCGTGCGCGTCGCGAAAGTAGCCCAGCGTTTCCGGATGCAGCAGCGGAAGGTCGGTGCGCATCATCTGCGCGAGCAGGTCGCGCGCCGGCCACATCTGGCGCCGCAGCAGGATGAGTTCACGCTTGATGGCATGCAGGCGGCCGAGCAGATCCCGGTCCGGCCGATCCAGCAGCTCCACCTCCAGCGCCTCGATGGTTTCGCCCATCTCTTCCAGGACCGGATAGGCGTGGTCCACGACCATGTCGATCAGGGCATAGAACAGGAAGTCGACGGTATGCTGGCGCAGTCGCCCGCCGCCGTTCAGC
Source organism: Pseudomonadota bacterium (assembly GCA_045864775.1). Classification (GTDB taxonomy): domain Bacteria; phylum Pseudomonadota; class Gammaproteobacteria; order UBA5335; family UBA5335; genus Macondimonas. The sequence continues at coordinate 296,728 of BTVR01000001.1, forward strand.
AGCCGCTTGCGCACCTCGACGAAGGGATCGTGGGCGTTTTCACAGATGCTGATCACGAAATCCGGCCCCAGAAAGAGACTGATCTCCGCCACCTGCAGCTGTCCGCTTTCCAGCGTGGGCATGCCCAGGGTGACGAACAGGTTGCCTTCATACGGATCGAGCTTGGGGCGCTGGCCCGTGTTGGCCACATCCTCGAGCGCCAGCGGGTGGAGATCGAAGCGCGCGCCCAGTTCGCCGAGCTGCTGGGCGTCGGGCGTGCCCTGGAGGTGCAGCCAGAGTTGCTCGCCGGGTCTGCGGCGAGGCAGATCCCCGATGCTGCTGGCGGCGACCGGATGGGCGCCCTGCGCGTCGTAGGTCAATGCGCTCATCTGCGCCGCGCCCGCCCGGCCCTCGCCATGGTAGGTGCCGGGGGCGGTGCCGGGCTTGTGATAGCGCTTCTTGAACAATCGGGCCATCATCGCCCCCACTGTGCCGCCGCTGGATTGTTGCGCCTTGCGGCGACCGGCCGCCGGTCGGGCGCGGGCGTCGCTGCGAAAAACGCCTCAGCGCTGCTGGCTGTCGGCGTTCTCCTCGGCGATGCGCCGGTTCGCCTTGTCCTGCTTGCGTTCCAGTTGGGCCCGTTCACGCCAGGTGACCCGGCCGTCATCCTTGATGTGCTTCTCGTAGTCTTCGATGTGGCGCTGCTGCGTCAGCAACTCTTCCGCCTCGCGCTTGGTGAGCCGGCCTTCCCGAACGCCCTGCTCGATGCGGTCCATCTGGTCGGACTGGCGCTGATCGGCGCGATAAGTGTCGTCCGAGCCGGCCCAGGCTCCACCCGCGAGCAGGCTGAGCAACAGGGCAGTCGCAGGGCGAAAGACGCTGGACATCGGCATGACGGCCTCCTGGGCATGTTTCGTTGAATCCGCACCGAACGCCGCTCGTGTTCGAACGGTTCCGACCGGGCATACGCCTGGAGGGGTATAATACGCGCTTTTTCACCGCGCCCGATCGAGGATTCCGATGGCCGATCTCACCGATTTCAACCTGCCGCGCCAGGAATTGCAGGATCTCAAATCCCGCCTGAACGACCTTCGGGGGTATCTTTGACTACGCGGAAAAGAAAGATCGGCTGACCGAGGTCGAGCGCGAACTCGAAGTCCCGGAAGTCTGGAATGATGCCGAACGCGCCCGCAAGCTAGGGCGGGAGCGGGCCGACCTGTTCGCCGTGGTCGATGGCCTCGACCGGCTGACGGCGGGCATCGACGATGCCTTGGAGCTCCTGGAGCTGGCGCGCGAGGAAGAGGATGAGGCCGCGCTCGCCGGCATTGCCGAGGACGTCGCCCGCTACCGCCGCGAGGTCGAGCAGCTCGAGTTCCGCCGCATGTTCGCCGGCGAACTCGACGGCGCCAACTGCTTCGTCGACATCCAGGCCGGCTCGGGCGGCACCGAGGCGCAGGACTGGGCCGAGATGCTGCTGCGCATGTATCTGCGCTGGGCGGAAAAGCGCGGCTTCAAGGTCGAGATTCTGGAAGTCTCGGCCGGGGAAGTCGCCGGCATCAAGAGCGCCAGCTTCCGAGTGGAAACGCCGTATGCCTACGGGTGGCTGCGCACCGAGACGGGTGTGCACCGGCTGGTGCGCAAGTCGCCCTTCGATTCGGGCAACCGCCGCCACACCTCGTTCTCGGCCGTGTTCGTTTCTCCCGAGGTGGACGACAACATCGAGATCGACATCAACCCGGCTGACCTGCGCACCGACGTCTATCGCGCCAGCGGCGCCGGCGGCCAGCACGTGAACAAGACCGAGTCGGCGGTGCGCATCACCCATGTCCCGACCGGCGTCGTCGCCGCCTGCCAGACCGAGCGCTCGCAGCATCAGAACCGCGACCGCGCCATGGCCATGCTCAAGGCGAAGCTCTACGAGGTGGAACTGCAGAAGCGCACGGCGGAAAAACAGGCGCTGGAGGACAACAAGTCCGACATCGGCTGGGGCCACCAGATCCGCTCCTATGTGCTCGATCAGTCCCGCATCAAGGACTTGCGCACCGGCGTTGAGATTGCCAACACCCAGGCGGTACTGGATGGCGATCTCGATCCCTTTATCGAGGCCAGCCTGAAGAGCGGCCTGTGACGCGTCCGGCGCGCCGCGCCGGGATGCGATGATGTCTGACGCGTCGCCCGCATTGCGGCGACGCCTGTCCCGTTTTCAGGAAGCACCCGAGATGGCCGAAGATCGCCCGACCCAAACCGCTTCTGTCGAAGGCCACGGCATCGAGCCGCCCGGGATGGGGCCGCAGACCGAGTTCCTCGATGCCGAGGAAAACGCGCTCATCGCACTGCGACGCGAGAAGCTCGCACGCCTGCGCGACGCAGGGCAGGCGTTCCCGAATGATTTTCGCCGCAATGCGCTGGCCGGCGACCTACACGCTCGCTATGGCGGTCTGGACGAAGCAGCGCTCGCGGCCGATCCCGTCGAGGTGGCGGTGGCCGGCCGGCTGATGGCCCAGCGCGTCATGGGCAAGGCCAGCTTCGCCAGCCTGCAGGACATGAGCGGGCGCATCCAGCTCTTCGTGCAGCGCGAGGCGCTCGGCGAGGCACTCTACAGCGCGTTCAAGGGTTGGGATGTCGGCGACATCCTGGGCGCGGTGGGGACCTTGTTCAAGACGCGCACCGGGGAGTTGTCGGTGCGCGTGCACGAGCTGCGCCTCCTGACGAAATCGCTGCGGCCGCTGCCCGAGAAATGGCACGGCCTGCAGGATCAGGAAACGCGCTACCGCCAGCGCTATCTCGATCTCATCGCCAACCCCGAGGCGGCGCGTCGTTTCCAGACACGCAGCCGCATCGTCCAGCACATCCGCCGCTTTTTCGACGCGCGCGGCTTTCTGGAAGTCGAAACGCCGATGATGCAGCCCATCCCGGGCGGCGCCACGGCGCGACCCTTCGTGACTCACCACCACGCGCTCGACATGCCGCTGTACCTGCGCATCGCGCCGGAGCTCTACCTCAAGCGTCTGGTCGTGGGCGGCTTCGAGCGGGTCTACGAGATCAACCGCAATTTCCGCAACGAAGGCGTCTCCACCCGCCACAATCCCGAATTCACCATGCTGGAGTTCTATCAGGCCTACGCGGACCATCGCGATCTGATGGACCTGACCGAAACCCTGCTGCGCGGCCTGGCGCAGGACATCACCGGCGGCCTCACGCTCAGCTATCAGGGCATGACGCTGGATCTGGGCCAGCCGTTCGAGCGCCTCAGCGTGGCCGCAGCCGTGGCGCGCCACAATCCGGCGCTCGACGCCGGCCGCCTGCGCGATCGGGACTATCTTGCCGAGGTCTGCGCGGCGCGTGGCATCCAGATCGACCCCCAGGCGGGTTGGGGCAAGCTGTTGATCGAGCTGTTCGAGGCGACGGTCGAACACGCGCTGATCCAGCCGACCTTCATCACGGACTATCCCGCCGAGGTCTCGCCGCTCGCACGGCTCAACGACGCCGATCCAGAGGTCACCGACCGCTTCGAGTTCTTCGTGGCCGGGCGCGAGATCGCCAACGGCTTCTCCGAGCTGAACGATGCCGAGGATCAGGCCCGGCGCTTCCACGCGCAGGTGGCGCGCAAGGACGCCGGCGACAACGAGGCGATGTTCTTCGACGCGGACTACATCGCCGCACTCGAGCACGGCCTTGCGCCGACGGCCGGCGAGGGCATCGGCATCGACCGGCTGGTGATGCTGCTCACCGACGCGCCGTCGATCCGCGACGTCCTGCTCTTCCCGCACATGCGCCTCCGGGGCTGAGCGGACCCCCCAGCCCAGCCTGCGTCAGACGGGCCGGGGGCGCACCTTTTCGGCCATCGACCCCATTCCCACCCGCCCCGGATTGATCTGCAGCAAACGCCGCAGTCGCCTCGCTCCCCTGACGCTCAACCCTCTCGAACCCGCTGACCCGGCGCGAGCCGCCGGCGACGGCGCCGCCGGGGCGCACGAGTCACCATCTTGATATCGAGATCCCGCGCCCCCATCGTTCGTGCAGCGACAGGAGGAGGCCCGATGTCGAGGAATGAATTCAACGGCTGGATGTGGGCGGAGGCGCAGCGACTGCTGGACCATGCCGAACGGTTGCAGCGGCGTTTCTTCGAGCCGGTGGCCGGGCGCATGCAGAGCCCCTGCTGGGCCCCGCCTGTCGACGTCATCGAAACGTCCGAGGGCCTGGCCATCCAGGTCGCCTTGCCGGGCGTGCGGGCCGATGGGGTTCAGGTGCTGCTCGAGGGCGACGGCATTCGCATCGCCGGCGAGCGGGTGCTGCCGCCGGGAGCGCGTCGCGGCCGCATTCATCGGCTCGAGATTCCCTTCGGCCGTTTCGAGCGCCAGATCGTGTTGCCGCAGGGCACGTGGATGCTGCAGCCGATGCAGATGGTCGACGGGTGCCTGTCGATCCGTTTGACGCGCCACCCGCAGGCCACCTGAGGAGCCACGATGAACACCGATACCGATGTTACGCCATCGGCGCAGGCGCCGGATGCTCCGCCCGTCGAATTTGCCGACGATGTGCTGATCCTCCTGCCGGTGCGCAATCTCGTGCTCTATCCGGGCATCGTCCATCCCATCACGATCGGCCGGCCCGGCGCACTGGCGGCGGCCCAGGAGGCGGCTCGTAGCGGTCGACCCATCGGACTGCTGCTGCAAAAAGATGCCGATCAGGACGATCCACAGCCCGGCGAGCTGTACCGCACGGGCACGCTGGCCCACATCCTGCGCTACATCACCGCGCCCGACGGTAAGCATCATCTGGTGTGCCAGGGCGATACCCGTTTCCGGGTCCTCGACTTCATCCCCGGCCATCCCTTCCTGCTCGCGCGCATCGAGCGGCTGGAGAGCCGCCAGGAGCACTCCGCGGAGCTCGAGGCGCGCCTGATCCTGCTCAAGCAAAAGGCGACCGAGGCTTTGGAGCTCCTGCCCCAGACCCCAACCGAACTGGTCAATGCCGTGCAGGGCATGGAATCGGCTGGCGCGCTCGCCGATCTGGTGGCGGGTTATCTCGATTTGAAGCCGGATCAGAAGCAGGCGCTGCTCGAGCAGACCGACGTGAAGCAGCGGGTGGATGCCGTGCTCGAACATCTCTCGCATCGTGTGGAGGTCATGCGCCTCACCCGCCAGATCAGCGAGCGCACCAAGGAGCAGATCGACAGCCGCCAGCGCGAGGCCTTGCTGCGCGAGCAGATGCGCAGCATCCAGCAGGAACTGGGCGAGGGTCGGGAACGCGAGGATGAACTGAGGGATCTGCGCGAGGCCGTCGCCGCCGCCGGCATGCCGGCGGACGTCCTCGCCGCGGTGACCAAGGACCTGAGCCGCCTGGAGCGCATGGGGGAGGGCGCGGCCGAATATGCGTTGCTGCGCACCTATCTCGACTGGATGGTGGAGCTGCCCTGGTCCCGGCTCAGTGAAGAACATCTGGATCTTGCCGCGGCCCAGGCGATCCTCGATGCCGATCACTACGATCTGGAGAAGGTCAAGCGGCGGATCCTTGAGTATCTGGCCGTGCGCAAGCTCAATCCCGAGGGCAAAAGCCCCATCCTGTGCTTCGTGGGACCGCCGGGCGTGGGCAAGACTTCGCTGGGACAGAGCATCGCCCGCGCCATGGGTCGCCCCTTCGAGCGGGTCAGCCTGGGCGGCGTGCACGACGAGGCCGAGATCCGCGGTCATCGGCGCACCTACATCGGCGCCTTGCCCGGCAACGTCATCCAGGCGCTGCGCAAGGCCGGTACGCGCAACCCGGTACTGATGCTCGATGAGATCGACAAGCTGGGCAGTGGTGTGCAGGGCGATCCCGCGGCGGCCCTGCTGGAAGTGCTGGATCCCGAGCAGAACGGCACGTTTCGCGACAACTACCTCGGGGTGCCATTCGATCTGTCGCGGGTGATGTTCATCGCCACGGCGAACGTGCTCGACCAGATTCCGGCGCCGCTGCGCGACCGCATGGAAGTGATCGAACTGCCAGGCTACACGCAGGAAGACAAGCTCGAGATCGCCCGGCGCTACCTGCTCGATCGCCAGCGGCGTGCAGCGGGGCTGAGCGCGGCCCAGTGCGAGATCACGGATGCGGCGATCGAGGCCGTGATCGGCGGCTACACCCGCGAGGCGGGCTGCCGCAATCTCGAACGCGAACTGGGACGGTTGTGCCGCCATGCGGCCCTGAAGGTCGCGGTGGGCGAAGCCGAGGCTCAGCGGATCGATGCCGCGGACCTGCCGGCCATCCTCGGGCCGGTGCGTTTCGAGCCCGAGATCGCCTTGCGCACCGGCGTGCCGGGGGTCGCCACGGGTCTGGCCTGGACGCCGGTGGGCGGCGAAATCCTGTTCGTCGAGGCGAGCCGGGCGCCCGGCGGTGGCCGGCTGATCCTCACCGGCCAACTCGGCGAGGTGATGAAGGAAAGCGCTCAGGCGGCTCTGAGTCTGTTGAAATCGCGCGCCACGAGCTTGGGTCTCGATCCGGCCGTGTTCGAGGGGCAGGACATCCATGTCCATGTCCCGGCCGGGGCGATTCCCAAGGACGGCCCAAGCGCGGGCGTGGCACTGTTCATGGCGTTGGCCTCGCTTTTCCTGGGCCGCACGGTGCGCGCCGATGTCGCCATGACCGGTGAAATCACCTTGCGCGGGCTGGTGCTGCCGGTCGGCGGGATCAAGGAAAAGGTGCTGGCCGCGCATCGGGCGGGCATCGGTCATGTATTGCTGCCGGCGCGCAACCGCCGGGATTTCGAGGACATCCCCGAGTCGGTGCGCCGGCAAATGACCTTCTCCTGGCTGGACCGGGTCGATGATGCGCTGGCGCAGGCGTTGACGGGTTCACCGTGACCGCGGCGCCGGACGCTGGGCTACCGTCGCAGTCTTTGAAAATCCGGGTCGGCGCCGCCACAATAGACCCGTCCCCTGCGAGGAATCGCCACCTGAAACGCATGCGGGGCTCGCGATTTTCCGGAGTCGATAAGCGCGTATGATGGAAACCGATCCGCCCGATCATGGCGACGCTTCGGCCACGGTCGAAACGGCCAAACCCAAGCTCAAGCCGCCGCCGCAGTTCAAGGTGGTGCTGCTGAACGACGACTTCACGCCCATGGAATTCGTCGTGCATGTGCTGGAACGCTTTTTCGGCATGGATCGCAACCTCGCAACCCATGTGATGCTTCAGGTGCACACGCAGGGCAAGGCCGTATGCGGTGTCTATCCGGCGCAGATCGCCGAAACCAAGGTCGCGCAGGTCAATGACTACGCGCGCAAGCACCACCACCCGCTGATGTCCTCGCTCGAGGAGGCCTGAGCGCTTCGACTGTCTTTCTTGGGAAATCCTGGGTCGCCCAGGATCATGTCGGGTCACCGGTCACTGCCGTGGAGCCTCTGTCATGTTGAGCAAAGAGCTGGAATTCGCCATCAACGCCGCCTTTACGGGCGCACGCAACAAGCGGCACGAGTTCATCACGGTCGAGCACCTGTTGCTGGCTCTGCTCGACAACGCCCTGGTGGCCGAGGCGCTGCGCTCCTGCGGCGCCGATCTGGTCCAACTGGGACAGGAACTGCGCGAATACATCGACAGCCACACGCCGCTGGTCGATGCATCCGAGCCGCATGACGTCCAGCCGACGCTGGGCTTTCAGCGCGTGCTGCAGCGCGCCTTCTTCCACGTCCAGTCATCCGGCAAGAAAGAAGTCACGACCCTGAACGTGCTGGTGGCCATCTTCAGCGAGCAGGAGGCGCAAGCCGTGTACCTGCTCGGCAAACAGTCGGTGTCGCGACTGGATGTGGTCAATTACATCTCGCACGGCATCCGCAAGGTTCACGACCACGATGAGCAGGACGGCGCGCCGGGTCAGGCCGAGCAGGGCGAGGGCGCGGCCGAGCGGGAGGAGAATGCCAGCCCGCTCGACCTGTACGCCGCCAACCTCAACCTCCGGGCGCGGCGAGGGCGCATCGATCCCTTGATCGGTCGCGAGGCTGAGGTCGAACGCGTGGTGCAGATTCTCTGCCGGCGCCGCAAGAACAATCCCTTGCTGGTCGGCGAGGCAGGGGTGGGCAAGACGGCCATCGCGGAAGGCCTCGCCTGGCTCATCACCCAGGGCCGCGTCCCGGAGATTCTTCAGGATGCCACCATCTACGCGCTAGATCTCGGCGCTCTGGTGGCCGGCACGAAGTACCGCGGCGATTTCGAGAAACGCCTGAAGGGCGTGCTGACGCAGTTGCGCAAGCAGAAGGGCGCCGTGCTGTTCATCGACGAGATCCATACCCTGATCGGCGCCGGCTCGGCCTCCGGTGGGGTGATGGACGCCTCCAATCTGCTCAAGCCCATGCTCGCCTCCGGCGAACTGAAATGCATCGGCTCGACCACCTATCAGGAATACCGCGGCATCTTCGAGAAGGACCGCGCCTTGGCGCGGCGCTTTCAGAAGATCGACGTGCCCGAACCGACGGTGGATGAAACCTACCAAATTCTCAAGGGCTTGCAGCGTCATTTTGAGGAGTTTCATAAAGTCCGCTATACCCAGCCGGCTCTGCGCGCGGCAGCGGAACTCTCGGCCCGCTACATCACCGATCGCCACCTGCCCGACAAGGCCATCGACATCGTGGACGAAGCGGGGGCGAGTCTGCAGCTCATCCCCGAGGCCAAGCGGCGCAAAACCGTGACGGCGGGAGACGTCGAGGGGATCGTGGCCAAGATGGCGCGTATTCCGGCCAAGCAGGTGTCGCGGACGGATCGCGAAACGATGCGCAACCTCGAGCGCGACCTGAAGCTCGTCATCTATGGGCAGGACGCGGCCATCACGACCCTGGCCAATGCGATCAAGACGAACCGGTCCGGTCTGGGTCATCCGGACCGGCCGATCGGCAGCTTTCTCTTTGCCGGGCCGACGGGCGTGGGCAAGACCGAGGTCACGCGGCAGCTGGCTCAAGTGCTCGGTATCGAGCTGATCCGCTTCGACATGTCGGAATACATGGAACGCCACACCGTGTCGCGCCTGATCGGTGCGCCGCCCGGCTACGTGGGATTCGATCAGGGCGGTCTGCTGACCGATGCCGTGCTCAAGACGCCCCATGCGGTGGTGCTGCTCGATGAGATCGAAAAGGCGCATCCGGATGTGTTCAACCTGCTGCTGCAGGTCATGGATCATGGCACGCTGACGGACAACAACGGCCGCAAGGTCGATTTCCGCAACGTGATCCTGGTGATGACCACCAACGCCGGGGCCGAGGCGATGCAGCGGCCGTCGATGGGCTTCACCCTGCAGAACCACCAGACCGATGTGATGGAAACCATCAAGCGAGGGTTCGCGCCGGAGTTCCGCAACCGGCTGGATGCCATCGTGCAGTTCCAGCCGCTCGACGCCACGACCATCCTGCATGTGGTCGACAAGTTCCTGACCCAGCTCGAGGTACAGCTCGAGGGCAAGCGGGTGGTCCTGACGGTGAGCGATGCGGCGCGCGCCTGGCTGGCCGAGCGCGGCTATGATCCGCAGATGGGCGCGCGACCCATGGCGCGAGTGATCCAGGAGCACATCAAGCGGCCGCTGGCGGACGAGATCCTGTTCGGGCGCCTGACCGAAGGCGGTCGGGTGCGGGTGGATGCGCAGGACGATCGGCTGGCGCTGGAGATCGACTCGCGCGTCGCGGCCGTCTAACGGCCCCGGAAGACGATACGGCCCTTGGTGAGGTCGTAGGGGGTCAGCTGGACGGTGACCGTGTCGCCGGTCAGGATGCGGATGTAATGCTTGCGCATCTTGCCGGAGATGTGGGCCATCACGATGTGGCCATTGTCGAGCTGAACCCGGAAGGTCGTATTGGGCAGGGTATCGATGACCTTGCCCTGCATTTCGATCATATCTTCTTTGGACATGGCAACCTGGGCGGCTTGGGGGCGAAAGGCCCCGGAAGGGCTGGGATTGTCCTACATGGCAGGCACTTGTTCAACGGCCGCGCAACCGCCGATGGCGCCAGCCGGGCGACGCAGGTCCTCATCGAGGGACGCAAGGGGTTCCAGCGGCTCCTCGGCGAGCGCGCCCGCCAGCTCCTCCAGGAAGCGGGCGCGCGGCCACGATTCGGCGCCCATGCGCAACAGATGCGGCGAGGCCACCTGCGCATCGATGAGCCGGAAACCCCGGCGCGCCAGTTGTTCTCCCATGATGATCAGCAGCATCTTCGAGGCATCCGGCGCGCGGCTGAACATGGATTCGGCGAAGAACGCCCGGCCCAGAGCCAACCCGTAGAGGCCACCGATCAGGCGGGTGTCGTCCCAGAGTTCAAAGGAATGCGCTACCCCGAGCCGGTGCAAACGGGCATAGGCCGACTGCATCTCCGCGACGAGCCAGGTGCCTGCGTCTGAGCCGCGTGGCGCCGCGCAGCCCTCGACCACCGCGACGAAGTCCTCGTTCAGGCTGGCCCGGAAACCGCTCTTGCGCATGGATCGGGCCAGCCGCCTTGAACAATGCACGGCGCCCGGACGCAGGACCGCCCGCGGATCGGGTGACCACCACAGGATCGGGTCGCCGGGCCCATACCAGGGAAAGATGCCGCGCCGGTAAGCCGCCATCAGCCGCGCGGGGGACAGATCACCCCCCATGGCCAGCAGTCCGTCGGGGTCGCGCAGCGCGTGCGAGGGGTCCGGGAACGCATCGACCGGGTCGCCTCGACGCAGCACAGGGATCATGCCGGGTCCGTTTTCAGCGGGCTGTGGGTGGCCATCTCGGCGGCGTAACGCCGCACCCAGCGCGCCTCCTGGACCAGAAAATCGCCGATGGCGTGGCCCAGTTCCGGATGGGCGATGGCGTGCAGCGATTGGCTGAAATGAGGGAGAAAGCCCCGCGGCAGCTTGTGTTCACCCTGAGTGCCCGGATCATAGGCGGTGAGCCCGTGGCGGATGCAATAGTCGATGCCCTGGTGATAGCACAGCTCGAAATGCAGGCTGTCCCACGCACCGCGGGCGCCCCAGTAGCGGCCGTAAAGCATCGTCGCGTCGCGAAAGGCGAGCGCAGCGCCGACCGGTTCGCTGCCCGCGAGCGCCACGAACAGGACCATCTCACGCCCAAACGGAGCGCTGATGGTTTCGAAGAAGGCCTGACTCAGATACGGCCGGTGACCGTGGCGGTAAAAGGTGTCGGCCAGCAGCGGATAGATGGCGTCCCAGCGTGCGGGGGTCATGTCTTGACCCGTCCACACCTCCATTCGCAGACCCGACTCGTCGATCCGCCGCCGCTCGCGCCGAATCTTCTTGCGCTTGTCGGCACTGAAGGTCGACAGATGGTCCTCGAAGTCGGCAAATCCCTGGTTGTGCCAGCGGAATTGGCAGGCGATGCGCGGCGTCAGGCCGCTCGTCTGCGCCCAGCGCTGCGCCAGCGCCTCGTCGGGAAACAGACAGTGAAACGATGAAAACCCCCCGCGCGCCATCAGCGTCAGCGCGGCCTTCAGCAGCGTCTGGTGCAGCGCCGTCGCCTCCGGCGCCGTCGGCAGGGCGCGCGGCCCCGTGACGGGGGTGAACGGAATCGCATTCACGAGCTTGGGGTAATACTCGAGCCCCAGGCGGTCGTAGGCGTCGGCCCAGGAAAAATCGAACACGAACTCACCCATCGAGTGGGTCTTTTCGTACAGTGGCAGGGCGGCACACAAACGGCCGTTGTCGTAAGCCGCCACATGTCGCGGTGTCCAGCCTGTCTGGATTGCGACGCATCCGGTCTGTTCGAGCGCCAGCAGGAATTCGTGGCGCAGGAAGGGATAGCCGCAGGAATTCAGCGCATTCCATTGCTCGGCGTCGATGTCGTCGATGCCGTGATGAAACTTGAGGTCCAGGGACATGGACGGACTCTTGCATTGTCGAGGCTGGGTTTAATTGTATGCCGGTCCGCATCGAACGGCCGCCTTATTCCGGAGATCCGACATGCGCATTGCCATTCCGAAAGAAATCAAGGCCCATGAAGGTCGCGTGGCGCTCACGCCAGCGTCCTGCCGCGCGCTCATCGGCCGGGGTCACGTCGTCATCCTGCAAACGCAGGCGGGGGAGGCGAGTGGCTATCCCGACGCGATGTATCAACAGGTTGGGGTCGAAATCGCAGCCGATGCCGTGGCCACCTACGGCGCTGGCGAACTGATCCTCAAGGTCAAGGAGCCGATCGCGCCCGAATGGCCGCTGCTGCGCGCCGATCACCGGCTGTTTTCCTTCCTTCACCTGGCTGCCGCGCCGGGACTGGTTGAGGCGCTGTGCCGTATCGGGCTCACCGCCTGGGCCTTCGAGACGGTGCGCGAAGGCGAGCATTATCCGCTGCTGGCGCCCATGAGCCGGATCGCTGGCGTGTTGGCCATTCATCAGGGCGCGCACTGGCTGCAGGGCGTCAACGGAGGTCGCGGGATCTTGCTGGGGCGGATGATCGGCGTACCCCGAGCGCGCGTCGTGGTCGTGGGCTGCGGCCAGGCGGGATTGGCAGCGATCGGGGCCGCTGCGGCCCTTGATGCCGAGGTGGCGGCCTTCGATCTGAAACCCGCGGCGCTCGATGCGGCCGCGGCCCTGGGCGCCAACGTCACCGCGCTGTACCCGGATACGGAGATGCTGGCCGCTGCCGTTGCCGAAGCAGATCTGGTCGTGGGCGCCGTGCTGGTGCCGGGACGCCGGGCGCCCGCCGTGATCACCGAGGCCATGGTGCAGCGCATGCGTCCGGGCAGTGTGATCGTCGACATCTCCATCGACCAGGGCGGGTGCGTGGAAACGATGGAGCCGCGTGGGTATGATGACCCAGCTTACCAACGCCACGGGGTCTGGCATCTCGGCGTGGCCAATCTCCCTGGCGCCGTGCCCCGGACCGCCTCTCAGGCGCTTTCCGCCGCCTTGTTGCCCTATGTGGCTGCGCTGGCTGACGGCGCGACAGGAGAAGCCGCCGCATCGCTGGCGGCAGCCTTGAGCGTCCGCCGGGGCGAGGTCGTGGATGATCGGGTGCGCACCTGAGCGCGCCTTCCTGATGTCGAGAGGATTGCCTTGTCGCGAACGCCTGTACCCGGGCCATCCCCTGCACCAGCGTCCGGAGCGCCGGGCCGTGGCTTGCGCGAGGCTGGTCTTTTGCTGGCGTTGTCGCTCGCGGGCTATGTCACGACAGCGCTGCTGACTTTTCACATCGACGACCCCGCCTGGAGCCAGATCGGCGACGCCGGGCCCGTTCGCAATCGCGGCGGTGTGCTGGGCGCCTGGCTCGCCGATTTTCTGCTGACGGCTTTCGGTTATCTTGCCTACGCCCTGCCTCTGGCGATCCTTTATGCGGGCTGGCGCCATTTCAAGGGGCAGGCGCGGGACGCGGGGTCGCCCGTGGACAAAGGCACGCGCCTCGCGGGCGGTTTCCTCGCCTTCCTTGCCGCAAGCGGGCTTTGTGCGCTGCACCTGCGCGAAGACCTCGTCGCCTTGCCGCGCGGCGCCGGCGGGTGGATCGGCGACCGCATCGCCGAGGCGGCGCTGGCCGCCTTCAATCCGTTGGGGTCCACGCTGATCCTGCTGCCGCTGATGCTGATCGGCATCACGCTGGCCACGCATCTGTCGTGGATCGCTTTGGTCGATCTCACCGGGCGCGGGGTGCTGCAGGTCCTGCGATTCGCCGCAGGTGGCGTTCGGCGCTGGCGAAGGCGTCGCGTGGGGCGCGCCGTCGCCACAGCTTTGCGGCCTGAGGCACCTCTCACGCGTCCGGCGCCGCCCAAGTCCAGTGCCAAGACCGCGCCGGGAGCGCTGCGCATCGAGCCGCCGCCACAGCCGGTCAAGCCCAGCGATCGCGCCGAACGCGAGCGCCAGGTCCCCATCTTTACGGATCGCCCGGATTCCCCCTTGCCGCCCCTGGCGCTGCTGGATGCGCCGCGGCCACTCGAGGCGGCCTACACGCCCGAAGCGCTCGAGGGCCTCTCGCGGCTGGTGGAAATCAAGCTCGCCGACTTCGGGGTGACGGTGAAGGTGGTCGCGGTGCATCCGGGGCCGGTCATCACCCGCTTCGAATTGCAGCCGGCGGCGGGCGTCAAGGTGAGCCAGATCTCCGGGCTGGCCAAGGATCTGGCCCGCGCCCTGTCGGCGGTGAGCGTGCGGGTGGTGGAGGTGATCCCGGGCAAGTCCGTGGTGGGCCTGGAAATTCCCAATCCCCAGCGCGAACTGGTGTGCCTGAGTGAAATCCTGCGCTCCCAAGCCTATGACGAGGCGGCCTCCCCGTTGACGCTGGCGCTGGGCAAGGACATCGGCGGTCAGCCGGTGGTGGCCGACCTGGCGCGCATGCCGCATCTGCTGGTGGCGGGGACCACCGGCTCGGGTAAATCGGTGGCCATCAACGCCATGCTGCTCAGCCTGCTCTACAAGGCCAGCGCCGAGCAGGTGCGCATGATCCTGGTGGATCCCAAGATGCTGGAACTGTCGGTCTACGAGGGGATCCCGCATCTGCTGGCGCCGGTGGTCACCGACATGCGCGACACCGCCAACGCGCTGCGCTGGTGTGTCACCGAGATGGACCGGCGCTATCGCCTCATGGCGAGCCTGGGCGTGCGCAACATCGCCGGGCTCAACCGGCGCGTGGCCGAGGCCGCACAGACCGGGACGCCCCTGACCGATCCCTTGCGCCCCTTCGACGAGGCGGGCGAGCCGGTGCCGCTGGCCGCGCTGCCGTATCTGGTCGTGGTCATCGACGAGCTGGCCGACCTCATGATGGTGGCCGGCAAGAAGGTCGAGGAACTCATCGCCCGGCTGGCGCAGAAGGCGCGCGCCGCGGGCATCCACCTGATCCTGGCGACGCAGCGGCCCTCCGTGGACGTGATCACGGGTCTCATCAAGGCCAATATCCCGACGCGCATCGCCTTCCAGGTCTCCAGCAAGATCGACTCGCGCACCATTCTCGATCAGATGGGCGCCGAGGCGCTGCTCGGCCACGGCGACATGCTCTACCTGCCGCCGGGCACGGGCTTCCCGCAACGCGTGCACGGTGCATTCGCCTCCGACGCGGAGGTGCATCGCGTCGTGGATCATCTGAAGAAGCTCGGCGCGCCCGAATACCTCGACGAAATCCTGCAGGGGCCCGATGAGGACGCCGGCAGCTTCACCGGCGGCGAGGGCGGCGATGACCCGGAGCGGGATCCCCTGTACGACGAGGCCCTGCGGCTGGTCACCGAATCGCGCAAGGCCTCGGTTTCGGGCGTGCAGCGGCGCTTGCGCATCGGCTACAACCGGGCGGCGCGGCTGGTCGAGGCGATGGAGCGGGCCGGTGTCGTCGGCGCCTTGCAGCCGAACGGCTCGCGTGAAGTGCTGGCCCCGCCGCCGGCAGGCCAGGATTGAGTCGTGACGATCAACCCAGCGGAGAGAACGATGCGGATGGGCGTGCGCCTGATCGGGGCGTGGATGATGTGGCTGGTCGGCGCCGGGATGGTCTGGGCCGGCGGTCTGCAGGAACTGGAGGCATTCAACGCCCGGGTGCGCACTTTCGATGCGCGCTTCGTGCAGACCGTGCCGGCCGCGCAGGGCCAGGCGGCGCGCAGCGAACAGGGCCGGATCTGGATCGCCCGTCCGGGGCGGTTTCGCTGGGAATACGAAGGTGGCTCGGACCAGGTCATCCTGAGCGACGGCAAGACGCTGCAGCTTTACGATCGCCCGCTGGCGCAGGTGACGCGCCGGCCGCTGGATCAGGCGCTGGCCGCCACGCCGGCGGTATTGCTGAGCGGGCAGGGCGATCTGTCGGCGCAGTTCACCATCACGGAGAATCCGGCGCGTGAGGACCTCGATTGGGTGACGCTGACGCCGCGCAATCCCGACACGGATTTTCGCACCATCCGGCTGGGCCTCAGCGGCGGCGTGATCCGGCGCATGGCGTTCGAGGACCATTTCGATCAGCGCAGCCTGGTCGAGTTCTCCGGCATCCGCGTCAACGAGGCCATCCCGGGCAGCGTCTTCCGACTGGACGCGCCACCCGGTGTCGAGGTGATCGAGGAATGAATCTTTTCCTGCGGCCCTGGATCGGATGGATGGGCGGCGCCGTCGCTCTGGCCGCGCTGACCTGGGCCAGCCTCGTGCCGCTGGATCCGGGCTCGCTGCCGAGCCAGCACGACAAGCTCGCGCATCTGGCGGCCTATGGCACGCTGGGCGCCTGGTTCGGGACGTTCGCGCCGTCGCGGCGCTGGCCGCTGGTCTGGATGGCATTGGGCCTGTTTGGTGTCGGTATCGAGCTTGCCCAGGGACAGACCGCCTATCGCAGCTTCGACCGCTGGGACATTCTCACCAACTGGATCGGCGTCAGTCTGGGCATGGTCGCGCTGGCCGCGCCGCTCCGCTACGGGCTGACGAGCCGCCACGCGCGCGCATGACCCGCGAGCGCGACCCGCAACCCAGCCTCTTTGCCACGCCGCAGCCCGCGGCGCCGCTGGCCGACCGCCTGCGCCCGCAGCAGTTGGACGAGGTCGTGGGTCAGGCGCATCTGCTGGGGCCAGGCCAGCCGCTGCGCGCCATCCTCGAGGGCGGCCGGCTGCATTCGATGATTCTCTGGGGGCCGCCCGGCGCAGGCAAGACCACCTTGGCCCGGCTCATGGCGCAGCAGGCCGATCTGCTTTTTCTGAGCCTGTCCGCCGTGCAGGCCGGGATCCGCGAGGTGCGCGAGGCGGTGGATGCAGCGCGACGGGAGCGCAGCGTGAGCGGCCGGGGCACGGTGCTCTTTCTGGATGAGGTGCACCGTTTCAACAAGGCGCAGCAGGACGCCTTCCTGCCCCACATCGAGGACGGCACGCTCGTCTTCATCGGCGCGACCACCGAGAATCCTTCCTTCGAACTCAACCGCGCCTTGCTCTCGCGGGCACGGGTGTATGTGCTGAGCGCCCTGGATGAAGCCGATCTTGCGCGCGTGCTCGAGCGGGCGCTCAGCGACACGGAGCGCGGACTCGGCGGGCTGCGGCTGGAGGTGCCCGAGCCGGCGCGACGGCTGCTGATCCAGGCCGCCGATGGCGATGCGCGGCGTCTGCTGGGCCTGTTGGAACTCGGCGCCGAACTCGTCGGGGCGGGCGGGCCGCTCGATGCGCTCGCGGTGGAGCGTTTGCTCACAGGCGCCGGTGCGCGTCAATTCGACAAGGGCGGCGATCTGTTCTTCGACCAGATCTCGGCCCTGCACAAGGCCGTGCGCGGCTCATCCCCCGACGGCGCCCTTTACTGGCTGGCGCGCATGGTCGACGGCGGCGCCGATCCGCTCTATATCGCCCGGCGCCTGGTGCGCATGGCCAGCGAGGACATCGGCAATGCCGATCCGCGCGCGCTGCAACTGGCTCTGAACGCCTGGGAGACCCAAGAGCGGTTGGGTTCGCCCGAGGGGCATCTGGCGCTGGCGCAGGCGGCGGTTTTTCTGGCCTGTGCGCCCAAGAGCAATGCGGTCTACCGGGCCTTCGACGCCGCCCGGGCCGATGCGACCCGCCATGGTTCACTGCCGGTGCCGCTGCATCTGCGCAATGCGCCCACCGCGCTCATGAAGCAGCTGGGGCATGGGCGAGCTTACCGCTACGCCCACGACGAGCCCGATGCCTACGCCGCCGGTGAACAGTATCTGCCCGAAGCCATGGGGGAGGCGCACTACTATCATCCGGTGCCGCGCGGCCTGGAACTGCGCATCGGCGAGCGGCTGGCGCTCCTGCGCGAACGCGACCGGCAGGCGCGGGCGAACGACCCCCCGGCGCTCGAGTCGAGCCCATGAAGGACTGGATGATCCCGCTGGCGGTCGGGCTGGGCGGCGGCGCGGGCTCCATGGCCCGCTACGCTCTGGGGACCCTGAGCGCGCGTCTGCCGTGGGCGTTTCCATGGGGTACGCTGGCCGTCAACGTGCTCGGTGGTTTCGCCATCGGTGGCCTGTTTTACCTGAGTCAGCGCCGGCCGGAGTGGGCGCTGGCCCTGCGCGCCTGGGCCATCACCGGCTTTTGCGGCGGCTTCACGACGTTTTCAGCTTTTTCGCTCGAGACGCTGCAGCTCTGGAGCCAAGGTGCGCAGGGCAAGGCGCTGGTGAACATGCTGGCCAATCTCGCGCTGAGCCTTGCCGCCGTGGCGACCGGCATGGCCTGCGTGCGGCGCCTGATGGCTTGATTTTTCTGGATTTTGAAGGATGTTCCATGCTTGATCCCCGTTGCTATCGTCAGGATCTGGATGCGACCGAGGCGGCCTTGGCCCGTCGTGGCTATACGCTGGACCGCGAGCGGCTGACTGATCTCGAAACCTGCCGCAAAGCCTTGCAGATCGAGGTAGAAGGGCTGCGCAACAATCGCAATTCGATTTCCCGCCAGGTCGGTCAGGCCAAGGCCCGCGGCGAACCCGTGGAGCCGCTTCTGGCCGAGGTCGCGGCGCTGGGCAGCCGCCTGGAAGCCGGGGAGACGGCCCTGCGGGAGTTGCAGGCCGAACTCGATACCTTCCTGCTGGAGATACCCAATCTGCCGCAAGCGGCCGTTCCCGATGGCCGTTCGGAGGCGGACAACCAGGAGCTGCGCCGCTGGGGCGAGCCACGGGCCTTCGATTTTCCGATCAAGGATCACGTCGAACTGGGCGCGCCCGGCGGACGGCTGGATTTCGCCGCGGCGAGCACCATCACCGGCGCCCGGTTCACCGTGCTGCGCGGCGCCTACGCCCGGCTGCAGCGGGCGCTGACGCAGTTCATGCTCGATCTGCACACGCGCCGTCATGGCTATGAAGAGGTCTACGTCCCGTATCTGGTCAATGCCGCGAGCCTGACCGGCACCGGCCAGTTGCCCAAGTTCGAGCAGGACTTGTTCCGCCTCGCGGGCGATCCGGGCTGGTATCTGATTCCCACCGCCGAGGTGCCGGTCACCAATCTGGCGCGCGAGCAGATATTCGATCCCGCGCTGATGCCGATGCGGCTGGTGGCGCATACGCCGTGCTTCCGATCCGAAGCCGGCGCCTACGGGCGGGACGTGCGCGGCATGATCCGCCAGCACCAGTTCGAGAAGGTGGAACTGGTGCAGTTCGCGACCCCCGAGCAGTCGGCGGCGCAGCTCGAGGAACTCACCGGCCACGCCGAAGCCGTGCTGCAGGCGCTGGAGCTGCCGTATCGGGTCATGGCGCTGTGTGCCGGCGACATGGGCTTCGCCGCCGCGCGCACCTACGACCTCGAGGTCTGGCTGCCGAGCCAGGGGCAGTACCGCGAGATTTCATCCTGCAGCAACTTCGAGGCCTTCCAGGCGCGTCGCCTGCAGGCGCGATATCGCAATCCCGCGACCGGCAAGCCCGAACCGATCCACACCCTGAACGGCTCCGGGCTCGCCGTTGGGCGCACGCTCGTGGCCTTGCTCGAAAACCACCAGCAGACCGACGGCAGCATCGCAGTCCCGGCCGCGCTGCAGCCCTATCTCGGCGGTTTGGAACGCATCGTTGCGGCATGACAAAAAGTCGTTTTTGAGACCGTTCTACAACGACGCCTTGCTTGTCAGACCTTGGTCACCGACCTATGCATATTTCTTTCGCTTTAAATGGACCCGGTGGTGGCCGTGACCGTTCTGCAAGAAATTCTCGAATGGTCGCAAGAGCGCCCCGCGTGGCAGCGCGAGGCGCTGCGCCGTCTCGTGCTCAACGGAGAACTCACCGACGAAGACATTGATGCCCTGGCCGAAATCTGCAAGAGCGGCTATGGCCTTGCCGAGCAGCGCGACACCGTGTCGCTTAGCAAGGAACATGTACCGGACCCGACCGCAGGCGCACCCGTATCGCTCGTTTCGATCTTCCATCGTCGCGGCGTGAACGCGCTGGCAGAAGATCAGACGCTCAAGTTCGGTCCCGGCCTCACGATTGTCTACGGTGATAACGGCGCAGGTAAGACGGGCTACATCCGCATTCTCAAGGGCGCCTGCCGGGCGCGCGGCCCGGAGAAAATCCTGGGCAACGTGGTTTCCGGCGCGACGCCGCTCGCACCCGTAGTCGCCATAAAATACAAGGTCGGCGGGGAACCCGATCCCCGCGAGTGGGCAGGCGGCAACGAAGACGAGTTCGTTTCGCGCGTGAGCGTCTTCGACACGCAATGCGCCGCCGTCTATCTCACCGAGAAGACCGACGTTGCCTTCCGGCCGTTCGGATTAGACCTGTTCGATAAGCTCGTGAAGGCTTGCAAAGCCGTTCGCACGAAACTGGAATCCGAACAGCGCGCGCTCGGCGCAAACGCATTGGCCGCCGTGCAGACAACGATTCCGGAAGGCACCGCCGTGGCGAAGTTTCTGGCGAATATCAGTTCGCTGACCAAACCGGGGGACGTACAGGCGCTCGCACGACTCTCCCCGGAGGAAGAGGCGCGCCTCGCGCTTCTCGAAAAATCGCTGCTTGACTTGCAGGCGAACGATCCTGAGAAACTTATCCGGCAGCTCACCGTGCGCGCCGGACGAGTTCAGGCGCTGGTTCGTCACCTCAAGGAGGTCGAAGCGGGCCTGTCCGATAACGCGCTGAAAGCTGTATTCGATGCGCGGACCGAAGGACGCCGCAAGAGCGAGGAAGCGAAGCGGTTGCGCGAGGCCACCATCCCGCAAGGGCTTTTGCAGGGAACGGGAACCGACGCGTGGACGGCGCTCTGGGAGTCGGCGAGGCATTTCTCGAAGGAGCAGGCATATCCGGACAGGCCGTTCCCGGTTGTCGGGGACGGGGCGCAGTGCGTGCTCTGTCAGCAGGACCTCGACCATGCGGCGGCTCACCGGCTCAAGCAGTTCGAGGACTTCGTGGCCTCGACGGTCGAACGCGAACTCCGCGAGATCAGGGGCGCGTTTACACGGCAGCGAAGAGCGTTCGCCGATCTCCAGACGATGAGCGAGGCGGTTGAGGAAACGCTCAAGGAAATTCGCATCGAGCACGAGGCCGTAGCGGACGCGATCAGCGCGGCTCTGGCGTCGAACGAGAAGCGCCGGGCCGCCGTGCTATCGGCCCTCACGGAGGATAAGGACTTAGCCGCCGACTGCGCGGCGCTCGTGTCCGTCACCGCCGGAGCCGAGGAGCTGGCGGCGCAGATCGACGAGCGAATCAAGACGCTGCGCACCAGCGCGAACGATCAGACGCGCAAGAGCATGACCTCCGAAGCGCAGGAACTACGCGCCCGGAAGTTGCTCGCGGCGCATCAGCAAACGGTGCTCGATGACATCGAGCGCCGCAAGAAATACGCGGCGTATGGCCTGTGCATCGACGATACGAAGACGCAGGCGATCACGGCCAAGAGCACGGCTGTTACCAAAACGGTTGTATCCCAGAAGCTCAAGAAGAGCTTTCAGAACGAGTTGGAGAATCTCGCCTTCCACCACGTCGAAGTCGAGCTGAAAGAACTGGGCGGCGCGGATGGCGTCTTCTATCACAAGCTTGTTCTGACGCGCGCACCCGGCGTCGATCTGCCGAAGGTCGTGAGCGAGGGCGAGCAGCGCTGCCTTTCCATTGCTGCGTTCTTCGCTGAACTCAGCACGGCCGATGATCCCTCTGGCATCGTATTCGACGACCCCGTGTCCTCTCTGGATTTTCAGTGGCGCAACGGCGTGGCGCGGCGGCTGGTGCAGGAATCGAAGACGCGGCAGGTCATCGTCTTCACGCACGATGTCGTGTTTCTGCTGTCGCTCCGGCAATACGCCGACGAATTGGGCGTCGAACCGCTCGACCAGCACGTCCGCCACCAGTCCAAGGGCGCCGGCGTGTGCGAGGAAGAGCTGCCGTGGGTGGCGCTCCCGGTGAAGAAGAAAATTGGATACCTCAATAATGGCTGGCAGGACGCCGACAAGCTTTCCCGTGACGGGCACCAAGACGCCTACGAGAAGGAGGCCAAGTATCTATATGGACTGCTTCGCGAAGCCTGGGAACGCGCGCTTGAAGAAGTGCTTCTGGGCGGCGTCGTCGAACGCTACAGGCCGGGCGTGCAGACGCGGCAGATTGCGCACATCGCCGACATCAGCGCCGAGGATTGCCGAGCCGTCGAAACAGCCATGACGAAGTGCTCGACGTGGCTTCCCGGCCACGACAAGGCCGCGGCGGCGCGCGCGCCCGTGCCCGCGCCGACGGAACTCAAGGCGGATATAGAGGCCCTCGCAACGTGGGTTAAGGCGATTCGCGATCGGCGAAAGTAGCCTTCACTTTTCTGAAGAACTGCGGTAATCGGCAGGAAGCAGGCCGTGCTTGCGCAACTTGGCGCGCAGCGTGCTGGCATTGACGCGCAGCAGGCGCGCCGCGCCGTGCGGCCCGTCGACGCGCCCGCCGGTGAGACGCAGGACGTGCGCGAGATGCTCGGCGATGACGCGATCGAGCGGTGCTACCGCGTCGCTCTGGGCGCGCAGCGGTGGCGCGGCCGGTGACGGGGCGGCAGCGGGCGGTGATGCCGCAGGAGCGGGGAGCGCCGGCTGCCGCGCGATGCCCACGCCCAAGGCCGTTTCCAGATCCAGCCGTTCGCCGCCGCCCAGGATGACGGCGCGTTCCAGCACGGCGCCCAGTTCGCGCACATTGCCCGGCCAGCGATAGGCGAGCAACGCGTCGAGATCCCGCGGCGTGAGCGCCGGCGTCGGCACGCCGAGTCGGGCGGCGGCGCGGTGCACGAAATGCGCAGCGAGCAGCGGGATGTCCTCGGGCCTTTCGCGCAGCGGCGGCAAGATCACGGGAAAGACGGCCAGCCGATACCACAGGTCCTCGCGAAAGACGCCGTCCTGCACCAGCCCCGGCAGATCACGGTGCGTGGCCGCGATGACTCGCACGTCCACGGGAATCTCGCGCTCGCTGCCCACGCGCTGGACGATGCCGTCCTGCAGCACGCGCAGCAGGCGGATCTGGACCGCCGGGGTGAGCTCGCCGATTTCATCCAAAAACAAGGTGCCGCCGTCGGCCCGCTCGAACCAGCCGCGCCGGGCCGCGAGCGCGCCCGTGAAGCTGCCCTTTTCGTGGCCGAACAGCTCCGAATCGATCAGATCCGGCGGCACCGCGCCGCAATTCACCCGCACGAACGGGCCCTTGGCGCGAGCAGAGCGTTCGTGGATGGCGCGCGCGACGACTTCCTTGCCGGCGCCGGTTTCGCCCAGGATCAGCACCGTGGCATGGGTGGGCGCCACCTGCGCAACGCGCGTCATCACGCCGCGCAAGCCGTGGTCGGCGCCCACGATGGTTTCGCTCAGGCTACTGCGCCCCAGACGCGACAACAGCATCTGCCGATCGGCTTCGGCGGCGGCCTTGAGACGTTCCAGCTCGCGCAGCCGGCGGTCATTGGCGACCGCAGCCGCCAGCGGATCGAGCAGCGCCTGCAGGCGCGCCTGGGCGGCGGCGCCGATGGGCGCAAAATCGCCACGCTCGATGAGCACCAAGCCGATCAGGACATCCTCGAACCAGAGCGCGGCGGCCATCGCGCCCCGCGCGGCAGGCAGCCCCGATATCTGCCGAAGTGGCGCGCTCCACCCCGCGTCCGGGTCGGCGATCGCAATCTCGCGCCGCTTGGCCCACTGCAGAATCCGTCGCGCCTGCAGGGGATCCTGGATCAGCGCCTGGGACGGCGAATGCCCGTTGCTGTCTGGCCAGACCAAGAGCGGCGTGAAGCCTTCCAGGTCGGCGCGAAATTCGTCGATCTGGAGGTGGCGCAGCGGCATGGCCTCGCGCATGGCGTCGAGGAAGACGGGGATCGATTCGGCCACGCGCTGGTGACGGCTGACCTCGATCCAGAGTTGCAGCAGCAGTTCTGAAGGCAAGTCCGTCATATCTAGTGTTTTCATGCGTCATATATAGCAGAAAAGATCGACGTCCCGCGTCATGCGGCGACCTGAACTGACCCGCAGTCGACGTTTTATCAATCCCGTCAGTGCGTTGCGGCGTTGTTGAGGCATTGGCGTTTTTTGTGCGCCGGGACGTCGGCACATCAATCGAGACGGGAAAACGCATGCGCCTTTCTCATGCTTTGGTTCGGATGGCTGCTGCCCTGGCCAGCCTACTGTTTGCGGTCGCTGCGTCCGCGTCGACTGCTGACACCACCTTGATCAAGGAGTCCGATGATCTCATCCGGGACTTTTGCCACGACGACAACGTCTCTTTCACGACATACCGAAAAGTGAATCCGTGGGGTCCGGTTACCATCACGAAATCCCGCCGCGGCTCCGATAACGACGCCCCCGGCGGTGATCGCCGGCCTTCGGGTCGATGGCG
The DNA here is from genome assembly GCA_045864775.1 of Pseudomonadota bacterium. GTDB lineage: Bacteria > Pseudomonadota > Gammaproteobacteria > UBA5335 > UBA5335 > Macondimonas. The sequence continues at coordinate 320,833 of BTVR01000001.1, forward strand.
TGACGCAGGCGCTGGCCGCCGGCAGCGGCGCTATTGTTGAGGCAGGCGAGTTCGTCTCGCGCAGGCGCCGCTGAAGCCGGATCGATTCGGCGACACGCTGCTGACGGCCGACCTCGATCCAGCGTTGCAGCAGGAGATCGGCGTCGGGTGCGCCATATATGGCGTTTTTGATGTATCACATATGGCAGAAACGAAAAATCCAGCGATATTTGGCGATTCCGAATCGAGTTGCCACCGACCTTTCCCCAATTCGCACAGTGCGTTGCGACGCCATCTGTAGGTTGGCGCTTCTTTTGCACCCATGCGCCAGTACATCAATCGTCACCGGGGAAAACACGTGCGCTTGTTTCATGCTCTGATCCGGGCGGTCACCGCGCCACCCATCCGCTCGCCGCTGGTTCGTGGGGTGGCGTCGGGCCTGCTGCTGGGGATCGCCGCGACGGCATCGGCCGCCGACACGACCCTGCTCAATGTCTCCTACGATCCGACGCGCGAGTTTTACCAAGACTACAACGTGGCGTTCGCGAAATACTGGAAGGCGAAGACCGGCGATCAGGTCACCGTCCGGCAGTCGCATGGCGGCTCGGGCAAGCAGGCCCGGGCGGTGATCGATGGCCTGCAGGCCGATGTCGTGACCTTGGCGCTCGCGGCGGATATCGACGCCATCGCCGCGCAGGGCAAGCTGTTGCCGGCCGATTGGCAAACCCGCCTGGCGACGAATAGCGCGCCTTACATCTCGACCATCGTATTCCTGGTGCGCAAGGGCAATCCCAAGGGGATCCGCGACTGGGACGATCTGGTCAAGCGCGGCGTCGCCGTGATCACGCCCAATCCCAAGACCTCGGGCGGCGCGCGCTGGAACTACCTCGCCGCCTACGCCTACGCGCTCAAGCGCAACGCCAACGACGATGCCAAGGCGCGGGCCTTCGTCAAAGCGCTGTACGGAAATGCACCGGTGCTCGACACCGGCGCGCGTGGGGCGACCACCACCTTTGCCCAGCGCGGCATCGGCGATGTCCTGATCACCTGGGAGAACGAAGCTTACCTCTCGCTTGACGAATTCGGCGCCGATCGCTTCCAGATCGTCACGCCTTCGCTGTCGATCCGCGCCGAACCGCCGGTGGCGGTGGTGGACCGGGTGGCCGACCGGCATGGTACGCGACCCGTGGCAGAGGCTTATCTGCACTACCTCTACAGCGATGAAGGGCAGCACCTCGCCGCCAAACACCATTACCGGCCCACCCAATCCGAGATCGCCGCGCGGTTTGCGCGGCAATTCCCCTCGCTCGAACTCGTCGGCATCGACGCCTTCGGTGGCTGGAAGAACGCGCAGGCCACCCATTTCGCAGAAGGCGGGGTGTTCGACCAGATCTACGGGGTGGGCAAGTGAACCTGGCGTTCACGCGACCCGCGCCGCGTCTGGCCGGGCGCAGGGCGGTCCTGCCTGGATTCGGTCTGACGCTCGGGTTCACGGTGTTCTACCTGAGTCTCTTCGTGCTGATTCCGCTGGCCGGCATCTTCGTCAAGTCGGCGGGTCTGGGCTGGGACGGCTTCTGGTCCGTCATCGGCTCGCCGCGGGTGCGCTCGGCGCTCGAGCTCAGTTTCGGCGCCGCGCTTGCAGGCGCTGCGATCAACGCCGTATTTGGCCCGCTGGTCGCCTGGGTGTTCGTGCGCTACGACTTCCCCGGCAAGCGGCTGCTGGACGCCATCATCGATCTGCCCTTCGCCTTGCCGACCGCGGTTGCCGGCATCGCGCTGACCGCGCTGTACGCCGGCAACGGCTGGATTGGCGGCTTCCTCGAACCGCTGGGCATCAAGGTCGCCTACACGCCGCTCGGCATCGTCGTCGCCTGCGCCTTCATCGGACTGCCTTTCGTGGTGCGCACGCTGCAGCCGGTGCTGGAGGATGCCGAGCGAGAACTGGAGGAGGCCGCGGCCTCGCTAGGCGCCAACCGCTGGCAGACCATCACCCGGGTGATCCTGCCCAGCGTGCTGCCGGCGCTGCTGACGGGGTTTGCGCTCGCCTTCGCCCGCGCGGTCGGGGAATACGGCTCGGTCATCTTCATCGCCGGCAACCTGCCCATGGTGAGCGAGATCGCGCCGCTGCTCATCATCATCAAGCTCGAGGAATTCGACTACGCCGGTGCCACCGCAGTGGCGGCCGCCATGCTGACGCTGTCCTTTACCGTGCTGCTCGCGGTGAATGTGCTGCAGGCCTGGGCACGGCGGCGTCAGGGTGGCCGGCCATGAGCGCCGCCCCATCGTCTTTGGCTCTGCCGCGCCACAACGCCGCCGTCACCGAGGCGCTCTGGCTGCGCCGGCTGCTGATCGCCATCGCGCTCGTCTTTCTCTCGAGCTTCCTGCTGCTGCCGCTGCTGCTGGTCTTCACCGAGGCGCTGCGCAACGGCGTGGGCGCCTACGTCGGGGCGCTGCGCGATCCCGAGACGCTGTCCGCGATGCGGTTGACGGTGATTGCTGCTGCCATCGCGGTGCCGCTGAATCTGGTGTTCGGCGTCGCGGCGGCCTGGGCGATTGCCAAGTTCGAGTTTCGCGGCAAGGCGCTCTTGATCTCGCTGATCGACCTGCCGTTCTCGGTGTCCCCGGTGATCGCGGGCCTCATCTATGTGCTGATGTTCGGCGCCCAAGGTTGGGCCGGGCCCTGGCTCATCGCGCACGGCGTCGAGATCATCTTCGCGGTGCCGGGCATCGTGCTGGCGACGATCTTCGTCACCTTCCCGTTTGTGGCGCGCGAACTGATTCCGCTGATGCAGGAGCAGGGCAGCGAGCAGGAACAGGCGGCGATCACGCTGGGCGCCAGCGGCTGGCAGGCGTTCTGGCATGTGACGCTGCCCAACATCCGTTGGGGCCTGCTCTATGGCGTGCTGCTGTGCAACGCACGCGCGATGGGCGAGTTCGGCGCCGTGAGCGTGGTGTCGGGCCACATCCGCGGCTTCACCAACACGCTGCCCCTGCACGTCGAGATTCTCTACAACGAATACCAGTTCGCTGCCGCGTTCGCGGTTGCCTCCCTGCTCGCCGGCCTCGCGCTGGTGACCTTGGGGATCAAGACCTGGGTGGAATGGCGCCACGGCGATGCGCTGTCGGCGACGAGGAGACACTGATGGATATCCATGTCCGCAAGCTGCACAAGCACTTCGGCAACTTCGCCGCGCTCGCCGGTGTCGATCTCGACATTGCCTCGGGGGAGCTGATCGCGCTGCTCGGTCCCTCCGGCTCGGGCAAGACGACCTTGCTGCGCGTGATCGCCGGGCTCGAGTTCCCGGATCACGGCCAGATCCTCTTTGGCGACGAGGACATGGCGCACCGGCCGGTGCGCGAGCGCCGCATCGGTTTCGTGTTCCAGCACTACGCCCTGTTCAAGCACATGAGCGTGCTCGACAACGTGGCTTTCGGCCTGCGCGTGAAGCCGCGTCGCGAGCGGCCGGGCGAGGCCTTGATTCAGGCCCGCGCCCGCGAACTGCTTGAACTCGTCCAGCTCGGCGGCCTGGAAAAGCGCTTCCCGGCACAGCTTTCCGGCGGCCAGCGCCAGCGCGTGGCGCTGGCCCGGGCGTTGGCCATCGAGCCGCGCGTGCTGCTGCTCGACGAACCCTTCGGCGCGCTCGACGCGCGGGTGCGCAAGGATCTGCGCCAATGGCTGCGAGAACTGCACTGCAAGACCGGCTATACCACGATCTTCGTCACCCACGACCAGGAAGAGGCGCTGGAGCTGGCCGACCGGGTGGTGGTGATGAACCGCGGCGCCATCGAACAGGTCGGCTCGGTGGACCAGGTCTACGAGCGGCCGGCTAGCCCGTTCGTGTTCGATTTCCTGGGCGGCACCAACGTCATCGCCGCCACCGTGCAGGGCCGGGCGGTCCGCATCCGAGAAGCCGACATCGCCGCCTTGCGCGACAGCCTGTATCCGAACGGCCCGGCGGATGTCTACGTGCGTCCCGGCGATCTGCGGGTGAGCGATGCCGACGCGCCGGGTCTCGAGGTGACGGTCGCCGCCGTGCAGCGGACCGGGCCCATCGTGCGCGCGGTCGTCGAGCATCGCGCCAGTGGCCAGCGGCTGCAGGTCGAACTCCCGCATCTGCATCACGACGTGCCGGCATTCGTGCCCGGCGGCGTGCTGCGCCTGCGCCTTGCGCAGTTCAGCGTCTACCCGCGTGCAGAGCGCCCCGAGCCGGTGGCTGGCGTCGCCGCGCCGGTGCTGATCGGTCGCGAGCGCGCCCGCACCGAGGTCAATTGATGTCACAGCCCGTTACGGCGCGCCGAACAGATCCAGTTGACCGTCGAGACAGGGCGCGCGAAAGCGGGTGGTGTCGAGCGGCGGCAGCGGCGCGTCCATTCCCAGACGGCGGGCCGCGATCCTGAAACGCTGAGCGAGGAGGTCGGCGAAGGCGCCCGTGCCGCGGCGACGCACGCCGAACTGGGCGCGATAGACCGCGCCGCCATGCATCTGCCGCAGCAGGCTCAGGACATGCCCGGCCCGGTCCGGTACATGGGTTTCCAGCCAGGCGGTGAACACCTCGGTCAGCTCGTGCGGCAGGCGCAGCAGGCCATAGTGGGCGCGGATGGCACCCGCTTCGCGAGCCGCGGCGAGGATGCGCTCCAGTTCGTGATCGGTGAGCGCCGGCATCACGGGCGAGATGGACACCGTGACCGGAATGCCCGCCTCGTGCAGGGCTCGGATGGTGCGCAAGCGCCGCTTTGGCCCCGCGGCGCGCGGCTCCAGCCGCCGCGACAGGTCCTCATCCAGCGTGGTGAGCGTGATGCCGACCCGGACCAGCCCCTCTGCGGCAAGCGGCGCCAGCAGATCCACGTCGCGCTCGATGAGCGTCGCCTTGGTGATGGGCATGAACGGATGGCGCGTCTCGGCCAGCACCTCGAGCAGCCGCCGCGTGAGCTGCAACCGGCGCTCGACCGGCTGGTAGGCGTCGGTGTTGACGCCCAAGGCGATGGGCGCCACCCGATAGCCGGGCCGCGCCAATTCGCGCCGCAGTTGCTCGGGCGCATCGGGCTTGTAGAAGAGCCGGGTTTCGAAATCGAGCCCCGGCGACAGGCCCAGAAACGCGTGGCTCGGCCGGGCATAGCAGTACACGCAACCGTGCTCGCAGCCCCGGTAAGGGTTGACGGAGCGATCGAAGGGCAGATCGGGCGAGCGGTTGAAGGTCAGCACCGTGCGGCTGTGATCGACGGCGAGCACGGTGTCCGGCGCCGCGGCCTCGGCGAACTCGGGCTCGCGTTCGGCGCTTTGGACCTCGAAACGGCCCCGAGGATTGTGCACGGCGCCGCGGCCCTTGATCGCCGTCAACGGGCGGGGCATCGCAAGGGCGTCGTCGTTCGGCTCATCGTCAGGGCTCGTCATCCAAGTACGCCATAAAGGCCAAAGCGGCCGTTTCGCAGATTGAGACGGTCAGTCTACGCCGGCGGCCCGTCAGCCTAGAGGTCCCCCAGGCACATCGGTTGCGCCCAGCGCCGCGAGGCAGGGATCCAGAGCCTGATCGATCACGCCGCCATCGCAAGCTTCCTGCTTCGTTTCGCGGGAATGCCGCCGTTGGCATCCCGCAGCGCCAGGTATTGATCCAGCGCCGCCAGATCTTCCGGGCTGTAGACGAGATTGCCGTTCTGATCCACTTGGGCGGCCAAGTCGTCCCGAAGATCCTGCGCCACGCTGGAGGGAAAAAGTGCCGAGTCTTGCGCTGATCGGGCAAACGGCGCCTGATCGAAGGTGTGGGCCTCGACATCGAAGAACACGCCCACCAGCGCCGCCAGCCCGCCGCCCAGGCTGTGGCCGGTGAGGGTGATGGTGGAGCTGGAGCTGGTGCCTCCTTGGATGTCCAGGTAAAACCTGGACGCCTGCACCAGCTGGTCGGAGCCGGCGCCGGTGGCCAGGCCGCCGTTGGCCAGCCAGTCGCCCGTGATATCGCTCGGATCGGTGCCGGCATAGGCGATGACGATCTCGGTGCTCGCGGCCAGGGTGGGGGCGTTGCCGAAGGCATAGGCTTCGAAGCCGGATGTATCGTCGATGCGCTGATCGACCCGATACCAGCCCTCCGGGGCGGGGATCTGGTTGTCCACGGCGCGGGTAGAGGCATAGGCGGCGCCGGCCATCAAGGCGTATTGTTCATTGCTGGGCATGGGCATTCTCCTGCGGATCGGGTTCAAGGGGTGGCTTTTTCCGGGGCTTGGCGGTCGGGCTTGCCCTGGTCAGGCGTGTTCTTCCGGTTCTTGTTGATGATCTCGATATCAATGCTTTTTCGAGCGATTGGATCTTTGTCCCAAATCCAATGGCCGCGATAGCGGACCATGACCGTGCAGCCTATGTTCCCGCCCGTGGTCGGCTCGCGCAGGATGGTGCGAAGGTGAGGGTTGTTCCGTTCGACGCCCTTGTTCAATTCCCGGACCTTCTCCGCGGACACCCTGCCCTCCCGGGCCAATTTATCGGTGTAACTTTTGTCGAGATTCATGACCACGTTGAAGGTCTTGAATTCCACGGGCAATTGCGCGATCGGGATGCGCTGCCAGGCCGTGCCGTCATAGCGGAAGATGACATAGGGGGGATTGGGCCGGCCCCATTTGTTGTAGGAGAGACACAGGTCCGGCTCGGCGATGACGTAGGGCGTGTCGTTCAGGACATGAACGGCACGCAGCCTAAAGTCGGAATGGCCGAGTTCATCGTCGTATGCGCTGGTCCAGCGCACGGTCTTGCGCGACTGGGGCAGCTTGAAGCGGATGGTCTGCTCACCGACCGGCGGCGGCTGGCCGATCTCATGGCGGCCGCGGCGGACGATCGAGCGCCCGACGATGAGCGTGCGACCATCGTGCAGCAGCACCTCCTCCTTCCAGCTGGAGCCGCCGGTGAACGGCAGCCCGGCGCAGGCGCCCAGACTCGCCGCCGCGAGCACGAGCAAGACAAATAGAGCGATGAGTCTAGGCTTCATGGCGATCTCCTAGATCCTGGTGCAGGGACCTGTCGGTGATTTGCGCGATGCCGGCGAGATGCGGGCCCGAGCGGCGAGCATCCCGATCCGTGCGAGAAGCCGGAAGCGGCGACCCATCACAATGTGTCTGAAGAACGGCCCGACGAAGCGCGGCTTGAGTGGGCTCCGTGGGGCGTTGCTCTGGTCGAATGTCGAGCCAGCCCGACGACCCTGAGGCGCAGCCCGGCGCCATGGCAGTGGAGTCGGCACCTCCTGCAACTGAACCCTCCAGTGGGCGGATCTTTCTGGACTTTTCCGCAGTTCCACCTCAGTTGATGGGTCCGCCGCCGACAGCTATCGTCGACGTGGACCGCTCAGCCGCGCTTTGCCGCCCTGGGCGCGAGCAGAGCGATTTCAATAAGAACGTGGGAGACCCCGATGCGCAGCACCATGATGACCGATAGCCTGACCCTGGACCTGCTCGTCGGACGGGCCGAGGCTTTGTTTCCGGCCGTGACCATCGTCTCGCGCGCGCCCGATGGCCGGCTGATCCGTTCCCGCTATGGCGAGGTCATGGGGCGGGCGAGAGCGCTTGCCGGCGGCCTGCAAGCCGAGGGACTGCAGATGGGTGATCGGGTCGCGAGCCTGATGTGGAATCATCAGATGCACTTGGAGGCCTATTTCGGCGTGCCGCTTGCGGGCGGCGTGCTGCACACGCTCAATCCGCGCCTGTCGATCGACGATCTGGTCTACATCATCGGGCACGGTGGCGACCGCTTTCTGATGCTCGACGAGGGACTGCTGCCGCTCTATGCGCAGCTGCGCGAACACGTCGCGCTCGAGAAGGTCTGGGTGGTCCGCTGGCAGGACGCTGCGCCCGAGGGCGCCACGCTCGCAGCGTACGAGGACCTGCTGGCGACCGGGCATGGCCGATTCATGCCGCGTCGGCTCGACGAGGCCGATCCCTGCCTCATGTGCTACACCTCGGGCACCACCGGGCGCCCCAAGGGCGTGGTGTATTCCCATCGATCGACCATCCTGCATGCCATGGCGATCACCATGCCTGACGCGGTGGGATTGTCGTCCCGGGATACGGTCACCCCGGTGGTGCCGATGTTCCATGCCAATGCCTGGGGGCTGCCGTTCGCGGCGACCCTGGTCGGGGCGCCGCAGGTATTCCCGGGCCCGCATCTGGACCCTGCGAGCCTGCTCGATCTCTTCGCCGGCGAAGGCGTGACGGTCACGGCCGGGGTGCCGACCATCTGGCTGGGCTTGCTCGAGGCGCTGCGGCGGGAGCCGGAACGCTGGGACCTGCCCGCGATGCGCACGGTCGTCGGCGGGTCGGCGGTGCCGGCGGCGTTGATCGAAGGGCTGGCAGCGTTCGGGATGTCGGTGATTCAGGGGTGGGGGATGACGGAAACCTCGCCATTGGCCGCGCTGGCGCGGCTGAAACCGGCCGAGGACGCGCTGCCCGCGGCCGAACGGCTGCGCTACCAGACCAGCCAGGGCTTGCCGTGCCCGTTGGTGCGGCTGCGCATCGCCGATGATGCGGGTCAGGCGCTGCCCTGGGACGGGGTACGCATGGGCGAGGTGCAGGTGCGCGGGCCCTGGATCACGGGCGCCTATCATGGCGACGAAGGGGCGGACAAGTTCACGTCGGACGGCTGGTTGCGGACCGGAGACGTCGCCGTCATTGATCCGGAAGGCTATGTGTTTCTGACCGATCGCACCAAGGACCTGATCAAATCGGGGGGCGAATGGATCAGTTCGGTCGCGCTGGAAAATGCGCTGATGAACCACCCGGCGGTGTTGGAGGCGGCTGTCATCGCCGTTCCGGACGAGCATTGGGGCGAGCGGCCCTTGGCCGTGGTCGTGTGCAAGTCCGCAGAGACGACCTCCGTGGACGAGTTGAAGGCGTTTCTGGGCGCGCGCTTCGCCAAGTGGATGGTTCCGGATCGGTATGTGTTCGCCACCGCCATCCCGCGCACCTCGACCGGTAAATTCAACAAGCTGGCACTGCGGGAGCACTATCGGCAAATGGCTGAACGCGGAGGCGACGATGGCCTCGCCTGAACCGGTCTCGCCATGTTGTCAGGTTTGCCGGCTGGACCGGGACGATGTCTGTATCGGCTGCGGGCGCACCGCACGGGAGATCCGGGATTGGTTGGTCATGGATCGCGACCAGCGATGGGCCGTGTTGCGGGCGGCGGCGGAGCGACGGGGCGTGCGTGCCGGCGCGAACGGCTGATCCGGGTTGCCGAGCAGGCAGCGCATCCCGTTGCCTTGGCGGGAGACGACCACGCTTTGAACGCCTCACCAAGCAGCCTCGGGGGCTGAGGATCGAGTGCTGACGGATCATTCACGGTTGGGCGCGTTTGGGCTCCCTGCCGTCCTTACGCTCGGTCGTCGGCTACAAAAAAGCCCCGGCGCAGACGCCCCGGGGCTGATTCGGATCGAGACGGACGCGTTGGCGTTTACATGATCATGTAGTTGGGGCCGCCGCCGCCTTCCGGGGTGACCCAGTTGATGTTCTGGGCCGGGTCCTTGATGTCGCAGGTCTTGCAGTGCACACAGTTCTGCGCGTTGATCTGGAAGCGCGGGTTGCCTGCCTCGTCTTTCAGGACCTCATACACGCCGGCCGGGCAATAACGCTGCGCGGGCTCGTCGTACACCGGCAGATTCTGGCCGATAGGGATCTCGGGATCCTTGAGCGTCAGGTGAACCGGCTGGTCCTCCTCGTGATTGGTGCCCGACAGATAGAGAGACGAGGGCAGATCGAAGCTGATCACGCCATCGGGTTTGGGATACTCGATGGGCGTGCATTCGCTGGCCATCTTGAGCTCGGCGTAATCCGGCGTGTTGGCGTGCAGCGTGAAGGGCAGCTTGCCGCCGGCGATGTTCTGGTCGACGAACTGGAAGGGCGCGCCCAGGAGCACGCCGAACTTGTGCAGGGCCGGGGTCCAGTTGCGGGATTTGTACAGCTCCTCCCAGACCCAGGAATTCTTGACCTTCTCCTCGTAGCTCACCAGATCCTGGCCGCCGGTGTCGCCGCCTGCCAGCGCTTCCACGATGGCCTCGCCGGCCAGCATGCCGGTCTTCATGGCGGTGTGGTTGCCCTTGATCTTGGCGGGATTGAGGAAGCCGGCCTCACAGCCGACCATCATGCCGCCGGCAAAGCTCAGCTTGGGCAGGGAGTTGAGGCCGCCCTTGTTTACCGCGCGCGCGCCGTAGGCGATGCGCTTGCCGCCTTCGAGGGTCTGGCGGATGGTGGGGTGGGTCTTCCAGCGCTGGAATTCCTTGAACGGATACAGATAGGGATTCTTGTAGTCCAGCGCGATGATGTAGCCGCACAGAACCTTGTTGTCTTCCCAGTGGTAGAGGAAGCCGCCGCCTTCGGTGCGGGTATCCATCGGCCAGCCGGCGGTGTGGACCACGAGGCCGGGCTTGTGCTTGGCGGGGTCGATTTCCCAGATTTCCTTCAGACCGATGCCATAGTGCTGGACGTCGCAGTCGCGGCGCAGGTCGAACTGCTGCATCAGGCGCTTGCCCAAGTGGCCGCGACAGCCTTCGGCGAAAACGGTGTACTTGGCACGCAGCTCGACCCCAGGCGTGTAGCTGTCCTTGGGCTCGCCTTTCCTGGACACGCCCATGTCGCCGGTGACGACACCGCAGACCGCGCCCTTGTCGTCATAGAGCACGTCGGCCGCGGCGTAGCCGGGAAAGATGTTGGCGCCCATGGCCTCGGCCTGTTCACCGAGCCAGCGCACCAGCTGACCGAGGCTGATGATGTAGTTGCCCTCGTTGTGCATGGGCTTGGGCAGCAAGGCGTTGGGGGTCAGCACCGAACGTTGGTCGCTCAGGAAGAAGTGCATTTCGTCGTGGCTGACCGGGACCTTGAGCGGCGCACCGCGTTCCTTCCAGTCGGGGAACAGCTCGTTGATGGCGGTCGGTTCGAAAATGGCACCGGACAGGCTGTGCGCGCCGAGTTCCGAGCCTTTTTCCACCACGCAGACCTCGATCTGCTGACCGGACTGCTCGGCCAACTGGAGAATGCGACAGGCGCAGGACAGTCCCGCCGGACCGCCGCCGACGATGACCACATCGAACTCCATTACTTCCCGTTCCACCATTGCACTCCTTCAGTCACCTGATTGGGGGGCGGTTGCCGTTTGTGAATCAGGCATATTACCCAAAGGGGGGGGTGAAAAAAAGTTTCGACTTCCTCCTCCGGACCACGAAATCAGGAGGATGGAATGCAGCATCCGGCGATCACTGATGCGCATGGATCCGGGGGGCGGCGGATGTTTCTTGGTCTGCGGCCGCCTGGGGCGTTGACGCGGGCCTGGCTCCAGACGGCTCGGCGGGCGGTAGGCGATCGGCCCGGGTTGCGCTGGCTTGCGCCTGAGGATGTGCACCTCACGGTGCGGTTTCTCGGCGCCGTGGACGCGCTTCAGGAAGCGCGGCTGAACGATGCGCTGGTCGCAGGTCTCGAGGGGCAGGCGACCTTTGATGTCGACACAAGGCAGGCGATGTGGTTTCCCGCGGCGTCGCAGCCGGTCGTGCTCGCCGTGGTCGTCGTTCCGGGTGCCGTGTTGGCGGCACTGGCGAGCCTCGTGAATGCTGCGGTGGCGCGGGTTGGCCTGCCGCCTGACCCGCGGCCCTTTCGGCCCCACATCAGCCTGGCGCGGGCCGGTGGACCACGATCGCGTGTCCTGCCGGCGGCCCCCGACCTGCCGGCGGCTCGATTCAGTGCCTGCGATCTCATCTTGTTCGAGAGCCTGGGCAACGACACGGTGCCTCGTTATCGTCCCCGTCGGGTGTTCCGATTCGATTGACCTGGACCCCGGCCGGCGATTCCTGTGGTGCCAGGAGAGACCTTTCACTGACCGGCGGATTGCCGCGAGGGAGCCCGATCGGCGAGAATGAAGGGCTTTGCAGAGAAGTAGGTGCCGCTCCGCGGGGGGGCGTTCATCCGGCGGACATCAGAGCGAGGACATATGCCGTCACGTCGAAGACTCGCCAACGCCATCCGGGCGCTGGCCATGGACGCAGTGCAGGAAGCCAAATCCGGGCATCCGGGCGCGCCGATGGGCATGGCGGACATCGCCGAGGTGCTCTGGAACGATTTCCTGCGTCATGATCCGGCGGATCCGCGCTGGCCCGACCGCGACCGCTTCGTGCTGTCCAACGGTCACGGCTCCATGTTGCTCTACGCGGTCCTGCATCTTTCCGGCCATGACCTGAGCCTCGAGGACCTGCGCAACTTCCGGCAACTGCACAGCAAGACAGCCGGCCACCCCGAATACGGCATCACCCCGGGGGTCGAGACCACCACCGGCCCGCTGGGTCAGGGTCTGGCCAATGCCGTCGGCATGGCGCTGGCCGAACGCCTGCTCGCGGCCCGGTTCAATCGCGACGATTTCCCCATCGTCGATCATTTCACCTACGCCTTCGTCGGCGACGGCTGCCTGATGGAAGGCATTTCGCACGAGGTGTGCTCGCTGGCCGGCACCTGGCAGCTTGGCAAGCTCGTCGTGTTCTACGACGACAACGGCATTTCCATCGACGGCCCGGTGCAGGGCTGGTTTACCGACGATACGCCTGCGCGCTTCGAGGCCTATGGCTGGCAGGTCATCCGCAATGTCGATGGCCACGACGCCGATGCCGTCCGCGAGGCGATCCTTGCCGCGCGCGGCGAGACGGGCCGGCCGAGTCTGATCTGTTGCAAGACCGTGATCGGCTTCGGCGCCCCCAACAAGCAGGGCTCCGAATCCACGCACGGCGCGCCGCTGGGAGCCGAGGAAATCGCCGCCGCGCGCGAGCGGCTGGGCTGGCCGTATCCGCCCTTCGAAATCCCCGAGGATGTCGCGGCGGCCTGGGACGCCCGGCCGCAGGGCGAGAAGCTCTCGGCGCGCTGGCACGCCCTGTTCGCCCGCTATCGCGAGATGCATCCGGACCTTGCCGCAGAATTCACGCGCCGCATGGCGGGAGACCTGCCGCCCAACTGGCCGGAAACCTGCGCGGACTGGCTGGCGGAGGTCGCTGATCAAGCGGCTGGTCTGGCGACCCGGCAGGCGTCCCAGAAGGCGCTGGAGCGGCTGGGGCCGGTGCTGCCGGAACTGGTCGGTGGCTCTGCGGACCTGACGCATTCGAATCTCACGCACTGGTCGGGCTCGGTCACCTTCTCCGCCGAGCAACCGGCGGCCAACGGCATCGCCTACGGCGTGCGCGAGTTCGGCATGGCTGCGATCAACAACGGCCTCGCGCTGCATGGGGGCTTCATCCCCTTCGGTGCCACCTTTCTCGTCTTTTCCGACTATGCCCGTAACGCGATCCGCATGGCGGCGCTGATGCGGCAGCGCAACATCTTCGTGCTGACCCACGACTCGATTGGCCTGGGGGAAGACGGTCCGACCCATCAGCCGGTCGAGCATCTCGCCAGCCTGCGCCTGATCCCCAACCTGCACGTCTGGCGACCCTGCGACGCGGTCGAGTCCCAGGTCGCCTGGCAGGAAGCGGCCGCTCGGCGCGACGGCCCCTCGGCGCTGGTCTTTTCGCGCCAGAGCTGTCCGCACCAGACGCGCAGCGCCGCTCAGCTTGCAGAGGTCCGTCGCGGGGGTTATATCCTGCGGGATGCGCCCGGTACGCCCGATGCACTCATTCTGGCGACTGGTTCCGAGGTGGCGCTCGCCATGGCGGCGGCCGAGCGTCTGGCCGATCAAGGCATCGCCGCGCGCGTGGTCTCGATGCCTTGCGCCGAGGTTTTCGCCGCCCAGGACGCCGCTTACCAAGAACACGTCTTGCCTGCCGCCGTCACGCGCCGGGTGGCGGTGGAAGCGGCTCATCCCCTGTACTGGCGGGCTTTCGTCGGCCTGCAGGGACACGTGATCGGCATCGATCGCTTCGGTGAGTCGGCGCCTGCGCCGGCGCTGATGACATATTTCGGGTTTACGGTGGACAACGTGGTCGCAACCGTCCGGGACCGACTCTGACCGGCGGCAGGCCGGCTTAACCAGCAGGAGTGATGCGCAATGGCTATCAAGGTGGCAATCAATGGATATGGCCGCATCGGCCGCAACGTCTTGCGGGCGCTGTACGAATCCGGTCGCACCGGGGAAATCCAGATCGTCGCGATCAACGATCTGGGCGATGCCAAGACCAATGCGCACCTGACGCGCCACGACACGACCCATGGCAAGTTCCCCGGCACCGTGGCCGTGGAAGGCGACTACATGATCGTCAACGGCGACAAGATCCGCGTGCTGGCCAACCGCAACCCCGCCGAGCTGCCCTGGGGCGAACTCGGGGTCGACGTGGTGATGGAATGCACCGGCTTTTTCACCAGCAAGGAAAAGGCCTCGGCGCATCTGAAGGGCGGCGCCAAGAAGGTGATCATTTCCGCGCCGGGCGGCAAGGATGTCGACGCCACCATCGTCTACGGCGTCAACCACGGCGTGCTCAAGGCGAGTGACACGGTCATCAGCAACGCCAGCTGCACCACCAACTGCCTGGCCCCGCTGGTCAAGCCGCTGCACGAGAAGCTGGGTCTGGTCGAAGGCCTGATGAACACCATCCACGCCTATACCAACGATCAGGTCCTGACCGACGTCTATCACGAGGATCTGCGCCGGGCCCGCAGCGCCACGCATTCCATGATCCCGACCAAGACCGGCGCCGCGGCGGCCGTGGGTCTGGTGCTGCCGGAGCTCAACGGCAAGCTGGACGGCTTCGCCATTCGCGTGCCGACCATCAACGTGTCGCTGGTCGATCTCACCTTCACCGCCGGGCGCGCCACCACGGTGGAGGAGGTCAACCAGATCCTCAAGGACGCCGCCGCCGGCGAACTCAAGGGCATCCTGAACGTGAACGAGGAGCCGCTGGTGTCGGTGGATTTCAACCACAACCCGGCGTCCTCGACCGCGGACCTGACCCTGACCAAGGTCATCGATGGCCGGCTGGTGAAGGTCTGCTCGTGGTATGACAACGAGTGGGGCTTCTCCAACCGCATGCTGGACACCGCGCTGGCCCTGATGAAGGCGCAGTAACGGCGGCGCGGTTCGGGCGGAGCGATCCGCCCGGCGGCTGTTTCGGGATCCGTATGGCGGAGGTTGTGATGGACGTCCTCAAGATGACCGATCTGGATCTGCGCGGCAAACGCGTGCTGATCCGTGAAGACCTCAACGTGCCCATCAAGGATGGGCGCATCACCAGCGCTGCCCGCATCGAGGCCAGTCTGCCGACGCTGCGTGCGGCGCTCGACGCCGGCGCGGCCGTGATGGCGATGTCCCATCTGGGGCGTCCCAAGGAAGGCGCGTTCGACCCGGAGCTGTCACTGGCGCCGGTGGCGGCTGCATTGGGGCAGGCGCTGGGGCGCGAGGTCCTGCTGGTGCGCGACTGGCTGGGCGGCGTGACGGTGGCGCCGGGGCAACTGGTGTTGCTCGAAAACGTGCGCTTCAACGTGGGCGAGAAAAAGGACGACGCGGCGCTGGCGCAGCGCATGGCGGCCTTGTGCGACGTCTATGTGATGGATGCCTTCGGCACGGCGCATCGGGCCGAAGCTTCCACCCATGGCGTGGCCCGTTTTGCCCCGGTGGCCTGCGCCGGGCCTTTGCTGGTGCGCGAACTCGAAGCCTTGGAGCGAGCGCTGGCGCGTCCCGCCCGTCCGCTGATCGCCATCGTCGCGGGCTCCAAGGTGTCCACCAAGCTCACCATTCTGGAATCCCTGATCGACAAGGTCGACCGGCTGATTCCCGGCGGCGGCATCGCCAACACCTTCCTCGCCGCGGCGGGGCAGCCCATCGGCAAGTCCCTGCACGAGCCCGAGCTGATCGATGAGGCGCGCCGCCTGATGGCGGCGGCGCAGGCGAAGGGCGTGGAGATTCCCTTGCCGGTTGATGTGGTGGTGGCCAGCGAGTTCGCCGAGCAGGCCAAGGCGACGGTCAAGGCCGCCGACGCCGTCGCAGCCGATGAGATGATCCTGGACATTGGCCCGGAAACGGCGCGCCAGTACGCGGCGCTGGCCGCGGCGGCCGGGACCATCGTCTGGAATGGCCCGGTGGGCGTGTTCGAGTTCCCGGCATTCCGCGAGGGCACGCGTGTGCTGGCGGAGGCGATCGCAGACAGCGCGGCGTTTTCGATCGCCGGCGGCGGCGATACGCTGGCGGCGATCGACCTGTTCGGCCTGGCGGGTCGCATTTCCTATGTCTCGACGGGCGGCGGCGCCTTTCTGGAATTTCTGGAAGGCCGAACCTTGCCGGCAGTGGCGGCGCTGCAGGCGCGGGCTGCCGGCTGACGGCCCGGGGTGCGGCGTTTTTGGGCGCCGCACTGGATCATTGAAAGGAACCTCACATGCGTTTTGAAGGCACCGAAACCTACGTCGCCCCGCGCGAGCTGACTTTGGCCGTGAACGCGGCCATCACGCTGGAGCGGCCCCTCCTGGTCAAGGGCGAGCCGGGCACCGGCAAGACCTTGCTGGCCGAGGAAGTGGCGCGCGCGCTCGGCCGGCCGCTGTTCCAGTGGCACATCAAGTCAACCAGCAAGGCCCAGCAGGGGCTGTATGAATACGACGCCGTTTCGCGCCTGCGCGACTCGCAGCTCGGCGATCCGCGGGTGCAGGACATCGCCCACTACATCAAGAAAGGCCCGCTCTGGGAGGCTTTCGAAAGCCCCGAGCGGCCGGTGCTGTTGATCGACGAGATCGACAAGGCGGACATCGAGTTTCCGAACGATCTGCTCCGCGAACTCGACCGCATGGAGTTTTACGTCTACGAAACCCAAACCCTGGTGCGCGCGGCCCACCGGCCCATCATCATCATCACCAGCAACAACGAGAAGGAGCTCCCGGACGCCTTTCTGCGCCGCTGCTTTTTCCATTACATCCGTTTCCCCGACCGGGAGAACATGCTGCGCATCGTGGACGTGCATTTCCCCGGCATCAAGCAGGCGCTGGTGCGCGAGGCCATGGAGGTGTTCTTCGACCTGCGCGACGTGCCGGGACTGAAGAAAAAGCCTTCCACCTCCGAGCTGCTGGATTGGCTGAAGCTCTTGCTGGCCGAGGACATTCCGGCCGAGGCGATCCGCAGCACCGATCCCAACAACCTCATTCCGCCACTCTACGGCGCCCTGCTCAAGAACGAACAGGACATCCATCTGTTCGAGCGGCTCGCCTTTATTGCCCGCCGCCAGGGCAATCTCTAAGCGGCGCGAACGCGCGGGAGGGACGCGGGATGCTGGTCGATTTCTTTTACGCGCTGCGCCAGGGCGGGGTGCCGGTCAGCATCACCGAATTCCTGAGTCTCCTGGCGGCGCTCGACCGGCGCGTGGTGGTGGCCGACCTGGATGATTTCTACTTTCTGGCGCGCACCTGTCTGGTCAAGGACGAACGCTATTACGACCGCTTCGACCGGGTCTTCGGTGCCTATTTCAAGGGCGCCGAGGACCGCGTCGGTCAACTGGCCCAAGCGGTCGCCGAGGGGCACATCCCCCCTGAATGGCTGGCCCGGCGCCATGAGCTCAATCTGTCGCCCGAGGAACAGGCGCTGGTGGAGTCCCTGGGCGGCTGGGAAAAGCTGATGGAGGCCTTGCGCGAGCGGCTGGAAAACCAAAAGGAGCGCCACGAGGGAGGCAACCGCAACATCGGCACGGCCGGGCGCTCGCCCTTCGGCGCGCATGGCTACAACCCCGAGGGGGTGCGCATCGGCCAGGGTGGCCCGCGCCATCGCAGCGCGGTGAAAGTCTGGGATCAGCGCGAGTTCCGCAACTACGACGATCAGGTCGAACTCGGCACGCGCAACATCAAGGTCGCGCTCAAGCGCCTGCGCCAGTTCGTGCGCGAGGGCAACGAGCTGGAACTCGATCTCGACGACACCATCCGCTCCACCGCGCGCAATGCCGGCTACCTCGACCTCAAACTGGTGCCCGAGCGGCGCAATCAGGTCAAGGTGCTGCTGTTCATGGATGTCGGCGGTTCCATGGACGATCACGTGCGTGTGGCCCAGGAACTCTTTTCCGCAGCGCGCTCCGAATTCAAGCACTTGGAATACTTCTATTTCCACAACTTTCTCTACGAATGGCTGTGGAAGGACAACCGGCGGCGGCGCACCGAGCGCATGCCGACAGCGGACGTGCTGGCGACCTTCGGGCCGGATTACAAGGTGATCTTCGTCGGCGATGCCACCATGAGCCCCTATGAAATCCTGCACGAGGGCGGCAGCATCGAGCATCACAACCCGGAGGCGGGCGCGGTGTGGATGCGGCGGCTGCAGGCGCATTTCCGGCGCATCATCTGGCTCAATCCCGAGCCCGAGAGCCGTTGGGAAGGCACGCCCTCGATCTCGATCGTGCGCCAGCTCATGGATGGGCAGATGTATCCGCTGACGCTGGACGGTCTCACGCAGGGCCTGCGGGCGCTCAATACCGGGCGCGGTGCCGGCGCCGGCGTGCGCCCGCATGAGCCTGTCCTCTGAGCGCGGCGGGACGCAGGTGAGCGAAGCGGCGACAGCTTGGCCATTTGCCCACCTGCTCGGCGCGCGGCGCGTGAGGACGGCAGCGTTCGGGCCGCATCCCCGGCAGATGCTGGATGTCTACGCGCCGCGAGCGGTCCAGGGGCTGCCTGTCGTCGTGTTCTTTTACGGCGGGCGCTGGAAACAGGGCAGCCGGCGGCAATATGCCCTCCTGGCGCGTCGCTTGGCCGCCATGGGCGCGGTCGTGATCGTGCCCGACTATCGGCTGTACCCGCAGGTGCGTTTCCCGACCTTCGTTGAAGATGGCGCCGCTGCGGTCGATTGGGCGCTGCGCCATGCCCCCGCGCTGGGCGGCGATCCAGACCGGCTCTATCTGATGGGCCATTCGGCGGGTGCACACATCGGCGCCTTGCTCGCGCTCGATGCGCGCCACCTCGCCGTGCATGGTCGCGCGCCCGCGGCGCTGGCCGGTTTCATCGGATTGGCGGGGCCCTATGATTTCCTGCCCTTCCAGAACGAGGAACTCGCCGATACCTTCGGTCCGGCGGAGAGCCACGAGGCCTCCCAGCCGATCCACCACGTCGATGGGCGCAATCCACCGTTCCTGTTGCTGCACGGCTCCAGGGACAAGGTGGTGGGTCCCGGCAACAGCAAGCGCCTCTGGCGGCGGATCGAGGCGTGCGGCGGCCGGGCGCGCATGGTGTTTCTGGCGCAGGCCAACCACGTCAACATCCTGTGGGGGCTGTTGATGCCGTTCCCGGCGCATCTGGCGCCGATCCGCCGCGAGGTGGCCGGCTTCGTGCTGGACGGTGGATCGACGCGGCTACCCGCGCCCCCGAGCGATTTTCTGTCTCTGGGCTAAGCACGGTACCGGCCCCGGTTCTCGAGGAGCATGGCTTTTTGCGCATCATGACGCTCAACCTCAACGGCATCCGTTCGGCGACCAGCAAGGGCTTCCTGAGCTGGCTGCCAAGCCAGGCGGCCGATCTGGTCTGCCTGCAGGAGCTCAAGGCCCAGGATGGCGATCTCACAGCGGCGATGCGTCATCCGCCAGGATATGTCGGCTATTTTCACTGCGCGGAAAAAAAGGGCTATAGCGGCGTCGGACTGTACACCCGGGTCGCGCCCACGCAGGTGGTGGAGGGCCTCGGCATCCCCGAGATCGACGCCGAGGGCCGTTATCTGGAACTGGTCTATCCGGGGCTGTCGGTGATCTCGGTGTATCTGCCCTCGGGATCGAGCGGCGAACATCGCCAGGCGGCAAAATTTCATTTCATGGAACGTTTTTTCGATCATCTGGCGCGGCTGGCCGGTTCGGGGATGCAGGTTCTCTTGTGTGGGGACTGGAACATCGCGCACCGGGAGATCGACCTCAAAAACTGGCGCGGCAACCAGAAGAACTCCGGCTTTCTGCCCGAGGAGCGGGCCTGGCTGAGCCGCGTGTTCGACGAGCTGGGCTGGGTGGACGTCTACCGGCGGCTTCATCCCGAGGCCACGGGCGAGGGTTATACGTGGTGGAGCAACCGCGGTCAGGCATGGGCCAAAAACGTCGGCTGGCGCATCGATTATCAGATCGCCACTCCGCAGCTGGCGGCGAGCGCCCGCGCTGCCAGCATCTATAAGGCCGAGCGCTTCAGCGATCACGCGGCGCTCACCATCGATTATGACTGGCCGCTGCCCTGGGCCGCCGCATCCTCTGCGCCGATCGAGGTGCCATGAGCGCGCAGGACCATACGGCCGCGGCGCCATCGGCCTGGAAGGCGCTGGGGCGGCATCCGGCGCTGTGGCGCGTGACCTTGCTGGCCTTCGCCTCCGGTCTGCCGCTGGCGCTGTCCGGCGGCACGCTGCAGGCCTGGCTCGCCGATGTGCGCATCGACATCCGCACCATCGGCATCTTCAGTCTGGTGGGTTTGCCCTACACGCTGAAATTCCTCTGGGCGCCGTTGTTCGACCGCTACGCCTTGCTGGGCATGGGGCGCCGGCGCGGGGGCTTGCTGCTGACGCAGATCGCGCTGATCGCGGCGCTGCTGGCCATGTCCTGCCTCGATCCGCGATCGGACGTGGCCCTGCTCGGACTGCTCGCGCTCGTGCTGGCGTTCGCTTCGGCTTCCCAGGACATCGTTTTCGATGCCTATCGCACCGAGGTGTTGCCGGCACCGCTGCGCGGGCTGGGCGCGGGTCTCACCAATACGGGTTACCGGCTGGCCATGCTGACCTCGGGCGCTCTGGCCCTGGTGCTGGCCGGATCCCTTGGCTGGGTCGTCACCTATCGCGTCATGGCCGCATTGATGGGCGGCGCCGTTATGATCACCCTGCTCAGTCCCGAGCCGCCGGTCCCGGCGGCTGTACCCCACCGGCTGGTGGAGGCGCTGCGGGAACCCTTGCGTGCCTTTCTTGCGCGCCCCGCGGCGTGGGCGTTCCTGATCCTGATCGTGCTGTACAAGTTCGGCGATGCCTTCGCCGCCACCTTGAGCACGGCTTTTCTGGTGCAGGGGGTCGGTTTCAGCGTGGCGGAGGTCGGTGTCGTCAACAAGGGGGTCGGGATCGCGGCGGCCTTGGCGGGCGCCGTAGCCGGTGGCGCGCTCATGGTGCGCTGGGGCTTGCTCCGGGCGCTGCTGGTGTTCGGCCTGTTCCAGGCGCTGACCAATCTCCTGTTCGCCGGACTGGCCCTCGCCGGCAAGAGCCACGCCATGCTCGTCGCCGCGGTGGTCGGCGAGCAACTCTTCGGTGGCATGGGCTCGGCCGCTTTCGTGGCTTTGCTGATGGCCCTATGCGATGTGCGTTATACGGCGACGCAGTACGCGCTTTTTTCGGCGCTCGCGGCCTTGGCGCGCGTGTTCATTGGGCCGCCGGCTGGCTATCTGGTGGCAGACGTCGGCTGGCCGGTGTTCTTCATGCTGACCTTTGTGGCTTCCCTGCCGGCCTTGGGTCTGGTGCTCTACCTGGCAGCGCCGATCCGCGCCCTGGATCGGCCGGGCGCGGATGGGCGGGCGGCGACATGACGATCCGGATCTGTCGCTTGTCCGACCTGCCCGATCCGGGCAGCCGAGGTTTCGAACTGGGACAGGACGCGGAGCCGCGCTCCTGCGTGCTGGTACGGCGCGGGAATGCGGTCTGGGCTTATGAAAACCGCTGTCCGCACACCGGCGCGCCGCTCGACTGGCGGCCGGGGCAGGTGCTGAATCCGGAAGGAACGCACATCCAGTGCGCGCTGCATCTGGCCCAGTTCCGCATGGACGACGGTCTGTGTCTCCACGGGCCCTGTGTCGGCCAGTTTCTGCGTCCGGTCGCGGTCCGGCTGGAGGGCGCATGGATCGTGCTGGCGACTCCGAATAGGGTCGCATCATTCTCGAGCGAGGAAGCAGACGGATGACGACGAGTGTGATCGTGCTGGCCGCGGGCAAGGGCACGCGCATGAACAGCGCACTGCCCAAGGTGTTGCAACCGCTCGGCGGCGAGCCCCTGCTGGCTCATGTGCTGGCCGCGGCGCGGGCGCTGTCGCCGCAGACGATCCACGTGGTCGCGGGGCACGGCATGGCGGCGGTTCAGACGGCGTGTCCCGGCGATGATCTGCACTGGGTGGAACAGCGCGAGCAGCGCGGCACGGGGCATGCCGTGGCCCAGGCCCTGCTGCATCTCGCCGAAGGCTCGGCGCTCATCCTCTACGGCGACGTGCCGCTGGTCCCGCCCCGGACGCTCGCGTCGCTGCGCGACGCCGCCGGGGAGGGCATTGCGCTCCTGGTGATGCAGGCGGCCGATCCGACGGGGTACGGGCGGATCTTGCGCGACGCGGCAGGCCGTGTGCAGGGCATCGTCGAGGAACGCGATGCGACGGCCGCGATGCGCGCCATAGGCGAGGTCAATACCGGGCTCATGGCCGCGCCGGTCGCGCTGCTGCGGCGTTACCTGCCACGCGTGCAACCGCGCAATGCCCAGAGCGAGTATTACCTGACCGATGTGGTGGCCCTGGCCGTGGCCGATGGTGTGGCGGTGAGCACAGTCGCCGCGGAGGATCCGGACGATGCACTCGGGGTCAACGACCGACTGCAACTGGCTTATGCGGAGCGAACATTGCAGTGTCGCCGGGCCGAGGCGCTGCTGCGCGCCGGTGTGACGCTGGCCGACCCGGCGCGCCTGGACGTGCGCGGCGAACTCCTCTGCGGGCGCGATGTGTTCATCGATGTGAATGCCGTGTTCGAGGGCCGCGTCGTGCTGGGCGACGGGGTGCGCATCGGGCCGAACGCCGTGCTGCGCAACTGCGCGCTGGGTGCGGGGGTGGAGGTGCTCGCCTTTTCCCACCTCGACGGCGCCCGGGTGGGGGATCGCGCCCGTATCGGGCCCTATGCGCGCCTGCGACCCGGCGCCGAGCTGGCCTGTGAAACCCACATCGGCAACTTCGTCGAGGTCAAGCAGGCCACGGTCGGCCGAGGCTCGAAGGTCAATCACCTGAGCTACATCGGTGATGCCGAGATCGGTGAGCGGGTGAACGTGGGCGCGGGCACCATCACCTGCAACTACGACGGCGTCCACAAGCACCGCACGGTGATCGCAGACGACGCCTTCATCGGTTCGGGCAGCGAACTGGTCGCGCCCGTGACGGTGGGCGAGGGGGCCACCGTGGGTGCCGGCACGACCCTGCGCAAGGATGCGCCGGCGCATCAGCTCACCGTGGGCGGCGGACGGCAGGTGAGCCTGCCGCACTGGCGCCGGCCGGCTCCCAAGGACCGGGACTCCGGCTGAGGTGGCGGCTTATTCGTTTCGGGCGTGGATCATCGACCAGTAGCCGAAGAGATTGACCGGCTCGAGGTCGAAATGCTTGATCTGGGCATCGGCCAGGAAGCGGTCGAGCGGGAAATCGGAGGTGAAGCCGATCAAGGGCGTGATGACCGCCACGACGCGCTCGAACCAGCGGATCATCGAATGGGTGTGGCTGAAGTGGTTGACGATGAACAGATCGCCGCCCGGGCGGCAGACGCGCTTCATTTCCGCAACCATGCGGCGCGGATCGGGGACGACCGAGGCCACGTACATGGCCGTGACCTTGTCGAAGCTGTGATCGGCGAATTCGAGATTCTGCGCGTCCATGATGCGCAGATCGACGTGATTCAAGCCCAGCTTCCTCACCCGGCGGTGGCCCCGCTCCAGCATCTTGGAAGACACGTCGATGCCCGTGATGCGGGTGGAGCGCGGGTAGCAGGACAGGGACATGCCGGTTCCCACGCCGACTTCGAGGATGCGATCACCGGGCCTGCAGTCCATCTTGTCGATGATGCGCTGGCGACCGGGCTGGAATACGGGACTGAAGATCAGATCGTAGGCGGCGGCCATGCGGTCGTAGGTTTTGATGACGGCAGTTTGTTCCACAAGACCATCCTTGCGTGAGTGTGTCCAGCGAGCGGCATGAAAATGACCGCCTCATTCTAGCCCAAAATGCTGCAACAACGCGGCAACGGCGTTAGCATGGGCGCCCCCGCATCGCCCGTCGCAACAGTCATCAAGGACCTCGCCCATGTCATCTCCGGTTACACCGGCCGCCGGCCATCCCAGCAAGCCCGATGTGGTCGATGCGCTCATTGCTCCGGAGGGCAGCCTGGAGGTCCTTTCGCAGCATGAGGTCGTGCGTCTGCGCGACACCAGTCTCGGGGGGCTGCACGAGCTGCTGCGGCGCTGCACCCTGGCGGTGCTCAACAGCGGCAGTGTGGTCGACGACAGCCTGCAGGTCATGCAGCGCTACCCGGATTTCGATATCCAGGTCGTGCAGCAGGAACGGGGCATCAAGCTCGAGTTGCGCAATGCGCCGGCGGAGGCCTTCGTCGACGGGCAGATGATACGGGGCATTCGGGAACACCTCTTTGCGGTGCTGCGCGACATCGTCTACGTCCACAACGAGATTCGCCTGCATCCCCGCTTCGACCTCAACGCGTCCGGCGGCATCACTGACGCCGTGTTCCATACCTTGCGCAATGCCCGCGCCCTGTCGCCGGGCCAGCCGCCCAATCTGGTGGTGTGCTGGGGCGGGCATTCGGTCAGCCGCACCGAGTACGACTATGCCAAGCGGGTGGGCTACGAGCTTGGACTGCGCGGCATGGACATCTGCACCGGCTGCGGTCCGGGGGCGATGAAAGGACCGATGAAAGGCGCGGCGGTCGGGCATGCCAAGCAGCATCGCAGCATGGGACGCTATGTCGGGATTTCCGAGCCGGGCATCATCGCCGCCGAACCGCCCAACCCCATCGTCAATCACCTCGTGATCATGCCGGACATGGAACAGCGGCTGGAAGCCTTCGTTCGCGTCGGTCACGGTTTCATCGTGTTTCCCGGCGGCGTCGGGACGATGGAAGAACTGCTGTACCTGTTTGCCATCCTGCTGCATGAGGAGAACGCCCAAACGCCCTTTCCGCTGGTGCTGACCGGACCGGCATCCGCAGCGGACTACTTCCGCCGGCTGGACGATTTCCTGGCCCGCGTCCTGGGCACGGCCGTGGCGGGACGCTATCAGGTGATCCTCGACGATCCGGTTGCCGTCGCGCGCGCCATGCGCCGGGGGATGGAAGAGGTCCGCAGGTTCCGGATCGCCCGCAGCGATGCGTTCTATTTCAATTGGGTGTTGCGCATTGCGCCGCAGTTGCAGAAGCCCTTCGTGCCGACGCACGAGCACATGGCGGGGCTGTCCCTGCATCGCGATCAGCCGCTGCACGATCTGGCCGCGAATCTGCGCGCAGCCTTCTCCGGCATCGTTGCGGGGAACGTCAAGGAAGCGGGCATTCAGGCCATCGAGCGCCACGGGCCGTTCGCCATCCGCGGCGAGCCGGCCATCATGCAGAGTCTGGATCAACTGCTGGATGGCTTCGTGCGCGAGCAACGCATGCGTTTGCCCGGCCGCGAATATACCCCCTGCTATCGGATCGTCGTTTGACGGACCGGCCGGGAGCGCGGCAACCGCAGAAGAAACAGCAGGATGAGAATCCCCGCATAGAGCATGGGCTCGGTCAGGTCGGCTTTGACCTGAAACGCGAAATGCAGGCTTGCGAGGATCGCGGCGGGATAGATCAGCCGATGCAGGCGTTTCCAGTTTGCTCCCAGACGACGGATCGAGGCGCGCGTCGAGGTCAGGGTCAGCGGAAGGAGTAGGATCAGCGCCAGCATGCCGAGCCAGACCGCCGGATGGTCCACGATTTCGCGCCACGCGGCCATTGGATCGAGGTTCTGATCGAACACGAGAAACACCAGCAGGTGGCCCACGCCATAGCCGAACGCGGCAAGGCCCAGCTCGCGCCGGATCACGAGCGGCCAGGCCCAGCCGAACAGCCGCTGCAGGGGGGTCATGGCCAGAGTGAGCAGCAGCAGCCGGAGCGCCCAGATCCCGCTCAGGATCATCAGTGCTTCCACGGGATCCGGCCCCAAGGCGTTGCGGCTCACGCCCACGCCGATGTAGATCGCGGGCAGCAGGGCGAGCAGCCAGGTGCCGATGCGGAGGGTGCGTGGCGCCATGCTCAGAAGTTGCGGCGCAGATCGAGGCCCGCGTACAGGCCCGCGACCCACTCCCCGTAACCGTTGAACATCAGCGTTTCACGGCGGAACAACTCGCCGATGCGGCGTTCGCGTCGCTGGCTCCAGCGGGGATGGTCGACCGCGGGGTTCACGTTCGCGTAGAAACCATATTCATTCGGAGCCGAGCGATTCCAGGTGGTTTCCGGTTGCGTTTCCGAGAAGCTGATGCGGACGATCGATTTGATGCTCTTGAAGCCGTATTTCCATGGCACCACGAGCCGCAAGGGGGCGCCGTTCTGATTCGGCAGGACGCGCCCGTACAGTCCCACCGCCAGGATGGTCAGGGGATGCATGGCCTCGTCCATGCGCAGGCCTTCCACATAAGGCCATGGCAGCACCGCGCGGCGCTGGCCCGGCATCTGTTCGGGATCGTTCAGGGTCGTGAACGCCACATATTTTGCATTTCCGGCGGGCTCGAAACGGCGCAACAGATCGCCCAGCGGAAAACCGACCCAGGGGATGACCATGGACCAGCCTTCCACGCAGCGCAGCCGATAGACGCGCTCCTCGAGCGCTCGGCCCTTGAGCAAGCGGTCCAGATCGTAGCGCCCCGGCTTGTTGCAGTGCCCATCGACCGTCACCGACCAGGGGCGGGGCCGCAAGCGATGCGCGTTGCGGGCGGGGTCTTCCTTACCGGTGCCGAACTCGTAGAAGTTGTTGTAGCCCGTGACCGCATCCACGGGCGTGGGTGGCTCGTCGGTCCGGTAGGGCCCCGGCCGTGTGCCCAGCGGCGCCAAGGCATCGACCGCGCTTGCTGCCTGCACTGAGGCCATCTGGGAGGCGGCCAGTGCTGCGCCGCCGAGCGCCAGGAAGCGCCGACGGTCGATGTAGACGGACTCCGGGGTGATCTGGGAGCTGGGAATGTGCGGCGGATGCGGTCGCATGGCGGCTCCTGCGGTTGGCCCTGTTGGACCGGCCGTCATCGAAAAAGGTCGCCTCAGCTACCCTGCTCTGCATCCTTGCGCTTGAGGAGTTCCGTCATTGCGGCGCCGGCCAGCGGACGGCTGAGCCAGTAGCCCTGTAACCCTGTGCAGCCCCGTTCGGTCAGGAACTGCGACTGGCTTTCAGTTTCGACACCCTCGCCGATGACGTCCAGATTCATGCGCTGACTCATGCTGAGCATCGCCTCCACGATCGCAACGTCAGGCGCGGACTCGGGCAGCGCGGAGACGAATGCGCGATCGATCTTGAGGACGTCGAAGGGATACTGCTTGAGGTAGTTGAAAGAGGAATAGCCCGTGCCGAAATCGTCGATGGCGACGCGCACGCCCAGGTCCCGCAGCGCACGCAAGGTCTCCAGCGCCCGTTCGGGGTGAGCGAGGAGGGCGCCCTCGGTGATTTCAACCGTCAGGCTGTCCGGCGGGACGGCGTGTCGGTCGAGACTGGCCGCGATCTGGGCAGTCAGCTGGGGGCTGGCGAACTGCGTCGGCGCCAGATTCACCGCCATGCCGAGATCAGAGGCGTTGCCGGCGCGCCAGTGATGCAATTGGGCCAAGCTCGCGTCCAGAACGATCTGTCCCAGTGCGGGCAACAGGCCGATACGCTCGGCCAAGGGAAGGAATTGCGAGGGTTCCAGGGTGCCTCGTGTCGGATGCGCCCACCGCACCAAGGCTTCCACCCCGCAGATCCGGTTTCCCGGCGCGATGATGGGTTGATAGACGAGGAACAGCTCATGCTGGGCCAGCGCGACGCGCAGCGCGTGCGCGCTCATGGGGGTCGTCTCGGGGGCGTGGCGCGCGCGACTGGCCAGGCGATAGCAATGTCGATGGCGCTTGGCCTGATACATGGCCGTCTCCGCCTGACGAACCAGATCGGCTGTATCGGATGGCGAGTCGGGTTCGCTGGTGGCGATGCCGATACTGGCCGACAACCCCAAGGTCGTGCCGCCGACCATGAGCGGCTCGTTGAGGGCTTCGAGCGCCGCTTCGGCGATCCGCGTCGCCTGCCCCGTGATCGCAGCACCGCGCGCGATTGCCGCGAACGCGTCCCCGCCCACATGGAACATGTGGCACTGGAGGCTTTCCAGGTCTTGGAAGCGCCGCGCGACTTCGTGCAGGATCTGGTCGCCGACCGCGGGGTCCAACGACTCGTTGATGGATCGGAAATGATCCAGATCGATCCACACCAGCGCCAACGCGTCACGCGTTTTCTGAGCCGCTGCCGACTCGGTCGTCAGCGCCTGCATCAAGGCCGCGCGATTGGGCAGACCCGTGGTCGGGTCGAGCTGGTCGGCGGCCGAGCGGCCAGCGGTGTCGGCCCCGAACCGGTCGCGGCACAGGCCGATGTAGTGCGTGACCTGTCCGTGTTCGTCGCGCACGGCGCTCAGGTTCAGATGGAGGGAGATCGCCTCGCCGTTCAATCGCTGCCCTTCCCATGGTCCGCTCCAGCGACCGACGCTGGCGAGATGCGACCAAAGCCCCTCGACCAGTTCCGGGGCGCGTCCGGGGGGAGCCAGGAATTGTGCCGGGGTGTCCTGCAGCGCACTGCGGGAACACTGCATCAGGCCGCAAAATGCCGCATTGGCAGAGAGCACCCTTTTTTCTGCGTCGAGAACGAACAGGGCCTCTGCGGACTGCGTCAAGGCATCGCGCATCCAGAGCATTTCATGTTCGAGACGTTTCTGTTCGGACAGATCCTGCAAGGTCCCTTCGACGTGCAACAAACGGCCTCGGGCGCAATGGCTCACGACGCCCCGTTCGCGGACCCAGACGACCCGGTTGTGTGGCGTCACGATCCGATACTCGATATCCAGTGGCCGTCCACGGCGCAGGGCGTTCCGGTGATGCCGATGGACACGGGCGGCATCAGCGGGGTGTACCAGCCGTCGAAAGCCGACGTAGTCGCGAGAGAAATCCCGGCACTCGATCTGCAACTGGTCGAAGAGTTCGGGGCTCCATTGCGCCGTGCGGGTCTTGAAGTCGTAGGACCATTCACCGAGCTTGGCGATCCGGCGCGCCTGCCTCAGCCGCAACTGCAGATCATTTTGCGTCAGCGTCCAGGTTCTCTCGGGCGTCACGTCGCGAGCCACGCCGACCACGCCGATGATTTGTCCGCGTGCCCAGAGCGGGCCGTTGGTGATCAGGAGGTGATGGAGTTGACCGCTCTTGGTGCTGACGCGGATTTCCCCTTGTTGCCCGGCGCCCCCCAGGGCGTTGAGAAACAGTGCCTGCGCCAGCAGGCGGTCATCCGGGTGCACGATCTGACCGAAATTCTGGGTTTCGAGTTCGCGCCGCGAATAGCCGGTCACGCGCGTCATGGCGGCATTCAGATTGATGAAGTGGCCCAACGGATCGCAGAAAAAGACGAGGTCGTTGGCGCGATCCAGGACATCGCCCAGGGCAGGGGACAAGTCGTGCGGCGCATGCTCCGGCAACGCCGCCGTGACCACGACCCAGGTATCCCCGCCAGACGCCGGTACCAGAACCCATTGGCTGCTCCTGAGATCGCCGCTGGTTCGTGTCAGCCGGAATCGCCCAATCTGGGGTCGATCGGTTGCCGCTGCAAACAGCGCCTTCAGCGCGGCGCGCATGCTCGGCGCGACGAATTCTTCGCAGACTCGGCCCCGGAGTTCGACGGATGAGGCGCCCAGAAGGGTCTGCGTGTCGCCCGCGCACTCCGTAATGAGGCCCGCCCTGTCGACACGCAACTGAATCGACTCTCCGCAGAGGGTGAGGTCGCTGCTCATGGCTGATGACTCCCGATGCGCTATTCGCTCTTATGGATTTCCGGTCCGGCGGCCGGGTGCCGTGTCGCGGCAGCGGACTGCCGCCGTCCCGGCATGCAAGGTCTAGATCCGTGTTACTGCCTTGTCAAGCCGCTTTTACCGCGCCGAACGGTGGCGGCGCCGTGAGGACGGTCACTGTCGCCGATTGGTCTCTGGATTCGATGCCGCACGGACTATCGGTTCGCTGGACAACATGCTCTGGGCAAGCCGTCCGCGACCATGCCGAATATGGGCTGGGGACGGTCAAATTGCTGACTTGCAGGTCCCTGATCGTGAGCGTATAACACTAGCCTTCATTGGGATCAGCCCGAGAACAAACAGGGATTGTGACTATGCGATTGTCCCCTAGGAAGGTGGTGGGGCTGCTCTGCGCCGCCGTGTCGTTGCCCGTGGGCGCCGTTCGTGCTGAAACGCTCGAAGAAGCTTGGGCATCCGCCCGCGGCACCGATTTCGGGCTGAGGGCCGCGCAGTTCGAGGCAGAGGCAGCCGAGGCGGCCCGGAGCGCGACCTCGCGGCAGCGGCTCCCTTCGGTTTCAGCCAACGGTTTTGCGGTGAAGCTCGACGAGGCGCCGACCATCAAGGCGCCCATCGAAGACGATCTGACCATCCCGTCTCCCATCAAATTTCCGCTGCTGCCTTCGAGTTTCTCCTTTCCCGTGCCTGCTGACCTGCAGAACTTTCAACTGGGCGAGGACAAGTTTACCCAGGTCGCGTTACAGGCCACCCTTCCGCTTTACACAGGGGGCCGGTTGACCAATCTGACCAAGGCCGCCGAATCCCAGGTTGGCGCGGCCGGGTGGAACCTACGACGGACCGAGCAGGAGTTGAAGGTCAACGTCGCCGAAGCCTATGTGAACGTGCTGCGTGCCCAGGGCGGCGCGACGATTTCGGATCGCGAGGTCGAGGCGGTTTCCGGCTATGTGCAGGACGTGCAGAATCTCTACGACCAACAGATGGTGGCCAAGAGCGACCTCTTGTCCGTGCAGGTCTATCTGGCCGATTCCAAGCAACGCAATCTGCAAATCAAAAATGCCGTTCAGCTGGCGCAGTCCTTCTACAACAAGATGGTGGGACGTCCGCTCGATGCGCCGGTCAGTCTCGATCCGTTGGAGCCTCCCGCAGACACTGGCGAAGAATCGCTGGAAGCGCTGACCCAGCAGGCGATCAAGAATCGTCCCGAACTGAACAACCTGACGGCGCAGACGGAGAGCCTCCGCTACGCTGCCAAGGCGATCAAGGGTGGCCTGTTGCCGCAAGTGGGATTGCTGGGCGGGATGGTCTATCTCGACCTCGACACGCTGAACGACAACACCATCGGTTATGCGGGTGTCGGCGCGTCCTGGACCTTTTTCGATTCCGGCGTGACCCGCAAGCAGGCCGAAGCCTTGTCGAAGCGCCGGATTTCCAGCGAGGAATTGTTCTCCCAGGCGCGCGAGCTGATCACCCTGCAGGTTCGGCAGACCTGGCTCGCCCGCGAGGAGGCCCGCAATCGCCTCAACGTGGCCAGAACGTCCCTGGACAGCGCCGATGAGAATCAGCGTGTGACGCGCGATCGCTACCGCGAAGGCATGGGGACCAACACCGAGGTGCTCGAGGCGGAAACCCGGCGGAGCGCCGCCTTTACCAGCTACAACAACGCCAAGTACGATGCGGTGTACGCTGATCTGCGTCTCAAGTACGTGGTCGGCGGAATTTAAGCTCCCGCCGATTCCGCGCTCACCAACCTCGCTCGGATTTCAAATCAGGGAAGATGACAATGGCCACGGACAAACGTCGACCGATTGGATGGATGCTGGTAGGGATAGGCGTCATTGCGCTGATCGCGCTGGTGGTGATCTATCGCATGCTCAATGCGCCGCTTCCCGAGGGGCTGCTGCAGGTCAATGGGCGCATCGAGGGCGACGCCACCACGGTGGCCGCCAAGTATCCCGGCAAGGTTCGCGAGATCAAGGCCAAGGAAGGGGATGTCGTCGAGGCGGGTCAGGTGCTGGCGCAGATGGAAGATGATGAACTCCTGGCGCGCATCAAGCAGGCCGATGCCGGCATCGCAAGTCTGGAGGCGCGACGTGCGGCGGCAAACGAGGGGTTGGCCGTGGCGCGCAAGGAGCTTCCGCTCGGCATCGACGCAGCCAAGTCGCAAGTCACGTACATGCAGGCCACACTCGAAAAGGCCAATGCCGCGCAGGCTCAATTCGGTCGGGATCTCGAACGCATCAAGGTGCTTGCGGAAAAGGGGACGGTCAATCAGCAGCGAGCCGAACAGGCGCAGCTGCAATACACGGCCATCAGCAATGACGTGCGCTCCGCCCAGGCCGGATTGGTGGGCGCACAGAAGCAACTCGAGCGCGCCTATCTCGGCAAAGATCAGATCGATGCCCGGGAGACGGAGCTCAAGGCCCTGGATTCGGAACTCGATCGCGTGCGGGCGATGCGCGAGGAGGCGATGATTGCGCTCGACAACATGAGCATCAAGGCGCCCACCAAGGGTATCGTGACCGCCCGACTGGTCGAGGCGGGGGAGGTCGGAGCGGCGGGCCGCCCCATGTACGAACTGGTTGATCCGGATCGGCTTTATCTGAAGGTCTACGTGCCGGGGAATGAAATCGGCAAGGTTCGTCGCGGCCTGGAGGCACAAGCCTACGTCGACGCCTATCCCGACCGTCCGTTCTTGGCGACGGTCGACTACATCGCCTCGCGCGCCGAATTCACGCCAAAGGAAGTCCAGACGCCTGATGAACGCGTGAAGCAAGTCTATGCGGTGAAGCTCTATTTCAAGGAAAACCCGGACTACCTGCTCACCCCCGGCATGCCTGCCGACGCGGTGATTCGCTGGGACGAGAACGCCTCGTGGGAAAAGCCCCGCTGGTGACGTGCGGGCACCGTCATTCCTTGCCGAGGATGTGCAAATGGATCATGCACCAGTCGTCCGCATCCGCGGGTTGGTCAAGAATTACAAGAACGTTCACGCGGTGCGCGGGATCGATCTGGACGTACCCAGGGGAAGCCTCTTTGGTCTGATCGGTTCCGATGGTGCGGGCAAGAGCAGCACCATGAAGACCGTCGCCGGGGTGATGGGGTACGACCAGGGGACGGTCGAGGTCTTCGGGCAGCATATCGACTCGGAATCTGCGGCGGAGCGCGTGAAGCTCCGCTTGGGATTCATGCCGCAGGGGCTCGGACAGAATCTCTATCCTGATCTGTCGATCGAGGAGAACATCGATTTCTTCGCTCGGCTGCGTCTGGTGAAGGCGGATGATCTGGTCGAGCGCAAGGAAAAGCTCCTGCGCATGACCCGGCTCGACAAGTTCCGCGAGCGTGCCATGAAGAACCTCTCTGGCGGCATGAAGCAGAAGCTGGGCCTCGTCTGCACGCTGATCCACGAGCCGGAACTCATCATTCTGGACGAGCCCACCACCGGGGTGGATCCGGTATCACGGCGCGACTTCTGGGCCATTCTCGCCGAACTCCTGGCGGAAAAAGGCATCTCGGCACTGGTGTCGACGGCGTACATGGATGAGGCGTCGCGTTTCCATCACTCGGCCTTGATGCATCACGGCCGCATCCTCGCGCATGGAGAAATCGAGGAGCTGATCCATCTTCAGCCCGGCACCGTCGTCTCCGTTGCCGTGCAGCCGCAATTGGAAGCCTTGAACCGGCTCCGCAGCCGCTTCGAGCAGGTGGTTGCGCTCGGCAACTTCCTGCGCGTGTTCGTCCCGGCTCAAGATACTGCTGCCGACGAGATCGTCAAGGACGTGCTTACGGGACTCGAGGTGAGCGACGTTCAGACCGACACACCCGAGCTGGAAGACATTTATGTGGGTCTGCTCGAGTCGAATGGCGAGGGGCAGGCCGTGCGCGACCTTCCTTCTCCGCCCGAAGGCGCCGCCATCCATCTCGAGCCCGACAAGCCCGTGATCGAGGCCAAGAACCTTGTGCGGGATTTCGGGGCGTTCAGAGCGGTCGATCATGTCACCTTCGATGTCAGGCCCGGAGAGATCTTCGGTCTTTTGGGCGCGAACGGCGCCGGCAAAACCACCGTCATCAAGATGCTGACCGGCATCTTGCGTCCGTCAGAGGGTGCCGGCTCGGTTGCTGGCGCCGACATGCGGCATTCCGGGTCGACCATCAAGAAGCGCATCGGCTACATGTCGCAGGCGTTTTCCCTCTATCAGGATCTGACCGTCGTCGAAAATATTCGCCTATACGCGGGAATCTATGCCGTCCCGCCCAGGGAGATCGAGCCCCGGTTACGCTGGATCGTGGATCTTGCCGGACTCGAAGGCATGGAAGGGGCGCTGACGGGGTCGCTCCCCATGGGGTTGCGTCAGCGTCTTGCGCTGGGCTGCGCGCTGGTGCACCGCCCCCCGATCCTGTTTCTGGACGAACCGACCTCCGGGGTCGACCCCATGGGCCGGCGGGAATTCTGGGATGTTCTCTTCCGCTTGTCGAGGCAGGAAGAGGTCGGTCTCTTGGTGACCACGCACTATATGGTGGAAGCCGAGTACTGCGACCGGATCGCCCTGATGCACGCCGGCAAGGTGGTCGCCTACGACTCGCCAGCGGGGCTGAAGTCGGATGTCGAGAGGCGCTTCGGCCAGCTTCTGGAAGTGCGCTGCGAAACCCCCTACAAGGCCCAGAACGTTCTGCGCGGCGGGGGGTTCGACGATGCCACGCTGCACGGGCGACGGGTGCAGGTGCTGGCACCGGATGCCGAGCGGGTGAAGGTTCAAGTCAGGCATCTGCTCGAGCAGGCCGGTATTCCGGTACACGACATTCGCCGGCTCCCCTTGACGATGGAAAACGTGTTTGTGCAGAACGTGCTCGACCTTGAGCACAAGGCAGGAATGGCAGCATGAACTGGGCTCGGTTTACGGCCGTGATCGCCAAGGAATGGGCGGAAATCACGCGCGATCGCTTGTTTCTCGGGCTCGCGTTCATCGTCCCCCCCATTCTGATGGTCGTATTCGGCCTCGGCATGAATCTCGACGTCGAAGACATTCCGATGGCCATCATCGATTATGATCACAGCCCGCAAAGCCGGGACTATGCCTACAAGATGATCGACTCGCGCTACTTCGACTTCAAGGGCTATCTGCACGACGAGCGGGAGATCGCGACGCTCATCAGCCGGGGAGACGTCCGCGCAGTCGTCGTCATCCCGCCGAAATTTGGGGAAGATCTGGTCGCCGGCCGCTCCGTTGCGGTTCAGACCTTGCTGGACGGACAGTTTCCCTTGCGGGCCAATATTGCGCGCGGATACATCGGCGCCATCAATGCCAACTATACCCAGGAACTGATCGCGAATTTCCTGAGCCGCGCCGCGGGATTTACGCCCGATCAGGCGCGCCAGCAAATGGGCAACCTGCGCATCGAGATGCGCATGCTGTACAACCAGAGCGGCAAAAGCATCTGGTCCATGGCCCCCAAGCTCATCATGATGGTGCTGATGATGACGCCACCGCTGCTGACGGCCGTCAGCGTCGTGCGCGAGAAGGAACGGGGTTCGATCCTCAACATCTACGCCTCCACGGTTTCCAGGGCCGAATTTCTCCTCGGCAAGCTGATGCCCTACGCGGGGATCTCCATGGTCAACGGCGTGTTCCTCTGGGCGATCGCCGTGTTCTATTTTCAGGCCCCATTCAAGGGCTCGTTCGGATTTTTTCTGCTGGCGACGGCCATCTATTCCTTCACGACGACGGGCATCGGGCTCCTGGTTTCGAGCTTCGTGAAGACCCAGATCGCCGCGGTGGTCATGACCATGGTGGTGACGCTCGTTCCCGCCATCCTGTTTTCGGGGATGCTGTTTCCGCTGAGTTCGATGGGCCCGGAGGCGCAGGCGATCGCCAATTTGGCGCCGGCGATGCATTACGGACAAGTCATCGATGGCGCCTTCATGAAGGGCATCGGTCTCGAGAAGCTCTGGTCGTCAGTGGTCTCGCTACTGGTGTACGCGCTGGTCCTGTTCGTTGTGGCACATCGCTTTTTCACCAAGCGCCCTCAGGAGTGATGCCGTGAACTTCGGAGAAGTGCTTCAACATATGCGGGTGATGACCCTCAAGGAACTGATCCAGTTCCGGCGGGACATCTTTCTCTTGATCGTCGTGGTCTATGCCTTTTCAGCCGATATCTACGTCGCCGGCTCCGGTATCGAAATGGAGCTGAAACAAGCCGCGTTGACGGTCGCGGACTACGACCAGTCGCCCGCGTCGCGCGACCTCATTTACAGCTTTCGCCAGCCTCAGTTCAAGTTCCAGGGCATGGAAATGAACAGCGAGCGGGCGATGGACCTGCTGGACGCCGGTAAGACGATGCTTTACCTCGAGATTCCCGCGGACTTCAATGAGGCGCTGCTCAGCGGCAAGCCGACGCAGGTGCAGTTGTTCGTCGATACCAGCAACTCCGTGCTCGGTTCCTTGGCCACGAGCTATGCGGCACAAATCGTCGCGGGTTTCGGTGTCCAGAAGGCCATGGAGCGACTGTCGGTCGGCGGCGCCATGGGCGGCGGCCTGCCGATGGTCAACAGCGCGCATCGTGTCTGGTTCAACCCGAACGGCAGTGACCGCTGGTTCGTGCCCATCAACGAAATGATCACCATGATCACCATGCTCTCGATCATGCTGCCGGCGGCGGCCATGGTGCGCGAGAAGGAGCGCGGCACGGTCGAACAGTTGCTGGTTTCCCCGCTGACGCCGCTGGAGATCATGCTGCCCAAGGTCTTGGCGATGACCTTCGTCATTCTGATCGGCGTCACACTGGCGGTATTCGGGGTCTTGGGTCCGGTATTCGAAATTCCGTTTCGCGGCAATATGCTGCTTTTCTATGTGCTGACCGCGATTTACGTGTTCAGTACCGCGGGTTTCGGCTTGGCGATCTCGACCGTGGTGAACAACCTCGCGCAGGTGGGGCTGATGGTGATCATGTTGCTCTCGCCCATGTTGCTGCTGTCGGGCGCATTCGTCCCGCCCGAAGCCATGCCGGCCGCGCTGGGTTACCTCATCCTGCTCTCGCCGATGCATCACTACATCGAGATTGTGATGGGGATCTTCCTGAAAGGCGTTGGACTGGACGTGCTGTGGCCCTCGGTGATGGGCTTGCTGCTCGTGGGCACGGGCGTGTTTGCCTTCGGCACATGGCGCTTCCGGCGACAGTTCGGCTGAGTTTGCGTTGGCGACGGCCGAATCGCGCGGCGGCCGCCCCGCGGAGGTGTGCTGTAGCGGCGATGTGATGAGGATGTGACTGGCCATGGTGCGCGCGCTCATCGCGATCAACCTCATCATGTACGTCCTTCAGGGCACGGCGCCCGCCTACTGGGTCAGCCACTTCGCCCTGTGGCCGGTCGGCGCCGGCCCCATCGAAACGCAATCCGGTTGGGCGATGGTGCCCCCATTCCGACCTTGGCAACTGGTCAGTTATGGCTTTCTGCACGGCAATCTGTCCCATTTGCTGCTGAACCTGTTCGCCCTTTGGATGTTCGGGTCGACGGTGGAGCGGTTCTGGGGCACGGCCCGTTTCACGGTCTACTATTTCGTTTGTCTCATCGGCGCCGCGGTCATTCAGATGGTGGCGATGGCCTACCATCTGCAAGGCGGTGGACAGCCGTTCCCGACGCTCGGGGCCTCGGGCGCCGTGTTCGGTCTTTTGCTGGCCTTTGGAATGATGTTTCCCAATCAGCAGATCCTGCTTCTGTTTCCACCGATGCCGATCAAGGCCAAGTGGCTGGTGATGGGCTATGGCGGACTCGAGCTGTTCTTCGGGTTGGCGGGCATCGCGACCAACGTTGCCCATTTCGCTCACCTCGGCGGCATGCTGTTCGGTTATTTGTTGATTCGCTTCTGGCGGCACCGCTCGGCATACCGCCCGTGAATCCGGCGCGCCAAGACGGTGCGATCTTGTAAGACACGGTTCGTGGAAAGCCTGTCTGGCGCACTTCAAAAGGCCGCGACGCACTTTTTGCGGGCGGAAGCATGAAGCACGGGCGCCCACTGCACGGCTGATCCGCCACTAACTCGCTGATAACAGAACGGTGCGATCAGGTCGCCATCCCTCGTGGCCTTGTTTGGGGCGCGTCGCAGCCCTGAGTGCGTCGAGATGGGGCGATATTCGCAGGTTTTCGCCACGGAGTACGTAACCCACTGAAAGGCTATTGGTCAATTTCTGGCATATCTATTGCTCACGCGGAAGGCAGTCTTGGGAGGCCTGACTGATGAGCAAACGCAAACTGGTGGTGATCGGCAACGGCATGGCGGGCGTTCGGGCCGTCGAGGAACTGCTGAACCTCGCGCCGGATCTGTACGAGATCACCATTTTCGGCGCCGAGCCCCACGTCAATTACAACCGGATCCTGCTCTCGCCGGTGCTGTGTGGTGAAAAGACGCCGGCAGACATCATTCTCAATGACGCGGACTGGTATGCCGGGCATGGCATCACGCTGCATGCCGGCAAGCGGGTCACCGAGGTCGACCGGCATCAACGCATCGTCCGCGCCGAAGACGGTACCGAGGCGCCATACGACCGCCTGCTGCTGGCCACGGGCTCCGATCCCTTCATCATTCCGGTGCCGGGTAAGGATCTGGCGGGTGTGGCGACCTTCCGCGATTTCAAGGATGTCGAGACCATGCTGGCGGCGGCCGAGTCGGGCAAGCGTCACGCGGTCGTGATCGGCGGCGGTTTGCTCGGTCTGGAGGCCGCCAACGGCCTGCTCAAGCGTGGCATGGACGTTACGGTCGTCCATCTGGTCCAGGCGCTGATGGAGCGGCAGCTCGACGCGCCGGCCAGCCTGCTGCTGCAGCGCTCCCTGGAGCAGCGTGGCCTGCACTTCCGCATGGGCGCGCAGACCGAGGCCATTCTCGGCGAGACGCATGTGACGGGCGTGCGCTTCAAGGATGGAACGGAAGTGCCGGCGGATCTCGTGGTCATGGCGGTTGGCATCCGGCCTAACGTGAGCCTGGCCAAACAGATGGGCCTGCACTGCGAACGCGGTGTCGTGGTCAGCGATACCTTGCAGACCTATGATCCGGCCATCTATGCCGTGGGCGAGTGCGCCCAGCATCGCGGCATCGCCTATGGCTTGGTGGCGCCGCTCTATGAGCAGGCGAAGGTCTGCGCCAATCATCTGGCCGGACTGGGCTATGCGCGCTACACCGGCTCGGTGACGGCAACCAAGCTCAAGGTGACCGGCATCGACCTGTTCTCGGCCGGCGATTTTTCCGGCGGCGAGGGCACGCACGACATCGTGTTCCAGGATCCGGGCCGCGGCGTTTACAAGCGCCTGGTGCTCGATGAGCACAACTGCATCAAGGGCAGTGTCCTGTACGGCGACACGGGGGACGGCGCCTGGTATTTCCAGTTGCTGCGCGAGCGCACCGACGTCTCCGAAATGCGCGACATGCTGTTGTTCGGTCAGGCGCATCTGGGCGACTCGGGGCGCAGCGGCGGCTCCAATGCGGCGAGCCTGCCGGACACGGCCGAGATCTGCGGTTGCAACGGCGTTTGCAAGGGCACCATCGTCAACGCCATCGTCGACAAGAAACTCTTTACGCTCGAGGAGGTGCGCGCGCACACCAAGGCCTCGTCCTCCTGCGGTTCGTGTACCGGGCTCGTGGAGCAGATCCTGGCGTCCACACTGGGCGGCGACTACAGCGCCGCCCCCAGCAAGAAGGCGATGTGCCGGTGCACCGATCATACCCATGACGAGGTCCGCAAGGCCATTCGGGAGCATCACCTGACCACGGCCGAGCAGGTGCGGACGTTCATGGACTGGCGCAATGCCGACGGCTGCTCCAGTTGCCGGCCGGCGATCAACTATTACCTCATCGCCGCGTGGCCAGCCGAGGTCAGCGACGATCCGCAATCGCGTTTCATCAATGAGCGCGCACACGCCAATATCCAGAAGGACGGGACGTATTCGGTGATTCCCCGCATCTGGGGCGGTGTGACGACGGCTGGCGAGCTGCGCGCGATCGCCGAGGTCGCCGAGAAATACGCCGTGCCCACGGTCAAGATCACCGGCGGTCAGCGCATCGACCTGCTCGGGGTCAAGAAAGAAGATCTGCCGGGCATGTGGGCCGATCTGAATCAGGCCGGCTTCGTGTCCGGTCATGCCTACGGCAAGGCGCTGCGCACGGTCAAGACCTGTGTCGGCAAGGAGTGGTGCCGCTTCGGCACGCAGGACTCCACCGGTCTCGGCATCGATCTGGAGAAGATGACCTGGGGCACCTGGACGCCGCACAAGGTCAAGCTCGCGGTGTCGGGCTGCCCGCGCAACTGTGCCGAGGCGACGATCAAGGACTTCGGTGTGGTCTGCGTTGATTCGGGCTATGAACTGCACGTGGGCGGCAACGGCGGGGTCAAGGTGCGCGCGACGGACCTGTTGTGCAACGTCAAGACCGAAGCGGAGGTGGCCGAATACTGCGCTGCTTTCCTCCAGCTCTATCGCGACGAGGCGCACTACCTGGAGCGCACCGCGCCCTGGATCGAGCGCGTGGGACTCGCGCATGTGAAACAGCACGTCGTCGAAGACGCCGAGGGGCGGCGGCAGTTGGCCGAGCGGTTCTACGAGTCCCAGCGTTACGCCCAGATCGATCCTTGGGCACAGATGGTCGCGCAGGAGCGCGACACCCAGCAGTTTGCGCCGTTGCGCCGACTGGCCTGATCCACGGAGCAAACGGGAGCCATTTGATGAGTACGACACCAAACCCTGCTGCAGGGGGGCTTACATGGATCGAGATCGGTGCTCTGGAGGCGATCCCCGCGCTCGGCGCGCGCATTGTGGAGCATCCGCAAGGCGACATCGCTGTCTTCCGCAATCGGGCTGACGAGGTGTTTGCGCTGCGCGATCGCTGCCCGCATCGCGGCGGCCCGCTCTCCCAGGGCATCGTCTGCGAGCGCAAGGTCTACTGCCCCCTGCACAACATGGGCATCGCGTTGGACACGGGGCGGGCGATTGCGCCCGATGAGGGGGAAACCGCGTGTTTCCCGACGCGCGTGGAGAATGGCCGGGTGTTCATCGCGCTGCACGAGGCGACCGCTTGAATGCCCTCGCAGCCGTCTCCGAGCCCACGCGGACCACCTGTCCATACTGCGGAGTGGGCTGCGGGGTCTTGGCGACGCTGCGGCAGGACGGGACGGTCGAGGTGGCCGGTGATCCGCTTCACCCCGCCAACCGTGGGCGACTTTGCTCGAAGGGCATGGCGCTCGGTGAAACGGTCGGTCACGAGGGCCGGCTCACTCAGCCCAGCATTGCCGGTCAGGCGGTCGACTGGGACACCGCGCTGGACCACATCGCCACGGGTCTGCGCAGCACCATGGCCGCGCACGGTCCCGACTCGGTGGCCTTGTATGTCTCCGGCCAGCTCCTGACCGAGGATTACTACGTCGCCAACAAGCTGATGAAGGGCTACATCGGCTCGGCCAACATCGACACCAATTCCCGGCTGTGCATGTCCTCGGCCGTGGCCGGCCACAAGCGCGCCTTCGGCAGCGACACCGTGCCGACCTGCTACGAGGACCTGGAGCAGGCTGATCTGCTGGTACTGGTGGGCTCCAACCTCGCCTGGTGTCACCCGGTCCTGTATCGGCGTATCGAGGCGGCGAAGGCGGAGCGACCCGAGCTCACCATCGTCGTCATCGACCCGCGCCGCACCCCGAGTTGCGATCTCGCGGCCTTGCATCTGCCGCTCCGCCCCGGCAGCGATGTGCGCCTGTTCAACGGCTTGCTCGCGTATCTCGCGCGCGAAGGTCGGGCGGACTTCGGCTTTCTGGAGCGGCATGCCAGTGGTTATGCCGCCGCGCTCGAGGCCGCCCGCGCCGATGCGCCCTCGATTCCCGCGGTCGCGGCTGCCTGCGGGATCGCGGAGGAGGACCTCGCCCAGTTCTATCACCTGTTCGCGCGCACCGAACGCGTCGTGACCCTGTTTTCCCAAGGCGTGAACCAATCCTCGGCCGGCACGGACAAGGTCAACGCCATCATCAACTGCCATCTGTTTACCGGCCGCATCGGGCAGCCGGGCAGGGGGCCGTTCTCGATCACCGGCCAGCCCAATGCCATGGGCGGCCGCGAGGTGGGCGGGCTGGCGAACCAGCTCGCCGCGCATCTGGATCTCGAATCGGCCGAGCACCGCGATCTCGTGCAGCGCTTCTGGGACAGCCCGGTGATGGCCGAGCGGGCGGGACTCAAGGCGGTGGATCTGTTCGAGGCGGTGGGCGAGGGTCGTGTCAAGGCCATCTGGATCATGGCGACCAACCCGGCCGTCAGCCTGCCCGATGGGGACCGGGTGCGCGCGGCACTGCGCGCCTGCCCGCTGGTGATCGTGTCCGACATGTGTCCGACGGACACCACGGCCTTGGCGGACGTGGTCCTGCCCGCGGCCAGTTGGGGCGAGCGC
This sequence comes from Pseudomonadota bacterium, assembly GCA_045864775.1. GTDB lineage: Bacteria > Pseudomonadota > Gammaproteobacteria > UBA5335 > UBA5335 > Macondimonas. The sequence continues at coordinate 362,879 of BTVR01000001.1, forward strand.
GAGGGCACCGTCACCAATTCCGAGCGCTGTATCTCGCGCCAGCGGGCGTTCCTCTCGCCGCCCGGCGAGGCCAAACCGGACTGGTGGGCCCTGTCCGAAGTCGCGCGCCGCATGGGCTACGGGCAGGGTTTTGGATTTGCGAATGCCGCGGAAGTGTTTCAGGAGCACGCCCGCCTGTCGGCCTTCGAGAACGCGGGCCGGCGCGATTTCGATCTGGCCGGTCTGGCCGATCTGAAGCCCCGGGACTATGCGCAACTCGAGCCGATCTCTTGGCCGGTGCAGACGCGGGGCGCGGGAACGCAACGGATGTTCGCCAATGGCCGCTTTTACACGCCGGATGGCCGCGCGCGCCTCGTCCCCGTGCGCCATCGCCCGCCCGTGAACACGCCCGGCGGCGACTATCCGCTGGTTCTCAACACGGGCCGGATCCGGGATCAGTGGCACACCATGACCCGCACCGGCCGCTCGCCGCGATTGTCGACCCACATCACCGAGCCGTTCGCCGAGCTGCATCCTTTCGATGCCGCCCAGATCGGCCTGCGGGACAACGATCTGGCGCGGTTGGAGACAGCCTGGGGCGCGATGCTGGCGCGCGCGCGCATCTCCAGGGATCAGCGTCAGGGGAGTGTGTTCGTCCCCATGCACTGGAACGATCGCTTCGCGGCCAGCGGCCGTGTCGATGCCCTGGTCAATCCGGTGGTCGATCCGGTGTCTGGCGAGCCCGAGTTCAAGCACACCCCGCTCAGGGTCCAGCCGCAGCCCTGTGCCTGGGAAGGCTTCGCGCTGGTGCGCGAGGACCTCGACACACAGGACGTCGATTACTGGGTGCGCTCTCTGGGCCAGCATGGCTGCTGGCGCTACCGCCTGGCGGGCACGCAGGCGCTGGCCACGACGTGGTCTTCCTGGGCCCGCCTCCGGCTGGGCGCTCGGGACAGCGACGAGTGGCTCGAATACTTCGACAGGGGCACCGGGCGTTACCGCGCCGCGGTGGTTCGTCAGGGACGGCTCGCGTCCTGCCTGTTCGTCGACCCGTCCGGCAAGCTGCCGCCCTGGGCTTGGCTGGAAGGACTGTTCGAGGCCAGCGCGCTCGACGGGCCGTCGCGGATGAGTCTGTTGGCTGGGCGGGCGCCGGGCGTCGTCGAGGATCAGGGCGAGATCGTCTGTTCGTGTTTCCAGGTCGGCCGCAACCGCTTGCTGCGCGCCATGCGCGAGGGCGAGGCGGTGACCGTCGAGGCCATCGGCGAGAAGCTCAAAGCCGGGACCGGCTGCGGTTCCTGTGTGCCGGAGCTCAAGCGCCTGCTGGCGTCGATCTGATCCGTCGGCGCGTCATCTCGCGCGCCAGCCCCTGTTTCAGGCCGCCTCGACCGGAATCTTGCCGATCCGCGCCTGCCAGAGCTTCGGCCCGATCGCATGGACGGACTGGCCTTGGGTATCCACCGCCACGGTCACCGGCATGTCCACCACGTCGAATTCATAGACCGCCTCCATGCCCAGCTCCGGAAACGCCTTGACCTCGGCGTGGCGGATCGCCTTGGAGACGAGGTAGGCCGCGCCACCCACCGCCATGAGATAGACCGAGCGGTTGTCCCGGATGGCCTCGATGGCGGCGGGACCACGCTCGGACTTGCCGATCATGCCGAGCAATCCGGTCTTCTCCAGCATGGTGCGGGTGAACTTGTCCATGCGCGTGGCGGTGGTCGGGCCCGCGGGGCCCACGACCTCGTCGCGCACCGGATCGACCGGGCCGACGTAGTAAATGAAGCGGTTGCGGAAGTCCACCGGCAGGGCCTCGCCGCGCGCCAGCATGTCGACCATCTTCTTGTGGGCCGCATCCCGCCCGGTCAGCATGCGCCCGGACAGCAGCAAGGTCTCCCCGCACTGCCAGCTCGCCACCTCTTCACGCGTCACGGTGTTCAAATCGACGCGGCGCGCGCTGCCGACGTTCCAGGTGACTTGCGGCCAATCCTCCACGCGCGGCGGCGCAAGCTCGGCGGGACCGGTGCCGTCGAGTACGAAGTGGGCATGACGGGTGGCGGCGCAATTGGGGATCATTGCGACCGGCAGATTGGCGGCGTGAGTCGGGTAATCCTGGACCTTCACATCCACCACCGTGGTCAGCCCGCCCAAGCCCTGCGCACCGATACCGAGCCCATTGACCTTGTCATAGATCTCCAGACGCAGTTCCTCGGCCCGATTGGATGGACCACGGGCGGCCAGCGCCTGGATGTCGACCGGCTCCATGAGTGCTTCTTTCGCCAGCAACATGGCCTTCTCCGCGGTGCCGCCGATGCCGATGCCCAGCATCCCTGGCGGGCACCAGCCAGCGCCCATGGTCGGCACGGTCTTCAAAACCCAGTCGACGATGGAATCCGACGGATTGAGCATGACGAACTTGGATTTGGCCTCCGAGCCGCCGCCCTTGGCCGCCACCTGCACATCCACGGTGCTCCCCGGCACCAGCTCCATGTGGATCACCGCCGGCGTGTTGTCACGCGTGTTGACGCGCTTGCCCGCCGGATCGGCCAGCACCGATGCGCGCAGCACGTTGTCCGGATCGAGATAGGCACGGCGCACACCCGCGTTGACCATGTCGGCCACGCTCATCGTGGCGTCCGCCCAGCGCACGTCCATGCCGACCTTGAGGAACACGGTGACGATGCCAGTGTCCTGGCAGATCGGGCGATGACCTTCGGCGCACAGGCGCGAATTGATCAGGATCTGCGCCATGGCATCCTTGGCGGCCGGATTCTCCTCACGCTCGTAGGCCGCATGAACGGCCTGGATGAAGTCGAGCGGATGGTAGTAGGAGATGAATTGCAGGGCGTCAGCGACGCTCTGGATCAGGTCGTCCTGCTTGATCGCGGTCATGAGGGCATCCGGCTGGCGAAACGAAATGGCCGCTATTGTAGCCGATCGCCTAAGCACGGATTCAGGCGGGCCAGATTGCTCCGGTCAAGGTTTCTCCGGTCTGCCACAGCCGGCGCGCGAGCGCGAGCTCGCGACTGGCGGGCGAACTTTCCCGAGGCGTACAAGCGATGAAGTAGTGGCCGCTCACGCCCTCCACATCCGCTGAGGTGGCGAGATAGAGGGGAGTGCGGGCGCCTTTCTCCGGGCTCGCAAGAAGCGGGCGCAGCCAGCGCGGATTGCTCTCGATGTTCGAACCGATGACGCCGGGATGCAGGCAGTTGGCGGTGATGTCGGTGTTTTCCAGCCGGCGTGCCAGTTCATAGGTGAAGGCGATGGTGGCCAGTTTCGAGGCGCCATATTGGCGCCACATGGAATACTGCTGCGTCGCCTGCAGGTCGTCGAAATCCAGCCGTCCGAAGCGGTGCAGCATGGAGGCCACGGCAATGACGCGAGCGGCCGGGGCGGCCGCCAAGGCATCGCGCAGGCCATGGGTCAGCAGAAACGGCGCCAGAAAGTGCACCGCAAACTGCAGTTCATGACCATCAGCCGAAACCTCGCGGCGCTTTTTCATGATGCCGGCGTTGTGGATCAGGACATCGAGTCGCGGATATCGCGACTGAAACTCTTCCGCGAGCCGCCGCACTTGAGCGAGATCCGCCAGATCGGCCTGGAGCAGGTCCACCTGATCATTGCCGCTGGCGCGACGAATCTGCGCCTGGGCCGCGGCGCCGCGCGCCGGGTCGCGACAAACCAGCACGACCTGTGCCCCCAAGCCGGCCAAGCCCGTCGCAGTCGCCAGCCCGATCCCGGAGTTGGCGCCGGTGATGAGGCAACGCCTGTTCGTCATGTCCATGTCCGCTTAACTCCTGCCATGCCTTTGATGAAACGATAGTTCACGGCCGACGGCTTTGCCGTCCGGCTCAACCTGATCGCTTCCCGGCCGATGCAGAGCAGCAGGACACTCATCGACAGCGCAGCATGCACCTCGACACCTCGACCCAATCGACGACGGAACGCAGTGCCGGCAGCATGCTGGACAATCTGCGGCGCATGCCGTTCTTCGAGGACGCGTATTTTCACATGCGCGCCCATCATTTGAGCCTGGCCGACACCTATCTCCGCTCGCTGGAGGACGCCTATCGTCAGGCTCCGGCCATGCCGGAGGATGAAGTGGTTCTCGGGGCGCTGTCCGAAATGTGGATGATGGCCGCCTACGACCTCCTGCATGCCTGGCGTGAACAGGCCCGCGTGGTCCTGACGCATCCGGGCCTCAGCGATCAGGTCAGCACGGCGTCGGTGTCGGTCGAGATCAGTGAGCAGATCGCCGGCTCGGCCAACCTGCGCAAGGTCATCTCACGGCTGAGACGCGACGTGCGCTATGGCCGTAAATTGCGGCGTTATGCGGTGTCGGTGGAGCGCATCTACAAGCACTTGCGCGAGGTGCGTGAACTCCTGGCGCGCAATGAAGTGCTGCGTGTCCACCAGCCGAACGCCGGCTCCGCGCATGTCCGCATCGACCCCGTCAACGGGTCGCTGGTCTATGCCTTGCGCACCCGGCATGGGACGGTTCGCCCGCTTTCACGGGTCGAGATCGCCGATGCACTGGCATCGATCCATCCCTGAGCGCTCAGCGTACTCAGGTGATCGCCTGCGCGGCAAAAAATCCCAGCGTCACGCCGGCCAGTTCGATCACATCATTGTCCCGGAGCGCGTAGGGGGCCGCCCCAATCGTCTTGCCGTTCACCTTGGGCGGCGTCCCGCTGTCTCCGGCGGTCGGCACGTAGTGCAGCGTATAGCCGGTTTGTGAACGGCGAATGGCGGCCACCTGAAGGCCCGGCCGACCGAGCGTGGTGAGTGGCTTGACGAGCGCCATCGACCGACCGGCCTGCCGACCGCTCAGCAGTTGCAGCCGCGCACGCGGCCCCGGCGCGGGCGCCTGCCGACGGCCCGGCCGGCCTTGATCGGGCGCCGCAGCGTTTGCCGGCGCTTCGGCGGACACCCCCGGAAGCGCGCCGGGCGAAAGGACCACGGTTTTTTCGTGTCCTTCGTCGGCCAGCGACTCTTCGTATCGCAGGTGGAAGGGTGCAACGGTCACCTCATCCTGGCTGCGCAGCAGGGCGCGCTGGATGGGCGCGTCGTTGAGGAGCGTGCCATTGGTGCTGCCCAGATCCTCCACGAAGGCAGTGCCAGCGATCAGGCCGATGGCGGCGTGGTGACTGCTTACGGCCGGATCATCGAGATGAATGTCGTTGCTGCGGGCGCGGCCGATGGTCAGGCGCTCTTGGTCGAGCGGCCATTCGCGGATCGCGACCTGATTGGCGAGCAGGATGATCTTGGCCATGGTTCCTATCCCCTGAGGCATCTTTTAGTTATTGTTCTGCGGGCGGATACGCCACGGTCGCCGCTGCCACCACGGCGTCCGCTCCCGTGGCGCGGCGATCGGTTCGGCCCGCCCCAGAATGACCGATATGTTGTCCTTGCCGCCGCGCGCGTTGGCGGCCTGCACCAGCGCCCGGGTCAGGCGCGGCAGATCCGGCATGAACCGCCGCAGATTGGCCAGCATGTCCTCTTCGCTCAGGACGTCATGCAGGCCGTCGGAGCAGAGCAGGAAGAGGTCGCCGCCGTGCACCTCATGCTCGCCCACACTGACGTCCACGGCGGCGTCGACGCCCAGCGCGCGGGTCACCACATTGCTTTTCCCCAGTCGCCTGACCTCTTCGGCGCTGAACATGCCCCGTGCCACGAGTTCCTCCTGCAGCGAGTGATCGGTGGTCAGTCGATGCAATTGATCATCGCGGAACCGGTACAGCCGGGAATCGCCCACATGAGCCACATGCACGCGATCGCCCCTGAACAGGACTGCCACGACGGTGGTACCCATGCCACGGTATTCGGCGCGCGTACCCGCTGTTTTCAGGATGCGCTGATTGGCCAGTTGCACCGATTCCTTGAGCAGCATCCCTGCCGGCGTGGGCATTGCGGCGTCCGGGGGGGGCGCCGGCTCCAGCCGGGCGAGCCGCTGACGGACCAGAAATCCCACGCTGCGCACCGCGAGCTTGCTCGCGACCTCGCCGGCGTTGTAGCCGCCCATGCCGTCCGCGAGCACGGCGAGGCCGGATGCCGGATCGATTTCGATACTGTCCTCGTTGTGGCTGCGGACCCTGCCGGTATCGCTCTGGCCGCAGAATTCGATGTGGAGGCGCTCGGTCATGGCGGTTCCGTCTGACGCGGATGTCGAAGGAAGGGCGGCCCAAGGACAGCCGCCGCCCCATGCTAAGATCGGCTGTGATCGTCCAACATTGAATACGCCCCATGAGCAAAAGCAAATCCGCGTTCGTGTGCAGCGCCTGTGGGGCGGTGGCATCGAAGTGGGCGGGTCAGTGTGCCGATTGCGGAGCCTGGAACACGCTCGTCGAGTCGATCGGCCCGACGGTATCGGCCGGGCGCACGGGGTACGCCGGCCAGCTCTCGGCCGTGCGGCTGCTGACGGAGGTCGAGGGCGCGCAGGAGCCCCGCACCCCCACCGGCGTGGGGGAGATGGATCGCGTGCTGGGCGGGGGTCTCGTGCCGGGCGCGGTGATCCTGATCGGCGGCGATCCAGGCATCGGCAAGTCGACGCTGCTGCTGCAACTCGCGGTCGGTCTGCAGGCCCGCCTGCCCGCGCTGTACGTGGCGGGGGAGGAGTCGCTGCAGCAGATCGCGCTGCGCGCCCGGCGCTTGGGATTGCCCGAAGCGCCGCTGGCCCTGGTTTCGGAAACGGCGGTCGAGCGCATCATCGCCTGTGCCCAGGCGCGCCGGCCGGGGTTGATGGTGATCGATTCGATCCAGACCATGTACACCGAGCAACTGCCCGGCGCGCCGGGATCGGTGGGGCAGGTGCGGGAATCGGCGGCCCAACTGGTGCGCTACGCCAAGCAGAGCGGCGTCATCGTCGTGCTCATCGGCCATGTCACCAAGGAGGGCGCGCTGGCCGGCCCTCGGGTGCTGGAGCACATGGTCGACACCGTGCTTTCCTTCGAGAGCGATCCGGGTGGGCGGTATCGCATGCTGCGGGCGATGAAGAACCGCTACGGCGCCGTCAACGAACTGGGCGTTTTCGCCATGACCGATGCGGGCCTCAAGGAAGTCGCGCATCCCTCGGCCATTTTCCTGTCGCGCCATGAGCAGAGCGCTGCCGGCAGCGTGGTGACCTGTATCCGCGAGGGCAGCCGGCCTTTGCTGCTCGAGATCCAGGCGCTGGTCGACGACAGCCCGCTCGCCAATCCCCGGCGGCTCACCGTGGGCCTGGAGCACAACCGGCTGGCGCTGCTGCTGGCCATCCTGCATCGCCACGGCAGTGTGGCGCTGTTCAACCAGGACGTGTTCCTGAACGTGGTCGGCGGTATCCGCGTGAGCGAAACGGCGGCCGATCTGCCGGTCGCCGCAGCCGTGGTGTCCAGTCTGCGCAACCGGCCCATTGCCCAGCACACGATCCTGTTCGGCGAGCTGGGGCTCTCGGGCGAGGTGCGACCCGTGCCCTACGGCGAGGAGCGCTTGCGGGAGGCGGCCAAGCACGGCTTTACGCGTGCGCTGGTGCCGCAGGCCAACGTGCCCCGGCGCGGCGCGGCCATCGCCGGCATGGCCGTGGAGGGCGTCGGGACGCTGGCAAGTCTCCTGGACGCGCTGGCGTGAGCGGCGAGCGAGGCGCCGAGCCTTCGGCCACCACCGGCGTGCAGTACGTCGAGGTCTCCGCCGAACGCGCCGGCCAGCGTCTGGACAATTTTCTGCTGGGCCAGCTGAAGGATCTGCCGCGGCCGCACGTCTATCGCATCCTGCGCACAGGGGAGGTGCGCGTGAACGGCCGGCGTGCCAAACCCGATTACCGCGTCCAGACGGGCGATCAGGTGCGCCTGCCGCCCCTGCAGCGCGCGCCTGCCACCGAGCCGACGGTGCCGCCGCCGGGTCTCATGGGCGAGGTCGCCGGGCGCATCCTCTACGAGGACGATCGTTTGCTGGTCGTGAACAAGCCGGCGGGGCTTGCGGTGCATGCCGGCACCGGCGTGGCCTACGGCCTCGTCGACGTGTTGCGCGCGCTGCGGCCGCATTGCCCCGATCTGAACCTGGCGCACCGGCTCGACCGCGGGACCAGCGGCTGTCTGGTGGTGGCCAAGACGCGCGCCGATCTGCTCCTGCTGAACCGCGTCTTTGCCGACCGTGCCTGCGAAAAGGTGTACGTGGCCTTGACCGCGGGGCATTGGGCGCAAGCGCGCACCGTGCTGCGCCAGGCGCTCGACGTCGCCCACCGCGAGCAGGGCGAGCGCAGGGTGCGGGTGGACGATACGCATGGGCAGGAGGCCGTCAGCCGGTTCCAGGAGATCGAGCGCTTGCCGGGCGCCAGTCTCATGCGGGTGGTGATCGACACCGGCCGCACCCACCAGATTCGCGTGCATGCCAGCGCCGCCGGCCACGCCCTGGCGGGCGATGATCGCTATGGGGATCGCGACTTCAACCGGCGCATGGCGCGTCTGGGATTGCGGCGATTGTTTCTGCACGCCGCCGAACTCGTCCTGCCCCTGGGCGAAGGCAAGCCGCTGCGCTTAAAGGCGCCCTTGCCCGCCGATCTGGCGCAATTCCTCGCGGCTCTGCGCGCCTCGACACCGCCCGTCCTTCAGGGCAGATCGTAGCCGGCACGGCGCAGCATGGCGGCCAGCCGGATCAGCGGCAGGCCCATGAGCGCCGTGGGGTCGTCGCTGTCGATGGCCTCGCACAGCGTGATCCCCAAGGCTTCGCTGCGCAGCGCGCCGGCGCAGTCGAGCGGCTGGTCGCGCGCCACATAGCGGCGAATCTCGGCATCCTCCAGCACGCGAAAGCGCACCGTGGTGGTGATGATCGCCAGCTCGTGTGCGCCGCGGGCCGCATCGAGCACGCACAGGCCACTCAGAAATCGCACGGCCTGCCCCGACACCTGGCCGAGTTGGGCGCAGGCCCGCTCGGCGGTGCCCGGTTTCCCCAGCACGCGCTGATCGGCGTCCACGGCCACCTGATCCCCGCCGATGACCACGGCGTCAGGATGCCGATCGGCGACGGCTTCGGCCTTGGCGAGCGACAGGCGGCGCACCAGGGCTTCGGGCGATTCGTTCTCCTGCACCGTTTCGTCGACCGCCGGCGCCACGCAGGCAAAGGACAGTTGCAGACGCTCGAGCAGGGCGCGGCGATAGACCGACGTGGAAGCCAGAATCAGCGGAGCAGCGCGGGACATTGGGCACGACCTCCTTGGCAAAGGACGCCATCGTCCCATGAGAACCGCCGTTCCGGTCAAGGGCGAGTGATCCCCGTTGCGGACGCACATGGGCCGCGGCTCGCTTTTTGCGCTTCTATACTCGCTGGGAGCCCAGGAGCGGGCTTCGATGGGTGAGTCTCGAGGCAAGGAGAAGCATATGACGCCCAATTTCATGGAAGAGGCGCTGCGGCGCTGCGTCCGGTACAACCCCGAGGGGGTGTTTCTGGTCTACGGCGATCAGCGCGTGAGCTGGCGCGAACTCGACGATCGCGCCAGCCGGCTCGCGCACGGCCTGGCGGGACTGGGGGTCGGGCCGGGCGATCGGGTGATCCTGATGTTCCACAACTGCCCGGCCTTTTTCGAGACCAATTACGCCGTGCAGAAGCTGGGCGCCATCCCCGTCCCCATGAACTACCGCTTCACGGCGCGCGAGATTGCCTACCAGGCCAATCATTGCGCCGCCAAGGCCTTCGTGTTCGAGCGCCTCTGGCAGGAGGGTGTCGCCGAGGCGCGCGATCAGATGCCGACGGTGCGCGATTACGTCGGCCTCGACACGCCGGAGTTCGCGGGTGCGCACGCCTATGAAACATTGATCAGCCGCAGCAGCCCGGATTTTCCGGTGGGTCCGACCTCGCTGGAAGACACCTGCGTGCTGTGCTACACGGGCGGCACCACCGGCATGCCCAAGGGCGTCATGCTCACCTACGGCAACCACGTGCGCATGGTGCAGTCCATCGTGCGCACCGTGGTCCGCTCGCTGGGCGGTTTTCGCGTGACGCCGGATCTGGAGGCCATGCTGCGGCGGCGTCTGCCGGGGCCCGTGGTCGGCGTGGCGAAATCGGCGCCGGTGCGCTATGTGCTGGGGCGTCGCTGGCTGCAGAACGGCATCATCCGGCTGGCCGATCGACTCATCGGCAGCGCGCTGGCGGTGCGCGTCGGCGCCCGCCAGCCGACCAAGGCCATGATGCCGTCGTTTCCGATGTTTCATGACGCCGCCTACCAGCTCGCCGTGCTGGCGCCCTTGCTCGGCAACATGACGCTCGTCATGCCGCGCAGTGTCAGCTTCGATCCCGAGGCGGTGCTGAAGCTGGTCGAGAGCGAGCGGCCGCTGCTGCTGGGCAATGTCCCTACCGCCTGGCGCATGCTCGTCGATTACGCCGGCATCGATCGGTTCGACCGCAGTTCGGTGCTGGCCTGCGCGACCGGCGCCGGCGTCTGTCCGGCCGCGCTCAAGCGCAAGATCTTCGCGGCGTTCCCTGGCGTGGTGATCGCCGACGGCTTCGGCCAGACCGAGATGACGCCCGTGACCTCCTTCCGCTTCGACTTCAGCCCTGCCTCGTTGAAGGACCATTGCGTCGGCAAGCCCGTGGTGGAAACCCGCATCGTCGACGAGCAGGATCGCGACGTGGCGCCCGGCGAGGTGGGCGAGATCATTTACCGCAGCGGTTCGGTGATGAAGGGCTATTTCAACGAGCCGGACAAGACCGCCGAGACCGTGCGCGACGGCTGGCTGTACAGCGGCGATCTCGGCTATTTCGATGCCGACGGTGATCTGCGCGTGGTCGAGCGCAAGAAGGAATGCATCTCGAGCGGTGGCGAGAAGATCTTTCCGCACGAGGTCGAGGACGTGCTGCTGGAGCATCCAGCGATCGCGCAGGCCTGTGTGATCGGCGTGCCGGATGAGAAATGGGGCCAGTCGGTACGCGCCGTCGTGGTGCTCAAACCCGGCGCACCGCTGACCGCAGATGCGGTCATCGCGCATTGCGAGGGTCGTATCGCCGGTTACAAGAAACCGCGCTCGGTGGTTTTCGCCCAGGAACTGCCCGTCTCGCCGGTGGGCAAGATCCAGCGCCGCGAGGTCAAGGAGAACTACGGCGCCGCGTTCGCGGTGGCGGCTGCGGGCACCTGAATCGGATGCGGCGCTGGGCCAACCCCGCCCGGCAGCGCTGCAGTCAGGTGGGGCGGGTTCCCATGCGCAGGCGCAACAAGCCTTCCTGGGCGCTGGAGGCCACGCGCTGCCCGTCGCGAGTGTAGAACCCGCCGAGGTTGAAACCGCGCGCCCCCGAGGCGCTCGGGCTCTCCATCTGGTAGAGAAGCCAGTCGTCGATGCGGAACGGCCGATGAAACCACAGGGCGTGATCCAGGCTCGCGCCCTGCAGATTGCCTTGGAAGAAGGTGATGCCGTGCGGCAGCAGGCTGGTGCCGAGGAGGTTGAAGTCCGAGGCATACGCCAGCAAGGCGCGGTGGAGGGCCGGGTCGTCCGGTAGCGGTTCGGCAACACGTAGCCAGACCTGCTGAATCGGATCGCGCCGGCCGGGCGTGAAGAAATCCACCGGGGCCACGGGTCGCATCTCGATGCCGACTTCCCGCTTCAGGAAGCGGCGCAGGGGCTCGGGAACACGCTCGGCCAGTTGCGCGCGCAGTTCCTGCTCGGTAGGCAGAGACTCGGGTGGCGGTGCCTCAGGGGCGCTGGCCTGGTGATCCAGTCCCTGTTCGGCGATCTGGAAAGAGGCCGAGAGGCTGAAGATGGGCTTGCCATGCTGCAGCGCGAGCACGCGCCGCGTCCCGAAGCTCTTGCCGTCGCGCAGACGTTCGACCTGATAGACGATGGACGCTTTCATGTCGCCGGGTCGAAGGAAGTAGGCGTGCAGGGAGTGGGCCGAACGGGCGGGATCGATGGTGCGTTGGGCGGCGACCAGCGCCTGCGCCACGACCTGGCCCCCGAAGACGCTGAACCCCCCGAGGTCCGCGCTGATGCCGCGGAACAGGTTTTCATCGAGGGTTTCGAGATCCAGTTGAGCCAGAAGATTCAACAGAGCCGGCGACATGGTTCACTCCCCGAGCGGCGGTCTGCCGCAAAGGGCCATTCTAAGGGGACGCGGGATGTTTCGGCATGCGCCTGGCAGAGCGCGACGCGCGGCCGGGCCGCCCGATCGGTGATTCTGGTCCCACAGGCGGGACGGGTCGATGGTGGTGCCGGGAGCGAGAGTCGAACTCGCACTCCCTCACGGGAACCGGATTTTGAGTCCGGCGCGTCTACCAGTTCCGCCATCCCGGCACGGGGTCAAGGCGGCAGAGTATACCCCGGATGTTGGGCGAACCCAATGGGTCACATGCTGCTGCGGCGCCAGCCCGCGGGGGTGTTCAAAGCCGCCATCGGGGCACGGGGCCGGCTAGAATGGCCGGCGCCGTCACCGGCACGATATTCGTATGCATCTGAAAGCGGTCCCGCCGACGGGATCGGATCGATCGGGCACTGAACGGGAGGGGATCATGGCGGTACAGGGATGGCGGCGGACCAAGTCGATCGACGAGGCATTGGCGACGGGCGAGACGGGTCTGCACCGTGTGCTGTCCGGCCTCGATCTCACCTTCCTGGGGATCGGCGCGGTCATCGGCGCGGGCATCTTCGTCCTCACGGGGATCGCCGCGGCCACCAAGGCCGGCCCCGCGCTGACCCTATCCTTCGCGATCGCGGGGCTCGCCTGCCTGTTCGCCGCCCTCGTGTACGCGGAATTCGCCAGCACCGTGCCGGTCTCCGGCAGCGCCTATACCTACTCCTACGTGACCCTGGGTGAGCTGGCCGCCTGGGTCATCGGCTGGGATCTCATCCTGGAATACGCCGTGGCCTCCGCCGCCGTGGCCATCGGCTGGTCGGGATACTTCAACCGGGTGCTCGGCGGACTCGGGATGGCCCTGCCGGACGTACTCACACGCACGCCGTTCGACGGGGGCTGGATCAATCTTCCGGCGTTTGCGGTCATTCTCGCCGTCAGCGCGCTCCTTGCGGTCGGGGTGCGGGAAAGCAGCCGCATCAACAACGCCATCGTGGTGCTCAAGCTCGGCATCATTGCGCTGTTTCTGATCACGGCCATCCCCAAGGTCGACGTCGCGCATTGGGATCCCTATTTCCCCTTTGGCTGGAGCGGCGTGGTCAGCGGCGCCGGGCTGATCTTCTTCGCCTATATCGGCTTCGACGCGGTCTCGACGGCAGCCGAGGAGGCGCGCGATCCGCAGCGCGACATCCCGCGCGGCATCCTGGGTTCGCTGGTGATCTGCACGCTCATCTACATCGTCGTGGCCGCGGTGCTCACGGGGGTGGTGTCCTATACGCAGCTCAACGTTCCGGACCCGGTCGCCGCTGCCTTGGCCATGATCGGCGCCCATTCGGTTGCGGGCTTGATCAGCGTGGGCGCCATTGCCGGGTTGAGCTCGGTGCTGCTGGTGTTGCTCTACGGTCAGAGCCGGATCTTCTTCGCCATGTCGCGCGACGGCCTGTTGCCGCCCGTGTTTTCCAGCGTCCATGCGCGCTTCCGGACACCCTTTCGCGTCATCATCGCCACCGGCCTGCTGGTGTCGCTGATCGCCGGCTTCATGCCGATCCAGCAGGTCGCCGAGCTGGTGAACGTGGGCACGCTGGCGGCGTTCATCCTCGTGTCGGTGGCGGTGATGGTGTTGCGCTACACGCGTCCGGAGTTGCATCGCCCGTTCCGGACGCCGTTCGTGCCGTGGGTACCGCTGCTGGCGATCGGGTTCTGTGGTTACCTGATCGCCAGCCTGGATGCGGTCACCCTGTGGCGATTCGTGATCTGGATGGCGCTGGGTCTGGTGATCTATTTTCTTTATGCACGCCGACACAGCCGTTTGGCGCCCGCCACCGGCTGAATGACCGAGATGGATGAGCCGCTGAGGCATGCCCTGGAGTTCGGATTTCCGCCCGACCGGGCTGTTCAACGCCGTCAGCGAGGTGAAATCGCAGCGGATGACTGCTGATCGACGACAACGACTACCGGCCGCATGGCTCCCTGGCCAACATGCCGCCGGCTGTATTCGAACCCAGCGTGTTCAACCGGTGAGTCTCTAACTTCTGAAACGCCTACTGACGGAGGATCTGACGGACGGACGCGATCATCCTCAATAGAGCCGGTCCGGCAGATGCGACCGGACGGCCTCGGCGGTTTCACAGTGCGTCAGGTCGAGATCGAAGCTTCCGATCACATGCTTGGCGAGTTCGGGGTCCAGGGCGTCGCGCAGGAAGCCCAGGAAACGAGGCGGCGCCACCAGCACGAGATGGGTGAAGGCGCGGGCGTGGTAGCGATGTCGCAGGGTTTCGGTCAGCTCATCGGCAAAGTGCTGGGCTTCCTCATCCTTGGGGTCGATCGTCGGTTCCATGCCGTGACGGTGCTGGCCATGGGAATCGAGCGAGCGACCCGGGCGGTCGGTGAGAATCTCGCGGCCCGGCAGCCTCGATGCGGGATGAACGGCGTCTTCCAACTCAACCCAGGGCCCATGAGCACTCTCTGCCCGATAGATGCGGGCTCGTGAGGCGTCGGCGACGAGCACCCAGACTTTCTGCTCCGCTTGATTCATGACGCGTCTCCCATCGGTACGGATCTAACCATCACGATAGCAGATGCCGCTGATCGACTTTTGATCAGGATCATGACCCCTCTACGACCGAAATCTGACGACCCGGCAGCGGCGCAATCCGCGCGCGGGAGGCGGGCCGGGTGCGGCAAATCGTCGCAGTCCGGCGCCTGATGCGCCCATTTCGGCAGAATGCCCCGGCTCCATGACCTATTCATGAACGGGGGATGAGTTTTCCATGGATGGATCTCGCGGATCGTGGCCGCTGTATGCCGCGTTGACGGCAGCGACGCCCTGGGCGGCGGCGCAAGGTGACACCTCACAAGCCGATGCGGCGCTGGACGCGGTGGTGGTACAGGGCAGCGCCGCCAGTATCCCGGCGGTTCCCGACAACCTGCCGGCTACGACGGCGGGCGTGGATGCCGAGCTGATCGCCGAGACGGTCAACGCCATGACCTCGGCCGAGACCCTCAAATACCTGCCGAGCATTCTGGTGCGCGAGCGCTACATCGGCGATCGCAACGGCATCGTGGCCACCCGCACCACGGGCTCCATCGACAGCGCGGGCTCGGTCGTCTATGCCGACGGGCTGCTGCTGTCCAACTTCCTCGGCAACAGTTTCAGCTACCCGCCGCGCTGGGGCATGGTGTCGCCCGATGCGATTGCGCGCGTCGATGTCATCTACGGACCGTTCTCGGCCCTGTATCCCGGCAACAGCGAAGGGGGCGTGGTCTTGATCAGCACCCGCGATCCCGAGCAAATCGAAGGGCACGTCAACGCCCAGGGATCGGCGCAGGATTACGCCATCTACGGCACCGATGAGCGCTACGACAGCCACCACCTCAGCGCCTCGCTGGCCAACCGCATCGGCCGCGGTTCGTTCTGGCTCAGCGCCGATCGGCTGGATGCGCATGGCCAGCCCATGTCCTATGCCATGGCCACCCTCAGCCGCACGCCCGTCGATCCGGAAGCGCCACCGCCCGCGGTGGGCGGCGCCTATCGCGACAAGGATCCCACCGGCGCGAGCCGTCTGGTCTTCGGCGCCTACGGTATGGATCACACGGTCCAGGACAACCTCGCCGTCAAGCTCGCCTACGACCTCACCCCCACGTTGCGCGCTGCCTATCGCGGCGGCTTGTGGCAGAACGACTCGGACACCAGCGCCCAGACCTATCTGCGCGACGCCGCCGGTCGGCCGTTCTACAACGGCACGGTCGCGATCGACGGGACGCCGTACACGGTCGGCGGCTTGAGCCCCGGTCAATCGGAAAGCCTGCACTATTTGCATGGCCTGAGCGTGAAGTCCGACACGGAGGGCCCTTGGGACTGGGAGGCGGTGGCCAGTCTCTACGACTATGATGAGGACGAATCGCGCAGCACAACCGCGAATGCGGGCACTGATTCCGGTCTCGGAACCCGGCGCCCATCCGGCCGCATCACGGACATGAGCGGCACCGGCTGGCAGTCTCTCGACGGTCGCGGGATCTGGCGTTCCGCAGGGCGGCCCGGCAGTCCGCATGAACTCAGCTTCGGGTATCACTTCGATCGCTACGACCTCGCCTCGGTGGCGTATAGCACGGCCGATTGGCTCGCCGGAGGGCGGGGTGAGGTCCAATCCGCATCCGAGGGCAAGACCGAAACCCAGGCGGCCTATCTCCAGGATGCCTGGCGGCTCGATCCGGACTGGACGCTGGTGCTCGGCCTGCGTCCCGAGTATTGGCGCGCCTTCGACGGCGTCAACGCGACGTCGGCCGCCAGCCAGCCCTATGCGAGCCGGAGCGAAACCACGGTGTCGCCCAAGGCGTCGTTGTCCTACCAACTTGCCGCCGATTGGCTGCTTCGCGGCTCGGTCGGGCAGGCCTACCGGTTTCCGACCGTCACCGAGTTGTTCCAGAAGATCAGCGGGACGGCGAGCAATCTGCAAAACGATCCGAACCTCGATCCCGAGCAGATTCTGGCCTCCGAGTTCACCGTGGAGCACGCCTTGACGGGTGGGCTGTGGCGCGTTTCGCTGTTTCACCAGCGGCGCGAGGATGCGCTGTATACGCAGCGCAACGTGACGGTCTTCCCCAATCTGAGCAGCGTTCAGAACATCGAGGAGATCCAGCTCTACGGCATCGAAACCGCGCTGGAACTGGCGGATCTGCTGATCTCCGGGTTCGATGTGCGGGCCAGTGTGACCTATACCCATTCGCGCATCGAGGAGAACTCGCGCAACCCCGGGACCGAGGGCAACTGGCAGCCGCGCATTCCCGACTGGCGTGCCACCTTGCTGGCCCTTTATCGGCCTTCCGATGATTGGACTTATGCGATCGGCGTACGCTACAGCGGGGAACAGTATGGCGATCTGGAAAACACCGACACGCACCGCAGCTTTGGCGACAGCAGCGAATATCTTTTCCTGGACGCCAAGCTGTCCTACTCCCCAGGGGAGCACTGGACCCTGAGCGCGGGCATCGACAACCTCACCGACTACGAAGCCTACGTCTACCACCCGTGGCCGGGGCGGACTTTCTTCGCCAATGTGAAATACGCGTTCTAGGCAGCCGAAGTCACTGACATCGCGGCAAAGAGACGTCCGCTGCCGCATCGAAGACGGGCGTGCATGGGGCCCAGCATCTGGGCGCCACACTCGCGCTGCGGTGGCTGGGATTTTCTACTGTCTCTTTCCGCTGGATGCCCGATAGCGCATCCAGCGGACTGCGCACGGCGCGCCCATGGTGCCGTTCAGCTCATCCATCAGCGCGCGCACCTCGCACGGCGTGAGCACTACGGGTCGCCGCTTGTTCACCGTGGCTTGGACGACTTCGTCCAACCGTGGCAACTCGACGCCCAGCACCTCCCGATACAGGAACAGCAGCGCCGCCTTGGCCTGATTCTGCGTCGAGGCCGACACCTGCCGCTCCGCAGCCAGATGGGTCAGGAAGGCCCCGACCTCGACCGCCCCTGACCTGCCGGCATTCTTCGGACCACCGATTACTGGAGAACGACCTTCGGTGGCGTAGTGGTTGATTGCCCAGCCTTGAACCCATTCGGGGTCAGGTAGCCCAGGCTGAAATGCGGCCTGACCTCGTTGTAGTGCTTGCGCCAGATCTCGATCACGATCTTCGCCTCTGCGGGGCTGCGGAACCATTTCAGGCCGAGGCACTCGTCGTGGAATGTGCCGTTGAAGGCTTCGGTACCGCCATTCCGCCACGGCTTGCCAGGCTCGATGATCGCCATGTCGATGCCCTCGCGACACGCCCAGCGCAGCAGGCCGTCGAAACGAACGCCAGCCCTGTGTCTGAGCGCGCCTAACGCGGCGCGCCCACGCCGCTCAATTGCGAACGGGCCTCGATCAACGCGGCTGACCGGGTGCTTACGGCCAGATCGATCGCAAGGCTCTACGCGCGGTGCCGAATAATCCGGTGCAGGTCACGGGCGAGGTGGCCGTGCCGCTCATGGAATGATGGCCAGGGCGAGCAACGACGCCGACATCGCCCCATGAGCCATCTGCCGGGCATCGTCCAGATCCGCCGCGGGCGCGTTTCGGGCCGAGATCAAAAGCCCGACGCGAAACCCAGGAGCTCGACGCTGATGTCCTCGGTGCCGGCGATGCGGGTCTGGCAGGCCAGGCGCGACTTGGAGCTCACGCCGACGATGCTGTCCAGCTTCTCGTTTTCCAGCGGGCTGATCCGGCACAGGCTCTTGCGGCCCGACTGGACGAAGATGTGGCAACTGCCGCATTTGGCGTTGCCGTCGCACTTGTGGGGGATGGACTCGCCGGCCGCCAGGATCAATTCCAGCAGGGTTTGCCCCTCGGCGGCCTCGATGGTTTTTCCGGACGGCATGATGGTGAGCAGGGACATGTCAGCGAACTCCTCAGAGAGCAGGGATACAACAACCGGTTCAATCCATTTCCTCGATCCAGGCCATCTGGATCGCTTCCAGCACCCGCTCGTTGGAACGGGTGGGATCATCCGCGAAGCCGTCGAGCTCGGTCACCCAGCGGTGCAGATCGGTGAAGCGCAGGGCGCGCGGGTCCACCTCGGGGTGATGGTCGGCGAGCGACTGGGCGATCGGCAGCACGTCGGTCCATTTCATCGCGCGCTCCTTCAGTGTTCACGCACGAAGTTGCGGCTGTAACGCGGAATTTCCACCGCCAGCTCCCCGCTCGGCGGGATGCGCACCTGGCAGGACAGGCGCGAGGTGGGTTCGAGCCCCCACGCCTTGCCGAGCTGGTCTTCCTCGTCGTCGCTGGCCGCGCGCAGCGACTCGAAACCCCGGCGGATCACCACGTGGCAGGTGGTGCACACACAGGCCTTCTCGCAGGCATGTTCGATG
This sequence comes from Pseudomonadota bacterium, assembly GCA_045864775.1. GTDB lineage: Bacteria > Pseudomonadota > Gammaproteobacteria > UBA5335 > UBA5335 > Macondimonas. The sequence continues at coordinate 381,735 of BTVR01000001.1, forward strand.
GCCACGCCGGCGGTGAGGAGGGCATCGGACAGGCGCGCGCCCGGCGCGGCTTCGACCTCGGCACCCTCGGGGCAGAGGTCCGGATGCGGGAGTACGGTGAGTCGGGTCACGTCAGCCTCCGATCTCGCCCACCCGGCGTCCGGCCAGCGCGGTGCGGATGTTGTGGTCCATGCGGCGCGCCGCGAAGGGATCGGTGAGCCCTTCGAGATCGGCCTTGGCCGCGGTGATCGCCGCACTGTCGCTGCCGGCCAGCGTCGCGTCCAATCGTTGCAGGGCGCCGAGCAATGCGGCGATTTCGGCATCGTCCAGCAGCGCCGCGCCGTCGCTGTTCAGCGCAGCGCGGGTGGCCTCGATCAGCCGCCGGGCCTCGACCTTCTGCTCGGCCAGGATGCGCGCGGCGGCGTCATCCCCGGCATGGGCGAGGGAATCGGCGATCATGCGCGTGATTTCCTCATCGCTGAGGCCGTAGGACGGTTTGACCGTCACCTGGGCGGCGACGCCGGTGGTCTGTTCGGTGGCCGCAACGCTGACGAGGCCGTCGGCGTCGACCTGGAACATCACCTGAATGCGCGCTGCACCGGCCGCCATGGGCGGAATGCCGCGCAGCTCGAAGCGCGCCAGTGAGCGGCAGTCGGCGGCCAGATCGCGTTCACCTTGCAGCACATGCACGCTCATCGCGCTCTGGCCGTCCTTGAAGGTGGTGAAGTCCTGGGCCCGCGCAATGGGGATGGTGCTGTTGCGCGGGATGATCTTCTCCACCAGCCCGCCCATGGTCTCGATCCCGAGCGACAGCGGAATCACGTCGAGCAGGAGCCAGTCCGCGCCATCGCGACGGTTTCCGACCAGCACGTCGGCCTGGCGCGCCGCGCCCAGCGCGACGACCTGGTCGGGATCGAGATCGGTCAGGGGCGGCCGGCCGAAGCACGTGGCGACCGCCGCGCGCACCTGCGGCATGCGGCTGGCGCCACCCACCAGCACCACGCCATCGATTTGATCCGGCGAGAAGCCGGCGTCGCGTAGCGCGCGGCGGGTGAGCTGCAGGGTTTTTTCGACGAGGTCGGCGGTCAGTTCGGCGAAGCGCTTGCGGCTGATCTGCCGCACCGCCGGCGCACCTACACCGGTGTCCAGAGCGATTTCAACGGCATCAACGCTGCTCAAGGCCTCCTTGACGCGGCGCGCCTGGGTGAGCAGTTCGCCGTAGCCGGCGGGCGTCAGGGCAAGGCCGGTCTCGGTGACGAACCAGTCGGCCAGCCGGCGATCGAAATCATCCCCGCCCAGCGCCGTGTTGCCGGCGGTGGCGAGCACCTCGAACACGCCCTGGCGCAGGCGCAGCACGGACAGGTCGAAGGTGCCGCCGCCCAGATCGTAGATCGCGTACACCCCTTCGCTGCTATTGTCGAGGCCGTAGGCCACGGCCGCCGCGGTGGGTTCGTTGAGCAGGCGCAGCACCTCGATCCCGGCCAGGCGCGCGGCATCGCGCGTGGCCTGGCGCTGGCCATCGTCGAAGTAGGCGGGCACCGTGATCACCGCGCCGTCGAGGGGACCGCCCAGCGCAGCTTCGGCGCGCTGGCGCAGCACCTTCAGGATTTCGGCCGAGATTTCCACGGGCGAGAGCGGACCGCGCGGCGTGTGAAAGCGCACGGTGCCCTCATCGGCGGCGAGGTCGTAGGGCAGGGCGCCGGCCGCGCCGGCATCCGCCGTGCCGCGGCCCATGAAGCGCTTGATGGAGCGGAAGGTGGTGCGCGGATGGGCCCCCGCCAGCGCCTGCGCTGCCCGTCCGACCTGCACCCCGCCGTCGGGCAGGAAGCTGACCACCGAGGGCAGCAGCGCGGCGCCGGCTTCGTCGAGCAGGATGCGGCTGCTGCCGTCCGCCTCGACCGTCGCGACCAGTGAATGGGTGGTGCCCAGATCGATGCCCACCGCCCGGCGCAGGGCGACGGGTGTTTCGCTCGTGCTGCCCGGTTCGAGAATCTGCAGCAGGCTCATGGCATCTCTCCGTCGGCGGCGAGCTGGGCCTGTTCGATCAGGCGGCGCAGAAAATGGAGCTGGCGTACGAGATCCGCGGCGGCGGCTGTATTGCCACGCTCGTCCAGCGCCTCGAACAGGCCGGCTTCGAGGCGCGTGCGCTCGGCCAGAAAGCCGTCGTACAGGGCATTGAGGCGCGCGGTGTCACCGGCGCGGCGGGCATCCTCAAGCGCTTCGTGCCACGCCATTTGCTGAAGAAGAAGGTCCGCCGGCAAGGGGACGGAACCGGCGGACAAGACTTCCACCCCGCGCAAGGCAAGCAGGTGGGTGGAACGGGTGAGCGGATCTTTCAGATGGCGATAGGCTTCGTTGATGCGGGCCGCGGCCTCGACGGCGGCGCTGCGCTCGGTGGCGTTCAGGTGCGCGTAACGGTCCGGGTGCGCGCTGCGTTGCAGATCCAGGTAGCGCCGCTCGAGTTCGGCCGGATCCTGCGCGAACACCGGCGGCAGGCCGAACACGGCGAAATAGTCGACGGCGAGGCTTGCGCTCATGGGAATCTGCCTTCGCATCGGACCACCATGGTCAGGCGCTCACGCTGAAGCTTTCGCCGCAGCCGCAGGCGCTCTTGGCGTTGGGGTTCTCGAACTTGAAGCCCTCGTTGAGCCCCTCGCGCACGAAATCGAGCGTGGTACCCATCAGGTAGGGCAGGCTGCGCGCGTCGATCACGACGGTCATGCCGTGGCTTTCGAAGCACTGGTCGCCGGCTTCGACGGCGTCCGCGAACTCCATCACATAGCTCATGCCGGAGCAGCCGCTGGTCTTGACGCCCAGCCGGATGCCAACGCCCTTGCCGCGCCCACCCAGGGAACGCAGCATCTTCGCCGCGGCGCGTTCGGTCAGTATCACGCTCATGACCGTGCCCTCACACCGAAAACGAGCTGCCGCAACCGCAAGTGGTCGTGGCGTTGGGATTGCGGATGATGAAGCGGGCGCCCTCCAGGCCCTCCTCGAAATCCACCTCTGCGCCCGCGAGATAGGCGAAGCTCATCGGATCGACCACCACGGCCACGCCGTCCTGGTCGAACAAGCTGTCGTCCTCGGCGCTGGTTTCCTCGAAGGCAAAGCCATAGCTGAAACCCGAGCAGCCGCCGCCGGTCACATAGACCCGCAGCTTGAGCGCGGCATTGTTTTCCTCGCTGATCAGGTCCTTGATCTTGCCGATCGCGTTGGCCGTGAGCAGCAGCGGGGGCGGGGTGGGGGTGGCGACGGCGGACATGGCGATTCTCCCAAGGTGATCGGTCAGGCCGCGGAAGCGGCAGATTCGGTCTCGACGCCCTGCTTGGCGCGGTAGTCGGCGACGGCCGCCTTGATGGCGTCCTCGGCCAGCACCGAGCAGTGGATCTTGACGGGCGGCAGCGCCAGTTCCTCGGCGATTTCGGCGTTCTTGATGGTGAGCGCTTCCTCCAGGGTCTTGCCCTTCACCCATTCGGTGACGAGCGAGCTGGAGGCGATCGCCGAGCCGCAACCGTAGGTCTTGAAGCGGGCATCCTCGATGATGCCCTCGGGGCTGACCCGGATCTGCAGCCGCATCACGTCCCCGCAGGCCGGCGCACCGACCATGCCGGTGCCGACGTCGGATTCGGCCGTGTCGAGGTTGCCCACATTGCGCGGGTTTTCGTAGTGATCCATGACCTTGTCGCTGTATGCCATCGGAATGAGCTCCTTCGCAGTTGGATCAATGGGCGGCGGCCCATTGCACCGTGTTCAGATCGATGCCCTGCAGATGCATGTCCCAGAGCGGCGAGAGGGCGCGCAGCTTGCCGACCTTGTCTTTGAGCAGCGCGACGGCGAAATCAATGTCCTGCGCCGTGGTGTAGCGGCCCAGGGTAATGCGCAGAGAGCTGTGCGCGAGCTCGTCGCTGCGCCCCAGTGCGCGCAGCACGTGCGAGGGTTCCAGACTCGCCGAAGTGCAGGCCGAGCCGCTGGACACCGCCAGCTCCTTGACCGCCATCATCAGCGACTCGCCTTCGACGAAGTTGAAGCTGACGTTGAGGTTGTGCGGGACGCGCGCCTCGAGATCGCCGTTGACGTAAACCTCGTCGATGTCGGCGATGCCGGCCAGGAAGCGGTCGCGCAGGGCGCGGATGTGCGCGTTTTCGCTGGCCATCCGCTCGCCGGCGAGCTGATAGGCCGCGCCCATGCCGACGATCTGATGGGTCGGCAGCGTGCCGGAGCGCAAGCCGCGTTCATGGCCGCCGCCGTGGATCAGCGGGGCGAGGTGCACGCGCGGCCGGCGCCGGACATACAGCGCGCCGATGCCCTTGGGGCCATAGACCTTGTGGGCCGAGAACGACATCAGATCGACCGGCAGCGTCTTGAGGTCGATGGGCACCTTGCCGGGGGCCTGGGCGGCGTCGACGTGGAACAGGATGCCGCGCTCGCGGCAGATGGCGCCGATGGCGGCAATGTCCTGGATGACGCCGATCTCGTTGTTGACCAGCATCACCGACACCAGAATGGTCTCGGGGGTCAGGGCGCGGGTGAAGGCGTCCAGGTCGAGCAGGCCGTTGCTCTGGGGGTCGAGGTAGGTGGCCGTGTAGCCCTCGCGTTCCAGCTCCCGGATCGGGTCCAGCACTGCCTTGTGTTCGGTCGAGAGCGTGACGAGGTGGTTGCCCTTCTGGCGGTAGAAATGCGCGGCGCCCTTGATGGCGAGGTTGTCCGATTCGGTGGCGCCGGAGGTCCAGATGATCTCCTTCGGGTCGGCGCCGACCAGCTCGGCCACCTGGGTGCGGGCGGTTTCCACCGCGGCTTCGGCCTGCCAGCCGTAGGCATGCGTGCGACTGGCCGGGTTGCCGAAGTGCTGCGTCAGGTAGGGGATCATCTGTTCCGCCACCTCGGGCGCCACCGGCGTGGTGGCCGAGTAATCGAGATAGACGGGAAGCAATTGGGCGCTGGTCATGTCGACACCCCTGTCAGCTAAGGATTTCCGCTGGGCCGCATGGACACCGCAGTGGACCTGCAAGGCGTCGAGCAATGGCTGTGCCAAGGCCGCTCCGCGCGTTTCAAGTCATTGGCGCGGCGTTGATCCCGATCAGTTTGCGAACCCGAAGCTGGCTCCCTTGACGCCGTGTCCATGTCGCGAACCGAACACGCCTTGGCCGACATCCGCCAGATCCTCCTGCGCACCCGTCAGCCTCAGGCCGCACGGCCCAGGGCGCGATCCACCGCCTCACGGACCGGTTCAAGCCGCAGCGGCAAGGCAATGAGCGGGTAGCCTGCCTCGGCAATCGCCTGGGCCACGGTCGGATCCTCGCTGCTCCCCACCAGCACCACAGGGGTTTGGGGCAGGGCTTCCCGCAGCTGCGCCAACGCGCCTCCTGCGCTCTGGAGCAGGCTCTGACCGACCAGGACCAGATCCGGCGGCCAGTCGGCGGCCTTCTTCAAGGCGGCCTCGATCGAATCGATCTCATGCGCCTCGTTCTCGTCGTGCAGCATGAACTGCAGTGCGGCGCGAATGATTTCGTCGGTGTCCACGACGAAGATGCGCCGGTTCTCGACGGCGCGGGCGCTTTCCACTCCGATTTGCATGGCGAATTCCTCAGATGATGTGGGGACAGGCGGGCGGCAGGCCGGGCGGGCCGGCACGCTTTGAGCCCCAAGCAACATCCATACCGCGCGGGGATGGTCGCGACGCCCATGCAGCAGGTGGCGCTTCGCCACGCTTGCCGGCGCTGTGTCGTTTCAGACAGAGGGGAGGGGAGATGTCGGGTTTGTCACAGGCCGTCGAGCGGGCTTTCAATGCCCAAACGCCGCCGGATAGCCGTTTTAAAACAGATGCTTGAGCGCCGTATGCCGAAGTTGGCGCAGTGGTTGCAGAACAGGGCTTGGCTGGTGGTCGTCCCATAACGATGCCGCATGGCGGCAGCGGGAGGCAACCATCCTCGACACATCACACACGGCAGTTGCGAACGTTTTCACACGGCATCTTGCAAGGAGATTTCGATGGACGGATTACGGCAAATCGCCTTTTACGGCAAGGGTGGCATCGGCAAGTCCACCACCTCCCAGAACACCCTGGCGGCCCTGGCCGAAATGGGCCAGCGCATCCTCATCGTCGGCTGCGACCCCAAGGCCGACTCCACCCGGCTGATCCTGCACGCAAAAGCCCAGGACACCATCCTGTCGCTGGCCGCTGCGGCCGGCACGGTGGAAGACCTCGAGCTCGATGAAGTGATGAAGATCGGCTACCGCGACATCCGCTGCGTGGAGTCCGGCGGCCCCGAGCCGGGCGTCGGCTGCGCCGGTCGCGGTGTGATCACCTCGATCAACTTCCTGGAAGAGGAAGGCGCCTACGAGGACCTCGACTACGTGTCCTACGACGTGCTCGGGGATGTGGTGTGCGGCGGCTTCGCCATGCCCATCCGCGAGAACAAGGCGCAGGAAATCTACATCGTCATGTCCGGCGAGATGATGGCCATGTACGCGGCCAACAACATCTCCAAGGGCATCCTGAAGTACGCCAACTCCGGCGGCGTGCGCCTGGGCGGGCTCGTCTGCAACGAGCGCCAGACCGACAAGGAGCTGGAGCTGGCCGAGGCGCTGGCCGCCAAGCTCGGCACGACGCTGATCCACTTCGTGCCGCGCGACAACATCGTCCAGCACGCCGAGCTGCGGCGCATGACGGTGATGGAGTACGCGCCGGAGTCCAAGCAGGCCGACGAGTACCGCACGCTGGCGAAGAAGATTCACGGCAACGCCGGCAACGGCATCATCCCCACGCCCATCACCATGGACGAGCTCGAAGAGCTGCTGATGGAGCACGGCGTGATGAAGACCATCGACGAAAGCATGGTCGGCAAGACCGCGGAAGCCGTGGCCTGAGTCGCTTCCTTGCCGGGCGGGCCCGCCGCCCGGCTCCCTTTTATTCCTGGAGACTCCCATGAGCATGACTGTCGAAGAAACCAAGGCGCGCAACCAGGCGCTGGTCGACGAAGTGCTGTCGGTCTATCCCGACAAGACCGCCAAGCGCCGCGGCAAGCACCTCGGCACCTATGAAGAGGGCAAGTCCGACTGCGGCGTGAAATCCAACGTCAAGTCGATTCCCGGCGTGATGACCATCCGCGGCTGCGCCTACGCCGGCTCCAAGGGCGTGGTGTGGGGCCCGATCAAGGACATGATCCACATCTCCCACGGCCCGGTGGGCTGCGGCCAGTATTCCTGGGCCGCGCGGCGCAATTACTACATCGGGACCACCGGTGTGGATACCTTCGTGACCATGCAGTTCACCTCCGACTTCCAGGAAAAGGACATCGTGTTCGGCGGCGACAAGAAGCTCGCCAAGATCATCGACGAAATCGAGGTGCTGTTTCCGCTGAACCACGGCATCACCGTGCAGTCGGAATGCCCGATCGGCCTCATCGGCGACGACATCGAGGCGGTGTCGAAGGCCAAATCCACGGAATACGACGGCAAGACCATCGTGCCGGTGCGCTGCGAGGGCTTTCGCGGCGTGTCGCAGTCGCTCGGCCACCACATCGCCAACGACTCGATCCGCGACTGGGTGTTCGACAAGCTCGACCCCGAGAAGAGCACCTTTGCCAGCACGCCGTATGACGTCGCCATCATCGGCGACTACAACATCGGCGGCGACGCCTGGTCGTCGCGCATCCTGCTGGAGGAAATGGGCCTGCGCGTGGTGGCGCAGTGGTCCGGCGACGGCTCCATCGCGGAGCTCGAAGCCACGCCCAAGGCCAAGCTGAACGTGCTGCACTGCTACCGGTCGATGAACTACATCAGCCGGCACATGGAAGAGAAGTACGGCATTCCGTGGGTGGAATACAACTTCTTCGGGCCGAGCAAGATCGCCGCCAGCTTGCGCGAGATCGCCAGCCACTTCGACGACAGGATCAAGGAAGGCGCCGAGCGCGTCATCGCCAAGTACCAGCCGCTGATGCAGGCGGTCATCGACAAGTACCGCCCGCGCCTGGAAGGCAAGAAGGTGATGCTGTTCGTCGGCGGCCTGCGCCCGCGGCACGTCATCGGCGCCTACGAGGATCTGGGCATGGAGGTCATCGGCACCGGCTACGAGTTCGGCCACAACGACGACTACCAGCGCACCACCCACTACGTGAAGGACGGCACGCTGATCTACGACGACGTGACGGGCTATGAGTTCGAGCGGTTCGTCGATGCGCTGCAGCCGGATCTGGTGGCCTCGGGCATCAAGGAAAAGTACGTCTTCCAGAAAATGGGCTTCCCGTTCCGGCAGATGCACTCCTGGGACTATTCCGGTCCGTATCACGGCTATGACGGCTTCGCCATCTTCGCCCGCGACATGGACATGGCCATCAACAACCCGGTGTGGTCGCTGACCAAGACGCCGTGGAAGGCGGCCTGACCGGCGCGCGTAGGGCGGGCGGCGGACCCGATTGTTTGACTGGTGGGCCGGGCCGCCCTGCCCACCCTACCGATTCCAGCAGGAGTAGCACCATGAGCCAGAATGCCGAAAACGTGCTCGACCATTTCAATCTGTTCCGCAGCCCGGAATACATCGAGATGTTCGAGAACAAGAAACAGTTCGAGAACCCCGAGCCCGCCGACAAGCTCGAGCAGGCCCGGGAATGGACCAAGACCTGGGAGTATCGCGAGAAGAACTTCGCCCGCGAGGCGCTCACCGTGAACCCGGCCAAGGCCTGCCAGCCGCTGGGCGCGGTGTTCGTGGCGGTCGGCTTCGAGGGCACGCTGCCCTTCGTGCATGGCTCGCAGGGCTGCGTGGCGTATTACCGCAGCCATTTCAGCCGCCACTTCAAGGAACCGAGCTCCTGCGTGTCGTCCAGCATGACGGAAGACGCGGCGGTGTTCGGCGGCCTCAACAACATGATCGATGGGCTCGCCAACGCCTACGCAATGTACAAGCCGAAGATGATCGCGGTCTCGACCACCTGCATGGCCGAGGTGATCGGGGATGACCTCAACGCCTTCATCAAGAACGCCAAGGAAAAGGGCTCGGTGCCCGAAGAATTCGACGTGCCCTTCGCCCACACCCCGGCCTTCGTCGGCAGCCACATCACCGGCTACGACAATGCGCTGCTGGGCGTGCTGAAGCATTTCTGGGACGGCAAGGCCGGCACCGTGCCGGTGCCCGAGCGGGTGCCGAATGAGAAGATCAACTTCATCGGCGGCTTCGACGGCTACACCGTCGGCAACCAGCGCGAAGTCAGCCGCATGCTGGACCTGATGGGCGTCGAGTACACGCTGCTGTGCGACGCCTCCGACGTGTGGGATACGCCCACCGATGGCGAATTCCGCATGTACGACGGCGGCACCACGCTGGCCGACGCCGCCGCGGCGCTGAACGCCAAGGCGACCGTCTCCATGCAGGAATACTGCACGCCCAAGACGCTGGAGTTCTGCGCCAGCAAGGGCCAGGAAACGCTGGCCTTCAACCACCCGGTCGGCATCGCGGCGACGGACGCCTTCCTGATGGGCATCTCCAAGCTCACCGGCAAGGCGATTCCGGACGCGCTCGCCAAGGAGCGCGGACGGCTGGTGGACGCCATCGCCGATTCCAACGCCCACATCCACGGCAAGAAGTTCGCCATCTACGGCGATCCGGATCTCTGCTACGGCCTGGCGGCGTTCCTCTTGGAGCTCGGCGCCGAGCCGACCCACGTGCTCGCCACCAACGGCAACAAGGACTGGGCCGCGAAGATGCAGGCGCTGTTCGACAGCTCGCCCTTCGGCAAGGGCTGCCACGCCTACGCCGGCAAGGACCTGTGGCACATGCGCTCGCTGCTGTTCACCGAGCCGGTGGACTTCCTGATCGGCAACACCTACGGCAAGTACCTGGAGCGCGACACCGGCACGCCGCTGATCCGCATCGGCTTCCCGGTGTTCGACCGCCACCACCACCACCGCTACCCGGTGTGGGGCTATCAGGGCGCCATGAACGTGCTGGTGTGGATCCTGGACAAGATCTTCGACGAGATCGACAAGAACACCATCGTTCCGGCCAAGACCGACTACAGCTTCGACATCATTCGCTAGGCGCAACGCCCTGCAACCCAGGTGGCCGCGGGGACTCCCTCCGCGGCCTTTTTCATGCGGGGTCGCCTGCATCACACGACCGCTTTCCGGAGCCGCGATGAAACTGCGCATCGATCGCCCGCACATCGAAGCCCTGGTCCAGGCTTTTCCGACCCTGGCCCGGCTCGAGGAACAACTGCACTTCGGCAACCAGGTGGAAGTGGCGCTGCACCAGCTTTCGGCGGCAGAACTCGGCTTTCTCGCCGATCTCTATCGCCAGGGTGGGCCGCAGTTGCAGGCGCGCGCCGCCCAGCTGGCGACGCTGACCGCGGCGCTCCGCGACGCCGGGCCGCGCTTTGCCGGGGATGATCTCGAGCAGGTGCTGCCGGCCATGGTCCGCTACCTCGCCGAGGAGGCGATCCACGGCTGGATGTTCACCGCGCAGATCACCGGCCGGCCGCTGCCTTATGTCATCACCCGCCTGGATTTCACGCCCCCTTCGAATGATGAAGCCGGCAAGCTCTTCATCGAACTCAAGGCCAATGCCAAGGGCAGCCTCACCACACAGACGGTGCGCCTGACGGCAGCCGACATCAAGGGCAGGACGCTGGGCGAAATCTTCGCCGCCAAGGGTCTGATGAAGGAAACCCCTGCACTGATCGCCGCCTACGAACGCGCCAGGCAGAACTATCTCGCCTGGCGCGGCAGCTATGGCGCGCAGTTCCTCGGCACGGGCACAGGGTTCTACGCCGAAGATCCGAACGCCTCGCACCGCGACACCGACTGGTCGCGCAAGGACGTGGTGGTGCTGTCATCGACCGGCGGCAGCGCGCGGTTGGTGAACGACGAGGGCATCCTCACTGCGCGCGCGCTCACGCTCGATGCGCCGGGCGAGGTGCTGGCGCCCTACCTCAGCAAGGCCGCCAAGAGCAACCGATACGACGCCGAGGACGAGGTCAAGGCCTTGTGCATGAGCGCCTGCCCGAGGGCCTGTTCACACGCATGCCGGTGCATCCCTTCATCCTGATGTTCCACCTCGACCTGCACCACTACGTCTGGGTGCATGTGGATGATCTCACGCCCTATCCCTACCGACCGGATCTGAAGACCAAGCTGATCCTGCCGACCGAGCAGACCGACCTGATCGACATCCTCACCGCCGAGATGGATGTGCTGATGGACGACATCGTGGCCGGCAAGAGCGGCGGCACCACGGTGCTGTGCGCCGGCCCGCCCGGCGTGGGCAAGACGCTGACGGCCGAGGTCTACGCCGAGATCATCCGGCGCCCGCTGTACCGCGTGCACTCGGGGCAGCTCGGCCTGAACGTGGCGCAGATGGAACAGGTGCTCAAGGATGTGCTCACGCGCGCCCAGCGCTGGGGCGCGGTGATGCTGATCGACGAGGCCGACGTCTACATCAAGCGGCGCAATGACGACATGGCCATGAACGCGGTCGTGGGCGTGTTCCTGCGCGTGCTCGAGTACTTCAACGGCCTGCTGTTCCTGACCACCAATCGCATCGACGACATCGACGAGGCCATCGTCTCGCGCTGCATCGCGCTGATCAAATACAGCATGCCGGAGCGCGAGGACCGGCGCCGTATCTGGGGCGTGATGACCGATCAGTTCGAACTGGCCGTTCCTGCGCTGCTGCTCGACGCGCTGACGGACATCTTCCCCAGTGCGTCGGGCCGCGACATCAAGGGGCTGACCAAGCTGGTGGCCAAGTACTGCCGTCACAAGCAAGTGGCGCCGACGGCGGCTGTGTTCCGACGCTGCGCCATGTTCCGCGGGATGGATCTCGAAACTGCCGTCGAGGCCGAGGCAACCGCGGCTTGAGGCCGCGGGGTGCTGTCATTGCGGCCCGAGGGCTCGGGCGGATGCATCGAATGGGCAGAAAGCCGGGCGGGAACAGTTCCTCAGGGTTTCAGGATCACCGCCAGCCGTTCGACGATGCCGTTGCCGGCCAGATGGGTCTGCACGATCTCGTCGATGTCCTCGGTAGACCTCGGCTGGTACCAGACGCCGGCCGGGTAGACCACCATCAGCGGCCCCGCATTGCAGAAGCCCAGGCAACCGGTCGCGGCCATGCCGACGTCGGGCAGATTCTTGAGCTGCAACTGCTTGCCGAGATGGTCCCACAACGGCGCGGCGCCGCTCGCCCCACAGCTGCCGCGCGGATGACCCAGCGGGCGCTGCTGGTAACAGCAGAATATGTGATGGCGAAAAACCGCCGGCAATTCCTGGATTTCCGGTGTCGACATGAGGCCTCCGGGACAGCGTGGCATCCGCGGCCGGACTAGCGGCGCGGCTTTTCCGAACGGGAATAATTGCTGAAGTGGCCTTCGCGCGCCGCCTGGCGACGGGCGCTGGCGATGATCTCCTTGGACTTGCCCGCGACGTTCGGCGCGGAAAGCATTTTCACGAGGCGCTGGCTGCCGCAGTGCGGACACACCGGCACATCGCCCCGCACCAGAAGCTCGAAGGTCTGGCTGCAGTCCTCACAGCGGAAGTCGAAGATGGGCATGGCATCGCCGCCGGTAACGCCGGCACCGCGCCGGCTCCTATGGCCAGCAAGAACGGTGCCTGCCAATAACATGCGGATTCATATAAACAACTTGTCGCACATGAACGGTGGGTGCGGCCTTTGTCGCTTTTGGTGCATGTTCGTCGAGCGACAATGTCGAGGATGACCGACGACCCCGCCGCATGGGCAAAGGCTGTCGATCTGCACCCGCCGGTTTGCGCATCGTCTGGAATCAGCCGCCATCATGGCTCGATGCGCGGCGGGGCGGGGGTGTCGTGTTTGCGCACGGCCTGCCCATGCGGTATCGCCCCGATGAAGGGAATGCTGGGCGGGATCCGGGCGCGAACGGAAGGTATGGATCAGTCGGCGCCTCCTCGATGCCGCAACAGGGCCCAGGAAAATGCCTTACGGCCCGAAAATCTGCCTCAGCCAGGCATCCACGACCGGCGTGGCGGCGTAGTCCGGATCGCCAAGTTCGCGGTTGATCTGCGCGTGCCCACTCAGCCCGGTGCCGGGAAAGCTGCCGAACTCGACCGCGGTGCCCGCCGCCTCAAGCGCCCGGCCGAACGCTTGTGCCTGTTGCACACCGTCGGGCCGCTGCACGTACAGCAGCAAAAACGCAGGCGCGTTGGGTGCGCCGGCGTTGTGGGCGGGCGACAACGCCCGCTGGCGGGCGGGGTCGTCTCCAAAGGCCTGCCCGTAGGTCCGCAACGCCATCGGGCCGGCGTCGCGCATCTGCGCCGGCACATCGTAGGCCGCGCCATCGATGGCAATCACGCCGTCGACGTCGGCAAAGCCAAGGCCGGCCGACCTCAGATAGCGCTCGTCGGTACCGGCCAGCGCCACCAGATGTGCGCCAGCGCTGTGGCCCATCAGCACCACGCGGTGACGGTCGATGCCGAATTCCGGGGCGCGGTCGAGCAATGCCCGCAGCGCCCTGGCCATGTCCTCGCCCTGCTGCTCGACGGTGGCGGCGGGCACGAGGCGGTAGTCGATGGCGGCATAGACGTAGCCCTGCCGCGGGTAGTGCGTGGGCGCCCAGCGGCTCGTGGCGTTGGCCTTGCTGCCGCGCTTCCAGCCGCCACCGTGGACGACATCACCAGCGGCGCGGGATTGCGGCCCTGCGCCTTCCACACGTCGAGCCGTTGCAGCCGGTCGCGGCCGTAGTCGATGGTGGCGTCGGGCACCGTGCTCGGCGGTGCGGTACCCCGCTCACCACCCTGCAGGCGCGCGGCCAGCCATCCGCCGGAGCGGGCCTGCGTCACGCCGGCCGCCAAAAGCGCCAGAGCGGCCAGCAAAACAAGAGCTTTTTTCCACATGCTCACGGCCCCCGAACATTGATACGCCGGGACGGGCGCGCATGCCGTGCGGCCAGACGTCGGTAATGGGCGCCGCAGGCGCGTGCCGCCGGACGCGTATGCACAAAACCACTGCGCAGGGATGGCGCGGCGACAGTCCTGCGGAGGTCGTAGCCCGCCTGGCCAGCCGGCCCAGCAACACACCTTGGGTACGGTCGGCGGCCCGGTCACCACCGGCAGGTCGTAGCGCCGAGTCCGCCAGTCGGTGGCCTACCGAATGGAGGGTTTTTCTCCGCGATTCATGCGCAGATTGAGCGCCCGATTCTCCGCAAAGGCAAGCCATTCTCCGCGCGCCATGCGGTGAATGGCAGGTCCATGCGCCGCCCAATCCCACACGGGCGCGGATCGCCCTCGGGGGAGGCCGCGGACGATCCGCGCCCGGCAGGTAACGCCGGGGTCGGGGCTGGCTGTCAATCGCGGCGCGGTTTTTCTATAGTTCCGCACAGGCCACGGCATCGGCCAGCTCGGATGGCCGCAGAACTCCAAGCCGACCCAGAAAAAGGCGCTGGCCTTGCAAACCCCCGAACAACTCGCCCGCCAGACCATCGACGCACTGCTCGCCGCCGCCGGCTGGGCACTGCAAGACCGCGACCAGTTCGACCGCAATGCCGCGCTCGGCGTGGCGGTGCGCGAATTCCCGCTGCCGGCCGGGCCGTGCGACTACCTGCTGTTCGTCTCCGGCAAGGCGGCCGGCGTCATCGAGGCCAAGAAGACCGGCGTGACCTTGAGCGGCGTCGCCGAGCAGTCCGAGAAATACATGCTCCGCCTGCCGGAGCACCTGGCCCGCTGGGATGACCTGCTCGTCTACGACTACGAGAGCACCGGCGCCGAGACCTTCTTCTGCAACCGGCGCGACCCCAAGCCGCGCTCGCGCCGGCTGTTCGCATTTCACCGCCCGGAGACGCTGCACGACTGGCTGCGCCAGCCCGACACCCTGCGCGCCCGGCTGCGGCAGATGCCGCCGCTCGACCCACGCGGCCTGCGCGACTGCCAGATCGACGCCATCGCGGGGCTCGAAAAATCGCTCGCCGAAGACCGCCCCCGCGCGCTGATCCAGCTCGCCACCGGCGCCGGCAAGACCTTCACCGCCTGCTCGTTCTCCTGGCGGCTGATTCGCGAGGCGGGCGCCAAACGCATTCTGTTTCTGGTGGACCGCAACAACCTCGGCGACCAGACGCTGAAGGAGTTCCAGAACTTCCACCCGCCCGGCGCCGCCAACCGCTTCACCGACACCTACATCGTCCAGCACCTGCACGGCCCGCGCATCGACCCGGACGCCAAGGTGGTCATCACCACCATCCAGCGCCTGTATTCCCTGCTGCGCGGCAAGGAACTGGCCGAGGAGGACGAGGAGCGCTCCGGCTTCGAGCAGTGGCAGGGCGAGGATGGCGAGCCGCTGCCGCTCGCCTACAACCCGGCCGTCCCCATCGAGACCTTCGATTTCATCGTCACCGACGAATGCCACCGCTCCATCTACGGCCTGTGGCGCCAGGTGCTGGAGTATTTCGACGCCAGCATCATCGGCCTCACCGCCACGCCGTCGAAGCACACGCTCGGCTTCTTCAACCAGAACCTGGTGGCCGAATACCCCTACGAGCGCTCGGTGGCCGACGGCGTCAACGTCGGCTACGAGGTCTACCGCATCCGCACCCGCGTCACCGAGCAGGGCGGCACCGTGGAGAGCGACGCCGGCTTTCAGGTGCCGGTGCGCGACAAGCGCACCCGCCGCGTGCGCTACGAAAACCTGGATGCCGACCTGACCTACACCGCCCAGGAGCTCGACCGCTCCGTGGTCAACCCCAACCAGATCCGCACCGTGCTGCAAACCTACCGCGACCGCGTGTTCACCGAGCTGTTCCCGGACCGCAGCGGTGCGTGGCTGCCCAAGACGTTGATCTTTGCCAAGGACGACAACCACGCCGAGGAGATCGTCCACGCCGTGCGCGAGGTGTTCGGCGAGGGCAACGACTTCGCCAAGAAGATCACCTACCGCGCCGGCAGCGAAGACCCCAAGACGCTGATCAAGGCATTCCGCGTCGATCCCTTCCCGCGCGTCGCCGTCACCGTGGACATGATCGCCACCGGCACCGACATCAAGCCGGTGGAGGTGCTCATCTTCATGCGCGACGTGAAATCCGAGGGCTACTACGAGCAGATGAAGGGCCGCGGCGTGCGCACCATTCCGGATGCCGACCTGCGCGCCGTCACCCCGGACGCCCGCACCAAGACCCGCTTCATCCTCATCGACGCCGTCGGCGTGTCCGAGACCAAAAAGAACGCCAGCCAGCCGCTGGAGCGCAAGCGCACTCTCAGCTTCGATGCCCTGCTGGAGCAGATCGCCATGGGCCGGCGCGACGAGGACGCGCTCTCATCGCTGGCCGCGCGTCTGGCCGCGCTCGACCGCAAGCTCGGCGACGAAGACCGCGCCCGCATTGCCGAAGCCACCGGCGGCAAGACCCCGCGCGCGCTGGCCGGCGACCTGCTGGACGCCATCGACCCGGACCGCCAGCAGGCCGCCATCGCCGCGCGCCACGGCGCCGCGTCCATGCCCGAACAGGAGCGCGAAGTCATCGCCGAGTTGATCGACAGCGCCTGCCGTCCGTTCGACGCGCCGGCCACGCGCAACCTGCTCAAAGACCTCAAGCAGAAATCCGACATCGTCATCGACGAGATCACCACCGACGAACTGCTCGGCGCCGCCTTCGACCAGCAGAAGGCCGAGCAGACCATCGGCAGCTTCAAGGAATTCATGGCCCAGAACCGCGACCAGCTCACCGCGCTGCAAATCCTCTACAACCAGCCGCAGGGCCGCCAGCGCCTCACCTACGCCGCCATCCGCGAGCTGGTGCAGCGCCTCACCGACCCGCCGCGGTATCTGACCACCGCCACCGTCTGGCAGGCCTACAAGCGGCTCGACGCCGCCCGGGTGCGCGGCGCGCCGGTGGACGACCAGCTCACCGAAGTGGTCAGCCTGGTGCGCTACGCGCTCGGCCAGAGCGAGACGCTGGAACCCTTCGGCGCCGTCGTCGAGCGGCGCTTCAACCTGTGGCTCGGCCGCGAGAAAAAGGCCGGCCGCGAATACAGCCCGGAGCAGGAACAATGGCTGCGCGCCATCGCCGCCTACCTCGCCGCCAATGCCGAAATCGCCCCGCGCGACTTTCAGGAGGCCCCGAGCCTGGCCGACCGCGGCGGCATCGTGCAGGCCCGCCGCGTGCTCGGGCCGGGACTGAATGAATTGCTGGAAGACCTGCAAGGGGCGTTGGTAGCGTGAGCGAAGGGATCGGCCGAGAGATTCCACAGGGTTGGAGTTGGGTCGCTCTCAATGAGGTGGCCCATCATCATTCCGGTAACTCGAAAATCATTAAAGGCACACTGCCAGGCTCACCGTCGGAAGGTTTGTTTCCGGCGTTCAGCGCTACTGGACAGGATGTTTGGCGAGACGAATTTGAACATGAAGGACCTGCAATCATCATCTCTGCGGTTGGCGCTCGATGCGGGAAATGTTTTAAGGCCAGCGGGAAATGGAGCGCTATTGCAAACACTCACGTCGTCTGGCCAAGCACGAGCGTTGCGGACCGAGACTTTCTGTGGTTCAAGCTGAACAATGAACACTTCTGGGTGAAAGGTGGCAGTGCTCAGCCATTTGTAAAGACGCGGGAGAGTTTTGAGCATCGGTTTCCTCTGCCGCCCCTCAACGAACAACGCCGCATCGTCGAGAAGATCGAAACCCTGTTCGCCCGGCTTGACCAGGGCGAAGCCGCGCTGCGCCACACTCAGCAACTGCTGGCCCGCTACCGCCAGTCCGTGCTCAAGGCCGCCGTCACCGGCGCCCTCACCGCCGACTGGCGCGCCCAAAACGCCCACCGCCTCGAACACGGCCGCGACCTGCTCGCCCGCATCCTGCAAACCCGCCGCGAAACCTGGCAAGGCCGCGGCAAATACCAGGAACCCGCCGCCCCCGACACCAGCAACCTTACGGAACTCCCGGAGGGTTGGGTGTGGGCGTCTGTCGATCAGCTTTCTTCTTCAGCCCCGAATTCGCTGTGCATTGGCCCTTTTGGAAGCAACCTCAAAGTCGAAGACTACCGGGACACTGGTGTTCCATTGGTGTTTGTCCGCCATATTCGGGCCAAGAATTTCGAGGGCCAAAATTCAAGGTTCGTGACTGAAGAAAAAGCATTTGAACTGTCATCGCATCGAGTCTTTCCGGGCGATCTATTGATTACCAAGATGGGTGATCCGCCCGGCGACGTCTGCATCTATCCGGAAAATTCGCCTGTGGCAATTATTACTGCGGATTGCATTCGGTTCGCAGCTTCTACCGTGGGTGTTTCGCGCGATTATCTCGCTGGTGCAATTGAATCACGTATTGTCCAGGCGCAAATTCATGCGCTTTCTAAGGGTGTGGCGCAGCAAAAAGTGACACTGGCTGGTTTTAAGCGAGTGGCAATCCCGTTGCCCTCGACGCTGGAGCAGAACCTTTCAGCTACTGTCATCGAAGCAGAATTTAGAAAAGCGATTGAACTTGCAGCGCATGTTCAAACCGAACTCACCCGCTCCGCCGCCCTGCGCCAATCCATCCTGAAAGACGCCTTCGCCGGAAAGCTGGTCCCGCAAGACCCGACCGACGAACCCGCCGCCGAGCTGCTGGCCCGCATCCGCGCCAGCCGCACCGCCATGCCGCGCAACAAGGCACGCGCATGAGCGACATCGTCATTTTCGAAGGCGGCGCCCGCGCGGTTGAGGTCCGCCTGGAAGGGGAGACCCTGTGGCTGACTCAGCGGCAGATGGGCGAGCTCTTTGGCACCACGCCCGAGAACGTGCTGATGCACCTGCGCAATATCTACGCCGAGCAGGAGCTGGAGGAGGTGGCAACTGCCAAGGATTTCTTAGCAGTTCGCCAGGAGGGCAAACGGCAGGTCAAGCGGCGGCTGAAGCACTACAACCTCGATGTGGTCATCTCCGTCGGCTACCGCGTCAATTCCAGCCGCGCCACGCGCTTTCGCCAGTGGGCGACGCGAGTGCTGCGCGAGCATCTCACCCAAGGCTACAGCCTGAACGAACACCGCCTCGCTCAGCAGGGGCTGACCGATCTGGAGCGGGCGGTGGAACTGCTGGGCCAAACCCTGACGCGGCAGGCGCTGGTCTCGGATCTGGGGCAGGAGGTGGTGCAGCTGATTCTGGGCTACGCCCGCACCTGGCGCCTGCTGCAGGACTACGACCGCGGCGAGCTGGGCGTGCCAGCCGGCGCCCGGCCGGCGCGGGGCATTCTGGCGCTGGCGGAGGCCCGGCGGGCGCTGGATGCGCTGGCCGCCGAGCTGCGCGACCGGGGCGACGCCTCGGAGCTGTTTGCGCGGGATCGGGCCGATGGGCTGGCGTCGATTCTCGGCAATCTGGAGCAGAGCATGTTCGGCGAGCCGCTGTACCGCACCCGCGAGGAGCGCGCCGCCCACCTGCTGTACTTCGTGATCAAGAACCATCCGTTCTCGGACGGCAACAAGCGCTCCGGCGCCTTCCTGTTTCTGCTCTACCTGCGTCAGGAGGGCATGCGCCTGACGCTGAACGAACAGGGCCTCACCGCGCTGACCCTGCTGATTGCCGAGAGCGATCCCAAGGCCAAGGATTTGATGGTGCGCCTGACCATGAACCTGATCGCCGAAGCGGCCCCCACACCTCACGACCAGGATTCGACGCAATGACCAACGAACAACTCGTCTCCAAGGTCTGGAACTACGCGCACGTGCTGCGCGACCAGGGCATTTCCTACGGCGACTATGTGGAGCAGATCACCTACCTGCTGTTCTTGAAGATGGACGCCGAGCGCGAGGACCTGCTGGGCGAGGCCTCGGCCATTCCGCCGCAGTGGCGCTGGGCGCAGATCGCCGCTGCCGATGGCGACGCGCTGGAACTGCAATACCGCCACACGCTGGAGGCGCTGGGGCGCGAGGACGGCCTGATCGGCACCATCTTCCGCAAGGCGCAGAACAAGCTCTCCGACCCGGCCAAGCTCAAGCGGCTGGTGAGCCTGATCGACCGCGAAGGGCCGTGGATCGGCCTTGGCGTGGACGTGAAGGGCGAGATCTACGAGGGCCTGCTGGAGAAGAACGCCTCAGAGGTGAAGTCCGGCGCCGGGCAGTACTTCACGCCGCGGCCGGTGATCGAGGCCATCGTGCGCTGCGTGAATCCGACGGTGGGGGAGACCGTCTGCGATCCGGCCTGCGGCACCGGCGGCTTTCTGCTCGCCGCCTACGACCACATGAAGACGCAGACCCAGGACCGGCAGCGGCTGCACGCGCTGCGCCACACGGCCTTCAAGGGCGTGGACATCGTCGATGAGGTGGTGCGCCTGTGCGCGATGAACCTCTACCTGCACGGCATCGGCAACGGCGGCAGCCCGGTGGTGCAGGGCGATGCGCTGGCCGGTGACGACGGCCGGCGCTTCGACGTGGTGCTGACCAATCCGCCGTTCGGCAAGAAATCGAGCTACACGGTGGTGGGCGAGGACGGCGCGGTGACCACCGAACGCGAGCACTACGAGCGCGAGGACTTCAAGTTCACCACGTCCAACAAGCAGTTCAACTTTTTGCAGCACATCATGACCGTGCTCGACACGCACGGCCGCGCCGGCGTGGTGCTGCCGGACAACGTGCTGTTCGAGGCCGGCCGCGCCGGCGAGGGCATCCGCCGCCGGCTGCTGGAGGGCTTCAACTTCCACACCCTGCTGCGCCTGCCGACCGGCATCTGGTACAGCCCCGGGGTGAAGGCCAACGTGCTGTTCTTCGACAAGCGCCCGGCGGCGCGCGAGGCGCAGACGCGCGAGCTGTGGGTCTACGACTACCGCACCAACGTGCACAAGACGCTGAAGACCAAGCGCCTGGAGCGGGGCGATTTCGACGACTTCATCCGCTGCTTCCACGCGCGCCAGGAGACCGAGCGCTTCCGCCGCTTCGGCTACGACGAACTCGCCCAGCGCGACAAGCTGAATCTCGACATCTTCTGGCTGAAGGACGACAGCCTGGAGGATATCGACAGCCTGCCCGAGCCGGACGTGCTGGCGGCGGAGATCGTCGAGAACCTGGAGGCGGCGCTCACGCAGTTCCGCAGCGTGAGCCTGGAGCTGGCGGGGGAGGGTGACGACTGATCGATGCCGATGCCGGTCGTGCAGATGCGGCATCTCCGGCACAGGCGTCACGCTCATCCCTCCCCATCGGTCCGCGTCCAGCCGACCGTTGAATGGTTTGCGACAGACACCGTTGACGGGGCAGGGAGCCGCTGGCCGGGTTGCGACATGAAACGCGCCCTTTTTGAGCTGCGCCGGGCGGACCGATGGGCGTGCCAACACCGTCAACCTCCGGATTCCCGTGCATTTGCCGGATTGCCGCGGGATCTCGGGCTGGGAACGTCCCGCCCTTGTTTGCTGGAAAGGCGGCATGCCTCATGCTTTCTGGATGGAAAAGGCAGGCGGACGACGCAGCGCATGGCTCAGGAATCCCTGGCGACCCTCGTGGGCTCGAATGGCGCGGGCGCGCCCGAGTGCCGCTATTTCGTGTCCTATACCGGCGTCCGACTGCCGCTCCGGCTGGTGAACCCCATCGAGGCCGCGGCGCTGTCCAACCGCAACACCTTCATCCGTGCCTATTTCGATGAGCGGGACACCCTGCTGGGCTTCGACAAGCTGGTCTACGGCGAGGTGGAGCTGGCCCACCGCTATGCCTATCACCCGAGCGGCGCGCTGCGACAGGCCGAGATCGTGATGCTGGACGAGGACGCCGTGACCCTGCACTTCGACGAGTCGGGCGCACCCACGGGTGATTGATCGCGCGCATCGACGGCGGACGGGAAAGGAAAGACCATGACGGTTGCGCAATTGCTGGACGCGCTCGCGAAAATGCCGCCCGATGCGGTCGTGCTGATCGAAAGCGGCGGCGGGCTCTCGCGCGTGGCGGCGCTGGACTTCATGGCGGCCGAGGGCCCCGGCGCGCCGGCGGAAGTGATCTTGCTGCCCAGCATGGATGAATAGGCGTCCTTGGGTCGGGGCGACATTGAGCGGAGATGAGTGATGGCGGAGGCCGAAACGGCGATATCCATGTTCGAGCGCATCGGCGGCGCGCCGACCATCGCGCGACTGGTGGACGCGTTCTACATGCGCATGGACACCCTGCCCGAGGCGCGGACGATCCGCGCCATGCATGCGGGCGATCTCGGGCCGGTGAAAGACGTGCTGCGGCGCTATCTGGGCGAATGGATGGGCGGGCCCAAGCGGTATTCCGCCGAACGCGGCCATCCGCGCCTGCGTCAGCGCCACATGGGCTTTGCCATCGGCAACGAGGAGCGCGACGCGTGGCTGCTCTGCATGCGCGGCGCGCTCGATGAAACCGTCACCGACAGCGCGGCGCGCGAGGAGATCTACGGCCTGCTCGCCCGGCTGGCCGACTGGATGCGCAACCAGGAAGGCAACCCCCACGACGCGGGGACACAGCGCCCCTGAGCGGCGGGGACGCTCGTCAATGGACGCGTCCGGAGCGACTGCTCAACGCGGGCGCGAACCCGGCCCGATGCCGCTGGCCTCTGGACCGCTCACCGCCGATCACTGCCGCAGCATGCGGTGCGCGCAGAACCCCCGCTTCGCCGGGGGCGGGCTTAAAGCCCCATGCAGTTGGCGTAATAGGTGACCGTGCCGGGCCAATCCGAGAAGATGCCCTTCACGCGCACCTGCCGCGCCAGCACGTCGAGCGCGACGTACATGTCGCTGTCCCTGCGGATGGCCTCTCCGGCCGGATCGAAGGCGTAATAGAAGCCGGCCTGGGCGGCGCCCCGGCGCAAGTCGGCGCGCTCGAAGCTCCAGGTGATGATCTCGAAACCCATCGCCCTGAGCGTCCGCGCCAGCGCGGAGGGCGCCACGCGGCCGTTCTGGACCGTCAGCAGCGCCGGGATGGGCGGGGCCACGATGCGCACGCCCAGTTTCCGGATGCGCTCGAGTTCCGCCCGCGGCAGCGGCGGGATGGTGTCGCGCGCGGCGGGGTCGTAGTCGACCAGATAGACAGCCTGACGACCATACGCCGGCTCGTGCCGAATCCAGTACACGACGTCCTCGAGGTTGAACGACTGCGGCCAGGCGTCGCGGGGGCCGACGCCGGCGGCGCGCAGCTCGTCGATCAGGCGCTGGGCGTACTGGGCCTGCCCGCCGAAGGTCGTGGCAATGCGCTGCGCATCGCCGCCCTTGAGTTCCGGGGTGTGCTTGACGCCGAGCGCCTGGTTCAGGGCGATGCTCTCGCGCAGCGTCATCAAGGTGCCGCGGCCGGTGTAGAGATCCGTGCGCCAGTCGGGGGTGCCGCCCAGATAACCGACCGCGTCGAGCGCGGCCGGATTGCTCGCGTCCATCTTGCCGGTCAGCGACTTGAACTGGTCCAGCGTCAGATCGCTGGCGCAGCACACGGGCGCCGACCCGGGTCCGGAGTAGGGCACCGAGCATTGCGCATTCAGCGGCGTCGCGACGATGTTGGTGGTGGTGTGCAGGTCGCATTCAGCATGCCGGCACACCAACTCGCCGTCGCGGGTGAAGGTCACGTCGCACTCGACGATGCCGGCGCCCATGCGCGCCGCAGCCTCGTAGGATTCCCGGGTGTGCTCCGGAAACTGCAGCGAGGCGCCGCGGTGGCCGATCGAGAAATCGGTCCGTCGGAAGCGCTGGTTCTCGCAACTGGCCAGGCGGGACTTGAGGGCGCCGTCGTCCATACCCGCGACGAGGTAAAACGGCCGCGGCCCGACCTGCACGTTCTGCCGCGCGCCGTCCGGTCCGGGCGCGCCGAACCCGCCGGCGGCGCGGTCTTCCGGATCGGCATGGGCGGTCGCGATCCATGCCGCCGCCATGAGCACGCGGGCGGTCCAGACGGCGAATCGGTTGCGTGTCATCGTGCGGCTCCTGGCAGTCCGGGAACGAGGCCTTCCTCGCTATACTCTGACGGAGGGCTTGTTGAGAATGTGTGTCCGGGGATTGACGATGCCGTGACAGGTGGCCCGGCGAACGCCGGCCTGCCGTGCGGGACGCGCCACCCCGGGGCGGGCCGCCGTCAACCGCCTGGATCAACGCGGAGGAAACGGGCCGTGCAACCGCAACAGACGCCTTCGGAAGAAATCGCCAATGCCATTACCCACGGGTTGGGCGTGCTCCTTGCGCTCGTCGGCGGCATCAGTCTGATCGTGCAGTCAGCCGGCCGTGCGGACGCCCGTGAAGTGATCAGCGCCGCTGTTTTCGCCACCACACTGGTGATGATGTACACCGCCTCGACGCTTTACCACGCCATTCCCCATGCCCGTACCAAGCAGCGGCTCAAGGTGTTCGATCACTGCGCGATCTTTCTCCTGATCGCCGGCACCTACACGCCGTTCACCGTCGCGATCCTGAAAGGCACGCTCGGCTGGTCGCTGTTCGGCGTGGTCTGGGGACTGGCGGCGGCGGGCATCGTGATGAAATGGTTTTTCACCGGCCGCATGCGCCTGCTGTCGACGCTCGTCTATGTGCTCATGGGGTGGATCGCCATCGTGGCGGTGGTGCCGATCAGCCGGGCGCTGGCGCCTGCGACGCTGTACTGGCTGATCGGCGGGGGCGTGGCCTATACCGCGGGGACGTTGTTCTATCACAACCGGCGCATCCCCTACGCCCATGCCGTCTGGCACGTGTTCGTCCTGACCGGCAGCGCCTGTCACTGCGTCGCGCTGCTGCACCAGTTCAGCCTGCCCGATGGCCTCGGCGTGGCGGGCGCCGGAGGCGCGGTGTCGGGCTAGTGGTCGCTCATCGGACAGGCGACGCCGGGGCGTTCGTCGCAAAGCTGCCCAGGCCGACGCTTGTCAGGCCCATGCGCCGAGATGAACCGACTGGCGCTCGGCAAACCCGGGGCGATTCAATCTGGAACGCGGCTATCGCTTAAAGTGACCGTATCGTCGATGCGGCGGATCCCTCGCCCTCATCAGGAACTCGACATGAACGCCTCTTCCCGTGACGCCTTCGCCGATGGTCTGCCCGTTGCCGGACGGGTGTTGATCGCTCCACTGTTCATGAGTGCGGGCGTGGCCAAGTTCGGGGATATCGCCGGCACGGCCGGCTACATGCAGGCCCATGGCATGCCGCTGGCGGAGTTGCTGGTGTGGCCCGCGGCGCTGCTGGAGTTGGCCGGCGGCGCGCTGTTGCTGCTCGGCTGGCAGACGCGCTGGGTCGCGCTGGCACTGGCGGCTTTCACGGCCCTGGCCACACCCATCTTCCACGGTTATTGGCGGGAGACGGATCCCATGCTGGCCTATCAGCAGTCGCTGCATTTCTGGAAGAACTCCGCGCTCATCGGCGGTCTGCTCTTTGCTGCTGCCCATGGTCCGGGGCGGCTGGCTCTGGGCGGCGCGCGCTGATTTCACATCGAACACCGGGAGATATCCATGACCCAGATGCTGAACGTGCTCGGGATATGCGGCAGCCTGCGCCGGGACTCCTATAACGCCGCTGCCCTGCGGGTCGCGCAGGCGCTGGCGCCCGCCGCCGGCCTCTCGATCACGACCGCCGAGATCGCCGACCTGCCGCTGTACAACGAGGACCTGCGCACCGAGCACTTCCCCGCGCCGGTGGAACGCTTGCGGGCGCAGGTCCGGGCGGCCGATGCGCTGCTGTTCGTGACGCCCGAATACAACTATTCGGTGCCCGGGGTGCTCAAGAACGCGATCGACTGGGCCTCGCGCCCACCCGATCAGCCGTTCGCCGGCAAGCCGGCGGCGATCATGGGCGCCAGCCCCGGCGCCATCGGGACGGGGCGGGCCCAGTATCACCTGCGCCAGATCCTGGTCTGCGTGGATGCACTCCCACTCAACAAGCCCGAGGTGATGATCGGTGCCGCGCATGAGCGTTTCGACGCCGCCGGCCAGCTCGTTCATGAAGCGACACGGGAACACATGGGCCGGCAACTCGCGGCATTGGCATCCTGGACACGGCGCTTGCGGCAGACCTGAGGTCAGGGCAGGCGCTCCGCTGCGCCGCCCACGACGTGACGAGCGGGCGGGTACGGTCTTTCCGTAGGGAGAGCACGATGGCAGTGAAAGAACTGATGCATGTCCTGCCGCCTGCCTCGACCCATTGGGTGGGCGACGGCTTTCCGGTGCGCACGCTCGTCTCGATCGAGCGCGACGCGGCCCAGTCCAGTCCGTTTCTGATGCTCGACTACGCGGGGCCGCATCGGTTTGCACCGGGCGACACGCCCCGCGGCGTCGGCGCGCATCCGCATCGCGGCTTCGAGACGGTAACCATCGTCTATCAGGGCGAGGTCGCTCATCGCGACACGGCGGGCAACAGCGGCGTCATTGGGCCGGGCGACGTCCAATGGATGACGGCGGGCGCCGGCGTGCTGCACGAAGAGTTTCATTCGCGGTCCTTCACGGAAACGGGTGGCGTGCTGGAGATGGCGCAGCTCTGGGTCAACCTGCCGGCGCGGGACAAGCTGTGCGCGCCTGCGTATCAGGCCATTTTTTCGGCGCAGATCCCCGCGATTGCGCTGGACGATGGCGCCGGGGAGGTCCGCGTGATCGCCGGACACCATGCCGACGCGCGGGGCCCCGCGCGCACCCGCACCCCGATGAATGTATGGGATGTGAAGCTCATTGCCGACCGGTCGGCCGCGTTCGACTTCCCGGATGGGTGGACCGCCCTGCTGGTCATGTTGCGCGGCGCGGTCATGGTCGGCGGCAAGCCCGTCGATGCCGCGCAGACGGCGCACTTCAGCGGCCCGGGCGCCACGATTGCTGTCCATGCACAGGCAGACAGTCAGTTGCTCCTGCTGAGCGGCGCGCCGCTCAATGAGCCCATCGCCCATTACGGGCCCTTCGTCATGAACACCCGGCAGGAGTTGCTGGAGGCCGTGGACGCATTCAAGCGGGGGAGATTGCTGCCCGAGTCCCAACCATTCGCCATCGACTGACGTCGAATCGCGGAGCGGGCCTGAGTCATGATGAGCAAGCCCGGGAGCACCTGAATGGAGCGCGCGTTGCGCCTTGGTCGGGCATTTTTCGCCTGTCGTGCGGCCGTTCGCGAGCCGTTCTTCCCGACGGGGATGGTGATCGGCGTGCAGCGCGCGTTGCAATGTCCTTGCGCGGATGTCAGTCTTTTGCCGTCACGCCTTGGGGCTGCCTGAGCGTCATTGACGCCGACTGGTCAGCGCTCACGTGCGGCGCGCCATAACACATTGATCAATTGGGGTTGGAACATGGCAAATCACTCTCGCTGCGGCATCGCAGGACTGTTGGCGATCGGTAGTGCGTCGGCTTGGGGGCAAGTGACGCCGGAGTCGGCCAGCACCATCATCGCTGTCCAGAGCTTTGCCTCGCCCACTCTCGAGACACCCGTGGGCTTCGGGGGCAGTTGGGGGAGTGTGGGCGTCGGTGCGTTTGGCCAGACTCTTGCAGATGATTTCGATGCGTCGGCGGGCGTCGCATTCGGCCTCGGGGACCCCGATCAGTACATCGGAGCCGAACTCGGCATCGGTTTTTCGTCGCTGACGGGCGATAACAGCGAGGACTCATTCGGCGATTCGGGCGGTTTTTCTTTCAAGGTTCATCGCAATCTGCCGGGTTATTCGGCGGTTTCGATCGGGGTGAACGGATTTGGTATCTGGGGCGGCGCCGAGGACTCCAATGATCCCAGCTACTATGTCGCGTATTCGAAGATGGTCCCGCTCGGCCCGTTCGCGGGCATCGTGACCCTTGGGGCGGGCACCGAAGTGTTCAACGATCCGGGTGAGGACGGTGCCAATGTGTTCGGAAGCGGCGCGCTGTATCTGACGCCGCAGATCGCGTTGATCGGCGAGTATACGGGGCGTTTTGCCAATGCGGCGGTGTCCGTGGCCCCCTATTCGTGGTTGCCGATGACCGTGACGGTGGGCGCGGTCAATGTGACCGAACGGTTTAATGCCGATACGGAACTGGCGGTTTCCGTCGGATTCGGTTTTAATTTCAATTGATCCTGTGCGCTGCACGGGATCTTCGGCTCCCAGGTCTGGAGGTGGATCATGATCAGGACACACAGCTTGTTTGGCGTCTTGGCCCTGGTGGGCGCTGCTTTCGCGGTACCGGCGTCGGCGGCACCCCTCGAAGTCGGCAGCACTGGAACGCGGGGATGGGGCATCGATTTCAATCCGTCGACCGGCAAGACCGTTTACGTTTTCCCCGGACGCAAGCAGATCATTGCGGACCCGGTCACCAACACAAAAACGGTCACGCGCCGCACGGGCGCCGTCGTGACGAAGCAATATCCCGAGGGGAGTCGCCGAGGCGGCCCGGCGATGGGCGTGGCTCGTTTCTTCTACAGCCGCAGTTCCTAATCCGCTCCGAACGTTTTTTTAGCCCACAGCCCTGCGCCCAGCGCAGGTGCTGCGGGCGCCTTGTGGCAGGTCGATGAAGCCACGGTCCGTTCACAATGGTCAATGGAAAATTTCGGGTGCTGATGGTCTGCAGCGGCAACATCTGCCGCAGCCCGCTCGCCGAAGCGGTGTTGACGGCTCAAGGCTTCAGCAAGGTCGGAGAAGTGTCATCGGCCGGCATCGGCGCGCTGGTGTCCTCGGCGGCCCATCCCGATGCCATCCGGGTGGCCGATGATCATGGATTGGACATCCGGTCGCACCGGGCGCGGCAACTCGACCCGGCGATGGCGCGCAGCCACGATCTGGTGCTCGTCATGGAACACTACCAACGTCACTGGATCGAGCGCAGCTTCCCCTATCTCCAAGGTCGGGTCCATCTGCTGGGACGATGGACTAATCTGGAGATTGCCGACCCGTTCCGGAAAGGTCCTCGCGCCTTCGATCAGGCCATGCGGGAAATCAAGGCTTCCATTGAGGAATGGCGTCCGCGACTGGGCTGAAAGGCATGGCAGCCTTGCTGTCCGCGCCGACGTTTTGGACGATGATGTTTGCGAATAAAATTAAGACGGGCTCGATTGGACGTTTGCGCGACTTGCGAGAAGGGAATTTCGGATGATCGAGAAGAATAGTCTGAGGGGCTTGCTGTGCGCTGCGCTTTTGCTGGCGATCGGCGGTTGCAGCAGCGTCCCCGGCATTGCGGTCGGTGAGTCGAATGGTGACCGACCCCGTAGTTGGGCGCCGGATTTCCTGGACCCATTGCTCGAGGCGCCGAGTCCCGCGGCGGCGGATGGTACCGAGGCCGGTGACCCCTTCGTTCCACGCCTGATCCCGGTGACGCCCCAGTTGCTGCGCGAGCAGGCTGTGCGCCGCCAGATGCTGGATACCGAAGTCAAGGGTCTGATCGGCTCGCAGCAGCCAAACGCCTACCGGATCGGCCCCCAGGATGTGCTCAATGTCCTGGTGTGGGACCACCCAGAACTCAGCAATCCAATGGGGAATTTCCAGGACATCCAGAACATGGGGCGCCTGGTGCGCGAGGACGGCACCATCTTCTTCCCTTACGCCGGCGTGCTTCAGGTCGGCGGAAAGACGGTCGAGCAAGTGCGACGGGAGATCGAAAAGAAACTCGCGCCCTACATCCAGAGTCCCCAGGTGGACGTGCGGGTGGTCGGCTTTCGCAGCAAGAAAGTCTACGTCACGGGGGAGGTAGCCCGGCCCGGCATCGTGCCGGTGACCGACGTCCCCATGACCGTGATGGATGCGATCAACACGGCCGGCGGTTTTGACAAGGAGCGCGCCGATCAGCGCACGGCCTACCTCACGCGCAACGGGCAGCGCCAGATCCTCGACATCCTGGCCCTGTATTCGAGTTCGCAGGGGAACCTGCTGCTGCAAGACGGCGACGTGCTTTACGTCCCCAACAACACGCAGAACAAGGTTTTCATTCTCGGCGAGGTGGAACGTCAGCAGGCCGTGATGATGGACCAGGGACGCCTGACCTTGGCCGAGGCCCTGTCGGGCGCCGAGGGCATGAATCTCAGCACCGCCGATACGCGCGGAATCTACGTCATCCGCGCCGTGCCGACGTTGCTCCCCGACGGTACGCCGGGCGCCGTGCAGGCGGACATCTACCAGCTGGATCTGAGCGATGCCAGCGCCCTTGTGCTGGCGGACGCGTTCCAGTTGCAGCCGCGCGACCTGGTCTATGTGTCGAGCTCGAGCCTGGTGCGCTGGAACCGCGTGGTCCAGCAGATCCTCCCCACGATCACGACCCTGTTCCAGACCGATCGTTTGTTCTTCAATCGCTAAGGGCTCCCATGCAATCACCCACGGTATCGTCGGACGTCGGCACGGGATCGCACGGTTTGGCCGAGTCCGCAGGCGACGAAATCGACCTGCGCGAGCTCATCGGCATCCTGCTGGCGGGCAAATGGATCATCGCCGCTGTCACGTCGGTGGCGGCTGTTCTGGGCGTGCTCTACGCGCTGACCAGCACGCCGGTTTATCAAGCCAACGCCCTGGTGCAGGTCGAATCGCGGGGCAGCAGCACGGTGCTCGACGAGCTCCAGAATCTGTCGGCGCTTGCGGGGCAGGAGTCGCCCGGACAGACCGAGATCCAGATCCTGAAATCGCGCTATGTGTCGGGGCAGGTGGTTGATCATCTGGTGCTGGACATCGAGGCCGAACCGCGGCGGTTTTCCATACTCGGTCGAACCTTTGCTCCCAGGGCGATGCCGAGCGGCGAGCTGGCCGATCCGTGGCTGGGTCTGGATCGGTACGCCTGGGGCGGCGAAATCCTCACCGTCAAGCGCA
The DNA here is from genome assembly GCA_045864775.1 of Pseudomonadota bacterium. Lineage (GTDB taxonomy): Bacteria > Pseudomonadota > Gammaproteobacteria > UBA5335 > UBA5335 > Macondimonas. The sequence continues at coordinate 412,313 of BTVR01000001.1, forward strand.
TGAAGGTGCCGCTGGAGTGGGTGGGCGAGCCGCTCAAGCTCATTGCCCTGGGCGGCGATCAGTTCAAGCTGCTGGATCCTGACGAGAACACCGTGCTCAGCGGCCGTGCCGGCGAGCTCGCCACGGCCGGCAAAGGCGACGGCGACGGCGCTCCCAGGGTCGAGATCTTCGTGCAGGAACTCCTCGCGCGGCCCGGCACGGAGTTCACGGTCACCCGCAAGAGTTATCTGAAAACCGTCGAAGGCCTTCGCGAAAGTCTGGCCATCTCGGAGCAAGGCAAGGGCACGGGCATCCTCCAGCTATCGCTGGAAGGCGAGCGCCCTGCGGAGATTGCGGGCATTCTCAATGCCATCGCCCGCACCTATCTGCGCCAGAACGTCGAGCGGCGCTCGGCGCAGGCCGAGGAAAGCCTGCGCTTTCTGGACGACCAGTTGCCCAAGCTCAAAGCGGAGCTGGAGTCCGCCGAAGAGGCCTTCAACGCCTTTCGCAAGAAAAACGAGAGCCTCGATCTCTCGGTGGAGACGCAAGGGCTGTTGCAGCGCATCGTCGAGGTCGAAACCGAGATTTCCAACCTCCAGCTCAAACGCACCCAGATGGGACAAAGCTTCGCCAGCCAGCATCCGACCATGATCGGCATCGGCAGCCAGATCGGCGAACTCACGAGCGTCAAGCGCGAGCTTGAATCGCGCGCGAGCAATCTTCCCGATACCCAACAGGAGATCCTGCGCCTGCAGCGCGAGGTGGAAGTCAAGAATGCGCTCTACACCGGCCTTTTGAACAAGGCGCAGGAACTGCGCATCGTGCGGGCAGGCACCTTGGGTAATGTGCGCATCATCGACGAAGCCGCGGTTCCGGAAAAGCCGATCAAGCCACGCAAATCGCTGATCGTGCTGCTCAGCCTGCTATTGGGTCTGTTCGCGGGCATCGTGGCCGTCTTCCTCCAACGCAGCCTCCGCCGGGGTGTGGTCGACAGCCGCCAGCTCGAGACGGAGCTGGGGCTTACGGTGTATGCCAGCGTGCCCTATAGCAGCAAGAACCGGCGCCTGCTGCGCGATACCACCCGAACCGGTGACGCCCGCATGCCGGTGCTGGCACGCGAAGCGCCGCAGGACATGGCTGTGGAAAGCCTGCGCAGTCTCGCGACCGCCATGCATTTCGCGCTGCTGGAGAAAGGCAGCAACATCGTGGCGGTCACCAGCTCGGCGCCGGAAAGCGGCAAGACCTTCCTGTGCGCCAACCTCGCGCATCTGTTGGGAGAGTCGGGGCAGCGCGTCCTGTTGATCGATGCGGACCTGCGCCGTGGCAACCTGCACCGGCTGACCGGCGGGGAGCGCCAACCCGGTCTGTCGGAGGTCCTCACGCGCCGTGCGACGCTGGACGGTGCCGTGCGCCCGCTGGTGGCAGGCAAGGTCGACTTGCTGACCACCGGTCAGTTGCCGCCCAATTCCTCGGAATTGCTGATGAGCAAGGGCTTCAGCGAACTGCTCCAGAGCGTGCGCCAATGGTATGACGTGGTCTTGGTCGATTCGCCGCCGGTGCTGGCCGTGTCCGACGCGGGCGTCATTGCGACCCATGCCGGGGCGGTGTTCCTGGTGGTGCGGGCAGTCCGACATACACTGGACGAGGTCGACGCGACCATCCGGCAACTGCGCAACTACCAGGTCCAGGTCACCGGCGCCGTGTTCAACGCCTATGATCCCAAGGGGCAGAGCAGCCTCTATGCCTCACCGTATTATCGGTACTACGACTATTCGAATGCCTCGCCCTAAGCCCCTGGGCTGCGCGCGAGGCTCGGCTCTCCGCGGCGGACCGAAGCACAAGGCGGTTCCGCCGGGTTGGCTAGAATCGCCGCCAACGCGGGCAGGTCCGCCTCCAGTTCGGCGGCGAGCGTCCAGGGCGGGTTGACGATAAACATACCGCTGCCGGTCATGCCCAGACCGTCGGCACGCGGGCGATCCAGATGGAGATGGACCCGCAGCCAGCGCGCATCCAGTCGTTCGAGCCGATCGGGCAGCCTGCGCGCCGGCGCCGATGCCAGCTCCGGGTACCACAGGGCATAGACGCCGGCGGCAAAACGCGTCAACGCCATCTCGAGCGCCGCGACGACGCGCTCGTATTCGTCCTGTCTTTCGTAGGGCGGATCGATCATGACGAGCGCCCGCCGCGACGGGGGCGGCAACAGGGCCTTCAGTCCGGCCAGACCATCGGTCTCGAAGCACCTGATGCGCCGGTCCCGTGCCAGCGCGGCATCCGTCGACAGGGCCGTGAAATCGCTCGGGTGCCACTCGAACAACCGCATCTCGTCCTGTGAGCGGCCCAATCGCTGGGCCCATTCGGGCGATCCCGGATAGCACACCAGCTCCCTCGCAGGATTAAAACGTGCCACATGCTCCCGCATCCGCTCGAGGCTGGGCGGCAGCTTCGGCGCTGCCCAGAGGCGGCCGATGCCGGTATGCCATTCGGCAGCCCCGTCGGAACGCAACAGATACCGTCCGGCGCCGGCATGGGTGTCGATGTAGCGGAAGGGTTTGTCCTTCTGGCCCATGTGTTCGAGCAGCAGCATCAGCACCCAGTGCTTGAGCACGTCGGCGTGATTGCCAGCATGGAAGTGGTGGCGATAGCTGCGCATCGGTGAACCGCTCAGGGCCGGGTCGTGTGGTGCGCCTCATCCTCGCCATACAGTTCGCTGCGTTTGTAGAGTTCCTGCAGATGACGGAAAAAGACGGAAAGGACAGCGCCCACCGGCAACGCGACCAGGACCCCGACGAAGCCGAACAGCTGTCCTCCGGCAAGCACGAGAAAGATGACGATGACCGGATGCAGCCCGATGCGGTCGCCGACCAACAGAGGCGTGATCACCGAACCTTCCATGGCCTGGCCGACACCCACCACCATCAGGATGTAGGCATAGGTCGCGGCCTCGGCACCGGTGACTGCCGCCGTGATCATGGCTGAAATCAGGGCCATGGCGACGCCCAGGTAAGGCACGAAGCTGACCAGTCCGGCGAAGATGCCGATCAGCATGGCGAACTCGACGCCGGCGATCCAGAAACCGATGCCGTAGATCGTCCCGAGCGCGATCATGACCAGGAGTTGTCCGCGCAAAAAGGCCGCCAGCACCTCGTCGCTCTCGCGCGCCAGATCCGTCACGGTGGGCAGCAGGGGACGCGGGACGAGGTTGCCGAGGCTTTCGAGCATCGTGTGCCAGTCGCGCATCATGTAAAAAGTGACGATGGGCACCAGGAACAGGTTGGCGAGGGTCGCCGCTATCTTCATGCCCGAGCTGCTGAGGTAGCTCACGATGTTGGTGGCGATGCCCCCCGCCTGGGACACGTTGTCCTGCAAGAGCTGGGTCAGCCGCCCCGCGTCCAGACGCGTGAGGTCGGTACCCAGCTGTCGCGACAGCCAGGGCAGCGCTTCTTGTTGCAGCCAGGCGTTGGCCTGCGGAATGAACGTGCCGAGCCGGGAGATCTGCATCTGCAAGGGCGGAATGAGCACCAGAACGGCGAGCGCCACCATCAGCACGCCGGCGGCAAAGACGAGGCTGACGCCGATGCTGCGCGGAATCCGGCGTCGCTCCAGCCGGTCCACCAGCGGATGCAGCAGATAAGCGAGGCTGAAGGAGATGAGGAACGGCGTCAGCACCGGCCCCAGCAGATAGAATGTGAGTCCCAGCGTGCCGAAGAAGACCGCCCAGTACCACCATGGGATGCGGCGCAGGTAAAGATCGGATTCCTCCTGAGCGGTGTGCACGCGCAATCCCCATGACGAAACGAGGCCCCATTATCGCCACCAACGGGATCAAACACCAACGCCGCCGGGGCATGGGGTGCGCCGACCTGGATTGGGCTCGGCCGCCTCACCGGCGTCTGCCGAGGTGACCCCATGCTGCACCTGCACACCGGCAATCGGCTCGAGACCTTGCTCGATCGCGCCGTGGGCGAACTGGCCGGCGAGCCGTTGGGCGTGTTCGAGCGCCAGACCCTCATCGTTCCCAGCCAAGCCATGGGCCAGTGGGTGTCCCTCGGTCTGGCGCGGCGGCATGGCATTGCGACCTTGCTCGACACGCCGTTGCCGGGCAGCTGGCTGGCCGCGCTCCATCAGCGCCTGCTGCCGGATCAGCGGCTCGATGCGGGCTATGAGCGCAGCGCGCTGACCTGGCGCATCTTCGATCACCTCATGCAGAACGAGACCGGGGCCGTCCCCAGTGCGCTCGATCGCTATCTCGCGACGACGCCGGGGGAGCTGGCGCGTTTTCGTCTCGCGCAAAGCCTGGCCGGATGCTTCGACCAGGCGCTGGTGTTCCGGCCCGACCGGCTGCTGGCCTGGGAAGCGGGCGATGACCGCACGTGGCAGGCCGATCTCTGGCGGTGGCTGACACGTGCACTCGGGATGCACCGAGCGCGCGGTTTTCCATTGCTGCGTCAAGCCATTGCGACTGTCCCCGCAGCCTCGCTGCCGCGCCGGTTGCTGGCCTTTGGCTTCCACACCCTGCCGCCGGTCTGGCTGGACCTGCTGGTGGCTCTCGCCGCGCGCATCCCCGTTCACCTGTTCGTTCCCACGCCGTCGCGCGAGTACTGGGCGGGTCTCGACACGCCCGCAGGTCTGGCGCGGCGGGCCGCGCGCGGGGAATCGACCGCCCATCGCGCCGTCGGCCATCCCTTGCTGGCGACGCTCGGTCGGCAGGGCGCTGCGTTCGTCGATGCCCTGAGCGAACTGCCGGGCCAGGTGAGCGATCATTTCGTCGATCCCTGCGAGAGCCGCCGGAGCGATCTTCTGGCCCTGCTGCAATCGGATCTGCTCGCGCTGCGCGATCCTGCCGAGGCGCCCTCGCGCCCGCTGGCGGCCTCGGACGACAGCATCCAGGTGCATTGCTGCGCGGGGCCGCTGCGCGAGGTCGAGGTGTTGCACGACCGCTTGCGCGATCTGCTGGACCGGGACGCGACGCTGAACCCGTCCGACATCGTCGTCATGACGCCGGACATCGACCGCTACGCACCTTACATCGATGCCGTCTTCGGCAGCCGGAGCGGCGATCTGGCGATTCCCTATCGCATCGCCGACCGGGCGCTGGCGCACAGCGAGCCGGTGGTGGCGGGATTCATGGCCTGGTTGGCGCTTCCTGATCGCCGTTACGCCGCCAATGCGGTGCTGGACGTGCTCGAATGCCCGCCGGTCGCGCGGCGGCTGGGGATGAGCGTCGCCGATCGCGACATGCTGCGCGACTGGGCGCGCCGATCCGCCATCCATTGGGGGCTGGACGGCACCGACAAAGAAGGGCTCGAGCTGCCACCGGAGCCGGCACACACCTGGCGGCGCGGCGTGGACCGTCTCCTGCTCGGCGCCCTCATGCCGGAAGATGCCTGTGCGGCCTATGCCGACATCGCGCCGGTCGAAGCCATGGACGGCACGATGTGGGGCGTCCTGGGCCGCCTGGCCGAGTGGATCGATGGATTGCGGGCGGCGCAGCGGGGATGGGGTGGCGCTCGCCCCCTGTCAGACTGGGCCACGGACCTCGGCGCCGCAGCCGAGGAACTGTTCAGCGTCGCCGCCGAGGAGGAGTACGGCCAGCAGGTTCTGCGGGACGCCATTGCGCAGGTGGCGCGCGATGCGCTGGCGGGCGGCTGTCACCGGAGCGTCCCGCTGGAGGTGTTCAAGGCAGCGCTGAGCGAAAAGCTGTCGATGGCTGCCGGCCGGGGCGGATTCATGGGCGGCGGGGTCCAGTTCTGCGCCATGGTGCCGCTGCGCAGTCTGCCGTTCGCCGTGGTCTGCCTGCTGGGTCTGGATCACGATGCCTTGCCGCGCCATGCCCGTCCCGCCGAGTTCGATCCGTTCGCGGACGAGCGCCGCCCCGGCGATCGCAACCGGCGCGAGGACGATGCCTATCTGTTTCTGGAGGCCATCCTGAGCGCGCGCCAGACGCTCTACCTCAGTTACAACGGACGCGAGGTGCGCGACTTCAGCGACCGGCCGCCCAGCGTTCTGCTCGCACAGTTGATGGAAACCATCAGTGCCGGCGCGCATTTCGAGCGGCCGGGCGATTGGCGGGAGCGGCGGTTGCTCATCCATCCCCTGCATGGCTTCAGTGCGCGCAACTGCGATCCACACGGCCCGTTCTTCAGCTACCGCACGGATCTGTGTCCGGATCGGGTGGTCACGCCGGCGACGGCCGAGACCGGACCGCTGCGTCCGGCTGCCGCCGATGCCGACGCGGTCGTCGATCTTGCCGACTTGCTGCGCTTCTGGCAGCACCCGGTGCGCCACGTGGTGCGTCGGCATCTGGACATCGATCTCGACCTCGACGAGGATGCGCTGCTCGACCAGGAGGACTTCGAACCCGACGGGCTCGAGGCCTGGCAGCTCCGGGAGTGGATGCTGGGGCGGCTGCGGGAAGGCATGCCGCCCGAGACGATTCTGGCGCACGCGCGCCTCCAGGATCGGCTGCCGCCCGGGCCTTGGGGTCTGCTCCTGGGGCGCGAGCAACTCGCAGCGGCCGAGGCGATCCACACGCGACTCGCGCGCCACGGACCGGATGCCCCCCGCCGGACGGTCGCCGTCGATCTGCATCTTCATGGCTGGCGTCTGCTCGGTCAGCTGCCGGGCGTGACCGCGGGCGGCATCCTCACCGCGCAGGCCGGCCACTGGCGGGCGAAACACGATGTGTCCGCATGGCTGACCCATCTGATCCTCAACGCCGCAGCGCCTGCCGGCGTGCGGGCGCATACCGTGGGTGTCGGAAAGACAGGCGGCGTGGACTGGGCTCCGGTGGCGGATGCGGCGGATCGGCTCCTGCCTTGGCTGACGCATTACCGGGCGGGCCTGACCACGGCGCCGGTGCCGCTCTTGCCCGAGGTCCTGATGGCGGTCCGGAAGACCGACGATGCCGACCGCCAACTGGCCGCGATGCGCAAGGGCTATGCCCAGTGCGTCCATCCCGAACACCATACGTCGGCCCCTCCGGATGCCTATCTCATCTGGCTCTACGGCGAAAGTGAGCCCATCGCGCCGCAGTGGCGCGAGGTGGCCCGGTCGCTGGTGGCCGGGATGCCCGACCCGGACGAGCAAAGGCCATGAGCACGACGCCCCGCATGCTCGAGGCCATGCGCTTGCCCTTGCAGGGCCGGCATCTGGTGGAGGCGAGCGCCGGCACGGGCAAGACCCATACCCTGGCCGATCTCTATCTGCGGCTGGTGATCGAGGCCGGCCATGAGGTCGATCGCATCCTGGTGGTGACCTTTACCAAGGCGGCCACGGCCGAACTCAAGACGCGCATCCGTCGCCGGCTGACTGAGGCGCGTGCCCGGCTTGCTGCGGCCGCCGAGCCCCTCGACGGTATCGAGCAGGCTTCGATCGAGGCCGGGGTCGATCGCGCGCAGGCCCTGCGTCGGCTCGACGCCGCACTGATGGGCTTCGATCAGGCGGCCATCTTCACCTTGCACGGCTTCTGTTTCAGCGTGCTGCGCGATCACGCCTTCAGAGCGGGGCTCCCGACCGGGCTGAGCTTGCAGACGGGCGAGGACGAACGCATCGCCATCACGGCCGCCGACCTCTGGCGCCAGCTGCAGGCGACGATCGCCGATCCCTGCCGGGCCTTCGGTCTGCGCGGGGCCGGGCTCACCTCGACGTGCGTGCTCAAGGATCTCGAGCTGCGTGTGCGTCATCCGCTGGCGCTGATCGACGGGTCGGGCGCCTCAGCGCCGGAGGAGGCCGAGAGCTGGGCCGCGCTGGACTGTTGCTGGGCGGCGTTCAGCACGTCCTGGGCGCGGCACGGCGCCGAGGTACGCCAAGCCCTTCTGAACAGCACGGCGCTCAACCGGCAGCGCTATAAACTCGCCAAGATCGATGCCTGGTGCGACGGCCTCGACCGGATGGCCGCGCGCGAGACGATGGATCTGGCGGTGCTGGAGCAACTGGCCGCAGGCGCCGGGGACTGGGCGTGCCTGACGCCCGAGGCGCTGGCCGCCGGCGTCAAAAAAGACGGCCATCCGCCCGCGCACGCGGTGTTCGGCTTGCTGGCCGGGTTGCTCGAAGCCTGGCGCAGCATGGAACAGGCGTGGCAGGGCAGCGCGCTCGCCATCCGCCGCGACGCCCTGTGCGAGGGCATCGCCCGGCTGGCGCGGCAGTCCGAGCGCAGCGGCGAGCTGGGGTTTGCCGATCTCACGGGCCGGCTGCGCGATGCGCTGGCCGCGGCGGGTGGCAGCGCGCTGGCCGCTGCCCTGCGGATGCGTTTTCCGGCCGCGCTCATCGATGAATTCCAGGACACCGACCCGGCGCAGTTCGATGTATTCCGCGCGATCTATGCCGATCCTGCGGGCGCGGACGGGAGCTTTCTGCTGTTGATCGGCGATCCCAAACAGGCGATCTATGGCTTTCGCGGCGCGGACGTGCATGCCTATCTCGCCGCCCGCGCGCATCTGGGCCAGCCGTGGCTCCTGGCTCACAACTGGCGCTCGGTTCCCGATCTGGTCGAGGCGATCAACACTGTCTTTCGCCAGCGTTCCGACGCGTTTCTCCTGCCCGGCATCGTTTACCATCCCGTCCGTGCCGCGCGCGGCAACGAGGGCGCCGTCGTGGCGCCGGGCAACGGCTCGGCCCTGCAGGTGCGCCTCCTGGAAGGCGATCCGGCCAAACCGATGTCGCAGGGCGACGCCTTGCGCCGCGCTGCCCAATGGACGGCCGATGAGATCGCGGCCCTGTTGAACGCGGGGGCCGCGGGCGAGGCGACCTTGGGGGACGTTCCCGTGCGCGGCGGTGACGTGGCGGTGCTGGTGCGCGCCCACGATCAGGGCCAGGCCGTGGCCGAGGCCCTGCGCGAGCGCGGCGTCGGTTTCGTCTTGCGCAGCCAGCAAAGCGTGTATGCCACTGATGAAGCGCAGGACCTGTCGCGGGTGCTGCGCGCCGTGCTGACCCCGACACGCATGAGCTGGCTGCGCGGGGCGTGGGCCAGCCGCCTGCTTGCCGGATCGATGGCCGGCGTCCTCGCTTTGGACCGCGACGAATCGGCCCTGGAGCGGCTGCTCGAGCAGTTCCAGCAGCATCACCAAAACTGGCAGCGCCTCGGGTTCATGCCCATGTGGCAGTGGCTGCTGGAGACGCATGGCGTCGCCGCGCGGCTGCTGGCGCGGCCGGACGGCGAGCGACGGCTGACGAATGTGCATCACCTCGCCGAGTTGCTGCACGAGGCCGAACGGTCGCGCCATCTCGGGCCGGAGGCCTTGTTCAACCATTTCGAACGCTTGCGTCAGCAGCCGCCGCGCGATGACGAGGCCGCGCTGCTGCGGCTGGAAAGCGAGGCGGACCTGGTGCGCATCGAGACCATCCACGCGAGCAAGGGTCTGCAGTATCCCATCGTGTTCTGCCCGGCGCTGTGGAAGACGCGCAAGCCGCCCGCGGGCGGGACCGCGGCGCTGTGCTATCACGATGGCGCGCTGGGGGAGATGCATCTGGCGCTCATGCCCGAGCGGCAGCCCGAGGCGCTCGAGCAGGCCCGGCGCGACGAACTGGCCGAGGAACTGCGTCTCGCCTATGTGGCACTCACCCGAGCCCAGGCGCGCTGCTATCTCCTCGACGGCCCGGTGCGCGATCGCGCCGCCTCGGCGCTGGGCTGGCTGTTGCCTGAGGCCGATCCGGCCCGGGTCTGGGGGAACCTCGCGGGCGCGCAGCCCATGGCGATCGGCCTTGCGCAGGGGGGCGATGATCGGACGATCGTCCGTGCGACCGGCCGGCCAGCCGCCACGTTCGTCGCCCGCCGGCCACGCCGCGCCGTGCCCGCGCCCCGGGTGCTGACGAGCTTCTCGGCCCTGTGGGGCGGTGCGCCCGACGGGATGGTCGATGACGACGCGCAGCCCGTGACCACATCGCCCTCCCATGCGCCGCAGGAGCACAGCCCGCATGGGTTCGTGCGCGGAACGGCGGCCGGACGGGCCCTGCATGCCATCCTGGAATGCTGGCCATGGAGCGACGACCCGGCGGGGACGACGCTCGAGCGCCTGGTGCCCGAGGCCCTGGCGGCGGAAGGGGTCGGCGCCGAGTGGGCGGACGTCGTGACGGCTTGGGTGCAGACAATCGTCGCCGTCCCTCTGATGCCCGGCGGCTTGCGGTTGTGCGACATCGCCGCGGCCGATCAGGTGCGGGAGATGGCGTTCGCCATGCCGCTTGATGGTCTGCGCCGCGCTTCGCTGGAAGCGCTCATTCGGCAGATCGATCCCCTGTGGACGGTTCGACCCGCGGCAGGATCGGCCCCGCTCGAGGGCGCCCTGCGCGGCGTGATCGATCTGGTTTTTGCGCATGAAGGGCGGTTTTACTTGGCCGACTACAAGAGCAACTGGCTGGGTCCCCGCGCGACCGACTACACGGCAGATGCGCTCGCATCGGCCATGGCGGGCGGCAGCTATACGGCGCAGGCGCTGATCTACGCCGCTGCGCTGCATCGCCACCTGCAAGCGCGCCTACCGGGCTACGATCCAGCGCATCATTTCGGCGGGGTGTATTACCTGTTTTTGCGGGGCATGGCTCCGGATGCCCCGGGTCGCGGCGTCGTGCACATCCTGCCGCCGCCCAATCTTCTGGAGGCCTTCAGCGCCGCGCTGGCGGGCGAGGACGCGCCATGACCCCGACCCAGGCCTCCGCGCTGCGCAGCCTGCGCGCCGCAGGGGGATACGATGAGTTCGATCTGCAATTGGCCGGGATGTTCGCGCGTCAGGACGCCGCGTTGGTCCCCGCTGTCCTTTGGGCGATCGCCTCGCTCAGCCGGCAGATCCAGCGTGGCGCGGTGTGTCTCGACCTCGCCGGTCTCGTCGAGGAAGCCAGCGCGGCGCCCTTGCTCGAGTTCGCGCTGCCCGCGGATGAGGCCGACTGGCGCGCGTTGCTGTGCCAGGTCGACGCGGTGGGCGCGCCCGGGCAGATCCGGCCCTTGATCCTGGACGAGGTGGGGCGCTTGTACGGCTACCGCCATTGGGATCTCGAACAGCGGCTGGCGCGCGCGTTGTGCGCACGGGTGGGGTGGGCGCCGATCGCCGACCGGGAGCCCGTGCAGCGCGCCCTGCTCGCGCTGTTTCCGGGCAGCGAAGCGGCCGGCTCGCTGCAGGCGCTCGCCGCCGTGCTCGCCGCCACGGGGCGGATCACGCTGCTCACCGGCGGGCCGGGCACGGGCAAGACGACGGCGCTGGCACGGATGCTGGCGCTGCTGTTGCATGTCCAGCCGACCCAGCGCATCGCACTGGCGGCGCCAACCGGCAAGGCGGCGGCGCGCATGCAGGAAGCCCTGGGCGGCGCCTTGGCACGACTGCCGGAAGATTGGCGCCTCGACCTGCCGGTCCAGGCCACCACGCTGCATCGGCTGCTCGGCATCCGTCCGGGCGCCAGCCACCTGCCGCGCTTTCACGCCGAGCATCCGCTGCCCGTCGATGTGCTGGTGCTCGACGAGGCATCCATGGTGGATCTCGCGTTGATGACACGGCTCATCGAAGCGCTGCCAGAGACAGCGCGGCTCATCCTGCTGGGCGATCCGGATCAGCTCGCCTCCGTCGGGGCCGGCGCCGTGCTGGGCGATCTGTGCGAGGACGCGACGGGGTTTTCGGCAGAGCAGGCCGGACGGCTCAGGGCCTGGACGGGGGGGGCGATCCCGGCCGCGGCGGCGCCCGGCGGCAATCCCCTGAGCGATCATCGCGTCCATCTCACCCACAACCACCGCTTCGGCGACAGCCCCGGCCTCGCGGCGCTGGCGGCGGCGGTCAACGCTGGCGATGCCGGGCGCGTTGCACGTCTGGTGGCCGGGGAAGGCCAGCCGGAAGTCACCGCCGGCGTTGAAGCGGACCTGATCGCGCGTGCGCTGCAGGGCTATGAGCCGTATTTCGCCGCCTTGGCACGTGGCGCACCCGTGGAAGAGGTATTGGCCTGCTTCGAGCAGTTTCGCGTCTTGTGCGCGCCGCGCGCCGGACCGCTGGGCGTCGAGGGGCTCAACGCACGCATCGAAGCGGCCCTGCGTCGTCGGGGCTCACTGCGCGGCGAGGGACTGTGGACGGCCGGCCGGCCGGTGCTGGTGACGCGCAACGACCCCGGCGCGCGGCTGGCCAACGGGGATGTCGGGCTCGTGCTGCCGGGCCGGGGAGGGCGCCTGGAGGTGGTCTTCCGGCGCGGCGACGGCGCCGTGCATGCCGTCTCTCCGGCCCGGCTGGGCGCCTGGGAAACGGCGTTTGCCATGACGATCCACAAGACTCAGGGGTCGGAATTCGACGCCGTGCTGCTGGTGCTGCCGGAGGAGGATTCGCCGCTGTTGACCCGCAACCTGCTCTATACCGGCATCACCCGCGCGCGCCGGCGTCTGCACCTCGTCGGCGCGGCCGAGCGCTGGGCGCCGGCCTTGGCGCGCCGCCAGCACAGGATCTCCGGGCTCGGTGACGCCCTGCGCCGGTTTCGTGCGGTATCCCCCGTTTCCGAGTGAGCGTCGCGACAAAGTGCGCCGGTGCAGCGGGAGACTTTCGTCACAGGGTCGGTTTACACTCCCGGCACATCAGAGCGAACGAGTCATCCATCATGCGCCTGTCCCCGCCTGCCGCCGGTATCCTCGGGCTCGTCATCTGCAATCCGGGCGCTGCGGCCGAAGCCCCGGTGGTGCCCCCTCCCATGGCCAGTTGCAGCGTATTGACCGAGGACGCGGCGCGGCTGAAATGCTACGACACGGTTGCGGGCCGGACGCCGACCCAAAACGTGGATTCCGCGGCGCCTGTCGCGGCTGAATCAGCGCAAGAGGGCCGCGGGGAAAACGGGGCGATGGCAGCCGCGTTGGAGGCGGTGACGCCTGTACCCGCCGAGGAGCCCCCGTCACCCTTGGCCGAGCGCTGGCAACTGGTGGCCCAGACCGACCGGGGCCCCTTCGTGATCACGCCCTATCGGCCGACCTACATCCTGCCGCTCTCCTACGTGGGCCGGCGCAACACCGAACCGTTCCAGGCCACCTTCGGCGCAGACGAGCCTTACGATTCCATCGAGGCCAAGTTCCAGCTCAGCTTCATGACCAAGCTGTGGCCCGAACTGCTCGATCCGCGCGGCGACCTGTGGTTCGCCTACACCCAGCAATCGTTCTGGCAGGCCTACAATGGGGACGCCTCGGCGCCGTTCCGCGAAACCAACTACGAGCCCGAGTTGATCTACTCCTGGAAGACCAACGTCAAGGCTTTCGGGCTCAACAGCCGTCTGCTGAACGTGAGCCTCGATCATCAATCCAACGGCCGCGACGATCCGGTCTCGCGCAGCTGGAATCGTGTGATCGCCAGCGCCCTGTTCGACCAGGGGGATGATTTCGCGCTGGGTCTGAAGGGCTGGTGGCGCCTGCCGGAGGACGACGAGGACGACGACAATCCCGACATCGAGGATTACGTCGGGCGGGCCGAGCTGTGGACCTTCTGGACAGCGGGACGCAACCACTACGCCGTGATGCTGCGCAACAATCTGGATTTCGGCGATCCGCGCGGCGCGTTGCAACTGGACTGGAGCATCCCGCTCGGTCACTCGCCGGTGCGCGGTTACGTGCAGTATTTCTACGGCTATGGCGACGGGCTGATCGATTATGACTTCATCGCCAACCGCCTGAGTCTCGGCTTTCTGCTGACCGACTGGATGTGAGCGGTTCCCGGCGACTTTGCTAACATCGGCGCTCCCGCGCGGCCGCCTTCGGACCGCGCTTTCGCTCGGAGCCCGCTTGCGCCATGACCGTCGTCACCCGTTTCGCCCCCAGCCCCACCGGCCATCTGCACATCGGCGGCGCCCGCACGGCGCTGTTTTCTTGGCTCCATGCCCGCCGCATGGGCGGACGCTTCATCCTGCGCATCGAGGACACCGATCGCGAACGCTCGACCGATGAGTATGTCGAGGCCATTCTCGAAGGCATGGCCTGGCTGGGTCTGGAACACGATGAGGGTCCTTACTATCAGACCCGGCGTTTCGATCGTTACGGCGAGGTGATCGCGCGCATGCTCGCCGAGGGGTCGGCCTATCATTGCTATTGCAGCCGTGAGCGCCTGGAAGCCTTGCGCGCGGGGCAGATGGCGGCCAAGGAAAAGCCACGCTACGACGGTTTGTGCCGGGATCGGCACGACGCGCCGCCCGAGGGGGTGAGTCCGGTGGTGCGCTTTCGCAATCCGCTGGATGGGCAGGTGGTGTTCGAGGATCTGGTGCGCGGATCCATCGCCTTCGCCAATGCCGAACTGGATGACCTCATCATCGCCCGCTCGGACGGCACGCCGACCTACAACTTCACGGTGGTGGTGGACGATGCAGACATGGGGGTGACCCACGTCATCCGGGGCGACGATCACATCAACAACACCCCGCGGCAGATCAACCTGTTGCGGGCGCTCGGCGTGACGCCGCCGGCCTATGCCCATGTGCCGATGATCCTGGGCGCCGACGGCCAGCGCCTGTCCAAGCGCCACGGCGCGGTCAGCGTGCTCCAATACCGCGACGAAGGCTATCTGCCCGAGGCGCTGCTCAACTATCTGGTGCGGCTCGGCTGGTCGCATGGGGACCAGGAAGTCTTCAGCCGGCCCGAGATGATCGCGCTGTTCGATCTCCGGGCGGTGCACCGCGCGCCGTCCACCTTTAACCCCGACAAGCTGCTCTGGCTCAATCAGCACTATCTGAAAACGGCCGACCCCGCGTATGTGGCCGGACACTTGCGTCCCCATCTGACTCGGCTGGGCGTCGATCCGGCTACCGGCCCGGATCTCGCAGGCGTGGTGTGCGCGCTGCGTGAGCGCAGCAAGACGCTGGTCGAGATGGCCGAGGGCGCGCGGTTTTTCTTTGCCGACCCTGTCGCCTACGATGAGAAGGCGGTGGCCAAGCATCTGGGCGAGGAGGGCCGTGGCGCGCTGACCGCGGCGGCAGCGGCGCTCACCGACCTGGCCGAGTGGACGACCGAGGCGATCCACGGCGTCATCGAGGCCGTGGCCAGCGCGGGCGGCTGGAAAATGGGCCAGGTGGCCCAGCCCCTGCGCGTCGCGGTGAGCGGTACGGCGGTTTCCCCGCCCATCGATCAGACACTGCAGTTGCTGGGGCAGGACAAGAGCCTGGCACGCATCGAGGCGGCGCTGCGGCACGGTCAAAGCTAGCCGGGAGGCCGGCAGCGTTTCTGGAAGGGGGACGTATGCGGGCATTCGGATTACATGTTTTGCTTGCCGTCCTGCTCGGGCTCGTCGCAGGCATCGGCGCCGCGGCTGAACGATCGCCGCGGGCTGGCCAGGTGGTCGAACTGAGCTTGGCCGGACCGGTGGGGCCGGCCAGCAGCGATTATCTGGTGCGGGCGCTGGCGCGAGCGGCCGAGGACAACGCTGCGCTGGTCGTGCTGCGGATCGACACGCCCGGCGGCCTCGACACCGCCATGCGCGACATCGTGCAGGCCATCCTCGGCTCGCGGATCCCCGTGGTGGGCTTCGTCGCACCCTCTGGTGCGCGTGCCGCCAGCGCCGGCACCTACATCCTCTACGCGTGCCACCTCGCCGCCATGGCCCCCGGAACCAATCTGGGCGCCGCCACGCCCGTGGCGATCGGACCGGGCGGCGTTGCCCCCGAACGCCCGGCGCGTCCCGACGCTTCCGATGACGACAAGGACGATGCACGGCCCGCCTCGACCGATACCCTGGCGCTCAAGTCGCGCAACGATGCCGCGGCCTATCTGCGCGCCCTGGCCGAACTGCGGGGCCGCAATACCGACTGGGCCGAGCGGGCGGTACGCGAGGCGGCCAGCCTGTCGGCGCAAGCGGCGCTGACTCAGGGCGTGATCGAGATCGTCGCGGCTGACCTCCCCGATTTGCTGCGACAGGTTCAGGGGCGGCGCGTGGAGGCGGGCGGACGCGTATGGGTTCTCGATGTGCAGGATCGCGCGGTGGTGTCGATCCTGCCGGACTGGCGCACGCGCCTGCTCGCAGTCATCACGGACCCCAATATCGCTTATCTGCTGATGCTGGTCGGGATCTATGGCCTGATCCTGGAGTTTTACCATCCAGGAGTCGGCCTGCCCGGCATCGCCGGGGCCATTTGCCTGTTGCTGGCGCTGTTCGCGTTCCAGGCGCTCCCGGTGAACTATGCCGGCATGGCGCTGCTGGTACTCGGCGTGATGCTGATGGTGGCCGAGGCGGTGATGCCGAGTTTCGGCGCGCTCGGTATCGGCGGCATCATGGCGTTTCTATTCGGGTCGATTCTATTGTTCGACCGCGATGTGCCCGAACTGCGGATCGCCTGGGGCTTGATCCTCGGGGCCGGACTCGGCTCGGCGATCGGCGTGGCGCTGCTCGCAGCCCTTGCGATGCGGGCAACGCACCGCCCCGTGACGACGGGCCGCGAGGCGCTGCTGGCCGAGTGGGGGGAGGCGATCGGCGATTTCAGTGAAGGCCAGGGACAGATCCGGCTGCACGGCGAGATCTGGCAGGCGCGTGCCGAGCGACCTGTGGCAGCCGGCACGACGGTGCGGGTGCGCAACCGTCATGGCTTGATCGTGGAGGTGGAACCGGTGGAACGGCATGCGAGAAAAGGAGACGTGTGATGACGATTTCAGCGATCGGCGTGGTGATCGGCGTCCTGCTGGCCTTCGTGCTGTCGGGCCTGAAGGTGCTGCGTGAGTATGAGCGGGCAGTCGTGTTTACGCTGGGACGCTTCTGGCGCGTGAAAGGTCCGGGACTGGTCGTGATCGTGCCGTTCGTGCAGCAGATGGTGCGCGTCGACGTGCGCACCATCGTCATGGACGTGCCCTCCCAGGACGTGATTTCGCGCGACAACGTGTCAGTGAAGGTCAATGCCGTGCTCTATTTTCGCGTCGTGGATCCCGAGCGGGCCATCAACCAGGTCGAAAACTATCTGGAAGCCACCAGCCAGCTCGCCCAGACGACCCTGCGCTCGGTGCTGGGCCAGCACGAGCTCGACGAGATGCTCGCCGAGCGCGACAAGATGAACGCCGACCTGCAGCGCATCCTCGACGTGCAGACCGACGCCTGGGGCGTGAAGGTCGCCAACGTCGAGATCAAGCACATCGATCTGGACGAAAGCATGATCCGGGCGATCGCGCAGCAGGCGGAGGCCGAGCGCAGTCGCCGCGCCAAGGTGATCCACGCCGCCGGCGAGCTGCAGGCCTCGCGCAAGCTGCAGGAAGCCGCGCAAGTGCTGGCCGAGGCGCCCATGGCCATGCAGCTGCGCTATCTGCAGACGCTCACCCAGATTGCCGGGGACAAGAGCTCAACCCTCGTCTTCCCCTTGCCGATAGACCTCCTGAAACCGTTGCTGGAATCCGCAAAGCCGAGCGCCGCGAGCGTTCCATCGTCCGGGGCCGTGGCCCCGGAGTGACGCTGGGCCGCCGTTCGTCCCGGCCTTGCGCAGGTCCGCAACGCCCGTGAAACGCAACGAGACGCGGCGGATCCATGAGGCGATGGAAGGACTGGCTGGCAAGTCAGTGGCTGTGGCAGATCGGCCTGGTGCTGACGATCGGTGCCGCCGCGCTGTTGCAGGCCCCCGCGCTGCAACAACTGGAATGGCGGCTCTATGATCGCGGTCTGGCCTGGATGCCGACGCGAGCGCCCGTCATCGCCGGAGTCTCGATCGAAATCGACGCCCGCAGCCTGGCCGGGCAAGGCGCGGATCTGCAAATCCAGCTCGCACGGCTCGTCCATCTGCTGCAGAAGGATGGCGCGCGCGCCGTCGGGATCTTGCTGCCACTCGATGCTGATCCGGGACTGCCGCCGTGGTTCACGGCCTTGACGCAGACGCTGCAAGACAGCGCGCTCGTCGCCTCCGACCGCGCAAGCGTGAACCGCATGCAGCGCTTGCTCGCAGAAGGGGAGCGGGATCTGGACCGAACCCGGCTGCTGGCGCGCGTCATGGCCGAGAGCGGCATGAGCTACCTGTCCTTCCGCTTGGGCGCGTCGCTGCCTGCCGCCGCTACCGGCTCCCGCTTGCCCGATTCCCTGCTGCAACGCGCGATTCCGCCTCGACCGGGAACGAGCGTGCTCCCGACCGAGTCTCCCTTGGGGGCGGGCGATGCCTCGAGATCGACGTTCCCCGCGCCGCGTCTGGCGAATGCTGCAGCGGGACTCGGTCTGCTGGATGCGCCTGCCGACCAGGATGGCGTCACGCGCTCGCTGCCACTGGTCGTCCCCGAGCAGGGACGCTACTACGCCGCCTTGCCGCTCCTGCTTGCCGCCCAATGGATGCAGGGATCGGTCAGGGAAATGACGGTCGAGCCGGGCAAGGGCATCCATATCGGGCCGCGTTTCATCCCGACGATGCCCGACATGCGCATCCACGTGGGGCGCATGGACGCGGCCGGCGCGCAGTGGAAAAAGATTCGTCTGGCGGATGTGCCGCCGACCGCGACGGGACTGTTCCAGGGACGGCTCGTCCTGATCGGATACGCCGCCGAACTCGATCGGCAACGGCGCGCGACGGCTCAGGGTCTGCTGAGCGAAGCGGAATGGGTGGGCGGTGTCGCCGAGCGGCTCACGGAAGCCAGTTATGTGATCCGGCCGCCATGGGCCGAGCAGGGCCGCTGGACGGCCATTGCGGGCGCCGCCCTGATGGTGCTCGTGCTGCCGCTGCTGCCGCCGTGGCTCGCGATCTCCCTGAGTGGTGGCCTTGGGGCGGGCTTGCTCGGCGCATTCGCCTATCTGCTGCTTTCTCACCATTGGTGGGTGGCGCTGGGCACGCCGGCGGCTTTGCTGCTGATCGGCGGGGTGATCGCGGCAGTCCACCGGTTGTGGCAGTACCTGCGGGATCTCGCCTATCTGGAGGACGATGGAGACCGGCGCCCTTGGTGGGGCGAGGTGGGGCCATCTCTGCGCTCGCTGCGGCGAAACGCATGGGATCGCGTGCGCGGCCGAACCGCGCCGGGCGCCGCGGTGATCGCTGTCGCCGGCGCGGCCGCCCTTCCGGAAGAACCGCCCCCACTGCGCGCCGCGCTGAACAAAACGCGGCCGCCGGTGCGACGTGCGCCGGACCCGGAGGCGAGCATGGCGACCCTCGCGCGCGCGCCGCGGCGTGCGCCTGAGGCCACTTCGGCATCGCCGCGAGTGGCGCTGCCGGCCAGCAAGCCGCCGTCGTCGGCCACCGCCCGCACGCTGGGCCGATACACCATCGAGAATCAACTCGGCAAAGGCGCGATGGGCGCCGTTTACCGCGGCGTGGATCCGCGCATCAACCGGGTCGTGGCGATCAAGACGCTGAATCTGCAACAGGAGTTCGAAGCCGAGGAACTGGAGCAGGTCAAGGAGCGATTCTTTCACGAGGCCGAAGTGGCAGGCCGCCTCAACCATCCTCACATCGTGACCATCTATGACGTCGGCGAGGATCACGGACTGGGTTTCATCGCCATGGAGCTCATCGATGGTCACGACATGCGCCGCTATACGCGCAAGGAGCAATTGCTGCCCATCAACCGCATCATGGAGATGGCCGCGCAGATTGCCGAGGCGCTGGATTTCGCCCACCGCAACGGCGTGGTGCACCGCGACATCAAGCCCAGCAACATCATGCTCGACAAGAGCGGGCGCCAGGTGAAGGTGGCTGATTTCGGTATTGCCCGCATCGGCAGCAGCGGCAAGACCCGCACCGGGACGGTCTTGGGAACGCCGCCTTACATGTCGCCGGAGCAACTGTCCGGACGCCCCTTGGATGGGCGGTCCGATGTGTTTTCCTTGGGCGTGGTGCTGTTCGAACTGGTCACCGGCCGGCGGCCGTTCGAGGGCGATACGGTGGCGACGCTCATGAGCCGGATCGCCAATGACCGACACCCCGATCTCATGACGCTGCGCGGGGGCGTCCCGGCGTGTTTGCGCAACATCATCGACAAGACGCTCGAGAAAGACCCTGATAAGCGCTATCCCAACGCGGGTGCGCTGAGACTCGCTCTGCTCCGCTGCATCGAGAACAACTATACGGGTACGGGTTTCAGCGGTCGCGGGGCTTGACGCCGATGGCGCTTGAAAGTAAAGTTTGCGGCTTCCCGAGTGCGGGGCCATAGCTCAGCTGGGAGAGCGCTTGCATGGCATGCAAGAGGTCGGCGGTTCGATCCCGCCTGGCTCCACCAAGTTTCTCGTCCCGTCAGGGACACTGATCACGCGCCACGTCCCCATCGTCTAGTGGCCAAGGACACCGCCCTTTCACGGCGGCGACCGGGGTTCGAATCCCCGTGGGGACGCCACTTCTTTTTTTTCCTTCCGTAGTGCCACCCGTCGCGTCTTTCCAACGAACCGGGGGCCGACAGATCCCCACCATTACCGTCCGCGCCGTTCTGACGCCCGAGTCCTGCAGCACAGCCGAATCGGTATCGTTTCGCGGCCCTGCACCATGGCTTACAATCGCGCCATGAGTTACCCCACCATCGAATCCTTCGTCGGCAACACGCCGCTGGTGCGCCTGCAACGCCTGGGGCAAGCCACGGGCAACACACTGCTCGTCAAGCTGGAAGGCAACAATCCGGCTGGCTCGGTGAAGGACCGTCCCGCCCTGTCGATGATCCGGCACGCCGAGGCGCGCCAGCAGATCCGCCCCGGCGATACCCTGATCGAGGCGACCAGTGGCAATACCGGCATCGCGCTGGCCATGGCGGCGGCGATCCGCGGCTATCGCATGGTGCTGATCATGCCCGAGACCGCCAGCAGCGAACGCGTGGCGACCATGAAGGCCTTCGGCGCCGAGGTGATCCTGGTGTCCGCGGAGGCCGGCATGGAAGGGGCGCGCGATCTGGCCGATCGCATGGTGGCCGAGGGGCGCGGCAAGATCCTCGATCAGTTCGCCAATCCGGACAACCCACTGGCGCACTATGAAACCACCGGCCCCGAGATCTGGCGCGACACCGGCGGCAAGGTCACCCACTTCGTCAGCTCCATGGGCACGACCGGCACCATCATCGGCGTCTCGCGCTACCTCAAGGAACAGAATCCGCGTATCCGTGTGATCGGCGTGCAGCCGGCCGACGGCGCCCAGATTCCTGGCATCCGCCGCTGGCCGGCCGAGTACCTGCCGCGCATCTTCGATCCGGAGGCGGTCGACCGCATCCTCGACGTCGACCAGCGCAAGGCCGAGATCACCACCCGCGCGCTGGCCGCGCAGGAAGGCATCTTCGCCGGCATCTCCTCGGGGGGCTGCGTGGCCGCCATGCTCACCTTGGCGCAGGAGCTGAACGGGGCAACCATCGTCGGCATCGTCTGCGACCGCGGCGACCGCTATCTCTCCACCGGCGTGTTTCCCGCCTGAACGCCACGCACAAGGACCGGCCTTGAACCTGCTCGTCTTCGACATCGAGACCGTGCCCGATACCGCGGGTGGACGCCGGCTGTACGACACCGATGGCCTGTCGGATGAGGACGTGGCGCGCATCATGTTCCACCAGCGCCGCCAGAAGACCGGTGGCGATGACTTCCTCCCGCATCACCTGCACCGCATCGTCGCCATTTCGGTGTGCCTGCGCCGGGGCGAGCAGCTCAAATTGTGGTCGCTGGGCGATCCGGATGCGTCCGAGGCCGAACTGATCCAGCGTTTCTTCGAGGGGCTGGAACGCTTCACGCCGACGCTGGTGAGCTGGAACGGCGGCGGCTTCGACCTGCCCGTGCTGCATTACCGCGCGCTGATCCACGGCATCGCGGCGCCGCGTTATTGGGACGTGGGTGAGCAGGACAGCCATTTCCGCTGGAACAACTATCTCTCGCGGTTCCACTGGCGCCACATCGATCTGATGGACGTGCTGTCCGGTTATCAGGGCCGCGCCGTGGCGCCGCTGCAGGACATCGCTCTGCTGCTCGGCCAGCCGGGCAAGATGGGCATGGCCGGCAGTCTGGTATGGGACGCCTATCTCGCCGGCGAATTGGGCCGTATCCGCGATTACTGCGAGACCGACGTGCTCAACACCTACCTCGTCTACCTGCGCTTTGCGCTCATGCGCGGCCAGCTCGATCGCGAGGGCTATGACGCCGAGCGGGCGCGGGTGCGCGCGCTGCTGGACGAGGATGGCCGAGCGCATCTGAAGTCTTTCGCGGCCGCCTGGGCGGACTGACATGGGTGGACGCCGGGCCGTGCAGCGGGTCGCGCCCGCGCTCAGCGCACCGGTAGAGGTGACGGCGATGACGCACGACGGCCGCGGCATCGCCAGCCTGGACGGCAAGCGGGTGTTCATCCACGGCGCCCTGCCGGGCGAGACGGTGAGCTTCCAGGTCACGCGGCGCACGCGCACTTACGACGAAGCCGAAGTGGTCGAGGTGCTGACGCCCGCACCCGAGCGCGTCGAGCCGCGGTGCGCCGCCTATGCCCGCTGCGGCGGCTGCAGCCTGCAGCACATGGACCCGGCTGCCCAGATCCTCGCCAAGCAACAGGTTCTGCTCGACAACCTGCGGCACATCGGGCAGGTGAGCCCGGAGCGGGTCTTGCCGCCGCTGACCGGGCCTGTGTGGGGTTATCGGCGCAAGGCCCGACTGGGCGTGCGCCGCGTGCGCGCCAGGAATCGCGTGCTGATCGGTTTTCGCGAGCGGCGCTCGGCCTTCATCGCCGAAACCATGCGCTGCGAAGTGCTGGACGAATCCGTCGGGGGGCAGTTGGAGCAGTTGGCCGCGCTCATCGGCGAACTCGGGATCGCTGACCACGTGCCCCAGATCGAGGTGGCGGTTACCGACGCGCTGACCGTGCTCGTCCTGCGCGTGATGGCGGCGCCCAGCGCGGCGGATCTGGCGGCCTTGCGGGCGTTCGGTCTGGTGCACCGGATCCAGTTCTGGCTGCAGCCCAGGGGCCCCGACAGCGCGGCGCCCATTCCCGGCGCTTTCGCGGCGGATCAGGTGCTGGCCTACGGCCTGCCGGATGACGACCTGGCGATGCATTTTCGGCCGCATGATTTCACGCAGGTGAACGAGACCATGAACCGGCGCATGGTCGCGCAAGCGATGGCACTGCTCGATCCGGCGCCGGATGAGCGGCTGCTGGATCTGTTCTGCGGCCTCGGCAATTTCACGCTGCCCATGGCGCGCCGGGCGCGCGAGGTCGTGGGGGTCGAAGGCGCTGCCGACCTCGTGGCCCAGGCCCGCGCCAATGCCGAGCGTCATGGGCTGACGCAGGCCCGCTTCGTGATGGCCGATCTGTATCGTGCGGCGGCGCTCGATCCGCCGCCCTGGGGCGCCGGCGCCTTCGATGGCGTGCTGCTCGATCCGCCGCGCTCGGGTGCGCGCGAGGTCTTGCCCGCCGTGGCGACGACCGGTGCGCGGCGGGTGGTGTATGTCTCCTGTCATCCCGCCACAATGGCGCGCGATGCCGGCGATCTGGTCCGTCTGCACGGGTTCCGGCTCAAGGCGGCCGGGGTGATGGACATGTTCCCGCATACCGGCCATGTCGAGTCGGTGGCGCTATTCGTTCGGGGAGGCCGACGTGGCGCTTGAAATCGAACGCAAATACCGGGTGACTGGGGACGCCTGGCGCGCCGCGGCCGAGCACAGCGAGGATTTGGTCCAGGGCTATCTGAACCTCGAGGGTGGCGCGATTACCCGCGTGCGCATCGCCGGTGATCGCGCCTGGCTCAATCTCAAGGGCGCCACCCTGGACATCGTCCGCCACGAATTCGAGTATCCCATCCCGCTGAACGACGCCCGGGAGATGCTGGCCAAGCTGTGCATCGGGCCGCCGGTCGAGAAGCGCCGCCATCACGTCCGCCATGCCGGGCGGCTGTGGGAGGTGGACGAGTTCTCGGGCGCCAACGCCGGCTTGGTGGTGGCCGAGATCGAGCTGGAGCATCCCGACGCGCCGATCGCGCTGCCGCCTTGGGTGGGGCGCGAAGTGAGCCAGGAGCCGCGCTTCTTGAACATTGCTCTGGTGCACCATCCCTATCGCGACTGGACGGCGGCGGAACGGCAGTGAGCGCGCCCCGCCCCGCCGTCTGGCTGCACATCGTGCTGGCGGATCAAACCCTGTCCCTCATGAACCGCGACACGGCCGTGCGGCGCTGGCCGGTGTCGACCGCCGCCCGCGGCGCCGGGGAACGGATGGGCAGCTACCAGACGCCGCGCGGCTGGCACCGGATTCGCGCGCTGATCGGACGGGACGCACCGGTGGGCGCGGTCTTCGTCGGTCGGCGCTGGACCGGCGAGCGTCACACCCCTGCGCTGGGTCGACTTCACCCCGAGCGGGACTGGATCCTGAGCCGCATCCTGTGGCTGTGCGGGACCGAGGTCGGCCGCAACCGCCTGGGGGCCGTCGACACGCAGCGCCGCTACATCTACATCCATGGGACGCCCGACGAGGTGCCGCTCGGCATCCCCGGCTCCAAGGGCTGCGTGCGCATGCATAACGCGGATGTCATCGAACTGTTCGATCATTGCCATCCCGGCATGCCGGTGTGGATCACGGAGGAAGCCGGATGAACATGCCTCCGGGCCCGCTGGTGGTGGGCCTGTCGGGACCTCGACTCACCTCGGAAGAACGGGAAATGCTGGCCCATCCTTTGATTGGCGGCGTGATTCTGTTCGAGCGCAATCACGAGACGCAGGGGCAGTTGCGCGCTTTGATCGGTGCGCTGCGAACCATGCGCGGCGACCTGCTGGTGACCGTGGACCAGGAAGGCGGGCGGGTGCAGCGCCTGCGCGCCGGCTTTACCCGCCTGCCGCCTTTGGGTTGGCTGGGCGGCGTGCACGAACGGTCGCCGGCCGAGGCGCTCGCGGCGGCGCGCGCGCTGGGCTGGTTGATGGCGACCGAATTGCGGGCCTTGGACATCGACGCCAGCTTCGCGCCGGTGCTGGACGTGGCGGGCAACACCGAGATCATCGGCGCGCGCGCGTTCCACGCCGATCCGGCGGTCGTCGCCGCCCTGGCACAGGTCTATGTTGCCGGTATGCGCGAGGCCGGGATGGGTGCCACCGGCAAGCATTTCCCGGGACACGGTTCGGTGCGGGGGGATTCGCATCTGGAGCTGCCCTGCGATGCGCGGTCGCTGGAGGCGATCGTGGCGCATGACCTGCGCCCCTTTGCCGCACTCGCGCCGACGCTTGCCGCCGTGATGACGGCGCATGTCGTCTATCCGGCGGCCTGCAGCCAGCCCGCGAGCTTCTCCCGTTACTGGATCGACACCGTGCTGCGCCGGCAGCTGGGCTTTACCGGCGCGGTGGTGAGCGACGATCTGGAAATGGCCGGCGCGGTGGTCATGGGCGATGTGCTCGCGCGCGCCGAACAGGCGCTCGCCGCGGGCTGCGATCTGTTGCCGGTGTGCAACGATTCTGCGGCGGTCATCCGCCTCCTGGATGCGCTGCGCTGGGCACGCCCGGAGGGCTTCGCGGCGCGTCACACCGGGCTGCGGGGCAGGGCGGTGGCGCCGGCCGATCCGGAGCAGCTCGCGCGGGCACGGGCGTTGGCGGCGCAGGCCATGGATAGCGTGAAAGGAGAAGCAGGCAATGGGTGAGACGCGACTTCAGGACGCCGAGCAGGTGCGCGCCGAGGCGGATTGTCTGCATACGGCGGAGGCGGTGGCCGCGGCGGTGGCGCGCATGGCCGGCGACATTCGCGCCGATCTCGCCGGTCGCAATCCGCTGGTGTTGTGCGTCATGACCGGCGCCCTGGTGCCGACGGCGTGGCTGCTCCCGCACCTGGATTTCCCGCTGGAGATCGATTACCTGCATGCAACGCGCTACGACGGCGCGACCCAAGGCGCCGAGCTGCGCTGGATCCATCAGCCGCGCACGTCCCTGAGCGGCCGCGCCGTGCTCTTGATCGACGACATCCTCGATGAAGGGGTGACCCTGCACGCCTTGCAGTCCTGGTGCCTCGGCCAGGAGGTGGCCCTGCTGCGCACCGCCGTACTGGTGCGCAAATGCCACGACCGCAACCGGCTCGGCACCCGCGCGGACCACGTCGGTCTGGAGGTACCCGACCGCTACGTGTTCGGCGGCGGCATGGATTACAAGGGCTATTGGCGCAACCTGCCCGGCATCTATGCCGTGCGCGGCCTGTGACGGAGGCATCATGACCCGATCGACGCTGACCGGCATCATCGGCGGCACCGGCCTCACGCGCCTCGAGGGGCTGGTGCTCGCGGAGGATCGCCTCATTGAGACGCCCTACGGCGCGCCTTCCGCGCCGCTGCAGCTGGGGCACTACGCGGGCCATCCGGTGGTGTTTCTGGCGCGCCACGGCCAGGATCACCGCTACCCGCCGCATCAGGTGAACTACCGTGCCAACCTCTGGGCGCTCCACCGCCTGGGCGCCTGTCGCGTCATCGCCGTGGCCGCGGTGGGCGGCATCCACCCGGCACTGGGGCCGGCGTCTCTGGCCGTACCCGACCAGATCATCGACTACACCTGGGGCCGCGAGCATACCTTTTCGACGGAAGGCCACGTGCTGCATGCCGACTGCACCGAGCCCTACGACCGCGACCTGCGCGCGGCGCTGATCCGCGGCGCAGCCGCGGCCGGGGTGGAGGTGCTGCCGCAGGGGGTCTACGCCGTGACCCAGGGACCGCGTCTGGAAACCGCCGCCGAGGTGCGCAAGCTGCGCGCGGAGGGCTGCGACATGGTCGGGATGACGGCCATGCCGGAGGCGGCGCTGGCCCGCGAGCTCGATCTCGCCTATGCCACGCTGGCCGTCTCCGTGAACTGGGCGGCGGGGCTCGGGCCGGCGGGCAGCGACATCCACGGCGACATCGCGGATAGCCTGGAACGCGGCATGGTCAGAGTGCGCGCCGTGCTTGGCGCGGTGCTGGGCGAATGAACGACGGGCTGCTCCATCGCGGGTGCACCGCTGCTGAGTAACGGGCGTGCGATCACCCCGAGGTGAGCGTCAGATTGCGGGCCGCTTCCTCCGGAAACAGCCTTTTGGTCCGGGGCCGACTCGAGCGCTGCCGGTGCAGGGCCTGGATGGAACTGGCACGCCCCGGACGCAGTCCATGATGAGTTGAACCTGCCTCGTGCCTCATCCATCATCCCAGGAGACGATATGTCAGGCCCTGACCGCAATCCGACCACGACCGATGCCGGGATCCCCGTCCCCAGCGATGAACACTCCTTGACGGTGGGCCCCAACGGCCCGATCGTGCTGCACGACCACTACCTCATCGAACAGATGGCGAACTTCAATCGGGAGCGTATCCCGGAACGCCAGCCGCACGCCAAGGGCAGCGGCGCGTTCGGCGCTTTCGAAGTGACTCATGACGTGAGCCGGTACACCAAGGCGGCCGTCTTCCAGCCGGGCACGCGAACCGATGTGCTGGCGCGCTTCTCCACGGTGGCCGGCGAACGCGGCAGCCCCGACACGTGGCGCGACCCGCGCGGCTTCGCGCTGAAGTTCTACACCAGCGACGGCAACTACGACATGGTGGGCAACAACACGCCCGTCTTTTTCGTGCGCGATCCGCTGAAATTCCAGCATTTCATCCGCTCCCAGAAGCGCCGCGCCGACAGCAATCTGCGCGATCACGACATGCAATGGGATTTCTGGACGCTCTCGCCGGAATCGGCCCATCAGGTCACCTGGCTCATGGGAGACCGGGGAATTCCGAAGAACTGGCGGCACATGAACGGCTATTCCAGCCACACCTACATGTGGGTGAATGCCGCCGGCGAGAAGTTCTGGGTCAAGTACCACTTCAAGACCGATCAGGGCATCGACTTTCTGACCCAGGACGAGGCGGAGCGGACCGCGGGCACCGACTCGGACTACCACATGCGCGACCTGTACCAGGCCATCGACCGCGGCGATTACCCGAGCTGGACTCTGCACGTGCAGATCATGCCCTTCGCCGAGGCCGAAACCTATCGCTTCAATCCCTTCGATCTGACCAAGGTCTGGCCGCATGGCGATTATCCGCTGATACCGGTGGGCAAGCTGATGCTCGATCGCAATCCCACCGACAACCATACCGAGATCGAGCAAGCTGCTTTCGAACCCAACAATCTGGTGCCCGGCATCGGCCTGAGTCCGGACAAGATGCTGCTGGCGCGGGTCTTTTCCTATGCCGATGCCCATCGCGCACGGCTTGGGGTGAACTACAAGCAGATCCCCGTCAACAAACCCAAGGTGCCCGTGCACAGCTACAGCAAGGACGGTGCGATGCGGGTAGAGAAAGCATCGGACCCCGTTTATGCGCCCAATTCCAAGGGTGGGCCCGCGGCAGACCCCGGGCTCAATCCGGAAGTCGCGACTTGGCCGGCGAGCGGGGATTTTGTCCGTGCCGCTTATACGCTGCGCCGCGACGACGATGATTTCAGGCAACCGGGCGATCTGGTGCGCAAGGTGATGGACGACGCGCAGCGCGACCGGCTGGTCGCAAACGTCGTGGGGCATTTGAAAAATGGCGTCTCAGTGCCGGTGCGCGAGCGGGCCTTCGACTACTGGCGCAAGATCGACGCAGACATCGGGGAACGCATCGCCCAGGCCTTCCAGGAGGGCTGAACCGGCGCACGCGATGCCGTGCCGCGCGCTTCAGCGCTTCTGAAAGCTTCTGAAATGACGCGGCGTGGTTCGACCGATCCGGATGGAACTGCGCCGCGCTCAGGTGGTGGCCGGCGCAGTTGCAGCGCGACAGGGCTGGGGCATGCCGATGGGCGGGCTGAAGGCATAGACGAACAGCAGCTCGGCGATGGACGAGAGGCTGCTGAGGTGCGTGCGCTCATAGCCATGGGTGGCATCGGTGCCGAAAGTGATCAGGGCATCCCGCACATCATGCCCGGCCTTCACCGCCGAGTTGGCATCGGAGTAGTAGTAGCGGAACACGTCGATCTGATGGGCGATGTCGTGTTCCCGGCACAGCCTGCGCAGTTTGCGCAGCATGTGATGGTCGAATGGCCCGCTGGTGTCCTGCGCGCACAGCGTCACGCCGGTTTCCCGGGCGTTTTGGCCCGGCGCCACCGGACCGATATCGATCCCGACGAATTCGACGACCTCACTCGACAGCGATGAACCGGCACCGGTGCCGACCTCTTCGGTGATGGTGAAGATCGCCTGAAAATCGATCGCCGGCCGCCTGCCGCTCTCGCCGATGGCCTTGAGTGCGGCGAGCAAGGCGCTGGCACCCGCCTTGTTGTCCAGGTGGCGGGAACTGATGTAGCCGCTGTCTGAAATTTCCGGGTCGGCGTCGAAGGCCACGAAATCCCCGCTGCGCAGGCCCAGATCGACCAGATCGGCCTGAGTATGGCAGGGCTCGTTGAGCCTCACCTCGACCTGATTCCAGGCCACGGGCAGTGTGTCGATGCGTTCGTTGAAGGCGTGACCGGAGGCGAGCAGCGGCAGCACCTGGCCGCGATAGACCCGGCTGCGCGCGAAGACCGACACTCGCCCGCCCTCGGCAAACCGGCTGGACCAGGTGCCGATCGGCATCAGCCCCAGCCTGCCGTTGGGTTTGATCTCGCTCACGATGGCGCCGATGGTGTCGATGTGGTTCACCGCCGCACGCGTCACCGCGCGGTCTTCGCCGGGAAGGTGGGCGATGATGGTGCCGCGACGGGTCAGCTGGTAGTCGACGCCCAATGCCGCCAGCTCTCTGCAGACGTAGCGCGAAATCTCGTTGGTAAATCCGGTGGGGCTCGGAATCGCCAGCATGTCCAGCAAGCGCCGGCGCAGGTATTCCGAATCGATCGCCTCGGCCGCGCCCATGCCTCAGGCCTCGTGGCCGTCATCGGCCGGCGGCGCCATCACCGTGGCTGGGTCGGGCGTCTCGGCGCGGCGGCGGGGCAGGGTGCCGGCATCGATCTGATGAGAAAAATGCTCGACCGTGGTCAACTCGCCATCGGCTGGGAAGGTGGGCGCACTGGTGGTGTAGGCCTCGAGCATGCGCACCACGTTGGTCAGGCTCTCGATATGCGTCCGCTCGACACTGTGCGAGGCATCGCCTGCGTAGGCGATCACGGCCGTGCGCACATCGTGTCCGGCGACCAGGGCTGACGCCGCATCGCTGTGAAAAGCGCGCAGGTATTTCTGCTGCAGCGGGATGTCGGCCTCGACCGCCAACCGGCGCAAATGCTCGGTGAGGTGGTAGTCATAGGGACCGCCGGCATCACCACTGGCCAGGGTGACTCGCTTGAACGGACTTTTCTCCGTGGGCGCGACCGATTCGAAATCCACGGTCAGCAGTTCGGAAACCTCGGGCAGAATGGCGCCCCCCGTGCCGCCACCGGTGGTCTCGTTGATCGTGAAGATGACGTAGGTGTCGTGCGTCACCGGAATCCGGCTTTCCACCAGATGGCGCAACAGCTCCAGCACCGCGGCGATCCCGGCCTTGTTGTCGAGATTGCGGCCGATGATGTAACCGCTTTCGAGCACCTCGGGGTTGCTCTCGAGGGCGATGAAATCGCCGATGTCGATGCCCAGTTGGCGCACCTGATCGGCGTTGAACACGGCCTCCTCGAGACGCAGCTCGATATGATCCCAGTCGATCGGCACTTGCGCCACGCCCTGGTCCCGCGAGACGCCCCAGTCCACGACCGGGAGCAGGCAGCCGCGAAAGCTGCCCGATTCGCCGAACAACGTGACGCGGGCCCCTTCGGCAAAGCGGCTCGACCAATGGCCGATGGGAGCCACCAGCAACCGGCCGTCGTCGCGGATACCGCGCACCATGGCGCCGATGGTATCGACGTGCGTCACCACCGCGCGGGCCGGATCGCCGGAAAGGCCGGGCAAGCGGGCGCGAATCGTGCCACGCCGAGTCATCTCGTGATCGACTCCGATCTCGGCGAGCGCCTTGCCGATGTAATGCACCACCTCGTCGGTCAATCCGCAGGGACTGGGGATGGCCAGCAGGTCGAGGAGTGTTGTGACGATACGGTTGGCGTCGATCATGGGGTGCTTCGCAGATGGCGACTTCCCGCGATTCCTGCCGGATCGTCCGCTTCAGGACCGTAGACCGGATCACGGCGAGCGATTTTGACCGACAACGGAAACAGCAGATCGATGAAACTTGCGGCGGTGGGCTGCGGCTCGTGATTGGCGAGCCCGACGCGCTCGTTGGCCTCGATGAAGACATGGTCCGGCTGATCCGGCGCGCTCACTACGAGGTCCAGACCGACCACGGGAATATCGAGCCGTCGCGCGGCCCGAACCGAGGCCTCGACAAGGCGCGGATGCAGGATGGCGGTGACATCATGGATGGTTCCGCCGGTGTGCAGGTTGGCGGTCTTGCGCACGTCGACCTGCTCACCCTCGGGGATGACCGAGTCCAGCGTGTAACCGCTGGCCGCCAGGCGGAGGCCGGTCTCGGCATCGAGCGGGATGCAGCTTTCGCCGCCGGTAGCCGCGGCGCGGCGCCGGCTCTGCTTTTCGATCAGCGTGCGGGCATCATGGACGCCGTCGCCGCGGATCCGCGCAGGCCTGCGGATCGCCGCAGCCACCACGCGATAGTTGATCACGACCACGCGCAGATCCTGACCCGAGTGGAAGGACTCGAGCAACACGCGCTCGCTGAAGCGGCTCGCCAGTTCAATGGCGGCCGCAAGATCGGCTTCGTTGTCCACGCCGACGGTGACGCCCTTGCCTTGCTCGCCGATGGCGGGCTTGACCACCACCCGGCGGTGTTCCTTCAGGAACGCGCGATCCTCCTCCGCCCTCCCGGCGAGCTGAAATGCCGGAGTACGCAGACCGGCCTTGCTCAGCCAGCGATGCGTCACGTACTTGTCCTGGCAGCGGCTCATGGCGACGGCACTGGTCAGCTCGCTCAGTGACTCGCGGCACACCACGCTCTTGGCCCCCAGAGAGAGGCGAAAATAACCTTCCTTGCCGTCGAGGACGTCAACCGCGATGCCGCGGCTGCGCGCCTCGTCGACGATGATCCGGGCGTAAGGATTCAGGTCTTCTTCGAGCTCGGGCCCGATGAACAGGGTCTCGTTGTAAGCGTTCTTGTTCTTGATGGCGAAGACCTGGACCGGCTTGAATCCGAGCTTGTCGTAAAGTGCCTTGGCCTGGACGTTGGTATGAATCACCGACAGATCCATATGCGTTCGGCCAACGTCCTTGAAATGCTGGGCAAGTGCGCAGACCAGCGCTTGGCCGACGCCCGGAAGCAAGGCGCTTGGGTCGACCGCCAGACACCACAGGCTGGCGCCATTGTCGGGATCATCGAACGCCGCCTTATGGTCGATGCCGGTTACCGTGCCGAGCACCTGGCCGCTGAGGGTGTCGACCGCGACCAGGTAGACGATCGTCTCGGCATCGCGGTGGCGCCAGATGAAATCGGCGTCGGAGGGCACCATGTCCCGCTTGAGGTAGAGGTCGTTGATCGCCTCGGCTTCCGCCTCGTGCGCGATGCGGCGGATCTCGACGACCCCGTTGGGCGCCTCGGCCTCGAAGCCGGCGAGATCCAAGCGCAGCATGTCGGAAGGGTCCAGAAACAGCTGTTGCGGCGCATAGGACAGCACGACGTGCGGCTTGGTGACATAGGCCGCGATATCGCGCTGGCCCGGCCGTTCCCGGGTCATCTCGGCGGCGATCTGAGTCGGGTCCTCGAACGTCTGGGCGAACACGACCCGTCCCCAGCCACAGTACACGGACACCTGGTCACGCATGACGCTTCTCCTCGCGGTCGACTGGATGACCCTCAAATGCCATGAGCCTGAAGCCAGTTCTCCAACAGACCCAGTTGCCACAGCTTGGATCCCCGCAACGGTGTGATATGCGCTTCGGGATCGCCTAGCAGAAGATCCAGATACTCGCGCCTGAACAGTCCACGGTTGCGCGCCCGGTCGCTCAGCAGCGCGTCGCGCACGTAATCAAGGACCTCGCCGCGCAGATACTTCAGCGCCGGCACCGGAAAATAGCCTTTGGGGCGATCGATCACGGCGGCAGGAATCACCGACCGCGCGGCTTCTTTCAGGAGGTATTTTCCTTCGCCACGAACCTTGAGGGACGCCGGCATGGTCGCTGCATATTCCACCAGTTCGTGGTCCAGGAACGGCACCCGCGCCTCCAGCCCCCACGCCATGGTCATGTTGTCCACCCGCTTGACCGGGTCATCGACGAGCATCACCGTCGTATCCAGCCGCAGCGCTTTGTCGACCGGATCCTCGGCGCCGGCGCGTGCGAACTCGTTTTGCACGAACTCGGAGGCGAAATCGCCCTGGATCCAGGGATCGGCGACGACCTGCCGGTATTCCTCGAAGTCCCGATCGAAAAAGGACCGCCGATAGGTCTCGAAGGGCTGCGCGGTGTTCACCATGGGCGGATACCAGTGATAGCCACCGAAGACCTCATCGGCGCCCTGACCACTCTGCACGGCCTTGCAGGTACGCGCCACCTCGCGCGAGAGCAGATAGAACCCGATGCAGTCATGGCTGACCATGGGCTCGGACATGGCGTGGATCGCGGCCGGCAGTTCCGCGAGCAACCCGCGGGACGACACGCGGATGCGGTGATGGTCTGTGGCAAAGGCTTCCGCCACGATGTCCGAGTAATGGAACTCGTCCCCGGCTTCCTCCCCGATGGTCTCGAAGCCGACCGAGTACGTGCGGAACCGGCTTACACCGGCTTCGGCGATCAATCCGACCAGCAGGCTGGAATCGACACCACCGGAGAGCAATACGCCGACATCGACCGCCGCAACCAGCCGCCGCCGCACCGCCGTGCGCAGCGCTGCCAGCAGCCCTTCGCGCCATTCCGCCTCGCTGCGCTCGATACCGTGGCGGAATTCGAGCGACCAGTAACGCTGTGCCTCGATTCGGCCGTCTGCTTCGATGATCAGATAATGCGCCGGCGGGACCTTGCGCACACCGTGCACGATGGTGCGCGGCGGAGGCACCACGGCATGAAAACTCAGATAGTGGTTGAGCGCGACCGGATCGATAGCAGTATCGATACCACCCGAGGCGAGCAGGGCGGGTAGGGTAGAGGCAAAGGTCAGACGCGAGGAGTCGGCGGCATAGTAGAGCGGCTTGATCCCCAGACGGTCGCGGGCGAGGACCGTACGTCCGCTGTCGCGTTCCCAGATCGCCAGGGCGAACATGCCCTGGAATCGCTGGAGACACCCGATACCCCAGGCGTGATAGGCCTTGAGCACCACCTCGGTATCGCCTTCGGAATAGAACGTGTAACCCAGTCCGGCGAGTTCGGCGCGCAGCTCCGGGTGATTGTAGATCGCGCCGTTGAACACGACCCCCAGACCCAGACCGGCATCCACCATCGGCTGCTGGGAGCGCGCCGAAAGGTCCATGATCATCAGCCGCCGGTGGCCGAACGCCCGGTTTCCGACGGCGAACGTGCCGCCATCATCGGGGCCGCGCGGCACCATCGCCTGTTTCATGCGCTCGATCCGTGCCACATCGATCGCTTGGCCGTCGTACCGGATTTCACCGCAGATACCACACATGGGCAGGTTTCCTAACAGGTGTTGGTCCAACGCGCCTGCACAACGATCGGGAAAAGCGCGGACTGAATGCAGGCACTCGAGGCCAGGCTGGCCAAATGAATTCCAAGCGATTCGTTACCGAGCGAGCGCATCAATCATAATCGAAACAATCCGTTACCGTCATGAATTT
Source organism: Pseudomonadota bacterium (assembly GCA_045864775.1). Classification (GTDB taxonomy): domain Bacteria; phylum Pseudomonadota; class Gammaproteobacteria; order UBA5335; family UBA5335; genus Macondimonas. The sequence goes on from BTVR01000001.1 coordinate 446,767, forward strand.
GAAAATAACGAATACAAATCAAAGGCCTGGGACGTCCTCTCGTCGCGATGTCGTCCGCAGCGCAGCTCATTCGACGCGGCGCAACAGCATTGCGCGCAACCCGCGCGGGCCTCCCGTGTGGGGCATCGGCGACAGTGAACGGCGGCCACAGCCGCCCGTTAGACTCGCCGAACTCGGGGCCCCTTCGCACCTCGGCAGTTCAGGATGAACCCTGCCATGTCGCGCTCCCAAAAAACAAAACGCTCGACCGTCGGACTCGCCGACGCCGCGGCCATACGACGGCAGTGGCCGTGTCGCGACCATCCGCTCAGATTTCGCTGGCTCGGCCGAAAGACGGTTGATGGATGGAGCCGTGCCGTCATGGTTTACGCGGGCGAGCCGAGCGCTCCGCGCCGCTTAAAAGGACCGGGACAGTAACGGCACGATGCATGAGGCACCGACAAAGCATCGGTGCCCGAAGGGGGGCGATACCACGTCGCAGAGGAATTGCAATGAAGAAGCTCAACGCCTTGGACAACATGTTCCTGTTGATGGACCGACCGGATCAGAAGATGCACATCGTGGCCTACGCGGTGTTCGAAAAACCCACCGATGCCGCGGACGACTACGTCCAAAAGCTGGTCGAAGACATGCGGCGCAACCCGTGGCCCTTGCCGCATTACAACGAAAAATTGCATCGCTCGATCGGAACCTTGGGACGCTACCATTGGGTAGAGGCGAGGGACATGGACATGACGCATCACGTCCGCCTCGTGACGCTGCGCCGCGGCGACGCCGAACAGGCGCTGCGTGACTACACGACCGATCTGTATGCGACGGCGCTCGATTACAACCGCCCGATGTGGGAAATCCATGTCATCGATGGGCTGGAACGGCGCAACGAATTCGCCATGGCCTTCAAGGTTCATCACTGCAGCATCGACGGCATTTCGGCTAAAAACGTGATCGAAGAAGTGCTTCGGCCCGATCCGGCGGACCAGTCCAACGCCAACATGGGCCGCAAGAAACATCACCAGAAAGCACGCTTCGATGCGGGTCTCGCGAAAATGAGCCGGCGCCAACGCTTGAGCGCATATTGGAAGGGATTGGGGACGATTCGCGGCCAGATCAAATCCGGCGAAACCATGCTGATCCCGCCGCCGGACGCCGTCCCGGTGACCCGCTTCAATACGCTGGTGGAACCGAGTCGCAGCTTTGCGACGACCACCCTCGCGCTCACGCTGGTCGCCGAGATCGCGCGCGCCACGCGCAGTACGATCAATGATGTCATCAGTGCGCTGGTCGGCACCGCGATGCGGCGCTATCTCGATGCCAAAGGCGAACCACCGGCAAAAAGCCTCTACGCGACGATGCCGATCTCGATCCATACCGACGAGGACATGGACCAAAGCAACCGGATCTGTTTTTGCGCCTACAGCCTGGCGACCGACGCCGCATCACCGCTGGAACAGATCGAATCCATCCGGCAGTCGACCGCCAAAGCCAAGGCACAGATCCGTAGCGTGCCGCAAAGCGTGCTGTACAGCCTCATGGGCGTGCGCATCCTGTCGCTGATGGTCAAGCGGCTACGCGGGCATCGGGCTGTGAACCCGCGCACCATGACCAACGTTCTGATTTCCAACGTACCCATCTTCAAGGAAGCGCGCTATTACAAGGGCGCGAAGCTGCTGGGGATTTATCCGTTGTCGCTGGTGATGGACGGCATCGGCATCAACATCACGGTCAGTACTTATATCGACCGCCTGTTGTTCGGTCTGGCATCGGACAAGACCAAGGCGCCCGACATCGAGAAAATCGGACAGTACATGCAAGACGCGCTGGAAGAAATGCAGGTGACCCTGCTGGGCGCGCAGGCGCGGCAGGAAGCCTGAGAGCGGCGGCCGGCACGGCGCGCCTAACTGCGCCGTGCCGATCTCCGGGTCGTCGGTAACATTATTTAACATAATATCGATTATGCGACTCTGATGCCGGGGGAATGACGCGGCCGGCAGACCGGCGCCGGCCCTTCCGGCTCTCTGCCGGGTTCGCCGCGCCGGGGTCCGGTTCCGGGCAGCCGGTCCCTCGCAGATCCGGCTGAAAGCTCATGCGTGAGATTTTGTATAACGCGGCCCTGCGTAATGTCTTTGTAAATAGTACTTTATGACGGATACAGCGAGTGGTACTTGAAATACGTTCTCCGTGACGGCTTTGCGGGATTGGCCGCATGACAAAAGCACGGCTCTACAATCACTTATGTGCTATTTCTCAGGTTGCTTGTCGGACGCGATCCGGCAGCCACAGGGGCCGACGGCCCATTTAAACTTGACGAGAGCGGCGTGTTGAGCCGGCTGCCGACTCCGGAATTTGCCTGTAATCCCTCTGACATTGCCCTGTCATGGATGTCTTGGACCATGGGCACTTCGCGCGCTCGAAATCCAAACATGCTCAGGGGATTGCATATGACGCACGCTCGACGGTCGCGATGGCTCATGGCCATCAGCGGTCTGCTTGCAATGAACGCTTCGGCCTCGGACTTGTCTTTGCGCCGGCTGGGTGAGTACCGAACCGGTGCGTTTGGCCAAGGTGCCGCTGAAATTGCCGCCTACGACGCTGCGAGCCGGCGTCTGTTCATTTCCAATGCCGTCACAAACACCATCGATATTCTTGACCTGTCGAGTCCGGTGGCGCCGTCTCTGGTTTCGAGTGTTGATCTTTCTCCTTACGGCGCAGGGGTGAATAGCGTCGCTGCCGACCGAGGCCGTGTCGCCGTTGCGGTCGAAAACGCGGATCGCACCTTGCCCGGAAAGGCCGTATTTTTCGATGCCAACGGGGGATTTCAGGCGGCCGTTCACGTGGGGTCGCTGCCTGACATGCTCACGTTCACGCCCGATGGCCGTTTCGTGCTGGTGGCCAACGAAGGTGAACCCAATGACCCTTACACCGTCGATCCGGAGGGTTCGATCAGCCTCATCACCCTCCCGACCGACATGAGGCGCCTGACGCAAGCCCAAGTGAAGACTGCGGATTTCCGCGGCTTCAATGCGTCGATCCCTCCGCAGGTGAGGATTTTCGGGCCGGGCGCCACGCCGGCGCAGGATCTGGAACCCGAGTACATCGCCGTGTCGCCTGATTCCCGCACGGCCTGGGTTACCCTGCAGGAAAACAATGCCGTCGCCGAGCTCGATTTGAGGACTGCGCAGATTACCGCGGTCTATCCGCTCGGCAGCAAGGATCAGAGCGGGAGTCCGCGTCTCACCAGACACACCCTGCCCGCCCCGCTTCTTGGCACAACGGCTGCGGGAGACGTCCTGCGGGTGAGCGGATTCTCCGGGCTGTTCTTCGAGGGCTGGAGCGGCACGCAGATGGTGTTTGTGACGCATAGCGATCGCGGTCCGAATGCCGAGCCGCTGGACGTGAATCAGGATGGCGTCGACGAGCGTCCCTTTCCGCTGCCCACGTTTCAGCCTGAACTGGTGCGCTTCGCCGTGGATCCGAAACGTGGCAGCGTCCAGATTCTGCAGCGCATCGGCCTGACGCGAACGGATGGTGCGCCGCTCACCGGCCTGCCGAACGTGGCGGGACAGGACGGTCTGGCGCTGGCGGACGAAGTGCCGGTCGATCTGCGCGGGCAGCCGCTGCCCTTGGATCCGTGGGGCGCAGATCTGGAGGGCGTGGTGCGAACGCCCGACGGCCACTACTGGATGGGCGACGAATATCGCCCGAGCCTATACGAATTCGATGCCCGCGGCCGCTTGGTGCACCGCTACATTCCCATCGGTGCGGAGGCGGCGGGCGCTGGCGGAAGCGAAGTCCTTCCCGCGGTCTACAACCAGCGACGCGTCAATCGGGGTTTCGAGGCGGTTGCCTACGCCGACGGCAAGATCTACGCGTTCTTGCAAAGCCCGCTCGACAATCCGGATGTCGCCGACGACGCCAACAGCAAAGCCTCGCGCAACGTACGCATCGTTGCATTCGATCTCGCGACCCGTCGGGTAGCGGGTGAATATCTCTACGTTCTGGAGGGTGGCAGCAGCGACAAGATCGGAGACGCGGTGGCGCTCGGCCGGGGGCGCTTTCTGCTCATCGAGCGAGACGCGGCAACCGGCACCAGTGCGAAGAAGGCGGTGTATCGCATCGACCTGAACGCGGCCACGGATCTTTCCGGTGTTGGCTCCGCCATTACGGGTCCGGGCGGAAGCCTGGAGTCGATGGATGCCACCGCCCTCCGGACGGCGGGGATTCAGCCGGTTCGCAAGGAACTCTATCTGGATCTGGTGGCCGCAGGTTACACCTTCGCCGACAAGGCAGAGGGACTGGCACTGGTGGACGCCGAGACGTTGGCCGTCATCAACGACAACGACTTCGGGCTGTCCGGTTCCTTCGACCCTGCCACCGGCAAACTCATCCCCAACCCGGCGCCGCAATCGTCCATCCTGGCGCTGATTCGCCGCGAGCCGGGTGGCCTGGATGCCAGCGACCGTGATGGGCGCATCAATATCCGCCCCTGGCCTGTCAAGGGCCTTTACCAGCCCGACACGATCGCCGCCTATCGCGTCGGCGGCCGGGTCTATTGGGTGACTGCCAATGAAGGGGATGCGCGCGACTACGCCGGTTTCAGTGAAGAAGTGCGCGTCGGCAGTCTCACTCTTGACCCGACGGCGTTTCCCAACGCCGCCGCACTCAAAAATGACCAGACACTGAATCGACTGCGGGTGACCAAGACGCTGGGCAATCCGGATCAGGATGGTGATTACGACGAACTCTACAGCTTCGGCGGCCGATCGTTCTCCATCTGGACTTCCCAGGGGCAACGGGTCTACGACAGCGGCGACATCATGGAAACCGAGATGGCCGCCCGCTTTCCCGAGGCGTTCAACAGCAACAACGACGCGAACAATAGCTTCGATAGCCGCAGCGACGACAAAGGGCCTGAACCGGAAGGCTTGGCCATTGGCGAAGTCGGCGGCCGTCAATATGTCTTTGTCGGACTGGAACGGATCGGTGGCGTCATGATGTTCGACATCACCTCCCCTTTCGACGTCGCTTTCGCCGGCTACGTCAACGACCGCGATTTCGCCGGCGATCCGGCCACGGATGGCGCGGGTGACGTGGGGCCGGAAGGCGTGCTTTTCATACCCGCCCGCGATAGCCCCAATGGACAAGCCTTGTTGGTCGTGACCCACGAGATCAGCGGCAGTACCGCCATCTATCAGGTCTCCCGTCAGCCCTGAGCCAGCGGACCGGCCACTGGCCCATGAAAAAGGCGGTCCGCTAGGTCCGCCTTTTTGGTGGGTGACCGCGAGCGCGGCGGAAGCAGCCGCCCGCTCGCTTCAGTCCTCAGCCGTGCTTGGCGACGCCCGCCCAATAGCGGGCCTCCAGATCTTTCTTGGGCAGCTTGCCGGCGAGGTTGCGCGGCAACTGGTCCACGAAGTCGATGATCTTGGGCAGCTTGAAGCCGTACAGCCCCGCTTCCTTGCAATGCGCCAGAATCTCCGCCGCATCGGCATACTCGCCTTCCTTCAGCTGGATCACCGCCGCCGGGACCTCGCCCAGATCCTTGTCGGGCGCCCGCACCACCGCGACGTCCGCCACCTTCGGATGCAGCTTGATCGCATGTTCGATCTCGTTCGGGAACAGATTCACACCCCCTGAGATGATCATCTCCTTCACCCGCGAGGTCAGATACAGAAATCCGTCCTCGTCCAGATAACCGATCAGGCCGTCGTCATACCAGAGCTCGCCGTCGATCGGCAGGAAGCATTCGTCGGTCTTGGATTTCTGCCCGACATATTCGAGACCGCTGGTCAGGGCGGAGCGCACCAGCACTTTGCCTTCCTGACCGGGCTGCGCCCAACGCTGCGCTTCGGGATCGTAGATCCGGCACTGCGCCGCCCGCACCTTGCCGACGCTCTCGTAGCGCTTGGGATTGGCCTGATAGTCCGCGGGCACCAGCACCGTGATGAGGCCGGTTTCCGACGCGCCGTAATACTCATGGAACACGTCGTTGCTCGCGCCCTGACGGCGGAACAGCGCGTTGATCTCCTGCTTCACCAGGGGCGGACAGGGCGCAGCGGCGCAGACGATGGTCCGCATGCTGGCGAGGTTGTACTTGTTCTTGATCTCGTCCGGCAACGCGAGCACCCGTTCCAGCATGGTCGGCGCGACGAAGGTCCAGTTGATGCGCTCGTCCTGGATGGCCTTGAGAAAACCCTCGGCCGTGAACTTGCGCATCGGTACGACGGTGCCGCCGAAAAAGAAGGGCAGCACGCCGATCTGCACCCCGGCATGGTAGAGCGGTCCCGGAATCAGCGAGCGCGCATTGCCCGAGACGGGGTCATGGCATTCACCGAGGCCATACCAGTCGAAGGCGCTGGCTTGCATCAGCGTGAGGCGGGTGATTTGTTCGCGGCTGATGCCACGCCGAGCCGTGTCGGACTCGCCGAACATCACCTCCTGATTGAGATTGATGTACTTCGGCGTGCCGGTGGTGCCGCCGCTGTAGGGCTTCGATGACATGGCGAAGTGCCCGGGCGGCAGACTCGGCGCGGAACGCCGGATCAGATCCTCGAAGGAATCGAAGCCCTCGCGCCGTTCCGCACCGGTCAGCAGAATACGCTGCACCGACGGGATCTGCTCGCGCACGCCGGCCACCATGTCGGCGAAATTCGAGTCCACCACCAGCACCTTGGCATTGGCGCGCTGGATGCACTCCACCAGCTCGCCCGGTCGCAAATGCCAGTTGAGCATGGGCATGGCCATGCCAGTCAGGGCGCACGCCAGATTCAACTCGAACCAATGCGAGCAGTTGTAGAGCAACTCGGCGCAGGCATCGCCTTCGCGCAGGCCCAGCTGATGCAGGCCGTTGGCCAGGCGCAGCACCCGGTCCTTGAACTGGGCGAACGTGACGCGCTGATCGCCGTCGACGATGGCCTCGCGCTGACCGAGCGTGTCCCAGAGGGAGAGAAAAAACTGCCGCGGCAATTCGGCACGGTTCAGCCGGCTGCGCATGGCTGCCTTGGCCCCCGCACGGGCCAAGGTCCCGTAACCGATCTGATGCGTGATGGCGTGCAAGGCGCGCCGGCTGGGCTCCTCGCGCAGCAAGGCCAATGTGGACATCGTCATCCTCCATGATGTCTGCTACATTTCACCGCGATCCGGCGGTGTCATACCTGACGGGTGAGTGTCTCAGCATACCGAACGGTTGGCAAGGCAGCCCCCGATGCGCATTTTGATCGTCAAGCTCTCATCGCTGGGGGATGTGGTGCACGCCTTGCCCGCCGTGACCGACGCGTTGCGCGCCATTCCGGGGCTGCGTGCGGATTGGGTGGTCGAGCCGGGATTTGCGGCCATACCGGCGCGCCACCCGGCCGTCGACCGCGTCATTGCCCTCCCCTTGAGGCGGCTGCGCCAACAGCCCTTGCACCGCCGCCACTGGCACGAGGTGCTGCAGGGGCAACGCGCCCTGCGCGCCCAGCCCTACGACCTCATCATCGATGCCCAAGGTCTCTATAAAAGCGCGTTCATCAGCAACCTGGGCCGTGGTGCCCGGGCGGGTTTCTCACGGGAATCGGCCCGCGAGCCGCTGGTCGCGCTCGGTTATCACCATCGCATCGACGTAGCGCCTGAGATGCATGCGATCGAGCGCCTGCGAAGGCTGTTTGCCGACGCCGTGGGCTATCCGCGACCGACCGGCCCGCCGGATTTCGGGCTGGAGCAGGATTCGCAGGGGGATTGCCGGCAGCTCGTCTTCTTGCACGGGACCACCTGGCCCAGCAAGCATTATCCAGACTCCGCTTGGGCCGAGTTGATCGCGCTTGCAGAAGCAGATGGCTATCGGGTGGCGCTGCCGTGGGGAAACGCCGAGGAGAAGGCCCGCGCCGAAGTATTGGTGAAGGGGAGCAAGCGCAGCGAGGTCTTGCCCGCTCTATCGCTGGCTGCCCTGATGGACGTGCTGGCAGCTGCAGGCGGGCTCGTCACCGTCGATAGTGGTCTGGGCCATCTCGCCTGCGCGCTGCGCCGACCGGTGATCGGCCTCTACGGCGCGACGGATAGCCGCCTGACCGGCCTGCGAGGCGGTCGCGCACTCAATCTGCAGGCCCAGTGGCCCTGCTCGCCTTGCCGGACACGCGTGTGCCGGCATCCGACGATGGGGGGCACCGGGTTACCTCCCTGCTACAGCACGCTCCCACCGGCCGCGATCTGGTCCCGCTTCAAAGCCCAGGCAAACACGGGGGTCTGACCGGCATCGGCGCCCGGGTGTCACAAGGTCAGCGTCGGGCGCGCCCCGTCCAGCGCACCGGCCAGATACACCTCGATGCGTTTTTGCGTCACCCCTTCGTCTTTCGGGTTGAACTGGATGCCGATGCCCGTGCGGCGGCGGTTCTGCGCGCCCGGGGGCGTGATCCAGACCACGCGCCCCGCAACGGCCATGCGTTCGCTTTCTTCCATCAAGGTCAGCAGCAGCAGGACCTCGTCCCCCAGCCGGTAAGGCTTGAGCGTGGGATAAAACAGTCCGCCGTTGCGAATGAAGGGCATGTACGCTTCGTACAACGCCGCCTTGTCCTTGATGGTGATGTTGAGGATGCCACCTGCGGATGTATGGGGATCGCTCACGATGTCGTCTCTCTCAGCGGACTCGTCCTACACGGGCTTTGCAACCTGAAAGCGCGCAAGCCATCCGCCAAGGGGATCAGCAGACTTTCAACGAGTCCCTGACGATGAGCGGTGCCCTGCACGAGCCACAGGCGCGCTTGCCGCGCAAACGCGACGTAGGCAAGCACATCTTCACTATCGGCACGGGCGAGCGTCCTCTGCAGGGTCCGGGGATCGAGATCGAGCAGGACCGGCGCCGGGCCGTGACCCAGAACGCCAGTTCGGGCCATCTCTTCGGCCAGGCGGACCATCCACAAGCCCATGAGATCGGGGGCTTCTTCAGCCACCCAACGTGCGGCAACGGACAGCGGGTCGGCGGCGCCCGTTATGACCTGCCGGCTGTCCTGTGCGAGCCGATCCAGCCGCTGCGCTTGCGCATCGTCCAGGTAGAGCCGGGTGTGCAGCGGTGCGCCGCCCGACACGACGAACGCTCGCAGCAATCGGCGCTCATCGGCACGCTCCCGGCCGAGCCAGCGCCGGACGACGTCCTGCGAGGGAATCGGGCAGTCCAGGCGCTGGCAGCGGCTGCGCAGGGTCGGGAGCACGGCCAGAGGGCGATCGCTGATCAGGATCAGCAGCACCCGCCCGTGCGGTTCTTCGAGCGTTTTCAAAAGGCTGTTGGCCGATTGCGGCGTCATGGCCTCGGCCGGGACGATGAGCGCGACCCGCATGCCGCCTTGATGGGCGGTCTGGGTCAGATCGGCGCACAATGCGCGGACCGCCTCGATGGCGATCTGCGTCTTGCCGCTCTCGGGTTCGACGACGGCCAGATCCGGGTGAGTCTCGGCTTCCAGCAGCAGGCAATCCGAACACCGTCCACACGCGCCGTCATCCGGCAAAGGGCTTCGGCACAGCACACTCGCGGCAATGCGTCTTGCCAAGATGCGCTTGCCCACACCGAGTGGGCCGGCCAAGAGGTAAGCATGCGCCATTCGATCGCGGCGACGCGCCTCGCCGAACTGCGTCCAGAGCGGTAGCTGCCACGGAAATACGGGGCCCGCCTCCGGCCCTGCCGTCGCCATCGGGTCCATCAGCATGCCTGCAGCGCCAGAAGATCTTCCAGTTCGCGCGCCAATTCCCGCTGGACGGCTTCAACCGAGCCGGTGGCGTCGATGACGCGATAGCCTGGCCGTTGAGCACGTTCCAGATACACGGCTCGAACGCGCTCGAAAAAGGCGATGTCTTCCTCTTCGATCCGGTCCTGCCGGCCGCGCCGCGCGGCAACCCGTCCGCGGCCGACGGCGACCGGAGCATCCAGCACAAGCACACAGTCCGGCCGTGTCGACCCCTGCACGCGGCGCTCCAGATCGGCAATCCACTCGGGGTCGAGCCCTCGCCCGCCGCCCTGGTAGGCGTAGGTGGCGTCCGTGAAGCGGTCGCAGATGACCCAGGCGCCGCGCGCCATGGCGGGCAGGATGACGTCCTGGAGGTGGCTGGCGCGCGCGGCAAACAGCAGCATCAATTCAGTCGCCGCCGGCATGGGTTCATCGCGCAGGAACAGACCGCGGACGGCTTCGGCCAATGGTGTCCCGCCGGGCTCGCGGGTCTCGACGACTTCCAGTCCATGCGCCCGCAGGAACGCGCCGACGAAGGGCAGATGGGTGCTTTTGCCAACGCCCTCGACCCCTTCCAACGTGATGAAACGGCCCCGTGCGGTCGACGTCATGGCGGATTTCCCTGGCAGATTTTGCGCTGATGGCAGGCGACGGCGCGGTTGTGTGCCTCGAGTGTGTCGGAAAACACGTGGGTTCCATCGCCGCGGGATACGAAATAGAGCGCTCGGCCGGGGGCTGGATGCGCTGCAGCGACGAGCGCCGCGCGGCCGACCAGCGCGATCGGGCCAGGCGGCAAGCCAGCATTTCGATACGTATTGTACGGGTGGTTCCGCAGCAGATGCTCGCGGGTGAGGTTGCCCGAATAATCCGCGCCCAAGGCGAAAATGACCGTGGGATCGGTCTGCAAGGGCATGGTGAGCTGCAAACGGCGCACGAAGACGCCGGCGATCTGCGCCCGCTCATCGGCGATCGCGGTTTCCTTTTCGACCAGCGAGGCCAGGATGAGCAGTTCTTCAGGGGTTCGGAGCGGCAAGTCGGGCGCGCGGGCGGACCAGGCGCTCGCGAGTTCCTGCCGCATGCGTTCATGGGCTTGTCGCAACAGGGTCAGATCCGTGGTGCCGCGGGGAAAGAAATAGGTGTCCGGGAAGAACTGCCCTTCGGGGGAGAGATCCGGCGCACCGAGCGCGGCCATCAACCTCGGCATGTCGAGGTCGGGCGTGGCGCGGATCGCCGGATGCTGGCTCAGGGTCGCTCGCGCCTGTGCCGCGCTCCAGCCCTCGACCAGGGTGACCCGATGCAGAAGAATCTCGCCCTTGACGAGTTGGTCCAGCAAACCCTGGGGCGTCGTGCCCGGCGCGAGGCGGTACTCGCCGGCCCGAATTCGGCCCGTTCGCCCCTCGAAAACCGCCAGTGCGGTGAAGGGCCAGCGCCAGTCGAGGATGGCCTGTTCCTGCAGGGTGCGGGTGATGGCGGAAAAGCCGTCGCCGGGCCGGATTTCCAGGATCTGGGGCGATGCGATGGCAAGGGGTCGGTGACGGTAGTGCTCGAACATCGCCCAGCCGCTGCCGATCGCGAGCAGCGTCAGGAGCGTCCACAGCGTTGAAAGCAACGTCCACGCTCGCCGCAAGAAGGCGCGCCGGGTCTGGAAACCGAGTGTCATGCGGCGGCGCCGGCCGGTCGCGGCCAAGGTCCGGCGACAGCGCCCTGCAAGGCCCTCGTCACACGTCCTGCCACGAATGATTGGCGGCCGAGCAGACGGATCGGACGGATGCCGCGCACGGCGTTGCAGAGCAAGAGTTCGTCGGCGCGATAGCAATCTGCGACGGCCAAAACGCTTTCCCGGACGAGGATGCCGAGTTCCCCGGCTCGCTCCAGGATCCGGGCGCGCAGCGTTCCGGCAATCCCGCAGCCTCGAATCTCGGGCGTGAACAAAACCCCGTCCCGGACCAGAAAGAGATTGCTCATCGTTGCGCCGATGACTGCCCCGGACGGATCGCGCAGCAGCCCTTCGGCGATGCCGGGATCGTGCCATTCAGCCCGGGCGAGGACTTGCGTCAGCCGGTTCAGGTGTTTGATGCCGGCAAGGCGAGGCATGGGAGACCACAACTGCCGGCACCAGCGCACCGCGATACCCTGTTCGTACTCCTCGGCCGGCCACGCGGGCGCGGGGGTCAGGGACACGATGCGTCGCCACGCGACGGGCGCGGGGCGAGCGTAGCCGCGCTCGCCGCCGCGGGTGGTCAGCATGAGCTTGAGTACCCCCGGGCCATCCTGCGTGCCCACCAGTTGAAGGGCATCCTGATGCAGATCAGCCAGCGGCGGTTTCGGCAGCCCCAGGGCCTGGCATCCCCGCGCCAGACGCGCCGTGTGCAGATCCCAGGCCAAGGGCTCGCCAGCGTCGACCAGGATGGTCTCGAACAGCCCCTCCCCGTACTGCAGGCCACGGTCGTCCAGCGGCACGCCGGACACGGGTTGCCCATCCACGAGGCTCATCATGAGACAGCCTCCAGCGCCTGCAGTATCCCTTTGGCCTTGACACGGGTCTCCGTCAGTTCACGTTCGGGATCGGAGTCGGCCACAATGCCGCCGCCGGCCCGGAAGCTGAGCCGACCTGCCTCCAGGTGCGCGGTCCGGATCAGAATGTTGAAATCCATGCGTCCGTTCCGGCTGATGTAGCCGATCGATCCCGTATAGGGACCCCGCGCCTCGCCTTCCAGTTCGGCGATGATCTCCATGCAGCGCACCTTGGGGCATCCGGTGATGGTGCCGCCGGGGAACAGCGCCGCCAGGATTTCCGCCACGCCTACGTCGGGGCGCAAATCGCCTTCCACCGCCGAGACGATGTGATGGACATGGGCGTAGGTCTCGACTTGCAGCCGCTCGCTAACGCGTACCGTCCCCGGCCGGCAGATGCGGCCCAGATCGTTGCGTTCCAGATCCACCAGCATCACATGCTCGGCGCGTTCCTTGGGATGAGCCAAGAGCTCGCGCGCCAGTGCCTCGTCCTCGGCCGGATCGCGGGCGCGCCGCCGCGTACCGGCGATCGGGCGGGTCTGAATCCGTCCATCCCGGCACTGCAACAAGCGCTCGGGGGAACTGGACAGCACAGCCGCATCACCCCAGCGCAGCGACGCGGCGTAAGGGGCCGGATTGGCGCAGCGCAAGCGTGCATACACGGCCTCTGGCGCCACGGTCGTGGCAAATTCAGCTTGCCAGCGGCGCGAAAGATTGGCCTGAAAGATATCGCCGGCGCGGATGTAGTCTTGCGCGCGCGCAATCGCTGCGAGATGGCGCGCGGGGTCCTGCTCGCTCAGATGGCCGGGTGGCAGGGTTGTGTCGAGGGCGCGCGTCTGCGACAAGTCGGCCAGTAAACGCCCAAGGTCCGGCTCGCGTTCCGCGACAGCCCAGCTCTCGCCGCGCAGACGATCGTGAATCAGCACGGCCGGACAGCGCCAGGCCACAGCCATCGGGAGCAATGAATCCGCCGGTTGCGGCAGCTTCAGCCGCGGCTCGATCGCGCCGGCCAGTTCATAGCCGAGATAGGCGATCCACCCGCCGACGAACGGCAGTCCGTGGTCATCCGCTGGGGCGGGCGTGAGGCGGCAGGCCGCCGCCAACTCGGAGAGGAAATCCGCGCCGCCATCGCGCGCGGTGATCAGCGTCTCGGGAAAGGCCGGTAGGAGGTCGTAACGACCGGTCAGCGGGTGGGCTGCCGCGCTTTCCAGAAGCAAGGGATAGCGCGACGGGAAGCTTGCGTGCAGGGCCAGAAGGTCCGGCCGCTGCGGGAGCTTCTGGACCTGAACGGCGGCAGTGGCGGGCACCGGGGCGAGGACCCCGGAATCAGGAAAAGCGCCGAAAGATCAGGGAGCCGTTGGTGCCGCCGAAGCCGAAGGAGTTGGACAGGACGACGTCCAGTCGCGCCTGCCGGGCCTGATGCGGCACATAATCGAGATCGCATTCCGGATCGGGCGCGTCCAGATTGATGGTCGGCGGAATCACCTGATCGCGCAGGGCCAGAATGGCGAAGGCAGCCTCCACCGCGCCGGCGGCGCCGAGCATGTGGCCCGTCATCGACTTGGTGGAACTGACCGCCAGAGCGCGGGCGTGATCCCCGAAGGCGCGCTTGATCGCCTGCGTTTCGGCCACATCACCGGCCGGCGTGGAGGTGCCGTGGGCATTGATGTAGTCGATGGCTTCAGGCGCCAGCCCCGCATCACGCAGCGCATTGACCATGCAGCGCGCCGCGCCCTCGCCGCCTTCGCTCGGCTGGGTGATGTGGTGCGCGTCGGCGCTCATGCCGAAACCGACCAGTTCGGCGTAGATCGTCGTCCCGCGTGCCTGCGCGCTCTCCAGAGACTCCAGCACCAGGATCCCGGCGCCGTCCCCCATCACGAATCCGTCGCGATCCTTGTCGAATGGCCGGCTGGCCCGCGCGGGCTCGTCGTTGCGCGCGGACAAGGCGCGCGCCGCGCTGAAGCCGCCCAGCGAGATCGGCGTCGTGGACATCTCGGCGCCGCCGGCCAGCATGACGTCGGCATCGCCGGCCTGGATCAGCCGCGCGGCGAGGCCGATGTTGTGGGCGCCGCTGGTGCAGGCCGTGACCACCGCGAGATTCGGGCCCTTGATGCCATGCATGATGGACAGATTGCCGGCGATCATGTTGATGATGCTGGCGGGCACGAAGAAGGGTGAGATCTTGCGCGGCGAATGGTCGTTTTCGAGAAACGCAAGATGGTTCTTCTCGATGCCCTCGATGCCGCCGATCCCCGAGCCGATCGCGATGCCGATGCGTTCGGCATTTTCGGGCGTCACTTGCAGCCCGGCGTCGGCGATGGCCTCCTGGGCCGCCGCGACACCATACTGGATGAAAGTGTCCATGCGCCGCGCGTCCTTGCTCGACATGTAACGCGTGGCGTCGAATCCGCGCACCTGTCCGCCGATGCGAGTCGGGAACTTGGCCAGATCGAAGTCGACTTGCAGGGTTCCGATACCGCTCTGGCCGGCCAGCACGGCAGACCAAGTCGAGGGTGTATCCAACCCCAGGGGGGTCATCATGCCGAGGCCTGTGACGACAACGCGGCGCTTATCCATGCGGGCCGGTCTCCATGCGCGATTCATTCACGAAAAACCGCCGCCCGAGGGGCGACGGTTTTCTGGGCGGCGAAAGGATGGAATGCGGATCAGGTGCCGAGGTGCGCCTTGATGTAATCGACCGCCTGGCCGACCGTGGTCAGCTTCTCGGCTTCCTCATCGGGGATCTCGCACTCGAATTCCTCTTCCAAAGCCATCACGAGTTCAACGGTGTCCAGCGAGTCCGCGCCGAGATCGTCGACGAAGTGAGCTTCGTGGGTCACCTCTTCTTCCTTGACCCCGAGCTGTTCCACGATGATCTTCTTGACCCGTTCTTCGATGCTGCTCATTTTCCTAGAATCCTCTCGATTCGCCCGCGGATACCGGCGTGCGGGCGCCATTGTAATGAAAGGCGGTGCATCTGTCACCGCCGCCTGAAAGCATGCTCAAACCATGTACAAGCCGCCATTCACCTGCAGGGTTTCGCCGGTGATGTAGCCGGCGGCGTCCGAGGCGAGGAAGGCAACGGCATGGGCGATGTCCTGGGCAGCGCCCAGGCGCCCCAGGGACACCTGCGACAGGATCGCGGCGCGCTGAGCTTCGCTCAGGGCGTCGGTCATGTCGGTGGCGATGAAGCCCGGCGCCACCACATTCACGGTGATGCCGCGCGAGCCGACTTCCCGTGCCAGCGACTTCGAGAATCCGATGATGCCCGCCTTGGCAGCCGCATAGTTGCTCTGTCCGGCATTGCCCATCACGCCCACGACCGAGGCGATGCTGATGATGCGCCCCCAGCGCGCCTTCATCATGGGACGCAGGCAGGCCTGCGACAGGCGATAGACGGACGTCAGGTTGGTGGCAATGATGGCGTCCCATTCGGCGTCTTTCATGCGCATGAGCAGGTTGTCGCGCGTGATGCCGGCATTGTTGACCAGCACGGCGGGCTCGCCGGGCTCGCTCTTGATGTCCTCCATCAAGGCGGCAACCGATGCTGGATCGGTCACATCGAGCACCCGCCCCAACCCCCGACCCGCATGCTGCCGAAGGTCGGCTTCGATGCGTTCTGCGCCCGCCGGCGAGGTCGCGGTCCCGACGACAAAATAACCGCTGGTACTGAGTTCCCGGGCGATCGCCTGACCGATACCGCGGGACGCGCCGGTGACAAGGGCAATGCGTGTCTCGCTCATGATCAGATCTCCATCGCGCTCTGCAAGGCCTTGGCCAGCGATTCCGGATCGAATACCGGCAGGAAGCTGGCGTCGCGCTCGATGCGTTTGCCCAGCCCGCTCAGCACCTTGCCCGGGCCCGGTTCGATGAACAGCGTCAGACCGTCTGCCGTCATCGCCCGGATCACCTCGACCCACCGGACGGGGCGATGCAGCTGCTGAACCAGCGCCGTGCGGATGGCCTCGGGCTCGCTGTGGGCACGCGCATCCACATTATGGATCACCGGCACCTTTGGCGCCCGGATCGTCACGGCCTGCAACACCTCGGCAAGTCGCTCCGCGGCTGGCGTCATCAGCGCGCAGTGCGAGGGAACGCTGACGGGCAGAATGATGGCCTTCTTGGCCCGGAGCGCGCTGGCGGCTTCAATGGCTCGCTCGACGGCTGCGCGATGGCCCGCAATCACCACCTGGCCGGGTGAATTGAAATTGACCGCTTCCACCACCTGCCCCTGGGCCGCGGCGGCGCAGGCTTGGACGATCTGGCCATCGTCGAGGCCCAGAATCGCGGCCATGGCGCCCTCACCAGCCGGCACCGCCTGCTGCATGAGTTCGCCGCGTCGGGCGACGATACGCACCGCATCGGCGAAATCGATGGCTCCGGCGCAGACCAGCGCCGTGTATTCGCCCAGGCTATGCCCGGCCATGGCCCGCGGCGAGGGTCCATTCTCGCCCTGCCATACCCGCCACACCGCAACGCCGGCCGCGAGCAGGGCGGGCTGAGTGATGGCCGTCTGGTTGAGCTTCTCGTCGGGACCGGCTTGCACCACGGCCCAAAGGTCGTAACCGAGGACCGCGCTCGCTTCCTCATAGCACGACCGCACCTCGGGAAACTCGTCCGCCAGAGCCGCCAGCATCCCCACGGACTGGGAACCCTGGCCCGGAAAAATCACGCCGATCGTCATGGTGGTCGCTTGCTCCGTCGCGGTTGACCGATGGCTCCCGAAACCGCTGTTCGGGGAGGTTCGGGGCGCATCCTATCATGCGAAAACGGGGGTGATACATCAGGTGGCGGGCGCCATCCGGGACAGGAATGCGCCTTGGCGCCAGCGTCTCCGCTGCGGCATTGCTGTTAAAATCAGGTCATGACCATCCAGTCCGCCGATTCTTCCCCGATTTGGAAACCGCACGTTACCGTCGCCGCCATCGCCCAGCGTGAAAACCGGTTTTTGGTGGTCGAGGAACAGGGACGCGACGGTACCGTGTTCAACCAGCCTGCGGGCCATTTGGAGCCTGGGGAAAGCCTGATCGACGCGGTCATTCGGGAGACGCTGGAGGAAACCGGCTATCGCTTCGAGCCGCACGGCGTGGTGGCGCTGTATCTGTGGCGTCCCACCCTGGCGAGCGACCGCACCATCCTGCGCGTGAATTTCTGGGGCGAGCTGACGGAGCAGACACACCCGGGGCCGCTCGACCCCGACATCGTGGCCACGCACTGGTTCGGCGCCGATGCGCTGCGCGCGCAGGCCGAGCAATTGCGCAGCCCGCTGGTGCTGCGCGCGGTGGAGGATTTCACACGCGGCCTGCATCTGCCGCTGGAGGCGGTGGTCGATCTGGTCGGTGAAGTCGAGGCGACCACTCGTGACTGAGCGCCCACTGGTCATCGTCGGCATGTCGGGCGGCGTGGACAGCTCGGTCGCGGCGCTGCGGCTGCTCGAGGCGGGCTACCGCGTCGAGGGACTCTTCATGTTCAACTGGGACGATCCGGACAGCGATTGCGACGCCGCGCGCGATTACCAGGACGCCCGCAGCGTCTGTGCGGAGCTCGGCATCACGCTGCATCGGGTGCGTTTCGCCGCGGAATATCGCGAGCAGGTGTTTGAGCATTTTCTACATGAATATGCCGCCGGGCGAACCCCCAACCCGGACATCCTGTGCAACCGCGAAATCAAGTTCCGCCGCTTTCTGCGCCATGCCCTGCGTCTGGGCGCGGATTTCATCGCCACCGGGCACTATGCCCGCATCATGCAGGGTGCGGATGGGCCAAGGTTGCTGACGGCGGTCGACAACGACAAGGATCAGACCTATTTTCTTCACGCAATCGACACAGAAGCGCTCGCCCGCACGCTGTTTCCGATCGGCGAGCTGACCAAGCCCGAGGTGCGACGCCTCGCCGAACAGGCCGGGTTTCGCACGGCGCGCAAAAAGGACAGCACCGGCATCTGCTTCATCGGCGAGCGTGATTTCAACGCCTTCCTGTCGCGCTATCTGCCCGCCCGACCGGGCGCCATGGTGGATTGCGCGGGGCGCGAGCTGGGCGTCCATCAGGGCCTGATGTTCTATACCCTCGGCCAGCGCAAGGGCCTGGGCCTCGGCGGCGCGCGCGAGGGCAACGGCGCGCCCTGGTATGTGCTGGACAAGGATCTGGCGGGCAACCGGCTCATCGTCGGCCAGGATCACGATCATCCGCGCCTGCTGTCGCAGACTCTCTGGACCGAGGCCCCGCATTGGCTCGCAGCCGATCCCGCGCCGGGATTGCAGGACGGCCTGCGGGCCAAGGTGCGCTATCGCCAAAACGCCCAAAGCTGCCACATCACTGTTCAGAACGGGGGCTTGCGCGTGGATTTCGGGACACCGCAATGGGCCGTGACGCCCGGCCAGTCCATCGTGTTTTACCGGCAGGAGCAGTGCCTGGGCGGCGCCGTGATCCGGGATCGCCTCACGCTGGACCGCCCGACCACCGATCTGGAACTTCCCGCATGAATGCCACGCCGACCGATCGCCTCCTCGCCCTGGCCGGCGTCTTCCAGGCGGCCGTCCTGGTCGACCGAATGGCGCACCGTGGTCGTGGCGCGCTCGACGCCGCTGCCCTCGCGGCGAGTATCAACAGTCTCTATGCAACCGATGCGGAAAACGTGGCAGCCGTCTACGGCGGCGCCGCAGGCGTCCGGCTCGGACTCAAAGCCTTGAGCGAGCAGCTGGGGCAGCGCCGCATGGACCCTCAGCACCCCATCACCTACTACCTCGCCAGTCTGCTGTTTCTGGAAGGAAGGATTCAGCGCAGTCCGCAGCTGGTGCACAGGCTCACCGACGGCATCCGCGGCGCTCTTGCCAAGATCGCCATGTTCGGCGCCGACGGCGCGCCCGTGCTCGCTCATCTCGCCGAGGTCTATCAGCAGACCGCCGGGGACGCGGGTCCACGCATCGTGGTGCGCGGCGACCCGGAGCAGATCAAGGCGGCGGGCGCTGCGGACTTGATCCGGGTGCTGCTGCTTGCGGGCATCCGCTCGGCCTGGCTCTGGCGCCAATGCGGCGGGCAACGGTGGAGCTTGCTGCTGCAGAGTGGGCGCCTGCGACGCGACGCCGGAGCGCTGCTGGCGCGTATCGACGCCGCCTGACGGCGCTCGTAGAGCGCCCCGCGGCCTTTCGCTATAATCCGCGCGATCGAAAGGCTACCGGCGATGCGCCTTGTATCGTCAACACCCGCCGCGGCACTAGCCTCATCCGCCGATTCCACGCCCGAATTGACTCAACCTTGGGAGAAACCGATGACAGACAGTTTCAAAGCGCGCACCACCCTGAACGTGGCCGGTCGCGAATATGAAATCTATCGGCTGGACGCCGTGCAGAGCGACAAGCTCGCCCGGTTGCCCTACTCCCTCAAGATCCTCCTCGAGAACCTGCTGCGCACCGAGGACGGCGTCAACATCACCCGCGCGGACATCGATGCCCTCCTGAACTGGGATCCCAAGACCGAACCGGATACGGAAATCGCCTTCACGCCGGCGCGCGTGATCCTGCAGGACTTCACCGGCGTGCCCTGCGTGGTCGACCTCGCGGCCATGCGCGATGCCATGAAGGCCCTGGGCGGCGATCCCAACAAGATCAACCCGCTCTCGCCGGCCGAACTGGTCATCGACCACTCGGTGATGGTGGACGAATTCGGCCGTCCCGACGCCGCCGAACTCAACGCGAAGATCGAGTTCGAGCGTAACCAGGAGCGCTATCGTTTCCTGCGCTGGGGCCAGACGGCTTTTTCCAACTTCCGCGTGGTGCCGCCCGACACCGGCATCGTGCATCAGGTCAACCTCGAGTATCTTGCCCGCGTGGTGTTCACGCGTGAGGACAACGGCCGCACCGTGGCCTACCCCGACACCGTGGTCGGCACCGACTCGCACACCACCATGATTAACGGCGTCGGTGTGCTGGGCTGGGGCGTGGGCGGCATCGAAGCCGAGGCGGCCATGCTGGGCCAGCCCATCTCCATGCTGATTCCGCAGGTCGTCGGTTTCCGTCTGACCGGCAAGCTGGCCGAAGGCGCGACCGCGACCGATCTGGTGCTCACTGTTACCCAGATGCTGCGCAAAAAAGGCGTGGTCGGCCGCTTCGTGGAATTCTTCGGTCCCGGCCTCGAGCACCTGCCGCTGGCCGACCGGGCCACCATCGCCAACATGGCCCCCGAATACGGCGCGACCTGCGGCATTTTCCCCATCGACCAGGAAACGCTGAATTATCTCCAGTTATCCGGTCGCAGCGCCGAGCAGATCGCGCTGGTGGAGGCCTATGCCAAGGCGCAGGGCCTGTGGCGCGATCCGGCCGTGGAAGCGCTATACAGCGACGTGCTGGAACTCGACATGTCCACCGTCGTGCCGAGCCTGGCCGGACCCAAGCGTCCGCAGGATCGGGTGACGCTGACCGACATGCAGTCGACCTATCGCGAAGCGCTGCGGCCCATGACCGAAGCGCGCGACGCGCGCAACGGCGCCACCGCCAACTTCGAAAGCGAAGGCGGCAGCACGGCCGTCGGCGCGCCCGCCGTCCAGAAGGTCGCCGGCGAAGCGCCGGTCCTCTACAAGAACCGCGAGTTCGTGCTGAAGGACGGCGCCGTGGTCATCGCGGCCATCACCTCCTGCACCAACACCTCCAACCCGGCGGTGCTGCTGGCCGCGGGTCTCTTGGCCCGCAATGCCGTGGCCAAGGGCCTGACGGTGCAGCCCTGGGTCAAGACCTCGCTGGCCCCCGGATCGCTGGTCGTGACCTCCTATCTTCAGAAGGCCGGTCTGCTGGGCGATCTCGAAGCGCTGGGCTTCAATGTCGTCGGCTACGGCTGCACCACCTGCATCGGCAACTCCGGGCCCCTGCCCGAACCGATCGGCAAGGCGATCCAGGAACACGATCTGGTCGCCTGTTCGGTGCTCTCCGGCAACCGCAACTTCGAAGGCCGCGTCCACCCCGACGTGCGCATGAATTTCCTGGCCTCGCCGCCGCTGGTGGTCGCCTATGCCATTGCCGGTAGCGTCGACGTCGACCTGTACAAGCAGCCGTTGGGCAAGGGCAAGGATGGTCAGGAGGTGTTCCTCAAGGACATCTGGCCCAGCAATGCCGATGTCGCCGCCGCCATTGCGTCGCATATCGACTCGGCCATGTTTCGTGCCTCCTATGCCAACGTCTTCAAGGGTGACACCCGCTGGAACAGCCTGGAGGTGCCGCAGGGCGACCTCTATGGCTGGAGCGCCGATTCGACCTACGTGCAGAACCCGCCTTACTTCCGTGGCATGACCATGGCGACCGGCACCATCGCGGACGTGAAGGCGGCCCGCGCCTTGGCGGTCCTGGGGGATTCCATCACCACCGACCACATCTCCCCGGCCGGCTCGATCAAGGTCAACAGCCCTGCGGGCGAGTACCTGATCGCCCATGGCGTCGCGGCCAAGGATTTCAACTCCTACGGGTCCCGCCGCGGCAACCATGAAGTGATGATGCGCGGCACGTTTGCCAACATCCGCCTGCGCAACCGGCTGGTGCCCGGCGTCGAGGGCGGCATGACCCGCTACCTGCCCACCGACGAGCCCATGTCGATCTACGACGCCGCCATGAAGTACCAGGCCGATGGCACGCCGCTCGTGATCATTGCCGGCAAGGAATACGGCACCGGCTCCTCGCGCGACTGGGCCGCCAAGGGCACCATGCTGCTGGGCGTGAAGGCCGTCATCGCCGAGAGTTTCGAACGCATCCATCGTTCGAACCTGGTCGGCATGGGCGTGTTGCCGCTGCAGTTCTTGGAAGGCGACAGCGCCGAATCCCTAGGCCTGACCGGCGAGGAGCACTTCGACATCCTCGGCGTGACCAAAGGCGCGCGGCAGGTGACCGTCGCGGTCACGGGCGCCGATGGCGCAAAGCGCAGCTTCACGGCGCGGCTGCGCATCGACACGCCCAAGGAGTGGGACTACTACGAGCACGGCGGCATCCTGCAGTACGTGCTGCGCTCGCTGGCCAAGGCCGCCTGATCAGCCGCAACTCCACTGATCAAGCCCGGTCTGGACGATGCCCTGCCGGGCTTTTTTGCGATGACATCGTATGGCAACTTTTACGACTCACCGCTCGTCGTCAAACGCACTTTGCGCGTTTCCGGGCGGCCTCTTTTTTTGCGCGAATGACCAACAATCTCCTAGAAGCGTCAGCGGTTCTAGCCCTTCAGTATAAAAACGAGCTTGATCTATGAGTAGAGAAGATGAACTTTACCCCGTGGTTGCCACGTTCCTCGAGGATGCGTTTGGGTGTGGTTCTACGAAAATCAACACTGGAACAAAGTACGGCCATATTGATGTTCTGGGTCTTCGCGAGCGCCGGAGTGATTTTTCGTCCCAGACTGAGTTATTGGCGATTGAGGTAAAAAGAGGGGGAACTCGCTTCCTTAACTTTATTGGGCAGGCAGTTTCTTATTCGCTTTACGCGCATAGAGTGTATCTGGCCTGGGAAAAGGAAAAGGGCGGCGGATTCAGCCAAGAAGAGATAAGTATAGCTTCAAAGTTTGGTGTAGGACTACTCTCCATATCGTCAAAAGGAAAAATTTCCCTTGTTTCCTCATCAGCCGAGTTCACTCCGGAGCGACACCATCTGCTTCAGGCCGTAAATAAGCTAGATCATTTTGAGTGCACACTATGCCGCTCTTTTTATCCAAAGGAATCGTCAGTTCAAATAAACCCGAGAGGGGCTATAAATATAGAGGAAGAAAAGTATGCAGGAAACCTTCTCAAGGCGGTTACTTCTCGGAGACCAGCGCTTTACTATTTGTTCCAGTTAGCGGAGGCTCGGGGAGACAAAAGAGTCTACACCCATGATACGCGCTATATTTGCAAAGACTGCTGCAGTATTTTTGCGTCCATTCTTCCGGAGATGGAGTAAGAGGCTCGTAGCGTACCACCCTCTCTAGGACTGTACATCCGCAGCATCAACTCCAGCCACCCATCGGCGGACAGCCTCGCGGTTTCGGAGACCGCGGCTCGATAATCGCGCACCATATTGACCGCAGTCCGACGGGTCCCATCTTTGACAGGAGCACGTCCCAAAGAGTCTGACGGCGGGACTACCTAAAGCTACCCTCCTGATCCGCGGCTGTCGCAAAGAGCCGTTGCTCTATCGAACATCACTTGAGGCGTCAGCGTTTTCGGTCTCGCGGCGTTGCAACTCGGGAGACTGCAGCGCGCGCGGGACGTGGTCGATGGGTTCGATCTCCGCGATCTCGGCGGTTTCGAGCGCGACATGCAGATCGCGAAAACGCCGGGCCTGCACCAGCACACGAGTTTCCAGCGCCGCTGTGGCCTTGTTGTAGGCATCGCTCGCCTGCCCGAGGCCCTTGCCGACACGCGACCAGTGCTCGGCCAAAGTGACGATGCGCTTGTACAACTCCTTGCCCAGATCGCTGATGGCCTGGGCATTCTCGGCCAGCCGTTCCTGCCGCCAGCCATAGGCGACCGCCTTGAGCAGGGCGATCAGGGTCGTCGGGGTCGCCAGAATCACGCGCTGTTCCACGCCGTGCTCGATCAGCGTGGGATCCGCCCGCAGCGCGGCGCTGTAGAACGCCTCGCCGGGCACGAACAGGACGACGAACTCGGGGCTCCCGCCATATTCGCGCGCGAGATGCTCCCAATAGGATTTTTCGGCGAGCTTGCGCACATGATCGCGTAACTGGCGGGCATGTTCGGCGAGCTTGCGCTCAGCCTCTGCAGCGTTGCCCTGGGATTCCAGTTCGGCCGCCGTGAAATAGGCGTCGAGCGGCGTCTTGGCGTCCACCGCGATGCGCTTGCCGCCGGGCAGCCGCACCACGAGATCGGGGCGCAACCGTCCCGTATCGCCCGCCATGCTGGTCTGTTCGGTAAAGTCGCAGTGTTCCAGCATGCCGGCCAGCTCCACCACCCGCTTGAGCTGGATTTCCCCCCAGCGTCCGCGCACGGCCGGCTGGCGCAGGGCCTGCACCAGACTGGCGGTCTCGCGGTGCAGTTGCGGCAGGTGGTGTTGAAGCAGGGCTTTCATCTGCTGGTCGAGCGCGCTGTACGCGTCGATGCGCGCCTTTTCGACCTCGCCAATGCGCAGTTCCACCTTCGCCAGCGATTCGGCGATGGGTTTCACGAGGCCGTCCACCGCCTTCTGGCGCGCCTCGAGTTCGCCCTGGGCGCTCTGCTGGAAGCGACCCAGATTCTCGCGCGCGAGTTCCAGGAAGCGCTGGTTGTTGTGCTGCAGCGCATCGACAGACAGCGCCTTGAAGGCATCCATCAGCCGGGTCTGCGCCTGATCGATCAGAGCCAGTTTCTCGGCCGCGTTTTGCCGTTCCTGCGCCAGGCGTTCTTCGAGCTCGGCGCACCGGGCCTGCAGCCGGGCCAGGGCGTGCTGCAGTTGCGTGCGTTCCTGGGTCAGGGTCGGCAACTCGGCCACGCGGGCCTCGGCCGCGGCGCGGCGCTCGGCCTCGGCGCGTCGGCCGGCTTCGCTTGCCTCGCAGCGATCGTGCAGCGCGCGATGTTCCTGCTCGGCGCGCTGATGCAGCAAGCGCTCCGCCTGCAGGCGCCCGCGCAGCGCAACCGCGACCAAGGCCAGAATGCCGGCTGCCGCCCAACCGATGGCCAGAGCCACCGTCATCGTGTTGTCCATGTCGATTCCTGCTGCCACCGGCCGGATCGCCGGGTTACCGCGCTCAAGCCGCGGCGCGATTTGTCGCAAGCATAGCTGTTTTGGTGCAGCGCCCGAGCAGGGGCGTCTTGACGCTGCCGGCGCGGCGTCGAATATAGTGATGCCAGCTGGCAGGAGGCCGGCCCGGACCGCCAAGGAGGCGTCAACGCATGAACCAGACCTTGCCGCGCGTGTGCATCATCGGCGCCGGGTCCAGCGGGATCGCTGCATGCCGCAACTTCAAGGCCTATGGCCTGCCGCACGTCTGTTATGAAGCCGCCGACCGCATCGGCGGCATGTGGGCCTTCAAGAACAACATCGCCTACAACGGCAAATCCTCGGCCTACCGTTCGCTGCATATCAACACCTCGCCCCGCCAAATGGCGTTTCGGGATTTCCCGATGCCATCGGACTATCCGGATTTCCCCGGCCATGCCCAGGTGGCGGCGTATTTCGAAGCCTTCGTGGACCATTTCGGTCTGCGCGACACCATACGCCTCGGGACCACCGTCGTGCGCTGCGAACGGCAGGCGACGGGCGGCTGGCAGGTCCGGCTCAGCGATGGCGGCATCGAGCACTTCGACGCGCTGGTGGTGGCGAACGGGCACCACTGGGATCCGCGTTGGCCCGATCCACCCATCCCAGGGCATTTCGACGGCGTCCAGATGCACGCCCACGATTATGTCGACCCGGGCGAACCCCATGATCTGCGGGGAAAACGCGTCGTCGTCATGGGCATGGGCAATTCCGCCATGGACATCGCCTCGGAGTTGGCGCACAAGGAGAATGCCGAGAAGGTATATCTCTCAGTGCGCACCGGCACCTACGTCCTGCCCAAATACTTCTTCGGCAAGCTGGTCTACGATTCTCTGCTGCGTCATCCCAGCAGCCCACCCGGCGTTCTCGAGCGGCTGGTCTGGTCCATGCCTGACTTCGTCTTCGACAAGCTGCTCCATCCGCTGGCGACCCTGGGGCTGAATCTCCTGGTCGGCAGTCCCGAGCGTTACGGACTGCCCCGCCCCAAAGGCTGGTTCGGCCAGCAGCACCCGACCATCTCCAGCGAGGTCCACATCCGGCTGGGCAGCGGCGACATCCTGCCCAAGCCGACCATTACCGAGCTGCTGGGGGATCGCGTGCGTTTCGCCGATGGGTCCGTCGAACCGATGGACGCCATCCTCTACGCCACCGGCTACAACATCCGCTTTCCCTTCCTCGACGAGCGCCTGATCAGCGCCCCCGACAACGACATCGCGCTCTACCAGCGCATGATGGACCCACGCTATCCGGATCTCCTGTTCCTCGGTCTGGTGCAGCCCTTTTGCGCCATGATGCCGATCGCCGACGAGCAGTCGCGCTGGATGGCGGAGTACCTCACCGGCCAATACCACCCGCCGGCGCCCGAGGAGATGCACCGGCGCATGCAAGCCGAGCATGCGCGCACGAAACGACGCTTCATCGCCAGTCCGCGCCACACCATCCAGATCAACTGTCAGGAATACACCTACCGTCTGGGCCGGGACCTGACAGAGGGGCGCCGACGCGCCCGTGCGGCCGCGAACGCCTTGCCGGTGCCTCATCGGATGCCGGGTGCAGGCGGCGAGGGCGGTCCGGTGGCGGAATCTGCCCTGTACTGCTAAACCTGATGCGATGGCGACGGACCTGAGGTCCAGCCATCTGCGAGGAGAGGCTGTGGGCTGATGCCCGACGCGCTCCTGAATTGCACTCCCTGGAACTGGGCGCGCGGCCACCGGGCAGCGCGCCCCTTTTTTTGCGGGGCCGGTCCTGGTTGACGCCGCCCGGCGGCTTGGGTAGTTTGGAACGCCCGTCCTCGCGCACTCTCGCGGATTCAAGGAGTTGGCCACCGTGGCGAAAGCGATCGCCTCTTTGATGTCCTTCGCCGGCCTGTGGTGGCTCCTCTCGGGACATGCCGACGCCTTGCTGCTTTCACTGGGCGCGGTCTCTGCTGCCTTGGTGTGGTCCCTGGCGGGCCGCATGGCACCCATCGGGAGCGGCCTCACGCCGGGCGTTGCCCTCATGGCCTATCTGGCGTGGCTGATGAAGGAAATCGTGCTGTCCAATCTCACCGTCTGCCGCGAGATTTTGCGCCCCCACCTGGCCATCAGTCCGACCCT
Organism: Pseudomonadota bacterium; assembly: GCA_045864775.1. GTDB lineage: Bacteria > Pseudomonadota > Gammaproteobacteria > UBA5335 > UBA5335 > Macondimonas. Next base: position 473,761 of record BTVR01000001.1, read on the forward strand.
GGCAAGAGTGCCGGCCACGCAGGCCACGCCGTGGGGACGCGCGCTCTACGCCAATTCCATCACCTTGACGCCGGGTACGGTCGCGGTCGACGTGGGTGACCAAGACATTCTGATTCATGCGCTGCTGCGCGAGTCGGCCGCGTCACTGATGCAAGGCGACATGGATCGCCGCGTGACGGCGCTGGAATCCTAGCCGATGCTCGAACTGGCGCTGCAAGGGGCTGCTGCGGCCCTGCTGGTGACGATGCTGCTGGGTTTACTGCGAGGCATCCTGGGACCGACGTTTTATGACCGCCTGCTGGCCGTCAACCTGTTCGGCACCAAGACCGTGCTGTTGATCGCCGTGATCGGCTTCGTCATGGGCCGGCCCGAGTGGCTGGACATTGCACTGGCCTACGCGATGATCAACTTCATCGGCACGATCGCCGTCCTGCGCTTCGTGGAGCGTCGTGACCTCGGACAGGCGCCCGAGGGGCCGTCATCCGCCAACCAGGATGGGCTGCCGTGATGGCCGAACTGCTGCCGCTCCTGGCCGGTATCGTGGTGCTGACGGGCAGCGTTTTCCTGGTCATCGGCGGAATCGGTGTGCTGCGTTTTCCGGACTTCCTGACGCGCATCCACGCCGCCGGCGTCTGTGAAACGCTCGGCAGCTTCACCATCCTGCTGGGCCTCGTGCTCGTGGGCGTCGGGTGGCTGGTGACGGTCAAGCTGATGCTGATTCTGGCTTTCCTGGCGATCACCAACCCCGTGTCGAGCCACGCGCTCTGCCGCGCGGCGCTGCACGATGGGACGATTCGCGCGCGCATCGAAAAAGGTGTCCTGTCGTGGAAGCGCTGATCGTGCTCATGCTGATGGGTTTTTTGGCGGTGATCGCGCTGGCCATCCTGCGCCTGCGCGACGGCATCACGGCCGTCATGCTGTCGGGCATCTACAGCCTGGTCTCGGCGGGCGTTTTCGTGCTCATGGACGCCGTGGACGTGGCCTTCACCGAGGCGGCCGTGGGGGCCGGGATCTCCACCGTCCTGCTGCTCGCCACCTTGCACCGCACCAGCCGGCTGACCCGCCCATCCGGCCATCGCGCCACCGTGCCGCTCATCGTCGTGGCGGTGACCGGCGCGGCGCTGGTCTACGGCACCTGGGACATGCCGCGCTACGGCGATGCAAGCTCGCCGCCCAACCAGCATGTCGGGCGCCGTTACCTCGAGGAAAGCGGCAAGACGACGGGCATTCCCAACGTGGTGACCGCGGTCCTGGCCAGCTATCGCGGCTACGACACCCTGGGCGAGGCCACCGTCGTGCTGACCGCCGCCGTCGGCGTGCTGGCCCTGCTGGGCACCCGGCGCCGGAAGGACGGCTCGCATGATCGATGATCAGGTGATCCTGCGCACCGCGGCACGTCTGCTCACGCCCGTCATCTGGCTGTTCGCCCTGTACGTGCAGGCCCACGGCGACTATGGCCCGGGCGGAGGCTTCCAGGCCGGCGTCTTGTTCGCGGCCGGCTTCATCCTGTACGCGCTGGTCAACGGTCTGGACGCCGCCGAAGCCCTCGTTCCTGCGCGCGTATCGGAGACCATGATGCCCCTGGGCGTGCTGCTCTATGCCGGCGTGGGGTTTGCCGCGATGCTGGCGGGCGGAAATTTTTTGGATTACAGCGTGTTGGCCGATGATCCCAAGCACGGCCAGCACCTGGGCATCATCCTCATCGAACTCGGCGTCGGCATCACCGTGACCGGGGTCATGATCCAGTTGTTCTCTGCCTTCGCGCGGCGCCCCTCATGAACATCCTCGCTCACGCGCCCTACTGGATCATCATCCTGCTGATGATGACCGGTTTCTACATGCTCATCGCGCGCGGCAATCTCATCCTCAAGATCATCGGCCTGAACATCTTTCAGACCTCCGTGTTCTTTCTGTACATCCTGCTGGGCAAGGTGGAGGGCGGCACCGCGCCCATCCTGGACGCGCGTTTTGCAACCTACAGCAATCCGCTGCCCCACGTGCTCATCCTGACCGCCATCGTCGTCAGCATCGCCACCACGGCGCTGGCGGCCGCGCTGATCATCCGCATCCACGGCGCCTACGGCAGCATCGAGGAAGACGACATCCATCGCCAGGACGCCAGCCTGTGATCGCCGCCCATCTTGCTGTCCTGCAGGTGGTCCTGCCGCTCGTCGCTGCGCCCCTGTGCCTGCTGCTGCGCCGCGAGGTCCTGGCATGGTGGATGGCCCTGACCGCGGCCTGGATCAGTCTGGTCAATGCCGCGCTGCTGCTGGACCGGGTGCTGCTCTTGGGTCCGATCAGCTACGACCTCGGAGGGTGGGCGGCGCCCCTGGGCATCGTCTATCGCATCGATGCGCTGAACGGGATGATGTTGCTGCTGATCAGTGCGACGGCCGCCATCGTGCTGCCCTATGCCCGCCTCAGTGTTCAGCGCGAAATCGGCAGCGAGCGCGCCGCATCGTTCTATGCCGCGCTGCTGCTCTGCATGACGGGCCTCATGGGGATGACGGCGACGGGTGACGCCTTCAACGTCTTCGTGTTTCTCGAAATCTCGAGCCTGTCGACCTATGCCCTGATCGCGCTGGGGCAGGATCGGCGCGCCCTGACGGCGGCATTCCAATACTTGATCATGGGCACGCTGGGCGGGACGTTCATCCTGATCGGCATCGGCTTCATGTATGCCGCGACCGGCACGCTGAACATGGCCGATCTCGCCGCGCGGTTGCCTCTGGCGGAGAATCAGCGCGCCGTGCAGACGGCTTTTGCCTTCTTCATTGTCGGCATCTCCTTGAAGCTGGCCCTGTTCCCGCTGCACCTGTGGTTACCGAATGCTTATGCCTATGCACCCTCGGTCGTCACCATCTTCCTCGCGGCCACGGCCACCAAGGTCGCGGTCTACGTCATGCTGCGCTTTACCTTCGATCTGTTCGGCGCGCACCACGCATTTGCCGACATCACCCTGGCGCGCGTCTTCCCCATCCTCGCGGGGCTGGGTGTCATCCTCGCCTCGCTGACGGCGCTGTATCAGGATCACGTCAAGCGCCGCTTCGCGTACTCCAGCGTGGCGCAGATCGGCTACATCGTGCTGGGTATCGCCCTGTTGACGCCTGCGGGCCTGACCGCCGGCTTGCTGCACCTCATCAACCACGCCTTGGCCAAAGGAGCCCTGTTCATGGCGCTGGGTTGCCTGTATTACCGACTGGGCGCGATGTCCCTGTCGGCGCTGGCCGGGGCTGCGCGCGAGATGCCGTTCTCGGCCGCCGCGTTCGTCATTGCCGGACTCAGCCTCATCGGGGTGCCGCTCACGGCAGGCTTCATCAGCAAATGGTATCTGCTGCTGGCGAGCCTGGAACACGGCCAGTGGTTGCTCGCCGTCATCATTGTCGGCGGCTCCCTGCTGGCTTTGGCTTATGTGTGGCAGGTCGTCGAGCAACTGTATTTTTGTGCGCCTCCGGGGGACCGCCCGGCCATCACCGAAGCGCCCTGGTCGCTGCTGATCCCGACGTGGATCATGGTGATCGCAAACGTCTATCTGGGCATCGACAGCAGCTTGACGGTGAATCTGGCGGATCAGGCCATGCGCGCCTTGCTGGAGGCGCAGCCATGACGGCCGAACTCGCCTTGACGCTGGCGGTGTTCGCCACGCCCTTGGCGGCGCCCCTGATCGGTTTGGCGCGTCATCTTCCCAACCTGCGCGAAGCCGTGACACTCGTGACCGCCATCGGGCTTCTGGCGTGCGTCATCTCCATCGTCCAGGCGGTGCAGGCGGGCGCCCCGCCGGTCCTGCATCTGGTCCAGATTCTGCCCGGCATGAACGTGGCCTTTGCCCCTGAACCGCTGGGAGCGCTGTTCGCGCTCGTGGCCGCCACGCTCTGGATCCCCACGGCGGTCTACGCCATCGGCTATATGCGGGACCATCACGTCCCGCACCAGACCCGATTTTTCGCCTGCTTCCCTCTGGCGCTCGCGAGCACGATGGGGATCGCCTTCGCCGGCAACCTGCTCACGCTGTTCATTTTTTATGAACTGCTGACCCTGTCGACCTACCCGCTCGTCGCCCACGCCGGCAGCGAGGCGGCGCGGCGCGGCGCACGCACTTACCTCTTTCTCCTGATGGGGACCTCCATCGGTTTCCTCTTGCCGGCGATCATCTGGACCGCCATGGCGGCCGGCACGCTGGATTTCCGGCCCGGCGGCATCCTCGCCGGCCGTCTCTCGCCGCTGCAGACAGCGCTGCTCTACGCGCTCTTCCTGTTCGGGATCGGCAAGGCGGCGCTGATGCCGTTTCATCGCTGGCTGCCCGGCGCCATGGTGGCGCCGACGCCGGTCAGCGCCTTGCTGCATGCCGTCGCAGTGGTCAAGGCGGGCGTTTTCACCGTCCTGAAGGTGACCCACTCGATTTTCGGCGTCGACGTCCTGCAGACGACGGGCGCCGGCATGCCCATGGCCTTCCTGGCGGCTTTCACGCTGGTCGCGGCCTCGCTCATCGCCCTGGCGCAGGACAACCTCAAGGCGCGCCTGGCCTACTCGACCGTGAGCCAACTCGCCTACATCGTCCTCGGCGCGGCAATGGCAAGCACCACGGGCCTGCTGGGCGGCGCGCTGCACATCGTGATGCACGCCTTCGGCAAGATCACGTTGTTCTTCTGTGCGGGCGCGATCCTGATCCGGGCGCACAAGAGCCGGGTGAGCGAACTCGACGGTCTGGGACGACGCATGCCGCTGACGTTTGCCGCCTTCGCGATCGCCGCCATCAGCGTTGCCGGCTTGCCGCCCGGGGGAGGCATGTGGAGCAAATGGCTGCTGGCCGGCGCCACGACACAGAACCATCAGCCGTGGCTGCTCGCGGCCCTGCTGCTCAGCACGCTGCTCAATCTCGCGTATCTGATGCCGGTGGTCGGGCGTGCATTCTTCAAGCCCCTGCCGGCCGAGACCCCTGCGCACGTCCGGGAGGCGCCGCTGGCGTGTCTCATTCCCTTGTGTCTGACGGCGCTGGCCACGCTCGTGTTGTTTTTCGGCGCGGGCCCGATCCTCGACTTTCTGAGTCCTTGGGCCGAAACCCATGAATCCTAAGGCGTTGCAGGAGATCGGCCAGACGGATACAGGAACCATGAGGCTGGATCGACGACCCGGCAAGCCTGTGCATGGTCCCTATGGCGCTGAAGTCCTGGCGTCCATGACGCCGTATGACCGGCAAGGACACGCGGCATGACGCTCGAGCAACTGCCCTGGCACCTGCCACCGGGCTGGCCCCTGATCCTGGGCGGAGTGTTGCTGGCCGGACTGCCCGCACGTCTGCGCGCCCGGCTGCTGCCGGTGCCCGCGCTGCTCGCGCTGATGCACCTGGACCTGTTCGATCACGGCCACTTCGGGCAAGTGATACTTGCGGGCCAAACGCTGACGCTGGCGCGCCTGGACGCGCTGTCCACGCCCTTTGCCTGGCTGTTCGGTTTTGCGGCGCTCATCGCCAGCCTGTACCTGCGTGGTCGCCCGCAGCGGCATGAATGCGCGGCTGGGCTGATCTATGCCGGCGCTGCGATCGGGGCGGTCTGCGCCGGCGATCTGCTGGGCCTCTTTCTCTACTGGGAACTCACGGCGCTGGCCTCGGCCCTGCTGCTGTTTCCCGATGGTGGGCGATCAGACTACGGCATGGCCCTGCGCTACCTGATCGTTCAGGTCATCTCGGGTGTCTTGCTGATGGGCGGCAGCTTGCTGCACCTGCAGGAAACGGGATCACTGGCCTTCGACGCGCTGACGCCGAACGATGCGGCCGGGGTCTGGATTCTGGCGGCGTTCGCCATCAAGGCAGCCTTCCCCTTGCTGCACGGCTGGGCCATCGAGGCCTACCCGTCCGCCTCACCGGCCGGGACCGTCCTGCTCAGTACATTCACCACCAAGCTGGCCATCTATGCGCTCGCCCGCGGTTTCGCCGGTCTCGACACGCTGATCCCGGTCGGGATCGCAATGATCGTGTTCACGCTCGTCCAAGGCCTGCGCGAAGACGACTTGCGCCGCACCCTGGTCTACGGGCTGATCAACCAGTTGGGCTTCATGGTCATCGCGATCGGCATGGGCACACCGCTGGCCCTCAGTGCGGCGGTCGCGCATGCCATCAGCCACGTGCTCTACAGCGGCTTGCTGTTCATGGCGCTGGGCGCCGTGCTGCTGCGTGCCGGTAGCACCCGGGCCAGCGAACTCGGCGGCTTGGCGCGGCAAATGCCTTGGACCTTCGGGTTCTGCCTGATCGGTACCTTGGGCATGGCGGCGCCGTTGTTCGCAGGCTTCGCCAGCAAATCGCTCATCCTCGCGGCTGCGCAGGAAGTCCATCTGCCCATGCTGAGCGCAATCCTGAAGGTCGGATCGATCGGGATCTTCATCATGGCCGGTCTCAAGATCCTCTATCCGGCTTTTCTCGGAGCGCAGCGGCACCGGAGGGTCACGCGGGACGCGCCGGGCTCGATGCGGACCGCCATGGCGCTGTCTGCCCTGGGGCTCTTGCTCTTGGGGATACGGCCCGAGCTGCTCTTTGGAGCGCTCGGGGCTCAGGTCCGCTATCCGCTTTACACGCCGGCCCATGTCATCGAGCAGATCGGCATGCTCACCGGATCCATCCTGGTGTTCGCACTGCTGATGCGCCGCGGGCTCTGGCCACGGCAAATCGCCTGGGTCGGCGACGTCGACGCCCTGCAGCGGCGCGTACCGGATATCTGGCGGGCCGCCGTCCAATCTCTGCAAACTGCCCGGGCAGGGTTCGACCGAGCGGCTGCGAGCCTCGCGCGTCCAGTGTCGCAACGACTGCAGCGGGACGGCGGCGAGGAATCCGCGCTCATCCGCTCCTGGCAAATCGGTGGCATGGCGCTTTGGGTCGCCATCGCGCTCAGCGGCTATCTGCTCTTGTATTTCGTCTGAATCACGCCGGCTGATCGGCCTCGAGTTGCCGCCAGAGGCAGCGTCCACCGCTGATCGCATCGAGTTCGGCGAGCATGCGCTCGTGCAGCAAGCGTTCATCCTCGTTCGCCGACATGATGATCCAGCGTCCGTCGCGAGCGCGCCGAATGGCGGGATCGTTCGGTTCGCCGACGCGGCTCGCGTTTCCCGCGCCCAGGCTATCCAGGGTCAGGGCCACCTGACCGCCGGTCATGGCGAGATAGACCTCCGCCAGGATTTGGGCATCGAGCAGGGCGCCATGCAGCTGGCGCTGGCTGTTGTCGATCTGGTAGCGCTTGCACAGGGCATCGAGCGAATTGCGTTGCCCCGGATGCCGTTGCCGTGCAACGAGCAGGGTATCGATCACCACACACCGGCACTCGAGCGGCTCATGCCCCAGTCCGCAGCGCGTCAGCTCGGCATTCAGAAATCCGAGGTCGAAAGCGGCGTTGTGAATGATGAGTTCGTCGCCCGCGAGAAAAGCGAGCAGTTCCTCGGCGACCTCTGCAAAGCGCGGTTCATGGGCGAGCTTCTCCAAGGTGATGCCATGCACCTCGATCGCGCCGGCATCGATGTCGCGCTCGGGATTCAGGTAACGGTGGAAACTGCGGCCCGTGAGCCGGCGATCGACCAGTTCGATGCAGCCGACTTCGATGAGGCGATGGCCCTCCTCGACGCTGAGCCCCGTGGTTTCGGTATCGAGCACGATCTGCCTCATCGGGCGCCCTCGGCCACCAGCGGGCGAGGAGGCTGCGCCAGGAGCGCATCGATGGCTGCATTGGCCAGCGCGTCGGCACGCTCATTCTCGGGGTGCCCCGCATGCCCCCTCACCCAGTGCCATGTGATCTGGTGGTGCTCGGCGAGTGTGTCGAGTCGGCGCCAGAGGTCTTCGTTCTTGACCGGATCCTTTCCCGCCGTGCGCCACCCGCGACGCTTCCAGTTGGCGAGCCACTGGGACATCCCGTCGCACAGATAGCGCGAATCGGTGTACAGCTCGACGCGGCAGGTCTCGCGCAGCGCCGACAGGGCAGCAATGGCGCCCATCATTTCCATGCGGTTGTTGGTGGTCATGGGTTCGGCACCCTGCATTTCGCGTTCGCGCTCGGCAAAACGCAGGATGGCGCCCCAGCCACCCGGGCCCGGATTGCCGCGGCAGGCGCCGTCGGTGAAGATCTGAACGTGCTTCATGCATCCTTTTCCGCGTTGGTGTTGACGGGGAGGGCTGCGCCGATGCGGCCGGCCGGCACCAACCGTGGAACCCAGCGGCGGCGACGACGCAGCGGGGTCAGCGTGCGGACGCGCTTGCGCGCCACCAGCACGTAGCCGCCGCCGCTCCACGGCATGAATCGGGCCTTCCACCCGTCGAACGGCAGCAGGTCGGACAGCGCGCGTCCTCCGGTCAGCGGCAGCCGATGCAGGCAATGACGCACGTCCGTGACGTCGTAACCCAGCAGGGACAGCCAATCGCGCAACCGCGCCTCGCTGATCAGGCGCTGGACGCGCGGCAGCTGGCGCTCCGAGCGACTGAGTCGGATACGCAGACCCCAGCTGCTGTAGGGGTTGAAGCCGACGATGACGAGCCGACCCTCGCCGATCAGCACCCGGTCCACTTCGCGCAGCAGCGGATGCGGATGTGGAACCTGCTCCAGCAGATGGGACAGCACCACGACATCCACGCTTTCGGTGGCGATCGGCAAATGATGGGGATCCGACCGCACATCCCCCGCCTTCCCTTCGTGCGCCGCGGAGACCACGAAACAACGGTGCAACTGATCACCCTGGCGCGGAAACAACCGTGTCCCAGGCCAATCACCCACTTGCAGGCCGAAGCTTCCGTAGATGCCTTCCAGCCCCGCGGCCAGGACGGTGCGTTCGGTCCTGAGGACATGCCGCCCCAACGGACTCTGGCGCCAGTGCGCGTCGGCCTGCGGCGGCGGGGATAAACGGGCTGCCATGGCGACTGCCTCATCAATTAGGGGGAACGAGATCAATTCTACTCCAACAAGCGCTTGACCCTAGCCCCTCGGGCTGACAGGATACGGCATGCTTTGCGTTCACCCCGTTAGAGCCTTCGCCGATAACTATATCTGGGTGCTGGAAAATTCTGACACTCGACAGGCTGTTGTCGTCGACCCGGGCGATCCGGATCCGGTGCGTTCCTTCCTGAGCGCGCGCGGGCTTTCCTTGGCGGCGGTCCTCGCCACACATCATCACCCCGATCACGTGGGCGGGATCGCGGCCCTGGTTACGCCGGGCGTCCCGGTGTTCGGGCCGGCGCGCGAGAAGATTCCGGGTAAAACCCATGATGTCGCCGACGCGACGCGCTTCACGCTCCCCGGTGCCGGTTGCGCGGTCACGACGCTCGAGATACCCGGCCATACCTTGGGTCATGTCGCCTTTTACATTGCCGAGATCGAGGCCCTGTTCTGCGGCGACACCTTGTTCGGCGGTGGCTGCGGTCGTCTGTTCGAAGGAACGGCCGAGCAGATGCACCGGTCGCTCCGGCGTCTCGCCGCCTTGCCCGCCGACACGCAGGTGTACTGCGGTCATGAATACACCATTGCGAATCTCGCCTTTGCGCTCGCGGTGGAGCCCGACAATGGCGATGTCATTGGCCGCCGCGACGCGGATGCGAGCAAGTTGTCCGGTGGGCAGCCCACTCTGCCGAGCCGCATCGAGATCGAGAAACGGACCAACCCGTTTCTGCGGACGGACGTGCCATCGGTGCGGCTCGCTGCCGAACGCCATGCCGGCCGGACGTTGCCGGACGAGGTGGGGGTTTTCGCAGCGCTGCGGCACTGGAAGGATCATTTCCGCGCATGAGAAAACTTCGCTTCACCGCTGAGATCGGCGGCTCCGAGACGCAGGGTGAGGATCGCGCCGATCGCATCAAGTGGCTGACCATCGGCTGTACGGTTTTGGGAATGGTGGGCTGCAGCACCCATCATCCCGGCACCACGCGCACGGCGACCGCCGCGGATCAGGCGGGCCGGATCGCCGCGGCGGCGCCGCAGCGTCGTTTCGCGCCAGCCAATGGATCTGCCGCTGCCGACCGTTCTGCAGCCGTCGCCCAATCGGTGCCGTCCCAGAACGATGAACTGGTGTTCCATTCCCTGCTGGACGCGAGCGCCGCCGATGAATCCTCCATGTCGGCGCAGTGGCGTGCCGAAGCGTCCGACCGGGCCATCTGGGATCGGCTGCGAGGCGGATTTTCGCTGAGCTTCGAAGACCGCTCGTCCATCAAACGGGAAATCGATGCGTTCAGCGCGCGGACGCTGGAACGCAATCTGGCGCAGTCCTCCGAGTACCTCTATCTCGTCCTCGATGAAGTCGAACGTCGCGGAATGCCGGCGGAGATCGCCCTTTTGCCCCTCGTGGAAAGCGGCTACAACCCGGCGGCGGTTTCCCCGGGCAAGGCGGCCGGATTATGGCAGTTCCTGCCGCAGACGGCGCGCAATTTCGGTCTGAAGCTCACGCAGTCCTATGACGGACGCCATGACGTCATGGCATCCACGCGGGCGGCGCTGGACTACATGGACCACTTGGGCGACATGTTCGGCGGCGACTGGTTGTTGGCCCTGACGGCTTACAACACCGGCGAGGGTACCGTGCAGCGCTGGATCCAGCAGAACCGTCAGGAAGGCAAGCCGACCGACTTCTTCGCGCTGCCCATTCCTCTCCAGACGCGCCGCTACATTCCGCGGCTCATGGCGATGCGTGAGGTCATCGACAATCCGCGGCGCTACGGCGTGGAATTGCCGGACATTCCGAATCGGCCCGTGCTCGACAGCGTCGATGTCCAGGGACGCCTCGACCTGGCCACCGTAGCCGATGCGGTCAACCTGAGTCCGTCCCAGGTCCTGCGCTACAACCCTGGGATTCAGGCGAAGACCAGAATGGCGCTGTCGAGTCCGCTGCTTCTGCCTGCCGTGCATGCACGGCGCTTGCAGCAGTATCTGGATGATCCGCAGAACGCGCAACTCGCACAGAACACGGTCGCGGCCCCGGAAGGTGCCGGGGATGTTGCGCAGGACCTGCGTGTCGAAGCCGATCGCGTACTCGAGAAGCCTGCCCGCCCCGAGCGGTCGACGCGGACCCACGTGGTGCGCTCCGGCGACTCGCTCTACAGCATCGCCAAGCTGCACGGGGTCGATTCGGCTGCGGTGGCCAAGGCCAACAAATTGTCACCCAAGGCCACGCTGAAGGTTGGCCAAACCCTGCGGATCGTGGCACCCGAGCACGATGAGCGGCAGCGTCCCGCTCAGCGCCACTCGAGCTACGCCGTCCGCCAGGGGGACACGCTGGGAACGATTGCCGGCCGTTTTGGGATCAGTGTCGCGGATCTGGCGAGGTGGAACGGCATCAAGCCTAACAGCGTGCTGCGGCTCGGTCAGCTTCTTGCCGTTCGCGCGCCTGACGGATCACGTCGAGCCATCGCCGACGGTTCCGGGTGATATCATGGCGCGCTGTCGTTGACGGACCAATAGAAAGGCGGAGTCATGGGATTTTTGAGCGGAAAGCGTGCGTTGATCGTCGGCGTGGCCAGCAATCGGTCCATTGCCTGGGGCATCGCGCAGGCCATGCGGCGCGAAGGCGCAGAACTGGCCTTCACCTATCAGGGCGACAAGCTGAAATCCCGAGTCGAGGAAATGGCGGTTGAATGCCAGTCCTCCCTGTGTTTCCCCTGCGACGTGGGTGATGACGCCCAGATCGATGGCCTCATGGCAGAACTCGGCTCGCGCTGGGATGGCCTTGATATCCTCGTGCATTCGGTAGCGTTCGCGCCCCGCGAACAACTCGAAGGACGGTTCGTGGACAGCGTCACGCGCGAGGGCTTCCGCATGGCCCACGATATCAGCGCCTACAGTTTCGCGGCGCTGGCCAAGGCGGCCTACCCGTTGATGAAAGGTCGCAAGGGCGCCTTGCTGACCATGACCTATGCCGGCGCGGTTCGCGCCATACCCAATTACAACGTCATGGGTCCGGCAAAAGCCAGCCTCGAATCATGTGTCCGGTTTCTGGCCCAGGACTTGGGGCCGGAAGGCATCCGCGTCAATGCCATTTCGGCAGGCCCCATCAAGACGCTGGCGGCTGCGGGCATCAGCGGCTTTCGGGGCATGCTCGGCCGGGCTGAAGAGGCCTCGCCGCTGCGGCGCAATGTGACTATCGAAGAGGTCGGCAACGTCGGCGCATTCCTCTGCTCCGATCTGGCGTCCGGGATCACCGGCGAAATCACCTACGTGGATGCCGGCTACAACATCCTCGGGTTGATCGCCTGATTTGCGCGGCGACGCGCGTCACCCGGTCGTCAGACGCCGCTGACGCGCGTCGGGGTGTTCGGTGAGAACCTCCGACTCCCCTTCGAGCCGAGCCACGATCACCGCACCGGTACTGTCGCCAAAGACATTGACCGCGGTGCGGCTCATGTCCAGCACACGATCCACCCCCAGCACCAGCCCCAGCGCCTCCAGCGGCAAGTCCAGCACCGACAGAATCATCGCGATCGACACCAGGCTTGCCGAGGGAATACCGGCGACCCCCATCGAAGTCAGCAGCGCGATGGCGAGGACGACGGCCTGTTGAGCCAGACTCAAGTCGATACCGTAGAGCTGCGCCACGAACAGGACCACGACGCATTCGAACAGCGCCGTGCCGTCCATGTTCACCGTAGCGCCGATCGGGACGACAAAACCGGCCGTTCGGGGGCTGACCCCGGCCCGCTCCTCCAGACATTTCAGAGTCAGCGGCAAGGTTGCAGCCGACGAACTGGTCGAAAATGCCATCAGCAGCGCGGGCAGCATGGCCTGGAAATGCCGACGCGGGGAAACGCCGGCCACGAGCCGCAAAAGCAATGGCAAGGTGACTGCGAGGTGAATCGCTAGGCCGGCCAGAACAGTGGCCATGAAGCGCAGGAGCGGCCCGACCGCTTCAAGACCGGTGCGAGCGGTCATGGCGGCGACCAGCGCGAATACGCCGATCGGGGCCAGGCGCATGACCCCGCCCGTGATCCGCAGCATCACCTGATTCAGGCCCGCCCAGAAATGAACCTGGGCGTCCGCGGCTTCTCCGCGCAGGTGCCGTAACGCCAGGCCAAACAGCACGCTGAAGACGATCAGGCCGAGAAGCTGCCCATCGGCGGCGGCCTTGACCAGGTTCGTCGGTATCAGCCGCTGCAGGAAGAGCGACAGCTGCTCGGAAGCGGAGAACCCGGAGGGATCGATGTCCGGTGGGAGCGGCGGCAAGCCGATCTGTCCCCCCAGCGGCACGCCATGCAGTTCGCCCGGGCGGATCCCGTTGGCGAGCGCGATGCCGACAGTGACGGCAATCAGGCCGCTGCCCGCGTAGTATCCCAGGGTCAGCCACCCCATGCGGCCGATGGCGGACTGCGAGCCCTGCTGCGTCAGCCCCGCGATAATGGACGCGACGATCAGCGGGACGACCAGCATCTTGAGCGCGTTCAGAAACAGTTCGCCCGTTTGCGCGAAGGCGGAGACAAGCCAGCCGGCCATGGCCGATTCGCTCCCCGTCAACGTCGATCCAATGGCCCCGCCGGCCAGCAAGGCCGCCAGAATCTGCCAGTGCATCGGCCAGCCTCCCACGCGGGGCATGCCGCCGCTTCCCTACAGGCGATCGGTGTGCGTGTTGATGGTCATGGTCTCCTTGAGCGCATTGATATAGACCGCAAGTTCCTGATCACCGACCAGGTTGCCGTAGCGCTCCTTCAGCTGTGCCTGCGCCGCTGAATCCACTTCACCCATCTCGCCATCCTTCACCTGGCGCACGAGGATCAGCACACGATCGCCATTGGCCAGCCGCGACCTGACGTGGGTAATCGTCCCGTCGGCTGGGGCGACGGCCGAAAAAGCCTGCGCGGTGATTTCGGGTGGCAGGCCCCCGGTGCCTTGGCGGCCGACCCACCCGATCTCGCGCAGGCTTCCCTTGATCTGGGATGCCACCTGGGCAGGCGTCTTGCCTTCCTTCAACGCGCTTTCGGCTTCGTTCATGCGTTCATCGGCGATGATTCCGGCCCGATCAAGGGCATAAGCCCTTTGGACCTGTTCCTTCACGGAAGCCAGGGGCGGCGTGATCGCGGGGCGGTGCTGATCCAGTCGCAGGACGGCGACCGTGCCGTCGTCCAGTTCGACCAGTTCACTGTTGACGCCATCTTTCACGACCGCTTCGCCAAATGCCGCCGCGCGAAACCGGGGCGAATTTGCCGGCGCCGCGCCCTGTGTCCGCGTAAACCATTCCGTGGTCTGGATTTTCGCGTTCGCGAGCTTCGCGATAGGATCGAGCGTCGAGGCGTGCTCGAAGCTCGCCGCTTCAGCGGCATCGAGCAGCTCACCCCATCGTTTGGTCAATTCGGCGGCGCGATAGGCTTCGATCAGTTTCGCGCGGACGTTCTCGAACGGCTCCTGACGGGCGCTCTCCACCGCGTCGACCAGAATCACGTGAAACCCATCCGGACTGCTGATCGGCCCGATCACCTGGCCCTGCGGCGCGCCGAATACGGCCTGGTCAAGCGCTGCCGGCAGCATGCCCGGCTCGATCCAGCCGAGATTACCGCCTGTGGAGGCGCTGCCCTTGTCGCTGGATCGTTGACGCGCGGCTTCGGCGAACAGCTCCGGCTTGTCCTTCAGCTCCGTGGCGAGCGTACGCGCGGCGGACTCGTCGCTCAGCAGGACATGGCGGACCTTGCGCCGCTCCGGCTTTCCGAAGCGCTTGAGGTCGCTCGCATACAGTTCGCGCAGCGCCGCCTCATCGGGCGTGATCTGCGAGGCCACCTCGTCGCGGCGGATCATCACATACTGCACGCGAACCTGTTCAGGCTCTTGGAACGATGCCTGATGCTCATCGAAGAATGCCTGCAACTCGGCATCGCTGGCCTTGATCTGTGCTGCCAGACTGCTTGCCGTGACGCCGATCAATGCCAGATCTCGCTTCTGGTTGGTTAGCCGGATCAGTTCGCGCATGTCGACCGGCGATACGATCGTCGAGCCGCGAACGCCTGATCTCGCCAGATCGGTCAGCATGGATGCGCGTAGTTCGTTTTCGAAGGACGCCGATGAATAACCGCGTGACTTCAGCCATTCCTGATAGAGGGCCGACGAGAATTTGCCGCTCTCCTGGAAGGCTGGCAGCTGATTGATCGAGCTTGCCAATTGCGCATCCGACACAACCATTCCGCGCTTGATCAGATGCTGGCGGAGCGCAGAGTCCGCCACCATGGCATCCAGGACCTTTCTCTTGAGTTGTGCCTCGTCGATCATCTCCGGACGGAATGCATCGCCGTAGACGGATTGCAACTGTCGATACTGCTGTTGATAGAAGCGGCTGAACTCATCGGATGAAATGGTGCGAGCCCCGACCTCAGCCACGGCACCCTGCCGGCTTCCCGTGAAATAGGAATTAATTCCCCATAGGGCGAACGTCAGCGCAATAAAGCCCATCAAGAGAAAGCTCAAAAGCCCCTTGGAGCGCTCGCGAATGAACTGCATCATCGGTGGCTGTCCTCGCTCTGCAAGAAACACATCGGCATGCGCCGTGGGCGGCACTTCTATAAGACAATGACTTGATGCCGGACCTGACCATCGGCAGGTTTTCGGCAAAAAAAAGGGCGCATTGCGGCGCCCTTTCCAAATTATGGCGGAGTGGACGGGACTCGAACCCGCGACCCCCGGCGTGACAGGCCGGTATTCTAACCGACTGAACTACCACTCCTCGCATTTTCCCGGCTGGTGGGTGCTGAGGGACTTGAACCCCCGACCCTCGCCTTGTAAGGGCGACGCTCTACCAACTGAGCTAAGCACCCTGGAAAGTCGACTAGTTTATAGCGTCTTTGAGTGTTTTACCAGCCTTGAAGGCGGGTGATTTGCTGGCCTTGATGGAAATGCTCTGGCCGGTTTGCGGATTGCGACCCGTGCGTGCGGCTCGTTCCCGCGTTCCGAAGGTTCCAAATCCGACCAGCGAGACCTGATCGCCAGCCTTGAGGGCTTCGCTAACCACATCGACAAATGCATCGAGTGCCCGAGTCGCTTCAGCCTTGCTGAGGTCGGCTTTCGCGGACATCTCCTGAATCAATTGCGCCTTATTCATACCGCCTGTTTCTCCTTCGGTCCCATTTACAACCGCCACGCATTGCTCATACTGCGGTTGACCCCTACCCGATGACGATGACAATTATGCTTGAAGCTGCCAGTTAACCCGATCGTTATAACAAGCCCGCAAAAAGCCTGTCAATGAAACGGCGCCGTCCCTCGACGCCATATTGGATGCCAAGGACGTCCGGTTTGCATTGCCGACGATTCAATGAGAGCGAATGGTCGCCTCGTTTCCGCCCGCCTCTTTCATCCCCACCAATCCACCGGAATGTTCCGAAGCCGACTGCGGCGTGGGCAGGCGCACCAAGGCCCGCTCCAGCACCTCGTCGATCCACTTCACAGGAACGATTTCCAGATCGGCCTTGACGTTTTCCGGAATTTCCACCAGATCCTTGCCGTTTTCTTCCGGTATCAGGACCGTTTTGATGCCTCCCCGATGTGCAGCGATCAACTTTTCCTTGAGCCCTCCAATGGCCAGGACTTGTCCACGCAAGGTGATTTCTCCGGTCATGGCGACCGTCGAGCGCACGGGAATCTCCGTCAAGGCCGACACCAGCGCCGTAACCATACCGACTCCGGCGCTTGGACCATCCTTCGGGATGGCGCCCTCCGGCATGTGCAAATGGATGTCCTTCTTCTGGTGGAACTCGGTATCGATTCCGAGCGACGCCGACCGTGACCGCACGACAGTCAACGCGGCCTGAATCGACTCCTGCATCACCTCGCCCAAGGATCCCGTGTGGATCAGCTTCCCCTTTCCGGGCACCACTGCCGTCTCGATCGTCAGCAATTCGCCGCCGACCTCCGTCCATGCCAAGCCGGTCACTCTTCCCACGCTGTCGCTCTCGTCGGCCAGATCATGCCGATATCGGGCCACACCCAGGAAGTCTGTCAGGCTGTCAGGGGTCACCTCGACCGTGGTGAGATCGGTATCCAAGGCTAGACGCTTGACGACCTTCCGGCAAATCTTCGCGATTTCGCGCTCCAGGCTACGAACCCCGGCCTCGCGCGTGTAGTTCTGAATCACGACGCGTATCGCATCGGCGCCCAAGCGCAACTCATCGGCCGACAAGCCGTGTTTCTCGCGCTGCCGGGGAAGGATGTGCTGCTCTGCGATGCGCAATTTTTCGTCTTCGATATAGCCCGCCAGCCGGATCACCTCCATCCGGTCGAGCAGCGCCGGGGGGATGTTCAGGGTGTTGGCAGTCGCCACGAACATCACATCGGACAGATCGAAATCCACTTCCAGGTAATGATCGTTGAAGGTGTGATTCTGTTCGGGATCCAGGACCTCGAGCAGCGCTGAAGCGGGGTCTCCCCGGAAGTCCATCGCCATCTTGTCGACTTCATCGAGCAGGAACAGCGGATTGCGACTTCCGATCTTGGACAGATTCTGAATGATCTTGCCCGGCATGGAACCAATGTAGGTGCGACGATGCCCGCGGATCTCGGCCTCGTCACGCACGCCGCCCAAGGCCATGCGCGTGAATTTCCGGTTGGTCGCGCGCGCGATACTCTTCCCCAAGGAAGTCTTTCCGACGCCGGGAGGCCCGACCAGGCACAGGATAGGACCCTTGAGCTTGCGAACCCGCTTCTGTACCGCAAGATACTCGAGGATCCGCTCCTTGACCTTCTCCAGGCCGTAATGATCCTCATCAAGGACCTGCTGGGCCCGTCCCAGATCCGCTCGAACGCGCGTCTTTTGGGTCCATGGCGCAGAGATCAGGGCGTCGAGATAATTGCGCACCACACCGGCCTCTGCCGACATCGGCGACATCATCTTGAGCTTGCCGAGTTCCGCTTCGGCTTTCTGCCGCGCTTCGCTTGGCATCCCCGCTTGCTCGATGCGGCGGGCCAATTCGTCCATTTCGTTGGTGGGCGCGTCTTCGAGTTCGCCAATCTCTCGCTGGATGGCTTTCATCTGCTCGTTGAGGTAATACTCGCGCTGGCTTTTCTCCATTTGAGCCTTGACACGGCCCCGGATGCGCTTTTCGATCTGCAGCAGATCGATCTCGGTCTCGATCAAGGCCATGACCCGCTCGAGGCGCTGCGTGACATCCTGCAGCTCCAGGACCTCCTGCTTCTGCTCGACTTTGAGCGACATGTGCGCCACGATGGTGTCGGCGAGACGGCCCGCGTCTTCGATGGCCGCCAGCGTGGTCAGCACCTCGGGCGGGATTTTCTTGTTGAGCTTGACGAACTGATCGCAAAGATTGAGCACCGACCGGACCAGAACCTCAAGTTCCCGATTCTTCTCATAGCCGACGTTGGCCACGGCGCGGTACTGGCCCAACAGGTAGCCACCCCCGTCCTCCTCGACCTGTTCCAGCTTGGCGCGCCGCAATCCTTCGACCAGGACCTTCACCGTCCCGTCCGGCAGTTTCAACAATTGCAGGATCGTGGCTTCGGTCCCCAGCACGTACAGGTCTTCCTGTGCGGGGTCATCCTTTTCGGCGCTCGTCTGCGCCACCAGCAGGACCTTGCGATCCCCTTCCATCGCCGACTCGAGGGCGTGAATGGACTTTTCCCGTCCGACGAACAACGGGATCACCATATGCGGGTAGACCACTACGTCGCGCAGCGGCAACAAAGGCGCAGTAAATTGGGGCCCTTCGGCAGCAAGCGACTTGGAGTCGTGGGATTTCATGCGGCGTCACCTCAAGAGGGGGTTGCCCGCGGGAAGCGGAAGCGAGCAGCCAATGGCGGGTTTCAGATGGGATCTGCACCTGAAATGGGGGTGGCGCGGCGGGATTTCAACCCTGACCCGCGCGTGCTGCTCAGTCGCCTGCCGCGGCCTGCGGCGGCAACTCGCCGGCTTCGTTTCGATACAGGATGAAGGGCGGCGAATCGCCGAGGACCGTTCCCGTGTCGACCACCACCTTGCGTACGTTACTCATCGAGGGTAGCTCGTACATGACGTCGAGCAGCGCCGTTTCGAGGATGGTCCGCAAACCGCGCGCGCCGGTGCGGCGTTCCATGGCCTTGCGAGCCGCCGTCCTCAGGGCATCGTCCGTAAATTCAAGGTCGCACCCTTCCATTTCAAAGAGCCTGCGATACTGGCGCGACAAGGCATTCTTGGGTTCGACGAGGATGCGCATCAGGGCCGCCTCATCCAGTTCCTCGAGCGTGGCAACGACCGGGAGCCGGCCGACGAATTCCGGGATCAGCCCATACTTGACCAGATCTTCGGGCTCTACTCCGCTGAGCAGATGCAAGGTATCGCTATCGGCATCGGCGCGCTTGATTTCCGCCGAGAACCCGATGCCACCGGTCTGGGTACGACGCGCGATCATCTTGTCCAGGCCGGCGAACGCCCCGCCGCAGATGAACAGGATGTTGCGGGTGTCGACCTGCAGGAATTCCTGTTGCGGATGTTTCCGTCCGCCTTGGGGCGGCACCGAGGCCATGGTGCCCTCGATCAGCTTCAGCAGCGCCTGCTGGACGCCTTCACCGGAGACGTCGCGGGTAATGGATGGGTTGTCCGATTTGCGGGAAATCTTGTCGATCTCGTCGATATAGACAATCCCGGTCTGCGCTTTCTCGACGTCGTATTCGCACTTCTGCAGCAGCTTCTGGATGATGTTTTCGACATCCTCGCCAACATAGCCCGCTTCGGTCAAGGTCGTGGCGTCCGCGATGGTGAACGGCACATTCAGGATGCGCGCCAGGGTCTCGGCCAACAACGTCTTGCCCGAGCCCGTGGGCCCGATGAGCAGGATGTTGCTCTTGGACAGTTCGACCTGGTCCTTGCCCGCGCCTTTGGCCTGGATGCGCTTGTAATGGTTGTACACAGCGACGGCCAAAATCTTCTTCGCCGACTCCTGTCCGATGACGTACTCGTCCAGAACCTTCTTGATTTCCTTCGGCTTGGGGAGGCGGTGACGGTCGGAGTCGGCCTTGTCCTGCAGCTCCTCGCGAATGATGTCGTTGCACAGCTCGACGCACTCGTCGCAAACGAATACCGATGGGCCGGCGATCAGCTTGCGGACTTCATGCTGACTTTTTCCGCAAAAAGAGCAGTACAGCAATTTCCCGCTCTCGGTGCTTTTCCCGCGCGTGTCTTCGCTCATCTCCCGTCCCTCACCGTTGCCATCACTTTGGCTGAACTCGCTGCATTGATTGTGCCAGCCTGCGTGCAAGCTGGCTGTCGACTATCGCACGGGCTCGCCAGGCAGTTCCCGGCTGGTCAGTACGCCATCCACGAGGCCGTATTCCATCGCCTGCTCTGCGCTCATGAACCGATCCCGGTCCGTGTCCTGCTCAATCCGGTGGATATCCTGGCCTGTATGCCGGGCCAGGATCGCATTGAGTCGATCACGAATGAACAGGATTTCGCGGGCGTGAATCTCGAAGTCCGCGGCCTGACCCTGAAATCCGCCCAGGGGCTGGTGGATCATCATGCGCGAATGCGGCAGGCAGTAGCGCTTGCCCTTCGCACCGGCCGCGAGCAGCACGGCGCCCATGCTCGCCGCCTGACCGACGCAAATCGTGCTCACGGCGGGCTTGATGAACTGCATCGTGTCATAGATGGCGAGCCCGGCCGTGACCGATCCACCCGGCGAGTTGATGTAGAGATGGATGTCCTTGTCCGGATTTTCCGATTCGAGAAACATCATCTGGGCCACGATGAGATTGGCCATGTGATCCTCGACCTGGCCCACGACGAAGATCAATCGCTCCTTCAGCAGGCGCGAAAAGATGTCGAAGGCGCGTTCGCCGCGTGGGGTCTGTTCGACCACCATCGGCACCAGGTTGGCCTGCGCGGAGAACGGGTGCTCCGAATACGGTGAAGGCATTACATCTCCTCGCCGGCGAGCGCGCCGGGACTGCTCATCAGATCCTGGAACGAGGTCGGCACGTCCACCACCGTCATTTTCTCCAGGAGTCGATCGACCACCTGGTCCTCCAGAACGGCGCCGTGGATGCGCTGCATGACGTCTCGATTGCCGCGGTAAGCCTGCGCCAGCGCATCGGGCTGATCATGATCCATGACCAAGGACGCGATCATGCTATCGACCCGGTCCGGGTCGGGCTGAATGCCTTCCTGCTTGATCCATTCGCCGACGATCAGCCCCAGTCCCACGCGGCGTCGGGCGCGATCGGCGAACATCTCGCGCGGCAACTGCCCGCCCTGCTGAGATCGCAGACCCATGCGCTGGGCCATTTCCGCCATCAGTCGGTCGACTTCCTGATCGACCAGAGCGCTTGGCACCGGAACGTCGTGCAACTCGAGCAATACGTCCATGACCCGCTCCTTGATTCGTGCGGACGCGGCTTGCTGTGCCTGCTTTTCCAAACGCTCCCGGATGCGGATGCGCAACCCATCGAGTCCGCCCTCGACGATGCCTGCCGCCGCGGCGAGTTCGTCGTTCAGCGTCGGCAGGTGTTTTTCGGCCACCTCGTGCACCACGACCTTGAACAGCGCCGTCTTGCCGGCCACTTCTGCCGAGGGGTAATCCTCCGGGAACGTCAAGGGCACGTCCAGCGATTGACCGGACGCGGCGCCCAAGAGGGCGTTTTCGAAATCGGCCAGCAGACGTCCCGCGCCCAATTCGATTTCGACCCCTTCGCCTTGGTTCCCCGAGAAGGGCACGCCATCGATGGTGCCCTCGAAATCCATCCTGATCCGATCGCCGGCCTGCGCCGGCCGCTCGACCGCATGGTAGTGCGCCTGTTGCTCGCGAATCTGCTCGAGCACCCGATCGACATCGTCTTCGCCGATCGTGACCTGCGGCCGCTCGATGCGCTGCCCTTCGATGGCCGCGAGTTCGATCTGCGGATACACCTCGATGACGGCGGTATAGGCCAGATCGGCGCCCGGCGCCAGCGATTCGGCCTCGATCTGGGGCGAGCCGGCGGGCTGCAGGCCCTGATCCTGGATCGCCGTGGCGTAGGACGTGCGCAGCACCTCCTCCACCACTTCCTGACGCACCTGATCGCCGTATTGACGGCGAATCACGGAGAACGGGGCCTTGCCCGGACGGAACCCCTTGATGCGCGCGCGCGGACCCAGCGAGCGCAACCGGTCCTCGACCTGGCGATCCACTTCCTGGGCGGGAATCTGCACGCGGATCCGACGCTCCAGGGCTCCGGTGACTTCAACTGCGCTCTGCATTCGCTGGTTTCTCCGACATCGATCAACAATGGCATGTCGTTCAGAACATGCACCCAAATCCCGTGCCAATAGCCCATGGTGCGAAAGGAGAGACTCGAACTCTCACGGGGCCAGCCCACTGGAACCTAAATCCAGCGCGTCTACCGATTCCGCCACTTTCGCCGACGCGGGCGCGACCAAGCCCGGCCCATGGCCTTGCCTGAAAGCTGAGTATACATCATGGCCCGACGCGGCCGACCCTGTTGCCGGCACGTCGCCGACCTGCCGGCGCGAGACGCGCAGCATCGCTCGTGCGGGTTGGCTTACAATACGGCCGCCTCACTGACTTCCATGGCAAGCCCCCCGCATGACAGTCTTCAGCCCCTACTCCGCCGTCCTGGGTGGACTTTTGATCGGCATCAGCGCGCTCTGGCTGTTGCTGAGTATCGGCCGCATCGCCGGCGTTACCGGGATCATCTTCGGCTTGTTTCCCCCCGCACCGACGGAATGGGCGTGGCGGCTCGCATTCCTGGCCGGATTGGGGATCGGCACCGCCCTGATGATCCCGATCGAGACTCTCGCGTTCGCGCCCCGCCAGAATTTCCCGCTCTGGGCGCTGCTTTGTGCGGGCTTTCTGGTGGGCTACGGCACACGGCTCGGGAATGGCTGCACCAGCGGCCATGGGGTCTGCGGCCTGGGTCGGCGCGCACCGCGCTCGCTGGCTGCGACGCTCACCTTCATGACTGTGGCCATGGCCACGGTGCTGCTCATGCGCCATACGCTCGGGGTGCTGCCATGAGGTCGCTCGTCGCTGCATTCATTGCTGGCCTGCTGTTCGGTATCGGCCTGTACGTGGCCCAGATGGTCAACCCCGAGAAGGTGCTGGCCTTCCTCGATATCAGCGGACGCTGGGATCCGAGCCTGGCGCTGGTCATGGGAGCGGCCGTCGGCGTCACCGCGCTCGGCTTTCCGCTGGTGTTCCAGCGCGGAAAACCGCTGTGGGAAACGGGCTTCAGCCTGCCCACCTATCATGATATCGACCGCCCCCTTCTGCTTGGCGCGGCATTGTTCGGCATCGGCTGGGGGATCGCCGGGTACTGTCCGGGGCCGGCCGTCGCCGCCCTGCTGATCCACCCGGCGGAAGCCGTGCCCTTTGTGCTGGCCCTGCTGGGCGGCGCATGGGTCCAGTCGCGAACCTTCCGTCGCTGAGGCTGTTTGCACGTGGCAAAGCCGACACGGCCGCACCGAATGTCACACTGTCGACACGACTCAACGCGATGACGCCTCCCGGGCCTCCAAGGCGGAGATGTAGTCCTCGGTCGACGCGCCCCGCAGCACCTGGCCAGCGGACCAGGCGGTGATCGCCCCCGCCTGGGCCTGGGTCAGGCGGGCTTCGGCTTCCAGTTGATCGCGTTGCTGGCGCAGGAAATCTTCCAGCGAGACGAGCCCCACGCGCTGCAGCTCGGCCTGGACGCGCACGACCTCGCGCCGAGCCGTCGTTTCGACGGCCAAGGCGTTGATGTCTGCCCGTGCGGTTTCGTAGGCCGAGTGAAGCGCAAGCCAATCGCGTTGCGCCTCGCGCAGCGCCGCCCGTTGCGCCTGGCGAGCGGCTTGCGCCTGAGCCTGGGCCGATTCGGCCCGTTTGCGGCTGGCCGGATCGATCGGTATGCGCAGCTCGGCCGAGACGCTCCAGGCGTCCGGTTCTTCTCCATTGCCGTCGAACTGTACATATTCGCCGCCGGCCGCCAGCGCCGGCCACAAGGACCGCTGGAGTTCGCGTGCCTGCGCTCCTGCAGCTTGAGCCTGCGCCTCGGCCAATGCGGCCGGCAGCAGATCCGCGCCTGAAACGTCCGACCAGGACGGACTCTCGATGATCCCTCGGCTCGGCAGCAAACGGCGACCCGTTGCTTCTTCGAGCGTGGCCTGTTGGGCGGCGATTTCCCCTGCCAGGCGCACCTCATCGGAGCGCAGGCGCGCCAGCTCGGCCTGGGCCAGCCGCAAATCGGCTGTGGATGACTGTTCGGTCTGCACCTCGATCTCGACACGCTGGACGGTCTGACTCACCCGTTCGCGCTGGACGGCAAGGATGTCGCGCTGGCTCATCAAGGCCTGCAGTTGCACATAGGCCGAGGTCGCTGCGTGCAGTTTCATCAACGCGGTCTGGCGCTCGGCCAGGCGGGCTGCCGCCAGATCGGATTCCCCCGCCCTGCGGGCGGCTGCGATCACGCCAGCCCAATCGATCGGTACGGAATAGGCCACGCCGTAACTCATCAGATCTCGGGCGAACGGCGGACGGGCCAAAGCTTGCGGCGACAGCACGCCGACGAAACGCTGATCCTCGTAACGCGCTCCCTCGACCAGGACACCCCCCGCACCGAGCGAACGGCGGCGCGCAGCGGACAGGCTGTCCTCCGCCGCTTCCACGCGACTCGCGGCGGCAGCAAGCGCGGGATGATCGCGCGTCTCCCGCAGCGCGTCCGCAAGTTCGCCTCCCCAAGCGGGACCCATAAACCATCCGGCCACCAATAAGCTCGCAATTGCTTCACGCATGGCCTTCTTTCTCTCCCCCATTTGCCGTGTGACATGAATCCGGTCTCGCCGACCTGTGCGCGTCCCCACGCCTGACGGACACCGGCGCCTCAGCTTCCCCCCCCCCCCGCCAGCGCCTCCCTCAGCGGGATATGGCAGTCGTTTGAATCACGCACCCACGGCGATCTGCTCCAACTCCTGATGACGCAGCAATCCGGCTTGCTGCCAGACCAGCCGACCCGATCGGAACAGGGCGAAATTCGGGATGCTGCGCACTTGATACCGGGCGGCCAGTTCAGGGTGCTGCTCGGTGTTGACCTTGAGCACCAAGGCCCGACCCGCCAGACGCTCCGCCGCCTTGGCGATCTCGGGGCCAGCCATCTTGCAGGGGCCACACCAAGGCGCCCAGAAATCGACCAGCACGGGAACGCCAGCTGCGTTTACGATCGCATCGAACAAATTGGTATCGACTTCGAGCGGCTCGGCCAGGGGCGGCAGGGTCTGTTTGCAAGCGCCGCAGCGGCCCGTGTCCGCCAGATGACGTTCCGGTATGCGGTTCTTGGCGCCGCAATGTGGGCAGTTGCGAATCATGCTCATTTTTCTCCTGTGGCGGGCCATTCCACGACGAAAGCGCCGCGCAGTTCACCGGCCGCAAAACCCGTCGCCTGATCGTTCGGGTAATGTTGGGCAATGGCCTCGGCAACCGCGGGGTCGAGAACTGAGCCATGACAGCTCAGGCACGCTGGCTGAGTGATGATGGCTTTGTAATAGCGCGCTCTGCCATCGGGCTCGACCGCGTAATATTCCAAGGGAACCGACTTGCCGTTCACCACGGCTTGCTCGAACCGTTCGAGGACAGCGCGCGCGTGGGCGTCGGGCGCATTGGCCGGATTACGTACTCGCAAGGCGGTCCGCCGGACCTGAGCGCCGCTTCCTTCCGAGAGACGCGCCGCGATTCCGGGCGCGTCCTGCCGACAGACCGCGATTGCCGCAACCGGCCCGCCCGTACCCAAGACCTCGAACAGGCGCTCACCCAGCGCTTTTTGAAACCGCTCGGCGATCTCTCCCGAGCGCGCACGACGGCTATCTTCGGTCGCCGGCAGATCCCATGCGACCAACATCATCAGCACGGCCAGCAATGCTTTCATCCCGGGTCACCCCCTGAGACGGACGATGCCGAGCAGCTTCAGCACGTATTTCTCAAAGATGGGCTCGGGCGTGCCGGTCTTCATCTTGCGCAGGAAATACTTCTCGAAGGCGATCTTGGCCCAGTGCACCCAGCGCCCCTGTTTCGCCCAGGTGACGTTGCGCGGCGGGATCTGCGGCAGCGCCACGAAGGCGAAACCGTCGTCGCCCATGTCGGCCAGGCAGATGGCGTTCCAGGTCGCCCTGTGGCTGGGCTCGCGCCCGTCGATCGCGTCCTTGATGTTGTGTACGAGGGCCGTGACCATCGACTCGATCATGTAACCGGTCTTGGGGGCCCCGGTGGGGACCGGGGTCGCCTCCACCGGCGGGATGGCCACGCAGACGCCGGCTGAATAAATGTTGGGATAGGTCGGGTTGCGCTGATAGTCGTCGATCAGGACGAAGCCGCGCGGATTGCATAGTTCCTTGACGGCCGCCACGGCGTCCACGCCCTTGAAGGCAGGGATGAACATGTTGAACTTCGAGGCGACTTCATGCGTTTGAATCGGCTCGCCCCGGCTGTCGTGTTCGGTCACCGTCACCTTGTCCGCCTCGACCGCCGTGACTTTGGCGTTGGTGATCCATTTGATGTGACGCTGGCGCAGCTCGGATTCCATCAGACCTTTCGAATCGCCGACACCGCCCAGGCCCATGTGCCCGATGTAGGGTTCGCTGGTCACGAAAGTCATCGGCACCCGGTCACGCAGCCGTCGACGGCGCAAGTCGGTGTCCAGGATCATGGCGAATTCATAAGCGGGCCCGAAACAGCTCGCCCCTTGCACGGCTCCGATGACCACCGGGCCGGGATTCCGAAGGAAGGCCTCGTAGGCGCGCGCGGCCTGTTCGGCATGGGGCGTCGTACAAACGCTGTGGGTGTGACCTGACGGACCAAAACCGGGGATTTCGTCGAAAGCCAGCTTGGGGCCGGTGGCGATGACCAGATAGTCGTAATCGACGGTTTGGCCATCGGACAGCGTGAGTCGCTTCACCTGCGGGTCCAGCGCGGTCACCGCCTGGGCGATGAAGCCGATGCCCTTCTTTTCGACGGCCGGCCGAATCGGCACCAGGATCTGTTCCGGCTTGCGCCAGCCGACCGTCACCCAGGGATTGCTGGGCGTGAACTGGAAATGCTCGGCGGCATTGATCAAGGTGACCCGATGCCCGCCGCCCAAGGCATTGCGGAGCTCGTAGGCCGCCGGCATCCCGCCCAACCCGGCCCCCATCACGACGACATGTGCCATTGGAACCTCCTCCTCGCCCCTTGGAGGCCGGATTTGCATCCGGCGATGGAGTTCATTATATTTATCTTGACTCATTTAGCAATATCTAAATTAGAGGATTCATGAATCAGGAACGACCGCTGGATTCTGTGCTACCCACCGCCGCCCAGATGGGGGAGCACGCCCAGGAAGCAGCGGAGCTGATGAAAGCGCTGGCCAATCCCCATCGTCTGCTGATTCTCTGCACACTCGCCGAGGGTGAACTGTCCGTGGGCGGCCTGAATGAACGCATTGCGCTCTCCCAATCCGCGCTGTCCCAGCATTTAGCCGTGCTGCGCAGGGATGGCCTGGTGGCCACGCGGCGCATGTCCCAGACCTTTTTTTACCGTGTCACGCCCGGTCCGGCGCTCGACCTGATCCAGGTCTTGCATCGGCATTTTTGTGGGCTGCCGGGATGAAAGGACGTAATGGCATTCCGGCAGCCCCGCCGACCGAAGCGGACGGACGGGCGAGCGTGTTTTTTCTTTTCTCCCGAGGAGACGACGATGACAGTGCGCACCCCCGCTGCGGGCCTCAATATCGATCGCTGGGTCTTGCGCGTTGCTGGCAGCATGGTGCTGTTGTCGCTCGTCCTGTCCCAACTCCACAGTGGATACTGGCTGTGGTTGACGGCTTTCGCCGGCGCCAACCTGCTCCAATCTTCCTTCACGGGGTTTTGTCCGCTGGCAGTGATTCTGCGGCGGCTTGGGGTACCGCCAGGCGCAGCTTTTTGCCGTCACGAATGACGTCGACTGAGTCCTCGGCTCCCATCATCGAGAAACCGCCATGTCAGCCCTAATGCGTTTTGGCCTGCTGTTGACCACGCTGACCTTGCTGCCCGGTGCGGCGTTTGCCGCGCCCCGAGCAGCAGAAACCGCGGCGGGTGCGCCGCTGAACACTTTCATCGTTGAACGGGCCCGGGTCGCGCGGGAGACGGCCTTCGATGGCACGCTTGAAGCCATCGATCAGTCCACGGTGGCGGCCCAGACCAGTGGCCGTGTGATCGAGGTGCTCTATGACGTGGGTGACCACGTGGAAAAGGGCGCAATCATCATGCGGCTCACCGGCAACGAGCAACGCGCCAGAACGGTTGCCGCCGAAGCCGCCCTGGCCGAAGTCCGCACGCGCCTGGCCGAAGTGCAGCTCAACCATGGGCGCATCAAGGAGGTGTATGACAAGAAATTGATCGCCAAGGCCGATTACGACAAGGCAGATGCCGATCTCAGCGCCGCACGCGCCCGTGTCGACGCCGCCCAGGCAGCGCTTGACCAAGCGCGCGAGGATTTGGGCTATACGGTGGTGCGTGCCCCCTATCCAGGCATCGTCGTGGCCCGCCGGGTCCAGGTCGGCGAAACGGTCGGCCCCGGGCAGCCGCTGATGACCGGCGTTTCGCTGGAGCGTCTGCGCGCCGTGGTGGACATTCCGCAGCAACACGTCGGACCTCTGCGCAAACACCGCAAGGCGCGCGTGATCCTGCCGGATGGCCGCTCGATCGCCGCCGAAGCGCTCCGTTTCCCGCCTGCCGCCGATCCACAGACTCACACCTTCCGCGTCCGCGTGGACCTGCCTACAGACGATTACGGCGCCTTTCCGGGGACGCTAGTCAAGGTCGCTTTCGTCAGCGGAGAAGAGGAGCGACTGCTCATTCCGGCGACGGCCCTGCTGCGGCGTGGCGAACTGACCGGCGCCTACGTGCTGGACGAACGCGGCCGGATCACCCTGCGTTACCTGCGCGCCGGCACCCCCACTGCCGAGGATCGGGTGCCGGTGCTGGCGGGGCTCGATGCCGGCGAGCGCATCGCGGCCGACCCGATCGCCGCCGCCATCGCCTCCAAGCAAGCTGGTCGCGGTAAGGACGCCGAATGAACAACCCCACCCCTCCCCGGCTTGGGCTGTCCGGACGCATTGCAGCCGCGTTCCTGCGCTCGGAAATCACCCCTCTCCTGGCGCTGACCGGCCTGTTGCTCGGTCTGTTCGCGGTGCTGATCACGCCGCGCGAAGAGGAACCGCAGATCGACGTTACGTTTGCCAATGTCTTCATTCCCTATCCCGGCGCCGCGGC
This sequence comes from Pseudomonadota bacterium, assembly GCA_045864775.1. Classification (GTDB taxonomy): domain Bacteria; phylum Pseudomonadota; class Gammaproteobacteria; order UBA5335; family UBA5335; genus Macondimonas. The sequence continues at coordinate 502,918 of BTVR01000001.1, forward strand.
TGCCGAGGTCGAGTCGCTGGTGACGACACCCGCTGAGCAGATCGTCTCGGAGATCCAGGGCGTCGAACACATCTATTCGGCCTCTACCCCAGGCATGGCGACGCTGACCGTGCAGTTCAAGGTGGGCGAACCGCGCACCGAGGCCATCGTCCGCCTCTACAATGCCTTTTTCTCCAATCAGGACTGGCTGCCGCCCAACGCGGGCGTGGGCCAGCCGCTGATCAAACCCAAGGGCATCGACGATGTCCCCATCGCCGCAGGAACGCTCTGGAGCGAGGATCCTGCGATCACGGCCGCCGATCTGCTGCGCATCGCCCGCACCGTCGAGACGGAACTCCAGCGCGTACCCGGCACGCGTGATATCGAGATCATCGGCGGGCCGGAACGGGTGGTGCGCGTGGCCTTCGATCCGGCCCGCCTGGCCGGTTACAACCTGTCGCTGGACGATCTGCGGCGGGCGCTGGCCGCCACCAACGCTTCCAGCGATGCCGGCAGCCTGGTCGACGGCAACGACGAAGTCCTGGTCCAGGCCGGTACCTTCCTCACCAGCCCCGAGGAAGTGGCCGACCTCGTCGTCGGCGTGCAAAGCGGCGCGCCGGTCTTTCTGCGCGATGTGGCCCGCATCGAGGAAGGTCCCGACCAGCCTGGCCAGTATGTGACCTACGGCATTGGGCCCGGTCATGGCGATGCCGCTGCCACCGGCAGACGCTATCCGGCCGTTACCCTGGCGGTGTCCAAAAAGCCGGGCGAAAACGCGGTCGACGTCGCCCGCGCGGTGACCGAACGGTTCGAGCAGATGCGCGGCATCTATTTTCCGGAACGCGTCAATGCGACCATCACCCGCAATTACGGCGAGACCGCACAGGAAAAAGCACAGACGCTGATCAAGAAGCTGATCTTCGCCACGGCCTCGGTCGTGGTGCTGGTGTTGATCGCTCTGGGCCGGCGCGAGGCACTCGTGGTCGGGGCGGCGGTCATCGTCACGCTGGCCCTGACCCTGTTCGCCTCCTGGGCCTGGGGATTCACGCTGAACCGGGTGTCCCTGTTCGCGCTGATCTTCTCCATCGGCATCCTGGTCGACGATGCCATCGTCGTGGTGGAGAACATCCACCGGCACATGGCCATGGGCCAACAATCGCTGACCGAGGCGATTCCCGCGGCCGTGGACGAGGTCGGCGGCCCGACCATACTGGCGACCTTCACCGTCATCGCCGCGCTGATGCCGATGGCCTTCGTGAGCGGCCTCATGGGCCCCTACATGCAGCCGATTCCGATCAATGCCTCGACGGGCATGATGATCTCGCTCGCGGTGGCCTTCATCTTCACACCCTGGCTGTACCGCCGCCTGTTCCTCAAGGCCGCCCCGGCCCATGCGCCGGCCGAACAGGGTGATGATTTCCTGCATCGCTCGTTCCGGCGCGTGATGACCCCGTTCCTGGGTGGCGCCCAGGGCCGACGCAACCGTTGGGCGCTGATCGCCGCCATGCTGCTGCTCATCGGCCTGTCCTTCGCCTTGGTCGGCGTGCGCGCCGTGGTCATGAAGATGCTGCCGCTGGACAACAAGAGCGAATTCCAGGTGGTGGTCGACATGCCCGAGGGCACGCCGGTGGAACAGACCCATCGTGTGCTGCAGGCCCTGGCCGATCATCTGGAAACCGTGCCCGAGGTCACCAACTACCAGCTCTATGCCGGCAGTTCTGCACCGATCAATTTCAATGGACTGGTGCGCCAATACTATCTGCGCCGCGCGCCGCATCAGGGTGATATCCAGGTCAATCTGCTGGACAAGCATCATCGCGACCGCAGTTCGCACGCCATCGCCCTGGCGGTGCGCCCGCCGCTGGTCGAGATCGGCCGGCGCTTCGGCGCCAATGTGAAGGTGGTCGAGGTGCCGCCCGGCCCGCCCGTGATGGCGCCTCTGGTGGCCGAAATCTATGGCCCCGATTACGCGCGACAGATGGCCGTCGCCCAGAGAGTCCGGCAGATCTTCGAGGCCACGCCCGATGTCGTCGATGTGGACGACACGATCGAGGCCCCGCAAGAGAAATTGATCGTCGCGGTGGACCGTGCCCGCGCCGCGCGCCTGGGGATTTCCCAGCAGGCCGTGGCGGCGGCCGTAGCGGCAGCCCTGCGCGGGGAGGACATGTCCTACCTGCATGACGAACAGGCCAAACGGCCGGTCCCGATCCGGGTTGAGTTGCCGCCCGAAGCGCAGGATCGGACCGAGGCGCTGGCGAGTCTGCGGCTGCGTTCGGCGGCGGGCACGCTGGTGCCGCTGTCGGAAATCGCCGCGATCCAGCGCGCCACGCGCCAGCAGACGATCTATCACAAGGATCTCCTGCCGGTGGTCTATGTTACCGGCGATGTCACCGGCGCCACCGACAGCCCGCTGTATGGCCTGGCGGCAGTCGCGGCGACATTGGGCAAGACCCCGATCGAAGGCGCGCCCCTGATTCAGTACCTCACCCATCAGCCGGACGAGCCTTATCTCTGGAGCCTGAAATGGGACGGCGAATGGCAGGTAACCTATGAAACCTTCCGCGACATGGGCATCGCCTATCTGGGCGGACTGGTGCTGATCTATCTGCTGGTGGTGGCGCAGTTCCGTTCCTATGCCGTGCCGATGCTGATCATGGTACCGATCCCGCTGACCCTGATCGGCATCCTGCCGGGCCATGCCCTGCTCGGCCAGCATTTCACCGCCCCGTCCATGATCGGCATGATGGCCCTGGCCGGCATCATCGTGCGCAACTCCATTCTGCTGGTGGATTTCATCCAGCAGGAAGTGCAGGCCGGCAAACCCTTGGCGGAGGCCACCATTGCCGCTGCGGCCGTGCGCGCCAAGCCGATTGCGCTCACGGCACTGGCGGCGATGCTGGGTGGCTTTTTCATCCTCGATGATCCCATTTTCGGCGGGCTTGCGGTCTCGCTGATCTTCGGGCTCTTCGTCTCGACCCTGCTCACCCTGATCGTCATTCCCGTTCTCTACTACCAGTATCAGTGGCGCCGGGTGTAACAGGGGGCAAGACGGTCACTCACTGTCCGGATCGAGCCCTCCGTGGGCGGCGCATTGTGGGCATGCAGCATCGCACAGGAGGCGCTCAGCGCCGCGACCAAAACATCCGGCCGATCAGGTTGTCCTTCATGCCGAACTGGTGCCACAGGGCGCCGGCGGCATGCAGACCCGCCAGAACGAGCAAGGCCGGCCAGAACACCTCCTCATGGACTTCGGCAAACCATTCCGCCCGAGCCGGATTGGGCGCGCTCACCCACTGCGGCAGCGAAAACAGCCCAGCGAACGTGACGTCACGCTGGGCGAACTGCCGTGCGGCCATACCGAAGACCGGCATCGCCAGCAGGACGAGGTACAGGCCCGCCTGTACCGCAGACGCAAAACGGCGTTGCCACTCCGGCATCGCCACCTCCGGCGCCGCATGAACCCAGCGCCATCCCAGCCGGAAAACCGTGAGGAACCAGATCGCGAGCCCGAAGGTGATGTGGCGGTCCATCCACAGCGCGCGTTCGGCGCCGCCCTTGGGATATTCGCTATGGGTTTCCACTGCCCACCAGGCCGCAACGATCAGCGCCAGGGTGAGCCAGTGGCAGACGCGGATCATGACGTCCCATCGTGGGTGGTCGTTAGGGGCCATATCAGCTCTCCGTGAGTGGTTCGTCGAACAAGTTTCGGTCACCAAGCTTAACGATTGCTTGGTTTTCAACGACTGTCGGCGACCGGATGCGGATAACCGAGCATCGCGTCGATGCACAGGCTCGGCACACCGTCGAAGCGGTGCTCGTCAGCGGCAACGGCGATCCGGCGCAGGGCCGTTTGGCGCACGCGGGCAACCCCAACCGTGACCCATGGTCTCGATGCTAGCGCGACAGCCAGGCGACCTCGACGGCGCGCGTGCCGGCGCGGTCATGGTCATCGACGACGCGCACCTGATATCGCCCTGATCGCGCCGGCGCCCAGAGCAGGACCTCGCCGGGTCGCGCGGTGCCGATGAAGGCATCGTCGACGAACCAATAGAGTGCCGTCACATCACCCTGTGCGTTGGCCTGTAGGGGGACGGTGTGCGGTTCGGGAGTCGCTGGGGAGATCTCCGCGCGATCCACCCGCAGCGTATAGGTGGCGCCGGCGAGCGGCGACACAATGACCGGTGGCGCAGCGCCGACGGCGGCAAGGCCTGCACAATCTCCGGCCGCCGGGGGCGGCCGCCGCGGCATGCCGGCCTGGACGAACAGGCGCTGCAGGTCGGATGGCCAGTACTCATGGACCTCCGTGCGGGTGGTTGCCGGGTCGATGCGTCCCAGGGCATCCGGGCACGCCTGGCGACCCGTGCGAATGTCGACGCTGACTCGCCGATGCAGGTTGCTGACGCGGATCGGCGATACGCCGGGGATGAACCAGGTCATGCTGCGCTGCGGACAGGCCGCATTGGGTAGTTCGCCGCTCGCGCTGCAGACCTCGATGCGGGTCAGGCCGGGCGGTCGCGGCGGAGCAAAGGCGGCCAGCTCGGCATGACCCGCCAGCAAGGCGTCGGCGATTTCGAAGAACAGGGGGGCCGCGGCCTGCACCCCAACGAAAGCCGGATTGCCGCGGCCGTCGAAATGGCCGACCCAGACCGCCAGCACGTACGGGCCGAAGCTTCCCGCCGTCCACGCATCGCGAAAACCCCACGAAGTCCCGGTCTTCCAGGCGACGGGTACGGGGCCCGGCGCGCGCAGCGCGGCCTCGTCGGGACGGGCATTGTCTTTCAGCATGTCCAGCGTCAGCCAGCTCGCTTGAGCCGACAGCAGACGCACGCCCTCGGCGGGGGGAGCCTCCCGCCGGTAACGCAGCGGTCGCCAGATGCCCTCGTTGGCCAGCATGGCATAGAGGGTCAGCATTTCCTCCATGCTGACCTCCCCGCCGCCGAGCGCTAGCGCCAGGCCGTAGTGCTGCTCGCTACGCATCCGACTGATGCCCGCTGTGCGCAGAAACTGGTAGAAACTCGGCCGGGCCAGTTGGGCCGACAAAGTCACGGCCGGAACGTTGCGCGACCGGATCAGCGCATCGTGGGCGCTGATCGGGCCCATGAAGCGGCCATCGAAATTCTCCGGATTGAACGCCCCGAACGCCGTCGGCGCGTCCTTGAGCATGCTCAGGGGATGGATCAAGCCCTGATCGAGCGCCAGCGCATAGATGAAGGGTTTGAGCGCCGAACCTGGCGAGCGCTTGGCAAAGGCGCCATTGGTCTGACCCTCGATGCCGGCGTCAAAAAAATCGACCGAGCCGACCAGAGCCTTCACCGCCATGTCGCGGCGATCGACGAGCATGGCCACGGCGTTGTGGACCCCTAAGCGGCGCTTGCGTTCGACGTAGCGGGCGAGATGGCGCTCGAGTCGTTTTTGCATCTGCGCATCGAGCGTCGTGTGGATCTCACGGGCAGCGGGATCGCGCTGCAGCAGCGCGGTCGTCAAATGCGGCGCCAGAAAAGGCAGCCGGCTCAGCTCGCGGTAGCGCAGCGGCTGACCGATCGCCTGGGCATCTGTTCCGGTCGCGCCGTGGTGCATCACCCATTCGGCATACAGGCGTTCCCGGGCCCGGCGCAGGTCATCGGGCTCTCCCGGACCGGGCGCGCGCCGCTGCGGCGACTGGGGAATGACGACCAGTGACAGGGCTTCGGTCAGGCTCAGACGGTCGGCTGTTTTGCCGAAGTAGATCAGGCTCGCCGTCCCCACGCCCTGGATGTTGGCGCCGTAGGGCATCAGATTGAGATGCGCTTCGAGCAGCTCGCGCTTGGAATGCCGTGATTCCAGGGCCAGCGCGTGCAGGATCTGCAGGCACTTGCCCCGGGGTGTGCGCGTGTTCAGCTGCCAAAGCAGCCGCGCCAGTTGCATGCTGAGCGTCGAACCGCCCTGCCGCGCTCCGCCGGTGTAGCTCCGGAAGGCCGCGCGGAGCAACGCGATCGGATTGACGCCTGGATGCCGGTAGAAATGGCGGTCCTCGTGCAGGAGCAAAGCCTCCACGAGCTCGGGAGCGATCCGCTCCAGCGGCGTCCAGAGCCGGTATTGCTGGTCCGCGGCTAGGGTCAGTCGCAGCAGGCGACCTTCGGCGTCGAAGATCACGGTCGAACGCGCAATCTGTTCGGCCAACGGTGGCCGCGGCCAAGCCCGCACTGCGAGTATCGCGAGGAGCGCCACCAGCCCCAATGTGGCGACAGACAGCGCCCCTGCGCGCATCCGGCGGCTCGTCCTGCCCATGATCCTGCCCGATTAGCCGCCAGAGGCCTGCGCTCCACCCGCGCCGGGCACTGCCGGCACTTGCGGCTCGATGACGATCTGGCCGCCGCGGGAGCGCGCGTGAATCTGGGGTGCATACAGCGCCTCGCCATAGGCCGGCGGCAGGTTGAAGCTGCCGGCCGCGATGGCCTTGATCCGGTAGATCAGCTCCTGCGACTCCTGCCTCAGCGTGGCGTAGAACACCACCCGATCCTCGCGCACATCGGCATACTCGAGCGCTGCGACGCCAGACCCGGTGCAGATGGCGCAGATGTAAGCCTGGGCGGCAGGCGCCTGCTCCTCCGCATCTTCCGCCTCCCCATTCGACTCGTCGTCTGCCTCCTCCTCATCCGTGGCATCTGCAACAGCCGTGGCGACGGGCTCAGGCGTCGACGATGAGGGGATCACCAGCTCGAAGCCGCCCGGTAGCAGATCGACCAGTGCCACGCTGCGGATCGGAGCCTCCTGAAGCGCACGAAACCGCAGATGCACTGTCACCTCCTCTCCGAGCCGGATCGTCTCGATGGGTTTGCCGGCTGCGTCGGTGAAGGCGCGCACGATTTCGAAGCCCTGGCTGATCGGTTGATCGGGCACACCCCGGTCGAATCCGGCCTGCAGGAGCTGGTAATAGGCACCAAGCGGGCCTTCGTGGCTGAAGCGCAGCTTCCTGGTCTGCGAACTGAACTCGGCTTTGGGGAAGAACCCCTCGCTCAGGCGCAGCGGACGAGCGGTCCCGCCGCCCTCACCCAGCTCGGCGATGGCCAGCCGATCGCCGGGCGCGGATTCCGCAGCGGTGGCGGATGCATAAACATCCAGTGCCAGGATAATCCAGGCCGCCGAGAGCGACTGGTAGCGGTTGTCCCGGACGCCGTCGACCAGCGTTCCCAGCGCCTGCGGTGGCAGTTTTTCGAGGCGCTCCGGGAAGTGACGGGCTTGCAGGTAGAGCAGTTGCGCGTTGCGGGTCAGGGGATCGCCGCCGTATCCCTCCTCAGTCGTCGCCGTTTTCGGCGCGTCGAAGCCGAGGCGCCCGATGAGGCGCTGGGCCGGCTGCTCCTGTTTCATGAGGCGGTAGGACGCCGCCAGATAGGCGGCGCTGAGGTCCTGTTCCCACGCCTTGGCGTGCAGGTTCTCCAGCCGGGCCTGCAGGCCGGCCGCCTCGTGCGACACCATGATCCCCTGGCGCGCCAGCAGATAGATGGCGTAGCTGGAGACGCGGGCCTCATCCAGGGTCTCGGCCGCGCGCCCCGCCAGTTCGCGCAGATAGCCGTTGCCGCTCTCGATCAGGTCCTGCGGCGGACGCTGCCCCCGATCGAGCGCCTCGAGCCAGAAATGCTGGGCATACACCGAGGCCCAATCATCCACCGCCGAGAGCGACGACCATCGTCCGTAGCCGCCGTCACGCGTTTGCCGTGCGCGCAGGCGGCCTACGAGATCATCGAGGCTCGCTCCCTTCATCTGCCGCACGTAGCCGAATTCGGGCCGCTGCCCCAGCACCATCGCGGGCACGGCCATGCTGATCAGCTGCTCGGTACAGGCATACTCGTAATGCCCCAGATACTGCACCAAGCCGTGTGACAGGCCGAGCGGTAACCGTGACACGCTCGCCTCCTGTACCTGGCGGTCGGGATAGAGCGTGCGGGGAACCGAGACCTCCACCTGCTTGGCATCGAAGCGTCCCGCGATGATCTGCGTCCGGAAAGGAGTCGGCGGACGGATGCCGAGGCCGATGCCCTGACGGGCCGAGTGATCGCCCAGCCGGGCGCTGAAGGTCAGCCGAGCGGCGCCCAGTTGGTCGCGGGCGCGCACCCGGAAGCGCGCGACGGCTTCCTGTTGCTCGGCGATCGCCAGCCGCTGGCTGGACGGACCGATGATCTCGAAATGGGGAGAAGCCGCGAGGCCGACCGTCACCTGCGCGCCCGCTCCGCTGCCGGCCAGGTTGTTGGCGACGCCCGTGCTGACTTCAAAGGTATCGCCCGGCGTCACCGTCGTCGGCGCGTTGGGACTGAGCACGAAGTCGCCGCGCACCAAAGTGCTGGCCTCGGCCACGCCGATGGCGTCGGCGGCGACGGCGACCGCCATCACCCGCAGGCTGCCGTTGAAGGACTCCGGGACGGTATAGCGCACGCTGCGCTCACCTTCGTCCGCATCGAGGATGGCGGACCAGAACGCCACGGGCGGATCGCCGCGGCGCTTGAAGGGATTGAGGAAGCGACCCAGCCCGCCGTCCTCGTCCCCGCCCGGCGCCGCAGTGATCATCTCGGCGCGGAATTCCGGCAGGATGAGATCCAGGATCTGCGCGGTCTCAACCCCCAGCGCCCGCTTCTGGAAGAAATATCCCAGGGGATCGGCGGTCTTGTAGCGGGCCACCTGCAGGATGCCTTCGTCGACGGCAAACAGCACGATGCGCGCGGGCCGCGCGGTCCGGTAGTGCACGACGAGTTCTTCCCCGGGCTTGATGCGCTCGGGAAGGCGCAGCGTGACGGGATTGCGCCGCGCCGAGCGATCCACCGCGAACGGCTGCACGCCATAGGAAAGCGGGCTGGTGTAGATCTCGGGCGAGCCCGGATCGCGCACGAAGCTGACCGAGACATAGGCATTGCCTTCGAGCCCCGCCGGTACCCGGATCCGTTGCACCGAGGCAGTGGTCTCCGTCCTGAACCATTGGCTGGCATAAACCTTGTCGCGTTCGATGGTGATCAGGCCCGCACCGGTGTAGGGGGCGGTGATCTGCATCTCGATCTCCTCGCCGGGCGCATAGTCCCGCTTGTTCAGCGCGATGAGCAGCTCGGCGTTCTTCTCCAGCGAGCGGCTGAGGTTGGCGCTGCCGGCCACGGCATAGTCGACGCGCGCATAGGCCTGTCCGTCGCGGTCCGTGACCACATAGGAAAACTGACCCGGCAGGTCGGTCGCCAGGGAAAGCCTGAAACCGGCGGCGGGCAAGGTCAGCGGGTGGGTCTCCAGCACGTTTTCCTTGAGCCGCGACACATAGCGATAACGCCCGTCGTCCAGCCGGGTGAGCACCGAGACCACCTTGCGTTCGATGCGCCGCAACTCGAGATCCGCGACATCGGTCCGGCGCAGCTGCGGGTCGATGGCCATCAGCTCGACCTGACGGGCCGTGCCGCGCGGGATGTAGGCGAGATCACCGTCCGGTTTCTGCCCGATCAGGAAAGGCAGGTTCGACACCAGTTGCTCGGTTTCGGCCGTGACCCCGCGCCCGCCGTCGGCTTCAAAGCCCTGCGTCACGAGATGGAGCCGGTAGGTCGCGCGCGCGAAGCGCTGGAGCCGCAGGTCGAGCTGGGCCGATCCGGCGGCGTCGGTCACGGTCTCGGCGAGGGCTTCGCTGAAGCCTTGCTTGGCCGCCTGCGGATCGGTGAAGCGATAGTCGGCATAGGCGGCAAAGACCGGCGCGGCCGGGGTGAGCGTCATCCTGGCCGTGACACGCCGGTTCTGCGCGGGGCTGCCGAACAGGTTCTGCAGCGCCACCTGCGCCTGCAGATCCTCGGGCGAGACCCAGCCGGGTGCCGCGGACCGGGACAGATGCACGCTCATCTTCAGCCGGTCGGGTTCGAATTCCTGCACCTTGACGGTGGTCGAGCCGATCAAGGCGGGCTCGCCTGTCCGCTTGCCGGGGTCCTCCGGGATGGACAGGCTGAAGGTATACACACCGGTCGGTGCCGCGGCCTGCGTCGTATAGCGCAGATCCTCGAAACCGGTGGCCGACAGGACGAGCCTCTCGCGCTTGACGACGATGCCGCGCGGATCGCTGACCTCCAGGGTGAGCGGGATGCCCGCCAGCGCCTGCTGCCAGTCCTGCGAGCGGACGATGCTGCCGATGCGGATCTCCTCGCCCGGCCGGTAGATGCCGCGATCGGAAAAGAGGTAGGCGTTGAGCCGATGGGGATCGGGCGCATCGTCGACGCCGCCGACGTCGAAGCGGGTCAGGTCCAGCAGGGGGACGCGGCCGATCGGCAAAAAGGCACTGTCGCCGTTCTTGCGCGCCAGATACAGCGCAGGCGCCCGTTCGTCTCGAAAACCCGCCAGATCGGGAAAGTGCACGCGCCCCGCGGCATCCGTGGTCTGGTTCAGGAGCACCGCGCCGTTGCGCGCCATGACCTCGACGACGACACCGGCCATGGGCGCGCCGCTCAGGATCGATTGTACGAATACATCCTGCTCGCCGTTGACCGAGACCTTGGCAATCAGGCCCAGATCGGTCACCACGATCAGCCGGGTGTCGGTCAAGTCCTCATCGCTCTCGGCCGTGGCGACATCGGCATCGGGGTCCATGGCACCGACCTTGAGCAGGAAGGTGCCGCGCCGCTGCCCACCGTCCGTTTCCAGCAGATTGCTGAAATCGACGACCTCGTAATGCGCCGTGCCCGGCGGCAAGGCCGGCAGCCGGATCTTGCGCACTTGCCTGCTGGTCAGATTGCTGGCATCGAACCCCTCGTTCCAAAATTCCGGCTGACTGAAGGTGCCCTGGGACTGCGTGACCAGATGCTGCAACTGACCGGGCAGCAGTTGCGCCAACTCCACCCGCAGCGCACGAACATCGCGCGCCAGCACGGTCAGTTTCTTCTGCCCCGACAGCGCCAGCAGCGAGCCCATCGAGGTGATCCGGACCTGTTGCGGAAAGGCGGGCACCGCCCGGATGGCGTCGACGCTCTGGCCCAGGCGATAGCCGCTGAACGAGCGCAAACCCTTGTCCACGCGCACCAGCAGGAAGCGACCCGGTTCGGCCTGATAGCGCAAGCCGTGCAACTCGACGTGTGCCTGCTCGTTGGCGACATAGCCGAGTGGCACCTGCTTGGCCCGTTCCAGGACGGCGGTGTCGATCGCGCAGTTGCAGGACGACCAGTCGAACGGCCGGTTCCGCTGGTCCGCGCGCTGCCGCTCGCGCCACGCGCGCTGGCGCTCGGGATCGGGATGCTCCAACGGCAGCACCCAGGCATGGACATGCGCGCTCATATCTTCTTCCGTCACCGTGTCGGTGGTGCGCAGCAACAGCACCTGCTCCGGCACGTCCTGGTCGTTGCGCGCGAAGTCGAGGCGCAGGTCCGCTACCTTGAGGCTGTCGAGGCCGGGCGCATCGACCGCGGCGCTGAGTGGCTTGGCAATGGCGTTGCCCCCGGCCGCCGGCCGCAGGCCCGCATCGAGCCGCAGTTCCAGCCGCTGGCCTTGCGCGAGGATGGGCAGGGGCGCTGAATGCACGAAGGCGTTGAGGTGCAATTTGTCGTAAAGCACCGTGTAGGCCGTGGCGGTGCGGGTGGTCTTGCCTTCCGGCGTCTGGCCGACGAGTTGCAGGGCGAGTTTCTGCTCGAAATCCGCCGGTGTGACCGGATGGGTGAACGAAATCGTGATGACCGCCTTGCGCTGGCCACGCTGCGCCGGGTCATGGTGGAGATCGCGAGCCAGGATGCGCGCCTCGAACGGCGCTGCCGAGAACCGCAAGCCCGCTTCCTTGAAGCGCGCCCCGGGCCGGAGCAGCGTCCGGGCATCGAACCGGACCCGATAAGCCGTGCCGGCCGGCCAGTCCGCTGCGGGCTCGAAACGCAGGCGACGATCGCTGTCCCAGCGCCACGCGCCAGCCTGACGGGGGCTCAGCTCGACGCCGTCTTGTATCGCTTGACCGATGGCTTCGAGTGGCGCCGCGGGTTGGGAAAACGTGACGATCAGGGGTTGCGGCTTGCCCGGCGGCTCGCATTCCAGGCAGGTGCGTGCCGGGGCCGTGACATCGAAAGCGATCAGGACAGGCTTGGGGCGCAGTTGCATCCAGCGCAACGCCAGTACGCCGGAAGCCGTGAGTGCCAAGAGCGCGGCGAGGAACGCCGCCGTCGCCACCGGCCGGGCCCGCGCGCGACGCATCGCCGCCGCCCCGCGCGTGCCCAGTGCGCGCATCCATTGCGGGGGATGCCAGCGCAGTTCTCCGAACAGCATGCGCAGCACCTGCCCGAGCGCGCGCGATGCGCGTGCCACGCCTTGTTTCAGGCTCATCGATCGCCCCCTTTCACCCCTGCCCCCAAGGCAAGCGCTGCGTCGCAACCATTATCGATCCGAAAAGATTCGATTGCATGACGCACGCATGGCGCGGCACCTCGGTTTCTCGTTCTGCCGGATGGGTGGTGCCCCCGCAGTTTTCCTGCCGTCGCCAGCAGGAAGCGCCTGTGAAGGATGCCCCTCCGCTCGCCGGCCTCCGGCATGCCCCTGCAGTGAGGCCACTGTCACGGCGTCCCGAAGCGGGTTGGCCTGCAACAGGCGCCGCGGCGGCCGCAGGGATCCCGCGCAGCCGAAACATTGCTGCTTGCCCCGCTTGGCCCGACTACTGTAATTTTATACAGTATGAACGACCTCACTCCCCGCCAGCGGCAGATTCTCGACCTGATCGGTCGGGCCATCGAGCAAGACGGCGCGCCGCCCACGCTGGCCGAACTCGCGCGCGAACTGGGATTTGCCTCGGTCAATGCGGTACGTGATCAGTTGCAAGCCTTGCAGCGCAAGGGGCGTCTGGAGTTGACGCCACGCGCGGCGCGCGGTATCCGGCTGAAATCCCCGACCCGGCCCGGCCTGCCGATCATCGGACGGGTCGCCGCCGGCCAGCCCATCCTGGCCGAGGAGCATGTCGAAGGGCAGGCGCCGATCGATCCGATGTGGTTCAAAGGCAAGGCCGATTACCTGCTGCGCGTGCAGGGCATGAGCATGCGCGATGCGGGGATTCTGGATGGCGACCTGGTGGCCGTGCAGCGCGGTGCCGTGACCTGGAATGGTCGCATCGTGGTCGCGCGCTGGAGTGGTGAGGCCACTGTCAAGCGTCTCCACCTGCGCGAAAAAATCGCCTATCTGGCGCCCGCCAACCCCGACTACCCCATCCTGACCGTCGACCTCTCGCGGGAAGAACTGGTCATCGAGGGCGTCGTGGTGGGGGTCATCCGGACGAGCATCGGCTAACCATGGACCGTCTGGAACGGCTGCTGGCCGAGTGCCCGACGCTCTTTCGGGGCGGACGGACGTCCACTTCGGCTTCGGCTTTCCGCCCAACGGGCTACGCGGAGCTGGACGCCCTGCTGCCTGGGGGCGGATGGCCGATGGGGCGGCTGATCGAAATCCAGACGCCCGCGCCGGGACTGGCTGAAATCCGCCTGCTGCTGCCCGTGCTGCGCCAAATGCAGGCCGAAGGGCGCTGGATCATCTGGGCCGCTCCGCCCTATCGCCCCTACGCGCCGGGTCTGGCCCAGGCCGGACTGGATCTGTCGCGCGCCCTGTGCGTCGATCCGGCGGCGCCGGCCGATCTGTGGGGGTGTCTCGAAAAACTCCTGCGCCATCCCGTTTGCGGGATTGTCATGGCCTGGCCGTCCCGCTGCGACGCCACGATCCTGCGGCGTCTGCAACTGGCGGTCGAGACCGGTGGCGGACTGGGCGTCCTGTTCCTGCGGCAGACTCTGGCTCATTCGCCCGCGGCGGTGCAAATGCAATTGGCGTACCGGGCCGATGCGCTGTGGGTACAGGTTCATAAGGCGCGCGGGAGTTGGAAACAAGGCAGTGTCGCGCTGGGTCGGGCCGATGCTCCGGTTTCATCCTGAGGGATGGCCGATGTCGAACGTCGCCCTGGCGGCCCCGCTCTTCGGCCCCGACACCGCGCCCGCCGCGCCGCCCGCCCGGCAGGAGCTGTGGCTGTGCATTCACCTTCCCGAACTGGCGCTTCAGGGGCGGTCATGGCCGACCGGAATCGCCGGCGCCGTGATCCGCATGCAGAGCGGTCAATCCATCGTTCATGCCGCCAACCATGATGCGGCAGATCACGGCGTCCTCCCCGGGATGTCTCTGGCCGCCGCCTGGGCTCTCTGCCCCGCGCTGCAGGTGCAGGCCCGGGACAGCCGGGCCGAGATGCGCTGGCGGCGACGGGTCGCGCGGCGCTGCCTGCGCTTCAGCGATCGGGTCAGCCTCGATCGGCCGGATGCCGTGCTGCTGGAGGTGGGCGGCAGCCTGCGTCTGTTCGGCGGGTTGGACCCCCTGCGCACACAGGTGCGCCAGATGCTCGCCCAGCTGGGTGTTGCGGGCCGCATCGCCCTCGCACCAGCGCCTTTGGCAGCCTGGATGCTGGCGCGATCGGGGCATGAAAGCAGCATCCTTCAGACTGCGGCCTTGCGCTCCGCGCTGGGTCCGCTCCCGCTGTCCGCCTTGCCGGTCGCGCCCAAAACCCTGCAGCGATTGTCTCCGCTCGGGGTCCGGACCTTGCGGGATCTCTGGCGCTTGCCCCGGGATGGGCTGGCGCGCCGCCATGGCCGTCCCCTGCTGCGTATGCTGGATGAGGCGCTGGGCGTCTCCCCCGCCCTGCTGAGCCGATACCAACAGCCATCCCGGTTTCGGCGCCGCGTCGAACTGGACCTGGAAACCGATCGGCTCGAGGAGTTGACACCGATTCTGGCATCCCTGATGGACGAGCTGGGCCAATTCCTGACCCAGCGCGCCGTCGCGACGACCCGCATGCACCTGCGGCTCTTTCATCCCCGCGGGCTCGTTTCGGCGCTGACCCTGCAGCTCTCGCAGCCCACCCAGGACGGTCGCTACGGCGCGCAATTGCTGACCGATAAACTGGCCCGCCATCCTTTGCCCGCCCCGGTGGTGGCCCTGGAGCTGGCCAGTTTCGATCTGCACCCGCATCACCCCATCGCCCCCGATCTTTTCCAGGCGCATGCCGACCATGAACGCAGCTGGTCGCAATTGCTCGACGAGGTGCGCAACCAGTTGGGCGAGCAAGCCCTGCATTTCCTCTCGCTCGCCGACGATCACCGCCCGGAACAGGCCAGCCAGGCCCATGCCGACCCCGGGGACCACCCGCCACCCGCCGCGCCGCGCCCCCTGTGGCTGTTGCCCGAACCCGTGCCGACATGGAGCGCGCACTGGCGCGTGATTGCCGCGGCCGAGCGCATCGAGAGCGGTTGGTGGGATCCGCAGGCGGTCTGCCGCGACTATTACCAGGCTCTGGACCATGAGGGCCGCTTGCTGTGGGTCTTCCGCGACTTGCGGCGGGGCCATTGGGCCGTGCACGGGGTGTTCGATTGACGTCCGGGGCCGGCCTGGTCATTCACCCGGATGCGGTGGAAAGAAAAGAGCACATGGCGCAGGCAGGCTTTGCCGAATTGCACTGCGTGTCCAATTTCACGTTTCTGCGGGGCGCCTCGCATCCCGAGGAACTGGTGGCGCGCGCAGCGCAACTCGGCTACCGCGCGCTGGCGCTGACCGATGAATGCTCTGTGGCAGGGGTCGTGCGCGCGCACCGGGCGACCCGGGACCATCCCCTACACCTCATCATCGGCAGCGAGTTCACCCTGACCGACGGCCTGAAATTCCTGCTTTTATGCCCGGATCGCGCCGCTTACGCCGGCCTGTGCGGCTTGATCACCCGGGCGCGACAACAGGCGGACAAGGGTGATTACCGGCTCGATCGGGCGGATCTGGCCACTGCCGATGTGAGGCAATGCCTGTGCATCTGGCTGCCCGGAGCGTCCGGCCCGGCGTCCGACGGCCGCTTCCTGCAGGCGCTGTTTGCGCAGCGCTTGTGGATCGGCGCGGGCCGCTTTCTGGAGGGCCGCGATCGGGAGCGTCTGCGCGCCCTGCGTCATCTGGGGCAAACCCTGGACCTGCCGATCGTGGCCTGCAACGACGTGCACATGCATCGCCGCTCCCGCAAGCCCCTGCAGGACGTGCTGACGGCCATCCGCCTCAAGACTCCGCTGCAAAGCCTCGGCACCCGGCTGCATCCCAATGCCGAACGCCATCTGCGCTCCGCCCAGCGGCTGGCGGCGCTGTATCCTGCGGCATGGCTGGAAGAATCGGTGAAAATCGCCGAGCACTGCCGGTTTTCCCTGGACGAGCTGCACTACGAATACCCGGCCGAACTGGTGCCGGCAGGACAGACCCCCACGTCCTGGCTGCGCGAGTTGACCGAATCCGGCGCGCGCCAGCGATGGCCGGCCGGGGTGCCTGCCAAGGTTCGGGCCCTGGTGGATCAGGAACTGGCCTTGATCGCCGAGATGCGCTACGAGCCGTTTTTCCTGACCGTGCACGATCTCGTTCGCCATGCCAGAGACCTCGGCATCCTGTGTCAGGGGCGGGGTTCTGCCGCCAATTCGGCCGTGTGCTATTGCCTGGGTATCACCGAGGTCGATCCCAACCGCATGGATCTGCTGTTCGGCCGCTTCATTTCCCGCGAACGCAACGAACCGCCGGACATCGATGTCGACTTCGAGCACGAGCGGCGCGAGGAGATCATCCAGTACATCTACGCCAAATATGGCCGCCACCGCGCCGCGCTGGCGGCGAGCGTGATCACCTATCAAACCCGCAGCGCCATCCGCGACGTCGGCAAGGCCATGGGCATGGACCTGTCCGAGGTCGAACGGCTGACGCGCACGGTAGACCGGCTGGACGGCTATCGGCTCAATCCCGCGCAGCTGCGGGCGAACGGATATGACCCCGGCGGCCGGGTGCTGCGCCAGCTCTCGGCGCTGGTCAATACCGTGATCGGCTTTCCGCGCCACCTCTCGCAACACGTCGGCGGCTTCGTCATCGCGGCCGAGCAACTGTCGCATCTGGTGCCCATCGAGCACGCCGCCATGGCTGGGCGCACCGTGATCCAGTGGGACAAGGACGATCTGGAATCCTTAGGATTGCTGAAGGTCGACGTCCTCGCCCTGGGCATGCTCACCGCCATCCGCAAGACGCTGGCCTATGTCTCGGCCTACAGCCCCCGCCCGATCGGGCTGGCCGACGTGCCGGCCGAGGACACGGCGGTATACGACATGCTCTCGGTCGGAGACAGCGTGGGGGTGTTTCAGGTGGAATCGCGGGCGCAGATGAGCATGCTGCCGCGCTTGCAGCCCCGCAATTACTACGATCTGGTCATCCAGATCGCGATCGTGCGTCCCGGCCCGATCCAGGGACAGATGGTTCATCCCTACCTGGCGCGCCGCGCCGGGCGCGAGCCGGTGTCCTATCCCAGCGCTGCCGTGCGCCAAGTGCTCGCACGCACGCTGGGCGTTCCCATTTTCCAGGAACAGGTCATGCAACTGGCGATGGTGGCGGCGGGCTTCACTGCGGGGGAAGCCGATCAGTTGCGGCGCGCCATGGGCGCCTGGCATGCCAAGGGCCGCCTGGAGCAGTTCGAGCGACGCCTGTTGCAGGGCATGATCGAGCGGGGATACGAAGAGCGCTTTGCCGAGCAGATCATCCGGCAGATCCGCGGCTTCGGCGAATACGGCTTTCCCGAGAGCCATTCGGCCAGTTTCGCCTTGCTGGCCTACGTGTCGGCCTGGCTCAAGCGCCATCATCCCGCGGCTTTTTGCGCGGGGCTGCTCAACGCGCAGCCCATGGGCTTCTACGCACCGGCGCAGCTCGTGCGCGATGCGCGCGAGCACGGCGTGACGGTCCGTCCCATCGATGCCGGCGCGAGCGCATGGGACTGCACGGTGGAAGGCGCCGAGCGGGCGCTGCGCCTGGGATTGTGTCTGGTGAAGGGGCTGTCTCGCGAAGCGGCCGACCGCCTGATCGAGGCGCGCCGTGTCGGTCCCTATCGCGATCTCGACGATCTGGCGCGTCGGGCGGCATTGTCCCGGCGCGATCTGGAGTGTCTCGCGGCGGCCGATGCCTTGCGAGGTCTGGCAGGGCATCGGCATCAGGCCTACTGGCAGACCAGCGGTCTCGAGGCGCCGACGCCGCTGTTCGAAGACTCGTCCATCGACGCGGCCGCGCCGTTGCTGCGCGCCCCCGGCGAAGGCGAATCGATTCTGGCGGACTATGCAGCCAGCGGGCTCAGCCTGCGCCGGCATCCCCTTGCCCTGCTGCGTCCTCGTCTGGAACGAGCAGGCGCGCGACCCCTTGCCGAGGCTTGGGAGACGGCGACGGGAAAAACCATCCGTGTGGCCGGCCTGGTGATCTGCCGCCAACAACCCGGGACGGCCAAGGGAGTGACCTTCGTGACCCTGGAAGACGAAACCGGCCAGCTCAACCTGATCGTCTGGCGGCAGCTCGCCGAACGACAGCGCCACGCCCTGCTGCGCTCGACCCTGCTGATCGCAGCCGGTGCGGTGCAACATCAGGACGGCGTGCTGCATCTGGTGGCGCATCACCTCCAGGATTCCAGCGCCTGGCTGGGACGCCTCACCCATCGGGCCCGGGAATTCCATTAACCGGCGCCGAGCCTGTCTCGCCTACGGCGCGAAGCGTGCTGCCGCGCCGCAGGTAGGCCCGACCCTCGCCACAGCGACAGGTATAATCGCCGCTCTCATCCCGGGTTTGCCGACCGCATGGAGCGCCTGTGAACGATTCCCCTCCCCTTGCCGGCCGCGTGGTCTCCGGCATGCGCCCCTCCGGCGCCCTGCATCTGGGCCACTTTCACGGTGTCCTCAAGAACTGGCTGGCCCTGCAGCAGTCGGCCGACTGCCTGTTCTTCGCGGCCGACTGGCACGCCCTGACCACGCACTACGAAAACCCCGGCCAGATCGGCGAACTGACCCTCGAGATGGTCATCGACTGGCTGGCGGTGGGCATCGATCCCGAGCGGGCGACGATCTTCGTGCAGTCCCACGTGCCGGAGCACGCCGAGCTGCATCTGTTGCTGTCCATGATCACGCCCCTGGGCTGGCTGGAGCGGGTGCCCACCTACAAGGACCAGCAGGAAAAGCTGAAGGAACGTGATCTCGCCACCTACGGCTTTCTGGGCTATCCGGTGCTGCAGAGCGCCGACATCCTCATCTACCACGGCAGCCGTGTACCGGTGGGCGAGGATCAGGTGGCGCACGTGGAACTCACCCGTGAGATCGCGCGGCGCTTCAATCATCTGTTCGGTCGCGAACCCGATCTCGCCGCGCACGTGGAACGCGTGTTGGGCAGCCTGGATCCGGAAGCTGTCCGGCACTACCAGACCCTGCGTCAGCGTCATCAGGAACAGGGCGATGCCGAGGCCTTGACGACGGCGCGCCAGTGGATAGCCGGGCTTTCGGCGCTCAACGCCATCGAGCGCGACCGGCTGCGCGCCCATCTCGAAGGCGGCGCGCGCCAGATCCTCACCGAACCCGCGGCCCTGCTCACCCGCGCTTCCCGTCTGCCCGGCATGGACGGACAGAAGATGTCCAAGTCCTACGGCAACACCATCGCCCTGCGCGAGCCACTGGATCAGGTGGCGCAGAAGCTGCGCACCATGCCGACCGACCCTGCCCGCGTGCGCCGCAGCGATCCCGGCGAGCCCACCCGCTGCCCGGTCTGGTCGCTGCACCAGGTGTATTCCGACACCGAGACACAAGCCTGGGTGCAAACGGGTTGCCGCAGCGCCGGCATCGGCTGCGTGGAATGCAAAAAGCCGCTCATGGAAGCCGTCACGGCCGAGCTCGCGCCCATCCAGGCGCGGGCGCGGGAACTGAGCGCAGACCGGGGTCAGGTGGAGGCCATCCTCGCCGCGGGGAGCGACAAGGCCCGCGCGCTGGCCGGCGAGACGATGCGCGAGGTGCGCCGCGTGATGGGGCTGCGCGGTCGTTGAGCGCCGTCGCGGATCCGCCGGAGCCGACGCTCGCCGGCCCGGCCGAGGGCATCGAGGCGCGCATCCGCGTGCGCGGCGCGCCGCTGGATCGCCTGCCGCGCGATCTGTACATCCCGCCCGACGCGCTCGAGGTGGTGCTGGAAAGCTTCGAGGGGCCGCTCGATCTGTTGCTCTACCTCATCCGGCGCCAGAACCTCGACATCCTCGACATCCCGGTGGCTGAGATCACCCGCCAATACATGGGCTACATCGATCTCTTGCAGTCGCTGCGTCTGGAACTCGCGGCCGAGTACCTGCTCATGGCCGCCTGGCTCGCCGAGATCAAATCGCGCCTGCTCCTGCCCCGGCCCGCTGCCACAAACGACGAGGAGCCCATGGACCCGCGCGCCGAGCTGGTGCGACGGCTGCAGGAGTACGCGCGCATTCGCAGCGCGGCCGATCGGCTCGATGCCCTGCCGCGACTGGAGCGGGATCTCTACCCGGTGGCAGTGGCCGTGCCGGAGGGTCCCGTAGCGCGCCCGCTGCCGCAGGTGATGGCGCGCGACCTCGCCCTGGCCTTTGCGGCGCTGCTGGCGCGCAGCGCGCTCTTCACCCACCACACGATCAAGGGCGAGGCGCTGTCCATCCGCGCCCGCATGTCGGCGATCCTGATCCGGCTCGGCGCGGCTCTCTCCCCGCTCCCGCTGCACGCCGTGTGCGTGCCCGGGGAAGGCCGCCTCGGCATCGTCGTCAGCTTCATGGCCGTGCTGGAGCTGGCGCGCGAAGGCCGCTTGCAGGTGCGGCAGGATGATCCCGGCGCTGCGCTGCTGCTGTCGATGCAAGCCGATCCTGAACCGTCATGAGTCTGGAGGACGCCCGCGCCGAGCAGGCACGCATCCTGGAGGCGGCGCTGGCCGCGGCCGGTGAACCGGTGGCCGCCACGCGGCTGGCGGGCCTGTTCAGCCCCGAGCCCCTGTGCCCCACGGATCTGGAGGCCGCCCTGGGCGCGCTGGCGCAGCGCTACGAGGGCAGCGCGCTGGAGCTGATCGAGGTCGCGGGCGGCTGGCGGCTGCAGGTGCGCGCGGCCTATGCGGCGC
This sequence comes from Pseudomonadota bacterium, assembly GCA_045864775.1. GTDB lineage: Bacteria > Pseudomonadota > Gammaproteobacteria > UBA5335 > UBA5335 > Macondimonas. Next base: position 523,792 of record BTVR01000001.1, read on the forward strand.
ACGTGCAGCGCCTGCAGCCCGAGCGGCCGGCGCGCTATTCCCGCGCCGTGATGGAAACCCTGGCCCTGATCGCCTATCGTCAGCCGATCACGCGCGCCGAGATCGAGGCCGTGCGCGGCGTCGCCGTCGGCACCAACGTCCTGCGCACGCTCATCGAGCGCGGCTGGGTCCGCGAGGTGGGCCGCCTCGAACGACCCGGCCGGCCGGCGCTCTATGGCACCACGCCGGCTTTTTTGGCCGATCTGAACCTGCGCGAGTTGGCCGAACTGCCCCCCTTGCCGGCCGCAGCCGAAGTCGATCCGGCCGCCGCAACATCTTCCACGGAGACCCCCCATGAGACCCAACCGCCCGCGGCGGACCCGCACCGCTGAACCCCTGCCTGTGGCCCATCCGCCCGAGCGCATCCAGAAATGGCTGGCCGGGGCGGGTTTGGGTTCGCGCCGCGCCATCGAGAGCTGGATCAGCGAAGGCCGCATCCGCGTCAATGGCGCGACCGCCACGCTCGGCCAGCGGCTCACCGGCCGGGAGCAGGTCACGCTCGACGGGCGGCCCATCGCGCTGAAAGCGCCGGCCGCGCCGCGCGTGCTCCTCTACCACAAGCCCGAAGGCGAGGTCACCACGCGCCACGACCCGGAAGGACGCCCGACCGTGTTCCAGGGCCTGCCGCGCCTGAAGGGCGCGCGCTGGATCGCCGTCGGCCGGCTCGACGTCAACACCAGCGGCCTGCTGATCTTCACCACCGACGGCGCGCTCGCCAATCGCCTCATGCATCCGAGCCAGCAGATCCAGCGCAGCTACGCCGTGCGCGTGCTCGGCGAGGTCAGCGACGCCGTGCTCGGCCGGCTGCAGCAGGGCGTGCAACTGGAAGACGGCCCGGCCGCCTTCACCAGTCTCACCGACGAGGGCGGCGACGGCGCCAATCACTGGTATCGCGTGACCCTAGCCGAAGGGCGCAACCGCGAAGTGCGGCGGCTGTGGGAATCCCAGGGCGTCATGGTGAGCCGCCTGATCCGCGTGGGATACGGCCCCATCGCGTTGCCGCCCGGCCTGCGGCGCGGCCAGAGCGTGGAACTCCCGGCGGCCCAGTTCGCGCCGCTGTATCAGGCTGCCGGCATCGACCTGCCCGTCGAGAAGCCGGATCCCGCACGGACGCGGCCGGGTCGGCCGGGCACCGGCAAGCCGTCGCGCACCGCCTTCGCGCCACGCCGGGGCCCCGCATCGCGCCGATGAATGATCTCTACGCGCACCTCCTCGCGGCCCACGGCGCGCAGGACTGGTGGCCGGCCGAGACCCCGTTCGAGGTCATGGTCGGCGCCGTGCTCACCCAGAACACGACTTGGATCCAGGTCGAACGCGTCATCGAACGGCTGCGCGCGGCCGACCTGCTCCGCCCCGCGCCCTTGCGGGATCTTCCCGCCGAGACCCTGGCCGAGTACATCCGCCCCGCCGGCTATCCGCGCGTCAAGGCGCGGCGGCTGCAGGCGCTGTGCGCCTGGCTCGTCGCCCGCGGGGATCTTGCCGGCCTGATCGATCGCCCGACGGATGTCCTGCGCGCCGAGTTGCTCGCCGTCCACGGCGTCGGGCCCGAAACCGCCGACAGCATCCTGCTCTACGCCCTCGGCCGGCCGGTGTTCGTCATCGACGCCTACACCCGGCGCATCCTCTCCCGCTACGGCCTCATCACCGGCAAGGAGCCCTACGAGGCCCTGCGCCGGCTCGTCGAATCCACGCTGCTATCCGACGACCGCGTGCGCGACTACAACGAACTGCACGCCCTCCTCGTCCGCCACGCCAAGACCACCTGCCGCGTGCGGCCGCTGTGCGCCGCATGTTGCCTGCGCGCGGGCTGCGACGCCAGCCAGACGTCCGGGCGATAGCACGGACCTCACGCTGCGCAGCGGCTCACCCCGGCTCTGCCGTTCGACCTGGGCAGGCGGCGAACGTCGCCCGGTGCTCAATCCAGCCCTCATCAGTGCCGCTTTCTACAAATGCGGCCTTGCCGGCTTCAAGCCGCGGACGGCCACCAAAAAAAAACCTGACTCCGCCGCTCGAATCGCTTGCATCTCGCCGGCATCGCGCAATCACCGACAGGTCCCTGCACCAGGATCAAGGACATCGCCATGAAGCCTAGACTCATCGACACGCTGGTCTTGCTCGTGCTCGCGGCGGCGAGTCTGGGCGCCTGCGCCGGTCTGCCGTTCACCGGCGGCTTCAGCTGGAAGGAGGAGGTGCTGCTGCACGATGGCCGCACGCTCATCGTCGAGCGTTGGATCAAACGCGGCCCCGGCGGGCGCCATGAAATCGGCCAGCCGCCTTCCATCACGGAAGGAGGCCTGCGTTTCGTCCTGCCGGGAACGGGCGAACGCGTCCAATGGAAATCCGTGCTCGACAAAGACGTCGGCTTTATCGATCTCAAACCTCTGTGGCTCGATGTGATCTCGGGAATGGCTTATCTCGTCGCGGAGCCGCTAGGGTGCCTTTCCTATAACAAATGGGGCCGGCCCAATCCGCCTTATGTCATCTTCAGATATCAGGATCAGACTTGGAAACAGATCTCCATCCAAGAATTGCCGCCGCAAGCCCGAGCACCCAATCTGATCATCTCGTCGACCGACGTTGAAATAAAAAAACTGGGCACGCGCCATGTCACCGCGCAAATGATCCAGAAGGCGAATAGCGAATGGAACCAGAAACAGGATCCCATCTACCGCACCATCCTGCGCGAGCCGACCACCGGAGGGAACATAGGCTGCACGGTCATGGTCCGCTATCGCGGCCATTGGATCTGGGATAAATCTCCAACAGCTCGAAAAAGCATTGATATCGAGATCATCAACAAGAACCGGAAGAACACGCCTGACCAGGGCAAGCCCGACCGCCAAGCCCCGGAAAAAGCCACCCCTTGAACCCGATCCGCAGGAGAATGCCCATGCCCAGCAATGAACAATACGCCTTGATGGCCGGCGCCGCCTATGCCTCTACCCGCGCCGTGGACAACCAGATCCCCGCCCCGGAGGGCTGGTATCGGGTCGATCAGCGCATCGACGATACATCCGGCTTCGAAGCCTATGCCTTCGGCAACGCCCCCACCCTGGCCGCGAGCACCGAGATCGTCATCGCCTATGCCGGCACCGATCCGAGCGATATCACGGGCGACTGGCTGGCCAACGGCGGCCTGGCCACCGGCGCCGGCTCCGACCAGCTGGTGCAGGCGTCCGAATATTATCTGGCCATCAAGGCCGCCTATCCCGACGCCACCATCACCGGCCACAGCCTGGGCGGCCATGGCCGTCACGAGACCGGCGCTTGCCTGAGGAGGGCGGCATGAGCAACGCCCTGCTGCGCGCCTTTGCCTCCATCATCCTGTTCGTGCTTGCGGCGGCGAGCCTGGGCGCCTGCGCCGGGTTGCCGTTCACCGGCGGCTCCAGCTGGAAGGAGGAGGCGCTGCTGCACGATGGCCGCACGCTCATCGTCGAGCGCTCGATCGTCCGCCGCGGCCGCCACGAAATCGGCCAGTCGCCGCCCATCGGGGAGCAAACCATCCGCTTCACCATGCCGGACACACATCAAACCATCACCTGGAAAGATCAGTACAGCGAAGATCTAGGAATGGCCAATTTCCTGCCGCTCGCCCTGGATATACACCATGGCGTTGCTTACCTGATCGCAAACCCCATGGGTTGCTTGTCCTACAACAAATGGGGGCGCCCAAATCCCCCTCACGTTGTCTTCAAATACAACAAAAATGAATGGCAGCGTATCCCGATGGAAGAATTACCAGCCGAGATCAAAATGCCCAATTTGATCTCTTCTGCACCAGACGTAGAGGTTGAGAAATCGGGAAAGCGTTTCATGTCAGCGGAAATGATCAAGAAAATTCGCATGGGATACAAACAACCAGACAATCGCACCATCCTGCGCGAGCCGACCACGGCAGGGGACGTGGGTTGCATGGAATTAATATTCTACAAAGGCGCCTGGGTTGGAAAAGGTGATTCTATTGGCAAGCGAATGATGGATTCGCATCGCAGAGAAAAATAGTGTTTTAGATTCACCCCTTGCAGGAGTCAAATCATGGCATCAGAAAGTGAATATGCATTAATGGCGGGCGCTGTTTATATTTCCACTCGCGCCAAGATCAACCAGCTTTCAGCGCCAAATGGATGGGAAAAAGTAACGATTCCTCAGGATTCCTATGTTAGCGATCCTGACTCCGGCTTCGAAGCTATCGCTTTTTATAACACCGCCAATCCGAACAAAATTGTCATCGCCTACGCCGGCACCGATCCCAACAGCCTGCTCGATCCCGACTGGCTGGCCAATGCCGGCCTGGCCACCGGCGCCGGCTCCGACCAGCTGGTGCAGGCGTCCGAATATTATCTGGCCATCAAGGCCGCCTATCCCGACGCCACCATCACCGGCCACAGCCTGGGCGGCCATGGCCGTCACGAGACCGGCGCTTGCCTGAGGAGGGCGGCATGAGCAACGCCCTGCTGCGCGCCTTTGCCTCCATCATCCTGTTCGTGCTTGCGGCGGCGAGTCTGAGCGCCTGCGCCGGGCTGCCGTTCACCGGCGGCTCCAGCTGGAAGGAGGAGGTCCTGCTGCACGATGGTCGCACGCTCATCGTCGAGCGCTCGATCATCCGCCGCGGCCGCCACGAAATCGGCCAGCCGCCGCCGGTCGGCGAGCAAACCATCCGCTTCAAGCTGCCCCAGTCGCGCAAGACCGTGCGCTGGACCAGCGCATATGACGATGATCTCGGTGGTAGTGATTTCAATCTGCTGGCCGTTCATGTCCTGAACGATACGCCCTACATCATCGCCGAGCCGGACCTGTGCCTTTCCTACAACAAATGGGGCCGGCCCAATCCGCCCTATGTCATCTTCAGGCATGACGGCGCGGCCTGGCAGCGCATCCCGATCGAGCAATTGCCCGCGGAATTCAAGACCTTCAACGTGGTGATGGCTCTCCCCAAGAGGTACACAAAGATAATGGCCCGGGAGGGCAGGGTTTCAGCGGAGAAAGTCCGGGAATTGAACAGAATCATCGAAGAGAACAACCCTCACCTTCGCACCATCCTGCGCGAGCCGTTGCCGGATGGAAGATGCCTGCCACTGCCGAGTTCGCCCAAAGCTCCTATCCCGATCACGCCAGATATCTCGGCAAAATAGAGCCAATAACGTCACCTTAGCTTGAAGAAATAAACACTGTAAATTGGAGGACGACATGACGACTGATACAGAGTACGCACTGATGGCAGGTTACGCATACCGCACAACACGCAGCCAGATCAATTCGATTCCAGCCCCGGAAGGCTGGACTCCGTTCTTTCCGGTTCCTGACCCATCGACTGCTGCGAATTTTCCAGCCACCTCAGGCTTCGAAGCCGTGGCCTTTCAAAACACCGCCAATCTGAACGAAATCGTCATCGCCTATGCCGGCACCGATCCGAGCGATATCACGGGCGACTGGCTGGCCAACGGCGGCCTGGCCACCGGCGCCGGCTCCGACCAGCGAGACACGCCGATGTTTTGAGACAGGCCCCTCTTCAGCTGATCGCCATCTGGCGGCAGGACGCGGCGCAGCGCTTGCATGCCTCGACGCAATCGTCCATGTCACCCAAAGCCGCGCATTGATCGGCGCAATCGCTGCAGACCTGCGCGCAGAGCTGGCACAGCGCGATCGCGTGGGGCGATCCGCTCATCATGAGCCGGGCTGCCGTATGGCACAGTTCGGCGCAATCCAGCATGGTCCGGAAATGGGCCGGTTCGACGTGGGCGCCGCCCGCTTCGAGACAGTGGTTCAAGGCATGATCGAGACAGGTACGGTGGCAGTCCAGGCAATCCTCAAGGCAACTGGCGAACTCGGCATTCATGGGTCTCTCTCCTCTGATCGCGATCGTTTTCCGGACGATATCGGGTCCCGGGGGGCAGGAAGCGGTTGAGCTGCGCGCTCAGCCTTTTCCTCTCCGCCCTTGTGCGACTGTCTGCCGAGCCCGCAAGTTCCCTCTGCCCCAAGCGCCATCGGCGAGGATCACCGAGCCGATCAGCGACCGGTATGCCCGAAACCGCCCTCGCCGCGCTCGCTGGCCTCGAAGGTCTCCACCGGAATCAACCGGGCCTGCACCACCGGCACGAAGACGAGTTGGGCGAGCCGATCGAAAGGCTGCAGCGTGAATGACGCCTCCCCGCGGTTCCAGCAGGACACCATCAGTTCGCCCTGGTAGTCCGAATCGATCAGGCCGACCAGATTGCCCAGGACGATGCCGTGCTTGTGCCCGAGGCCGGAGCGCGGCAGGATCAGGGCCGCGTAGCCCGGATCGCCGATATGGATGGCCAGACCGGTCCGGACGAGCTGCGTCCCACCGGGCTCCAGCACCGCGGGCGCATCCAGGCAGGCGCGCAGGTCCAGCCCCGCCGACCCCGCCGTGGCATAGCCCGGAATGGGGAACTGCTTCCCGAGGCGGGCATCAAGGACACGGATCTGGATTTCGAGCATATTGGAATCCCTTGCTGGCAATCGGTGGACAGGAGGCGACATGACCGAAGCGGTGCTGGCGGCCAGCCATTTCATCGCGATCCTGTTGATGGTGACGTTTCTGGCCATCGAAACCGCGCTCTTGCGGCCCCTGTGGATGCCCGTGTCGCTGGTGTCGTTGCCGCGCTACGACCGGCTGTATCGCGGCATGCTCGCGCTGGTGCTGATCACGGGCCTGCTGCGCCTGGCGCTCGGCGCCAAAGGCGCTGCCTTCGATCTGGGCAATCCCCTGTTCCACGTCAAGCTGACCGGTTTCGCCGTCATGGTTCTGCTCACCCTCCCGGTGACCCGGCAATTGCACCGTTGGCAAACCGCGAGACTGGCCGATCCGGCCTTCGTGCCGGACGCGGGCGCCGTGCGCCGCCTGCGGCGCGTGCTGATGCTGTCCGTCCATCTTCTGGTGATCCTGCCGGTGCTCGCCGCCCTGGTGGCACGCGGGCACGGCTTGCGTTGACGATCCGCGGGCGCGGCAAGGGCGCGATGGGCCGCCCGCATCATGCCGACGGGGACGCCCGACCCATGCGCTCGGCGATCAAGGCCAGCAAGGCCGAGGCGAGCGCCCGTTTCGGCTGACGGGGCAAGGCGAGGGAACCGCCCTCCCAGAACACCGTGAGCGCATTGTCGTCGCTGTCGAAGCCCAGCCCGCGATCGTCCACCTGATTGGCCGCGATCATGTCGATGTTCTTGCGCCGCCGCTTGGCCTCGGCATACTCGGCGAGCCGCTCGGTTTCGGCGGCGAAGCCCACTGTAAAGGGCCGCTCCGACTGCCCCGCCACCTCGGCCAGGATGTCGGGCGTGGGTTCGAGGCTCAGGGTCAACGGCTCGCCGTTCTTCTTGATCTTGTCGGCGGCGCGGGTCGCGGGTCGATAGTCCGCCACGGCGGCGGTGGCGATGAACAGATCCGCCGCCGCGATGTGTTGCAACACCGCCGCGCGCATGGCCTCGGCCGTCTCCACCCGCAGGCAGATCACGCCCGCCGGCGCTGGCAGATGCACCGGTCCGCTCACCAGAATGACCTCTGCCCCCGCGTCGCGCGCCGCCTCGGCGACGGCGTAGCCCATCTTCCCCGAGCTGCGGTTGGTGAGAAAGCGCACGGGGTCCAGCGGCTCGCGCGTGGGGCCCGCAGTGACCAGCACCGTGAGGCCGCGCAGGTCGACTGCCGGGGGGGGCACGTTCAGCGCCTCGACGAGCGCCACCGGCTCCAGCATCCGCCCCGCCCCGACCTCGCCGCAGGCCTGCTCGCCCGCAGCCGGTCCGACGAGCCGCGCGCCGCGCGCGGCCAGCGTGGCGCAGTTGGCCTGCGTGGCCGGGTGCTGCCACATGACCCGGTTCATGGCGGGCGCCACGACCAGCGGCGCCTCGCTGGCCAGACACACGGTGCTCAACAGATCGTCGGCCAGACCATGGGCGAGACGGGCAATGAAATCCGCGCTGGCCGGGGCGATCAGGATGCAGTCGGCCCAGCGCGCCAGCTCGATGTGGCTCATTGCGGCCTCGGCCTGCGGATCCATCAGGCCGGTACGCACCGCCCGGCCGCTCAAGGCTTGCAGGGTCAGGGGCGTGATGAAGGCGGTCGCCGCCGCGGTCATGACCACCTGCACCTCGGCGCCCCGCTCGCGCAGCCGGCGCACCAGCTCGGCGCTCTTGTAGGCGGCAATGCCGCCGGTGACACCCAGCAGGATGCGCTGGGGAAGTGAGGCTGAATTCATGGGCAGCGTGCTCGAGATCGGCGGATCCGGACGATCCGGAAGGCTCCGCGCATCCTATCGCAAGGCGCACACGCGCCCAAGCCTGATCAAGCCCTGCGCCCGCCGGCCGATACGCCAGAGGCGCCGCCGATCCCCGCAGCTGCCGCAGGCGCAGCGGATTTCCCGGACTGCGCGAGACTTGTCCTCACATCCCGGCCGCTTCGAACGGATGACGATGCGAATCACCGACTGGCCCGACGCCGAACGTCCGCGCGAAAAATTGCTGGCCCACGGGCCGGGCGCCTTGTCCGATGCCGAACTGTTGGCGATTTTTCTGCGCACCGGCATTCCGGGCCGCAATGCCGTCGATCTGGCGCGCGATCTCCTGGCGCAGCACGGCGGACTGCGTACCCTGCTCGGCCTGTCGCAACGGGATTTCTGCCGCGCGCCGGGACTGGGTCAAGCCAAGTATGCCCAACTCCAGGCGGTGCTGGAGATGGCGCGCCGGCATCTCGGCGAAAGCCTCAAGCGGGGCGAGGTCATGAGCCGGCCCGAGGAAGTCCGCCGCTTCCTGCAGAGCCAACTCCGCGATCACCCCTTCGAGGTCTTCGCCTGCCTGTATCTGGACAACCGGCACCGGGTCATCGCATTTCGCGAACTGTTCCGCGGCACCATCGACCAGGCCAGCGTGCATCCGCGCGAGGTGGTGCGCGCCGCGCTCGACTGCAATGCCGCGGCGGTGATCCTCGCGCACAACCATCCCTCCGGCGTCGCAGAGCCCAGCCGCGCCGATGAGGAACTGACGCGCCGGCTCAAACAGGCGCTGGCCTTGGTCGACATCCGCGTGCTCGACCATCTCATCGTCGGCGACGGGCCCTGCATTTCCATGGCCGAACGCGGCCTCGTTTGAGGCGCCCGCGCTTTCAGCGCAACCATCGACGCGGCGTCACCATTGGGTTCCCTCCCCTGCCGCGAAGGCCAGCGCGGCGCCCCTGCACCGAACGCATTTATATATTAATATTCTAATATTCGTATATTGATCACCTGAACGAGGAGCCCGGCCATGTTGTTTCGCCAACTCTATGATCTGGACACCGGCACTTATACCTATCTCCTGGCCGAACGGCCGGGTGGCGAGGCCGTGATCATCGATCCGGTCCTGGAGCAGATGAATGCTTATCTGCAATTGCTGCGCGAACTCGATATCCGGCTGGTCAAGGCCATCGATACCCACACCCATGCCGATCACGTGACCGCCATGGGGAAGCTGCGCGAGGTCACCGGCTGCGTGACGCTCATGGGCGAGCAGACCAAGGCCGAATGCGTGTCGCTGCGGGTGCGCGACGGGGAAACCATCCATGTCGGCGCGCTGACGCTGCGGGCGCTGTATACCCCCGGGCATACCGACGAATCCTACAGTTTCGTCATGGACGACCGGGTGTTCACCGGCGACACCCTGCTGATCCGGGGCACCGGCCGCACCGATTTCCAGAATGGCAACGCCCGCGCCCAATACGACAGCCTGTTCAACAAGCTGCTCAAGCTGCCCGAGGAAACGCTGGTCTACCCCGGCCACGACTACAAGGGCTGGACGGTCAGCACCATCGGTGAGGAGAAGCGCTACAACCCGCGCCTGCAGGCCCAGTCGGTCGATGAATACGTGAACATCATGAACAACCTGAACCTGCCCAATCCCAAATACATGGACGTGGCGGTGCCCGCCAATCTGGCCTGCGGCCGGACGGCCTGATGCCCGCTCGTGCGGATACGACGTCGATCGAGGGAAAGGCGCGACACCGGGTCGCGCTTCCCCCGCTGCAATGGCTCAGGACGTATCGACGCCAGGATCTGATCGACGACAGCCTGGCCGGCGCCATCACGGCCATCCTGCTCGTGCCCCAGAGCCTCGCCTATGCCCTGCTCGCCGGCCTGCCGCCGCAGGCCGGGCTTTATGCCAGCATGTTGCCGCCCGTCCTTTACGCGGTCTTCGGCACGAGCCGGACCTTGGCCGTGGGGCCCGTGGCGGTGGCCGCGCTGCTGGTCGCGAGCACCTTGAGCGCGCGCGGCGTGACCGATCCCGCCCAAGCCCTCATGCAGGCCGTGATCCTCGCCTTCGAGGTCGGCTTGGTGCTCTTGGCACTGGGGCTGCTGCGAGCCGGCCGGCTGATCAATTTCCTGAGCCATCCGGTCCTGTCCGGATTCACCACCGGCGCGGCGCTGGTGATCGTCATCAGCCAGATCAAGCATCTCACCGGCATTCCGGCCGGTGGGCAACAGCTGCCCGCCATGCTCGCGCAATTGGTTTCCGGTCTGGACCGTGTCCAGCCGCTGACGGTGATGCTCGGCGTCGGCGCGATCGGCTTGCTGTGGTTCTCGGGGGCACCGCTGGGGCGGCTGCTGCGGCGGCTGCGTCTCACCGATCGGACCGTGCTGATCATCGGCAAAGCGGCGCCCCTGCTCGTCGTACTGCTGAGCACGGCCCTGGTGGCCGGAGCAGACTGGGACGTCCGGCACGGCGTTTCCGTCGTTGGGGTTCTGAACGTCGCCCTGCCGCGCCTGAACGTCGGCTTTCTCACCACCGCGCAGCCATGGCAGGAACTGCTCCCGTCGGCGGCGCTCATCGCCCTGATCGGCTATGTCGAAAGCGTGTCGATCGCCAAGGTGCTGGCCAGCCGGCGCCGCCAGCGCATCGACCCGGATCAGGAACTGATCGCCCTGGGCGCCGCCAATCTAGGCGCCGCCGTCACCGGCGCCATGCCGGTCGCCGGCGGCTTCAGCCGCACCGTGGTCAACGACACGGCCGGGGCCCGCACCCCGCTCGCCGGCGTCATCACGGCCGTTTTGGTCGGCTTGGCCGCCATCTACCTGACGCCGCTTTTCACCCACATGCCCCAGGCCGTACTGGCCGCGATCATCGTCGTGGCGGTGCTGAACCTGGTGGACATGGCGACGCTGCGCCAAGCCTGGCGCTATGACCGCAGCGATGCCGCAGCATGGCTTGCCACCTTCGCCGGCGTGATGGCCCTGGGTGTGGAGCACGGCCTGCTGCTGGGCCTCGTCCTGTCGCTGCTGCTGTTCGTCTGGCGCAGCGGAAATCCGCACATCGCACGGGTGGGCCAGATTCCGGGAACCGAGCACTTTCGCAACGTTGAGCGCCATCAGGTCACGACCTGGCGGGGACTGTTGCTGGTGCGGGTCGACGAGCGCCTGTGTTTTGCCAATGCGGCGGCGGTCGAGGATTTCATCCTGCGGTCGGTCGCCGAAACGCCCGATACGCGTCACGTGGTGCTGATCGCCAGCGCCGTGAATGCCATCGATCTCAGCGCGCTGGAGATGCTGCAGGGCCTGATTCGGAGCCTGCGGGCACAGGGGATCACGCTGCATCTGGCCGAGGTCAAGGGGCCGGTCATGGACCGCCTGGAACGCGTCAACCTGCCCGCCGAACTCGCGCCGGGACGCATCTTCCTGCATCCCTTCGATGCCGTGCGCACGCTCACCGTTCCGGCAACACCTTGCCCGGATTCAGGATCCCCTCCGGGTCGAGTGCGCGCTTGACGCGCCGCATCAGATCCAGCGTGACCGCGTCTTTGTAGCGCGCCATGTCATTCCGCTTGAGCTGGCCGACGCCGTGCTCGGCCGCAAAACTGCCGCCATGGGCCACCACACGGTCATGGACAAGGCGCTCCAGCCCCGCGCGCTGCGCCAGGAACGCCGCGGCATCACCCGCTGGCGGTGCGGACAGGTTGAAGTGCAGATTGCCGTCGCCGAGATGCCCGAAGACACAGGGCCGCACGCCGGGGCAGCGCGCCTGCAGTAGCGGCAGCACCTCCGTGATGAACGGCACCATTCCTCCCCGCGGCAGGCTGACGTCGTGCTTGATACTGGGCCCTTCGCGCCGCTGCGCATCGGGAATGGCGTTGCGCACTGCCCATAGCCGGTCCATCTGCCGTCGATCGATCGCCACCACGGCATTGCGCAAACCATCTTCCCCTGCGGACGCTGCCGACAACCTGGCGAGTTCGGACGCCAGATCCGTCCCCGCACTGGTGCGCGAGAGCTCGATCAGAACGCACCAAGGGCTGCCGTTCATCCGGGGCACGGGCAGATCGGGGAAATGACGCGCCACGAGATCGAGGGAAAACGCCGACATGAGCTCAAAGGCGGTCAAGGCCTCCCCGAAGGCCGCGTTCAGGTGCCCGAACAGCTGCAGCGCGGTCGCGACATCAGGCAGCGGCACGAGCGTCAGCGCTTGCTGCGCCGGATACGGCACCAAGCGCAGCACGGCGGCGGTGATGATGCCCAGCGTCCCTTCGGCACCGATGAAAAGCTGCTTGAGATCGTAGCCGCTGTTGTCCTTGGCGAGGCCCTTCAAATCCGACCAGACCCGGCCGTCGGCCAGCACGACTTCCAGCCCGCGGCAAAGCTCGCGCACGTTGCCGTAACGCAGCACGTTGTGTCCGCCAGCGTTGGTGGCGAGGTTGCCGCCGATCTGGCAATCGCCGCTGGAAGCCAGGCTTAACGGAAACCACCAACCCTGGGTTACCACGGCCTGCTGCAGTTCGGACAGCCGGCAGCCCGCCTGGACGGTCACCGTCCCTTCCGCAGCATCGAGCGCAAGGACGTGCCGCATGCGTTTGAGATTGAGAATGACCTGCCGGCCCGTATCGTCCGGCATCGCACCGCCGCACAACCCGGTCAGGCCGCCCTGCGGCACGATGGCGATGCCGTTGGCGTGAGCGTACTGGATCACGGCGGCCACCTCCGCCGTGCTGCCCGGCAGAACGATCGCCCGCGCGACGCCCGCAAAGCGGCCGCGCGGCTCCCGCAGGTAGTCGGACTGACCCGCCGGATCCGTCACAACCCCGCGCGGGCCGCAAACCTGTCTGAAAAATGCGAGATGGGGATCGGCTCCGGCAGGCTCTACCAAGTCAGCACCACTTTGCCGAACTGCTGGCCGCTGGCCAGATGGTCGAATGCCGCGCCGGCCTCGTGCCACGGCCAGGTCCGGTCGATCACCGGCTTGAGCCCGGTCGTGTCGACCGCCCGGCTCAAGTCCTCGAGCATGCGCCGGCTGCCCACGAACAGCCCCTGCAGGCGGACGCTGCGCATGAGCACCCGGCGCAGATCGATCTGACTGGACACCCCCGACAAGACGCCGATGATCGCGATCCGCCCGCCCGGACGCACGGCCTCGATGGACTGCGCCAAGGTGCCCGAGCCACCGACCTCGACGACGTCATCCACCCCGCGCCCATCGGTCAGCGCCTGGACGGCCTTGCCCCAGTCGGGAGCAGCGGCACTGCAGACGCCGGCGCTGGCCCCAAGCGACTGGGCCCGGGTCAGTTTTTCCTCGCTGCGGGACACGACGATGACTCGCGCCCCATGCGCACACGCGATCTGCAAGGCGAACAGAGATACGCCACCCGTGCCGATCACGAGCACGGTGTCGCCCGATTTGATCCCGCCTTGCGCCACGAGCGCGTGCCACGCGGTGACGCCGGCGCAGGGCAGGCAGGCCGCCTCGGCATCGGAAAGCGAGGCGGGACTGCGCACCAAGCCGGTTTCGGGCAGGATGACCGCCTCGGACAACATCCCGTCGAGCGGTCCGCCGAGGGTGCGCCGGCCGCAGCGGCCGTCCACCTCGCCGTCCAGCCAGTCTTGCGCGAACGCGCCCATGACGCGATCGCCTGGACGCCAGGTGGTGACGCCCTCGCCCACGGCCTCCACCGTGCCGGCGCCGTCCGAACAGGGAATGAGCGGCAAGGGCTGACGGGGGTTGTACAAGCCCAGCAACATCATCAGATCGCGGTAGTTGAGCGACACCGCGCCCATGCGGATGCGGACCTGCCCGGGACCGGGCGCGGGCAGTGCGCGCTCGGAGCGCCTCAGCCCGTCCTTGCCAAAGCGAGCGATCTCCATTACCTGAACCATCGGCATCCTCCTGTCGGCCGCTGTGCCGGCGCCGCCTTCCCCGGGTCCCTAAAGAAACGGCGAAAACAGCCGCGCGACCCCGTCCCGCAACTTGATCGGCAGGGAACGCGCGTCGACATCCGCCAAGGTGCAGGGCCGGGCCGTGCGGATGCGTGCCGCCACGAGCGCCGCCAGGGAACGGCCCGATTCTCGATCATAACATTCGAGATTGCACTCGAAATTCAGCCGCAGGCTGCGCGGATCCCAGTTCGCGGAGCCCAGAAATACCCATGCATCATCCACGACCATGAGCTTGCTGTGATCGAATGCGCCGGTACTGAACCAGACGCGGCAGCCATGCCCGAGTACCTGCCAGAGCTGGCCCATCATCGCCCAATGCACGAACGGCAAGTTGTTGTGCGCCGGCACCAGGATGTCGACCTCCACGCCGCGCAGAGCCGCCAGATTGAGCGCATTGACGAGGCTTCGATCCGGCAGGAAATAGGGCGTCATGATGCACACCCGACGCTTGGCCATGCTGAGCGCGCCCATGAAGACCCAGGACAGCTGATCCAGATCCTCGTCGGGTCCGTCGGGAACCGCCCGCGCGATTACCGCTCCGACCGGCATCAGCGCTGGAAACCAGGCATCCCCGTACAAATGCTCACCCGCCGCGAAATCCCAATCCTGCGCAAAGATCTCCTGCAGTTGGCGCACCACGGGCCCTTCGACACGGAAATGCAGGTCCTGCGTGAACCGTCTTCCGCTGCTGCGGCAGTGATGGACCCGAAGATTCATGCCGCCGGTAAAACCGATGCGACCATCACAGACGAGCAACTTGCGGTGATTGCGCAAGTTGAGACCCACCAGCCAACTGGCGCGCTTGCCCGGCAGAAAGCGCGCCACGCGCAAACCCGCATCCTGCAGGACGGACACCATGGGCGGCCAGGAATAGCGCTCGCCTGCGGCATCGATCAGGACCCTGACCTCCACGCCCCGCGCTTGTGCACGAACGAGTGCATCTCGAAAGGCCCGCCCCACCCGGTCGTTCCCGAAGATGTAGGTCGCCAGGGTGATGCTGACGCGCGCTTGCTCGATCGCCGCAAGCATGGCCGCGAAGGCCGCATCACCGTCGACCAGCGTGGTCACGGCGTTTCCTGAAAGCACGGGCAAGCCCGTGACGCGGCTCACCAGCGCGGCCATCTCCGTCAGATGGCCATCCTCCGGCCCCATCGCCAGACGCAACTCGACCGTCCCGGCGCCCGGCGACCTACCTTGCGGCCGAACGGGGCGACGGAGGTTGCTCGCCTGACGCCGCAAGCGATTGACGCCCAGCAGCAGATACAGCAGGGCGCCGCCCACCGGTAAAAACCAGATGATGGCGACCCACAGCGCCGCGGCACGGGCGTCCCGCTTCACCAGCACCACGTGTCCGGTCATCCAGAGGGACAGCGCGGTGACGAGCAGGGCAGACAGGCTGTACCACAGCTCCATGGCAGGGGCTGGTCAGCAATCGGCCGGAGCGGAACCGGTAAACAGACGCACCAGCTCGCTGACCAGCGGCTTCATGAAGAAACTCTCACCGGGCATGACATCGACCCGAATCCCCAGCCGTTCGAGATCCGCCGCAACCACCGGCCCCACGGCAGCCACACGGGTGCGGGACATGCCGCGCTCAAGCGCGTCCAGCACACCCGCCGTTTGCGCGACCTCGCGCAAGCGTCGGCACTGCGGTTGGCTGGTAAACAGGATGGCGTCGATGCGGCCGTCATCCAGGGCGTGGATGAGGGACACGACCTGGTCATCGTCTGATTTGGGGGCATAGACGTAGGGCGCCACGGGACGCGGGTTTGCGCCGGCCTCGCGCAGGGCCGTCATGAGCGGGAGGTTGGGCTCTTCCCCATAGAGCTGCACACCGACGTCCTTTCCGACCAGATCGATCTGCCGCAAGGTCTCGATGACGCCCGCCGTGGTCGGCGCCGCGGCGCTCCAGCGTGGTTCGAGTCCAAGTTCCTTGAGCACACGCGCCGGCTTCGGACCGCGCACGAGAAAAGGCTGGTGTGCCAACGCCTCATGGAAAGACTGCGTCATACCGCGGCGCTCGGCGGCGCCGAGCAGACGACGCAAGCCTTCGCCTGTCAGCAGTATGGTCAATGCCGGCGGCGTATCGATAAAGGCCTGCATCCACGCAGCCACCGCCGCTTGGTCGGGATGATCGAAGATGCCCACCATGGGACAACGCCAGATGCCGGCCCCGCGCCGCTCGAGCAGCCCCGCCAGCACGTCGAGCATCCGGGTTTCGGGCAGCGCGATGGTTCGCCCTGCGAGTGGCAGATCGGTAACCATCGCGGCTCCTCGAAGACGACCTACGGGTAATAAAGACTCAGGGTTTCAGCGACACAGCAAGGCTTGTCCTGCCCTTCCCGCTCCACGCTGAGCTGGGTCACGGTCTGGATGGCGCCGGCGATTTCACGCACACCCTTGAGCGTCACCCGCACCCGGATGCGGCTGCCGACCGGCACCGGGGCCGTGAAGCGCAGCTTGTTCATGCCGTAGTTGACGCCCATGCGCATGCCCTGGATTTGGATCACCTCATCCACCAATGCCGGCGTGAGCGCGATGGTCAGATAGCCATGCGCGATGGTCATGCCGTGCGGTGACTCCCGTCGGCAGCGCTCGACATCGGTATGGATCCACTGGTTGTCACCCGTCGCCTGGGCGAACTGGTCGATCCGTTGCTGCGTCACTTCGACCCAATCGCTGACGCCGACCTCCTGGCCCACCAACTCCTTCATCTCGGCGACGCCATTGATCACCCGCTTGGCCATACGATTCGCACTCCCGGAAGACTGTCGTTGGTCGCCCGAGACGCTGATCGGGTCCGCAGGCGCGGCACGGTGCCCCATGCCTGAATTGTGCGACTTTAGCGCAGCAGGCGGGACGGGGAGAAGAGGACGGGTCAATCCGGACGCTGCGAACCTGCCGCGTGCGAGCGGGACACCTGTGGCGGGCAATCCCCGCCGAAGCGGTAACCTCTATCGAGGCAGAGGCGTAACCATTTGCCCAGCATGACGTTGATCGCCCAGCGCTCCGACGGCTCCAGCAGCGGATTGCCCCGCCGAAACGCCGGGGCGGGAAATCGCAGGGCTTCACACTGGCGAGCGTCGTGATAGACACGCAGCTCGAGATCAGGCAGCGGCTGCGGCGCGCAGGCCTCGCCGAACCGATGCGTGAGGTGGTAAGTGGTCGTGAAGCGCTCCCGCTCCAGCACGGACAGATACAGCGCCGGCAGCCGCCCGGGCCGGGCGACGCCACCACTCGGGTAGGGGCCGCGCGTCCCCAGCAGATGGCACAGCGCGGCGTAATTTTGTTCGTACAGCGCCATCAGCGCGGTCAGGGGTGGACCACGATCGAGAGCGGCTGGCGCGATGTTCGATGAAGACGGATCTGACACAAAAAGCCCCGCCCATGATTCGGGAAACGATTGTGCTAAGGTGACCTGCGACCCAACCCATCAGCAAGGATCAGGGAGCCGCAATGGCACATGAAGGCTATCACGAATCCATTGGCGAACTGCGCGTCGAGACCCGGGATCTGCACCGCGCCATCAGCTCGCTGATGGAGGAGCTGGAGGCCGTCGACTGGTATCAGCAGCGCATCGACGCCTGTCAGGACCCGGAACTGGCTGCGATCCTGGCCCATAACCGGGACGAGGAAAAAGAGCATGCAGCCATGCTGATCGAATGGCTGCGCCGCAGGGACGCGCGCTTCGACAAGGAGCTGCGCGATTATCTCTTCACGGACAAGCCCTTGGTGGCGCTCGAGAAAAACCACACTGCAGCCGCGAGCGAGTGAACCTTGCGGCCCGCGACGTTCCATAACATCATGACTTGACGAGGGACTCCATCATGACCAACGGCTTCGATTTGCGGCGCTTGGTACTGCTGCTGACGGGCATCATCTTCGGCGGCTTTGGACTGCTGTGCCTGCTCTACCCCGAACTGCCGACGACGATGACGGGCATTGATCTGGCCACGCAGACGGCGCAGATCGAAGCCCAGGCCGTGTATGGCGGCCTTCAGCTCGGCCTGGGCGTCCTGCTGCTGTGCTGCGCCTTCGTGCCCAAGTGGTCGGTCATGGGCGCATGGATCGTCGTTGCACAGGTCGGCGGACTCGCGCTGGCACGCGGCGCCGGGGTGGCCAACCACGGCTGGGACAGCATCTATACGACGCTGGCGCTGCTGTATGAATCCTCTACCGCTCTCACCGCTTTACTGACGATCTTCGTCAACCCGCCCCTGAGACGGAAACCGCCGGAACCCGCCTTCAGCGTAACGCCCATCGGGGCGCCTGCCGCGCCGCAAACCGTCAGCGATCCCTACTCGCCATTGCCCTGACGCCTGGCGGGCCCTGGCGCGCATCAAAAAAAGCGCCGTGGCACGCCGGTCTGGTCGACGATCGTGGAGGCAATCTCTTCAATGGACTTGAAGGTGGAATTGATCCACGGAATCGATTCCACCTCGAACAGACGCTGCGCTTCATGGATTTCCCAGGCGCACTGCCTGGGCGAGGAATAAGGGCTGTTGGGGCGGCGCTCGGAACGGATCTGCACCAGCCGTTCGGGGTCGATGCTGAGGCCGTAGAGTTTCTTGCGGTGCGGCGCCAATCGCTCGGGCAGCACCATGGCGCGCAGGTCGTCCTCGATCAGGGGATAGTTGGCGGCGCGCAGGCCGAACTGCAGCGCCAGATAGAGGCAGGTCGGCGTCTTGCCGCAGCGTGAGACGCCGACCAGGATGATGTCCGCCTGACGATAGTTGTGGGGTGAGTTCCCATCGTCGTTCTCCAGCGAAAAATGCATCGCTTCGATGCGTGCCTGATAGGCCCGCTGGTTGGCGATGCCGTGCGCCCTCCCCGCGCTGTGCGTCGATTCCTGCCCCAATTCCATCTCGAGCGGATCGATGAAGGTGCCGAACAGATCCAACAGATAACCCTTGCTTTCCTGCAGCAGCGAGATGACACGGTCGTCCACCAGCGTGCAGAAGAGGATCGGCCGCACGCCGTCCTCCACCGCGGCGCGATTGATCATGTCGACGGTGCGCCGCGCCTTGTCTTCGTTCTGGATGAACGGCACGCTGATCTGGCGGAATTCCACGCCATCGAACTGGGTCAGCAGGCTGCCGCCCAGTGTTTCGGCCGTGATGCCCGTGCGGTCCGAGAGATAGAAGACGGTACGTTTGTGGGCCATCTGTGATAACCTTCGTGCGCTAAAAACCCGCATCTTTCAGCATGCTCGCGACGCAGCGCGGGTATCGAAAGGAAACTTCATGGCAGGTTAGGCGACTTTCACAGGCGCTTCAACCGGGCCGGTACGGGCTCGCCGGCACCCCATGCCGGCATTCTCTCGAAACCTGGGGAGTTCGGTCTTGGAAAGCTATGTCATTGGGTTCGACGGCTTGGGAATGGACGACGTGGATCGCGTGGGCGGCAAGAATGCGTCGCTCGGCGAGATGATCAGCAATTTGCGCTCCGCCGGCGTCCATGTTCCCGACGGCTTCGCCACCACCGCCCAGGCATATCGGGACTTCCTGCGTGAGACCGGCCTGCAGGACCGCATCAATGCCAGCCTCGCCGCCCTCGATGTCGACGATGTCGCGGCGCTGACCCGCACCGGCGCCCAGATCCGTGGCTGGATCATGGACGCGCCGCTCCCCCAGCGATTGAATGACGAGATCACGACCGCTTACGAGCAGATGATGCGGGACGCCGGTGGCGGGATCTCGGTCGCGGTGCGCTCCTCGGCCACCGCCGAAGACCTGCCCGACGCTTCCTTTGCCGGACAGCAGGAAACTTTCCTCAACGTCGATGGGCTCGACGCCGTCCTGCACGCCATCAAGGAGGTTTTCGCCTCGCTCTACAACGACCGGGCGATTTCCTATCGCGTCCACAAGGGCTTCGATCACAGCCACGTGGCGCTTTCGGCCGGCATCCAGCGCATGGTGCGCAGCGACGTCGGCGCCTCGGGCGTCATGTTTACGCTGGATACCGAATCGGGCTTCAACGGCGTCGTGTTCATCACGGCCTCCTATGGCCTCGGCGAGATGGTGGTTCAGGGCGCGGTCAACCCGGATGAGTTCTATGTCCGCAAGGCCGGCCTTGAATCCGGTCATCCGGCCGTGCTCCGACGCGTGCTGGGCACCAAGCTGATCAAGATGATCTACGCCGACCCGGCCGCGGGCGGCAAACGCGTCGAAACCGTGCCGGTCGCCGAGGCCGAGCGGACGCGTTTCTGCCTCACCGACGCCGAAATCGAGGAATTGGGGCGTCAGGCCCTGATCATCGAGAAGCATTACGGCCGCCCCATGGACATCGAATGGGGCAAGGACGGCCGCGACGGCAAGATCTATATCCTTCAGGCCCGCCCGGAAACGGTCAAGAGCAATATCGGGCACCGGACGCTCGAGCGGTATCTGCTCAAGGACAAGCCGGGCGCGCCCCTGGCGCAAGGCCGCGCCATCGGTCAGAAGATCGGCGCGGGCCCGGTTCGTGTCATCACGGACATCTCCCAGATGGACCGCGTCCAGGCGGGCGACGTGCTGGTGACCGACATGACCGACCCGGATTGGGAACCGATCATGAAGCGCGCCGCGGCCATCGTCACCAATCGCGGCGGGCGCACCTGCCACGCGGCCATCATCGCACGCGAACTGGGCATCCCCGCGGTGGTAGGCTGCGGCAACGCCACCGATCAAGTCACGGATGGCACACCGGTCACGGTATCCTGCGCCGAAGGCGACACCGGGATGGTCTACCCCGGTTTGCTGGCCTTCGAGCTGCGCACGGCGGAACTCGACGCCATGCCCGAGATTCCCGTCAAGATCATGATGAATGTGGGCAACCCGGACCGCGCTTTCGATTTCGCCATGCTGCCGCACAACGGCATCGGCCTGGCGCGCCTCGAATTCATCATCAACCGCATGATCGGCGTGCATCCGAAGGCGCTGTTGCATCTCTCCGAGCAGCCGCCCGAGCTGCAAGCCCAGATTCGCCGGCAAATGGCCGGCTACGAGGATCCGGTCGAGTTCTACGTCACCCGCTTGACCGAGGGCATCGCCACCCTGGCCGCGGCGTTCTGGCCGCATCCGGTGATCGTGCGCACCTCGGACTTCAAGTCCAACGAATACGCCAACCTCATCGGGGGCGCCCAGTACGAGCCCCATGAGGAAAATCCCATGCTCGGCTTCCGCGGCGCCTCGCGCTATGTGTCGGAAGACTTCAAGCCCTGTTTCGAGCTTGAATGCCGAGCCCTCAAGCGGGTCCGCAACGAGATGGGCCTCACCAACGTTCAGGTCATGATTCCCTTCGTGCGCACCCCCGAAGGCGCCCGCAAGGTGACCGCATTGCTGGCCGAAAACGGGCTCAAGCGGGGCGAGAACGGGCTCAAGCTGATCATGATGTGCGAGCTGCCCTCCAATGCCCTGCTGGCCGATGAGTTCCTGCAGCATTTCGACGGCTTCTCGATCGGTTCGAACGACCTGACGCAGCTGACCCTGGGGCTCGACCGGGATTCGGCGGTGGTCGCCGGCATGTTCGATGAGCGCAACGCCGCCGTCAAAAAACTCCTGTCCATGGCGATCAGCGCCTGCCGGGCCCAGGATAAGTATGTCGGGATCTGCGGCCAGGGGCCCTCGGATCATCCCGATCTGGCGAAATGGCTGCTGGAACAGGGCATCCAGAGCATGTCGCTCAATCCCGATACGGTGATCCCCACCTGGCTTTATCTGGCCGAAGCCAAACCGACCGCTTGAACTCTTTGGTGCCCCGCTTTCCCGGGCCGGCGTCGACCCGCCGGCCCGGTACTCGCAATCCATGAATCAGCGCGATCCATCCGCTGCGCTGTTGATCCTGGGCTCGAGCATGTTGTTCGCCAGCATGGGGGCGCTCATCAAGCTCGTCGCGCCGGACCTCGGCAACGTCATGGTGGTTTTTTTCCGCAACGCCTTCGGACTCGTTGCCCTCTTGCCATGGATCTGGCGGGCACGTGGACGCGGCCTGCGCAGCCGACACCTGCATCTGCATTTGATCCGCGACGGCACGGGCTTTGCCGCGATGGTCTGTTTCTTCTACGCCATCCCCCGGCTCGACCTGGCCAGCGCCATGTTGCTCAACTACAGCGCGCCGCTGTTCATTCCCTTCATTGCCCGCATCTGGCTCAAGGAACCGCTGATGCCGCAAGTTCTCGGCGCCGTCCTGGTCGGATTTGCCGGCTTGCTGATGATCCTCAAGCCCCACTTGGGCATGACGCTGCCGGCTCTCCTGGGCCTCTTGTCCGGTATGCTGGCTGCCGTGGCCATGGTCGGCATCCGCAGGATGGCGGGCGTGGAACCCGCTTTCCGTACGGTCTTTTACTTCTCGCTCTTCAGTACGCTCGCCTCGGTCCTCGCGCTGCCCTGGGGTTGGCGAACGCCTTTGGCGCCGGAATGGTTGGCCCTGCTGGGAATCGGCACCTTGGCCGCCGCGGCGCAAATGCTGCTGACCATGGCCTACCATCGGGCGCCGGCCGCCCAGACCGGTCTCTACACCTATCTCGCCGTGCTGTTCGCGGGTATTTTCGGCTGGCTGTTCTGGCACGAAACACCCGACGGCCCAGCCCTCGCCGGGATGGCATTGGTCATTGGTGCCGCGGTCTGGACAAGCCGGACCCACGCGTTCAGCGGCCTGCGCCCTCGCCCGCCTGCGCTGCGCTGACGAAGAGATGCTGGCGATAAAACGCGAGCTCCGCGACCGATTCGCGAATGTCGTCCAAGGCCAGATGCGTGCCGGTCTTCTTGACCCCGCGCGTCACCTCGGGCATCCAGCGCCGGGCAAGTTCCTTGAGTGTGCTGACATCGATGTGGCGATAATGAAAATAGACCTCGAGGTTGGGCATGAGGCGGTGCAGGAAGCGGCGGTCCTGACAGATGCTGTTGCCACACATGGGCGAAGCGCCTGCCGGCACCCACCGACGCAGGAACTCGAGCGTCCGTCGCTCCGCTTCGGCCACGTCGACGCGGCTGCCGCGAACCCGCTCCAGCAGCCCCGAAGCCTGATGCTGGCGCTTGTTCCAGTCGTCCATGCCCTCCAGGATCGCAGCGGGTTGGTGCACCGCGACGACGGGGCCCTCCGCCAGAACGCGCAGGTCCTTATCGGTAACGAGGGTTGCAATTTCGATGATCCGGTCCTGATCGGTGTTCAGGCCCGTCATTTCCAAGTCGATCCAGATCAGGTGATCGGCACTGACGGCCATGAGGCTTCCTTGATCGCGCATGCGGAGCGCCATTCTATCAGTCGGGACCGAGGCCGACTGCCATGGTGCTCAAATGCGCTAGCATAGCGGCCTGACCGCACCCGGAGGACACGCCTTGACGAACGACCCTACGACAGGCCTGGCGCAGAAGCGCTGCCGCCCCTGTGAAGGCAATCTGCCGCCCCTGCCGCCGGAACGGGTATTGGCATTGCTCACCAGGCTGCAGGCCGACTGGCATCTATGCAGTGACGGACGCAGGATCGAACGGGTGTTCCGCTTTCGCAACTATTACCAGACCACAGCCTTTGTCAATGCGGTGATCTGGATCGCGCACCAGGAAGACCATCATCCGGACATCCTGTTCGGCTACAACGAGGCACGCATCGCCTATACCACGCATGCGATCAACGGGCTCTCGGAGAATGATTTCATCTGCGCCGCCAAGGTGGATGGGCTCATCCCGGTCGATGGCTGAGACGGGCTCGAGAGACTGGGCGCGGGTCGTGATCGACCATGGTCGCCATTTGCTGATCGAAGCGCCGGCAGGCACCCGCCTTCAGGCCCAGACCCGCCGCCTCCCCTCGCCTCCCGTCACCGGCGACCGTGTGTATTTCGAGGATCTGGGGGGCGGCCAGGCGCGGATCGAAGCCGTTCTCCCCCGCCGCACGACCTTTCGCCGACTCGAAGGACGACGCCACAACCGGGTCGTCGCCGCCAATGTCGACCAGCTGCTGATCGTCTTCGCCCCCCTGCCGGTGCCGGAGCCGGAGCTGCTGGACCGCTACCTCATCGCCGCCCATGTCCTCGCATTGCGGCCGCTGCTGCTCATGAACAAGAGCGATCTGCCCGCTGATCAATGCGCCGCCGCGCAGCGCATCCTGAGCGACTACGCCGCGATCGGCTATCCCGGTTTACAGATCAGTACGCGCTCGGGGCTGGGATTGGCGGAGTTGACCCAGCGCCTGCAGGGACTGGCGAGCCTGCTGGTCGGACAGTCCGGCGTCGGCAAATCGGCGCTGACCAATGCGCTCATCCCGGGCGCCCTGAATCGCGTGGGCGAGCTGTCCGAAGCGCTCGGCACGGGACGCCATACCACCACCGCCACCCGCTGGCACGCTCTGGCGAGTGGCGGCGCCCTGCTGGATGCGCCGGGGGTACGGGATTTCAAGCTGTGGCCTTTGTCGCCCAGCGAACTGATGCGGGGATTCCCGGAATTCGCAGGACTCGCGCCTTGCCGCTTCGTCGATTGCCTGCACCAGCGCGAACCGGGGTGCGCCATTCTGGCAGCGCTGGACGAAGGACGCCTATCAGGGCGGCGGCACGGGCACTACCTGCGTCTGCTGGCGCAGATGCAGCGTACGCCGGCCTGGCAACGGCCGGATTGAAGGACCTCGTCCAGAATCCGCTCAGGCCTGGAGCGCCCGGCCCGGCCCGGGCTCACTCAATGAGCGCCGGACGGACCCGTGAGGGCCCGGGGATCGAGCAGGCGGTCGAGCTCCTCGTCGGTGAGTTGCGTCATCCGGCGGGCGACCTCACGCACCGATACGCCTTCCTCCAGAGCGACCTTCGCGATGCGTGCACCGGCCTCGTAGCCGATCACCGGGTTGAGCGCGGTGATCAGGAGGGGATTGCGCGCCAGGCGCTCGCGCATGTGATCGGCGTGCGCCACGAAGCCTGCGATCGCCTGCCGGTCCAAGGCCGTGCAGGCTCGGCTTAACAACGCCAGGGCGTCGAGCAGATTGCGCGCAATGAGCGGCAGCATGACGTTGAGCTGGAAGTTCCCCGACTGCGCGGCGACGGTGATGGCGGCGTCGTAACCCATCACCTGCACGGCGATCTGGGCGACGGCTTCGGGAATCACCGGGTTCACTTTGCCGGGCATGATGCTGCTGCCCGGCTGTAGCGCGGGCAAGGTGATTTCGCCAAGCCCGGCCAAAGGCCCGCTGTTCATCCAGCGCAGATCGTTGGCGATCTTCATCAGCACCACCGCCAGCACCTTGAGACGGCCCGACAGTTCCAGTGCCGTCTCCTGTCCGGCCAGGGCGGCAAACGCATTGTCGGCTGCGCGAAACGGCTGACCGGTCCTGCGCTGCAAGGCGGCGAGGAACGCGGGAACGAATCCGGCCGGAGCATTCAGGCCTGTTCCGACCGCTGTTCCGCCCTGAGCGAGGGCCAGCAACCGCTGCCGGGTTTCGAGCAAACCGCCACGAGCATGGGCGAGCTGTGCCCCCCAGGCCCCCAGTTCCTGCGACATCCGGATCGGCATTGCGTCCATGAGGTGGGTGCGGCCGGTCTTGATGACATCGTCGAGTTCACGGGCGCGCCCGGCGATGCACCGTTCCAGCGCTGCGATGGCCGGAAGCAACTCCTCTTCCAGCGCGAGGACGGCGCTGACGTGAATGGCGGTGGGGATGACGTCGTTGCTGCTTTGCCCGAGGTTGACCTCGTCGTTGGGATGCACGCGACGCCCCAGCGCAGCGCCCGCCAGATGGGCCATCACTTCGTTCACGTTCATGTTGGTGCTGGTACCCGACCCGGTCTGATAGACGTCGAGCGGAAACTGGTCGGCGTGCCGACCCTGGGCGATGGCTTCGCCCGCCTCCACGATGGCCCGCGCCGTATCCGCATCGAGCAGGCCGAGCATCCCGTTCGCTTCGGCGGCCGCCGCCTTGATCGTGCCCAGAGACTGAATGAATCGGCCCGGCAGGGTCTGGCCGCTGAACTGGAAGTTCTGCACCGCCCGCTGGGTTTGAGCGCCCCAGCACGCGTCCGCCGGTACCTCGACCGGCCCCATGCTGTCGTGCTCGGTACGAACGGCCAAGGAAACAGGCTTCATGACGACTCCTCCGCACGCGGATCAGTGGCGCTATCCATCGGTCCGGGGCCGCGATTGCAGTATCATGGCGCCCTGTTTGAAGTTTATCACCCACTGTCGGGACGACCGGCAGGTCTGGTGCCCGCCCGATCCGACGGAGACCTCATGGAACTGACCGCGCTGACCGCCCTTTCACCGATTGACGGCCGTTACGCCGACAAGACCTTCGAACTGCGAACCCTCCTCAGCGAGTTCGGACTGATCCGTTATCGGGCCATGGTGGAGTTGCGCTGGCTGCGGACCCTGTCGAACGAGCCCAGCATCGCCGAGGTGCCGCCCCTGAGCGAGGGCGCCGTGGCGCGCCTGGATGACATCATCGGCCGCTTCGGGCTGGAACAGGCCCAAAGGGTCAAGACGATCGAGGAAGTCACCAACCACGACGTCAAGGCGATGGAATATTTCCTGAAGGAGCAGATTGCCGGTCACCCGGAACTCGAAGCGGTCTGCGAGTTCATTCATTTCGCCTGCACCTCCGAGGACATCAACAACCTCTGCCATGGTTTGATGCTGAAAGACGCGCGAGAGCAGATCCTGCTGCCGATCATGGATCAGTTGTGCGAAGCGCTCCGGACGCTGGCCCATCGTTATGCCGACCTGCCCATGCTCTCGCGCACCCATGGCCAGCCGGCCACCCCGACGACGATGGGCAAGGAGGTCGCGAACTTCGCCTACCGGCTTGATCGCCAACGGCAGCAGTTTGCGCAGGTCGTGTTGTGGGGCAAGCTCAACGGCGCGGTCGGCAACTTCAATGCGCATCTCATCGCCTACCCGCAAACCGACTGGCCCCGTCTCAGCCAGAATTTCGTGAATGAACTGGGACTCTACTGCAATCCGTTCACCACGCAGATCGAGCCGCACGACTACATGGGGGAGTATTTTGCAGCGCTGATGCGTATCAACACGATCCTGCTCGACATGTCCCGCGACATCTGGGGCTACATCAGTGTGGGGTATTTCAGGCAGCGTCCGGTCGAAAACGAGGTGGGTTCATCCACCATGCCGCACAAGGTCAACCCCATCGATTTCGAGAATGCAGAAGGCAACCTCGGCATCGCCAACGCGCTGCTGGGACATCTCACCGAAAAACTCCCGGTGTCCCGCTGGCAGCGCGATCTGAGCGATTCTACCGTGCTGCGCAACCTCGGCGTGGGCATTGCGCATAGCTTCATCGCCTATCAGTCGATCCTGCGCGGGCTCGCCAAGCTGGAAGCCGACCCGGTTGCGTTGCAGCGCGATCTCGACGCCAATTGGGAGGTGGTGGGCGAGGCCATCCAGACCGTGATGCGCCGCTATGGCATCCCGCAACCCTACGAGCAGATCAAGAAGCTGACGCGCGGTCAGCGCATCACGCCAGAGCAGTTGCGTGTGTTCATCAGTGAACTGGATCTGCCGCTGGACGTGAAAGATCGACTGCTCGCGCTGACCCCGTCGGCCTATGTCGGCTATGCGCCGCATCAGGCGCGGCAGGTCTGAGGATCGCCCGTCCGCGGGGAAAGAGGGCGATGCCTGCAGGGGCATCGCCCGTACCACCGGTCACACGGCCGGATCAGGCAAGCCGTTCTCCGTCAGCCCGCGCAGGTAGGCGGTAAAATCCGCACCGACATCCGGGTGTCGCAACGCATATTCGACGTTGGCCTGCAGATAGCCGAGCTTGCTGCCGCAGTCATAGCGTTTCCCGTCGAATTGATAGGCAAACACTTTCTCATACGGCAACAATCCCGCAATGGCATCGGTGAGTTGGTATTCGCCCCCCGCCCCTCTCGGCACCTTGCGAATCAATTCGAAGATGCGCGGGGTGAGCACGTAACGTCCCACGACACCCAGGTTCGATGGCGCCACGTCCGGTTTCGGTTTCTCCACCATGCCTTCTATTTCGGCCACTTTCCCGGGTTTCTTTCCGATCTGGACGATGCCGTATTGATCCGTGTGGCTGGGGGGAACTTCTTCGACGGCAAGGATGCTCGCGCCGTACTCGGCATGGGTGTCACACATCTGTGACAGCACCGGCTTGCCGTGGCCGTCCAGCAGGTCATCTGCGAGCAGTACCGCAAAGGCTTCGTTGCCGATAACGGGTTGAGCACAGAGGACAGCGTGTCCCAAGCCCAAGGCTTCCGATTGCCGGATATAGACGCAGGTGACGTGTTCCGGCACGATGCCGCGGACGATGTCGAGCAGCTTCTGCTTGCCGCGCGCCTCGAGTTCCCGCTCGAGTTCATAGGCCTTGTCGAAATGATCGGGAATCGCCCGCTTGTTTCGCCCATTGACGAACACCATCACTTCCACACCGGCCGCAACCGCCTCCTCGACGGCGTATTGAATCAGCGGCTTATCGACCACGGGCAGCATTTCCTTGGGGCTGGCCTTGGTCGCCGGCAGAAAACGGGTGCCCAACCCAGCGACCGGAAAAACGGCCTTGCGAATGCGGCGAACACTACCGGACAGAGAGACATTCATTCAACACACCTCACGCTTGAATCGGCGCGTCGATCATGCACCAGCGATCCATCATCCACAACCCAAAACGCTCACCTTGGCCGGCTTGAGATACGGAAACGAGGCCCCGCGCGGGGCCTCGGGGACCTCCTCATTTCTTCGCCGGAGCTGCCTTGGCGCCCGCGTCCTGCAACAGGACATCGGCCTTGATCTTTTCCAGCGTGGCATCACCGATTCCCGGCACCTGCGTCAGGTCTTCCTTGGCCTTGAACGGTCCGTGCTGAGTTCGATAGTCGACGATCGCCTTGGCTTTGGACGGCCCTATCCCGGGCAGGGCAGCCGCGATCGCCTGGGCGTCCGCGGTGTTGACATTGACCGGTTCGGCCTGTGCGGAAAAAGTCAGCCACAGTCCGGCCGCCATCAGAGATTTCACCAAGAATGCCTGCTTCATCATCTGTCGCCTCCTCAACTTATTTGTCGTCGATACATCCGTGGAATGGGTCACTCCCGGTGATGGTCCGGAAACGCCGTCGAGGAGATCGCCGGGACCGATCCGCTCGGTAAGCATGCCAGCGGAGCTATGGTTCTCCACTGCTGGCATCCAGGACATTGCCAGTGCAGCTTGCGCCCGGCAAAACCACAGTGGCCACATCGATACAGCGGCCCCTGTGAAAGAACCTGCCCCATCGTCGCGCCGAACAAGGCGAGATCCGCGCTGGATACGTCACCATCCGCTGTCAGCACGCCCTGCAGCCAGTCATGCAAGCCGTGAATCGTCGGTGAGCCCGCCGCATACCGCTTTAAAGCATCGGCTGGATCTTCATCCATCTTGAGCCTGAGCCTGATGACGTCGAGAATCTGCCTTTCGTCCTGAAGGCCGCTGTGGCGGCCCAGGCGTTCGATGAACGCCTGGCGGCCCGCGAGATCCCCCAGCCGCCCATAGAATTCCAGAATGGAGTCGATCACCAGCGGCAGGAAGCGCGCGTCCTGATCGACGATACGCAACAAACTCCGCAAGGCTTGACGATGATCGCCATCAGCCGTTGCCATCTTGGCCTCCAGCAGGCTGGCGCGCACGCAGGCGGGATCGGCGCGGAACGCCGAGCCGAGAAACATCCGCACATCCGATGCATGGCCTGTTGCCAACGCGTGATCGGCGAGTTCGCAGTTGTACTGCGCTATGCGGACCGCAATCGACGGCGACTGGGTCCTTCCACTGATCAGGGACGCGGTTGCGAGCGCGCCGCGCCAGTCCTTTTCCCGCTCGTAGATCTGCAGCAGCAATTCCAGCACGGGGTGGGTGGCGGGCACCCGCGTCTTGAGATCGGACAGGATGGCCTCGGCCCGATCGAAGACACCCAGTTTGAGGTAGTCCTGAGCCAGTTCGAAGAGTGCCTGCTCCCGTTGCGCCGCGGACAGGCTGGGCCGCGCAATGAGGTTTTGGTGAATCCGGATCGCGCGATCCACTTCACCTCGCCGGCGAAACAACGCGCCAAGCGCCAAATGGGGTTCGAAAGTGTCATTGTCGACTGACGCGAGGTGAAGGAACACCTCAATGGCCTTGTCCGGTTGCTCGCTCAGGAGATAATTCATCCCCCGCAAATAGTCCCTGGCGATATCTCCCGACGGATTTTGCGGTGGAGTACGAAAACGGCGCTTGCCGACTGACCAGCCGGACCATGCGGCGAGAGGCAATAAGAGGAAAAAGAGACTTAACTCAAAGAGCATTTTTCAACGGAATCTCGCGCAGATTGGCGATTTCCTGTTCAGCGAGCCTGTAGCGTTTCGCGATTCTTCGCAGGCGCAGGCGCTGACGCGCCCAGGGAGCCACCATGGTGATGACCCCGAAGACCCAGCCTGTACCCAGAACCAGGGCCATCAGCACGGCCAAGGGCAGCGTAACGACACCGCCGGGATAGACGAATTGAACGGGCGTCGCATTCTGCCATGCCAGAATGGCAAACAAGGCGGTGAGGATGAGGGAAGAAATCAAGGCCACCAAACGCATTGCGTAATCCCTTGCTATCCGTCCATGGGTGCCGCGCGATCAGTCAGCAGCGGAGCGATCTGCTGCTGACAAGACAGCCCCGAATCCCGACGATCGTAGAATTAACCTTCCGCAGCGTTGACGCGTTCCCTCAATTCCTTGCCCGGCTTGAAGTGCGGCACGAACTTTTCCTGGAGCGTGACCGACGCGCCCGTCTTGGGATTCCGACCCACGCGCGGGGGACGGTGATGCAGAGAAAAACTGCCAAAGCCGCGAATCTCGATGCGGTCGCCCTCGGCCAACGAAGCGCCCATCATGTCCAGAATGGCCTTGACCGCCAACTCCACGTCCGCCAGCGGCAGCGCCGAATGCTTCGCCATTTGTTCGATCAGATCCGATTTGGTCATGGCACCTTTGAGTCCATTTGTATGGGAACGAGCCAAATGGAAACGATCGTGGGATCGTCGATCACTCGTTCGACGATCCCACGACCACACCCGAATTGGCGTCAGTTCTCTTCTTTCTGAGCCGAAATCTGCTGCCGCAGCAGATCGCCCAAGGTCGCGGATCCAGCGGGCTGGTTCGCGCGGCCATAGTCTTCCATGGCCTCCTTCTCCTCGGAGGTCTCCTTGGCCTTGACCGACAAGGTCAGCGCCCGATTCTTCCGGTCGACGTTGACGATCTTGGCTTCCACCGTATCGTCCACGCGCAGAACGGTGCGTGCATCGTCCACGCGATCCCGACCGAGCTCCGATGCCCAAAGCTGTGCCTCAATGCCATCGGCCAGTTCGACCACCGCCGACTTCTGGTCGACGGACGTGACCCGGCCCGTGACAATGCTGCCCTTGGGATGCACGGCGAGATAGGCCGTGAAAGGATCCTGCTCGAGCTGCTTGATGCCCAGCGAAATCCGCTCGCGCTCGGGATCGACCTGCAACACCACCGCCTCGATTTCGTCACCCTTCTTGTAACGCTGAACGATGTCGTCGCTGCTCTCTGCCCAGGTGATATCCGAAAGATGGACGAGGCCGTCGATACCGCCGTTCAGCCCGACGAACACGCCGAAATCGGTGATGGACTTGATCGTTCCGGAAATCCGGTCACCCTTGTTGTGCGTTTCCGCGAATTCCTTCCAAGGGTTGGCCTGGCATTGCTTCATCCCCAGCGAGATGCGGCGCCGCTGCTCGTCGATGTCGAGCACCATGACTTCGACCTCGTCACCCACCGAAACCATCTTGTTGGGATTGACGTTCTTGTTGGTCCAGTCCATTTCGGACACGTGGACCAGACCTTCCACGCCTTCCTCGATCTCCACGAAGCAGCCGTAATCCGCAATGTTGGTGACCTTGCCGAACAGGCGGGTACCGGAGGGATAACGGCGAGCGATCATTTCCCACGGGTCCGCGCCGAGCTGCTTCAGCCCGAGGGATACGCGCCGCCGCTCGCGGTCGAACTTGAGCACCTTGACTTCGAGTTCATCACCGACCGTCACCACTTCTGACGGATGCTTCACCCGCTTCCAGGCCATGTCAGTAATGTGCAGCAGGCCGTCGATGCCACCCAAGTCGATGAATGCGCCATAGTCGGTCAGGTTCTTGACCACGCCGCGGGTCACGCTGCCTTCTTGCAGGTTGTCCAGAAGAGCTTCACGCTCGGCGCTGTATTCCTGCTCCACCACCGCGCGCCGGGAGACCACGACGTTGTTGCGGCGCCGGTCGAGCTTGATGACCTTGAATTCCAGTTCCTTGCCTTCGAGATAGGTCGTATCGCGCACCGGACGCACATCGACCAGGGAGCCCGGCAGGAAGGCACGCACCTCATCGATATCAACGGTGTAGCCGCCCTTGACCTTGCCGGTCATGATGCCCTTGATGATCTCGCCTTGTTCGAAGGCCTTTTCCAGCACGGTCCAGGACTTGGCCCGCTTGGCCTTTTCGCGGGACAGCTGCGTCGCGCCAGAGCCGTCTTCGACCGCATCCAAAGCGACTTCGACGTCATCTCCGACCGCGACTTCCAGTTCACCCTTCTCGTTGTAGAACTGGCGGATGTCGATCACACCCTCGGACTTGAATCCGGCGTTGACGATCACGCTGTCGCCGCGGATTCCGACCACGCGGCCGATGATGATGGCACCGGTTTGCATGGTCTGGCCACGCAGGCTTTCTTCGAACAGTTCGGCAAAACTTTCAGACATGTATGCTCTCTACCGGAACGGCCGGGCGGCCGGTTGAGGTCCCGGAAAGGCCCGGAACCAGTTGATTTTCAGCAAGGCTCAAGCCTCGCCACCTCATTCATTCTCAAGGAATTCTCAAGCAAGGTTACTCCAGATCAGCGACCCGGCACAGTCGGCGCCGTTCGGCCTCATGGACGATGAGGGCGCACAACTCGTCTGGCGACCGGCCGGTGGAGTCGATGTTCAAGGCATCGGCAGCCGCCACCAAGGGCGAAACCGCTCGCTCGCGGTCTTGGCGGTCTCGGGCTTCGATCTCACGAATCAAGTCCGGAATGCTAGCACCGATTCCATGCTCCATCAACTGTTTATGGCGTCTTCGGGCGCGCTCGTCGGCCGAGGCCGTGAGGAAGATCTTGAGCGGTGCATCCGGAAAAACCACGGTGCCCATGTCGCGGCCGTCGGCCACCAGACCCGGCCCGCGGCGATCCGCGCGCTGCCTTGCCAACAGGGCTGCGCGCACCTCCGGGTGCCGGGCGACGCGGGAGGCCGCGGCGCCTGTCGTCTCGGCACGGACCTCGGTCGTGACATCACGGCCAGCGAGCAGGATCCGCTCCCGCCCCCGGGCGTCCCAACCGAACCCGCTGTCCAGTCCGTGTGCGATCCGGGCCAAAGACCCCGGCTGATCCAGATCGACGCCCTGTTGCCCGGCTGCCACCGCGACCAAGCGATACAGCGCGCCGCTGTCGAGAAAATGCCAGCCCAAGCGCTGGGCCAGCATCCGCCCCACCGTTCCCTTTCCTGCCCCACTGGGGCCATCCAGGCAGATGACGGGGGCCATCTTCGCTTCAGGCATCGCCGGCAACCTGCTCGAGCTTGAGCCCGGCAGCGGCTGCGAGGGCGGCAAACCCGGGAAAGGAGGTCTCGACATTGGCACAATCGCGGATGCGAACCGTACCCCGAGCGCGCAGCGCCGCCATGGCAAAGGACATCGCAATCCGGTGATCGCCGTGGCTATCCACGCAGCCGCCCTGAATTTGGCCCCCGCGGATACACACGCCATCCGGGCGCGGCTCGGCCGAGATCCCCAAGGCAGCCAACCCGTCGGCCATGACCTGGATGCGATCGCTTTCCTTGACCCGCAACTCGGCCGCGCCGGTCAGTATCGTCTCGCCTTCGGCGCAAGCAGCCGCGACGAACAGCGCCGGAAACTCATCGATGGCGAGCGGAACCAGCGCCTCGGGAATGGCGATGCCGTGCAGCGGCGCCGAGCGCACCCGCAGATCGGCCACGGGTTCGGCGCCGAAGCCCCGCTCGCGCTCGATACGGATGTCCGCCCCCATGGCGCGCAGAATGTCGATGACACCGGTGCGGGTGGGGTTGAGGCCGACGTCCTGCAACAGGATTTCCGAACCCGGGGCGATACTGGCGCCGACGAGAAAAAACGCCGCCGAGGACAGATCCGCCGGCACCCCCACCGATGCGGCATGCAGACGCCCGCCGCCGTGCAAACTCACACTCAACTGGCCGCGCCGGATGGGGTAGCCGAAAGTCTCGAGCATACGCTCGGTATGATCGCGCGAAGGCGCCGGCTCATCGACGCGGGTCTCGCCCTCGGCATACATCCCGGCCAACAGCAGTGCGGATTTGACCTGGGCACTGGCGACCGCGGAGACATGATGAATGCCCCGAAGACGCTGCCTGCCGGCGATCGAAAGAGGCGGCGTACCGGCTGCAGTTCCCCGGATCGCGCCGCCCATGCGAGTCAAGGGCTCGACGACCCGGCGCATGGGTCGCCGACTCAGCGAGGCATCGCCGATGAGCGTGGTGTCGAAGGACTGCGCACAGAGCAGACCGGCCAGCAGACGCATGGACGTGCCGGAATTTCCGAGATCAAGGGCGTGGTCCGGCGCCGTGAGCCCGTGCATGCCCACGCCATGGACGCGCAGAAATCCATCGTCGGGGCCATCGATGCGCACCCCCATGGCGCGAAACGCATCGCGCGTGGCCAGACAGTCCAGGCCATCGAGAAACCCGCTTACTTCGGTCACGCCATCGGCGAGCGCGCCAAAGATGATGGACCGGTGGGAAATGGATTTATCGCCCGGCACTCGCAGTTCGCCGACGAGGGGGCCGGATGTGGAAACGCGATAATCGACTGCCATGCTCGCCTCAGGATCGGAATGCATCACGGGTGCGCTTGGCTTCCCGGAACACGGTTTCAATGCGCGGCCCGTCACCAGCGGCAATCGCCCGCGCGAGCTCGTCCAACTCGGCCCGGAACCGATCCAGGCTCTCCAGGATGGCCGGCCCGTTCGTCAGGCAGATATCGCGCCACATCACAGGATCGCTGCCGGCAATGCGCGTCAGGTCGCGGAAGCCGCCGGCAGCGTAGCGCAGGACGTCGGTTTCGGTATCCAGGCGGCTCAAGCTGTGCACGAGCGCGAAGGCCGCCACGTGCGGCAGATGGCTGGTCGCGGCCAGCACGCGATCATGACTGTCAGCGTCCATGTCTTCGACCGTCGCGCCGGCGGCTTCCCACATGGCGCGCACGGCTGCCACCGCCTGCGGGCTCGAAGCGGGTGTCGGCGTCAAAACGACCCGACGGCCCTGGAACAGTTCCGGAAACGCCGCTTCCACGCCACTGTTTTCGGCGCCGGCGATGGGATGCCCCGGCACGAAGCCGGCGGGCAAGGTGTCCCACGCTTGCTGCGCCGCGGCAATGACCGCCGCCTTGGCGCTGCCGACGTCGGTGAGGACGGCATCAGGCGCCAGATGATCGCGAATGGCGGTGAGGACACCGGCCATGGCACCCATCGGCACGGCCAGCACCACCATGTCGGCGCCGGCCACCGCCCGACTGAGGTCGAGGTCGTAGCCATCGATCACGCCCAGTTCGACGGCGCGTACCAAGTGCTCAGCTTGACGCCCGGCGCCGACGATCTGGCCGCAGTAGCCGGCGCGCCGCAAGGCCAGCGCAAGGGAGCCGCCGATCAGACCGACCCCGATCACACACAGGCGCCGGATCATGACGCGACCAGCCGCCCGAGGGTTTCGAGGAAACGCGCGTTGTGCTCGGGCAGTCCGACGCTGACGCGCAGGGCCTGCGGCAAGCCGTAATTCGCCACCGGCCGCACGATGATGCCCGCGCGCAGCAGCGCCTGATTCATCTGCTGGGCGTCCGGCACCCGGAAGGTGATGAAGTTGCCCACGGAGGGAATATAGTCGAGACCCAGTGCGTCAAGCCCGGCACCGAGCTGTGCCAGCCCCGCCCGGTTGAGCGCCACGGCGTGGGCGAGATGGTCGGTATCCGCCAAAGCGGCCTGCGCGCCGGCGAGCCCTAGGCTGCTGACGTTGAACGGCTGCCGGAGCCGGTTCAGCAAGTCCGCCAGCGCCGGATGGCTGACCCCATAGCCGACACGCAGCGCGGCGAGGCCATAGGCCTTGGAAAAGGTCCGCGTCACCAGCAGATTCGGGTGGCGGCCGAGCAGACGGAGGCCGTCCGGATAGCCCGGTGCCTCGACGTATTCGCAGTAGGCCTCGTCCAGCACCACGACCACCCGCGCCGGCACCTTGGCCAGGAATGCCTCGAGCGCGCCGACGTCGATCCAGGTGCCGGTCGGGTTATTGGGATTGGCGATGAACACCACGGCGGTGTCGCCGTCGATGCGCTCCGCCATGGCGGCAAGGTCATGGCCATAGGGTTGCGGGGCGTCGGCTGGCAGCGCCGGTGCGACCCGCACCTCGGCGCCGACCGCGTGACTGGCGAGCCCGTAGATGGCGAAGGCATGCGCCGCCATCACCGCATTGCGCCCCGGCGCGAGGAAAGCCTGCGCCACGAGATTCAGCAGATCGTTCGAGCCATTGCCGAGCGTGATCGCGACCGGCAGCACATCCAGATGCGCCGCCAATGCCTGCTTGAGTGCATGGCCGCTGCCGTCCGGATAGCGCGTCAGCCGCTCCAGCTCAGCCTCCAATGCCGCGCGCACGCCGGGTGCAGGCCCCAGTGGGCTCTCGTTCGAGGCCATCTTGATGATGTCCGTGATACCCCATTCCCGCTCGAGTTCCTCGATCGGCTTGCCGGGTTCATACGGCATCAGACCCCGCACGGCGGGCAGGGCCGCATTCACAAAATCAGGTATGGCCGGCATGATCATTTCCGTTGAACTGCGTATTCCCGATGGATTCAACCGACTGCCATCGGATAGGAACCCAGATGCTTGATCCAGGCAGCCCGGTCCGCCAGGCTCGCCAAGGCTGCGGCCACCGGCGCATCCTGCACATGCCCTTCCAGATCGAGAAAGAAATTGTAATCCCAGGGACTGCGGCGGGACGGGCGCGACTCGATGCGGGTCAGACTGACGCCCTCCCGATGAAAGGGCTCGAGCAGGCGGAACAAGGCGCCCGGCCGGTTATCGACTGCGACCATGAGCGAGGTCTTGTCGCGCCCGGACGGCTCGGCCTGTTCGCGGCCGATGACGAGAAACCGCGTCGTGTTGTCCGGTTCGTCCTCGATGTTCTCCGCCAGAACGTCGAGGCCATAGAGCGGGGCGACCTGGCGACCCGCCACGGCGGCCGCACCCGTCCTATCGGCCGCCTGCCGCGCACCCTCTGCATTGCTCGCCACCGCCCGACGCGGCACGCCGGGCAGATGCCGATCCAGCCATTCCCGGCATTGGGCCAGCGCCTGGGCATGGCCCAGCAGTTCGGTGATTTCATCGACACGCGACATGCGGCCGAGCAGACAGTGATGCACGGGCAGGATGATCTCCGCGCAGATCTTGAGATCCGAGCGCGCAAACATGTCGAGGGTGTGCGTCACCACGCCTTCGGTCGAATTTTCCACGGCCACCACGCCGCAATCCGCGCTTCCGGCTTCCACTTCACGGAACACCTCATCGACGGCGCCCAGCGGCGTGGTGGCAACCCCGTGCCCGAAGTGCTTCCGCACCGCCGCCTCGGTATAGGTGCCGGCAGGACCCAGATACGCAACCCTGAGCGCTTTCTCCAGGGCGAGGCAGGCGGCGATTATCTCGCGATAGATGCGCAGCAGCGCTTCCTCTCCCAGCGGGCCGGGGTTTTCGGCGAGTACCGCCCGCAGCACCTGCGCCTCCCGCGCCGGCCGGTAGAACGATCCTTCGTGGCCGGCGGCGCTCTTGATCCGGCCCACCTCCTGCGCCAGGCGGGCACGCTCGCTCAGCAGCGCGCACACTTTCAGGTCCAGTGCATCGATCCGGCCGCGGATGGCCGTCAACGGTTCCGCTTCCGGCGCAGCCTGTTGCGCGGGATCGCGGGTGGTCATAGGGCGCGAACGGTCAGCACGCCGTCGATGGCGCGCAACTGGTCCAGGACCGGCCCGGTCACCGGCCGCTCCACGTCCACCAGCGTATAGGCCAACTCGCCTTTGGATTTGTTGAGCATGTCGAGGATGTTGAGCCCCGAACCGGCGAGCGTGGAGGAAATCTGCCCCAGCATGTTGGGCACGTTCGCGTTGGCGATGCAGATCCGGAAACCCTCGGTGCGGGGCAGGATCGCCTCGGGGAAGTTGACGGAGTTGCGAATATTGCCGTTCTCCAGATAGTCCCGGACCTGCTGGACCACCATGACGGCGCAGTTTTCCTCGGCTTCATTCGTCGACGCGCCCAGATGCGGCAAGGCGATCACCCGCGGGTGCCCCTTCAGGGCCACGCTCGGAAAATCGCACACGTAACCGGCCAGTTTGCCCTCATCCAGCGCCTCGCGCACCACCGCGGCTTCGACCACCCCTTCCCGAGAGAAATTCAGCGCGATGAGTCCGGGCTTGGCCACTTTCAGGCGCTCGGCGCTGAGCATGTTGCGCGTGTGATCGTTGAGCGGTACATGGAAGCTCAGGTAGTCGGCACGGGCGATCACCTCCTCCACGCTGCGCGCCTGCTCGACCCCGGCGGACAGTTGCCACGCATTCTCCACCGTCACCTTGGGATCGAAACCGATGACGCGCATGCCCAGCGCGTGCGCTGCGTTGGCCACCTTGACGCCGATGGCGCCCAGGCCGACGACGCCCAGCGTGCGGCCCGGCAACTCCGTCCCGACGAACTGCTTCTTGCCCGATTCGACCGCCTTGTGCATGGCGGCATCATCGCCCTCGAGGCCATCCACGAAGCGCAGGGCCTGCGGGATGTTGCGCGAGGCCATGAGCAGGCCGACCAGCACCAGTTCCTTGACGGCGTTGGCATTGGCACCCGGCGTGTTGAAGACCGGCACGGCCGCCGCGGACAGGCGCGCGATGGGGATGTTGTTGACCCCGGCGCCGGCACGGCCCACCGCCTTCAGCGAGGACGGAAATGCCATCTCATGCATCACCTGCGAGCGCACCAGGATGGCATCGGGCTCCGCCAAGTCATTGCCGACCTGATACTGCTCGGCGTCGAACTGACTCAAGCCGCGGGAAGAAATATTGTTCAGCGTCTGGATCTTGAACATGAGACCGCCTTGTGTATCGGGATCGGGAAAGCGCCTGCCGCGTTCAGCCGTGGCGCTGCTGGAAATCCTTCATGAACGCCACCAGCGCCTCCACGGCCTCATAGGACACGGCGTTGTAGATGCTGGCCCGCATGCCACCCACCGAGCGATGCCCCTTCAGGCCCAGCAGACCCGCAGCCTTGGCCTCGCTCAGGAAGGGCGCATCCAGCGCCGCATCGGGCAGGATGAAGGGCACGTTCATCCAGGAACGATCCGCAACGGCCACCGGATTGCGGTAGAAACCCGACTGATCGATCGTCCCGTAGAGCAGATCGGCCTTGCGACGGTTGATCTCGGCCATGGCCGAGAGGCCGCCCTGGGCCTTCAGGTGCGCGAACACCAGTCCCGCCACGTACCAGGAGAAGGTCGCGGGCGTGTTGTACATGGACTCGTTTTCAACCTGTGGCGCGTAATCCAGCACGGTCGGCGTACCGGGAAGCGCATGGCCCACCAGATCCTCACGCACGATCACCAGCGTCAGGCCGGCCGGACCGACGTTCTTCTGGGCGCCGGCATAGATCACCCCGAAGCGGGCGACCTCGAGCGGGCGCGACAGCAGGGTCGATGAAAAATCCCCCACCAGCGGGACATCGCCCGTTTCCGGAATCCACTGGAACTCGACACCGCCGATGGTTTCGTTGGGCGTGTAGTGGACGTAGGACGCCTCGGGGTCAAGGCGCCAGGCCGATTGCGGCGGGATGGCCATGAACCCGCTCTCCTCGCCCGAGGCGGCTACGTTGACCGTGCCGAACTTCTTGGCTTCGCCAATGGCCTTCTTGGACCACGCACCGGTGTGGACATAATCGGCGCGCCGGTTTTCGCCCATCAGGTTCAGCGGCACCATGGCGAACTGAGCCGTGGCGCCGCCCTGCAGAAACAGGACCTTGTAGTTCGCCGGAATGGCGAGCAGATCGCGCAGGTCCTGCTCGGCCTGGGCCGCGATCCCCATGAATTCCTTGCCGCGATGGCTCATCTCCATCACGGACATGCCGCTGCCGTGCCAGTCCAGCAGTTCGTCGCGCACCTGTTCCAGAACCGCCTGCGGCAGCGCCGCCGGACCTGCGTTGAAGTTGTATGCCCGCGTCATAAGATCCTCTATCCCCGATTCACAGACGAAACCATCGACCCTGACTGCTCCTCGCGTTCAGACGGGATCGCAGCCTTCTTCCTCTTCGTCCAGGCAAATCACCCGGTCCACGGCGCAGAGCCGCTCCCCAGCCTCCAGCTTGATCACTCGGACGCCTTGAGTATTGCGCCCCAGGAGCGAGATCTCGGCAACCGCCGTACGCACCAAGGCGCCGCTGCTGCTGAGCAGCATGACCTGATCGTCTTCGTGCACCCGCACCGCCGCCACCATGCGTCCGTTGCGTTCGCTGGTCTGCAGCGCGATCACGCCCTGACCGCCGCGGCCATGGACCGGGAAGTCGTCGAACTGCGAACGCTTGCCAAATCCGTTTTCGGCCACGGTCAGCACCGTTCCCTCGCCCACGGTGAGAAGTCCGATGACCTGGCCGGCGCGGCTCAGCTTGATGCCGCGGATCCCCGCTGCAGAACGCCCCATGGGACGCACTTCCGATTCGGGAAAGCGAATGGCCTTGCCGGCGTCGGTGAACAGCATCACATCCGTCCGGCCATCGGTCAGCGCGACATCGACCAGCCTGTCGTCCTCCTTGAGCAGGATGGCAATGATGCCGGAGGTGCGCGGACGGGAAAATTCAGGCAGGGGCGTCTTCTTGACCGTGCCGCCCTTGGTCGCCATGAGGACGTAGCTGTCCTCGGTGAACGCCTTGATCGGCAGAATGGCCGTGATGCGCTCGCCCATGCCCAGCGGCAGCAGATTCACGATGGGTTTGCCCCGCGCCCCGCGACTGCCCTGCGGCAGCTCGTAAACCTTCAGCCAGTACACTTTGCCCAAGGAGGAGAAGCACAACAGCGTGTCGTGGGTATTGGCCACGAACATCTTGTCGATGAAATCCTCTTCCTTCTGGGCCGTGGCGAGCTTGCCGCGGCCGCCGCGCCGCTGAGCCTGATACTGATCCACCGGCTGGCTCTTGGCGTACCCCTGATGAGTGAGCGTGACCACGACCTCCTGCGGCGTGATCAGATCCTCCATGCTGAGGTCGAGGTGATCGGTGAGGATCTCGGTGCGCCGCGCATCGGCATAGTCGCTGCGGATCTGCACCAGCTCATCGCGGATGACCGCCATCAGGCGCATGGGATCGGCCAGGATCAGCCCCAGTTCGCGGATGCTGTCGAGGAGCGCGCGGTATTCCTCGAGCAGCTTGTCCTGCTCCAGCGCCGTCAAGCGGTGCAGACGCAAATCGAGGATCGCCTGGGCCTGGGCAGGCGAAAGCCGATAACGACCCGCAGACGGGCCGTATTCCGGCTCGAGTCCCTCGGGACGTGTGGAAACCTCCCCTGCACGTGCCAGCATTTCCTCGACCAGGGCCGACGCCCAGCTTTGCGCCACGAGCGCGGCCTTGGCCTCGGCTGGCGTCGAGGATGCCTTGATGAGCGCGATCATCTCGTCGATGTTGGCCAGCGCGATGGCCAGCCCTTCGACCAGATGGGCGCGCTCGCGGGCCTTGCGCAGTTCGAACAGCGTGCGCCGTGTCACCACCTCGCGGCGATGCCGCAGGAAAGCGTCCAGCAGATCCTTGAGGTTGAGCAGGCGCGGCTGGCCATCCAGCAGGCCGACCATGTTCACCCCGAACACCGTCTGCAAGGCGGTGTGCTGGTAGAGATTGTTCAGCACCACCTCGGCCACCTCGCCGCGGCGCAGCTCGACGACCATGCGCAGACCGTCCTTGTCGGACTCATCGCGCAGCTCGGTGATGCCCTCGATGCGTTTTTCCTTGACCAGCTCGGCGATCTTCTCCAGAAGTCGCGCCTTGTTGACCTGATAGGGCAACTCGGTCACCACGATCGCCTGACGACCGCGATCGAACTCCTCGAAGTGGCAGCGGGCGCGGATGTGGATGCGCCCGCGCCCGGTGCGGTAGGCCTCGCGGATGCCGTGCACGCCGTTGATGATCGCCCGGGTCGGGAAATCCGGCCCCGGCACCCGCTCCAGCAGATCTTCGATTTCCAGTGTCGGGTCATCGATCAGCGCCAGACAGGCGTCGATCACCTCGCCCAGGTTGTGCGGCGGGATGTTGGTGGCCATGCCGACCGCGATGCCGGTCGACCCATTGACCAGAAGATTGGGCACGCGCGTCGGCATGACCAGCGGCTCATGTTCGGAGCCATCGTAGTTGGCGCCGAAATCGACCGTTTCCTTGTCGAGATCGGCGAGCAGTTCATGGGCCAGTCGCGACATGCGGATTTCGGTGTAACGCATGGCGGCCGGCGCATCGCCGTCGATCGAGCCGAAGTTCCCCTGTCCGTCGATGAGCACGTTGCGCATCGAAAACGGCTGGGCCATGCGCACGATGGTGTCGTACACCGCGGTGTCGCCGTGCGGATGGTACTTACCGATGACGTCGCCCACCACGCGGGCCGACTTCTTGTAGGGCTTGTTCCAGTCGTTGCCGAGCTCGTGCATGGCGTAGAGCACACGTCGGTGCACGGGCTTCAGACCATCGCGCACGTCCGGCAGCGCCCGGCCGACGATGACGCTCATGGCGTAGTCGAGATAGGACCGGCGCATCTCGTCTTCGAGATTGACGTCCAGGATTTCTTTGGCGACCTCGCTCATGCTGCCCCTGGCGGGATATCCCCCGCGCCCGCTCCGAAAATCAAGCGGTCGATTCTATCACGCCCCGGCCATGAGGGCCGCGAGACCTGTCGCGTCGGGCCGCTCGAGGGCGCCTTTTTCCGTGATGAGCACATCGATCAGTCCGGCCGGCGTCACGTCGAACACGGGATTGGGCGCCGCCAGCAAAGGCTCGTTCGCGTCCCGGCCGGAAACGCGCAGGATTTCCTCCGGTCCGCGGAACTCGATCGGAATGTCCGCGCCGCGCGCCATCGCCAGATCGACCGTGGTGCTGGGCGCCACGACCATGAAACGCAGACCGTGATGGCGCGCCGCCACCGCCAGTGCATAGGTGCCGATCTTGTTGGCGACATCGCCGTTGGCCGTGATGCGGTCGGCGCCGACGATGACCCAATCGATTTCCCCGCGCGCCATGAAAAACGCCGCGGCACTGTCCACGATCAGGTTCACCGGAATGCCGTCGCGATTCAGCTCCCAGCTGGTTAGGCGGGCGCCCTGCAGCCAGGGACGCGATTCGGTGGCATAAACCGCCGCCAGCCGCTGCTGTGTCCAGGCCGTACGGATGACGCCCAGCGCCGTGCCGAGCCCCGCTGTGGCCAGCGAACCCGTGTTGCAATGCGTCAGGACGCGTGTGCCGGGCTGGAGATACGCGCTGCCCAGCTCGCCCATGCGCATATTGGCTGCAAGGTCCTCGTCCCACAGCGCTTGCGCAGCCTGTTCCAGCGCGCGCCAGTCGCCGGGCGTCCCTTGACGCGCGATCTGCGCCAGATGCTGCAGCGCAGCGGCCAGATTGACGGCCGTCGGTCGGGCGGCGTTGAGCAGGGCCACCGCCTCGGTGATGCCCGCCGCCCAGGCGCCGGCATCGGCATCGGCCAGTGCCCGCGCCGCCATGACGAGCCCGTAGGCGCCGGCCAACCCGATCGCCGGCGCACCCCGCACCGCCATGTCGTGGATCACGCGCGCCGTTTCGGCGGCATCGCGCACGATCAGCCACTGCTCCTCGGCGGGCAACCGGCGCTGGTCGAGCACATGCAGGGCCGCGCCGTCCCAGCGCAGGGCACGCACCTGGTCACTCGCCGCCATGGGTCGTCCTCCGAATACACGCCGCCGTGGGAGCGGCACTGTAGCACACGGCTTCTGCGGCGGCCTGCGGGGCGATGCTACACTTCCGCCACCGATCCGCCGCCCCAGAGAGCCCCGTGGAAGCCGTCGACACCCTGCTGCATGCCGCCTGGATCATCCCGGTCGAGCCCGAAGGCGCGGTCTGGCCGGCGCACAGTCTGGCGATCCGGGACGGCCACATCGTGGCGGTGCTGCCGCAGGCCGAGACAAGGCAGCGTTTCACGGCCGCGACCGAGATCCATCTGCCGCGGCAGGCGCTCATTCCGGGCCTCGTCAACGCCCACACCCACTGCGCAATGAACCTCTTGCGCGGCCTCGCCGACGACCTGCCGCTCATGAGCTGGCTGGGCGAGCACATCTGGCCCGCCGAGCAGCGCTGGGTCGACGCCGCGTTCGTCGAGGTCGGCAGCCGGCTGGCCATCGCCGAGATGATCAAGGGCGGCACCACCTGCTTCAACGACATGTACTTCTTTCCCGAGCAGACGGCCAAGGTGGCCGCCGACTGTGGCGTGCGCGCCTGCGTCGGCATGATCGTGCTGGATTTCCCCACCCGCTACGCCGCCGATGCCGACGATTACCTCGCCAAAGGGCTGGCCCTGCATGACGCCTGGCGCGGTCACCCGCTCGTGCGCACGGCCTTCGCGCCGCATGCCCCCTACACGGTGTCCGACGCGCCGCTGCGGCGAATCAAGATGCTGAGCGATGAATTGGACG
Organism: Pseudomonadota bacterium; assembly: GCA_045864775.1. Classification (GTDB taxonomy): domain Bacteria; phylum Pseudomonadota; class Gammaproteobacteria; order UBA5335; family UBA5335; genus Macondimonas. Next base: position 568,727 of record BTVR01000001.1, read on the forward strand.
TGCCGATCCACATGCACGTGCATGAAACGGCTGGCGAGGTGGCCGACGCCGTCGCCCACGACGGTCGCCGTCCGCTGCAGCGCCTGAATGATCTGGGATTGCTGGGCCCGAACTTCCTCGCGGTGCACATGACCCAGCTGCTGGATGCGGAAATCGAGCTCCTGGCGCGCACGGCGACCCACGTGCTGCATTGCCCCGAATCCAATCTCAAGCTGGCCAGCGGCTTTTGTCCGGTCGCCGGACTGCTGGCGGCTGGCGTCAACGTCGCGCTGGGCACCGACGGCGCTGCCAGCAACAACGACCTCGATCTTCTGGCCGAGATGCGCACCGCCGCGCTCCTGGCCAAGGGCGTCAGCGGCGACGCGGCCGCCGTGCCGGCCTTCCAGGCGCTGCAGATGGCCACGCTCAATGGGGCGCAGGCCTTGGGGCTGGCGGATGAAATCGGCAGCCTGCGGCCGGGAAAATGGGCCGACGTGGTTGCGATCGACCTGGGCGGCCTCGACCGCCAGCCGCTCTATCACCCGTTGTCCCAGCTCGTCTACACCGCCCACCGGGACCACGTCACCGACGTGTGGGTTGCCGGCCGCCCCCTGCTGCGCGCCGGGGTGCTGACCCACCTCGATGAACAGGCGCTGATCCGGGAAGCCCGCGATTGGGGCATACGCATCGCCAACACCCCGCAGGAGCACGCCGATGGCTGAAGGGGCCGATGACAACGTCGATCTGCAGGAAATCCGCAAGTTCGAAGCGCTGGCCAGCCGCTGGTGGGATCCCGCCAGCGAGTTCAAGCCGCTGCACGACATCAATCCCCTGCGGCTCAACTACATCGACCAGCGCAGTCCGCTCAAAGGCCGGCGCGTGCTGGACGTCGGCTGTGGCGGCGGTCTGCTGAGCGAGGCGATGGCGCTGCGCGGCGCCGAGGTCACCGGCATCGACATGGGCGAGGCGCCGCTGGCGGTGGCCCGGCTGCATGCCGAACAGTCGGGCGCGCAGGTGCGCTACCTGCAGCGCACCGCCGAGGCCATGAGCGCGGCCGAGCCCGCAAGCTACGACATCGTCACCTGCCTGGAGATGCTGGAGCACGTGCCCGACCCCGCCGCGGTGGTGGCGGCGTGTGCACGCTTGGTCAAACCCGGCGGGCAGGTCTACTTCTCGACCATCAGCCGCACCCCGAAATCCTACCTCTTTGCCATCGTCGGCGCCGAGTACGTGCTGCGTCTGCTGCCGCGCGGCACCCACGACTACGCCAAGTTCATCCGCCCCTCCGAACTCGACGCCTGGACCCGTGCCAGCGGGCTCGCCCTGCGCGATCTCACCGGCATGCACTACAACCCGGTCCTGCGCTACTACTGGCTCGGCCCCGGTGTGGACGTGAATTATCTGGTGCATTGCAGCCGCGATGCCTGACGCGATGGCCCACCTTGCTGTGTCCGGCGCGACCGATTCCGTGCGTGCCGTCCTGTTCGATCTGGACGGCACGCTGGCCGATACGGCGCCGGATCTGGGCGCCGCGCTGAATCATGTGCGCCGCGCCGCCGGCCTTGAAGCACTGCCGCTCGGCACCATCCGGCCCTGGGTGTCGCAGGGTGGGCGCGGCCTGATCGGGGGCGGCTTCGGTCTTCTGCACGACGATCCGGCGCTGCCGAACCTGCTCGATGCCTTGCTCGCCCGGTACGCAGCCGCTGTCTGCGTCCACACCCGTCTGTTCCCCGGCATGGACGGCGTCCTCGATGAACTGGAAATCCGGGGCCTCGCCTGGGGCATTGTGACCAACAAACCCAGCCGCTTCACACTCCCGCTTCTGGAGGGGCTCGGCCTCGCAGGGCGTATCGGCAGCGTGGTATGTGGCGACACGCTTGCGGCGCGCAAGCCGGACCCGGCGCCGGTACTGCTGGCCTGCACGCAACTGGGTGTCGCGCCTGGATGCTGCGTGATGGTCGGGGATGACCGGCGCGACATCGCCGCCGCGCGCGCGGCAGGCGCGCGATCGCTGGCCGTCACCTACGGCTACGGCACGCAGGGCGATCCACCCGAGAACTGGTCGGCAGACGGCCTGCTGCACACGCCCGCAGGTCTCCTGCACTGGCTGGACCGGACACCATGAGCCCGGAGGCCTATTGCCGGGACGTGCTGGACCGACGCGCCCCGGAGCGGCGCGTGATGCTGAGCTTCGTGCCACCGGACCAGCGCGCCGTACTCGAGGCACTCTATGCGTTGCGGGTGGAAATCGAGGATCTGGTGGTTCATGCGGTCGAACCCGGCGTGGCCGCCGCCAAGCTGCAATGGTGGCGGGATGCGCTGCTGGCTTATCCCGGAGCGGCCGAGCATCCCATCCTCGTCGCCCTGACTCAGGCGCAGGGCGGGCGACTCGATACCGCACGCTTGCTGGCCTGGTGCGACGGTTGGGGCAGCGAGTTGCAATATCGCGAGATCGTCGATGAACGGGACCTGGATGATCTGCTGATGCGCCGGGGCGGGAATTTCGGCGCTCTCGTCGCCAGCGCCCTGGATCCCGCGGCAGCGCTCGTGGGCCAGCGCTGGGGCATACTCGCCGCTTGGCCGCCTCTGCTGCTGCGCCTGCCGCGTCTCGCCGCCCAAGGCATTATCGAGTTGCCAGCGGCCTGGTTGAGACATGCCGATCTGACCGCGGCGCAGCTCGCTGCCGAACAGCCCGATACGTCGGTCCAGCGCTTTTATGGCAAACTCATCGACCAGATTCGCGGGCGCCTCGAGCAGCTCCACACCGTTCATCCCGGTTCTGCCGCGCTGCTGCCGCATCGTCTGGAGTGGGCGTTGTCGCTCGGCCGGCTCGAGCGCTGGCAACAGCGCGCCTTCGAGGCCAGCGCCGCCCAACAGCCGCTGCCGCCACTGCGCCGCTTGGGCATCCTCTGGCGCGCGGCCCGGCAATACCGCAAGGATGTCCGGCGCGGCCGGCGTCGGTTCCTCCACCCCTGATTCAAGGTCCAGTCCATGAATGCCCTCGGCCATGCTTTCGATTTCAGCGAACGGGTCGTCCTGGTGACGGGCGCCAACAAGGGCATCGGCCGCGCCGTCAGTCTTGCGCTAGCCCAGCATGGAGCGACGGTCATCCTGAGCGGGCGCCGGGTCGGCGAACTGGAGCAGGTCTACGACGCCATCCTGGCTGCCGGCGGTCCGGAGCCGGCGATCGCACCCCTGAATCTCGAATCCTTGCGCTGGGACGAGTGCCAGGGATTGATCGACCAGATCCAGAGCACTTTCGGGCGACTGGACGGCCTGTTGCACAATGCCGCCCATCTGCATGGTCTGACGCCGCTCAGCCACTACCCCATCGAGGAGTGGTACCGCACCCTTCAGGTCAATCTGAATGCACCCTTCCTGCTGACCCGCTGCTGCTGGCCGCTGCTGATGGCCTCGAGCGATGCCGCAGTGCTGTTCAGCAGCGATGCCGCCGGGCGCCGGGGCAAGGCCTATTACGGTGCTTACGGCGTCAGCAAGTTTGCGCTGGAGGGGCTGATGCAGACGATGGCCGAGGAAACCGAAGCCAACACGCCAATCCGGGTCAACAGCCTGGACCCGGGCCTCGTCGATACCGCGCTGTACCAGTGCATCTATCCCGAGCCGGCCCACGCCGACCTGCCACTGCCCGACGCGGTCTGCCGGCCCTATCTGTTCCTGCTGGGGCCGGGCAGCCGCGGCCTGACCGGCCAGACCTTCAGCGTACGCGAAGGCGGGCCTTGGGACGCTTGATGCCCCAAGCCGGGGCGCAGCGCAGTAGGCTCACGATGATGACGCGCGCCGATCGCGAGCGACAGCGGCAAAACCCCTTCAGCGGGTCATCGAAAGTCGCCTGCAGGACCTTTGAACCAAGCGTCAACCGAAGCGCAGGAACACCCGCAGGCGCCGCGCCACCTCCGCATCGAGGCTGTCGGGCAGAAGACAGACCGCGCGGTGCCGGCGCCGAAAGAGGCGTCGCTCGGCCAGGCGGAAATTCAGCACCATGAAACCCGGCATGACCACGCTGGTGGGCCGCAGCACGGCTTCCGCTTGCCGGCCGTCCGCGAACCGGATGCGCCAGCCGTCCTCGCCCATGAATTCGGCGCAGGCGATGTGGCCGGGACCGAAATGGTTCCAAAAAGTCGCCCCGGCCGACGCCAGCCAAAGCAAACCAAAGGCAGTCCGCCATGTGGGTGGCGACCAGGCGATGATCGCCGTCAGCGCCACGCCATAACCGCACACCAAAAGGGCCGCGAGCAGTCGGGACCTTTCAGGCTCGACGCGGCAGGCTCTGGCGAAGGCGTTCAAGCACGCGCTCCCATGCCGGCTCGGCCGGATGCCCGGAGGCCAGCACCAGCCGGTAGAGATCGGGATCGGGCAGATCGAGCAAGGCCTCAAAGCTCGCCTGCTCGTCCGCCGGCGCCGCGACGTGAGCGGGCAGATAAGCAAGCAGGAGCTCGTCGAGCTCCTTCATGCCGCGCCGGCAACGCCAGCGCAGCCGGCCCAGATCCGCCTCGTTCATGGTCAGCCTCAGCGGCGCAGCACCATGAGTTTCTTGATTTCGCCGATGGCCCGGGCGGGGTTGAGACCCTTGGGGCAGGTGTTGGTGCAGTTCATGATCGTGTGGCAGCGGTAGAGCTTGAACGGGTCTTCCAAGCCGTCGAGCCGCTCGCCGATCGCCTCGTCGCGGCTGTCGGCGATCCAGCGATAGGCCTGGAGCAGCGCGGCTGGACCGAGGTAGCGGTCGTTCCACCAGTAACTGGGACAGGACGTCGAGCAGCACGCGCACAGGATGCACTCGTACAGCCCATCGAGCTTGGCGCGCTCTTCCTTGGACTGCAGGCGTTCGGTATCGGGCGGTGTCGGTGTCTTGGTCTTGAGCCAAGGTTCCACCGACGCATACTGAGCATAAAAATGCGTCAGATCCGGCACCAGATCCTTGATCACCTCCATATGCGGCAACGGATAGATGCGGACGTCGCCTGCGACCTCGCTGATGTGCTTGGTGCAGGCCAGCGTGTTGGTGCCGTCGATGTTCATGGCGCAGGACCCGCAGATCCCCTCGCGGCAGGAACGCCGGAAGGTCAGGGTCGGGTCGATCTCGTTCTTGATCTTGATGAGCGCGTCCAGCACCATCGGCGCGCAATCGTCCAGATCGATCTCGTAGGTATCGAGACATGGATTCTGGCCGGTCTCGGGGTCATAGCGGTAGATCTGGAAACGCTTGATCCGCTTGGCGCCCTTGGCGGCCGGATAGGTCTTGCCAACCTGAACGCGGGAATTGGCGGGTAACTTAAATTCGGCCATGAACGTACCTCATGCGGCAGGTCGGCGTCGATGCGCCGGCGGTCGGCGATTCTTCAGTACACGCGCGCCTTGGGCGGAACGACCGCAACCTGATCGGTCTGGGTATAGAGATGCACCGGCCGGTAGCCGATGCTGACCATGCCCTGCGCGTCCATCCAGATCAGCGAATGCTTGAGCCAGTTCGCATCGTCCCGCTCGGCGAAATCCTCGCGGGCGTGCGCGCCGCGGCTCTCGGTGCGGTTGCGCGCGGCGAACATCGTCGTCATGGCGCAGCCGAGCAGATTCTCCAGTTCCAGCGTCTCGATGAGGTCGCTGTTCCAGATCAGGCCGCGATCGCCCACCGCGACCTCGGCAAACGAGCGATAGACGTTCTCGATGTGCTCGCAGCCTTCCTGCAGCACCTCGCCGGTGCGGAACACCGCGGCGTTGTTCTGCATGGTGCGCTGCATGTCGAGCCGGATGCGGGCGGTGCTCAGGCTGCCCTTGGCGTTGCGCAAGCGGTCCAGGCGCGCGACGCCTAGCTCGCTCGCCGAGGCCGGAAGGGTCTTGTGCGGCGCGCCGGGGCGGATGAGCTCCGCGCAGCGCAGCGCCGCCGCGCGCCCGAACACGACCAGGTCGAGCAAGGAGTTGGAGCCCAGACGGTTGGCGCCGTGCACGGACACGCAGGCCGCCTCGCCGATGGCCATGAGACCGGGCACCACGGCGTCAGGGTTGCCATCGCGCAGGGTGACCACCTCGCCATGGTAGTTTGTCGGGATGCCGCCCATGTTGTAGTGCACGGTCGGCAGCACCGGAATCGGCTCGCGCGTCACGTCGACGCCGGCGAAGATGTGCGCCGACTCGGCGATCCCCGGCAGGCGCTCATTGATCACCTCGGGGCCGAGATGCTCCAGATGCAGATGGATGTGATCCTGGTGCGGACCCACGCCGCGACCTTCGCGGATCTCGACCGTCATGGCGCGGCTCACCACGTCGCGCGAGGCCAGATCCTTGGCGTTCGGCGCATAGCGCTCCATGAAGCGCTCGCCCTGGGCGTTGGTCAGATAACCGCCCTCGCCGCGCACGCCCTCGGTGATGAGACAGCCGGCGCCGTAGATGCCCGTCGGGTGGAACTGCACGAACTCCATGTCCTGCAAGGGCAGGCCGGCGCGCAGCACCATGCCGTTGCCGTCGCCGGTGCAGGTGTGCGCGGAAGTGCAGGAGAAGTAGCTGCGGCCGTAGCCGCCGGTCGCCAGCACGGTCATGTGGGCCCGGAAACGATGGATCGTTCCATCCGAAAGATTCAACGCCGTCACGCCCCGGCACACGCCCTCCTCGTCCATGATGAGGTCGAGCGCGAAGTATTCGATGAAGAACTCGGCGTGATGCTTCAGCGACTGCTGGTAGAGCGTGTGCAGGATGGCATGGCCGGTGCGATCGGCCGCGGCGCAGGTGCGCTGCGCGATGCCCTGGCCGTAGTGGGTGGTCATGCCACCGAAGGGCCGCTGGTAGATCTTGCCGGCATCGGTGCGGGAAAACGGCACGCCGTAGTGCTCGAGTTCGAGGATCGCCGGGATGGCCTCGCGGCACATGTACTCGATGGCGTCCTGGTCCCCGAGCCAGTCGGAGCCCTTGATGGTGTCGTAGAAATGAAAGCGCCAGTCGTCCTCGCCCATGTTACCGAGCGCGGCCGAGATGCCGCCCTGGGCGGCGACGGTGTGCGAGCGCGTCGGGAAGACCTTGGTGATGCAGGCGGTCGCCAGCCCCTGCGTGGCCATGCCGAAGGTGGCCCGCAGGCCCGCCCCGCCGGCGCCGACCACGATGGCATCGTACTGATGGTCGACGAAACGATATGCCTCACTCATCCGATCAGCTCCCGAAGGCGATGCGCAACACGGAAATCACACCCAGCAGGCCCAGCAGGAAGCACGCGGCGCGCACGGCCAGCAGCGCGGCCAGCTTGAGGCCTTCGGTGTGGACGTAATCCTCGAGGATGACCTGCAGGCCGAGCTGCGCGTGATAAAACAGCGCGATCAGCAAGGCGACCAGCCCCAGTGTCACGCCGGGCCGCGCCACCCAGGCCTGCATGGTGACGTAATCGGCGCCGGTCATGGCCACCAGTGAACCGACCAGCCACAGCAGCAACGGGACCAGCGCCAGACCGGTCATTCGCTGCCACCACCAGTGATGAGTGCCTTCGTGAGCTGCGCCGAGGTGATTGGCGCGCGAAAGCGGCGTGCGCATATCCATGTTACAGCCCTCCGGAGAGGCCGACGCCCCAAGCCAATGCGGTCAGCGCCACGGTGCTCGCCAAGGTCAGCCATCCGCTGCGACGGGCCTGCGCCTTCTCGAAACCCATGCCGATGTCCCAGAACAGGTGCCGGATACCGTTGCATAGGTGATAGAACAGCGCGACCGACCAGCCAAAGAGGATCAGCAAACCGATGGGCGATCCGGCCAGGGCCTGGGCCGTGGCGAAGGCGTCGGGACCGGCGGCGAGCGCCGCGATCCATGCCACGATCAGGATGCTGCCGACCGACAGCGCGATACCGGTCGCGCGATGCAGGATGGACATCGCCATCGTCAGCGACCAGCGGTACACCTGCAGGTGCGGCGACAAGGGACGTGGGTGTTGCACAGATCTCCCTCCCAACGATAAGACAAGCGGGTGGTCGGCCGCACGAGCCCGGAGAATCCGGCCCGTACCCCAAATCCGGTCAACGACCCAGTCTAAGAGCGGCTTGGCCGCGGGGGCGGGCTGCGGCGGCAAAGCCGCAGGCCATGATCAAAAGTCGATGCAGCGTCCGCGGCGTTCCCAGTCCCCATAACGGGTCGGCTCGAGGCCTTTCGGGCCGCCGATCTCCTCAGGCGAGGCGGGCGGCTGTTGCGCCATCGGCTCTGGCGATGCCGGCGCGGGAACCACGGCGGGTTCGCGGGTAGTTGTCGTTTCCATCCGGCCGTCCCCCCGCTTTGACTGCGGCATTTATACTGAAACGGCACCGGCTGCGCAAGGCAGCCGCGTGCCGGTCCGGCCTCTGGAACGGAACTTGCGCTATCTTCCCGATGCCCGACCTTTCCGACAGGAGCACTCCCGATGAAGCCTGAATGGACCTCGTTTCTGACCGATGCCGGCGCCGAATTTTCGGGCAGCGGGCTCACCCATTTCGGCAATCCCGAACGGGAACGCCGCATGGCCCTCTCGGCGCCGGTATTGGCCGATCTCGGCCATCTGGGCCTGCTGGAGGTCCGAGGTCCGGATGCCCGCAATTTTTTGCAGGCGCAGCTCGCCACCGACGTCGGCACGGTGTCGGCGGAGCAAGGCGCATTTGCCTGCTACCTCAACCCGCAGGGCAAGGTCATCGCCAGCTTCATCCTGTTCATGCGCGGCGAGGATTTCTATCTCGCGCTACCCCGCGAGCAGCTCGAGGACATGCTCGCCCGGCTGCGCCGCTTCGTGCTGCGCGCCCGAGTGACCCTGGAAGACGCCTCCGAAACCCTCATCCGCATCGGCGTCTCGGGCGCGGCCCTGGCGGATGACCTCCGGGAGTGCGTGGGTGGCGCGCTGCCGACCCAGCCCTTCGCGGTCCTCACCGCCGAGGACACGACGCTCATCGCCCTGCCCGGCCCGGCGCGCTGGCTGGCGCTCGCCCCCCTCGAAGCGGTGAAAAGCCTGTGGCAGCGGCTGCAGGTGCATGGCGCGCCGGTGGGCCCGGAGGCCTGGGCCCTGCTCGCCATCCAGGCCGGCGAACCCTTTCTCAGTGCCGAAACGGCGGAACAGTTCATCCCCCAGATGCTGAATCTCGACGCACTGGGCGCGATCGGCTTCGGCAAGGGCTGCTATCCCGGGCAGGAAACCGTTACCCGCGTGCGCCATCGCGGTGAAATCAAGCGCCGGTTGCGCATCGGCCTCGCCCAGGCCGACACCCCGCCGCGCCCCGGCATGGCCTTGGTCCGCGCCGGCGAGGCGGCGGATGAGGCCGCCGGGACCGTGATCGCCGCCGCGCGACATCCCGATGGCGGATACCTGACATTGGCGGTGGTGCGACAGGACGTATTCGGCGCCGGCGAGATCACCCTCCCCGATTGTGGCAACGCCCCTTTCCTGCCACGCGAGCTGCCCTATCCGCTTCCCGAGCGCTGAAAAGCTTTTCCTGACCGCAAACGAAGAATCGGACGCGAGGCGAGTTAGCGGTCCGCTCGTACATGCGGCTCGGCCGAAGAACGAATTCCTATAAGCACAGGCGACGGTCTATTGAGCCGGCTTTGTCACGGGGCAGGCTTGCCGTAGTGCAATTCCCGATGACAGTTGGGGCAAAGCGCGATGGCGTTGGCAACCGTGTCCTCTCCTCCAATCGCAAGCGGCACCCGATGATGAACCTCCAGGTAAGGTGTTCCATCGGACTCCCGATTGAACGGAGCCGGCTTCGCGCATCGCTGGCAGTTACCGGCCGCCTGGAAAAGCACTTCGGCCACAACGTCAGGATTTCGCACGAAAACGCTGGTCACGATGTCAGTCCGCTTGGGCAACACTCGTGCATGCCGCAGTCGTTCGGCTCTGGCCGCACTCGACAGTTCGCGCGACCTCTCGACATGCCGCTCGAACTCGGAGTGGTATGCCTGCAGTGAATCAGGGGGCAACCTGCAGATGATGGTGTTCATATCGACGATACGCACTTCGCAGCCGATGTCCCGACGGGGTTGCAATCTCAACCATAGAGAACCGTCGTCGATCTGGTATCGCCGTGAGCCGTTGTCGATCTTGAAAAGATTTTCCAGGGAGCAATTTCCCGTTTGGGCGTCTTTCAGCACCCCGATGATGGGAAGCTGCTTCTCAAGAGCGAGCTGAACGCGATTCCAGTGCGCCGTCCAGGTTCGCGAGCCGTGAAGCGGCGGCTTTGCAGTGCGATACCACAACGTTCGGTCTTTCGTATCTTCGCATATAGCCTTCTCGATCAACGCCTGTCCTCCCTCATCTTCGGAAACGTGGAAGTTCCAGATCGTTGTGACAAGGCGAGTAGCATCACCTGCACGTGCCCTCTCCATCGGCACGTCGAACGCTGACCACTGCCGTCCGCGCGGGAGGGCGCCAAGTGTCTCAAATGCATCTTCGTGAGCCACATCAAAAGGAGGGGGCATTCGTCACCTAGCAAACGCGCAAACGGTTAATGAGTAGATTAGATGATCGATTGGGCTCCGGACACTCGCCTCGGCGATGGCCGGCGCCCATCAGGATCAGAACAACGCTTCGGCCAGTGTCGTCATCTTCACCACGCCAAGCATGGCCTCGCGTTCCGTTGGGCATGCGGCGATGGTCGATTTGTCGACCTCGGCTCTCAGCCTGCGCAACCTGGCGGGGTCGTAGTCGAAACGTTCCGCGACCGCCATGACAAGCTGGGCACGCGCGCCCTCCGGCTGATACCCGCGAACTTCGGGAAGCAGCTTGACCATGACGGGACACACGCCGTCTGCCACATCATCGGGCAACGCCGCCGGCGCGAGCCCCAACAGCGTGAGCCCGATCGCGCCCAGGGCGCCGATGCCAGACAACACCCGATGCCGAAAAATGCTTTGCCTGCCCATGAAGCCTCCCAACGGCGACGGTTTGCGCTGGAAGTTCCAACGAAGCGTAGCCGGCTAGACGGCCCGCCCGCGTCCTTGACCGTCGAGCCGCGACCAGCAAACTCAGGGCTCAACGCTACCAGCCGACACTACCGGACCTGATGGCGCGCCAGCAATCTCCGGCCTGGGACCCCACCTGCGGGATGCTCGCTGAATCGCCGGGTCTTCCCGTCCCGTCCAACGGAAGCGGGATATACTCCGAGAAATGACGCACACCGCCGCCGCAGACACCTGCTGCGCCCAGGCTCACTGGCGCGACGCCCGACCATGACGCACGCCGCATCGGCAGCCGCCCCATGAAACCGGCCGCGCGTATCGCGCCGCTGGGTGATTGCGCCTTGCAGATCACGCTCGGCGCGCGGCTCGGCGACGCCATCAATGCAAAGGTCCATGCCCTGGCGCGACGGATTCACGCAGCGGCGCTTCCCGGCCTGCGCGACCTCGTGCCGGCCTATACGACGCTGACCCTGCATTACGACCCGCAGCAGTGGACGCACGATACGCTCGGTCGCGCACTGACGGCGCTGCTGACGGCGGACGAGGATGCGGCCGAGGCGCCGACACCCGCACGCGAGGTCTGCATCCCGGTTTGTTACGGCGGCGAGTACGGCCCGGATCTGATCGCGGTCGCCGCGCACGCAGGTCTTTCCGCCGAAGCCGTGATCCAGCGCCACGCCGGCGCGCTGTATCGGGTGTATTTCCTCGGCTTCACCCCCGGCTTCCCGTATCTGGGCGGGCTCGATCCAAGGCTCGTCATGGCACGCAAGGCCACGCCGCGCCTGCTCACCCCGGCCGGATCGGTGGGCATCGCCGGCGCGCAGACGGGCGTGTATCCACAAGCCACGCCGGGGGGCTGGCAGATCATCGGCCGCACCCCGCTGACGCTCTTCGATCCTGCGCGCGCGCCGCCCTGTCTGCTGGCGCCCGACGACCGGGTGCGCTTCGTCGCGATCGAGCCGGCTGCGTTCAACCTCGAGGCCGGCGGGCCGTGATCCAGGTCGAGGCTCCCGGCCTGCTTACCACCGTGCAGGATCTCGGCCGCTGGGGACATCAGCACCTGGGGCTGGCGCCGGGCGGGGCCATGGATCGCGACGCGGCGCGCATCGCCAATTTGCTGGTGGGCAACGATCCGGGCGCGGCGATGCTGGAAATCACGCTGGCGGGCCCCCGCCTCGTGCTGGAAAGCGGCGGCTGGATCGCGTGGACCGGGGGACCCTCGACCATCACCCTGAACGACGCCGACCTGCCCGGCTGGCGGCCGGTGTGGGCGCCGTCCGGCAGCCGCCTGGCCTGGGGCGGTCTCCATCGGGGATGCCGGGGTTATCTCGCGGTCGGCGGCGGGATCGACGTTCCCCTCATTCTCGGCAGCCGCAGCACCGATCTGCGCGCCGGGATCGGCGGCTGGCGCGGGCGCCCCTTGCAAGCCGGTGACCGCTTGCCCATCGGCGCGTCCCGTCGTCCGACGGAGAAACCCCACGCCGGGGCCTGCTGGCCTCGATGGTGGGTCCGCCACGACGCCCCGCCGCCGGATCAACCGGTGACACTGCACTTCATCCCCGGTCCCGATTGGCAAACCCTGCCCGACTCGGCGCGCGAGGCGTTGGCAACCGGTGCGTTTCGGGTCGACCGGCGATGCGACCGCATGGGGCTGCGCCTCTCGGGGCCTGCCCTGCCCGCGCCGCTGGGTCCCGAGCGGCTGTCGGCGGGAGTCACCTGCGGCACGCTGCAACTGCCGCCCGACGGCCAGCCCATCCTGCTCGGCGTCGACCACCAGACCACGGGTGGCTATCCTGTGCTGGGAACGACGGCCAGCATCACCCGATCCCAACTCGCGCAACTGCGCGCCGGGGACGCGATCTCGTTCCGGCCGCTGCCGATCGCCGAGGCGCAAGCGCTGCATCGGGATCGCGAGCGGCAAATCGGCCGTTTGGCGGTTGCGCTCGAAATGGCGTGGTCCATCGCCGACGGAACGCGACCGCAACACCGGCCGCCCGACGGCGCCCATGCGCGATCGTCTTAGCGAACCCCGCACCGCAAACGGAGGGCATCCATGCGAATCATCCACACCATGCTGCGCGTCACCGACCTCGAGGGGTCCCTGGCGTTCTACACCGACGTCATGGGCATGCGGCTGCTGCGCCGGCAGGACTATCCGGAGGGGCGTTTCACGCTCGCCTTCATCGGCTACGGAGAGGAAGCCGATACGGCGGTCATCGAACTGACCCATAACTGGGACACGGACCACTACGAACTGGGCAACGGCTTTGGCCACATTGCCATCGCGGTGGAAGACATCCGTCGAAGCTGCGAGCAGGTCCGCGCTCGCGGTGGTGTCATCACCCGCGAGCCCGGACCCATGAAGCACGGCCATACGCTGATCGCTTTCATCCGCGACCCGGATGGATATGCGCTTGAACTGATAGAGAAACGCGGTTGAAACCGGGGTTTCCGGGTCGTCATTGCGATTGCATCGCGGCAAGCGCTCGCCTATGGTAGACCCTCGACTCGTCCCCGGCCCCGGCCTCGTCCAACACCCCGCCTGAGCGGCGGCGTCCGCTGACGCAGGCCGAGACCGATAGCCTGTTCATCCCATCAGGAGATCGATCATGGTTCATGCCCTGCCCGAACTGCCCTACGCCATGGATGCGCTGCAGCCGCATCTGTCGAAGGAAACGCTGGAATATCACTACGGCAAGCACCACAAGACCTATGTGGACACGCTGAACAGCCTCATCCCCGACACCGAATACGCCGAGCTCAGCCTGGAGGAGATCATCCGCAAGGCGACCGGCAAGCTGTTCAACCAGGCCGCGCAGGTCTGGAACCACACTTTCTATTGGCATTGCCTGTCGCCCAACGGCGGCGGCGAGCCCACCGGCGCGCTGGCCGAGGCCATCACCAAGAGCTTCGGCTCGTTTGCCGATTTCAAGAAAGCCTTCACCGATCAGACCGTCGCGAATTTCGGCTCCGGCTGGGGCTGGCTGGTCAAGAAATCCGACGGCAGCCTGGCCATCGTCGAGACGTCCAACGCCGCCACGCCGCTGACCGACACCACCGTCGTTCCCCTGCTCACCTGCGACATCTGGGAACACGCCTACTACATCGACTACCGCAACGCGCGGCCCAAGTACATGGAAGCGTTCTGGAGTCTGGTAAACTGGGAGTTTGCTGCGAAGAACTTCGCCGCCTGACCCCAACCTCGATCCGGCGAACCCGGCTGCCAGGGCTGTCCCGCCACAGGACGGCCCTGCCGTGTTTTTCAGGGCGGCGGCTGCGAGTGGGTCACGAATTCAGAGACGTTGAAGCCAAGGACTAGGGCCCCATGAAGGAGCATCTGATGTCGACCTATGCCCGCCTGCCGGTCGCGTTTACGCGCGGCGAGGGCGTGTGGTTGTGGGATGAACAGGGACGGCGCCATCTCGACGCCCTGAGCGGCATCGCGGTCTGCAGCCTTGGGCATGCGCATCCGGCGCTGACGGCGGCCTTGAGCGATCAGCTCGCGACCTTGCTGCACACCTCCAACCTGTATCGCATCCCGCTGCAGGAAACCCTCGGCGCGCGACTGTGCGAACTGGCGGGCATGGATCGGGTGTTTTTCTGCAACTCGGGCGCCGAGGCCAATGAAGCGGCAATCAAGCTGGCGCGCCGCCTCGGCCACGGGCGGGGAATCACGCTGCCACGCATCGTGGTCATGGACGGCGCTTTCCACGGCCGCACGCTGGCCACCCTGACCGCCACCGCCAACACAAAGGCCCAACAGGGTTTCGAGCCCTTGGTCGAAGGCTTCATCCGCGTTCCCTTCGGCGATCTGGACGCGTTGGAAACTCTGGCGACCCCGGAGAGCGGGATCGTCGCGGTGCTGCTGGAACCGGTGCAGGGCGAAGGCGGCATCCGCATCGCCCCGCCCGAGTATCTGCAGGGTGTGCGCCGACTCTGCGACCGGCAGGGCTGGCTGATGATGGTCGATGAAATCCAGTCCGGCATGGGCCGATCCGGTGCATGGTTCGCCCATCAGCTCGCAGGCGTCGCGCCGGATGTCATGACGCTGGCCAAGGCCCTCGGCAACGGCGTACCGATCGGCGCCTGTCTGTCCCGTGGCGCCGCGGCCGAAGCGCTGCAGCCCGGCAGTCACGGCACCACCTTCGGCGGTAACCCCCTCGCCTGTCGCGCGGCGCTGACGGTGCTCGACGTGCTGGAGCGCGAGCGCCTGATCGCGGGCGTCCCGGCATTGGCGCAGCGGCTGGTGGACACGCTCCGCGATGCCCTCGCCGATCTGCCGGTGGTGCGAGCCATTCGCCACCAGGGATTGCTGATCGGCATCGAGCTGGACCGACCGGCGCCGACCTTGCCAGCGCTGGCGCTGGAGGAAGGCATCCTCGTCAACGTGACGGCCGAGCGGGTCATCCGCCTCTTGCCACCGCTGATCTGGATGGATGAACACACCCATTATCTGGTCCCGCGCCTGCGCCGCGTGCTGGATCGGTTTCTCAGTCAAGGATGACCCTTTCGTGACGGTTCGCCATTTCCTGACGCTGCTCGATTTCACAGCCGATGAGCTCAACACGATTCTGGCCCGGGCACATGCGCTCAAGGGCATGCACCGCCGCGGAGAAGCCCATCTCCCGCTGCAACACAAAACCCTCGCCATGATCTTCGAGAAGGCGTCCACCCGGACGCGGGTGTCCTTCGAGGCCGGCATGACGCAACTGGGCGGCCATGCGCTGTTCCTGTCGCCGCGGGACAGCCAGCTGGGGCGCGGCGAGCCCATCGCCGACACCGCACGTGTGATCTCATCCATGGTGGACGCGGTCATGATCCGCGCTCACCGCCACGACATGGTGGAAACCTTCGCCGCCCATTCGCGCGTGCCGGTCATCAATGCACTGACCGACCAGCATCACCCTTGCCAACTGCTCGCCGACCTGCAGACCTACGAGGAGCACCGCGGTCCGATCGCCGGCCGCCGCGTCGCGTGGATCGGCGATGGCAACAACGTCTGCCAGTCCTACATCCATGCGGCCATGCGGCTGGAGTTCGAACTGCGCATCGCCTGCCCGGAAAACGACGCCCCGGACGCCGCGCTGCTGCGCGCAGCAGGATCGCGGGTGGCGGTTCTGCGCGATCCGCGCCAAGCGGCGCAGGACGCGGACCTGATCGTCACCGACGTCTGGGCCAGCATGGGGCAGGAGACCGAGCAGGCCGAGCGCAGCGCCCGCTTCGCGGCCTATCAGGTCGACGCGGACTTGATGGCCTTGGCGCGTCCCGATGCCCTGTTCATGCATTGCCTCCCGGCGCATCGGGGCGAAGAGGTGGCCGCCGAGGTCATCGACGGCAAGCAGAGCGTGGTCTGGGACGAAGCGGAGAACCGGCTGCACGCGCAAAAGGCGCTGCTGGAATTCCTCCTCACGGCGGCAACCCGCTGACCGATCGACCTTGTAGCAAGGAACGCCTGATGGACGATCAACTGGTCGAGATCCGGGATCTGACGTTCAGGCGCGGCCGGCGCGTGATCTTCGACGCCATCGATCTGGTCATTCCGCGTGGAAAGATCACCGCCGTCATGGGACCGAGCGGTACGGGCAAGACCACTCTGCTGCGGCTCATCGGCGGGCAGTTGCGCCCCGAGGCGGGCAGCGTCCGCGTGGACGGCGTTCTGGTGCCCGATCTCGGGCGCAAGGCGCTCTATGCCCTGAGACGACGCATGGGCATGCTGTTCCAGAGCGGCGCCTTGCTCACCGATCTCTCCGTGTTCGAGAACGTTGCCTTCCCGTTGCGGGAACACACCGACCTTCCGGAAGCGCTGGTGCGCGACGTGGTCCTGATGAAGCTGGAGCTGGTGGGGCTGCGCGGTGCCTGGCGGTTGATGCCGGATGAGCTTTCCGGCGGCATGGCGCGACGGGTCGCGCTGGCACGGGCGATCGTGCTCGACCCGATGGTGGTCCTCTACGACGAGCCCTTCGTCGGACTCGATCCGATCTCGATGGGCGTGATCGTTCGCCTGATCCGCCAACTCAATGATGCACTGGGACTGACGTCGGTGATCGTGACCCACGATGTGCACGAGGTCACTGCGATCGCGGACATGTGCTACCTGCTGTCGGAAGGCAGGATCATGGGCGCGGGCTCGCCCCAGGCGCTCGCCACCTCCGATTCGGAATGGGTGCGACAGTTCATGAACGGCCTGGACGACGGGCCGGTTCCTTTTCACTATCCGGCGGCCGACTACGCGCGCGATCTGCTGGGAGGTGCCGTCTGATGGCTCAGCGACCCATCACCCTCACCGTGATCGCCGACATGCTGGCCGGCCTGGGGCGGAGTACCCTGTTCCTGCTGCGGATCCTGGCGGGACTGCCTTCGCTGGTGTTGCGCCCCAGCCTCGTCGTCCAGCAGCTCTACGCCGTGGGCGTGCTGTCACTGATCATCATCATCGTCTCGGGCACCTTCGTCGGCATGGTGCTGGGACTGCAGGGCTACAACACGCTGCGGAACTTCGGCGCCGCCGAATCCCTCGGCGTCATCGTGGCCCTGTCGCTGTTGCGGGAACTGGGCCCGGTGGTCACCGGGCTGCTGTTCGCCGGCCGTGCCGGTTCGGCCATGGCGGCCGAGATCGGCTTGATGCGCGCAACCGAGCAACTCTCGGCGATGGAGATGATGGCCGTCGATCCGGTGCGCCGCGTGGTCGCCCCGCGCTTCCTGGCCGGGCTGCTGTCCATGCCCCTGCTGTCGGCCATCTTCACGGCGCTGGGGATCTACGGCGGCTATCTGGTGGGTGTGGAATTGCTCGGCGTCGACGCCGGGGCTTACTGGGGGCAAATCCAGAACGCGGCAACCTTCGAGGACGACGTGCTCAACGGCATCATCAAAAGCCTCGTTTTCGGCATCGTCGTGAGCTGGATCGCCGTCTACCAGGGCTATCATGCCCAGCCGACTTCCGAAGGCGTGAGCCGCGCCACGACCAGTACCGTGGTCGTTTCGTCGCTGGCGATCCTGGGCCTCGACTTCGTTCTGACCGGCCTTATGTTCACGGGAGATTGACATGAACCAGACCCGCCTGATGGAACTGGTGGTGGGGCTTTTCGTATGCCTGGGCCTCGCCGCCATTTTCCTGCTCACCCTGCAGGTCAGCACGAGCAGCGACCTGGAGCGGAAGGACGCCTATGCGATCAAGGCGCGTTTCGACAACGTGGGCAGCCTGCGCGTGCGCGCGCCGGTGACGCTGGCGGGCGTCCGGATCGGCCGGGTGACTGCCGTCGACGTCGACCCGGAGACTTTTCAGGCCGAGGTCGAAATCTCCATCGATCGGCGCTACGACAAGCTGCCGACCGACAGCAGCGCAGCCATCCAGACCGCCGGCATCCTGGGTGAACAGTACATCGCCTTGCAACCCGGCGGCGCTCTGGACAGTCTAAAAGCCGGCGACCGCATCGGTTTCACCCAGTCGGCCATCGTGCTGGAAAATCTGATCGGGCGTTTCCTCACCCAGACCGGCAATGAATCGGAAAACAAATGATGCCCCCGTCCAGAATGGAGATCGCCGTCATGCGCACCGTGCTTGCCTTGCTGATCCTGTCTCTGTCCGCCCCGGTGTGGGCGCAGGATCCGCTCAGGACCGACAATCCCTCGCAGTTCATCCAGACCTTGATGGACCAGGTTCTGGGGCGCATCAAGGCCGAGCGGCCGCGCCTGCAGAACGATCGCGGGGCCCTGCGTCAGCTGGTCAACGAAGGCATCCTGCCCCACGCCGACTTCCGGACCACCTCGCGTCTGGTACTGGGGCCGGTGTGGAATCAGGCATCGGATGCCCAGAAAACGGCATTCATGGATGCGTTTCAGGACATGCTGATGCGCACCTACGCCGATGCCCTGCTCTCCTATGACGACCAGCCGATCCAAGTGAAACGGCCAACCAGCGGCTATTTCGATTGGGACAAGGCGGTGCCGACGGAGATCGTGATGAAGGACGGCCGCCCGGTCCAGGTCAAGTACTACCTCTATCTCAACCCGCAGGGCGAATGGAAGGTGTACGACGTCGTGGCCGAGAACGTCAGCTTCATCATGAGCTACCGCACCGTTCTGCAGGACGACGCCCGCCGCCTGGGCCTGGACGGACTGATCCAGAAGATGCGGACCCAGACGATTCCTGCGACGCAAACGAATGTCCAGAAAAGCTGATTCCCCCCAAGGCATCGCATTGACCTGCGAGCGCGAGGGGGACGTGGTTGGCGTGAGCGGCGAGTTGAGCTTCGCCTCGGCCCATCGCGGGATCGAGGCGTTCCGTCCCCATTGTCTCCCCACGAACGGGACGGCTCTGACGCTCGACCTGTCCGCCGTGACGCGCACCGATAGCGGCGGGCTGGCACTTTTATTGCAGTGGAAGCGGATGGCGCATGCTGCGGGCCGTCCGATCCGGTTTCTCGGGCTGCCGGAACAGACACGCAACCTGGCCGCCGTGTTCGGCATCGCCGACCTGCTCGGCTCAAGCAACACCAGCTGATCCGGTCCGCCATTCCCGGATCAGGATCTCGCTCCACCATCCGGGAGGTAGCAATGACCGACGTCTCCGTTCCCGAGGCAGATCCCATCCAGGCGCTGCTGGCCGACATGGAGACCCTGCGCGCCTTGCTGGAGGAAACCCTGCGGGAGCAGACCGGCTGGCCGCTGGTGGAACGGTTCCAGGAGGCGCACCGGCTCGGCGAGGCGCGCCGCGACGGCTCCGGCGATGCCGAACAGCAACTCTGCACCGGGCTGGCCGCGCTGTCGACGAGCGAGGCGGTCGAGTTCACCTACGCTTTTTCGTCGTTTTTCCAGTCGGTGAACATCGCCGAAAAGGTGCACCGCCTGCGGCGGCGGCGGCATTATGCCCGCGAATTGACCACGCCCCAGCCCGAGAGCCTGCTCGACATGGTCACGCGCCTGCGCGAGGCGGGATTGTCGCTGACCGATCTCGATGCCCTGCTGCAGCGCCTGTGGGTGGAGCCGGTCTTCACCGCCCATCCGACCGAGGCGAGACGACGCACCCTGCTGCAGAAACAGCAATGGATCGCTCAACGTCTGGTCGAACGGCTCAATCCCAACCTCACGCCGCAGGAATCCGCCGGCATCCTCGAAAACATTCACATGCACCTGACCGCGGCGTGGCAGACCGATAGCGATCCCGACGTCCGCCCCACGGTCGACGACGAACACGAGCATGTGCTGTTCTTCCTGTTGCAGGTGATCTACCGCGTCGTCCCGGCCTTTTATGAGGAATTGGAGGCGGCGGTCCGCCAGGTCTACGGTCCGCCCGCACAGGGCTATGTGTCCCACCCGTTGTTGCGTTTTGCTTCCTGGGTCGGCGGCGACATGGATGGCAATCCCAACGTCTCCGCCGCCACCATCCGGCGCGTACTGGAACGCCAGCGCGGCGAGATCCTGGCCCGTTACCGCGGCGAATTGAATGAACTGTATCGCGAACTCAGCCAATCGCTGACGCGGGTCGGCATCAGCGACGCCCTCCAGCACCGCATCGACGCCTACGGCGACCAATTCCCCGAGCGGCTGGCCAGCATCGCCCCGCGCCACCGCGCCATGCCCTATCGCGTGATGCTGCGGCTGATGGACGCCCGCCTCGCCGCCACGCTGCGCGACACCGAGGGCGCCTATCCCGATGCCGCGGCGTTTCTGGATGATATCCGGCTCATGGCGGACAGCCTGGAGGCGAACAAGGGCCGTCATGCGGGCCTGTTTCTGGTGCAGCGGCTGTTGCGCCGCGTCGAAACCTTCGGTTTTCACGCCATGACACTCGATGTGCGACAGGACAGCCTGGTGCATCGCCGCGTCATCGGCCAGTGCCTGGGGCTGGCCGACTGGCTGGACCGCCCCGCCGAGGAGCGTCTGGTGGTATTGCGGCGCGCGCTGGTGAGCGCCGATCCGCCGCGCATCCCGGCCGATGCCGAGGTCGAGCAGACCCTGGCCGTGTTTCAGGCCATCCGTGAGGTCCGCAGCCGGCACGGACAGAGCGCCATCGGCCCTTACATCATCAGCATGACGCAGGGTGCCGACGACATCCTCTCGGTCCTGCTGCTGGCGCGCTGGGCCGGCCTCGGCCGGGACGGCGAGGTGCCGCTGGACGTGGCGCCGCTGTTCGAGACCATCGGCGATCTGGATCACGGTCCCGGCATCATGACCGCGCTGTTCGACGAACCCGTCTATCGCGCCCACCTCGAGCATCGCCACCGACGCCAGATCATCATGCTCGGCTATTCCGACAGCAACAAGGACGGCGGCTTTGCCTGTTCCCGCTGGAGCGTGCAGCGGGCGCAAGGGACATTCGTCGAGGTGGCGGCGGCGGCCGGCGTGGAACTCACCCTGTTTCACGGTCGGGGCGGCACGGTCAGCCGCGGCGGCGGCAAGACCCACAAGGCGGTTCTGTCCTCACCACCCGGCGCGGTGGCCGGTCATCTCCGGGTCACCGAACAGGGCGAGATCATCAACGAGAAGTTCGGCTTGCGCGGCATCGCCATCCGCACGCTGGAACAGACCGTCAGTGCCGTCGCGCTCGCGACCGCACAGCCGGGTCCCGCCGACGACGACCTGCGCCGGGCGGTCATGGAGCGGATCTCGGCCGAAAGCCGCCTGCGTTACCGGGAACTCGTCGACCATCCCGACTTCATGACCTTCTTCCGCCATGCCACACCCATCGACGTCATCGAACGCATGCAGATCGGTTCGCGGCCGGCCTCGCGTCGCCAGATGGCCGGCGTCAAGGATCTGCGTGCCATCCCGTGGGTGTTCTCCTGGTCGCAAAATCGGTATCTCTTCACCGGCTGGTACGGGCTCGGCCACGGCCTGCACGCTGCGATGGCCGAGTTCGGCGAGGACACGCTGTCCGCTCTGGCGCGCGACTGGCTGTTCTTCGGCAACCTGCTGGATGACGCCGAGATGGTGCTGATCAAGGCGGATCTGGGCATCGCCGAACGTTATGCGCAGCTCGTCCCCACCTCAGCCAGCCATCTGACCGGCCGGATCCGCGCCGCCTACGACGACACGGTGGCGGCCGTGTTCCGGCTCAAGGGCACCCGCGTGCTGTTGGAACAGGACCGCATCCTGCAGCGCTCGATTCGCACGCGCAATCCCTATCTCGACCCCGTCAGCCTGCTGCAGGTCGAACTGCTGGCTCGCTGGCGCGCGGGCGATCGGCAGGACGACGCCCTGTTCCGCGCCTTGGTGATCACCGTGAACGCCATCTCGCTCGGGCTGCAGAACACGGGTTGATGCGCCGCTGCAATCTTCGCAGTGCAAAAAAAAACGCCGCTCGAAAGCGGCGTTTTATTCCATCGTCAAACAGACTCACTCGGGCGCGTTGATCGCCTTCATGCTGAGACGGATGCGACCCTGGCGATCCACTTCCAGGACCTTCACATCGACCGCATCGCCTTCTTTCAGCTTGTCGCTGACCCGCTCCACGCGCTCATCGGAGATCTGGGAGATGTGCACCAGGCCGTCGCGGCCGGGAAGAATGGTGACGAACGCACCGAAGTCCATCAGCTTGCTGACCCGACCCTGATACACCTTGCCGACCTCCACATCCGCGGTGATCAGTTCGATGCGCTGACGCGCGGCCTCCGCGTCGGCCCGGTCGACCGAGGCGATCTTGACCGTGCCGTCGTCGGTGATGTCGATCGTGGTGCGCGTCTCCTCGGTGATCTGGCGGATCGTGGCGCCGCCCTTGCCGATCACGTCGCGGATCTTCTCCGGGTTGATGTGCATGGTCAGGATACGCGGCGCCCACTCCGACATTTCCTCACGCGAGCGATCGATGACCTTGGCCATCTCCCCGAGGATGTGCAGGCGGCCTTCACGCGCCTGATCCAGCGCCGCCGACATGATCTCGCGGGTGATGCCGTTGATCTTGATGTCCATCTGCAGCGCGCTGACGCCACGCTCGCTGCCGGCGACCTTGAAGTCCATGTCGCCCAGATGGTCCTCGTCACCGAGGATGTCGGAAATCACGGCAAACCGGTCGCCGTCCTTGATCAGCCCCATGGCGATCCCGGCGGCCGGTGCCTTGACCGGCACGCCCGCGTCCATCAGCGACAGGCTCGAGCCACAGACGCTGGCCATCGAGCTCGAGCCGTTGGACTCGGTGATCTCCGACACCACGCGGATGGTATAGGGGAAGCTGCTCATGTCGGGCAGGATGGCTTCGATGGCGCGGCGCGCCAAGCGGCCATGGCCGATTTCGCGGCGCTTGGGCGAGCCCATGAAACCGGTTTCGCCGACGCTGTAGGGGGGGAAGTTGTAGTGGAGCATGAATGGCTCCTTGCGCTCGCCCTCGATGGCGTCGATGACCTGTGCGTCCCGCGCGGTGCCCAAGGTCGTGACCACGATGGCCTGGGTCTCGCCACGGGTGAACAGCGCCGAGCCGTGGGTACGCGGCAGGATGCCGACTTCGATGCTGATCGGCCGCACAGTGCGGAGATCGCGCCCATCGATGCGCGGCGCGCCGCTCAGGATCCGTTCGCGGACGATGCGCATTTCCAGATCGGCAAAGGCTTTCTTGACAGCGGCTTCGGTGAACACGCCCTCGTTGATCACGAGCTCGGTCACCGCGCGTTGGCGCAGCTCCGCCACGGCGGCCTGACGCGCCTGCTTCTCCGACACGCTGTAGGCCTGACTGAGCGCACTTTCGACCAGCGCCGAGACGGCGGCGATCACGGACTCGTCGGCCTTGTGCGGCTGCCAGTCCCAAGCCGGCTTGCCGGCCTCGGCCGCAAACTCCTGAATCGCGCGCACGGCGGCCTGCATCTGCTCATGGCCGAACAGGACGGCGCCGAGCATGACCGATTCGGGCAGCTCGCGGGCGCCGGATTCCACCATCAGCACGGCCTGCTCGGTGCCAGCCACCACCAGATCCAGATCGGACCGCTCGAGCTGGCGACCGGTGGGGTTCAGCACATACGCGCCATTGATGTACCCCACCCGCGCAGCGCCCAAGGGTCCCTGGAACGGAATGCCCGAGATGGCAAGCGCGGCGGAAGCGCCCAGCAGGGCCGGAATGTCGGGATCGATGTCCGGATTGAGCGACTTGACGGTGGCGATGACCTGGACTTCGTGATGGAAGCCCTTGGGAAACAGGGGCCGTAGCGGGCGGTCGATGAGGCGAGAGGTGAGCACTTCCTTTTCAGACGGGCGCCCTTCGCGCTTGAAGAACCCGCCCGGGATGCGGCCGGCGGCGTAAGTGCGCTCCTGGTAATTGACGGTGAGCGGCAGGAAATCGACGCCTGGCGAGGGCTCCGTCCGGCCCACGACGGTCACCAGGACGACGGTATCGGCCATGCTGACCAGCACCGCGCCCGTCGCCTGTCGGGCAATACGCCCGGTCTCCAGCGTGACCTCATGCTCGCCGTACTGAAATCGTTTTACAGTGATTGTCACAGTGCTTCCTTACCGACCCGACTCTGGATGAATTGCCGCTGCGATGCGGACCAACCTCAACGGCGCAGACCCAACCGGCCGATCAGGTCCTGGTAGCGTGCCGCGTCGGTCTTCTTCAGGTAATCCAGCAGTTTGCGGCGCTGGCTGACCAGCTTGAGCAGCCCGCGGCGCGAGTGGTGATCCTGTTTGTGAACCGCGAAATGCCCGGTCAGATGTTCGATGCGCTGGGTCAGCAACGCCACCTGTACTTCCGAGGATCCGGTGTCGCGGGCATCGCGCTGATAACCGGCAACGACTTCGGCCTTGGTCTGGTCTGAAAGAGACATGTGACAAAACTCCTCAATGCGATTTCTTCGCTACAAACGTTTGATTTTAACTTTTCTCATGCCTTCGCAACAAGCCGCCGGGCTGCGCCGTCCCCGCTCAGGCCTGCATCATCCGCCGCGGCGCGCAGCGTCCGTCCGGCAGCATCTCGCCCATGCCGAGGAAGCGCTGCCCGGGTCCATACAGCCGCACGGTGGCGCCCGCAGGCTCGGTACTGGGCACGCTCACGGCATTGCCCTGTCCAAGATAAAACGCCAGCGCCTCGTTCACGGCCAGAGCGGGATAGTGGCGCAGCGCCGTATCCAGGGGCATCAGCAGCGCATCCAGCGCGGCGAGCGATCCTGCTTCGGCGCAGCGCTGCAGCGCGGTCATGTCATGGCAGCCGTCGTCGAGCGCAAAGGGTCCGAGCGTCACGCGGCGCAGGGCATGCACGTGCGCAACAGTACCGAGCGCCGTCGCCACATCCTCCACGAGGGTCCGCACGTAGGTGCCCTTGCTGCACCGAACGTGCAAGGTCGCGTCCGCGCCGGATTGCGACAGCACACTTGCGGCGTGGATGCGAACCCGGCGCGGCGGGCGCTCGACTTCCTTGCCCTGCCGGGCCAGTCGATAGAGCCGCTCGCCCCCGTGCTTCAGCGCCGAATACATGGGCGGAATCTGGTCGATCTCGCCGATGAAGCGCTCCAGCACGACTGGCAAGGACACCAGACGGTCGGCATCGATCGGGCCGGTCTCCACGACCTCGCCTTCGCGATCCCCGGTGGTCGTGCGCGCCCCGAACCGGCACACGACCTCGTAGCTTTTGTCGGCATCGAGCAGATAGCCGCAGACTTTGGTCGCCTGCCCGAAGCACAGTGGCAGAAGGCCGGTCGCCAAGGGATCGAGGCTGCCGGTATGGCCGCCTTTCGCCGCACCGTAAAGCCAGCGCACCTGCTGCAGCGCCTTGTTGCTGGACACGCCCAAAGGCTTGTCGAGCAGGAGGATGCCGTCGACCTCCCGCCGCTTGCGTGCCGCCCGCACGGCGTGGGCGGTGTTCATGGCGATTCCGTGTCCTCCGCCCCGTCGGCACGCTGATCGTCGGCTGCCCGCGCCTTGGCGATCAACGCGTCCATGCGCTGGCCATGATCCAGCACTTCGTCATATTGGAAATGCAGATGCGGAATGGCCCGCAGACGCAGCCGCCGACCCAGCAGTCCCTGCAGCAGACGAGCCGAGTGCTGCAGGATCGCCAGCTTTTCCTCGAGGCCGGTGACGCGCCCGAGGAATGAGACGAACACGGTCGCATGGGACAGATCCCGCGCCACCTTGACCTCGGTCACCGTCACTGGCCCCAGGCGCGGATCCTTGACCTCGTCGCGGATCAGCTCGCTCAGTTCCTGGCGCAGCTGCTCCGCCACCCGCAGGGTGCGCGAAAAATCCTTGGGCATGTCAGGCCGGCACCTCGAAGCGTTGATAGACCTCGATCTGATCGCCGGGCTGCACGTCGTTGTAGTTGCGTACGGCGATACCGCACTCGGTGCCCGCACGAACTTCGCTCACGTCATCCTTGAAGCGGCGCAGCGACTCCAGCTCGCCCTCGAACACCACGACGTTGTTGCGCAGCACCCGGATCGGGCAATTGCGCCGCACCGCGCCTTCCATGACCAGACAGCCGGCGACGGCGCCCATCTTGGAGGAACGGAACACGTCGCGCACTTCGGCGATGCCCACCACTTCCTCTCTGATCTTGGGCGCCATGAGTCCGGTGATGGCGTTCTTCACCTCTTCGAGCGCCTGGTAGATGATGCTGTAATAGCGCACGTCGGTGCCGGTTTCGCTGATCAGCCGCCGCGCCGCAGCGTCTGCCCGGACGTTGAAGGCGATGACGATGGCAGAGGATGCCACCGCCAGATTGACGTCTGATTCGGTGATCCCGCCAAGTCCGCGCGCGACGACGTTGACCTTTACCTCTTCATTGGACAGGGCTATGAGCGCGTCGCTCAAAGCCTCGACCGAACCCTGCACGTCGGCCTTGACGATGAGGTTGACCTGCTGAAGGTTGCCTTCTTCCAGACGGTTGAAGACGTCTTCGAGCTTGGCCGTAGCCTGCTTGGCCAGGCGCACGTCGCGGAATTTCCCTTGGCGGTACAGCGCGATTTCGCGGGCCTTGCGCTCATCGGCAACCACCATGAACTCGTCGCCGGCATTGGGCGTGCCCGAGAGGCCCAGAATCTGCACCGGGATGGACGGCCCCGCCTGGGTGACCGGCCGACCGGTCTCGTCGAACATGGCGCGCACGCGCCCCCATTCCTGGCCGCACAGCAACACGTCACCCCGCTCCAGGGTGCCCTTTTGCACCAGCACCGTCGCGACCGAGCCGCGCCCCTTCTCGAGACTCGACTCGATAACCACGCCGGCTGCTGGGCCCTGCACGACAGCCTTGAGTTCCATTACTTCCGCCTGCAGCAGCACCGCCTCGAGCAAGGCGTCCATGTTGGTGCCCTGTTTGGCCGACACGGGCACGAACATCGACTCGCCGCCCCAGTCCTCGGGCACCACGCCGTGCTGGACCAGCTCGTTCTTGATGCGTTCGAGGTCGGCGCCGGATTTGTCGATCTTGTTGATCGCCACGATGATCGGCACCCGCGCGGCCTTTGCGTGCTGGATCGCTTCGATGGTCTGCGGCATCACACCGTCGTCGGCGGCCACCACCAGAATCACGATATCGGTGGCCCGAGCGCCACGGGCGCGCATGGAGGTGAATGCGGCGTGACCGGGCGTATCCAGGAAAGTGATCATGCCTCGCGGCGTGCTGACGTGGTAGGCACCGATGTGCTGGGTGATCCCCCCGGCCTCGCGATCGGCCACCTTGCTGCGCCGAATGTAGTCCAGCAACGTCGTCTTGCCGTGATCGACGTGCCCCATCACGGTCACCACCGGCGCGCGCGAGGTGCCTTCGGCCTGCTGACCTTCGCCTTCGCTGAGGAGTGCCTCCTCCAGCGCCGACTCCTTGAGCATCTTCGAGGTGTGACCCATCTCGTCGACCAGCAGTGAGGCCGTTTCCTGGTCGATCACCTGGTTGATGGTGGCCATGACGCCCATGCCCATCAGGGTCTTGATGACTTCGGGCGCCTTTACGGCCATGCGCTGCGCCAGCTCCCCGACCGTGATGGTCTCGGGGATCAACACTTCGCGCACCACCGGCACGACCGGCTTTTCGAACTGATGACGAAGCGCCGAGGCATCCGTGCGCCCGCCCTTGCGCCTGCCACCACTGCGGCGCGCTGCATCGCCGCCGCGATCGTTGCGATCCCGCCGATTGGCGGGTCCGTCCGAACGTTCCTTCCTGCGTCCGTCACCCCGCTTGTCAGCCTGGCCGGCGGGGGCGGGTGAAGCCGGCGCCGGGCGGCCCGGCTCTGATGGGCGCCGGGCGCCCATCGCCGGACGCGGCGCATCGCGGGACGGTGTGTCGGTCCGGCGCGGAGGAACGGCGCTGCGTTCGGCGTCACGGGCGGGCGGGCCGGGGGGCTGCGGCGCGGCGCGCCCGGTCGCGGCCGCCTCGATCGCGGAAGGTCCGGTCGACGGCGCCACCGACGTATCGTTGCCGCTCGGGAAGGATCCGATGTGGTCGGCTGCTGCCACAGGAGCCGCCGCGACGATCGGCTCGACTGCGGTGGTTTCCGATTCCTGAATCGCGCCCTGTTCGAGCTCGACCTGCGCGCCGGAGAGGGATTCGGGAGCTTCGGTGCTGCCATCTTCGGCCACGGTCGGGCGCTTGATGTACGTGCGCTTTTTGCGTACCTCGACGGTCACCGTCTTGCCGCGCCCCTGCGTGCCCGCCAGCCTGATTTCGCTCGTCGTCTTGCGCTTCAGGGTGATGCGCTGCGGCTCGGCCGCCTCGCCCCGGCTACGCCGCAGGTAACCCAGCAATTGCGTCTTTTCATGGTCCGTAATGGGATCCTCCGGCCCCTTGGTCGGGATCCCGGCCTCGCTCAGCTGTTCCTGCAGGCGCTCCACAGGAATGCCCACCGTTTCCGCGAATTGCTTCACCGTCACTTCAATCATGCTCACCCCCGCGCCTGCGAACCGTTCTCACCATCACTCATGCTGGTCCGCAAACCAGTGCTCCCGCGCCTTCATGATCAGGGCGGCCGCCCGATCCCGGCTTAACCCGCCGATATCGAGCAGATCATCGACCGCCTGCTCGGCCAAATCTTCTCGCGTCCGAATCCCGTGCCGGGCCAGCAGCCGGGCCAATTCGGCGTCCATACCCTCCAGATCGAGCAGATCCCGAGCGGGCTCGCTGTCTCCGGCGTGTTCTTCGCTGGCGATGGCGCGCGTCAGCAACGCATCCTTGGCCGCCTCGCGCAGCGCGCTGACGACATCCTCGTCGAACTCTTCGATTTCCAGCAACTCGGCAGCGGGCACGTAGGCGACTTCCTCCACACTCGAGAAGCCCTCTCGCACCAGAATGGCCGCGATCTCTTCATCGACGCCAATCTCACGAACGAACAGGCCAACGAGGTTGTTGGCTTCGGCCTCACTCTTGGCGTGTGCCTGCTCCTGATCCATGACGTTCAAGGTCCAACCAGTCAGTTCGCTGGCCAGGCGCACGTTCTGCCCGCCACGACCGATCGCCAACGACAGCTTGTCGGCATCCACCGCCACATCCATGCTGTGGGATTCTTCGTCGACCACGATGGAGACCACATCGGCCGGCGACATGGCGTTGATCACGAACTGGACGGGATTGATGTCCCAGGGAACGATGTCCACGCGCTCGCCGGACAATTCGTTGGATACCGTCTGCACCCGCGAGCCCCGCATACCGACACAGGCGCCCACCGGATCGATCCGCCGATCATGAGCCAAGACGGCAATCTTGGCCCGCAACCCCGGATCGCGCGCGGCGCCCTTGATCTCGATCACGCCCTGACCCACTTCCGGTACTTCGAGCTTGAACAGTTCGATCAAGAACTCCGGCGCCGTCCGGCTCAGAAAAAGCTGCGGGCCGCGCGCTTCGGATCGCACTTCCTTGAGATAGGCGCGGAGCCGGTCCCCGGTGTGCACCATTTCCCGCGGAATCATCCATTCTCGGGGCACCATCGCTTCGATATTGCCGCCGAGATCGAGAATCACGTTGCCGCGCTCGACCTTCTTGACCATGCCCATGACGAGTTCGCCGACCCGATCCCGATACTGGTCGACGATCTTGGCGCGTTCCGCCTCGCGCACCTTCTGCACGATGACCTGCTTGGCCGCCTGTGCCGCGATGCGGCCGAAGGGCAAGGACTCGATCGGTGCTTCGATGAATTCGCCGACCGCGATCGACGGATTGGATTCGCGCGCCTTCGCGAGAGGCACCTGGGTGTGGGGGTTGATCTCGAGCGCGTCGTCGGCCACGACTTCCCAGCGGCGCGTGGTGGCATACGCGCCCGTACGGCGATCGATCCGCACGCGCACATCGATATCGTCCTCCGCCAACCGCTTACGGGTCGCCGACTCCAGAGCCGCTTCGATGGCGCTGAAGATGACCTCGTCATCCACGCCCTTTTCATTCGAAAG
Source organism: Pseudomonadota bacterium (assembly GCA_045864775.1). Lineage (GTDB taxonomy): Bacteria > Pseudomonadota > Gammaproteobacteria > UBA5335 > UBA5335 > Macondimonas. The sequence goes on from BTVR01000001.1 coordinate 598,892, forward strand.
CGCCTCGACCACCAACAGAATTTCTTTGCTCATCTTTTTGATCCTCGGCGTGGACTCGCTGTGGAGACTTGAGGCGCCAACCGAGCCCGCTCGATGTCCGTCAATCGCAGCGTCACCCGTGTCCCTTCGACATCGACCTGAACCGATTCGCCATCGGCAGCCACCAGTTCGCCCAGAAAATTACGTCGGCCCGCCACCGGCGCCCAAGTCCGCACCTTGACCTGATCGCCAATGAAGCGCTCAAAGTGTTGCGGCTTGACCAGCGGCCGATCGTCGCCGGGCGATGAGACCTCGAGTACGTACTCGCCCGGGATGGGGTCGTGGACGTCGAGCAGCCCAGCGGCTTGGTGACTGACCTGCTCGCAGTCCGCGAGGCCGATGCCTTCCGGCCGGTCGATATAAAGGCGCACCCGTTGCCGTCCGCCCTGCAGGTGCTCGACGCAGATGAGTTCGTAACCCATGTCGGCCAACGCGGGCGCGAGCAAATGCTCGAGTCTCTCTCGCAAAGACTGGCCAGCAACCGAATCGGTCAACGCGTACTCTCCCGTAGCGGACGGAGGCCGTAACAAACCCCAAACATCAGGAACAAAAAAGCCCCTTAACCGGGGCTTTTTCTTCAAGGCAATATTCGATTGGTAGCGGGGGCAGGATTTGAACCTGCGACCTTCGGGTTATGAGCCCGACGAGCTGCCAGACTGCTCCACCCCGCATCCGGTTAAGCGACCATTATATGCGTATCGCGGCGCTTGCGCAATACCGCTGCGGTCAAAAGGCGAGCAGACAGGCGCGAATCAGCTGCTCCGGCAGGATTCCGAATCCGAGGACGAGGCCGCCGTTGACGATCAGCAGCCAGCGAACATCCGGACTGGTTGTCAGCGGCGCAGACTCGACCGGTGCCTCGAAGTAAAGCTGCCACACGACTTTCAGGTAATAGAACGCGCTGATGACAGCGAACACGACCGCAATGACGGCCATCAACCCGTAGCCTTGGTCCATGACTGCATCGAGCACCAGCAGCTTCGCATAGAAGCCGGCAGTCGGCGGCACGCCCGCCATGGAAAACATGAACAAGGCGAGAAGCGCGGCCAACCAGGGGCTGCGGTTGTTGAGCCCCTTGAGGTCATCCATGGTCTCTGCCTCGTGTCCGGCACGACTCATGAGGATCAGCACCCCGAAGGCACCCATCGCCATCAAGGCATAGATGAGAATATAGAACAGCGCGGAGGCGTAGCCGACTGGATTGGCGGCCAGGATGCCAAGCAATACGAAACCGATGTTCGCGATTGCCGAATAGGCCAGCAGCCGCCTCACATTGGTCTGGGCGATCGCGACCACGCTGCCGATCGCCAACGACAGTATGGACATGGCCATCAGGAGCTGTCGCCAATCGTCGGTCAGTCCCTCGAGGCCTTCCGCCAGCAGCCGGATCGCCATGGCGAACGCGGCGAGCTTGGAAGCCGAAGCAACGAGCAAGGCGACCGGTGCGCTCGCGCCTTGGTACACATCGGGCATCCAGTTGTGGAAGGGAACGGCTCCGAGCTTGAAGGCGACGCCGGCAGCGACGAAGGTCATGGCCAGCAACAGCGGCAGACTGCCCACCGGCTGGTCGGCGATGCGGGCGGAGAGTTCGTCAAGTTGCAGGGTTCCGGTCACGCCGTACAGGATGGACATGCCGTAGAGCAGCATGCCCGACGCGATGGCGCCCAGCACGAAGTACTTCATCGCCGCCTCGGCGCTGAGCATGCGTTCGCGATTGAACGCCACCAAGGCATACAGACTCAGCGACATCAACTCCAGACCCAGGTAGAGGGTGATGAAGTGCGCTGCCGAAATCAGCACCATCATGCCCAGTGTCGAGAACAAGGTCAGCAGGTAGAACTCGCCCTGGTCCAACTGCCGCGCGCGCAGGTAGTCCCGCGCATAGATCAGCATGACGCCGCTCACCAGGGTAACGGCGACCTTCAGTACCACGGCCAGGCGATCCAGAACGAACGTCTCGCTGAAGGCCATCAGCGGGGCATCGATCCCCTGTCCGACTTTCAGCACAGCCGCTGCCGTACCGGCCAGCGCCAGCAAGCTTAAGCCGTGGGTGAGATGGCGCCAACGCGGCGGGAGGAACAGGTCGATCACCAATATTCCGCACAGGGCCGCCAAGAGCAGGATCTCAGGTGCTGCAGGCCAAACCGATGCAGTCGAAGTCATGTCCATTCCCGAATCATCCTGGGGTTGGGGCGATCAGAGCTTGCCCGGCAAGATCTGGAGCAGCAACTGTTGAACGGAGGGTTCGATCACCGCCAGCAAGGGCCTGGGCCAGATTCCCAAGGCGAGCACCATGACGGCCAGTACGCCAAGCATGAGGAACTCCCGGGCACTGAGGTCCGTGAGGTGGTCGACCTCCGGATTGGTGACCGGACCGAACGCGACTCGCTTGACCAGCCACAGGGAATAGGACGCGCCGATGATGAGCGTGGTCGCCGCCATGAACGCGATCCAGGGACTGGCCTGAAAACTCGCCAGAATGACCAGGAACTCGCCGACGAACCCGGAAGTCGCCGGCAATCCGGAATTGGCCATGGCGAACAGAACAAAAAGGGCAGCAAAGATCGGCATCCGCGCCGTAACCCCGCCGTAGGCACTGATCCTGCGGGTGTGCATGCGGTCATAGAGCACACCGACGCACAGGAACATGGCGCCGGAGATGAAGCCATGCGAAATCATCTGCACCACGGCGCCGGTCATGCCCATCGACAAGCCGGGCGGGCCGTCCGCAACGGCGCTGGCGCCCCAAAAGGGCAGGAAGAAGCCCAGCGTCACGAAACCCATGTGAGCGATGGACGAATAGGCGATGAGCTTCTTCATGTCCTCCTGCACCATCGCCACCAGACCCACATAGATGATGGCGATCAGGCTGAGCGTGGCCATCAGGCCGGCCATCTCTGCCGCAGCGTCGGGCGCGATCGGGAGCGCATAGCGCAGGAAACCATAGGCGCCCATCTTGAGCGTGATGGCCGCAAGAATGACGGAACCCCCGGTCGGCGCCTCGACGTGCGCATCGGGCAACCAGGTATGCACCGGCCACATCGGCACCTTGACCGCAAAGGCCGCCAGGAAGGCCAGGAAAATCAGCGTCTGCTCGGTGGAATTGAGCGGCAGCCCCTGCAGGGTGAGTACGTCGAATCCGCCGCTTTGCTGATACAGGTAGATGAACGCCACCAACATCAGCACTGAGCCGAAGAAGGTGAACAGGAAGAACTTCACCGTCGCATAGATCCGGCGCGGGCCGCCCCAGATGCCGATGATGATGAACATCGGTATCAGCATCGCTTCCCAGAACACATAGAACAACAGCGCGTCCACCGCGGCGAATACGCCGACCATGAGGCCTTCCATGATCAGGAAAGACCCCAGATAGCCGGCCACGCGCTGCTTGACCGATTCGGTCGCCGCGAACACCGTGAAAATCGTCATGAACGTGGTCAGGATGATCAGCGGCATCGACAATCCGTCCACACCCAGCGCGTAGTCGGCACCGAGAGATGGGATCCACAGGGCGCGCTCGACGAATTGAAGGTCCGCGCGGCCGACTTCGAATTCCGTCCAGAGACCCAGGCTGAGCAGGAATGTCGCGAGCGCAACCGCGAGCGCCAGCCCACGGGCCAGCGAGACGCGTGCATTTCCTGCCCACAGGACCGCGAGGCCACCGACGATGGGCGTCCAGATCAAAAGGCTCAGCAGCGGCAGATCGGCAAACATGCAGAGGTTCCTTTCCCCTTGCGACGGATCGCGACTATCAGCGAACGAACAACATCCAACCCAGCAACCCGGTCAGACCGATCAGCATGGCGAAGGCGTAGTGATACAGATAGCCGGTCTGCAAGGTACGGCCCTTGGCGGCCCATCCGGCGATCCGCTGCGCCGTTCCGTTGACGAGGCGGCCATCGATCAGATCGACGTCCCCCCGCTCCCAGAACAAACGCCCCAGTGCCCGTCCGGTGCCCGCGAATCCCTGAATGTACAGGGCGTCGAAGCCATACTTGTGTTCAAACAGCCAGCGCAGCGCGCGGGTGGGTCCGAAGCGCCGGCCAAAGAACTCCGCCACGCTGGGATTGACCAGATAGATGTAAGCAGCACACGCCACGCCGGCGAGGGCGAGATAGACGGCCGGACCCGAGAACCCATGCATCACGAACGCCAAGGGGCCATGGAAGTGGGCGCCCATCTCGCCCAGGACGTCATGCGCATGCGCCACGGTCAGCACGCCGCGGAAAAAGTCCCCGAACAGCATGGGTTCGATCGTCAAAGCGCCGATGGCAATCGAGGGAATCGCGAGCAGCACCAGCGGCAACGTCACAACCCACGGGGACTCATGGGGTTCGTGCGCGCCGTGATGGTCGTGGTCGGCGTGCCCGTCATGGGCATGCCCCCCGAAGCGCTCGGCACCATGAAACACCATGAAGATCAGCCGGAAGGTGTAAAACGCCGTGATGAACACGCCCGACAGCACCGCCGCATGAGCGATGCCGGCACCGGGCAGATGCGATTCGGCCACCGCTTCGATCAATGCATCCTTGGAAAAGAACCCGGAAAACCCCGGGAACCCGATCAAGGCCAGAGACCCGATCAGACAGGTCACATAAGTGATCGGAAGCCGGCGCCACAAGCCACCCATACGTCGCATGTCCTGCTCATGATGCATGGCAATGATCACAGACCCCGCTGCGAGGAACAGCAAGGCCTTGAAGAAGGCGTGCGTCATGAGGTGAAAAACGGCCGCCGAGTACGCCGATACGCCTAGCGCAACCGTCATGTAGCCGAGTTGTGACAACGTGGAATAGGCCACGACGCGCTTGATGTCGGTCTGCACGATCCCGAGCAGGCCCATGAAAAAGGCGGTCGCCGATCCGATCACCAGGATCGTGCTCAGCGCGGTCTCGGAGAGTTCATAAATCGGCGACATCCGCGCCACCATGAAGATACCCGCGGTGACCATGGTCGCGGCATGAATCAAGGCAGAAATCGGCGTGGGGCCTTCCATCGAGTCCGGCAGCCACACATGCAGCGGCATCTGAGCGGATTTACCCATGGCGCCCACGAACAGCAACAGGGCGATCACTGTCAGAACCGACCACGTCGTCCCGGGAACGACGCTGATCAGTTGTCCCTGCAGGGCCGGAACGGCGGCAAACACTTCGCGATAATCCAGGCTACCCGTGTACTGCAACACGGCCGCGATACCGAGCAGGAAGCCAAAGTCGCCTACCCGATTGACCAGAAAGGCCTTCATATTGGCGAACACGGCGCTGGGACGGGTGTACCAGAAGCCGATAAGCAGGTAGGAGACCAGACCGACCGCTTCCCAACCGAAGAAAAGCTGCAGGAAATTATTGGCCATCACCAGCATCAGCATGGCGAAGGTAAACAGCGAAATGTAGCTGAAGAAACGCTGGTAGCCGTCGTCGTCGTGCATGTAGCCGATGGTGTAGATGTGCACCATGAGCGACACGAAGGTGACGACACACATCATCAGCGCCGTAAGGTTGTCAACCAGAAAACCGACTTCCAATCGGAGTCCGTCGACGACGCCCCACGTGTAGAGCGCTTGATTGAACGGCGCTGCGCCATCGAAGGCATGCGCCTTCAGCACCCATAAGGACAACAAGCACGAGAGCCCGACCCCGCCGATGGTGACGGTGTGCGCCGCCGTGCGCCCGATCCGACGTCCGAAGAGGCCGGCGAGGATCGCGGCGATCAGAGGCGCCAACACGATGGTCAGATAAATCTGTTGCATGCTCGCTCAACCCTTCATGCCGTCGAGGTCTTCGACGTTGATGCTACCCTTGCCGCGGAACAGCACGACCAGAATGGCCAGTCCGATCGCCGCTTCGGCCGCTGCGACGGTCAGAATGAAGAACACGAACACCTGGCCGGCGAGGTCGCCACTGAAACGGGAGAACGCAACGAAATTCATGTTCACCGAAAGCAACATCAACTCGATGCACATCAGCAGCAGAATGATGTTCTTCCGGTTGATGAAAATGCCGGCCACACTCAACACGAACAGGATGCCGCTGAGCATCAGATAATGAGACAGCGTGATCATTTGCCCCCCGTTGGCGAACCGCTCATGTGAGTCATTCCCGCGATTCCGATGGCATCTTCAGGATACGCAGCCGTTCTTCGGGTCGAACCTGAGCCTGCAGGCCCGGGTCCTGAACGCGCCGCCCGGGTCGACGCCGCAGGGTCAGCGTGATAGCGGCCACGATCGCCACCAGCAGAATGACCGCGGCAATCTCGAACGGGTACACGTATTGGGTATACATGACCTCCCCGAGCGCGCGAATGTTGCTCTCGCCTCCGGCCAACGGCACCGGCCCCTGCGGATCCGAGAAACGGCTTCCGCCCAGGACCACCGACAATTCGAGCACCATAAGCACCACGATTCCGAGGCCGAGCGGCAAGGAACGGTTGAAGCCATCCCGCAAGCTCGCCAGATCGACATCGATCATCATCACCACGAACAGGAACAGGACCATGACCGCGCCGACGTAGACCAGGACCAGCACGATGGCGAGGAACTCCGCTTCGATGAGCAGCCACAGGGCCGCACTGGTAAAAAACGCAAGCACGAGAAACAGCACCGAATGCACCGGATTTCGCGCGGTGATGACGGCCAGCGCCGCGCCGATCAGTACCGCCGAAAAGGCGTAAAAGAGCACGAGTTGAAACATCGGATGAGGCTCCGCCGAATCCTGGGGTCGTTTATGGTTCGCTCAGCGAAAAGGGGCATCCGCGGCCCGGTCTCGGGCGATGGATTCCTCATACTTGTCACCGATCGCCAGCAGCTTGTCCTTGGTCATGATGTTCTCGCCGCGCTGCTCGAAATGGTACTCGTAGACACGCGTTTCAACGATGGAATCCACCGGACAGGCTTCTTCGCAGAAGCCGCAGTAAATGCATTTGAACAGATCGATGTCATAGCGCGTGGTGCGTCGGGTACCGTCTGCGCGCATTTCCGACTCGATGGTAATGGCCAGGGCCGGACATACGGCCTCGCACAATTTGCAGGCGATGCACCGCTCTTCGCCATTCGCGTAGCGCCGCAAGGCATGGAGTCCGCGAAACCGGGGACTTTGCGGCGTCTTTTCCTCGGGATAAAGCACGGTGACCTTGGGCGCAAACAGCTCTCGCGCCGTAACCGACAAGCCAATCACCAGCTCCCATAGGAGGAAGGTCTTGAAGAAGTCACCAATCTGACGTGCGACGGCATTCATGCATCACCCCTGCTCAGAACCAAGGCCCAAACCCGGTGTGGACGAAAACGCCCACCACGGCCAACCAGACTATCGTTACCGGGATGAAGACCTTCCATCCCAACCGCATGATCTGGTCGTAGCGGTAGCGCGGGAAAGTGGCTCGGAACCAGAGAAAACAGAACAGGAAAAAGGCGACCTTCAGCGCCAGCCAGTGAAAGCCGTTCTGACCGAGGAGCGGCAGCTGACCCAGCACCGGAACATTTTCCAAGGGTGACAACCAGCCGCCCATGAACAGCGTCGCGACCAAAGTGGAAATGAGGGTCATGTTGGCGTATTCAGCCAGGAAGAACAGCGCAAATCCCATTCCGCCGTATTCCACGTGGAAGCCTGCCACGATTTCCGACTCACCCTCGACCACGTCGAACGGAAGTCGGTTGGTTTCCGCGACCCCGGAAATCCAGTACACCAGAAACAGCGGAAACAAAGGAATGAAATACCAGTGCCACACGCCGCCCTGCTGCGCGAGCACGATATCGTTCAGCTTGAGGCTGTTTGCAGCCATGAGCACGCCGATGAGGGCGAACCCCATGGCCAGCTCGTAGGACACCATCTGCGCGGCCGCCCGCATGGCGCCCAAGAACGCATATTTCGAATTGCTGGCCCATCCCGCCAGAATGATCCCGTAAACGCCGAATGAGGTCAGCGCCAAAACGAAGAGGAGCCCGGCGTCCACGTCAGCCAGCACCGCACCATCGGCAAAGGGTACGACGGCCCAGGCGACCAGGGCGGGCAGGAACGAAAGTACGGGGGCGATCACGAACAGCGCGCGGTTGGCGCGGGCGGGAATCACGATTTCCTTGAATGCCAACTTGGCGGCATCGGCGATCGGTTGCAGCAGCCCCGCGGGGCCGACACGGTTCGGACCCACGCGCGCCTGCATGAAGCCGATGACCTTGCGCTCGGCGTAGGTGAGATAGGCCACCACGCCGAGCAGCGGGAGCACGATGGCCAGGATCTTGAGGACGATGAGGACGCTCACCCGGATGGCTTCGGGGATCTGCGCCCAGATCGCGAGTATCGGTTCCAGCATCACGCCTGCTTCCTTTGATTCCGCTCAACCCGCCGGGGCGGGCCCGATCTCGATGGCCCCAAAGCGGGCGCCTCCCGCCGGGACATCCAGGACGCCTGCCGGCCACCACACACACCCGGGCGCCAGCGTTTCATCTGCCGCCCACGGCATCGGTACGGCCTGCTGCCCCTGCCGGACGATCGCCATCTCGTGCGGCTTGAGCCCCGCCCGCTCTGCGTCCACCGGGTGAACGTGGAGCAAGCGGGCGCGCTGACCTTCCGGTGATGCCTGAAGCGCAGGAGCGCGCCGCACGAGGGGGTCGCTGCCATAAAGCGCCAATGGCCCCAGTCGCTGCAGGGCCGGCAGCAACGGCCGTTCCCACGCGCCGGACCGATGCCACTGCGGGGCGAATGCGCGGATGTCGCCGATCGCCAGACGCGCCGCCGCGGTGACCTCGCCACAGTCGTTATACGCAAACCCGGCCGCACCCAGCTCATTGCCCAGCACGCGCAGCACCTTCCACCCGGGCCGCGATTCGCCCAGCGGCTGCGCGCAACCCTCGAAGTTCAGCCACGTGCCGTCGCGCGTGATGAGGCTGCCTGCGGTTTCTGCGAAGGTTCCGATCGGGAGAAGGACGTGCGCGGATGACTTCAGGCTGTCCGTCACATAGGCGGTTATAGCGACCCCGAAGCGTGCGCGCGCGAGTGCCGCCATGGCAGCGGCGGGGTCGGCCGCCTCCACCTCAGGCTCAACGCCGAAGGTTAGGAAGCCTTCCATGCCCCCTGCGAACTGCGCCGCGGCAGACCGCCCGACGACCGCCGCCGGATCGCCACCGAAGCCACGGTGCGGCACGATACCACACAGCCACGCGCCTGCGGTGTTGCCGCCGACCGGCAAGGTGCCGATCGTGGAGCCGGTCGCCTCGGCAACGTAGGCCGCCAACGCGAGCACCACGCCCGCGCTGGGCTGCTCCAGCGCCAACTGTCCGATCAGCAAGCCGCTGCGCTCACCGCGCGCCAGCGCCTCGGCGATCCGTACATGCGCCTGCCCAGCCTCGACCCCTTGCACGGCTGCTGACAGCGCAGCAGGTACCGCTTGCCCCGTGAGCTCGGCGGCGGCCAAGGCAAGCGCTGCCAGTTCCTCGGCCAGATCCTTGGTGCGCCGATCGACGTGTAAGGGAAAGCGGAAATCGCCATCCAGCGGATTGATGACGCACAGCTTGGCGCCCCGCAAGCCAGCCTTGCGCAGCCGCAGATGCAACAGCGGTATTTCGCGGCGTAGGTCGCTGCCGACGATCAAGGCAGCGTCGATCCGCTCCCAAGCAGCGATCGAAAAGCCCAGATCCGGGAACGGCCCGGCCTGATCCTGACCCGTAGTATCGGCCAGCCCCAACCGATGGTCGAGATTTGCGCAGCCCAGATGGTCGGCCAACCGCCGCAGCAGAAAATATTCCTCGACGGTCGCCGACGGCGACGCGAGTATGCCCAAGGCTTCGGGCGACACGTGCCGCAGGCCGTCCGCGGCGACGTGCAAGGCGGTGGCCCAGTCGACGCTGCGCCAGCGTCCGCCCTCACGGATCATGGGCGACAGCAGCCGATCCGCCGATCCGATCGCCGTATAGCTGAAGCGATCCCGATCGCTGATCCAGGTTTCGTTGAACACCTCCGACTCGCGCGGCACCACGCGCATGACTCGGCCGGCTCGCTCGTGTACGGCGATATGGGTGCCCCAGCCGTCGTGCGGCGCGAGCGTCGGCCGCTCCACCAACTCCCACGGCCGGGCCGTGTAGCGCGACGGCTTGGCTGTCAGGGCGCCCACGGGACACAGGTCGATGACATTGCCCGCCACCTCCGATGTCAAGGCATGCTCGACATACGTGCCGATGGCCATGAATTCACCGCGACCCGTCGCGCCCAGTTCGCGCACCCCTGCGATCTCCTCCCCGAAGCGGACGCAGCGCGTGCAATGAATGCAGCGCGTCATGTCGGTGGCGACAAGCGAGCCGAGATCGGGGTCCGGCAGGATGCGCTTGCGCTCGTCGTAGCGCGAAGCATCCTGACCAAAGCCCAGTGCGAGGTCCTGCAACTCGCATTCCCCGCCTTGGTCACAGATGGGGCAATCGAGCGGATGGTTGATCAGCAGGAACTCCATGGTGCCCTGCTGCGCATCGATCGCCTTGGGCGAGCGCGTGAAAACCTTCATGCCGTCCGCCACCGGCGTCGCGCAGGCGGGCACAGGCTTGGGCGCCCGCTCCATTTCCACCAGACACATCCGGCAGTTGGCGGCGATCGACAGCTTCTTGTGGTAGCAAAAACGCGGGATGTAAATGCCCGCCTGATCGGTCAGTTCGATCAGCATCTGCCCCTTGCGCCCCTGGATGGGCACGCCGTCGACTTCGATTGTGACCTGGTCGCTGCTCATATCGCCTGTCCGATGCTGATTGTCGCCGGGACCGTCACGCGACGGCTGCCGTGGTCAGGGGCGCGCCGACCAGGCAGCGCTTGTGATCCACGTGATACTGGAATTCGTCGCGGAACTGCTTGATGAAGCTGCGCACCGGCATGGCCGCGGCATCCCCCAGAGCGCAGATCGTCCGCCCCTCGATGCGTGCCGCGACCCGATCCAGCAAGTCGAGATCTTCGGGGCGGCCCAGACCGTGCTCGATGCGCCGCACCACCCGGTGCAGCCAGCCGGTGCCTTCGCGACAGGGGGTGCATTGCCCGCAGGACTCGGAGAAATAAAAGCGCGAGACGCGCTCAAGCACCTTGACCATGCAGGTGGTCTCGTCCATCACGATGATGGCCCCCGACCCGAGCATGGAACCCGCCTTCATGACCGAGTCGTAATCCATGTTGACGTCCATCATGACGTCGCCATGCACCACGGGGACCGACGAGCCGCCCGGAATCACGGCCTTGAGCTTGCGCCCATCGCGCATGCCGCCAGCCATTTCCAGCAGTGTCGCAAACGGCGTCCCCAGGGGCACTTCGAAATTGCCCGGACGATTCACATGCCCGGAGACGGAGAAAATCTTCGTGCCGCCGGCTTTTTCCACCCCCAGCCCCGCGAACCACTCCGGCCCGCGGCGCAGGATCACGGGGACGGAGGCGTAGGTTTCCGTGTTGTTGATGGTGGTTGGGCGACCATAAAGGCCATAAGTCGCTGGAAACGGCGGCTTGAAACGCGGCATGCCTTTCTTGCCTTCCAGGGATTCCAGGAGGGCCGTTTCTTCACCGCAAATGTAGGCGCCGGCGCCCAGATGCGCGTAGAGATCGAAATCCACGCCGCTGCCGAGGATGTTGCGCCCGAGCAGTCCGTGCGCGTAGGCCTCGTTCAGCGCCTGGCGAAAGCGGGTGAACGGCTCATCCATGAATTCGCCGCGCAAGTAGTTGTAGCCCACCGTGGCGCCCATGGCGTAACCGGCGATCGCCATGCCTTCGATCAAGCTGTGCGGATTGAAGCGCAGGATGTCGCGGTCCTTGCAGGTGCCAGGCTCGCTCTCGTCCGAATTGCAGACGACGTACCGCTGCCCCGCCACATTGCGCGGCATGAAACTCCACTTCATTCCGGTGGAAAATCCGGCGCCGCCGCGCCCTCGCAATCCTGAGGCCTTGACCTGCTCGATCACGGTTTCAGGCGGAATTTTCTCGGCGAGGATGCGCCGCCAGGCCTCGTAACCGCCGACGCGGAGGTAATTCTCCCAGGTCCAGGGCTCGTCGAATTGACGCGTCAGATAACAGACCGCATTGAGTTCCATGGCCTTACTCCAGGGCATCGATGATGCGGTCGACCTGATCGGGCGTCAGGTTTTCGTGATAGACATGGTCGACCATCATCATGGGCGCACCACAGCAGGCGGCCAGACATTCCTCCTCGGGCTTGAGGAAAATCCGGCCATCGGAAGTACTCTCTCCGAGCTTGATGCCGAGCTTGCCTTCCAGATGGGCGAGAATCTCCTCGCCGCCGCGGAGCATGCAACTGATGTTGGTGCACACCGACACGCTATGGCGACCCACGGGTCGGGTCTCGAACATCGAGTAGAACGTGGCGACCTCGTAGACGGCCACGGCCGGCAACTCGAGGTAATCCGCGACCGCATCCATCAGCGCCGGCGTCAGGAATCCCTGATTTTCATGCTGCACGGCATGCAGCGCATAAAGCACCGCTGAGCGCCTGCGTTCGGAGGGATACTGGGCGAGCCAGTGATCGATCTCTTCACGCACATGGGCGGACAGTTTCGCTTCCGGATGCTGGCTGGGTTCCGCGCTCACCGGTCGATCTCCCCGAAGACGATATCCATGGTGCTGATCACCGCCACCACGTCGGCCAGCATGTGCCCCTTGACCATTTCGTCCATGGCCGCCAGATGGGCAAAACCGGGCGCGCGGATTTTAAGCCGGTACGGTTTGTTGGCGCCATCGGAAATGAGATAGCAGCCGAACTCACCCTTGGGCGCCTCGACGGCGGCATAAGTCTCCCCGGCCGGTATGCAATAGCCTTCGGTGAACAGCTTGAAGTGATGAATGAGCGACTCCATGTCCTCCTTCATCTCGGCGCGGCGCGGCGGCGTGATCTTGTGGTTTTCCAGCATCACCGGGCCCGGGTTGGCACGCAGCCACGCGATGCATTGTCGGATGATGCGGTTGGACTCGCGCATTTCCTGGACGCGCACCAGATAGCGGTCGTAGCAATCGCCCGTGACCCCGACCGGGATGTCGAAGTCGAGCCGGTCGTAGACCTCGTAGGGCTGCTTCTTGCGCAGATCCCAGGCCACCCCGGAGCCGCGCAACATCGGGCCGGTGAAACCGAGGGCAATCGCGCGTTCGGCGCTCACCGCACCGATGCCGACGGTACGCTGCTTCCAGATGCGATTGTTCGTCAACAGGGTCTCGTATTCATCGACGCAACCCGGAAAACGCTCGGTGAAACTTTCGAGGTAATCGAGCAACGACCCCTGCCGATCCCTGTTCAGCGCATCCAGCGAAGCCTTGCCGCGCACCGGGCTCGGCTGATACTGGGGCATGCGATCCGGCAGATCGCGCGCCACGCCGCCAGGGCGGTAGTAAGTCGCGTGCATGCGCGCGCCGGAGACCGCCTCGTAGCAGTCCATCAGCGCTTCGCGCTCACGGAAGCAATACAGGAACACCGTCATGGCGCCGATGTCGAGCCCATGCGAGCCCAGCCACAGCAGGTGGTTGAGGATGCGCGTGATCTCGTCGAACATGACGCGGATGTACTGCGCCCGCAGCGGCGGTGTCACGCCGAGCAGCTTCTCGATGGCCAGCACATAACCGTGCTCGTTGCACATCATCGATACATAATCGAGCCGGTCCATGTAACCGATGCTCTGATTGTAAGGCTTGGTCTCTGCGAGCTTTTCGGTGGCGCGATGCAAGAGGCCGACATGTGGATCGGCGCGCTGGATCACCTCGCCATCCATCTCCAGCACCAGGCGCAGCACGCCGTGGGCCGCCGGATGTTGTGGACCGAAATTGAGCGTGTAGTTTTGAATGTCAGCCATGCGTCGCTTTCCCTGGGCCGGATGCCGCCTCGGCGGCTGCGGGCCGGATCACCTTGGGGACCAGCACCCGGGGTGGAATCTGGACGGGTTCATAGACCACACGCCCCTTCTCGGGGTCGTAGCGCAGCTCGACGTTGCCCGAAATGGGGAAGTCCTTGCGAAACGGATGCCCGACGAAACCGTAATCGGTGAGGATGCGGCGCAGATCGGGGTGGCCAGCGAAATGAATGCCGTAGAGGTCGAACGCCTCGCGCTCGAACCAGTTCGCAGCCGGCCAGATGTCCTGCACCGATTCGACCACCGGAAACTGCGTGTCGGCCAACCAGACCCGCAATCGCAACCGCTGATTGCGACTGAGCGAAAGCAGGTGATAGACGACGGCGAAACGGCGCGGCGAGGTCTGGTCGGGGTCCTGATGAGCGTCATAGCGCTTGACCCCCCGGCTGTAGCCGCGCGAGGTGGCCTCGCGGGTCAGCCACTCGTCATCGCCGTAGGCCAGATAGTCGACGCCGCACACGTCCGTGAGCTGCGCGAACCCAAACCCCGCTTCGCTCGCCAGCGACGCGGCGACGTCGCGCAACACCTCCGGGACGACTTCGAGCACGACCTCATCAGTCTGCTCGTCGTGCCGCACGAGGCTCTCGGAATAACGCGCCTGCAGCGCGGCCGCGAGATCAGTCATGGACTGAGACATCCGTCCTCCTAACGCGCGATGGTGCTGGTACGGCGGATTTTGTTCTGCAGCTGGATGATGCCGTAGAGCAACGCCTCGGCCGTCGGCGGACAGCCTGGGACATAGATATCCACCGGCACCACGCGGTCGCAGCCCCGCACCACCGAGTAGGAGTAGTGGTAATAGCCGCCACCGTTGGCGCAGGAACCCATCGAAATGACCCAGCGCGGCTCGGCCATCTGGTCGTAGACCTTGCGCAGCGCGGGCGCCATCTTGTTGCACAGCGTGCCGGCAACGATCATGACGTCGGACTGGCGCGGACTGGGGCGGAACATCACCCCGAAGCGGTCGAGGTCATAGCGGGCCGCGCCGACATGCATCATTTCCACGGCGCAGCAGGCCAGGCCGAAGGTCATGGGCCACAGCGAGCCGGTCCGTGCCCAGTTGATCAGCTTGTCCGCCGTGGTGGTGACGAAGCCCTTTTCGAGAACGCCCTCTATTCCCATTCCAGCGCCCCCTTTTTCCATTCGTAGATGAAGCCGACCACGAGGATGCCCAGGAAGATCGCCATGGCGATGAGCCCTGGGGCGCCGATTTCCCTCAAGGCGATCGCCCAGGGAAACAGGAAGGCCACCTCGAGGTCGAACACGATGAACAGGATCGCAACGAGGTAGTACCGCACGTCGAACTTGACCCGGGCATCCTCGAAGGCCTCGAAACCGCATTCGTAGGGCGAAAGCTTTTGCGCATCCGGCCGGCGCGGGCCCAGCACGAAGCCGGCGGCGAGCGGCACGATCCCCACCACGATGGCCAAGGCAAAGAAGATCAGAATCGGAAAGTAGTTTTCCAGCACGATAAGGCCCGCCTCCTTTCGGTACAGCGACTCTGGATCGGACAACCGGTCGAACGGTTCTGGATATTCTGGTGCCGATGGTCGGACTCGAACCGACACGACTTGCGTCACCACCCCCTCAAGATGGCGTGTCTACCAATTCCACCACATCGGCTGATGATCTGTTGCGGTCAGGCGCTGCGGCGGCCGCGCGGCCTGAGTGGGCGCCCATTGTATACTCACCCGATGCTATTTCCCACCCTCGGATGGCGGAAGATCGGCCGGGGATTGGGCTCCCTGTGCATCCGGCGCCGTATCTGGCGAGGCGGGCGGAAGGTCGGTGACCTCGGGTGCGACGGTGCTTGCAGCCGGGGCCCGATCCATGACACTTTCCGGTTTGTCCGGACGGGCGAAGAGGTAACCCAGGCCGAGACTGCTGAAAAAGAACAGCGCGGCAACGGCCGCTGTGGAGCGGCTCAGGAAATTGGCGGACCCGCGCGCGCCGAACATGGTGTTCGAGGCGCCAGCCCCGAAAGCCGCTCCGGCGTCCGCGCCCTTGCCGTGCTGCAGCAAGGCGAGAACGATCAGAATCAGGGCCAAAAGCAGGTGAATGACGAGCAATACCGTCTGCATCGCGTTTAACTTCCAGAGCAAGAGATCCCACCGGCCGACCGGCAGATCGCAAGAAAATCCGCAGCCTTCAATGAAGCGCCTCCGACGAGGCCGCCATCGACATCCGGCATGGCGAACAAGGCCGCCGCATTATCGGGCTTGACACTGCCCCCGTAAAGGATGCGTTGCCGCTCAGCCGTGGCGCGATCGGTTTGAGTGGCGACCCAGTCGCGAACAAAGGCGTGAACGCCTTGCGCCTGCTGGGGGGTGGCGTTGCGGCCGGTGCCAATGGCCCACACGGGTTCGTAAGCAATGATGCCGCGCTCCAATGCCCCCGCGCCGACCGCATCCGCCACCGCCTGCAACTGCGTCGCAATGACGGCCTCGGTTCGCATGCCTTCCCGCTCGGCCAAGGTCTCGCCCACGCAAAGAATGGGGGTCAGCCCGGCCTCCAAGGCCGACTGGAATTTCGCGCCAACGCTTTCGTTGCTCTCGCCCAGTAGCTGACGCCGCTCGGAATGACCCACCAGCACGTGGGATGCGCCCACGTCGGCGAGCATGGCGCCGTTGATTTCGCCGGTACGCGCGCCGTCTTCCACCTGGGCACACAGATCCTGCCCCCCCAGCAACACGCGAGGCTCCGCGCCCAACGCCTGCCAGACGGCCTCGAGATGAACGAAAGGCGGGCAGATCAGGACGTCGCACGACAGCTCACGCGTCACGCCCGCCGCAATGTCACCCGCCAAAGCCTGGGCGCTGGCCCGGCGACCAAACATCTTCCAGTTCCCTGCAACCATTTTGCGACGCATGACGCACCCCCCATGCCGATGACGGTTCATTTACCACGAAACTGCGATCGTGCCTGCTACGCGGCGGCGCACTCGGCCGCGATGGCAGCAAGCCGGCTGGCATGCACGTGCACGAGCGCCGCGTCGGCGCCTTCCACCATGACCCGCAGCAAAGGTTCCGTTCCCGACGGCCGCAACACGATGCGTCCTTCGACGCCCAGCGCCGTGCGGGCTTCGACCAACGCCTGCTGCAGACGCGGATGACGCTCGAGGGCATGAGCGGCGGGCGCCGCGACGTTGATGAGCTCCTGCGGGTAGCGTGGCATCCCGGCCACCAGATCCGTCAGACTGCGTCCGGTCGCCGCCATCACGCTCAAGACCTGGAGCGCGGCCACGATGCCGTCACCGGTCATCGTCCGATCGAGGCAGATGATGTGTCCGGAAGGCTCGCCGCCGAGCACGCCCACTTCCTGTCGAAGCAGCTCCATAACATGCCGATCGCCGACGGCGGCACGCTTGAAACCCACGCCGCGGGCCGCCAACGCTCGCTCCAGCCCCAGATTGCTCATCAGCGTACCGACGACCGGCCCGTGCAATCGGCCCGCGCGCTGAAGTTCCAGTGCCAGCACATAAAGAATCTGGTCGCCATCGATGAGCGTACCGTCGCCATCGACCAGCAGGACCCGGTCACCGTCGCCGTCGAGAGCCACGCCGATGTCCGCCCCACGCTCGCGCACCAGGCGCTGAAGCGATGCGGGATCCATGCTGCCGCAGCCGTCATTGATATTGAGACCGTCCGGGGTCACCCCGCTTGCGATCACGGTGGCACCCAGTTCCGTCAAGACGTTGGGCGCGATGTGATAGGTCGCCCCGTGGGCACAGTCGACGGCAATGCGCATGCCTTTGAGGCTGACGCCGCCATTCAGGGTGGACTTGCAAAATTCGATGTAGCGCCCGGCGGCATCCGTAATGCGGGAAACCTTTCCCAGTCGGGCGGAATCAACCATGCTCAGGGGTCCGTCCAGAGCGTCCTCTATCGCGCGCTCGACCTCATCGGACAGCTTTTCGCCCGCCGGCGAAAAGAACTTGATGCCATTGTCCTGAAAAGGGTTGTGGGATGCGCTGATGACGACGCCCGCGCTGGCCCGGAACGTCTTGGTAAGGTAGGCCACCGCGGGCGTGGGCATCGGGCCCAGCAGCCTCACGCCGACGCCTGCCGCCGAGAAGCCAGCCTCCAGCGCGGACTCAAACATATACCCTGAAATGCGGGTGTCCTTCCCGATCAGCACCCGACCCCGCCCATCGGGGTCCAGCACCCGTCCCGCCGCAATCCCCAGTCGCAGGATGAACTCTGGCGTCATCGGCGCCTCGCCGACCCGTCCTCGAATGCCGTCCGTCCCGAAATAGCGTCGTCGCCCCATCAATCCCGACCTCATGCGTTCATCCATCTGCCCGCGCGCGCTCGGATGCAGCGGCCTGCCAGACGCGCAGCGCCTCTGCTGTTGCGCGCACATCATGGACGCGAACGACCGCCGCGCCCTGGGCGGCCGCCCAGAGCGCGGCCGCCAGACTCGCAGGCAACCGATCGGAAACCGCGTTCCCGCCGAGTATCTGCCCGAGCATTGACTTGCGGGACAGGCCAACGACCAGCGGGCAATGCAACGTCCTCAAGCGGTCGAGCTGCGCCAAAAGGGCGAGATTATGCGCCAAGTCCTTGCCAAAGCCGAATCCAGGGTCGATCCACAAGCGGGCGCGGCCGATCCCAGCTGCCTCACAGGCGGCAATGCGGCTCGAAAGAAACCCCATGACCTCGCCCATGACATCGGCTCCATAGCAAGGTCTCGCCTGCATCGTCCGGGGCTCGCCCTGCATGTGCATCAGGCAGACCGGCACGCTCGCTGCGGCGGCGACCTCCAAGGCTCCCGGCACGCGCAGCGCGCGCACGTCATTGATCAACGCCGCCCCGGCGCTTACCGCTGCGCGCATGACCTCGGGCGTGCTGGTGTCCACCGATACCGGCGTGCAGGTCTGGCGAGCCAGCGCCTCGACAACCGGGATGACCCGATCCATTTCTTCCTGCACGGAGACCGGGGCCGCGCCAGGGCGGGTCGATTCGCCGCCGATATCGAGAATGTCCGCGCCCTCCTCGATCAGGCGATGCGCGTGATCGATGGCTTGCCGCAGGCTGAGATATCGCCCCCCATCCGAAAAGGAATCCGGGGTCACATTCACGATTCCCATGACCTGACACCGGTCACGCGGCAATTCAAAACTCATCCCGTCCTCAATCATCCTCACCGATCATATTCATGTTCATGGTGTCGGCCCCCAGAGGCCGCCTGCAACGCAAAGAGCCGATGGCCTCCCAGCCATCGGCTCTTTCCACCCACCCCCCAACGCGATCAAGCGACCGGGCCGGGTAACTCCGTGGAAGGCCCCTTGGCACCCGCTGCGGATCCTGCGGGCTTGGGGTCCCCTACGAGGGCCTTGCCGGACGTCGAATCCGAATCGTCATCCCGCTTCTCGCCCCACCCCTTCGGCGGAGGCGGCTCCAAGCCCGCCATGATGGCATCGATCTGCTCCCGATCGATCGTCTCGTATTTCATGAGCGCGGCCGCCATCAAATGCAGCCGATCCATCGACGCCTGCAGGATATTGCGCGCCTTGCCGTAGTTCCGATTGATGATGCTCCGCACTTCCTCGTCGATGGCATGCGCCGTATCGTCGGACATCGCCTGAGCACCCCCGCGACCGCCATAGGCGCCGCCCATGTATCCAGCTGCTTCATCATCCCCGTAGGCCAGCGGACCCAGCCGTTCAGACAGACCCCAGCGAGTCACCATGTTGCGGGCAATCTCGGTCGCTCGCTCGATGTCGTTGGATGCGCCAGTCGTGACCGAGTCGAACCCGAAGATCAATTCCTCCGCGACTCGTCCGCCGAACAGGCTGGCAAGCTGGCTTTCCAGCCGCCGCTTGCTGTAGCTGTAGCGGTCGTCCTCGGGCAGGAACATGGTCACGCCCAGCGCACGACCGCGCGGCATGATGCTGATCTTGTAGACGGGGTCATGATCGGGCACGTTGAGACCAACGATTGCATGGCCGGCTTCGTGGTACGCGGTGAGCCGCTTTTCATCCTCGCTCATGACCATGGAGCGACGCTCCACACCCATCATGATCTTGTCTTTCGCGCGCTCGAACAGATCCATGCCCACCACGCGGCGTCCCAGACGAGCCGCGATCAGGGCCGCCTCGTTCACGAGATTGGCCAGTTCCGCTCCGGAAAACCCGGGTGTACCGCGAGCGATGACGCCCGCCTCGACATCTTCGCCGACCGGCACCTTGCGCATGTGGACCTTGAGGATGTGCTCCCGTCCGCGCACGTCCGGCAGGCCGACCGTCACCTGACGGTCGAACCGGCCGGGGCGCAGCAAGGCCTTGTCCAGCACATCCGCCCGGTTGGTGGCCGCGATCACGATGACGCCTTCGTTACCCTCGAAGCCGTCCATCTCGACGAGAAGCTGGTTGAGCGTCTGTTCCCGTTCATCGTGACCGCCGCCGAGGCCGGCTCCGCGATGGCGCCCGACGGCGTCGATTTCATCGATGAAGATGATGCAGGGCGCGTGTTTCTTGGCCTGCTCGAACATGTCGCGCACGCGGCTGGCGCCCACGCCGACGAACATTTCGACGAAGTCCGAACCGGAAATGGTGAAGAACGGCACCTTGGCCTCGCCCGCGATCGCTCGGGCCAGCAGGGTCTTGCCGGTCCCCGGGGGGCCGATCATCAGCACGCCGCGCGGGATCTTGCCGCCCAGCCTCTGGAACTTGCCGGGATCACGCAGAAACTCGACCAGTTCGACGACCTCTTCCTTGGCCTCGTCACAACCTGCCACATCGGCGAACGTGACCTTGACCTGATCTTCCTGCAGCATGCGCGCCTTGCTCTTCCCAAAGCTCATGGCGCCACGGCCCGCTCCCCCGCCCTGCATCTGACGCATGAAAAAGATCCACACGCCGATCAGCAGCAGGAAGGGAAACCAGGAGATGAAAATCTGCATCAGCAGGGATTGCTGTTCGGGCTCCTTGCCCACCACCGTCACGTTCTGTTCGAGTAGATCGGCGACGAGCTTGGAGTTGCTGGTTTCCGGGCTGTAGGTGGTGAACCGTTCGCCGCTGGAGAGCTGCCCCACGATCTTGCGGCCGTCGATCTCGGCCCGCGTCACGGCGCCATCCTGCACCTGGATGAGAAAATCGGAATAAGGCAGCTTTTGAGCGCTCGGCGCGCGCGTGCCGAAGCCGTTGAACACGGACATCAGCACTGCCGCGATGACCACCCACAAAATCAGATTCTTTGCCATGTCGTTCAATGTATGGGCCCTCTTGAAAGGCGCCTGCTAACGAAGCGTCGCGGAAAGCCGCGCGTTATGGGGCTTCCGATTAGACCCTACTATAGAGCATAGTTCCGGGCCAGCAAATAAACCTCCGGGCTGCGATCCCGCGACGCCCTGGGCTTGCGCACCACCACCTTACCGAAGCGTCCGCGCATGCGCCGCACGAAATCGTCGAACCCGGGTCCCTGAAACAGCTTGACGAGAAAATCACCGCCCGGTTGCAAGGTTTCGATGGCGAAGCTTTCGGCCGTCTCGGCCAATGCGAGCGACCGAATCTGATCGACCGCCTCCACCCCGCTGGTGTTCGGCGCCATGTCGCTGAGCACCAGATCGACCCGCTGGCCGGCCAATGCCTCGGACATGGCATCGAGCGCTTCGCGTTCGCGAAAATCGCCCTGCAGACACACGACGCCCGGCAAGGGAGTTATCGGCAGCAGATCGAAAGCCACGACACGGCCTTGCGAGCCGACCTTGCGTGCGGCGTATTGCGACCATCCGCCCGGCGCCGCGCCAAGATCCACGACCTTGAGGCCTGGCCGCAGCAAGCGGTCGCGCTCATCGATCTCCTGCAGCTTGTAGACGGCCCGGGAACGCCAGCCTTCGGCCTTGGCGCGCTGCACGTAAGGGTCGGAAAAATGCTCACGCAGCCAGGAGGCGCTGCTTTTTCCACGTTTCGGCATGAGGGTGGGTTACCGTGTGAGATGGGTAGCGACGAGCGCAGTCAGGACCGCGCCCGCAGCGTCGGCCATGCGGCCCGCAGATACGCCGCCATCGACCAGAGGGTCAATGCTGCGGCCACATAGAGCGCTGCAACGCCGAGCCAGTAGAGCGGGTGGCCGCGCTCGAAACCGATCAAGGCGATCAGCGCCGTCATCTGCGCCGTCGTCTTGAACTTGCCCAGCCATGATACCGCCACCCGGGCACGCTGACCGATCTCGGCCATCCACTCGCGCAAGGCCGACACGGTGATCTCGCGGCTGATGATGATGGCCACCGGCAGCGCGATGAGCACGCGGGCGTCCCGCTGCAACACCAGGATGAGGGCGACGGCGACGATCAGCTTGTCGGCGACCGGATCGAGAAAGGCGCCGAAGGCGGAGGTCTGATCCCAGCGGCGCGCCAGGTAACCGTCGAGCCAATCGGTGAGCGCCGCGATGATGAAAATCACCGAGGCCGTGATCCTGGCGTGCGGCCACGGCAAATAGAACACCGCCACGAACAGCGGAATCAGCAGGATCCGCGAGACGGTCAGCCAGATCGGAAAATTCAGGGGCATGGGTGTCTCATGTCGATTCCGGGTGCAACTCGGCGTGGATCTTCCGGGCCAGACTATCGCTGATTCCGGGGACCTGGGACAACTCCGCGACCCCGGCCCGCATCAGCTGCGACAAGCCGCCGAACTGGCGCAAAAGCTGCTGACGGCGTTTCGGACCGAGGCCCGGGATGTCCTCCAGCGTCGATCGATTGCGCGCCCGGGCGCGGCGTTGGCGATGGCCGGTGATGGCAAACCGATGCGCCTCGTCGCGAATCTGCTGGATCAGATGCAAGGCCGGCCGATGAGGATCCAGTCGCAGGGGCTCGGCCTCGCCCGGCAGGAAGAGCTGTTCTTCGCCCGCCTTGCGCGCGGGGCCCTTCGCCACGCCGACCAACCGAATACCACCCAAGCCCAGATCGGCCAGCACGGCTTCGGCCACGGCCAGTTGGCCGCGACCGCCATCGATGAAGCTGACGTCGGGCAGGGCTGCCTCTTCGCGCACCAATCGCTCATAGCGGCGGCGCAAGGTCTCGCGCAGCGCGCCATAGTCGTCTCCCCCGGCCGCGGTTGCGATGTTGAAGCGCCGGTAGGCGCTCTTGACAGGCCCATCGCCGTCGAACACGACGCAACTACCCACCGTGGCCTCGCCCTGCGTGTGGCTGATGTCGAAACATTCCAGTCGCCGCGGAGCCTCGGGCAAATCCAAAGCCACCGCGAGATCGTCAAACCGGATCTTCAAATTGGCGCCGCCGGCCTGGCACAGGCGCAAGGCTTCGGTCGCATTGGTGCGCGCCAGTTCCACCCAGCGCATCCGCTGCCCCCGCTGCGGCTGGCGCAGGGCCACGCCGTGACCAGCCGCCGCCGAGAGCGCCTCGCTCAGGAGCGCGACGTCCTCGATGTCGCCGTCCAGCAGGATTTCGGTAGGAGGCGGCACCTGCTCGTAGTGCTGGCTCAGAAACGCCGTCCGCAACTCGGCTGCCGTCGTGTCGGGCGGCAACTGGGGAGTGAACACCTGATGCCCGAGATGCTGTCCGCCGCGCACCAGCCCCAGCGAGAGCACGGCCGTTCCGCCCTCCATAGCCACCGCCAGCACGTCGACGTCCCCGCCCTGCGTGCTCACGTCCTGGCGCGCCGCGATCTGCCGCAGGCGTGCGATGCGATCGCGAAAGACGGCAGCGCGCTCGAACTCGAGCCGTTCGGCAGCCTGCTCCATGCGCGCGGCGAGATCTTCGATGACTTCCTGCCCGAATCCTTCGAGGAAACGCACCGCGTCCCGTACGTCCTGGGCGTAGTCGGCCTCGGCGATGAGGCCGACGCACGGCGCGGAGCAGCGCCCGAGCTGATGCTGCAGGCAGGGTCGCTCGCGACGGGCGAAGTCGGCGTCCTCGCAGACCCGCAGCCGGAACAGGCGTTGCAACTCCTTGAGCGCGGAGCGGACGGCGCCGGCATTGGGATATGGGCCGAACAGACGGCCATCGCGACGGAACGCGCCGCGATAGAACCGGATCCGTGCAAAGGCATGATTGCCGGTCAGGTGAACGTAGGGATAGCTCTTGTCGTCCCGCAGCACGACGTTGTAGCGCGGCCGGTGCGCCTTGATGAGGTTGCTTTCCAGCAGCAGGGCCTCGGCTTCGGTGCGCGTGACGGTGACCTGGATGTCCTTGACGCGATCCATCAAGGCGCGGGTCTTGGCGCTTTGGCCGGCGCGCCGGAAGTAACTGCCGACGCGCGCGCGCAGGCGGCGCGCCTTGCCGACATAGAGCAGCTCGCCGCGCTCCCCGCGCATGCTGTAGACGCCCGGTCGATCCGGCAGGGCGCGCACGAAGCCCCGAAAATCGAAATGCTCCGGTGGCAACTCAACCATCCGAATCCACCCGTTCCCGCGCCTCGGCAACCACGGCGCGGAACATCGCGCCCGTCAGCCGGCCGGTGGAGGTGTTGTAGCGACTGCAATGATAGGAACTCAGCAGCGAGCGTCCATCCGGGAGTC
This sequence comes from Pseudomonadota bacterium, assembly GCA_045864775.1. Taxonomy (GTDB): domain Bacteria; phylum Pseudomonadota; class Gammaproteobacteria; order UBA5335; family UBA5335; genus Macondimonas. Next base: position 623,273 of record BTVR01000001.1, read on the forward strand.
GGGTTCGCGCGCCATGGGCAAAGGGGTGGCTTGCCAGGCGCAGGCCCAGCGCCCGCAGGACCGCTTCGTGAGCCACGCGCCCCAGGGCCAGCAGGACGCCGGGCTTGGGCTGTACCGCAAGATCATGCCGCAGATAAGGCAGGCAGCGGCGGATTTCCTCGGGCAGCGGCCGGTTCAACGGCGGCACGCAGCGCACGGCATTGGTGATGCGGCAGTCGAGCAACTGCAAATCGTCCCCGGCATGACGCGCGGCCGGGGCGGTGCTGAAACCGTATGCATACAGGGTTTCGTAAAGCAGCTCTCCGGCGTAATCGCCGGTAAAGGGTCGTCCCGTGGCGTTGGCGCCATGCAGGCCCGGTGCGAGCCCGACAATGAGCAGCCGTGCATCCTGCTGACCAAACGCCGCGACGGGCGCATTGTGATAGTGGGGGTGCAGCGCCCTGTTTTCATCGCGAAAGGCCGTCAATCGCGGACACAGGCGACAGGCGGGATCAAACGCGACTTCCGGGGGATGCGGACGATGCGGCAAGGGCGAACTCATGGGTGCGGATGCTTCCAACAAGACCCGGCGCTGCCCCGCAGAGTCGCACGTCGCGGAAAGGCGGGCTCGACAGGCTGCTCGGGATCGCGGCGCGGGAGGGAGTACGGACTAGCCGGCATTCAGATCGAGCAAGCCGTGGCGCATGGCCAGACGGGTCAACTCGACATCATTGTGCACGCACAGCTTTTCGAACAGCCGGTAGCGATACGTATTGACCGTCTTGGGGCTGATGAACAGTTTGTCCGAGATTTCCTGGATCGACCGCCCCTGCACCACCATCATCATGACCTGCATCTCGCGCTGCGACAGGTCGGCCAGCCCGACGGACTTGTTGCCCGGCATGCGCGAGAGCGCCATGCCCCGCGCCAGATCGGCATCGAGATAGCGCTCACCGGCATGCACCTTGCGGATCGCGTGGACGAATTCCTCGGCGCCGCAGTCCTTGGTCAGATAACCGGTGGCGCCTGCCGCGAGCAATTGCTCCGGATAGGGATCGTGACGCTGCACCGACAGGCTGATGACCCGAACGCCGGGATGGTGGTGAACCAGCTTGCGCGTCGCTTCAAGGCCGCCGATGCCGGGCATGTGGATGTCCATCAGCACCACGTCCGGGTGCAGCTCGCCGACCCGCGCCAGGGCCTGCTCCCCGCTTTCGGCCTCGCCGACCACCGCGATGTCTCCCGCCGCTTCCAGCAGCCGTTTGATGCCGCTGCGGATGAGTTGATGATCGTCGACTACCAGCACCCTGATCATGGCGCTCTTTCTCCCCACGACATCGATTCGGTTTACTCCCGGCAATACACCCTAAGGTTAGCATTCCGCCGATTCGCAGCGCAGGCCGGCGGGCGACGCTCAGGCGGCCTCGCCCAGAAAGCCGCGAATCAGGGCCTGCGAGCGTGCCGGCGCCATGTGCCAGAACAGATGACCGCAATCCGGCAGCGCCGCGAAACGGGCGCCCGGCAGCCGAGAGCTCAGGCGTTCGCCGTTGGGGAAAGGAATGAGCTGATCGGCCGTGCCGTGGATGACCAGGGCAGGGTGGATCACGCCCGCCAGGGCCTCTGCAACACCGAACCGCCCGATCGCCTGGGCCTGCGCCAGCATCCCCTTGGCGCGACGGCGATAGCGGATCGCTCGATCGACCAGGGCCTGAAAGCGCTCGGGGTCCTCGGCGATCCACTCGGGCGTGTAGTTGACGGCCAAGGCCCGCGCCGTGGCCTCCTGCGGCGTCGTCCCGGCGACCGGCATCATGGCGTTCATGACGGCCCGGTCGGGCGCGGGCGCAAAGCGGCCCGAGTCCGAGGTGCACCCCAGAACCAGCCGGTCGATCCGCTCGGGCGCCCGCAGCGCCAATGTCTGCGCGATCATTCCGCCCATGCTGATGCCCATCACGTGCGCCCGTGGCCAGCCGAGCGCGTCCAGAATGGCCTCGGCATCGCCGGCCAGCTGATCCATCGTGTACGGCCCATCGGGGACATCGCTCTCGCCCATGCCGCGGTTGTCGAAAATGGCCACGGGACGGTCGACGGCCAGCGCCTCGGGCAAGTCCTGCCAATCCTCCTTCACGCCCGATAGCCCCATGATCATCAGCAGCGGCCGCCCGTCGCCGTCGGCATTGAAGACACGATAGGTCAGGCGCACCGGGCCGGATTGCGCGTCGGCGCTCGGGGTCGGATTCATGTGACGTTCCTGCGTCGGATCGATCGAAGGCCTCGCAGTCTAGCAAGCATGCGGCTGGGCCGCGCCGCCTGTGGCGCGCTTGAGACCGCCTCGCCGGCCGCGCCATACTGGGCACTGACCCCACACCAACGGGAAACGGACGCCATGAACTCGAAGGTCTATCCGGTTTTGGACCACTTCGCTGGCGAGGCGCGCATCGACGCGGCGCGCTACCAGGCGCTCTACGCACGTTCGGTGGCCGAGCCCGAGGCGTTCTGGGCCGAGCGGGCACGCGCCTGCGTGGACTGGATGCGCCCCTTCGAGCGCGTGCTCGACTGGCACTGGGGTGCCCGCGAGGTCCGCACGCGCTGGTTCGAGGACGGGCTGCTCAACGTCTCGGCAAACTGCCTGGACCGCCATCTCGACACACGGGGTGACAAGACCGCCATCCTCTGGGAGGCCGATGCGCCGGGTCAGTCCCGGCGCCTGAGCTACCGCGAACTGCACGCGGCCGTCTGCCGGCTGGCCAACGCGCTGCGCGCCGCGGGCGTGGGCAAGGGCGACCGAGTCTGTCTCTATCTGCCCATGATTCCGGAAGCGGCCATTGCCATGCTGGCCTGCACCCGCATCGGCGCCATCCATTCGGTCGTCTTCGGCGGCTTTTCCGCCAGCGCCCTGCGCGACCGCATCCAGGACGCCGACTGCCAAGTCGTCATCACAGCCGATGCGGCGCGGCGCGGCGGCAAGACCGTGCCGCTGAAAGCGCAGGTGGACGAGGCGCTGACCGAGTGCCCGTCGGTGCGTCGGGTGATCGTGGTGCGCCACACCGGCGCGGCCATCGATTGGCGGGAGGGCCGCGACGCCGATTATCGGACACTGGTGGACGCCGCCGGCCCGGATTGCCCGCCCGAGCCGATGGGCGCCGAGGACCCGCTCTTCATCCTCTACACCTCCGGCTCCACCGGCAAGCCCAAGGGCGTGCTGCACACGACGGGCGGCTATCTCGTCTATGCCGCAAGCACGTTCGCCGAGGTCTTCGATTACCGGGAATCCGACGTGTTCTGGTGCACCGCCGACGTCGGCTGGATCACCGGCCATTCCTACGTGCTCTATGGGCCGCTGTGCAACGGCGCGACCACCGTGATGTTCGAGGGCGTCCCCACCTACCCCGACGCCGCCCGTTGCTGGCAGGTGATCGACGAACACCAAGTGACGATTTTCTACACCGCCCCCACCGCCATCCGCGCCCTCATGGCCTTCGGCGATGCGCCGCTCGCCGGCGGCAGCCGCGCCAGCCTGCGCCTGCTGGGCACGGTCGGCGAACCCATCAACCCCGAGGCCTGGGAGTGGTATTACCACAAGGTCGGTCAGGGCCGTTGTCCGATCGTGGACACCTGGTGGCAGACCGAAACCGGCGGCATCCTGCTCAGCCCGCTGCCCGGCGCCACACCGCTCAAGCCCGGCGCCGCCACCCGGCCGCTGTTCGGCGTGCAGCCGGCGCTGCTCGACGAAGCCGGCCAGGAAATCGCGGGGCCGGGCGAGGGCCGGCTGGCGCTGAAGTTCCCCTGGCCCGGCATGGCCCGCACCGTCTACGGCAACCACGCCCGCTTCGTCGACACCTATTTCTCCACCTTCCCCGGCTACTACTTCACCGGCGACGGGGCGCGGCGCGATACCGACGGCGATTACTGGATCACCGGCCGGGTGGATGACGTGCTGAACATCTCCGGCCACCGGCTCGGCACCGCCGAGATCGAAAGCGCGCTGGTGCTGCATCCGGCGGTCGCCGAAGCGGCCGTGGTCGGCTTCCCCCATCCGGTCAAGGGCCAGGGCATCCACGCCTATGTAACACTCATGGAAGGCATCGACCCCGATCCGACGCTGGAGGCGGAACTGAAGGCGCTGGTGGCGCGCGAGATCGGGCCCATCGCCCGGCCCGACGTGATCCAGCTCGCCCCCGCGCTGCCCAAGACTCGCTCGGGCAAGATCATGCGCCGCATCCTGCGCAAGCTCGCCGCCGGCGAAACCGAGGGACTGGGGGACACCTCCACGCTGGCCGATCCGGGCGTCGTGGATAGCCTCAAGCCGCCGCAAACCGGCGCCTGATCGGGAGGTCGGCCGCTCCTGCGGGCTTCAGCCGCCCGCCCGGTGCCAGCGCTCGAACCCGGCCGCCAGATCCGCGACGAGATCCGCGGGCGCCTCGAGGCCCGCATGGATGCGCAGCCAGGGCCCGGCGGCCGTCCACGCCGTAGCCGTGCGCGTGTGCTCTGGGTGCACCGGCAGCAACAGGCTCTCGTAGCCGCCCCAGCTGTAACCCAGGCCGAACAGCGTCAGGCCATCGACGAAGGTCGCCAGGGCCTCGCGTGAACACGGTGCCAGCTCGATGGCGAAGAGCCCGCTGGCGCCGTGAAAATCCCGCCGCCACAGGCCGTGGTCCGGATCCTGCGGCCAGGCGGGATAGCGCACGCCCCGCACCTCCGGCCGCGCGCTCAGCCATTCGATGAGGGCGAGCGCCGTCGCCTGATGGCGCGCCAGCCGCACCGCCAGGGTCCGCAGCCCGCGCAGGCCGAGTGCGCATTCCTCGCTGCCGGCGCAATGCCCCAGGGCCACCGCCGTTTGCTTGACGCGCCCGTAGTGCGCCGCATCGACATTGATCACGCCCAGCATGGCATCGGCGTGCCCGACGACGTACTTGGTCGCCGCGTGGATGGACACATCGACCCCGTGCGCGAAGGCCTTGAAATACAGCGGCGTGGCCCACGTGTTGTCCAGTGCCACCGGCACGCCGCGCGCGTGCGCCGCCGCGCAGATGGCGGGAATGTCCTGCACCTCGAAAGTGAGCGAGCCAGGCGATTCGGCGAAGACGAGCCGCGTTTCGGGGCGGATCAGCCCGGCGATGTCCGCGCCCAGCGCCGGCGGGTAATAGGTCGTACTCACCCCCATGCGCGCCAGCATGCCGTCGCAGAACAGCCGCGTCGGTCCGTAGATGGTGTCGACCATGAGCAGGTGGTCGCCGGGGCTCAGAAAGGCCAGCAGCGTCGTGGTGATCGCCGCCAGCCCGGACTCGACCGCCACCGCCCGATGCGCGCCTTCCAGCGTCGCCATGGCCTCCTCCAGCGCGAAGGTGGTCGGCGTGCCGAAGCGGCCGTAGTAGGTCCCTGTGAACGGCTGGCGCGAGGCGGCTTCCAGCGCCGCCAGGCTGGGAAAAAGCACCGTGGAGGCGCGATAGACCGGCGGATTGACCACGCCGTCGAAACGCTCCGGGTCGCGCCCGAGATGGGTCAGCGCAGTGTCGTCATGCACAGACGGTTCTCCGGGATCGAGGTGATCAGGGCCCGTCGCTGACCCGCCGCTGCAGCTTGCGGACGCCCTGCCGGCCGATCAGCAGCAACAGCACCGGCGCTCCCGCCAGAAGATGCCAGTAATAGGTGGAAAAACGCCAGAGCAGGATCGCGGTGGCCAGTTGCGGCGCGGCCACGTAAGGCGCGAGCAGGGCCGCGGATCCGAGTTCCGTGACCCCCGCCCCGCCCGGCAGCAAGCCGATCTGCCCGGCGCTGAGCGCCACCATCTGCACCAGAAAGACCGCCGCCCACGCGAGCGGCGCGTTCAACCCCCAGAGCACGAAATAGAGCACGCTGTAGCGCGTGATCCACTGCAGGGCGCACACGCCATAGATCGCCAGCAAGCGGGATTTGGGGATCGCCAGCAGCTCGTGAACCCGGCGCCGGAACAACAGCGCAAAGCGCCCAATGCGCCGCCGCGCCGTTGGCGCCACGCCGGTCAGATCGCCCAGCGCCTCGCCCCACCGCAGGATGCGGCGAAAACGCAGCAGCGCCAGCAGGGATAGCGCCAGCAGGACGAGCAGCACGCCGACGGCCGCCATCGCGCCGGCCTCGAGGCCCGGCGGCCACAGCGGACACCACCACACCACCAGCGGAATCAGCACGATGAAGAACGTGAGATCGATGAACTGATCCATGGTGTAGATGGCCGCGCCATCGGCGCCGCGCAGCCCGTGGCGCCCCAGCAGGGTGGCATAGGCGACCGGCCCGGCCAGTCCCAGCGGCGTCGCGTTCACCACGCACTCGGTGGCCATCACGGTCGCGAGCGCCTCGCGCTGACCCAGTCGCGCGCGCTCCATCGCCAAGAGCCGCAACCGCAGCGCGCTGAAATTCCAGGCCAGCACGGCCAAGCTGGGCCCGAGCACGAACAGTGGCCCGGGCACCTGATGCAGCAGCCGCAACGCCTCGCTGCCGCCATACCAGAGCGGCACCGCCAGCCCGGCCAGCACTGCGATGCCGAGCAAAATCCAGGGATGACGTCGCAACATGCTCCTCCGCTCAGGGCCGGCGCGCCATCCACGCCCCCTTGGTCAGCGATTCCCGGTCCTGCGCCAGCCGGTCGATGGCCTGCATCCACCAGCGCGCCACGGCCGGATACGCCAGATCGGCGGGATGGATGTCGAGCCGGATCGCCGGGCGGTTGCGCCCTCGCCACAACGTCCAGTCGTTGCGCAACCGCGACAGCACGCGCCGCGAACGGCTGCGCACGCTCCAGACCAGGCTCACCTGACGCTGCACCTGCCAATCGGGCAAGCGATACAGACAGCGCCGCCCGGCAGCATAGCGCATCGGCAACATCGGCAAGGCGCGCCGCGTGCCACGACTCATCAGCCAGGCCGGCGCGACGAAGCCTTCGGTCGCCAGGCCGACCTCGGCGAGGTCCTGCAGCCCCCGCGCGACCCGCGCCAGCGCCCGCGACGCGCTCAAGGCGGCGAACTCCCCTTCCCGGGCCGTATAGATCCGTCGCACCAGCCACTGCAGCGGCGAGCGCCCGAGCGGCTCGCCGTCCAGATGCCGCACGCCGTGGAACACGATCTCGTCTCCCTGCGCGCGGCGCGCCTGCAGCGTGGCGACGAACTCGGGATGCTCGCGCAGATGGCCGCCGCCGTGATAGTCGGTGACAACCAGCAGCGAACTCACGATGCTGCAGCGATCCAGTGCTTCGAGCAGCGCCGTGTAGCGCGGCCAGGTCTGTGGCGCGACGTCATGCAGCACCACCATCAGCACCTTGCTGGAGGGGCGCGTAGCCATCCGAATCGATGGCGGGACGGATGCCGACAAGCTGTTCATAGGTCTGCCTGAGTTGGTTCATCTGTATCGTCCAGTCCCACTGGGCTTGCGCCCAGCGCCGGGCCTGCGCCCCCATGAAGTCCCGGTCCTGCGCGCAGAGTTCGCGCACGGCCGCGGCCATGGCCTCCGGCGTCGGCGCCGCCGCCACCACGCCGGTCCCGGGCGCGATCAGTTCGGGCAGTGCGCCACGATCGCTGACCACGACCGGCGTCCCACTTGCCATCGCCTCGAGCACCACCAGGCCGAAGGTCTCGCAGTCGCCCGCGTGAACGAAGGCATCGGCGCTCGCCAGCAGCCGCGACAAGGCCGCGCCGCGGATATAGCGCGATCGCACCGTGACATTCGCCTGTCGTACCGCGGGCATGCCGGGGCCGACGAGCAGGAGGTGATGGCCCGCGCCAAGCCGGCGGAAGGCCTCGACCAGCACCGGCAGATTCTTTTCCGGCGCGGCACGGCCCACGAAGAGCGCCAGCCGCGTATCCGCCGCCACGCCCAGACGCTGCTTCAGCGCCGCCCGGTCGGCATGGCGCGGATGGAAGGCGTTGCAGTCCACGCCCAAGCCCTGCGGCTGGAGTCGCTCCACCCCCGCCTCCGCCAGACGCTGCATCACATGACGGCTGGGGACCAGCACTCGATCGAAACGCCCGTAGAAGTCCCGCACGTACCGCCGCGCGGCCGTCCGCAGCGGCGCTCCGCCCACGCGCCCCAGCAGCGACACGATGTCGGAGTGATAGAACGCCACCACCGGCACGCCGAGGCGCTGTCCGGCCTCGAGCGACGCCCAGCCCGGCACGCCCGGATCGCCGGCTTCGATCAGGTCGGGCCGGGCCGCCTCGAGCGCCGCGATCCAGCCGCGCTGCCGCCATGGAAAGCGGTAGCCGTGACTGAACGGCAAGGGGCCGGCGGCCACGTACCGGACAGAACCCAAACGGCGCGTGCGCCGCGCCGGAACCACCAGCGTGTGGCGCCAGCCGGGCAGCGCCCCCAGCATGTGCCGCTTGATTTCGAGGTAGCGACGCACCCCGCCGCTGTCCGGGGCATAGAAAAACGTGACATCCGCCAGATGCACCCGGCTCCTCCTCGGCGGCGCCCGCCTCCCGGCCGGAGGCTATAGCCGGTCATGCTAGCCCGGCCTCATTGCAGAATGGAGACAGCGCGCGACGCCGGCCGACCACGCGGGTCGCCGGGACCGATAAAGACACCCGGGCGACCGCCAAGCGCGCAACGTGGCGCCCAAGACCAGCGGTCTGCGAAAAGCGTGTTTCCGTCTATCCGAGCGAAACGCAAAACAGGACAATGAGCGCTTTCGATGCGCGCCAAGGATGAGCACGACATGGCACGAGGCCAACAGAAAACTACCGCCGCGCTCGGCTACGAAGCCCAGATTTGGACCACTGCCGGTTGGGGTTCGACGGCGTCCATCGTTTTGCGTCCGAAATTCTCATTACCTCAAGAATTTGCACCCCGCTTTTGCCGCGGTCACGAGTCCCGTGCGTTCGCCACCCCCAGCATGATCGATTCAAGCCGACACCAACGCGTCCCGGCAGAATCCCTATCGCATGATTTGCTGGCAGTACCGCTGGAAAACGATACGAAGCCATTTGGCAACTAAACCCGTGGTCACGCGTGCCAGTGCCGGAACGGCTGAACCATGCTCCGATAGCGCCTTGCGCGATACATTGCCGCCCAAATTCTTCTCCGGTGATATATACATCAAGGACGCGGAACGACTTCTTCAGGACAATAGAGCGTTCTCATGATTGATCCGCTGCATTCCCTTGCGTTCTCCATCCAAGCAAACCCTGGCGTCTATGCCGTGCTAGTCGGCTCGGGCGTTTCGCGTTCCGCCCAGATTCCCACTGGCTGGGAAACCACGCTCGATCTGGTGCGTAAACTGGCCGGGGTAGCGGATGAGTCCTGCGGCGCTGATCCCGCCACTTGGTATCGCGAGCGTTACGGAAAGGAGCCCGACTATTCCGATCTGCTGGACGCGCTGGCCAAAACCCCAGCCGAGCGCCAGCAGTTGCTGCGTGCCTATATCGAGCCTTCCGAAGCGGAACGTGCTGATGGCCGGAAAGCCCCCACCGCCGCGCACCGGGCCATCGCCAGCCTTGCTGCCAAAGGCTACATCCGCGTCATCATCACCACCAATTTCGACCGTCTGCTGGAAACCGCGCTGGCGGACGCTGGAGTGGTGCCGACCGTGCTCAGCTCACCCGATCAGGTGCAGGGCGCGATGCCCTTGATTCACACCCGCTGCTGCGTGTTCAAGGTGCATGGTGATTACCTGGACACCCGCATCCGCAACACGCCCGCCGAACTGGAGCGCTATCCCGAGGCGTTCGACAGCCTGCTGGAGCGGATATTCGACGAATTCGGTCTGGTCCTTTGTGGGTGGTCGGCGCAATGGGATACCGCTTTGCGTGCCGCTGTCGAACGGGCGGTGTCCCGCCGCTTCTCCCACTTCTGGGCCGTGCGTGGCGAGCCGGGCGACGCTGCCAGACGGCTGATCGACCATCGGCAGGCGCAATCGATGCTGATTGCGGACGCGGACCGCTTTTTTGCGGAGCTTGCGCGTCTGGTCGAGGCACTGGAGCAGTTCTCGCAGCCCCATCCGTTGTCGACCGAAGCAGCGGTTGCCAGTCTCAAGGGCTATCTCACAGAACCCAGACATCGCATTCGTCTCGCCGATCTGGTGAGTGGCGAAGTGGAGCGCGTGCTCGAAGCCACTTCCGGCCCCGCGTTCGCCGTCCGCGATGGTTCCAGACCCGATACGAACAGCTTCACGGCACGGGTGCGCGCGTATGAGGCCACCTGCGAGACGCTGCTGGCCATGGCTGCCGTGGGCGGCTATTGGATGGAGGATTGGCACCTCGACACTTGGCAGAACGCCCTGACCCGCTTGGCCACGCGTCGTGACGAGGTCGGATTCAACGCTTGGGTTGAGTTGCAGCGCTATCCGGCCACATTGCTTTTATATGCATTGGGACTGGGGGCGATTGCCGCAGGCGAGCGTGGACCGCCGTTTCTCGCGCAATTATTCGCAACGCCTGTTTATCAGAAGCATCAAGAAGACAAGACGGCCGTCGAGTTGCTGCCGCCGTTTTGTCTTTTTGAGGAGAGCAACGCTGCGAATCTTCTCGAAGGCATGGGTGGTCACCGTATACCGTTCAACGCTCGGTTACACGCATTGCTGCAACCACGATTTCGAGGTCTGGTCCCATCTGAAGCACAATTCACCGATGTGTTCGACAGACTGGAAATTCTGATAGCGCTCGGCTACGCGTACTATACAAAACCAGAAAAAGATCGGTACTGGGCACCACCAGGCCGCTATGGCTATTGGGGCGATAACCGGATTCGTGTCGTGAAGGAGCTGCGCACTTCTCTCGCAAGCCTCGGAGAACAATCGCCCTACGTCCAAAGCGGCATTTTTGGAAGATCGGCGGGGGAGTGTGGTGCCGGTCTGGATGCATTCGAAAAGTGGGTGCCGGAGTTGCGATGGCGATAGGCGATCGCATTTTCAAATGCCGGATGTCTTGCCGATAGATCTCGACTCATGCCTTGACTTGGCTACTGGCGCAGTCTAGGCGCCAAGAAATTTTTGGAGAACATGACATGACTGCCGATCGACAGCCGCCGCGCATCGAAACCCTGCACGTCAAGAATTACCGGGCGCTGAAAGAGATTACGCTGAACAAGATCACCCCGCTGACTGTGCTACTGGGGCCGAACGGCAGCGGCAAGTCGACCGTCTTCGATGTGTTTGCATTTCTCGCGGAGTGCTTCACCGACGGGCTGCGCAAGGCGTGGGATCGCCGGGGCCGATTCCGCGAGTTGCGCAGCCGCGATCAGGACGGCCCCATCGTCATCGAGATCCAGTACCGCGAAAAGCTGGGCTCGCCCTTGATCACCTATCACTTGGAAATCGAGGAGCAGAGCAAAGGCCCAGTGGTCGCACGTGAGTTCCTGCGCTGGAAGCGCGGCCATCCGGCGGCACCGTTTCACTTTCTCGACTATCAGTACGGCAAGGGCAAGGTGATCACTGGGGAGGAACCGGAGTCCACGGACATCCGCATCGACAAGCCGCTGTCCGGCCCCGATGTGCTGGCGGTCAGCACCCTCGGCACCCTGGCCGAGAACCCGCGCGTCATCGCGCTGCGCAACTTCATCACTGGCTGGCATCTCTCCTACCTGTCGGCGGATGCTGCACGCGGCAACCCCGAAGCGGGCGCGGAGGAACGGCTCTCGCCCACTGGCGAAAATTTGCCCAATGTGATCCAATACCTGCGCGAGCAGCATCCCGAACGGCTGGAGCAGATCTTCGAGACCCTGCGTCGGCGCATTCCCCGCATCGAGCGGGTGCAGGCCGAGGTGCTGCAGGACAGCCGGCTTCTGCTGCTGGTGAAGGATGCCCCCTTCTCCACCCCGGTGCTGTCGCGCTTTGCCTCCGATGGCACGCTCAAGCTGCTGGCCTATCTGACCCTGCTCTACGATCCGGACCCGCCGCAACTGGTGGGCATTGAAGAACCCGAAAACTATCTGCATCCGCGTCTGCTGCCGGAGCTAGCCGAGGAGTGCCAGCAGGCGGCGCAGCGCACCCAGTTGATCGTCACCACCCACTCGCCTTTCTTCATCAATCCGCTGCGTCCTGATGAGGTGCGGGTGCTCTACCGAGCCACCGACGGCTATACCCGGGTGCAGCGCATCGCCGACATGCGGGGCATCGCTGCCTTCATCCACCAGGGCGCCACGCTGGGCGAGCTGTGGATGGAGGGGCATTTTGAAGTCGGTGATCCGCTGGCCGCCGGGGACATGCAGTGATGCGGGTCGAGTTTCTGGTCGAGGAGCAGTCGGCAGAAGAAATCCTGAAACATCTTCTGCCAAGGCTGATCGGCCAGCGTGCCCAGTGGAAGCTCATCAACCTTGGTAGCAAGTCCAAGCTACTGAAAGTGCTGCCGCAACGCTTGGCCGCCTATCGCCAGCGCATCGCGCAAGGCGAAGACTTGCGGGTAGTGGTGCTGGTGGACCGCGACGATGATGATTGCGAAGTGCTCAAGCGCCGATTGGAGGTCATGGCGCGAGAAGCCAAGCTGGCGACAAAATCTGCGCCGGATGCCGCAGGGCACTTTCTTGTCCTGAATCGCATCGTCATCGAGGAGTTGGAGTCCTGGTTCATCGGCGATCCGCAGGCGCTGCGCAAGGCTTTCATGGGGCTGCCGCCCATCGATGCCAGCAAAGGCATCTTTCGCAACCCGGACAACGGCGGCTCCTGGGAAGCATTGCATCGCGTCTTGAAAAAGCACGGAATCTACAAAAGCAGCTACCCCAAGATCGATGCCGCGCGGCGAATTGCGCCCGGTTTGGATATTCAGGTCAACCGCTCACGCAGCTTTCAGGTGTTCGTGCAAGGCATCGAGGCGCTGTTTGCATGAATCACCTCGTCGGGTATTCCGAATGGAAAAAGACATACTCGAGCCAAGTCAACGGAGGCCCAAAGGATTCGCCCATGTGGGACACTTCCCTATCAGACACCATGGTCGGCGTGTCCGTCTTCGGGTAGGCGATTCGGATGAATCTAACCGGACGAATCGGTGCGGCACGAGGCAGGCACGAATGAATACACTGAGTGCCACCCCCGGCGGCGAGGTGCTTCTCTACGAAGGAGCCGACGAGCTCGACGCGGGTGAACGTGCGACGGGACCGGAAGACGGTCTGGCTGACGCAGGATCAGATGGCCCGGCTGTTCGGGCGCGAGCGGTCAGTCGTGACCAAGCACATCGCAACGCTTTCCGGGAGGGGGAGCTGGAGGCGCAGGCAACCCGTGCAAAATTTACACAGGTTCAGGCCGAGGGTGGACGCACCGTCACCTGCGAGGTTGAACACTACAACCTCGACGTCGTCATTTCCGTCGGCTACCGGGTTAAATCCGTCGAGGGCGCGCGCTTTCGCCAATGGGTGAGCCGTGTGAACACACGCGCAATCAGTGATGGCTCGGCCGAGCCGCTGTTCTGTCTTCAGGGCATCCGCCCGCGCCGGCACCCGGAAACGCCGCTACCAGCCCACCATGCGGCACTGCCCGTCAGTCCGCCGCGCTCAGAACCCGACCGGCGCGTGCTCGCGGGTGGCGTCGAAGCGCACCTTGGGCCATTTCTCCATGGCGAGCTGCAGATTGACGCGCGAGGGTGCGAGATAGACCAGCGCGCCGCCGTGGTCGATGGCGAGGTTGTCGGAGGCGCGATGGCGAAAGTCCTCGAGCATCCGCGCGTCGTCACAGATGACCCAGCGCGCCGTGGCCACGGAAACCCCATCGAAGCGGCACTCCACGCCGTACTCGGCCTTGAGCCGGTGCGCCACCACGTCGAACTGCAGCGGGCCGACCGCGCCCAGGATGAGGTCGTTGTGGGTCAGCGGGCGGAAGAACTGCGTCGCGCCCTCCTCGCACAATTGCGTCAGCCCCTTCTGCAAGGCCTTGAGGCGCAAGGGATCGCGCAGCACGGCGCGGCGGAACAGCTCGGGCGCGAAATGCGGGATGCCGGTGAAGGTGAGCACCTCGCCCTCGGTGAAGGTGTCGCCGATGGCGATGGTGCCGTGGTTGTGCAATCCGAGAATGTCGCCCGGGTAGGCCTCCTCCACCCGCTCGCGTTCGCTGGCCATGAAGGTGAGCGCGTCGGCGATCTTGATGTCGCGCCCCAGGCGCACGTGGCGCAGCTTCATGCCCTTGCTGAAGCGCCCCGAGCAGACGCGGAAAAAGGCGATGCGGTCGCGGTGCGCCGGGTCCATGTTGGCCTGCACCTTGAACACGAAGCCGGTGAGCGCGGGCTCGTCGGGCTCGACGGTGCGCTGTTCCGTCGCGCGCGGCCGCGGCGGCGGCGCCCAGGCCACAAAATCGTCCAGCAGCTCGCGCACGCCGAAGTTGTTGACCGCTGAGCCGAAATACACCGGCGTCTGGCGCCCGGCGAGATAAGCCGCGCGGTCGAACGCGGGGCTGGCGCCGCGCACCAGCTCGATTTCCTCGCGGTAAGCCGCCGCATCGCTCCCAAAACGCGCGGTGAACGCGGCGCTGTCCAGCCCCGCTATCACCTCGCTCTCGTGAGCCCGCCCGTCCTTGACCGGCGCGTAGAGGTACACCCGGTCCTGCAGCAGGTGGTAGATGCCGCGCAGCGCCCGGCCCATGCCGAGCGGCCAGGTCACCGGCGCGCACTGGATGCCGAGCACCTTTTCGACCTCGTCCATGAGCTCCATGGGGTCGCGGCCTTCGCGGTCGAGCTTGTTGATGAAGGTGAAAATCGGCGTGTCGCGCAGCCGGCACACCTCCATCAGCTTGATGGTGCGCTCCTCGACGCCCTTGGCGCAGTCGATCACCATCAGCGCCGAGTCGACCGCCGTCAGCGTGCGGTAGGTGTCCTCGGAGAAATCCTCGTGCCCCGGCGTGTCGAGCAGGTTGACGATGCTGTCGCGATAGGGGAACTGCATCACTGAACTGGTGACCGAGATGCCGCGCTGCTTTTCCAGCTCCATCCAGTCGGAGGTCGCATGGCGGCCGGCCTTGCGGCCCTTGACCGCGCCGGCAAGCTGGATGGCGCCGCCGAAGAGCAACAGCTTTTCGGTGAGCGTGGTCTTGCCCGCATCGGGGTGGGAAATGATGGCAAAGGTGCGCCGCCGCGCCGCCGCCTCGGCGATCTGGGACATGCAGACTCCGGTCGATCAGGAAAGCGCGGTCCGCTGGTGACCGCGTCAAAGCGATTGATTATAGCGGAAAAGCGGCCTGGCCCGGGAGCATCCAGGCCAGCCGAAGAGCAGATTCCCCAAAGCGAGCGGTCAGTAGCCGGAGCAGATGGGATAGCGGCGGTCGCGGCCGAAGGCGCGGCGCGTGATCTTGACGCCGGGCGGGGCCTGGCGGCGCTTGTATTCGGCCTGCTTGACCATGCGCCCCACCTGCCGCACGGTCGCCTCGTCGAAGCCGCGCGCGACGATCTCCGACAGCGGCAGGTCCTGCTCGACGTACAACTCCAGGATGGCGTCGAGCACGTCGTAGGGCGGCAAAGAATCGCTGTCCTTCTGGTCCGCGCGCAACTCGGCCGAGGGCGGCCGATCGATCACCCGCTGCGGAATCACCGGCGCCAGCAGGTTGCGGTACTGGCACAAGCGATAGACCAGCATCTTGCTCACGTCCTTCAGCGGCGCGAAGCCGCCCACCATGTCGCCGTAGAGCGTGGAATAGCCCACGGCCATCTCGCTCTTGTTGCCCGTGGTGAGCACCATGCGGCCGGTCTTGTTGGAGATGGCCATGAGCAGCACGCCTCGGATGCGCGCCTGCAGGTTTTCCTCCGTCACATCCTCCGGCAGATCGCGGAACACCGGCGCCAGCGTCTCCTTGAACGCCGCCTGTGGCGCCTCGATCGGCAGCACGACCGACTCCACGCCCATGGCCCGGCACTGGGCCTGGGCATCCTCGACGCTGATGTCCGCCGTGTAGCGCGAGGGCATCAGCACCGCCATCACCCGCTCGGCGCCCAGCGCATCGGCCGCGATGGCCAGGGTGAGCGCCGAGTCGATGCCGCCCGACAGCCCCAGCACCACGCCGCGGAAACGCTGGCGGTTGACGTAGTCCTGCACCCCCTGCACCAGCGCCTTGTAGACCGAGGCCTCGAGGCCCAGGGGCTCGGCGACGGGCTCGGCCACCTGCGGCTTGCCGGCCGCATCGAAATCGACGGCGAACAGTCCCTCGCTGAAGGCTGGCGCGCGATGGACGATGCGCCCTTCGGCGTCGCAGACCAGCGATTCGCCGTCGAACACCAGTTCGTCCTGCCCGCCGATGAGGTTGACGTAGACGATGGGCAGGCCGGTTTCGGTCGCCCGGTGCGCCAGTTCGAAGCTGCGCTCCACGCCCTTGTTGACGTGAAACGGCGAGGCGTTGATGTTGAGCAGCACCTGCGCGCCCGCCGCCGCGGCCTGGGCAGCCGGCTCCGGCCCCCAGATGTCCTCGCAGATGGTCACGCCCAGCTTGAGCCCCGCACACTCGAACACGCACGGCGCATCGCCGGCGATGAAGTAGCGCTTTTCGTCGAATACGCTGTAGTTCGGCAGGCGGTGCTTGCGATAGCGCGCCACCACCGCCCCGTCCCGGATCACGCAGGCCGCGTTGTAAATGCCCTGGGGCGCATATTCCGGATAGCCGAACAGGACCGGCACCGGCAGCTTATCGCGGGCGAGGCGTTCGAAGGCCTCCTCCACGCGGATGCGCAGCCCGCGTCGCCAGAGCAGATCCTCGGGCGGATAGCCCGTCAACGCGAGCTCGGGAAACACCACCAGATCCGGCGCGAAGCGGTCATGCGCCTCGCGCGTCGCCTCGATCAGCCGCGCGGTGTTTCCCGCCACGTCCCCCACCCAGAAATCGAGCTGGGCCATGACGATCCGGACCATGCGCGCGCCCCGTCAGTTCACGCCGAGCAACTGGGCCATGCGGTCGCCGAGTTGGGCCGGAGAACGCACGGTGGCAACCCCGGCCGCCTCCAGCGCCGCATATTTGCCCTCGGCCGTGCCCTTGCCGCCGGTGATGATGGCGCCGGCGTGGCCCATGCGCTTGCCGGGTGGCGCCGTGACGCCGGCGATGTAGCCGACCACGGGCTTGCTCACGTGCGCCTGGATGAAGGCCGCCGCGTCCTCTTCCTCGCCGCCGCCGATCTCGCCGACCATGATGATGCCCTCGGTCTGCGGATCGTCCTGAAACAATCGCAGGCAGTCGACGAAGTTCATGCCGTGCACCGGATCGCCGCCGATGCCGACGCAGGTGGATTGCCCCAACCCGCGCCGCGTGGTCTGGAATACGGCCTCGTAAGTCAGCGTGCCCGAACGCGAGACGATGCCGACCTTGCCTGGCGAGTGGATCATGCCGGGCATGATGCCGATCTTGCAGGCGCCGGGGGTGATGATGCCGGGGCAGTTGGGGCCGATCAGGCGCGCGCTGCTGCCGCGCAGGGTCGCCTTGACCTTGATCATGTCCTGAACCGGGATGTGCTCGGTGATGCACACGATGATCCGGATGCCGGCATCGAAGGCCTCGAGGATCGCGTCGGCCGCATAGGGCGCCGGCACATAGATCATGCTCGCCTCGGCGCCGGTCGCGGCCACGGCGTCATGCACGGTGTCGAAGACCGGCAGGTCCAGATGGGTCTGTCCGCCGCGGCCGGGGGTCACGCCGCCCACCAGTTGCGTGCCGTAGGCCAGCGCCTGCTCGGAGTGGAAGGTGCCCTGCTTGCCGGTGAAGCCCTGGCAAATCACGCGGGTGTTCTTGTCGACCAGAATGCTCATCGTGCGCTCCTCAAGCCTTCGCCGCTGCGACGGCCTTGCGGGCCGCGTCGTCCAGATCCTCTGCCGTGATGATGGCGAGGCCACTTTCGGCCAGCATGGCCTTGCCGCGCTCGACGTTGGTGCCCTCCAGGCGCACCACCACCGGCAGCTTGAGGCCGACCTCCTTCACCGCGGCGATGATGCCCTCGGCGATGAGGTCGCAGCGCACGATGCCGCCGAAGATGTTGACCAGGATGGCGCGCACCTTGGGATCGGCGGTGATGAGCTTGAAGGCCGCCGTCACGCGTTCGGCGGTGGTGCCGCCGCCGACGTCGAGGAAGTTGGCCGGCGTGCCGCCGTAAAGCTGGATCACGTCCATCGTCGCCATCGCGAGCCCGGCGCCATTGACCATGCAGCCGATCTCGCCCTCGAGGCTGACGTAGTTGAGGTGATGTGAAGCCGCCTCGTGCTCACGAGCGTCTTCCTGGCTGGCGTCCTCCCAGTCGGCGAGGCGCTTCTGCCGAAACAGCGCGTTGTCGTCGAGGTTGATCTTGCCGTCGAGCGCCACCAAGCGGCCCTCGTTGGTGACGATGAGCGGGTTGATCTCCATCAGGCTCGCATCGCTGGCCACATAGAGTCGGTACAGGCCTTCGGCGATGGCGACGAACTGGGGAATCTCGTCCCCCGAGAGCCCCATCCCGAAAGCCAGCCGCCGCGCCTGATAGGCCGAGAAGCCCTGCGCCGGCGGGACGGTCACCGTGATGATCTTCTCGGGCGTGGTCGCGGCGACCTCCTCGATGTCCATGCCGCCTGCGGCCGAGGCCATGAACACGACGCTCTCGCTGGCCCGGTCGGTGAGCAGGCTCACATAGAGTTCGCGCGCGATGCTGCCGGCCTTTTCGACCAGCACGGTATGCACCGGCAAGCCCTTGGCATCGGTCTGATGGGTCACGATCCGCGCGCCCAGCATGCCCTGCGCGGCGGCGGCCGCCGCCTCCGGGCTGTCGACGAGTTTGACGCCGCCCGCCTTGCCGCGCCCGCCGGCGTGGACCTGGGCCTTGACGACCCAGCGACCCCCACCCAGGGCCTGGGCCGCAGCACTGGCCTCCGCGGGGTTCACCGCCGGCCGCCCCTCGGGGACGGGTATGCCGAATTCGGCGAACAACTGCTTGGCCTGGTACTCGTGCAGATTCATGAGGCCCCTCCCTTGGGACGATGCGGCGTGTGGGCGGCGTTGTATTGTCCTCCACTTGGTCGGGACCGCCAAGGCCATGAACGGCGTCAATGAACGCGGCTTCAGGCCCGATTCTTGCTTTAGGGCGGACGAGATCGCAGGCGTCAAATTCCCGTGCGGAGCAGCCATCCCATGTCGTCGACCGCCATCACCGACTCCGCGCTGGCCACGGGCGCCTGGCCGCGCTTCCAGCCTTCCGGCGCGGCGGAAGGCCCGGCACGGCGACTGCTGGTGCTGCTCGCGCTGTTCCGCATGAGCTTCGCCGTGCTGCTGCTGGGCTTGTCGCGGCTGCCGCTGGACACGGGCATGCATCATCTGCAGAGCGCCCCTTTTCCGGCGCTGCTGCTGGCCCAGATCGGCCTGGGCGGCGTCTGGCTGTTCACCCTGTCTCGCCGGCGCACCCCTCTGGCGGCGCAGTCCTGGCTGCAACTGGGCAGTGACTTGCCGTGGATCTGCGCCCTCATCTGGGTGACCGGCGGATTGGGCAGCGGGCTCGGGCTCGTGCTGCTGCTCTCCTGCGTCGGCGCAGGCCTGGTGATGCCGCGCCGCCAGGCACTGACCTACGCCGCATTGGCGACGCTGCACATTCTCGGCTTTGCCGCCCTGGCGGCCATGAGCGGCGATGGGGTGACCTGGCCCCATGTCGGCCTGCTGGGCGCTGCCGCGTTCGGAGCGACCTGGGGCGTCAACGTTCTGACGCGGCGCGCCGACGACAACGCGCAGGTCGCCTACCGAGCCAGCCGGGAACTGGACGATCTGGCGCGGCTCAACGAGGTGATCATCGAACGTCTCCATCACGGCCTGCTGGTGCTCAGTCCGCGCGGCCGGGTGCGTCTCGCCAATGCCCAGGCGCAGGAGCTGCTGGGTCCGGCCCTCAAGGGATCCTGGCTGAGCGAACTCGCACCGGATCTCGAGGCGCGCTGGAAGGCATGGCGACGGGGCGAGACCGGCGACCGTCCGACCCTGACCTGCGCCGGCGACCGCGAATGCGCCCTGCACTTCGTGCCGCTCGGCGAGGAAGGCGCCGTCACCCTGATCATCCTGGAAGACCTGGGTGAAGCCAAGGCGCGTATGCAAGAGATGAAACTCTCGGCGCTGGGGCGGCTGACGGCGGGCATCGCGCATGAAATCCGCAATCCGCTCTCAGCCATCAGTCACGCCGGGGCCTTGCTGAGCGAGTCGGATCTCAGTCCGCAGGACCGGCGACTGGCGACGATGGTGTGCCATCACGCCACACGCATCAATGCCATCGTCACCGACATCCTGCAGCTCTCGCGGCAACGCCCGTCGGCGCCGGAAAGCCTGGACCTCGGCGCCTGGCTGGAGACCTTCCTGGTCCACTATCGCGCCGGGCTCGATGCCCAGACCGAACGCATCGACCTGCGCTGTCAGGCGCAGCACGTCCACGTGCGCATCGACCCCGGCCACCTGTCGCAGGTGCTGACCAACCTCCTCGACAACGCGCGCCATCACGGGCGGCCGGCGAGCGGGCCTTTGATCGTCACGGTCTCGTGCGAAAGATTTGCCGCCGGCGGCCGAATTCATCTGCAGGTGACGGACAACGGGCCCGGCATCCCCGCTGAGGCGGCGGCACGGCTGTTCGAGCCGTTCTTCACCACCAGCCGCAGCGGCACCGGACTGGGTCTTTATCTGTCACGGGAACTGTGCGAGTTCAACGGCGCGAGCCTGGCCCATCTGCCCACTGAGGCCGGGTGCCACTTCCGGATCTCGCTTCCCCTCGCCGACCGCAAGAAGGATTGATCATGCAGGAGCAACACCCGACCGTACTTCTGGTCGACGATGAACCCGACATTCTGACCCTGTTGGAACTCACGCTGGACCGCATGGGGCTCGGCTGTCACAAGGCGGTGACGCTCGCGGACGCGCGACTGTTGCTGGCCCGCCACCGCTACGCGCTGTGCCTGACCGACATGCGCCTGCCCGACGGCAACGGCATCGATCTGGTGCGCGAGATCGCCACGCTCGGCACGCACCTGCCGGTCGCCGTCATCACCGCGCACGGCAACGTGGAGTCGGCTGTCGAGGCGCTCAAGGCCGGCGCCTACGACTTCGTCTCCAAGCCGGTCGACCTGAGCAGCCTGCGCAGCCTCATCACCGCGGCCGTGAAGGGCAGCACCTCGCCGCGACCCGACCGGCGCACGCGGCACATCCTGCTCGGCGATTCCGAGCCCATGCGGCGGCTGCGCGGCATGATTTCGAAGGTTTCCAGCAGTCAGGCGCCGATCTACATCAGCGGCGAGTCCGGCACCGGCAAGGAACTGGTCGCCCGACTCATCCACGCCCAGAGCAATCGCAACGAGGGGCCCTTCGTCCCCGTCAACTGCGGCGCCCTGCCAGCAGAGCTCATGGAAAGCGAGCTGTTCGGCCACCGGAAGGGCAGCTTCACCGGCGCGGTGAGCGACAATGCCGGCATGTTCCGCACCGCCAGCGGCGGCACGCTGTTTCTGGACGAGGTCGCCGAACTGCCGCTGCCGATGCAGGTGAAGTTGCTGCGGGCCATCCAGGAACGCGCCGTCCGGCCGGTCGGGGAAAGCCGCGAGGTCGCCGTCGACGTGCGTCTGCTCTCGGCCACCCACAAGCCGCTGGAGCAGATGCTGCAGACCGGCGCGTTCCGCCAGGATCTCTATTACCGCATCAACGTCATCGAACTGCGCGTGCCGCCGCTGCGCGAGCGGCGCGAGGATCTGCCGCAGCTCACCGAACACATCCTGCGCCAGATCGCCGGTGACGTCCCGCCCCGGCTCGACGAGGGCGCGTGGCGCGCGCTGGCCACCTATGCCTTTCCCGGCAACGTGCGCGAACTGGAAAACATCCTGCAGCGCGCCTACACGCTGTGCGACGGCCGTGTCATCACCGCCGAGCACCTGCAACTGAATCCCCCCGCGCATCCGGCATCGACGCATGGGGCCGGCATCGCGGACACCGAATCGCCGTCCCCGCCGCCCACCGGCGACCCCACGGCCGACCTCGACGGCGCCCTCGAAACCATCGAACGCGACGCCATCCTGAAAGCACTGGAAGCCCATCGCTGGAATCGCACCGCGACGGCCCGTTCGCTCGGCATCACTTTTCGCGCCCTGCGCTACCGCCTCAAGAAGCTCGGGCTCGAATGAGACCTGCGCAGCGCCGGGGCGAGGGCAAACCCCGGCGCGCGGGCACGGGCACGATCCCTTACAGCACGACGGCGCTCACGATCGCGAAATAGATCAGCAGGCTCAGTACATCCTGGATCACGGTCGCCAGCGGCCCACTGCCATAGCCCGGATCGGTGCCCAGACGCTGCAGCAGCCAGGGCAGCAGCAGACCAACCGTCGTGGCCACGCCACCGGCTGCGAACAGGGCCACGGCGACCGCCGCAGCCAGGCTGGGATCGCCGAAAGCCAGCCAGACACAGGGAAAGGTGATGACTCCCATGATCAGCCCGATCAGCAGGCCGGTCCGCAGTTCCCCGCCCACCAGCGAGGTGAGCCGGGCATGGCTCAGCGACAGGCCGCGCACGGCGACCGCCTCGCTCTGCGTCCCGACCGCGTCGGCCAGATACACCAGGCCCGGCACGAAGAACGAGATCGCCATGTTCGCCGCCAGCGTCTGCTCGAAGCGGGTCATGATGAAGGTTGCGACCATGCTGCCGGCCAGACCGACGAGCAGCCAGGGCAGGCGGTGGCGCACCCGCCGCAGCGGCGGCGCCTGGAGCGCCTGGCGCGCCTGCTGCGCTTCATGGCCGATGCCTGCCAGACGATGGATGTCCTCCACGTGCTCGCGCCTCAGGATGCACAGCAGGGCCCGGGTCGGCACCATGCCCAGCAGCCGCTCCCCCGGGTCGACCACCGGCACCGCCTCGAGACCGTGACGCAGCGCGAGCGTCGCCACGTGCTCCTGATCCTCGTCCGGGTGCACGCGCGGGCAATCCGTGATCATCACCTCGCCCACCGGCTGATCATCGCTCGCGGCGAGCAGCGCGGCGAGGGGAACGGCGCCCAGCAACCGGTCCTCGGCATCGAGCACCCCCACCAGGGCGACGCACTCGTAGTGCCGGCTGCGCAAGCCGCTCACGGTTTCGCCCACCGTGTTCTCGGGCCGCGCCCGCGGCACCCCGCCGACCAGATGATGCGCGGCCGTTTCGCTGGCTGGTGCCCTCGCCCGATGCCTTCCTCGCGTCGACATGACACCTCCCTATCGATGCACCGCCGCTGCGGATGAAGCCTGTGGCGCCCGGCCGTCAGGCCATGGTGGCCAGGGCGCGGCGAAAGCGCGCCAGCGCCAGAGCGAACAGCGTCGCACCGATGGCCGTGAGGGCGACGAACTGCGGCCAGACCACCTCCAGCCCGGCGCCGCGATACAGGATCGCCTGGGCCAGCATCACGAAATGGGTGTTGGGCGCCGCCAGCATCACCCACTGGACGATCGGGGGCATGCTTTCGCGCGGCGTGCTGGCGCCGGAAAGCATCTGCAAGGGCAGCAGCGCCAGCATCAGGAGCAGCCCGAACTGCGGCATCGATCGCGCCACGGTCCCGAGAAAGATCCCCATCGAGGTGGTGGCGAACAGGTGCACCGCCGCGCCGGCCACGAACAGCGCCACCGAACCCTGCAGCGGCACGCCCAGCCCGATATGCACCACGCCGAGCAGGGACGCCGTCGCCGCGGCCAGGACCACCGCCCCCATCGACCACACCTTGCCCAGCATGATCTCGAGCGGTGTCACCGGCATGACCAGCAGGTGTTCCACCGTGCCGTGCTCGCGCTCGCGGATCAGCGCCGCGCCGGTGAGCACGATCGACAGCATGGTCACCTCGCTGATGATGGACATGATGGCGGCGAACCAGGATTTGTTCAGCTCCGGGTTGAAGCGGGCGCGCAGGGCCAGCTCCACCGGCAGGCGCGGCGTTTGGCGGCGGTGCCGGAGGAAGGCCTGGATTTCCTCGCTGACGATGGTCTGGACGTAAGCGCTGCCGGTGAAGGCCTGGCTCATGCGCGTGGCGTCGACATTGAGCTGGATCGTCGGGACGCGTCCGGCGAGCACGTCGCGCTGGAACTCAGGGGGAATGTCGAGCGCAAAGGTGTCCAGCCCGGCGTCCATGCGCGCATCCATCTCGGCTTGGGTGATGATCCGGGGCGGCAGAAAGAACGGTGGATAGAAGGCGCCGGTGATGCGCATCGACAGCGGCGAGCGGTCCTCGTCCACGACCGCGATCGGCGCCTTGTTGAGCGTCTCGGGCATGGCCGTGGCGCGGGTGTACACCGAGAAGGTGAACACGTAGACGATCAGGAACAGCATGATCGGATCGCGCCACAGGCTGCGCAGCTCCTTGATGCCGAGATACCACACATGCGAGGCGCGCACGGCTTCAGGTCTCCTGTTTCTTGAGCAGCAACGCCGCCAGGCCCACCAGCACGGGCGCCGCGATCAACAGCGGCACGAAGGCGCCGGTGAGATTGGAGAAGCCCAGCGCCTTGGAAAAGGTGCCGCGCGCGATGGTCAGAAAATGCGTGGTGGGGTAGATCTGGCCGATGACCTTGCCCATGCCCTCGAGCGAGGACACCGGATCGATGATTCCCGAATACTCCGCCGCCGGCAGCAGGGTGAGCACGGCGGTGGCGAACAGGGCGGCGATCTGGCTGCGCATGAAGGTCGAGATCAACAGCCCCAGCGCCGTGGCCGCGCCCACATACAGCAGCGCGCCGCAGAACAGGGCCGTAAAGCTTCCCGTGAGCGGCACGCCGAACAGCGTCACCGCCATCAGCGTCAGCAGGAGGAAACTCAGCATGGACAGCACGATGTAGGGCAGCTGCTTGCCGAGCAGGAATTCGAGCGGTGTGGTGGGAGTCACGTAGAAATTGGTGATCGAGCCCAGCTCCTTTTCGCGCACCACCGACAGGGCGGCGAGCATGGCCGGGATCAACATCAACAGCAGCGGAATCACCGCCGGCACCATCGCCACCAGACTCTTGACGTCCGGGTTGTAGCGAAAGCGCACCTCCACGCGGGCCGGCTGCGCCAGGGAGGCGCCGCGTCCCGCCTCGCGCGCCTGACGCGCCAGCCAGTGCGCGTGCATGCCCTGCACATAGCCGCGGATGGTCTCGGCGCGGGACGGCATGGCGCCGTCGATCCAGGCGCCGATCTCGACCGGCCGACCGTGGGCGAGGTCGCGCGCGAAATCAGGCGGAATCTCCAGCGCCAGCCCCAGCTCGCCGGCCCGCATGCGCCGGTCGAGGTCATCGTAGTCGACGATCGGCGGTCGTTCGCTGAAGTAGCGCGAACCGGCCAGCGCCAGCGCGTAGTCCCGGCTCAGGGTGCTCTGGTCGTGATCGAGCACGGCGAAGCTGAGGTCCTCCACGTCCATGGTGATGCCATAGCCCATCACCAGCATCAGCAGCGCATTGCCGAGCAGAGCCAGCGTCAGCCGGATCGGGTCGCGCATCAGTTCGAGCGCCTCGCGCCGCGCGTAGCTCACGAACCGCCGGGGATCGAACCAGCGCCGCCCGCCGCGCCGACCGGCGTCATCCGGATCGGTGGCGACGACGGCGAACGGCGGATCGTCCGCTGCGGCCTCCTCCGCTGCGGCATCTTCCAGATAGGCGACGAAGGCATCTTCCAGGCGCTGCGCGCCCCGTTCGCGCACCAGCTCGGCGGGCGCGCCGACCGCCAGCACCTTCCCCGCGTGCATCAGCGAGATACGGTCGCAGCGCTCGGCCTCGTTCATGAAGTGCGTGGAGATGAAGAGGGTCACGCCATCGCGGCGCGACAGCTCGCCGAGCGTGGCCCAGAAGCCATCGCGCGCCACCGGGTCGACGCCCGAGGTCGGCTCGTCCAGGATCAGCATCTCGGGCCTGTGGATCATCGCCACCGCCAGCGACAGGCGCTGGCGCACCCCGAGCGGCAAGGCGCCGGGCAGTGTGTCCATCACCTGCGTGAGCCCGAAGCGTTCGGCCATCTCCGCCGCCCGGGCGGGGATCTGTGCCGCCGGCACCTCGAACAGCCGCGCGTGCAGGACGAGGTTCTGCGCCACCGTCAGCTCGCCGTACAGCGAGAACGACTGCGACATGTAGCCGACGCGCCGGCGTGTGGCCAGATCGTGCGGATCGACCTCCTGCCCGAACAGCCAGGCACGGCCCGCGCTCGGCGGCAACAGGCCGGTCAGCATCTTCATGGTGGTGGTCTTGCCGCAGCCGTTGCTGCCCAGAAAGCCGAAGATCTCGCCGCGGCGGATGCGAAAGCTCACCCGGTCCACGGCGGTGAAGTCGCCGAAGCGCATGGTCAGATCTTTGGCCTCGATCGCCGCCTCGCCGTCGCCGTCCGGCGGCAGCGGCGGAATGTCCACCGCCCGGTGGCCGCGGCGTTTTTCCTCCGGCAGCAGGGCGATGAAAGCAGCCTCCAGCGTGTCGCAACCGGTGCGCGCCAGCAGCTCGCGCGGCGTCCCGGTGGCCAGCACGCGCCCGCCGTCCAGGGCGACCAGATGGTCGAAGCGCGCCGCCTCCTCCATATAGGCGGTGGCCACCACGACGCTCATCCCCGGCCGCCCCGCGCGGATGCGGTCGATCAGCGCCCAGAACTGGCGCCGCGACAGGGGATCCACCCCCGTGGTGGGCTCGTCCAGGATCAACAGATCCGGATCGTGGATCAGCGCGCAGCACAGGCCGAGTTTCTGCTTCATGCCGCCCGAGAGCTTGCCGGCCGGCCGATCCAGAAAGGGGAACAGCCCGGTGGCGCGGGTGAGCATCTCGATGCGCCGCGCGCGCTCCGCGCGGCCGTGGCCGAACAGGCGCGCGAAGAACCCCAGGTTTTCGCTCACCGACAGCGTCGGATAGAGGTTCTTGCCCAGGCCCTGCGGCATGTAGGCGATGCGCGGCAGGATGCGCCGGCGCGCCCCCGCCTCGGCCAGATCCACCCCCAACGCCACGACGCGCCCGGCCTGGATGGCCCGCGCCCCGGCCGCGAGCGCCAGCAGGCTGGACTTGCCCACGCCGTCCGGGCCGATCAGCCCCACCATGCCCCCGGCCGGCAGATCGAGCGTGACCTCGCTGAGCGCCGCGACCTTGCCGTAGCGCAGGCCGACGCCCTCGAAACGCACCGCCGGTGCGGGCGCCGGCGCGTTCATGGCGCGACGTTCACCGCCAGCGCCTCGGGCCACGGCGTCTGTGGATCGAGCTGCACATAGGCGACGCCGGGCAGCCCCGTCTTGACCTGCCGCAGGCGCTGTTGCAGCAGCGCGGGATCGATGCGGGCCTTGATGCGGAACATCAGCTTGGCCCGCTCCTCGGCCGTCTCCACTGTTTTCGGCGTGAACTGGGCCACGTCCGCCACGAAGGACACGCGCGCCGGAATCACCCGATCAGGCACGGCATCGAGCACCAGCCGCGCCTCGGCCCCCAGCGCCACACGCCCCGCCTGCGCGGTGGGCAGGAAGAAGGTCATGTAGACATCGCCGAGATCGACCAGATTGAGCACCACCCCACCGGCCGCCAACACCTCGCCCGGCTCGGCCACGCGATATTGCACGCGCCCGGCGCGCGGCGCGCGCAGCACGCCATCGGCGAGGTCGGCCCGGATGCGCTCGAGGGTCGCCTCGGCCGCGCGCACCGCCGACTCGGCGGAGGCGATCTGCGCCCGGGCATTGCTGACCGCCGCCTCGCCGGCCGCCACCTGGGCCGCGGCCGCCGCCACGGCCGCACGCGCGCCGTCGTAACGCGCCACGGCGTCGTCCAGGCTCTGTGCAGAAACGACATAGTCCGCCGCGAGTTGCTGCGTGCGGCCCAGCCACAGCGAGGCCGCATGGCGCTCGGTCTCGCGCTGACGCACCACCGCCGCCGCGGCCGCGCGTTCGGCCTCGCGCTGGCGCAACTGGTTGCGGGCCGTCTCCACGGCGACGCGGGCGCGCTCCAGATTCGCCAGCGCCTCGCGCTCCTGCGCGCGCAGGGTGGACAGGTCCATCTCCGCCAGCACCTCCCCGGCCGCCACGAAATCGCCCTCGCGCACCGCGATCGTCGCCAGCCGCCCCGGCAGCTTGGTGGCGACGTCGATCTCCACCGCCTCGATGCGGCCATTGCCGCTGGCCAGCCCCGCCGGCAGCCCGTTCGGGCGCAGCAGCGGCCAGAGCAGCACCGCCGCCCCGACCGCCAGCGCGACGAGGACGATCACGAGGATGGCTTTGCGCTTGCGCGTCATGGTTCCGGTTCTCCTGGGGTCGATGCGGCGACGTCGGGCAGACCCCGACGCGGGCCGCGATGGCAGGCGGACCCGCCTTTCAGCCTACCTGCCCAACCCCGCGGAGGCGTGATCTGGATCAACATCCGCCGCCGCCTCACCGCTCTGCCGGTCGCGCCGGGCGCATCGCCGATGCTGCAGGAGCAGCATGCGGGCGCCGCCGCAGGGACGTGATGCCACTCCGCCGCAAGCGCGCGGCAAGCGGGACGCATCGCCGCCGACATACGTGCGGATGCCGCAAACGCCCGCGCCGGCCGATAATGGCGGCAGGCGCCGGCACGCATCTCGCGCCCTCTGGAGCCCTTCGCCGACATGACCCTTTCCCTCGCCGCTCTGATCGCCCGCTATGGCTATCTCGCCGTGGCCGTGGGCGCCGTGCTCGAAGGCGAGAGCGTGCTGCTCGCCGCCGGCGCGGCCGCCCACCATGGCCTGCTGGACCTGCGCGTGGTGATGCTCATCGCCGCGGTCGCCAGCACGCTGGCCGATCAGGCCTGGTTCCAGATCGGCCGGCGCTGGGGTCACGCGCTGATGATCCGCCTGCCGCCGCTCGCCCGCCGGGCGCCGCAGATGCAGGCGCTGCTGGACCGCCACCACGCGCGGCTGATCCTCGCCATCCGCTTCCTCATCGGCCTGCGCATCGCCGGCCCCATCCTGATGGGCTGGGCGCGCGTCGACCCGCGCCGTTTCGCCGTGCTCAATGCCGTGGCGGCCTGTTTCTGGGCCGTCGTCGTCGCCGGCATCGGCTATGGCCTCGGCAACGCCTGGTCGGCGCTGGCAGCCTGTCCGCACGGCCGCGCGCTGCTGTTGGCCGCCCTGGCAGGCATGGCACTGCTGCTCTGGCGCCGCCGCGCCCGGGGCGTGCCGCCGTCTCCCTGAGCGGCCGCGCCCGCACCTTTGGGACGGCCGTCCGGCGCGCGGGCCGGGCCGCAGGATTTGACGGGGCACGTCACATCCTGACCGGCGCGGCCGGCGGCAGCCGCCTGGGCGCAAGGGGAACAGCCCGAGATCTCACGCTTTCCTTTTGTTAATCATAGCCTTGCCGAATTGGCACGACGGCTGCATAAAGCCTGTCACGGATCGGATGTGTGCACGACGGGCCGAACCGCAACCATCACCCGTGCAAAGAACGACAGAAGGAAGAACCCTCCATGAACAAGCAACAAGGCTTCACCCTGATCGAACTCATGATCGTGGTGGCCATCGTCGGCATCCTCGCGGCCATCGCCATCCCCGCCTATCAGGACTACACGACCCGTGCCCGCGTCAGCGAAGCAATCGGATTCGCCGCGGCGGCCAAGACCGCGGTGTCCGAATCCGTCATCAGCACTGGATCTTTGCCGGCTGACAACGCCGCCGCCGGTCTTGCCGCTGCCAATGCGATTTCCTCGACCTATGTGGAATCCCTCACCATCGCCACCGGCGTCATCACGGTTGCCATCAAGAGCACGCAAAACACCACGGTCGATGGCGGGTCCATCATCCTCACGCCCACCGTCACGTCCGCCGGCGTCAACTGGGCTTGCAAAGTAAGTAACACCAACATGTATCAGTACGTCCCGGCCAACTGCCGCAGCACCTAATAGAAGCAACTGAGCGAAGCCCAACCATCCTGCCCCCCATGCCATTGGGGGGCTCTTTTTTTGCCCATGCCGATGCCACCGCGCCCGCCGGCGGCGTGATGGCGGATTCCATGACGCCTGCCCCCATTGCGGCATTCCAGGCTCCTGCCGCAGGCCCCGGTCGGGCGCCTCGAACACCGATGGCTCCCACGGCGCCGCGGCGCGCGCGTTTTCGCCGCTCCCACCGCTCGCATCCCGCCCCTCGTCGCCGGGCCGCGTTTCCCCTGCCGCTCTTGCGGGGCGCGCAGCGCGCCAATCCATGCTTGCGATGGCCAGCCCGCCGCACACCAGCGCCCGGGGTTCGCGACGGGCCTGGCCCCCGATGTCGACGACACGGCCTGCGCAGTGACGCCCGCCCGCGCGATGACGAGCAGGCCCGTGCAGCCGTGGGGACGGCGGCCCGCGCGAAGAACGCAAAGAACGGACGAAGCCACCGCCGGCGGACAAACCGGCTACCATCGACTCCGGGCCCTGAACCGCGCGACCGACCGCAAAGGGGCCCTTCCCACAACACAGGAGGAGACGACATGCTGGTATTCCGTTTGGTCGATCAGAATCGCAACCCGATCAAGAAGGCCAAGGTCACGGTCAAGGTGACCAACGGCGGCGACGCCACTGCCTGGAGCGATCGCAACGGCTTCGTGGCCCAGCCAATCACCGGCGGAGAGCATGGCAAGGTGCTCATCGACGGCAAGGAAGTCTACGAGGGGCCGCTGTACGTCGAGGAGATCGTGGCAAACCTGTGACGGTCCCGTTCACACCGCCGCCATGCCACCGCTTTGGCTGCGCCGCGACCGGCATCGAGATCGCGGCGACTCCCCCACTCTCGCCGCCGGACCTGAGCCGAGTCCTAAGCGATAGGACTCGAAGCGCAGGAGATGCCCCATGCACACGACCCACCTTCGCAAGGTCAGCGGCTCGCTCATGCGGGCCGTCCCGCCTGCCCTGCTCGATGTTGTGCCCCTGACCGCAGCAGCGAGGGTCGCTCTGGCCGAGGGCAAGGGCCGTCTCGTGATTGCTCGGGGCCGCAAGCGGGAAAGCGCGCCGGCGGCCGTGGTGGATGACGTGCTGGGGAGCATTACCACGCGCTTCGCGTGAACAGGGCGGTGAGCAGGAACGCGTTTCGCTGATCGTTACCGAAGATCGGCTGGCACGAGCAACCGCTCGCGGGTGATCACCTGGATTGCCGGCAACACAGGCTTCGCCGCCTGTGCGTCAGATTTGCGGCCGTTCGGGTCGCCTCGATGCACGGCGGCGGGGGCTTTCGCATCCGGCAGCGCCTCTGATCCCGCGTCCATCCTTGCGGCCGGGAACTCGAACCCCCTCCGGTGGATCGAATCATGCACCGCACCATGCCCACTTGGCCCGATGCGCCGGCCGATCGATGATGCGAGCACGCCCCGCTATTGAACGATCGTTCGGTTTGTGCGAGATTGATCAATACAAGAAGCTGTCCTTGTCAATGATTCTGAGCAAGAGATGGTCGTCCGGGCTGAGGGGCCTTTTCGATGAAGGTTCTGGAGGAGACGACAATGAACGCAATCTGGAAATATGGACGATTTTTCATCGGCACCTGGGTGGTGCTGCTCGGCATTCCGATGACCCTGCTGGGCGGGGTCTGGCCCTTTGCTTTTCTGGCCGGCACGATCGCGGCGCTGTTCATCAGCGAACTGATGTCCGGTCGCTACGAGGACGAGCCGACCTACGAGCAGGGCTGGATCTTCTATCCCATCCAATACTTCAGCCAGTTCGTCAGCATCGCGATGATCATCCTGGTGGCCTGGTACATGGGATTGCCCGACGATCTGTTCGGGATCGGCGCCGCCGTGAGCTCGCTGACGGGCATCGACATCCTGGCGCGGCACGCCGAACTCAGCACGGCATGGACGAGCGTCGGCGTCGTGGGCCTCGGCGGGCTGGCGGGGGCGCTGGCCTCCATCGCCGTGGGCCATGAACTGACCCATCGCACGGAAAACCCCCTGGCCGTCTTCATCGGCCGGCTGGGCGAGGCCTTCAGCCTGTTCACGCATTTCTCGATCCGCCATCCCTACGGCCACCACAATCTGGTCTGCACGCCGGCCGATCCGGCCACCGCGCGCCGCGGCGAGAACTTCTACCACTTCATGGTGCGTTCCGTCATCGGCCAGAAGAAGATGACCTGGGATCTGGAAGCCGAGCGGCTGCAGCGCATGCGGCAATCGCCCTGGAGCTGGAAGAACAAGGCCTTGCGCGGCTGGGCGATGGAGTTGGCCGTGGTCGTGTTCTTCATCTGGGCCGCCGGCCTGTACGGCCTGCTCGGGATTCTGGGCGTGACCCTGGTGACGCACGTGGCGCTGGAACTGGCCAACTACATCGAGCACTACGGCCTGGTGCGGGTGCCCACGGAACCCATGCAGGTGCGCCATGCCTGGAACAGCAACGTGACCGCCAGCTATTACGTCACCGTGGCGATTTCCCGGCACTCGCATCACCACGCCGACGCGAGTGTGGAGTTCTGGGATCTGAAAGCGTTCCGCGACGAGGCGCCGACCACGATCTACGGTTACGGCGTCAGCTTCCTCATTGCCCTGATTCCGCCGCTGTGGAACGAACTGATGGCCCAGAAGCTGTTGTACTGGGACTACAACATGGCCACCCCGGCCGAACGCCGACTGGCCATGAAGGAAAATCTGGACAGCGGCATCCCCGATCTGGTCGAAGCGGCGAAGCGCTACTACGCGAGCGAAGGCAGAAGCCTGCCGGAAAACCCGACCCCTGCCCCGGCAGACCGCATCGGGCAACTGGCGACGGCCTGAACCCGTCAACCGCAGGCACGATGAAGCCCGTCCCGCCGAGGGGCGGGCTTTTTTCTTCCCAACGTTTTCGTGCGCACCGCAAGCCCTTGCACGGGCCACGCAGGGGCTTGCCGCGCCTCTGGCGCCGCAGCCGTCCCTCGCGTCGGCCTGGCCTCGCTTTGCGCCGGGCCGATAATCCATGCGGGCGGGTCGCAAGCGGCACGCCTCGTTCCTGATCTCGCGTCCGCCCGGCTGGTCATTGCCGCGTTCTGGGCCCCGCGACGACGACGCAGCCCGATTCCGCCGTCGCCGCCATAAACGCCGAGGCGGCGATCCGCGTGCCTCTGGCCTTGGTCGCACGGCGATGCATCGGCCATCACGCGTCCGTCCGTCCGATCGAAAGGCCGGGATGCCACCGGAAGGGGGGCCGCGACCCTCATCATGACCCGCCGTCCGGCAACCGGCGCCTGCGATCCTTGCCGTCTCGAAGTCGGCGACAGCCGCGTCCCCTTGCAGGCCGCTTTACGGGCACTGGCCACGCGCCGAGGGCGAGCGGCTCAAGGTCGCGCTCGGCGTGACGAGAACCTGAGTACGGCCATATCCGGCTGTCGCGGGAACCCTCATGCCCTCAACGCAACGTCCGCCGTCGCCCTGGCCCCTCGCGCTCGCCCTGGCCGCCGCGCTTTTTTTCATGCGTACCGAACCGCAGCTCTACCTGCTCGCGATCACTCTCGCCGCCCTCTTCGTCATGGCGGCCACAACCTTTGCCGCAGCCTCTCGCCTTGACGAGACGCGCGAGGGACGCGCCGCCCACGACGCGACGTCCGGTTCATTCCATGCGGATTTGGGCGACCGGACGGCTCGCCGCGAATCGGACCATCCGCCCGATGGCGCTGATGCCGCCCCGATCGCCGGATGGAACGGCGCGATCGCCCATGCGGGGACGCCTCGCGTCGACGCGCCGGCGGTCGCGCTCTTCGTTCCGTCCACGACCGGCACCCGGCTCGCCGCCGGCGCGCTGCTCGCCCTGTTCGCCTCGGTGCCCTTCAGCACCCTGCCGATGACCAGCCTGTGGTTCGCCTGGATCCTGGGCCTGTTTCCTCTGGGTTACCTGCTCGGCGTGACCGCGCTGGCGCGGGGGGCGCCTTCCGGCGGCGTGATGCGAGCGACGGGGTTGTTCATCGGCGCGTTTGCCCTCTGGGGCGTCATCGAATGGCTGCAGACCGGCAACCGCAGCAACGGCCCCTTTCTCGACTTCAATGCCTTCGGGGCGCTGTTCTACCTCGCCATCCCGCCCGCCATGGTGGCGCTGGCCGTGACGTCCACGCGCCGCGCCCGGCTGATCCTCGGCAGCTTTCTGGCGCTGTGCCTGTGGGCGCTGTTCGCCACCGCCTCGCGCGGCGCGATCGGCATCCTCGGGCTGATGATGCTGCCGCTCGTGCTCGGTCTGCGCCGCGCGGGCACGGCCTGGCGCGCGCCGGTCGCGATGCTGCTCGTGCTCGGCGCGCTGGCCTACGGTGTCGTGCGCTACGCCCCCGAGGCGCCGGTGACGCGCGAGCTGGTGCGTCTGGGCACCGACCAGTCGACGCAGGACCGGCTCGCCATGTGGCGTTCGGCCTATCAGATGTGGGGCGATCGGCCATGGACGGGCCAGGGCCTCGGCAGCTACAAGCTGCACTACCTGCACTATCGCAGCCCGGAGGAGATCACCTCTACGGGCGATCTGGCCCATAACGACTACGTGCAACTGCTGGCCGAGGGCGGCCCCCTGCTGCCGGCGCTGCTCATCCTTGCGGGCCTCGCGACGCTGATCCTCGCCCGCCGGCTGTGGCGTCGCATGGGACCGGCCGCGGCCAAGGATGAGCGCCGCGAGGCCCTCACCGGCTGGAGCATGGTGCTGCCGGTGTTGGGGCTCTTCGTCCACGCGGGCGTCAATTTCATCTTCTATGTCGCGCCGCTGGCCCTGCTGGCGGGCCTGATGCTTGCCCGCGCGCGGCATGCAGCCGGGTGCGTGCCCCTACGGCAGGTCCGCCTCGCCGCCCGCCCGCGTCTGGTGGGTGCCGCCTATGGCCTGGGCGCCGGCCTCGCGCTCGGTGCGCTGAGCGTCGACTGGCTGGCCTCCCAGGCCTTCGATCCCGCCAACCGCTGGCCGGTCTTTGCGGAGCGCCGCGCCAACCCGGTGGCACGCTACCAGATGGCGATGGCGTTCGCCGCTCTGCGGCCTCATCACGTCGCGACCCAACAGGCGCTCACCACCGCCGCCACCCAACTCGCGTTTGCCGACCGCACCGGCCCGACCGGGAGCGTTTGGGCAGGACTGGCCCTGACCCATGCGCGCACGTGGCTGGCGGCGAGCCGCGGCAATCCGTACGTGGACATGTCGATCGGCCAACTCGCCTGGCACTTTCCGGTGCTCCAGCCGCATCTGGCGCCGGAGTTTCCGGCCGATCCTGAAGCTATTCTGCGCCGCGCGATCGAGGGCGACTGGATCAACGCCGAGCACTACCTGCTGCTGGCGCGCTACCAGGAAGAGGTTCAGCACGCCCCGGAACGGGCACTGGAGACGCTGGTCGCGGCGCTGCGCTGGGCCCGCGTACCGCAACCCTCGGCCGCCGGCGTGGAGGCCTGGAAACGGTTGTACCGTCGCAGCATGGCGCTGTCCGAGACCACCGGCCAGGGGCCGGCAGCGATCGGTTTTGCCCGCATCGTGATCCAGTTCGACCCAAGCGATGAATCGGCGCGCCGGCTGCTCGCCGCGGCCCCGGCCGCGGGCGATGTTGCTGCACGCTGAGCGGCTTGCCCGTGGCGGCCATTCGCGCGCAGAGGGGGCGATCGCTCAAGCGGCTCAAGCCGCGGCGAAACAGGCCGACTTTATGAGTGTCGCTTACCAATGACACCGCTTGGTGTCAAGACCATATTGCTTCTACACTGACCCGAAACAACCCAAAGGCAACGTCCATGACCATCGGGCAACGCATTCAGCAGGCGCGCGAAAAATCAGGTATGTCCCAGACCCGGCTGGCGGAGCTGCTCGGTGTGACCCGCAGCGCGTGCAGCCAATGGGAATCCGGCAGCGGGACCTCGCCGCGGCGCGAACGACTCGAGCAGGTTGCGCAACTGCTGTCGGTCAACTACGAATGGCTGGCGACGGGCCGCGGCCAGATGCGCGGGCGTGGCAACCGGCCCATGCGCGACGGCGTGCTGGCGCCGGAGGAGCAGGAACTGCTGAGCGCCTTCGGGCAGCTGCCGAGCGGCGCCAGGCGCGCCCTGATCGATTTTTTGCGCGCGCTGGGTTAGGCTGCAGCCCACTTTTTCCATCCCGGGCGATTCCGGCGATGGTCTCTTCGTTCAAGCAGCCCGCCGGAGCGCCGCCATGCAAATCGCCGCGAACACAGTCGTCGTCATCGAGTACAGCGTCACGACACCCGAGGGCGAGCTGATCGACTCCTCGAGCCAGAGCGGCGAGCCGCTCACCTACCTGCACGGCGCCGGCAACATCGTGCCCGGCCTCGAAGACGCCCTGACCGGCCGACGGGTGGGTGATTCCCTGCAGGTGTCCGTGCCGCCCGAGCAGGGTTACGGCGAACGCCACGACGAATTGGTGCAGGTCGTGCATCGCGACCAGTTCGTCGGCATCGAACAGATGGAAATCGGCATGCAGTTCCAGACCGAGGCCGATGGCGAAGTGCACCTCGTCACCGTCACCGGGCTGGAAGGCGACGAGGTGATCGTCGATGCCAACCACCCCCTGGCCGGCGAAACGCTGGTGTTCGACGTGACCGTATTGGAAGTCCGGCCGGCGACGCGCGAGGAGCTGGCGCACGGCCACGTGCACGGGCCCGGCGGACATCACCACTGACCGGCGACCAATGCAGCGGGCCGGCTGAGCATCCTCACCCGGCCCGTGCGTCCACAGCGCTCAGGACGCGCCCGGCGCCGGCAGCGCCGCCTGACGCTCCTTCATCTTCCGCCGCATGTCGCGCACGAAGCGCCAGTTGCGCAGCACCCACCACCAGCTCACCTTGAAGCCGACGTCCTGCACCTTGTACTGGCCCTTTTCGTTGATCCAGTGCGTGGTCAGCCGCCCCGGCTTGAGACGATAGGTCGCGCTCTCCCCGTTCACGCTCACGGGCGCGCCGGCCAGCCCCAGGATGGACGGGTCCATGGGATCGCCGCTGCCCATATAGGGCATCAGCTTCTGCACGAAAGCAAAGGTGATGAGCTTCATCAGCGTCATGAACTCGTCCCGCGCCGGCCCCTCCATCAGCCGCTGCATGGGGCTGCGCGCATCGGCCGGATCCGGCGGACCGGCCTCGAACAGTTTCTGCAGCATGCCGGCGAGGCAGTCGCGCAGCAGTTCGGCGCGCTCCTGGGTGAGGGTGGCTTCGGTGTTCATGGTGTGAGAGTGCTCCCGCCGCGACGCCGGGCGACGCGGATCGTTTCGATGGACGCCGGATCGATGGCAAAACGCCGATGGTAAGCACAAGTGCCGGCAAAGGCGAGCCTTCGAGGCGCCTTGATCGGCGCAGGTCTTGCGTCGCCGCGCAGAGCCTTTAGACTGCCCGCCTTTGCCAACGCCTGCGCTTCCCGCCACGGGATCGCTGCACCGGAAACCGCGAGTCTGCATGATCGACGACACCACGCCCGCCCTGTTCGTGACCGATGAGGAGGGACGCCATCACCCCACCCGCTACGCCGTGGGTCCGTGGGACCCGCGACTGCTGCATGGCGGCGCCACCGGCGGTCTCGTGGCGCACGCGCTGGAACTCGCCGATCCGGCGCCGACGCTGCAGTTCGTGCGGCTCAGCATCGATCTGCTGCGCCCGGTGCCACTGGCGCCGCTGACGGCTGAGGCGCGGGTGGTGCGCAGCGGCACGCGTCTGTGCGTCATGGAAGCCGAACTGCGCCATGAGGATAAGGTCGTGGTGAAGGCCCAGGCGCTGAAGCTCATGCCCGAGGCGGTGAGCGCACCCGAGCACGCCCGTCCCGACCGCCCCTTGCCCGCCGATCCCGAGACGATTCCCGTCACCGATCTCATGGGCCGGGCGCTGCCCGAACTCGCCCAGCGTCGACCGAGCATGCACCACTGCATCGAGGCCAAGCGTGTGCGGGGCTTCGCCTTGCGCGGCGAGGGCACGGCCTGGCTGCGCTGCGCGGTGCCCATCGTGCACGGCAGGGTGCTCTCGCCCTTCGGACGGGTGGCGGCGCTGGCGGATTTCGGCAATGGGCTGGCGCAGCTCCAGGTCGACAACCGCACCGGCTGCATCAACGCCGATATCAGCCTCCACCTGCTGCGTCCGCCGAGCGCCGAATGGATCTGCCTCGAGGCGCGCGCGGAGCTGTTCGATCATGGCCTGGGCGCCGTGCACACCGCCCTCTACGATCCGGCCGGCTACCTTGGCCGCGTCACCCAGACCCTGCTCACCCGCCGCATGGGCCGCTGAGGGCGCTCAGGCGGGGCAGGTCGGCCAGTTGACCGGGGTGGGTGAGCATGATCTGCGGCTTGCCCTCGGTCTGCGGCGGGTACAGGGTCGTCTGGCCCGTCACGTAGACATCATTCCGACGACCCTCGCCCGTATAACGCGTTTCCAGCAGCCGGCGCAGGTCCTGCGCC
The DNA here is from genome assembly GCA_045864775.1 of Pseudomonadota bacterium. GTDB lineage: Bacteria > Pseudomonadota > Gammaproteobacteria > UBA5335 > UBA5335 > Macondimonas. Next base: position 661,359 of record BTVR01000001.1, read on the forward strand.
TCCGGCGCCCGCCGGTCGGCAATCCACACCTTGAAGGGCTGGGCCGGCGAGCCGGCGAAGATCAGGGCGCCATCGCCGACCCAGCGGTTGATGCCTGCCCTGCAGGGCGCAGAACACGCTCAGCGGCTCCCCGCGCGCCGCGGCGGCAGGCAGATGGCCGTGATCGAGCCGCGCCGACAGCACCCCGGCCCAGGGACCCATCGCCCGATGGTCCTCGACCCAGCCATCGCGCATTTGCCACCGGGGCAGTAAATCGCGGTAATCCCGCGTGGGGCCGGCGCCGTTGATGCCAGGGTCCCAGACGCCGATGCCTTGGGCCTGGGCGCGGGCTTCGGCCTTGAGACACGCGCCATGGTGCGGCCGGGAGCGGCCGTCCTTGACGAAATGCGGGCCCCACCCGGCCGAGACGGCTGCGAGGTTGACGCGCTCGCTCTCCCGCCAGAGGTAGGCCAGCAAGCGGCCATCGTCGTCGCGGTGACGCACCAGCGCCAGCGAAACCGGGTCAGCGGTATCGAATTCGAGATCCAGGCTCACCTCCGCCTTCGGCTGGCCCGTGGCATCGGCGCCGAACCAGGACTTGGTCCAGGCCGAGGCCTGCCGACCGGCTTCGGTCACCGGTTTGTTGCCGCCCGGCCGGCTTTCCTCGCTATCGAGGCAGGCCCGCCGCACCGATTCGGCGCGTCCGTCGAGGTCGACCTTGATGGTGTTGCCGTCGACGATCTTGGCCAACCGCGCCGTGATCCGTCTTCCCGCCAGGTCATGCACGCTCCAGCAGTCCGCGAAGCAGCATGGGCCGAACTCGTGTCAAGGCCGGGCCGCGGCCGGAACGGGCGGCCGGGTTGCTATCATGCAGGCATCGAAGCGCACAGGGGACCGACATGGATCCGCAGTTCTGGCACGAGCGATGGGCGCGTGGCGAAATCGGCTTTCACCGCGGCGACGTGCATCCGCTGCTCGTCCGCCACGGCGCGCCGCTCGCCGGCCGGCGCGTCCTCGTGCCCCTGTGCGGCAAGAGCCTGGATCTGGCGCATCTGGCCGAGCTCGGTTGTCACGTCGTGGGCATCGAGCTCAGCGCGGCGGCGATCGGCGCCTTTTTCGAGGAACAGCGACTCGAGCCGGCCGCAACGACGCAGGGCCCGGGCCGAGCTTGGCAGGCCGGACCCTATACGCTGCTGGAAGGCGACTACTTCGCGTTTTCCGCCGCCGATCTCGGCCCGCCCTGCACCGGGTTGTATGATCGCGCGGCGCTCATCGCTCTGCCGCCCGAGCGCCGACCGGCTTACGCCGCCCACACCGCCCGGCTGCTCGTCCCCGAGGCCTGGGGCCTCTTGATCACGCTCGACTACCCGCAGGAGGCGATGGCTGGGCCGCCCTTCGCCGTGCCGGATACAGAGGTCCGCGCGCTGTACGGCCCGCGCGCCGAGATCGCCGAGTTGGAGATCGAGGAGGCGCTGGCGTCAGAACCGCGCTTCGCCGAGCGCGGCCTGACCCGGCTTCGGCAAACGGCTTGGGCCTTGGCCTTTCGCGGCACATGAGCGCCCCGGTCGCAGTTCCCGCGCCGCCCCCCGCGGACCGCATCCGCCCCGCGACGTTGGCTGACCTCGAAACCCTGGTCGAGATCGAGCAGCGCTGCTTTGAGACCGACCGGCTCAGCCGGCGCAGCTTTCGCCATCTGCTCACTCGCGCCAAGGCCGCCGTGCTGCTGCACGAGCGTGACGGGGCCGCAACCGGCTACGCGCTGGTACTGTTCCACGCCGGCACCGCGCTGGCGCGTCTGTATTCCTTCGCCGTGCTGCCCGAGCATCAAGGTCTGCGGATCGGCGGCCGTCTCCTGGCCGCCGCCGAGGAGGCGACCCTGGCGCACGGCTATGCCGCACTGCGGCTGGAGGTGCGCGCCGACAACATGGCGGCGCGCGCGCTCTACCAGCGCGCGGGTTACCGCGAAATGCAGCGCCTGCCGGGGTACTACGAGGATCATGCCGATGGCCTGCGTCTGGAGAAGACCCTCGAGGCGCGGCCGGAGCCGTCGCTGGTCCAGGTGCCCTTCTACGAGCAGACCCTGGAGTTCACCTGCGGACCGGCGGCGCTCATGATGGCCATGCGGGCGCTCGAGCCCGCGCTCGTGCTCGACCGCAAGCTGGAGTTGCGATTGTGGCGCGAGGCCACCACGATCTTCATGACCTCGGGCCACGGCGGCTGCGGCCCGTATGGCCTCGCGCTCGCCGCGCATCGCCGCGGCTTTGCCGTGACCGTGCGGGTGAAGGACGAAAGTGCCCTGTTCGTCGATTCGGTGCGCTCACCGGAAAAGAAAGCCGTCATCGCCCTGGTGCAGGAAGACCAACTCTCGGAGATCCGCCAACGCGACATCCGCCTGGAATACGGTCTGGTCTCGCCGCACGATCTGGAGCGCGAATTGCGCAGTGGCGGCGTGCCCCTGGTGATGATCAGTTCCTATCGCCTGTATGGCGAAAAGTTTCCCCATTGGGTGGTCGTCACCGGCTTCGACGAGCACTTCCTGTACGTGCACGACCCCTATGTCGACTACAAGGCCGGCAAGAGTCCCACCGACTGCGTGAACCTGCCCATCCTCAAAGCGGAGTTCACGGGCATGGCGCGCTATGGAAAAAGCGGCCAGCGTGCTGTCATCATCGTGCGTCGCCGCCCGCCGGCCCTTCCGGAACCCTCGGTCTTCCATGAGCAAGCACCTGATTCTCGTCGATCGCCCCTCGGATTGGACGGCGGACCTGCCGGCGCTGCCGGTGATGAGTGCCAAGGATTACATCGACGCCGATGATGAGGCGGGGCTGGCCACCAGCCGCGATCTGCGCGTCGTCAATCTGTGTCGGAACTACCGCTACGGCAGCATCGGCTATTACTGCTCATTGCTGGCCGAGGCGCGCGGCCAGCGGGTGTTGCCCAGCGTCGGCACCGCGCTGGATCTCTCGCGCAAGACGATCTACGAGCCGCTGACCGAGGATTTGGACGAGGATCTGCAAAAATATCTGCGCGGCCATGCCGACGAGGACATCCGGCTGTGGATCTTTCTGGGACGCGCCTCGCGACCCGAGTTCCAGGACTTGGCCGACGATCTGTTCGAGCGCCTGCCCTGCCCGTTGCTCGAAGTCGACCTGCACCGGAACAGCCGCTGGCAGATCCATCGGGTCCGCCCGATGGCGTTCAGCGACCTGACGAGCCAGCAGCGTGAACTGTTCGTGATGGCCATGGAACATTATCTGGCTGGCGCCTGGCAGAGCCCGCGCCGCCGCTCGACCGGCCGCTACGATCTGGCGATCCTGCACGATCCCGACGAGGCCATGCCGCCATCCAATCCCAAGGCGCTGAAATCCTTCATCCGCGCCGGCAAGCGCCTGGGACTCGACGTCGAATTGATCACGCGCAAGGACTATGGACGGCTGGCCGAATACGACGCGCTGTTCATCCGCGAAACGACCTCCATCAACCACCATACCTTCCGCTTCGCCAAACGGGCCGAAGCCGAAGGCTTGGTGGTCATCGACGACGCCACGTCCATCCTGCGCTGCACCAACAAGGTCTACCTCGCCGAACTGCTGCGCACCCACCAGGTAAAAACGCCCGCCACGCAGATCCTGCGCCGCGAACGGACCCTCGAACTGGAGGCGCCGCTCGATTACCCGGTGGTGGTGAAGATTCCGGACGGCGCGTTCTCCGTCGGCGTCAGCAAGGTGCACGACGCCGATGAACTCAAGGCGGTCGCCGAGCAGATGTTCCAGAAATCCGATCTGATCCTGGCCCAGGAATACCTCTACACCGAATACGACTGGCGCATCGGCGTCCTCAACCGCCAGCCGTACTTCGCCTGCCAATACTTCATGAGCAAGGACCACTGGCAGATCTACGATCACAAGGCCAGCGGCGGGACAGCCGCGGGCAATTCGCGCACCCTGCCGCTGGAACGGGTCCCGGCCGCAGTGCTCAGGACGGCCGTCAAGGCCGCCCGGTTGATCGGTAATGGGCTGTATGGCGTCGACCTGAAACAGACGCCGCAAGGCGTGTGCGTCATCGAAATCAACGACAATCCCAACCTCGACGCCGGCGTCGAGGACGAGGTCTTGAAAGAGCAGCTTTACGAAGAGCTCATGGCCGAATTTCTGCGCCGGCTCGAGCAGCGTACCCGGCTGCGCTACGGGGCCTGAACCCGGCTCTGGGCGACGGACCCGGATGCGTGCTGATAAACTTGAGTACGCCCCACAAGATATTCACGGACGATGCCGTCGGGTGCCAAAGACGCGCCCGCGCAAGAACCCAGCCAAGGAGTGGATCCATGTCCCTGACCATCGAGCAGGCCAACGCCCTGCTCACCGAAAAGCCCGGCCTCTTCAACATCGAGGAAATCGCGATCCGCGGTGTGCCCACGCGCGTCTGGAAGGCCGCCCCGCCCTCGCTGCGCACCGTGCTGGACATCAGCCGCAGCCATGGCGCCAAGGATTATCTCGTTTACGAAGACGAGCGCTGGACCTTCGCCGAGCACTACCGGGCGGTGGCTGCGCTGGCCACGCGCATGGTCGAGGATCTGGGCATCCAGAAAGGCGACCGCGTGGCGTTGGCCATGCGCAATCTGCCGGAATGGCCCATGGTGTTCTGGGCCACGGTCTCGATCGGCGCCGTGATCGTGCCGCTCAATGCCTGGTGGACCAGCGATGAACTCGAGTTCGGGCTCGCCGATTCGGGCGCCCGCGTGCTGTTCTGCGACGCCGAGCGCCTGGAGCGCATCGCGCCTCATCTGGACCGTCTGCCGGCGCTGGAACGGATCATCGTCGCCCGCGGCCCGGCCAACCTGCCCACGGGCGTGCTCGACTTCCAGGCGTTCCGCGGCAATCTGCCGGAAAAAGCCGTGCTGCCCAAGGCCACCATCGCGCCGGACGACGACGCCACGATCTTCTATACCTCCGGCACCACCGGCAAGCCCAAGGGCGCGCTCGGAACGCACCGCAACGTCTGCCAGAACCTCATCAGCGGCGCCTTCGTGCGCATGCGCGCCAGTGTGCTGCGCGGCGAGGATCCGGCCGCCGGCATGCAGATGGTGGGCCCGAGCATGCTGCTGTCCGTGCCGCTGTTCCATGTCACCGGCTGCCACGGCTTCCTGATCGGCATGACACTGGCCGGCGGCAAGCTGGTGATGATGTACAAGTGGGACGCCCAGCGCGCCATCGAACTGATCGAGGCCGAACGCATCTCCACCTTCGGCGGCGTGCCGTCCATGGTCTGGCAGGTGCTGGAGCACGCCGACCTGCCCAACCACGATCTGTCCTGCGTCACCAACATCGCCTACGGCGGCGCTCCGGCCGCGCCTGAGCTCCTCAAGCGCATCCGCCAGACCTTCCCCAAGGTCGATCCGGGCAACGGCTACGGCATGACCGAAACGTCGGCGCTGTGCACCAGCAACTCGGCCGAGGAATACCACCGTCGACCCGACAGCGTGGGCTGCCCGGCGCCGGTCACCGAGATCAAGATCGTCGGCGCCGACGGCAGCGAGCTGCCGCGCGGTCAGGTCGGCGAGCTCATGGTGAAGGGCCCGAACGTCATCAAGGGCTACTGGAATCGTCCCGAGGCCAATGCCTCGACTTTCACCGAGGGCTGGCTGCACACGGGCGATCTGGCGCGCATGGACGAGGACGGCTATCTCTACATCGTCGATCGGGCCAAGGACATGCTGATCCGAGGCGGCGAAAACATCTACTGCGTCGAGGTGGAAGACGCCCTGTACAGCCATCCGGCGGTGATGGACGCCGCCGTCATCGGCATCCCGCACCGGGTGTTGGGTGAGGAAGTCGGCGCCGTGGTGCAGATCGCGCCGGGCCACACGGTCAGCGTCGAGGCGTTGCAGGCACACGTGGCCAGCCATCTGGCCCGTTTCAAGGTGCCGGTACGCATCGAACTGCGCAGCGAGCCTTTGCCGCGCAACGCCAACGGCAAGATCCTCAAGAACCAGCTCAAGCAGGAGCTGGGTCTGGTGCCGGAGCCCGCCCCGGCGTGATCCGCCGCTCGCCGCGCGACTGGCTGGACTGGCTCGGATCGCTCGATCCGGGCCCGTTGTCCCCGTGGCGACGCAGGGCGCTGCTGACCTTGCGGATCACGCTGGCCGTCGGCCGCGACCTCGCCCAGGGCCCATTGACGCTGTGGGCCATGAGCCTCGTCTACACCACCCTGCTCTCGCTGGTCCCGCTGCTGGCGCTGGCTTTTTCGGTGCTCAAGGCATTCGGCGCGCACAACGTGGCCGAACCGTTGATCGCGGAATTACTCGCTCCGCTGGGTCCCCAGGGCGTGGAGCTGACCGCAAGGATCATCGGCTTCGTGGAGAACATGAAAGTCGGGGTGCTGGGCTCCGTGGGCCTCGGGTTCCTGCTCTATACGGTGGTTTCCCTGATCCAGAAGGTCGAGCAGGCCTTCAACCAGATCTGGCGGGTGAGCGAGGCGCGCTCCCTGGCCCGCAGCTTCAAGGACTATCTCATCGTCGTGCTGCTGGCGCCGGTGTTGTATCTGGTCGCGACCGGCCTGTTCGCCTCCATCATGGGGGCCGAGGCGGTCCGCGGTCTCAGCGACTGGCAGCCGTTCGGGCTCGCGCTCCTCATCGTGGCGCGACTGGCGCCCATCGTGCTCATTACCGCCATCTTCACGTTCATCTACCTGTTCCTGCCCAACACGCGGGTGCGATGGCAAGCCGCGCTCGCCGGCGCCCTGGCGGCTGCGCTGGCCTGGCTGGTGGGTGGGCGCGCCTTCGCCTTTTTCGTGGCCGGCAGCACGAACTACGATGCCATCTATTCGGGCTTCGCCATCCTCATCCTGCTGCTCATCTGGCTCAATGTCGTCTGGACCATTCTGCTGACCGGCGCGCAGATCGCGTTTTACGTCCAGTATCCCGAGGCCACGCGCACGAGCCCCGTGGAGGCCGGCGAGGGCGTCGCGCCGGAATACCGCGCGCTGAGCCTTCTGCTCGCGGTCGCGCGGCGTCACCTTGCCGGTGAGCCGCCCGCGACGCTCGAGGCACTCGCGGCGGATCTGGGCCTGCCGGCCAGCGCCCTGCGGTTCGCCGTCGCGGATCTGATCGATCGGGAGCTGCTGCTGCGGTCCAACGATGACCCGCCGCGTCTCGTCCTGACGCGAGCGGCCGATCACATCAAATTGCAGACCGCGCTGCCGGCGCCCGCGGAAGCGCGCGCCCCGCCCCGCCCCTTCGCCTTGCAAAGGCTCGCGCAGGACCTGGCGACGGCGCGAGCGCAGGTGCTGGGCGAGCGCACGCTCGCCGATCTCCTGGCGACGGATGCTGCAGACGAGTCGCAGGCGGCGCCGGCGGCGCCGTGATCAGGCCTCGCGCCGACAGAAGTCGATGATGGTTTCCTCGGCCAAGGGGACGTCGCGGCGCAGGCTGCGGTGATGGCCGGGGATCTTGCGGGGATGCACGGTGCAATCGAACAGCTCATGCATGCGACGGATCCCGCGACGCGAGAGCGTGTCGATGCGGAAGAACAGCAGTTCCACCGGTACCGGAAAACGCTTCCAGGTCTTCATTTGGGGGTTTTCCAGCAGGCGCCGGAATTCCGGCCGGGCGTCCCACCAGCGCCAGGTTTCGACGTCCGTCTTCAAAATATGGGAATGGCCACAGTGCCGGTTGATCCGTTCCTGCATGCTGGGACGGCGGTAATAGGGCAGCAGCAGCCGCACGAAGAGATTCTCGAACCCCGGCAGATACATGCCCAGGATGAGGGCCGCCTTGACCGTGGGCTGAGGCCGGTGTTGCGCGGCCAGTAACATGCCGCCGGCCAGTAGCAGGGACCCGCCGCTCATGCCCACCACCAGGGGCGGCGTGGTCGAACGCGCGCAAATGGCCGTCATGTCCTCGATCAGAAACGGGGCGTAGCCAAAGCCGCACTGACCCTCGTAGCGATAATGCGCCTCCCAGACCGAGCCGATCCCGGGCGCGCGCAGCATGCCGTGAATCAGTTCGTCGCTGTAGGCGCCGCGCAGTGGATCGAAGCCGCCGGGCATCAGCAGGACGGGCCTACCCTCGCCGGCGGGATTGTCCTTGAGCGTGTTTCGGACGAAATACAGACCGCGCGGGCGGTAGCCCTGCCACTCGGTCGCGTGTTCGCTGTGCAGGCCCGCGGTGGCGCGCAGATGATGGCTGAGCGGCAGCGACGCCTCGGGATCATCGAGCGGCATTTGCGTATTCAGGCTCATCATCGGCTCCGGCGCAATTCAGTTATGGGGGAAGATGGCGGGGTCACCTGGAGGTTAACGGCGGGCCAGGCCGGGCGGTGGAGCCCGCCAAGGCGGGCGCCGCGTTCGAGGCCGCATGCCGATCAGGCCGCGAGCATGGCGCAGACGGCATGCCGCGGGCAAGTGACGAGGTGGTCGTTGACCATGCCGGTGGCCTGCATGTGGGCGTAGACGATGGTCGGACCGACGAAGCGAAAGCCGCGACGCTTGAGGTCGCGGCTGATGGTCTCGGCCAGCGGCGTGACGGCCGGCACCTCGACCGTGGACGCAAACCGGTTGACGATGGGGCGTCCGTCCACGAAACCCCAGATGTAGCGATCGAAGCTCCCGAATTGGGCCTGCACCTCCAGAAAGGCGCGTGCATTGCTGACGGCCGATTCCATCTTGAGCCGGTTGCGGATCAGGCCCGGGTCCTGCAGAAGGGTCTCTACGCGTGCCGCGTCGAATGCCGCCACCCGCTCGGCGTCGAAGTGATCGAATGCCCGCCGGTAATGCTCCCGCTTGCGCAACACGGTGATCCAGCTCAGCCCCGCCTGCGCGCCCTCGAGGACGAGGAACTCGAACAGGACGGCGTCGTCATGCACCGGCACGCCCCACTCCGTGTCGTGGTAGCGGCGATAGAGCGGGTCCTGTCCGCACCAGGGGCAGGCATCCAGCATGACGGAAGATCCCTCAACTCAAAGGGTGCATGATGTCGCGGTTGCGGCCGGCACTTCAAGAAGCCCGGCGCACCCGGGGCGTGGACCGTGCAGCGGGGGTAAGGGTCAGGGAACCACGGGGGCCGGCGGCTCCAGGCCGATGACCTCGATCTCGGGTCCGAGGGCCACTACGGCCGCCGTGCACCGATCCACGGCCTCTTCCTCGACGTCGGCGAGAATCAACAGGGCGCCGTTCGCGATGGCGTCCTTGTACTGCTCGAGCCGCGAACTCGAGAAGCCGGTGCCGACGAGGCCGCTGGCCAATCCACCGATGCTGGCGCCGGCCAGCGTCCCCAAGGTGAGCGCGCCGCCGCCCACCACGATTCCCGCAGGCGGAAAGACCATCACCACCAATCCCGCCAGCAGACCGCCGACGCCACCCAGCGCGAGTCCGCGCGTGTAGGCGGGCAGGAAGTCATCGCTCTCGGGTCCGGCGTCGGGCAAATCATCGAGATTGACGCCGTCCCCGGCGACCACATACAGCTGCTGATCGGCGACGCCTTCCTTGCGCAGCGCCTCGATCGCGGAGCGGGCATGGGGCTCATCGGGAGACAGAAAACAGATTCGCTTCATGATCAGGCTCCTGCGAGGCCGCGCACCATCAGGATGATGATGATGACCAATGCCACGAGTGTGGCGCCAAGGATCAGTGCATTGCGCAGCGCAGCTTGCTCTTTTCGCATGGATTCCTCCTGATGGGATTCAGCCCGGCGGCACCGGTGATGCCGCGCGGGTGGGCTGCTCGGACTCTGCCCCAGCGCAGAATCGCGGGACCGACGCGCAAATCGGCGCGCCCTGCATTTTTTTGAGGGCGGCCGGCGGCAATCGTTCACCGCATCGTGGACTCCCGGCGCGCGACGATTGCGATACGCTCCTCGCCCAAGGCGCGCACGGCGTCAAGGCAATAAAAAACCCCCGGGATGCCGGGGGTCGATTGCAGCAAGCCACCGGGCGCGAGGCCCGGCACGGGATCTCAGCCGTTTTCGCGATGCAGCATGTGCATGACGCAGACCGAACCCGCGCCCATCATGTGCACCAGCGCGGTGTGCGCGTCCTTCACCTGACGCTGGCCTGCTTCGCCACGCAGTTGCATCGTGGCATCCCACACCTGGGCCAGACCGGTGGGACCGCCCGGATGGCCGCGGGCGATGAGGCCGCCGTCGGTGGAGAACGGAATCCGCCCGCCGATCTCGGTGGCGCCTTCCAGCACCAGCTTGTCGCCTTCGCCGTCGCCGCAGAAGCCCATCAGCTCGTAGTACATGAGCTCCTCGATCGGGAAGGCATCATGCACGTGCACCAGGCTGACGTCGTTGGGACCGAGGCCGGCTTCCTCGTAGGTCGCCTGCGAGGTGCTGCGGGTCAGCTCGCTGGGGCCGACCACGGCGCCCATGAAGATGTGCCCGTCGACGTACTGCTCGGATTGCAACTGCGAGGCCAGCACGCGCACCAGCGGCCGGCCGTTGGCCAGCTTCTTCGCCCATTTCTTGTTCGTGACGATGGCACAGGCGGCACCGCCACCGGTGGCGCAGGCCATCATGGTGGTGTGCGGATGGGCCACCGGCTTGGAAGCCAGCACTTCCTCGGCCGTCACCACATGGTCGGACTGGCGCTGCGCCATGGGGTTATGGCGGGCATGGTTCCAGTTCTTGGCGGCGATGCGGGCATAGATGTCCTGCGAGGTGCCGTACTCGTGCGTGCGGCGCACGGCCCACAGGGCGAAGAAGGCTGCCGGCAGCACCATGCTCTCGATGCGCGGTCCTTGCGCCGCGAACATCTGCATCATCATCTGGCCCATGCGCACGATGTCGTCGAAACCCAGCGCCATGGCGATGTCAGCCTGGCCCGAGGCCACGCGCAGGCAGGCTTCGCGAAAGGCCGTGGACCCGGTGGCCGAGGCGTTCTCCACGTGCACCACCGGCACGCCGGTCAGGCCCAGATCCTTGGCGATGGCGACGCCCTCGGTCATGTCGCCCATGATGTAGCCGTTGTACAGCGCGCCGACGTCACGGAACTTGATGCCCGCATCCTTCAGCGCCGCCTTGCCGGCGACATAGGCCATTTCCTTGTTGCTCTTGCCGTGTTTGCCGAAGGGATGCATCCCCACGCCAGCCACATAGACGTCTTCCAACATCCCTCATTCCCCCTTGCGGATCGGCTCGAAGCCGAAGGTGCACAATTCCGTGTCGCCCTTTTTCTTGACCGGCAGCGCGACCAGCCCCATGGGCATGCCGATCTCCCAGTCGCCCATCTGGCCGCTGATCACGGCCTGGATGCGCACGCCTTCGGGCAGGTCGATCTGGCCCACGCCGTGAGCCTTGCCATCGCCCATCTTGGCGGCGCCCATGAAGGGCATCAGCACCCAGGTCCAGGAATACAGCACGCCTTCGGAGGACAGTTCCACGTCCTCGACGGGCGTTTCCGTAAGCGGACACTGCATGCGCCGCGGGAAGAAATATTTTTTCGCCTCCGGGCTGTAGGACCCGATCAGGCGCGGACGTTCGCCTTCGGCTTCGGGAATGACGAGATAGCCCTCTTCGAGAGGCACTTGCTTGGCCATGGCCAAATCTCCTTGGTGAATGAAATCAAAATGCCCGCCCCAAGGGTCGGGGCGGGCCGAATCCGGCAAGGCCCGGCAGACTGCAGGGCCTCAAGCGTCATGGACGGAGGCTCAACCTTTCTTGCTGGGACCCGTCGGCACTTCGTTGAAGGGCACGGTCTTGTCCAGACGGATGTCGGTCGGCAGACCAAGGATGCGCTCACCGATGATGTTGCGCTGCACCTCGTCGGTACCGCCCGCGATGCGGATCGCCGGAATCCCGAGGTAGGCCTGCTGCCACATGGCGTCCATCAGGGTTTCCTGCTTGTCGGTCAGCACACCGGAAGCCGCCTGCAATTCCATGATGAACGCCGCCATTTCCTGCACCAGCAGCCCCATGGCGAGCTTCATGATCGAGCTTTCCGAGCCCGGCATCGCGCCCTGCGACAGAGCCGATAGCGTCCGGTAGCCGGTCAGTTCCAGGCCCTTGAAGCGGGCGGCGAACTCGGCCATCTTCTGGCGCACGGCGTCGTGCTCCAGTGCCGGCCGGCCATCGACCGTGAGGCCGCGCAAGAGGGTGATGATGCTGCCGAGGCCATTGTCGCCGCCGAACAGGCCGCCACCGCCGCCGATGCTCATGCGCTCGTTCATCAGCGTGGTGATGGACACCGCCCAGCCCTGACCCACCGCGCCGAGGCGGTTGCTGTCGGGGATGCGCACGTCGTTGAAGAACACTTCGTTGAAGTTGGCGCCGCCCGTGATCTGGCGGATCGGCCGCACTTCAATGCCCGGCGACTCCATGTCGACGATGAAATAGGTCAGGCCCTTGTGCTTGGGCAGCGTGGGATCGTGGCGAGTGACCAGGATGCCCCATTTGGAATAGTGGGCGCCCGAGGTCCAGACTTTCTGTCCGTTGATGACCCAGTCGTCGCCGTCCTTCACGGCCCGGGTGCGCAGGCCGGCGAGGTCGGAGCCGGCGCCCGGTTCGCTGAAGAGCTGACACCACACCTCGTCGCCGCGCAGCATGGGCTCGAGGTAGCGATCCTTCTGCTCGTTGGTGCCGTGGGTCATGATGGTCGGGCCGGCCATGCCGATGCCGATCATGAAGATGTTGGCCGGGGTCTCGAACTTAGACTCCTCCTGCCCCCAGATCACGCTCTGCATGATGTTGCCGCCACGGCCGCCGAATTTCTTCGGCCAGGTGATCACGCCCCAGCCGCCGTCGGCCTTCTTGCGCTGCCACGCCTGCGCATCGCGCACCATTTTCCATTCGGCCTCGCCGCGCAGATCGCCGCCCTCGGACTCGGCGAACATGCTCATCATGTTGCCCGATTCGCTGCGGGGCTTGGCATTCTGGGACAGCCAGCGGTTGGCATCGGCGCGGAATTCCGCTTCCTGCGGGGTATCGTTGAAATCCATGTCCTATCCTCCTGAAGATTCCAGATCCGTATGGGCCGCCGGCTCAGGCCGCCGCTTCCATGCTGCGCATCAGCCGCTCGCGCCAGACGATGCCGCCGCCGAGCAGGCTCTCCAGATGCTTGGCGCGCTTCATGTGCAGATGCGGATTGGCTTCCCAGGTGAACCCGATGCCGCCATGGATCTGGACGTTTTCCTGGGCGGCGAAGCCGTAGGCGTCGATGCCCATCACGCGCGCCGCGCTGGCCGCCTGCTGCAGCTTCTCGGGTGCACTTTCCAGCGCCCAGGCCGCGTAATACGCGCTGGAGCGGGCCATCTCGACTTTCACGAACATGTCCGCGATGCGGTGCTTGATCGCCTGGAAGGAGCCGATGGGCCGGCCGAAGGCGTAGCGTTCCTTGGCGTACTGGGTGGCCATCTCCATGGCGTTCTGCGCGCCGCCCACCTGTTCGAAGGCCAGCAGGGCGGCAACCTTGTAGGAGACCTCATCGATCAGGGCGCCGCCCTGTCCAGCCTGGCCCAGCAACTCGCCCTCGGCGCCGTTGAAAGTCAGTCGCGCCTGCTTGCGGGTGCGATCCATGGTGGCGACCGACTCGCGGCTCACGTTGCCGCCGGCCAGGTTGACCAAGTACAGGGAAACGCCATTGCCATCGCGCGCCGAAACGATGGCCAGGTCTGCGCACAGACCATCGGCCACCGGGGACTTGGTTCCGGTCAGCTTGCCGCCCTCGGCCTTGACCTGTACGCCACCGGCGTCGATGCGGCCCTTTTCGGCGTAGGCGACGGTGGCGATGGAGTCACCCATGGCCAGCTTGGGGAGGTAGGTGGTCTTCTGGGATTCGGAGCCGGCCGCCTTGATCAGCTCGGCGGCGAAGTAGATGGAAGACGCGAAGGGCGTACAGGCCAGCGCCTTGCCCATTTCCTCGGCCAGTACGGCCAGTTCCAGATAACCCATGCCCGCGCCGCCGTATTCCTCGGGAATGGCGGTGCTGAGCCAGCCGGCCTCGGCCATCTGCTTCCACAGGTTGGCGTCGTGGGTGGCGTCGGAATCGAGAATCTTGTGGACCGCGGCGTAGGTCGACAGATCGGCCAGCAAACGCTTGGCCGAGTCGCGCATCATGTCCTGATCTTGGGAAAACTTGAAATTCATCGCTTGAACTCCTTCTCAAGCTTTGCTTTGGGAACCTGCCGGAAGCCCGGCCGGTGTGACACTGAGAGCAGTTACGGGGGCCGTGCTGAAGCTGCTCCTGCGGGCGAAGTCCCCTGCCCATTGCCCCGTCGATACACCGCATTGAAGCCGGTGGCAAGTGTTAATAAGTACCACATTCCGAGCGGTCAGTACCAGCGGCGGCGCGAGCAGCGCAGTCCGCGCATGGGGCCCGTCAAGCACCGTTGCGCCTCCGCTCGGCCCGGGTGCAGATAGACCCGCGCAAATGATGTGATCCCGCTACGAGAGCGCCTTCGTTTGACCCGGACAAGACGCGATCCGGCTGGAAATCCGGCTGCAGCGCAGGCTTTTGGCTCCGACAGATCGCGACGTGCGCCCCGTCGCCAGCCTCCTGGGCTCAGGCGCAACGGTGCCGCTGGGATTTGCTTCGCAGCGCTTCTCGTGACCGCGTCCGGCATTGCTGGAGGTCCACAGCAAGCGCGTGCCGGACGATTTCATGGGCGGGAGAATTGAACTTAAAAAGGATGTCCGCTTCCAACAGAACACATCCGTTCGTCAAGCTGAGCATGAGGCCATGCTGCGGCGCCGGTTGGATTGGGACGAAAGCGGCGCTATGGCCGCCGCAAAGTGTCCCCGCGGTGTGGCGGCGAGGGGGCCGGCTCGAAGCCGATCTCATGATGATGCGTGATGAGGCGCCGTGAGCTGTCTCGCCACAATCTCGTGCCTGCGCCGAGATGCAGCGGCGCGATTGCCGGGGCCGCACCCTTGCGATCAGGCCGCGGCTTCATGAACAAATGCTGCCGAATGGGTGCGTACTTGAAATGCTCGGAAAGAACGTCTTCGAGCCAGGACGGGAAGTCCGGTTCGTGAGCAACATGAGATGGAGGAACCGATGAGCGAACGACGCGACAGCCTCAAGACCTACGTGAGCGACATGCTCGCGGTGGAGCGGCACATGCTGCCCGCCTTCGAGAATCAAAGCGCCGACCGGCGCCTGGATAAGTTCCCCGAAGCACAACGTCTCGTACGCGCGATCAAATCGACGATCCAGACGCATATCGACAGCCTGGAGCAGCATCTCCAAAGCCTCGGCAACGATGCATCCTCGCCCATCAAAAGCGCCGTGACGGCGGCCTTGGGCATGGCCGCCAGCCTGATCGAGAACATGCGTACGGATCCCGTCTCGAAGAATCTGCGCGACGACTATACGGTGCTCAATCTCGCCGCCATCAGCTACACCATGTTGCACACCACGGGCAGTGCGCTGCAGAGCGAGGAAACGGCGGAATTGGCCCTGCGGCATCTCAAGGATTACACGCCTCTGCTCACCCGGATCAATGCGCTCGTTCCTCAAGTCGTCGTCAACGAACTGGCGGATGAGACCGAGATACTCGACATCAGCGCAGCCGAACGCGCGGTGGCGCGTACCCAGGAGGCCTGGACCCACGACCATCTGCAAAGCGCCAAGCCTTGACCGGGTAAGGAGCGCGACCGCCGGCGGGCGCAGCCGGAGCGCCGCAGAGGACGCGCGAAGGAGCCCGCCGGCTCACGATCTACGCCATTTGCATGAAGCTCGACCTGACATGAGGTCGAGCTTTTTTTGGCCCTGCGCATAGCGCCACCCCCCAACACCCCCGCTGGACAGTGGTTGAGCGCTGCTCGCTGTTCGGCAAGGCGCAGGGTTCAGGGCGCGACGGCCAACGCCTCCAGGCCCATCGTTTCCGGCAGACCGAACATCAGGTTCATGTTCTGGATCGCCTGCCCGGCCGCGCCCTTGACCAGATTGTCGATCACGGCCAGGACCACGACCGTGTCGCGACCCTGCGGACGAAACACGGCGAGCTGGCAGGCGTTCGCGGCGCGCACGCTGGCGGTGGCCGGATGCCGGCCGGCTGGCAGGACCGACACGAAGGGCTCATCGGCGTAGCGTGCGGCGAACATGGCCTGCAGCTCGGCTTCCTCGACGGGTTCGCGCAGCGTGGCGAACAACGTTGCGTGGATGCCCCGGTTCATGGGCGCGAGGTGGGGCGCGAAAGTGACCGCGACGCGCCGACCCGTGGCTCGCTCCAGCTGGCTTTCGATCTCGGGCAGGTGACGATGACCGCCGACCCCGTAGGCGCGGAAGTTCTCGGCCACCTCGCAATGCAGGGCATCGACCCTGGCTGCGCGACCGGCGCCGCTGGCGCCGCTCGCCGCGCTGGCGATCAGGCGGCCGGGATCGACCAGGTCCTGCTCCAGCAGCGGCAGCAAGCCCAGTTGGATGGCCGTCGGATAGCAGCCGGGATTGGCCACCAGGTGCGCCGAGCGCAACGCGTCGCGATGAACTTCCGGCAAGCCGTACACCGCCTGCTCGTACACCGACATGTCCGGCGGTGTGAGCCCGTACCAGCGCGCCAGAAGCGCGGCGTCGGGAAGCCGGAAATCGGCCGACAGGTCGACCACCCGAGTGCCCGCGGCCAGCAGGGGGCCGGCCATCTCGAGCGCAACACCATGCGGCGTCGCAAAGAACACCACATCGCAGCCCGACAGCCGATCGACGTCCATCCCGCTGAACGCCAGATCGCACCGACCCTGCAGGCTGGGGAACAGATCGGCGACCGGCGTGCCTTCCGCGCCGCGCGAGGTGATGCAGTCGACCCGCGCCTCGGGGTGATTCGCCAGCAGGCGCAGCAACTCCACGCCGGTATATCCGGTTCCGCCCACGATGCCCGCTGAAATCACAGTGTTCTCCCGTTATACCCGGATTCGATTGCCCGCTTGCGACGCGGCGACCCGCTTGCCATCATCGCAGCCGGATATTCCGCTGCCGTCCGCGCAACCGCAGGAGCCAACGCCGCATGCTCACCGTCAAGGCCGTCCATGTGATTTTCATGGTGACCTGGTTCGCCGGTCTATTTTACCTGCCCCGCCTGTTCGTTTATCACTGCGATGCCGTAACGCCAGCGGAGCGCGAGCGCTTCGCGCTCATGGAGCGCCGATTGTTCGTGATGATGACCATCGGCGCGGTCGGCACGGCGCTGTTCGGTATCTGGCTGCTGGTGGCGTATGCCTGGCAGGCCTATTCGCACAACGGCTGGCTGCACCTGAAGCTGACCCTGGTCGCGCTCTTGCTGGGCTATCACGTTTATCTGTGGCAGCTGACGCGATCGCTGGCGCGGGGGACGGCACACCACGGCGCCCGTTTCTATCGCTGGATCAACGAGATTCCGTCGCTGTTTCTGGTCGTGATCGTCGTGCTGGCGATCACCAAGCCGTTCTGAGCGATGGGCGCAAGACAAAGAAAAAGCGGCGCCAAGGCCGCTTTCTGGGGATGTGGTAGCTAGGGGCGGGCTCGAACCGCCGACCTCATCATTATGAGTGATGCGCTCTAACCGGCTGAGCTACCTAGCCACGATCTCCGGTCTGCGTTGCTCGCGCAGGGGCGGAATTTTCAGCCCCACACCCCGCGCTGTCAAGCCGCGCGACGCTTGCGGCGCCGAGAGGACTGCATGGATGCTGCTAGACTGCCGCTCATGAACCCGGAGCGACCCTGCCCATGATCCGCGGCTTGCTGATGGCAGCAGCCGTTGCGCTGCTGTATCTGGGCGCGGCGCTCGGCGGCAGCGGCTATTCAGGGCCGGTCAGCGATCATTTCGACGGCCGGCGGTTTCACATGGCGATCCCGCGCGATCGGCACCTGACCGACTACCTCCAATGGCTCGCGCAGCGCGACCCAGGAGCCTGGGACGATTGGACCGAGCAACCGCCGGGGGCCCCTCCCCCGCAACGCGTGCCCGGCGCCGCCTTGCTCGTCACGCCCGTCAACCACGCCACCGTGCTGATCCAGACGGCGGGGCTGAACATCCTCACCGACCCGATCTGGTCGCACCGGGCAAGTCCTTTCTCGTTCACGGGACCGGACCGGCGCGCCCCGCCCGGCATACGCTTCGATGATCTGCCGCCCATCGATGCAGTGCTCATCAGTCACAGCCACTACGACCACATGGACCTGCCGACGCTCAGGCGCCTGTGGGAGCGCGATCGGCCACGCATCTTCGTGGGCCTGGGCAACCGCGGCACGCTGGCAGCCGCCGGCATCGGCGGCGTGGTGGAAACCGACTGGTGGCAAGCTCACGCGCTGGCGCCGGGCGTGCGGGTGCACGGCGTGCCGGCCCAGCACTGGACCTCGCGCGGCCTATTCGACCGCAATCGCACCTTGTGGCTCGGTTATGTCGTCGAAGCGCCGGGCGGAGATGTGTTCTTCGCCGGCGACACCGGCCTCGGGCCCCACTTCGCGGCGATCGCGGCGCGCTTCCCCAGGGTGCGCCTCGCCTTGCTTCCCATTGGCGCCTACCTGCCCCGGTGGTTCATGAAGCCCGTACACATGAGTCCCGGCGATGCCGTAACGGCCTGGCGGACGCTCGGCGCCGAGCATGCACTGGGCATCCATTACGGCACCTTCCGCCTCGCCGAAGAAGGTCAGCGGCAACCGGTCGACGATCTCGCCGCCGCGTTGTCGACGCCGCACGTCCCCTCGGCCCTTGCCGGGCGCGCCGACCTGAAACAGCGGCCAGCCCGGTTCGACGGCGATGCGGAACCGGCGGCCGATTGCTTCCGCACGCCGCCCTTCGGGCAGGGATGGCGGGTGCCGGACCGGTGCGAGCGCGTCATGCTGGCGACATCGACAGCGCCCGTCACCAGGGCTGGATTTGCCGATCCCTGAAGAAATGCCCGGACGGACTGCCGTCCGGCAGCATGGCGGCCCAAACGATGTCCGCCGCCCCTTCGGCCGCCGAGCGCGGCGCGTCCGGCCCGCCGAGCGGCGTGCGGCACCATCCGGGACAGACCGCGTTGACGAGGATATCGCTGCCCGCGACCTCAGCCGCCACGACCGCCGTGAGCGCGTTGAGCGCAGCCTTGGACAGCCGGTAAGCGGGCCAGCGCGCGCCCATCTGGGATAACTGCCCCAGACTGGAGGACACGTTCACGATCCGCCCGTAGCCCTGTGCGCGCATCATCGGCAAAACGGCGCGCATGAGATGCAAGGGACCGTGGAAATGGGTCCGCATGGCCAGATCGAGTTCCTCATCCTTGAGGTCGGACAAGCCGTGCCCCCGCGGCGGCACACCCGCATTGTTGATGAGCACGTCGACCCGCCCATGGCGCTGCTCGATACTCTGAGCGAACGCCACGACCGCCCCGGCATCGGTCACATCGAGCGCGCGGGCGGCAATGCGTTGGTCCTCCTGTCCCTCGAGCGCGGCCACGGCTTCCTCGGCGCGCATCTGACTGCGCGCAGTCAACACCACTTGCATGCCGGCCTTCAGCAACATGCGGCAGATTTCCATTCCGATGGCGCCGGCGGCGCCTGTCACCACGGCCACCCGTTGGTGCAGTAACTCGGGTTCAATGTCCATCGCCCGCCTCCTCGCGCGGCCGCTCCGCCGCTATCGTCGTGAAGTCGATGCCCTCGGCGCTCAGCGCGCCGGTCAGGCGTTCCCAAGCCGCGCCGGCCTCGATGGGATCGCCGCGAACAGCCAATTCGATGTGCGGCTGCGCGCCGAGACGCGGCAGGCTCGACAGCTTGATCATCGGATGCTGTGCCAGCACCTGCTCCATGATCGGAATCAATTCGCTTTCCGGTTTCCGCTCGATCCACAGGGCGTAAGACGCCGGCTTGGCGGGGCGCTGCAGCGCCGGATAGTGCGTCGTCAGGACCCAGTCGACCATGGGCCAGGCCATCTGGGGAAAGCCCGGAACGAAGTGGTGATCGGCGATCGAGAAACCGGGAATCTGGTTGACCGGATTGGGGATCAGTCGCGCGCCGTCAGGAAGGTCCGCCATACGGATGCGATAGGGATAAGCCGCCTCGCCGAATCGCGACTCGATCAGCGCCGCGGCCTCAGGATGCCGGCACAGCGCCACACCCGCTGCCTGGGCCGCGCACTGCCGCGTGCAATCGTCCGGGGTCGCACCGATGCCGCCGAAGCAAAACACGAGGTCGGGTGTCGCCAGCGTTCGGCGCAGCGTGTCGCTCAGAAACTCCGGATCATCGCCAGCCAAGAGACACCAGGCGGGCTCGAGGCCGCGCGCGCCCAGCACCTCGATCATGTGCGCCAGATGGCGATCCTGGCGGCGGCCATTGAGCAGTTCATCCCCGATGATCAGCAAGCCGATGCGCTTCATGACGCCCCCCACCCTATATGCCTTTGGTGCGCGGAACGGGCGAAGGTTCCGCGTCCGCCGCCGCATCGCCTCGCGACGCAGCGCCACCTCGTGTGTATATACAATACTTGTACGTTGACGGCGGACAAGGACGGATCAGATCGCCAGAACTCCCACTTGAAGCGATCCACCGGACTTGTGCAGACGACAATATCTGTACTATTGTTGTACAAGATGGCGCGGGCTTATACAGGCTCGTGCACCGCCATCCCCAACCAAAGGAGTCTTCTCGATGCGCACGCATTTGATTTCAACGGCCGCACTCGCAGCACTCGCCATCAGCCCGAGCCTTCAGGCCGCCGAGGGGCCCTATGTCGCCGCCCGCGGCAGCTACGTCATGACCGACGATGCCGACTGGATCTTCGACGCCGACTTCGGCCCGGTCCCGGCCGGCGGCAACGTCATTTCCAAGTTCGAAGACGGCTATGGCGTCGGCGTCGCTCTGGGGATGAAACTGCCGTCACGCTTTCGCGTCGAAGGCGAACTGTTCTGGCAGGAAAACGACATCGACAGCGGCCGGCTGGGTCCGGTGCAGCTGTCCGCCCTGGGCGGCCTGAATGGCGACGTCGGCGTGTGGGGCGGCATGCTGAACGGCTATTACGACTTCATGGACGGTCCGCTGGTCCCCTTCATCGGCCTCGGCGTGGGCTACGCGCAGGTCGACGCCAACGTAAACCTGGGGGACATCTCGGTCATCGACGACGACGACACCGTGCTGGCCTATCAAGGCATCCTTGGCGTGTCCTACGACTTCATGCCCAATCTGCAGGGCGTGCTGGCCTATCGCTACCTGTCGCTCGACGATCCCCAGTTCAAAGACCAAGCCGGCGGCAAGGTGGACATGGAATACGACAGTCAGGCGATCGACTTGGGCGTGCGTTACAGCTTCTGATCGGCAACCCTCCACCCGCGCGAGGCGTTTTGCGCCGCCGCGCGGGAAGCCGCAAGGCATTGCGGCCTGGGCATCCAGGCCGCCTTTCTATCGGCATTGCCGAAAGGCGAAACGCTCAGGCCACCGCTTCGCCGTCTCGATTCGATGAGATCGCGCGGGCTTCGATTGCCCTGAGGAATCGCCGATCGCAGCCGCCCGGAGACACACCCGGCGCCTGACACCCTCGACTCCGACCTTGCGCATCCGCGCTGCAACGACCCTGATCCGACGCACCAACCGGAGAGAAACATGAAGATCCATGAATTCAAAGGCTTCCCGAACCCGTCCCGCGTGCGCATCGCGCTGGCTGAAAAAGGCCTGATCGACCAAGTGAGTTTCATCAGCGTGAACGTGCCGGAAGGCGAGCACCGCGAGCCCGCGTTCCTGGCGAAAAATCCCTGGGGCACGGTACCCGCGCTCGAGCTGGACGACGGGGCGGTGATCTCCGAATGCACGGCGATCACCGAATACATCGACCACCTCGACGGCCAGCCGAGCTTGACGGGCCGCACGGCGCGAGAGCGCGCCATCATCCACATGATGCAGCGCCGGGCAGAATCCGGCCTGCTCGACGCCGCCACCGACTATTTCCACCATGCCACGCCGGGCCTTGGCCCGAAGCTCGAGCTGAACCCGAACAAGGCCTGGGGCGAGGCGCGCGGGGAGCGCGTCGGCTGGACGCTGCGCCAGTTCGACGCGGTGCTCGCGAAAACGCCGTACTTGGCTGGTGACGCATTTTCCGTTGCCGACATCACGGCGTTCGTGGGCTTGGGCTTCGCGGAATTCGCGAAGATCGCGATTCCGGAAGGATTGACCCATGTCGAGGCCTGGCGCCGCCGCGTCGCCGAGCGGCCCAGCGTGGCAGCGGCCTAAGAGCAACGCCCACCCAAGGGAGTCGACGATGGAACTGAATGCCGATTTTTCCAAGCGCGTCTCGGTTCATGCCGCCGATCTGCCCTGGGTGCCCTCGCCCACGCCAGGAGTCGATCGGCGCATGCTCGACCGCATCGGGGATGAGGTGGCGCGGGCGACGTCCATCGTCCGCTACGCCCCCAACAGCGCCTTTCCGGCGCACACCCATGGTGGCGGCGAGGAATTTCTGGTGCTGGAGGGGGTGTTCGAGGATGAGAGCGGCGCGTTTCCGGCCGGCAGTTATGTGCGCAACCCGCCGCAGAGCCGCCACACACCCGGCTCCAACCCGGGCTGCACGATCTTCGTCAAGCTCTGGCAGTTCGATCCGGATGACCGGGCGTTCGTGCTGCTGGATACGGCCAGCGTCCCCTATCAGCCGGTCAGCGGAACACCAGGCGTCTGGTCCAAAACGCTTTTCAAGCGAGGCACCGAAACCGTCCGGATGCAGCGCTGGGCGCCGAATACCGCAGTGCGCTGGTCTGACATTGCCGGCGGCGCAGAGGTGCTGGTGCTCGCCGGCGACTTCGAGGAAAGCGGCGAACGCTTCAGCAGAATGTCGTGGCTGCGGCTGCCGACCGGCGCGACCCTCGATGCGATCGCTGGTCCGGACGGCGCCGAGCTGTGGGTGAAAACGGGGCATCTTTCAGCCGTCTCGTCGGTGCCGCAAGAGCGGACATGACATCGACGGTGGACATGGAATACGCAAATAACGCCGACGACGCGCGCCTGCGCGGCAGCTTCTGACTCGCAACCCTTCGCCCGTCCGACGGAGCAAACGCGTCACGCGGGCGGCAGCAAGGCATGGAAAACCGGGGACAGACCACGGTTTACTGCCAGACTATGGCCAGAATCTCCCACGGAACCCCGCGATGCCCCGCCGCGCTCGCATCACGCTGCCGAATGTGCCACTCCACCTGATCCAGCGCGGCAACAACCGTCAAGCCTGCTTTTTTGCCGACGAGGATTACCGTTTTTATCGGGATTGGTTGGCCGAATACGCCGACAAAACGGGCTGTCGGGTTCATGCCTACGTGCTGATGACCAACCACGTGCATTTGCTGCTCTCTCCCGATCGTGTCGAAGGAGATTGGACTCCAAATCACCGTGCTACTCAAAACCGGGGGGACGCCGCACGGATTAGAGATAATGCTGAATGTCATTGGTCTTCTTCACGTTAAGCGATACGGGACCGTTTGCATTCGGCAGTAAAACAAGCTCTTTTTCAGCCAGCAAGCGCAAAGACGAATCGAAAGTCATGACAGTCTGACAATAGTGGTTCTTGAGCGTGGCAATGCTGCATGCCTTCTTCTTCCCCCAAAAGTCTCTATTGTAGAGGGCCAGAAGAATCTGTCGAGCATCGGAGTCAATGTCCATGCGGCGGCCAAAGCCAACAATCGACTGATCTAGCTTTTCCAACACAGCGTCGTAGCTGGCGATTCCGAAGTAGTGGCTATGAGTTTGTCGCACGGTGGCGATATCGGATGATCCGATCATTACGACCTCGAATCCGTGCTGGGCGGGGAACTGATGCTCGTATTCGACATACCGAGCGGTAGCGAGGTCAGGGTCTCGGTCGACAATGTCCCAAGTAGAGAAGGAGCCTGTATTCCAGTCAAAAACCATGATCCAGTTATTGAAGCCCACGCGTTTGGCCTCGATAGTGGTAAGGGTCTTGATAATGTCTTCGTTGACGTAGCTATTGAATACGCGGTTGCGATCCGACGCCGTAATGATTCCTTCGGCGGCCTGTCGTAGGCTGTCCACCTCAATCTTTTGATGCGGTGTCGGATCTCTCCCTGACTCAATTTCGTAGAAGACGTCGGATAGGCACTTGAAATAGCTAATAACCTGAGGGTCGCCTTCCTTCTCCTTGAGGTGGTGGCCATAGATCACAGACGTGCGTTCGATACTTTCCGCCCAGTAGTGTTGAACTTGACTGCGTATCTGTAGTTCGAGCGCATAGCCGGAGTTGGTGAGCAACAGATGCAAGGCGCGGTAGCCAGTGTCGTCTCGTCCCTTCTCCCGGTAGTCGGTGCAACGTTTAATCTCAAAGGCTCCGTCGTTCTTCATCTTCTCTTCAAGAAACTTCCAGAGTCGATCGACGGCACGGTTGTCACTGACGATAATTCGGCAACCACCGATGTCTTGAAGCTGAGTTAGTCGAACGTGTAGGCGGTTCAATTTCCGCAGAATCTGCGGCTTTCGTTTAAGTCGCTGGGCGATGTAGTACTTCGTGCCGTAGTCAGTGAGCCAGTGCTGTAGCTCCAACGTGCACTCCGTGAGCGGTTGGAGGTGAGCCTTGCGGTACCGGTCAAAAACAGACTCCAGTTCAATCAACTCCTCCTCGGAGTTGCATAGACCCTTTGCAAGAGCTTGGCCGGCACGGTCAACTCGTGATTTCGAGAGCTTCATTCGATAGGTGCCAAGTGGGCTAACGTTTGACATGAGAGGCCCGACCCGGCTTGCCGGGGCGGGTCCTCTCGATAGCAGGGTTGGGCGTCACCGAGCACGCTTGATGATGAAAGCGTTCTCTGCCTTAGTGAAACCGGCTGACGGGTAGTACGACATAGCGCCAGGCGCCGATAGCAGGACGAGTGAGACCTCGGCACCAATGGTGGTTTGAACGCGTTTGATCAGTTGCTTGCCTATGCCGTCCTTCTGGAATGCCCGATCAACTGCCAGGTCGGAAAGGTAGCAGCAATAGCTGTAGTCCGTGAGCGCGCGGCAGACCCCAACGAGAACTCCCTGAGACCAAGCGGAAATCACAAGGTTTGAAGCGGCAAACATGCGAGCGATGCGCGGGATGTCGTTCGTTGGGCGTGTAATGCCTGAAGCTTCAAAGACGCGTGCGACCTCCGTTGGATCCAGCGGGATGTTGTAGCGATACTCAATCATGAGGATGTAGGAATGTGGGGATTGCTTCTTGTGACGCTCAACTAGAATTCGACGACTGGAGGCTACACCAGCAGTTCGCCCAAGTCAAAGGTCGTACCTCAAGAAACAACAGGTTATCCTTAGCACCCCGATTTGGACGACCCAAGATTTTCTGGATGACTGATCCCCCGTCTCCCAAGCCGCCGAAGCTCCTCGACCGCATGCGCGAGGCGCTGCGGGTGCGGCATTACAGCTATCGCACCGAACAGGCATACCTCGACTAGGCGCGGCGTTTCATCCTGTTTCACGGCAAGCGCCATCCGGCAGAGATGGGGGCGGTCGAGGTTGTGGCGTTCCTCACGCACTTGGCTGCGGAGCGGCAGGTGTCGGTCTCCACGCAGAACTAGGCCAAGGCAGCGCTGCTGCCTCAGTGATAAAGGTGAGCTCGGTTGTCATTGGTTTCCCACCGCGTGATCGGCCTCTTAAATGGGAATCCGTTTGGCAAGCTCTACCCACACCTCTCCGTCCCGCTCTATCCACTCACCGCCACGAAAAGCTCCCGCCTATCGAAGCCGGCAATTTGCCGCGGATGGGCCTGCGGATCGCGAGCGCGGCACATGATCATGAAAAGCCGAGCTCCGTTTCGCACAAGATCAACGTGCATTAACCGCTCTTGATAACCGTAGTTGTCTGGATCGTTTACTGCAAAAACCTGATTGGCGGTAAGGCGGACGTAGTATTTTCCGTCGAGCATCGTCTGGTCATCCTGCCAGACTCGAAGGAACACCGCTCCATCCGCCGGCCGCACGGCACCCCATGACCACCGCACATTATTCAGCGGCGCCTCAACTCGCGCGAACAAAGCACTGATGCACATGATCGCCTCACTCAAGCTTCTTCATGACTTGCCCGACAGGATTTTCCCGATAGCACGGAAAAACCTGGGCCGTACGGACATTAGCACATGCGCGCGGTTCGAGAGCCACGCTGTGGTAAAGAGTGGGCGATGCTCGAACAGGGGTAGGGAATTCGTCGCGCGCCGGAGGTGACGCGCGACGAGATTGGGATTTATGCACCCGGCGCGGCGCGCACGCGGATGCCGAGCTCGCGCAGCTGCGCGTCGCTGGCCGGTCCCGGCGCGCGGGTGAGCGGGCAGCTCGCGGTCTGGGTCTTTGGGAAGGCGATGACGTCGCGGATGCTCTTGGCGCCGGCCATGAGCATGACGAGGCGGTCGAGGCCGAAGGCCAGCCCGCCGTGCGGCGGACAGCCGTACTTGAGGGCGTCGAGCAGAAAGCCGAACTTTTCCTCGGCTTCCTCGCGCCCGATGCCGAGCAGGTCGAACACGGCCTGCTGCATGTCCTGGCGATGGATGCGCACCGAGCCGCCGCCGAGTTCGGTGCCGTTGAGCACCATGTCGTAGGCGCGCGAGACCGCCCGGCCGGGATCGGCCGCGAGCGCCGCGGCGTCGTCCACCCGCGGCGCGGTGAAGGGATGGTGCAGGGCAACGAAGCGGCCGGCCGCCTCGTCCCATTCGAACATGGGGAAATCCACCACCCACAACGGCCGCCAGCCCTCCGCGACGATGCCGAGGTCCTGCCCCAGCCGCAGGCGCAGCGCGCCCAGCGCTTCGCTGACGATGCGCGCCTTGTCGGCGCCGAAAAAGACGAGATCGCCATCCTGGGCGCCGCAGCGGTCCAGGATCGCGGCGACGACGGCTTCGGGCAGGAATTTCACGATCGGCGACTGCAGGCCGGCGGCCCCTGCGGCGCGCTCGTTGACCTTGATGTAGGCCAGCCCCTTGGCGCCGTAGCGCCCGACCAGGTCGGTGTAGCCGTCGATGTCCTTGCGCGACAGCCGCCCGCCGCCGGGCACGCGCAGCGCCGCCACGCGGCCGTCCGGATCGCTGGCGGGCCCGGCGAACACCTTGAAATCGACCTCGCGCACCAGATCGGCAACTTCGGTCAGCTCGAGCGCGATGCGCAGATCCGGCTTGTCCGAGCCGTAGCGGGCCATGGCCTCGGCGTGGGTCATGCGCGGGAAGGGATCGGGCAGCGCGACGTCCAGCACCTCGGCGAACAGGTCGCGGATCATGCCTTCCATGAGCTGCATGATGCCTTCCTCGTCGAGGAAGGAGGTCTCGATGTCGACCTGGGTGAACTCGGGCTGGCGGTCGGCGCGTAGATCCTCGTCGCGGAAGCAGCGCACGATCTGGTAGTAGCGATCGATGCCGCCCATCATCAGCAACTGCTTGAAAAGCTGAGGCGACTGCGGCAGCGCGAAGAAGTGGCCGGGATGAGTGCGGCTGGGCACGAGATAATCGCGCGCGCCTTCCGGCGTGGCGCGGGTGAGCATGGGCGTTTCCACGTCCATGAAACCGTGGCGGTCCAGGTGGTTGCGCAAAAAGCCGGTGACGCGGGCACGCAGCTTGAGGTTGGCCAGCATGGCCGGCCGGCGCAGGTCGATGTAGCGGTAGCGTAGGCGCACGTCCTCGCCGACCTCGTCCTCGTCGAGCTGGAACGGCGGGGTCTGGGCGGCGTTGAGCACCTCGAGCGAGGTGGCCACCACCTCGACGGCGCCCGTCGGCAGACGCGGATTCTCGGTGCCGGCCGGCCGGCGCCGTACCCGTCCGCGCACGCGCAGGACGTATTCACTGCGCACCGCTTCGGCGGCCGCAAACACCTCGGCGTCGTCCGGATGGCAGACGATCTGCGCCACGCCTTCGCGGTCGCGCAGGTCGATGAAGATCACCCCGCCGTGGTCGCGCCGCCGGTGCACCCAGCCGGCCAGCTCCACCTCCCGGTCGATGAGGGCGGTGTCCAGGGTTCCACAATAATGACTACGCATGTCGATCGTCCGTGCGAGGGCGGCCAGGGCCGGATCGGAAAAAGCCGCGCGGGCGCATCCGGCGACGGACGCGCCCGCTTCGGCGGGTTGGGGGGATGTTAGGCAAGCGGTCCGGCAGCGGCAAGCGCCGTTTCAATCGCTTGACGTAGCCGCCGAGCTGCTCGCCGTGCTGGTACCGCTGTCGCTCGATGACGCGGCGGAACCGGACGCAGAGCCGCTGTCCGAGGAACCGGCGGATTCGGCCACGTTGCGCTTGTTGCCGCTCTTGAAATCGGTCTCGTACCAGCCGCCGCCCTTGAGCCGGAAACCGGCGGCGGACACCAGCCGGTTCAGCGTCGGCTGACCGCAGGCGGGGCAGTCCTTGAGCGGATCTTCACTGATCTTCTGCAGGCTCTCCAGGCGGTGTCCGCACGCCTGACACTGGTATTCATAGATGGGCATGGCAACCTCGCATGACTCTGGGTTCGCTGAACGGACCTGCCGGCTGCGGGCTGCGCCACACCCGGCGGCGCCTCCTCCGGATTCAACCGGACGAGACGCCGAGAGCATGGGGATGCCGCGCGCCGTTTCAAGGCCGCCGATGAGGCTGCGTAGTATATCGCCCTCAGCGCGCGCCGGCCCGGAACACGAGCCGATCGCCGTCCCGGTCAACCTCGATGGTCTCGCCGGGCACGAACCGCCCCTGCAACAGATCGCGCGCCAATGCGTTTTCCAGATACTGCTGCAGGGCCCGCTTGAGCGGTCGGGCGCCATAGACCGGGTCATAACCGACCTCGCCGAGCCAGTCGAGCGCGGGCTCGGTGAGCACGAGGCCGATGTCGCGCGCCGCCAGCCGCTGGCGCAGGATCTCGACCTGCAGATCGACGATGCGCCGGATGTGTTCGCGGCCGAGCGGGTGGAACACCACCACCTCGTCGATGCGGTTCAGGAACTCGGGCCGGAAGTGCTGCCCCACCACATCCATGACCGCGCTCTTCATGCGGGCATAGTTCTCCTCGCCGGCCAGCTCCTGGATCATCTGCGAGCCCAGGTTCGAGGTCATCACGATCACGGTGTTGCGGAAATCCACCGTGCGCCCCTGGCCATCGGTGAGCCGCCCGTCGTCGAGCACCTGCAGCAGCACGTTGAACACGTCCGGATGGGCTTTCTCCACCTCATCGAGCAGGATCACGCTGTACGGCTTGCGGCGCACCGCCTCGGTGAGATAGCCGCCTTCCTCGTAGCCCACATAGCCCGGAGGCGCGCCGATCAGCCGCGCCACGGAATGCTTTTCCATGAACTCGGACATGTCGATGCGCACCATGGCATCGGGCGAGTCGAACAGAAACTGCGCCAGCGCCTTGGTCAATTCGGTCTTGCCCACGCCGGTGGGCCCCAGGAACAGGAAACTGCCGTTGGGCCGGTTGGGATCGGCGAGACCCGCCCGCGCGCGGCGGATGGCGTCGGACACCGCCCGCACCGCCTCGTCCTGACCGATCACACGCTGGTGCAGCGCCTCTTCCATGCGCAGCAGCTTCTCGCGCTCGCCTTCCAGCATCTTGGAGACGGGAATGCCGGTCCATTTGGAGACGACCTCGGCGATCTCCTCCTCGGTCACCTTGTTGCGCAGCAGGGTCATCTCCTGCTGCTCGGCCTGACTCGCCTCGGCGAGCTGTTTTTCCAGCGCCGGAATGCGGCCGTACTGCAGCTCGGACATGCGGTTGAGATCCCCCGCCCGGCGCGCCGTTTCGAGCTCGATACGTGCGCGGTCGAGTTCCTCCTTCACGTGCTGGCTGCCCTGCAGGGTCGCCTTCTCGGCCTTCCAGACCTCCTCAAGGTCCGCGTACTCGCGCTCCAGCCGCTCGATCTGCTCCTGCAGATCCGCCAATCGCTTGCGGGAGGCCTCGTCGGATTCCTTCTTCAGCGCCTCGCGCTCGATCTTGAGCTGGATCAGCCGCCGTTCCAGCCGATCCATTTCCTCGGGCTTGGAATCGATTTCCATGCGGATGCGGCTGGCCGCCTCGTCGATGAGGTCGATGGCCTTGTCCGGCAGCTGCCGGTCGGTGATGTACCGGTGCGACAGGGTTGCGGCCGCGACGATGGCCGGGTCGGTGATCTCCACGCCGTGGTGGACTTCGTATTTCTCCTTCAGGCCGCGCAGGATGGCGATGGTGTCCTCCACGCTCGGCTGGTCGACCAGCACTTTCTGGAAGCGCCGTTCGAGCGCCGCGTCCTTTTCGATGTACTGGCGGTATTCATCCAGCGTGGTGGCGCCGATGCAGTGCAGCTCGCCGCGCGCCAGGGCGGGTTTGAGCATGTTGCCCGCGTCCATCGCGCCCTCGGCCTTGCCGGCCCCGACGATGGTGTGGATTTCGTCGATGAACAGGATGACGCGCCCTTCCTGCTTGCCCAGCTCGTTGAGCACGGCTTTCAGGCGCTCCTCGAATTCGCCGCGGTATTTGGCGCCTGCGATCAGCGCCGCCATGTCCAGCGCCAAGAGGCGCTTGTCTTTCAGCCCCTCGGGCACCTCGCCGTTGACGATGCGCTGGGCGAGGCCCTCGACGATGGCGGTCTTGCCGACGCCGGGCTCGCCGATCAGTACCGGATTGTTCTTGGTGCGGCGCGAAAGGACCTGGATGGTGCGGCGGATTTCGTCATCGCGCCCGATCACCGGGTCGAGCTTGCCCTGCTCAGCGCGCTCGGTGAGGTCGATGGTGTACTTGTCCAGCGACTGGCGTGATTCCTCGGCGTTGGGATCGTTCACGCTTTCCCCGCCGCGCACTTGCTTGATCGCCTGCTCCAGGGTGGTCTTCGAGGCGCCGAACTTCTGCAACAGCTCCTTGGCCGGGCCCTTGTCCTCGAGCGCGGCGAGCAGGTACAGCTCGGAGCTGATGTACTGGTCCTTGCGCTGCTGGGCGAGCTTGTCGGCGATGTTGAGCTGGCGCACGACATCGGCCGACAGATGCACCTCGCCCGTCGAGGCGCCCTGGACCTGCGGCAGGCGTTCCAGCGCCTGGCCCAGTGCGGCCCGCAGGCCGTTCACGTCCACCCCGGCCGCCGACAGCAGCGGCCGCGCGCTGCCGCCCTGCTGATCGAGCAGCGCCAGCAGCACGTGCACCGGCTCGATATAGGCGTTGTCGCGCCCGACCGCGAGCGACTGGGCATCGGCCAGGGCCATCTGGAATTTGTTGGTCAGTTTATCCATGCGCATCGGCTATTCCCCATGGGCTGTTCAGGTGGGCGGCACACGCCTCACATTCTGCCAAGGGAAATGGGGACAGGCATGACGAACGTCAAGGCAGCCCGGTAGCGCTGTTGAAATGGGACACGCGCGCCCTCTTCGGGGCAGCGACGCGCGCCTCGGGTCACGCCCCCCGAGCCTATGGCGTCGGGTGCGGTGTGGCCGCGGCCTCGGTGGGTGGTGCATGCCAATGGCAATCGCGGGCGATCCGCTCCGATAAACCCTGAAGATCGAACCGGGTGCCCTGAAACAGGCAGGCCATGAAGATGGGACGGTCGATGGTCTCATCGACCGTGATCCGGCCGCCCTCGAAAGTGCAGCGCACAAAAGCCAGTTCATCCAGACCCGCCTCGATGAGAATATGCGTACCGGCAGGAAACCAGGTGTCCCGGATGACGAGCCTCATCGCGCACCTCCCGCCGTGCTCGCACGGCCTGACCCCTCCGGCATCTGCTGCCGGATTCGCTCACCTCACGTCTACAGCATAGTCCGAACCGATCCATTCGTTCGATGCCTGCCAGCGAAGGGTGAAGTCCACGCGCTGGCCCGCCTGCAACGGCCGGGTGTCCAGTTCCACCGCGTGCAGCCCCAGGCCGGGTGCGACACTGGCCACATCGACCGCATCGCGCCAGCCGTCGTGCCCCCAGTGCACCCAGGCCGGTTCTGCCAGCAGGATCACCAGACGCAGACCGGCGGCAAAATGTCCGATGGGCGCCGCCAGAGACCAGAAGGCGCGCTCGATCTGCGGCCGTTGCCCAGCGTAGCGCTGCCAGAGCGCCGCGGGGCGATCGACCGGCGCTCCCTGCATGCGCGAGGCCATGAGCTTGATGAATTCCGCATGCGCCCAGATCAGCGGCATGGCGGCGCCGGTGGGGCGACCGAACAACAGGCGCCGCCGCGGAATGGCCTCACCGTCCCAGATCTGCTCGGGGATGAGCCCCGTCCGATTGGCCATCCCCGCCATGGCCTCCAGCCAGGGCAGCGGGTCTCGGCCGAGCGCGAATTCATAGTGCCCGCGCTCCCCGGTCAACAGCGGCCAAGGACGTCCGCGCCCCGTGCCGTCGTAGGCGCGGCCGTCGTCGTGCTCGCCATAGCCGTCGCCGTTGTACCGCCGCCAGACCGGCCCGGCCGGCGTCTCGACCTTGAGCAGCCGGTCCACGACCGCCACGCTGTCCCGGATCACGGGGTCATCCGGCAACCGCAATCCAAATCGCACCAGTTGCAGAAAATCGGTCGAGACCTGCTCGGCCGCGGGCAACACCAGGCCATCCTCGCGGTTGCGCACGGGCAGCGGTCGGTGCAGCGCCGCCGGTCCCTGCCAGAGCACTTCGGCCGGTGCGGTGCGCACGTAATGCGCGGCGACACCGCAGCGCACGGCCAGCGCCGTGTCGCGGGCCACGGTCCAGGCTTCGATGCGATCGTTCCAGAAATCGGCCAGCGCCAGTGTCCAGGGCTGGGACTCCGTCGGCAACAGGGCGCTGCCGGCCACCAGTGCACCGATGCAGGCGGCCAGCGTGAAGGTGTTGATGCCGGCGTTTTCCTCCCAGCGATCCTGCCCGGTGACCGGCCCATGCAAGGCGATGAAGCCCAGCGCCTGACGCACCATGTCCGCCACCTCGATGCCCCCCAGGGCGCCGCGCTCGGCCAGCGCCGCAGCCAACAGGACGGGAAAGGCGATTTCGTCGAGCTGAATGCCGGACCAGAAGGGTTTGCCGCCGAGCCATTGGTTCTGGCTCCAGTGCCCGTCCTCGTGCTGACTGGCGATGAGATAGCGCAGCGTATCGCGCGCTTCCTCCTCGGCGCCCAGGGCCAGTAGGCCGCCGGCGCACTGCACCAGATCCCGCGGCCAGACCAGGTGGTAGCCGCCGCGCTCATCACCGCTGTCGCCCCAGGGGACACTCAAGCTGGCCACCATGGCGCCGGGATAGGTCTTGTCGAGGTGGGTTCGGAGCACGAGCGCGGAGACCTGGTACTGGTTGCGGACGGTGTCCGGCAAATCGAGCGAGGGAGCGAAATGTTCGCTGCGCCGGGCCTGCCAAGCCTCCCAGTCGGCGATCTGATGCGCCAGCAGATGGTCGAAGGGCTGCAGCAGGCTTGAAATCGCCAGCGTGGCCGCAGCATTGGTACTGCTGCCGAAGCCCAGCGCCAGGACGGCCTGGCGCGGCAGGGCGGCGGTCAAGGCGACGTTGCCGGGGCCGGCAGACCGATAGCGCCAGATCATGGCGCCATGGCGAGCAAAATCCTGCCAGCCGTCGCTGCAACCGACGTAGCCCGCGCTGGCGGGGCCCAAGGCATCGCGCTGACGTGCATCCACCGCGGCCAGCGCCAAGGCGAACGGGCCCTGTTCGGCCATGAGCACACACCGGCCGCGATAACGGCCGATCAGCGCCCGGTTGCCATGCCCGGTGGCGCCCAGATGCGGCGCGAGGATCACGTAGGGATGCAGGTCCTCATCGCCTTCCAGCCGGATTTCGAGCGCCAGCACGTCGCGCCGGGGGTCCGGCGCAATGCGCAGATGCAACTGATAGCGCGGGTGATCATGGCGGATGTCGAAGGCCGCCACACCCGGCGCCACAAAATCCACTCGGTAGTTCTCGAGTCGCTTGACCTCGGACCAGAACCCCTTGCCGTCGGCCACGATGAAACCCAGATCGCGGATCTGCGGGATGTCGACGCGCGGGTAATAGACCTCGTTGACGATGCCGAAGCCGGTCGTGAACCAGAGACGCGAGGGCCCGAGGGAACAGCCGACCGCGTCCTTGGCGCTGCTGGTCCAGGTCGGCGCGATACCGGGCCGGCCGGGGGCGTCGGCGGTATCCGGCTCGCTCCATGGCGGTTCAGACGTTGGCATATCCGGCCTCATTCACACCCATCGACGCCGCGCCGAGACACGCATCAGGTGCTTTCTGTCGGATGCCGATCATAGAACGCCCGAATCGGCCCGGCGTAGCGTTGCAGGAGCACCTTGCGGCGAATCTTGAGCGTCGGCGTCATCAGCCCATTCTCCAGCGTCCATGGCTCGCGCAGGGCATGGACGCGGCGAATCCGGGCGTATTTCGGAAATGCGCTCAATTGGGCGTTGAGATGCTTGAGCAAGACCCGCTGCAACCGGGGATGCGTCAGGCTCGCCGGGTTTGCCGCATCCAGGTCATGCGATTTGGCAAACTGGGTCCACGGGCCGTGCGCTACCACCACCAACGCAGCCAGAAAGGGCTCGCCCTCACCCACGACCATGCATTGTTCAACCCAGGGATCCATCCGGATCGCCATTTCCAGGTCTTCGGGCGAGACCTTCTCGCCATTGGACATCACGATGATCTCATTGAGCCGTCCGGTGATACAGATCCGGCCTGCCGCATCGAAGCCGCCCCGATCGTTGGTGTGCAGCCAGCCATCGGGATCGATGGCCGCTGCGGTGGCGCTGGGATTCTGCCAATAGCCTTTCATCACATTGGGACCGCGGACCAGGAGTTCGTCCTGCGCGCCGAAGCGCACCTCGACGCCGGCCAGGGGTGGACCGACGCTCGCCGGCTCGTTGTCGTCCAGCGCATTCACACTGACCACCGGGCTCGCCTCCGTGAGGCCATACCCCGGCAGCACCGGCAGTCCGAGCCCGATGAAGGTACGCGCAATGGTCGGCGGCAATGCGGCGCCACCACTGACCGCCACGCGCAGACGCCCGCCCAGCCGCGCATGCAACCGGCTGGCGACGCGGCGCGACAACACGGGCCAAAGCACCGCGCTGGCAGGACGAGACCGCTTGTGCTGGCGATAGCGATCGTATTGCCAACCGGTTCGGACCGCCAGCAAAAAAATCCGCCGGGCCAGCCAGCCGCTGCGCTGCAATTCCCGTTGCAGCCGGGCATGGATGGTTTCGAAAACGCGCGGCACCGCGATCAGCGCGGTAGGCTGGATCGTCTGCAGGTCTTCGGCTAGTTGCAGGACGCCACGGGCATGCGCTACGGTCGCGCCGGCCATCATCGGCAGGTAATAGCCAGCCGTGCGCTCGAACAGGTGCGCCAGTGGCAGAAACGACAAAAACACATCGTCCGGATAGGCTTGCACCCGCTGCAGCGCCGCATGGGCGACCGACAGGATATTGCGGTGGCTCAACAGGACGCCCTTGGGCCGGCCGGTGGTCCCGGAGGTATAGACCAGCGTCGCCAGATCATCGGGCGCAGCGGCCAATGTGCGCAACTCATGGTGGCCGGGCGGCAACCACCGGTCGGCTGCCACCAGAAGCGGATCGCGTCCCGCTTCCAGCGGCCCCAGAACGACCACCCGTTCCAGCGTGGCCACCGCCGCTACTGCCGACGCCAGCGACTGCCACCGCGCCAGGGTATCGATCACCAGCAACCGCGCGCCGGAATTCGCGAGCAAAAACGCGACGTTCTCGGGGCGATCATCGACGTAGAGCGGGACATCCACCAGTCCGAGCCCGAGCGCGGCCTGATCCACGCACACCCAGTCGGGTCCATTGGGCAATGCGATGGCAATGCGCTCACCGGGCAGCAGGCCTTCCGCCACCAGCGCCGACTGCCACTGCCCGACCCTGTCGGCCATCTCGGCCCAGCGGTACTCGCGCCACTCGCCCTCTGCGGCATCGAAGGCGCGATAGGCGATGGCCTCGGGCATGCGCCGGACGCGCTCCCGGAACAGCGCATCAAGCGTTCCGGCCACATTCGGACTGATGACATCGGCTCGACCGTCCGCCGGCGCGGGAGACATTGATGGGTCGGCTGCTGACCCGGGGTGGTGGTCGTTCACAAAGCGTCCTCCCTGCATGAAATGCGGCGTATCGATGAAATCCATCGGTCCGGGCCGCGACGATGCATCGTGCCGACCCGTTCGCCCAGTGTCATCCTAGTCTGACCGAGGTTACGGCGACCCATTCGGGGAACCCGCCGGAGGCGCCGCGTACCCGCGAGAATGCGCTTGCGCGCCTCTTCAAGTAACAGCACGCTCGAAGCGATGCTCAGCGCGCGCAGCCAGTCATCCGGCGCCAGATCGACCGTATCGAAGATATCCTGTGCCGGACCCCAGTGCACCGCCACGATCTGCAGCCCGATGACGCCCGCCAGCGCCAACCACAACCGGCCATTGGCGACGAACTGGCGATTGAACGCGCTGCGGTGTTCGGCACGGGCGTTGAAGACATTGAAGAACTGGCACGGGACGAAGGCGGTGAACGCCAGGGTCACGGCATAGTCACGCCCGACTTGGGCGAGGCCCCAAGCGTTGGCGCCCAGCGTTCCGGCTGCCATCATCACGCCGTAGAGCATGATCCGCCACAACCGCTGCCCGGTCAGTATGGCTGCGCCGGCGGGGCGCGGGCGATCCTGCATGATGCCGGGCCGCGCCGGCTCCAACCCAGAATCATCGCAGGCGGGCCATCCATGATCAGGTTGACCCAGAGAATCTGGATGGCCGTAAACGGCGTGGCGAAGCCCAGGAACGGCGCACCCAGCACGGTGAGAACGGCGCCGATGTTGGTGGAAAGCTGGAAACGAACGAATTTGACGATGTTCTCGTAGATGGTGCGCCCCTCCTCCACGGCGCGCACGATGGACGCGAAGCTGTCATCGGTCAACACCAGGGTCGCCGCTTCCTGGGTCACCTCGGTCCCGGTGATGTCCATGGCCACTCCGATATCCGCTGCCTTCAGGGCCGGTGCGTCGTTGACGCCATCACCGGTCATTGCCACGACGTGCCCGTACGCCTTGAGCGCCTCGACGATGCGCAACTTGTGCTTGGGTGCGACCCGCGCAAACACGGCACTTTTTTCCAGCGGATCCGTGATCTGTTCGGAACTCAAGCCATCCAGCTCCCGTCCTTCGTAAGCCTCGCCGGAAAGCCCCAGTTCCTGGGCAATCGCTGCCGCCGTCACGCGGTGATCGCCGGTGATCATCTTCACCTCGATGCCCGCGGCCTGGCAGGTTGCGATGGCCGTCTGCGCTTCCGGCTGCGCCGGGGTCGATGATGCCGACCAGTCCATGCAGATTCAGCTCCTGGGCCCACCGGCATCAGATCGCCGGATGGATCAAACGCGTTTGCAGGGATACGGCGGCTGGCGAGCGCGAGGACACGCATGGCTGCCGAGGCCAGGGCATCGTTTTCCTGTTCGAACGCCGCACGGGCCGCAGCGTACAGCGGCGCCTCGCCTTGCTCGGTGACATACCGGTCCGCACGGGCGCGCAGCACGTCGGGCGCGCCCTTGACGCACATCCGTACCGTCTCCCTTTCATCGTGAAAGATCGCCATGAACTGTCGAACGGAATCTCGGCGATCCGCGGCAGCCGAAGCGCGACCTCCGAATCGAGTCCCGCCTTGGCCGCAAGGGTCAGCAGAGCGCCTTCTGTGGGATCGCCGATCAATGCATGGAAGGAATCATGGCGCAATCGGGATCATCATGCGCCTCCACATGGGCCGCAATCGCCTCGCCGATCGCACCGAGCGCCGTCGTGGATCGTTTCGAGTAAAACCCGATGGCCGCGTCGATTCCAGACTGGCGAGCGGCCGGTGATCAAGACCAGCGCCGGTATGGATCGCCAGAACCAGCGATCGCCGGGCGCGACGGATCATCGCTAAATCGCGTCGCTTCACTGTCGGCATCGTCGATCAGCGGATCAGGCTGGCAGGCGACTGCCAGCCGCGCCGCATCGACAATCGTGATGGTCTGTCCGGCGACCTGGATGCCGGCCTGCTCTAGGCTCGCGAGCGCGCGCGAAAACGACTCGCGGGTGATGCCGAGTTCCGAAGCGATGAGATGTTTTTCATACGGCAGAACAGCCTGCCCTGGCGTGCCTTGACGCTTCGACAGCATCAGCAGATAGCAACCCACCCGCTGCACCGACGACCGGAGCTTCAGACTCTTCACCTGCCGCACCATGCGCCGGAACTGCTGCGCCAGAGCGTCGATCACCTCATAAGCCAGCAGCGGATCCTGCCGCAGGGTGTCGCGAAAGAGCGCCGCCGGAATCAGCAGCAAGCGCGAAGGCTCTGGCACCCGCGCCTGCATCAGATAGGGCGCAGCGGTGACCACCGCGGCCGGAATGATCAGATCGGGCGCGCGCACCACCTCCACCAGCACCTCGCGGCCCTGGGTTGAACGACCGAACAGTTGTACCGAACCGGCCAGCACCACGATCTGGAAGTTGGGCAGCTCGCCCTGTTCGAACAGCACCGTTCCAGCCGCCACCCGGTGCTGAATCGCGCTGGCCAGCAACCGCTCGCGGTTGGCCGCCGGCAACTGGCGCAGCAGCGGCAGCGCCTGCGGTTCAATCTCCTTGGCCACGATCATTTCCCATTCATCCTCAAAGTGTGGCCATGTGTTTTTACACCACCCGCCATCCTGAACATCCCTCTGCCCATTTTGACGATCGAGAAATGCTAAATGTGACAAATGTCACGCTGATATTTGACATGAGTCAATGTGAGCGGCCGCCGCCCCTGCCACCTTAACGACCATCGCGAATCTCTCCTCGGTCGGTCGAACCCATCCATAAGCAGGAAACCCGGCGATGAACACCCAGGCCCATCCCCAATCGACCCGCATCCTGAGCGCGAGCACGGTGGCCTTTACCGTCTGCTTCGCCGTATGGACCATCTTTTCGATCATCGGCATCCGCATTCGCGAAGAGCTGGGCTTGAGCGAGACCCAGTTCGGCCTGCTGGTCGGCATGCCGATTCTGACCGGCTCGCTCAGCCGTGTGGCGCTGGGGGTATGGAGCGACCTCTACGGCGGCCGGCTGGTCTTCACATTGACGATGCTGGCTGCCGCCGTGGCCACCTGGCTGCTGTCGCAGGCCGCGACCTATCCGCAGATTCTGCTGGCGGGGCTGGGCGTCGGAATTGCCGGCGGCTCCTTCGCGGTCGGGGTGGCCTATGTCTCGCGCTGGTATCCGCAGCAGAAGCAGGGCACGGCGCTCGGCATCTTCGGCATGGGCAACATCGGCGCCGCCGTCACCAAGTTGCTCGCCCCATTCACGCTGGTGGCCTTTGGCTGGCAGAGCGTCGCGCAGCTCTGGGCGGCGGGTCTCGCCATCACCGCCGTGCTGTTCTGGCTGACGACCCAGGATGATCCGGTGCTGGTCGAGCGTCGCCGTGCCGGCATCAAGCCCAAAAGCGCCTGGCTCGAACTGGAGCCACTGAAGAACGTGCAAGTGTGGCGCTTCTCGCTCTACTACTTCTTTGTTTTCGGTGCCTTTGTCGCCCTGGCGCTGTGGTTGCCGCGCTATCTGACGCAGGTCTACCAGCTCGACATCAAGAGCGCCGGGATGATCGCGGCGCTGTTCTCGATTCCGGCCAGCCTCTTCCGCGCCTACGGCGGCCATCTTTCCGATGTCTATGGTGCGCGGCGGGTGCTCTACTGGACCTTCCTCGTCTCCATCGCCGCGACCTTTCTGCTCGCCTATCCGCCGACCGACTACGTGGTGCACGGGGCGAAGGAGACCTTTTCGTTCCACCTGGAGATGGGACTGACCGGCTTCGTCGTCATCGTCTTCGTGCTCGGTTTCTTCATGGCGCTGGGCAAGGCGGCGGTCTACAAGCACATCCCGGTCTACTACCCGGAACATGTCGGCGCGGTGGGCGGTCTGGTCGGCATGATCGGCGGCCTGGGCGGCTTCGTCCTGCCCATTCTTTTCGGCGTGCTGCTCGATCTCACCGGGCTGTGGACGAGCTGCTTCATGGCGCTGTTCGCCTTGGTGAGCACGGCCTTGGTGTGGATGCATCTGGCGATCCTGCGCATGGAGCGCGAGGCGGCGGCCCCCGTGCTCCGGAAGCTGCCGGAACTGGCCGAAATGGAGGAGATCCACGGCGCCAGACAGGTGGGCATCCTGGGACCTCATCGCGTGCTGGCCCACTGGCGGCCCGAAGACCACGCGTTCTGGGTGCGGGAAGGCAAACCGATCGCCAGGCGCAATCTGTGGCTGTCGATCCCCTGTCTGCTACTCTCCTTCGCGGTATGGATGGTCTGGTCGGTGGTGGTCGCCAAGCTGCCGGCCATCGGCTTTCGCTACAGCACCAACGAGCTGTTCTGGCTCGCCTCGCTGCCGGGGCTGTCGGGCGCGACGCTGCGCATCTTCTACTCCTTCATGGTGCCGATCTTCGGCGGACGGATGTGGACGACGCTGACCACCTGGTCGCTGATGATCCCGGCCGTCGGCATCGGCTTTGCCGTGCAGAATCCCGAGACCCCCTACTGGGTCTTTCTGCTGCTGGCGCTGCTGTGCGGCTTTGGCGGTGGCAACTTCGCCTCCTCGATGTCGAACATCTCGTTCTTCTTCCCGCGGGCCGAGAAGGGCAATGCGCTGGCGCTCAACGCCGGGCTCGGCAACCTCGGGGTCAGCGTGGTGCAGTTCCTGGTGCCGCTGGTGATCACCGCCGGCGTGTTCGGCGCGCTGGGCGGTGATCCGCAGGTCGCGACCCAGGGCGACAAGACGACCAGCCTGTGGCTGCAGAATGCCGGCTTCATCTGGGTGCCCTTCATCGCCGCCGCGGCGATCGCCGCCTGGTTCGGCATGAACGACATCGCCTCGGCCAAGGCGTCGTTCTCCGAGCAGTCGGTCATCTTCCAGCGTCGGCACAACTGGATCATGTGCTGGCTCTACACCGGCACTTTCGGCTCCTTCATCGGCTACTCGGCGGCCTTTCCGCTGCTGACCAAGACCGCATTCCCGGCGGTCAACGCCCTGCAACTGGCCTTTCTCGGTCCGCTGGTCGGCGCGCTGTCGCGCTCACTGACCGGCTGGGTGGCGGACAAATATGGCGGCGGGCGCGTCACCTTCTGGGTCTTCGTGGCGATGATGGCCGGCGTCGGCGGCGTGCTCTACGGGCTGGAGATGCAGAGCTTTCCGATCTTCTTCGCCAGCTTTCTGGCGTTGTTCTGCGCCACCGGCATCGGCAATGCCTCCACCTTCCAGATGATCCCGGCGATCATGACCAAGGAGCTGCAGCGGCTGATGCCCGACGCTGACGCCGAGACGCGCCAGCGGCAGGTCGAGAAGGAGGCCGCGGCCATCACCGGCTTCACCTCGGCGATCGCCGCCTTCGGTGCCTTCTTCATCCCGAAGAGCTATGGCACCTCGATCGCCCTGACCGGCGGCGCGCAGGCGGCGCTCTGGTGCTTCCTCATCTTCTACGTCAGTTGTCTGGTCATCACCTGGCGGGTCTACACCCGCAAGGGCGGCCTGCTGCATGACCTCGAACGGCAGCGGCGCGCCATACCGGCTCAACCGGCCGCGGCCAAGTAACCGGGGACCCTCACCATGTCGCACTTTCTCGATCGGCTCACCTTCTTTCGCCGGACCGTCGATGGCTTTTCCGGGGGGCACGGCATCGTGACCCAGGAGGACCGCGGCTGGGAGGAGGGCTACCGCAAGCGCTGGCAGCACGACAAGATCGTGCGCTCCACCCATGGCGTGAACTGCACCGGCTCCTGCTCGTGGAAGATCTACGTCAAGGGCGGCATCGTCACTTGGGAGACGCAGCAGACCGACTACCCGCGCACCCGCGAGGAGCTGCCCAACCACGAGCCGCGCGGCTGCGCGCGCGGCGCCAGCTACAGTTGGTACCTCTACTCCGGCGCGCGGGTGAAGTACCCGCTGATCCGTGGCCGGCTGCTGCGCGCATGGCGCGCCGCGCGGGCCACGCTGCCGCCGGTCGCGGCCTGGGCCGCCATCGTCGAGGATCCCGCGCAGCGGCGCGCCTACACCGCGATCCGCGGCCATGGCGGCTTCGTCCGCGCCGGCTGGGACGAGATCACCGAGATCATCGCCGCCGCCAACGCCCACACCGTCAAGCGCTGGGGGCCCGACCGGGTGTTCGGCTTCTCGCCGATTCCGGCGATGTCGATGATCTCCTACGCCGCCGGGGCGCGCTATCTGCAACTGCTGGGCGGCGGCTGCGGCTCGTTCTACGACTGGTATTGCGACCTGCCGCCGGCCTCGCCGCAGACCTGGGGCGAGCAGACCGACGTCGCCGAGAGCGCGGACTGGTACAACTCCGGCTTTCTGATGCTGTGGGGCTCCAACGTGCCCCAGACCCGCACCCCCGATGCCCACTTCTACACCGAGGCGCGCTACCGGGGCGCCAAGAGCGTGGTGATCTGCCCCGACTACTCCGAGGCGTCGAAATTCGCCGACCTGTGGGTCGCCGTGAAACAGGGCACCGACGCCGCGCTGGCGATGGCGTTCGGCCATGTGATCCTGAAGGAGTTCCATGTCGACCGGCAGGTGCCCTACTTCCGCGACTACCTGCGCAAGTACTCCGACCTGCCGCTGCTGGTGCGGCTGGTGCCGCAGGAGGGGAACCATGTCGCAGAGCGCCTGCTGCGTGCATCCGACTTCGATGACGCGCTGGGGCAGGGCAACAACCCCGAGTGGAAGACGGTGGCGCTGGATGAGCGCAGCGGCGAGGTGGTGGTGCCCACCGGCTCGATCGGCTTTCGCTGGGGCCCGCAGGGGCGCGACGACGCCGGCAAATGGAACCTGGAGGAGAAAGACGCCACCGGCCGCGACACCCGGCTGCGCCTCGGCCTCAAAGGCGTGCATGATGCGGTGGTGGGGGTGCGCTTCCCCTACTTCGCCAACGCGGCCAGCAACGGCTTCGCCGCCACCGACCACCCCGACGTGCTGGTGCGCAACGTGCCGGTCAAGCGGCTGAAGCTGAAGGAGGGCGAGGTGCTGGTGGCCTCGGTCTACGACCTGTTTCTGGCCAACTACGGCGTCGATCAGGGCTTTGGCGGCGAGCACATGCCGCGCGATTTCGACGACCCAGAACCCTACTCGCCGGCCTGGGCCGAGCAGATCACCAGCGTGCCGCGCGAGCAGATTCTGGCCGTGGCGCGCGGCTTTGCCGACAACGCCGAGAAGACCAATGGCCGCTCGATGGTCATCATCGGCGCGGCGATGAACCACTGGTACCACATGGACATGAACTACCGTGGCGTCATCAACATGCTGGTGATGTGCGGCTGCGTCGGCCAGTCCGGCGGCGGCTGGAGCCACTACGTCGGTCAGGAGAAGCTGCGGCCGCAGTCCGGCTGGGCGCCGATCGCCTTCGCCCTCGACTGGATTCGCCCGCCACGCCAGCAGAACTCGACCTCGTTCTTCTACGCCCACACCGACCAGTGGCGTTACGAGACCGTCAGCACCGCCGAGATCCTGTCGCCGACGGCGCCGGCGGGGCCCTGGGATGCCTCTCTGATCGACTTCAACGCCCGCGCCGAACGGATGGGCTGGCTGCCTTCGACCCCGGCGCTCAAGACCAATCCGCTGGAGGTGGCGCGGGCGGCTGCCGCGGCCGGGGTCGACCCGGTGGCCTACACCGTCAACGAGCTCAAGTCGCGCCGGCTCGAACTCTCCTGCATGGACCCCGACGATCCGGCCAACTGGCCACGCAACCTGTTCATCTGGCGCTCCAATCTGCTTGGCTCCTCCGGCAAGGGGCATGAGTACTTCCTCAAGCACCTGCTGGGCGCTCCCCACGGGGTGCAGGGCAAGGATCTGGGGCAGGAGGGGCGGCAGAAGCCGCGCGAGGTCGCCTGGCACGACGAGGCCCCCGAGGGCAAGCTCGACCTGCTGGTGACGCTCGATTTCCGCATGTCGACCACCGCGGTCTACTCCGACATCGTGCTGCCGACCGCGACCTGGTATGAGAAGAACGACCTCAACACCAGCGACATGCACCCCTTCATCCACCCGCTCGGTGCGGCGGTGGACCCGGCCTGGGAGAGCAAATCGGACTGGGAGATCTTCAAGGCGATCGCCAAGGCCTTCTCGGCCGTTGCGCCGGAGGTGCTGGGGGTCGAGAAGGATGTGGTGCTGAGCCCGATCCAGCACGACAGTGCCGGCGAGCTGGCGCAGGCGCTCGACGTGAAGGATTGGTATCTGGGCGAGTGCGAGCCGATTCCCGGCAAGACCATGCCGCAGATCAGCGTGGTCGAGCGCGACTACCCCAACCTCTACCAGCGCTTCACTGCACTGGGGCCGCTGCTCGACAAGTTGGGCAATGCCGGCAAGGGGCTCACCTGGAACACCCGTGAGGATGTCGAGCGGCTGCGGCAGATCAACGGTGCGGTGCCTGTGCCGGGGACGGCCGACACCCTGGTGCGGCTCGAGCGCGACATCGATGTCTGCGAGGCGATTCTGGCGCTGGCGCCCGAAACCAACGGCACCGTCGCGGTGAAGGCGTGGGAGGCGCTGGAGCAGAAGACCGGCCGCCCCCATGCCCATCTGGCGCTGCCGAAGGAGGATGAGAAGATCCGCTTCCACGACCTGCTGGCCCAGCCGCGCAAGATCATCTCCTCGCCGATCTGGTCCGGCCTCGAAAGCGAGAAGGTCTGCTACAACGCCGGCTACACCAACATCCACGA
Source organism: Pseudomonadota bacterium (assembly GCA_045864775.1). Lineage (GTDB taxonomy): Bacteria > Pseudomonadota > Gammaproteobacteria > UBA5335 > UBA5335 > Macondimonas. Next base: position 705,793 of record BTVR01000001.1, read on the forward strand.
GCTGATCCCGTTCCGCACCCTCAGCGGCCGGCAGCAGCTCTATCAGGACCACCTGTGGATGCGCGCCTTCGGCGAAGCGCTCTGCCTCTACAAGCCGCCGCTCGACCTGAAGACCACCTGGGTGAAGGGTCTCAAGCCCAACGGCGAGGCCGAGATCGTGCTCAACTTCATCACCCCGCACCAGAAGTGGGGCATCCACTCCACCTACTCCGACAACCTGCTGATGCTGACGCTGAACCGTGGCGGGCCGGTGGTCTGGCTCTCGGAAAGCGACGCGCAAAAGGCCGGTATCCGCGACAACGACTGGGTCGAGGCCTTCAACGCCAACGGCGCCCTCGCCGCGCGCGCCGTGGTGTCGCAGCGCATCCGCGAGGGGACGCTGTTCATGTACCACGCGCAGGAAAAGACCGTGAACACCCCCGGCTCGGAGATCACCGGCCAGCGCGGCGGCATCCACAACTCCTGCACCCGCGCCGTGCTCAAGCCGACGCACATGATCGGCGGCTACGCCCAGCAGGCCTATGGCTTCAACTACTACGGCACGGTCGGCTCCAACCGCGACGAGTTCGTCGTGGTCCGCAAGATGGCAAAGGTCGACTGGCTCGAAGCGCCGCTCGACACCCGGAACCCCTGAGGAGGTTGCACGATGAAAATCCGCGCACAGATCGGCATGGTGCTCAACCTCGACAAATGCATCGGCTGCCACACCTGTTCGGTCACCTGCAAGAACGTCTGGACCAGCCGCGAAGGGGTCGAGTACGCCTGGTTCAACAACGTCGAATCCAAGCCGGGCATCGGCTACCCCCGCGACTGGGAGAACCAGCAGCGCTGGAACGGCGGCTGGCGGCGCAAGCCCAATGGCCGCATCGAGCCGCGCATCGGCGCCAAGTGGCGGGTGCTGGCGAACATCTTCGCCAATCCCGACCTGCCCGAGATCGACGACTACTACGAGCCGTTCAACTTCGACTACGAGCATTTGCAGAGTGCCCGCGAGTCGCAGGCCTTTCCGACGGCGCGGCCGCGCTCGGCGATCACTGGCGAGCGCATGGAGAAGATCGAATGGGGGCCGAACTGGGAGGAGATTCTCGGCGGCGAGTTCGCCAAGCGCAGCGCCGATGTCAACTTCGAGGGGGTGGAGAAGGCCATCTACGGTCAGTTCGAGAACACCTTCATGATGTACCTGCCGCGGCTGTGCGAGCACTGCCTCAACCCGGCCTGCGTCGCCGCCTGCCCCTCCGGCGCCATCTACAAGCGCGAGGAAGATGGCATCGTGCTGATCGACCAGGACAAATGCCGCGGCTGGCGGATGTGCGTCTCCGGCTGTCCCTACAAGAAGATCTACTACAACTGGTCGAGCGGCAAGTCGGAGAAGTGCATCTTCTGCTTCCCGCGCATCGAGTCGGGGCAGCCGACGGTCTGCTCCGAGACCTGCGTCGGCCGCATCCGCTACCTCGGCGTGCTGCTCTACGACGCCGACCGCATCGAGGCGGCGGCCAGCGCAGCGGATGAGCGTGATCTCTACCAGGCGCAGCTCGACCTCTTTCTCGACCCGCACGACCCGGCGGTGATTGCCCAGGCGCGCGCCGACGGCATTCCTGAGAGCTGGCTCGAGGCGGCCCGCCATTCGCCGGTGTGGAAGATGGCGATGGAGTGGAAGATCGCCTTCCCGCTGCATCCGGAGTACCGCACGCTGCCGATGGTCTGGTATGTGCCACCGCTGTCGCCGATCCAGTCGGCTGCGGCGGCCGGGCAGATCGGCATCGATGCCGGCCTGCCGGATGTGCGTTCGCTGCGCATCCCGCTGCGCTATCTCGCCAACATGCTGACCGCCGGCGACGAGGCGCCAGTCGCGCTGGCGCTGGAGCGGATGCTGGCGATGCGTGGCTACATGCGCGCCAAGAGCGTCGAGGGGCGCATCGATGAGTCGATCGCCAGCCGGGTCGGCCTGTCCGGCGCGGTGATCGAGGAGATGTACCGGATCATGGCGATCGCCAACTACGAAGACCGCTTCGTCATCCCCACCGCCCGTCGCGAGGCGCACGAGGATCTCTACGCGCGGCGCGGCAACTGCGGCTTCTCGTTCGGCAACGGCTGCTCCGGCGGCAGCTCGAAGGCTGAGCTGTTCACGCCGGTGAAACTGTTCAGCCCGGCGCAGGGCAGCCAGCCACACAGCTCCGGGGAGGTGCTGAAATGAGCCTCACCTTCAAGGCGCTGTCGGCGCTGCTCTGCTATCCGAGTGAGACGTTGCAGGCGGCCATCGCCGAGATTCGCGGCCTCCTCGCCGCTGAAGGGCAAATCGCGCCGGCGGTTCTGGCCGAGCTGGAGGGCTTCTGCGCCTTCATCGAGCAGACCGATCTGATCGACCTGCAGGAGCACTACGTGGCGCTGTTCGACCGCAGTCGCCAGTTGTCGCTCCACCTGTTCGAGCATGTCCATGGCGAGAGCCGCGACCGCGGCCAGGCGCTGGTCGATCTGGCCGCGCTCTACGAACAGGGCGGACTGGAGCGGGTCGGCAACGAACTGCCGGACTACCTGCCGCTGTTCCTCGAATACCTCTCGACCCGACCGCTCGACGAGGCCCAATCGCTGCTGGCCGAGACGCTGCAGATCCTCGCCGCGCTCGAAGAGCGGCTGCGGGCGCGCGACAGCGGCTATGCCACCGTCTTGCGGGCGATCCGCAGCGCGGCCGGCGACCAGTCGCTCCCTACCGTGGCAGTCAACCTGGCGAGCGATCTGCTGGCCGAACTCGATGCCGAGTGGGCCGAGCCGCCGGTGCTGTTCGGTCCCGACGCGGCGGCCTGCGAAGGCGCGGGCGCGACGGTGGCCAGCGTTCCCCTGCCCGCCGTGCCCCGACGGGCGCGGCAAACCTGAATCCGACGGAGAAGCACCCATGTCCGCGACCCTCAACATGACCCTGTTCGGCTGGTATCCCTATCTCTGCCTGACCATCTTCCTGCTCGGCAGCCTGCTGCGCTTCGACCGCGAGCAGTACAGCTGGAAGACCGGCTCCTCGCAGCTGCTGCGCAAGCGCCAGCTGCGCTGGGGATCGAACCTGTTCCATGTCGGCATCCTGACCATTCTGGCCGGCCACTTCGTCGGCCTGCTCACGCCGATCGAGCTCTTCGATCAGCTGGGCATCAGCCACGGCTTCAAGCAGACGCTCGCCATCGTCGTCGGCGGTCTGGCCGGCGTGGTCTGTTTCATCGGCATCACGCTGCTGGCCCACCGGCGGCTGTTCGACGCGCGCATCCGCGCCACCTCGAGCGTCGGTGACATCGCCATCCTGCTGCTGCTCTGGCTGCAACTCACGCTGGGGCTCTGCACCATCTTCGTCTCGCTCGGACATCTGGATGGCCACGAGATGGTCAAGTTCATGGCGTGGGCCCAGGGCATCGTCACCCTGCAACCGGCTGCCGCGGTCCATGTCGCCGATGTCCATCCGATCTTCAAGGCCCACCTGCTGCTGGGGCTGACGCTGCTGCTGCTGTTCCCCTTCACCCGGCTGGTGCACATCTGGAGCGCGCCGATCTGGTACCTCGGCCGGCCCGGCTACCAGATCGTGCGCCGCCGCGCCCAGCCGCCGCGCAATGCCTGAGGAGCGGATCATGCAGCGCAACGCAGCCGATTTTCCGAACCAGGGCGTCATTCCACTGTTCAACCTGGACGCAGATCCGCCCCAGGCGGCACACGACACACCGCCGTTGACGGTCAACGGCCAGCCGATCGCGCCGCAGCGCATCGCCGCCGAGATGCAGCACTTTCCGGGCGATCAGTTCGAGAGCAGTTGGCAGCAGGCCGCGCGGGCGCTGATCATCCGCGAATTGCTGCTGCAGCAGGCGCGCCGGCTGGCGCTCGACGCCATCCCGCAGGCCGACGTCCAGGGCGGCATCGAAACCGAAGAGGATGCGCTGATCCGCGCCCTGATCGAACGGGAGGTTCCGCCATGCGAAGCCCCACCCGAGCAGGTGCGCCGCCACTACGACGACCACCCCGAGCGCTTCATGACCCCGCTGCTGCAGGAAGCCGAGCACATCCTGATCGCCGCGCGCCGCGATCAGGCCGACGCCTTCGCCGCCGCGCGCGCCAAGGCCGATCAGCTCCATGCACAGCTGCTGCAGGCTCCGGAGCGGTTCGCTGAACTGGCACGCCGTTTCTCCGACTGCGCCTCGGGTGCCGAGGGTGGCCGCCTCGGCCAGCTCGGGCCGGGCGAGACCACGCCGCCGTTCGAAGCCGCGCTGCAGCGTCTAGCGCCGGGCGACATCTCCACGCCGGTGGAGACCGCCTATGGTTTTCACCTGATCCGTCTTCTCCAGCGCGGCGAACCCCGGCGACTGCCATTCGAGGCCGTCAGCGCCGCCATTTCCGCCCGCCTCGCCGAGCAGGCGCAGCGCCGATCCATCGCCCGCTACATCGCCCAGCTGATCGAGCAGGCCGACATTCAGGGTCTCACGCACGAGCCGCTGTCGCCTCCCTCGATACCCTGATGGTTGTACCCTGTCCGAATCGGCCGAACCCAACGAACAGAAGTGGGGCAACCATCCATTCATCGCGGCCACGGCGATGCTGATAGACCTGGGAGACACATACTCTGATGGACATTGCCCTAGCCCGCGCGCTGCACGTGCTGGCCGTCATCCACTGGATCGGCGGCCTCGCCTTCGTCACGCTGGTCGTGCTGCCGTTCGCCAGGGCGCGACCCACCGCCCGGCAGGCACTCGATGCATTCGAAAGCGTGGAGCAGCGCTTCTCAGCGCAGGCGCGCGTCTCTATCCCCCTCGCGGGAATCAGCGGCCTGTGGCTGACCGACCGCATGGACCTCTGGCCTCGTTTCCATGAGCCGCGATTCTGGTGGATGAGCGGCATGCTCGGGCTGTGGATCTTTTTCATGCTCATGCTGTTCGTGCTGGAGCCGCTGCTGCGCGAGCGCTTCGCGCGCAAGGCCAAACAGGCGCCGGAAGCGGTGTTTCGGCGCATGAGCCGGTTGCATCAGGTCCTGCTGCTGTTGTCCGCGCTGACGGTGTTCGGTGCGGTTGCCGGCAGCCATGGACTGCTGTTGTTCTGAGTCCACACCGGCCGGCACGCAGCGGGACGCCTCACGCCGAGCTGAGGCGCCGCGAATCGATGAGGGGCGAATCCTGAGACGGGAAGGAGATGCGACGGCTCGACCGAATCGATCAGGAGAGAAGAAAGCTGGCGCGCCCGAGAGGATTCGAACCTCTGACCTTTGCCTCCGGAGGGCAACGCTCTATCCAGCTGAGCTACGGGCGCCAAGACGCCATAGAATAGCGATTCCCCCGCCCGCCGTCCATGGGGCGCCCAAGCGTGTTTTACCCCGGCCACGCGCCGCGTATACTTAGCCACCCTGCGGAGGCTGGCCCGGGCGACGACGCAAGCCTCCGTCATGTCAGCCGTATCCGCGCTCTTATAAGGAGGCTCTTGTGTCGGAGCAGGAAAATAATTCGATGCTCACGCTGGTCGGCGTGCTCGGCGCAATGGTCGCATTTGCCGTTTTCATCGGGGTGCTGGCCTACTTCATTGGCGGTTTCGCCCACAAGGACCGCTCGCCCGATGCCCGCGAACTCGCAGCGGTAAAGGACCGGATCGCCCCGATTGGCGAGGTCCGCACCAGCGACCAGCCGCTCGAAACCGTCGGTGCGGGCGCAACCCAGGCACCTGCCGCGCCTCGCTCCGGCGCCGAGGTGGTGCAGCAGGTATGCGCCGCGTGCCACGCCGCCGGCGTATTGGGCGCTCCGAAGATCGGCGCCAAGGCAGACTGGCAACCCCGCCTCGCCCAAGGCTTCGACACGCTCGTGAATCATTCGGTGAATGGCGTCCGGTCCATGCCGCCCAAAGGCGGAAACCCGAGCCTGAGCGAGGACGAACTCAAGGCTGCGCTCACCGAGATGCTCAAAGAAAGCGGCCTGTCGCCCTGAGAAGACCGGCCGGCTCCGGACGCCCCGCGAGAGGCGAGCCGGAGCCGGCCATGATCACCTGACGTCTTCGCGCAGCGTTTCGATCGGACGATCTTCGGCGCCAGCAGTGTCGTGCGACCTCCCGTCCTCTGCTGCACAGACCAGACGATGAAAATCGAACCCCAGCGTCAACGTCCGCTTGACGAATCGCGGCACATACAAGCGGTGATGCCGAAGGCGAATGCACGCGGCGCACGCCGCCATCGCTCGCGTCCGCAACCGTTCCCACCTGCGGCAGAATTGGATACTTCACGGCGTCGAAGCACTGCGCAATGAGCGTAGAACAGATTGCGCGCGTGGGATCGCCACTGCCCAGATTCAGCATCGCACGTCGCCAGCCGACCGGTGGCGTGGGCAACAAATACCGCGCGAGATCGATCACGTTCTTCGGGTCGTACCGATGGCCCAGTCGGCTGCGGGCATGGTCCACGACCTGACGCCGCTCGACGCTCGTCAGCCCCACCGGACGGCAAATGCCGGCAGCGCAGTCCCCGGGAGGCCTCCATCCCCAGCGCCCGGACGCCTGCCGCAACATCGGCTTCGATGAAGACCAAGAACTCGCCGGCGTCGCCGTGTAGCCCCGCTTCCGGGCCGATGTACAGCGCGGCGTGCGACTAGGTCGACTGCGTCAGGTATTTGATGGCCACGCTGAGGCGCGTGTCGCCCTCGACCAGCAGAACGTCTGCCGCGCGTAGGCAGGCGGCGTAGCGCGCAAGATCCATCGCCACGGTCGGCTCAGCACTCCTCAGCCCTTGATCGAGATAGCTGCTGAGCCGACCGCCCAGCCAGCTTGTCATGCGGATCACGGTTCCGCCCCCCTTGCCCGATCGCTGCAGACTCACCCGGGTCATCGGCCGGTGGCGGGCTCACTTGTCGACCGGAGCGACGCGTCACCGGATGGGCTGACGATCGAGCAGACGGAAATGGATGGCCTCGCTCATGTGTCGAGCTGTGACGGCTTCGGATTCGTCGAGGTCGGCGATGGTCCGCGCCAGCCGCAACAGCCGGTGGTAGGCGCGCGCCGACAGGCCGAGCCGCTCCATGGCCTGCAACACGAGGTCGCGGACCGCCGGCTTCACGGCGCACAGCCGCGTGGTTTCGCGTTGGGTCAGGGCGGCGTTCGGCTTGCCCTGCCGGGCAAGCTGGCGCTCCCGCGCCGCCGCGACCCGCTCGGCGACCGCTTCGCTCGGTTCACCCGGCGGCGCCGCGTCACCCAAGGCATCGGTCTTCACGGCAGGGACCTCGACATGCAGATCGATGCGATCGAGCAAGGGCCCGGACAGGCGCGATCGGTAGCGGGAAACCTGTTCCTCGGTGCAGCGGCAACGGCCCCGCGGGTCACCAAGATAGCCGCAGGGACACGGGTTCATGGCGGCAATGAGCTGAAACCGGGCCGGGAAGACGGCTTGTCTTGCGGCACGCGAAATATGGATTTCGCCGTTCTCGAGCGGCTCTCGCAGCACCTCCAGCACGCGCCGATCGAACTCCGGCAGTTCGTCCAGAAACAGCACGCCGCGGTGCGCCAGCGAAATTTCCCCCGGTCGCGGCATACTCCCGCCTCCCACGAGCGCGGCGGCAGAGGCCGTGTGATGCGGCGCGCGAAAAGGCCTCTTTTTCCATTGCTCGGGCTTGAAGCCCAGGTCGCTGACCGACGCGATGGTCGCCACCTCCAGCGCCTCGGTTTCGGTCAGGGGCGGCAGAATCCCCGGCAGACGGCGTGCCAGCATGCTCTTGCCCGTGCCGGGTGGGCCGATCAAGAGCATGCTGTGTTCGCCCGCTGCCGCCACCTCCAGCGCGCGACGGGCGGCGAACTGCCCACGCACGTCGGAGAGATCCACGTCCGGATCGGGGTTGCCCGGGCGGATCTCGAGCGCCTCCGGGAGTTCGGCAAGGAGGGCCTCGGCTTTCAGGTGGGCGCAGATCTCGAGCAGATGCCGCGCCGCCAGCAGGGACAGACCGCCGACACGGCGCGCTTCGGCCGCATTGGCCAGCGGCACGATCAGCGTACGCCCGGTATCGCGACAGGCCAGCGCCGCCGGCAATGCGGCTCGCACCGGGCGCAGTTCGCCACCCAGCGACAGTTCACCGATGAATTCGAGTCCGGCGCAGGCCGCCGCCGGAATCTGTCCTGAAGCCGCCAGGATGGCCAACGCGATGGCGAGATCGTACCGGCCGCCTTCCTTGGGCAAATCGGCGGGGGCAAGATTGATCGTGATGCGCCGGGTCGGAAATTCGAAGCCACAATTGCTGAGCGCCGCCCGGACCCGATCCCGGCTTTCCTTGACAGCGGTTTCGGCCAGGCCCACCACGGTGATGGCGGGCAGGCCGTTGGCAAGATCCACTTCGACGGCCACGGGGGGCGCCCGCAGCCCTTCCTGCGCCCGCGTGTGAATGACGGCGAGTCCCATGCGACGTACTCCTCTTCCTGAGGGCCTTATCGGCCGGCTTCCCGCCGGCCTGGCGCTTCGCCGCGGCGCGGGGCGCGAGCGTCCCTAGGCCGAACCACGCTCCAGATCGGCGACCGAACGCTCCAGTGCGGTCAGTTCTTCGCGCAGGCGCGTCAGCACCTGCTGCTGGATCTCGAACTCCTCCCGAGTGACCAAGTCCAGTCGTCGAAAGGCGGACTGCAACAGCGCTTTGAAGTTGCGGGCCAAGTCCTCGCGCATCCCCTCGGCGACACCGGGCACCCTGCCGGCCAGTTCACCGGAGAGTTGGTCGATCCAAGCGGCGTCTTCATTCATTCGATAGTCCTCTGGGCGGCAGCCCGACTGAACGCACCAATAGCGGGCCTCATAACGGTGCAAAGCACACCCGCGCCACCGCCTGATTTTAGCAATCCCAAGCCTCGTCCCATGTCATTCGCCCCAGTTTTCACTTGACGCCCACAGCCGCCAAGCTGTCAGGTCGTGGCATGGAATCTGCTTATACCCACACGATCGCGCCGTCCAGCGGGACGGCCCGCATCCGCATTTCCTAGCCCCATGGAGTCAACGCGCATGAAGCTGGTCACCGCCATTATCAAACCGTTCAAACTGGACGATGTCCGCGAAGCCCTGTCGGACATCGGCGTGCAAGGCATCACCGTCACGGAGGTCAAGGGCTTCGGACGGCAGAAGGGCCACACCGAACTTTACCGCGGCGCCGAGTATGTGGTCGATTTCCTGCCCAAGGTGAAAATCGAGATCGCGGTGACCGCCGACATGGCCGATGCGGTCATCGAGGCGATCGCCAAGTCCGCGAACACGGGCAAGATCGGCGACGGCAAGATCTTCGTGTTCGATCTGGAACAGGTCATCCGGATCCGCACCGGTGAGTCGGGAGGTGACGCCATCTGATCGCCCGACCACTCGGCTCGTGAACGCGCATCGCCGGCTGGCCTGCACTCGCAGGAACGCGGCGAGGCACCGGTCACCGCCTTGATGTGCATTCAATGCTCCCGACTTGCGCCCCGGTGCTAGACTCCCGGACCATCAGCCACTACACCCGCGCAGGAGATCGATCATGAAACTGGTTACCGCCATCATCAAGCCCTTCCGCCTCGACGATGTCCGCCAAGCGCTGGCGGATCTGGGCGTGCAGGGCATGACGGTGACCGAAGTCAAAGGCTTCGGACGCCAGAAGGGACACACGGAACTCTACCGTGGGGCCGAATACGTGGTCGACTTCCTGCCCAAGGCGAAGATCGAAATCGCGATCCGTGACGATCTGGTGGACGCGGTGATCGAAGCGATCACCAAAGCGGCCAATACCGGCAAGATCGGAGACGGCAAGATCTTCGTGGTGAACCTGGAACAGGTGATCCGGATCCGCACCGGCGAGTCGGGCAACGACGCACTCTAGGCTGCGGCCGGGGATGCTTTTCCCCTACCCGTCCAGGAGTAACCATGAATCATAATCGCCTTTCCCTGCTCAGGGTCTTGCCATTCGCGGGACTTTCGCTCGTCCCGCTTGCACTCGGCGCCCAGGAAGCCGCGCCGGTACCGACACTCGACGCCGGCAACACGGCGTGGATGCTGACCTCCACTGCGCTCGTCCTGTTCATGACCATCCCCGGCCTGGCGCTGTTCTACAGCGGCATGGTGCGGGCAAAGAACGTCCTGTCGGTGTTGATGCAGTGTTTTGCCATTACGGCCCTCGTCTCGATCCTGTGGGTGGTCTATGGCTACTCCATCGCCTTCGACACCACGGGCATGGAACAGGGCGTGGTGAACTTCAACTCCTTCGTGGGCGGCCTGACGAAGGCCTTCATGGCCGGCCTGACGCGTGATGGCCTGGTCGGAACCATCCCCGAGTCGGTGTTCGCGACCTTCCAGATGACCTTCGCGATCATCACGCCGGCCCTCATCGTCGGCGCCTTTGCCGAGCGCATGAAGTTCTCGGCCATGCTGCTCTTCACGGCAATCTGGCTGACGCTGGTCTATCTGCCCATCGCCCACATGGTCTGGAGCGGCAACGGCGGCCTGATGTGGGACTGGGGCGTGCTCGACTTCGCCGGCGGCACCGTGGTGCACATCAACGCAGGCATCGCCGGCTTCGTGGCCTGTCTGGTCCTGGGCAAGCGCAAAGGCTATCCCACCACCGCCATGCCCCCGCACAACCTGACCTATACCCTGATCGGCGCTTCCATGCTGTGGGTGGGCTGGTTCGGGTTCAACGCGGGCTCGGCCGTGGCGGCGGACGGTTCTGCCGGCATGGCCATGCTGACCACGCAGGTCGCCACCGCTGCGGCCGCGTTGGCCTGGATGTTTGCCGAATGGCTGAGCCACGGCAAACCCTCCGTACTGGGCATCGCCTCCGGCGCCGTGGCCGGTCTGGTCGCCGTGACGCCGGCTTCAGGCACCTGCGGCCCGATGGGCGCGCTGCTGCTGGGACTCATCGCCGGCGTGCTGTGCTTCCTTGCCTCCACTCGGCTCAAGCGGGCACTCGGCTATGACGACTCGCTCGACGTCTTCGGGGTGCACGCGGTGGGCGGACTGGTCGGCGCCATCCTGACCGGCCTGTTCGCCGATGTCTCCATGGGCGGCAAGGGGCTGGCCGAAGGGGTGACCATCGGTGCCCAGCTTTGGATCCAGACCAAGGGCGCCCTGTTCACCGTGATCTATACTGGGGTGCTGAGCTTCATCATCCTGAAGGTGATCGACGTGCTGGTCGGCCTGCGGGTAAGTGAGGAAGAGGAAACCCAGGGGCTGGACATCTCGCTGCACGACGAGCGCGGCTACAACCTCTGACCGTCCGCTTCGCTCATCGACCCTGGAATCGCCTGATTCCAGGGTTTTTTATTGCCTGACGGCGCGTCGGGGTCCGAGCGAACGGCGCCCGGCGGCGCTCAAGCGAGCCAAAATCAGCGCCGATACCCCCGATGACGAGCTTGCGGGAGCCTTGCCGACGGCAGCGTCTCGTACCCCTCCAGGATCACGGACACCCTTACGATGGGAGCACCGGACGATGACCATACATCCCCTGGCGCTGTTGCTCTGTAGCGCCACGCTGTTCTGGCCGCTGGTCGGCGGCGCGGAAATCTATCAGTCCCGCGACGCCGCGGGAAACGTCATCTACAGCGACCGGCCGCTCAACGCAGCGTCGCAAAAGAGCACCCTCGTCAGCCCGCCCCGTGGCGAAGCGCCGCCTCCCGCGGCCACAGCGCCGCAGGGCCCGGCGGAAGTCGATGCGGACAGCGCGGAGATCCGCAAATCGCGCTGCGAAAAGATTCGCGGCCTGATCGCCCGCTATGAAAAATCCGAATACCTCACCCGCGAGGGGCCGGACGGCAAGAACCAGATCCTGAGCGACGTCGAAAAGGCGCGTGAACTGGCATCCCTGCGAGAGCAGGAAGCCGCGCAATGCGATTCCTGAGACGCGTCGACCAGACGCCCGCCGACTGGGCGAACGACCTCACAACGAGCCTGCAGGCAACCTTGCAAGCCTTATCGGCGGATCGACCGATCTTCCACTCGAAATGTGATTTTCAACACGCATTGGCCTGGGCCATCCATGAACGGGTCGCCAACGCGCACATCCGACTCGAGAAGCCGCACGAAATCGAAGGCAGGCGGCGGTACATCGACCTGGTCGTTGAGCAGGACGGGATCGCCTGCTTCATGGAGCTCAAATACAAGACGACGGAAACCTGGCTTGTAGACAAAGGCGAGGCCTACAGCCTGAAACAGCAGGGGGCCGACCAGGGGTCTTACGACATTTTAAAGGACGTCCAACGGATCGAAGCGGTCGTCGGCGAGCGCCATGGTCGTTTCGGCTTCTCCGTGACCCTCTCGAACGATAGCCGCTACTGGCGTCCGCGGCGCAGGAGGGACGCGATCGACATCGCCTTTCAACTCGTCGATGGACGACTCATGGAAGGCGAACTGGCCTGGGCGCCGCATGCCGGCAGGGGAAGCACCGAAAAGCGCGAAGCGCCCATCGCCCTACGAAACCGGCATGAAATTCGCTGGACGGGCTACTCGTCGCCCCCTTCGGCCAGCCCATTTCAGTGTCTCATCATTCCCGTGTTTGCCTAATCATCAAGGTGGCTCGCCCTGCGCACGGTCGCCGTTCAGCGCCGATCACCGCTGAGGGGGACCGGGGACGGATGTTCCTGCTCCTCGCGCTTGCCATCATCCTGACCGGGAACCTTTCCTGCCGAGACGGGTCCTTTTTTAAACCTGTTCACCCTTGGGAGATCGCCATGCCCGCCAAGTCGAAAGCACAACAGAAAGCCGCCGGAGCAGCCCTGTCCGCCAAGCGCGGCGATACCCCGAAAAACAAGCTGAAGGGGGCCGCGCGCCAGATGAACGATTCCATGAGCGAACGCCAACTCGAGGAGCTGGCCTCGACGTCCCGCAAGGACAAGCCCGAACACAGCGCCGACTGACGCCGGGACCCAAGGCGAACGCCCATGGCAATCCGGGCATACTGGCGCGGCCACCTGAAACTCTCGCTGGTCTCGATCGCGATCGAGTTGCACAGTGCCACCCAATCCAAATCCCGGCTGGATCTCCACCAGATCCACAAGCCCACGGGCAAGCGCGTCCGCTATCAGAAAACAGTGCCCGGCTTAGGTCCGGTCGCGAATGAAGACATCGTCAAGGGGCTCGAGGTCGACAAGGACCGCTACGTGCTGATCGAGCCGGAAGAGCTCGACGCCTTGCGCCTCGAAAGTCGGCAAACCATCAACCTCGTCCAGTTCGTCGATTACTGCGAAATCGATCCGCGCTACTTCGACAGGCCCTACTACGTCGTACCGGGTCCCGGCGCGGTCGCTGCCGAAGGCTACACCGTCATCCGCGACGCGCTGCGCGACATCCGGCGCATCGGCCTGGGGCAGATGGCGGTACGCGGCCGCGATTACATCGTGGCGATCAAGCCCTGCGGCGCCGGCTTGCTGCTCGAGACCTTGCGTTACCGCGAGGAATTGCGCCAGAGCGACCGCCTGTTCGCGCAGATTCCCAGTACGTCGCCGGATGCCGAGATGCTGGATCTCGCCCGTGAACTGATCGAGCGCAAGAGCGCGCCCTTCGATGCCGCCGCGTTCAAGTCGCAATACGTCTCGGCCTTGCGCGAGATGATCGAGGAAAAACGGGAGCGCGGCGCCGTCTCGGCGGCATCGGACGAAGCGCCGAGCGAAGGCAAGGTCATCGACCTCATGGAAGCGCTCAAAAAGAGCCTTGCCAAGGACCGGGCGCCCGCTGCCAAGCCCAAGCGTGCCACCCGCGCGCGCAAACGCGCAGCCGGCTGAGCCGCCGTGGCCGCCCGGCGTACCGACCGCCTGCAGCGCTACCGCGACAAACGCGATTTTACTCGAACGCCCGAACCGCGTGGCGGCGTGGCGTCGGCCAAAGACCGACGCTATCTCGTCCAGAAGCATGCGGCACGACGCCTGCACTACGATTTCCGGCTCGCGCTCGACGGGGTGCTGCTCAGTTGGGCCGTCACGCGCGGGCCCAGCCTCGATCCGGCGGACAAGCGCCTGGCCGTGCGCACCGAAGACCATCCGCTCGCCTACGGGGATTTCGAGGGCATCATTCCTTCGGGGTATGGCGCCGGCACGGTATTGCTGTGGGACACCGGCAACTGGGAACCGGTGGGCGATCCCCATGACAGCCTCGTCCGCGGAGCGCTCAAGTTCCATCTGTACGGCGAACGGCTGCGCGGCGGCTTCGCGCTGGTGCGCATGGGTCAAGCGGATCGGGGCGGGCGCGAGAACTGGCTCCTGATCAAGGAACGTGACGAATACGCCGACAGCGCGGATCCCCTCCTGCGCTGGACGCACAGCATCGCCACCGGCCGCGATCTCGCGGCGATCGCCGCTGGAGTCCCCGCCCTCGCGCCGGCCGCTCGACCGACGGCGGCGTCGCAGCGCACCGTGACCGGGGCCGACACCGCCGGTGAAGGCACGGTCGCCCCACTGGCCTTCGTTGCGCCGCAACTCGCAAGCCTGGGCGCTGCGCCGCCGGAGGGGCCGGACTGGGTCCACGAGGTCAAGTTCGACGGCTATCGCATGCAGGCCCTGATCACGGGCGGCAGCGTGCGCCTCCTCACCCGCAACGGGCTGGACTGGACGGCCCGCTACGAGGTCATCGCCTCGGCGTTGAAGGGGCTCGCCGTGAAATCGGCCATCCTCGACGGCGAGCTCATCGCCTTCGACGCCGCCGGACGGGCGTCCTTTTCGGCCCTGCAGCACCTGCCTCCCGACAGCGCTGCCCTCGTCTATTACGCCTTCGATCTGCTGCACCTCGACGGGCGAGACTGGCGCGACCAACCCCTGCACGAGCGCCAAGCGGCCTTGGCCGAGCTCCTTTCCGGCGCAGCGCCCGCATTGCGCGTCAGCGATCCGCTCGATGCCCCGGCCGCGAAGGTCCTGGAAACCGCCTGCGCCATGGGCCTGGAGGGCATCGTTTCGAAGCGGCGTGATGCGCCCTATCGCAGCGGCCGCGGCCGGCTCTGGATCAAGACCAAGTGCAGCGGCAACGATGAATTCGTCATTGGCGGTTACCGCCGCTCGCGCGCGTCCGGTCGCGCCTTTGCCTCGCTGCTGGTCGGCGCATACGAGGACGGCGAACTGGTCTATCGGGGGCGGGTCGGTACGGGTTTCGACGAGGCGACGCTCGCGGCGCTTGGCGAGCGGTTTCGCGGCCTACAGCGCGCGAGCCCGCCGTTCAAGCGTCTGCCGGCCGAGGTGAGGCGGGACGCCGTGTGGCTGGAGCCGCGTCTGGTCGCACAAATCCGCTACGCCGAACGCACATCCGACGGCCTGCTGCGCCAGCCCAGCTTTCTCGGCCTGCGGGAGGACAAACCGCCTGAGGAGGTCACCATGCCGCCACCGCCCGCTGACGAGGGATGCCTGATCCAAGGCGTGCGCCTGACGCACCCGGACAAGGTGATGTATCCCGGCCAGGAGGTGACCAAACGCGATCTCGCCGCTTACTACCAGGTGCACGCCGCCCGCATCCTGCCCTTCGTCCGCCATCGCCCGCTCAGCCTGGTGCGCTGTCCCGACGGTCACACCGGCACATGCTTTTTCCAGAAGCACGGCGGCAGCGGGTTGCCCCCGCAGTTCGGCCACGTGGACATCCCGGAAAAGGACGGTAAGGCCCAGCCCTATCTGGTCCTCCGCGACGCGGAGGGATTGGTGGCGGCGGTTCAGTACGGCACGCTCGAATTGCATGTCTGGGGCGCGCGCGCCGATCGCGTCGAGCGCCCGGAGCGGCTGGTGTTCGACCTGGACCCGGCGGAGGACGTGGATTTCGCCACAGTGCGTGAATCGGCCTTCGAGGTGCGTGAGGTCCTCGCGAGCGCCGGCCTGACGAGCTTCGCCCTGCTGACCGGGGGCAAGGGCGTGCATGTCGTCGTACCCATCGCGAGGCGGCATGCATGGGCCGAGGTCAAGGCGTTCTCACGCGGTCTGGCCGAGGCGCTCGCGGCCGCCGCGCCGGACCGCTACGTCGCGCAGGCCGCCAAACACAAGCGTGGCGGCAGGATTTTCATCGACTGGCTGCGCAACGAACGCGGCGCCACCGCGGTCGCGCCCTATTCCACCCGCGCCCGACCGGGCGCACCCGTGGCGACGCCGGTCGCCTGGGAAGAACTGCGGTCGGTGAACTCTGCGGCCGCCTACACGCTGGCCAATATCGACGCCCGTCTGGCGACGCTGACCGCCGATCCATGGGAGGGGTACGCCGGCATCCGCCAAGGCATTCCAAAGGGCGCGCTGGCACATTTCGCGGGGGGCGGCTGAGCCGCTGGAAGAGCCCGTGACCAGCAAGGCCACGGGCTGGCTCGGTTCATGGCGTCAGGCGCGCAACCGCTTCTGGCTGGGATCCTTGCGTACCAACTCGGTACCCGCGGTCCAGTGGTAGGTGGCCGAAACCATCTCCGAGGGCGAACCATCGGCATTGACGGCTTCGCGGTACGTGAGCGATGAGGCACCTTCCTCGGACTCCGGCACGAAGCGCGTCCCGTTCTTGCGCAACGACACTTCATCGGCCAGTACACGGCGCACGTACTCGCGCTGACTCTCATAGCGGATCCCCGGCGGCAGGATGCCATCGCCCAGCACTTCCGCCGGATCACGGCGCTCGACATCCTGGAAGAGCTGCCGCGCCAGTTGCAGGTGACCCAGTTCGTAGTCCAGGAACCGTTCCCACAGCGCTTTCAGCCGGGGATTGGATTCCTGCTGGGCGCAGGCCGCGTAGTTCCACACCTCGTTGGCCTCGCAGATCAGCAGCTTTTCCAGCAGCGATTCCTCGGGGTTGAGCATGCAGCCGTAGTGCGTGATGTGCTGCAACTCGACCGAGGCGATCTCCGCGTAGAGCTGCCGCGCCACCGGGTCGGCGAAGGTGGGGCCGAAGTGCATGTAAAAGTCGTGGGTCTGGTATTCACCGGATACCAGGGTCAGCGCGTGAAGCTTGGTCGCGAGGGCCGCGTCGCGGGCGTAGGGCTCGGTCAGTTCGTGCTCGGGCGCGCGATGATGCACCAGCGTAGGCCGGCCCGGAATGATGTCCGTATAGCCCTGCGTGATGTTGTTGGCGTCCTTGCCCTCCAGCCGGTCCAGCAAGGCCGCATAGCGATACAGATGATCGAAATCCTCGAGCAGTGCATAGCGGTAGCTTTGCGATTGATAGTCGTCCTGCTCGAGTTGGGCGATGGAGGCGGTCACCTCGATGGCGACCTGTTCGTAGGCGATGGTCGTCTCGAGCGGCGAATGGTCGGGGCCCAGCAGCCAGTTGATGCAGGTCTGCTGATGCTGCTCGGCGCGCATCAACTGCGCCAGTTTTTCGCGCAGCGGAAGATTCATCCGCAGTGCGGTCTGCTTGGTGCGGATCGAGTCCGATTCGATGCCGTTCATCAGCACGACGCGGACCCGGGTGAATGCATCGTCGTCGAGCTTGCTGATCGGCTTGCCGACCATGTCCTTCCAGGTAAAGCGCTGACGGTCCAGTGCTGCGCCTTTGTCCTTCAGTAGATTGATGCTCACGGAATAACCCTCCTTTGGAAACGCTCAGACCGCGGCGGTACCTGCCTCGCGGGAGAGCATATGGGCCAGCCAGCTGCGAATGATGGCGACGTGTTCCTGCTCCTGTTCGAGCGCGCCGTGGAATGACGTGGCGAGATCCGGCTGGCCGACCTCACGCGCCAACACTTCCAGGAGTTCCCAGCCCGCCTGATCCGTGACCTCCGCGCTCAGGATGGCGGTCAACGCCTGGGCCAGCGTCGTCCGGGGGTCCGTGACGACCTGGAGAATGCCGCTCGTCGCCACGCCTGCCACGTCGGCGCAGGGCGTCATGGCCGTGGGATCGCCGCCCATGCGCTGCATGCAGTCGCAGAGCATCTGAAAATGCGCGAGTTCTTCATCGCGAATGCGCGTCAGCGTCGCGAGCGGGTCCTCGTCGAGCACCTCGAGCAGCACATCGACACCCGGCAGACCCTTGACCGCTTCCGCCGCGGGCGGCAGAGCCTCCGTCCCCTGCTCCTGCGCGGCTTGGTACTTGATGATCAAAGCCTCGTAAAGCCGCGTCCCGGATCGCTCGAACGCCAGCCGCTCGCCGAGCTTGTCCACGAATACGCTGGGCGCAGCCCCCTTCAGGGCAGCCATGCCCGCCTTGGCCACGCCTTTCAACGACAGCGGCGGCGGCACTGAACCGATGGCGTCGGCTTCCATGGCATACGCCACCTTGGCAGCGTCCATCACCGGCGTGAGAATCAGGACCTCGGGGCTGGCCTCATCGGCTGCGGCAGCCATGGTGCCCGTGTCCAGCGGGGACATCTTGGCGCCGGTGCGATTGGCGCCGAAACTTGTTGCTTCCATGGTGGGGTTCTCCGAATGATGTGGGACTCCAGTCGCTGAACCGCGACCCAAAAAAAGAGAAGCGCCCCGGGGGCGCTTCTCTTGTCCTCGTGGTCTCAAGAATTGCCGGAGCGGCTCTGTCCGCCCTTGCGTCCTGCGTCGCGGGCTTCCGCCGCGCTGAACTCATGAGCCGTGCCCTTTTCATGAGCGGCCTGCCCGCCCTTGCGGCCGGCCTCCCGCGCTTCGGCTGAGGTGAACTCGTGCGCGGCGCCCTTCTCGTGGGCAGCCTGCCCACCCTTGCTCGCGATTTCGCGCTGGCGCTCGGCATCCATGCCTGCGAAGCCGCGCCCGCCTTGGGCGTTGTGATGAGACGATTTACGATCGGTTGCCATTGTCCGTACCTCCTAGTCTTGCGACATCAGTTACGCGGCGACCGGCGAATTCCGGGCGCCTAACAGGCAAGCCTCTGGGACTTGCGTGCGACCGCATTTTCAATGGGTCGCGTCGACCCGCAGCACTCGCTGCGCGTCCCGTTGACCGAGGTCCCCTCGGCCAACGAGTTGAAATGGACACGCGGACTTTACTTTCGTTCCAGCGCATCCAGCATGGGGATGCTTGGTCGGCTAGGCTCGCCCTTGGGATCACGCCGCGACGCTGACAAATCTCGACTCGATGGCGATCTGAGTCCGGCGCGCTTGGGGATTATTGAAGGATTGGCCTTTCGGTTTGTCCTCCGCCTTGTCGATCTGGCGATGATGTTCCTTGATGGTCGGCAGCGTCTTTTCGGCATAGGCTCTCAAGGCAGGATGCGTATCCTTGGCCTGGAGAAACCGCTCGAACTCGGCAATCGTTTTCTCATGCCCGTCTTCCTGCATTTCAAGATATTTATCGTCAAAATCTGCAGCCTTTTCTTCCTTCAATGCGCGGATCTTGTCCGCATGCTCGTCATCCAGCGTCATGCTCACGCGAAAGCGCAGCTTCTCTTGCACCAGCAGCGCCTTGAGCTTATCGGATGACGCCTTGTGATCACGAATCATCTTCTCCGCGATCTGCCTGACTTCGGGCGTCTTCGAACGGTCGAGTGCCACCTCGGCCGCTTCGATCTCGAACAGACTCGACATCGATACCTGCTTGACGAACCTCTCTGAAGCATCCTGCGCATCCGTGTTATCGGTGGCCTGCGCGACACACGCGAACCCCAGGGCAGCCATCAATATCAGCGCGCATTTATTGAATTTCATCATCACCAGATCCCTCCGCGAAGACGTCTCGGTTTGCTATCCTTAACGTCGCCCTTTTCGTCGCGACGTGATTTTAGAGACCGCCTCATCTTCTGAAGGTTCCGTGAATCGATGATTACGGGAGTTTGCGGGTGAAGCAGGCCAAAGCGCTGATGTCCCTGTTTTCACAGACCCATCTCAAGCTCGCCGCGGCCGAATCGTGCACGGCTGGCCTTCTTATGGCTGAGCTTGCCCGCCTCCCCGGCAGCGGCCAGGTCATGGATCTGGGCATCGTCGTCTACTCGCGAGAGAGCAAGGAACGCTGTCTGGGAGTCGACCCCGGTGTCATCGACGAATACGGCCTGACCAGCGAGGCTGTGGCGCGGGCCATGGCTCTGGGCGTGCTCAAGCTTACGACGGCCCAAGTTGCCTTGGCGAACACTGGAGTCGCCGGACCCGATGCGGCGCCGGATGGTACGACGCCGGGCACGGTCTGTTTCGCTTGGGCGTTTCGTCTACCTGAACACACGCAGGTCTACAGCGAAACCGTCATCTTTTCCGGCTCGCGCAATCGCGTGCGCAGAGGGAGCGTGAAGTACGCGCTCCAGCGAGCTATGGCCTATCACGCAATGGTTTTCGGCCCTCAGTCCTCTTTTCAACCGCCACCACCACGGGCTCGTGTCACCTGAACTTCCTTTCACATGGCGGAGTCTCTGAAGGGGCGGCGGGGATGGTTTGAGCTTCTCGGAGCCAGCGAACCGACCGCGTTGCCACGACCCCTTAGCCCCCCCAAGGAGATCAGCCATGACTTCGGACGTTGACCCGACCAAACTCGGACATCAGGGTGATTTTCCTGCCCAATCCCAGGCCCAGCCGGCCACGACGGCCGACACGAACCCGAAGCCGGACCACGGCGAAGAAAGCTATGTCGGTTCGGGGAAACTCATTGGAAGACGCGCGCTCATCACCGGCGGGGATTCGGGCATCGGGCGCGCGGTCGCGATCGCTTTCGCCCGCGAAGGGGCAGACGTTGCAATTTCCTATATGCCGGACGAACAGCAAGATGCCCAGGAGACGCAGCGATGGATCGCCAAGGAAAACCGGCGCTGCCAACTCCTGCCGGGCGACCTGCGCGAAGAGGCCTACTGCACTGCACTGGTTGAACAGACCGTGGCGGCGTTCGGGGGCTTGGACATCCTGGTCTTGAACGCCGGCTATCAGAAAAATCGTGAAGGTCTCGAGAAGTTACCGACGCCGGAAATGGATCGTGTCTTCAAGACCAATCTCTACGGGACCTTGTGGGTGGCGCGAGCCGCGCTACCCCATCTTCAGGCTGGCGCCTGCATCATCACGACCTCGTCCATTCAAGCCTCCTCCCCGACGCCCGATCTGCTCGACTACGCCATGACGAAGGCCGCGCAAGTGGCCTTCACCAAGGCGCTGGCCCAGGAATTGACGCCGCGCGGCATCCGGGTCAACGCAGTAGCCCCGGGGCCGATCTGGACCCCGCTCATTCCCGGCACGGGCTGGGATGAAAAGCTGCAGACCTTCGGTCAAAGCACCCCCACCGGCCGTGCGGGTCAGCCGGCGGAGCTGGCCGGCGCCTATGTATTCCTCGCGAGCAAGGAGGCCTCGTATGTTTCGGGCGCGGTCATTCCCGTGACGGGAGGGCGGCCGTTCTGACGCTGGCTGATCGTGGCCGGGGCCTGCGCGAAGGCAGGCGCCGGCCACGAGACCTTACTCATCCTTCAACCGAGCGCCGCGCTTGCGCCGGCTGAGATCGAGCGCGGAATGCCCTTCGGCCGAGCGCGCCGTGTCGTAACTGTCGTGACCGGCCAGTTCAAACAGTGCGAAGCTGCGTGACGCCACCGGATAAACGTCACCGAAGGCACACGACTGGGTCACCGTGTCGGCCTGATTCGACGCCGTGTCGATCCAGCGCTGCCACGCCCGGCCGCCGGCAACCTCCGGGAGCGTGAAGTCCACCGCGTCGTAATGCGCATTGAAGATCAGCAGCAGGGTCGCGTCGCGGCCGCGCTGACGGATGCCGCTAACCTGGGCCCGGCCGTCGAGGACCACGCCAAAACAACGCATGGACGCATCGTTCCAGTGATCCGTTGCCATCTCGGTCCCGCCGGCGTTGATCCAGGTGACGTCCTTGATGCCCAGTTCTTCACTGTAAATGCCCGTGAGGAAGCGGTTGCGACGCAGGATGTGGTAACGCTCGCGCAACCGCATGACGCCGCGCACGAAATCGACCAGCGCGCGCCCTTCCTCGTCGAGGTCCCAGTTCACCCACGTAATGTCGTTGTCCTGGCAATACGCATTGTTATTGCCCTGCTGGGTGCGCCCGAACTCGTCCCCGGCCAGCAGCATCGGCGTTCCCTGCGACAGCAGCAGCGTCGCCAAAAGGTTGCGCATCTGGCGCTGGCGCAGCGCCACCACCTCGGCGTCGTCCGTAGGGCCCTCGACGCCACAGTTCCAGGAGCGGTTGTCGGAGGAGCCGTCCTGATTGTTCTCGCCGTTGGCCTCGTTGTGCTTGTCGTTGTAGGTGACGAGATCCCGCAGCGTGAAGCCATCATGTGCGGTAATGAAGTTCACCGATGCCCAGGGACGGCGCCCCTGGTAGTTGAAGATGTCGGCCGAGGCGCACAGCCGTGGCGCGAGCGCAGCCGCGGACGCTTCGCCGCGCCAGTAGTCCCGCACCGTATCCCGGAACTGGTCGTTCCACTCGCCCCAGCCGGGCGGAAACGCGCCGACCTGATAGCCGCCGGGGCCGCAGTCCCACGGCTCGGCGATGAGCTTCACGGCGCGCAGGGTCGGATCCTGGCTGCAGGCCTTGAGAAAGCCGCTCTGGTTGTCGAAGCCGTTCGGCTCGCGCGCAAGGATGGTGCCGAGATCGAAGCGGAAGCCGTCGACGTGGGTCTGTTCCACCCAGTAGCGCAACGAATCCATCACCATCTGCATCACCCGCGCATGGCTCACGTTGAGCGTGTTGCCGGTGCCGGTGTCGTTGATGTAGTAGCGCGGCTGATCGGGCAGCAGACGGTAGTAACTGGCATTGTCGATGCCCTTGAACGACAGCGTCGGCCCTTTTTCGTTGCCCTCGGCAGTGTGGTTGTAGACCACGTCCAGAATCACCTCCAGACCGGCCTCGTGGAAGCGAGCGACCATCTCCTTGAATTCGCGCAAGGTCTGCTCGGGCTCGTAGGCGTAGCGGGTGTCCGGCGCGAAAAACCCAATGGAGTTGTAGCCCCAGTAGTTGGTCAGGCCTTTTTCGAGCAGGTGGTTGTCGTTGACGAAGGTATGGATCGGCAGCAGTTCGACCGAGGTCACGCCCAGCGCCTTGATGTGCTCGATCACCTCCGGGGCCACCAACCCGCCATAGGTGCCCTGAAGATGCGTGGGAACGGCCGGATGGCGCTTGGTGTAGCCACGCACGTGCAGTTCGTAGATCACCGTCCGATCGAAGGGGACCAGCGGCTTGCCGTATTGCGTGCGGAAGGTGCGGCCGGGCTTGCCGCTCCAGTCGAAATTGGGATCGACCACCACGCACTTGGGCATGAAAGGCGCGCTGTCGCGCTCATCGAAGGTGAGATCATCACCCGTCTCCATCTGATACCCGAACAAGGCCGGATTCCAGATCACCTCGCCCGTGTGGCCGCAGGCATAGGGATCGAGCAGCAGCTTGTTGGGATTGAAGCGGTGTCCGGCTTCCGGTTCGTAGGGGCCGTGAACCCGGTAGCCGTAGACGGTGCCCGGGCCTACATCCGGCAGATAGCCGTGCCAGATCTGGTCGGTGTGTTCGGGCAGCTCGATGCGAGCGATCTCCTTTTTGCCCTTGTCGTCGAAGAGGCACAGCTCCACTTTGCTCGCGTGAGCGGAAAACAGGGCGAAGTTGGTCCCCTTCCCGTCCCAGGTGGCGCCACACGGAAACGGCAAGCCTTCCTTGATCGTCGGCGAATGCGGCTGGGTCATGGTTTCCCCTTCATGTCCGGATGAGTTTGAATTTCGCGCAGCAAACGCCGAGACCCCGCTTCGCATTGCGGCGGGTCGCCAGGCGGGGTGGACGGCGGATCTCATCGGTCAGACCACGCGCGCCACGGCAAGTTTCCCTCGATGCCGCGCGCCCCAAAACGGAGCCAGTAGCTCCCGTTTTGAGTGTGAGGCGCATCAGCCGTCATCGGATCAACGGGCCGCGTGGGCGGGATGCGTGCTCGGCGGGAATTTTCCGGGGCCCGCACGGTCTCAACCAGGCTTGTTACATCGTCGGCCGCGAGGCTGCGTCTTCCATGGACTGTACGGACCGAACCGCAAAGGAGAAAACAATGGCGACCAAGGCCAATCTCGAGCAGGTCAACGAACTCCTGATTCAGGCACTGGAAACGGAAATCGGCGGCGAAAAGATCTACGAAACGGCCATTTCCTGCGCCGTGAATGCCGATCTCAAGGAAGAATGGCAAGGCTATCTGGACGAAACCCGCCATCACCAGCAGGTCTTGCTGGAAGCCTTCCGTAAGCTCGATCTCGATCCCGGTGCGCAGACCCCGGGCCGCGCCGTCGTGGCCCATCTGGGCCAATCGCTGGTCAAGGCCATGGAAATGGCAAAAGCGGCCGGCAAACCCGAGGCGGCCCAGTTGGTGGCGGGGGAATGCGTCGTCCTCGCCGAGACCAAGGATCATCTCAACTGGGAACTGATCCAAACGCTGAGCGAAAAACTCAGCGGCAAGCACAAGACCGTGCTGAAAGAGGCGCAGGAAGAGGTCGAAAGCCAGGAAGACCATCACCTCTATCACACCAAAGGCTGGACGCGCGAGCTGTGGATCGAGAGCTTGGGGCTGCCGGCCGTCCTGCCTCCGCCTGAGGAGGTCAAGCAGGTGGAGACCGCCATCGGTGCGGCCCGCGCCGAGCAGAGCCGAGACGCCCTGCTGTAAACCGCCGCGATCGGTACCAGAGGCCCCCTTCCCCGGGGCCTTTTTTCGTTGCAGACACTGCTGCCGCCCTTCGCGCCGACGGGGATCGCGTGCGACGCGCCTCGAAAACCCCGTTCAGACCAGCGCAACGTCCGCCGCGCAGCAGTCTTGGTCGCCGGAGCGGGCAAGATCAGTGGTCGAGACGGCCTTTGAAAGCGGCGCTCGGCCGCCCGTCAGGAACCGATGTCCTGCAAACTGCGGATCAAGTCCAACAAAGCCCACAGAATGCCGCCCTGGGGCAGCCACCACACCCACCGCCACGGCCGATCACGCCAATACGCCCTGCTGCCCAGACCGAAGGCCACGGCCGCGGCCAGGAACCAAGCGCCCATCGCCACGAGAAACGGCAGATCCCGGGCAAGACGAGGATCAGCGTCGAGGTACACGGCATAGGTCAACAGCACGACGCCCATGATGAGGCTCATCACGCTCGAGAGAACGGCCATGAACACTTGGATAATCAATGCGTAGCGGGACATCGCTTTTTCCTGCGCCTGCATCGAGCGGCACGCTGGGCCGATCGTGAAAGCAATAAAAAACCCCGGGCAGTCCGCCCGGGGTCTACGCTCAACGCGTCCAGCGACAATTCGAGCCAGGCTCGATAGCCGGGTGCATCAATGGAACTGCTCTTCCTCGGTCGATCCGGTCAGCGCCTTGACGCTGCTGGAGCCCCCCTGGATCACGGTGGTCACGTCGTCGAAGTAGCCAGCGCCCACTTCCTGCTGGTGCGACACGAAGGTGTAACCCTGTTCGCGCGCCTTGAATTCAGGCTCCTGAACCATGTCGGTGTAGTGCTTCATGCCTTCACCGCGCGCGTAGTTGTACGCGAACTGGAAGGTATTGAACCAGTTGATGTGGATACCGGCCAGCGTGATGAACTGATACTTGTAGCCCAATGCCGACAGTTCGTCCTGGAACTTGGCGATGGTCTTCTCGTCCAGGTTCTTCTTCCAGTTGAAGGAAGGCGAGCAGTTGTAGCTGAGCAGCTTGCCCGGGCAGGCCTTGAGCACGGCCTGAGCGAATTCGCGGGCAAAGCCCAGATCCGGCGTGCCGGTTTCGCACCACACCAGATCCGCATACGGCGCATAGGCGACGCCGCGGCTGATGGCCTGCTCCAGGCCGTTCTTGACGCGGTAGAAGCCTTCCTGGGTGCGCTCGCCGGTGAGGAAGGGCTTGTCGTTGGCGTCGTGATCGGAGGTGATCAGATTCGCTGCTTCGGCATCGGTGCGGGCCAGCACGATGGTCGGCACGCCCATGACGTCGGCGGCGAAGCGCGCCGCGATCAGCTTCTCGACGGCTTCCTGCGTCGGCACCAGCACCTTGCCGCCCATGTGGCCACACTTCTTGACCGCCGCGAGCTGGTCTTCGAAGTGCACGCCGGCCGCGCCGGCCGTGATCATGTTCTTCATGAGCTCGAAGGCATTCAGCACACCGCCGAAGCCGGCTTCGGCATCGGCCACGATCGGCAGGAAGTAATCGACATACTCCTTGCTGCCAGGCTCGATGCCGCGCGACCACTGGATCTCGTCGGCACGCTTGAAGGTATTGTTGATGCGGCGGACCATCGTCGGCACCGAATCATAGGCGTACAGCGACTGGTCGGGGTACATGGTCTCGCTGGTGTTGCCATCGGCCGCAACCTGCCAGCCAGAGAGATACACCGCTTCCAGACCCGCCTTGGCCTGCTGCATGGCCTGACCCGCGGTGATGGCGCCAAAGGCATTCACATAGCCCTTCTTCGCCTCGCCGTTGACCAGCTTCCAGAGCTTTTCCGCACCCTGACGCGCCAAGGTGTATTCGACCGGTACCGAGCCCCGCAGCCGCACCACATCGGCGGCAGAGTAGCCGCGCTTCACGTTCTTCCAGCGGGAGTTTTCGGCCCAGTCTTTCTCGAGGGCCTTGATCTGTTGCTCGCGCGTCATCGACATCATCTTCTCCAAAACAATTAGGGCAGGTAGTCGTAGGCAGCCAGGGTCAGGAAATCGACGCACTCATCGGCCGTGGTGATCTGGTCCATGATTCGGGCAGCCTCTTCAAAGCGCCCCTTGGTGTAGGTCTCATCCCCTACTTCCTTGCGAATCACTTCGAGCTCTTCGGCCATGAGGCGGCGGAACAGCGCAGCCGTCACGGCCTCGTCGCTGTCGAGCCGGATCCCGTGGCGTATCCACTGCCAGATCTGCGTGCGGCTGATTTCCGCCGTCGCCGCGTCTTCCATCAGATTGTAGATCGGCACCGCGCCGCGACCGCTGATCCAGGCCTCGATGTATTGCACGGCGACACGGATGTTCCCTCGCATCCCCGCCTCGGTCGCGGCACCCTCGGAGGGCTGCAGCAGATCGCTGGCGGTGACAGGGGCATCGGCCTCCCGCAAGACATGAAGCTGATTGAGCCGGCCGGGCCCGATGTGTTGGTTGAACACCTCGGTCGCGACGCCGGCGAGGCCGGGGTGAGCGATCCAGGTGCCGTCATGGCCATTGCGCGCTTCGCGCTCCTTGTCGGCGCGAACCTTGGCCAGGGCGATCTCGTTCTGTCCGGGATCTTTGACCGGAATGAACGCCGCCATGCCGCCCATGGCCAGAGCACCCCGCTTGTGGCAGGTCTTGATGAGCAGTCGCGAGTAGGCATCCAGGAAGGGCTTGTCCATGCTCACGCTTCCCCGGTCGGGCAGAACCCGATCCGGGTGATTCTTCAAGGTCTTGATGTAGCTGAAGATGTAATCCCAGCGGCCGCAGTTGAGCGCGACGATGTGCTCGCGCATCTCAAAGAGGATTTCGTCCATCTCGAAAACGGCCGGCAGCGTTTCGATGAGCACCGTCGCCTTGATGGTGCCACGGGGAAACTCGAAACGATCTTCCGCGTAATCCATGACCTGCGACCACAGACGCGCCTCGAGATGACTTTCCATCTTGGGCAGGTAGTAATAGGGACCCGTGCCCTTGGCGATCAGTGCGCGCGCGTTATGGAAGAAATACAGGCCGAAGTCCAGCAAGGCGCCGGGGATCGGCTGCCCGTTCAGCGTCACGTGCTTCTCGGGCAGGTGCCAGCCGCGCGGACGAGCGATCAGCACCGCGGTCTTGTCGGCGAGACGATATTCCTTGCCATCGGGATTGGCGAAGGAAATGCTCCCGGCCACCGCATCGCGCATGTTGACCTGACCCTGAACGACGTTGTCCCAGGTCGGCGACAGGGCGTCCTCGAAGCAGGCCATGAAGCACTTGACCGGCGCGTTGAGGGCGTTGATGACCATCTTGCGATCCACCGGCCCGGTGATCTCGACCCGTCGATCCTGCAGATCGGCCGGGATCGGCGCCACCCGCCAGTCACCCGCGCGGATCGCTGCGGTTTCCGGCAGAAAATCGGGCAACGCACCCGCATCGAAGGCCTTCTGTCGCTCGCGACGGCGCGCCAGCAGTCGATCCCGCTCTGGCCCGAAGCGCGCGACGAGTTCGGCTACGAACGACAGCGCTTCATCCGTCAGGATCGCCTGATAAGCCGGCTGCATGGGCCCGAGGATGGCGATCTCGCCACTGGCGGTCGTGTAAGTCGTCATGGCGTGCTCCTACCGATCGAGAATCCGTACTTAATCCTCGCCTCCGCAGCGCAAATGCAGCGTGCGGCGCGGGGAACCGGGGGATGTACAAACGATCGGACTGAAGGGCCGGCGAAACAGGCGCCCGCCGCTTCCGATGGTGACTGACCTCTCGCACATCCGCCACGTTTCGTGGTCTTTTTCAGACTGTCGATCATAGGGCCTTATCGCATATTTGACAATCCAATCATCTCTATTTTTAATATTTCCAGAATCAATCATTGACGGCCAGCAGGGAGCACCGCCCAATGGAGGAATCTTCGCGGCATTACTACAAGCACAACCGCCTCCAACAATTGCGCGGATTCTGCTACGCGACCCAGACGGGAAGCATATCGAGGGCCGCGGAGCGAATGGCTTTGAGCCAGCCCTCGGTCTCGCTGCAGATCCAGGCCCTCGAACGGGAACTCGGAGTCGTCCTCTTCGAGCGACGGGGCCCCAAGATCAAGCTGACGCCGGAAGGACACGTTCTCTACGAATTGTCGCTGCCGCTGGTCGAGGGATTGGAGGCGCTGCCGGAGAACTTCGCCGCGCGCCGGGGATCCCTCGAGTCCGGCCAACTGGACATCGCAGCCGGCGAGTCCACCCTGCTTTACCTGCTGCCGAAACTCATCCGCCAGTTCTCTGCGCGCCACCCCGGCATCCATTTCAACCTGCACAACGTCACCGGGCGGGACGGCATGAACATGCTGCGCGCCGACGAGGTTGATCTCGCCGTCGGTTCCATGCTCGACGTGCCCGAGGACATCACCTATTGGCCCATCTACGCCTATGATCCCATGCTGATCATGCCGCTGGATCACCCGCTGGCGTCGCAGGACAAGGTCACGCTGGAGGAGATCAGCCAATACGGCCTGCTGCTGCCGCCGCGCCACCTCAGCACGTGGCGGGTGGTGCGCATGGTGTTCCAGCAGCACAATCTGGAGTTCAAGGTGACCCTGGAGGCCGGGGGCTGGGAAGTGATCAAGAAATACGTCGAGATGGGATTCGGGATCTCCATCGTCACCAGCATCTGTCTGACCGGGGAGGAGCGGCTGCATGCGATTCCCCTCAGCGACTACTTCCCGCAGCGCACCTACGGGGTCGTCGTGCGCAAAGGCAAGTTCCTCACCCCCGCGGCGAAGCGCTTCATCGAGATGATGGACGCGGATTTCTTCGAGCGCCTGGGCGAGGACGAGAACCATGTCTCGGCGACGACCGTCGAGTAGTTCCCGACACCGCACGGCGCGCCCATGAAGCCGCGTCTCGGGCTTGCCCTGGGGAGCGGCTCGGCACGCGGGTGGGCGCACATTGGCGTGCTCGAAGCCCTGATCGCCCAGCAGATTCGCCCGGACATCGTGGTGGGGGCGTCGATCGGTGCCCTGGTGGGCGCGGCCTTTTGCGGCGAGGTGCTGGACGAACTCACGGCCTGGGTGTCCAGTCTGGGTCGGCTCGACGTCATGCGCATGCTCGACTGGAGCATTGGCGGCAGCGGTCTGTTGCACGGCCGACGCGCCCTGCATCTGTTCAACGATCGGTTGGGACCGCGGCCGATCGAAAGCCTGTCACCCCGCTTTGCGGCCGTGGCGACAGACCTGGGCAACGGCCGGGAGATCTGGCTGACCCACGGGCCCGTTCTTGACGCAGTGCGTGCGTCCATCGCGCTCCCGGGCCTGTTCACGCCGGTCCAGTCGGACGGGCGCTGGCTGGTCGACGGCGGCTTGGTGAATCCCGTGCCGGTGTCGGTGTGCCGGGCCCTCGGCGCCGACGTGGTCATCGCGGTCAATCTGAACGGCGACATTCTGTCCCGTCGCCAACGTCAAGGACCCACGACCTTGGCCGCCGATGCCGACGATCTGGCCGTCCCGCCGTCCCAGACGCCGCTTTGGAATCCTCGCGCCTGGGTGTCGATGTTTCAGGGCGAACGCGCCACGGCGGAATCACCGCCGCCGGGGCTGTTCGACGTGACGGCCACCGCCATCAACATCATGCAGGACCGCATCACCCGCAGCCGCATGGCGGGCGACCCGCCGGACGCACAGATCTCCCCGCGGCTCGGGCAAATTGGATTGATGGAGTTCTATCGCGCGAAGGAGGCCATCGCGGAAGGCCGCACCGCCACCGAGCGGGCGCTGCCCGAGTTGCTGCGGCTCATCGGCCGCAGCGGATGAATGTCAGCCCGGCAAGGCCTCGTCACTGACGAGCAGCCCGTCACCATCGGCGTACAGCCAAGCCCCGGGCCGAAAGGTGACGCCGGCAAAGCGCACCGGCAGATCGCGCTGCCCTTCGCCGCGCTTGATGCTCTTGAACGGATGCGTCGCCAGCGCCTTGACACCGAGCGGCAACTGACCGATCGCCGCGGAGTCGCGAATGCAACCGTACACCACGACCCCGGCCCACGCGTGACGTACCGCAAGCTCAGCCAGTTGGTCGCCGAGCAGGGCGCACCGCATCGATCCGCCACCGTCGACCACCAGCACCCGGCCCTCGCCAGCGGTCTCCAGTGTGCTGCGCACCAGGGCATTGTCCTCGAACAGCTTGAGCGTCACGATCGGGCCGTGGAAAGCGCGCTGCCCGCCATAGTCGCGGAAGATCGGGTCGGCCGCCTGCACGGCTGCGGGATATGCGTCGGAAAGGTCAGTCGTCGCAAGGGACATCGAATATCTCCTGGTGGATCGGGCCGAAGCCGGACTATTTCTGATAACGGGCTTTCCATTCCACGTACGGCATGCCGTAGATCAGTTCGCGCGCCCGGATCTCGTCGATCTCCGCCCCGCGCGCCGCGCTTTCGGCGGCATACCACTTCGCCAGGCAGTTGCGGCAAAACCCGGCCAGATTCATCAAGTCGATGTTCTGCACCTCGGGATGGGCCTGCAGATGCGCGACGAGGCGTCGAAAGGCCCCTGCCGCCGCCTGATCGTCGAGTTCATGTTCCATTTGCCGCCTCCGAGAGCTCATGGCCGACATCCTAGCATTGCCCGGAACGCCGGCTCTGCGGCAAGCTTCGGTCGCATCGTGCGCCGCCGGGCCCAAGGTGTGAAAAATCTGTTGATCGTCTTTCATTCGCAGACCGGCAACACCGCGCGACTGGCGCTGGCCGCCCGCGAGGGCGGCGCCACCTCGTCCGCGGTCACCGTTCGTTGCCTCTGGGCCAAGGAGGCGGCGGCTGCGGACCTGCTCTGGGCGCACGGCGTGCTGTTCGGCACCCCGGAGAATCTGGGCTATCTCTCCGGCGCCCTCAAGGATTTTTTCGATCGCACCTATTATCCGGTGCAGGGACTGCTGCAACCGCTGCCCTATGGCCTGTTCATCAGCGCCGGCAACGACGGCCGGGGCGCGGCGCAGCATACCCAGCGCATCCTGCGCGGCTATGCCATGCGGCCCATCGGCGACCCCCTGATCTGTCGCGGCGACGTCACCTCGGATCACTTGGCCCAGGCGCACGAACTGGGCGCGACGCTGGCGACCGGGCTCGAACTGGGCATTTTTTGACCGCCCCGCTTTTCTTGCCCCCCCGGCTGCCCTATCATTGAACGCTTGAATATTTAAGCCCCGTCGCAGCAAGGATTGCTGAATGTCCGATGAGATCTCCCTGTTCGAGCGCGATCCAGACCAGGTGCGCCGCCTCCACGGGGGCTTCTTCGATGCCATCCCGCACTCCCGCGAACTGGGCTTGCAAGTCGTCGACATGGGCCCCGGCTGGGGCGTACTCAAGGTTCCCTACCGACCTGAACTCATCGGCAACCCCAAGACCGGCGTCCTGCACGGCGGGGTCGTTACCTCGCTGATCGACAGCACATGCGGACTGGCAGTTTTCTGCCGCCTGCCGCGCATGGAAGCCATCGCGACGCTGGACCTGCGCCTCGATTTTCTCAAACCGGCCGTGATCGGCGAAGACCTCTTCGCCCGCGCCGAATGCTACCGGCTGACGCGCCAGATCGCCTTCGTCCGAGCAACGGCCTACCAGCGCAACCCCGAAGATCCGGTCGCCACGAGCGTTGCGGCCTTCATGCGCGCCAGTTCCGGCGCCAAAAAATCCTTTCCGCCCCGCGAGGCGGGATGAACGCCATGGAACTCGAACAAATGATGCGCGACGCCCGACAGCAGGGCGATGTCTCCGGCCTGATGGCGCAGATCCCCTACGCGCGGCTC
Organism: Pseudomonadota bacterium; assembly: GCA_045864775.1. Classification (GTDB taxonomy): domain Bacteria; phylum Pseudomonadota; class Gammaproteobacteria; order UBA5335; family UBA5335; genus Macondimonas. Next base: position 737,958 of record BTVR01000001.1, read on the forward strand.
ATCGGCATGGACATGGCGCTGGACGAATCCGGTGCGCCGCTGTTCCTGTTGCCATTCCAGCAGAAGAACATCGGCAACATGGCCTTGCCGGCCCTGCACGGCGGGGTCGTCGGCGGTTTTCTGGAAAACAGCGCCATCGTTCATTTGATGTGGACGCGCGCGTCGACCCAGATGCCCAAGACCATCGACTTCTGCGTCGACTATCTGCGTTCGGCACGCGCGGTCGACACCTACGCCCGCTGCGAAGTCACCCGCCAGGGACGGCGCATCGCCCACGTCACGGCCACCTGCTGGCAGAAAGACCCTGCCGAACCGGTCGCCGCGGCCCGGGTCCATTTCCTGCTGACCTGATGTCTCGTCCATTGCTGACATCATCAGGCCGGCTTTTCATCGCAACCCCAACTCCAAGGGAGCATTTCCATGTCCGAAGTACGATATGACGGCAAGACGGTGGTGGTCACCGGCGGCGGCGGCTCGCTGGGCCGTGCCTACTGCCTGCTGTTCGCCTCGCGCGGCGCCAACGTGGTCGTCAACGACCTGGGCGGCAGCTTCAGCGGCGAAGGCGCCAGCAAGTCCGCGGCCGACAAGGTCGTCGACGAAATCGTCGCCATGGGCGGCAAGGCCGTCGCCAGCTACGAGTCGGTCTCGACCATCGAAGGCGCCGAGAAGACCATGCAGATCGCCAAGGATGCCTTTGGCAGCGTGCACATGCTGATCAACAACGCCGGCATCCTGCGCGACGTCTCCTTCGCCAAGATGAGCGAGGAAGACTGGGACAAGATCATGGAAGTGCACCTGCGTGGCGCCTTCTGCATGACCAAGGCCGCCTGGCCCTTCTTCCGCGAACAGTCCTTCGGCCGCGTCATCCTCACCGCTTCGGCCGCCGGCATCTACGGCAACTTCGGCCAGACCAACTATTCGGCCGCCAAGCTGGGCCTCTACGGCATGGGCCAGACCCTTGCCCACGAAGGCAAGAAGTACAACATCAATACCAACGTCATCGCGCCGGTCGCCCGCTCACGCATGACCGAGACCGTGATGCCGCCGCCGCTGCTGGAAAAGCTGCGCCCCGAAGCCGTCGCCCCGCTGGTCGGCTGGCTGTGCGCCGAGGAAAGCAAGGAAAGCGGCTCGCTGTTCGAAGTCGGCGCCGGTCGCTTCTTCAAGCTGGGCTGGATCCGCACCAACGGCTACAAGAGCGCGGCCGAAGGCGGCGTGGCCAGCCTCGAGGAACTGCGCGACAACTGGAAGACGGTGACCGACTTCACCGATGCCAAGATGGTGCGCAACATCCAGGAATCCACCATGGCCTTCATGCGCTAGACTGAACCAGAACGGGCGCGGCGAGGGGCCGCGCTCTTTCTTTGACGACAGGACGTTTTTGTTTCACTGCAAGGATGAGGAGACGATCATGGGACGCAAAGTCTGTGTCATCGGCAACGGGATGACCCAATTCGCCAAGCCGGGCAGCAGCCCGGACTATCACATGATGGCCAAGGCCGCGGGACAGCAGGCGCTCGAAGACGCCGGCATTCCCTATGAGCTGGTCGAGCAGGCCGTCGTCGGCTATGTCTACGGGGAAAGCACCTCGGGCGAGCGCGCCATGTACGAGCTCGGCCTGACCGGCATTCCCATCTACAACGTCAACAACAACTGTTCCACTGGCTCCACCGCCCTGATGCTGGCCAAGCAGCTGGTCGAAGGCGGCATCGCCGAATGCGTCATGGCCATGGGCTTCGAGAAGATGGAAAAGGGCGCCCTGGGCGCCAAGTACACCGATCGCCAGAACCCCATGGACAAGCACATGGGCGTCATGTTCAAGGCGCAGAAATTCACCAACGCGCCGCCCACCGCCCAGCTCTTCGGCGGCGCCGGCCGCGAGCATCAGGAAAAATACGGCACCTCCAACGAGGCCTTTGCCAAGATCGCGGTCAAGAACCGCCAGCACGCGCTGAACAATCCGCGCTCTATCTTCCACGATCCCCTGACCGTGGAAGAAGTGCTCGAATCGCCGCACTACTATGGGCCCATCACGCGCCTGCAGTGCTGCCCGCCGACCTGCGGCGCCGGCGCGGCGATCGTTTGCTCGGAGGAGTTCGCTAAGAAGCACGCCAAGAACACGCCCATCTACATCGTCGGTCAGTCGATGGTCACCGACATGCCGTCTTCCTTCAACGAAGCCTCGATGATCAAGGTCGTGGGCTACGACATGACCAAGGAAGCCGCGCGTCAGGTCTACGAACAGTCCGGTCTGGGCCCGAACGACGTGGACGTGATCGAGTTGCACGACTGCTTCACCGCCAACGAATTGATCACCTACGAAGCCCTGGGTCTGTGCGAGCCGGGCGGCGCCGAGCAACTGATCAACGAAGGCGATGTCACCTACGGCGGCAAATGGGTGGTCAACCCCTCGGGCGGCCTCTTGTCCAAGGGCCATCCCCTGGGCGCCACGGGTCTGGCCCAATGCGCCGAGATGTGCTGGCAGCTGCGCGGCCAGGCGGACAAGCGCCAGGTCGAGGGCGCCAAGGTCGGCCTGCAGCACAATCTCGGCCTGGGGGGCGCCTGCGTGGTGACGCTTTACAGCGTCTGATCGCCCTCTGACCTATCTCGACGACGCTTCACTTCAAGGCCCCGCAAGGGGCCTTTTCTTGCCTGATGCCGCGCGTTTGTTGCCGGCCGCCCTTGGATGCCGGACGCTCAGCCCGGCCGCAGATAAATCAGCGGGATCGCCATTTCGGACGCGCTCAGCCCGCCATGCACGCCGACCTGATCGTGCGGCCGCTCGCCGGGAACCTGATCGATGAGAACCCAAGGCTCGCGCAAAACGAGCACCCAATCCCCGATCCTTTCCGCGAGCCGGGGATGTTGCGGCCCGGGGCCGAACCAGCCGGCCTCGAGCGTTGCAGATGCAGGGACCGGAACGGCCGCTTCGCCGACCGCCTCGGCGAGGCAGCGCTCGAAACCTTCGTGCCCAGTCGGCCTGACGTAGGCATAGGCCATGCGTCGTTCGCCGCACAGGGGTCGAGATAGGCGCTGCGCGAGCATCGGATGGTCCGCCAGATGAACCTGCCGATCGGGCGGATTGTCGAGAAACCCGTGATCGGCGGTGATCACGACCTCGACATCAAGACCTCGAATGCGGCGCGCAAACGCTTCCAGCGCGGCGTCGAGGCGGGCGAGCTCGGCTGCGACCTCGTCGCTGCCGATGCCGTATTCATGGCCGAGGCGATCGATCTCACCGTAGTAGGCATAGGTGTAGCTCGACGCATCGCGCGCGCGCAACACCGATTCCAGGGTGTCGAACAAGCCATCGAGTCCACGGTAAGGCCAGCGCTCGGCCCGCCCCGTATGGTGACGGTTGTACGGCGAATCGCAGATAAACCAGGGCGACACCACATGGCACTCGCGCGTCAACCGATCCGCAAGCGGATCGCGGATGAACACCTGCTTGCACCAGCGCTCGGCCTGCGCGTGGGGGTGATGCTGACCACGAATCCACAGCGGCAAGGGGGCGATCACCTCTTCGACTTCGCCGGCATAGATGTGCCAACCGGTCAGCCCATGGGCCGCCGGGGCCACCCCCGTGAGGACTGTTGTCACCGCGCTGGCCGTGGTACTGGGGAAAACCGACGTCAGGCGACCCTGCCGGTGGGCGCGCAAAAAGGCGCCTGCCGCGCCCGCATGCAAGGGGCCGTCACCCAGCCCATCGATCAGCAGCAACACCAGATGACGTGCCGACCCGAATCCGGCCGGCGGCGCCCGCAGCGGCGCATGGCCTCGCCCCGGCCCGCCGCAAGCCGCCTCGATGCTGGCCATGAGGTTGAGCAGGCTGCCACCGCCGTAGTCAGGCAAGACCCAGTCCGCGTGCGCGGTATTGGGGTGGAGGCCACTCATGCGCGCACTCTCGGCTTGGCCCGCGCCGTCGGGACGGCAGTGAGCGGATCATCGGGCCAGGGATGGCGGGGATAGCGTCCGCGCATTTGTTTCTTGACCTCCGGGTAGGCCTGTTTCCAGAAACTGGATAGATCGGCCGTGATGGCGAGTGGCCGACCGGCAGGAGACAGCAGGTGCACCAGCAGTGCCAGCCGCCCCTCCGCGAGGCGTGGCGTTTCGCCAAGACCAAACAGTTCCTGCAGCTTAACGGCCAGCACTGGCGGATCCTGTGTGTAGTCGATGCGTACCCGGTTACCGGCCGGGGTCGGGATATGGGTAGGCAGCCAGCGGTCCAGCCGCGCCAGACCGGTCGCCGGCACTTGCGCCGCCAGCGCGGCGTGCAGAACGTGTTCATCGATCTGGGCGAGATGGGTCACGCCGACGAGGAACGGGCCCAGCCAGGCGGCCAGGTTCTCCTGCAGTGCGGCATCGTCCACCTGCGGCCAGTCGCCCGCCGGCTCGAGCCGTCCCATGAACGCCAGACGGGCACGCAGCCGCGCCGCCTCACCGCTCCAAGGCAGGCATTCCCAGCCCGGTCCGGACAGAAAGTCGGTCCAGCCGTCGGCCAGCACCGCCGGATCGGGGCGCGGCAAGGGCGTTTCGCTGATCACCAGCGATCCCAGACACTGCCGCCGCCTCGCCACCATGGCCCCGAGTTGCGGCTCGAACCCGACCACCGTGTCGTCGACGATTCGCGCACCGACCACATCACGCAACACGTCGAGCGAAATCGGCGCCGCCAGGTGGATGCGCGCCTCGGTCTCCCCGCCGTCCAGACGCGCCACGACCAGATACGGCGCATCGGCCAGCCGATCGGCCGGATCGAGCCGCGCGCGCCGGCCGGTCACCAGGCGATAGATGCCCGGCGCCTGGCGCTGGGCGATGCGGTCGGGATAGGCCCACGCCAACAGCCAACCGACGCTGTCCCCGTCCGGTATCGCCGCATCGGTGTTACCCAGGTCCAGACGCCGGGCCAGTTGATCGGCGAGACGCTTGAGGGTGTCGCCGCCGACGCCGCCGATCTCGAAACAGGCCAGCCGATCATGCAGGTCCACCGAGGTTGCTCGGTGTCCCTGCCGCAAGGGATCGCGGCTTTCGATCAATGCAGCCAACCGGCAGGCCAGCCATCCGAAACCGGCCTGCCGGGCTCGCAGCAGCAGGTGGGCAAGGCGCGGATGCACCCCCAGACGGGCCAGGGCCTGACCATGCGTGGTGATGCACCCGCGAGCGTCGAGCGCTTCCAACGCCGTGAGCAGCGCCCGTGCCTGAGCGAATCGCGCGGGATGCGGCGCGTCGAGCCAACGCAGGTCCACCGGGTTTGTCACGCCCCAGACCGCGAGCTCCAGCGCGAGGCCGGCCAGATCGGCCTGGCGAATCTCGGGCTCGTCGTGTGCCGGCGCCCGCTCGAAATCGCGCTCGGCATACAGCCGGTAGCAGACACCCGGGCCCTGCCGACCCGCACGGCCCGCGCGCTGCTCGGCTGCAGCGCGGGAAACCGGCACGGTGACCAGATGCTCCATCGCCCGCGCCGGATCGAACCGCATGGTGCGCGACCACCCGGTATCGATGACGGTCGTGATGTCCGCCAGCGTCAGGCTGGTCTCGGCCACCGCCGTGGCCAGCACCAGCTTGCGCCTGCCGACGGGCGCAGGCGCCAGCGCCGCCTGCTGGGCGGCGGCGGACTGGTCACCATACAAGGGCAAGACCATCACATTCGCGTCCAGGCGCGCCTCCGCCAGGGCGCCGGCAAGCCGCCGGATTTCCGGGACGCCGGGCAGGAACACCAGAATGCCGCCCGCGGTTTCGGCGAGCGCCCGGTGCACGGCAGCCTGCCAATGCGCGACGGCGCCCCGGTTCTGCGCCGTGCGCGCGGGATCGGGCCAATGGTGCAGGCTGACCGGATGACTGCGACCGGGGCACACAAGCACGGGCGCATCCCCAAGCAGGCCGGCATACGCCGCGCCGTCCACCGTCGCGCTCATCGCCAGCAGGCGCAGGTCCTCGCGCAGTGCCGCGCGGCTCTCCAGCGCCAGCGCCAAGCCCAGATCGGTCTGCAGGCTGCGCTCGTGGCACTCATCGAAGATCACCAGGCCGTAATCGGCGAGCGCGGGATCGCGCTGGATGAGACGCGTGAAGATGCCGTCGGTCACGACCTCGATGCGTGTCGACGGCCCGATGCGCTGTTCCAGTCGCACCCGGTAACCCACGGTTTCGCCGACCGATTCCCCGCGCTCCTCGGCCATGCGCCGCGCCGCCATGACGGCTGCGAGCCGTCGCGGCTCGATCATCAGGATGCGCCGGCCGGCGAGCCAAGGCGCATCAAGCAGCGCCGGCGGCACCTGCGTGGTCTTGCCGGCGCCGGGCGCGGCTTGGAGCACCAGCGCGCCGCATGCCGCCAGCGCGCGGTCGATCTCCGGCAACAGGGGAACGATGGGCAGGGGGGATGTCACGACAACCTCGTCATGGGCCCATTTTACCCTGTGGCGATGACGGAACCGGGCGGGGAATGGTGGTATCTTTTCGCGTCTGAAAATCCGGTACCGCCCGAGGGGCAATGACGTCGACCGATCCTCGCCTCTGGTTTCCCGGCAGCAGTCGTCGCGCCGCAAACCCGTTCCTCGAGAAGGCAGGACTGGCCGGGCTGGCGCTCTATGCCGCCATGCTCACGATCCACAAGGACCTGTGCTATGCCGGCGAATGGCTGATGCTGCTGGCCTTGGCCGGGAGCTGGTCGATCGCGCGGGACCGGCTCGTCAAGGATGCCGTCTTCCGGCTGGGGCTGGTGTGGACGGCCTACCTGGCCGTGTCCTGCCTGGTGGGGGCGACCTGGGTCGCAGGATCGCTTGGCGATCAGGTGCTGGCGGCGCGCCGCTGGATGAAGCTGGGTTTCATCGTGCTCGTGGCCTGGTGGCTCGGCGGCGACTGGCGCGCCATTCGGCGACTCTACGCCATCCTGTTCATTGCCTTTGCGCTCGCCATGGTCCCCTATTTTCTCTATCCGCTCTATTGGGAAAAGGGCCTGGCAGGCGGCCGGTTGCGCTTCGGCATGAATCCGCAGCGCAGCGCACTGTTCTTCGCCACGGCGCTGCTCGGCCTGCTCTTTCTGGCGCGAGACGTCTGGGGACATCGCCGCGCCCCCCGATTCCTGCTGCGCCTCGGGCTCTGGGTGCTGGCCGTGCTGCTGATGACCATGGGGCTGCTCTTCACCCAGACCCGCGGTGTCTGGCTGGGCATCGTCATCGGGCTCGGCGCATCGGTGCCGGTGTTGCTGGGCGCGCGCAGCGGTCGCCACTGGACCTTGGCCGGCGGCGCATTGGGGTTGGGTCTCGTGGTGCTGGTCGGCGCCGCGCAGTGGGGCCACATTGCCGGACGCTTTGGTCAGGAAGCCGCCGTGTTTCAGGCGATCGAGGCCGGTCAGTGGCAATCGATCCCCAACACCTCCCTGGGCCGGCGCATCCATCTCTGGCACTGGGGCTGGGCGCACTGGCAGGAAAGCCCCTGGCTCGGCATCGGCATCAACAGCATCCATCCGCTGGCCATGTCCGGGGACTTGCCGCAGCAACTCGGCGGGTTCGAGGTACCCCATCTGCACAACAGCTGGCTGGAACTGCTGGTCGCCACCGGCCTGATCGGCGTGGCGCTGTTCATCGCCTTTGCGTGGCTCGCAGCTCGCGGCGGCCTGTGGGCCTATCGGCAGGGCCATTTGCCGGGCAGGTTCCTGCTCATGCAGTGGTCCGTGCTGGTGATGTTCCTGGTGGCCAACTTCAGCGAGGCGCATCTCACCAAATGGATCTTCTGGCCGTACCTGGCGCTGTTCTGGGGGAGCCTGTATTCGCCGGCCTTCTGGTTCCGGCCGCAGGGGCGCGCATGACGGCGTCCGATCCCGCCACCGTCACGATCGCCGTGCCCGCGTATCAGGCCGAGGGCTTCCTCGCGCGCGCCCTTGATTCGGTGCTGGCGCAGAGCGATCCGGACTGGACGCTGGTGGTGGTCGATGACGGTTCCACCGACGGGACGCTGGCCTTGGCGCGCGCGTATGCCGCCCGGGACCCGGCGCGCATCCATGTGCTGACCCAGGCCAATGCCGGTCCGGGCGCCGCGCGCAACCGCGCCATGGCGGCAGCGACGGGCGAGTATGTGCTCTTCCTGGATGCCGACGATGCGCTGATGCCCGAGGCACTGGCCATTCTGCGGGCCGACCTGCGCGCCCGCGGGCCCGCCGATCTCCTGTTCGGCGGCCACGCGGCGATCCGGCTGGACGGCCGTCGCAAGGTCCACCGGCCGGACGCCGCATGGGGCACCCAGCAGGCCGATTTCCGGCGCTATTTGCGCGGCCAGGGCGTGGGTCCCAGCCACGGCGCCGTCCTCATGCGCCGGGCGCTTGCGCTCCGGCTGGGCTATCCCGAATCCATCCGCAACAACGAGGATGTGGTGCTGTTCGCCCAGATGCTGGCCTTGGGGCGCACACGCGCCCTGCCCGACGTGCTGGCCGTCAAGTATCGCCGAGCGTCGAGCCTGCGCCACGACGTCGAGGCCCTGCGCGTGGCCAGCACGCGCGTGCCCGCCCTGCTGTTCGATCCGGCGCGTCTGCCGCCCGCCTTGCTTGCCGAGCGGCCCGCCTTCGAAGCCGACCGGCAACTGGCGTGTTTCCGAGCGTTCAGCCGCGCGGGGCGCGAGCGGCAAGCGCGGGCGCATTTTCGCGCCGCCCTGCGCCTGGCGCCGTCTATGGCGCTGCGTCCGGGCGTGCTCTTTCGCTACCTGCGCAGCTGGGCACGAGGCTGGCGCGCATGACCGCAACCGCCCCCCTGCCGCTGTCGGTTGCCATCATCGCCCGCGATGAGGAAGCGAATCTCCCGCGCTGCCTGGCGAGCGTGCTGGATCTGGCCGCCGAAATCGTCGTACTCGATTCCGGCTCCACCGACGCCACCGTGGCGGTTGCGCAGCGCTTCGGTGCACGGGTCGAGGTGACCGACTGGCCGGGCTTCACGGCCCAGAAAAACCGCGCCCTCGCCGCCTGCAGTCAGCCCTGGGTCCTGAGCCTGGATGCCGACGAGGCACTGTCCCCGGAACTGGCGACGGCGATCCGCGCGCTCTTCGCTCCAGGAGCACCGCCGTTGCAGGGCTATCTTCTCAATCGCCGCAACCGCTATCTCGGCGCTTGGCTGCGCCATGCCTGGACGCCGGAATGGCGGCTGCGGCTGGTGGCGCGTACGCAGGCGCGCTGGGTCGGCGGCCGGGTACACGAGCAGCTCACCGTCGCAGGGCCGACCGGACGGTTGGCCGGAGATCTGTTGCACGAGTCCTACCAGCGGCTGGACGATCACCTGCATCGCACCCTGGACTACGCCCGGCTCGGCGCCGAAGATCTCATCGCTCGCGGCCAGCCCTTCCGTGCCCATAAGCTGCTGCTCTCGCCCTTGGGCCGGCTGGTGCGCAGCCTCGTCATTCAGCAGGCCTGGCGCGACGGCTGGCGCGGCATCCTGATCGCCGCCTCGTCTGCCTTGGCGGCGTTTGCGAAACAGGCCTTCGTGCTCGAGCGCCGCCTGCGCGGCCGGGACCCGTCGGCATGACCGCGCCGCTGCACGTCGCGTTCGTCCATCCCGCCTACCGGCCGGACGGCGGCGCCGAGCGCATCCTGGCGCGCATGCTCGCGGCCCTGGGTGAACACGCCGTACGCCTCACCGTGGTCACGCGCCGCTGGGATGGAGCCGGCGCGGATCCCGACATCACGGTGGTGCGCTGCGATCCGTTTCACGTGGGGCGGCTGTGGCGCGAGATCAGCTTTGCGCGTGCCGCCTGCCGGGCGCTGGCGCCGCTCGAGGCCGATCTCATCCAGTCTCAGACACGCATCCCCTGCTGTCACCTTTATCGCGCCGGCGGCGGCGTGCACCGGGTCTGGCTGCGCGAACGCAATCGGGCACGCGGCTGGCGCGGCGCGCTCGGTCAATCGCTGAGCCTGTACCACCGCCACAAGCTGGCCGAGGAAGCACGCCTCTATGCCAGCCCCATGCTGCGGGCAGTGATCTGCAACTCGCGCATGGTCGCACGGGAGATCCGCGAAGAATACGGTGTCGACCCCGCACGGCTGCGGGTGATCTACAACGGCGTCGACAGCGACCACTTCCGTCCCGGCGCGCAGCGGGCGGAGAGCCTGCAGGTCCGCGCGCGGCTGGGCATTCATCCTGAGGCGCCCGTGTTTCTGTTCGTTGGCTCGGGCTTCGAGCGCAAGAATCTGGCCGGGGCCATACGCGCGCTGGCCCAGGTCAGCCGGCCCGATGTCCAGCTCATCGCCGTGGGTCAGGACAAGCAGGCCGGCCGCTACCGCGCCCTCGCCCGGCGGCTGGGCGTGGGCCGCCAGGTGCATCTGGTGGGGCCGCAGAACGACGTGCGCCCTTGGTATGGCGCCGCCGACGCCCTGGTTCTGCCGACGCTGTACGATCCTTTCGCCAACGTGGTGCTCGAGGCCATGGCCAGCGCGCTGCCCGTGATCACGAGCCTGAAGTGCGGCGCGGTCGATCTGATCGAAAGCGGCCGCAACGGCCTGCTCTGCGACGCACTCGACATCGCGGCCCTCGCCGCCCACATGGAGCGCCTGTACGATCGGCGCGCACGTGAGCGGATCGGCCATGCGGGGCGCGAAACCGTTCTGCCGCTGACCCTGGACCGCATGGCCGGGGCGCTCATGGCGCTCTATCGCGAGCTGTTGATCGATGCACCTTGAACGGCGCACGCTCCCCGAGGGCGCCATCGCCTGGATCGATCCGGACTGGCCCGATCGCCGAGGCTTGCTCGAGCTGATCGCCCGGCGCGAGGATGGCCCGCGCCAACCCGGGGCCGTGATCCACAAGGACGACCCGGCCAGTTGGGTCGCCACCGTACCCCTGGCCACCGGTCCCTATCTGGTCAAACACTACCGCATGCAGCCGTTCCGGCGCGAACTCGGTCGCGCGCTGCGCCGTCCCAAGGCACTGCACAGCTACGAGATGGCGCGGGCCGTCGCCGCCCTGGGGATCAACACCTTCCGTCCGGCCGCAGTCATCACCGAGCCGTTCTGCGGCGTCCTGCGCCGCGGCGCCTTCCTCATCACCGAAGCGCTGTCCGGCGTGACCGCCCGGCAGTTCTTCGCCGATCCGGCCAGCGGTCCCGCCGCACGCCGCGCCGTGGCCGGCGAGATGGTCGACATCCTCCGGCGCCTGCATGCCGCGGGCTTCGTCCACGGCGATGCCAAGGACAACAATTTCCTCATCGACGGCGCGCGGATCTATCTCGTCGACTTCGACGAAACAGCGCGTCCCCTCTCCCGTCGCGCGTCCTTGGAGCGCAAGGACTGGCGTCAGTTGATGCACAATTGGCGCGCCGATCCCGCGACTGCAGCGCTGTTCCAATCGATGCTCGCGCCCTCGGAAGTCAGCGGGCCGGCTTCCCCCTGAGCTGCCGCTTCCTTTATTCTTAAGAAAACATTAAGAACGCGGACACGCCGGAACGATTCGGGCGTCCACGGGGAGTTGGCCGATGCGAATCAATCCCGCACTCAGCAATGCGGCGCCGCTGACATCCGACGAGGAGGCGCACGCAGCCGAATCCCAAACCTTCTACCATCTGGCCGTCCTTGAGTCCCTGCAGTTGCTGCTGGAATCGGGTCAGGCGCCCGGCTGGCGGCGCGTGCGCAGCTCCAAGTCCGCCCTGGTCGCGCAAACCACATTGCCCCCACATGCCTTCGCCAAGATCTTTTTCGCGAGACGCTGGTACGAAGGCATCAAGACCCTGTTCCGTGGTGACCGGGCGTATCGCAGCGATCATCGGACACAGGCGCTGCGGGCCGCCGGTTTTTCAGCGCCCGCCGTGGTGCTTCGCGGCAGCGTCCGCGGTCTGCCGTTTCTGATCACCGCAGCCGCGCCCGGCGAGTCTTTGGCGGTCTATCTGGATCGGGCGTTGCATGCGGACGGGCACGCAACAGAGGCGTTGCGTCTGCGGCGCGAGGTCGTGCGCGCCCTGGGCCGGGAAATCGGGCGCCTGCATCAAGCCGGTTTCTTTCACACGGAATTGCGCACCAGCAACCTGCAGGTGGATATGCAGCTGGCCGCCGGCTATCGGTTCTGGTTTCTCGACAACGAGGGGACGCGTCGCTTCAAGAAGTTACCTTGGCGTCGACGCGTCAAGAATCTGGCGCAGCTGAACATGGACCATGCCCACCTCGGGCGCACCGACCGGATGCGTTTCCTGGTCGCCTACCTCGAAGCCACGGGGTTGCGGACGCATCGCCAAGGTCTGGTCCGGCAAATCATCCTGCGCACGCGACGGCGCTTGCAGGAAAACGCCCTGTCGTCGGCCGGGGCGTGGCCGAAGCGCGTCGCCCCGGCCGCCGTACCCTGCCCACAGGCCGAACACCGCTCAACCGAGGCGCTGCAGCCGATCCAGTCCGTCCAGCGGCGGTAGTTCCCGCAAGCGCGGACTGCCGGCTTCGGCGCGCACCCGCCGGAAGACGCGCTCCCGCACCAGACCGTCGGGCTGGTTCTTGTCGACCACATAGGCCGTCCAGTCCGCAAAGGCATCGGTGAAGGTCATCACCGAGTAGCCATGGCTACCGAGATCGGCGAAACGGATGTGTGGATTGAGCGCGCCGATGAGCTGGTTGCCGATGGGAATGTCGAGCTTGGGATTGCGCGGGTCGCGCTTGAGCGCGGCATTGATCGCATCAAGGCCGCCGGCCGAGGTGACCGAGGTGGTCATGAACTCCGCGCCGATCACGTTGCGGGGATCCTCGTTGGTCGCCTGACCATAGTCGACCTTGAGGTGGGCCACGATGTGGGAGTGGAAATCCCCGCTCAGGACCACCAGGTTCGGCCGGCCAGCATCACGCATGGCCTCGGCCAGATACCGCCGCTCGGCCTGATAGCCGTCCCAGGCATCGAGGTTGAGCGGGATGCGCCGATCGGTGCGCCCCACGCTGAGCTCGGCCATCAGCGTCTGGTTGCCCCAGACCCGCCAGCGCGCGCTCGACGCCAGCGTGCCCGCCGTGAGCCAGTCCCGCTGAGCGGTCCCCAGCATGGTCTGATCGGCCGCCGTGTAGTCGCGGCAACCGATCGGCACATAGCGCTCGCGCACGTCGCCCTCGCCGCAGGCGTGCGGCGAGCGATAGCTGCGCCCGTCGAGCATGAACAGGTCGACCAGCGTCCCCAGCGTGAAGCGCCGGTAGATGCGATAGAAATCGTGCGGGTGCGTGGCACTTGGGTTGACGCTGACGCGGGCCGGCAGGTACTCCAGCCACGCCTTGCGCGCGTCCATGGCCAGCTTGCGCAACAGCGCCGGATCGTTGCCGTAGGACGGGTCGATCGTGTACGGATGATCCGGCGCGCCCAGGGTATCTCGGGCGGCGTCCCAGTAGCAGTCGTTGGCCGTTTCGTGATCGTCCCAGACCGCGATGAAGGTGTGGTTTTCCATGCAGCGCTGCAGGTTCGGATCGCTGCGGTAGGTCCGATACAGATGGCGGTAGTCGGCCAGATCGAGCGCGACGATGCCGTTGCTGGGCAAGAGAAAGGTCCGGTCGGCAAACGGCAGGGACTGGAAACGTGGATCGCCGGCGGTTTCGTAGATGAAATCACCCACGTGCACCACAAAATCGACATCGTCCCGCGCCGCGAGTCGACCCAGCGCGGTGTAATAGCCGTTGGTATAGTCCTGGCAGGTAACCAGCGCGAGCTTCAGTCGATCGGGCGTCGCGCCGGTCGCCGGTGCGGTCCGGCAGCGGCCCGTGGGACTGACCGCATTGCCGTAGAGAAAGCGGTAGTAGTAACGTCGGTCGCTCGCGAGCTGCCCGTCGAGATCGAGTCGGACGGTATGGTCGTCGGCCGGACCCAGGCGGTCGGCGGCGACGGCCCCCTCCATGACGATGCGCCGGAAGAAGCGATCGTCGGCGACCTGGAAGCGCAGCGGCTCGGTGGGCTGGTAAAAGGCGGGGTCGATACGCGTCCACAGAATGACGCCACTCGGCGAGGGATCGCCGGAGGCGACTGAAAGGGAGAAGACCTGGCGGTTGGGTGCTTCGCGGCTCGGCTGGGACGGCCCGGTCGCCGCGTCAAGGCGGCGATGAAAGCCGATGGTATAGGGCGCAACCAGCCCCAAGCCGAGCAAACCGAGTGCCTGTCGACGGTTCATCGTCCTGCCTCCCCCGAGGATTGAATTGTCTGTCGTCATCATGCTCTAAGCGGAACCGTTATCACTTTAGCCCACGGGACGGGCATGACCGATGAAGCATCGATTACCGTGGCGATGGATGGTCGCCGGCCTGCTGGCCCTACTGCTCGCGCCGGGCTCGATCGGCCTGCAGGCTGCCGGCGCGAGGGGCGACGCCGAGCCGACCGCGGCGACGAAGGCGCTACACCACCGTTACGGCCTGTCTCATGATCAACGCGAACGGCACTACGAAGTCGTGCTGCCGAGCCGCGAGCCCGCGGCGCCCGTCCCTGTTATCCTCGCCGTCCATGGCGCAACCGGGTCGCTCGAGACCTATCGCAGGGTCGCCAACCTCGAGGCTCTGGCGCGCCGGGAAGGCGTCCTCGTCGTCTATCCGGAAGGCACCCGCGTCGGCAACCTGCTGCTCTGGAACGCTGGCGCGTGCTGTCTCTTCGGTCCGCGGCCGCCCGACGACGTCGACTTCCTGCTGCACGTGCTCGACGACGTCGAACGGCGCTTTCCCGTCGATCCGCGCCGCGTCTACGCCGTCGGCATGTCCAACGGGGCGATGATGACCTATCGCCTCGCCACCGAAGCGCCGGAGCGCTTCGCCGCGGTTGCCACCGTGGCAGGCCCGATGGCCCTGCGCCATTTCGAGCCGCGCGCACCCATTTCGATCATGCACATCCAGAGCGTCGACGACCCCATCCTCCCCTTCGCGGGTCGGCGCTTGCCGCCGCTTCCTCTACCCAGCGGCGAAAAGACCCTGCGCCGATGGCTGGATTACGCCCATTGCCCCGCCGAGCCCGTCAGCGAGACCGTGCGCCATGCAGCGCAGGGGGAACCGGCGAGTTGGCAGGCCGTGCGCACGCGCTGGGCGCCGTGCAATGCCGGCACCGAGATCGTGCTGTGGAAACTGGCCGGGGCCGGTCATGTCTGGCCGGGCGGCTATCAGCCCCCCCATCTGCGCGCCTTCGCCGGCGGCGAGTTCGATGTCATCGATGCCAGCCAGGAAATCTGGCAGTTCTTTCAGCGCCACCGCCTGCCTTCCGCAACACAGGAGTCCACCTGATGCGTCCCGATCTCTGGCTCGCACGCGCCCGCCCGAGAGCGGCCGACATTCTGGCGCGCGGAGGCCGCGCGGTCGGCCACCTGGTTGAAGACGCCGGCCAGGTCGCCCGCCGTGCCCTCGAGCGCCAACCCGGCTTTGCGCGGGTGGCGGATGATCTGGATACCGCGTTCCGACTGCTGAAAGCCTACGGGCAGGGCGGCTATCACGCGGTTCCCTATCGCTCCGTGCTGGCGCTTGCCGCCGGGCTGGTTTATCTGGTCTCGCCGCTGGACGCCATTCCAGACCTGTTGGTCACGTTCGGATTCATCGACGATCTGGCGGTGTTGACGCTGGTGGTCGGTCAGGTCCGCCGCGACCTCGCTCGCTTCCGGGCGTGGGAACAGGCGCAGTCCACCACCGGCGGTCCGCCGCTCGCGCTACCGCGTCCCGCGGATGCGTCAGACGAGCAGGCGGCGGAATGATGAGGCATCATCGATCCACCGGCTCGCCGACCTCGAACACGGCCTGCGCCACGCGGTTGCGTCCGGCCCGTTTGGCGGCGTAGAGCGCCCCGTCGGCGAGTCGAAGCAAGTCGTTTTCCGCCTGGCAGGACTGGCCCTGACTGTCCGCCACGCCGATGCTCACGGTGACGCGCCCGAACGCCGACTCCGCGTGGGGGAGGTTCGCGTCCCAGATCATGCCGCGGATGCGTTCCGCCACGCCAAAGGCGCCGGCCAGCGGCGTCGCCGGCAGGATGATGGCGAATTCCTCGCCACCGTAGCGGGCCACCATGTCGCCGCTGCGGCGAATGGCACGCGCGATGATGGCGGCGACCTGCTTCAGGCATGCGTCTCCGGCGAGATGGCCGTAGTGGTCGTTGTACTGCTTGAAGTGATCGATATCGAGCAGCAGCAGCGCCATCGATTCATGGCTCTCGGAGGCGGCTACCGCCGGAATCGATGCCGTCCGCGATTCCGACCGCGCCCGTCTCGCGCGCCGCCACTCCTCGTGCAGCGCCTCGTCGAAGCGCCGCCGATTCGACACGGCCGTCAATCCGTCAACCATGGACAACTGGTGCAGCCGCGCATTGGCGGCCTCCAGTTCGCGGCTTTTTTCATCAAGTGCCCGGGTCTGCTGCTCGATGAGCGCATGCGCATCGCGTTGGGCTCGCAGCATGGTGGCGATCAAGCGCTTCTTGGCCTGAGCATTGCCGTTGGTGATGGCGCCGATGAGCCAACTGACGCTCCAGGCACCCCAGAACATCCCAAACAGCAGACTGTCGACCTTGCCGTCGACGGGCGACAGCCAGTAGCCCAGCAGCACGACCGACTGGACGGCCAGCCCTGTGGCCATGGTCGCGCGCAAGCCGACGCTCAGTCCGATGAAGGCCGAAGAAATCGGCACCACCAGGGTCAAAACCATCACACCGAACAGCGAGAAACCGTCCAGCCAGACCATGGCCAGCGCCAACAGGCCATGTCCCGCCACGAACGCCCGGTCCGCCGCAGCGATGGACCACGGCATCCATTGACACAGCCGCGTCCGAAAGTACACAAACTGCAGGCTGGTCCACACGACCGCCAGACTGATCAGCGCATCCTGCGCCGCCTGCGGCAGCCTCAGTACCCCATACCCCCGAGCGATGTTCAACAACACGAAGAACAGCGCCCAAGTGGTCGCAGCCAGCGGAATGCCCCGCATCGCTTCGCGCTGTTGCCGGGTCAACGCGGGTTCGCGCCGATCCTCCGCAGCGTCTGTGACGCCCGGCGGTTCGAGATGAGCCGCCTCATCGCGCCCGGATGCGCCGAAAGACCCGTCATGGGTGTTCATGATTGCCCTCCGTCCCCGGCTTGGGACACGGCGATCACGCTGCGATTACGTCCCGCCCGCTTGGCCTGATACAGCGCGACGTCCGCGGCCTGGATCAGCGCTTCGGGGGTCACGCCCAGTGCCTGATCGGTGGCCGCGACACCGAGACTGATCGTCACGTGGTCACTGACCGGTGATGCGCCATGCGGGATCGCCAGCGCCTCGACCGCTTCCCGAATCCGTTCCGCCACACGGCTGGCCCCAGCGCAGGGCGTGCCCGGCAGCAGCACCACGAATTCCTCGCCGCCGTAACGCGCGACCAGGTCGCTGGCGCGGCTGATGGCGCCATTGATGGCCTGCGCCACGCGGCGCAGACACTCGTCGCCGACGGGATGGCCGTAGCGATCGTTATAGGGTTTGAAGTGATCGACATCGATCAGGATAAGCGCCAGATCCTCCAGATCGGCCGGCTGGCGCGACGGTTCACGGCCCTGGATCACGCGGCGCTGGCGACGCCATTCATCCACCATGGCCTCGTCGAATCGCCGCCGATTGGCCACCTGTGTCAAGCCGTCCATGAGCGACATGTGATGCAGCGAGGAATGCGTTCGCTTCAGTTCCGCCGCCCGTTCGTCCAGCCGCGTCTTCTGGTCGCGGATGATGTCGTTGGCGAGTTGTTGCTCCCGCAACAGCTCGACCACGCGATATTTCTTGCGGCGATGGATGCCGTTCACGACCGCCCCGACGCTCCATCCCACCAAGACGATCCCGACGAACAGAAAGAACACGGGAGCCGGCAAGGTCCGCTCCAGCGGCGGCAGGACGGTATATGCGACGGACAGGACGCCGGCCAATGCAAAACCGTAGCTGAGGGTCGGCAGAAAGCCGAAGTTGAGGCCGAGATAAGCCGGACCGGCCGCCATCGCCATCGCCATCAGTAACGCGAACTGGTAGCTGAAGCGATCCATGATCAGATACGTCATCGCCAGCGCGACGTGAATGCCGATGCTGATCGCGCCGATCGTGCTGAACGGGATGCCGGTCCTGAGGCACAGGCGGGTACGAAAATACAGATCGTGCAGGACCAGCAGCGCCGCGACACTGCCAAAGACCGGCGCGCTCTGTTGCCAGGAAATGTTGCTCAACGCGAAGTGACTGGTGAGCGCCTGCAGCAAGGCCATCGCCAGCCAGATGGGGACGCTGGTGAGCGATGCGCGACGCGCGATGCGTCGTTTTCGGTCGAGATCGGCGTTGCTGGTGTCCATGGCGCTACTCTTGGTTGGCGATGAGGTTAACGGGTGGATGAAGCGGACCTTGAGTCGATGGAACGCGGGGCTCGCACAAATGTGGTCCGAAGATTGCTTCGATATCTGTCAGAACGAGCCCGGAACGCTTTTCATGGAAATCGGCGTCTCGCACGAAGGCGGATCGGCCCTTAACCCGAAGGGCCGCCTGTCGATGGATTAAGCGAGGGATGGGATGGGGCTTGGGCGAGAGCCGGCGCGCACCACAATCGTGCACGCCGACCGCCACGAGTCCATGAACGCCGATGCGAATCAATCGTCTAACCGGCCAGTGCCGTTGCCTTCCCGTAGTGCAGGAGACCGCCATGCCCAGCAAAACGACCGAAGCCGATTCCCGCGCCCTGATCGCCTCGCTCGAGGCCTACTCGCGCGAACACAAGGCGATCCGCTGGCGCGGCAACCTGCGTCAATATCTGGCCGAGGTCCTGCCCACGGCCCCGCATTTGCTGGCCCGCAACAGTCACCAGTACATGTGGGACATGCTGCGCTGGAAGCACCACAGCCTGACGCAAGACGACAACCCGGACGCAGCACCCACGGGGCTGTTTCAACAGGAGCTTTACGGCGTCGAGCCCGCACTCGGACGCGTGGTGGATTACTTCAAGGCGGCGAGTGCCGGCACCGAGGTTGGCCGCCGCCTGCTGCTGCTGCTGGGACCGCCCTCGGGCGGCAAGTCCAGTCTGGTCATCCTGATCAAGCGCGGGCTCGAGGAATACAGCCACACCGACGAGGGCGCCCTCTACGGCCTGGAGGGCTGCCCCGTGCACGGCAATCCCCTGCATCTGATTCCGCACAGCCTGCGTCCCTCGTTCCGGGACACCTTCGGCATCGAGATTGCCGGCGAGGTGTCGCCCTATACCCGCGAGCGGCTGGAACGCGAATTCGCCGGCGACTTCATGCAGTTCCCGGTCGAACGCATCTTCCTGGCCGAGGCCGACCGCATGGGGGTCGGCACCTACGCGCCGCACGACCCCAACACGGCCGACATCGCCGATCTCGTGGGTTCGGTCGACCTGTCCAAGGTCGCGGAAATCGGCGATGAGGGCGATCCGCGCGCCTGGTCGTGGTCGGGCGCCGTGTATGCAGCCAGCCGCGGCATGCTGGAGATGATCGAGATCCTGAAGGTGAAGCGGGAGTTTCTCTACCTGCTCCTGACCCTGACGCAGGAGAAGAACGTCAAGGTCTCTCGTTTTCCGCTCATCTATCTGGACGAGACCATCATCGCCCACACCAACCTCGCGGAATTCCACAAGTTCATCCAGGAAAAAGAAAACGAGGCCCTGCTTGACCGCATGGTCATCGTCCAGGTGCCCTATACGCTCGACTATCGCGACGAGGCGCAGATCTACCGCAAGCTGATCGCCGGCGCCAGCGCGTTCTACAACGTGCACGTCGATCCGCACGCGCTGCAGGTGGCGGCGGTGTTCGCCGTCCTCACCCGCATGGAGGAAACCGAGAAGCTCGAACTGCCGCAGAAGGCGCGGCTCTACGCCGGCGAAAGCGTCGAGGGCATGGGCGGCAGCGAGATGGAACGGCTGCGCACCGAACATCCCGAGGAGGGCCTGTCCGGGGTCAGCCCGCGCTTCGTCATCAATGCCCTCTCCAACGCCATCGTGCGCAACAAGGTCTCCAGCCTCACCACCATGGAGGTGCTGCTGGCCATCAAGGACGCCATCGAGTCCGACGCGCGCATGGACCCCAAGCAGAAGCGGCGCTGGGTCGATTTCCTGGTCCTCGCCCGCAAGGATTTCTACAACCGATGGGTCAAGCAGGACGTGCACAAGGCCCTGTTCGCCTCCTTCGAACAGGAAGCCCAGGGCCTGCTCGACAAGTATCTCGACGAGGTCGAAGCGACGCTCGACCGGCGGGAGGTGGTCGATCCGGTCACGGGCGAAAAGCGCAAGCCGGACGAACGTTTCCTGCGGCAGGTGGAGGAGAAGATCAAGATCTCCGATTCGGGCAAGGAATCCTTCCGTCAGGAAGTCGTGCGCAAGGCCATGGTGGCCTACAAGCAGGGCGACAAGTTCACCCTCGACAGCCATGCCCGGCTGCATGAGGCCATCGAGCAATATCTGTTCGAGGAGCGCCGCGATGTGCTGCGACTCGTCAGCTCCACCAGCCGTCCCGACGAAGAAGCCCGCAAGAAGATCAGCGCGGTCCAGGAGCGTTTGGTCAACGAGTATGGCTATGACGACTACAGCGCCGAGGAGGCCCTGAACTACGTCACGACGCTCTTGTCCCAAGAGTGAGTGCGTGAGGATGGCGCGCTTCTTGAATGGAGTTTACTGAGAGAGGAAGGAAGCGCCGGGGTTGGGAAGGACCCATCACGCCCCACCTTGCCACCCGCGCGGCCCCGGTGCCTGCGCCAGTGAGGGAGATCGATGTCCGACCATCACGAACACCTGTGGTATGACCTGTTTTCACGCGGCGCGCGTGACTGGCTCCGCCACAACGCCAAGATCCGGTCATCCATCCGCGAGCAATTGCCCCGGCTGGTTGCAGAGGCCGACATCCTGTCGACGGATGCCAATCGCAAGGTGCGCATGCCCGTTCGATTCCTGGAGCACTACCGCTTCAAACTCAGCCAGGATCAGGAACAATCGGGGGTGGGCCAGGGCAAGGTCGCACCTGGCGACACCTTGGGCTCACCCGCGCCGCAACCGGGCAAGACCGACGAGTCCGGCGGCGGTAACGATCAGGGCGGCGTGGAGTTCGTGGTCGAGATGAAGGTCGACGAAATCGTCGACTGGATCTGGGAGGAACTCAAACTGCCCGAACTCGAGCCCCGCGCCAGCAGCGTGCTTCAGGAAGAGGACTGGACCCGCGAGGGATGGGACAAGCGCGGTGCCCGCGCCCGACTCGATCGGCGCCGGACGATGAAGGAAGCCATCAAGCGGCGTGCCGTACAGCCCGCCCCGGCCGCCCCCTTCAGCAACGAAGACCTGCGCTACCGCCAGCTTCGCAAACGCACCCGCCCCAATACCCAGGCCGTGGTGCTGTTCGGTCTGGATGCCTCCAGTTCCATGGGCGAACGCGAGCGCATGCTCGCCAAGACCTTCTTTTTCTGGGCGTTGCAGGGCATCCGCCGGCGTTACAGCCAACTCGAAACCGCCTTCATCGGCCACACCGTCGAGGCGTGGGAGTTCAGTGAGGAGCAGTTCTTCCAAGTCAGCGGCCAGGGCGGCACGGTGGCCTCCACCTGCTTTAACAAGGCGCTCGAAATCATCGAACAGCGCTATCCGGCCGCGCAGTACAACGTGTACTTTTTCTATGCCTCGGACGGCGAGAATTTTCAGGACGATCACGACCGGGCCGTGGATAGTCTGCGCCGCATCGCCGAACTGTCGAATTTTTCGGGCTATGTCGAAGTCGCGAGCCCCAGTCCGATGCAGCGTTATCTCGAAACCTCGCGTCTGTTCGATGAGGCCATCACGGATCCCGAGCACGGCGCGCGCTTCCCGCTGTTCCAGCAGGAGGACGTCTGGGAAGCCATTCGGACGTTTTTCGGCACCCCATCCCAGGCGGCCTGAACCGCGAGGTTGTCATGAGCTACCGTCCCTTGAGTTATCAGCACGAAATGGAAGCCCTGGCGCAATCCTACGGGCTCGACTATTTCCCGGTGCAGTTCGAACAGGTGCCGCCCAGCTTCATGGTGGAAATCGCGGTCTACGGCCTGCCGGTGCGCATGCCGCACTGGTCCTTCGGCGTGCGCTACATCTACCAGCTTATTCAGCATCGCATGGGGCACTCGCACATTTTCGAGGTGGTGATTCCCGGGAATCCCGGCCACGCCTATCTCGCCGATTCCAACCGCGAGACCGAAAACATCCTGGTCACGGCGCACGTGCTGGGCCACGCCGATTTCAGCAAGAACAACCTCTTGTTCCGGCGGGTGCAGGAGCAGGCCGGTTACCACATCGTCGAGCAGGCCGCGAATCACGCTCAGCGCATCACGCAGGCCATCGAAGCGCACGGCATGGACGCCGTCGAGCGGATCCTGGACGCCGCCTTTGCGCTGGAACAGCACATCGACACTCACCAGGACCTGCGCCGGCCGCTCTACGCCGATCTGGCCAGACCGAACCCGGCCACTCGCCCTGCACCGCCCAAGGACAGCTTTCGCGATCGCTTTGCCCATCTGCCGGGCAGCATCGCGCTGGCCGAGCCTGCCCCCAAGGCCGCCACGCTGCCGCCGCAGCCGGAAAGCGATCTGCTGTGGTTCATCGCCCATTACGCGCCCGATCTCGAAGGCTGGGAACGCGACATCCTGCTGGCCGTGCGCGAAGAATCCTTCTATTTCAAGCCCATCTTCGCCTGTCAGATCATGAACGAAGGATGGGCCTCCTACTGGCACGCGCGGCTGTTGCGCGAGGCCCGGTTTCTCCCCGACGAGCTATACGTCGATGCCATCAAGACCCATTCGGATGTGGTGCGCCCCTACGCCGGCGACGCGCAGATCGCGCTGCAGGTGAACCCCTACCACCTCGGCTTCTGCCTGTGGGAGCACATCATCGAGCGCCATGGACTCGAGGCGGCCCGGCGCATCATGGCCACCGAAGACGACTTCGGCTTCATCCGCAACTATCTGGACGAGGAGTTGGCGCGGCGCCTGGGGCTGTTCGGTTTCACCACCCGGCGGCGCGGCCGGGAGGCCGTGGTGCACGAGTGGGATCTGGACGCCCTCAAGGAAACCCTGCTGGCGCCTAAGTACCACTACGGTGCGCCGCACGTGCAGGTGGCCGAGATGCGCCGCGACGGCACGCTCGTGCTGCAACAGGATCACGCCCTCGATCGGCGCGGTCTCGACATGGATTCGGCGCGCAAGGTGCTGGAATACATCCACGCCATCTGGCGCCGGCCGGTGGTGCTCCACTCGATCACAGGCCAGGGCAAGGACGCGCGCATCGCCGTCGGCGAGTAACCGATCTGGCTTGGCTCTGCTATGCTAACGGCCGATTTTTCATCGCCCGTCTCAAGGAAGGGACCCATGTTGCAATCGCGTTCGTTCTGGCTGGCCCAAGGCGTCGGCATCGTGCTGTACCACCTCGTGGCCCTGTTCCTGCTGCTCACAGGCATGACCACAGGCCTTGCGGGCGCGCTGGTCACGATCTGGGCGATCGTGCTGGTGATCCACGTCGGCGAACTGATCGCCGCCTACATCGCCCTCAAGGGGATGAACGTCCCGCCCCTGACGCTGATCGGCAAGACACTGGTCTTCGGCTTCATCTGGTGGCTGCCGCGCCGTCTGGGCGTCTATCAGAGCTGAGGCCCTTTGCCCGCCGCGCCGATGGCGCGCGCGCCTCAGAGCGGCGGCAGGACCAGCAGGCCCGCGATGCTCGCCCGCATCAGCGCCGCGAGCGTCTTGCCATCGACGACCTCCCCGGCCCGGATCATGGCGGCAAGCTCGGCCGGCGTGCGCCAATGCACTTCCAGATGTTCGTCGGCATCCGGTTGCGCTGCGCCGGGAATGAGATCGCGGGCGCAGAACAGATGGATGACCTCGTCGCAAAAGGCCGGGCTGGGCCAGATCGGACCGAGGGCGTCCCACAGCCGGGCGGTCAATCCCGTTTCCTCGGCCAGTTCGCGCCGCGCCGTCGCCTCCGGGGTTTCGTCACCGTCGCGTTTGCCGGCGGGGATTTCCCACATCCACGCGCCCATGCCCGGCCGAAACTGGCGCAACAGGCACAGCCGGCCCGCGCTGTCGATTGCGACCGCCGCGGCGGCGCCCGGATGCGCGACCCAGTCGAGCTGGACGGAGCGGCCGTCTGGCAACGCGAAGGCGCGGGTCGCAAACCGCAGGAATCGACCTTCGATCACAGGAGCCGGGCTTTCGTCGGCCATGGAACCTCTCCGCTTCGTGGCGCTTTCATCGACATGGATCCGCTTTTATAATTTTTATGACTTTATTTTCTACCATGAAATTAAACAATGCTTGAAACCAACCTGATCCAACAGCGCTACGGCGCAGACGCGTGGGGACATCGCCTGGGCGTCGAGCCGGTGGCATGGGAAACGCCCGGCACGCGCCTGCGCGTCGAGTTGCCCTATCGCCCCACCAACATGAACATGACCGGCCGCACGCACGGCGGCATCTTGGCCAGCTTTCTGCACGACGCGGCCAAGCTGCTGGTGTTCGGCCAAGCCGACAGCGAAAACGCGGCGCTGCCGCAGACGCTGGATTTCCAGATCGCCTATCTCGCCGCGGGAGGCCGCGAGACCCTGACCGCCGTGGCCGAACTGTCCCGGCGCACGCGGGAGTTCAGCTTCGTGTTCGTCGAGGCGCGCAACACGGCCGGCGAGGGCATCGCCCGCGCCCAGGTGCTGCTGCGCAATGCGCCGACTGGCGCCGCCGTCACCCACCCCAATCAGCCGCAGGACCCGTTCGCGGCACTGCTCCAGCCCTCGGACGCGGCGCTGGCCCGTTTCGCGCCCATGGTGAAACTGTTCAACCAGGCCATGGGCCGGGCGCATCCCGGCTGCAGCACCGAATGGATGGGCGACGGGCTGTGCCTGATGCGCCAGAGCGATATCCCGGAGCACCAGGATTGGGCCGGCCAGATCTCGCCGGGCCAGATTCTCACCCTGCTCGACAATACCGGCGGCGGCGCGGGCTGCTCGCTGGCGAGCGATCTGGGCATGGCCGTCACCCTCAGCATCCAGACCGCGTTCTGCGAGCCGGCGGCGGGTGAGGCGCTCGCGGCCCATGCCGCCAGCCTGCGCCGCGAGGACGGATTGACCCACAATCTGGTGCAGATCTTCGGCGCCGACAGTCTGCGCCTCAAGGCCTTCGGCACCATGACGCACCTCGTCAGGCCCAGCAAACGCTAGCCGATCCATGGACGGCCTGGCTGCGCTGATCACCCTGCTGGGTTTCACGCTGGCGGGACAGGTACTCGCTCATCTGAGCGGTTTACCCATCCCGGGCCCCGTGCTGGGGATGGCCCTGCTGCTCGCGGTTCTCATGATCCGCGGGCGCGTATCGGCCGAGTTGGAGCGTGTGAGCGCGCTCACCCAGCGCCACCTGTCGCTGCTTTTCGTGCCCGCAGGGGTCGGCCTGATGACGCACGCCGCCGCCCTGCGCGCCGAAGGTGTCCCGCTCCTGATCACCCTCATCGCCAGCACCGCGCTCGCCCTCGGGGCGACTGCGCTTATCCTGCAACGGCTGCGGCGCGGGTGATCGGCCTGACGGCGCTCTGGACCTGGCTGTGGGCGACCCCCGCCACGGCCGTGCCGACGGCGCTGCTGCTCACCCTCGGTTGCTACGTCCTCGCGCTTGGGCTTTATCAGCGCACCGGCCGACCCGCGCTGCTCCACCCGGCCATCACCGCCATGTTCGCCATCATGGCCGTGCTGATCACGGGCGAGATCGACTACGACCGCTATTTCGACGGCGCAGCGTTCATCCACTTCATGCTGGGGCCCGCGACCGTCTCGCTCGCGGTGCCGCTCTATCGCAATCTGGCGCATGTCCGGCGCCTCGGATCGGCCCTGGCCCTGGCGCTCGTTGCCGGCGCCACACTGGCCGTCGGCACCGCCTGGGCCCTCGGGCGCATGCTCCATCTGTCCGACCTCACGCTGCGCTCGCTGCTGCCCAAATCGGTGACCACGCCCATCGCGATGGGGCTGGCCGAAACCCTCGGCGGATCGCCCTCCCTGGCCGCCGGCATCGTGCTGGTCACGGGCGTCATCGGTTGCCTGTGCGCGCCCATCGTCTATGGGGTGCTGCGCATCCGCGACCCCGCCGTGGAGGGGTTTGCACTGGGCGTCGCGGCCCACGGCTTCGGCACCGCGAAGGCCTTCGAAATCAGTCCGCTGGCCGGTGCGTTTGCCTCACTGGGCCTCGGTCTGACGGGTCTGCTGACCGCGCTG
Source organism: Pseudomonadota bacterium (assembly GCA_045864775.1). Classification (GTDB taxonomy): domain Bacteria; phylum Pseudomonadota; class Gammaproteobacteria; order UBA5335; family UBA5335; genus Macondimonas. Next base: position 764,094 of record BTVR01000001.1, read on the forward strand.
GCGCTGCCCTGGATCGCCCGGGCGATGGGACTGTGAAGCGCCCTTTGCGCTGGCAATCGCAGCGAGCCAAGGGTTACTATCGGCGGTAACCCGCCTCTGGGGACCGCCCCCGCCGCTCAATGGATGTGAAGGAGACGCCATGGCCACCCCCGCCGATGTGGACGCTCAGGAAACCCGGGAATGGCTGGACGCCCTCAACGCGGTGATCGAGCGGGAAGGCCCGGAACGCGCCCATTTCCTGCTCGAGGCCCTGATCGATCAGGCGCGCCGATCCGGCGCCCATATTCCGTACAATCCGAACACGGCCTACCTCAACACCATCGCCCCCTCCGAGGAACAGCGCAGCCCCGGCGATGCCGACATGGAGTGGCGCATCCGTTCGCTGGTGCGCTGGAATGCCCTGGCCATGGTCATCAAGGCCAACAAGGTCAATCACGGCATCGGCGGCCACATCGCCAGCTTCGCCTCCGCCGCCACGCTCTACGACGTCGGCTTCAACCATTTCTTTCATGCGCCCACCGACGATCACGGGGGCGACCTGCTGTACATCCAGGGTCACTGCACACCCGGCGTCTATGCCCGCGCCTACCTTGAATACCGCCTGCACAAGGAACATCTGCACCGCTTCCGGCAGGAAGCGCTGGCGCCCGGCCTGTCGTCCTATCCCCATCCGCGCCTGATGCCGGGCTTCTGGCAGTTTCCCACCGTCTCCATGGGCCTGGGACCGATCATGGGCATCTACCAGGCCCGGTTCATGAAGTACCTGCAGCATCGGGACCTCGCACGCACCGACAACCGCAAGGTCTGGGTGTTCTGCGGCGACGGCGAGATGGACGAACCGGAATCCATGGGCGCCATCGGCCTCGCCGGCCGCGAGAAGCTCGACAACCTGATCTTCGTCGTCAACTGCAACCTGCAGCGGCTCGATGGGCCGGTGCGCGGCAACGGCAAGATCATCCAGGAACTCGAAGGCGATTTTCGCGGCGCTGGCTGGAACGTCATCAAGGTCATCTGGGGCTCCTACTGGGACCCGCTCATCGCCGCCGACACCAAGGGCCTGCTGCGCCGGCGCATGGAAGAGGCGGTGGACGGCGAGTACCAGAACTACAAGGCCAAGGGCGGCGCCTACACGCGCGAACACTTTTTCGGCAAATACCCCGAGCTGAAGGCCATGGTCTCGCGCATGACCGATCAGGACATCTGGCGGCTCAACCGCGGCGGCCACGACCCGCACAAGATCTACGCCGCCTACGCCGCCGCCGTGGCCCACACCGGTCAACCCACGGTGATCCTGGCCAAGACGGTCAAGGGCTATGGCATGGGCGAGGCCGGCGAGGGACAGAACATCACCCACCAGCAGAAAAAGGTGGGCGAGGAGGCGCTGAAAGTCTTCCGCGACCGCTTCAACATTCCCATTTCGGACGCCGAGATCGGCGACGCGCCCTTCTACCGCCCGCCGCCGGACAGCCCGGAGGTCACCTACCTGCAGGAACGACGTCGCGCGCTCGGCGGCTATCTGCCCGCACGCCGCCGCGAAAGCGAAACCCTCGTCGTGCCGCCGCTGAGCGTCTTCGAAAGCATGACCAAGGGCACCGACGGCCGCGAGATGTCCACCACCACGGCCTTCGTGCGCATGCTGACGGTGCTCACGCGCGACAAGGCGATCGGCTCGCGCGTGGTCCCCATCGTGCCCGACGAGGCGCGCACCTTCGGCATGGAAGGGCTGTTCCGCCAGATCGGCATCTACTCCCCCGTCGGCCAGCTCTACGCGCCCCAGGACGCCGACCAGCTCGCCTACTACCGCGAGGACATCAAGGGCCAGATCCTGGAAGAAGGCATCACCGAGGCCGGCGCCTTCTCCTCCTGGCTGGCCGCGGCCACCGCCTACAGCAACCATGCCCTGGGCATGATCCCCTTCTTCATCTTCTATTCCATGTTCGGCTTCCAGCGCATCGGCGACCTCATCTGGGCCGCCGGCGACAGCCGGGCGCGGGGCTTCCTGCTGGGGGGCACCGCCGGGCGCACCACGCTCGCCGGCGAGGGCCTGCAACATCAGGACGGCCACAGCCATATCCTGGCCCTGACGCATCCCAACTGTGTGGCCTACGACCCCTGCTATGCCTACGAGCTGGCCGTGATCCTGCACGCGGGCATGCGGCGCATGGTCGAGGAGCAGGAGGACGTCTTTTATTACATCACCGTGATGAACGAGAACTACGCCCATCCGCCGCTGCCGGATGGCGCGGTCGAAGGCATCGTCAAGGGGCTCTATCGCCGGCGCGCCAGCGGTCACGAGGGCCCGCGCGTGCAGCTGCTGGGCTCGGGCACCATCCTGCGTGAAGTGGAGCGCGCGGCATCGATCCTCGAGGAGCGCTATGGCGTCGCGGCCGATGTCTGGAGCGCCACCAGCTTCACCGAGCTGGCGCGCGAAGGCATGGCCATCGAGCGCTGGAACCTGCTGCACCCGGGCGAGCCGCCGCGCACCAGCTACGTCGATGCCTGCCTGAACGGCACCGCCGGCCCGGTGGTCGCGGCGACCGATTACATGCGCAGCTACGCTGAACAGATCCGGCCCTATGTCTCGCGCCGCTACCGAGTGCTGGGCACCGACGGCTATGGCCGCTCGGACACGCGCGAAGCCCTGCGGACCTTCTTCGAGGTGACGGCGGAACACGTCGCCTTCGCCGCGCTCAAATCCCTGGCCGATGAGGGCGCCATTCCCGTGGAGCGGGTGACGCAGGCCGTGACCGAACTTGGCATCGAACCGGAAAAACCCGCTCCCTGGACCGTCTAGACCCCCGCACCCCGAGGAGACCGCCCGTGGCCCAGACCCAGGATGTGAACGTTCCCGACATCGGGGATTTCGAGAACGTCGACGTGGTGGACGTGCTGGTCAAGCCCGGCGATGTCGTCGCGGCGGAACAACCGCTGATCACGCTGGAGAGCGAAAAAGCGGCGCTGGACGTGCCGGCGCCGGGGCCCGGCACGGTGCGCGAGGTGCTGGTGAAGGTCGGCGACAAGGTCTCCCAAGGCACGCCGATCGTGCGTCTGGAAGCGGCCGGTGCGGAGGCATCCGCGGCGCCCAGCCAGTCCGAACCGGAGGACCGGGACACGGCGGAGGCGCCTGCAAAAAAGGACGCCGGCGCGGCCGATACCGATGCCGCCCCGGCGGATCAGGGTAAAGCCGAGCCCCGGGCGGACCAGGCCGGCGCGCGGCCGGCCACGGTCGATCAGGGCTCCACCTTGAGTCCGAGCGTGGACGCGCCGCGCCCGAGCGCGGGATCGGACAAGGCCGTGCCCCCGCCGGGACCCGCGGCCGCGCCCGCCACCGGCCACCCCGAGCCCGACCGGGCGCAGGCGTTCCTGCCCCACGCCAGCCCCTCGGTGCGCAAGTTCGCCCGCGAACTGGGGGTCGATCTGGCGCAGGTGCCCGGCACCGGACCCAAGCAGCGCATCCTGCGCGATGACGTCGCCGCCTACGTGCGCCAGCAACTGACCGAAACGGCGCAGCGCGGCGCCATCCCGCCCATTCCCGCCGTCGATTTCAGCCGGTTCGGCCCCATCGAGCGCCGGCCGCTGTCGCGCGTGCAGCGCCGCTCCGGCCCGAACCTGCACCGCAGCTGGCTGAACATTCCGCACGTCACGCAATTCGACGAGGCCGACATCACCGAACTGGAGGATTTCCGCAAGGCGAATCAGGCGCGCGCCGAAAAGCGCGGCGTCAAGCTGACCCTGCTGGCCTTCCTGCTGGACGCCTGCGCCCACGCCCTGCAAGAGTTTCCCGCCGTCAACGCCTCGCTGGACCCCGACGGGGAGCATCTCATCCTCAAGCAATACATCCACATCGGTGTCGCCGTGGACACGCCGGACGGGCTGATGGTGCCGGTGGTGCGCGACGTCGACAAGAAAGGCGTGTTCGATCTGGCGAGCGAAGTCGCCGAACTGGCCGAACAGACGCGCACCCGCAAGCTGAAACCCGACCGCCTGCAGGGCGCGAGCTTTTCCATCTCCAGCCTGGGCGGCATCGGCGGTACGGCGTTCACGCCCATCATCAACGCCCCGGAAGTCGCCATCCTCGGCGTCTCGCACGCACGCATGCAGCCGGTCTACCACGAGGAGACGAACGGCTTCGTGCCGCGCCTGATGCTGCCCCTGTCCTTTTCCTACGACCACCGCGTCATCGACGGCGCCGAGGCCGCGCGCTTCACGCGCTTTTTGAGCGAAATGCTCTCCGACATTCGCCGTCTCCTGCTGTAAACCGTTTGGCCGCAGCCGCCTCGCGCGGCGCACCCGTGGAGTGATGCATGAGCCAGAACCGCGAAATCAAGGTGCCCGACATCGGGGATTTCGAGCAGGTCGACGTGGTCGACGTGCTGGTCAAGCCCGGCGATACGGTCGTCGCCGAGCAGCCGCTGATCACGCTGGAAAGCGAAAAGGCGGCGCTGGACGTGCCCGCGCCCGAGGCCGGAACGGTGCGCGAGGTGCTGGTCAAGGTGGGCGACAAGGTTTCCGAGGGCACGCCGATCGTCCTGCTGGAAGGCCAGGCGCAGCGTGGCGCCGAGGATGCCGGCGATGCTCCGGATCGGCCCGCGCCAGCGAACCGCGAAGACACCGCCGCCGCGACCCCGGCCGAAGCGGCGCCCGGCAACGGCGATGGCGCCGCCGCAGAACGGCACGCCGCGCCCGCCTCGCCGGCCCCGGCGCCCGAACCCGCGGCGCCACGGGCCACCGCCGCCCGGACTCAGCCCAGCGGTGCCGGTCGATCGCTGCTGGTCATCGGCGGCGGACCGGGCGGCTACACCGCGGCCTTTCGCGCCGCCGATCTGGGCATGCGGGTCACGCTCATCGAACGCGACGCCACCCTGGGCGGCGTGTGCCTCAACGTGGGCTGCATCCCCTCCAAGGCGCTGCTGCATGCCGCCGAGGTGGTGACCCAGGCCCAGGCCATGGCGGCGCACGGCATCCGCTTCGGCGCGCCGGACATCGACCTCGCGGCCCTGCGCGCCTGGAAAGACGGGGTGGTCGGGCGGCTCACCGGCGGACTGACCCAGCTCGCCAAGCAAAGGCAGGTCGAGGTCATCCGCGCCGAGGCGCGCTTCGTCGATGCCCACACGGTCACGCTCACCGGCGGCGGGGGCGAACGCACGCTCGCCTTCGAACAGGCCGTCATCGCCTGCGGCTCGCGCCCGGTCGTGCTGCCCTTCCTGCCCGACGACCCCCGCGTCATGGATTCCACCGCCGCGCTCACCGTGCCGGAGATTCCGGGGCGGCTGCTGATCATCGGCGGCGGCATCATCGGCCTCGAGATGGCAACCTTCTACAGCGCGCTGGGCAGCCGGGTCACGGTGGTGGAAATGGCGCCGCAGCTCGTGGCCGGCGCCGACGCCGATCTGGTGCGCGTGCTGCAAAAGACGCTCACCAAGAAGCTGGAAGCGCTCTATCTCGGCACCAAGGTCACGGCCGTGACGGCGACTCCCGAAGGCCTAGACGTGCGATTCGAGGGGAGCGAGGCCCCGGCCCAGGACCGGTTCGATCGCCTCCTGGTCGCCGTCGGCCGCCTCCCCAACGGCAAGCTGCTGAACGTGGAGGCGGCCGGTCTCGCGCTGGATGAGCGCGGCTTCATTCCCGTGGATGAGCGCATGCGCACCACGCAGGGGCATCTGTTCGCCATCGGCGACTGCGTGCCCGGCCCCATGCTGGCGCACAAGGCCACCCACGAGGCCAAGGTCGCCGCCGAGGTCGCGGCCGGCGAGAAATCGGCCTTCATCGCCCGCGTGATTCCGTCGGTCGCCTACTGCGACCCTGAGCTCGCGTGGTGCGGCCTCACCGAAACCGAGGCCAAGGCCCAGGGCCGCGAGATCGGCAAGGGCGTCTTTCCCTGGGCCGCGAGCGGCCGGGCGCTGGGCATGGGGCGCGAGGACGGCCTGACCAAGCTGATCTTCGACGCCAGGAATGGCCGCGTGCTGGGCGGCGGCATCGTGGGACCGCATGCCGGCGACCTCGTCGCCGAACTGGCGCTGGCGGTGGAAATGGGCGCCGACGCCGAGGACATCGGCCTCACCATCCATGCCCATCCCACGCTGTCGGAAACGCTCGCCTTCGCCGCCGAATCCTACGCCGGCACCATCACCGACCTCATGCCGCCGCGCCGGCGCTGAACCCGTCGCGGCACTTTTCGGCGCCGGCGCGCTCCCATAGAGAGGCGCAGCCGCGCCGTCGTCCGAGGAGGTTCCAATGAAAGCACTCATGATCAGCGCCGACCGCTTCGAGGACACCGAGCTCTTGGTGCCCCTGTACCGGCTGCAGGAGGAGCACATCGAAGTCGACATCGCCTCGCTCCAGGCAGGCCCCATCACCGGCTTGCATGGCTACAGGGTCGAGGCCGATCGCGCGCTCGAGGACGTCGACCCGACCGCCTACGACCTGCTCGTCCTGCCGGGCGGCAAGGCCCCGGCCGCGCTGCGCGAGCACGCCGCCGCCCTCTCCATCGCCGGGCATTTCTTCGCGGAGAAAAAACCGGTGGCGGCCATCTGTCATGGGCCGCAGATTCTGGCCGCCGCGGACGTGCTGCAGGGCATGCAGCTGACCTGCGTGGCCTCGGTGGCGGCCGAAGTCGAGGCCGCCGGAGCGGACTACGTCGATCGGGAGGTGGTGGTGGATGCCAATCTCATCACCTCGCGCACGCCGGGCGATCTGCCGGCCTTCCTGCGCGAGACGATGCGGGCCATCCGGCCCTGAGGAGAGAACCCGCCGCGGACAGCTCGCGCCGCGGCGGGACGGGCTTCAGCCCTTCTTTTCGGTGAACGGCTTGAGTTGGCCAAAGCCGGTCGAGGAGGTCGGCGACGGGGTCTTCTCGCAGCTGCCCTTGGGCACCATCTTCCAGGCATCGCCCTGGTAGTCGACTTTCGAGGATCCCGCGCAGGACGTGCCGGGACCGCCCGCGCAATCGTTCTTGCCCTTGAGCGCGACCCCGTAGCATTTTTCCTTGTCGGCTGCCGCGCCGTGGTCTCCGTGATCGGATCCGGCGAGCGCCGGTGCAGCGGCGAGGGTGAGCGCCGCGCCGAAGGCCAGGCTCAGCGCGCCGCCGGCGATCAGAGAGGGTTTCGTGGACTGGCTCATGTCTGCTCCTTGTTGGAATGAGGGGCCCCGGGCCGCTGGGCCGAGGGGCTCGCCGAGCATAGCGGATCGCCCGTGACGCGTCAGGGCCGACGCCGCCCGGCGCGCGGTTTGACTCGCGCCGCCGGAGCGCGTTCCGTGCCCGCGCGGGGCGGCAGGCCGGTGTGCTGGGTCAGCGCCGCGCCGCGCGCAGGCGTGGCGTTCTTGCGCCGCGGGCTGTGATAACCCGCGTCCGTCGCCGGCTGCCAGGTGGGGATCAGGTGCTGCTTGCCGTTGCCGATGAGGTCGGCCCGGCCCATGGCTTTCAGCGCCTCGCGCAGCAGCGGCCAGTTGGCCGGATCGTGGTAGCGCAGGAAAGCCTTGTGCAGCCGGCGCCGCCGCTCGCCCTTGACGACGTCCACCCGCTCGCTGTCGCGTCCGATGCGGCGCAAGGGATTGCGGCCCGAGTGGTACATCGCCGTGGCGGTCGCCATCGGGCTGGGATAGAACGTCTGCACCTGATCGGCGCGAAAGCCGTTCTTCTTCAGCCACAGCGCCAGGTTCATCATGTCCGCGTCGGTCGTGCCGGGATGGGCGGCGATGAAATACGGAATCAGGTACTGCTCCTTGCCGGCCTCTTTCGAGTACTTCTCAAATAACTGCCGGAAGCGCTCGTAGCTGCCGATGCCCGGCTTCATCATTCGGGACAGCGGACCCTCTTCGGTGTGCTCGGGCGCGATCTTCAGATAGCCGCCGACGTGGTGCGTCACCAGTTCCTTGACGTACTCCGGCGAGCGCACGGCGAGGTCGTAGCGCAGGCCCGAGCCGATGAGAATCTTCTTCACGCCCGGAAGCGCCCGCGCCCGACGGTACAGCCCGATGAGCGCCGAGTGGTCGGTGTCGAGGTTCTCGCAGATGCCGGGATACACGCACGACGGCTTGCGGCAGGCGACCTCGATCGCGCGGCTCTTGCAGGCGATGCGGTACATGTTGGCGGTCGGCCCGCCCAGATCCGAGACGACGCCGGTGAAGCCCGGCACCTTGTCGCGGATGGCCTCGATCTCGCGGATGATCGAGTCCTCCGAGCGGTTCTGGATGATGCGGCCCTCGTGCTCGGTGATCGAGCAGAACGTACAGCCGCCGAAGCAGCCGCGCATGATGTTGACCGAAAAGCGGATCATCTCCCAGGCCGGGATGCGCGCCGCGCCGTGGCGCGGATGCGGCGCCCGCGCATAGGGCCGGTCGAAGACGTAGTCCATCTCCTCGGTGCTGAGCGGCACGGGCGGCGGATTGATCCACACCTCGCGCGTGTCGTGGCGCTGCACCAGCGCGCGGGCATTGCCGGGATTGGTCTCCAGATGCAGGACGCGGTTGGCGTGGGCATAGAGCACCGGATCCTCGCGCACCGCCTCGAAGCTCGGCAGACGAATGACGGTACGCTCGCGCGGGGCCATGCGGTGCTTGCGGGCGCCGGCGCGGAGCGCGTCGAGCGCCACCGACGCCGTGCCGGCGACCATCGGCGCCACGGCAGCCCCGTCAGGCGATGGAGCGGCGGGCGCCTCCGCGCAATCCGCTGCCGCGCCGCCGAGATAGGGGTTCACTCGCGCTTCGGTCTTGCCCGGCGCGTCCAGGGTCGTCGAGTCGATCTCGACCCAGCCCGCCGGCGGCTCGCGGCGCACGAAGGCGGTGCCGCGCACGTCCGTGATGGACTCGATGGCCTCGCCGCGCGCGAGGCGGTGGGTCAGCTCCACCAGCGCCCGCTCGGCATTGCCGTAGAGCAACAGATCCGCCTTGGCATCGAGCAGGATCGACCGGCGCACCTTGTCCTGCCAGTAGTCGTAGTGCGCGATGCGGCGCAGCGAGCCCTCGATGCCGCCCAGCACCACCGGCACCTCCGGATATGCCTCGCGGCAGCGCTGCGCGTAGACGATGCTCGCCCGGTCCGGCCGCGCCCCGCCCTGCCCGCCCGGCGTGTAGGCATCGTCCGAACGGATCTTGCGCTCGGCCGTGTAGCGATTGATCATCGAGTCCATGTTGCCGGCGGTGACGCCGAAATAGAGCAAGGGCGCCCCCAGCGCGCGGAAAGGCTCTGCGCTGTGCCAGTCAGGCTGGTCGATGATGCCGACGCGAAAACCCTGCGCCTCCAGCACCCGCCCGATCACCGCCATGCCGAAGCTGGGATGGTCCACATAGGCATCCCCGGTCACCAGCACCACATCGCAGGCATCCCAGCCCAGCGCGTCCATTTCCGCCCGGCTGGTCGGCAGGAAGGGCGCCGGCCCGAAGCACTCCGCCCAGTGGCGGGGCCAGTCGAACAGGCGCGGAAAAGTGGAGACGGGCTGGGAACTCATGGCGCGGACTCAATCAATGGATGACGGTTTCATGACCATTCAACGTGCAAATGATGCGCATGCAAGACCGCGCGGAGACTGCGGCCGGGGCGGCACGGCGCCACTTGGGGCCGTGCCATCCGGCAGCGGCGTCTGCATGGCTGGCAGCGCCCGCGGACGCGCCGCGCGTGCCGCCCGATGCATTGCCGGCCGCAAGCTGGCAACCCCGGTCCTGGATTGCGCGGGCCGTGCGTCCCGTTTCCCCGCGCCGGCGGTCCGCAGCCTTGCGCGGGCAATGGCTCAAGCAGCCGTTCGAGATCGCGCCAAGTGCCCGCCATTGCAAGCGAAACGCGAGTTTACCGCAAACCGGCGTCCGGCGTCCGAACGCACCCGATCCGGGCGCCACGCCTCCCAGCGCACCAGACCAGGGCGCAAACCCCGCGACAAGCCGCCAAACCGCGGCCCCAAACGGCTGAAAAACCGCCTGAGAAACATGGCCTGATATTTGCTTTACCTGACCCCGGGCAGTGATCGCGCGCCCCTGCCTCAAACGGCTTGGAGCACTCTGGGCAAGGGAATAAGGGGGCAAGCGTTGTCATATGGCAACGCTTGTTCTGGCATGTGGCTTGGGTTAGCTTAATGCCCGCTCTGAGCAGAGATGAGCATGGAGTCGTGGGTCTGGCATACAGCCCCGAGATTCAGGGCAAGGACGCCAAGGACGCCGGATGCCCCTCCGGCTCTTGCGCACACCGGGTTACCTGCTCCCGGTGGTTGCGCGAGATGGCACCCACGAAAAGATCATCGATCAGCCAACGAGATCACACCCCTGACCCCGGTGCACCGGGGTCAGGGAGCAGAGAGGAAGAGTATGGCCGTCCGGGCGCCCGGTTCGGTGTTTTTGTTTAACGTCACTCCGAGGAGTTTTCCAACATGTCCAATGTGAAATTCAATGCCCTGGCGTCTCTGGCCCTGCTGGCCGGCGCCCCTGTCGTGGCCCAGGCCGCGATGGTCGAAATGACTGAAACCCAGATGGCCGATGTCAACGGTCAAGGTCTGGTGACTGGCTTCATTACGGGCGCGTTCGGCCTCCCCGATCCGTTCCCCGTTCCCGGCTTCACCAATATCGGCCAGACCCTTGGTCTCGCAAGCGGGCCTGATTTTGTCGATGGCTTTAGCGATGGGGTTGGCGATGTCGGCGCATCCTTGGGTTCCGACGTCGCTAGCGTCGCCTTGATGGGCCCCTTCCGCGCACTGGGCCTGATTGGACAGGGCAAGAGCACCGCGCTCGACTTCCTGTTCTTCCCCATCTCCGCCCCGCTGGACGTCGCCGGTAACTTCTTCGACACGCTGAACGACGGCGTCGTCGGCACCACCTCGCGCATCCTGACCGCCCCGCTGAACGCCGTGTTCGGCCCGGTCAACCGCTATGTGGACGGCGTCACCGGCCGCTTCGAAGCCACCGTCGACGGTGCCGCCTATGCCTTCACCGAAGTCAAGGGCGCGCTGATCAGCAACGCCTTCGCGGGTGCCTCGCAGGCCGCTGGCCAGAACGGCCTCACCTTCACGAGCCGCGTGTTCGGCCGCATCGCCCAGGCCCAGTCCGGCCTGACGACCCAGCGTCTGGACAGCCTGGCCGGCAAGTACGGCTATTGATTCCCAGCGCCGCAAGGCGCTTCGCATCAAGGACGAGGCCGCCTTCGGGCGGCCTTTTTCTTTGTGGGTCTCCCCACGATCGGGACGCGGCAGCAGCGGCGACACGGACAGAGGGGCTAAAGCTGGGGCCGCCGCGGCCGATGCCCCAGCAGACGCGATCAACAAGGGACGAATCCCGCAGGCCAGGACGGCCGGTTGCGTTTCCCGATCATGGATCGACACGTCAGGAGACCGACATGCAAATGAATGCTTGGAAAAGCCTGAGCGCGGTCGCGCTCGCCGCCACACTCCCGCTCAGCGCCGAGGCCGGCCTGCAGCGCATCGATGATGCCGAACTGTCCGCCGTGCGCGGTCAGCTCACGCTCAACATCGACGCCAGCACCACCACGACCAACGAGGTGAGCACTGCCGCGCTGCTCAGCAGCAATCCCTTGCTGCTGCCCATCACGCTGCCCTTGGCCGTGATCAACGGCTTCACCAGCGGCGCCCTCACCAATGCCGCCGCCCTGGGCACCGGAGCGGCCAACGTGGCCTTTGCGCCGCTGTTCCGGCCGCTCACCCTGGCCGGACAGGCCGTGGACACGGCGCTGGACTTCCTGTTCCTGCCGATTTCCGCCCCGCTGGACACTGCGGGCAACGTCTTCTCGGCACTGGAGGACGGCGTGGTGGGCACGGCGACGGCCATCCTCACCGCCCCCATCAACGCCGTCTTCGGGCCCATCAATCGCGCCGTCGACGGCGTGACGGGCCGCGCCCAGGCGACGGTGGACGGCATCGCCTACGCCCTGCTGGAGGTCACCGGCCCGCTCGTGGCCAATTCCTTCGCAGGCGTCTCGCAGGCGGCAGGCGCGAATGGACTGAACTTCACCAGCCGCGTGTTCGGGCGCATCGCCCAAGCCCAGGCGGGCCGCACCAACATGCGCCTCGATACCCTGGAAACCCGCAACGGCTATTGAGGCCACGGGACACGCTCGGCCGCCCGCGGGCGGCCTTTTTTTTGCCGGCAAGCCTAGACGGCGCCCTCGAGGCCCAGCGCGGCCAGCGGCCCCTTGCCGGCGCGTACCACGGCGGGCGCCGCGTCGAACAGATCCACCACGGTGGTCGGCTCCAGACCGCAGGCGCCGCCGTCGAGAATGAGGTCCACGCCCCGGCCGAGCGCGGCGGCGATGGCCTCGGCATCGGTGGGCGGCTCATCGGCGCCCGGCAGCAGCAAGGTGCAGCTCATGAGGGGTTCGCCCAGGGCCTCGAGCAAGCCCTGCGCCACCGGATGATCTGGCACGCGGATGCCGATCGTGCGGCGCTTGGGATGTTGCAGTCGGCGCGGCACCTCGCGCGTGGCCGGCAGGAGGAAGGTGTAGGCGCCGGGGGTCACGGCGCGCAGCAGGCGGTAGGCCGCCGTGTCGACCTGCGCGTACTGGGCGATTTCGGACAGGTCGCGGCAGACCAGCGTGAAATGATGATCCTTGCCGAAACCGCGCAGGGTGCGGATGCGCTCCATGGCGTCCTTGTCGCCCAGATGACAGCCGAGCGCATAGCAGGAGTCCGTGGGATAGGCGACGACGGCGCCCTCGCGGATGCGTTCGGCGGCCTGCTTGAGCAGACGCGGCTGGGGATGGGTGGGGTGAACGCTCAGGCACTGTGTCATTCGAAACCTCTCGCGGATGGCAGAACGGTCGATGTTTGCATGCCGGCGTCGGCAAACGCGGCTCCCTGACGGTTCGGCCCCGGGCCTCCCGGCAAGTTCCCCCGCCCGCGCGTCCTTGCCCCGCTTGCGCCAAGGCGCGCCCGGTCTTGTATGATCGCCGCTTTGATGCGTCGAGGCGATGCGTGCTGTATCTCATCCTGCTCCACGAAGCCCCGGGCGGGTCCGCCCACCGGGCCGCGGTGCGCCCGGAGCATCTCGCGCGGCTGGAGGCCCTGCGGGACGCCGGCCGGCTCGTGCTGGCCGGCCCGCTGCCGGCCGTGGACGACGCCGAACCGGGTCCCGCGGGGTTCCTGGGCTCGGCCATCGTCGCCGCCTTTGCCGACCTCTCCGCTGCGCGCGCATGGGCCGAGGCGGACCCGTACCGCGCGGCCGGCGTGACCCGGGACATCAGCGTTTTTCCGTTCCGGCAGGTGCTGCCGTGAACGAAAGCGCGCCGGCGCGCATCCAAGCGCTGTTGGCCGAGGCCTTCGGCCCCGCCGAGATCCGCATCCGCGACGACAGCGCGCTGCATGCCGGCCACGCCGGGGCTCGCGACGGCGGGGGCCACTACCACGTCGCGATCTGTGCCGCCGCATTTGCCGGCCAGTCGATGCTGATGCGCCATCGGGCCGTCTACGCGGCGCTGGCACCGCTGATGGGCAGCGCCATCCATGCCCTGAGCCTCGAGACCCAGACGCCTGAGGAAATCGCCGGGCGCCGCTGAGTCGCCCGCACCCACATTCGCGTTCAACCCAACCCAAGGATCACCCATGATCATCCGCAAGACCTCGCTTCCGCTCGCGCTGGGCCTCGCCCTCACGCTCGCCGCCTGCGACCGGCCGTCGCCGCCCGGGCCGGGCTTCCAGCATGCCGTCCCGGGCAAGGCCGTCATCACCGTGTCCGGCGTCGAGATCAGCGAGCCCATTTTCGAGTCCTTCGCCGCCGCCCAGGGCCTCAGCCCGGCGACCGCCGAGAACCGCGAAGCCCGGCGCAAGCTGGCCGACCAGCTCGCCGATCTGGAGCTGTTGTCGCAGGATGCCGCGCGGCAGAAGCTGATGCAGAACCCGGAGATGATGTCGTCGTTGCTGGCGCAGTACTACACGACCCTGGCCGGGGCCGCGGTGCAGGAATACACCAAGGCGCACCCGCTGGACGACAAGGCCCTCCAGCAGGCCTATGAGGACTGGGTCGCCACCCTGCCCAAGACCGAATACCACGCCCGTCACATCCTGGTGAAGGAAGAGGCGACGGCCAAGACCATTCTGGAGAAGCTCGGCGAGGGCGGCGACTTCGGCAAGCTGGCCGCCGAGTATTCGCTCGATCCGTCCAAGAACGAGGGCGGCGATCTGGGCTGGTTCACCCCCGAGCAGATGGTGGCGCCCTTCTCGGCCGCCGTGACGGCGCTCAAGCCCGGCGAAACGGCGAACGTGCCGGTGCAGACCGACTTCGGCTGGCACGTGGTGAAGCTCGAGGAAACCCGCGACGCGCCGGTGCCCAAGCTCGAGGACGCCCGCGACGCGGTGACCAACCACGCCAACAACAAGCAGGTGGAGGCCTACCTCGCCGAGTTGCGCAAGAAGGCCAAGGTCAAGATCGACGAGAAGATCATCAACGAGGGTGGCAAGCTGCCCGAGCCGCCCGCCAAGCACGAAGCCAAGACCGAAGCGAAGAGCTGATCCGCCCGCGCGCCGGCCGGTCCCGAGGGGGGCCGGCCGGCATCAGCGCGCCTGCCTCATGCCCAGCGGCGTCATCCTCCCGGATCGCGCCGCCCAACGACATCCTGCTGCGCCGCTGCGGCGGCTCCCCCAAAATCCGCTACGAACGCGCGCGCCCCTCCGCCTGACGGGCGGCCTCGATCGCACCCAGCAAGCCCGCCGGGGACATGAATTGTGGCGCGTCCTGCGCCTCCAGGGCGTGGACCAGCCGCGCCAGCGTGTCGTTGACCGGCGTCGGCTGCCCGACGGCGCGACCCAGCGCGCTGATCTCGCCGTTGATCTGCTCGACCTCGGTGGGCCGGCCGGCCGCGATGTCCGCCGCCATCGACGGCCGCGCTGCCGCGCTCAGGCTGTTGCCGAGCCGCGCCGCATACGCCGGCAGCGGGCCGAGATACAGCCCCATCATGCGGTACACGCGATAGGGCACCGGAAAAGGCATCCGGAAGCGCACCTGCGCGGCCTGTAGCGTGGCGACCGCCTCGTCGAGCGTGTGCAGAAAGGCGCGGCGCAGGTGGCGATCGCGCATCAGGTCGAGAAAGCCTGTGTCCGTCAGCGTGCAGATGGCGTTGTTGAGGTTGAACAGCAACTTGCCCCACGCGGCCCCGGCGTCGCCCTGGGTCACCAGAAATCCGGCGCGCCGCAGGCTCGCGCGCCACGGCGGATCGCGCTGCTCCAGGGTCAGCATGGGGCGCGTGGTGAGCCGGTAGCTGAGTGGCGCCTCGACCTTGCTGTTGAACAGCACCGTCAGATGGGACACGCTGCGGCCCGGGAGCGCGCGGCGCAGGACGTCCGTCGAGCGCACGCCGTTCAGACAACTGACGACGGGCACCTCGGGCGGCAGCTCGCGCAGCGCCGCCGCCACCGCATCGAGCGCGGGGTGTTTCACGGCCACGAGCACCCGGCGCGGCGCAAAATCCGCCAGCCGCGCGCCCATCGGCACCCCGGCGGCGATCACCGGCGCCCGGCGCGAGGCAAAGCCCACCCGCAGCGTCGCGGGCACGGGCGCTGCCGCGTCGCCGGTGTCGCGCACCAGCAGACCGGTCGCGTGCCCGCTGGCGTGCAACAGCGCGCCCAGCACGCCACCGACCGCGCCGGCGCCCACGATCAGGGTTTCCACTTCAACCATGTGCCTGCGCCTCCTTGCGCTCCTCGTCGACCCTGCAGCCGGACCGGCGCCGTCTGCGCCCGTCCGCGATGATCCGGCCGGCCGACACGTCCTGCCGCGCGCGGAGCGGGAACATCCGGTCCGGCGGTCCGGACCTGGGCGCCCTCTCTCTGGCCGCGCGCGCGGCCGTTCGCTGGCGTCGCCGCGCCGTCGCCCCCATGGCCGTCGCGCGGGGCCGGCGTCCGACCCTAGCCGACGCCGGCCGGGACGGCGGCGCGCGGCCGGAACAGCGTCATGACGAAATCGGTCATGCCGCGTGCCAGTTCACGTTCGGCAAAGAAGACCTCGCCGTAGTCCTCGGCGCGCAGCAGCGCCGCCTCCTCGGCGTTGTGCGTGCGCAGAACCACCGCGATGTCGGGATTCAGCCGCCGCGCCTGGCGCACCATCTGGCGCACGTGCAGGGTCTCCGGGATGGCGATCACCAGCACCTGGGCCGCGCCGATCCGCGCCTCGCCGAGAACCTCGCTCTGCGTGGCATCACCGTTCACCGCCACGCGCTCCTCACGTCGCAGGCGTTCGACGAGTTCCCGGTTGTGCTCCACCGTCACGTGGGCGACCCCGGCCTCGGCCAGCGCGTCGGCGATCTGCCGACCGACCCGCCCGCCACCGACGATGACGGCGTGGCCCTTCAGGACGGCGGGATCGAAGCCCTCGGGCAGGCGTGCCAGCGGATCGGCCTCGCCGGGCAGGTGCTCGGCGCGGAAAAATCGCCTGATCCTTTGGCCGAACAGCCCGACCAGCGGGAACATCGAGGCATTCGCGGCGATGGAGAGCAACGCGCCGGCCAGGATCAGGCTCTGGCCCTCCACCGGCAGCAGCCCCAGGCCCACGCCGAGCCCGGCCAGGATGAAGGAGAACTCGCCGATCTGCGCGAGGCTGGCGGCGATGATGAGCGCGGTGTTGAGGGGATAGCGCAACAGGAGCACCAGCCCGACCGCGGCGATCGACTTGCCGAGCATGATGATGGCCACCACCGCCGCGACCTTGCCCGGCTCGCGCCAGACCACGGCCGGGTCGAACAGCATCCCGACCGAGACGAAGAACAGCACCGCAAAGGCATCGCGCAGCGGCAGCGATTCGGCCGCCGCCCGGTGGCTGAATTCCGACTCACGCATCATCATCCCGGCAAAGAAGGCGCCGAGCGCGAAGGACACGTCGAACAGCTTGGCAGCGCCGAAGGCCACGCCCACGGCGATGGCGACCACCCCGAGCGTGAACAGCTCCCGTGAGCCGGTGCGTGCCACCCACCACAGAATCCTGGGCAGGACGCGGCGGCCGACGACCAGCATCAGCACGACGAAAGCCGCGACCTTGGCCAGCGTGATGCCGATGACCGACCCGATGTCGCCGCGGCTGGCCGCGACCGGGCCCTGCCCTGCGGCCAGCACTTCGGCGACGGCCGGCAGCAGGACCAGCACCAGGACCATCACCAGGTCCTCGACGATGAGCCAGCCCACGGCGATCTGCCCATGGATGGAGCGCAGCAGACCCTGGGCCTCCAGCGCCCGCAGCAGCACGACCGTGCTGGCCACCGAGAGCGACAGGCCGAACACCACTGCCGCGCCCGGCGCCCATCCCCACCACAGCGCCACGCCCGCTCCCAGTGCGGTGGCCGCCGCGATCTGCACGATGGCGCCGGGCACGGCGACGCGCCGCACGGCCATCAGATCGTCCAGCGAAAAATGCAGCCCGACGCCGAACATGAGCAGCATGACGCCGATTTCGGCGAGCTGGCCGGCCAGCCCCATGTCGGCGACGAAACCGGGCGTCGCCGGCCCGATGACGATGCCCGCCAGCAGATAGCCGACCAGCGGCGGCATGCGCAGCCGCGCCGCGAGCAGCCCGAACACCATCGCGAGCCCGAAGCCCGCCGCAATCGTGGCGATCAGATTCACGTCATGCGGCACGCGGGCTCCTTCGGATTTCGGATTCAGTGGGCTCGGTCCGCCTCGTCCAGCAAGACGCGCACGAGCGGAATGGTCAGGCGCCGCTGGGCCGCCAGCGCGGCGCGGTCGAGGGTGTCCAGCACCGCGAACAGATGCGCCGGGTGCCGCGCCTGACGGGCCATCAGGTAGCGCGCCACCGGATCGCTCAGCGCCAGTCCACGGCGCGCCGCGCGCGCCTGCAGGGCGCGCAGCTTGCCTTCGTCATCGAGCGGTGCCAGCGCGTACACCCCGCCCCAGCCCAGCCGCGAACCCAGATCGGCCAGCGCCCAGGGGCAGCCGGACGGCGCCGCGTCCGCCGCAGCGGCAAAGACGCCGCCGGTATCCTGCAGTTCGTGAAAGACGGCCAGGATGGCGCGCTCCCAGTCCCGCTGGCCGGCGACGCGGTCGATGGCATCGAAGGCGACCACGGCGCCGTCCGGCACCCAACCCTCCAGGAGCGCCGGCGCCCAGCGCGCATGGTCGGCGAGAGACAGATAGCGGATCGGCCGGTGGGTCTGGCTTTCCCGGCACATCGCCTTGAGCAAGTGGCTCTTGCCGCTGCCCGAGGGGCCCGCGAGGAAGAGCGCGCCCTGGGCGCCGGGCCGCGCCGAGGCCTCCGCAGCCGCCAGTGCGACGCGGTTGTCGGACCCGGCGGGCAGATGGAAGTTCTCGAACACGTCCTCGTCGGTCAATTGCACTGGCAACGGCAACTGATCTCCCACCCCGCAGCGCGGCGCGGTCATGGCTGGCCCCGCCAGTCAAGCTCCAGACGGCTATCGGTCACGGTCGAGGGCCCCACGCTCCGGCGCAGCCGGCCGCTCGCTTCCAGCAGGTCGATCAGCGATTCGGGCGGCAAGGTCGTCGTCGCCTCCCAGCGCAAGGTGGTCCGATCGGCCTCCTCCAGGGACAGTTGCGCCAGACCGGCCTGCCCGCGTAACTCGGCCACGACAGCCGCGTAATCCTCATAGGCGTCGATCGCGTGCACCTCGATCAGCACGGCGCGCGGGATCGCTTCGGCCTGCACCGCGCCCACGGCCATGCCCAACAGACACCCGCATGCGCCAGCGGCCCGCCTCAGTCTCGCCCTCACTCACCCCTCCTCGTTTTCAGGTCCCCCACCACGCTGGGGTAAGATACACCATCGCCCGATTCTCACTTTTCCCGCGCCAAGGAACCCCATGAGCGGCAAAACGCCCCTGACCTATCGCGACGCCGGTGTCGACATCGATGCCGGCAATCGCCTGGTGGACCGCATCAAGCCCGCCGCGGCACGCACCACGCGGCCCGAAGTGCTCGGCGGCCTGGGCGGCTTCGGCGCGCTGTTTGCACTGCCGGTCGACCGCTACCGCGAACCGGTGCTGGTGTCGACCACCGACGGCGTGGGCACCAAGCTCAAGCTGGCGCTGGACATGGACCGGCTCGACACCATCGGCATCGATCTGGTCGCCATGTGCGTCAACGACCTCATCGTGCAGGGCGCCGAGCCGCTGCTGTTCCTGGACTACTACGCCACCGGGCGGCTCGATGTGGACCGCGCGGCGACCGTGATCGAGGGCATTGCCGCCGGCTGCGCGGCGTCGGGTTGCGCCCTGGTCGGCGGCGAGACCGCCGAGATGCCCGGGCTTTACGCCGCGGCCGATTTCGATCTCGCCGGCTTTGCCGTCGGCGTGGTGGAGCGTGCACGCATCCTGGACGGCCGCGCCGTGGCCCCGGGGGATGCCATCCTCGGGCTGTTCTCCTCGGGGCCCCATTCCAACGGCTATTCCCTGATCCGCCGCATCCTCGCGCAGAGTCAGGCCGCGCTGGATGCGCCCTTCGAGGACACCACCCTGGGCGCGGCCCTGCTCACCCCCACACGGCTCTACGTCAAACCGGTGCTCGCGCTGCTGGCGGCGCAGCCCGTGCATGCGCTGGCCCACATCACCGGCGGTGGCCTCATCGAAAACCTGCCGCGCGTGCTGCCGGCCGGGATGCGCGCCGTCATCGACCCCGGCCGCTGGCGCCGCCCGGCCGTCTTCGACTGGCTGCAGGCTGCTGGGGATGTGCCCGAGGCCGAGATGTGGCGCACCTTCAACTGCGGCATCGGCATGGTCGTCTGCATGCCGGCCGAGGCGGCCGAGGCAGCGCTCGCCCTGCTCGCGGCGCACGGCGCCCCGGGCACGGTAATCGGCCACATCGAGGCCGGCGACGAGGCGCGGCCGACCGTCGTCCTCACCGGCGCATGAGCGCGCCCTTGCGGGTCGTCGTGCTGATCTCGGGCGCGGGCAGCAACCTGCAGGCGCTCATCGAGGCCCAGGCGCGCGAGCGCTACCGTATCGTCGGCGTGGTCAGCAACCGCCCCGCCGCGGCCGGCCTGGATCGCGCCCGGGCGGTCGGCATCCCGGCGCTCGCGGTCGACCACTCCGCCTTTGCCGATCGGCCGGCGTTCGAGGCCGCCCTCGGGGCCACGCTCGAGCGCCTCGCGCCCGACCTGATCGTGCTCGCCGGCTTCATGCGCGTGCTCACGGCCGATTTCGTGGCGCGCTTTGCCGGGCGCATGCTGAACGTGCACCCCTCCCTGCTGCCGGCGTATCGCGGGCTGGACACCCACGCGCGGGTGCTCGCCGCCGGCGAACGCTGGCACGGCTGCAGCATCCATTACGTCACCGCCGAACTGGACGGCGGGCCGGTCGTGATGCAGGCACGGCTCGCCGTGCAGCCCGAGGACACGGCCGCGAGCCTGCAGGCCCGCGTGCAGGCGCTGGAACATGCGGTCTATCCGAAAGTCGTCGGCTGGATCGCGCAGGGCCGCCTGCGCTGGCAGGACGCCGGCCCCTGGTTCGACGGCGCACCGCTCAGCGCGCCGCTGCAAGGCGACCCGGCACGGGCGTGCGCGTCATGAGGCTGCGCCGCTTGCTCGCGCTCAAGCTTTGGCTCATGGCGAGCCTGCTCGGCACGGCCGGCGCCGCGCTCGCCGCACAGCCGGCGCCGGCCCTGAACGGATTGCTGACGCCCTACGAGGCAGCCTACCGTCTGCAGCAGGGCCCTCTGACCCTGGCGCGCGCCACCTTCGCGCTGCGCCGTGCCGACGGGGATGTGTGGACATTGACCTCGCGCACCGAGGCGACAGGCTGGCTCGGCGCCCTGCGCGACGATCGCATCACCGAAACCAGCCGCTTCCGCGTCACGGATGACCGGCTGCTGCCGCTGCACTACGAGATGCATCACACCGGCCCGGACGGCTCCAAGATCGAGACGGCCGATTTCGACTGGACCGCGCGTCGGGTCCGGGGCCGGGTAAACGATACGGCCTTCGATCTGCCGCTCGCCGAGCACACCTACGACCGGCTAAGCCTGCAGGTGGTGGTCCGCGCGGCCGCCGCGCGCGGGATCTCGCCCGTGAAAGTGCGCCTGCTGGAAAAGAACAAGATCAAGCCCGTGCGCTTCGAGCGGGCGGCGCCGGAACCCGTCCAGACCGCCGCCGGGCGCTTCGACGCCCTGCGCATGGGGCAGGTGGACAGCAAAAAGCCGATGCGCTTCTGGCTCGCCCCCACGGCGAATCACCTGCCGGTGCGGGTCGAACAGGACCGCGGCCGGCTGCACCTCAAGCTCGAACTGGAGCGAGTGGACCCGGCCGGCGCCGAGCGCGGCTAGGCGCGCGGCAGGGTGACGCCGCTCTGCCCCTGATACTTGCCGCCGCGGTCCTTGTAGGAGGTCTCGCAGACCTCATCGGACTCGAAGAACAGCATCTGAGCCACGCCTTCGTTGGCGTAGATCTTGGCCGGCAAGGGGGTGGTGTTGGAAAACTCGAGCGTCACATAGCCCTCCCATTCGGGCTCGAGCGGCGTGACGTTGACGATGATGCCGCAGCGCGCGTAGGTGCTCTTGCCGAGGCAGATGGTGAGGACGTTGCGCGGGATGCGGAAGTATTCCACCGTCCGCGCCAGCGCGAAGCTGTTGGGCGGGATGATGCACACCTCGCCGGTGAAGTCGACGAAGCTGCTGGCGCTGAACGCCTTGGGATCGACGACGGCCGAGTTGATGTTGGTGAAGATCTTGAATTCATGGGCGCAGCGCACGTCGTAGCCGTAGCTAGACGTGCCGTAGGAAATGGCCTTGTGGCCGGCGCGCTGCTTCACCTGGCCGGGCTCGAAGGGCTCGATCATGCCGTGTTCGACGGCCATGCGGCGGATCCAGCGGTCGGATTTGATGCTCATGCGGATTCCCAGTTGCGCTCTCTTCGATGACAAACAACAGATCAGATCAGCCGTATTTCTGCGCCCAGACTCGATCATCAGCGCAGAAAAATACGATTGCTTCAACTAAGGCGATGAAAGCCGGAAAAAACGTCCACGAGAATAACAGATAAAAAACGCCCCACCACTGCCCCAGATAGAAACGGTGCACCCCAAAATTTCCTAGAAATAGCGCCAGAAACCCGGCCACAACCTTACTTTTTCTTTGAGCAAGGTGCTGAGTCGCGCCACAATGAGGACATGACCGCGCTGTCTCGTGGATCTCTTTTCCGCACCCCCTACAAAACACCATATTCGCCATACTACCAACCTGTAAAGGATTGATTCATTAAGGAATACCCCGTAGTCCAAGTCAAAATTTGATAGGGCGCGTCATTTTGCATACTCCACTTTTCAACTCAGAATGGGCGTTGCCGCTCGATTCCTGATTTTTTGATTTCGTCTCGACCAACGTCCCAAATCAGATTCAGTCCTCGAGAATGCGGATCGTGGGGAAGCTCGCCGGCGCGGCGCCGGCGACCAGCCGCGCGCTCGCCCGGCGGGCGATGTCGTGATAAGCCTGCGCCAGCGCCCCGCCGGGCTCGGCCACCACCGTCGGCCGGCCGCGGTCGGTCTGTTCACGGATGCGCAGATCGAGCGGCAGGCTGCCGAGGAAGGGCACCTGATACTGCGCCGCCATGCGCTCGCCGCCGCCCGCGCCGAAGATGGGTTCCTCGTGTCCGCAGTTTGAGCAGACATGCGTGCTCATGTTCTCGATCACCCCCAACACCGGGACCGCGACGCGCTCGAACATGCGCAACGCCTTGCGGGCGTCGAGCAGGGCGATGTCCTGCGGCGTGGTGACGATGAGCGCGCCGCTGAGCGGCACCTGCTGGCTCAAAGAAAGCTGCACATCTCCAGTGCCCGGCGGCAGGTCGATGATGAGATAGTCCACCCCGCCCCAGTCGGTCTGGCGCAGGAGCTGGTTCAGGGTCTGGGTCACCATGGGGCCGCGCCAGATCACCGGCTGATCCTCGTCCACCAGATACCCCACCGACATGGTGGAGAGGCCGTGGCGCACGACCGGCGGCAGCCGGCCGTCCGCGCCGGCCTGCGGGGCGGGCCCGACATGTCCCAGCATGCGCGGCTGGCTGGGGCCGTAGATGTCCGCATCCAGCAGACCCACCCGGGCGCCGTCCGCCGCCAGCGCCAGCGCGAGATTCACGGCCGTGGTGGACTTGCCCACGCCACCCTTGCCGGAGGCAACGGCGAGGATCCAGCCCACGCCGGGCACGGCCTGCCGGGTCGTGTCGGCCGGCGGCGCGCCGAGCGTCACGCGCGCGTGGACGCGGATCGCCGTCCCGGACAGGGCGCGGGCCAGATGGGCCTCGGCCTGCTGCGCCAACACCTCGGCATGGGGTCCGCACGGATAGCCGATGCGCAGGTCCACCCGCCAGCCGGATCCGTCCGGCGCCACGGTCTCGAGCATGCCGGCGCTCACCAGATCGCACCCGCTGTAAACGTCCTGCACCTCGCCCAGCAGGGATGCGATGCGCACGCGCAGATCGGCAGGCTCGGCCATGGCGGATTCTCCATAGAAGCAAAGGGCGGATTCTACGCCAGAACGCGGCGGTATCCGGGGTGCCGCGTGGCATACTAAGGCCCATTTGCATCCGGACCGCCCGTCACCATGATCCAGCCGCGCCGCATCCTCGTCACCAGCGCCCTGCCCTATGCCAACGGCCCCATCCATCTGGGCCATCTGGTCGAATACATCCAGACCGACATCTGGGTGCGCTTCCAGCGCATGCGCGGGCACGAATGCCTGTACGTCTGCGCCGACGATGCCCATGGCACGCCGATCATGCTGAAAGCGCGCGAGCACGGCATCGAGCCCGAGGTCCAGATCCAGCGCGTGTGGGCCGAGCACACGGCCGATTTCGCCCGCTTCGGCATCGGATTCGACCACTACCACACGACTCATTCGCCCGAGAATCGCCATTTCGCGGAACTGATCTACACCCGGCTGCGCGACGCCGGCCACATCGTGCGCCGCAGCATCCGCCAGGCTTTCGATCCGGTGCAGCAGATGTTCCTGCCCGACCGCTTCATCAAGGGCACCTGCCCGCGCTGCGGCGCGGCGGACCAGTACGGCGATTCCTGCGAGGTCTGCGGGGCGACCTACACCCCGAGCGACCTCAAGAACCCCGTCTCCGTGCTCTCCGGCGCCACGCCCGAGACGCGCGATTCGGAGCACTACTTCTTTCGCCTGGCCGATTTCGAACCCATGCTGCGCGACTGGATCGCGGCGGGCACGCTGCAGGCTGCCGTGCGCCACAAGCTCGCCGAGTGGTTCGAGGCCGGGCTCGCCGATTGGGACATCTCGCGCGATGCGCCCTATTTCGGCTTCGAGATCCCCGATGCGCCGGGCAAGTTCTTCTACGTCTGGCTGGACGCGCCCATCGGCTACATGGCGAGCTTCCAGGCGCTGTGCGAGCGGCGCGAGGATCTCGCCTTCGAGGACTTCTGGGCGCCGGGCGCGGACACCGAGCTGTATCACTTCATCGGCAAGGACATCGCCTATTTCCATACCCTGTTCTGGCCCGCGATGCTGCGTGGCGCGGGGTTCCGCCTGCCGACCGCGGTCTTCGCCCACGGCTTTCTCACCGTCAACGGCCAGAAGATGTCCAAATCGCGCGGCACCTTCATCCGCGCCGAAACCTTCGCCCGCCACGTCGCGCCCGAATACCTGCGCTACTACTTCGCCGCCAAGCTGGGCCCCGAGGTCGAGGACATCGACCTGAACCTCGAGGACTTCGCCGCGCGGGTGAATGCGGATCTGGTCGGCAAGCTCGCCAACATCGCCAGCCGCTGCGCCGGTTTCATCACCAAGCGCTTTGAGGGTCGCCTGAACAAGGTCCTGATCGGTGATGAAGATCCGCGGCGGGGCGACGATCACCTCGGTTCGCTCACCTTCGATCTGATGCAGGCTGCCGATGAAATCGCCGCCTGCTACGAGCAGCGCGAGTATGCGCGCGCCGTGCGCCGGATCATGGCATTGGCCGATGAGGTGAACGCCTACGTCGACCAAAAAAAGCCCTGGGAACTCGCCAAAGACCCGGTACATGCCGGACATCTGCACATCGTCGCCAGCATCGCGCTCAACTGCTTCCGCCTATTGGTGATCTATCTCAAACCGGTGCTGCCGCAAATGGCCGAGCAAGCCGAAACTTTCCTGGGCCTGCCAGCCCTGACGTGGGCGGATGCCCGCGCGCTGTTGCCGGCGGGCCACCGCATTCAGCCCTACCGGCACCTGGCCACGCGGGTGGAGCCAGCAGCCCTGGAGGCACTGGTGGCCGATTCCCGGGAGCTCGCGCCTACGCCTGCCGCGCCCAAGGCAAAATCGGTCGCCGACGCTGCTGTGCCGCCCATTGCCCCCACTATCGGCATCGAGGAATTCGCCAAAATCGATCTGCGTGTGGCACGCATCGTCGAGGCACAGGCGGTCGAGGGAGCCGACAAGTTGTTGCGCCTCACCCTGGACTTGGGACTCGAACAGCGCACGGTGTTCGCCGGCATCAAGTCGGCCTATCGCCCCGAGGAGCTGACCGGCCGGCTGACGGTGATGGTCGCCAATCTCGCCCCGCGCCAGATGAAATTCGGCCTGTCCGAGGGCATGGTGCTCGCCGCCGGCGACGGCAAGGGGATCTTCCTGCTCGCGCCCGATGACGGTGCCCAACCCGGCATGCGGGTGAAATGACGCGTTTTGGCCGGCCGATCCGGGCGCAGGCGAGGTGAGCCATGACGACGCTCATCGCCACCGCCCTGCTGCACAACGCCGTCCTCACCCTGGGCCTGGGGCTCGTGCCGGCCTTGCTCCTTGCCCCGGTGCGACTCGAGCGCGTGGTCGGGGCTGGCCTGCTTGGCATTCCACTCCTGATGCTCGTCGCCGCTCTGGACCACGCGGCGCACCTGCTGTGGCTGCGGCCGCAGGGCTGGGAGACGCTGCGCCTGCCGCTGCTCGCGGGCCTCGGCGCGCTGCTGGCGCAGCTCCTCGCCATCAGCCTGCGCCGCCACGTGGCGCCGGACGCGCACGGGCCCCGCATCGCGCCCTGGCTGGGGCTCTACGGCACGCTGCTCAGCCTGGCGCTCGCCCTCATGCCGCCTGCGGCGTCGGTCGGCGCGGCGCTCGCCAGCGGTTTCGGCACGGCCGCTGGCGCCGCGCTCGTGCTCATTGCGCTGACCGCGCTGCGGCATCATCTGGCCGGCGCCGACACACCGCATGCATTTCAGGGCCTGCCCATCGCGCTGGTGACGCTGGGACTCGCGGCACTGGCTTTCCTGGGATTCAACGGCCTGGTGAAGGTCTAGCCGATGGCCTGGTTGACGCTGGCGGCCTGCACGGGGCTGTTCGCGGCCTTCGCCGCCGCGTTGGCCGCGCTCGCACGCCGCCCGCCTGAGGACACCGGCGCGCTCGCCGCCGCGCTGGACGCCCTGCTGCCGCAGACCCAGTGCGTGCAATGCGAGTATCCCGGCTGCCGCCCCTATGCCGAGGCGCTGGCGACAGGCAGCGCGCCGCCCAACCGCTGCGTTCCGGGCGGCAGCCCGACGCGCGACCGGCTGATCGAACGGCTCGGGATCTGTGAGGCTCCAGATCGATGGCCCGCCCCGTCCGTGCCGGCGCCGACCGTGGCGCGCATCGACGAGATGCGCTGCGTGGCCTGCACGCTGTGCCTGGACGCCTGTCCGGTGGACGCCATCGTCGGCGCGCGCAGTTGGGCCCATACGGTCATCGCCGATGAATGCACAGGCTGCGCGCTGTGTCTGCCGGTCTGCCCGGTCGACTGCATCATCCTCGAACCCGCGCCGCCGCTGCGCGAGTGGCGGGTTCCACCGGCTCTGTGCGCGGCAGATCTCGCTCCGGGTCGCTCGCATGCCCCGCATTGAGACCGCGCGCTACGCCCCGCGCGGCGGTCTGACGCTGGCGCCCGTCAAGGGCCCGCCGCCGGCCTGGCGGATCGCGCCGGTTCCACCCCTGCTTGCGTTGCCCCTGGAACAACAGGCCGGCGCCCCCGCGGTGCCCTGCGTGGCCGTGGGAGATCGGGTGCAACGCGGTCAATGCATCGCGCGTCCGGCTGGTCCGTGGGACGCAGCGATTCACGCCAGCAGTTCCGGCACGGTCGTGGCCATCGAGCCCTACCCCGTGGCGCTGCACACGATCGCGCTGCGGCCCTGCATCCTGATCCGGACCGACGGCGCCGACAGCGCGCTCGCCCCCTTGCCGCCCTGCGATCCGGCGCGAGCGTCGCGCGAGGCGGTGCTGCGCCGGCTGGCCGACGCCGGCGTGGTCGGGCTGGGCGGGGCCGTCTTCTCGACCGCCGCCAAACTGGCCCGCGCCGACACGCCGATCACGACCCTGATCGTGAACGCGGCGGAATGCGAACCGCACATCCGCTGCGACGAAGGCCTGCTGGCCCATGCGCCCGAGGACATCGCGAGCGGCATCCAGGCGCTTGCCGTTTTCCTCGGCCAGCCCGAGGTGCGGGTCGGACTCAAGGAAACACTCGATCCGGGGCCGCTGGCCGCCGCTCTCGACGCCGCAGGGCTCGCCGCCGTGCGCATCATCCGCGTACCGGCGCGCTACACCGCCGGCGCCGAAGATGTGCTGATTCGCCTGCTGACCGGGCGCGAAGTCCCGCGCGGGGCCCTGCCGGTGGACACCGGCTGCGTGTGCCTGAACGTGGCCACTGTTGCGGCGGCCGGGCGCGCGCTGCTGGCCGGCGAGCCGCTCACCGCGCGGGTGGTCAGCGTCAGCGTCAGCGGCCGCGGCCGCGGCCGCGGCCTGCCCGAGAGTGTCAACCTGATCACCCGTCTGGGCACGCCGGTGTCGGCACTCCTCGCGGCTTGCGGCGGCGAGGCCGGTCCGGCGGAGCGCGTCATCCTGGGCGGGCCGATGATGGGCGTCGAACTGGCCGATGGCGCCGTGCCCATCACCAAGGCCAGCCAGGCGGTATGGCTGCCGGAGGCCGGCGATCTGCCCGCGCCCGGTCCCGAGCGCGCCTGTATCCGCTGCGGCGCCTGTGTCGCTGCCTGTCCGGTGAACCTGTTGCCGCAACAACTGCACTGGCATGCGCGCGCCGCGGACCACGAGGCCTTGATCGATCATGGGCTGGATGTGTGCATCGAGTGCGGGTGCTGCGACGTGGTCTGCCCCAGCCAGATTCCGCTGGTCGCGCGCTTTCGCGCCGCCAAGGTCGCGCTGGCCGAAACCCAGGCGCTCGGCCTGCGAGCCCGCTGGCTGCAAGGTCGTTTCCGCGCCCACGAGGCACGTCTCGACGCGCGCAAGACCCAGGCCGAGACGCAACCGGGCGCGCGCCGCGAGGATCCGCGCGAGCGGCTGGCCCGGCTGCGGGCCCATCGGGCGGGCAAAGGCAGCGATGAGGGCAGCGCATGAATCCTGGGCCGCGCTCGGAAATGCCGCACTGGCCGCATGCCCGCCCTGTGGGCTGGGTGATGACGCAAGTCCTGCTGGCGCTCCTGCCCGGCGCGGTGGTGACGCTGTGGTGCCGCGGTCCCGGGGTGGCGATGAACCTTGCGCTGTGCCTTGCGACGGCTTATGCCTGCGAGGCCGCGGCGATGCGCCTGCGCAATCGTCCCGTGCGGCCGGCCCTGGGCGACGGCAGCGTGGCGGTGACTGCGGCCCTCATCGCGCTCTCGCTGCCGCCCTGGCTGCCGCTGCCGCTGCCCGTGCTGGGCACCGCCTTCGCGGTCCTGATCGTCAAGCAGGCTTATGGCGGACTGGGCCAGAATCCGTTCAATCCCGCCATGGCGGCCTACGCTCTCTTGCTGGTGAGCTTCCCGGTCGCCATGACGCGCTGGCCGGCCGCCGCGGCCGCCTGGGATTGGGGAGCGGCATGGCAGGCCTGGATCGGCGCCGCGCCGGCGCTCGATGGGCTGACCAGCGCCACACCGCTCGGCGACGTACGCACGCGCCTGACGCTCACCCATACGCTCTCGGAAATCGCCGTGCACGGCGGCCCGGTCGGGGCCACGGCCGGTTGGATGATGAACGGGGCCTACGGCCTGGGCGGCCTGTATCTGCTGGCGCGCGGCATCATCGGCTGGCGGATACCGGTGGCCGTCGTCACGGCCTTGGCCCTGTGCGCCCTCGTGTTTCAGGCCGTGGACGCCGACCGCTACCCGTCCGCGCTGTTCCATCTGAGCCAGGGGGCGGCCATGCTGGGCGCCTTTTTCATCGCCACCGACCCGGTCTCGGCCAGCACGACGCCGCGCGGGCGGCTGATCTATGGCGCCGGCGTCGGCGCGCTGGCCTACCTGATCCGGACCTTCGGCGCCTACCCGGACGGTTTCGCCTTTGCCGTGCTGCTGATGAACCTCGCCGTGCCGCTCATCGACCGCCTGACCATCCCGAGGCCCTATGGCAGCCCCCGAGACGACTGAGCGCCCCGACCCGGCCGCCTTCAGGGCGGGCCTCGCGCTCGGCGGCGCGGCGCTGGTGGTGTTCGCGCTGGTGCTCGCCACCGTGCACTGGACCGAGCCGCGCATGGCGCAGAACCGGGCCCGGGACGCGCTGGCCCTAGTGCGCGAGATCGCCGGTGCCGAGGCGGACCCGCCTGGCGCACTGCGGCCCCTGAGGCTTCCGCCGGCGGGGGAACTGCACCAGAATACGGCCTTCACGGCCTATCAACTGCTGATCGACGGCCGCGTGGCGAGCGTCATCCTGCCCGCCGTGGCGCCCGACGGCTACAGCGGGCGCATCGAACTTCTGGTCGGCATCGATGACCAGGGTCGTGTCACGCGGGTGCGGGTGACGCGCCACCACGAAACCGTGGGGCTCGGCGATCGCATCGACCGCGCGCGGTCGGCCTGGATCACCCAGTTCGACGGCCGCAGCCTCACCGACCCGGCACAGGAGCGCTGGAACGTGCGCAAGGACGGCGGCGATTTCGACCAGATCACCGGCGCGACCCTGACGCCGCGGGCCGTGATCCACGCCGTCGCTGCGGCGCTGCAATACGCCGCGCGCCACCGCGAGCCGTTGTTCGATCCCGCAGGGCAGGCTGCGC
Organism: Pseudomonadota bacterium; assembly: GCA_045864775.1. GTDB lineage: Bacteria > Pseudomonadota > Gammaproteobacteria > UBA5335 > UBA5335 > Macondimonas. The sequence goes on from BTVR01000001.1 coordinate 793,962, forward strand.
CGTGAAGCGTCTCCCCGACCTGCCGACCCCCGCTGCGCTGACGGCCGCCATCCCGCTGGCCGTGGGCAGCACCTCGCTCGTCGGCGGACTGGCCCTCGCCCTTTCGACCGCGGCCCTCCATGGGCTTTGGCGCGCGCTGCGAGCGCCGCTGGACGCCCGCCTCGCTGCGCCGCTGCGCCTGGCGCTGGCGGCCCTGGTCCTGGGCGGGCTCACCGCCATCGTCGACCGCTTGCTCGACACCGGCCTGCACGGCCTGCACCCCGCCGTGGCCGGTCCCCTGCCGCTCGCGATCGCGGCCGTCCTGCTGCTGGAAGCCGCGTCCGCATCGCATGCACCGGGCGCCGCGAAAGAGACGGGGCGCTGGCGTGACGCATGCTTGCTCGCTGCGCTGCCGCCCCTGATCGGCGCGCTGCGCGAGGGCTTGGGCGCGCTGTCCATCGGCCGCGTGCCGCACACGGCCGGCGGCCCCATCCCCATGCCCGAAATCCCGGTCTTTCCGATCGCCATCTGGCCGGCCGGCGGATTCATACTGCTCGCCCTGCTGGTGGCCGGCTGGCGCGCGCTCGAGGCCCGGCGCGGAGCGGCGCCCCGATGACGCCGGAGCACTGCGCGGAACTCTTCGCCCGGCTCGCGGCCGCCAATCCCGAGCCCAGGACCGAACTCGTCTATCACAACCCCTATCAATTGCTGGTGGCCGTCATTCTTTCGGCGCAGGCCACCGACGTGGGGGTGAACAAGGCCACCGGCCCCTTGTTCGCGCACGTCCGCACGCCGCAGGACATGCTCACCCTGGGCGAGGAAGGACTGCGGCAGGCCATCCGCAGCATCGGCCTCTATCCGTCCAAGGCGCGCCACGTCATGGCCATGAGCCGGATGCTGGTGGAGCTCCACGAGGGGCAGGTGCCGCGCAGCCGCGAGGCGCTCGAAGCCCTGCCCGGCGTGGGCCGCAAGACCGCCAACGTGGTGCTCAACGTCGTGTTCGGCGAACCGACGCTGGCGGTGGACACCCACATCTTCCGCGTCGCCAACCGCACCGGACTCGCGCCCGGCAAGACGGTGCGGGAGGTCGAGGACCAACTGCTGCGCTGCGTGCCGCCGGCCTACCGCCAGCATGCGCATCACTGGCTGATCCTGCATGGCCGCTACGTCTGCCGGGCGCGCCGGCCGCTGTGCGACCGCTGCCCCATCCATGACCTGTGCGCCAGTGCGCCGCTGTTTCCGCCCATGGCGGACGGCGCGCCCGCCCGGTCCGCCGCACCCGCATCCGGAGCCCACTGAATGTTCGGTCATGATCGCGCCACGCTGCGCGCCCAATATGGAGCCGCCTGGCGCAAGGCACGCGCGGGAGCAATGCTCAGCCCGCTGGAACAGGCCCTGGCGACGCTGATCGAGGAGCATCCCGAGTACCACGCCCTGTTCGGCGAGGATGACGATGCCGCGCGGCGGCGCGAGTTTTCGCCGGATGCCGGACAGGAGAATCCGTTCCTGCACCTGGGACTGCACATGGCCCTGCGCGAACAGGTCGCGACCGATCGGCCGGCCGGCATCCGCCGCATCCACCGGCGCCTCGCCGCCCGTCAAGGTTCGCCGCATGCGGCCGAGCATGTGATGATGCACTGCCTGGGGCAGGCGCTGTGGGAGGCGCAGCGATCCGGGCAACCGCCCGACGAAAGCCGTTATCTCGACTGCCTGCAACGGCTGTAGCGCGACGACACGCGAGGTCTGCATGGAACCGGCTCCGATCCCGCGCCCCGCCGACAGCACCCGGCTGCAGAACCTCATGCGGGAGGTGACGGAGCTGCTGCGCAAGCAGCATCTGGTCGAGCATCTGCTCGAGCGCACCGCCACGCCGCGCCCGGTGCTGGAACAGCAGGTCCTGCACCGCCAGCATCTGAGCGAACTGGAACGCAAGCTCGGCCAGTTGCACCCGGCCGACATCGCCCACATCCTCGAAGCCCTGCCGCCGGAGGACCGGCTGACCGTCTGGGATCTGGTCCGCGCCGATCTGGACGGGGAAATCCTGCTCGAGGTCTCGGACGCCGTCCGTGAAAGCCTCATCGCCCGCATGGATCAGGCCGAGTTGCAGGCCGCGGCAGCCCAGCTCGACGCGGACGAACTGGCGGACCTGGCGGCGGATCTGCCGCGCGACGTGCTGCAGCGCGTGCTCGATGCCATGGACGCGCAGAACCGCGCCCACCTGCAGGCCGCCCTGGCCTATCCCGACGACAGCGTGGGCGCGCTGATGGACTACGCGCCGGTCATCATCCGCGAGGACATCAGCCTGGACGTCGTGTACCGCTATCTGCGGCGCATGGGCGAACTGCCCGACCACACCGACAAGCTGTTCGTCACCGACCGCCGTGGACAGCTCAGTGGCGTCCTCCTGCTGCGCCGGCTGGTGGCGGAGGATCCCGAGCGTCGGGTCTCCGAGGTGATGGCGCGCGATGTCGTGACCTTTTCGCCGCTGGACGATGCCGCCGGCGCGGCGCAGGCCTTCGAGCGTTACGACCTCGTCTCGGCGCCGGTGATCGACGAGCGGCGCCGGGTCGTGGGCCGCCTGACCATCGACGTGGTGGTCGACTACCTGCAGGCGCTGCGCAACGCCGAGATGCTGGGGCGGGCCGGTCTGCGCGAAGACGAGGATCTCTTTGCCGGCGTGGGACCCAGCATCCGCAACCGCTGGCCCTGGCTGGCCGTGAACCTCGTCACGGCGCTCGTCGCCTCGCGCGTCATCGGCCTGTTCGAAGGCACGATCGAGCGGCTGGTCGCGCTGGCAGCATTGATGCCCATCGTCGCCGGCATCGGCGGCAATACGGGCAACCAGACCTCGGCCCTGATCATTCGGGCCCTGGCCCTCGATCAGTTGAACGACAGCAACACCCACCGGCTGATCCGCAAGGAGCTGCGGGTTGCCCTCATCAACGGCCTCGTCTGGGGCGCCATCGTCGGGGCCGTGGCGTTTGCGCTCTACGGCAACCCGAAGCTCGGCATCGTCATGAGCGCCGCGATGCTGCTCAATCTGCTGCTGGCGGCCATGGCCGGGATGTCCATCCCGCTCGCCATGCATCGCCTGCGCCGCGACCCGGCCCTGGGCTCGAGCGTGCTGCTCACGGCCACGACCGACAGCGGCGGGTTCTTCATTTTCCTCGGGCTGGCGAGCCTGTTCCTGCAATGAGCGCACAGCGGCGCGCCCCCCACCGCAGGCGGTTTGCCGCGCCGTTGCAGGCGACGCTGGTGCTGAGCGGTGTCCTGCTCGCCGCCTGCGCGCCGCCCCCGGCGCCGCCCCCGGCGCCCCTGACCGTTGCCGGACGCGCGGGCGACCTCCCGGCGCGGCGTCTGGAAGTGGTGTCCCAGGCCTTGGCCATGACCGGGCAGCCCTATCGCTCGGGCGGGGCCGCACCCGGCGGCTTCGACTGCAGCGGACTGGTGTCCTATGCCTATGCCCAGGCCGGTTTCCGCCTGCCGCGCCGTGCCATCGAGCAGGCCGAGCGGGCGCGACGGCTGCCGCCACGGGCGCTGCAACCCGGCGATCTGCTGTTCTTCCGCATCGACGGAACCGTCTCCCACGTCGGCATCTACATGGGCGACGGGCGCATGGTCCACGCCCCTTCCTCGGGCAAGACGGTGCGCGTCGACACCATCGATGCGCGCTATTGGGCCCCACGCTACGCCGGCGCCATCCCCATGCAGCAACTGCTCGCGGACGCCTCCTGATGCTCCGATGGCCGCTGTCGCGACGACTGGGCCGGCGATGACACGAAACGCGGCTGAACCCTGCACCCGTTCCAGCTATCTTTGAACGAGCGCAACCCTTCCGGAGAAACGCCCATGGTCCCCGCACCACTTCCCTTCTCGACCCACCAGATCGTCATCATCGGTGGGGGCGCCGCCGGGCTGGCCGTCGCCGCGCGCCTGATGCGCCTGAACAACCGGCTGGACGTCGCGGTCATCGAACCGGCCGAGTTTCACTACTACCAGCCCGGCTGGACCCTGGTCGGCGCCGGCGTTTTCGCCGACACGCACACGCGCCGGTCGATGGCCGGCCTGATGCCGATGGGCGTCACCTGGATCCGCAACGCGGTGGCGGGCATCGAGCCCGACCACAATCAGCTGATCCTCGCCGACGGCCAGACCATCGGCTATGAGCACCTGATCGTCTGCTCCGGCATCGTCTGCGACTGGGATGCCATTGCGGGGCTCGCCGACACGCTGGGCCGGAACGGTGTGTGCAGCAACTACCGCTATGATCTGGCGCCCTACACCTGGCGGTGCATCCAGGACTTCACAGGCGGCAATGCCGTCTTCACCGCCGCGCCCATGCCGTTCAAATGCCCCGGCGCGCCACAGAAGATCCTGTATCTGGCCGCCGATCACTTCCAGCGCAACGGCCGGGCGGCCGCGCTGCACTACTACTGCGCCACCCCGACGATCTTCGGCGTGCCGCCCTTCGCCCGCGCCCTGGAAAAAGTGGCGGATCGCTATGGCGTCGAACGCCACTATCAGCACAACCTGGTGGCCGTGGACGGCGCCGGGCGCGTGGCGACCTTCGAACAGACCGGTCCGGACGGCCAGAAGACCCGGATCGAGCAGCCGTTCGACCTGCTGCACGTCACGCCGCCCCAGCGACCCGCCGACTTCATCCGGACCAGCGCGCTCGCCAACGCGGCCGGTTATGTGGACGTCGACAAGTTCAGCCTGCGCCATGTGCGGTACCCGAACGTCCATGCCCTGGGAGACGTGGCCTCGACCCCGAATTCCAAGACCGCCGGCGCGGTGCGCCAGCAGGCCCCGGTGGTGGTCAGGAACCTGCTCGCCCAGCTCGCCGGCAAGGAAGGCAGCGCGCGCTACGACGGCTACGGCACCTGCCCGCTGACGACCGCGAACGGCCGGGTCATACTGGCCGAATTCGTCTACGACGGCGTGGTCACGCCCAGCTTTCCGCTCGATCCCTATGTCGAACGGCGCAGCATGTGGTGGCTCAAGACCAGCCTGCTGCCTTTTCTGTATTGGGAAGTCATGCTGCGCGGCTACGAGATGAACCGGCCCCATCATCGCGTGCGGAACCATCCGGAACCCGCATGAGCGGAACGGGTCGATGGGGGGCGGACGGGCCGCCGCGGCCCACCTCGATAAATCCCGCCTATGGTCGCTTAATGTTTTTTTCATTTCATTTATCTGTCTCGATTGCATACCATCAACCCGTGCCCGACTTTCACCCACAAGGAGTTCAGCCATGAGCGTTCTGGTCAGCCAAGCCGCCCCCGACTTCACCGCCGCGGCCGTCATGCCCGATGGCAGCATCAAGGAAAACTTCCGCCTGTCCGACTACAAGGGCCAATATGTGGTCCTGTTCTTCTGGCCGCTCGATTTCACCTTCGTGTGCCCCTCCGAGATCATCGCCCACGACCATCGCGTGTCCAAGTTCAAGGAACTGGGCGTGCAGGTCATCGGCGTCTCCATCGACTCGCCGTTCACCCACCACGCCTGGCGCAATACGCCGGTCGACAAGGGCGGCATCGGCGCGGTGCAATTCCCCATCGTCGCGGACGTGCGCCATGAGATCGTGCGCGCCTACGGCGTCGAGCATCCGGACGGCGTCGCGCTGCGGGCGTCCTTCCTGATCGACAAGAACGGCGTCGTGCAGCACCAGGTGGTCAACAACCTGCCGCTGGGGCGCGAAGTCGACGAAATGTTGCGCCTGGCCGAAGCGCTGCAGTTCACTGAAGAACATGGCGAGGTCTGCCCGGCCGGCTGGCGCAAGGGCAAGCCCGGCATGAAGCCGACCGCCGAGGGCGTGGCCAGCTATCTGGCGTCGCACAGCAGCGATCTGTAAGGTCCCGTCGATCGCAGGAGAGGTCGACCCGCGCGGCCGGCCTCTTCACCTGCGGCGAGGACCGGCTGTTCTCTCCATTTCATCCAGGATTTGAGGAATTCCCCATGGGCCAGAGCACCCACGCGCGTTTGCTGATCCTCGGTTCGGGCCCGGCCGGCTACACCGCCGCCATCTATGCCGCGCGCGCCAATCTCAAGCCCGTGCTGGTCACGGGCATCCAGATGGGCGGCCAGTTGACCACCACGACCGAGGTCGACAACTGGCCCGGCGGCGCCGAAGGGCTGCAGGGCCCCGGTCTGATGGACGAGCTGAAGGCCCACGCCGAGCGCTTCGACACGCAGATCGTGTTCGATCACATCCACACCGCAAACCTGCAGCAGCGACCCTTCCGACTGGAAGGCGACAGCGGCGTCTATACCTGTGATGCGCTGATCATCGCGACGGGCGCCAGCGCCCGCTATCTCGGCTTGCCCTCCGAACAGGCCTTCATGGGCAAGGGTGTTTCGGCCTGCGCCACCTGCGACGGATTTTTCTATCGCAATCAGCGCGTCGCCGTGATCGGCGGCGGCAACACGGCGGTCGAAGAAGCGCTGTATCTGTCCAACATCGCGGCCCACGTCACGGTCGTCCACCGCCGCGATCGCTTCCGTGCCGAAAAGATCCTGCAGGACAAGCTGTTCGCACGTGAGCGCGAAGGCAAGGTCAGCCTGCTGTGGAATCACGAACTGGACGAGGTCCTGGGCGACGCATCCGGCGTGACGGGCATTCGGGCGCGTGCCACGACCGGCGAGACGCAGGACATCGCCGTCGCCGGTGTGTTCATCGCCATCGGCCATACGCCCAACAGCCAGCTCTTCGAGGGACAGCTCGAGATGCAGAACGGCTATCTCAAGGTCAAAAGCGGTCTCGAGGGCAACGCGACGGCGACCTCCATCCCCGGCGTGTTCGCGGCCGGCGACGTCATGGACCACGTGTATCGCCAGGCGATCACCTCCGCCGGCACCGGTTGCATGGCTGCGCTGGACGCCGAGCGCTATCTCGACAACCCTGTCTGAGCAGAGGTCGCCAAGGAGGCACGCTGATCATTGTCAGAGACGCCAAGATGGGCTTGACGTCAGCAGACCGGGCGCGACGGTCGCCGGAGACGCCGGCGCGTCGAGCACGGCAGGGATCAGAGGAGCGGCTGAGCCCGCCCCGCTGACGCTGCCTCGCGCCATCGCAGCGCCCTTGTAGACCTTTGCGACAAGAAACCACCGAGGCTGGAAGCGTTCTTTTCCTTGACGCTTGCCGGGGCGTCGGCTAGGATTTGCGGCTTGTTGTTCCCCGGTAGCTCAGTCGGTAGAGCAGGTGACTGTTAATCACCGGGTCGGCGGTTCGAGTCCGTCCCGGGGAGCCATCCAACCAATAAAAGGCCGGGCAATGCCCGGTTTTTTATTGGTTGGATGGTCTCTGCCCATCCTGCGCCGAACCTCAGCCGATGAACTTGCGCGCGGCAGCGACCGTCGCCTCGCAGGACTTGGCCATATCGGCGCAAATGGCATGCTGTTTCGCGTGCTGGCGGCATTCCTCGGCGCAATCCTCGCATTCCTTCATGCAAACGTTCGCCATGGCCTTGGCATGCGGCGAGTCATTGAGCGTGAGCTTGACCGCGGCTTCGCAGACCGCAATGGTGTTTTCGACCAGCATGCCGCATTGCGCCAGGCTGGTATCTCCGCTCTTGAACGTCTGAAAAATATGCGCCAGACAGGCGTTGCCGACGGTCACACAGTCGGCCGCGGCGGCACTGAAGGAGTCGCCAGTCTTCCCGGCATCCGCGCCATGCACATGACCCTTGACCGCTTCGGCCGCCGCCGCCAGGGGAAAGCCCCCCACCGCCGCCAACGCCCCCATGGCCGTGAGGACGTGGCGGCGCGTCACCTGTGTGGCGCGATCGATCGCCTGCTCTTCTCCGGCCGCCGCCGGAACCACTGCGCGGGTCGCGTCTGCCATCTTCGTCTCCTGGTGAGGGCCAAAGGCTCGGGGGTTGAAATTCGCAGGCTCAAAGCCGTTTTAGCTCATCGACATCAGAAACGCCATGGGGAATCGGCCGAGACACCGCATGAACGCACGGCCGCCGTGGGGGCGCTTACGGCCGCTTGAAATAAATCGTGTTTTCTGGAACTATCGATACATGAACGAAACCGAAGCTTTGCACGCGCTCACCGCGCTGGCGCACGGCACCCGCCTCGGCATCTTCCGGCTACTGATCCAGGAGAGCCCCGACGGACTGCCCGCTGGCGCTATCGCGGCGCGCCTGAATGTGCTGCAGAACACGCTCTCGGCCCATTTGCGCATCCTGGAACAGGCACATCTGGTCCAGGGCACACGGGCGGGCCGCAGCATCCGCTACCGCGCCGACCATGCCGGCATGCAGGCTCTGCTGACGTATCTGCTGGCGGACTGTTGCCAGGGCGACACGGCCATCTGCGCTCCGCTGATGGAAACCCTGCGGTGCGCCTGCTAGCGCCAAGCGCGCCGCCGTGTCGCTCAATTTGACTGGAGATCCCGGCATGTCCGATCGGTTATACAACGTGCTTTTTCTCTGCACCGGCAACTCGGCCCGCAGCATCCTCGCCGAAGCCATCCTGAACCGCCTGGGAGCGGGTCGCTTCCGGGCCCACAGCGCGGGCAGCTTTCCCAAGGGTGCGGTGCATCCCTTGGCGCTGGATCTGCTGCAGCGGCAAAACCACCCGACCGCAGTGCTGCGCTCCAAGAGCTGGGATGAGTTCGCCACCGCCGATGCGCCGCCGCTCGATTTCGTCTTCACCGTCTGCGATCAGGCGGCCGGCGAGGCATGCCCGGTCTGGCCCGGCCAGCCCATGACCGCCCACTGGGGTCTTCCGGATCCCGCCGCAGTCGACGGCACGCCAGCGGAACAAGGCCTCGCCTTCGCCGACACCTATCGCCGCCTCGAGCGGCGCATCGGTGCCTTCGTCAACCTGCCGCTGGCGAGCCTGGACCGCATGGCACTGCAACGTCGCCTCGTCGCGATCGGCGAGGCCTGAGCCACACCACTCCCGCCGAAAAGCGCCGCCGGGCATCGCGCGGGGCGGCGCAGGCCGGTCAGACGACTTTCCGTTCTTTCAGCGCGGCGATCTCGGCAGCCGTAAACCCCCAGTCCGCGAGCGCTTCGTCGTTGTGCTGACCGGCCTTGGGCGGCTCGGAGGGCAGTTCGGGCACCGTGCGGCTGAAACGGGGCGCCGGCGCCGGCTGCACCACGCCGTCGCGGGTGACGAAGGTCTGCCGGGCGACGTTGTGCGGATGGCGCGGCGCCTCGTCCATGCTCAGCACCGGGCCGAAACAGACGTCGGTGCCTTCCATGATCTCGGTCCACTCGTCCCGCGTCCGGGTCAGGAACACCGCCTGCAGCTTGGCCTTGAGCGCCGGCCACTGGCGCTGATTCATCTGGTTGCGAAACTCAGGATCGTCCTTGAGTCCGGTCTTTTCCAGCAGCAAGGCGTAGAACTGCGGTTCGATGGAACCGATGGCGACGTGACGGCCGTCCTTGCAGGTGTAGGTGTCGTAGAAGTGGGCCGCGCCGTCGAGCAGGTTGCTTTCCGGGCTGTCCTTCCACATGCCTGCGGCCTTGAAACCGTACATCATGGTCATCAGCAGCGCGGCGCCGTCGGTCATGGCGGTGTCGATCACCTGGCCCTTGCCGGAGCGCTGCCGCTCCAGCAGCGCACAGACGATGCCGTAGGCCTGCAGCAACCCGCCGCCGCCGAAATCCCCGACCAGGTTGATCGGCGGCACGGGGCGTTCACCCGCCCGGCCGATGGCGTGCAACGCGCCGCTGATGGCGATGTAGTTCATGTCATGCCCGGCCGCGTGAGCCAGCGGTCCGTACTGTCCCCAGCCGGTCATGCGCGCATAGACGAGCCTGGGATTGCGCGCCAGGCACACCTCCGGTCCCAGCCCGAGCCGCTCCATGACGCCCGGCCGGTAGCCTTCCATCAGCACGTCGGCCTGCTCGGCCAGACGCAGCACCGCCTCGACGCCCTCGGGTTTCTTGAGATCCACGGTGACCGAGCGCCGGCCACGACCGAGCACGTCGAACTTGCCGGAGAGACCCGGGATGTTCTTCTTGTCGACGCGCAGGATCTCGGCGCCCATGTCCGCCAGCATCATGCCGCAGAACGGACCCGGCCCGATGCCGGCGATTTCGAGGATCTTGATGCCTTCCAATGGTCCCATGAGGTGCCTCCCTGGCAGGTGGACGCGGCCTTCCGGTTGCCGCACGAACTGCCAAGCATAGCCGATCGGCATCCTCGCGCACGCCGCGTGAGGCTCGCATGACAGCCCCAGCGTCCTTGACGCAGATCAAGGCGAGGCCGTGCCGGCGGCGCCAGATTTGAATCGGCCGCGCACAACCGGGTCAAAGGCGGCGAGCAAGCGGCTGATCCGCGCAAACGGCATTCTCCAACGGAGGTATCCACCATGGCCGACACCGAACGATCCACTCAGACGACCCCTGCACCGTCTTGCGAAGCGGCGCCGTCATCGGCCGTCGCGCCCGGCGCGAGTTCACGATGGCTGCATCCCTGGCGCGAGATGGAGCGGGAATTCGAGCGCTTCTTCAATCGCCCGCTGTTCCCGATGTCACGCGAGTGGCCGCGCTTCGATGATTGGTTCCGCTCGGCGGAGCTCGAGCTGCCGGCGGTCGATGTCATCGATCGGGATACCGAGGTGGTGGTCCGCGCCCAGGTCCCGGGAATGACCGCCGCGGATCTGGACGTCACGCTCGCCGAGCAAAGCCTCACGCTGCGGGGACATAAACGCACCGAATCGGAGGAAACGGGAGAATTTCACCGCCGGGAGATCAGCGCGCGGGAGTTCGTCCGCACGGTTGCGCTGCCGGCCGCAGTGGATTCGGAAAAGGCGACGGCGAGCTGCAAGGACGGCTTGCTCGAAATCACGCTGCCGAAAAAAGAAGCGGCACGCAAGCAGAAACTGACCATCCAGAACGGATGACCGAAGACGCGGAGGGCTTGGATGGCACGTCCCGTGCCATCCGCTTGCGCGCGCGCATGGGGCTGGGGTAAAACCGCGCGACCGTCCTTCAAGTGACCCCGTGATGCGCTGTACCCTCTCGAACGCCAGACGCTGGCTTGCCCCGATCCTGTTTCTTCTGGCCAGCTTTATGGCGTCCTTTGCGTCGGCTGCGGACGCTGGCATCCCACCACTCGAGGTCATCCGGGAGGCGGTGACGACCAGCGCCGATGCGGCCGCCGTCGCCCCGGCCCGCGCGTCGCTGGAACGGATCGACCGCATCACGGCCGAGATCGCGGCCTTACGGGATACGGCGCGCCAAGCCGACGGGCGCGTCAACAAGCTCCGGCGGGAAGGCGCCGCGGTCGAGCCGCTGCCCTTGCCCGGCGCGTCGCTCGCGACCATGGAGCAGGCCCTCGACGGCGCCCAGCAGCGCCTGACCGAAACCCAGGGCCGGCTGTCGCAGATCGAAAGCGACCTCATCGAGTTGACGCAGCGACCCGCGCGCGCGCGGGAAGACATTGCCCGCCTCGAAATCGAGGTCGCGACGATCACCCAGACGTGGGCGACCCAGAATCCGGCGCTGCCCCTGTCTCCGCCACACCTCGTGCTGGCTGCCCGCTACCACGCCCTCGAGGCCGAAATCGATCTGCGTCAGACCGAACTGCAGACGCACGGCATGCGCTTGGCACTGCTGAACGCCGAGCGCGACACCCTGCGCAACGTCCAACGGTCCTCGCAGGCGCGGGTCGATCTTCTGATCCAGCGCCTCGGACGCAGTCGCACCCAGACCGCCGACCGCACGGCGGCGCAAACGCTGCGCACCATCGAGCGCGCCGGCTCCCAGCATCCGGTCATTAACACGCTGGCGGCGGAAAACGCGGCCCTGGCCGAGGAACTGACGGGCCTTGCGCGCGGCCTGGATCAGGTGAGCCGCGACAACGAGAACATCCTGCGCCAGCTCACCGACGTGGAAACGCTCTATCGCAGCGCGCAAACGCAGATCGAAATCGCCGGCGTCGGCCAGGCCCTGAGCCGGGTGCTGCACGAGCAGCGCAAGCGGCTCCCCGACCTGCAGGTCTACCGGCAGCAGGCGCGCGCCCGCAGCGAACAGATTGCCGAGACCCGGCTCCGTCAGTTCCAGATCGATGAGAAGCGCCGCGACCTCGACGACACCCGAGAGGCCGCCCGGAGCCTGGTGATCGCCGAAGATCCGGACCTCCCGCTGGACAGTCGCGCCACCGATCGCCTGCTCGCCGAAGCCGAGTTGCTGCTGGACAGCCAGAAGGATCTGCTGGAACGCCTGAGCCAGAACTACCTGACCCTGATCGATCGCCTCACGCAACTCGACGTCGGCCAGAAGAAGCTCACGCAAGTGGGCGCGGACTACACGCGGCTGCTGGACGAAAACCTGCTGTGGATCGCCAGCGATCTGCCCATCAAGAGCACCTGGTTCATCCAGATCGTCGATGAACTGCGTGCCCTCGGCGAGCCGGATCGCTGGCGCCGAGTGGGCATGTCCCTGCTCGAGGAAACGGCCGAACGTCCACTTGGGATCGCCATGGCCTGCCTGATCCTGCTGGCGGCGCTCTGGGGCCGGCCACGCCTGCGTCGCCACATCGAGCGGACGGGCATCGCCGTCAACGACCCGGCCCAGGATCGCTTCGCCCTCACCGTCAGCGCCATCGCAGCCAGTTTCGTGCTCGCCGCCCCGCTGCCCCTGCTGGCCGGTCTGGCGGGCTGGATGCTGCAGCACCAGACGGCCACGGACCGCTTCGTCTGGGGACTCGGGGACGGACTGGTCCACGCCGCCTGGATCGGCTGGGTGATCGAATCGTTTCGCCGCCTGGGCAGCCGCGACGGCGTGCTGGCCGCCCATTTCCACTGGCAAGCCCATACACGGGAACTGCTTTATCGCAATCTGCGCTGGCTCGTGCTGCTCACCGCCGTCGCGACGGTGCTGATGCGCCTGGGGGCGGCCGGTCCGCGCGGACTCAGCACCCCGGTGCTCGGCCGGGCGGTCTACATCCTGTTTTCAGTGGCGTTGGTGGTGTTCATCGCACGGGTTTTTCATCCGGGCAGGGGCGTCCTGGGCGGCTGGTTGCAGACGCACCGGGAAGGCTGGGCCTGGCGTGGGCGCAACATCGGCTACGCGCTGCTGCTCGTGGCGGCCATCGTGCTCGCCATCATGCCGGCCTTCGGCTACAGCTATACGGCGATTCACCTTCAGGCCCGGGCATTCTTCACCGGCTGGCTGCTGGCGGCGGCGGCGCTCGTCATCAGCCTCCTGATGCGCGGCCTGTCGGTGAGCCTGCGACGCATCGAAATCGCGCGCGCCGGCAGCCAGATCGTCGAGACCATGCGGGCGACCGTCGAGACGGCCCCGGCCGGAACGGCCACCGGGGCCGCCGCCACGGCGGCCCGGCGCGACGCGACGATGGACGTGCAGACCATGAACGCGCAGGTCCGCGCCCTGCTCAACCTGGCTCTGGGCGTGATGGTGGTGGGCGGCCTGTACCTGATCTGGGGCGACACCTTCAGCGCCTTGAAGGTCCTGAACCGCATTACCTTGTGGTCCACCAGCCAGACCGGCGCGGATGGCGCGACCGCCGTGGTTCAGGCGATCACCTTGGGCAGTCTCGGCCTCGCGCTGGTGGCGCTCGCCCTGACGCTGGGCGCCGCTCGCAACGTACCGGGCCTCCTGGAGGTCCTGGTTCTGCAACGCCAAGGCGTCGATGCGGGTACGCGTTATGCCGCCACCCTGCTCAGCCGCTACACCATCTTTCTGGTCGGCCTGCTGGTCGTGGTCAACGAGCTCGGCATCGACTGGAGCAAGGCGCAATGGCTGGTCGCTGCGCTTTCCGTGGGCCTGGGTTTCGGCCTGCAGGAAATCGTCGCCAATTTCGTGTCGGGCATCATCCTGCTGTTCGAGCGGCCCATTCGCATCGGCGACACGGTCACGGTCGGCGGCGTCTCCGGGAACGTCACCCGCATCCGCATCCGCGCCACGACGATCCAGGACTGGGACCGCAAGGAAATGATCGTTCCCAACAAGAGCGTCATCACCGACGCCATCATCAACTGGACCCTGAGCGATCTGGTCGCGCGCGTGGTGGTCCCCGTGGGCGTCGCCTACGGGGCCGATCCGTCGCGCGCGCTCGCCGTCATGGAAGCCACCATCGCCGATCATCCGCTGATCCTCAAGGATCCCGCCCCCGCCGCGGTCTTTACCGGATTCGGCGATAGCGCGCTCAACTTCGAGCTCCGGGTGTTCGTCAAGACACTGGCCGACTCGGTGCCGGTGCGCCACCAGCTGCACCTGGAACTGGAACGCCGGCTGCGCGAGGCGGGGATCGAAATCCCCTTCCCGCAACGCGACGTGCATCTGCGTTCGGTGTCCAATGAGGTGGTGGAGCGACTGAAGGGGGCGGAACCCGAACGTCACTAAAGTGTTATCCGCATGTTATCGGATCGTCACGGGCGCTTTCGATAATCCGCCGCAACGGCATCCGGGATTCGGTTCCGGATGAAGACACCCGCCGACAGCGAGACGATGCATGCGGATTGCGCTCATCACCGACGCCTGGAAACCCCAAGTCAACGGGGTGGTGCGCACCCTGACCACCCTCGATGACCGCCTTCGCGCACTCGGCCACCTGGTCAAGGTCATCCAGCCGGGCCTGTTCACCAGCATTCCCATGCCCGGCTACGCGGAAATCCGCTTGTCGGTGTGGCCGGACGGCAAGGTGCGGCGACTGCTTGACGCGTTCGAGCCCGAACACATCCACATCGCGACGGAAGGCCCGCTCGGGCTCGCCGCCCGTCGCTACTGCACGGCGCGCAACCTACAGTTCACGACCTCGTTTCACACACGCTGTCCGGAGTATGTCCAAGCCCGGGCACCATTCCTGCCCGTGGGTCCCGGCTACGCGCTGATGCGCTGGTTTCACGGCGGCGCCACGCGCACCATGGTCAGCAACCCCGAACTGATCGAGGAACTGCGCGGACGCGGCTTCGGCAACCTGGTGCTCTGGCGGCGGGGTGTGGATACGGATCTCTTCCGGCCGCTGGACAAGACCTTTCTGCCCGGCCCCCGGCCGATTTTCCTGTACATGGGCCGGATCGCGCCGGAAAAAAACCTCGATGACTTCCTGCGGCTCGACTTGCCGGGAACCAAGTATGTGGTGGGCGACGGCCCGGCACGCGCCGAACTCGAGGCGCGCTACCCGCGCGTCCGCTTCGCAGGACTGCAGACGGGAGAGGCTCTGGTGCGTCATTTGTCCAGCGCCGACTGCTTCGTGTTTCCCAGCCGTACCGACACCCTGGGCCTGGTCATGATGGAAGCGCTGGCCTGCGGCGTTCCGGTTGCGGCCTATCCGGTGATCGGTCCGACCGCCGTGGTCCGCAGCGGCGAAACCGGCTGGCTGGACGAGGACCTCGGACAAGCGGCGCTGCGGTGCCTCGAGCTCGATCCCGCGGCCTGCCGGGCCAGTGCCTTGGGGTGGTCGCTCGATCGCAGCTGCGCCGAATTCCTGAGCTACCTGGTGCCGGCGCGCGTGCCGCTGCCCTTCGCGCTCTTCGAAGGGCTGCCGCTCGGCGGAGACCGGCCATGAAGGTGCTGGTGCTCGGCGGCGACGGGTTCTGCGGCTGGCCGACGGCGCTGCATCTCAGCGCGCGCGGCATGGACGTGGCCCTGGTGGACAACTTCTCCCGCCGCCGCATCGATCGGCAGATCGGATCGGCTTCGCTGACGCCCATCGTCTCGATGGAGGAACGTCTGGCCACCTGGCAGGCGCTGCGCGGGCGGGCGCTCGATTTCACCGAACTCGATCTGGCCCAGGACTACGAATCGCTCTGCACCCTGCTGACCCATCTGGCGCCCGATGCCATCGTCCATTTCGCCGAACAGCGCTCGGCGCCCTACTCCATGCGCTCGCCCGCGACCAAGCGCTATACGGTGCAGAACAATCTGGCGGCCACCCACAACCTGCTCTGCGCGCTCGTCGAAATCGGGCTCGATGCCCATGTGGTGCATCTGGGCACGATGGGAGTGTACGGCTACGGCGGCACGGATGCGCCGATTCCCGAAGGTTACCTGCCGGTCCGGGTGAGCAATGCACAGGGGCAGTGGATCGAGCGCGAGATCCTGCATCCCACCGATCCGGGCAGCGTCTATCACATGACCAAGGCCCAGGATCAGCTGCTGTTCGCCTTCTACAACAAGAACGACGGGCTGCGCATCACCGATCTGCACCAGGGCATCGTATGGGGCACGCAAACCGCGGAAACCCAGCTCGACGAACGGCTCATCAACCGCTTCGACTACGACGGCGACTACGGGACGGTCCTCAACCGCTTCCTCATGCAGGCGGCCGTGGGACATCCGCTGACCGTGCATGGGACCGGCGGCCAGACCCGTGCCTTCATCCACATCCAGGACACGGTGCGCTGCATCGAACTGGCGTTGACGAGTCCGCCCCGCAGCGGCGAGCGCGTGCGCATCATGAACCAGGTCACCGAGACGCACCGGGTGCGCGATCTGGCCGCGCTGGTCGCGCAGCAGACCGGCGCCGCCGTGCGCTTCCAGCCCAATCCGCGCCGGGAGGCCCCCGAGAACGATCTGCGCGCCGACGGTCGTCGTCTACAGGAATTGGGGCTGAGGCCCACCACGCTGTGCGCGGGGCTGATGCAGGAGGTCCACGAGATCGCCCGGCGCTATGCGGCGCGCTGCGACCTGCGCAAGATTCCCAGCACCGTCCGCTGGCGGCAGGACGAAGGTGAAGCCCCGGCGATCGCCGTCGCCTGAAAGCCTTTTTCACCCACTGGAGCGATGCCATGGACACGCCGTCCAGCCCCAAGGCCTACCGCACGATCTGGATCTCTGACGTCCATCTCGGCAGTCGCGGCTGCCAGGCCGAGCGGCTGCTGGAGTTCCTGCGCCAGCATCCCTGCGAACGGCTTTATCTGGTGGGCGACATCATCGACGTCTGGGCACTGCGGCGCGGCATCTACTGGCCGCAGGCACACAACAACGTGCTGCGCTATCTGCTCGGCGTCTCGCGCGAGGGCACCGAGGTCATCTACATCCCGGGCAATCATGACGCCCTGTTCCGCGATCACACCGGGACGCACTTCGGCGGCATCGCGATTCATCGCCACGCCATGCACACCACCGCCGATGGCCGGCGCTTCCTGGTGCTGCACGGGGATGAATTCGACAGCGTGGTGCAGTATTCGCAGCTCGCCGCCATGTTCGGCAGCAAGATGTACGACGTCCTGTTGAGCCTCAACCATCCGGTGAATGCCGTGCGCCAGATGATGGGCCAGCCCTACTGGTCGCTGTCGGCCTTCGTCAAGAGCCGCGTGAAGGAGGCCGTGAAGTACATCGGCAACTACGAACAGGCGGTGGCGCGCGAAGCCGCCCGCTACGGCATCGACGGCGTCATCTGCGGCCACATCCATCATGCCGAGATTTCCCGCATCCACGACCTGCAGTACTGCAACTGCGGCGACTGGGTGGAAAGCTGCACCGCTCTCGCCGAAGATCCCCAGGGACAGATCTCGCTCATTCGCTGGCCCGACGCGCGCCTGGAACGCCGCCCGGCGCCCTTGCGCCAGGTCGCCTGAGCCGCATCCGGCGGCGACGTGCGCCCTGCCCGCGCGAGTCGCCGCCTATTCCGCCACCGGCCTGGGAAACATCGCCTCAAGCTTCGCACGGCGCCGCCGCCATGATGGAACGTCCCTTGGTATTGGGAGTGATCCATGGCCGGCAAGCCGCAACGAATCCCCGCGGTCGTGTGTCTCGTACTGCTGCACGCCGATGTCGTCCACGCGGAGATCTATCGCTGCCCGCAGGCGGGCGGGACGGTCCTCACGGACCAGCCCTGCGCGGGCGGCCGCATCGAACACGTCGCGCCGCACCCGGCCGGCGCCCTGGACCCGGCCGCCGGGCAAACGCAGCTCGAACGCATCCAGCAATACGAGCGAGAGTCGGCCGCCACCGCCGCGGCCTTGCGCAAGACCGACCGGGAGTGGCTGACCCACCACGCCCGGGAGCAGGCCATCGAGCAGGCCTACCAACGGCGCGAAGTCGTCGCGGGGATGAGCCGTGATCAGGTCCGGCAACTGCTCGGGGCGCCTGTCCGCATCGCGCGTCAGGCCGACGCCGACGGGCCGGGCGAGCGCTGGCACTATCCCGATCGCGGGGAGGGGCCGAGCACCGTCCAGTTCGAGAACGGGCGGGTCACGGCCTACGGCAGTTCGGGCCGACCTTACCGCTGAGCGGCCGCCTCGGGGTTCGGCGCCAATGCGCTGGAAATGCGCCTGGCAAACTCGGGGTCTTCCCAGCGGCGCAAGGAAATGGCGTTGTACTGAGCGACACTGAGGCCGTTCCGCTCGATGGCGGTCCTCATCTCGGCGTTTCCGCTCTCGGCCAGACTGAATCGTTCCTCGGCATCGGCTGCGGGGAACAGCTGCGTGTACCGGGCGTGGATGGCCGTGACCTCGCGGTGACTGCGCACGAAGCGATCGATCTGTTGCGCACCGACCTCCGTCGCCGTGCCCGCCGTCGGACGGGGGATGGAAACCGACGCTGCCGGCGTGTCGCCTGCCTCCGGTTGCGCCTGCGCCGCCGGGGCAGCCGGCGGCTGCATGGCCGCGGTCCCCGGCAACTGCGGAATGTGGACCTCGTCCTCGTCCCGGTTGACATCCACGCGTATGGCCTCCGGCGTCACCGATTCGGGGAGCGGATACACCTCGGCCTGCTGCGCCGCGAGCGGCCCGGCCAGCCCCAGCGACACCATCATCCACCCGATCGTTTTGGCTCGTGTCATCGTCATGGATCGACTCCCCCATTCATGGCCGGTCGGCAATGATGCCGGCCGACAGCGACTCGCCCTGGTCGTGAGCGCCGCACTCCAGCGCACGCCACCAGAACACCATGGATTTCTCCGTCTCGGCCGGCTGGTCGATGTCACGCCAGCGCATGGCGGCGCGCAGCTCGGGTCGACGCACATACCCCCGGCGCTGCCAGAATCCGTCCAGTGCGCGATAGCCCGCCGGCCGCAGCGGATGATCGGCCGGACGGTCGACGGCGCAAAAGGCGGTGTGGCTGAAACGGCCCAGCTGCCGCGCGTAGGCTTCCCGCGCATCGAAAAAGCGTGCCCCGAGGCCCCGCCCGCGAAACGGCGCGAGCAGCACCGACTCGCCGAAATAAAAGACCCGCTCCGGCGCCAGCCCGATTGCCGCGAAGGGCGCTTTCACGGCGGCTGTTTCCGCGGCGAGCGGAATGCCCGTCGACACCCCGATGATCGCCTCGCCCCGGCGGGCCAGTACGAAGAGACTCTCCGCACAGGCGCCATAGGTCGCGAGATATTCGGCCTCATAGGCCGGCGAGCCGTCGTAGAGGTAGGGGAATTCGCGGAATACGGTGATGCGCAACCGCGCCAGGGCGTCGAGATACGGCAGGATCGCCCCGCCCGTCAGCGATTCGATCTGTAGCGTGTCGGCCACACCGGGCTCCAAGCGACGGGTCGTGACCGCATAGGCTACACTAGCGCCCCATCGAACGGGTGGCCCGGCAGGCGGCGACCCTCCTGCGGAGTCGACATGGCGGACAAGCTGTTTCGGGTGAGTTTCATCAACCAAGGCAAGGTCTACGAGGTCTACGCCCGGAAAGTCGCCCAGGACGCCCTGTTTGGTTTCGTCACGCTCGAGGATCTGGTGTTCGGCACCCAGACTGACCTTGTGGTCGACCCATCCGAGGAGCGCCTGAAAGCCGAGTTCGCCGGGGTCGGCCGCAGCCACATTCCGCTGCACGCGCTGATCCGCGTCGACGAGGTCGAGCAAGCCGGCAGCGCGCGCATCACGCCGCTCGAGGGCAACGTGACCCCTTTTCCCGGACCGTATGTGCCCCATCCGGGCAGCAGCCCCGGTCGCCGCTGAGATCGCCGCGCCTGATGAATCGCCTGCGCTTCGCCACCCTCGGCAGTGGCAGCCGCGGCAATGCCACGGTCGTTGCCTGCGGCCGGACCGTGGTGCTGATGGACTGCGGCTTTGCCGTCAACGAGACGCTGCGCCGGCTGGGCGCATTGGGTCTGTCCGGCGAGGATCTCTCGGCGATCGTCGTCACCCACGAACATGGCGACCACATGGGCGGCGTGGCGCGGCTGGCGCGGCGCTTCAAGCTGCCGGTGTGGCTGACGGCCGGCACCTACCGCGGCGGCGGCGCGCCCAAGCTGCCCGACGTGCGGCTCTTCAACCCCCATGAGGCGTTCGCGATCGGCGATGTGGCGATCCAGCCCTACCCCGTCCCGCACGACGCGCGCGAGCCCTGCCAGTTCGTGTTCTCCGACGGCGACCAGCGGCTGGGCGTGCTGAGCGATGCAGGCCATGTCACGCCCCACATGCGCCGCTGTCTGGATGGGCTCGACGCCCTGATCCTCGAATTCAACCATGATCCGCAGTTGCTCGCGGCCGGTCCCTATCCGCCGGAACTGCAGGCGCGCGTCGGCGGGCAACTGGGTCATCTGAACAACCATCAGGCGGTAGAATTGCTGGCAGGCATCGAGCGCCAAACGCTCCAGCACCTGATCGCCGGGCACATCAGCGAAAAGAACAACACCCCCGCGCACGTCCGCCGCACCGTGGCGAGCCGTCTGCCGGCCGAGGCGGCGGGCATGACGCTGGCACCGCAGGACGAAGGACTGGGCTGGCACGAACTCAAGCGGCACGGGTAAGACTCCCCGCCATGTCTCGAGGACATCACATGCGCATCATTCACGGCTCCACGGCCCTGTCCCCGTTCCGTCTGACCCGCTTGCTGCAGACGATCCAGACGCGCATGCCCACCGTCACGGCCATCTCGGCCCGCCACGATTATCTGGTGGAACTCACCGCGCCGCTGGACCCGGCGGCCGAGGCTCGGCTCGCCCAACTGCTCGACGCAGCCCCCGAGGCGGCACCGGCCGATGGAAGCCAACGGCTCTGGGTCATCCCGCGGGCCGGCACGGTGTCGCCGTGGTGCAGCAAGGCCACCGACATCGCCCGCGGCTGCGGCCTCACCGCCGTGCGGCGCATCGAGCGCGCCCTGCGCCTGGACCTGACCGGCGTGCCGCCGGCGCGTTCGGCGCTGGGGGATCTGGGCGACCTACTGCACGACCGGCTGACCCAGACGCTGATCGATGACATCGGGGCGGCCGAGGCGCTCCTGTTTCGCCACCCGGAGCCCGCGCCGCTGCGCACGGTTCCGCTCGGCACCGGCGGTCGCGCCGCCCTGGAGACGGCCAACCGGGATTGGGGGCTGGCGCTCGCCGCCGATGAAATCGACTATCTGTTGGACAGTTTCGCGGCGCTTGGCCGCGACCCCACCGACGTCGAGCTGATGATGTTCGCCCAGGCCAATTCCGAGCACTGCCGTCACAAGATCTTCAACGCCACCTGGGTCATCGACGGACAGACCGAGCGCGAATCCCTGTTCGGCATGATCCGCAACACCTACGCCCATCGCAGCCGCGGCATCCTCTCGGCCTACAAGGACAACTCGGCGGTGATCGAGGGCCCGCAAGCGGCGCGCTTTTTCCCCGATCCCGGGACACGCGAATACGGCGCCACGGTCGAGTCCGTCGATCTGTTGATGAAGGTGGAAACGCACAACCACCCGACCGCCATCGCCCCCTTCCCGGGCGCGGCCACCGGCGCCGGCGGGGAGATCCGCGACGAAGGCGCGACGGGTCGGGGAGCCCACCCGAAGGCCGGTCTGACCGGCTTCGCCGTCTCCAATCTGCACCTTCCGGACATGGCTCGCCCCTGGGAAGTCGATCACGGCCGGCCCGCAACCATCGCCTCGGCGCGCGACATCATGCTGGCGGGGCCCCTGGGCGGCGCCGCCTACAACAACGAGTTCGGTCGTCCCAACCTCGCGGGCTTCTTCCGCAGCTATGAGCAGCGCATCGTGCGCGGCGGCGCGGACGAAGTCCGCGGCTACCACAAACCGATCATGCTCGCCGGCGGGATGGGCAACATCCGCCGCATGCATGTCGAAAAGCAGGCCATCCCGCCCCAGGCGCCCCTGGTGGTGCTCGGCGGTCCGGCGCTGCTCCTGGGGCTCGGTGGCGGCGCGGCGTCCAGCATGAGCAGCGGCCAAAGCCATGCCGAGCTTGATATTGCGTCGGTGCAGCGCGAAAACCCGGAGATGGAGCGACGCTGCCAGGAAGTCATCGACCAGTGCTGGCAGCGCGGCGCGGACAACCCCATTCTGGCGATCCACGATGTCGGCGCCGGCGGGCTGTCCAACGCCCTGCCCGAACTCGTCCACGACAGTGCCCGCGGCGGCCGCTTCGAGCTGCGCGCCATTCCGAACGACGATCCGGGCATGTCGCCGATGGCGATCTGGTGCAATGAAGCGCAGGAACGCTACGTGCTCGCCATCGACCCGGCGCGCCTGCCCGCGTTCATCGCCCTGTGCGAACGCGAGTCGTGCCCCTATGCCGTGGTCGGCGAGGCCACCCAAAACGCCGACCTGACGCTGACCGACGCCCATTTCGGCAACCAGCCCATCGACCTGCCGCTGTCGGTGTTGCTGGGCAAAACGCCGCGCATGCATCGCGAGGTCGCCCGTCGCGCGCCCGATCGGCTCACAGGCGCGCGCGAGGACGATGCCCTGCGCGCGGTCGATCTCAGGGAGGCGGCCGAACGCCTGCTGCGCCTGCCCACCATCGCCGACAAGACCTTCCTCATCACCATCGGCGATCGCAGCGTGGGGGGGCTCACCGTGCGCGACCAGATGGTCGGCCCCTGGCAGGTGCCGGTCGCGGACTGCGCCATCACGGCCACCGGCTACACCGGCTGGACCGGCGAGGCCATGGCGCTCGGCGAACGCACCCCGGCCGCGCTCGTGGATGCAGCGGCCGCGGCTCGGCTGGCCGTGGGCGAGGCCCTGACCAATCTCGCCGCCGCAGCGATCCGCGATACCTCGGACATCGTCCTGTCGGCCAACTGGATGGCGGCGGCGGGTCATCCCGGCGAGGATGCGGCCCTGTTCGACGCGGTGCGCGCCGTGGGCATCGACCTGTGTCCTGCGCTCGACATCACCATTCCGGTCGGCAAGGACTCGCTGTCGATGAAGACCATGTGGCGCGAGGCCGAGCAGACGCGGAGCGTGACCGCGCCCGTCTCGCTGATCGTCTCGGCGTTCGCCACGGTCGAGGACGTGCGCCATCACCTGACCCCGCAATTGCGCCTGGACGCCGGCCTCGGCGCACTCTTGCTGATCGATCTGAGCGCGGGACACCAGCGCCTCGGCGGATCTTGTCTCGCCCAGGTCTTCGGCCAACTCGGGGGCGCGGTGCCGGATGTGGATGATCCCGCGCGGCTGCGCGCCTTCGTGCGCGTCATCCATGACCTCGCTGCGCAGGGCCGGCTGCTGGCCTATCACGACCGGTCCGATGGCGGCCTGTTCGTCACCCTGGTGGAGATGGCGTTTGCCGGTGGCTGCGGTCTCGACGTCGATCTCGGTGCGCTGGGCGGCGATCCGGTCGGCGCGCTGTTCGCCGAGGAACTGGGCGCCGTGATCCAGGTGATGGAGGCCGACCGCGCAGCCGTGCTGGCGGCATTCGAGCAAGCGGGGCTGGCGTCCTGTGTGCACGCCATCGGCCGGCCGGAACCGGGTGTCACCCTGCGCTTCAACGCTGGCGGCAAGCGCTTGCTCGAAGGGGACCGCCTCGTCTGGCGCCGCATGTGGTCCGAGACCAGTTTCGCGCTGCAGCGGCTGCGCGACGACCCGGCCTGCGCCGAGGAGGCCTATGCGGCCTTGTCGCGCAGCGATGATCCGGGCTTGACCGCGGCGCATCTGCCCGCGCTTGCGCCGCTGCCTGTCCCAAGCGGCAGGGACCGCCCGCGCGTCGCCATCCTGCGCGAACAGGGGGTCAATGGGCACGTGGAAATGGCCGCAGCCTTCGATCGCGCGGGATTTGCCGCCGTCGACGTGCACATGAGCGATCTGTTGACCAGCGCCGCCTCACTCGCCGATTTTCAGGGCCTCGTCGCCTGCGGCGGCTTCTCCTTCGGCGATGTGCTGGGGGCCGGTGGCGGGTGGGCCAAGCGGATTCTCTTCAACGACCGCCTGCGGGACATGTTCGAGACCTTCTTTGCGCGGCAGGGCAGCTTCTCGCTGGGCGTCTGCAACGGCTGCCAGATGTTCTCTCAGCTCAAGGGTCTGATTCCCGGCGCCGCGCGCTGGCCACGTTTCATGCGCAACCGCTCGGAACAGTTCGAGGCGCGCTTGAGTCTGGTGGAGGTGCTCGACTCCCCGTCCGTGTTTCTCGGCGGGCTGGCGGGCGCTCGGCTGCCGATCGCAGTAGCCCACGGCGAAGGCCGGGTGGCCTTTGATGAGCCGATGGACGAAGCGCAAGCCCGCGTCGCGCTGCGCTACATCGACGGCAGCGGCGCGCCGGCCGAGCGCTACCCGGCCAACCCCAATGGTTCACCGGGCGGCATCACGGGACTGACCACGGACGATGGCCGGGTGACCATCCTGATGCCGCATCCGGAACGCGTGATCCGCAGCGTCCACCTGTCCTGGCGCCCCGACGACTGGCCCGAGGACAGTCCCTGGCTGCGGATGTTCCAGAATGCGCGCGCCTGGGTCGGGTAAGGTCGCGCTGCGCATTCAGTTTTTGTCGTGGTGCAGCTTGTAGCCCCACAGGCCCAGAAACAGGAAGACGCCGCCCACGATGAACGCCAACTGCAGTTGGACGTCCGCCTGGGGACTGAAGAAATAAGCCAACATCCGACCACCCCGGGGAACGGTGGCCGAGTAGTAGGTCGCGATCAGGCACAGGCCGAACCCCAAGACCAGAAACCGGCTGCGGTGTTCGATCAGAATCTCGTTTTTTGCCAACCACCAGCGGCGCACATCCCTCTCCTCCGCCCCATCCGCTCCCGTCCGCCCCCTGCCGGGGGCCCTTCGGGGCGGTTTTCCCTTGCCGCTATCATAAGCCAAGCGCATCACCGATCCGTTGCTATACTGGCCGCACGCATCAACACCCCCACGACACGGTATGGACACCCAGCATCAATCCATTCTTGACTACTACCGGGAAAGCCACGTCGACTACCAGATGATCTGGGGGAGCTTCCGGCATCTCGGCCTGCACTATGGTTATCATGACGCGACGCATCGGGGCCACAATGCGGCCGTCCTGAACATGAATCGGCAGGTGGCCGACCGGCTTCAGGTCCAGCCCGGTCAGCATCTGCTGGACGCCGGTTGCGGCATCGGCGGCACCAGCATCTGGATGGCCCAGAACCGCGGGGCCGACGTCACCGGGGTCAACATCTCGCCTGATCAGCTGACCCATGCCCGCAAGCTGGTGGAAAGACGCCATCTGCAAGACCGCGTCCGTTTCATCGAGCGCAGCTACATCGACACGGGCCTGCCGGACGAGCAGTTCGACGGCGTCTATGGCATGGAAAGCGTGAGCTACGCCATCGACAAGCGGGACTTCATCCGCGAAGCCCACCGGTTGCTGAAGCCCGGCGGCCGCCTCGTCATCACAGACGGTTTCAGGAACGATGCCGCCTTTCCGGAGCATCTGCGCGGCGACTATCAACGCTGGCTGGACGGCTGGGCCGTCGACAATCTGGCCGGCGCCCGGCAGTTCCAGGATGATCTGCTCGATCTGGGATTCCGGGACATCCGGTTCGAAGACGCCTGCGCGCGCGTCCTGCCGTCGGCGCGGCGCATGCATCTGGCAGCCAAGTACACCCTGTGGGGCGGCAAGCTGCTCGAAAAGCTCCATATCCGCACGCCGGTTCAGACCGGAAACATCATTGCTGCCAAGCTGCAATACCCCTGCCTGATCGGTCGCGCCTGGATCTACGGCATCGTCACCGCCGTCAAATAAGGCGCCGACCGTCCGCTCTGGGCCTCCGGAAGGCGTGACATGGAGGCCGTGGGTGGGTCAGACTCTGTCCGGAAGGGTCAGTCACCTGCCGCCCAAATCACCCCGGAACCACCTCATGTAACTGATAAGTAAACAAACATTCGTCTGGCATCGGTATTGCTATTTCTACGGCGCAGGGACGCACGACACACAGCCGATCACGAGAAAAAACATCGCATCATTCATTTCTTTGCCCCCTGACCCCAGGGGGCTTCCTTTTGCGATCGCTTGGACTGCGTGTCGTCCGAACCCTGCCCCGCGACGGCGCTGGACGAGGGATAGTCGGCTAATCCGGGCCGATCGCGGCGGGCTCCTCCCGCGGAGATGCCAAGTCACTCCCGCCTGTTGCCGCCCGCAACGCCTCCAGAAGCGCCTGATCGGGCTCCCCATCGATCGTGAGCCTGGCATCCCGCACGAAGCGGCGCATGGCCGCCCGGCTTTCCTCGCCCAGCACGCCGTCCACGCGCCCGATGGGATAGCCCAGCATCTTGAGTCGTTCCTGGATTTCGCGGCCATCGGCGCGCAGATAGCGGGTCACGCGGGGTCCCTTGGCACGCAGCGGTGGCCCGCCCCCAAGCCGATCGGCCAGCAGGCCGACGGCCAGCGCATAGTTGGTCGAAGCATTCCAGCGCATGATGACGCGGAAGTTGGGATAGGTGACGAACGCAGGTCCGGTGCGCCCGCCCGGAGCCAGCAACGAGATGGCCTCGGGTCGATCGGGGAGCACCGACCCGTCAATGCGTCGAACCCCCAATGCGGTCCATTGCGCCACGGGCTTGGAGGCTTTGTACCCGGCGTCCTCCAGCGCGCCCAGGTCGGTGACCACGACCTCTTCGCCCCATGACTCGGTCGGACGCCAGCCCATGCGGCCGAGATAGTTCGCGGCCGAGGCGAGGGCATCAGGCAGGCTGCGCCACAAATCGATGCGGCCGTCCCGGTCGTAGTCCACGGCGTAGTGGCGCATCGTCGTGGGCATGAACTGGGTATGCCCCATCGCGCCCGCCCACGAGCCGCGCAGATCGGCCAGATCCAGCCGGCCTTCGTCGACCATGGCCACGGCATCGATCAACTGGCGGCTGAACATGCGGCTGCGCCGGGCGTCGCATGCCAGCGTCGCCAGCGCGTCGAGTGTGGGGATATCGCCAAAGTAGTTGCCGAAATTGGTCTCCAAGCCCCAAAAGGCCACCAGGTATTCGGGCGGAACGCCGTATTCCTGTTGCAGGCGGGCGAGCAGCGGGCGGTGTTGCTCCAGGACCGCCTGGCCATTCTGCAGGCGCGTCGGGCTGATGCTGCGCTCGAGGTAGTCCCAGAAGCTGGAGACGAATTCGCTTTGCCCGCCGCGATCGGTGCGGATGACGTCGGGACGCTGGCGGATGCCGGCGAATGCGGGCACGAGAACCTCCGAACGCACACCCGCCTGTCGTGCCTGACTGCGCAGATCGTCCAGACAGGCTTCAAATGAAGGCGCGGCTGCCGCGGGTCCGGCAACCACCGTGAGCAGCAAAGCCAGAAAACTTGCAAGGCCGTATTTGTGCATCAATACTTCCACGAGGTGTCTGTGACAAAAGCTGGGGCCGGACTGGCCCTGTGCGAAGGATTCTGGGCGGCGCGGGGGCGTTGTTCAACTCCACCCGGCGCCGGCCAACAAAGTTTGGCGGCAACGCGCTCCGGACCGGTACCGATTGTCATCGCATTGCAAGCCGACGCCGCAAGAATCATCTCATTTCCAAGAGATCCGAAGGGGATGTCCGATGATCGATTCGCCGCCAAACCGCGCGCTTGGAAAACTCCAATTGCGCCTGCTCGCCATGTTCTGTGCCCTCTGCGTGCCCCATCTCGCTCGCGCCGATCTGGCTTGTCCGGCGGGTCAGGCGGCTCCACCGGACTTCCAGTGGGGACTCGTCGCCTATCACGTCAATTTCCCCGGGTACGAGTTGCAGATCGACGACCTGGATCGCATGGCCGCCAACGGCATCCGGTGGATCCGCATCGATTTCGCCTGGGGACGCATCGAACCGACGCAGGGCGGCACGTTCGACTTCAGCTATTTCGATACCTTGGTGGCCGCCGCCCGGGCACGTGGCATTCATATCGCCGGCACGCTCGGCAACGGCTACAACACCCGCGTCCGACCCGTCGCACCGCTTTGGACCCACAAGCTGAGCGGCCCACGATACGTCGCCGCGCTGGCTCGCTATGCAGACGCCGTCGCCGAACGCTACGCGGATGATGTCGACGTCTGGGCGCTGGAAAACGAGTTGCACATCGGCGTTCTGCACGTCGCCCTGCAATGGCGACACCGCGTGTACCCGCCCGCGATCAATCAGGAAATCCTGCGCACCTTGTCCCAAGCCGTCGATCGACGCGACCCCACCGCCCAGATCGTGCTGACCCTGAGCCCCAGCTTTCCGGGGTGGCAACGCTTCGTGAGGGAATCGACCCAGCGCTTCCGCTTCGATGCGATCGGGCTGTACACCTATCCGTCGTTCAATGCGGGGGCGCCGCCAACGGGCTTTGAAGCGCTGGTAGCGGGTCAGATCGCCGATGCGAAAGATGCCGCCGGCGCGGGCCGCGATGTCCTGATCTTCGAGACCGGCTACCAGACGCCGCCCGACAAGCCGAAGACGCCGGAAGACGAGGGTGCCCTGCTCCGCGAGAATCAGGCGATCTATATCGAAACCATGGTGCGCGCCGCCATCGACGGCGGCGCCACGGGCGTGTACTTCTACCAATATCTGGACAATCCGGACGAACTCATTCCCCGGGAGGAAGTGTTTGGCCTGATGACGCCGGATCGCACGCCCAAGCCTGCGTGGGGACGCTATGGGGAAGTCATCGCGGCCTGTGGCGCGCCGTGAATCACTCCGGGGAATCTCACCATCGAGGGCGTTTTGATCGCCTATGAACCTTGCCGAGGCAAACCGATGATCCGCAAGCAACCCTGCAGTAGCGCGCGCCACACCGGATTCTCGCCCCTCTTTGCGGCGCTGCTGGCGCTCTGGATCACGCTACCCGCCATGGCCACACCCTGCCAGGACGCGCGCGGCATCGTCGCATCAGGCGCCGATCTCGAGGCTCTTTCTGGCTATTACGTCGGCGGGGATCAGTGTTTCTACGATCCGAACAGCATCGAGGCGATGCAGGTCCCCCCCGCGCTGGGCGCCTCCGGCCTGCGCGCGGAGCGGCTGGTCTTCGTCAACGGCGCCAATCCCAAAGCCGACCGCGAACCGTATCTCCTGACGCTGCTGGCCCAGGCTCGCGACATGCCCGCGATCGGCGTCCTCAATACACAGACCAGCGATGATCTGCTCTCAACGCCGACCCTGCGCGGCACCTCAGCCGTCAAGACCCTCGAGTCTCTGATGCTGCGATTGCTCGACGAGCGTCAGGACATGGTGATCCGGGCTGGCAGCGGTGGCGCACTTCCGGTGGCCTTGGCCGTCGCACGGGCCAAGGGGCGCTGGTCGGTCCGGCACCACGGCCCCCGAAGGCTGGATGACGCCATGCGCCAGCTGCGCATCGAAACCTTCGGCGGCGTCAACGGCCTCTATCCGGATGGGCCGCGCTATGTCCACTACGCCAATCTGCTGGATCCGAACGCGCTGAAGTTCGGGGTGCTCAATCCCTTGACGAAACCAGGCCACCATGCCGTCATCGCGATCTTCCGGGACAGCCTGCCGCCACTGGAAGCGACCTACGAATCGCTCACCCCGGAAAACGAGCGCATCCTCTCCCATCACGGATTCGGGGTCTACAACGCCCATCAGGCGGCGTTCGACCGGCTCTACCGGCTATCGCTGCCGGTTCTGCCCTACACGGTCGTGCCGCTCGTCCGCTGAGGGGGCAACGGCCGACCGGGCTACAGCACGACCTCGAAGCCCTCGAAACGCGGCGGACCCAGATACAGCGCCCGGTTGGCGCCACCCGCGTTGGCATGCGCCGCGCGGAAAGCCTCTGAATGGGTCCATGCCTCGAAAGCAGCGTGAGAGTCCCAGAGCGAATGCGAGGCGTAGAGGGTGTGGTCTTCTTCGGACGCGCCGCGCAGCAGGTGAAACGCTCGGAACCCCGGCACGCCGGCCAGATGACTGTCGCGCTCGCGCCAGAGGGTTTCGAACGCGGCTTCCTGGCCCCGTGCGATGCGGAATCGATTCATGGCGATGTACATGGGCGCTCCGTCCCGGTGATGCTCGGAGGAAATGCCGCGCCGTCTCCGCATGGAATCGGCGCGGGCCGGTTCACTACTTCTTGGCCTTCATGAGCAGTCCCATCTCTTCCATGGCGCTGCCCGGAATGATGTAGCCCTCGGTGTTGCGGATCTCATCGATGTGGTCGCGGATGTATTCGACGGTCATGTCGTCGGGGTTGAACACGCCCTTGGTCGCACCGATGAAGATGCGCCCCACCCGGCCCGCTGCGGCGGAGTAGATCTCGCCGTTGACCTTGCAGGATTCATGGCACAGATAGGCCACGATCGGCGAGACGAGTTCCGGTTCCATGCGGAACTGGCTACCCATCGGCCCCATCAGTTCCTCGGTCATGCGGGTCTTGGCGCCCGGCGCAAGGACGTTGGCCTTGATGTTGTACTTCTGGCCTTCCTGCTTGAGCACGTTGGTAAAGCCGACGACGCCCATCTTGGCCGCACCATAGTTGGTCTGGCCGAAATTGCCGAAGATACCGGCGGCCGAGCTGGTGTTGACGATGCGGCCGTATTTCTGTTCGCGCATCAGTTCCCAGGCCGCCTGCGTCACCCAGAAGGCACCTTTCAGATGCACGTCCAGAACCGGGTCGAGGAACTCCGGCGACATGTTCTTGAACGACTTGTCGCGCAGGATGCCGGCGTTGTTGATGACGATATCCACACGCCCGAACGCATCCAGTGCCGTCTTGATGATGGCCTGTCCACCTTCGACCGTGGACACGCTGTTGCGATCGGCCACCGCCTCGCCACCGGCTTCGACGATCTCCGCCACCACCCGCTCGGCCGCCGTAGCCGATGACCCCGACCCATCGACGGCGCCGCCGAGATCATTGACCACCACCTTGGCGCCGCGCGAGGCCAGCAGCATCGCATGCGCGCGTCCCAAGCCATTGCCAGCACCGGTCACCACCGCCACGCGCCCGTCATATCGCAGTAAATCGGACATTTTCCCTGTCTCCTTCGTGTATCCAACCATCGTTCGGCCGTCGTCAAACGCGCCGGGCCGATGGCTAACCTTAGTGGCCACGCGCAGCCGCTGCAAGGCGCGCGGCCTGGCGTTTCATTCGAGCACGTCCCGGGCGTAGATCGGCTGCACCGGACGGTTGTTGTGGCCGTGCACGAGGTGGGCGAAGCGCTCCACTTCACTGGGCGACACCTCGGGATGGGCCTTCATGACGAGCCACAGCACCCCTTCGGAACAGGGCGGCGTGGTCAGCGAACCATTGACGCGCAGGTAATCCGTGCGCCGCGGCAGCAGGTCCGCCACGCGAACGGGCTGGGGCAGCTCCCGTGCATCGCCGGATCGTTCGGGGATCAGCGGCCAAATGGCCTCCAGCAGCGAATGAGGGGCCCCCGATTCGAACAACACGGCGATGACCGCGAGATTTCCGGCTGCGTCCTTGTGCACGAAATGCGCTTCCAGCGGATACGCGTGGCCCTGGACCCGGTGCTCGCTGGGCGTGTGGAAGTGAATCTGCTGAAGGACATAGCGCCGTCCATCCAGGGTAAAGAACGCATCCCCTCGCTTCTTGTCGGGCTCGATCTGCACCGTATGCCCGGTGTTTACGAGGCTTGCCGATGTGGCCGGATAGTGCAGGCCAAGCGGCCGCAGATCCGCAGTGATGGGGCCAACGAGGTCCACCGGCGACTGATTGTGGCCGCTGCGACACGCCTCGTAGTCGGCATCGAGCTCACCCCAATGCGCCGGGCCATCCGCGGCAGTGGCGTCATACGTCCAGTGCGACGCGCCCCAGGCCGGCAACGCCAGCGCCATCGATAGCCAAACCGTCGCCCCCGCCGTCGAGGACAGCGCTGCGCACCAGCGGGCGTTCGATCTCTTTCTCATGACCGTCATCGCTCCTCTTCGAAAATCGTGTGAGTGCCGTATCCAGGGACCGCGCCCGGACCTGCGCTGCTCAACACCGTTTTCAGTCCAGACTGACGGCGCCTGTCTGGACCAGTTCCCGCAATACGCAGGTGGCATAGGCTCCGGGCGGCAAGGTGAAGGACAGCGCGAGGTCGTCCTGCGTCCACGCCAGCCCGCCGTCGCGGGGGATCACCCTCAGCGCGCGCCGGTCCTGCGCGAGGCCGCAGCGCACCAGGCCCGCCGCGAGTTCGGGATAGGCCGCGGCCACGCCGGCCTCCAGCGCGCCGACACGCCCCGCCGTGGGCGGCGCGCCCTGGCCCCACAGCGCGCCGGTGGGATGCAGGTCGCCCTCTGCGACACGTCGGGCGATGTCGCCGGGATCCTCATCATCCCCGAACACGAACCAGCTTCCCCGGCCGTCCAGTTGCAGAACATCGCCCGGCTCTGCCCGGTTCCACGTCCCCTCCCGCACCCGTTCGGCCAGGAGCTGGTTATACAGGGCGCTGCGCGCGGCCGAGAGCAGCAGATCCCGCATCGAACGGCGCGCCAACCGGCCGCTCGCAAACCAGGCCAAAGCCTGCCGCACGTTGCCCCCCTGTTCGCCGAAGCGCTGCGGCCCGAAGTAGTTGGGAACGCCCTCCGTGAGCAATCGTGCCCAACACACCTCGGCAGCCGCCCGATCGCCCGACACCTGTCGCACGCGGATCTGGAAACGATTGCCCGTCAGCGTCCCGATCCGCAGCTTGCGGCGATGCGGCGCCACGGTGAGCAGCTGCACGCGATCGCCGAACAGCGCCGCCAGTTCCACCGCCCACGGCGGTTCCTCGCGCCCGGCGAGATCGACCGAAAACCATTGACTGGTCAAGGCGCGGCGATCCTTGCGCCCGCCGTAACCCACAGCGTTGCGCGCCACCCCAGCCACACGCGCCAGGGCATCGGCGATCTCGGCCGTGTTGAGCTCGCGCTTCTGCAGGTGGATCAAGCGGTGCTGGCCGTCCCCGTCCGGCTCGAAACCAAGCCGTTCCTCCACCACGAAGTCATCCGGCGTGACCCGCAGCGCGCCGCGCAGTGGTGGCGGGCCAAACGCGCCGGGCAGGCTCGCGACCTCACCCAGGCGCGCCGCATCCAGAGGCATCCCGCCGCCGTTTTCGGACGGCGCGCAGGACGAGGCGTCGGGGGCGGTTTCAGTCATCGCCGGCCTCCTGCAGCAAGGCCACGGCATGCACAGCGATGCCTTCGCGCCGGCCGACGAATCCCAATCCCTCCGTGGTCGTCGCCTTGACGTTGACGCGCGCTGGCGGAATCCCCAGATCGGCCGCGATATGCTCCCGCATGGCCGTCACATGCGGCGCGATCCGCGGCGCCTGAGCCAGGACGGTGACATCGACATTGCCCGGACTCAGCCCGGCTGCCGTGACCAGCGCCACGACGCGCCGCAGCAAATCGCGGCTGTCCGCACCGCGCCAGCGGGGATCGGTGTCGGGAAAGTGACGGCCGATGTCGCCCAAACCAGCGGCGCCCAGCAACGCATCGCACAGGGCATGGAGCACGACGTCGCCGTCGGAATGGGCGATCAGACCATGATCGTGAGCGATGCGGACTCCGCCGAGGGTCACGGCGTCACCGGGACCGAAGGCGTGGACGTCGAAACCATGACCGATGCGCATGAAGGCTCCGGAAAACGTCAGCAAAGATTCCCGACGCTGCGGGCGGCAAGAATCGCCTGCGCCAGCGCGAGGTCTTCGGGATGGGTGATCTTGAGATTGTCGGCGCGCCCGGGAATCACTGCCACCGGATGACCCATGCGTTCCATCGCCTGCGCCTCGTCGGTGACGATGATGCCCGCCTGCGCCGCCGCCGCGAGCGCCCGCGACAGCGCCCGGAAGCGGAACATCTGCGGCGTCAGCGCGCGCCAGAGTCCGGCACGTGAGACCGTCCCGGTCACGCGGCCGTCGCCATCGGCCCGCTTCAATGTGTCCGCCACGGGCGCTGCGAGCACGCCGCCGCCGAATTCCGGATCCGCCGCCCGCGCGAACAGGCGGCCCAGATCATCGCGATGAAAGCAGGGGCGCGCGGCATCATGTACGAGCACCCAGTCCTGGGGCCCCGCCCGATCCGCGAGTGCGGCGAGACCGGCGCGCACGGAATCCTGTCGCTCAGCGCCGCCGATCGCCAAGATGATGCCCGGGATGGATGCGGCCAACG
This sequence comes from Pseudomonadota bacterium, assembly GCA_045864775.1. Lineage (GTDB taxonomy): Bacteria > Pseudomonadota > Gammaproteobacteria > UBA5335 > UBA5335 > Macondimonas. Next base: position 828,035 of record BTVR01000001.1, read on the forward strand.
CGGGTGCGCGCCGATCATCCGGACTGACCACGAGCACCAGCCCTTGAATGCGCGCATCGTCGAGCAGCGGCTGCAGGCTCCAGGCGAGCACCGGCCTGTCGAGGAGATCGAGATACTGCTTCGGCGACTCAGCGCCCACGCGCCGACCCCGCCCGGCAGCCGGGACCACTGCCCAGACGGCCGGTGTATCAGCGACGCGCATCAGGCCTCTCGGCCGGTTCGTGCACGAACTGATAGAAGGTTTCGCCGGCGCCGACCATGCCCAGATCACGCCGCGCCCGTTCCTCCACGGCCTCCAAGCCCTGCTTGAGGTCACGCACCTCGGCGGCGAGCACTTCGTTGCGGGCGGCCAAGGCCATGTTCTGTTCGCGCTGGCTGCTCACCATGCGGCTCAGGCGCACCCACTGGCGCAGGCCGTCCGGCGCCACCCAGAGCTGGTACTGCAGGGCCACCAGCAACGCCATCAGCAGCAGCATCAGCAGACGCCTCACGCGCCTTGCTCCCGCGACCGAATCATCGGTGAACGAGTGCGTGCGACCGCCACCCAAGCTCAGCGTTTCAGCCGCGCCCCGAACGCCGCCATGCCCGGATACCGGGCGCGATCGCCGAGTTCGGCTTCGATGCGCAGCAGGCGGTTGTACTTGGCGACCCGGTCGCTGCGGCACAAGGAGCCGGTCTTGATCTGCGTCGCGGTCGTCGCCACCGCCAGATCGGCGATGGTGTCGTCCTCGGTTTCCCCCGAGCGGTGAGAGACGACGGCGGTGTATCCGGCATCGGTGGCCATGCGGATGGCCGCCAGCGTTTCCCCCAGGGTGCCGATCTGGTTGGGCTTGATCAGGATCGAGTTGGCGATGTGCTTGGCGATGCCCTCGCTGAGGATGGCCGTGTTGGTGACGAACAGATCGTCGCCCACCAGTTGCACCTTGTCGCCGAGCCGCCGGGTCAGCAGCCCCCAGCCCTCCCAGTCGCCTTCGGCCATGCCGTCCTCGATCGACAGGATGGGGTAGCGCTCGACCAGACCGGCCAGATAGTCGCAGAAGCCCGCGGCATCAAACGCCTTGCCTTCGCCTTCGAGGTGGTAGCGCCCGTCGCGGTAGAACTCGCTGCTGGCGACGTCGAGGCCGAGATAGATGTCCTTGCCTGGCGTGTAGCCCGCGCGCTCGATGGCCTCGAGGATGGTCTTCAGTGCCTCTTCATTGGAGGCGAGATTCGGCGCGAACCCGCCCTCGTCGCCCACGGCCGTGGCGAGACCGCGCGCATGCAGCACCTGCTTGAGATGATGGAACACCTCGGTGCCATAACGCAGCGCTTCGGCGAAGCTGGGGGCGCCCACGGGCAGGATCATGAACTCCTGCAGATCGACGTTGTTGTCGGCGTGCGCGCCGCCGTTGATGATGTTCATCATGGGCACCGGCATCCCCACGGCATCCGCGCCGCCCAGGTAGGCGTAGAGCGGCTTGCCGGACTCGGCGGCGGCGGCCTTGGCCGTCGCCAGTGATACCGCCAGGATGGCGTTGGCGCCGAGGTGCGATTTGTTGTCGGTGCCGTCCAGCGCAATCATCAGCTGATCCAGCGCGTCATGGTCCTGCGCGTCCTTGCCCAGCAGCGCGTCCCGGATCACGCCATTGACGTTCGCCACCGCCTTGCGCACCCCCTTGCCCAGGTAGCGACTCTTGTCGCCATCGCGCAATTCCACCGCTTCACGCGAGCCGGTCGAGGCGCCGGATGGCACGCCGGCGCGGCCAACGCTGCCGTCGGCCAGACGGACCGTGGCCTCGACCGTGGGATTGCCGCGCGAATCGAGGATTTCCAGACCTTCAATCGCCGTGATCTTTGCCATGTTGCGCGCTCCGTAAGAGAGATGGCCCCAGCCGTTGCCGGGGGCGAAAAATCGAATCACCGATTCCTTCAGACCGATTCGGGCCAAGGGCGGGACTTGACCAAACCGTCGAGTTCGATGAGCGTCTCCAGCAGCTCCGCCATGCGCCCAAGCGGCCAGGCATTGGGCCCATCCGACAGCGCCCGCTCGGGATCGGGATGGGTTTCCATGAACACTCCCGCGACCCCCGCCGCAACCGCCGCGCGCGCCAGCACCGGCACGAACTCCCGCTGGCCGCCCGAGCGGTCGCCCTGCCCGCCGGGCAATTGCACCGAGTGGGTCGCATCGAAGACGACCGGGCAACCGGTGCTGCGCATCACTGCGAGGGCGCGCATGTCGGAGACCAGATTGTTATAGCCGAAACTGACCCCGCGCTCGCAGACCATGATCTGCTCGTTCCCCACGGCGCGGGCCTTCGCGACCACGTTCTGCATGTCCCAGGGCGCGAGAAACTGCCCCTTCTTGATGTTGACCGGCAAGCCTTGGCGAGCCACGTTCTGGATGAAGTCGGTCTGGCGACACAAAAAAGCCGGCGTCTGCAGCACGTCGACCACGGCCGCGACCTCGTCGAGCGGCGTGTATTCGTGCACGTCGGTCAGCACCGGTACCCCGACCTCGCGCCGGACGGCCTCCAGGACCTGCAAGCCTTCCTCGATGCCCGGGCCCCGGAAGCTGCCGGACGAGGAGCGGTTGGCCTTGTCGAAGCTCGACTTGAAGACGAAGGGAATGCCGAGCCGGCCTGTCATTTCCTTGAGTGCGCCCGCCGTATCGATCTGCAGTTGACGCGATTCGATCACGCAGGGGCCTGCGATCAGGAACAGCGGGCGGTCGATCCCGACCTCGAAGCCGCAGAGCTTCATGCCGAAACGGCCGGCGCGAGCCGACGCTCGCGAGATCGGCGTGCGGCCCGGATGAACCCGGAAAAAAGCGGATGGCCGTCGCGGGGCGTGGAAGTGAACTCGGGATGAAACTGGCAGCCGAGGAACCAGGGATGATCCGGCAACTCGATGATCTCCACCAGGCGGCCATCGGCGGACCAGCCCGAAATCAGCATGCCGTGCGCCTCGAGCGCTTGCCGGTAGCGATTGTTGAATTCATAGCGGTGGCGATGGCGCTCGACGATGAGTTCCTTGCCGTAGAGCCGGCGTGCCAAGGAATCCGGCACGAGGCGGCAGGGCTGGCCGCCCAGGCGCATGGTGCCGCCCAGATCCTCGCGGCCGCTGCGCTGCAGCACGCTGCCGTCGCCCTGCTGCCATTCGGTGATGAGTGCGATGACAGGATCGGGCGTGGCCGGATTGAACTCGGTGCTGTGGGCCGCGGGGAGGCCGGCGAGGTGGCGCGCCAGTTCGATCACCGCCACCTGCATCCCCAGGCAAATGCCGAGATAAGGGACGCCCTGCTCGCGCGCGTAGCGGACGGCCGCGATCTTGCCTTCGATGCCGCGCCGACCGAAGCCGCCCGGAACCAGGATGGCGTCGAGCCCTTCCAGCAACCCCGCCCCTTCGGTTTCCAGCCGTTCCGAGTCGATATAGCGCACGGCCACGCGCGTCAGGGTGTGGATGCCCGCATGGCGCAGCGACTCATTGAGGGACAGATAGGCATCGGACAGATCGACGTATTTGCCGACCAGACCGATGGTGACCTCGCCGTCCTGTGATTGGCTGGCGTCAACGACCGCGCGCCAATCGCCCAGATCAGCCGGCGGCAGTTCGAGGCCGAAGCGTCGGACCACGATCTCATCCAGCGACTGGTCGTGCAGCAGATCCGGAATCTTGTAGATGTTGTCCACATCCACGGCCGAGATCACCGCCCGCTCGGGCACGTTGGTGAACAGGGCGATCTTGCGCCGCTCATCCGGCGGCAAAGCGCGATCGGCGCGACAGATCAGAATGTCGGGCTGAATGCCGATGGAGCGCAACTCCTTCACGGAGTGCTGGGTCGGCTTGGTCTTGATTTCGCCGGACGCCGAAATGTAGGGCACCAGCGTCAGATGGATGAACAGAGCGTGCTGCGGCCCGAGTTCGCTCCCCATCTGGCGAATCGCCTCTAGAAACGGCAGGGATTCGATGTCGCCGACGGTTCCGCCGATTTCGACCAGGCACACGTCGGCATCACCAGCGCCAGCCTGGATCGAGCGTTTGATCTCGTCGGTGATGTGCGGAATGACCTGCACCGTGCCGCCCAGGTAATCGCCGCGGCGTTCCTTCTGGATCACGGTTTCGTAGATGCGGCCGGTGGTGTAGTTGCTGTGGCGGCCGGTGGTCGTGCGCACGAAGCGCTCATAGTGGCCCAGGTCGAGGTCGGTCTCGGTGCCGTCTTCCGTGACGAAGACTTCGCCATGCTGGAACGGGCTCATGGTGCCCGGATCCACGTTGATGTAGGGATCCAGTTTCACCATGCTGACCGTGAGGCCACGCGCTTCCAGGATCGCGCCCAAAGATGCCGAGGCGATGCCCTTACCCAGGGAGGAGACCACGCCGCCGGTCACGAAAACGAATCGCGTCATACCGCTTCCATTGCTTGAGGATGGGCGGAGGCGGATGAACAAGGGAGCCCCCAAAGATGGGGCTTTAGCCTACCAGATCGAGCCATGCCGGACAATGAAGGCAGCGCGCGTCGCTGGCGATTGCCACGGGGCGCTCCCCGCTCAAGTTCGGCGTCCCTATCGTTTGCGATCGGTCGGCACTACCGATGCCGGCTCTGGGCAAGATCGCAGCCGGTCAGTTCAGGCCCGTCGCCTCACGCGCGCGACGCTCAGGGCGCGACAGAGGGCAGTCCCCGGGCGACTGCCCTCTGCACTGCGGATCATCCGCTCAGGGGCTGATCGATAGCACGACCGAGGGTACATGACCCCCGACGATCGGGATGCCCTGCAAGCTCGAAGTCGCCAGCGACAGGCCAGCGTTGATCCTGCCGACGCCCGCGCTCCGTACCATCCCCACCTTGGCCGGATAACCCGGCGCGAAGACGTTCACCAGATTCTGCCCCGTCGTCACAAGCGGCGCGGGTGCCTTGTTCGCGTAGACGTCAAAGGCAAAAGGAGCGGCGAACGACTTGCTGCCGACCGCCAGCACATAACCCTGTGCAGACCCCTGCGCGGAGACCTCGCTCAGGGCGGGTTCCGACAGGACGCTCATTTCGGCCATCGGCGCTGCGGTGAATCCAGCCAGGGCCAATCCGGCCGCAGTCGTCAGAATACGCTTGTTCATGTTTTGATTCGCTCCACGTTCGTTGAATAATTGTCATTTGAACGAATGAAATTGATTCGATTCGTCTGGATGGATAAGCAATTGCCTTGCCATTAAATGGCGCAAATATTTTCTTCACTTCTTAACGAATCGCGCATTCCAAAAGTGGCAAAAAATGCCGTTACCCCCGTCTTAATGGTCACAATATGACTCGGCAATGCCACAAAAAAAGGGCCGAGAGGCCCTTTTCAAAAGTGACGAAAGTCCGCGACGCTCAGGGAGGCGTGGATTCGCCAACGGAAACATTGGGAACGAACGGCCCGATGAGGGGCGCGCCCTGCAGGGTCGACACTGCGGCGCCCAGCACAGCATTCTTCTTGCCCAGCGCAGCGGTGCGCGTGGCCGCAACGTTCCCGGGATAGCCCGGCGCCCAGATGCCGATGAACGTGGCCACCGAGGCCGACGTGGCTGGGGCCTTCGCCGCGAACACCTCGTGCGCAAACGGAATCGTATAGGTATCGGTGACGATTCCCGCAACGGTCACGGTATAGGCCTGGCCCGTCACGTCGCGCAGCTGATGGTCCGAAAGATCGGACATTTGCGCGCCGAGCGGCAGCGATACGAAAGCCAGGGCTGCCAAGGAACCGAGATGCAATTTCTTCATGTAGCGTCTCCTCCAGGAAAAGACTTTTGTGCGTCAGATGTTGGCAAAAACAGTACGCTCCCGCCGACGCAGGAGGAAATTGCAAATGTTGGACCAAACCGGACGATCTTTGGCAGGAGCGGGAAGAATGGAAGATCGACGAGGCCATGGCGTGACGCGGCGCGTCACAATCGGTCCGCGAAGGTCAAACATCGTCCCATCGAAGTCAACTTTCGTTAGGCACCGAGACTGGGGCGACGGCGGCAGCGGTACCGACGGCCGGAATTTCCTGCGGAGCATCCTGGGCCAGCATGTGGGAAGTTGCCGGAACCTCCGCTACGCGCGCCGCTCCAACCGCCTGACGGGCACTGCGCGCCATGTGGCGACGGCTGAGGATCAGATCCCGTTCGGCAACGAGAATCCATACCCGCGCCTCGCGCAACGCATCGTAAGCACCGGTCGTTCGCGAACTCATCCACGACTGAATGTCGCTCACATTGGTGACGACGGTTCGTGCCCGCCGCGCGTTGAACCAGAGCCGGGACGCCAGTTCCAGCTTCTGGCCATGGGGCGGGCCGAACGCCAGCCGACCCAGTTCCCTCATGGGCAGGCGCCGGAGCAGCGGAAACAAGGCGGGCAGCAGCCAAAGACCCGGGGCCGTGGCGGCGAGAGCAAGGCTCGGATGTATCCGTCCCTGGGGAAGCACAGGGGCCTCGAGCACGTACTCGATCTCGAGACGGCGATGTAATTCCGGACTCTGCAGTGCCGCTTCGAGGACCACCGCACCGCCGCGGGAATGCCCGTGCAAGCGCACCGGAGCGTCGCGCAACAGATGCGTGAGCACCTGATTCAGGACCGCAGCATCATGACCGATGGTCCCGACGGCATAGGGCTGCGGCCGGTCCCAGTCCACAGCCTGAGCACGCGCCTCGGGTGCCACGGTGGTGACATGGTAGTCGGCATTGTTGAGGTAGATGCAATCGAGATCGGGATCCTCATACAAGCCGTCGAAGTACCACACCTCTTCCAGAAAACCCGGAACGCAGACGACGGTCGCTCTCGGCGCGACCGCAGCTCGCCTCACCAAGGCGTGGCAGGCACCGATGCGCAGGATGTCTCCGTCGAAATCCTTGGCATAGATGGGCCATGTCGGGCGGTCGAGTTGCCGCTGTCGCAGCGCCGCGATCCCACCGATCAGCACCAAACACCACAGCCACATCATGGCTTCACTCCTGGGAAGCGTTCTGACATGTCCTCGTCAGGCCGCTTCGGTTCCGCCCACGGTCAGGCCGTCGATGCGCAGGGTGGGCTGCCCGACGCCGACGGGCACGCTCTGGCCATCCTTGCCGCAGGTCCCGACCCCTTCGTCGAGCTGCAGGTCGTGGCCCAGCATGCTGACCCGTGTCAAGACGTCGGGGCCGTTGCCGATCAGGGTGGCACCCTTGACGGGACGCCCGATGCGGCCGTTCTCGATCAGATAGGCCTCACTGGCCGAGAACACGAACTTTCCGGAGGTGATGTCCACCTGACCGCCGCCGAAGTTGACGGCGTACAGGCCGCGCGGCACCGAGCGGATGATTTCCTCGGGATCGTGCGGCCCGGGCATGAGATAGGTGTTGGTCATGCGCGGCATCGGCAGGTGACTATAAGACTCCCGGCGCCCGTTGCCGGTCGGCGTCATGCCCATCAGCCGGGCGTTGTGCTTGTCCTGCAGATAGCCCCGCAACCGGCCGCCTTCGATCAAGACGGTCTGCTGGCTTGGCGTGCCTTCGTCATCGACCGTGAGCGAGCCGCGCCGATCCGCCAGCGTGCCGTCATCGACCACCGTGCACAGGGAACTCGCCACGGTCTCGCCCAAGCGGCCGCTGAAGGCGGATGTCCCCTTGCGATTGAAATCCCCTTCGAGACCGTGCCCGATCGCCTCGTGCAGCAGAATGCCCGGCCACCCCGGTCCCAGCACCACCGTCATCGTTCCGGCGGGCGCCGGGCCCGCTTCCAGCGCGACGAGCGCCTGACGCACCGCTTCGCGCGCATGATGACGCCCCGCCTCGCGCGCCTGCAGCACGTCATAGCCGAACCGACCCCCGCCGCCCGAACTGCCGCGCTCGCGTCGACCCCCCTGCTCGACCACCACCGACACGTTGAGCCGGACCAGCGGCCGCACGTCGGCGGCCAGCGTGCCGTCGGTGCCCGCCACCAGCATGATTTCCTCGACCGCGGCCAGGCTGACCATCACCTGCCGCACTCGCGGCTCCAGCCGTGCCTCGGCCTCAGCCGCCTGCAGGAGCGCGAGCTTGTCGGCAACGGTGGTCCCGCCCAGGGGATCGCGATCGCCGTAGCGCGGCATGGCCATGGGGGACCGAAGAACGGTGGGGGCGATACCCACCGTCGCCTGCTGCCCCTGGCGCAAAATGGCCCGCGCGGCATGGGCGGCTTCACGCAGGGCTTGCGGATGGATTTCGTCGGAATAGGCAAATCCCGTCTTTTCGCCCGAGGTGACCCGCACGCCGACGCCCTGCTCGACGCAAAAGTCCCCTTCCTTGATGCGTCCGTCCTCCAAACTGAAGGACTCCGAGCGCACCTGCTGAAAGTAGAGATCACCGCCGTCGGCACCTGCTGCGGTCAGATCTCCCAGCGTCGTCGCGAGCAATTGCTGGCCGACCTCGCCCGGTGCCAGCAGTTGGGCTTGAACACGTTCCAACGCGACGGTGGATGCAGCTTGGTTCATCACGGCAGGGTCACTCCGAAACGGCGATGCGACAATGCGGGAAAGGATGCCCGCAGATCCTGGACCCGCCGGATATCGATCTCGCCCAGCACGAAGCCGGATCCGCGGGGCAGGATATCAATGAGCGTGCCCCAGGGATCGACCAGCAGGCTGTGACCGAAGGTCTCACGACCGTTGGCGTGATAGCCGCCCTGCGCCGCGGCGACCCCGTACATGAGGTTCTCCACCGCTCGGGCGCGCAGCAGCAGATCCCAATGGGCCTGGCCCGTGCGATGCGTGAACGCGGCGGGCAAGGCGAACCACTGCGCCCCCGCGTCGACCATGGCCCGAAACAGCTCGGGAAAGCGCAGGTCATAGCACACCGCCACACCCATGCGCCCCGCCGGCGTGTCCACGACGACTACCTCGCTGCCGGCCTGCTGAGTGGCCGACTCGCAGTAGGCTTCCTCGCTCGAGGGAAGCCTCACATCGAACAGATGCATCTTGTCGAAGCGACTCACCTGCCGGCCGTGGTCGTCGAACACCAGACAGGCCGGAGCAACCTTGGCGTCACCCGCGGCCCGCAGCGGAATGGTGCCGGCCACGATCCACAGGCGCTCGCGCTGGGCCGTGCGGGCAAGCTGATCTTGAATCAGGCCTTGACCCGGAGTTTCGGCGATGGCGAGCTTGTCCTGGTCCTTCATCCCCATGCAGGCGAAATGCTCGGGCAACACCGCGATCCGGGCGCCCGCCTGGGCGGCTTTTGTCAGTAACCGCTCCGCCTCGATGAGATTCGCAGTCACCTGCGGACCCGAAGCCATCTGGATGCCTGCCACTTTCACCATGCGATGGCCCTCCTCATCTGGCCGACGATAAGACCCGGCCGCGCACCTGTCCACTCAAACCGGCCGGGCGGCTCATGGCCGCCGTCCCTCGGGAAGATTGAACGGTCCCTGTTCCCGTTCCAGCGTCGCCGCGTCGAAATCGCCAGCGAACCGGTAGCGGATCTGCACCAGCCGGCTGATGGGTTGGCGCAGCAGCTCCCGCCCCATCAGCACAGCCGCTCCGGCAATCGGCCCGCCCGCCACGGTCGCCGCGATGGCCAGACCCGCCGAGAGGCTGGGGGTCACGACGAGTTCCTGGTCGAAGCGGCGCCTGGCCAGATCGCTGGTGCCGCTCATGCGCACGTCGGCTGCCGAGCCTTTCAGTTCCAGCGGACTGGTTTCGATGATCCCACCCCGGAGGGACAAGTCGCCCCGGATGGTGTCGAACGGGAGACTCGGCCGGAATACGCCGGAAAAATCGCGGGTCAGACGGCGTGGCAGATCATAAAGTCCCGCGAGACTCATCACGACGCCCGTGGTGGGTCGCGTCTCGCGGAAAATGATGGCCCCGTCCTCGGCGCCCAGCTTGAAGCTGCCGCTGGCCTGCCGCAGCGTCATGTCCCAGGGCGCGCCGGGCCAGGCGAGGTCTGCGGTGAGCGTCGCCTTGCGCGCCTCAATGGCATCGGGATAACCGAGACGCCGCGCGAGCGTGGGCAGATCGCCTGTTTCCATGTCGAGCCGCAGGCTCGTCTGTGCACGGGAACCCTGCAGCCGCCATGCGCCGGATCCTCGCGCCTGCAGAACGGGGCTTTCGAGCACGCCGCGCGACAGGACGATGCCATCGGTTGCGGGTTCGAGTTGGGCGTTGAGCCGCCCCACATCGCTGCCCCGGTAACGCAGGCGATCGACGCGCACGCGCGCCGCCGGCACTTGCCGCGGATCGAGCGTCGAGGCCGCAGCCGGTGGCACCGACGCCCGGGCCGGGGCGTCAGCCCCCCGGGGCGGAATCAGGGCGTCCAGATCCAGCCATCGCAAGTCGGCCTGCCACACCGTGTCGCCGGCCCGGTGCAGGACGCCCTCGAGCGCCGGCGCGCGCACCTGCAGCGTGGGTGCCACACCCTCGCGCAGGAGCGCCAGCCGAACGTCCGTCTGGCGCACCGATTTCCATTCCGCCACGCCCAGACTCACCTCGCCGCCGCCGAACCAGGCCGGCAGCGTCGATGCCCTCTTGCGGTTCGGATTGTCGGTTGCCGCGGGCGCCCAGACCGATGTCCAGCGGCCGACCTCGGCCAAATCGAGGCGGTCCAGCGCGCCGCGTATCCACAGGCCCGGCTGTTCGGGCAGCCGCTCGACGCGCTGATTGATGCCGACGCCGCCGCGGTCGAACGACCAACCGCTGCCGCCCTGCTGCAATCGCAACAAGCCATGGAGTCCATCGCCGCCCTGGTGGAACTGGATCAGGTGGCGATCGGCATCTCCGTTGCCCTCGATGATCAGGGCGCGCTCCTCGTCGGCTGTCTTGCCTAGGGGCGTGGGCCAGTCCAGCCGCATGCCCGTCAGCGGGCTGCGCAAGGACCATTGCATCTGCCCGGCCCCCAGAACGGCCAGATCGCCGTCGAAACCGGTGGCTCCCTGCATCGTACGGGGATCGAGGAAACTCAACTGGCGGCGCAGCAGGGTTGCCGGCACGCGACCCTGCATCTGCACGCGAGTCGGCTTGAACCCCCGCGGTTTCCGGGGATCCTCGATCGGGCTCACCTGCAGCCGGACGGACTCCCCCTCGAGACGAGCATCGATATCCTCGGCCTGCAGCCGGTCTTCATGAAACCGTAGCGTGCCGCGAATGTCTTCCAGGCCGACGCGCCAGGCGGGCTGCATAAAGCGGGCACCGTCCCAATGTACCGCGCCGTCCACCGAGACTTCGGCCAGCGCACGCAGCGGCAGACGCAAGGCCAGATCGAGCCGCACCGGCCCGCTCGCGCGCGCGCCATCGAGCAGCACACGCACGGCCCGACCCGGGGGAGATTGACCGAGGTAATCGAGCGCCGCCTGGTGATCGCCCTGGCCGCGGCCGACGGCGGTCAGCACCTGCTCGCGATAGTCCTTCATCTCCACCGTCGTCGGCCCCAGCGTCATGCCGAGGCTGCGCGCGGACTTCGCGTCGACCCGAAAGCCGGTGCCGGTGAAGGTGAGGGCGGCGTCCACGGCCTCCATGACGGGCCAATGCGGATTGAACTGCAGTGCGCCGTCTTCGACGTGCGCGACCACCTCAAAGGTTCCACCGCCGTGACGGAACGGGAAACGCTGCAGATCGCCCTGCAATCGCAGCCGCCCGTCGCGGAGCCGTCCGTCGAGGATGGCGCTGCGCAGCCACCGGGCGGTGGGCGCCGGCAGATAGCGGCGCGGCAGATAGCGATCCAGGGCCGCGGCATTGCCGTCCCGGAAATCGACCTGCAGATCGATCGCCGGCCGCTGGCCGGCGGGCATGGCCAGCGCCAGCGTGGCATCGGCGTTCAGATCGGGATGACGCACGCGAATCCCGGGCGACCAGAGCTTCAAGGCATCGCCCTCACGCTCCCATTGCAGCTCGGTTTGCAGGCTGCCTTTCGGCCACGACTTGTCGAACAGGGCTGGAGCGCGAAAACCGACGGCATCGCCGCTGAGGCGTGCCCACCCGCTCGAGCGATCGAGATCGATCTCTCCATCGAGGCCGGTCAGGCCGGGGATGGCGCCGAGCGGCGCCCAGCCCAGGCCGGTGAACCGGGCGGAGAGACGAACGTCGTCCCAACCCTGCGCGGCGCCGCTCTTCGCCGCAAAGCGGAGATCGCGAATCTCCCCCTTGATCGGGTGATCGGCGCGCGTGCCGTTGCCGACCGCATCCAGCTCCCGGCGCCATTCCGCCGGCACCGCTTGCCACAAGCGCTGGACATCCTGCAGCCGCGCCGCCGAGAGCGAGGCCTTATAGGAACCGGCGCGGGCGTCGGTAGCCGCAAGCACCGCGAGATTCCCATCGACACGCGGCCAGGACCGGCCGTCGAGCGCTACCGCCAGATCGTCGAGCTGAAGCGTCCACGCCTCCTCCCGCCCCTGCCAACGGAAGTTGCCCGACAGCCGATCCAGGCGGCTCTCGGCAGCGGTGGCCGTCGCCGGCAGCCGGACGTTGCGAAGATCCGTGTTCAGCGTGAGTCGGCTCTCGCCGGCTGCATCCCAGTGGCCTGCGAGGCGGAGGTTCCAATGCGAACCGCGCAGGTCGAGCCAACGCCCGACCCAAGGCTCGAAGTAATCCTTGGGCGCGGCCTCCATCAGCTCGGCCGCTGCATCGATCACCCAATTCTGCGGCGCGGCCAAAGCGCCATGCGCGTCCAGCGACAACAGGAAATTGCGGCCCAGCATCGCGGCGGAGCGACTGCTGACGTCGATCCGATGATGGGTGCCCGCGCTGCGCAGATGAATATCGACGCCCGTGAATCGCTGGACGGGCTCCTCGCGCCCCGCCATCGTCAGGCTCACGGTCGAATCGCGCAGCGTGATCTCGCCCAGCCGTTCAAGAACGGGCACCGCCGTCTTCCAGGCAGGGCCTGCATCGGATTCGCCGCGACCCAGCGGAATGCCCTGTACGAGCCATCGACCGTCCAGCCGCCGCTCAACGGCGAGATCGGCCTGACGAATCTCCACCCGGCTCGGTACGGCCTTCCGGCCGGCGAGCAGACGCCCGAAAGAGAAACCTACGCGCACCTCGCGAAACGCAACCGGGATCTGCTGATCGCGCGCCCGGACGGTGACGTGGCCGAGCGCAACGTCCGGGCCGCGCCACGTCCAATGCAATGCCATGTCCTCCAGCGTCACGACGACCCCGAGGCTGGTCTCCAGCCAGCGCGTCAGTTCCTCGCGGTGCTGCGGCACCTCGCGCTGCAGCCACAGCGCGCCCCCGGCGCCGGCAGCCAGAAGGATCAGCATCAGGACGCACAGCGTGGCCCCGCCGCGACGCACGCCCCGCCAGCCGACCCGCCTCATGCCCGGCGGGTCTCGCACCCGTTACAACAGGACGACATCGAACTGCTCGTTCTGGTAGACGCTCTGTCGCTGCAACCGGACGGGCCGTCCGAGGTGCTGTTCGAGTTCGGCCAGATGCACCGTCTTGTCTTCCAGCAGGCGATCGATCACGGCGTCCGATGCCAGCACCAGCAGGTCGCGGGTATCGAATTGCCGCGCTGCCCGCTGGACCTCCCGCAGAATCTCGAAGCAAACCGTTTCGATGGACTTCACATAGCCCCGTCCGTTGCAGACAGGACACGGGTCGCACAGGATGTGGCCGAGGCTCTCGCGGATACGCTTGCGCGTCATCTCGACCAGACCCAAAGGCGAGACGGCCGAAATCTTGGTGCGAGCCGGATCGCGCTCCAGGCTTTTCTCGAGGGCGCGCACCACTTGAATGCGGTGGGCCGGATCCTCCATGTCGATGAAATCGATGATGATGATGCCCCCGAGATTGCGCAGCCGGAGCTGACGGGCGATGGCTTGGGTAGCATCCAGATTGGTGCGGAAGATGGTGTCTTCGAGATTGCGATAACCGACATAGCCGCCGGTATTTACATCGATGGTGGTCATCGATTCGGTCTGATCGATGACCAGATAGCCACCCGACTTGAGCGGGACCTTGCGCTCCAGCGCGCGCTGGATCTCGTCCTCCACGCCGAACAGGTCGAAGATCGGCCGTTCGCCGTGATACAGCTGGATCTCCACCGCGTGTCCCGGGAAGAAGGTCTCGGCAAACCGCATCGCTTGCTCATGGACCTCGGGTGAATCGATGCGCACCCGCTCCACCTGACTGCCGCCCAGGTCGCGCAGGGTGCGCAGGGCCAGTGGGAGATCATCGTGGATGCGTCCGCCGGCCTTGGCGTCGGTCATGCGCTGGCCGATGGCGCGCCAGATGCGGTGCAGCATCTCCATGTCCTGCGCCAGTGCGTCCGCGCTGGCGCCTTCGCCTGCCGTACGCACGATGTAGCCGCCCGGCCGTCCCTCCGCGCGCAGAGCACAGACCAACTCACGCAGCCGGCGCCGTTCGGCGTCGTCCTCGATGCGCACCGACACCCCGACATGATCCAGACCCGGCAGGAAGACCAGGAAGCGAGACGGGATGCTGATCTGGGTGGACAGGCGCGCGCCCTTGCTGCCCAGCGCATCCTTGATGACCTGAACCAGAATCTCGTCGCCTTCCCGCAGCAAGTGTTCGATCTTCTCCAGGCGGCCCGCAGCAGGCGGAGCCTCACCGTCCGGCTCGCTTTCGGGCGCCTCGGCATTGGCGAGACGCGCCTCGCGCATGTCGGCCACGTGGAGAAAGGCGCTGCGTTCCAGACCGATATCGACGAACGCTGCCTGCATGCCAGGCAGCACGCGCAGGACGCGCCCCTTGTAGAGGCTGCCGACGATGCCCAGATGCGTGGCCCGCTCGATCAGAACTTCCTGCAGCACCCCGTTCTCGAGCAGGGCAACGCGGGTTTCCTCCGGCGTGACATTGATGAGAATCTCTTCGCTCATGATCATGGAATCGTTGGCATCCTGCCGCGGACGTCGGCCGCAAGCGTCCAAGGAAATACAGATACCGAAAAAGCCTTGAGCAACACGGCGGTCTCCCTCAGCGGCAGCCCCATGATGCCCGAATGGCTCCCCCGGATGCGCGTGATGAAGACGGCGCCCAAGCCTTGCACGGCGTAGGCCCCGGCCTTGTCTGCCGGTTCGCCGGTGTTCCAGTAGGCGATCCGCTCCGCCTCGGTCGACTCGGCAAACCGCACCCGGCTGTCGCTCAGGGCCAGCTCGGCCCGCGCGCCCTGCACGACGGCCACGGCCGTCAGGACCCGGTGTTCGCGACCCGACAACGCGGCCAGCATGGCCAAGCCCTCGTCTCGATCCCGCGGCTTGCCCAGGATCTGCCGGCCGAGCACGACGGCCGTATCGGCACCCAGCACCGGCGCCGCGACCGCTCCCGCGGCGGCCGCGCCCGCTCGTGCCTTCGCGAGCGCCAGCCGGCGCACATAGGCCAGTGGATGCTCTCCGGGGCGCACGGACTCGTCGCAGTTGGCGACGACACTCCGGTAAGAGACTCCGAGCAGGGTCAAAAGGTCCCCGCGCCGCGGCGATGCCGAAGCGAGATACAGCGCAGGTTGGTTCATGAGTGCCCTTCATCCATGAGCGAGGCGCGCAGATGGCCCGTCAGTCGCGGTGGTAGGGGTGGCCCCGCAACAGGCTGTGCGCTCGATAAAGGGCTTCAGCCACCACCACGCGCGCCAGACCATGCGGCAAGGTTAGCGGCGACAGCGACCATTGCTCGTGTGCCCGCGCCTTGCAGACCGGCGCCAAGCCATCCGGGCCACCCATCAGCAAAGCCACGTCCCGACCGGAAGCCATCCAGGCCTCGAGCCGCGCCGCGAGCACGCGGCTGGTCCATGACTGACCCCGCTCGTCCAGGGCCACGACCCAATCGTCCGGCCGGATCGTCCGTTCCATGCGCTGCGCTTCCGCGTTCAGGGCGCGCCCCGCGTCCTGTTCCTTGCTGCGCGGTCCGAGCGGCAACTCGGTGACCTCAAGCCGACATTCGGCTGGCAACCGCCTGGCGTAGTCCAGAAAGGCGGTGCTCACCCACGCCGGCTGACGCGGCCCGACGGCGATCAGATGCAAGCGCATGGGCGCAGCTCAGGCTTCCACGGCGCTGGGGGCCGGAACGCTCCAAAGTTTCTCGAGATTATAGAAATCACGCACTTCGGGTCGCATCACGTGCACGATGATATCGCCCAGATCGACCAAGACCCAGTCGCCGGTCTGCTCTCCCTCCACGCCCAGCGGACGGACGTCGGCCTCGCGCGCGCGGCGCAGGACGTTGTCCGCAAGAGACTGCACGTGCCGCTGGGAAGTACCGCTGGCGATGACGATGCCGTCGGCGATGCTGGTGAGGCGCCGCACGTCGAGCGCGACCACATCGACGGCCTTGATCTCTTCGAGCGCCTCGATCACCAGGCTTTGCAATTGTTCACTGTTCATGAGGCTGATACCAATGTTCCTGTTCGATCATGCGCCACACTGCGTCGGGAACGAGGTAGCGGGGGCTGTGCCCCTGCTGGATGAGCTGCCGCAGCCGCGTGGACGAGATTTCCATGGCCGTGACACGATGAAAATAGGCGCCGCCCGCCGGCGAGGCGGCCAGTTGCGCCGGATCCATGAAGACGCTGCCGCGCCACCAGGCCACTTCGGGCCGCTGCGCGCCACCGGGGCGGCTGGCCACCACCACATGGGTCAGTTCGGACAGTTCTTCCCATCGATGCCAGGACGGCAACAGCGAAAAAGCGTCCATGCCGAGAATCAGGCACAGCGGCTGCGCGTCACCCAGCTCGCGACGCAGGTCGAGCAGGGTATCGACCATGTACGAGGGACCGGGGCGCTCGAGTTCCCGCGGATCGAGCACGAATCCGGGCTGATCCGCCAGAGCGGCCTCGAGGAGACGGATGCGGTCGGAGGTTGCGAGCACCGCATCGGGTCGATGCGGTGGACAGGCCGCAGGAATGAAGCGCACCTGCTGGAAGGACAGCGCTTCCATGATCTCCAGCGCGATGCGCAGATGGCCGAGATGAATGGGGTCGAAGGTCCCGCCCAGCAGGCCGATTGGCGTCATCATGCCGCATCAGCTCCGGACATGGCCGTCGCCCAGCACGATCCACTTGAGCGAAGTCAGTCCTTCCAGCCCGACCGGGCCGCGCGCGTGGAACTTGTCCGTGCTGATGCCGATCTCGCCCCCGAGGCCATATTCATAGCCATCGGCGAAACGCGTCGAGGCGTTCACCATCACCGAACTGGCGTCGACCTCGCGCAGGAACCGTTGGGCACGACTGTAGTCCTGCGTCACGATCGCGTCGGTGTGACCCGAACCGTAGGTGTTGATGTGGTCGATGGCCGCATCCAGCCCGTCCACCACCCGGATCGCCAGGATCGGCGCCAGATACTCGGTGGACCAGTCCGCCTCCGTCGCCGCCGCGCTGCCGGGCAACAGAGCGCAGGTGCGCGGGCAACCCCGCAGCGCCACACCCGCGGCCTCGAAGCGTCGGCCCAGTTCCGGCAGCAGCTCGCTCGCAACCACCGCATCGACCAGCAGCGTCTCCATCGTATTGCAGGTGCCGTAGCGCTGCGTCTTGGCGTTCAGCGCGATGCGCAGGGCCTTGTCGGGGTCGGCCGCGGCGTCGATGTAGACGTGGCAGACCCCGTCCAGATGCTTGATCACGGGCACCCGCGCCTCGCCGGCAATGCGCTCGATCAAACCCCGTCCGCCCCGCGGCACGATGACATCGACCCACTCGGGCATGGTGATCAAGTGGCCGACGGCGGCACGATCCGTGGTCTCGATGACTTGCGCCCCAGCCTCCGGCAGACCGGCGGCGGCGAGGGCCGCGCGCAGGCAGCGAGCGATGGCCTGATTGGAGCGCCAGGCCTCGGAGCCGCCCCGCAGGATGACGGCATTGCCGGACTTCAGGCACAGGGCCGCGGCGTCCGCCGTCACGTTGGGTCGGGATTCGTAAATGATGCCCACCACACCCAGCGGCACGCGCATGCGCCCGACCTGTATGCCGGAGGGACGCATCCTGAGATCGGTGATCGCGCCGATGGGATCGGGCAGCGTGGCGATTTGCCGGACACCGTCGGCCATGGCGGCGACACTGCGCTCGTCGAGTGTCAGCCGGTCGATCAGCGCAGGCTCAAGTCCCGCCGCGCGGGCATGGGCGAGGTCCTCGCGATTGGCCTCGAGCAAGACGGCGGCGTCCCGCTCGATCTGCGCGGCGAGCGCCTCGAGCGCTGCGTTTTTGGCCTGAGTCGCAGCGCGCGCCATCGTGCGTCCCGCCTGACGCGCGGTTTGACCCACGGTCTGCATGTAAGCGGCAAGGTCGGCCGGTTTCGGATGGGCGCTCATGTTCGATTCATTTCCACTGAGGATCTGGGCCCCGCTTGATGGGGGCGCGCAATGGCTGCCGTCCAGTCTATCAATTCCGTCCACAGCGCGCCGGAAATGAGTCCCTTGGCCAGGGCATCGATGCGGACGCCGGCCATCAGCAGCCGCCGCCAGTGAGCGGCCGGCGCCCGGCGACGTGCGGCGTCCAGCGCCTGACGACGATGCGGCGGAAGACCGCCCGGAAGCGGCGCGCCACGCTCGAGACCCGCGAGCAGTCGCAATTCGCGCTGCAGCGCCCAGAGCACCAGCGGCGCCTCCAGCCCTTCCTCGCGCAACCCGAACAGGATGCGCCGCGTCCGCAAGGGATCACCTGCGACGGCGGCCTCGGCCAGCGCTTGAACGTCGAAGCGCGCCTGATGCCCCACCACCGCAAGGACCAGCGCCTCGTCGATGGCCCGTTCGCCGGCGAGCAGCGCGAGCTGAACAAGCGCCTGATGCGCCGCGAGGAGATGCCCTTCGGTGCGGTCCGCCAGAAGCGCGAGCGCGCCGGTCTCGATGCGCAAGTCCATCCGTGCCGCGCGCGCGCGGAGCCACCCGGTCATTTCGCCGGGGCTCACAGGCCAGGCCTGCACAGCGACGCCCGCGCGTTCCACGGCCTGATACCAGCGGCTGTTGCGGGCCGCCCCATCGAGCGGGCCGCACAGGATCAGCAACAAGACGTCGGTGGACGGCGACGCGGCATAGGATTGCAGGAATCGGCCCCCCGCCTCGCCCGGCTTGCCGGTCGGCAGGCGCAATTCCACGAGCCGACGGTCGCTGAACAACAGGCCCGAAGCCAGCTCACCGCCGAATATCGCCCAGTCGAATCCCGATTCGACGAAACGCACCTCACGCTCGGCATAGCCATGCCGCCGCGCCGCCGCGCGCACGGCGTCAGCCGACTCCTCGACCAGCAGCGGTTCGTCGCCGCCGATCACGTACACCGGCGCCAGAGCGCCCGTCAGCGCGGCCGGCAAGCGATCAGGCGCCAGCTTCAAGAATCCTGCGCCTGTATCGTCAGTTGGCGCAGGATTTCACGGGCCACCTCCCGTCGCAGGGCATCGGTGATCTCGAGCGCGCGTTGCTCGTCCGTCAGGGGATCGCCCTCGGCCTGACTCACCAGATAGTCGCGCCGCCGCTGCACGCTGCGCTTGGGCTGCAATGGCTTCCCGCCATGCAGCACTTCATATTCGGCGCTCAGGATCGCCCCGTAGTCGCGCCCCTTGCCAGCGCGGTCGACCGCCAGGATCTGCCGCCGGAAGTGATCCCCGTGGATCGCGATGACCGTGGCGGCCTTCGCAGGCGTATCGGCTTGAGGAATGCCCGCGAGGCGCAGCTGGTCGCGCAGTTCATACCCCAGCCGCGACCCGCTCCCGCTGTCCTGCACGTAGACTGGACTGAACCGGGGCGGCAGATCGTAAGCGCCCTGCAAACGCCAGCCGCAGGCCGCAAGCGACAGCAGCAGCGCAGCCACAACGAGCCAGCGCCCCACCGCGCATCCCCCCAAGCGCTCAGACCACGACATTGACGAGCTTCCCCGGCACCACGATCAACTTGCGCACGCTCGCACCCTCCAGAAAACGCTGCACGTTCGGCTCCGCCAGGGCCGCCTGCCCGATGGCATCCTGATCGGCGTCCACCGGCACCCGGATCTGGCCGCGACGCTTGCCATTGACCTGCACCACGATTTCCAGATCATCGCGCACCAGCGCTGCCGGATCGGCCTCAGGCCAGGCGGCATCCATCACCAGACCCGGCTGCCCCAGCGCCTCCCACAGGCCTTGGGCGATGTGCGGCACCATGGGCGCGAGCGCGCAGATCGACAGCATCATGGCCTCGCGGGCGACAGCGCGGCCGGCCGGACTGTCATCCGTCCAGCGGCTCAGGGCATTGCTCAGCTCCATGACCGCGGCGATGGCCGTATTGAAGGTCTGCCGCCGGCCGATGTCGTCGCCCACTTTTGCGATCATCTGGTGCGCCTGTCGGCGAAGGTCACGCTGCGCTGCGTTCAGCGCGGACGGATCGACGGGGGCCGGGGCAGCTTGCTCAGCCTCGGCCATCACCAGCCGCCACAGGCGCTTGAGAAAGCGCGCGGCCCCTTCCACGCCGGCATCGGACCATTCGAGGCTCTGATCGGGCGGCGCGGCGAAGAGGATGAACAAGCGGATGGTGTCGGCGCCGTAGCGCTCGATCAGCCCCTGCGGATCGACACCGTTGTTCTTGGACTTGGACATCTTTTCCATGCCGCCGATCTCAACCGGCCGGCCGTCAGCCTTGAGCGTCGCGGCGATCATGCGGCCCTTGTCGTCGCGCTGGATGTCGACATCGGCCGGATTGATCCAGTCCTTCTTTCCACCCGCCATCTCGCGGTAGAAGGTGTCGGCCACCACCATGCCCTGGGTCAGCAAGCGCTTGAAGGGCTCGTCGCCCTGGACCAAGCCTTCGTCACGCATCAGCTTGTGGAAGAAGCGCGCGTACAGCAGATGCAGGATGGCATGCTCGATGCCGCCCACGTATTGGTCGACCGGCAGCCAGTAGCGCGCGGCATCCGCGTCCACCATGGCGCGGTCCGACCGGGGCGAGGCGTAACGGGCGTAGTACCAGGACGATTCCACGAAGGTGTCCATGGTGTCGGTTTCGCGGCGCGCATCACCGCCGCACTCAGGGCACTGGCATGCGTAGAAGCCCGGCATCTTCGCCAGCGGATTTCCGGCGCCGTCCGGCACCACGTCCTCCGGCAGCACCACCGGCAGATCCTGCTCGGGCACGGGCACGTCGCCGCAGCTCGGGCAGTGGATGATGGGAATCGGGCAGCCCCAGTAGCGCTGTCGCGAAATGCCCCAGTCACGCAGGCGGAACTGGGTTTTGCGCGCGCCGTGCCCTGTGGCCTCGAGGTCGGCGACGATGGCGTCGAAGGCGGCAGTGAAACCCAGGCCGTCGTACCTGCCGGCGTTCACGGTGACGAGCGAGCCGTCCTTCGCGGCGTACCATTCCTGCCACTCGGTCGCGCTGAAGCTGTCCTCGCCCTGGGCGGGCTTGTAGACCTGCACGATGGGCAGCGCGCACTTGTTGGCGAAGGCGAAATCACGCTCGTCGTGCGCCGGCACGGCCATCACCGCGCCTTCGCCGTAGCCCCAGAGCACGTAATTGGCGACGAACACGGGGAGCTTGTTGCCGGTGAGGGGATGCACCACGAACTGACCCGTCGGCATGCCCTTCTTTTCCATGGTGGCCATGTCGGCCTCGGCCACCGAGCCGGCCTTGCACTCCGCGATGAAGGCAGTAAGCGCCGGATTGCCTTGGGCGGCGCGCGTGGCGAGCGGATGCTCGGCGGCCACGGCGACGTAGGTGGCGCCCATGAGGGTGTCGGGGCGCGTGGAGTAGACCCGCAGCTGGCCCTTCTCGCCGATGCTGGCCTCGTCATAGTCGAACACGATGTCGGCGCCGAAGCTCTTGCCGATCCAGTTGCGCTGCATGGCGCGCACCTGCTCCGGCCAGCCCTCGAGCTGGTCGAGATCGCCAAGCAGTTCTTCGGCATACCGCGTGATCGCGAAGTAGTACATCGGGATCTCGCGCTTCTCGACCAGCGCGCCGGAGCGCCAACCGCGCCCGTCGATGACCTGCTCGTTGGCCAGCACGGTCTGGTCCACGGGGTCCCAGTTCACCACGCCGGATTTTTTGTAGATCACGCCCTTTTTGAACAGGCGCGTGAACAGCCACTGCTCCCAACGGTAATAGGACGGTTCGCAGGTGGCGATTTCGCGGTCCCAGTCGTAGGCAAGACCGAGCTGCTGAAGCTGAGCCTTCATCTGGGCGATGTTCTCGCGGGTCCAGCGCGCCGGCGGCACACCATGCTTCAGCGCGGCATTCTCGGCCGGCAGACCGAAAGCATCCCACCCCATGGGCTGCAGCACGTTGTAGCCCCGCATCCGCTGGTAGCGGGCGATGACATCACCAATGGTGTAGTTTCGCACGTGCCCCATGTGGAGCCGCCCGGAAGGATACGGAAACATGGCCAGACAGTAGAACGCCGGGCGCTCGGATTCCTCGCGCACCTCCAGCGCGCCGGTGCTGAGCCAGGTGCGCTGGACGCGTGCTTCGAGATCTCGCGGATCATGGTCCCGCATGGCTGCTCCGAGTGGGATCGACGGCGATAAACGGGGCAGGATAGCCCAACGGCCGGAAATGCCTCAAGCAGCGCTGTCTTGACCTGCGATACAATTGCTTATTTGTCGAAGAGCCTGAGCGTCCGCAAGGGTGCGCATCCCGTTCATCGCCGCCCCCGGGCGCCCTGAAGCGCATGAAGACGAACCCGCTCAGCCGAACCACGATTCATCAACACGGAATTTGCGCATGACATCCTCCCCCGCGGTGCCGTTTCGGAGTCGATTGACCCGGCGGCTTCAGCCAATTGCCCTGCTGGGCGCCCTGGGTGCCGGATTTGCATCGACGGCCATGGCTGAATATCGAAGCTATCCGCTGCCGGCGCCGCGCGACGCGGTGGTCGGACAACTGCTCCAGTATTCCGCGCAGCAGGAAGACACCCTGCTCGACATCGCGCGCCGCTTCAGCCTCGGTCATGACGAAATCATTCAGGCCAACCCTCAGGTCGACAAGTGGCTGCCGGGGAAAGGCACGCCGGTGCTGCTGCCAGCGCAATTCATCCTGCCGCGCGGCCCGCGCCAGGGCATCATCCTGAATGCGCCGGAAATGCGGCTGTACTACTTCCCGCCCGCGGGCAAAGGGCTCGGACAGCAGGTCATCACCTATCCTGTCAGCATCGGCCGCATGGATTGGAACACACCGATCGGCATGACGCGGGTCGTCCGCAAGGACAAGGATCCCGCCTGGTATCCCCCCGCTTCCATCAAGAAGGAGCATGCCGAGCGCGGCGACATCCTGCCCGACATCGTCCCGGCAGGCCCCGACAATCCGCTTGGCCAACATGCGATGCGACTCGGGTTCAGCGGTTATCTGATCCACGGCACCAACAATCCATGGGGCATCGGCATGCGTGTCACGCACGGCTGCGTGCGCATGTATCCGGAAGACGTCTCCCAACTGTTCGGTTGGGTCGACGTCGGCACGCCGGTCGAGATCCTCAACGATCCCATCAAGGTGGGTTGGCAGGGTGATGCGCTTTTCCTGGAGGTCCACGAGCCCCTGGAGGAGAACAACGCGAGTCCGGATCGCCTTTATGAGATTGCCATGCAAGCCGTGTTGGCGGCGGTTGCCGACCGTCCTGCCCGCATCAGTTGGGGACGAGTCCGGGAAATGGTGACCCAGCAGGACGGTGTGCCACGCATGATCTCGATCGCCACCGTGCCGCCCCTGAGCGCGCAGACCCAGACCCCACCAGACAGCACACGCCCAAACTGAGCCAGCGGGCGTTGCGAGATACGCATGATTCTGCCCTCGTCTCTCACTGCTGGACGCAGCTGTTGACGGACAGCGAAGGCATCGTGGACGAAGCGAGCATACCCCGGGCCGACCGCCAGTCAGTCCGGGGGTGCCTCTAAATCAGGCCGACTCAGCCAAGCAGGGTACGCGGGACGAAGACCGCGCGACAAGCGCCTGAATACCGCTTTTGGCATTGGCCTGATCCGCCAGCTCTCGCTCGGCGGGCGTCGCGTACCGCTCGTCCCACTCGATCAACTGCGGCGTGGACAGCTTGTACCACAGCGGGGGGACGAGGCCCGCCAGAAAGGTCACCAGATAACCGAACCGCAGCCGCGGCGAGCCCGCGATATTCCGCAGATTCCAGAACTCCACGGAACCGTCCAGATGATGATGGGTGTGTCGCGACCCGCCCGCCAGCAGCCAGAAATCGAGACGGTTGGCGCAGTCCCACGCGTGGTGCGGCTTGACTTCCGAACCGGGCACCCGCGTGATTCCGTAATGCTGCCCGTACGTCGCCAGCTTATAGGCAAAATGGGTCCATAACGCCGCCAGCGAAAAGAAAAGCAAGCCCATGAGCCCGGCTGCCCAGGCGACTGCCAGAAAGAGGATTGCCTCCGCGGCCCAACCGTGGA
Source organism: Pseudomonadota bacterium (assembly GCA_045864775.1). Lineage (GTDB taxonomy): Bacteria > Pseudomonadota > Gammaproteobacteria > UBA5335 > UBA5335 > Macondimonas. Next base: position 852,276 of record BTVR01000001.1, read on the forward strand.
GCAGCCGATTCTTCCAAGAGAATTTGCTCAGCCCCAATCGCCGCATGCGATCCGTCTCGATGTCCCACGCCATGCGGTAGTCCCGCGGCATGGTGCGCAGGAAGTATGCATAGAGCGATTCTCCGCGCAGCGCAGTGCTGGAATCGTCGTCGGTTGCCACCGTGATGTGATGTCCCGGCCCGTGTTCGATGGCGTAATAGGTAAATGCCGCCGGGATGCCCGCCACGCGGGCAATGAACGTGGCGATGGGCTCGCGCGTGCGATGACTCAACTCGTGACCCAGCCCGATGGCGCCGGCGCCCCCGACGGTCCCCACCATGAGCGTGTAGAAGATCAGGCTACCCATTCCCTCGCCGGCATGGGCCAGCTTCATGTCGGTATGGGTCAGGGCGTAGACGACCTCGGAAAGGCCAAACAAGTCACGGCCGCCGAAGTGAAACGCCAAGACCCATATGAAGGCCAGATATAACAACAGCGTAACCAGAATATATGAGTACATCATGGCCACGAACACGACCGGTCGCCGGTAGTCGTGGCTGTACTCGGTCTCCCCAAGGGAAAATTCCAGAACAATCAAGCCGGCGATCACCCACAGCAGATACCATCCGGGTGTCGCGCCGTGGACCAGCGAGTAAAGTGAGAAACAAACCAGAAACAACGGGAAGAAAAACTTTACATAATGAAAAGGAGATGAAAGCCGCGCCCATGCTGTCATCGCAAAATCCTCCGCCTGCGTGCCATCTGAAACAGTAACCCCCCGAATTGGCCTTTCTCGTGAAATCTTTATCATTTTGTCGTTGGAGCTTAGTGGATCGCTGAGCAACGATCAACTGTCCATAAACGATGGCAGATCTTGTCGCCCACGAATCAATGAAAATACTTTGATCCATGGAGACGTAAAAAAACGTCACCAAAAACGTCACCATTTGACGACAATTTGCGATCAAGAATTAAGACCGATCAACGACGCCCATGGCCTAGGTACGGGGCCCACGACTTGAATCGCAGCCATTTAATCGGTACTCTAATGATATGGCCACTAATAATAAGCATGCTCGCATTGGCATGTGCATCGCCGAAACGGCGCGCCGCTGGCGCCAATTGCTGGACGATCGGCTGCGCGACACGGGACTCAGTCAGGCCCGGTGGCTGGCGCTGCTCCACCTGCATCGGCTCGGCGACGGGGTTTCGCAGATCGCGCTGGCCCAGTCGATCGGCATCGAAGGCGCAAGCCTGGTTCGGGTTCTCGATGATCTTGAAGCGCGCGGACTGGTGGAGCGCCACGTCGATCCGCATGACCGGCGCGCCAAACGCCTCGTGCTCACCCCCGAAGGCGCGCAAGCGATGCAGCAGGTCGACACCATCGCCGATGAACTCCGCGACGAGTTGCTCGATGGCTTGGACGACGCGGCCCGCGCTCATCTGCTGTTGGCCGTGGACCGCATTTTGCACAACGCGGCGCATGCCGCCGCCCGACAACGCCCTCCCACGCGAGATCGTGCGCCATGATGAACCCGCTTGCTTCCCCGCTCGGACGCCGCTTCACGCGCTTTGCGATCATCGCGCTGGTCCTTTGCCTGTTGATCGCGGTGGCCTATTGGCTGCACCGGCAGTTCACGGTGGTGCAGTCCAATGACGCCCGCATCGCCGCCGACATGATCACCGTGAGCAGCGAACTGCCGGGCCGCATCACCCAGTTCAACCTCACGCCCGGCCAGCGGGTCGCCGCTGGGGATCTGCTCGTCCAGTTCGACGACAGCGAGGGCAAGGCTGCCGTAGCCGAGAGCCGCGCCGCGCTGAACCAGCTCGAGGCCAATCGCGCAACATTGGCCGCCCGCATCGATCAGCAGCGCAACGCCTTTCAAGCCGATGCGGAGGCTGCGCAATCCAGACTCGAAAGCGCCGGCGCGAGCCTCGCCGCTACTCGAGCGCGAGAGGAACTGGCCCGGCACAACGCCGAGCGCGCCGATGCGCTCGTCACCGATCACGTCATCAGCGTGCAGAGCTGGGACCAGAGCAAACACGAGCGCATGGCCGCAGAGCAGGCCGCCCGGGAGGCCGCAGCGCAACTGAAGGTGGCGCAGGCAGGCGTGGCGCAGGCCCGGGCCAACGCACAGAACATCGACGTGCTGGAGCGACAGCTCACCGAAGTCGATGCCGCCATTGAACAGGCGCGGGCCACCCTCGCTCAACGGGAAATCCGGCTGGCCAAACTGTCCTTGCGCAGTACCGTGGACGGTGTCGTCGACGAAATCTTCACCCACGCCGGCGAATACGCGGTGCCGGGACGACGCCTGCTGCTGATGCATGACCCGGCCACCATCCGGGTCGAAGCCAACGTCAAGGAAACCGACATCGAAGACGTGAAGCTCGGGTCGCGCGTGACCATCCGGGTCGACGCCTATTCCGATCTGAATGTCACCGGACGCGTCAGCGATCTGGGGCAAGCGGCCACCAGCCAGTTCGCCTTGATCCCCAACCCCAACCCCAGCGGAAACTTCACGAAGATCACCCAGCGTCTGCCGATTCGCATCGCGCTCGACCAGCCATCCGCGGACTTGCGGCCGGGCATGATGGTGGAAGTGGCCATTGAACACTGAGGCCTCCGATCTGGAGCGCCTGAGTGCCCGTTACGGCGCGGCCTACCGCTGGCTGGCGACGCTGACGGTGATGACGGGAACGATTTCGACGGTGCTGTCCTCGACCATCGTCAACGTGGCCATCCCGGACATCATGGGCGCCTTCGGCATCAGCGCGACACAGGCCCAATGGATGTCGACCGGATTTCTCGCCGCCATGACGTCGACCATGCTGGCCAACGCCTGGATGGTCGGCCGTTTCGGGCAGCGCGGCGCCTTTCTGCTCGCCATCGGGGTCTTCACCGCCGGCTCCATCCTCGGCGGCATCAGCCCCAACGAACAGACGCTCATTTTTGCGCGCATCCTTCAGGGCGGCGCTGCCGGCCTGACCCAGCCGCTGGCCATGCTGGTGATCTTCAGCGTCTTTCCACCCGAAAAACGCGGTCAGGCCATGGGAATCTATGGCATCGGCGTGGTGCTGGCCCCTGCGCTCGGGCCCACCATCGGCGGACTGCTGGTGGACAACCTCAGTTGGCGCTACGTGTTCTTCATGACCCTGCCCTTCTGTCTCATCGGCATGGGGCTCGCTACCCTCCTGCTGCCCGGTGTCGATGCCCGCGCCGCGCAGCCCCGGCTGGATACGGTGGGGTTATTCCTGATCGTTGCCACGCTGTTCCCGCTTCTCACCGCGCTGGCGAATGGGCAACGCTGGGGCTGGAATGAGATTCCGACCGGTCTGACGCTGCTGTTCTCGACCGCTTGCCTGCTCGGCCTCATCGCTTGGGAACGCCGACATCCGCATCCCCTCCTGGATTTCAACCTGTTCCGCAATACGCGCTTCTCGGCGGCCGCGGCCGTGACGGTCATCTATGGCGCCGGGCTGTTCGGGTCCACCTACCTCATTCCGGTCTTCGTCCAGACCATCCAGGGATACACGCCCACCCGTTCCGGCCTGCTGCTGATGCCCGCTGGGCTCGTACTGGCGGTGATTTTCCCCGTCGCCGGCCAGCTTTCCGATCGCCTGCAACCGCACCACCCGGTGATTGTCGGCCTGGGCGTCTTCGCGCTGTCTTTCTGGCTTCTGCACGACGTCGATACCAATACGCCGTTTGCCTTCCTGGCCTTCGCCATCGCGCTTGGCCGCGTCGGACTGGGGTTGGTGATGCCCGCGCTGACCGCCGGCGCCCTGCGCGCGGTGCCGCCGGCAAAGATCGCCCAGGGCTCCGGGACGGTGAACTTCCTGCGCCAGTTGGGCGGCGCCTTGGGGGTCAATCTACTGACCGTGTTCATGGAACGGCGCACGGCGTTCATGGTCGACGCCATGACCGCAACGCAGGTGGCCGGCAATGCCGCCACCCAAGCCTTGACGGATCGGCTGAGCGAATTGTCACAAGCGGGCGGCGCGCCAGGGGATCTTGCCCAAGGCTACGCCGCCGACTTTCTCGGCCGTGTCATCTACGCGCAGGCCAATACTTGGGCGTATCGCGAAGGCTTTATACTCGTGGCACTGGTGTTCCTCGTCGCCATCGCGCCAGCCTGGTTGATGGGACGTTCCCGGGAGGTGTCTCATGTATCGCCGGATCCTGCTCGCGTATAACGGCTCCCCGGAGGGCCGGGCCGTATTGCACCAGGGCGCCGAGTTGGCCCGCGTCTGCGGGGCGGAAGTGTGCCTGCTGGCCGTGGTCGGTATTCCTGCGGGCCTCGCCATGGCCGAAACCATCGTCACGCCGGAAATGACCGATGCGCTGGAGGCCCCGGCGCGCCAGACCCTGGAAGACGGCGCGCGGGACATGGTGGCCATGGGGCTCGCCGTGCAGACGCGCATCGAATTCGGCGAGCCGGTGGAGCGCATCGGCACCGTGGCCCGAGATTACAAGGCCGATCTCATCGTCGTCGGCCACCGCCATCGCGGCGCGCTGGCGCGGTGGTGGGGCGGGTCGGTCGGAAAAAGCCTGCTGGGGCAGATTCCCTGCGACCTCCTGGTGGCTCTGGATCGTCAGGACGAGAACCCGGCCGCCTCATGAACCGAACCCTCTCCGCTCAGACCGCCGGCTGCATCTTTTGTCGCCTCGTGGCAGGCGAACTCCCGTCCAGCCGGGTGATGGAGGACGATGATTGCATCGCCATCATGGATGCGTTTCCATTGCGACCGGGTCATGTCCTGGTGATGCCTCGGATGCACGGCGAAACGCTGGCCGATCTGCCACCCGCCTTGCGAGCCCATTTGCTGGAGACCGCCCATCGCATCGCCCAGGCGCTGCGACAGAGCCCGCTTGCACCGGACGGCATCCACTTTGCCGTCAATGAAGGGCGCGCGGCCCATCAGACCGTGCCGCATTGCCACATGCACGTGTTGCCGCGCCGTCGAGGGGATCTGGGTCGCCTCCTGGGTCAGATCCTCGGCAAACCCGTCCAGTTGATGCGCGGACCCCGCGGGCAGGCGGCCCGCGACCGCCAGGCGCGCATCATCGCCGAGCATCTCGGGCCCTGACGCAGCGCGGTCCAGCCCGCGCCTGCCTGCGCATGGCATCGAAGCCTTCGCACCCGCCGCCCACGGCAGGTTCCGGCAACCGAAGCGCCGCGCGCGCCGACGACATCCAGCTGCACCGCCGAGCCGATCTTCTGTCGGCTGCGACGCCGGGTCCGCGCACCCCGTCAGGTCGGTCGGGTCGTGCCGACAGACCCGACCCGCCCTCACGAATACGCGTCCCCAGGGCCGCCTTTCTCGCCGCGAGTCGACGCGATGGACTTGACCTATTCACCGGAGCAGGCGCGGCCGGTCACATCTGCCCGACATGGGGCGTAAAGGTGACACGCACCGGCGTGAAGGTTTCGGACAAGTAATCACCGACGAGGGGAATGGTCGCGAACTGGGCCCGGAGGGCGACGTTGGCCGGCGCGAGGGCGGCATTGGCGGCGTTCAGCGCCGCGCCCCGCGTGGCATCGACAAGCTCCGGACTGCGATCGTTAACCGCGTTGTAGAGGGACGAAAACTGGACCGGTCCGACACGGTACCCACCAAGAACCGTGGTGTCGACGGTGTAAAGATCGAGATTCCCTGCCTTGAGGGAATATAGACCTTGGGCATGGACCGCAGAGAGGTCCTCATCGGCCAGGCTTTGCAATTCGGCCTGAGCGGCAAGCGGGGCCGTCAGCAACGAAGCCAAAGAAAAAAGGGCCTTTTTCATGCGAAAACTCCTTTGTGAATCCGAAGGGGACACGAGCAGGATGGTAAAGAGCCCCTGTTGCACGATCGTGAAGGCTGATGGCGCATGGAAGCCGGAAACTGTGCCCGGAGCAGGTCAGCGCATCGGTGGCATTCGTCAGACGGCGAGCGAGCCCGGTTACCGCGGCGGCAAGATTGCGCCGTGGTCGGGCCATGCGGGTTTTGGGGATGACCACGTGCCCGGTCCCGCACCGGGGGGAACCGGCTTCAGCCGGTCGATCCCGATGGCGTGGAACCGAGATGGCCGGAGGCGGCGGCCGATTCTCCGCGACCGAACGTGGCGGCCGGCCGTTCAGCCCCTTTGAGGGGACTGCGGTGCCGGCAGGTTGCGCTCCCATTCCAGGGCGCTGCCCACGATCAGGTCGAGGTTCGCATAACGCGGTGCCCAGTGCAGGAGACCGCGCAAGCGCGCCGGGTCGGCCACCATGAGCGGAAGGTCGCCGGGTCGGCGCGGCCGGTTGACGGTGGCGATCGCCTGCCCGCTGGCCGCACTCACGGCGGCCAGAACCTCGCGGACGCTGCGGCCCGTGCCGTAACCGCAGTTGAGCGTTACCGATCTGCCGCCCGTGCGCAGATAGTCGAGTGCGAGCACATGGGCGGCCGCAAGGTCTTCGACGTGGATGTAGTCGCGGATGCCCGTGCCGTCCGGCGTGTCGTAATCGGTGCCGAAGACCTCCACGAACGGCCGCCGCCCCAGGGCGGCTTCGCAGGCGACCTTGATCAACTGACCGGCTTGTGGCCCACGCGGTCCGATCCCGCCGCCCGGGGCACTGCCGGCAACGTTGAAATAGCGCAGTATGGCGTGGCGCATCGTCGTCGCGGCGCAGGCGTCGCGCACCATCCACTCGGCCATGAGCTTGGAACGGCCATAAGGATTGTGCGGTTCGGTCGGACTGTGTTCACTGGCAGGTCTGTCGAGCGCGGGAAGGGCGTAGACGGCGGCGGTCGAGGAAAACATGAAGTGCCGGACGTCTGCCCGGGCGCATGCCTTGAGCAGGGTCTGGGTCACGCAGGTGTTGGTTTCATAGTATTCGAGGGGACGGCTGACCGAATCGGGAACGCTGGTCCGGGCTGCGAAGTGCAGCACCGTATCGATGCCATGGCGAGTCAACAAATCCTCGAGCAGGGCAGCGTTGCCGGCATCCCCGACCACGATCTGTCCGAAACGGACGTTGTCCAGATGGCCGGTGGACAGGTCGTCCAGGATGATCAGAGACTCGCCCCGCTGACCGAGGAGGCGCGCGACATGCCCGCCGATATAGCCGGCCCCGCCGGTGATCAACACGCTGTTTGCCATGACGATGGAGTTGCCTGATCCGAACTTCCTGAGTTTTTTGTGGCACAAGCATAGCACCTGCGCTCCTCATGCCGGACCCTGCGCGGCGTGGCCGTTTTTTGCTAGCATCGCGCACTGCAGCCGAGCGCCGCGCCGCGGCTGGATTCGGCCACATCGATGAGGGTGCCATGTCGACGATTCGCAAGGTGGTTCTGGCTTACTCGGGGGGACTCGATACCTCCGTCATCCTCAAGTGGCTACAGGAACACTACCGCTGCGAGGTGGTGACCTTCACAGCCGATCTGGGGCAGGGCGAGGAACTGGCGCCCGCGAGCGCCAAGGCATCCTTGCTGGGCGTGAAGGAAATCTACATCGACGATCTGCGCGAGGAATTCGCCCGCGATTTCGTCTTTCCGATGTTCCGCGCCAACACGCTCTACGAGGGCGAGTATCTGCTCGGCACGTCCATCGCCCGACCACTCATCGCCAAGCGGCTGGTCGAGATCGCAACGGAGGTGGGCGCCGATGCCGTGGCCCATGGCGCGACCGGCAAGGGCAATGATCAGGTGCGTTTCGAACTCGGTGTGCTGGCGCTCAAGCCGGCCCTGCGCGTCATCGCGCCGTGGCGGGAATGGGACCTCACCAGCCGCGAAACCCTGCTGGCCTACGCCGAACGCCACGGCATCCCCATCGAACGGCAGGGCCAGAAAAGCCCGTATTCCACCGATGCCAACCTGCTGCACATTTCCTACGAAGGCGGCATTCTGGAAGATCCCTGGACCGAGCCTGAGGAATCCATGTGGCGCTGGTCGGTGGCGCCGGAGCAGGCACCGGACGCGCCGCAGTATCTGGAGCTCGATTTCGAACGGGGCGATCTGGTCGCCATCGATGGGCAACCGCATACGCCTGCAGGTGCGCTGGCTGCCCTCAACCAGATCGGCGGCGCGCATGGCGTGGGCCGGCTGGACATCGTCGAGAACCGCTATGTCGGCATGAAATCACGGGGCTGCTATGAGACGCCGGGCGGCACGATTCTCCTCAAGGCCCACCGCGCGCTCGAGTCGCTCACGCTGGATCGTGAGGAAGCGCATTTGAAGGATGAGCTGATGCCGCGCTATGCCAGCCTGGTCTACAACGGCTACTGGTGGAGCCCCGAGCGGCGCATGCTGCAGGCTGCCATCGACGCCACCCAGGCGCGCGTCAACGGACGGGTACGCGTCAAGCTCTACAAGGGCAACGTCACGGTGGTGGGGCGCCAATCGGCCGACAGCCTGTTCGATGCGCGGATCGCCACGTTCGAGGACGACGCCGGCGCCTACAATCAGGCCGATGCCACCGGCTTCATCCGGCTGAACGGTCTGCGCTTGGCGATTGGCGCGCGGCGCAACGAAAAGGGCTAAGACCGCTCGCGCGGCACCGAATGGTCGGCGGGTTTCATAGACCGTTCGGCACGCCCCGGGCGCCCCCGGGCCGGCGAACGCGATCCCCATATAACCATGCTGGATTAAGATAGCAATATTGATTCCTTTATAAGCTAAGCGGGCATTGGTAGCGTACCGTTCAAGTTCCTTTTCGGACGGTACATCTCCCGCGAGGCCTGCCATGTCCGTTTCCTCCGTGTCCCCGCTCATTCACAAGTCGGCACCCGAGCGCGAGGCGATCGACAGGGACGCCCTGAATCCCCTTCTGGCCGAGGCCAGCGCCGAGGCGCGCGTCGGCTGGGCACTCGATCGCTTCGGAAGCTCCATTGTGCTGACGTCGAGCTTCGGCGCTCAGGCCGCCGTGTGCCTGCACATGGTCACCCGCCAGCGGCCGGATATCCCGGTGATCCTCGTCGACACCGGCTATCTGTTCCCGGAGACCTACCGCTACATCGACGATCTGACGCAGCGACTGGATCTGAATCTCAAGGTCTACCGTGCGGCGCTGAGCCCTGCCTGGCAGGAGGCGCGCTACGGGCGGCTGTGGGAACAGGACGTCGAGGGACTCGATCGCTATAACCAGATGAACAAGGTCGAGCCCATGCAGCGTGCGCTCGAAGAACTGGGGGCGAAGGCCTGGATCGCAGGCCTGCGCCGCCAGCAGTCGGCCAGTCGGCAGCATCTGCAGGTGCTCGGCAATCAGAACGGCCGCACCAAGGTCCATCCGCTCGTCGACTGGACCGATCGCGACATCTACCTCTACATGACCCGTCACGAACTGCCCTATCATCCGCTGTGGCACAAGGGTTACGTGTCCATCGGCGATGTGCACACCACCCGTCCCCTGGGCGATGGCATGACCGAGGAAGACACGCGCTTTTTCGGGCTCAAGCGGGAATGCGGCCTGCACGAACGCGCCTGAGGTCGACGTGACGCCGCGGGGCAGGCGGCTATAATCGGCCTTTGCCCCGCCGGCCAAGTTCCCGGGGCGCTCGATTCTCCGGAGAGCCCCGTGAGCGCCAATCGCATCTATCTCTACGACAGTACCCTGCGCGACGGCCAACAGACCCAAGGGGTCGATTTCACGGTCGGGGACAAGATCGCCATCGCCCATGAGCTCGACGCGCTCGGCATCGACTATGTCGAAGGCGGCTGGCCCGGCGCCAATCCAACCGACGATGCCTTCTTCGCTGCTGCGCCCGCGCTGCGCCGCGCACGGCTGAGCGCCTTCGGCATGACCCGTCGTCCGGGCCGGAAACCTGAGGAAGACGCCGGGCTGATGCGGATTCTGGACAGCGGCGCTCCCGTGGTCTGCATGGTGGGCAAGACCTGGGATTTCCATGTCGAGGTCGCGCTGCGCAGCACGCTGGCCGAGAACCTCGAGATGATCGCCGACAGCATCGCCTTCGCCCGCAGCCGGGTCGACGAGGTGATGTTCGACGCCGAGCATTTCTTCGACGGCTACAAGGCCAATCCCGATTTCGCCTTGCGCTGCATCGAGGCAGCCTTGAACGCTGGCGCGCGCTGGGCTGTGCTGTGTGACACCAACGGCGGCAGCCTGCCGCACGAAGTGGAAGCCATCACGCGCGAGGTCGCGGCGCGCTTTCCCGGCGAGCGGCTCGGCATCCATTGCCATGACGACACCGGCAACGCCGTGGCCAACAGCCTGGCTGCGGTGCGCTCAGGGATCCGGCAGGTGCAGGGCACGCTCAACGGGCTGGGCGAGCGCTGCGGGAATGCGAATCTCGTCTCCCTGCTGCCCTCCCTGATGCTCAAGATGGGCTATGAAACGGGCCTCAGTCGCGAGGATCTGCGCCAGCTCACGCATGTCTCGCGGGTGGTGGATGAGCGACTCAACCGTGCCCACAACCGCCATGCACCCTATGTTGGCGAAAATGCCTTCGCGCACAAGGGCGGGCTGCACGTCTCGGCGGTGGAAAAGGACGCGCGCAGCTATGAGCACCTCCAGCCCGAGGACGTCGGCAACACGCGCAAGATCCTGGTGTCGGATCAGGCCGGGCGCTCCAATGTGCTCTCGCTGCTCCGCGAGGTGGGGATGGCGATCGAGGCGAGTGACCCGCGCATCGACCGGCTGGTGCGGCTGGTCAAGGAACGCGAATTCATCGGCTACACCTACGATGGTGCCGAGGCGAGTTTCGAGCTGCTCGCCCGCCAGGAGCTGGAACAGCTCACGCCACCCTTCGAACTGGTGAGTTACCGGGTGATGGACGAGCGGCGCATGACCGAGACCGGCGCGCCCTTCACCCTCGCCGAGGCGACGATGAAGGTGCGCGTCGACGGCGAACTGCACATGACCGTGGCCGAGGGCAACGGCCCCGTGAACGCGCTCGACCGCGCCTTGCGCAAGGCGCTGCTGGCAGCTTACCCCGCGCTGGTCGACATGCATCTGGTGGACTACAAGGTGCGCATCCTGGGTTCGGGTGCAGGGACCGACGCCCTGATCCGGGTCATGATCGAAAGCACCGACGGCACCGGCCGGCGCTGGACCACGGTCGGGGTGTCGAGCAACGTCATCGAAGCCTCTTGGCAGGCGCTTTCCGACGCCGTGGCCTACAAGCTCCACGCCGCCTGATCCTCTAGCGCTTCCGTCCTTCCAGACCCCGCGCGCGCGGCCGATAGCAACGCAGGCGGGGTGAGGTGAGGGGCAGAAGACATGCCGGAGGTGCGCGATCTGGGCTTGATCCTCGACAGCGGCGTGCCGCTGGTGGTGATCGAGACGCACGAGGAGCAGCGCGTTCTGGAGCTGGTGACGCGGCTCGCCATCGCGCGCGACTGGACGGTTTTCACCTGGAGCGCCACCGCGGGCCTGCGGCGCGAGCCGGCCGATGCCGAAACGCCGGCGCCGGTCGGCACGCGCAAGCCGGAGGGCGCGCTGGAACACATCCGCGACGAGCCCGCGGCCGGCCTCTATGTCCTCTTCGATTTTCACCCTTACCTTGCCGATGCACCGCTCGTCGTGCGCCTGTTGCGCGACATCGCCCAAAGGCCGCTGCCGTGCCCCTTGCACCTGTTCCTGGTCGGGCCGCGCTGCGAGCTGCCCGAAGAACTGCATCGCCTCGCGGCGCGATTCATGCTGCGTCTGCCGGACGCCGCAGCGTTGGAGCGGCTGGTGCGCGAGGAAGCACAGTCCTGGAGCGCGGCCCATCGCGGGGCGCGGGTGCGCAGCGATCGCCGCCAGCTGGAGCGAATCGTCCAGAACCTGCGCGGACTGCCCGAGCAGGACGCGCGGCGGCTGCTGCGCGGCGCGATCTGGGATGACGGGGCGCTTACCGAGGCGGATCTGCCCACGCTCAACAAAGCCCGGTTCGAGCTGCTCGATCTGTCCGGCGCAGTGCATTTCGAGCTCGAGACGGCGCGTCCCGATGATCTGGGCGGTCTGCGTCGCTTCAAGGCTTGGCTGGCCGAGCGGCAGGCCGCTTTTCTGGGGTCGGGTCTGGCCGCCGGCCTGCCGCCGCCGCGCGGAGTGCTGCTCCTGGGCGTGCAGGGCAGCGGCAAGAGCCTTGCGGCGCGCGCCGTCGCCGGGGCCTGGGGCGTTCCCCTGCTGCGGCTCGACATGGGTACGCTTTACAACAAGTATTACGGAGAATCCGAACGCAATCTGCGCAGTGCCCTGACCCTGGCCGAAAACATGGCGCCCTGCGTGCTGTGGATCGACGAAATCGAAAAGGCGTTGGCGAGCGGCGGCGACGATGGCGGCACCTCGCGGCGCATGCTCGGCACCCTGCTCACGTGGCTGGCCGAGCGGCCCGCGCCGGTCTTCGTCGCCGCCACGGCCAACGACATCGCGCAGCTGCCGCCCGAACTGATCCGCAAGGGGCGGTTGGACGAGATCTTTTTCGTCGACCTGCCCGATGCCGCGGTGCGGGCTGACATCTTTGCCATCCAACTGCGCAAGCGCGCGCTCGAGGCGGCGGGTTTCGATCGGGCCGAGCTGGCGCGGCTGAGCGAGGGGTTTTCCGGCGCCGAGATCGAGCAGGCCGTGGTCTCGGCTTGTTACGGCGCGGCTGCAGCGGGGCGGGGCGCCCGGCAGGAGGATGTGGCGCGGGCGATCGGCCAAACGCGGCCGCTTGCGCACGTCATGGCCGAATCGATCGCGGCGCTGCGCGATTGGGCGCGCGGTCGCACCGTGCCGGCTGATTGAGCGATCGCGACGCGTCCGGTCAGTGCGCGCCGAAGCGCTTCCACACCCGCCCCATGAGGGTACTGATCGCAGGCGGATACAGGCGCGTGAGGCCATCGCTGAGGTAGGCATCGAGGCCGACCCGAACGCGGGCCCGATTGTGACGGATGGCGCTTTCGATCTTGGCCGCGACCCGCTCGGGCGCCGTGCCGAAGCGATCCATCTGCAACTGAGCCTGCTGCAGCAAGGCGCGGTGGTCGGCGCGCTGCGCGCGTGCGGATCTGAAGATATTGGTGCGGATGGCGCCCGGATGCATCGCGGTCACGCCGATGCCGCTGCCGGTCAATTCGGCGCGCAGCGATTCGGTGAAGCCGCGCACCGCGAACTTGCTGGCGCAATAGGCGCCCTGAGTCGGCAGGCCGTAGAAACCGAACATGCTGGAGAGGTTGACGATGTGGCCCTCGCCTGCGCGGCGCAGCGTCGGCAGGAAGAACGTGCAGCCGTAGACCACGCCCCAGAAGTTGGTGGCGAACAGCCACTCGAAATCATCCAGTGCCTCCGCCGCCACAGGATCGAACACCATGACGCCTGCGTTATTGACGACGATGTGCGCCGCGCCATGCGCCGCGAGGACGGCCTCGGGCAGGGCCGCCATCTGTGCCTTGTCGGCGACGTCGACGGTGTGGGTGCTGACGGCGGCTCCCAGCGCGGCGGCCTCGGCCGCGGCTTGCGCGTTGGTTTCCGCATCGATGTCGGCCAGTGCCAGCCGGCAGCCGGCGCGCGCCAGCCGCAAGGCGGTTGCCCGGCCGATGCCGCTGCCGGACCCCGTGATGACGGCTACTTTGCCTTGCATGCTGCGCATCACTTGTCCTCCCTGACGGCAATGATTCCTTGGCCGATGGGGCTTAGTCGGCCTCGGTTGTGAAGGGATCCGCATGGCCTGGGGCGTCCCTATGAGTCTGCTATCCCGTAGCATCGGTCATGACGACGAGGCACATCAGCGAAAGCGCCTCGGCACGCTCCACCAGCGCGCCGGCCAGATCGCCGGTGAATCCTCCCACATCGCGCAACGCTTTCCATCGCCAGTAAAGCACCAGCGCACCATTCGACAAGACGAGGACACCGGCCGCCGGCAGGCCCGCCAAAAGGCCGAGTCCGATCACGGTCAGGGCGAGGCTCGCGAGACAGGCCGGCCGGTCGTGATGGCGCGCGAGAGCCTCCCCGAGTCCGCCGACGCGCACATAAGGCGTGCTCAGAAAGGCGGCGACCACCAGACTGCGGCCGATCACAGGGGCGATCACGAGCGTGGTGATAGCCCCGTCGGCCGACAGCAGGTGCGTCAACGCGGCGTATTTGGCGAGCAGCACGAGCACGACGGCGACCACGCCCGCCGGCCCGGCGCGCGGGTCTTGCAGCACCGCGAGACGGCGGGCGCGGTCACCACCCGCAGCGGCGGCATCGGCCGTGTCGGCCAGGCCGTCCAGATGCAGGCCACCGGTCAGCCAGGCCCAGAGGGCCACGATGAGCGCCGCGGTGACGCCCGGTGCCAGGGGCAGAAAAATGCCGAGCGAGACCGTCGCGCCAGCCAGCAGGGCGCCGATGAGTGCGCCGACGAACGGATACCATGCGAGCGAACGGCCCACGGCGATCGGATCATGGTCGACCGCAGGGACCGGCAGCCGGGTGAGGAATCCCGTCGCCAGAGGCAAGCCCTTCATCACGGCCGCGTGCCATGCGACAGCAGGCGCGGCGGCCCGTCACCGAGGCTCACGGTCGAGCGGCAGGCGTAAGGCACGTCGATGCGCAGCATGTGGGTCAGTGGCATGCCCAGCAGCCGGCTCAGCAGCACCCGGATCACGCCGCCGTGGATGACCCACAGCCAGGGACCCGCCGTCATGCGTTCCTGCCACTCGGCATGGGCGGCATCGATGCGGGCCGCGAAATCCGTCAGGGTCTCGCCCTGCGGGGGCGGGTGGCCGACCGGATCGTCCCAGAACGCCAGCAGAGCTTCTCGATCCTCGGCCAGGATGGCATCGGCCGTGCGGCCCTCCCAGGCGCCGAAGTCGAGTTCCTGCAAGCGCGCGTCGACGTGGACCGGAATGTCCCGCGTTCCCCCGAGCCAGTGCGCGAAGGCCGCGCAGCGCTGCAGCGGTGAGGTGACGATACCGCGCCAGGGAGCGGGTTCGACAGTGGCACTGCGCAACTGTTCCCAGCCTGTGGCGCTCAAGGGGTCGTCGCGGCGCCCCCGATACAGGGCGCCGCCCTGCGGTTCACCATGGCGCAGCAGCGTCAACCGCACGCCACGATCGGGGTCGTCCATGAGCATTCCGCTCTCCGTCCTTTTCAGTGGTGCGCGCGTCTTTGTAACGAGGCGGGGTTCTCGGACCGACCGTGTCGGAGTGACTCGTCGGTTCGAGGGCATTCCCGTTCATGAATGCTCCTGATCCGCGGTGTCGGGTCGTGCCGGAGCGGGCGGCATCGATCCTCGGGCGCCGCCCGTCACCATGTTGCCCTTGCATCGATCCGGCGACCGCGGCCTTCGCGCCGGAGATCCGCGCATGGCCGCCATGCCTGACCGCGACACGGCGCGGCGAGAGGGGCTTGTGCATGAATCATGGGGCCGCTCCGCGACGCTCATCCGGATTCGCCGATTCGGTACGGCCGCTCGCGGAGACCACCGTGCGTCCGCTTCATGCCTCATCCCACCTGCTTCCGGGTCGCTGATAGGCTCCGCCACTCCGGCTAGAGGGCCCTCCGGCCCGGGATGAGCGACTCGACACGCTCGGCGGCGGAGGCGCTGCCGGGGCGAGCGCCGGTCGGGCGGCTGCCCCTCGGCCGCGCCGGCGTCAACCCAGCTTCCGCAGGATGGCGATCGCCTCCGTCACATGCCGGGTGGCGCGAAGCTGGCTCGAGAACATGTGGCGGATGATGCCGTCTCGATCGATCACGAACGTCACCCGGCCAGGCAGAATCCCCAGCGTTGCAGCAACCCCGTAAGCCTTGCGCACGGCGCCGTCCTGGTCGCTGAGCAACACGAAAGGCAGCCGGTACTTGCCCGCGAACTGGGCATGGCGGCTCGGTGCGTCGGAACTGATGCCGATGACCTCAGCGCCCGCCTGCTTGAAATCCTCATACTGATCACGGAAGGCGCAAGCCTCGGCCGTACAGCCGGGCGTGTCGTCCTTGGGATAGAAATACACCACCACCGGCACGCCCCGGTACTCGGACAGCGCAATGCTGCGACCGTCCGCATTCGGAAGACGAAAATCGGGCGCCTGATCACCCACCTTCAGTGTCTTGCTGGCCGTCATGCCACGCCCCCTTCCGGCCATCCGGCCTTCATAAATCGCCATCCCGTGTGTTTCGAGTATAGGCGAACACCGATTTCGTTCTCGAAAAAAGGGGGCTTATGCCCCCTTCTTTGAGTTACAAGCGACGCACGGCCCTTATTCGGGCTTGAACGTGCACTTGGACTTGGAGAGCACCACGTTGCCTTTCTGGGTCTCGGCCTGCACGATCGCCACGCCAGGCTCGATCACCCACAGCTTGGTCACGATGTCATCGCCGGGATAGACCTGATCGGCAAACCGCGCCTCGAAGGAACTGAAGCGCGCCGGATCGCTGCCGCACAGCGTATGCAGGATGGCGCGGCCCACGAAGCCGTAGGTGCACAGGCCATGCAGGAAGGGCTTGGGATAGCCGGACAGCTTGGCGAAGTTGGGGTCGATGTGGATCGGGTTCGGATCACCGGACAGCCGATACAGCGCCGCCTGCTCGGGCCGCGTGTTGTAGGTGATGATGTGGTCCGGCTCACGCTCGGGGGCGACGTTGATGCCTTCGGAAGATGGCCCCCGCTCGCCGCCGAAGCCGCCGGCACCCTTCAGGAAGATCGTCGCGTGGGTCGTGCAGATGGGACCGTCCTTGTCCTGCACCAGCCCTTCCACGCCCAGCACCGCCGCCTTGCCCTTGTCCCATACCTCGGTGATCTTGCCGATGCACTCGACCTTGGCCTGGGGGGGAATCGGACGGTGCAGGGTGATCGCCTGTTCGCCGTGCAGCAAATTGGCGAGGTTCATTTCGACCTTGCCCATCATGCCGCCCATGGACATCATGCCGGCGATGACGCCGTAGGTCGGCAGCACCTTGGGGCCCTTCTGTTCATACACGAAGGCCAGCTCGGAGTCCGGCTGGCAACCCACGCCCAGGGCGTAGAGCTGCACGTCCTTCTTGGTCCAGGACGCCGGCATCGGGCTGAAGGTTTCACCGACCAGGTCGGGAGAGATTTTCTTGGCCATAGGTTTGTCCTGCTGTTCCTTCAACAGTGAGAAAAAGGTTTTCAAATAGTAGGTAGGGGCTCCATCAGCGTCAAGGAAGACGAACTCGCGAACGCGATGAGATGTCTATGGACGCAGCCGTTCTCAATCCACCCGCTCAGGAGTTCACCGATGCCGCGCACCGTCCTCATCACCGGCACCTCGTCCGGCATCGGCAAAGCCGCCGTCGTGGCCTTTTACCGGCGCGGCTGGCAGGTGGTCGCCACGATGCGCGATCCCGCCCGTGCCGCCGGGTTCGGGTGGCCGGCGGATGTCTTGATCGAGCGACTGGACCTGAACGACCCCGCCAGCGTGGAAAGCGCACTGGCAGCAGCCGAAGCCCGTTTCGGCGCCGTGGATGCCCTGGTCAACAACGCCGGCTACGGCCTCACGGGCGCGATCGAAACCTGCAGTCCCGAACAGGTCCGCGCGTCATTCGATACCAACCTGTTCGGCACGCTCACCGCCATTCGCACCTTCCTGCCCGGCATGCGCGAGCGTAACCGAGGCGTGATCGTCAATGTCACCAGCATCGGCGGGCGCATGACCTTCCCCTTCTACGGCTACTACAGCGCCGCCAAATATGCGCTGGAGGCCATCAGCGAGGGCCTGTGGCATGACCTCCATCCAAGCGCAGTGCGCGTGAAGGTGGTCGAACCGGGCTTCACCCAAACCGCCTTTGCCGAAACGGGACTGGTCATGGGGCAAACCGACCTGCCCTTCTATCGGGAGCGTATCGCCCGTCTTACGGAACGCCTGCGCCAAGGCAACACCGGCACAACGCCCGACGTGATCGCCGAGTGCATCGTGCGTGCCGCAGAAGATCCTGGCCGGCGGCTGCGCTACCATGCCGGCCTGTACGCAGGCCCCTTGCTTGCCCTGCGCCGTCTGCTGCCCGATACCTGGTTCATGGAACTGCTGCGGCGCAGCACCGAGAAATGACACCCGATGCCCGGCGCACCCTATCCTGCCCGGGCCACCTCCCCTATAATCGGCGCTGCAAATGAGGGCGCCCCTGCAAAACGCCCTTCCCCAGGACAACGATCGAGAGGCCGAGAATGAAGATCCAGCGTCTAGCGGGCGTCGCAGCGTTTGCGATGCTTTCGGGCATGACACTGGCTGCCAATGCCGAATCGGGTGACGCCCAGCAGGGCAAGGTCAAGTTTCAAGGCTGCATGGGCTGCCATTCTCTGCCGCTCGCCAGCAACGCCTACCCGACCTACAAGGTGCCCAAGCTGGCTGGGCAGCACCCGGAGTACATCGTGGCGGCGCTGAAGGGCTACAAGAGCCGTGAGCGGACCCACAAGACCATGAACTCCCAGGCCGGCTCCCTGAGCAACCAGGACATGCTCGACATCGCGGCCTACCTGGCCACCCTCGACGGACAATGATTCCGCGCCTCTTCCGGAGATACCGATCCATGCGCGCCAACAGTGCCCTGGCCTCCCTTGCTTTCGCCTGTCTGCCGTTCGTGGCGGCGGCTGCCGGAGATCCCGCTGCAGGACAGCAGAAAGCCGTGCAGGTCTGCGCGGCGTGTCATGGGGCGGACGGCAACAGCCCGAACGGCCAATTCCCCAGTCTGGCCGGTCAGTATGAGGACTACTTGGTCCACGCCCTGCAGAGTTACCAGAACGGTCAGCGCAAAAACCCCGTCATGACGGGGATGGCGCAGCCTCTCACCGCCAAGGAAATCGCGGACGTGTCCGCCTACTATGCGAGCCAGAAGGGGCTGCGGATCGCGCGCTGACACCGCCTCGATCGAACCGGCAGCTCAGCCGGTCATGCGGACGGCGCTTGTGTGCCCCAATACCCGCGAAATGGCGTCACGAGACCGGCGGGCCAATTCACGCCGATCCATGTCCGCGGCGACCAGGGCCGGCAAAAACACCACCCGCACCGCCAACTCCCGTTCGCCGAGCAGCATCCAGAGATGGTTCAGCAGCGTCTGGGTACCGAGGAACGGCGCCAGCGGATGGGTCTGCCCATCCGCGTCCGGGTAGGCGATAGCGATCGGCTGAACGGCTGTTTTGGTCGACAGCGCCGGTTGATACAGCCTGGCGTGGAACTTGCCCAACGCCGAACCGTCCCCGGTCGTGCCCTCGGGAAAAAGCGTCACCGCCTCCGCGCGCCGAAACTGCCAACCCATGACCTCGGTCAGGCGCTGGCTGCTGAGGACATCGCCCCGCCGCAGAAACAAGGTCCCCAACCAGCTCGCCATCCAGCCGATCAGCGGCCATTGCGCAAGCTCTGCCTTGGCCACGAACACGGACGGGGAAACCGCGTTCAGGGCGACGACGTCCAGCCACGAGATATGGTTTGCCACGCGCAACACAGGCCCGTCGGTGGGCATCCCGACCCGCGTGATCCGCAGGCCCAGAATCCGGACGAGCATCCGGAACCAATGCCGGGTGACGCGCTGGCGGATGGTCCGCCACCATGGTTTGGCAACGACCCAACCGGGGATCAGGAGCACCAAAACCAGCCCCGCCGCATAGAACAGATGCGCCGCAAGCCGGGCCAGACGCTTGACCCTAAGCCACGATCCTGGATTCACGCAGCCACCCTGAAGTGCCGCGCATAGCGTTGGGCCACGCGCTGCTGGTCCAACAGGATAAACACGTCGGCCACGTTGAAATCCTCATCCCAGCAAGGCTCGGCGGCCACCTGCGCGCCCAGCCGCAGGTAGGCTTTCAACAGCGGAGGCATGTGGGCCGCGCGGGAATCGCCCGCCGCTGCAGGGGGCAGGCGATGATGCGCCCGTACCACCCACCCGGCACCGAGCAATTGCTCGGCACGCAGCTGACCGATCAAGGCCCGGACCGCATCGACGCCCTCGTCCAGCCCGATGGAACAGCATCCGATCAAATAGTCGCAACGCTCGGACTTGAGCATTTCGGCGACACCCATCCACAACGTCGCAATGGTCAGGCCATTGCGGTATTCGGGATGGATGCATGTCCGTCCAAGCTCCATGAATCGTCCCGGACGGTCCAGCACGGCGGTCAGATCGAATTCGGTTTGTGAGTAATAACCGCCAGCCGACCGGGCGCCTTCGGGCAGCAGAATTCGTGTGGACCCTGCGAGTTGTCCGCCGACCTCATCCCAGACCAACAGATGCTGGCAATGCTCATCGAATCGATCGACGTCGTGCTCGGGGACGGCCGTATGCAGCCGGGCGCCCATGTCCCCGGCAAAGATCCGATAACGCAGGCGCTGCGCCGCCCGGACCTCGTCCGGACTGGCGGCGGGCCGCACCTTGAGGCTGGCGGCCGCCTTCACAGCGTCGCTTCGAAGGGTCTGCTCACTCATGCGCGCTCCTCGGAATGGCTTTAACCGAAGGAGCTTAGGAAGACGTGATGACCGAGCGATGAAGCGACCGTGACGGTTGGATGATGGCACGAAGCGGCGGCGGCGCGATATATTGTGACTTGAGGCGCCGCGCGGTCGGCCGGTACCATGAAGGCCATGACCACAGCAGCGCTCGCCGAGATTCTGGAAGCAGGCATACTGCTGACGGGCTTCATGGGCGTCACGGTTCAGCATTATGATGGGCTTGAACTGCGCCTCGCCGCCCCGTATGACCCGAACCGCAACCATAAGGGCGCGGCGTTTGGCGGCAGTCTGGCGGCGTTGGCGGTGGTCACGGGCTGGTCGATGATCGAGCTGCTGCGCCGTGAGCGGGGGCTGGATGCCGAGGTGGTCATCGCACAGTTGGAAACGCGCTACCTCGCCCCGGTCACGACCACGCTCATCAGCCATTGCACACGACCGCCGATCGAGATCATGGATGCCCTGTTCTCGGAATTCGTGACCTGCGGCAAGGCGGCCATCGAGTTAGCGATTACAATCGACGGAGAGCGCCCGGGTTCGGTGACGAGCCGGGCACGCTATGTACTGATACAACGCGCAACAAAGCGAGACGATTAACGATCGAGGAGGTTTTGCCATGGCGGCGATCCTAATGGAGCAAGACGCTCCGCGTTTCCTGGGCCTGAACACGCGTCAGGTCAATTTCTGCGGCTTCACCATCTGCGCTCTGCTGCTGGCATACGCCTACTACCTACAGTATGTCGAGGGCCGCGAACCCTGCCCCCTCTGCATTTTCCAGCGCGTCGGGCTCGTGGCCCTCGGCCTGATCTTCCTCGGCCTGACCCTGCACCAGCCCGGCCGCATCGGTCAGCGCCTCTACGCCGTCATGCTGAGCCTTACTGCCGCGGCCGGCGCCGGCGTTGCCGGCCGCCATGTCTGGCTGCAACATCTCCCGCCCGACCGAGTCCCCGCCTGTGGGCCGGATCTTGCGACCATGATGCAGGCGTGGCCGTTGCAGACGGTGATTCAGAACGTGCTTAAAGGCAGTGGCGAATGCGCGGTCATCGACTGGACGTTCGTCGGCATCAGCATTCCAGGATGGTGCCTGATCTGGTTTGTCGTTCTTGGTGTCGTGGGCGTCACGATGAACGTCCGCGCGTCGCTGACGACCTGATCTCCGCAAAGCCTGGGCCCGCCGATCTCGCTGCAGGACTGACGGGCGTGCTCGGCTTTATGCGGCGGCTGGTCCGATCGGATCACCCGGCCATTTCCGGCAGGTAGGCTCGCCAGTCTCGCGACGCATCGCCGAAGGCCAGAAAATAGGGATTCAGCATCTCGGCCTTGCCGTTGTAGCGCATCGGACGACCGGCAAGATCGGTCAGGTGCCCACCAGCGGCCTCCAGGACGGCTTGGGCCGCTGCGGTATCCCATTCGCTGGTCGGCCCCAGTCTGGGGTAAATATCGGCGTTTCCTTCGGCCACCAGGCAGATCTTGAGCGAGCTGCCCATACTCGCGAGATCACATGGCCCGAGCCGCTCCAGGTAGGCAGCCACCTCCGGGCTCTGATGGCTGCGACTGGCGACGACCGTGGCCCGCGCGCCCGCCGGGCAGGATCGAACCCTGAGCGGGATTGGGGCGCCCCCGGCCGCGACCTTGAACGCGCCGCGTCCCGGACTCGCCGCATAACAAACCCCGGTCGCCGGCACCTGGACGACGCCCAGCACCGGTTGATGGTCCACGATCAACGCAACGTTGACGGTAAACTCGCCATTGCGCTTGAGAAACTCTTTCGTACCATCGAGGGGATCGATCAGCCAGTAATGGGTCCAGCGCGAGCGCTCCGAAAAATCAGGCAAGCCCCCTTCTTCGGACAGCACAGGCCAGGTGGGCGTCAGTCGGGAAAGCCCCGCCTCCAGCAAGCGATGAGCCGCCAGATCGGCCTCGGTCAACGGCGATTGGTCGACCTTGACGCGCGCGCCAAAGTCGTCCTCAGCGTAAACCGCCATGATGGCGGCACCCGCTTCGTTGGCCAACTGGATCACGGGATCGAGCAGAAGGTCGATACGCGACATGAAGATCACTCTTGGGGGTTGAGGGCGGAGCCCGCGGGCGCTCGACGTCCACGGCGGCGCCCCGTCGGATGCGGCTCGGCGCCGGCGGAATCAGGCGACACGGCGTGCCCGGCTTGGCGCGGCGCGATGGGCGGCGCTGGATCGGGAAGCGCCGCAACCGGGATCTTGTGGCCGATAAAGGCTTCGATCTCCGGCAAAGCATAACAATAGTGCTCGCAGCACAGGGAAACGGCGTCGCCTTCGGCGCCCGCGCGTGCGGTGCGGCCGATGCGATGCACGTAGTCCTCGGCATCCTGGGGCAGATCGTAATTGATGACCAAGCCCACGCCAGGAATGTGCAGGCCGCGAGCCGCCACATCGGTGGCGACGAGTACCTGGGCATGCCCTTCGGTGAAGCTTTTCAGCAATGCCAGCCGCTTATTCTGCGGCACATCGCCGCTGAGCCTGCCGACGGCCATGTGCTGGGCACGCAGCCGCTGTTCGATCTTTTCCGACACCCGGCGCGTATTGACGAAGATGATGGTGCGCTCATCGGCATGGGCGTGGAGCACGGCCCGCAGCACCGCCATTTTCTCCTCGCTCGCCACATGGTACAGCCGCTCGCGGGCCCCGGCGGCGGTGACCTGTTCCGCCTCGGTCCGGATGATCTGCGGATCGTTCATGTGCTCATAGGCCAGTTCGATCACGCGGTGCGACAGGGTGGCCGAGAACAGCAGACCGAGGCGCTGCTGGGGCGGCGGCATGCGACGCATCAGAAAGCGCACGTCGCTGATGAAACCCAGATCGAACATCCGGTCCGCCTCATCCAGAACCACGACCTCGACCGCCTTCAGGTCGAAAACCCCCTGCTTCAGGTAGTCGATCAGCCGGCCTGGCGTCCCGACCAGCAGATCCACGCCCTCCTGGAGCGCCTCTCGCTGGGCCTGATACCCCGTCCCCCCATAGACCACGCCCAAGCGCAGTCCGGTCGAGACGCCCAGCTGCATACCGTCGCGATGGATCTGCACCGCCAATTCCCGGGTGGGCGCCAAAATCAGGGCGCGAGGCTGCGTGGGCTTCCTGCGCGCATCGGGCTCCTGCGCCAGCAGGCGCTGCATCGTCGCGAGCAGAAAAGCCGCCGTCTTGCCGGTTCCGGTCTGGGCCTGACCCGCCACATCCCGGCCGGCCAGCGCAAGCGGCAAGCTTGCGGCCTGGATGGGGGTGCAATGGGAAAACCCCGCCATGGCCGTTCCGGCGAGCAAAGCGGGATGGAGCGCGAAATCGGAAAATGCCTGGGCCGGCGACGGCGACCAAAGAGCGGTGGCATCGGTCATGAGGCGCCGTCCTGTCGCGCTACCGCAGCGCGACAAAAGGCCCTATTGCATTTGGGGTCTATCACTGGGTAATCTAGCTCCGAGCTGTTTCATTGGATCTGCGGTCTATTCTGCCTCATCCAGTCCGGTCGAGTCACATACGGTACGGACAGGTTTCTGCCGACGCCTACTTCGCGTTTCCGGCACGATCATTCAGTTCCTAAATCTTTCTTGCTGTGGAGGTATGTTTCGTGAGCGGTGCGATCACCCATGTCACGGATGAGAATTTCGAGCGGGAAGTGCTGCAGTCCCCGTTGCCGGTGCTGGTCGATTATTGGGCGGAATGGTGCGGCCCCTGCAAGATGATCGCGCCGATTCTGGACGAGATGTCGGAGCAATATGCGGGGCGGCTCCGAATCGCCAAGCTCAATATCGACGAGAATCCTCAGACCCCCCCGAAATACGGGATTCGCGGCATCCCGACGCTGATGCTCTTCAAGGGCGGCAATGTCGAGGCGACCAAGGTCGGTGCACTGTCGAAGTCGCAACTGACGACCTTTCTCGATAGTCAGCTATAATTCGTCGAGTCATCGCAGCGCCTGAAATGGCCCCCGACCTCCGCCGGGGCCATGCCGAACAGAACCACAACAACAAGACCACCAGCAAAGACTTTCTCATCGTCCGTATTGCCCTTCCGAGAACGCAAACCGTCCGCACGCCCAGCCACGCCATCCGCCAAGCCCTTTCCCACACATTCGAGCCCGGCTCAGCCCATTTCGAGTAACTACTGCATGAACCTCACCGATCTGAAGAAAATGCCGGCCGCCGAGCTCGTCGCTCTGGCGCAGTCGATGAACGTCGAAGGAACCGCGCGTTCGCGCAAGCAGGACATCATCTTCGCCATCCTGAAGCACGTCGCGAAGAATGGCGACGAAATCTTCGGTGACGGTGTGATGGAAATCATGCAGGACGGCTACGGCTTTCTGCGATCGGGAGACAGCTCCTATCTGGCCGGCCCCGATGACATTTATGTCTCGCCGAGCCAGATCCGACGCTTCAATCTGCGCACCGGAGATACCGTCACCGGGCGAATCCGCCCACCCAAGGAAGGCGAGCGCTACTTCGCGCTGCTGAAGGTCGATGAGATCAATTTCGAGCGACCCGAAGCCTCCCACCACAAGATTCTTTTCGAAAATCTCACACCGCTGTTCGCCAAGGAAATCCTGAGCCTCGAACAGGGCAACGGCAGCACCGAGGACTTGACCTCGCGCATCATCGACATGATCTCACCCATCGGCAAGGGGCAGCGCGGCCTCGTCGTCTCGCCGCCCAAGGCGGGCAAGACCATGATGCTGCAGAACATCGCCCACAGCATCGCGGCCAATCACCCCGAGTGTTATCTCATCGTCCTGCTCATCGACGAACGCCCCGAGGAAGTCACCGAAATGAGCCGTTCGGTGCGAGGCGAAGTGATCGCCTCCACCTTTGATGAACCGGCCACCCGCCACGTCCAGGTGGCTGAAATGGTGATCGAAAAAGCCAAGCGACTGGTCGAACACAAGCGGGACGTCGTGGTGCTGCTGGACTCCATCACCCGTTTGGCGCGCGCCTATAACACCGTGGTGCCCTCCTCCGGCAAGGTGCTGACCGGCGGTGTGGACGCCAACGCGTTGCATCGGCCCAAACGCTTCTTTGGCGCGGCCCGCAACATCGAAGAAGGCGGTTCCTTGACGATCATTGCGACCGCCCTGGTCGACACCGGCTCGCGCATGGACGATGTCATCTACGAGGAGTTCAAGGGAACCGGCAACATGGAAATCCATCTGGAGCGCCGCATCGCCGAAAAACGCATCTTTCCGGCGATCAACATCAACCGTTCCGGAACCCGACGCGAAGAGTTCCTCATCTCGCAGGAAGAAATGCAGAAGATCTGGATCCTGCGCAAGCTCCTGCATTCCATGGACGAAATGGCGGCCATCGAATTCTTGCTGGATCGCATGAAGAACACCAAGACCAACGGCGAGTTCTTCGACACCATGAAGCGGGGTTGATGCCATGAGCCGCAAGACGCTGACGATGGATGATCGACTCGGAGATTATCTGTGTGAAGTCGGCGTCCGCGAGCCGGATATTGCCCGCGCCCTGCGTGAGGAAACCGCGACCCTGCCTGAGTCCAACATGCAGATCGCACCCGAGCAGGGACAGTTCCTGGACTTCATGATCCGCGCTCTGGGCGCTCGCCGCACACTCGAGATCGGTGTCTATACCGGCTACAGCGCGCTCATCACGGCGCTGGCCCTGCCGGACGACGGCGAACTCATTGCCTGCGACATCAATGCCGAATGGACCACGATCGCCCAACGCTATTGGCAACGGGCGGGTGTCTCGCAGCGCATTCGTCTGCAGCTGCGTCCCGCGCTCGAGACGCTGCGCGGCTTGGTCGAGGCGGGTGAATCAGGGCAATTCGACTTTGCTTTCATCGACGCCGACAAGACGGCTTATCCCGCTTACTTCGAGTCCTGCCTGGAACTGCTGCGGCCGGGCGGGGTCATCGCTGTGGACAACACGCTCTGGTCGGGTCGCGTCGCCGACCCCGATGCCAACGACGAGGACACCGTGGCCCTGCGTGCATTCAATGCCCAGCTCGGCGTCGATCCGCGGATCGACCTGTGCCTGTTGCCGCTGGCGGATGGTCTCACCTTGGCCCGCAAGAAAGTTTGATGCGTTGAAAAAAGACCCGGACGACGGTACGCCGCGGGCAGGTTCACGTCAATGACCGATCGCGCCTGGCGAGGCGCAAGCCCGGCGATGCACGAGCCTGCCGTCCTCAAAATCCCAAGCGCGCACCAAGGCGCCACTCGGAAAGCTCCTGCCCTCGCAGGTCTTTTTCGTACTCGCCCGTCATGTACGACGCGGTCAGCCCCAGGTTTTCGGATAGCCGATACGACGCGCCCAAGGAGTAGCGAAACAGCCCCGAGGCCACCTCCTCGCGACGGTTGTCGAGCGCGTTCTGCAGGACTTCGAACTCCAGCTTGAAGGCATCAAGGATGCCCATCCGCAAGCCGGCGCCCAGGCCATAGCCCTGCCACTGGTCGGTCGCGAACAGATCGTCGCGGCGATGCAGATAGGACATCCCGCCGAACAGATCCATGGAGACGCCGTCCAGCAGCGGTGTCAGCGCATACTCACCGCCGATGCCGGCCGACAGTGCGCTCAAGGGCAAACTGAAATCGCCGAATACATCCTCACGCGAATGCTGGTCGATTGTCAGGAACAAATGCTCGCCGAGCGGTTGCGGAGCCGACGAGCCGGACGCCGGCTCGTCCAGCCCGTCCAGCGCCATATGGGCCTGGTAGGCGCGCTCGAGCACATCCGCTGCCAGAAATCCCGCGGCCTGCGCCGGTCCGGCACCCGCCACGAGCGTCGTGAGCACCATCCAGCGGAAATTTTTCATATCGATCCCTTCCTTACCTGGTCGGACCCCGTGAGACGGGACCGAATTTCGCGCCCGGGAGTCTAGCAAGTCCATCCCACACCGGGAAACTGTCGCCGGACGACGGGATGGCGTAACGGGCCGATCGCCTGCGGCGACAGGGGCTGCCCCGACGACCTCCGCCACGCCATGACCGCCCATCTCTTTAGAATGATCCCACCGACCCCTTTTGACGCCGCCCTTCAAATCCCGCTTCACCGATCGACGTGCCCCAAATCCCGATCGGGATCGACGCGGTCACGAACCAGCCGCTTGATCTCCTTGGCTTCGGGAAAGCGGCCTTCCACGGCCCTGGACCACAGCACTTCGCTCCCCCATCGGACCTCGAAAATGCCGCCCGATCCGGGCGCGAGGGCGACTTCGGTCAAATCCTGTCCGAAAGTCATCAGCAATTCCTGCGCCAGCCATGCCGCCCGCAACAGCCACTGACACTGAGCGCAGTAGATGATGACGATCCGTCGTTCCTTCATGCTGCACCTCGCTCTCTTGCCCCGTTGCCGATCGCCGGACCCGAGTGAGTATAGTGGGCCGACGGACCCGCGTCGGGGAGAAGCACATGCACTTGGAAAAGACAGACAGCCTTCATTTGGTGCGCCGTCACGTCGGCTGCTCGGCGCGAAAGGGCTACGAGCGCGCTGCGCCCTGGGTCGTCCTGGCCCTGGCCGTCATCGGTCAGGTGGCCCAAGGCGCCGAATGTCCTCCAGCGCCCGATCCTCTTTCTCTGCCTGCAGGATGGTGCGCGCAAGTCTTTGCGCACGGACTCGGCGCCGCACGTCATCTGGCAGTCGGCCTCGAGGGCACGGTCTACGTCATGACCGACGGTCCTGCCCGTACGTCCGAATCGCCGTTCCCGGCGGTGGACGGCCGTGGACCGGTCATCGGCCTCCAGGATCAGGATGGCGACGGCCGCGCCGATGCGGGATTTCGTTTCGGCGAGGCCGGCGGGACGGGTCTGGCCCTGACCGGAACCACACTGTTTGTCGGGGAGGACCGTCGCATCCTGCGCTATACCTTGGACCGCCAGAGCGGACGCCCGGTTGGCCCGCCGGCGGTGGTTGTCAGCGACTTTCCTGATCAGCGTCAGCATGCGGCCAAATCCATCGCCACCGATGGCCGGGGCGGGCTCTATGTAAACGTCGGCGCGCCCTCCAACGCCTGCCAACGGGCCGATCGCAGGCCCGGCTCGCCCGGTCTGGACCCCTGCCCCGAACGGGACGCGCAAGCCGGCATCTGGCGCTATGACGCGACTCGGACCGGGCAACGCCATCCCGCCGATGGCGCGCTGCAGGCGCGCGGTGTGCGCAATGCCGTCGCCCTCGCCTGGCGCAAGACCGATGCGACGCTCTACGCCGTCCAGCACGGCCGAGATCAACTCGGCAGCCTCTGGCCCGCACGCTTCGATGCCCAGGCCAACGCCGAACAACCGGCCGAGGAACTGCTGCGTCTTACCCCCGGCAGCGATTTCGGGTGGCCCTATTGCTACTTCGACGCCGCTGCGGACCGGCGCATCCTGGCCCCGGAATATGGCGGAGACGGCGAGCGCGTCGGACGCTGCGCGGCGTACCCGCGGCCCGTGCTCACGCTCCCGGCGCATGTGGCGCCCAACGCGCTCGTCTTCGATGACGACAAGCGTCTGCCGCCGCCGTATCGGGGCGGCGCGCTGATCGCGCTGCATGGTTCCTGGAACCGCGCACCCCTGCCGCAGGCCGGGTATGCGATCGCATTCGTGCCCGTCACCCCGCAAGGCATCGCCGGCACCAGCAGCCTGTTCGTGCGGGGCTTCGCTGGCCACGACCCGATCCGCGATCCCGGTAGCGCCCGCTACCGGCCCAGCGGCCTCGCCATCGGCGTGGACGGCGCCGTTTATGTCAGCGACTCGCGGCACGGCCGCATCTGGCGGCTGTGGAGCCCTGAGCGGGCATCGCAACGCGCCTTGGACGGTTAGTCTTGGCGTCGCATGATCACGACGTGAAGACGATTCCGGCGGAGCCGTGCCGACCGTCGAGCCATTTCGCCATCAACCCACACCGGCAGACCAACCGCCCATGTCCGACCTGAAACAGGAAAACCCGCTGCAAACCTATCTCGTCGGCGGTGCGGTGCGCGACGAGTTGCTGGGCCTGCCGGTGCACGAGCGCGATCACGTCGTCCTCGGGGCGACCCCCGCGCAGATGCGCGCGCAAGGCTTTCGGCAGGTGGGCCGTGATTTTCCGGTCTTCCTCCACCCCCGCACGGGCGAGGAATATGCGCTCGCCCGCACCGAGCGCAAGAGCGGCTCGGGTCATCGCGGCTTCACGGTTCATGCCGAGCCGGGAGTGACGCTGGAGGAGGATCTGCGCCGGCGCGACCTCACCATCAACGCCATCGCGCGCGCCGGCGATGGCACGCTGATCGATCCCTTCGGCGGCCGACGCGATCTGACGGCGCGCCTGCTGCGGCATGTCTCTCCAGCCTTCGTGGAAGACCCGCTGCGCATCCTGCGCGTGGCCCGGTTCGCCAGCCGGCTGGCACCGCTGGGCTTTACCGTTGCGCCCGAAACCCTGACGCTGATGCGCGAGATGGTCGCAGCGGGCATGCTGGCTGAACTGCCGCCCGAGCGGATCTGGCGGGAATGGGAGAAGGCCCTGAAACAGGCGGCGCCGGGGATGTTCTTCGAAGTCCTGCATGCCTGTGGCGCGCACGCTGTCTTGTGGCCGGAGCTGCCGTGGGCCGGGGCGGAGCAGCCCCTCTGGCGGCGCTTTCTCGACCGTCTTGCGCCAGATGACCCCCGCCCCACGGCGCGCTATGCCGGCCTCTGGTACGCGGCTGCGGTCGGGCCCGCCGCTCACGCTGCGGTCGCCGCCCGTTACCGCGTCCCGGATCGCTTCGCCGATCTGGCCGGCCTGGCGCTGGGACCGGGAGCGCAGCTGCCCGAGGGGAACGATCCGGAACCCTGGTTGGCGTTTCTGGAGGGCTGCGACGCGCTGCGCCGGCCCGCCCGACTGATGGAATTCCTCGACCTGTTGCGGGCATGGGAAGACTTTACGCACGACACATCCCCCAAGGCGGACCGCCTGCGCAAGCTGCTGGCTGCGATGCAGACGGTCACCAGCGAGGCGCTGCGCCAAGCCGGTCTCACGGGGCGGGCATTGGGCCAGGCCCTGCGGCAAGCGCGGCTCCAAGCGATTCGAAGGGCTCTGTCCGAGAACTGATCGGCCAACGGCATGGGCGATACCCGTTGCTGGGCCACGCCCGCGACCTGGCATGGCGGGGGCGCACGGCGGCACGTCATAATGGCCGCCGTTCATTTGCTGGAGCTTTCACATGTCGGCCTATCTCGCGGCGCTGATCCTCGGCATCATCGAAGGCCTGACGGAGTTTCTCCCCGTCTCCAGCACCGGACACCTGATCCTCGCCGCCGAACTCATGGGCGTGCACGACGAGAAAGGCAAGCTGTTCGAGGTCGTGATCCAGCTCGGTGCGATTCTGGCCATATGCTGGGAGTATCGCGCCCGGCTCAGCCGGGTCGTCCGCGGCTTGCCGAGTGATCCGGCGGCGCAGCGCTTCGCGGTCAACCTCCTCGTCGCCTTTCTACCCGCGGCGGTGCTGGGCGCGCTGTTCATCGGGCCCATCAAGGACGTGCTTTTCCAGACGCCCATCGTCGCGGCCGCGTGGATCCTCGGTGGCGTGTTCATCCTCTGGACCGAGCGGCGCAACCATGTCGTCCACATCCACAGCGTGGAGGACATGCGCGCCCGCGACGCGCTGCGAGTGGGACTGGCTCAGACGGTCGCGCTCATTCCCGGCGTGTCGCGCTCGGGCGCGACCATCATCGGCGGGCTCTGGTTCGGCCTCTCGCGCCGAGCGGCGACCGAATTCTCCTTCTTTCTCGCCATCCCCACCATGTTCGCCGCGACTCTCTACGACCTCTACAAACACGGCAGCCTGCTCGGCATCGCGGATCTGGGGCCGTTCGCCGTGGGGTTTCTCGCTGCCTTCGCCAGCGCCTTCATCGCCGTGCGGGCCCTGCTGCGCTACATCCAGAACCATGACTTCACCGTTTTCGCCTGGTATCGGATCGTCTTCGGCCTGCTCATCCTGATCCTGGCCTGATGCCGACACCGACGCCTGATTAACGCAGGCAAGCACTTTCGCGAGGTGACCAGGCGCCGACGGGCGCGGCAAAAGAATGCAATCGGTCAAGCCTCTGGCAAGCGCTAACGGATACGCATCGGCGTCCCGCGGCAAGACGCTGGCCCTTCGGGCAAGGTCAACGCCGATCGGCCAAGGCAGGATGAAGGCGATGAGCGATGCGACCGGACAGGCACCCAGGCGGCTCGCCAAAAAATGCCATGATGATGTCGCCATCATTCATATATGGTGTTTTGCTGCCGATAGAGCCGTTGCCTTGCCTCGGCGAATGGGGAACGACCAAGTGGCCGCGCGGTCAAAAAAAAGCAGTTGAAGCAATGGCATTTGCCCCATTCCCATCACCCCGGTACGATGAAAGCACGACCTGATCCCAATGACCTCCCCATGCCTGACTTCCTCGCGCGCATCATGCCGGACAGGCGGCTGGCCCGGCCCAGCTACAGGCAGTTGACGGATCGGCTCCGGGCGCTCATCGAATCGGGGGAGATTGCCGACGGGCAAAGCCTGCCGTCCGAGCGCACGCTGGCCGAGATGCTGGCCTTGAGCCGGGTGACCGTGCGCCGGGCGTATGACGAACTGCGCGCGCAGGATGTGCTGGACACCCACGGCCGCGCCGGGGTGGTCGTCAAGGCCCCGCCGCGCCTGACTCCCCGGCTGGGCAGACTCAAGGGCTTCACCGAGGAAATGCGCGAACTGGGCGTGGAGCCGTCCACCCGCCTGCTGGAACGCGCCGTGGTGCAGGACCGCACCATCGCCTCGATGGTCGACAAGCCATCCACCACACGCTTTCTGCGCCTGCTGCGCCTGCGTCTGGGAGATGGCACCGTGCTGTCGCGCGAACGGGCATGGTATGACCTCAGCGTCGCCCCGGAGATGGCCGATTGGGATGTCGCGGGCTCCGCCTACCGGTTTCTGACCGAGCGCTGCGGCATTGACCTGTCGCACGGCGAACAAACGGTCGAGGCGGTCTTGAGCAGCCCGGATGAGTGCGCGGCTTTCGGTTTCAGCGAACCGCAGCCATGCCTGCTGATGAAGCGCAAGACCTATGCGCGCAGCGGCCAGATCGTGGAGTATGTCGAAGGCACCTTCCGCGGTGATGCCTACGCCTACCGGCTGGAACTGGGCATGCCCTGATCGGCGCGGAACGCGGCCACCGCAACCGGCGTCGGCAGATGCGCCCAGATCCCTTCCCGCGCCGCCACGATCGCGCCGCAGGCGTTGCCGAAGGCCAAGGCTTCTTGCGGCGCCGCCCCTCGCATCAGCGCCGAGACCAGGCCCGCCCCAAACGCATCACCGGACCCGGTGGCGTCGACCTGCCGGACCGGATAAGCCGGCACGAACACCGTTTGATCCTCGACCCGCGCCACGCAACCGCGCTCACCCAGCGTGACCACCAAGAGCCGCCCGCGCCAGGGGAACTGCGCGGCGGCTCCGGGAAGCCCTTGCGTCCAGTCGACCGACCGGGTTGATCCTGTCAGGCCAAACAGTCGCAGCGCCTCGCCTTCGTTCACCACCAGCACATCGGTCAAGCCCAGCAGCGCCGGATCGATCGCCCGCCACGGGGATGGATTCAGGTAGGTCGACGCCCCACCCATCCGAGCCAGTGCGAAGGCCGCCCGAATGGGCGCATCAGCCAGCTCGAACGTGGCCAGCGCCCAGCCCGCCGTCGCGATCGCGGTGCGCATGGTCTCGACGTGGTCAGGGGCGAGCAGCGCATTGGCACCGAGGTGCGCCGCCAGACAGTTGCCACCGTCCTGTGCAATGAATCCGACGCCAAAGCCGGACTGCTCGCGGAGCTCTACGATGCCCTCGGTGCACACACCCTCGCCCTGCAGCGCCAAGCGCACCTCTGCGCCCGAGGCATCCCGCCCCACCGCCATCAACAGGGCGACTTCAATCCCCAGCCGGTGCAGACCCAGCGCCAGATTCAAGCCCTTGCCGCCATGCTCGGCAATCGCCCGCCGCGCCGTCAGCGATTCGCCCGCCGCCGGCAGGCGCGCCACATGCACGAAATGCGCATGCATGTAGTTCCCGAGCACGAAGGCTTTCATCGTTCGGTAACTTGCTTTTTAGGTATTATATTGGTATTCCATACGGGCACCAAGCAGGCCTGCCCGCGATGAATGGGTAGCCCTGCCGAGTGCAGAAACGCTACCCGATGCTCCGATCGAAGATCCTAGCACGCCCGGTTTCGTGAAAGGGGCTCCATGCGCCGGGACGGGGGGTAAGGACGGACCAGACGGTTCTTCTGATCTGTCTTGGTCTGAACTTGATCGCCACCAAACGAACTCCAGGAATGACTTAGGGAGTCTCAAATGAACAAACTGATCGGTTTTACGAGTCTGATGGCTTGCTCCATGGGGGCGCATGCCGCCATGGTTGAGATGGCGGACACCGAGTTGTCCGAGGTCCGCGGCCAAATCAATCTGTTCAGTGTCGTGAACGCCGGTGTCTTCAGTGACAGCGTGTTCAGCGTGGTGAGCGGCTTCGGGGGCGACAGCCTGGTATCCGGCGCGCAACTATTCGGTGGACATTCGTTCATGACCGGCGCGACCGTTCTGGCAGACGGTTGGATTTCCGGCGTGAACATTGCCGGTCTTGCTCCGATCGGCACCCTGTTCAATCTGGGCGGTCTTGCCGGCGTCTCCGGCGCAAACGCATTCGGCGCATCCCTGTTCTCCGGCATCAGCTTACCCATCGGCGCAACCGGCGCCAGTGTGGTTACCCTTCCGTGGACCTTGAATGGCTTCGGCGTCTTTAACCTGTTCTAACGCGGCGGCACCATGAATTCCTGGCTCCTTGGGGCCAGGGATTCCATGGTCATGTGCTGATGCGTGATGTGACCACCCGACGGATGGAGAAACCGATGAACAAACCAGGATTTTGCATGCTGCTGACGGCGGGCCTTGCTTTTTCCGGCGCGGCGCAGGCCACGCTTGAGCCGATGGACGATGAAGCGCTCAGTTCTGTGCATGGCCAACTGGCCATCGTCCCGGGCTTGGTGAACCTCGGCCCCCTGTTCAACCTGCCGATCACGGCATTCAACTTGTTCGGCGCTGTCAGTCTCGTTTCGGGGCTGAATGTGGCGGCCTTGAGTGGCGCGACCGGATTGAACGTCGGTGGCCTGTCCGGCGTCTCGGTCGCCAATACGCTTGGCGGCTCGATCTTCAGCGGAATCAGTCTGCCGCTGGGAGTCAGTGGTGTGACCGGCGTATCGCTGCCGTGGTCGATCAATGGACAGGGTATCTTCAATATCTTTTGAATGCACCGAAGCCCTCTTACGCCGGGAAGCAGGCGGCCCCCCGAGGGATCTCGGTACGAAGAAGCTTGGGGTCGACGAGGACAGCGCGTCCGGCTATTTCGGGTAGCTGCGGTCGGTTGCTGATTGATTCAACGGCCTCTGGAACGAGCACGGACGTAGCGAAGATGGCCAATTTCCCACATCCAGAACCATGATTTCACCGTTTTCGCCTGGTATCGGATCGTCTTCGGCCTGCTCATCCTGATCCTCGCGTGAGCCCGCTGATGACTGTGCTGCTCATCGCGCTGCGACAATCGGCCGCAGTCCCGATGCGGATTCCGTGGGATAGACTGACGCCCTCGAGGACGCCGCTCGGCAACCGCGAATGGAGCGGCATCGACTCAACCGATGGAGATTCGCATGACTGTCAAGATGGGGCTGATCGGCGCGCTGATGCTGGGCATGAGTGCCATGGCGAGCGCGGTGGCGGCCGAGGCACCGCATCATGGCGCCATGGCCGAGCATCACGTCGATAACCGCACCCCGCTGCCGCTCAGCCTACCGATGGCCAACCACCAGAAACAGAACATGCGCGCACATCTCGAGGCCGTCCAGGCGATCGTTGCGGGCCTGGCCGCAAAGGATTTCCCGGCGATCGAAAAGGCGGCATCCGCCATGGGCTATTCGCCCGAGATGGAAGGGCAGTGTCAGCGCATGGGCGCCGGCGCAGCGGGATTTGCCGAGCGCGCCATCGCCTTTCACAAGACTGCCGATGAGATTGCCGCCGCGGCGCGCCGCAAGGATGCCCAAGGGGTCACGGCGAGCCTGGGCCGCACCTTGGCGCAGTGCACGGGCTGTCATGCCACCTACAAGCAGGAAATCGTCGGGGAGGATGGACGGGGTGAGCTGATGCAACGGATGGGCGGGCATCACTGAAGCCGCCTCTCGAGGCATCCGATCGCAGACAGGCGCGATCATCAGCGCGGCATCAGCGCATCGGCCAGAGCCGGGCGCGCTGATCGAACAGCTCGAATGCGGCCGGACCGTACAGGTCGCCCTTCGCGAGCGCCATGACCTTGAATGCCTCGCCCATCTCCCCCGGCATGAGCAGGCGCTTGGTGCGCTGCAGGAGATTGTAATCCGCCACCGGATCGAGCTCGGCCAGCTCCGACTCGATGCCCGCGCCGATCAGGAACGCGGCCTGCGTAGTGTAGCCCTCCACCGTCCAACCGGCGGCTTGGGCGGCCTCGGCGAGGGCAGTGAAATCGACCCATGCGGTGATGTCCTGCAGGCCCGGCCACCGATAGGGATCATCAAGGGCGCGGTGGCGATAGTGGCAGCGCAAGGTGCCGCTCACCCGCTCGGGGTGGTAATACTGATGGCGCGGCAAGCCGTAATCGATCCACAGCATCGCGCCCCGTGAAAAACACGCGCCCAAGGATGCCATCCAGGCGGGCAGCCAAGGTTGCAGTTCGGTGGTGTAGCCGGGCGGCAACGCGAGCCCCAGCGCCGCCTCGATGGCCTCGAGTGTGGCGGCAAGTTCGGCTGAGGCCGGCGCGAGCGCATCGGTAAAGCCACGTTCCGCATCCCCGCCAACGCGCAGTTCCATCCAGCCGGCAGCCGTCTTGCGCGCCCGCACCACGGACAGCGCGTCCAGCACCTCATTGGCAAGCAGCACGCCCTCGACAGGCGCGTCCGGAAGGGCGTCGATCCAGCGCACCCGGCCGAGCAGCTCCGGAACACGATCGCGCAGAAGCTGGCGTTGACGCTCGCGCAACTCGGCGCTGCGCTCGAGGATCGCGTAGGTGGCCGGCAAACGGTCCCGCTGCGTCAGGCCCTCCAGCACATCAGCAGCAAGCGCCCCGCTCCCCGCCCCCAGTTCGATCACCCAGGCATCGCGCCCGAGTTGCGCCAGCCATTGTGCGCACGGCGCGGCGAGCGTGCGCCCAAATAGCGGCGTCAGCTCGGGCGCGGTCACAAAGTCGCCCGCTGGCCCGAACTTCGCGGTGCCGGCG
Source organism: Pseudomonadota bacterium (assembly GCA_045864775.1). Lineage (GTDB taxonomy): Bacteria > Pseudomonadota > Gammaproteobacteria > UBA5335 > UBA5335 > Macondimonas. The sequence continues at coordinate 888,785 of BTVR01000001.1, forward strand.
CTGTAGTAGCCCAGCCCGGGCGCGTAGAGCGCAAGTTCCATGTAGCGGTCGAAGCCGATGCTGCCGCCGGCTTGCGCGATCTGGTCAGCGATGAACGTGCAAAGCTGGGCGCTATGAGCCTGTGCGGCCGCGGACGGAAGGGGAAGATCCGACGGGGAAGATACGGTTACCATGCGCGGATTGTGTTCCAAACGACGAGGCGCCGCCATGGCCCACGACCCTCCCCCCTGCGTGCTCGTCACCGGCGCCGCACGGCGCATCGGCGCCGCCATCGCCCGCGAACTGCACGGCCGGGGGGCGCGCGTGCTGGTCCACCACCACCACGCCGCCGAGGCCGCCCGCACGCTGGCGGATGAACTCGACGCGCAACGCGCGGACAGCGCCGATTGTCACGGGGCGGACCTGCGCGAGCCGGCCCAGCTCGAGGCGCTGGCCGAGGCCGCCCGGCGCCGCTGGGGAAGGCTGGACGGTCTCGTGCACAATGCGTCCACCTTCTACCCGACGCCTGTCGGCGCCACGACGGCCGCGCAATGGGACGATCTCATGGGCACCAACCTGCGCGCGCCCTATTTCCTCACCCAGGCCCTGGCGCCGGCCCTGCGCGCCAGCCGCGGCGCCGTGGTGAATGTCGTGGACATCCACGCCGAACGCCCGCTCAAGGATCATCCGGTCTATTCGGCCGCTAAGGCGGGGCTGGCGATGATGACCCGCGCGCTGGCGCGCGAACTGGCGCCGGACGTGCGGGTCAACGCGGTCGCCCCCGGCGCCATCCTCTGGCCGGAGCGGCCGATGTCCACGCAGGCCCGCGAGCGCATCGTGGAGCGGGTGGCGCTGAAACGACCCGGGACGCCCGAGGACATCGCGCGCACCGTCGCCTTCCTGCTGTTCGACGCGCCCTACGTCACCGGCCAGGTGCTGGCAGTGGACGGGGGTCGCAGTCTGGGCTCCTGAGCGCTGCGGCCACGGGCGCATCCGCGGGCGATCCGATGCGGACGAGCCAAAGAAATTCGTCTCCGGCATCGAGCGCGCAATGTCCGGCCACCGGCACCGCCGCCATCAAGGTCGTCACGGTGCGGTTCGGCGCCAGCACCCACCGGGTCTCGAACCGCTGCAGATCGCTCACCCGCTCGGCCCGCGGGATGGGACGGTCGAGGTAGTAGATGAGATTGGTCAGGTCGGTGCGCCAGGACACGAGCGGCTCATCCTGAGCCACGAGCCGCGCGAGCCGGCCGGCGGCCTCGCGCTCGGCATAGCGATCGGTACCCCACAGCCGCGGACTGAACGCCAGGCTGGCGGTGGTGATCATGAAGAGGTTGGCCGTGATGAGCATGGCGCCCGGCAGCGACAGGCCGCCACGCCGCCGATGGCGGTGCCAGGCCCATGCGGTCAGGCCGACGATGAGCAATAGGCCACCAGCCGGCAGATCGAGGCGGGAGCGATAGAGCAGTCCGACCGCGGTCACGCCGACCAGCGTCAAGAGGCCATGCCCGAGCAGCCAGACCGGCATCCAGCGCCTCAGGCGTTCGCCGGTCCAGAATCGCTCCGCCGCGATCGACAGCACGACAGCCAACGCGGGCAGCACCGGCAGCATGTAATACCAACGCTCCTGGGGACCGAAGCTCAGCATCACGGCCGGCACGGCCACCACCAGGCCCAGCCAGACCAGTGCCGGACGCCGGACGGGATCGATGCGTCGCAAGGCGATCAGCGCCGGCAGGAGCGCCACCCACGGCAATACGAGCTGCCAGGTGCGATAGAAGTAATAAGGGTCGCCATCGAGCAGTCCCGGCCGCAGCAGCGCCCCACCCAGCTGTGAATTTTCCAGAGTGGCTTGCCCGACGCGCTCCCCGACCGCGTACCACCACGGCACATTCAGCGCCACGATAATCAGGAGCCCCGACAGCGGTCGCAACAGGGCCAGCGTCTGGGAACGCAGCGGCGCATGCAGGCAGACAAAGGCGACGCAGGCCAGCACCAGCATGACCGGCAGCTGCGGCCCCTTGGTCAGACAGGCCAGCGCATAGGCGGTCCACATGCCCAGCACCCAGCGCCCGCGGTGCTTGGCGTCCGTGGCCTGCCAGGCCCGCACGAAACCGAGCAGGCCCAAGGCGCACCAGAACGCATAGAGCATTTCGGGGCGGGCACTGTGCGTGTAGTAGAACGTGCCGTAGGAAGAGGCGGCAATGGCTGCGGCCATCAGGCCGATCGCCGGGCTCGCCAACGCCGTTCCCAGCGCGCCGGAGAGGGCGACCAGCCCCCCGCCCGCCAGCACGGAGACGAATCGCCCTTCCCAGGGTGCCACGCGGTTCAGATCCCCAGCGATGTCGGCCACCGCGGCCGTGAGCCAGTAATTGAGGGGCGGTTTGTTCAGCCGCGGGCGATCGTTCAGATACGGCACCACGAAATCACCGCGGTCGTGCATCTCCTCGACGGTGCGCACCACGAAGGTCTCGTGGGGCTCCATCGGCAGGTCCACCATGTTGGCCATGCCCACGAGCAGGGTGAGCACCACCAGCCAGCCGTGCCAGAAACGCATGTCGCGCAGCGTCATGGCGCAGGGCTGTCGCAGTCGCGGGCAGCCTCGGGCCCGACCAGATACCATTGCTCGCGGTGGGCCCGGCCCAGGGCGATGGCGAGCCGCGATTCGAAACAGGGCTCCAGCCGTTCCTCCGGCAGGAGCACCCAGCGCCCGGGTGCCATCCGCATCCAGGCGATGGCCTCTGCCGCCTCCCCGATCCGGTCGGCGCGGCGATAGCCGAAGGTCATGATGGGACGATCCGCCTGGTAGAGGAACTGCTCCTTCCAGTCGACCATACCCAGCTCGGCGCCGGGATCGAGGCGAGTCCTGACCTCGCGCATCAGCGAACGCCCCGAGCGGACGTCGTCCAGCATGGGTGCGGCCCAAAAGCCATGCAGCCACCAGCCGGTCAGCAGCGTGCCGAGCAAGGCCCGGAACCCGCGGCGCGGCCCCAGCCATGCCGCCAGTGCCAGACTGGCCGCGGTCAGGATGGCCAGCGGCGCCCAGGGCTGTACCCGATAGCGCGCCATCAATTCCGGCACGATGCGCTCATCGATCCAGGCGAGGTACAGCCAGCCCGTCAGGAGTCCCAGACCGAGCGTTACGACCACGCCCCAGGCCAGCGCCTGAACCGGCCGCTTGCGCAAAAGGCCCGGCAGCAGCGGCGCGCACGCCAGCGCAAAGGCCGGAGTGGCCGGCAACAGGTAGAGCCCCCGCTTGCCGCTGCTGAGGCTGAAGAAGACGATCACGACGAGCACATAGCCCAGCAGCAGTGCATAGCGTCCGTCGCCCCGCCCGATCCGGCGCCGCCAGGCGGGGATGAGCCAGGGCAGGAGCAGGCTGCCCGGCAGCCAGAACGGCGGGATCACCTGAACCAGGTAGTACCAGAAGGGTTCCCGGTGTCCCCAGGCATTGGCGTAGCGGGTGGCGGTCTGGCGCAGCAGCAGATCATCCCGATACGCCGCCAGCGCGGGGTCGTGCAGGCTGGCCCAGAGCATGGGGCCGGCCCAGGCCAGCAACACGGCACACACGAGCGCCGCGCCGCCCAGTGCATGCCGTGGCGGGACGCTGTGCAATCCGGCAGGGCTGCGCCGGCGCCACCCGGCCGCGATCGGCAACACCACCAGCGGCAGGAACCCAACCCCCTTGGTGAGCACGCCCGCGGCGACGGCAAAGCTCCCGAGATAGAAGCCACGCAGGTCCGGGCCCCGCACCAGATGGCGCAGGAAACCGTACAAGGCCAGCGTGGTCCAGAAACAGAGCAGCGCGTCGATCTGCGCCATGCGCGCCTGCAGCGTGAATTGCACCATGAAGGCCAGCAGCAGCGCGGCCAACAGGCCGACGCGCGGGTTCCACAGGCGCCGCCCCAGATCGTAGGTCAGCAACAGCGTGCCGAGAGCCGCCAGCAGGGACGGCAACAGGAAGGCCAGGCGTGCACTGCCGGTCAGGGCTTCGAAGCCGGCGATGGCCCAGAAGAAGACCGGGGGTTTGTCCGAGTAAGGATGACCGCCGATGTGCGGGATCAGCCATTGGCCACTGAGCAGCATTTCCCGTGCGATCTGGGCGAAGCGCGGCTCATCGGGTGGCCAAGGGTCGCGCAGGCCCAGGCCGGGCGCAAACAACACCAATCCGAGCACGGACAGGACGAAACGATCCCGCAGCCGGCGGGCCGGAGGCGGCAGGCGCGGTTCCATCGGTCAGGATTTGAGGCTGTGATCGAGTGTGGCCGGTGTCTCGTCGGCCTGCCGCACCCAATAGAGGTTGCGGGCATAGACGAACAGGCCGCTGGCCTGCCCCACGATGAAGACCGGGTCGCGTTTGTAGATCGCGTAGGCCAGCAGCGTCAATCCTCCGGCCACACTGAAATACCAGAACTGCACGGGGATCACACTGCGCTTGGCCTTCTCGCTGTAGATCCACTGCACCAGAAAGCGCATGGAAAACAGGGCCTGGCCGGCAAAGCCGACCCCCAGCCAGATGGTTTCGGTCCAGTTCATGGTTCTTCCCTTGCCTGGAAGTCCAGGCGCGCACGTTGCCGCAGCCACATGACGCCGATCAAGTCGACGAGTCCCGCCCACAAGCGGTTGTTGAGGCCGTACTTGGATTGCCCGCCGCCACGGGGCCGATGGTGGACGCCGACGGACTGCACATTGGCCCCGGCACGCAAGGCCAGAGCCGGCATGAATCGGTGCATGTGATCGAAATAGGGCAACTCGAGGTACAAACCCCGCGGCAGAAGCTTGATGCCGCAGCCGCTGTCGGGCGTCTGATCCTGCAACAAGCCGCCACGCACGGCATTGGCCACGCGCGAGGAAACCCGCCGCAGCCAGTCGTCCTCGCGCCGCAGCCGCGCGCCCTGGATCAGGACCCGCGCCGGCGGATCGCGCGTCAGATCCACCCGGGCGAGCAGGTTCGGCAAATCGGCTGGATCGTTCTGACCATCGCCGTCTAGGGTTGCGATCCAGCGCCCCCGGGCAGCCCGCACGCCGCTGGTAATGGCCGCGCTCTGGCCGGCATTGCGCAGGTGACGCAGGATCCGCAACCGGCCGTCAAACTCCGTCTTCAACCCCGCCAGGGTCTCCACCGTGGCGTCGGTACTGCCGTCGTCGACGAATATCACCTCGAAGGGAACCACGCCGTTCAGGGCATCGCGGATTTCGCGCGCCAGCGTCGTGACATTGGCCGCTTCATCCTTGACCGGGATCACGACGGAAACGAGTGGATCAGCATGCATGGGCGGAGTATTCCAGCGATGGGGCGCAATGATGCCCAGGATTTAGCACGACCAAGCGGCCCATTGTAACCGCGTGACGCCGTTCACGACTCATCCTCGGCGGGCCGTGTCGGCCCCGGCGCGACATCCCGAACGACCGCGGCCTCGCGCACCACCAGACGGTGCCCGCGATAGGGTCGGCAGATGATGCTGGGCGGCGCGGCGCAGTCGCGTTCAGCGTCGACCTCATCGACGATGACACCGCCCGGATGCTGCGTGGCCCATGCGCGGGCGGCCTCATGATCCTTCAGCAAGACCGGCACCCGTTCCAGTCGCCCGAGGAACTGGAACTGACCCCGGTAAGTCCCCACGAAAGCGAGCGGGTGGCCAGACCGCTCGAGCGCCCCGAGCATGCGGCTGATCTCGACCAGATCGAACCGCGACTGGGCTTCGCGAACGATGGATCCGTGTCCGAAGATCAGCAGCGCCGCCATGAGGCCGCCCAGCACCGGCACCTGACGGGCATAGCCTGCAGGGGGCATCCGCCAGAAGAGATAGACGATCGGCACCAGCCCCAATCCCCACAGCGGCGATAACGCGCTCACCCAGCTGCCGTCGCCGCGCAGCCGCAACCAGAGTGGCGCAGCCGCCAGCAGCAACGCCAGGCCGGCCAGCAAGAGCGCTGCGGGCCGCAGCGAAAAACGCAACGCGGACTGCGGCATGCCGCGCGCCAGAAGCAGCATCAAGGCGGGGAAAAGCGGCAGAAGATAATGCGGCTGCTTGCCGCTGATCATGGAACACAGGACGAAACCCGGCAGTACGACCGCCAGACAGAAGCGCACCCCGCGATCCGCCGTGGCCCGGCTCAGCGCCGTGAACCCCGCCTGGTAGACGGATGGAAACAGGGACCAGGGCAGCAACATCAGCGGCAGTATGGGCAGATACCACCACCACGGCCGCCGATGGGCGAAGGACTCGAGCGCGCGGCCCGCGCTTTGTCGCCACAGGAGATCGGCCGCGTAGCCTTTCCCGCCCAGCAGCGCGGCTGGAAGCGCCCAGACCAGGGCGATCAGCGCCATGATGCCCAGCGCGCGGATCAGCCCCGCACCCCAGATCCGCCAGCCGGGCCAGGCCGGATGCCAGAGCGGCGCCAGCAGCGCCGGGGGCAGCGCAAACAGCAGGATGATCGGCCCCTTGGTCAGCAAACCGAGCCCCATCGCCATGCCGGCCCAGGCAAAGCCCGCGCGAGGCCGATCGACCGCCTGCCACAATCCCGTCAGGGCGAGCGTGGTCCACAGCGCCATCAGGGCATCGAACATCAGCATGCTGTGAAACCCGGCCCAGTAGAGCCCGAACAGCAGCAGCCAGGGCGTCAGATCCGCGACCCGGGTATCCGCGGGCCAGAGCCGGCGCGCCAGATGACGGGTGAGCAGCGCACTGGCGACCCCTGCCAAGGGTGCGATCAAGCGGGGCCAAATATCGTTGACCCCAAAAACGGCCCACCCAAGCTGCATGAGCCAGAACAACACGGGCGGTTTGTGCGGATAGGGCGCGCCATTGAGGTGTGGAACGAGCCATTGGCCGTGTTGCCACATTTCCCACGCGACAGTCGCGTAGCGGGTCTCGTCGATGGGCCACAGGCCGCGCGTGGACACGGCCACGGCAACGAAGATGGCCCATGCCGCCAGCCATCCCCAGCGCGACAACCCATGCGCCAGAGGCGCGGCAATCGAGGTCTTGAAGGTCAAATCATTCGCCTTGGCGGGTCTGCGAGGCGGCAAAAATAGGCTGAGCAGCTTAACCGTTTCTTAAAAAAAGTCCATGCAGACGCTCTGGTCCGGGTCGCGCATGGGGGTCATGCAAATACGACCCGTCCTGCGCAGGTCTCGTCAGTATCCCCTGGACCCGCCCTTCCCTGATGCCGGTGGGCAGATCGCCCATGAAAAAGGCGGCCCTCGGGCCGCCTTGTCATAGGATCGGCGAGCCGCAGCGGGAAGATCCGCCGGACTCGCCTCGAGCCTCAGCCGTGCCTGGCGATGCCTTCCCAGTAGCGGGCTTCCAGATCCTTCTTGGGCAGCTTGCCGGCAAGGTTGCGTGGCAACTGGTCGACGAAGTCGATGATCTTGGGCAGCTTGAACCCGTACAGGCCCGCGTCCTTGCAGTGCGCCAGAATCTCCGCCGCATCGGCATACTCGCCTTCCTTCAACTGGATCACCGCCGCCGGCACCTCCCCCAGATCCTTGTCCGGGGCCCGCACCACCGCCACGTCCGCCACCTTCGGATGCAGCTTGATCGCATGCTCGATCTCGTTCGGGAACAGGTTCACACCCCCCGAAATGATCATCTCCTTCACCCGCGAGGTCAGATACAAAAACCCGTCCCCGTCCAAATAACCGATCAGACCGTCGTCGTACCAGAGCTGCCCGCCGATCTCGAGGAAGTTCTTGCGCATGGCCGCCTCGTCCACGCCGGCATACTCCAGGCCGTAGACCGTCGGGGTGCGCATGATGACCTTGCCTTCCTTGCCGACGGGACACCAGGCCTGCTTGTCCGGATCCCAGATGCCGACCTCGCAGCCGCGCACCTTGCCGACGCTGTCGTAGCGCTTGGGATCGGCCTGGTAGTCCTCGGGCGCGAGGATGGTCACCAGACCCGTCTCGGAGGCGGCGTAGTATTCGTGGAACACATCGTCCCGGGCGCCCTGACGGCGGAACAGCGCGTTGATCTCCTGCTTCACCTTGGGCGGACAGGGCGCGGCGGCGCAGATGATGGTGCGCATGCTGGAGAGGTTGTACTTGCTCTTGACCTCCTCGGGCAGGGCCACCACCCGCTCCAGCATGGTCGGCGCCACGAAGGTCCAGTTGATGCGCTCGTCCTGGATGGCCTTCAGGAACCCCTCGGCCGTGAACTTGCGCATCGGCACCGCCGTACCGCCGACGAAAAAGGGCAGCACCCCGACCTGTACGCCGGCATGGTAGAGCGGCCCCGGAATCAGCGTCCGCACGTTGCCGGTGACGGGATCGTGGATCTCGCCCAGCTTGTAGTAATGAAAGGCGGTCAGCTGCATCAGACCCATGCGGATGAGGTCTTCCTTCTTGGCGCCGCGCCGGTCTTCGTCGGACGCGCTCGCCAGCCGCTCGCGGTTGATGTTCATGTACTTGGGCGTGCCGGTGGTGCCGCCGCTGTAGGGGCGCGGCGCCATGTCCAGCTTGCCGGGCGGCAGCACGGGCTGCGCGCGGGCCATCAGCGCCTCGTAGGAATGCATGCCCTCGGGCGGCTCGCCGCCGACCACGATGTAGTGCTTGACGGACGGGATCTGGTCGCGGATGGGCAGGATGCGGTCGAGAAACTCGTGGTCGACCAGCAGCACCTGCGGCTGGGCGGCATTGATGCACTGGGCCAGTTCGTGCGGCCGCAGATGCCAGTTCAGCATCGGCATGTGGATGCCGGTCAGCGTGCCGGCCGCCATGGCCTCGAACCAGACCGGACTGTTGTAGAGCAGCTCGGCGAAGCGGTCGCCGGTTTTCAGGCCCAGCCCGTGCAGCACGTCGGCGAAGCGCAGCACGCGGTCCTTGAATTGGGCGAAGGTGATGCGCTGGCCTTCGAAGATCAGCGCCTCCCGGCTGCCCAGCGTGTCCCAGAAGGACAGCAGGAATTGCCGCGGCAGTTCATTGCGGTCCAGACGGCTGCGGATCAGGGCCTTGGTGATGGTGCGGGCGCCATTGACGAGGCCAACCTGACGCAGCGGCGCCAGGGCGCCCTTGCGGGCTTCGGGCATCTTGCGCAATTGAGCGAGTGCGGACATCGATCGTCTCCTCCATGAAAGACCTTTTTTGAATCGTCATGCTGGAAGTGGCTGTGAATACAACCTCTCCTGCCCCCTCAGGCAGGATCTTCCGGTGCAATGACCATAGCATGGACGGCACCCCGCGGGCAGATGGCACCCAGCCCGGGCCGGGAACGGAGTTGACAGCGAGAAAGTGTCGGCGTCTGCGGATCCGGCGCCGGGCACGCCAGGCCCCCATGCATTCAGCGCGGGCCGAAGACGCGCGCGCACTCGGCCACGAAATCCGCGAGCAGGAGGCCCGCCAGACTCATCGGGCCGGGATGGGACGGCAGCGCCCGATAATCGAACCAGCCGGCCTCCACGATCTCCACGCCATCGGGACGCAACTCGCCGGAGGCGTACTCGCAAACGAAGCCGATCATCAGGGAATGGGGAAACGGCCAGGGTTGCGAACCCAGATAGCGCATGGCGCCGACCGCAATGCCGACCTCCTCGGCCACCTCCCGGCGCACGCAGGCTTCCAGCGTTTCCCCGGGCTCGACGAAGCCGGCGAGGATGCTGAACAGACCTTCCGGGAAATCCGGTCCGCGCGCCAGCAGCACCTCGGGCCCGCGCACCACCATGGCCATGACGGCCGGCGCCAGACGCGGAAACTGCCGCAGGCCACAGGCGGGGCACTGCTTGGCGCGATCGCTTTCGGCAAGCATCAGTGGCGTGGCACACCGGCCGCAATAGCGATGGGTGCGATCCCAGGCCACGATCTGCACGGCGCGCCCGGCGAGCAGGAACAGATCGGTCGGCAGCCGATCATGGAGGCGGCGCAGATCCAGCCATTGCCCCTGCGGATCGGCCGCTTCGGCCTTGCTGTCGGCGCCCACGCCATAACACGGCACCCCATCCAGGTAGCCCAAGGGATGCGGCACGGGATCCAGTGCGAGCCCCAGAAGGACGGCCCGGGCGGCGCGCGGCATGCCGAAGCTGCCGTCCGCCTCCCGGCGCACCCAGAGGCGGGATCCGTCGCAGACGAACCACCAGGCCGCCGTGGCCAACGGCGTTTCGAAGCGGACCACCGGCTCGAAACGGCCGCTGAAGCGATGATGCCCATCCATGGCGTGATCTCCGTGCCTCATCCGCGATCGTGCGTTCGGCGCTCAGGCCCGCTCGACCGGAAACGCCAGCACGGCATCGAGTGTATCGGCGCCGAGGGCCAGCATCACCAGCCGGTCCACGCCCAAGGCCACCCCGGCGCAGTCGGGCAGCCCGGCGGCGAGCGCGGCGAGCAAGGCTGCGTCCACCGGGACCACCGGCAAGCCGTGCGCCTTCCGCCAGGCGAGATCCTGCAGGATGCGGCTGCGCTGCTCCGCTGCGTCGGCGAGCTCATGATAGCCGTTGGCCAGTTCGATGCCGTGCAGATACAGCTCGAAGCGGGCCGCGCGCGGGGGATCCCCGGGCAGCAGTCGGGCCATGGCGGCCTGGGAGGCCGGATACTCGGTGATGAAACACGGCCCGTCCCGGCCGAGCTGAGGCGCCACGCAGTGCGTCATGACGAGATCGAGCCAGCCATCACGATCGAGACCGTCGATGCCGGCGGCAAGCGTCCCACCGGCTGCGCGGAGGCAGTCCCTGAACGCCGCCGTGTCGGCTGTGAACGGATCGAACCCGGCGTAGCGCCGGAACGCCTCGCCATAGGTGAGGATCGTGCTCGGCGCGAGCGGCGGACCGTCGGCGAGCGCCGAGCGCACCAGATCGTCGACCTCGCCGATCAGCCTGTGGTGATCGAAACCGGAACGGTACCATTCGAGCAGGGTGAATTCAGGATTGTGCAGCCGCCCCCGCTCCGCCTCGCGCGCGGCGCGGTAGATCTGATAGATCGACCCGGCGCCGGCGGCCAGCAGACGCTTCATGTGCGCCTCCGGGGAGGTCTGCCAGTAGCGCGGACCCCACGGGGAGTCGGCGAGGCGGACGGCCTGCAGATGGGGATCGCTGGCGCAGGCCGCGCCGAGCACGGGGGTTTCCACCTCCCACACCCCGCGCGCCGCAAAAAAGGCGCGCAGCCGGGCCAGCATGTCGGCGCGCCGCCGCAGCGCGGCAAGATTCGCGCTGGGCCGCCAATCCGGCGCGCGGCTCACTCCTTGACGCGGGAGACGTACTCGCCGGTGCGGGTGTCGGCCTTGATCAGCTCGCCCTGCTCGACGAACAGCGGCACCCGCACCACCGCGCCGGTCTCCAGGGTCGCGGGCTTGCCGCCGCCGCTGGCCGTATCGCCACGGATACCCGGATCGGTCTCCGTGATGCGCAGCGTCACGAAATTGGGCGCGGTCACGCTCAGCGGCACGTTGTTGTAGAGCATGACCGTGCACAGATCCTCGGGCTTGATCCATTTGCCGGCCTCGCCCACGGCCTGGGGACTGGCGGCATGCTGCTCGAAGGTGTCGGTGACCATGAAATGCCAGGCGTCGGCGTCGCTGTAGAGATACTGCATCTCCACCTCGACCACATCGGCCGATTCGATGGTGTCGCCGGACTTGAAGGTGCGTTCGATGACCCGGCCGGTCTTGAGGTTGCGGAACTTGACCCGGTTGAAGGCCTGGCCTTTGCCGGGCTTGACGAACTCGTTCTCCAGGATGCTGACCGGGTCGCCGTCCAGCATGACCTTGAGGCCGCCCTTGAATTCGTTGGTGCTGTAGATCGCCATGAATCATCCGTCGTGAAGTAAGGAACGCCAGCCCGCCGAATGCCGCGTCCGGCATCCCGGCTTGTCTAGAATATGCCGTCTGGTCCACCCCGGACACGCGACGGACACGCAGGAGCGCCATGATAACCCGAAGCATTTCACCGACACAGCCGCCCCGCTGGGTCTCGCTACTGGCTGAGGGCGTCCGGAACGGCGCTGAATTGCTTGCCTTGTTGGCACTCGATCCTGCCACGGCGCCCTGGTCACTCGATCTGCATTCACCGTTTCCGCTGCGCGTGCCCAGGGGCTTCGTCGCCCGCATGCGCCGCGGGGACTGGTACGATCCGCTGCTCCGTCAGGTGTTGCCATTAGCGGTCGAGGAAACGCCGAAGCCGGGTTTTCTCCTGGATCCTGTGGGCGACGAACCGAGCCGGCGGCCGGGCGGCATCCTGCACAAATACCATGGCCGCGCGCTGATGATCCTGACCGGCGCCTGCGCCATTCATTGCCGCTACTGTTTCCGCCGCCATTTTCCCTACGCCGGGGCCTATGCCGCCCGCAGCCGCTGGCTTGAAGCCGTGGACTATCTGCGCGCCGACCCGTCCATCGAAGAGGTGATCCTGAGCGGCGGAGATCCCCTGAGCCTTCCGACGGAAAAGCTCGCCGAACTGACCGCCGCGCTCGCCGATATCCCCCACATCAAACGGCTGCGTGTGCACACGCGCCTACCCATCGTCGTGCCGGAGCGCGTGGACGCGGCACTATCAAGTTGGCTGGGAAAGCGCCGATTTCACTGGGTAGTCGTGGTGCACAGCAACCACGCCCAGGAATTCGATCACGCGGTAGCCGAGGCCATGAAGCGGATGTCGGACACGGGCGCGGTTCTACTCAACCAAGCGGTCCTTTTGGCGGGCGTGAATGATGCCGCCGAAGCCCAGATCGCCCTGAGCAAGCGACTGTTCGAAGTGGGCGTGCTGCCGTACTACCTGCATCTGCTCGACCGGACACAGGGCACGGCTCACTTCGAGGTCGGGGAAGATGCGGCGCGACGGCTCATGGGCGAGGTGGCCAACCGGTTGCCTGGGTATCTGGTGCCCCGTCTGGCACGGGAAATTCCCGGCGAAGCGGCCAAACGCGTACTCGCGGCCACCTGAGGAGAAGGCAACGACGAATCATCGTCAGGAGCGACAGATCTTGAATCGGGAATCGACTGAATTCATCTCGGCATGGGTCGTCAATCGTTCGCCCAACTCGGCCGATGTGGTTGCAAGCCTGCTGCGCAACGCCGGGCTCAAGGTTCGCACACGGCACATCGGCGATCTGGCCGCGCTGAACGAAGCGTTGCAGGGCGACCGCCCCGACGTGTTGCTGTGCCCAGAGGTAAACGGCCCGGTCCCGCTCACGGAGGTGATTGCCCGCGCCCGCGCCTGCGATCCGCCACTGTCGGTGATTGCCGGCGGGGAACGACCGGACACCGCGCGCATCGCTCATGCCATCCGGCAGGGCTGCGCCATGCTGGTCGATTTTCAGGCCGGCGACCTGCTCGCGGCGGTGACGATGCGGGAATTGGCACTCGCCGAAACCCTCCGCGATCATGCGGCCAGAGGCGAACAGACAGCGCTCTGGCGCAGCCAATGCGAGCGCTTCATCGCGCACAGTTCGGACCCCGTCGTCAACGTCGTCGAAGGCATCCATGCCAAGGTCAATGCCGCCTATGCCCGGTTGATGGGTTTCGTCGATGCCGACGAGGTCGAGGGCTGCCCCATCATGGATCTGATCGCGCCAGCGTCCCGCCAGGCCGTCAAACGGTGCCTGCGCGAGGCGCAGCAGGGGCGGTTGCCGGAACAGCCGCTCAGCGTGACGGGCGTACGCAAGGACGGCTTGTCCGTCGACATGACATGGCACTGCGGATGGAGCCAATCCGGCGAACAGCGCGTCCTGCAAATCATGATCCCGGCGCGAGGGGTCGATCCTGCGATGGCCGAGGCACTGGCCGCCGCCCAGAGCCGGAACGAGCGACATCAGGCCGCCATTGACGAGCTCAACCACGATCTTGCCATCCTGCGCGCGGAACTGGCCGGCGCCCGTGAAGCGCTGGACCAAGGGCGCGGGCGAGAGGCCGAAGCCACGAGCGCCACGCTGGAGCAGATCGGCGAGGGTATGCAGCGGCTCGCCGCAGCGCCGCTCCCCGAGACAGGCAGTCGATTCCTGATCGTTTTTTATCTCGAGGAACTGGCGGGCCTACTGCCGGCGATCGGCTATCTCGCTTGTGAAACGGCGCTCACCCATTACGCCAATGCTCTGGCCGCGCTCTTGCCGCCTGGGCACGCCTTGATGAGGCTGCGTGATTTCTGTCTCGCCGCCGTGGTCCACGATGTCTCGATCGAGCAACTGAAGTCGCGCGCCGCCACATGGCAGGCCACGCTGGCCGAAGAGGTCATGGCAGTGGGTCCGCAAAGTCGCGTACTGCGCGCGATCGTCGGTATCCGCGAATGGCCGGCCTCGGACACCTCCGCGGTGGACATGGCGCTGCTCGACGCCGAGCGCGGGGTGCAGGATGCGCGCAGCGCACGCCAGGTCGTGGGGATCGCGCGGCCGCCGCGCCTCGAAACGAATGCCTCACACGCAGACGCGGAATGGGAAGCCAGGATCCGCAGCGCATTGGCACACGACCGGCTGCAACTGGTCTATCAGCCGGTCTCCTCGTTCGACGCGAATGTCGCCGAATTTTACGAAGTGCGTTTGCGGCTTCTGGACGAGGACGGGAGCGAGCAATCCCCGCTGATGTTCTGGCCTGCCGCGGAGCGGACCGGCGTCGCTGAAGCACTGGATCACTGGGTCGTCACGCACGCCACGGCGGTTCTGGCAGAGCGGCAGCGGGAGGCAGGCGACATCGGGTTTTTCGTGAAACTCTCCGGCGCGAGCCTGCAGTCACCTGCCAGTCTGGCCTGGTTCCAGTCGCATTTGCCGGCACGGCACCCGCCGCTGCCGCTGTACCTGCAAATCTCGGAAGACCACGTCGAGGCGAATCTCAAGAACGTGCTGGCGTTGGCGCAGATGCTCAAGCAGAACGGCCACTCGTTGGTGGTGGATCATTTCGGAAAAGGCCGGCACTCCCTGCAACTGGCGAGCCATCTGTCCCCGCGGTTCGTCAAACTCGCGCCGGATCTGCTAAGGGAAGTGACCGACAGCCAGGAAGCTCAGACCCACATCCGCCAGATCGTGGACTATGCGGAACGCCACGACATCGGCGTCATTGCGGGTCATGTCGAAAGCGCCCACACCCTGGCGAAGCTCTGGCAACTGGGCGTGCATTATCTGCAGGGCCATTATGTGCAGGAACCCGAAGTGGTCCTCCACTCGCCGGAACGCAAGTCCAACCCGCCCCGACAGGAACGGCGGGCCTGAGGATACGTCAGCCTGCAGCGCGCAAGGCGGCGATACGTTCTTCCAGCGGCGGGTGGCTCATGAACAACCGCATCATTCCCCCACCCGAGCGGATCCCGAAGGCGCGGAGCTGGTCGGGCATCAGCGGCGGCTCGTGCGCTTCGCGCAGTCGTTCCAGTGCGGCAATCATGGCGGCGCGATTGGTCAGCGCAGCGCCTCCCGCGTCCGCACGGAACTCGCGCCAGCGCGAGAAGGCCATCACGATCATGGTCGCGAAGAGCCCGAGCACGATCTCCGCCACGATGACGGTCGCAAAATAGCCGATACCGTAACCCTGGCGCTGCTCGCCGCGGGAAAGGGCATTGTCGACCACCATGCCGATCATGCGCGAGAGGAAGATGACGAAAGTGTTGAGCACGCCCTGCAGCAGTCCCAGCGTCACCATGTCTCCGTTGGCGACGTGCGCCACCTCATGCCCAAGCACGGCTTCGGCCTCTTCCGGTCGCATGCGCTGCAAGAGGCCCGTGCTCACAGCGACCAAGGCGTTGTTGCGCGACATCCCGGTGGCAAAGGCGTTGGGATCCGGACTGTCGAAAATGCCCACCTCGGGCATGCCGATGCCCGATTCGCGCGCCATGCGCGCGACCGTATCGACCAACCACCGCTCCAAGGCGCTCGTCGGCTGTTCGATCACGCGCACACCCATGAAGCGCTTCGCCATCCACTTGGACATGGCCAGCGAGATGAATGACCCGCCCATGCCCATGACAGCCGCAAAGGCCAGCAGGACCAGGGGATCACTGCCCCTTGCCGCCATGGCCTGATCCAGACCCAGGACGCGCAGCACGATCGTGAGCAGCACGATCACCGCGATATTGGTCAATCCGAACAGAAAGATGCGCTTGAACCACGTCATGGAAATCACCGTTGTTGCGTTAGTGACGGCACGCGCGCGTGGCCGGGGTGGCCGTCACGGAAATCCCGCCTTTGATCCGGACGATCCGATCCGCACCTAGGACCATACGCCCGATCGGGCGGTTCCCGGTCCAACCGAGATTGTGCAATGGAGTCCCTCACGCATGCCAGCACATTGCAACGACCCCCCGGGACTGGATATTGGGCCGGTCCTGAGGCAGCATGAGCCAACCCCCCGCGAACGTGACCCGATGAACACCGAATCGCTCGAATTTGAAACCGCCGTCAGGGAACTCGAAACACTCGTCGAGCAGCTCGAGCGCGGCGATTCCTCACTCGAACAGTCTCTGGCCCAATTCGAGCGCGGCGTGCAGCTTGCCCGCCACTGCCAGAAGACACTGCAAGAGGCCGAGCAACGCGTCCTCGTGCTGAGCCAGCCGAGCGCAGAGGCGCCGCTCGTGCCGTTCGAGCCCGACAGCTCCGGCGGGTGATCCCCGTGAACGCGCTGTGTCCGGTCCTCGGCGCGTGGCGGCTGCGAGTCGACACCGCCCTGAACGACCGATTGCCACCGGTCGGCACGCCGCCGGAACCGCTGCCGGCCGCCATGCGCTATGCCGTACTCGGCGGTGGCAAGCGCGTACGTCCAGCTCTGTGTTACGCCACAGCGTCCATGCTGCGCGTGCCTCTGGAATGGGTCGACGACGCCGCCTGCGCGGTGGAGATCATTCACGCCTATTCGCTCGTCCACGACGATCTCCCGGCCATGGATGACGACGACCTGCGCCGGGGTCGCCCCACCACGCATCGCGCCTTCGACGAGGCGACGGCGATTTTGGCAGGCGATGCGCTGCAGTGTCTGGCGTTCGAGCTGCTATCGCGCGATGGCCCGGCGGGGCCCACGGAAAGCCAGAAACTCCGCCAGATCCGCACCCTGAGCCGGGCCTGCGGCTTTCTCGGCATGGCCGGCGGGCAGGCCATGGACCTCGCGGCCACGGCCGGGGCCGTCGACGAACCGCGTCTGGAGACGATACACCGGCTGAAGACCGGCGCCCTGATCGGCGCAGCGGTTGGGCTGGCGGCCGATTTGGCATTGCCGGCCGATGATCCCGCGTATCAACACCTCGGCCGCTTCGCCGCGGCCTTAGGGCTCGCTTTTCAGGTCCGCGACGACATCCTCGACATCACCACCGAAACAGCCGTCCTCGGCAAGCGGCAAGGCGCGGACGTGGCGCACCACAAGGCGACCTATCCCGCCCTCCTGGGCCTATCCGGCGCTCAACGCAAGGCGCAGGACCTGCACCGGCAAGCCTTGGAGGAGCTCGCTCCGTTCGGGGCCGCCGCCAAGCCTCTGCATGATCTCGCCGAGGAGTTGTTGACCCGGCACTGCTGAACCCGCCGAATGGGTGCAGTATCCTTGAAGGGGGAGGGCCGGAGCCGGATAATCCGGAGTTTACCCCGGACCCTATTGCCATGACGTCCAATCTCCCGCTGCTGACGCAAGTTGACTCGCCGGACGCCCTGCGGCGGCTGCCGGAAGCGTCCCTGCCGGCGCTTGCGGCCGAGTTGCGCCGCTACCTGATCGAGACGATCGGCGAAAGCGGCGGCCATTTCGCGGCCAATCTCGGGACGGTCGAACTGACCCTGGCCCTGCACTACGCCTTCAACACGCCCTTCGACCGCCTCGTGTGGGACGTCGGTCATCAGACCTATCCCCACAAGGTTCTCACCGGACGGCGTGCGGCCCTGCCGACCATCCGCAAGCTGCACGGCTTGGCGCCGTTCCCGCAGCGCTCCGAAAGTCCGTTCGACAGCTTCGGGGTCGGCCATTCAAGCACGTCCATCAGCGCGGCCCTGGGCATGGCGGCGGCCATCCGCGCCCGCGGCGAGCAGCGCCGGGTGGCAGCGATCATCGGCGACGGCGCCATGACCGCCGGCATGGCGTACGAAGCGCTCAATCATGCCGGCCACCTGCGGGCCGACATGCTGGTCGTGCTCAACGACAACGAGATGTCCATTTCGCCGAACGTTGGCGGATTGTCGAACTATCTGGCGCGCATTCTCTCCGGGCATTTCTATGGCGCCATTCGCGAGGAAGGGAAAAAAGTCCTGCGGCACGTGCCGCCGATGTGGGAGTTCGCCCGGCGCGCCGAAGAGCACGTCAAGGGCATGGTGGCACCGGGCACCCTGTTTGAGGAAATGGGCTTCAACTACATCGGCCCCATCGATGGCCACGACCTCTCGGTCCTGGTCGAGACCCTGCGCAATCTCCGTGATCGACCCGGACCGCAGTTCCTGCATGTGGTCACGCGCAAGGGAAAGGGGTTCGCACCGGCGGAACTCGACCCCATCGGCTGGCACGGCGTCACCCGCTTCGATCCGCACACCGGCACCCTGCCCGCCGCCCGGCCGGAAGCCAAGCCCACCTATAGCCAGGTATTCGGTGCCTGGATCTGCGACGCGGCCGCGCGCGAGGCGCGCATCGTCGCCATCACCCCAGCCATGCGCGAGGGCTCCGGACTGGTCGAGTTCGAAAAGCGATTTCCCGACCGCTACTTCGACGTCGGCATCTGCGAACAACATGCGGTGACGCTGGCCGCGGGCATGGCCTGCGAAGGGCTGCATCCGGTCGTGGCGATCTACTCCACCTTCCTGCAGCGCGCCTACGACCAGTTCATCCACGACGTCGCGCTGCAGCAGCTGCCCGTGATACTGGCCATCGACCGCGCCGGGCCGGTGGGTCAGGACGGAGCAACGCACCACGGCGCCTTCGACCTCTCCTTCCTGCGCTGCATCCCCAATCTGGTGCTGATGGCGCCGGCGGACGAGGCCGAATGCTGCGCCATGCTCAACACCGCGCTCACGATCAAGGGACCCTCTGCCGTGCGCTACCCGCGCGGGGCGGGCATGGGCGTCGACTTCCTCACCAGTGCCCCGCCGGTGCCGGTCGGTCGCGGGGAAATTCGGCACCAGGGACGGGATATCGCCGTGCTGTCCTTTGGCGCGCTGCTCGCGCCGGCCCTCGAGGCGGCTGCATCCGTGAATGCGACGGTCGCCAACATGCGCTTCGTCAAGCCGCTTGATGAGGCGCTGGTGCTCGAGTTGGCCCGCACCCATCGCCATCTCGTCACGCTCGAGGACAATGTCGTTGCCGGCGGTGCCGGCAGTGCGGTGGCCGAATGCCTGGCCCGCCAAGGCCTGACCACCGGCATCACCCACCTGGGACTGCCCGATCGTTTCCTGGAGCATGGCAGCCGAGAGGAATTGCTCGTGACCTGTGGCCTGGACGCCGGCGGGCTTACCGCCAGTCTGCGCGCGCTGCTGCCGGCGGCCCGCGTACGACAGAGACCCTGAACACTGAAACCTCGATGACCCCCTGTCCCGCATCGGGCCCTTGGCGAGTCCGCTGCGCGGAACCTTGC
The DNA here is from genome assembly GCA_045864775.1 of Pseudomonadota bacterium. Taxonomy (GTDB): domain Bacteria; phylum Pseudomonadota; class Gammaproteobacteria; order UBA5335; family UBA5335; genus Macondimonas. Next base: position 908,198 of record BTVR01000001.1, read on the forward strand.
CGGCCCAGCCGGGTCGGATCAAGGGAGCCGAGCGTGGTGTTACCTCCTCAATGTCAGCCGTAGCGGCGACCGCTCCCTAGATCTCGATCCGGGGCATGCCGTCTGCGGCAACGGTCCCGTCACGCTCGACGTCACCATCGCCGGCCTCCCAACAGGAAACCAGGATGGAAAAGAAAGACCTCGTCTCAGACGCGCCAGCCCGCCGCATCACCCCACACGACATTTATCTTTTCAAGGAAGGCTCCCATACCCACCTGTTCGAGAAACTCGGCGCGCACGTCGAATCGCGAGCCGATGGCGACCCGGTCGTCCATTTCGCCGTCTGGGCGCCGAACGCCGCGGCCGTCTCGGTCATCGGCGATTTCAACGGCTGGCACCCACAGACTCACCCGCTCGAGGCGCGTGATGACGATTCGGGCATCTGGCAAGGCACCGTCTCGGGCATCGCCATCGGCAGTTCGTACAAATTCCATATCGTCTCGCGCTATCACGGCTATGCCGTCGACAAGGCCGATCCGTTCGCCATTTGCAGCGAGCCGCCGTCCGCGACCGCCTCACGCCTGTGGACGCTCGACTACGACTGGAGGGACGCCGACTGGATGGCGCGGCGTCGCGACGCGAACGCACTCGACGCGCCCATGTCGATCTATGAGGTTCATCTGGGCTCATGGCAGCGGGTACCGGAAGAAGGCAACCGTTTTCTGACCTACCGCGAAGTCGCCCCGCGCCTCGCCGACCATGCCCGCAGCCTGGGCTTCACCCATGTCGAACTGCTGCCCGTCATGGAACATCCGTTCTACGGATCCTGGGGCTACCAGACGACGGGCTATTTCGCGCCCACCGCCCGCTACGGGACGCCGCAGGACTTCATGTACCTCGTCGATCATCTGCATCAGGCCGGCATCGGCGTGATCCTGGACTGGGTGCCGTCCCACTTTCCCAGCGACGAGCATGGCTTGGCGTATTTCGACGGCACCCACCTGTTCGAGCACGCCGATCCGCGTCAGGGCTTCCACCCGGAGTGGAACAGCGCCATCTTCAACTACGGCCGCAACGAGGTCCGTTCCTTCCTGCTCTCCAGCGCCTTGTTCTGGCTGGACAAGTATCACGTCGACGGCCTGCGCGTGGACGCGGTGGCTTCCATGCTGTACCTCGACTATGGGCGTCGCGAAGGCGAATGGATCCCCAACCGCCATGGCGGCCGCGAAAATCTGGAGGCCATGGCCTTTCTGCGCAAGCTCAACGAAGCCATCTACCAGGATCACCCCGACACCCAGACCATCGCCGAGGAATCCACCGCCTGGCCCATGGTTTCGCGGCCGACCTATGCCGGCGGACTGGGTTTCGGCATGAAGTGGAACATGGGCTGGATGCACGACACGCTCAAATACTTCCAGACCGATCCCATCCATCGCCGCTATCACCAGGGCCAGATCTCCTTCAGCATCTGGTATGCCTTCACGGAAAACTTCCTGTTGCCGCTGTCGCACGATGAAGTGGTGCACGGCAAGGGCGCGCTGATCGGCAAGATGCCCGGGGACGAATGGCAGCAGTTCGCCAACCTGCGCCTGCTCTACGGCTACATGTGGGCGCACCCGGGCAAGAAGCTGCTGTTCATGGGCGGCGAATTCGGTCAGCGACGCGAATGGCAGCACGAAGAGAGCCTTCAATGGCACGTGCTGCAATATCCCCTGCACGACGGCGTCCAGCGCTGGATCGGCGATCTCAACCACGGCTACCGCACCCTTCCGGCCCTGCATGCGCAGGATTTCAGCCCGGAAGGTTTCGCCTGGATCGATAACCAGGACTGGGAGAACTCCGTGATCGCGTTCCTGCGCCGCGGCCAGCAGCCGAAGGATGTCGTGCTCGTGGTGTGCAACTTCACGCCGGTCCCGCGGCACAACTACCGCTTGGGTGTGCCCGTCGGCGGGCCGTGGGAGGAAGTGCTCAATAGCGACGCGGCGATCTACGGCGGCAGCAACGTCGGCAATCTGGGCCGGATCGAAGCGGCGCCCGTCGCCGCCCAAGGGCATTTTCAATCGCTTTCGCTGATTCTCCCGCCTTTGGGCGTCATCTACCTGAGACCGGCGGCCGAGCACTGAAACGAGGGCATCTCATGACACAGTATCCGCAGGAAGGACGGCGGCGGGTCGTCATCGAGCGCGTCCGGCCGGAGGTCGACGCGGGGCGCTTTGCCATCAAGCGGGCCATCGGCGAGCGGGTCGAGGTCTCGGCAGCGATCTTCTGCGATGGCCATGACCACATCAGCGCAGCCGTCCGCTACCGGTTTGCGACGGACGCCGATTGGCTTGAAGCCCCCATGGAGGCGCTGCTCAACGACCGCTGGCAGGGCGCGTTTACGGTCGATCGCATCGGAACCTATGAGTATGTGGTGGCGGCCTGGATCGACCCGTTCCTGACGTGGCGCCACGATCTGCTGCGCCGGACGGATGCGGCCGACATTGCACTCGCCCTCCAGAGCGGCGCGTTGCTGGTGAGCGATGCCGGGCGGCGCGCCGGCGGTCCCGACGGCGCTGCGCTCCTCAGCTTTGCCGACCGACTGGCCAGCGTCGACGCCGAACAGGGCCGCGCGCTCGCGGCAGGCGCGCCGCTCGAGCAACTCATGGCGCGTCATGCCGAACGGCGCTTCGTCCAGCACGGCGCATCGCTGCGCGTGACGGTCGATCCCGTCAGAGCGCGATTCTCGAGTTGGTATGAACTGTTTCCACGATCGTGCAGCCCGACCAGCGGGGTCCACGGCACCTTTGCCGACTGCGCCACCCGTCTGCCCGATATCGCGCGCATGGGCTTCGACGTCGTCTATCTGCCGCCCATCCATCCGATCGGACGTACCTTCCGCAAGGGTCCCAACAACGCTCTGGCGGCGGGACCGGATGATGTCGGTTCGCCATGGGCCATCGGTGGTCCGGAGGGCGGGCACAAGGCGATCCACCCCGCGCTCGGTACCTTGGACGATTTCCGCACCCTCGTTGCCCGGGCTCGCGAGGCAAACCTCGAGATCGCGCTGGACATCGCCTTGCAATGCTCGCCGGATCATCCCTACGTGCGCGAACATCCTGCGTGGTTCCGCCACCGTCCCGATGGCTCGATCCAGTATGCAGAAAACCCCCCCAAGAAATACCAGGACATCTATCCCTTCGATTTCGAGACCGATGACTGGCAGGGCCTGTGGGCCGAACTCCGGAGCATCTTCGTGTTCTGGATCGAGCAGGGCGTGCGGATCTTTCGGGTGGACAACCCCCATACCAAGCCCTTTGCCTTCTGGGAATGGCTCATCGACGACATCAAGCGGGTCCAGCCGGAAGTGATCTTTCTCGCCGAGGCCTTCACTCGCCCGAGCATCATGCATCGCCTCGCCAAGCTGGGGTTCAGCCAGTCCTACACCTACTTCACCTGGCGCAACACCAGGCAGGAACTCTCCGATTACCTGCTCGAGCTGACCCAGCACGAGTCGCGCGAATACTTCCGGCCCAACCTGTGGCCGAATACGCCCGACATCCTGCCGGAGTTCTTGCAATACGGCGGCCGGCCGGCCTTCATGCTCCGAGCGGCATTGGCCGCCACACTGGGCGCGAATTACGGCCTCTATGGACCGGCCTTCGAACTGCTCGAACACCAGGCCCGCGAACCCGGGAGCGAGGAGTATCTCGACTCGGAGAAATACCAGTTGCGCCACTGGGAGCTGGATCGACCCGACAGCCTGGCGCCTTTCATTACCCGGCTGAACCGCATCCGCCGCGAAAATCCCGCATTCCAGCAGGCCTGGAACCTGCGCCTGCATCCGGTCGACAACGATCTGCTGCTTTGCTACAGCAAAACCGCGCTGGCGGCGGACGGCCAGGGCGATGTCCTCGTCATGGTGGCCAATCTCGATCCGCACAACGTGCAGTCGGGATGGATCGAGCTGCCGCTGGAGACCTTCGGGATGACCGGCGGCGATTCCTTCCAGGCACATGATCTGTTGTCCGATGCCCGGTTCCTGTGGCAGGGCGCGCGCCAGTTCGTGCGCCTGGACCCGCAATCCGCGCCGATCCACATCCTCCGCCTGCGCCGCCGCCTGCGCAGCGAACGGGATTTCGATTACTTCCAATAAGACCGTCCGAGCGGAGACCGCAGCATGGAACCCGGAATCATCCCCGCCACTACCCCGTCCGATGCATTGCTGGAATGGTGGAACAGCCCCTTGTGGTACAAGGACGCGATCATCTACGAACTGCCCGTCAAGGCATTCTGCGACGCCGACAACGACGGCATCGGCGATTTCCGCGGCCTGACCGAAAAGCTCGACTATCTGAAGGACCTCGGCGTCAATACGCTGTGGCTGCTGCCCTTCTATCCCTCGCCGTTCCGGGACGACGGCTACGACATCTCCGACTACCGCAACGTCGACCGCCAATACGGCACCCGCGCCGACTTCAAGCATTTCATCCGCGAGGCGCATCGGCGCCATCTCAAGGTGATCACCGAACTGGTCATCAACCACACCTCGGACCAGCACCCCTGGTTCCAGGCGGCCCGTCGGGCCCCGCTGGGATCGTCCAAGCGAAACTTTTATGTCTGGAGCGATACCGACAAGAAATTCGCGGACACGCGCATCATCTTTACCGACGCGGAAAAGTCGAATTGGGCCTGGGACGAGGTGGCGCAGGCGTATTACTGGCACCGGTTCTTCTCGCATCAGCCGGATCTCAATCACAACAATCCGGCCGTGGTGAACGCCGTGATCCGCGTGATGCGCTTCTGGCTCGATCTGGGGGTGGATGGCCTGCGGCTGGACGCCATTCCCTATCTGTGCGTGCGCGAGGGCACCAGCAACGAAAACCTCCCCGAAACCCACGCGGTCATCAAGAAGATCCGCGCCGTGATCGATGCCAACTACCCGAACCGCATGCTGCTCGCCGAAGCCAACCAGTGGCCGGAGGACGTGCGCGAGTATTTCGGGGAAGGCGATGAATGCCACATGGCCTATCACTTCCCGCTGATGCCCCGCCTGTACATGGCCATCGCCCAGGAAGACCGGCATCCCATCGTGGAAATCATGGCACAGACGCCGGACATCCCCGAAAACTGCCAATGGGCGATCTTTCTGCGCAACCACGACGAGTTGACGCTGGAAATGGTCACCAGCCGAGAGCGCGATTACATGTACACCATGTACGCGGTGGACCCCCGGGCGCGGCTCAACGTCGGCATCCGGCGCCGACTGGCCCCGCTGATGGACAACAATCGCGAAAAGATCGAACTGATGAACTTCCTCGTCATGACGCTGCCGGGCTCGCCGATCCTGTACTACGGCGATGAGATCGGCATGGGCGACAACGTCTATCTCGGCGATCGCAACGGCGTGCGGACGCCGATGCAATGGACATCCGACCGCAACGGCGGCTTTTCCCGCGCCGATCCGCAGCGTCTGTTCCTGCCGCCGGTCATGGATCCGGTCTACGGCTACCAGACCATCAACGTCGAGGCGCAGTTGCGCAATCCCTCCTCGCTGCTGCATTGGACGCGGCGACTGATCGCGGCGCGCAAGACCTATCGGGCGTTCGGCAACGGCAATCTGAAGTTCCTCTCGCCCGGCAACCGCAAGATCCTGGCGTATGTGCGTGAGTGGCAGGACGAAAAGATCCTGTGCGTCGTGAACCTCTCGCGCAGCGCGCAGCCGGTTGAATTGGATCTCGCGGAATACAAGCAGCACGTCCCCGTCGAATTGCTGGGGCACACGCCCTTCCCGCCGATCGGGGACCTGCCCTATCTGCTCACCCTGAAAGGCTACGGCTACTACAGCTTTCGACTGGCCCGGGACGTCGATGCGCCCGCGTGGCACCAGGATCGCCTCCCAGGCCGCGAACTGCCGGTCCTGGTGCTCACTGATGGCTGGATGACGTTCCTGGGGGGGCGCACCCTCGTCAATCCCGTCCGCCGGGCCATCGAGAGCCGGACCCAGACCCAATTCCAGCAACAGATCCTGGCGCCCTACCTCAGGGACAAGCGGTGGTTTGCGGGCAAGGGCCGCAGCATCTCGCGCATCGACATCCTGGAACAGGACGAATGGCGCGACGGCGGTGGACGCTGGCTGTTGACACTCATCGAGGTGCACTTCACCGAGGGCCCGGCGCAACGCTACTTCCTGCCGCTGGCGCTGGCCTGGGAAGACGAACTCGGCGAAGACACATTGCACGGGCTGCTCCCTTGGACCCTGGCGCGTGTGCGCGAAAAGGCGCGCATGGGTGTCCTGTACAGCGCCTATGGGGATGCGGCCTTTTGCCGCGCGCTGGTGACGGCCATGGCGCAGGGACGGGAAGTGCCGCTGGGGCGCGGGCTCCTGCGCTTCACCACGACGGGTGTGATCGACGATCTGCCAAGCGCGCTACAGGAACCCGTCCATCACCCCGCGCTCGAGCAGAGCAACATCGCCGTGCTGTTCGGCCAGCGGCTGTTCCTGAAGGCTTACGGCCGCCTGCAGCAGGGCATCAATCCGGAAGTCGAGGTCGGCGCCTATCTCACCCAACAGGCGCACTATCCCAACATCGTGCCCCTGGCCGGATCGCTGGAATATCAGGAGCCCACGGGCGAGCCGCTCACCTTGGCGATCCTGCAGCCCTTCCTCGGCAACCAGGGATCGGCCTGGGACTACACGGTGGGTTATCTCGAGCGCGTGCTGGCGGAACCGGAGGCAGACTCCGCCGAAGACGGTGCCGCCAGCCAGCACGCGTTCTTCACCCATCAGATGCACAACCTGGGCCGGCGCACGGCGGAACTTCACCGCTCATTCGCGCTCCGCACCGGGGATCCGGCCTTCGACCCGGAACGGGTCAGCCCAGCCGAACTGGATGGGTGGTTCGGCACGGTGCGCCAGGAAGCCACGGCTACCCTGGACGCGCTCGCGCAATCGCTCGACCGGCTGCCCGAAGCCATCCGCGAATGCGGCCATCGCCTCCTCGTCCAGCGTCAGAGCGTGCTGGAGGCGCTGCAACCTGCCGAGCTGGCGCACGCCACCATCGTGCGCAGCCGTTACCACGGCGACTATCATCTGGGCCAGGTCTTGCTGGTCGCGGATGACTTCGTGATCACCGACTTCGAGGGCGAACCGGCCAGGCCGGTGGCCGAACGACGCGCCAAGCACTCGCCACTGCGAGACGTCGCCGGCATGCTGCGCTCCTTTGATTATGCCGGTATGGTGGCGCTGGCCCAAAGCACCACGGAAAGGCCGGCCGACCGGCTGCGACTCGAGCCGGCCGTGCGCGCCTGGGAGCAGGAGACGGAGGCCGCGTTTCTGGAGGGCTACCGCGCCGCCATCGCGGACGCCGCGACCTACCCGGCAGACGAAGAGGTGAGGCAGCACCTGCTGCGCCTGTTCCTGATCGAGAAATGCCTCTACGAAATCCGCTATGAGTTGAACAACCGTCCCGCCTGGGTGGGGATTCCCGTGCAGGGCCTGTTGCGTCTGCTCGCGTGACGTGCCGGAACATCGTGGGTCGAGCGGGCTGGCGCTGATGGATGGCATGCGCCAGATCCCGGTGACGGTGTGGCTGATGACCGCCGCCGGTCTCGGCCTCACGGTGCTGCTGGCGGCGCTGCTGCATCGCCTGTTGCGGCCGGCGAACGGCCTCAGTCACCAGGCGCCGGCCTCGCCCCCGGAGTTGCGACAAATCATCCGCGAGATTCTGGTCGCCTCCCGCGCCCCCGTCGTGAGCGCGATCGGCGTAATCGGGGGCTATCTGTCGGTCCAACCGCTGCTGCGGACGCTCGAGACCCAGACCGGCCTCGCGCTGCTCGTGCCACTCGAGAGACTGCGCGATGCCCTGCTCTTCGTCTGGACCTTCTGGGTGCTCTACCGCATCGCTCGGCGTCTGGCGCGCTTCGCCGAACGCTGGGGTCAGCGGCAGGCATCGACGCTGGAATCGTTGTTCATCCCCGTGCTGGCCAACGGCCTGCAGTTGATCCTGCCGCTGCTTGCGTTGCTGCTGGCCCGGCCGTTGTTGCCGACGGCGCCGCGCTACACGGCCGTGGTCAATCTCGTCGTCTCGATGCTCCTCATCGTCACCGTGGCCTGGGTGCTGATCCGTGCGCTCAACGTGATGGATCGGCTGGTCGCCATCCGCTACCCCATCCATGTCGCCGACAATCTGCAGGCGCGCAGCATCCGCACCCAGTTTGCCTTTTTGCGCAAGCTGGGCATCTTCCTCGTCATCCTGATCGCCGGCGCCTCGACGTTGACGCTGTTCGATGGCGCCCGCCAGCTCGGCACGAGTCTGCTGACCTCCGCCGGCATCTTGGGCCTGGTCGTGGGGTTTGCGGCGCAGAAAATTCTGGGCAACCTTCTGGCGGGCTTCCAGATCGCGCTGACCCAGCCCATCCGCATCGACGATGCCGTGATCGTCGAGAACGAGTGGGGATGGATCGAGGAATTGACGCTGACCTACGTCGTGGTGCGGCTGTGGGACTGGCGGCGTCTCGTCCTGCCGATCAACTACTTCATCGAAAAGCCGTTCCAGAACTGGACGCGCAATTCGTCCGAACTGATCGGCAGCGTCTTCCTGTATACCGACTACGCCGTGCCGCTGGAACCGCTGCGCGCCGAGCTCACGCGGCTGCTCACGGACCATCCGCTCTGGGACGGCAAGGTCAACGTCCTGCAGGTGACCGACAGCCGGGAACGGGTCATCGAATTGCGGGCGCTGATGAGCGCGCGCAATGCGCCGGAAGCCTGGGATCTGCGCTGCGCCATCCGCGAGGGGCTCATCGTCTATCTGCAGCGCGAGCATCCTGCGGCGCTGCCGAGACTGCGTGCCGACATCGGCGGCGACGCCCTTCGGCCAGCACCATCCGATCCCAGCTCCGCGGCCGCTGGCACCGGAACCCCGTCATGACGGGTCTCGGCAGCTCGTCGCCGGCCCCGCCCGTTCAGCGACGACGGGTCGGCATCGGGCGGCCAGACGCGCCCCCCGTCGCCACGAGGCGCCCCGCCGCTGCCTCCCAGCGATCCGGTGGATGGGCCGCAACCGCTTCGGCGAGCACGATTCGTTGCACGCGCGGCGTGACCCGGCAAAGGAGCTCGTATCCGATGGTCCCGATCGACGCGGCCAAGGTCTCGACGGAAGCGCCGCCGTTCCCCCAAAGCACCACGCGCGCGCCCACCGTTTCGCTCGCCTGAGGCCCCAGATCGACCGTCAACAGATCCATGGACACGCGGCCCACCAGCGGCACCGGGCGGCCGTTCACCCATACTGGCGTCCCGCTGGGCAGGGTGCGCGGATAGCCGTCGCCGTAACCGGTGGCGACCACACCCAGACACGTTGCCCGCGGTGTGCGCCAGGTTCCGCCGTAGCCGACGGCGGCACCGGCATGCAGGGACTTCACGGCGATCAGTTCCGAACAAAGCGACATGACGGGACGCAGATCGGTATCCGCGCCCTGCTCCCCCGCAAAGGGAGAGACACCGTAGAGCATGATGCCCGGGCGCACCCAGTCGGCGTGACTCTGGGGCCAGGCGAGCACGCCTGCGGAGTTGGCGATGTTGCGTGGCCCGCCCAGTCCCATGGTCGCGCCAGCCAATGCGCACAGCTGGCGATCGGTCTCGGGGCACTCCCCCCGCCGCGCATGGGCCAGATGCGTCATCCAGCCGACCGGCCCCGCGACTGCCGGGCAGTCCGACAGCCGTCGCCACAGGGCACCGGCCTCCTCGACGTCAACCCCGAGCCGCCCCATCCCCGTATCGACCTTCAGCCACACGCGCACCCGATCCGGCAAGGGCACGCGTTCGAGCAGGTCGACCTGGAGCGTATGGTGAACGACGAGGTCCAGCCTCAGGTCCGCCGCCAACTGCAAGTCCTCGGCATCGAAGACGCCTTCCAGGACCGCGATGGGCGCGCCTATTCCACCGGCCCGGAGTTGCAGCGCCTCATCGAGGCGCGCCACGGCCAAGGCATCGGCATGCGCCGCGAGGGTATGCGCCACCGTCAGCAAGCCGTGGCCGTAGGCGTCGGCCTTGACCACGGCCATGACGCGCGCGTCCGGCGCATGGCGGCGCACGACCGCAAGGTTGTGGGTAAGCGCCGCGAGATCGATCTCGATCCACGGGGCGCCGCGCCGGGCCGCCTTCATGCATAGCCTCCGCCGTATTCATCGGAGGCGAAATTCTCGAAGCGCGTGTACTGGCCGAGGAAGGTCAGGCGCACCGTGCCGGTCGGTCCGTTGCGCTGTTTGGCGATGATGATCTCCGCGCTGCCCTTGTCGGGGCTTTCGGGGTTATAGACCTCATCGCGGTAGATGAAGATGATGAGGTCGGCGTCCTGCTCGATCCCGCCCGATTCGCGCAGATCTGACATCACCGGGCGCTTGTTGGGGCGCTGTTCGAGGTTGCGGTTGAGCTGCGAGAGCGCGATCACCGGGACGCTGAGTTCCTTGGCCAGCGCTTTCAGGCTGCGGGAGATTTCGGCAATCTCCGAGGCCCGGGTTTCCTGATTGCCGGGGATCTGCATCAGCTGCAGGTAGTCGACGACGATGAGCCCCAGGCCATGCTCGCGTTTGAGGCGCCGGGCGCGGGCGCGGATTTCCGTCGGCGACAGCGCCGGGGAATCGTCGATGAACATGGGCGCCTCGGCGATCAAGGCCGCTGCCGAGGTGATGCGCGGCCAATCGGTGTCCGCCAGGCGCCCGGTGCGCACCCGGCTCTGGTCGATGCGGCCGAGCGAGGAGATCATGCGCATGGCCAATTGCTGGCCGGGCATCTCCATGCTGAAGATCGCCGTCGGCACCTTGTCGCGAATCGCCGCGTGCTCCGCGAGATTCATGGCGAAGCTGGTCTTGCCCATCGACGGGCGACCGGCGATGACCACGAGATCTCCCGCCTGCAGACCCGCCGTCTTGTCGTCGAAGTCGACCAGCCCGGTCGCCAGTCCTGTGATCGGATTGTCGGACTGGAACAGCGTGTCGATCTTGTCCAGGGTCTCGGCCAGCAGACGCCGGATGGGGACGAAACCCTGTTTGTTCCGCAGGCCCGCTTCGGCAATCTGGAAGACCTGCCGCTCGGCGGCATCGATGAGTTCGGGTACCTCGCGGCCCTGCGGCTCATAGCCGCTTTGCGCGATGTCGGTTCCGACCCGGATCAACTGGCGCAGGACGCTGCGCGACCGCACGATGGCGGCGTAGGCACCGACATTGGCCGCGCTGGGCGTATCGCGCGCCAAGGTACCGAGGTAGGCCAAGCCGCCCACGGCATCGAGCCCTGCATCCCGCTGCAGCCACTCCGAGACGGTCACCACGTCTCGCGGTTGCGCCACTTCGGCAAGATGCGCCAACGCCCGGAAGATCAGCCGGTGGGCGGAGAAATAGAAATCGTCTTCGGTGACCTGGTCGGCGACGACTTCCCAACTCGCCTCATCGAGCATGAGGCCGCCGAGGAGCGACTGCTCGGCTTCACGGGAATGCGGCGGCACGCGCAAGGCAGCCAGATCGCCCGAATGGCCCGACCCTGCCGCTTGGCGTCGTTCGCTCATGCCTGGCCTTCCCCCGCCGCCCGGTATCGGCGGCGGACTCGCGTTAGAGGATTACTCCTCGCCGACCACCACCATGTGGATCACGGCGTCGACTTCACTGTGCAAATGCACGGCGATGTCGTACTCGCCGGTCATGCGGATCGGCCCGTCGGGCAAGCGCACTTCGCGGCGTTCGACCGGATGGCCCGAAGCGGTCAGGGCTTCGGCCACGTCGGCATTGCCGATCGACCCGTAGAGCTTGCCTTCGCTGGAAGCCTTCGCCGTCAGGGTGACCGTGACGCTTTCCAGTTCCGTCTTGCGGCCCTGAGCGTGGGCAAAGTTCTCAGCCGCCTGACGCTCCAGTTCGGCGCGCCGGTTTTCGAACTCGGCAATCCGGGCCGGCGTGGCCGGCACGGCCTTGCCGAACGGAATGAGGTAGTTCCGGGCATACCCCGGCCGAACGGAGGCCCGATCGCCCAAACCGCCCAAATTCTCTACTTTCTGCAACAAAATCACGTCCATCTCATCATCCCGATACGTCGATTCATCATTCAGATTTGCCGGCGCGACCCCGGAAATCCATCCAACTGTCCAGCAGAGACACCCCTGCCAAAATCATGGCCAGATGCGGCATCACCAGCACGGCGGCATACAGCAGACCCAGATACACATGCCCTGCCGATCGACCCCGCAGCAGCCCATGCAGCAACCCCAAGGCCGGCAGGCACAGGATCACCGTCAGCGGCACCAGGAGATTGAGCGCCGCATCCGCCCGCCACAGCGTCCCGATGGCGCAAAGCAGCGCCACCACACTCCACCCGCGAGGCAGGCGCCACGCCTGAAACTCGGCGCCGAACGCGCCGGGCCGGTACAGGCGAGACTGCAACCAGCGCCCCATCACCAGACTGACCGCCAGACCCATCACCCACACCGCGGCGAATGCGCCCGGCAGATACGGGGCCACGCCTTGCAAGATGGCGCTCAGGTTCTGATCCGATGGCGAACCGCCGCCCATCTGTCCCATCTGGCTGGCGAGCATGCGCTCGACGCGCTGCTGCCACCACAGCGCCGGGTCGTCGTGCAAAACGTAGAACGCGACCACTGCCACCAAGCCGAGCACAGCCACCATGCTCAAGACCGACGGCAGGCTGGCCCGCTGCCACACTCGCCCGCCCAACGCAGTCAGCGGCACCCACAGGAGGGACGCCAATGCCATGGCGGAGACCGGCGAGGCCATCAGCACGGCGCCGGCTGCTCCCTGCACCAGCAGGCAGGCCGCGACCACCTGCACCGCCTTGGTCGGGCCCAGTTGCATGGCGACCAAGGCCAACACGGCACCGGACAGATACATGAGCGGAAACAGAATCCACGCGCCCATGCCCAGCAGGCTGATCACCAGCACAGCCTGCCAGAACCCGGACATCGCGTAGCGGGCCAGCGTCTGCATGGGCTTTTCCGGGCAGTACGCTCAGTGCTGGTCGGTGTAGGGCAGCAGCGCCAGGAACCGCGCGCGCTTCACGGCCTTGGCCAACTGCCGCTGGTAGCGGGCGCTGGTGCCGGTGATGCGGCTGGGCACGATCTTGCCGGTTTCGGCGATGTAGGCCTTGAGGGTCACGAGATCCTTGTAGTCGATCTCGGTGATGCCTTCGGCGGTGAACTTGCAATACTTGCGGCGGCGGAAATTACGCGACATGAATCTCTCCTCGAAACGGTCGGCGAGCGAGGGCCGGACGGGCGGCCTCGCACTTTGGGCGAACCTCAGTCGTTCGCGCCTTCATCGTCCTCGTCATCATCCCCTTCCACGACGGCGGTCTCCCGAGCCGGACCGCGCGAACGCCCTTCGTCGCTGCGTTCTTCATCGCGCGACTTGAGCAGGGGCGAGGGACCGGTGTCCGCGGCGGGCCGACTCATGATCAGGTTGCGCAGGACCGCATCGTTGAATCGAAACGCGCTCTTGATTTCCCCGAGCGCCGCCTGGCTGCATTCAACGTTCATAAGGACGTAATGGGCCTTGTAGACCTTTTCGATCGGATAGGCGAGCTGGCGCCGACCCCAGTCTTCAAGTCGGTGGATCCGCCCGCCGTCCGCCTCGATCACCGAACGATAGCGCTCGCACATGGCGGGCACCTGGTCGCTCTGATCGGGGTGGACCAAAAACACGATTTCATAGTGACGCATGGACACTCCTTACGGATAAAAGCCTCCCGATGGTCGGTGAGGCAAGGAGAATCGCCGAACCGGCGACAAAAGAGGGAGAATGCTACCTGAACGGCCGGCTGCGATCAATGCGCCCCGGGCGACGCGGCCCACCGTTCATTTCTGGCAGTGTGCGCAGAAGTAGCTGGATCGCTGCCCCTGACGCAGGTGGCGAACCGGCGCGGCGCACGAGCGGCACGGCTGCGATGCCCGGCCGTAGACCCGGAGTTGCTGCGCGAAATACCCCGGCCGGCCGTCGCCACCCACGAAGTCGCGCAGGGTCGTGCCACCGGCGGCGATCGCCTCTTCCAGCACCTGCCGCACCGCGGTCACCAGTTGCTCATAGCGCGACAGGGCGATTCGTCCGCTGGCGCGCGCCGGATGAATGCCGGCCAGGAACAGGGCTTCGCTGGCGTAGATGTTGCCGACGCCGACGACGACCCGGGCGTCCATCAAGGTGGTTTTGATGGCTGAGCGCCGGTGGGCCGTCAGGCGCTTGAGATATTGCGCGCTGAATGCCGCGGACAGCGGTTCCGGGCCCAATGCGCGGAGCAGCGGATGATGCGCGGCGGGTTCCGCCGTCCACAGCACCGACCCGAAGCGGCGGGGGTCGTGCAGACGCAGACAGAGCCCGTTGTCGAGTTGCCAGATCACGTGATCATGGCGGCGCGCCGGTTCGGCGGCGTCGGTCAGGCGCAGGCTGCCGGACATGCCCAGGTGGACCAGCATCGTGCCCGGTTCGAACCGCACCAGGAGATACTTTCCGCGCCGCTCGATGCCCAGGACGACCTGCCCTGTCACCTGCTCCGGCAACTCGGCCGGGATCGGCCACCGCAAGGTCCATTGCCGGACGTCCATGGCAAGCACACGACGCCCGGTGATGCCAGGCGCAATGCCCCGGCGCGTGGTCTCGACTTCTGGCAACTCGGGCATGCAGCCTGTTCCGCATCGAAAAAGCCCGCTTCACGCGGGCTTTTCAGTCAGGAACCCAGATGTTCCGCAAAGGCAAACCGGAGCCGCCCTTACTTGATCTTGGCTTCCTTGTACATAACGTGCTGCCGTACGACGGGATCGAATTTCTTGATCTCCATCTTTTCCGGCTTGGTGCGCTTGTTCTTGGTCGTGGTGTAGAAGTGGCCGGTGCCTGCCGTCGAAACCAGTTTGATCTTGTCACGCATGACTCAGTCCCTCAGACGCGTTCGCCGCGCTTGCGCATGTCGGCCAGAACGGCGTCGATGCCCAGCTTGTCGATGATCCGGATGCCTTTGGTCGAAACCCGCAGCCGCACGAAACGCTGCTCGGCATCGACCCAGAAGCGCTGCTCGTGCAAATTGGGCAAAAACCGGCGCTTGGTCTTGTTGTTGGCGTGGGACACGTTGTTCCCGGTGATCGGGCGCTTCCCGGTAACCTGACACACTCGCGACATGGAGTCGAATCCTCAATCGGGTCGAAACTGTGCGCGCCGTACCGGCGGTCGAGGGCGCGCGTTGAAACGAAGGCGAGCTTTTTATCACGACCGGCCGCTTTTCCGCAAGGTCGGCGGCCCCCCGGCACCTTGCGGCCCGCAGCAGCGATTCAGCCGCCGGCCGGTTCGATCCACAGATCCTTGGTGTAGTGCTGGTTCATGATGTTGGGCCGATAGCCCTTCACCCAGGGCTTGAGCAACGTCTTGCTAACGTAGAAGAACAGCGGCATCACCGGGTCGTCGGCAAGCATCATCGTTTCGGCCTCATGCATCAGGCCATTGCGCTCGGCGCCGCCGGGCAGGGCGCTGATGCGGGCGAGCAAGGCGTCATAGGCCGGATTGGCATAGCCCGAATCGTTGATGCCGTGCTGGGAATGCAGCAGTTCGAGGAAGGTATAAGGATCGGCGTAGTCCCCGATCCAACCGCTGCGAAACACCTGCGTGACCTGCTTCTGCTTGCGGTTCTGCAGAAAGACCTTCCATTCCTCGTTGAACAGCGTCGTCTCCACACCCAACACCTGCTTCCACATCTGCGCGACGGCCACCGCGATCTTGCGGTTGTCCTCCTGGGTGTTGTAGCGGATCTCGACACGCAGCGGACGCTCGGCCGAATACCCGGCCTCGGCATAGAGCCGCTTGGCCTCGGCGAAACGCGCCTCGCGGGTCCAGTGCGCATGCTCCGGCGTCGCCTGTGCATAGCCCGGCAGGCCGGGGGGCACCCAGCCGTAAGCCGGGATTTCCCCGCCGCGGGTGATCTTTTCGGTCAGGATTTCCCGGTCGACGGCCAGGTTGAGTGCCCGCCGCAGGGCCGGCGCGTCCTGGAACGGTGCGCGGGTGAGGTTCAAGCCGTAGTAGTACACCCCGAGATACGGGTGGATCCGCAATTCCTCGCCCAGATTGGCCTTGGCCCAGGCAAAATCGGCTGTCGGCACGCTGCCCCAGTCCACCTCGCCGGCGCGGTAGCGCTTGAACTCGCTGGAGGCATCCTCGATGGCCGAATAGCGCACCTTGTCGATGCGGGTATGGGCATCGTCCCAGTAATGCGGATTGCGGCTCAGGGTGATGTGAGATTGCACCACCGCCTCGGTGAGCTGATACGCGCCGTTGGTCACCAGATTGCCCGGCCGCGTGAAGCGCTCGCCATGCTCGGCCAGCGAGGGGCGATGGATGGGATAGGTGGTCGAATGGGTGAGCAGGCTCAGGAAATAGGGCGTGGGCGCCTTCAGCCGGATCTCCAGCGTGCGATCATCCAGCGCCCGCACGCCCAGCGTGTCGGGTTTGGCCTGCCCGGCCAGGATGGCCTCGGCCTCTGCGATGGGCGCGAGGATCATGCCGTAGTTCGAGCAGGTGGCCGGATCGACGGTGCGGCGCATACCGGCCACGAAATCCTCCGCCACCACCGCATCGCCGTTGGACCAGCGTGCGGTCGGCCGCAGATGGAACACGTAGCGCAAGCCGTCCGCGCTGATCTCCCAGGACTCCGCTACACCCGGTCGCGGTCCGTCGGCGCCTGTCAGCACCAGACCCTCGTAGAGATCGCGCAGGATGTTGGCCGAGGAGACGTCCTCGGCGCGATGCGGATCGAGCGTCTGCGGCTCGGTGCCGTTCGCCTTGCGCAGCACCGTGAGCCCGTTCTCGATCAATGGGCGCTGATGCGCCGACGGATTGGCCGAATCCGAACAGCCGGCCAGGGTGAACAGGCCCAGCGCCCCCGCAGCCAGAATCGACAGGCCCCGAACCGTCACGAATTTCATGCGGCGTTGCGCCTCAGATGGATGAGCAAAAGGGAGATCGCCGCCGGCGTGATGCCCGGCAGGCGCGCGGCCTGACCCAGCGTCGCCGGCCGCCCGGCTTCCAGCTTCTGGCGCACCTCATGGGACAGCCCGGCGACGCGACCGTAATCGAAGGTGGCCGGCAAGGGGGTTTCCTCATGGACGCGCTGGTGCTCGATGTCGCGCGTTTGGCGCTCGATGTAGCCGGCGTATTTCGCCTGCACCTCCACCTGTTCGGCCACGGCCGGGTCAGCGACGGACTCGCCGATGATCGCGGCCAGCGCGCCGTAATCCACTTCCGGCCGGCGCAACAGATCGAGCGCCCGCTGTTCGCGCTCGAGCGGCGCGCCGAGCAGGGTTTCGAGCGCCGCAGCGGCGCCGTCGCCGGGGCGCAGAAAGGTCCGCCGGAGCCGCTCCTGTTCGTTGGTGATCGCCGTCTGCTTGCGCTCGAACGCCGCCCAGCGCGTATCGTCCACCAGCCCCAGCTCACGCCCGATGGGCGTGAGGCGCAAATCGGCGTTGTCCTCGCGCAGCAGCAGCCGGTATTCGGCGCGGCTGGTGAACATGCGATAGGGTTCGGCCGTGCCGCGGGTGATGAGATCGTCGATGAGCACGCCGATATAGGCCTCGTCCCGGCGCGGCGTCCACGGCGGCAGCTCGCGCGCCTGTCGGGCGGCGTTGAGGCCGGCGATCAGCCCCTGCGCGGCGGCTTCCTCGTAGCCCGTCGTCCCATTGATCTGCCCGGCCAGGAATAGCCCCGGCAGATGGCGCGACTCCAGGGACGGCCACAGATCGCGCGGATCGAAGAAATCGTATTCGATGGCATAGCCCGGCCGCAGGATGTGCGCGTGCTCCAGCCCGGCCATGGAGCGCACCAGCGCGTACTGCACGTCGAAGGGCAGGCTGGTCGAGATGCCGTTGGGGTAGACCTCCGAGGTGGTCAACCCCTCGGGCTCGAGGAAGACCTGATGGGCGGTCTTGTCGGCAAAACGGGTGATCTTGTCCTCCACCGACGGGCAATAGCGCGGACCGATACCCTCGATCACGCCCGTGTACATGGGCGACCGATCGAGCCCGGCGCGAATGATGTCGTGGGTGCGCTCGCTCGTATGCGTGATGTGGCAGAGCACCTGGGGCGGATGCTGCGCCGCGTGGCCCAGGAAGGAAAACACCGGCAGCGGGTCGTCCCCCGGCTGGGGCTGCAGACGCGCGTAGTCGATGGTGCGGCCGTCCAGGCGCGGCGGGGTGCCGGTCTTGAGCCGCCCGGCGCGCAGCGGCAGCTCGCGCAGCCGCGCCGCCAGCGTGCGGGCGGGCGGATCGCCGGCGCGGCCGCCCTCGTGCTGCTCGAGGCCGATGTGAATCCGGCCAGCCAGGAAGGTCCCCGCCGTCAGCACGACGGTTCGCGCGCGAAAGCGCAGCCCCATCTGGGTGATGGCACCACAGATCCGCCCCTGCTCGAGGAGGAGATCGTCCACGGCCTGCTGAAACAGCGTCAGGTTCGGCTGTCGCTCCAGCGCCCGGCGCACGAAGGCGCGATAGAGCGCCCGGTCGGCCTGGGCACGGGTCGCCCGCACCGCCGGCCCCTTGCGCGCATTGAGCGTGCGGAACTGGATACCGGCGTGGTCCGCTGCCTGCGCCATCAAGCCGCCCAGCGCATCGACTTCCCGCACCAGATGGCCCTTGCCGATGCCGCCGATGGCCGGATTGCAGCTCATCTGCCCCAGGGTTTCCAGATTGTGGGTGAGCAGCAGCGTGCGGCAGCCCTGCCGCGCGCTCGCCAGCGCGGCCTCCGTGCCGGCATGGCCGCCACCGACGACGATGACATCGAAAGATTCGGGGTAATGCATGAACGAAACCGCCGGCAGAGCGCAAACGCAAGGTGCAAATCTTAAGGGAATCAAGCCACTGGCGCCACTGCGGCGAGCCTAAATCGGATGCGACGGCCGGACGGGCGGCGAATCGCGAATACCTTGCCCCTCAGATCCGCTCCCGGCTTTTTGGCCGGGAGAAATCCAAAGCGAAAGGCCGTCGCGAGCGTTTCGGCTCACGACGGCCCTTCGTCTGTCGGAAGTGCCTCGATATCAGGAATTCGCGGCGCTGCCCGGATTCGGCGGCGAGGCCGATTTCAGCGTCGGCGCCAGCAGTTCCTGGATTTTGGGCGGGGCCGCGTCGGGTCGATACTTGGGTTCTGCAGCCACCTTGCCGAGCTTGATCATCTGCTCGTGGGGCGTGCTGTACAGCATGCGCTTGATGAGCCAATCCGGCACGGGGATGTTCGGCTTCATCATCATGACGTTGGTGACCTGGGTACGCCCCTCCCCGGCCGGTTTGAGAATCCATTCGCCGTTCATCGCCCCCAGCGCGCTCTTGGTGCCGGGCGGCTGCAGATCGGGACGCTCCTTGTACTGGTAGATCACGCGATCGGGTTTGGCCTGGAGCTGGGCCTCGATGACGCTCTCGTTGGCCGGCAACGGCCATGGCGGCTCGGCGTGGACCTGCAGAATCCAGGTGTGATCATTCGGCTGGTCCTTGACTTTCATGGACTTGATCATCGATGCGCGCCAGCGTGTCGCGGCGTCATAATCCAGAATCAGTGCCATCACGCTCACCAGCGGCGCGTCCACCGTGGTTTCCGCCTTGACCTCGATTCCCCCTCCGGCGGCATCCCTCGAGTACACGCGGACCCCGCTCTCGTCCTTGCCGAGCTGCCACTCCGCCGCGACCGCCATCCAGGGCAGCAAGAGCAGCGCCCACACCATGTTCCGACTGTGTTTTCGCCTGTTCATCCTTGACTCCTCGTCATCGCCCAAAGGTTCGCAACCACGCTGCGTGGCCTATCATTGTAGTCCGCCGATCCACCCGGACCGAGAGACCGCAATGCCCGGCACATTTGCCCCCTCGACGCCGCTTCCGGCCGTACTCATGCCCCATTCGACCCGCGCGGGAAAATCGAGGGTCCCCGGCCCGCTCGGGCGGCAACCCGCCCGGAGCGATCCGTGAGCGCATGGATTTCCCATGTCGAATGGCATTGCCACGATGCGCCCCGTCTGGCGGAGTTTCTCGCAGCCCTGTTCGGCTGGACATTCGTTGCTCACGGGCGACGCTATCGCGAAGTCGCGCCCGAACGCGGTCCCCGCATCGGCCTGCTGGAAGTGGCCAGCCGGCCGGAAGGCGAAACGCAACAGGCCTTCATCGCCGTGGCCGATCTCGAACACGTCCTGCAGCGCGCGCGGGAACTCGGGGGCATCGTGGTACAGACGACCGTCATCATTCCCGGATATGGCCGTTATGCCCGCATTCAGGCGCCGGAAGGGACGGTACTGGGACTGTTCAGCGACCAATCGCCCACTTGATTTTTGTTACACTACCGGCCTTTCCGAAGGCCCCGCCGTCAGGCTTCGGCCTTCTCCCGTCCTGTACCCGGTGTCCGCGAACCCTACGGAGTCTTCCATGAAAAAACCTGTACGCGTTGCCGTAACCGGCGCCGCCGGCCAGATCGGCTATGCCCTGAACTTCCGCATCGCCTCGGGCGCCATGCTCGGCCCCGACCAGCCGGTGATCCTGCAGCTTCTGGAAGTGCCGCAAGCGCAGGAAGCCCTCAAGGGCGTGGTCATGGAACTCAACGACTGCGCGTTTCCGCTGCTGGCCGACGTGATCGCCACCGACCGGCCCGAGGAAGCCTTCAAGGACGCCGATTACGCCCTGCTGGTCGGCGCCCGCCCGCGCGGACCGGGCATGGAGCGCAAGGATCTGCTGGAAGCCAATGCGCAGATCTTCTCGGTCCAGGGCAAGGCGATGGACCAGCATGCCAGCCGAGACATCCGCGTGCTGGTGGTCGGCAATCCGGCCAACACCAACGCCCTGATCGCCGCCAGCAACGCCAGGAGCCTGGATCGGCGGCAGTTCACCGCCATGACCCGGCTGGACCACAACCGCGCCGTGCACCAGATCGCCGCCAAGCTCGGCCGGCATGTGAACGACGTGCGCCGGGTCACCATCTGGGGCAACCATTCCTCCACGCAGTATCCGGACCTGCACCACGCCACCGTCGGCGGCAAGGCCGCGCTCGAACAGGTGGATCAGGGCTGGTATGCCGATGAATTCATTCCCGTCGTGCAGCAGCGCGGCGCCGCCATCATCAAGGCGCGCGGATCCTCCTCCGCCGCTTCCGCCGCATCGGCCGCGATCGACCACATGCGCACCTGGGCCCTGGGCACCGCAGAAGGCGACTGGGTCAGCATGGCCATCCCCTCCGACGGCAGCTATGGCATCCCCGAGGGCGTGGTGTATTCCTATCCCGTGGTCTGCAAGAACGGCCAGTATGAGATCGTCCAGGGCCTCGAGATCAACGCCTTCAGCCGCGCGCGCATGGACGCGACCTATCAGGAACTGAACGAAGAGCGTGAGGGCATCGCCACCCTGCTCTGAGCCCGATTTGGGTTTAACCTTTGTTTCCCAACGCCGGGGCCCGCCCCGGCGTTTTTGCGTGCGTCGCTGGCGCTGCGATCGCTTCGGCGCCGTCCCGGTACAGAACGCGCCGCCCCGGCCAGGCCGGTATGCGCTCGCCGGGCGTCAGGATACCGACCAAGTTCAGCGGATCCGATGCCGATAGCGTGATTTCCGGGCTGCCCCCTGCTTGTTGCCCCAGCGTTCGCAGCAGCCCAACTGCTTCAGGCAGGGCGAACTGCTCGCCGGAAAAGCCCGCGACGAAGCGCCCGCCCAGCACCTCGCCCTGCGCTTCCAGCCGCCAGAACACATACAGCAGCTCGCGCCAGGGCGGCAGCGACGCTTCGCGTGCCAGCAGCGTCTTGAACACGACCCCATAGCGGCGCAGCAAGGTCCGCGCAACCGTCTCCAGGGTTTCGAGCGCATGTGTCGGAAAGCGTGTCCGGGTGTCCGCGCTCGCCGCGAGCGGGCGCAGCCGGGACCAGCGTCCGGCCTGCGCCAACGCGCTCACGCGCGGATCGCGCCGCATGCCGCCGAAGCCGCCTCGGCGCGCGCTCCGCCGCGGCCGCCGGAAGGCGGCAAAGCCGTCGGCCGTGACCAGTCCCCACCCGATGAGCTCGGTCAGCGCGGTGTCGACGTGGCTGGGCAGCAGGCCGCTTTCGGCGATGAGCTCTTCATGAAACAGCGCGCCGCTCGCCTCCAGCGCCGTCAAGAGATTGTGCGCCGCGCCGGACAGCGGCAGCGCGCCCGGATCGGGCAAGGGCGCCACCGCCCGCCAGGCGCGCCATTGCCCGCGTGGCATGAGGCTCACCGGAATCTGGCGCAGGCTGACTCCGCGAAACCGCGGACGATCACCTGCCTCGCCGCCGTCCGGCAGGGCGAGGCGTAACCAGAGATAGCGGCCCTGCGCGAGCAGGGCATCGAGATCGGCGGGCGCAAAGCCCTTGATCCGAGCCGGCAGGATCTCGCCTTCCCAGGCCGGCGCCGGTGCCGACCAGCCGGCCAGCCGGTCCAGCGCCGCGCACAAGGCGTCCACGCCCTGCGGCGGTGCGTCCAGCCCGTGCCAGTGCAACAGAAACCGCTGAAAATCGGCGGCGCTGACCGCTGCATCCTGCTGCGCGCGCCGCCGTTGCAGGCTGGCGCGTTGCAGGCGGACCAGCACGCGCCGCTCGCACCACTGTGCCACGCCGGGCGCGGTGAAACAGCCCGCCATGATCTCGCCCCGCGCCGCCAGCGTTTCGAGCGCGGACTCCACGATCGCAGGCCCGATGGCCAGAGACGCGGCAAGCTCGGCAGTGGTCGCGGGGGCCTGGCTCGCGAGGCGATCGCGCAGGATGCGCTGCAGGGCTGCGGCGCCTTCGGATGATACCCGAGCTGCTTCGCGGGCGGAGCGCACATCGTCGAGCCGTTCGCGCGCCACCCACAACGGGGCATCGGAGCCCCGGCTGAGCGCGTGGGCACGCCCCGCCGCGCACAGAGCCGCAAACCACGTCGCGGCCTCGGGGTGACAGGCAGCGCCTTCATGAGCGTCGAGAAAGCCGCAGACCTCGAGCGCATCGAGCAGTTCCTCGGCGTCGCGCGGCGGCGGCCGGAGCTGCGCTTGGACGGCCGCAACGACGGCTTCGTCGCACAGCGTCGGCGCGGCGGCCTCGGTCCAAGCCGCGCTGCGCGTGGCGATCGCGCGCGTGCGCCGCTCCTCGGCCGCGCCGTCGTCCAGAAAGGCATAGGGCTTGGCGTTGATCACCGCTTCCGCCAAGGGCGACGGGGCCGTCAGGTCGCGCCCGCTGACCCGCACGGCGCCGGACTCGAGGCCCTGCAGCAGGCGTTTCAGCCCGCCTGTGTCCATGACCTCGTCCAGACCATCGCGCAAGGCCTGCTGCACCAGCGGATGATCGGGGATCGCGCGCTCGCCCCGGATGTTCTCCAGACAGGCGAGCTGATCGGGAAAGATCAGCGCGATGAGATCCTCGGCATCCTGGCGCTGAAACTGGGGCGGCCGGCGCCGGCTGCCCTGGCGGCGCGGGACGGCAAGCGCCGTGGTCGCCACCCAGCGCCAGCGCGCCGGGAAGAACGGTGCGTCCAGCATCGCCTGGATCAGCACGTTGCGCACCGTGCGCGAATGCAGATAGCGCGGCACGTCCAGCAGATCGAAGCGGTGGGTCGGACCGAGCGAGAGCAGCAGGCTGTCTTCCAGCGCCGCGGCCTGCAGCTCGAAGTTGAACTGGCGACAGAAACGCTTGCGCAGCGCAAGCCCGAAGGCGCGGTTGACGCGCGCCCCGAATGGGCTGTGGATGATGAGATGCGGATCGCCGACCTCGTCGAGAAAGCGCTCCAGGACGAGATGATCGCGCGTGGGCAGCGCGCCCAGAGCCGCATGCGCCGCGCCCAGGTACTGCGCGAGCTGATCGGCCGCCGGCAGGGAAAGCTCATAATCCTGCGCCAGGTGCGTGCGCGCCGCATCGATACCGCCGGCATCCAGCGCCGCCGCCACGGCTTCATTCAGACACGACACCGCCTCGGACAAGGCGTCGCTGCGCCCCGGCGCCTCCCCCAACCAGAACGGAATGCCCGGCGGCGCCTCGCCGGCGTCGCTGACCTGCACCCGGTCGGTCTCCACGCGCAGGATGCGGTAGGCGCGATTGCCGAGCTGGAAGATGTCGCCGGCCAGACTCTCGAAGGCGAAATCCTCGTTCACGCTGCCCACACGCACGCCTTCGGGTTGCAGGATGACGTCGTAGTCGAACTGATCGGGAATGGCGCCGCCGTTGAGCAGGGCGCTCAGGCGCGCGCCGCGACGGGGCCGCAGGATGCCGGCGGCAGGGTCGTGAAACAGATGTGCGCCGCGCCGCCCGCGCCGGGTGTCCACGCCGTCAACCAGAAAGGCGACGAGCTGATCGAATACGGCCCGCTCGAGCGCCCGATACGGCCAGGCCGCCGTGATCTGCGTCCACAGCGCATCCGTGGTGATTTCGCCGCGCGCGGCCACCTCGGCCACGATCTGCTGGGCCAGCACGTCCAGCGCCCCGGTCGGGATCGCCAGCCGGTCGAGGGCGCCTGCACGGACGGCGTGCAGGAGGGCCGTGCATTCGAGCAGGTCATCCCGGCTGAGCGGGAACAGCCGGCCCTTGGGCGTGCGACCCACGCCGTGGCCGGAACGCCCGATCCGTTGCAGGAAGGCGTTGATGCTGCGCGGCGAACCCATCTGGCAGACCAGATCGACCTCGCCGATGTCGATGCCAAGCTCCAGGGACGCGGTGGCCACCAGCACCCGCAGCGTCCCGGCCTTGAGGCGCGCCTCGGCGTCCAGCCGATGCTCGCGCGCCAGGCTGCCGTGATGGGCCGCCACCTGATCGCGACCCAGACGCTCGGCGAGCTGGCGTGCCAGCCGTTCGCATTGCCGGCGCGTGTTGACGAAGACGAGCGTGGTGCGATGGGCCAGCGCGCGCTGCGCGAGCCGGTCGTAGAGCTCGCCCCAGACCTCGTTCGACATGACCGCCTCCAAGGGCGCGTCAGGCAGTTCCAGGGCCAGATTCCACTGCCGGCGATGGCCGGCATCGACGATCGCACATCCGGCCGGCCGGCCGGTGAGCATCGCGGCGACGGCGGTGAGCGGCTGCGCCGTGGCGGAAAGGCCGATGCGCTGCGCGCGTCGGGCGGTCAGGGCGTCGAGCCGGGCCAAGGACAGGGCGAGGTGTGCGCCACGCTTGGTGCCGGCGAGTGCGTGGATCTCATCGACGATGACGGTGCGCACCGTGGCGAGCATGCGCCTGCCGGAGGCGCTGGTGAGCAGGAGATAAAGCGATTCGGGGGTGGTGACGACGATGTGCGGCGGCGTGCGCCCCATGCGCTGGCGCTCGCCGGCCGGCGTGTCGCCGCTGCGCACCCAAGTGCGGATGCGGACCTCACCCGCGCCTCCGTCCCGCAGCAGCTCGCCGATGCCGTCCAACGGATGCTGCAGATTCTTTTCGACGTCGTTGGAGAGCGCCCGCAGCGGCGAGATATAGAGCACGCGCGTCGCCTCGCTCAATCCGACCGTCAGGGCCTCACGCACCAGCGCGTCGATCGCCGCCAGAAAGGCGGCCAGGGTCTTACCGGAACCGGTCGGTGCACTGATGAGCGTGTCGCAGCCGGCCGCGATGCGCGGCCAGGCCTCGGCCTGCACCGCCGTCGGCACGCCGATGGCCTGCGCAAACCAGCGCCGGACGGCGGGATGAAAGGTTGCGGGAAACACATCGGGCTGGGCGCTCATCGACCCCTCTCAGCAGACGGCTTCGTCACGGTGGCCGTCCGGTGTTGGACGGCCGGTATACTATGGCGTTCCCGAAAATCCTGCCGAGTCGCCGACCATGTCCGTCCCCTCCGCCGATGTTTCCAACAACTTCAAGCGCCTGCAAAAACGTCTGCGGCACGAGGTCGGCCAGGCGATCCAGGATTACGGGATGATCGGCCCCGGCGACAAGGTCATGGTCTGTCTCTCCGGCGGCAAGGATTCCTATACGCTGCTGGACATCCTGCTCGGCCTGCAGCGCAGCGCGCCGGTCGACTTCGAGATTCTTGCCGTCAATCTCGACCAGAAGCAGCCCGGCTTTCCCGAAACCGTGCTGCCGGATTATCTCACCGCGCTCGGCGTGCCCTTCCACATCATCGAGCAGGACACCTACAGCATCGTGAAGTCCGTGGTTCCCGAGGGCAAGACCACCTGCGGGCTGTGCTCGCGCCTGCGCCGGGGCATCCTCTACCGTTTCGCCGCCGAGCACGGCGTCACCCGGATCGCGCTGGGTCATCACCGCGATGATCTCATCGAAACCCTGTTTCTCAATCTTTTCTTCGGCGGCAAGTTGCAGGCCATGCCGCCCAAGCTCCAGTCCGACGACGGCCGCCATATCGTGATCCGGCCGCTCGCCTACTGCGCGGAGGCCGACATCGCGCGCTACGCCCGGGCGCGGGGCTTTCCCATCATCCCCTGCAACCTGTGCGGCTCGCAGGAAAACCTGCAGCGCAAGGCGATCAAGCAGATGATCCAGGACTGGGAACGCCAGTACCCCGGCCGCACCGATTCGATCTTCGCGGCCCTGCGCAACGTGAGCCCCGCTCATCTGGCCGATTCCGCGCTGTTCGATTTCGCCGCTCTCGGCGCGGACGCGGCCGCGTCCGTCAACTGGCTCGCCGACGCACGCCGCGCGCAGGAGGCACCGACCGCCGCCTCAGGCATCACCGGTGACCAGCCGCTGCGCTTCATGCCCCGCACCGCGGGCTGAGCGGATCCTGAAGCGAGCGCGTCAGCAGCATCGGGTCTCGATCCGAGCGCGTCGGCGTCACCCCGGGAGCGATGGCGCCGCCCGGCCAGATCCGCACGGAATCCGCCGCGCATCCCAATGCCGGATGGCCCAGGAGAGCAACACGTCGGGCTCGAGCCGATCGGCCTGCGGCGGCAGGCTCTGCCCCAGGAACCCCAGCGCCAGGGACAACAGCACCGCGGGCGGCCCCTCCGCCACTGCCGCGGCGCCCAGCCGCTTGGACAGCTTTTCGCCCTGCCCGTCAAGCGCCAACGGTACGTGGAGGTAGGCCGGTGTCGGCAAGTCCAGCAGCCGCTGCAGGTGGATCTGGCGCGGCGTGGAGGTCAACAGGTCCGCGCCGCGCACCACGCGGTCGATCCCCTGCGCCGCGTCGTCGACCACCACGGCGAGCTGGTAAGCCATGATTCCGTCCGCCCGACGCAGCACGAAGTCCCCGCACAGCGCATCGAGCGCGTGGCACTGCGGGCCTTGCACGATGTCGTGCCACCCGATAGGTGGTACCTCGTCCACTCGCACCCGCCAGGCGAACGGGCCGACCACCGACGCCGAGCGCATGCGACAGGTGCCGGGGTAGCGATAGCCCTCCGGCCCGGCCAGGCCGGCCCGGACGATGTCCGCACGGGTGCAGGTGCACGCATACAGCCAGCCGGCTGCCTCGAGCCGCGCCAACGCGGTCGTGTAGCGCTCGGTGTCCTGACTTTGGTAGCGCACTGCCCCGTCCCAACGCAGACCGAAGCGTTCGAGCGTGCGCAGATGGGCATCGGCCATGCCGGGAATGACGCGCGGCCGGTCCAGATCCTCGATGCGGACCAGCCAGCGTCCTCCTCGGGCGCGCGCGTCGAGGAAGCTGGCCAGGGCAGCGATCAACGAACCGAAATGCAGGGGGCCGGTCGGGGATGGGGCGAAGCGGCCACAGGCAGTGACCGCAGCTTCCGGCGGAGCGGCAGAGGGGCTCAGCCCCCCATCTGACGCTCGCGGATTTCGTCGAGCGTCTTGCAGTCCACGCATTGGGTGGCCGTGGGCCGGGCTTCCAGGCGGCGGATGCCGATTTCGACGCCGCAGCTTTCGCAATAGCCGTAATCTCCGGCGTCGAGGGCGCTCAGGGCTTCGTCGATCTTCTTCAGCAGCTTGCGTTCCCGATCGCGGGTGCGCAGCTCGAGGCTGAAGTCGGATTCCTGGCTGGCCCGGTCGTTGGGATCGGGAAAGTTGGCCGCCTCGTCCTGCATGTGGTGCAGGGTGCGGTCGACCTCTTCCATCAATTCTCGCTTCCAGGCCTGCAGAATCGCCCGGAAATGCGCCTGCTGGGCAGGGTTCATGTACTCCTCGCCGTCCCGGATCGGGTAAGGCTCGAAGCCTTTCACTGGGGGATTGATGGAGGGCTGGCTCGTCTGATCGGTGGCCGCCATCGCGGTACTCCTCGCTATTCACCGGACCCGAGGGGGCCTGAGCAAAAATAAACCGCGATTGTATATCAGAGGTTTCTCAAACCCACAAGCACCGGAAACGCCGGGCGCTTCGACGCCAGCGAGGCAGGGCGCCTGGCCGGCGTCGAAGCCGTTTCGAGCCAAGACCTGCGGGCCTACATCGCGCTGGCGACGCCTTGTGCAGCTTCCCGCGCGGTCCAGGTCGGGGGGGCGCGCATCTCCTCGGCGAAGCGCCGCGGCCCGCCGGAACCGACCGTATCGGGGAACCAGAGGATCGCGGTCAGCGAGATGTCGAGCTTGCCGACCGGAAATCCGCGGGCATCCACGCCGATGCGCGGGCTGGCGCCCGGAAAGTCTTCCCACGGCGTCGTGGCCTTGGAGTCGTCCTCATAGAGCAGCCGCAGCTCCTCCGGCCAGCCGGGCGGGATGTCGAAACGCGCGAACACGTCCCAGCCGAGCCGGCTGTCCATCCACAGCCAATTCTTGTCGTGGGATATGGCGGCAGTGCGCTCCAGTTCGCTCAGTTTGCCGTCCACGATCGCGTAGCTGTCCGGATCGCGGCTACCCGCGGCATTGACCCTCCCACCTTGGATGTCGTTGAAATCGAGCGCCAGGATGAAGCGCGGCTGATTGAGCACCCGCGTCAGGACCTCGCCGCCCGGGATCTGGATCGAAACCGGCAGGGTGATGCCCTGGTCGTAGATCGTGACCTGCGAGAGGATGTTGAAGACCGGGATGCCGGCCACGATGATGCGCAGCTTGAGCAGGCCGGTGGCCCGCACGGCGCCGTCCTTGGCAAAGATCAGCTCCGGACGGATGTTGTCCATGGTGTTGAAACGCAACTTGGGCCAGGCGGTGAACACGCCCGTCTCCAGCTCGCCGTAGATGGCATCCAGCACGCGCTTGTCCTGCCGCGGCCCGACGTTGGCGCGAAAGTCCTTGAAGTCGAGGAAATTGGACGGGTCGGTACGGAAACCGAAGTAGCTGTTCCGGGAAACACCGGTCTTCGCATCGAAGGAAACGTAGTCGGCGTCGTTGCGGCGCGGGTCCCCCTCCACAAGATAGGCATAGCGCGGTTTGCCTCGTGCTCGAACGCCAGCTCCTTCAGAATGCGCCCTTCCACCGCGCCATGCCGCGCGGCATCGTAGGGTTCGTAGCCGGTGTCCCGGTACATGAACACGATCTCGTCGCCCGGATCGATGACGCCATAACGCCCCTGCACCTTGTTGGGCGACACCTCAGGGAGAAAGACCCAGCCCTTCTCGTCCATCTCGTCGATCTGGAACGGAACGGGCTGCATGCGATCTCCCCGCACCACCATGACCGACACACGGTCCACGTTCTGCCCCACCAGTCCGGTCACCGCCGACCCCTTGATGACGACCGGATACAGGTAGCTGTAATGGTTCATATCGAGCCGCTCGATCGCCTGGGCCAGTTGCTCCGGCGTGAGCGCGCGCAGCAAGGGCATGTTATTGACGAGGTAGGTCGGATCGTTCCGGAAGGCCGTCACCGCCTGTTCGAAGGTCGTCGCGTCCACCTCGCCGTATGCGATCGGCTCGGCCGCCTCGGCCGCGTCAACCAACATCGCGCAAGTCGCCAGCGCCCGCCATGCGGAGCGCCGGATGGGCATCCATGTCGCCATTTTCATCTCCTCCTTGATCGTTCTTAGGTGAAGTTCCTCCAGACGGTCGTGGCCGGCGCCACTAAGCCACTGAACGGACGAAAAAAGTATAGACGGTCCGAAGGGGCTTGCATTTTTTCCTTTTTTTGTCATCGGGCTTATGATGGGGGCAGGAACACAGACGACCCGGTCTCCGGCGACGGCGGCCCCGGGGCATCGATAAGCCGCAGGATGCGGTCACGAGGAGGAGAAGACGCATGACCACGTGGGATCTCTTGATCAAGAACGCCCTCGTTTTCGACGGCAGCGGCGCGCCGCCTGAAAGCTACGACGTCGCCATCCACCAGGGCCGCATCGTCGCCAAGGGTGTCGACCTGAAGCCCACCTGGGCGCGCACGGTGATCGACGGCACCGACCGGTGGCTCATGCCCGGCCTGCTGGACATCCATACCCATTACGACCTCGAGGTCGAAATCGACCCCGGATTGCCCGAATCCGTCCGCCACGGTACGACCACGGTGGTGATGAGCAATTGCAGTCTGGGGCTGGCCTTCGGCCTGCAGTCCTATGGCTGGGGCAACGCGCTGGAGAACAATCCGACCGTCGATTGCTTCGCCCGCGTCGAAAACATGCCCAAATCCGTGCTGATCAAGGCACTGGATGGCCACATCACCTGGGATAACCCGATCGACTACCTGAAGCACTTCAAGGACGTGGCGCTCGGACCGAACGTCTGCCCCATGGTGCCCCACACCATGCTGCGCGTGGCGGTGATGGGCATGCCGGGTGCCCTGAGCGACAAGCCGACCGATGAACAGATCGTCGAGATGTGCCGGGTCCTGGACGAGTGCATGCAGGCCGGCTACGTCGGCCTTTCGACCGACGGGCTGCCGCTGCACTATCTGGCCAACGACCCGTATCGTGGTGAACGCATCCCGGCCCAGCACGCCACGCGCAAGGAGATCCGCGCTCTGTGCGAGATCGTGCGATCCCGCGAGGGGATCGTTCAGTTCACCCCCAACCCCGATGCCAAGCTCGCCACGCTCGCCTTAATGCTGATGGGCAGCGCGCGCCTCTATGGGAAGCCGTTGCGCATGACGGCCACCGCGGCGATGGATCTGTCCTCCTCGCCCATGGCCTGGAAAGGATTGCTGCGCGTCAACCGGCTCATCAATTCGAAACTGCTCAAGGGTCGCTTCGCCTTCCAGGCGCTGTCGGCGCCGTTCAAGGTCTATGCCGACGGTGTGACCTCGCCTCTGATGGAGGAACGCCCGGCATTTCGCGAACTGATCGCCCTGGAACTGGACGACCGCGAAGGTCGCCAGCGCCTGCTCAACGATCCGGCCTACCAGGCCCGATTCCGCAAGGACTGGATGTCCGGCAAGCAGGGCTTCAATCTGGCGCGTCTGGCGCGCCGACTCCATGTCGAGCCCACCACCTTTACCCGCGACCTCTCGGACATGGAGCTGGATTCGGTTCCCGACATGCCCGAATGGAGCGGCCAGAACATGCAGCGGATCTACGATCGGCTGCTGCGTTATCAGGCGACCGAAGGACGCACCGGACACCTGAGCGAAGCCGAAGGCGCCGCGTTTGCGCTGTTCCCCAACCCCATCGTCGATGACGCCGAGTTCATGCTGCATCTGTTGCGCCGCTATGATCGCCAGTTCCGCTGGGCGATGACCACGGCGAATACCCGACCGGCGGTCCTCAAAAAGTTGCTGCTGGACGAGAACACCCTGCCCGGCTTCAACGACTCCGGTGCCCACCTCACCAACATGGCGTTTTTCGACGGCAATCTGCGCACCCTGAAGTTTGCGCAGGAAGACGGCCTCGAGACGGTCGCCCGACAGGTCAGGCGCCTCACGCGCGACCCCGCAGCCCTGTTCAACCTGGACGTCGGCACCCTGGATCTCGGCGCGCAGGCTGACGTGATCCTGATCGATCCTCTGGCGCTGCGTGCCTACGATGCGCAGGCAAACACGGTGATGCAGCATCGCGACATCTTCGAGAACGCGCAGATGGTCAACCGCTCCGATGGCGTCGTGACGCAGGTGATCATTGCGGGGCAAGTAGCCTGGGATGGTCTGCGGTATACCCCGATCTATGGCCGCCAGCGACTGGGCCGGGTGCTGACGCGCGCCGGGACGATCCCGCCCGGCCACGGCGACCGGCCCGCGCCGATCGAGTTGCCGAAGATGGCGGCCGGCTGATTCCTCGCGTCACACTGCCGCGCCTGCGGCAAAAAAGGAAAGGCCCTCGGTGAGGGCCTTCACTTCAGTGTCATCGTTGTTTTTCTTTGCTTGTCGTCCGGTGGATCCGGCTTCTCGTTTGCCATGCCCGGCGGTAGAGGTCTGTGCGTGGCCCGGTTGTTATGGTTGTTTTTCTCGCTGCGACCGGTGGCCTCTCCGTCGCCATATTCATTGCAGTTGCCGTGCCAGAATCATCGACGCCCAGACGAAAAGTCGATAAATAACTAAATATCAATGATTTGACTCGATATCGCCGGAGCGGGCGCGGTGACGCCCCCATGGCCGCAATCACGGCGGGACGGGCGCCACTCCGCGTGCGCGGACACAAACTGACCCGCCACGTCTGATTTGATTGGCGCTTGCAATCGCGGGCCCGACGCCCAGGGCCGTCAACGCGGAGTGATCCGCCAGCAGCGACGGATGCCCGGATTACGCGCAAAGTCGGGCGGCAGCGTGGCGCGGCTTTGATCCTCCACCCGCCAGCGCTCGGCGACCGCAGGGTCGAGCCGGAAGCGGCGGTGATTGGTCGAGAACACGAGCTGCCCGCCCTGCGCCAGGCGCGCCATAACGGATGCGATGAGCGCGGCGTGATCGCGCTGCACGTCCCAGGTCCCGCTCATGCGCTTGGAGTTGGAGAAGGTCGGCGGGTCCAGAAAGATGAGATCGTAGACGCCGCAGTCTTCCTCGATCCAGCTGCGACCGTCGGCCTGAATCAGCCGGTGCTGCGGGCCGTCGAGGCCGCTCAGACGCAGGTTCTCCTGCGCCAAGTCGAGATAGGTCGCCGACAGATCGACCGAGGTGGTCGAGATCGCCCCGCCCGCCGCCGCGTAGACCGTCGCGCTGCCGGTGTAGCAGAAGAGATTGAGAAAGCGCTTACCGGCCGCCGCCTCGCGCAAACGCGCGCGCACGATCCGATGATCGAGGAAAAGGCCGGTGTCCAGATAGTCAGTCAGGTTGACCCGAAAGCGGAGGCCGCCTTCCCGGATGATCAGCCCGCTGCCCTTCGCGTCCTGGCGCACATACTGCGCCCGGCCGCGCTGGCGTTCGCGCGTCTTGAACACAACCTGCGCCAGCGGCACATCCAGCCACGCGGGCAGCCCGCTCAGCACCGCGGCGCGGCGCCTCGCCGCGTCCGCCGGGTCCACACTCGCCGGCGGCGCATACTCCTGCACATGCAGCCAGTCGCCGTAGCGGTCGATGGCAAAGGCATACTCGGGCAGGTCGGCGTCGTAGATGCGATAGGCTTCGATGCCTTCGCGGCGTGCCCAGCGTCCCAGATGACGCACGTTCTTGCGCAGCCGATTGGCGAGCGCCTGCACCTCGCTATCCTGCACGGCCATCTCCGGCGCCTCGGCGGGTGGCGCGGACACCGTTGCGACATCCCACACCCAGATGCCGCAGGGAATGCTGCCATTGGCCACTTCGAGCGCGGCCGGCTGCGGGCAACCCAACAGGGGCCCCGCCTCGGGCAAGGCGCTGATCACCGCCGCGCGCCAGCCGCCACACGCCGCCTTGAGCCGCGCGCCCAGCGCAGCATGCAGGGTGCGCGCCGTGCCTGGGCTTTCCAGTCGTCCGCCATACGGCGGATTGCTCACCACGAGCCCCGGCGGACAGGCGCCCGGTGGCGCGGCCCGGCTCAGATCACCCGGCGAAAAAGCAATGTGACCGGCGAGCCCCGCGCGCGCGGCGTTGGCCGCCGCCAGCCGCAGCACGCGGTCATCGGCGTCGCATCCGGTCAGCGGCGGCAGATGGCCGCGTCCGGCGGCGCGGCGCGCCTCGGCTTCCTCGCGCAGTCGCGCCCAGAGCGCCGGCACATGGCCCAGCCAGCCCGAAAACCCGAAGTAGGAACGCAACAGACCCGGTGCGACATCGCCCGCCATCCAGGCCCCTTCGATGAGCAGCGTCCCGGCGCCGCATAGGGGGTCGAACAGGCCACCCCCCGCTGCGGCGAGCGCCGGCCAGCCGGCCTGCAGCAGCACCGCGGCGGCGAGCGACTCCTTCAGCGGTGCCGCGCCCTGCTCCAGACGGTAGGCGCGCCGATGCAGGCTTTCGCCCGCCAGATCGAGGTACACCGTCGCCTGCTCCCGGAACAGGTGCACGGCGAGGCGCACATCGGGCCGCTCGGCCCGCACGCTGGGCCGGGTGCCGGTACGGGCGCGCAAGCGATCGACGACGCCGTCCTTGACCGTGAGCGCGCCGAAATGGGTGTTGCGGATGGCACTCGAGGTTCCGGTGAACGCCACCAGGAACGTGCCGTCCGGGGCGAGGTGATCTTCCCAGGCCATCCGCTCGATACCCGCCCGGAGCGCGTCGGCATCGGGCGCATGAAAGCGCGCCAGACGCAGCAGCACCCGGCTGGCCAGACGCGACCACAGGCAGACCCGGTAGCCGCAGGCCAGATCGCCGGTGAAGGCCACCCCAGCGTTCTGGGGGCGGATCTCCTCGGCCCCCAGGGCTTCGATCTCATCGGCCAGCAGAGGCTCGAGGCCGGCCGCCACCGTTGCGAAGAAAATCGTCTTCAAGCCCGTCCGTTCCTGCCCTGCATGATCGGCAGGCAGTATTGGGACGGACCCGGCCGAATGCAACCGCTCCCGGGCGTTGTGCCGCTCACGCCGGGCCGGGCTGGGGCAGGCCGATCAGATAGGTCGCTCGATAGGGAAAGCCGAAGCGGCCGAACAGCCAGCGCTTGCCGATCTCGAAGCGGTAGTCCGGCGATTCCAGATCCCGCGTCAGCGCGCGCAACTCGGCCGGCGAGTAGGTGCGCAGACAGGACACGAAGCCGTCCCAGGCAAAGGCGAGCGGGCAGATCGGGATCAGGTAGGTGAAGACCAGCCGCTGCCAGGTGACGCGGCCGGCGAAGGGCGTGAACAGCACGCCGGCCAGGAACACGACTACGGGAATCAGGATCACGGTGTGCACGGCGCGTTCCTGGCCCTCGAACACAGCGATCCCGGCGCGCTTGGCCACGGCGTCGGCCAGAATGCGGCTCGCCTGCTCGGGCCGGAAATGGTGAAAGCCGGTGAACACGGTGCGAAAGCCGGTGAGTTCAGGCGGCAGGTCGAACGCACTGACCGGCTCGGACCAGCCGCGAACGCGCCCGCCCGTGGCCGCTTCGATCTCGGCAAACGCCGCCCGGTTGGGGTAGAGATCGGTCAGGATGACCGGCACCTCACCTGCGCCGGCGGCATCCAGATGCGGCAACAGACCCAGCACCGGGCCGCCCGCGCCGGAACACAGATCCACGAGGCGGCTGGCCCCGCTCGCCCGCAGCGCCACCACCAGCTGCGGCATCAGGGGCTGGAACAACCCCGTTACCTGCGCCAGAAAGCGCAGATGGTCGGTGATGAAGCGGCGGATGAAATCGGGAACCCAGGGCAGGTCTTCCCACTCCCACAAATGCATGCGCGCCATGATTCGCCTATCCTCCCTGACTGACTCGCGGCCCCCACGGCCGCTGCCTTGGTTCTATCCGAGCATCGTCCCCACGGAGCCCCCACGATGAG
This sequence comes from Pseudomonadota bacterium, assembly GCA_045864775.1. Lineage (GTDB taxonomy): Bacteria > Pseudomonadota > Gammaproteobacteria > UBA5335 > UBA5335 > Macondimonas. The sequence goes on from BTVR01000001.1 coordinate 943,675, forward strand.
CAAGCTGTCGGAGATCTGCGATCGCTACCGTGTCCAGCCGGGCAGCCGCGCCCGGCTCAAGCACTGGGATCCGGACGACGACTCCGTCACGGACGGCGACAAGGCCCGGGGCGTGCACTGGCGCGAAGAGCTGTCCGGCCGACTTGATGAACTGCAAGACCTGCTCTACGCCCAGAAAAAGCATCGTGTGCTGCTGATCCTGCAGGGCATGGATACCTCCGGCAAGGACAGCACCATCCGCCGCGTGTTCCACACCGTGGACCCCTTGGGCGTGCGCGTGGCCAACTTCCGTGCGCCGAGCAGCGATGAACAGGCGCGCGACTACCTCTGGCGCGTGCACCGCAACGTGCCGGCGAATGGGGAGATCGTGATCTTCAACCGCAGCCATTACGAGGACGTCCTGGTGCCCCGCGCCCGCGGCCAGCAGAGCCGACGTGAGCAGCAGCGCCGCCTGGGCCACATCGCCGACTTCGAGCGCATGCTGAGCGATGAAGGCACCACGATCATGAAGTGCTATCTGCACATCAGCATCGACGAGCAACGCCAGCGCCTGCAGGATCGGCTGGACGATCCCACCAAGCACTGGAAATTCGACTATTCGGACATCCGCGAGCGGGAGTACTGGGACGGGTACATCGCGGCATATGAAGAGGCGCTCACCGCCACCAGCCTGCCCCATGCGCCCTGGTACGTCATCCCGGCGAACCACAAATGGGTGCGCGACCTCGTCGTCAGTGCCATCCTGGTCGACACGCTCAAGGGCCTTCGCATGCGCTACCCGCCACCGCCCGAGGGGCTGGATCAGGTGAAACTCGACTAAACCGCCCCGGGATACGTTCAGGCCATCCCGGGAGGCCGCCGAGCCGACTCAGCGCTTGTCCAGCTTGCTGAACTTCGAGCCTTCCAGCGTGAGGTTGTACATCAGTCCCTTCTGACCAAAGATGAAGCCCACGACGGGATTCTGCAGGTTCTCGGTGTCCAGGCTCTTCCCGACGCCCAGATCCACCAGCGCGACCGAGCCGTCGACACCCACCTTCCAGCCTTCGCTGGTCCGGAAACGCTCGAGCGCCGAGGCGTCGGTGAAAATGACGACGATGGATTTGGCCTGCGCGCCGAGTTGGAAGCCGATCGACGCTGCCGCCGTGCTGTAGTAATCGACGGTCTTCCCGCCGACGCGCAGGGCGCCCTCGCCGTATTCCCCGCCCACGCCGATGCCGGCCTTGTAGACCTTGGGGAACACCAGCACCCCCTTGGCGATGCTCAGAAAGCCCTCGGCCCCGTCCAGCCGCTGAAAATCGGCCAAGGCGCGATCGACGTCGCGCTCGATCTCGGCGGCGCTGGCCGCATGCGCCTGCGGCGCCAGGATTCCGAGAATCAGCAACAGCGCCACGCACAGCGCGGAAAGGCGATTTAAGCGGCCGAGTGCGAACATGTCTCTGCTACCTCTCATGGCGATGGAGTCTGCAACCATAGCGCATCCACACGCATGTGCATCATCTTGCGCCGTGGGTAGGCCGGCGGCCGTGGCCCCGGCGACCGGCGCTCATCGGTCGATGAACCGCACCTGTGTCTCGAGCGGGTCCCGTTCGGTGCGAAAACCGTTCACCGGGTGATCCGGATCGGCGTAGCCGAAGGAACAACCGAAGAGCAGCTTGCGGTCGGAAGGCACCGCGAAATAGTCCCGCACGAAATCGGGATAGGTGGCGAGCGCGGCCTGCGCGCAGGTCTGTACCCCATGCGCCTCGGCGGCAAGCAGAAAGGACTGCAGATACAGACCGCAGTCCACGCCGCCGTAGAATCCCAGACTCTCGTGGCAGAACATCAACATCACGTGCGGCGCCTCGAACAGGCGGAAGTTCTTCAGTGTTTGCTCGAAGGCGCCGCGCTTGTTCTCGCGCGCGATGCCGAGCGCGGTATACAGCGCGCCGCCGCAGCGCTTGCGCCGCGTGGCATGGGGTTCTTCATAACGCACGGGGAAGGCATGATCCGGCCGCGGCGGCCGGCCGGCCTGCACATGCGCCCAGAGCGCGTCCCGGAATCGATCGGTGGCCGCGCGGCTGGCGGTGATCACCGGCTCCCACGGCTGGGTATTGCACCAGGACGGGGTGTGGCGCGCCGCATCCAGGATGGCCCGCACGGTGGCGCCGGGCACCTCCCGCTCCTGAAAGGCGCGAGCGCTGTAACGCCCCCGGATCAGTTCATCGAAATGCATCATCTCTCCCGGCCGTGCGGCGCGTTTTATAATCCGCAGGCTGTTCACCGGACATCTGCATGCGCTCTCCCGTCACATCCATCTCTCCGCAATCGCCTGTGCCCGCGCATGCCTTCGCCGCCCTGATGGCGGCGAACTTCTGCTTCTTCATGGGATTCGCAACTTTTTTCCTGTTGCCGAAATATCTCATGATCGAACTCGACGCCGCAGAACGCGAAGTCGGACTGCTCATGGCCGGCTATGGCATCAGCATGATTGCCTGCCTGCCGTGGGTGGGGGTCGGTTCCGATCGCCATGGTCGCCGTCCTTACCTCTTGTTCGGCGCGGGTCTGCTCGCGCTCACCGCCGTCGCGTTCGTGTTCATCCGCACCCTGGATGCATTCCCCTACCTCCTGCGCGGCCTGCAGGGGATTGCCTTCGCCTGCTGGTTCGTCAACGCCTCGACGCTGGCCGTCGATCTGGTGGACCCCGCCCGGCGGGGCAGCGCGCTGGGGCTGTTCGGCGTCTCCACGCTCGTCACCTATGGCGCGGCGCCGGCTCTGGCCGAATGGGTCGCCGGCGTGCAGGGCTTCACGCCGGTCTTTGCGCTTGCCGCCGGCTGGTGCGCCGTGGCCGGGCTGCTCAGCCTGCGCCTTCCGGTGCCACCTCGAGCCGCGAAACCCGGTCACGCGACACGCTCGTGGTTCCGACTGGTGACCCGTTCCGCCATCGGGCGCATCTGCTTCAATGCCTTGCTGATGGGTCTGGCGTTCGGGACCGTCCTCGTCTTTTGCCAGCCTCAGGCCCTGGCCAAGGGAATTGCGCCCGTCACCACACTGCCGCTCAGCTTTGCCATGACGTCCATCGTCATTCGCCTGGGCTTCTCGAGGCTCGTCGATGGTCGCGCGCAGCGCACGGTGCTGCTCGTTTCGCTCATCTGCATGGCCCTGGGCACGGGCGGATTGGCCGACGTCGACGGGCGCCTGGCCTATGCGCTGTGCGGCGCGCTGGTCGGGATCGGTCACTCCCTTGCCTACCCCACGCTGAACGTCCTGCTGATCAATCGCCTGCCCGCCCACGAGCATGGCACCGGGATGTCGCTGTTCGTGGCGGCCTTCAATGTGGGCACCATCCTGGCTCAAGTCGGGTTTGGACTGCTGATTCCGCACCTGGGATTGAGTCCCATATTTCTCATCGCCGCCGCGGCGGTTCTGCTCGCGATCCCTTTTGCTGCCACGATCACCGCTCGCCGGCCCGCGCTCGATCAATAGCGCTGGGCGGCGAGCCATTCCTCCATCGCCGTGCTCGTGCGGTCCGGCATCTGCTGCATGAAAAAATGGTTCCCCGGCATCATTCGCGCCTGTATCCGCGGGTTGAGCGTGTGCGCCTGACGTACGGCGGCGGGAATGAAGCGATAGGTGTGCTGACCGTAAAGAATGAGGGTCGGACAGGCCAGCCGCTGCACCGCGGTCCAAACGCCGCGGGGGAAGCCGGCAAACACCTGCGCCTCCATCCAGGGGGGGCACTTGAGCGTCAGGCTGCCATCCGGCAGGACGTTCAGCGCATGATCGACATAGCTGTGCAGCGCGTCTTCACGCCAGCCGGCGAACATACCGCGGTCGCGGAAATAATCGAGCGCCGCCGCCCGGTCCGCCCACGTCGTCGTGCGCCGCCGTGCCGCCATCGCCATGGGGTTGTAGCGGCTGAGCCCCGCGTAATACGAGGACGCCACCACACCGGCAAGCCAAGGCGGATAAAGCACCGGATCCAGCAGGATCAGTCCGTCGAAGAGACTGGGATAGCGCGCTGCCGCGAGCAGCGTCAACACGGCGCCGAAGCTGTGGCCGCAGCCGACGACCTGCCGGTCTTTCCAGATCCGGCGACGATGGTGCACCACCTGCGCCATGCGCTCGGCGCTGAGGTTCCATCCCGGGAAGCGATGGCCGTCGTCGCTGTCGCCATGGCCCTGGGTGTCGTGCAGACACAGGTCGCGCCGTTCGACGAGTGACTGCAACATAGGCCAGTAGGCCAAGCCGCACAGCCCGTTGCCATGTACGAAATGCAACAGGCTGGCGCGGCCACGCAGGAATTCCCGGCCGCGCAGTTCGGTTCCGACACCCACGGGATAGGACCAGACCGTCCCCGGGATCACCCGTGGGGCACGCAGGGCGACTTCTTCCATGAAGAGCCTCTTTCCGCAAGGAGACGATGTTTATCACAGCGCCAGACAAAAGGAAACCGCGGAGGTTACTGCGCCGGGAGATCGACGATGTGGATTGATCGTCCTTATCGGGCCGACACAGAGCATTGAAAACGGAAATCGGACTTGATGCAGATCAAGGTCCGCGCCGCGGCGGCGGGGGACAATTCACGCCGATATCCGCCTTATTTCATGCCGACAACAAGGATCTCCTCCATGCAGGCAACCCATGCGAGCGAAACTTACAACGACCGCGTCGTCCGCCAATTTGCCATCATGACGGTCGTATGGGGACTGGTGGGCATGACGGTGGGCGTGTGGATCGCCGCCCAACTGCTCTGGCCGGCCCTCAATTTCGATCTGCCCTGGCTCGGTTTCGGCCGGCTACGCCCGCTGCACACCAATGCCGTCATCTTCGCCTTCGGCGGCTGCGCCCTGATGGGAACGTCGTTCCACGTCGTGCAGCGCACCTGCCACGTACGCCTGTTCAGCGACGGGCTTGCGGCCTTCGTGTTCTGGGGCTGGCAGGCGGTGATCGTGCTGGCGGCGGTCACCTTGCCGCTGGGCATGACCCAAGGCAAGGAATACGCCGAACTGGAGTGGCCGATCGACATCCTGATCGCGCTGGTCTGGGTCGCCTACGCCGTGGTCTTCTTCGGCACCATCATCAAGCGGCGCGTCCCGCACATCTTCGTCGCCAACTGGTTCTACGGCGCCTTCGTCCTCACCGTGGCCGTGCTGCACATCGTCAACAGCGCGGCGCTCCCCGCGGGCTGGACCAAGTCCTATCCGGCCTACGCCGGCGCCGTCGATGCGATGGTGCAATGGTGGTACGGCCACAACGCCGTGGGCTTTTTCCTGACCGCCGGTTTCCTCGGCATGATGTACTACTTCGTGCCCAAGCAGGCGGAGCGGCCGATCTACTCCTACCGCCTGTCCATCGTGCATTTCTGGGCGCTGATCTCCATCTACATGTGGGCCGGGCCGCATCACCTGCACTACACCGCCTTGCCCGACTGGGCCCAGTCGCTGGGCGTGGTGTTCTCGCTGATGCTGCTGGCGCCTTCCTGGGGCGGCATGATCAACGGCATGATGACCCTCTCGGGCGCGTGGCACAAACTGCGCACCGATCCCATCCTGAAGTTCCTCATCGTGTCGCTGTCGTTCTACGGCATGAGCACCTTTGAGGGGCCCATGATGTCGATCAAGACCGTCAACGCCCTTTCCCACTACACCGACTGGACCATCGGACACGTCCATTCCGGCGCCCTCGGCTGGGTCGGCTTCATCACCATGGGCTCGCTCTATGCCCTCATTCCGCGCCTCTACGGCCTCAAGGAAATGTGGAGCGTGCGCCTGATCGAATGGCACTTCTGGATCGCCACCATCGGCATCGCGGCCTATGCCGGCTCGATGTGGATCTCCGGCGTCATGCAGGGGCTGATGTGGCGCGCCGTGAACCCCGACGGCACGCTGACCTACACCTTCATCGAAAGCCTGAAGGCGACCTATCCCTACTACGCCATTCGCCTGACGGGAGGACTGTTGTACCTGATCGGCATGGGGATGATGGCCTGGAACGTCTACAAGACGATCCAGATGTCCCAGAAGAGCGCACCGACGCCGGTACTGCTCCCTGACGCCAGCCCCATCTGAACGCGCCGCAGGAGTCCAGTCATGTCTCAGCAACACGAACACGTCGAAAAGAACATCGGCCTGATGGCCGTCCTGATCGCAGTGGTCATCAGCATCGGCGGCCTGGTGCAGATCGTGCCGCTCATCTTCAGCGCCCAGACCACGACACCCGCGCCCGGCGTCCTGCCCTATGGCCCGCTCGCGCTTGCTGGCCGCGACGTCTACACGCGGGAGGGCTGCTACAACTGCCATTCCCAGATGGTGCGACCCTTCCGGGCCGAGACGGAGCGCTACGGCCATTATTCGGTCGCCGGTGAATTCGTCTACGACCGGCCCTTCCAGTGGGGCTCGAAGCGCACCGGCCCGGATCTGGCCCGGGTCGGCGGACGTTATTCGGACGATTGGCACCGCCTGCACCTGAACAACCCGCGCGACGTGGTCCCGGAATCCAACATGCCCGGCTATCCGTGGCTCGCAGAGACGCTGGTGGACGGCCAGACCATTGCGCGGCACATGCGCAGCCTGCAGACCCTGGGCGTGCCCTACACCGATGAACAGATCGCCGATGCCGGCGCCGCCGTCGCCGGGAAAACCGAGCAGGACGCGGTCATCGCCTATCTGCAGGGACTGGGCACGGCCCTGGCAGGCAGGAGGTAAAGCCATGACGGTCGGAACCCTGATGGGTTTGATCACCGCGCTCATGATGGTGGTCTTCGTCGGTGTGGTCATCTGGGCCTATGTGCTGCGCAAGCCCGCCGACTTTGACCAGGCGGCCCGTCTTCCCCTGCAGGAAGACGAGCCACAGGACCGAGATGCCGCACCGAGGAAGCGTCCATGACCCGTTTTTGGAGTCTTTACATCGTCCTGCTCACGCTCGCCAACATCGCCGCTGCGCTCTGGCTGATCCGCTGGACCGCCAAGCCGCGCAAGGGGGAGCCGGCCAGTACCGACACGACCGGGCACGTCTGGGATGGTGACCTGACGGAATACAACAAGCCCATGCCGCGCTGGTGGCTGTACCTGTTCTATCTCAGCATCGTGTTCGCGCTGATCTACCTCGCCCTCTATCCCGGCCTCGGCAACTTCCGCGGCTTGCTGGGCTGGTCGCAGGTGAGCGCTTACGAAAGCCAAATGACCACCGCAGCGCAGACCTATGGACCTCAGTTCCAGGCCTACGCGGCCACCGACCTCGTGGCGCTGGGCCGTAACCCGGAAGCGATGGACACCGCATCGCGGCTGTTCGCCAACACCTGCGCCGGCTGCCATGGGTCCGACGCCCGCGGCGGCCCCGGTTTTCCCAACCTCGTCGACGCCGACTGGCTCTATGGCGGCGCTCCGGAAACCATCCGCGAGAGCATCCTGAAAGGTCGCAGCGGCATGATGCCCCCGTTCGGGCCGGTTCTGGGCGAGGACGGCATTGCCGAAGTGACGCAGTACGTGCTCAGTCTGAGTGGCCGGCCCAGCGATACGGTCAAAGCCGCCGCCGGGCAGCAGCGCTTCGCCACGACCTGCGCCGCCTGCCATGGCCCCGAAGGCAAGGGTACGCCGGCACTGGGCGCGCCCGATCTCACCGACCGCATCTGGCTGTACGGCGGCTCGGCCGACACCATTGCCCAGACCGTCCGGGGCGGGCGACAGGGACGCATGCCCGCCCATGAAGCCATTCTGGGGGCCGACCGGGCGCATCTGATGGCGGCGTATGTCTATCATCTTTCCCATGGGGACGATGTCGCCAAAGAATGAGGATCTCGCCATGATCGACGCACCGGAAAACATGGAATACCGCCTCGGCCCGATCGCTCAGGCCATGGCGGTGGTGCTCTGGCCGTCCTTCGTCAGCGCGGTACTGGCCACCGCTGCTTTCTTTTCGCAAATCGATCCCCACGTGCTGCATCTGGCCACTTTCCCGGAATGGCCCATCAGCCGGGAACTGGGCTACACGGTGGGCTTTTTCATGTTCTGGGCGGTCACCACGCTGTCCAGCCTGTTCACGCTGATCCTGCTCAGGACGCCGGCAGGGCAACCCGCAGAAGGAACTGCGCCCGATATATCGAACCACGAGGCGCCATGAGTACCGCTTCCTCTTCCCCTTCGCCGCGGCCGCTGCCCCCGACCGGCCCATCCGGTAGTGATTCGCCCTATGCCGCCCGCCAAAAGATTCACCCGCGCGAGGTCACGGGCATTTTCCAGAGGCTGCGCCGGATCACACTCGTGGCGATCCTGGGCGCCTTCTACACCCTGTGCTGGGTGCCCTGGGGCGACCGACAGATCATCCTGTGGGACCTGCCTGCACGGCGCTTTCACATCCTGTGGATGACGTTTTATCCGCAGGACTTCATTTTCGTCGCTGTCCTGCTCGTTCTGGCGGCGGTCACCCTGCTTTTCTTCACTGCGCTCGCCGGGCGGCTGTGGTGCGGCTACACCTGCCCCCAGACCCTGTGGACCGAGATGTTCCTGTGGATCGAGCGGCGCCTCGAAGGCGATCGGCCGCAGCGCCTCAAGCTGGACAAATCGCCGTGGACGCGCGAGAAGATCCTGCGCCGCGGCGGCAAGCACGTGATCTGGATCGCCGTGGGCCTGTGGACCGGCATCACGTTCGTGGGCTACTTCACGCCCATTCGTCAATTGCTGACCGAGCTGGTCCAGTTCCGTCTGGGCCCCTGGGAAGCGTTCTGGGTGTTCTTCTATGGGTTTGCGACCTACGGCAACGCAGGCTTTCTGCGCGAGCAGGTCTGCATGTACATGTGTCCCTATGCGCGCTTCCAGAGCGCCATGTTTGATCGCGACAGTCTGATCATTTCCTATGACGAACAGCGCGGCGAGCCGCGCGGCAGCCGGCGGCGTGACAGCGATCCCCGCTCGGCCGGGCTGGGCGATTGCATCGACTGCACGATGTGCGTGCAGGTCTGTCCGACGGGCATCGACATCCGCAAGGGTCTGCAATACGAGTGCATCGGCTGCGCCGCCTGCATCGATGTGTGCGATCAGGTGATGGACCGCATGGGCTATCCGCGCGGGCTGGTGCGCTACACCACCCAAAATGCGCTGGAAGGCAAACCCACGCGCATCCTGCGACCCCGCGTCGTCATCTACGCCGCCATCCTGCTGGTCGCCGGCAGCGTCACGGCCTACGCGATCCTCACCCGGCCGGGCCTGTCCATGGACGTGCTGCGTGATCGCAATGTGGTTTACCGCACGCTCGACGACGGGCGCATCGAAAACAGCTACACCCTGAAAATCAACAATCGCACCGAAACCGAGCACCGCTACCGCCTCGAGGCACGCGGCGCCGAGGGTATCGAAGTCCACAGCGATCCGGCCGTCATCACCCTGCCCCCGGGCGCCATCCGGCCGATTCCGGCGCGCGTCGACGTGCCTGCCAGCAGCATCGACGGGGCCCTGAATGTCGAGCTCATCCTCTACACCGTGGATGTTCCCGACGCGCCCGTCGTCCGCGAAGAAGCGCGCTTTCTGGGTCCGAAACAGGCAGGAAATCGATGAAGACATCGTCGCCCTGGTACCGCCAGATGTGGCCCTGGTTGCTGATGCTGCCGCCGGCAGTGGCCCTGATGGGCGGACTGGCCACGCTGTGGCTGGCCGTCGAACACGCGGACAGCGTCGTGCCGGATCGCCTCAGCCGCGTCGGCGTGGCCGTGCAACCCGACTATGTCGCCGGCGCGACCGGGGCGGAGCTGACCACGAATCAGGCCACCGGCCGCGTGCATCTGCGCGTCGAGGATGAGAGGGCCAGCAGGCCGCTCAGCTTGCGCTGGCTGCACCCCACCTTGCCGGAACGGGACCGCATCAGTGTCCTGCAACCGATGGGCGCCGGCGAATACGAGGCGCCCTTCCCCGCTGGGCTGAACGAGGCTCGCTCGCTGCGGCTGGAGAGCGCAGCCGGCTGGGTCTTGGAGGGACGCTGGGTTCCCGGATCGGCCAGCACCCGGCTGGTCCCGCTGGTTTCCCGCGCCGGATAGCGCATGGGCACGGCCGCTTGCTTCCACTGTGGCCAGCCGCTCCCGGCGATGGGCCCGCGCCATGAGGTCGTCCTGCACGGGCAAGTCCGACCGGTGTGCTGCACCGGTTGCGAGCTGGCCGCGCAATGGATCGGCGCGAGCGGCCTTGACGCCTACTACCGCTGGCGCACCGCGCCTGCGGCCGCGCCAGTGGAGACCGCGCATCTGGATCCCTACCGCGCCTATGATCGTCCAGAGGCTCAGCGGACCTTCGTGAGCCCGCTCGCCGACGGCACTTGCGAGGCCGAACTGCTGGTGGAGAACCTGAATTGCGCGGCCTGCGCGTGGCTGATCGAAGGCGCCATGGGCCACGAACCCGGCGTCTCCCGAGCCCAGGTCAACGCCGCCAACGGCCGCGTACTGCTGCGCTTCGACCCCGCCCGCACCCCGCTCAGCCAGTTGCTCGCGCGCCTGGCATCCTTGGGGTACAAACCCCACCCCCAGCGGCCGGGAGAGGCGCGCGCCCTGCATACCCGCGAGCGCCGTCAGGCGCTCAAGCGCCTCGCGGTCTCGGGCCTGGGCATGATGCAGGCGATGACCTACGCGCTGTCGCTCTATGGCGGCGACTTCAACGGCATGGACCCGGCCCATGCCCACTTCCTGCGTCTGGTGAGCCTGCTGATCACCACGCCGGTGGTGCTCTATGCCGGCGCGCCCTTTTTCCGGCAAGCCTACCGGAGCCTGCGGGTCGGCCGCATCGGCATGGACGTTCCGGTCGCCGTGGCGATCGCGGTGGCCTATGGCGCCAGTGTGCGCCATACCCTGGTCGGGGCAGGGACGGTCTATTTCGACACGGTGTGCATGTTCATCTTTTTCCTGACCTTGGCCCGCTATCTTCAGGCCGCGGCGCGCGCCCGCGCAGGGGACAGCAGCGACGCCCTGGCGCGGTTGCTGCCGGACACCTGTTTGCGGGTCACGGCGGAGAGGCTCGAGACGATCACGCTGCAGGAGCTGACCGTCGGCGATGAGGTCCGGGTGCCGCCAGGCGCAGCGCTCCCGGCCGATGGTCGCCTCCTGGACGAGAGCGCCTGGATCGACGAATCGCTGCTTACCGGGGAGTCCGGTCTGGTGCGCCGCACCCGGGGCGAGTCCCTGATGGCCGGCAGCCTCAACGGCACCACCGCCCTGCGCCTCGACGTGACCGCCTGTCACACCGACACCACCATTGCCCACATCGGCCGGCTGCTGCGCCGGGCGCAGTCCGAACGTCCGCATCAGGCAGCACAGGCCGATCGGCTCGCTGCGGTCTTTGCGCCGACGGTGCTGTTGCTGGCCGCTGCGAGCGCCTGGCTGTGGCGCGCCGACCCCGCCCAGGCCATGGACGTGGCCTTGGCGGTGCTGGTCGTGACCTGCCCGTGTGCGCTCTCGATCGCCACGCCGACCGCGCTGGTGGCAGCCAGTGCGCAATTGCTTTCGCGAGGGGTCGTGGTGCTGCGCGCCGCTGCGCTGGAAACGCTGTGCGGCGTTCGTCACGCGATCTTCGACAAGACCGGCACGCTGACCATGGGCCAGCCTCGGATCGCCCGGCTGGAGGTGCTGCGCGCGGAGCTGAGCGCGGATCAGATCCGGGCGCAAGCCGCTGCCCTGGAGCGAGCGGTGCATCATCCGCTGGCACGCGCGTTCACCCACGATGGGCTCCAGACAGCATCCGCAGATGAGGTGCGCCTGGTCAGCGGCGAGGGCGTCGAGGGAAAAATCGACGGCCGGCTGCTGCGATTCGGGCGCGCCGGGTTCACCTCGGCCCTGTGGGCGTCACCTGCCCCCGCCGCGCCGGCGGACGACGCCGCGAGCTGGCTCCTGCTGGGGGACGCGTCGGGCCCGCTCGCCTGGTTCGGCATCACCGACCCCGTCCGGCCCGATGCGGCTCAGGCCCTGGCCGAGCTGCGCGCCCTGGGCATCGACAGCGAGATTGCCAGCGGTGACGCAGCGGCCGTGGTCCAGGCGATTGCCGTCGCCGTGCAATGCCCGAAGGCCCAGGGGCGCATGCGCCCCGACGACAAGCTGGCGCGGCTGACCGCCCTCCAATCCGAGGGAGCGACGGTGTTGACCGTGGGCGACGGCGTCAACGACGCGCCGCTGCTGGCCCAGGCGGACGTTTCCATCGCCATGGCGGGCGGTACCGCCCTGGCTCAGACCAGCGCCGATCTGATCCTGCTCCGCGACCGCATCGAGCGACTGCCCGAAATCGTCCGAATCGCCCGGCGCACCCGTCGCATCATCCGCCAGAATCTGGCCTGGGCCCTGGCCTATAACGCGTTGGCCGTGCCCCTTGCGGCCATGGGATTGATCACGCCCTGGCTGGCCTCCCTGGGCATGTCGCTAAGCTCGGTGCTGGTGGTCCTCAACGCGCAGCGCCTCTACCGGCCGGCACGCGCCGCGTCCGATCCCAGCGCGGATGCCGCCCCGGTGCAACCCTCATGAACTCGATGTTTCTGCTCATTCCCCTGAGCCTCGTGCTGGTGGCACTGGCCGTCGCTGCGTTTTTCTGGGCCGTCCACAGCGGTCAGTTCGATGATCTCGACAGTCCGGCGTACCGCATGCTGATGGACGACCCGCCGCCCTCGGGTCCCGAGGAAGACAAGCCGTGATGGAAGCACTCCCCGCGGCGCTGATGGCCGCCGCATTGGCGGGCCTGCTCGGCAGTACGCACTGCCTGGGCATGTGCGGCGGGGTGGCCATGCTCGCCGGTCAGCAGGCCCGGTCCGGGCGGTGGCGGCACGCCTTGGCGTTCAACCTCGGACGCATCGGCAGCTATACCGTCGCGGGGGCCTTGGCAGGAAGTATGGCGAGTGGCGTCGGCGTGCTCCTGCCGGATGCGGCGGTGTGGGGCAGTATCCTGCGGGCGGCCATGGGGCTGGTGATGATCGGCATCGGCCTGCATGTCGCGATCGGGTGGAACGGACTGCGCCGTCTGGAACGGCTGGGCGTCCCGGTGTGGCGCCGGCTCGGCCCCGTGGCAGGCCGGCTGGATCCCCGCCGCAGCGCGTTACAATCCCTGGCCTTCGGCGCGGTGTGGGGCTGGATCCCGTGCGGACTGGTCTACAGCGCGCTACTGGCGGCTCTGGTCAGCGGCGGAGCGAGCGCAGGCGCCGCCATCATGCTGTCGTTCGGCCTGGGCACCGCGCCGGCGCTGGTATCGCTGGGAATGCTGGGCCACAGGCTGCGGCCCCTGGTGAGGAACGCGTCCTGGCGCCGAGTCTCCGGCGTGCTGGTGGTCGGTCTCGGCGTCTGGACGGTGGCTGGCGCGGTCGGCATGACCACATCCCACCACGCCCATCACCACCCGTCCGATTCAGCCCTCTCGCCGCCGCGTGAGGCCACTCCCCTCGCTGCCCATGTCGGCCACGACATGCAGGCGAGGCAGGTCCAATAGCGTCACCTCGCGCCCGTCGACGGTCATGAGGCCGTCCTGCTGAAACCGCGCCAGCAGACGGCTGATCGTCTCCATGGCCAGCCCGAGATAATTGGCGATCTCGCCGCGCGACATGCTCAGGTGGAAGCGGCTCGCCGACAGGCCGCGCCCCACGAACCGGCTCGACAGACTGAGCAGGAACGCCGCCATGCGCGCCTCCGACCCCTTCTTGCCGAGCAGCAGCAGCATCTGCTGGTCCTGCTGGATCTCGCGCGACAACAGGCGCATCAACTGTCTACGCAACCCGGGCACGGAGCCGGTCAGCTCATCCAGACGATCGAAGGGGATTTCGCAGACACCCGTGTCCTCCAGCGCCACCACCGAGCAATCGTGGATGTCGGACGCGATGGCGTCGAAGCCGACGAGTTCTCCGGGGAAATGAAAGCCGGTGATCTGTTCGGCGCCCTCCTCGCCCACCGTGACGCTTTTCACGGACCCCGTGCGGATGGCAAAGATCGACCGCAACGGGTCGCCCTGGGTCAAGAGCTGCTTACCGCGGGGGACTGCCGGCCGGCGCTGGACCAGCTGCTCCAGCTTTCGCAGATCCGCCTCGCCGATCCCATAGGGCAGGCACAACTCGCGCAGGCTGCAGTTCCCGCAGACGCGCTTCAGATCGCCAAATGGTATGACCGCTGTCACGGAAGTCCCCGTCGTTAGGTAGATGAACAGCGGGACTGCAGCCGGCGACTAACCGAATCGACGCCGAGTCCCGGTGGCGGCAGCGCGTTGTGCCATTAAAGACCGTCAATTTGATCCAGGTCAAGGTACTTTCCTTGACCGATCCCCGCATCATCAGCTAGGATGCGCCGCTTGCGTGGGCGGTTAGCTCAGCGGTAGAGCACTGCCTTCACACGGCAGGGGTCACAGGTTCGAATCCTGTACCGCCCACCACATTTCTGCGCTCCCCTTCGCGTTCATCACTTCACGCGGCGCCACTCCAGGCCCCTGCAGCCGATAGCCGCTGGCTTCAGCGGGAGCCTGACGCAACCAGGTCCTCACTCCCATCCTGTCGCGCCAGCGCCCAGCGCACATGCTCGCGCACCAGCTCCGAGGGGTGATCGAGCCGAGCCATCAGCGCCGCGATGATGGCAGGCGCAAACGGGGCGTTGCCCAGCGCCACCGCCAGATTGCGCAGCCACCGCTCGTGTCCGATGCGGCGTATCGGCGAACCGGCGAGACGCGCCTCGAACGTCGACTCATCCCAGGCAAACAGATCCAGCAGCCGTGGTGCGTCCAGCGCATGGCGCGGCGCGAAGTCGGTCTCGGCCGTCAGACGGGCGTAGCGGTTCCAGGGACAGACTAGCTGGCAGTCGTCGCAACCGTAGATGCGATTGCCCATGAGCGGCCGCAGCGGCTCCGGAATGGGTCCGTGGTGTTCGATGGTGAGATAGCTGATGCAGCGCCGGGCGTCGAGGCGATAGGGACCGACAATGGCCCCCGTCGGGCAGACGTCGATGCAGGCCTGACAACTGCCGCAATGCGCATCGACGGGCCGATCCACCGGCAGCGGCAGATCGGTCAGGATTTCGCCGAGAAAAAACCATGAACCGGCCTGCCGATCGAGCAGGTTGGTATGTTTCCCGATCCAGCCGAGCCCGGCCTGCCGGGCCAGAGCTTTTTCCAGCACTGGCGCGCTGTCGGTGAAGACCCGGTAACCGTGCGGCGCGACAGCCTTGGCAATCCGCTGCGCCAGCTGCTCCAAACGCTTGCGCAGGACCTTGTGATAGTCCCGTCCGAGGGCGTAGCGCGCGACATACCCGAGATCGGGCCGATTCAAGACATGATCCGGATATTCCGCCTCTGGTCGGTAGTCCATCCGCACGCAGATGGCGCGCCGCGCGCCCGGCACCAGTCGCTCGGGCTGCCGGCGCAGGTCGGTGTTGCGGGCCATATAGCCCATCTCGCCGTGCCATCCGGCGGCAAGCCACGCCTCGAGCCGGTCGGCATCCTCCTCGAGATCCAGCGCGCTGATGCCGACCTTCTGGAAACCGAGTTCCCGTCCCCAGTGCTTGATCTGCTGCGCCAGTTCTGCCGGAGCGGAGATCATTGACGGCCGAGGAGAATCTTTGGCGAACACGGTCATGGCTCGTATTCTAGCGGCTCGATGTTGCGGCACCGCAAAAAAAGGGATGCCTGAATCCATGCCCGCCTCCCGCGAACCCAGCCCTGGAACTGCATTGCAGACCTACCACGCAAGCGAAATGCGCGCGCTGGACACTCGACTCATGGCGCTGGAGGCCATCGACGAGCACGCACTCATGCTGCGGGCGGGCCGCGCGGCCTTCTTCCGCCTGCGCCGACGCTGGCCGCAGGCGCGGCGTCTGGGCGTCGTCTGCGGACCGGGCAACAACGGGGGTGACGGTTTCATCGTGGCCAGCCTGGCGCGCGCCTGGGGTCTGGCGGTCGACCTTTGGGCAATGACCGACGCAGATACTTTGACCGGCGCGGCACGGCGCGCGGCCATCGATTTTCGGGGAGCAGGCGGACTGATCCGGTCGCTGGATGCGGATGCGCTACGCACGGCCAAGGTCGATGCGTGGGTCGACGCCCTGTTCGGCATCGGGCTCGCGCGCCCGCTGAGCGGGGCGGCGCACGCCGCCGTGGTGGCGCTCAATCAGCATCCAGCACCGATTCTGGCCATCGACGTCCCTTCCGGATTGAGCGCCGATACCGGCGCCATCCTCGGCGCGGCGGTGCAGGCCGCGGCCACCGTCAGTTTCATCGCTCCCAAGCCGGGGCTGTATACCGGGGCCGGCCCCGACCGCTGCGGCGCGGTTTGGCTCGATACGCTCGGCGCGCCGGCCGATCTCGGCGAAGGCCTGCCCACGGCGTGCCGGCTTTGGCCCGCTGCGATGCCGCTTGGCGCTCTCCTGCCGCCGCGGCCGCCAGCCGCACACAAGGGACAATTCGGCCATGCGCTGGTGATTGGCGGCGGCCACGGCATGGCCGGTGCAGCGCGGATGAGCGCCGAGGCCGCATTGCGCGTCGGCGCGGGCCTCGTCAGTGTGGCCACGGCGCCGGCGCACGCGGCCACGCTCGGGATCGGCCGGCCGGAGCTCATGGTGGCGGCAGCCCAAACCGCCGCTGAGTTGGCGCCGTTGCTGGCGCGCAGCACGGTGCGGGCGATCGGGCCGGGGCTGGGCCGGGATGCGTGGGCCGAACAGATGCTGGAGGCCGCCCTCTCGGTACCGGGGCCGCTGGTCGTGGACGCCGACGGGCTCAACCTGCTGGCCGAGGCCCCCCGTCGGCGCGCCGACTGGATCCTCACGCCACATCCGGCGGAAGCCGCGCGGCTGCTCGGCACGACCACGGCCGCGGTTCAAGCCGACCGACTCGCGGCGGTGCGTGCGCTGACGGATCGTTATGGCGGGGTCGCGCTGCTCAAGGGCGCCGGAACCCTCATCGACGATGGGCGGAACATCGACCTGTGTGAAGGCGCGAACCCCGGGCTTGCCAGCGGCGGCATGGGGGATGTGCTGACCGGACTCATTGCCGGCCTGCTCGCCCAAGGGCTGCCGCCCGCCGCAGCGGCTCGGGGCGCCGTGCGCCTGCAACTGCACGCCGGCGCCCGGACGGTGCGAGACATGGGGACGGCCGGCATGCTGGCAGGCGACATGCTGGAGCGCATCGCGCCATGTTTGGCGCACACCGGGGGTCGGTTGTGACCGGGTCGCCCGTCTGGTCGGTCGACTTGCCCTCCCCCGAGGCTACGGAGAGCTTCGGTGAGGCCTTCGCCCGCGTCGGGGGCCCGCCGCTCGTCGTCGTTCTGGACGGCGACCTGGGCGCCGGCAAGACCACATGGGTCCGCGCCGTGCTGCGCGCATGGGGATGGCGCGGTCCGGTTCGCAGCCCGACCTACACGCTGCACGAAACGTATGAATGCCCTGGCGTCGGGCGGATGCATCATCTCGACCTCTATCGCCTCGCCACCCCCGATGAACTCGCGGATCTGGGACTGGCGGACCTGTGGCCCGTGCCCGCCGTGTGGTTCATCGAGTGGCCCAGCCGCGGCCCCGGCCATCTGCCACCGATCGATCTGACCCTGCAATGGCACCACCAACGGGCCGGTCGACGGGTCCATCTCTCGGCGTCGAGCGCCGCCGGATCAGCCGTGCTCGCGCGCTGGATCGATGTTCTCCAACAGCATGCTGCAGCGCCAAGCTGTTGCAGAATCGAGATCATCACGCTATCCGAATGAATTGTCTTGCTTCCCGCCCAGGCCACCTCTAAGATTTCGCACAGGGCAGGAAGGGGAACGTCACATGAAACGCTGGACCGCGCTGGTACTGTTGTGCTGCGTCGCCCTGCCGCTTTGGGCCGCGGGAGGATCGACCCAGGTGGCCCAGATCGAGGCCGGTCAGGATACCACCCGCATCCTGCTCCCGTTGGCTGGCCCCGCCGAGCACACCTTGCTGTCCCTGGACGATCCGCCCCGGCTGGTGATCGATCTGCGCGGTGCGGGCGTTCCGGCGCGCGTGCTGGGCTTGCAGGCCCCTGGCAGCGTCGTTTCCCGCGTTCGCAGCGGTGCGCGGGAGACAGGGGAACTGCGCGTGGTCTTCGATCTGGCGGAGAGACCCAAGCGCTCTTCTGCCCGGCTCGAGAAAAATCAGGACGGTGAGTACCGCCTTGCCGTCGAGCTCCGTCACTCCCCACGCGCCGTTGCGGTCGCCACGTCCAGGCCGCCGCCCCCCGCAAAGTCGGCGGCATCGAAACCGGCGACCGCGCCGGTGTCGACCGCGCTCGCCGAGCGAAAAAAAGAGCGCGAGGCCGCCCCGACGCCCCCGCGCGCCGCGCGCTCCGCCGGATCGGACATGCCGCGACCGGCGGCACCAGCCGTCGCCGTCGCAACCAGCGCGAAACCCACCGCCGCCGCCGACGCCGAAAAACTCGTGGCCCAGGCCAAGAGCGTCACAGCCGCCCGTCCGGCCGGAAACAAGACCGTCATCGTGGCCGTGGACGCGGGTCATGGCGGCAAGGATCCCGGCGCAGCCGGCAAGCGCGGGACGCGCGAGAAGGACGTGACCCTCGCGATCGCCCGGGAACTGGCGCGTCGCATCGATCGCGAACCGGGCATGAAGTCGGTCCTGACCCGTGACGGCGACTATTTCCTCTCCCTGCGACAGCGCATTCAGATCGCCCGCAAGCACCAGGCCGATGTGTTCGTCTCGGTGCACGCCGACGCCTTCCAGAACACGGCGAGTCAGGGATCGTCGGTTTACGTCCTGTCTCAGCGCGGCGCCTCCGACGAAGCCGCCCGCTGGCTGGCGGCGCGCGAGAATGCGGCCGATCTCGCCGGAGGCATCAAGCTCAAGGACAAGGATGACGTCCTGGCGCAGGTGCTGCTCGATCTCTCCCAGACCGCGACGGCCGATTCCAGCTTTCAACTCGCCGATCGCGTGCTGGGTGAATTGGGACGCCTAGGTCCCCTGCATAAGGAAGCCGTGCAGCAGGCCGGTTTTCTGGTCCTCAAATCGCCGGATATTCCATCGATCCTCGTCGAGACGGCGTTCATCACCAACCCCGGCGAGGAGCGGCGCCTGGGCGACCCCGGGCATCAGCGCCGGATCGCCTCCGCCATCTTCAGTGGTGTACGCGGCTTTGCGGCCGAACGCATCCCGAACGCCCGCGTGGCGGCCGTGGAGGGCAATCCCGAGGCAGCGCTTCAAACCCTGTCGCTGGCGGGAGACTCCGCCTCCCCCCCATGAGTCGCGCGCCGCGCATCGTTCTGGTCGCAACCTCCCATCCCGGCAACATTGGTGCGGCGGCCCGGGCGATGAAGACCATGGGCCTCTCCGAGCTGCATCTGGTCGCGCCAGAGCAGTTTCCCGACGCGCAGGCCACGGCCATGGCTGCGGGTGCCGATGATGTTCTCGAACAGGCGCAAGTCCATGCCGATCTGCCGGGTGCGCTGGCCGGTTGTCATTGGATCGCTGGTCTGAGTGCGCGGCCGCGGGCGCTTTCGGGCCCCGACCTCGATGCCCGGCGCGCGGCCGAGACGCTGGCGCGTCAAGGCGAGGCGCTGCAGGGCGCGCTGGTGTTCGGGCGCGAGCGCACCGGTCTCACCAACGAAGAGCTGGATCTGTGCCATGTGCGGGTGAACATCCCGGCCAATCCCGCGTATGGCTCGCTCAATCTCGCCGCCGCCGTGCAGGTGATGGCGTATGAGTGGCGCATGGCCGGCGCCGCGCCATCCCCGGATGCGGCCACCCTCGAGGCGCCGAGCGATCTGGCCAGTGCCGGTGCGGTCGAGTCCTTCCACGAACACCTCGAGGAAGTGCTGGCCGAGATCGGCTTTCTCGACCGTGGCAACCCGCGCCAGCTGATGCGCCGCATGCGCCGGCTGCTGCATCGTGCGCGGCCCGAGGTCGAGGAGCTGAACATCCTGCGCGGCATCCTGAGCGCCATTCAGGGCGGTCGCACCCGCCGTTCCGGTGGGACCGCGGGCCGCGACGTATAATGACGCTCCGGAGGTCGAACCTCCCCAGCGAGCGGTAAACTCAGCGTATGTGGCAAAGGTTGCGAGAAGACATCCAGTGCGTCTTCGAGCGCGATCCCGCGGCGCGCAGTGTGCCAGAGGTGCTCACCAGTTATCCGGGGCTGCATGCCGTCTGGCTGCACCGGGTCAGCCACACCCTCTGGCAGCGCGGCCTGCTCTGGCCGGCGCGGCTGTTGTCCCATGTCGGTCGCGGCCTGACCGGCATCGAGATCCATCCCGCGGCTCGATTGGGGCGGCGTGTGTTCATCGATCACGGGATGGGGGTGGTGATCGGCGAGACCGCGGAGGTCGGCGATGACTGCACGCTCTATCATGGCGTCACCCTGGGCGGCACCAGCTGGGCCGGCGGCAAGCGCCACCCCACCCTGGAGGCCGGAGTCGTGGTCGGCGCGGGCGCCAAGATTCTGGGGCCGATCCGCATCGGCGCCGGCGCTCGCGTGGGTTCGAACGCCGTGGTGGTGCGCGACGTGCCGCCCGGCGCAACGGTGGTGGGGATCCCGGCGCGGATCGTGAGCGAGCCGGCGCAGGCCGCTGCACCCGACGCGCGGCGCCAGGCCATTGCCGAGCGCATGGGCTTCGATGCCTACGGCCTCACGCGCGAGATGCCCGATCCCGTCGCCCACGCCATCAACGGCATGCTGGATCACATCCACGCCATGGACGAGTGCATCCAGACGCTGGGCCAGCGCCTGCATCGGCTGGAGGGTGAAGCGGGCGAACCGCTGCCGGCCCCGCCGCCCTGCGCCGTGGTGCCGATGGAGGAAGGCGGCACGCCCGAGCAGCCAGGGTCGGGCAGCGCCTCTCGCCAAGGATCACCCGCGTGAGCGACCCGGTCTACCTCGACCATGCGGCCACGACACCGATCGATCCCCGCGTCATCGCCGCCATGCTCGCCGTGATGGGGCCGGACAGCGGCCAGGGCAACCCGGCCGCTGTTCAGCATCCCTACGGCCAGCGCGCCGGCGCGGCAGTGGCGGCGGCGCGCGGGCAGGTGGCTCTGCTGATCGGCGCCGAGCCGCGTGAGATCGTCTTCACCAGCGGCGCCACGGAGGCGAACAACCTCGCCATCAAGGGCGCCTGCGCGTTTTACCAGGCGCGCGGCCGGCACCTCGTCACCGCCCTCACCGAGCATCCGTCCGTGCTGGAACCGGTCGCGGCGCTGGAAGCGCAGGGCTGGCGCGTCACCCGGCTGCGGCCGGCCGCCGACGGTCGCATCCCTCCCGATCAGCTCGCCGCTGCGTTGCGACCAGACACGGCGCTGGTCTCGCTCATGCACGTCAACAACGAAACCGGGATCATCCAGGACATCGCGGCGCTGGGCGAGCTCTGCCGCGCGCGCGACGTCCGCTTCCATGTCGATGCGGCCCAGAGCGCCGGCCGGCTCGCCCTCGACGTGCGCGCCTTGGCGGTGGACTATCTGTCTCTCTCCGCGCACAAGTTCTACGGGCCGCAGGGCATCGGCGTGCTCTACGTGCGCGATTGGCCGCGCGCGGGGCTGACTGCGCAAATGCACGGCGGCGGCCAGGAACGCGGGCGCCGCGCCGGCACGCTCGCCGTGCACCAGATCGTCGGCATGGGAGCGGCGGCGGAGATCCTCATCACCGAGCGTGAAGCCGAACAGGCCCGTCTCGCGACGCTCATGACGCGGCTCGAGGCAGGGCTTGCCGATATCCCCGGTCTGCTCTGGATCGGGGCGAATGCGCCCCGGGTAGCCGGTATCCGCAACGTCGCCATTCGGGGCGTGGCGCGGGAAAGCCTGCTGGCGAGCCTGTGGCAGACGGTCGCGGCCGCCACCGGCTCGGCCTGCACCGCCGCCGAAGGCGAACCCTCGACCGTACTGCAGGCCCTGGGCCTCGATCCCGTCACCGCGCAGGGCGCGCTCCGCCTGTCCCCCGGTCGCTGGACGTCCGCGGCGGACATCAATCGGGCGGTGGCAGCGCTGCGCGCCGTCATCACCCGCCTGCGACGCATCGCCGCCGGCGAGCCGGTCGACGATCAGCCCGGGCCGACCCGCCTGCCACCGGCCTTCAGCGCGGCCGTGACCGACTGGTTCGCCCGGCTGCCCCGGGTCGGGCGGCTGGCACCCGGACCGGATGTGCTGCACGGCGCCGCGGGCGAGCCGCGGCAGGGCGCACGGGCGCACTGGGATCTGGCCATTGAAGGACGACGGATCGCGCGGGCACGCTTTCGCGCCTGGGGCTGTCCCGCGACGTTGGCCGCCGCGGCCTGGTGCGCCGAGCGCATCGAAGGGCTTGAATGCACGACCGCCGAAGCGCTTACCGGAGCCGAAATGGCCGCCGCGCTGGGATTGACCGGCGCGCAGCGCGGCACGGCGCTGATCATCGAGGACGCCTTGAAGAACGCCTTGGCAAAGCGAACGCCGCACGCGCGACCGGCACAGGATGCGCGATGTCCGAGCTGAACGATCCGCGCGTCTTCATGGCGGCCGAGCGCACGCTGCTCGCCTGGAACCGTACCAGCCTCACTCTGATGGCTTTCGGCTTTGCGGTGGAACGGTTCGGTCTGTTCACGCACATGTTGCTGGCCCCACCCGGCGCACCGATGCCGCGCGGGGGCTCGTTCTGGGTCGGGCTCGCGTTCATTGTCCTCGGCGTTTTCGCGGCCTTCGGCTCGGTATTCCAGTATTGGCGCCTGCTGCGCACCCTGCGTCCGGTCGAGATCCCGCCCGGTTATGCCGTGCATTTCGGCAGCCTGCTCGCGCTGGCTGTCGGTGTGCTGGGCCTGGGGCTCGTCGTCCATCTGGGCCTGCAAGCGGGAGATGCATCGCCTGCGGCCGCAATGGGCACGCGGTGAACGCGCAAGCCCTTCCGAATGACCGACCGATCAGGCCGGCTTGGGCCCGATGCGCATGTGCAGCACCGCCTCGGCAATCAACGCGTCCGTCGCGTCGAGGACCTGGATCGTCACCGGCCAGTCCTGGTCGCGCTGCCAATCCGGCGGCGTGAACGCGCAGACGGCGCGCACATCGGTGCGACCCTTGCGCAGATAGCGGATATCGAGACCCGCGGGAATCCAGCGCGCCGTCGGCGGGATGCTGAGTTGCACGGCCAGGGACCCGCACAACTCCATCAGGTTCGCGAGCGCCGCGGCGTGCAGGGTCCGCATGTGATTGGTGACCGCCCGGCGCTTGCGCATGCCGAGCTCCAGATGGCCCGGCGCGACATGGAGGATCCTAGGCCGGATCGTCGCCGAATACGGCGCGGCCACGGCCAACCCCGCGCGAAAGAGAACATTGTGGCCGGGCACGCGCATGATCCGACGCAGTGCCCGCAGCATGAGGGTTTCTTCCATGAAACCCGCCTCCTGATAAATGGATCGAAGCGGCAGCGGTGTGGGCGAATACCGGAAGGCTATTTTTCCACGAAGGCCCGCTCAATCACATAGTCGCCCGCATGGCCGATCTTGGGCGACACCTCGAAACGCCAGTCGTCGAGCACGGTACAGATGGACGTGAGCATGGCCGGGCTGCCGCACAGCATGGCGCGGTCATCGGTGGGATTCATCGGCGGCAAGCCGATATCCGCGAACAACTTGCCGGAGACCATCAAATCGTTGATCCGACCCTGATGCACGAAGGGCTCACGTGTCACCGTCGGATAATAGATCAGCTTTTCGCGCACCGCGTCGCCGAAGAACTCGTTCCGGGGCAATTCCTGAGTGATGAAATCGCGGTAGGCCAGATCGCAGACCCGCCGCACGCCGTGCACGAGCACCACGCGCTCGAAGCGCTCGTAGGTTTCCGGATCCTTGATGATGCTGAGGAAGGGCGCGAGTCCCGTTCCGGTGGCGAACAGGTAGACGTGCCGGGCGGGCCGCAAATCGTGGAGCACCAAGGTCCCCGTGGGCTTGCGGCTCATCAGCAGGCTGTCGCCTTCCTTCAGGTGCTGCAGCCGCGACGTCAGGGGACCGTCCTGAACCTTGATACTGAAGAATTCGAGATGTTCCTCATAATTCGCGCTGGCAATGCTGTAGGCTCGCATCAGGGGACGGCCGCCGACTTCCAGGCCGATCATCACGAATTGGCCGTTTTCGAAGCGCAACCCCGAGTCACGCGTGGTGGTGAAGCTGAACAGCGACTCGTTCCAGTGCCGTACGCTCAAAATCGTTTCAGTGCCGATCGCGGCCATAAGGATTCATGATTGCCCGAAGATGGATTGAGGATGCCAATTTTACACGCTCGTTGCGGCATATCGAACTTTCGCATCGGTATGTATTCATGCTTGATTTCCGCGCCCCATCGACTTAATTCCTAATGCAGCGCACATTCAAGTCACCCGCCGCGCCACCGATAAACCACTAGGCAACGATAAAACATCCGCAAATAAGGGGACATCATGGACGCCAGCCTCGCTTTGCCCGACCTCCCCGCGCCGCCCGCCGACCCCCGAACGGCCTTCGCAACCGCGCGACGGACCGACGGAGCTACTGCCGCACGGCCCGAGACCGAGGGCGTCCGGATGCCGTGGCTACCGGTGGCAGCGGCCATGCTCGTCTTCATCGCGTGTTTCGGCCTCTATCGGTGGTACCAGCAGACCTATGCCTTCACGGTCGGACTCGATTATTTCGAGCCGGAATTCCAGACGTACTGGATGCGCCTACTGTGGGGACAAGGGGTCTCGCTCGTTCTGCTCGGCGGCAGCGGGATGGCCTGGGCCTGGTTCAGCCGGGAGCGCGACCTGAGCCAGCTTGCGCCGGCCGATGAGCTGTGGCGCTATTATCTGGTCATCAGCATCCTGGCACTGGGGAGCGTCATGGTGCTGTTCACGCTCGGCGTATTCGCCGAATCCGACGCCGCCTGGCATCAGATCACCATCCGCGATACCGATTTCACGCCCACCCATATCGGCTTGCAATACTTTGCGATCCCCGCCTTCGGCGCGTCGCTCCTGGTCGCCTTCATCTGGATCCATACCCGCTTGCCGGCCTTTCGCCATCGTGTTTCCGTGCCGGCCGCCCTCATCACCATGGGCCCGATCCTGATGATGCCCAACATCGGTTTCAACGAGTGGGGCCATGCGTTCTTCTATTCGGAGGAGCTTTTCGCGGCGCCCATCCACTGGGGATTTCTGGTGCTGGGCTGGAGCGCGTTCGGGCTGGGCGGCCTGGTGCTGCAATGCCTCGCACGCATGCGTGAACTGACCACGCTGCCGGACGACCGCGTCCTGGATTCCGTCTGCGGCGCGCACCGCCGATGAGCCGCCATTTGCAACTGACAGATCATTACTGTCGGCCCGATGCCATTCCCCGCCCGGCACACGGCGAGTCGCCGTCCGCGTGATGGCGCCATCCAGCGGGAGCAAGGTCATGACCGATTTCAACGATAATGAGCCGACCGCATCGCCGCCATCGCTGGTCGAAATGCTGACCATCGCCAGCGAGGTGCGCACGGCTCTGATCCGAGCCCATGACCGGCGCTGGCTGTTCGGCAGCATCTGCCGCACGCTGGTGCGATCCGATGCGTTCGCACTGGTCGGCCTCGCCCTCCGCGAAAACGACGAACTCGTCGGGATCGTGGCGGGCACCCACGCCAGCGGTTCATTCACGCCGCATATCGCCTTTGACATCGACGCGAACCATCCCGGGACCAAAGCGCTGCGCGAGGGCAGGCTGCAGTTGTTGCACCCGATTCCCGAGGCCGATCCGGTCTGGCCACTCTGGCGGGAATTCGGCAAAGGCGGCCCGCCCACCCATGCGGCCTATCTGCCGTTGCGCGAAGATGCCGACATCACCGGCGTGCTCGCGATTTACGGCTCGGCCGCCATTGCGACACGCGAGAGTCTCGATCTTCTGGGTGAATTGGCGGACGATATCGCCTACGCCCTCGAAACCCTGCGCAAGGAGGAGATCCGCCAGCATATCGAGCGTCGACTTCGCGAAAGCGAAGCCCATCTCGCAGAGGCCCAACGCGTGGGCCATCTGGGCTCCTGGACCCTGGATGTGGCGACCTCCCGCATCGAGGGATCCGCCGAGGCACGACGGCTGTACTTCATTCCGCCGGACCAGGCGGACATCACGCTGGACGACATCAGCCGTCGCCTCTCACCGCGCCATCTGGGGCCGTATCTCGAAGCGCTGACGCAGGCGATGGCAACAGGTGAACCCTTCGCCATGGAATACGCGCTCCAATTGCCCGGTGGATCCGAGCGCTGGATCCATGCGCGGGGGCAAGCGGATCTGGACGCCTCCGGAACGCCCACCCGGTTGTTCGGCACCGTTCAGGACATTACCGAACGCAAGACGATGGAAGAGGCGCTCAAGGCCAGCAACACACGCTGGGAATTCGCCCTCGACGGGGCCGGCGAGGGCGTCTGGGACATGGACACCGAGACCAACACGGTGTTCTATTCGCCGCGCTGGAAGCGCATGCTGGGCTATGAGCCGGAGGAAATCCGCAGCGACCTTGGAGAGTGGGCCGTGCGGCTCCACCCGGAGGAAAAAAACCGGGTACTCCAACGTCTGGTCAGCTTCATCCGCAGCCGTGACGAGGACAGCTACACCCTCGAGTACCGGTTGCGAACCAAGAGCGGCAATTACGCCTGGATCCTCGATCGCGGCAAGGTCATCACCCGCAACGCCGAGGGGATCCCGCTGCGCATCATCGGCACGCACACGGACATCAGCGAACGCAAACAGGCCGAGGACGCCATTCGGGCCAGCGAAGCGCTGCGGCGCGCGGTCCTCGATTCGGTCCAGGATGCCATCATCGCCGTTGACGATACCGACCGGGTGATCCTGTTCAACAAGGCGGCGGAGACCCATTTCGGCTACCCCGCCGCTGACATCGTCGGACAACCGGTCACCCGACTCATCCCCGAACGCTACCGCGCCGGATTCATGCGGTTCCGGGCCGGGCAGATCGGCGCGGCGCAGCGCGTCAAGGCCCTGCGCCGGGACGGGACCGAATTTCCGGTCGAAGCGACGCTCAGCCGGACACACATCGGCAAAGACGAGCTTTGCACGGTCATTCTGCGGGATATATCCGAGCAACTGACGGCCGACCGGGAACTGCGCCTGGCGGATCAGGTGTTTCGGAACAGCGCCGAAGCGATCGGTATCATCGACGCCGTCGAACAGCGCATCGTCTCGGTCAATCCCGCCTTTTGCGCCTTGACGGGGTGGTCGCGCGAGGCGGCGCTGGGCCGTCCCTCCTACGAAATCCTGACTCCGGGGTCAGCGCGGGAATCGCATCGCGATGCGCTGCAAGCCGTTCGCCAGACGGGGTTTTGGCAAGGTGAACTGGAACTCGCGCGCCGCACCGGCGAGGTGTTCCCAACTTGGCTGACGCTCAGCGCCCTGCGCAACGGCGCCGGGCACATCACGCATGTGATCGCCATGTTCTCCGACATCACCGAACGGCGGCGCATTGCCGAACAACTGGCCTATCAGGCCAGCCACGACCCCCTCACGGGTCTGCCCAACCGCTATGGCATCGACCGGTTGCTGCCCCGATTGCTGCACGAACATCGGCAGGCGGCAAAGAAGCTGGCCGTGCTGTTCATCGATCTGGACAATTTCAAGACGATCAACGATTCGTTGGGCCACACGGTCGGGGACCAGTTGCTGTGTGCGGTCGCGGTGCGGCTCGCGGGCCTGCTGGACCCGTCCGCCCTGATTGCACGACCCGGCGGCGACGAATTCATCATCGTCCTGCCCCACCTCTGTGGCGACGAGCCCGCCCTGCGCCAGGCCGAACGCATTCGCCGCGCCATGGCGGAACCGTTCGAAATCGGCAATTTCAGGCTCAACGTCTCGCTCAGTCTCGGCATCAGCCAGTTTCCCGATGACGGCGAGGACATGGCAGCCCTCTTCCAGAATGCCGATACCGCCATGTACGCAGCCAAAGCGCTCGGTCGTTCGCAGATCCGCAGCTTCAGCCGTCAGATGGCCGAGCGCGTCAAGCAGCGGCTGGGACTCGAAACCCGTTTGCGGCGGGCCCTGGATCAGGGCGAGTTCGTGCTGCACTATCAGCCCCAGATCGACACCGATGCCGGCACCCTGAACGGCTTGGAAGCGTTGCTGCGCTGGCAGCCGACCGAAGGGGAAGCGCTCGGACCGGCCGAATTCATCCCGATCGCCGAGGACACAGGGCTCATCATCCCCATCGGGCAGTGGGTGCTCGAAGAGCTGTGCCGCCAAGTGACGGAATGGCAGCGCATGAACTGCGCCCTCGTGCCGATGGCCTTCAACCTGTCACCCCTGCAATTCCGGCAGGCGGATCTGCGGGACGTGATCCTGTCCACGCTGGCCCGTAACAACATCGCTGGCAGCCAGATCGAACTGGAATTGACGGAGGGCATGCTCATCGATGCCAGTCCGCAAACTCATGGCGTCCTGACGGCGCTCAAGGGCAGCGGCATCGGCTTGGCGATCGACGATTTCGGCACCGGTTACTCCGCGCTTGGCTACCTCAAGAAATTTCCCATCGACAAGCTGAAGATCGACCGGAGTTTCATTCAGGACATCACCAGCCAGCCCGCCGATGCCGCGATCACCTCGACCATCATCAGCCTCGCGCACAGCCTGAACATGCGCGTGGTGGCAGAGGGCGTCGAGACCGCGGACCAGCATTACCTGCTGTCCAACTGGGGCTGCGACGGCGTGCAGGGTTATCACTTTTCGCGTCCGCTGCCTGCCGCCCAGATCGTGGCGCGCTATCTGCAGCCGCAGCAAGTCGGCCCACGCAAGGACGGAACGGGCTGAAGGCCGCCGGGTCGGATGGGACAATGCCGCGCTCAGCCAAAACGGCCGCCAAGCCACCGCCGCCACATTTGTGCAGCAGCCCGTTCCAGCACGGCGGCCCGCGCCAGGGTCTCGGTGCGCAGCGCGTTGACGTCGATACCCGCCTGCGCCAACTCGCAGGCGTGGCCGATGAACCAGCGCTCCAGATCCCGCCCACGCACCTCGGGGTGGCACTGGAAACCCCAGCCATGGTCGCCGTAAACGAAGATTTGCTGCGCATAGCGCGCACTGGCCGCCAGATGGGTCGCGCCGGGCGGCAGATCGAAGGTGTCGCCATGCCAGTGCAGGACCGATACTCCCGGCGCGAACAGTGAGGCCAGCTCGGCACGAGCCTCCCCGGCCGCTGTCGGCAGGAGCGGACTCCAGCCGATCTCCTTGCCCGCCGATCCCGGATAGACTTGCGCGCCCAATGCGTTGGCCATGAGCTGGGCACCCAGGCAGATGCCGAGCGTCACGCCGCCGCGGCGCAGGCGTTTGCCGATCAGCGACTTTTCATCGGCCAGGAAAGGATAGACCGCCTCGTCGTAGACGCCGATGGGGCCGCCGAGCACCACGAGCAGTTCGGCTTCCAGGGCATCGGCCGCAGGCAAGGCGTCCACGCCCGCTTGCAGCGTGCGCACCGCGAATCGGGCCTCGGCCAGGGCCGGCGCCAGGGTACCCAGATCCTCGAACGCCACATGGCCGATCACCAGCGCGCGCCGCATGCGTTCCCCCTCAGCGATTTCCGATGTGTCCGTCAAGGCATCGCGCTTTCGGCGATGCGGCCGATTATGCTCTACTTTTCACCCCTTCCCCGTGGAAAACATGCCCCATGACCTCACCCGCCCTGCGCTTTCCCGCCGAATGGGAAGCCCAGTCCGCCGTCCTGCTGACCTGGCCCCATGCCGAGACCGACTGGGCGCCCAACCTCGCATCTGCCGAGGCCACTTTCGCGACCATCGCCCGCGTGGTGCTGGCCCGTGAATCGCTGATCGTCGGCGTGCATCATCCGGATCTCGTGGAAGCCGTGCGGGCCCGCATCGCGCCGCCGACGGATCAGGCAACGCGCCTGCAGGTGACCGTCGCGCCCAGCAACGACTCCTGGGTACGGGACCACGGCCCGCTCACCGTATTCGAAAACGGCCAGGCGGTGCTGCTCGATTTCACCTTCAATGCCTGGGGCGGCAAGTACGACAGCGCGCTCGATGACGCCATTCCCGCGGCGCTGCATCGGGCGGGCGTATTCGCCGACACGCCGCTGCGACGGGTGGACTTCGTACTCGAGGGCGGGGCGCTGGAAAGCGATGGCCAAGGCACACTGCTGACGACCACCTCCTGCCTGCTCGATCCCCGGCGCAATGCCGGCATTACCCGCGCCACCGCCGAAGCTCGCCTGCGGGCAGCGCTCGGCATCGAGCGGGTGCTCTGGCTTACCCAGGGCCATTTGGAAGGTGACGACACCGACGGCCACATCGATACCCTGGCGCGTTTTGCGGACCCGGAAACCATCGTCTACCAAGGTTGCGACGATCCTGCGGACCGTCACTACACGCCGCTGCGGGCCATGGCCGAAGAACTCGCGGCGCTGCGACAGACGGACGGGCGGCCTTACCGGCTGATCGCGCTGCCGCTGCCCCGCCCCATCCGCGATGTCGATGGGCGACGGCTGCCGGCGACCTACGCCAACTTCCTCATCATCAACGGCGCCGTGCTGCTGCCGGTCTACGGGGACCCCGCCGACGGCATGGCCCAGGCGAGGCTCGCGGAGGCCTTCCCGGAGCGACAGATCGTGCCGATTGACTGCAGCGCACTGATCCGCCAGTTCGGCAGCCTGCACTGCGTCACCATGCAACTACCCGCGGCCGTCGCCGTGACTGCGCGGCCTTCCGCAGCGCTTTGAATCGCTGCGACGTCAAGGTCAGCGCCGCGCCATGAACGCGCCGCACGCGATCAGCGTCGACCTGAACGCCGACGTCGGCGAGGGCAGCCCGGACGATGCGGTGCTGATCCCGCTGGTTTCCTCGGTCAACATCGCCTGCGGCGGCCACGCCGGCGATGCAGCCACCATGACCCACACCGTGGCGCTCGCGGCCGCCCACGGTTGCGCCATCGGCGCCCATCCCGGCTATGCCGATCCCGAGCACTTTGGCCGCCGCCCCCTCCACCTCCCCGCTGCGACGATCCAGCGACTGGTGGCGGAACAGATCGAAATCCTGGCCGCGCATGCCCATGCCGCGGAGACGCGCCTCACGCACGTCAAGCCGCACGGCGCGCTGTACAACCAGGCAGCCGGGGACATGAATCTCGCGGTGACCGTTGCGCGAGCCGTGCGTGACGTCGACCCCAGCCTCACGCTGGTCGGGCTGGCCGGCAGCGCGCTGCTCGCGGCCGGACGACGATACGCCTTGCGGGTCGCCGCCGAGGCTTTCGTCGATCGCCGCTACGAGGCCGACGGGCGCCTGACCCCACGTCCTCATTCGGACGCCCTGATCCACGATCCTGAGGAAGCGACCGGGCAGGTGCTCCGCCTCGTGCGCACCGGTCGGCTGAGGAGTCGGACTGGACCGATCATCACGCTGACGGCCGACACCTTCTGTGTTCATGGCGACAGTCCTGCTGCCCTGGCGCTCGTGCAGACCCTGCGCCAACGGCTTGCGGCGACGGGGATTGTAGTGCGGCCGCTGGCGATCCCCGCGTCCCGGTGAGCGGCCCCACGCTCCGTCTTCATCTCGACCCCGCGCGTTGTTCGATCCCTGACGGCGATCTTGGGTGCTTGCGGACATCCGTGGCGCATTCGCGACAATGAGCCGGTGACGGGTCGGACTGCCGCGACAGAAAAGATCGGCAATTCGCTGAATTGATTTGCGAATCACTCGGCAGTCGGCCGGCCAGGCGGCCTGGCACGGTTTCTGTGAGTGATCGTTCGCCTTGCTCAGCCGTCGTTATGCAATCGTTTACATGACGCATCGAGGAGAACCCATGGCGACTCAACCCCGCTGGCAGATCAAAGGGCGCGTGGCACTGGAAACGGAGCACCAGGCACCGGTCGAGGACACGCGCATCGACCTGCTGGAGCAGATCGAGCGGACCGGGTCGATTGCCCAGGCCGCCAAAGCCGTCGGCATGAGCTATCGCGCGGCCTGGAACGCCGTCGATGCCCTGCGCAATCTGGCCGGCGAGCCCATGGTGGCGACACACAGCGGCGGCAGCGACGGTGGCGGCACGCACCTCACGCCGGCCGGCCAACGCTTGGTGCACACGCATCGGCTGGTGCGGGAACACCAGCGCCGCTTTCTGATCCAGTTGCAGACGCGGCTGAATCATCCGGAGACCCTCACCCTCATCAGGAGATTGGCCATGAAAACCAGTGCCCGCAACCAGTTCTTCGGCACCGTCACGCGCATCCAGACCGGGGCGGTGAATGCCGAGGTCGCGATCGCGCTCAACACCCATGACCATCTGGTCGCCATGGTCACCATGGAAAGTCTGGCCGAACTCAAGCTCGCGCTCGGCAGCGAAGTGTGGGCGCTGGTCAAGGCGCCGTCGGTACTGATCACCGAGGATGACCCCGCGGTCAAGCTTTCGGCTCGCAACCGCCTCTGCGGCAAGGTGGCGCGCATCACGCGCGGCAGCGTGAACGCCGATGTGGTGATCGACCTGCCGGGCGGCGCCACCATCAGCGCCATCATCACCCTCGACAGTCTCGAAAGCCTCGCGCTCGCCGAAGGCAGCCGGGCCTGCGCCGTGTTCAAGGCCGGCAGCGTGATCCTGGGCGTCAACGCCTGAGATCTCACTTTCCCCCTCAAGGAGAATCCGATGCGACGCCCCGCCATCGCCACGGCGATGGTCGGTGCGGTCGCGCTCGGCCCGGCCCATGCCGCCGAAGCGCCACCCGCCGACCTGGAAGCCCTGCAGCAACGCCTCGACCAGCTCGAGCATCTGGTCGACAACCTCCAGAACCAGCTCGACACCGAGCGCCAAGCACGTCAAAAAGTGGAGTCGGCTGCCGTGATCCGCCCTGTCAGCGACGGCAAGAGCCTGAAATTTCAGTCGCCGAGCGGCGACTTCAGCTTCCAGGCCGGCGGACGCCTGGACATCGACGCCGCCGCTTACGAGGAAGACAAGCAGGATCTGGGCGATGGGACCGACTTCCGCCGCGCGCGCATGTACATGCGCGGCACGCTGGCGCGCGACTTCGACTACCTGTTCGAGTACGAATTTGCCGACTCGGCGACGCGCAACAGGGGCATCACCGACGCATACCTACGCTACACCGGATTCGCGCCGGCTTTGCTCACAGCCGGCAACTTCAAGATGCCTTTCGGCATGGATCAGCTCACTTCAGACAACACCACGGTCTTCCTGGAGCGGGGCGTCAACGACATCCTGACGCCCGGTCGCGGCATCGGTGCCGAGCTGCGCAGCGCCGGAGCGAACTGGAGTCTGGCCGGCGGCGTGTTCGGCGAGAAACCCGATGGCGACGTCGATAAAGAGGGTGACGAAGGGTGGAACGTGGCCGCCCGGGGCACCTACGCGCCCGTCCTGGCCTCCGATGCGGTGCTGCATTTGGGCGCAGGCGCCCGTCACCACACCGCGGAAGACTCGACCAATGCATTGCGCTTTCGCAGCAAGCCCGAATCGAACGTGACGGGTGTTTTCCTGGTGGACTCCGGCGGTCTTTTGAACACGGACCAGTTCACATCCGCCAATGCGGAGCTGGCCAGTCTGTGGGGTCCGGTGAGTTTCCAGGCCGAGTACATGCGCACGGCTCTCGATCGTGGCGACACCGCCGAAGATGTGAATTTCTCCGGCTGGTACGCGCAGGCGGCGTGGTTGATGACCGGCGAGCGCCGCCCCTACAAAGTATCCGAAGGCGTGTTCGATCGCGTCATACCGAACGCCAGCGTGGGTCTGGGCGGCATCGGCGCCTGGGAACTGGCCGCCCGCGTCAGCGAGGTGGATCTCAACGACGGCGACATCGTCGGCGGCGAGGAGCGCAACCTGACACTGGCGCTCAACGGTTACCTGACCTCCAACGTCCGGCTCATGCTGAACTACATCCGCGTCCTCGAACTCGATCGGCCCGGCAACGCAGCCGATCAGGACGAACCATCGATCATCGGCGCGCGCCTGCATGTGGACTTCTGACCTGACCGTGCAGACGCTTCGATACAACACAGGGAATTCTGATCATGATCTCATTGCGCTCACTCCTGACGACGTTCTACCTTGCCGTAGTGCTGCTGTCCGCTGCGCCGGCCCGTGCCGCAGAGGTGGTCGCGGCGGTCGCGGCAAACTTCGGCCCGGCCATGGCCCGGATCGAGCCCGGCTTTGAAAGCGCCACCGGACACAATCTGACCGTGGTGCTGGGCTCGTCCGGCAAGTTCCTGCAGCAGATTCAGCAGGGCGCGCCGTTCGACGTATTGCTGTCGGCCGATGTCGAGCGGCCCGAACTGCTCGCCAAGTCCGGCCTCGGCGTGCCCGCCTCGCGCTTCACCTACGCCATTGGCCGACTCGCGCTGTGGAGCCCGCAGGCCGACGCCTTCAGCGACGGCGAGGCGTACCTCAAGGCCGGCGCGTTCCGGCATCTGGCCATCGCCAACCCGGCCGTCGCGCCCTACGGCGTGGCCGCGCAGCGCACGCTCGAACAACTAGGCCTGTGGGCCGGCCTGCAGGAGAAGATCGTCCGCGCCGAGGACATCGGTCAGGTGTACGCCATGGCCGGCAGCGGCGCCGCCGAGGCGGCCTTCGTGGCCTACTCGTCGGTGCTCGCCGGCGGCAAGCCGGGCAGCCAGTGGCTTATGCCGCAAACTCTCTATCCGCCCCTCAAGCAGGACGCCATCCTGATCACGCGCGCCCAGAACAACCCGGCCGCCAAAGCCCTGCTCGACTACCTCAAGACACCGGCGGCGCGGGAGGTGATCGCGGCGCTGGGCTATGACCTGCCGGCGCCCTGACCCATGACCCTCGACCCGGTCTGGCTCACGCTGCGCCTGGCGGCGGTGACGGTGGCGCTGCTGCTCGTCGTCGGCACGCCGCTCGCCTGGTGGCTGGCGCACACCCGCACACGGGTGAAGCCGCTCGTCGAGGCCGTCACCGCGCTGCCGCTGGTGCTGCCGCCGACGGTGCTCGGGTTTTACCTCTTGGTGCTGTTCGCGCCGGGTGGGGCGCTCGGCGCGCCCTGGCTGGCGCTGACGGGCGAAACGCTCACCTTCTCGTTCAGCGGTCTGGTGCTGGCGTCGATGCTGTATTCGCTGCCGTTCGTGGTGCAGCCGCTGCAGGCCGCCTTCGAAGCGGTCGGCCGCGCGCCGCTGGAGGCCGCCGCGGTGCTGGGCGCCCGTCCGCTCGATGCGTTTTTTACCGTCGCAAGCCCGCTCGCCGCGCGCGGTTATCTCACTGCCATCGTGCTCGGCTTCGCCCACACGCTGGGCGAGTTCGGCGTGGTGCTGATGGTGGGCGGCAACATCCCCGGCCGCACGCGGGTGATCTCGATCGCCATCTACGAGCAGGTCGAGACGCTCAACTTCGCCGCCGCGCATGTGCTCTCGGCCGGCCTCCTGGCGTTCTCGTTCGCGGTGCTGGTGCTGGTGTATGTGTTGAACCGCCGCTACCCGGTACACGCCGCATGAGGCTCGACGTCGCCCTCGCGCTGCACCGCGCCGGCTTTGCGCTGGAGCTGGACGAAACGCTGGAGCTGACCGGCATCACCGCCGTGATGGGCGCATCGGGCAGCGGCAAGAGCACCCTGCTGCGCGCGCTGGCGGGTCTGGAGACGCCGCAGCGCGCGCGCATCGCGCTCGACGGCGCACTGCTCACCGACAGCGCGGCCGGCGTGAACCTGCCGCCGCACCGGCGCGGCATCGGCTACGTGTTTCAGGACGCGCGTCTGTTCGCGCACCGCCGCGTGCTCGGCAACCTGCGCTTCGCGCAACAGCGCGCCCGGCCGGCCAACGGCGGCGCGCCGGCACCGGTGCTGGACGAGGTGATGTCTGCGCTCGATCTGATGCCGCTGCTGGAGCGGCGCACGGCCGGCCTGTCCGGCGGCGAGCGCCAGCGCGTGGCCATCGCCCGCGCGCTGCTCGCCAACCCGCGCCTGCTGCTGCTGGACGAGCCACTGTCGGCGCTGGACCTCAAACGCAAGGCCGAGCTGCTGCCCTACATCCGCGCCCTGCCCGCGCGCTTCGGCATTCCACTGATCTACGTCTCGCACGCGGTGGAGGAAGTCGCCCAGCTCGCCGACGAGGTGCTGATTCTCAGCAATGGCCGCGTCACGGCGCGCGGCGAGGCGCACGCCGTGCTGGAGCGCCCGGAGGCCGAGGCCGTGTCTGGCCACTTCGAGGCCGGCGCGCTGCTGCGCGTGCACGTGCTGCGGCACATCACGGCCTTCGCGCTCACCGAATTCGATCTCGCCGGCCAGTGCCTCACGCTGCCGCACGTCGACGCCGCGCCGGGCACGCCGGTGCGCCTGCGGGTGCGGGCGCGGGACGTGTCGATCGCCCTGCGGCAGGTCGAGGACACCAGCATTCGCAACCAGCTCGCCGCGCGCGTGCTGTCGATCGACGCGGATCCCGCCAGCGCCTATGCCGAAGTGCTGCTCGCGCTCGCCGGCGCGCCCGCGCAGCGCCTGCGTGCGCGCATCACGCGCGAATCGGTCGACCGCTTGCGACTGCAGACCGGCCAGTCGGTGTGCGCGCTCGTCAAGGCCGTGTCGTTCGACCCGCGGGTACCCGGCGGCCCGCCCGCGTAGGCCGTGGCGCCTGCACCGCTCAGGACCCGGAAAGGTCGCCGAAGAACGGCGTCTCGACCGCGTCGAACCCCGACCAGCGGCGCTAGTTGTCCAGCCTGCCCTCATGCGCGGGCGCCGCATCTCCCCGCTGGAGTTGAAAAATGAAGGCTTGCGCTGCCGTCGGCGGGGCCCGTTTGTCAGGCCGCCCGTTGGCCCACTCGAGAAGGGCGCTTCAGACCCTTTGGTGCCGTGACTCACAGCCTGTCGGCCTATGCGCCGCGCGTGGTCCGATCCGGCAATATCAGCGCGTCGGACAAGCCCGACTTCCGTGCGACCCTCGAGGCAGCCGGCGAGGGAGGTTCCGGGACGCCGGCGACGCGGTTCGGCCTTGGCACTGGCGGCCGACGAATCCGGTGTAACGTGCGTGGTCACCGGCGCGTCCGGCGGCGTTCGACGGGTTCATGCGCTACGCCACTCGCATCTCATGGGAGTCGGTTCGCCCGCCGGCTCAGTCGTGCTCGGTCGTGCTCAGCAGGCTGGCGCAGTCGCTGTCTGCGGCGAGTCCCGGATCGACGAAGGCGAGCAGCGCGGCAACCGGCGTCAGCAATGCGCCCAAGGCGACGGCAGCCGCGCCGCGTCTTGCCAAAGGCCGGGTCACGACGTTGATACGTGGATCCCGTAGCGGACCACTGATGGTGAGGGGCGACTGGCCGGACAGGGCGCTCGGGCCCTTGGACCGGGTCTGCAACGTGAGGTCCAACTTTTCCTGGCCGAGATCCACCGCGCCTGATGCCGTGATGACCGAGTCGGTGGTGTCGATGACGAAGGTCTCGGGCCGCGCCACGCCGTCGTGCACGTCGAACGCCATCGCGGCGCAGCGCAGGTCCACCGTCTTGTCGCCGCTGATGGCGACGCCGAGCGCTTCGGCGACATCCAGTCCCAACAGCTCCACGATCAGGTGACTCATCTGGCCGCCGTTCATGGCCAGACCGATGCGGCCGTGCGCGTCGGCGGCAAAGGCGCGCACTGAGTCGCCGCGACCTTCGAGCTGCGCCCGACCGTGGAGCGTGCCCGCCAAGGCCGGCGCGCCGTCCACGGCGGGCAGCAGGTCGGCCATCTGCACCTTCCACACGCCCAGCGCCACGCGCGACACCGGCGGCGTGACACGGCCGTCGAGCGCGAGGTCGAGCTCGAACTGCCCCTGTGGCAATTGCACGCGCACGGGCGCCAACCGCAGGCGGCCGTCATCGAGGTGCACCGTGATGCTGAGGTCTTTCATCGGCACCTTGCCGGCCTTGACCGCGTCGGCGCGGAAGGTGGCGTCGGCGTCCATGGCGCGCAGCCGGCTCGCATCGAGCGTTGCGTCCGGCAGCAGGCGATTCTGGCGGGCGAGCGTTGCAGCCCGCGCCTTCTGCGACGCAGAAGCTGTTTCGGCGTCTCCGGTGGCCGGCACGCCGCCGAACAGTGTCGCCAGATCGTCGAAATCGAGCTTGCGCGAATGGAGCTTGCCTTCGAGCCGCGGCCGCGCGCCGCCGAGCGCGATGGAAAGATCGCCCGCGGCGTCGCTGTCGCCGATGGAGCCGTCGAGCTTGGCCAGGCGCACCGTGTCCGCCTGCCGCGTGAGGTGCGTGCGCAGGGCGTACGGCGGCGAATTCGGCAGCACCACGCCCGTGAGCGGGTACAGCTCAGCCAGGTCATCGCCCTGCAGGGTGAGTGTGCCATCCAGGCCGGCGAGCGAGCCGCCGGGCGCTGTGGTGCCCTCAAACCGCAGGCGCGTGCCGGCGGCGCCAAGGTCGATCGTGACCGGGAAAGGCACTTGTGCACCGCGGTAGGCGTCGAGCGAGCCGGCCTGCGCTTCCAGCCGGAACTTGCCGGTGTTGTAGCGGCCGCTGGCGGCCAGATGCAGGCGGCCTTTTTCCGCATCGGCGTCGTTGCCCTCGGCATTGACCGCGGCCTCGAGCGCGATATGGCGCAGCGCGTCACTGAGCGAGATGCGCCCATCGCGCACCACGAGCGCGCCCACGCGCGGGCCGCCCGAACCGCCATCATCACCGCTGCCGAGCGCCCAGTTGGCGTGCGCCTCATCACGGCGCTCGAGGTTCACCCGCGGTGCATCGATCGCCACCCGCGGCAGCGTAACCCGTCCGCGCAACAAATCCGGCACACTCAGGTCGACGGCGACTGCACGGGCCGCGAACAGCGGTTGCGTGCCACGTGCCCAGTCGGCGTTGGCGAGGCTGACTCCGTTGAGATGGATCCGCGAGATGAAGCCCAGGTCGACA
The DNA here is from genome assembly GCA_045864775.1 of Pseudomonadota bacterium. Lineage (GTDB taxonomy): Bacteria > Pseudomonadota > Gammaproteobacteria > UBA5335 > UBA5335 > Macondimonas. The sequence goes on from BTVR01000001.1 coordinate 982,372, forward strand.
TCGAGATCGCGCAGCACAAAGGCGCGGCCCGTCTGCGTCGTGACGAGACGCTCGATGGGCCCCCGCAGCAGGTTCCAGCCGCCTAGCTCCAGCACCACGAGCGCCGCCATCAGCAAGCCGACGAGCGCGCCAGCGACGCTGAGGAGGACGCCAGTCGCGAGCCGCAGCATGCCCTTGGCAGTGTATGGAGGCGCCATCGTCACGGACCCGCGGGCTTCAGTTCGAACGGCAGGGCCGCGAAGCTTTGCCCGGCGCCGGAGCCGACCAGCGACCGCTGGACGTTCCCGCGAAACGGCTTCTTCGTTGGCGGGGGCACGCCGAGCCGTCCATCGCGCCAGGGACCGAAATCCCGCCGCGGTCGGCCATTGGCGATAAAGCCCGGGTTCAGCTGCGGTATGCCGAGCGTGGCCGCGCCGCCGCGGTCGGCGTGCGGAGCCCTGCCGTTGATGGACGGCATCATTTCCATCAGCGCGTGCTCGGCCGCGCTCGGCAGCCCGGGCACGACGAGGTGACCGGAGCCGACCTCGAACGCATGCCGATGCCACAGCTTGCATTTCTCGGGCGGCAGCAAGCCAAAGGCATCGGCGCCCACCCGGGCCTCGATACCGATGAGGTGCGCATCGTCGGCGTCAGCGCCATCGGGCGCGCACTGGATGAGTTCCCCGTTCGCCATGGCGCAGGCGTGACGCGCCGCCGTCGGCTGCTGCGGGTTGCCGCTCTCGAGGTGAAAGCGGCATCGACGTTCGGCCGTGATGCGGCGCCTCGCCCTGCAGGCTCGCAGCGCCCCGATCCGAGGGGCGCGGGGGGTCGCCGATCGCTCGGCGCCCGAAGAGAGCACGGCGGGCAGGGCGCTCCGGTCGCCGCCAGCGGCAAGCAGATCCACCCGCGTTTCGATCGGCGGGGCGCGCCGCCGGGCAGTCAATGCAAGCGTCACGGCGTTCTCCCTGTGCCGGCGTCCTTGTGCTTTAGACAGGCTTCCGCCGCGGCGTTCCGTCGCGTCGCCGCGGAACCGCGCCCGGCGGTCTGTTTCAAAGGTCGAGGACACTGATGCGAGGCACGTACCGATGGCAACCAACCGCAATCGCTGGTCGCAACGGGTCACGACCACGAGCGACGCCCTTGATCTTGACCCCGGTGTGTTCACTTGGAAGGATCCGCGCCGGATCGCCCGGTCGCTGCGGCGCTCGGCGGACCTCAGCAGGCGGCGCAAGAGCTCGCCGCACGCATCGGCCATGTCGATGCTGACGTTCTACCTGAACCGCGCCGGCAAGGCGCTGCCGGCCTCTCAGCGGCGTGTGCTGGAGCGCGCCAAGGGGGAACTGCGACGCCTGAATCGCCAGCCGCCTGCGACGGATTGAGGCCAGGCGGATAAGATGCGGGCGCGCGCTGCGCTCAACACAGGGCGGAATGGGACACCACGCCGGGGCGTCGCTGTTTTTGCTATGCTCACGCCCCCGACCGCCCAGGCGCCTGGGCTTTGGCTTTCCACGATCCACACAGGCGGACCCGGCTATGCATCCTCTGCTGACCATCGCCGTTCGGGCAGCCCGTCGCGCGGGCGACGTCATTATGCGCTCTGCCGGTCAGACCGACGTGCTGACCATCGAGGCCAAGCAGCGTAACGATTTCGTGACCGAGATCGACCGGCAGGCCGAACAGGAGATCATTCAGATCATCCGGCGCGCCTATCCGGAGCATGCGATTCTGGGCGAGGAAGGCGGTCAGGTCGGCGAGCACGAAGTCACCTGGATCATCGATCCCCTGGATGGCACGACCAACTTCATCCATGGCCTGCCGCACTACGCGGTCTCGATCGGCATCCGCATCCGCGGACGGCTTGAGCACGGTGTGATCCACGATCCGACGCGCGGGGAGATCTACACCGCCACACGCGGTTCCGGAGCATTTCTCAACGATCGGCGCATCCGCATCGCGACCGCGCGCGGCCTCGAAGGGGCCTTGATCGGAACCGGGCTGCCCTTCCGGGACTTCAGCCATGCGCCGGCGTATTACGGCATGTTGCAGGCCATTGCAGCCAAGACCGCCGGCATTCGCCGGGCGGGGTCGGCCGCGCTGGATCTGGCCTACGTCGCCAGTGGTCGGCTGGACGGCTACTGGGAGCTTGGCCTGAAGCCGTGGGACATCGCAGCCGGCGTGGTTCTGGTGCAGGAGGCCGGCGGGATCGTGGGTAACCTTTCAGGCGAACCCGAGGGATTCATGGAGTCAGGGAATCTCGTCTGCGGCAATCCGCGTCTGTTCGCGGCATTGGTCCGCGAGATCGAGCCTCACCTGACCCCTACCCTGCGCGTCCAGTCCCGCCCCTGAGAATCGCAAACCGCGACGACGGCGCGGGACCCGTCGTCCGCGAGGCTTCTTGCACACGCCGGCCGCTCAAAGCTGATCCTTGGGCCCCTCTCGCACCGTGGGCAGGAGATGCTCGCGGCGCACGCCCATCTGCAGGGCCAGGCTGCTGGCGACGTAGATCGTCGAATAGGTCCCGACGATGGAACCCACGACCATGGCAATGGAGAACGGCCGCAGCGTGTCGCCGCCCAGGATCAGCAGCGCCAGCAACACCAGAAACACGGTCAGGTTGGTCATGATGGTGCGCGAAAGCGTCTGATTGACCGACTTGTTGATGATCTCGACGGGCGCCAGTCCGCGCAGTTTGACGAAGTTCTCGCGGATGCGGTCGAAGATCACGATGGAGTCGTTGATCGAGTAGCCGATGATGCCCAGCACCGCTGCGAGCACGCTGAGGTCAAAGCTGACCTGCGTCCAGGAAATGAAGCCGATGGTGATGATGACGTCATGCACGAGCGCGATGATCGCGCCCGCCGCAAGGCGAAATTCGAAACGCAGGCCGACATAGAGCAGGATGCCCGTGATGGCGATCAGCAACGCCAGTCCGCCTTGATCGGCCAGTTCTTCGCCCACCTGCGGCCCGACGTATTCCACCCTTTGCAGCGATACGCCGGCATCGTGAGCGGCGAGCACCGCCAGGACGTGTTCGCCCTGCTGCTGGGCGTCGCCCTCCTGCGGCGGCAGACGGATCAGCACATCCCGGTCGGCGCCGAAGCGCTGCACCTGAGCGTCCTCCAGCCCGCCTCGCGCCAATACGTCCCGCACGACCTCGAGATTCGCAGCCTCCGGATAACGCACCTCGACCACGAGGCCGCCGGTGAAGTCGATGCCGAAATTCAGCCCGCGCACCCCCAGGCCCACGATCGACAGCAGAATCATCACGCCCGAGATCGCGAACCAGACATAGCGCTGGCCCATGAAATCGATCCTGGAGTTGGGCGAAAACAGTTCCATGAACGTGCTCCTAGATCGAGAGGCGGGTGACGCGCCGGTTGCCGTAGATCAGGTTGACCAAGGCGCGCGTCCCGATGATGGCGGTGAACATCGAAGCCATGATCCCAAGCGACAGCGTCACGGCGAAGCCACGCACGGGGCCCGAACCCAGCCCGAAGAGCAGCGCGGCGGCAATGATGGTGGTGATGTTCGAGTCGGCAATGGTCGCAAAGGCTTTCTCATAGCCGGCATAGATGGCGGCCTGAGGGGTGCTGCCGTTGCGCAGTTCCTCGCGGATGCGTTCGAAGATCAGCACGTTGGCGTCCACCGCCATGCCCACGGTCAGCACGATGCCGGCGATCCCCGGCAGGGTGAGCGTCGCCTGCAGGATGGACATGAGCGCCACCAGGATGATCACGTTGAACAGGAGCGCCAGATTGGCGATGAGTCCGAACACCTTGTAATACAGGCCGACCACGATCACGACGAGCAGGAAGCCGAGCACGGCGGCATCCCAGCCCTGCTCGATGTTCTGTTGACCCAGGCTGGGCCCGACGGTGCGCTCCTCGACGATGTCGACCGGCGCCGCCAGGGCGCCGGCGCGCAGCAGCAGTGCCAGATCCCGCGCTTCCTGCTGCGCGAGGCCGGTGATCTGGAAATTCTTGCTGAAGATGCCCTGGATGGTGGCGACACTCACCACTTCCTCGACCGTGCGGCGCACCCGCACCGTCTGGCCGTTCTCGGTGCGCAGGTCGGTGCGATTCTCGACGAACACCACCGCCATCTGGCGCCCCAGATTGGTCCGCGTGGTATCGCCCATGCGCCCCGCACCGCGGCTGTCCAGCGTGACGTTCACACTCGGTCCGCCCGACTGCCCGTCGAAACCGGACGAGGCGCTCACCAGTTGATCGCCGGTCACGATCACTTCCCGCTTGAGCAGGACCGGGTAGCCGTCGCGGGTCTTGTACAGCTTGCTGCTGGCCGGGATCTGGCCGGTACGCGCCGCCTGCGCGGCATCAACATCCATGTCGACCAGCCGGAACTCGAGCGTCGCCGTGGCACCCAGAATTTCCTTGGCGCGCGCGGTGTCCTGCACCCCGGGAAGCTGCACGACGATGCGATCCTTGCCCTGTTGCTGAATGAGCGGCTCGGCCACGCCCAGTTCATTGATCCGATTGCGCAGCGTATTGAGATTCTGCTGCAGCGCCGCGCTGCGCAGTTGCTCCTGATCGGCTTGCGTGAGTCGCAGCGTGAGGTTGTCCGGCCGCTCCGGCGGGGTGGACACCTCGAGCTCGGGATAGGTCTTGCGCAGCGTATCGGCCGCCTTGGTCCGATCCGTGGCCTCCCGCAAGCTCACGACCAGCGCGTCACCACGCCGTTCGATGCTGGCGTAGCGGACCTCGATCTCGCGCAGGCCGCGGCGCAGATCGGCCTCATACCGTTCCAGTCGCTGGTTCACAGCGGCCTTCATGTCCACTTCGAGGAGAAAGTGGACGCCGCCGCGCAGATCGAGCCCGAGATTCATGGGACGCGCGCCGATCGCCAGCAACCAGGCCGGCGTGCGCGAGGCGAGATTGAGCGCCAGCACGTAATCGCCGCCCAAGGCCTCGCCCAGTTTCTGCCGTGCCAGGAGCTGAGTTTCGGCGTCGAGATAGCGCACCAGCACGCGGCCGTTCTGGAACTCGATCCGGCGCGGGGAGATCTGGTTGTCGCGCAGCACCTGCTCGATGCGCTGGACGGTCTCGGCGGACACGGGCGCATTGCGCGCACCGGTGATCTGGATGGAGGGATCCTCGCCGAACAAGTTCGGCAACGCGTAAAGGCAGGCCACCAGCAGCACCAGCAGGATCAGCGCGTTCTTCCACCACGAATAGCGATTCATCGAAGCGACCCTTTTCCGGTCCGATCAGGCTTTCTTCTTGAGCGTGCCCTTGGGCAGGATCGCCCCCAAGGCTTGTTTCTGGACCTTGGCGACGACTTTGTCGGCAATCTCGAGATCGACGAAGCTGTCACCGATCTCGACGATGCGCCCGGCCATGCCGCCGGTCGTCACGACTTCGTCGCCGCGGGCCAAGCCGGCGAGCATGTCGCGGTGCTTCTTGGCGCGCTGGGTCTGCGGCCGGATCAGAATGAAATAGAACACGACGAACAGCGCCAGCAGGGGCAACAGGTTCATCCACAGGCTGGGCTGCTGGGGCGCCTGCTGGGCCCATGCGTCGGCAATGAAAAAGCTCATGATCGGTCGTCCCGTTTCTTTCTTGCGCCGGTTGGCGAAGGGTCAAAAAATCGGCGGTCATTATGGCACAGCCGCCGCTCCGCGCCCTTCCCGCGCCATGAATTCATCGCGAAAGGCGGCGAAGCGCCCATCCGCGATCGCCTCGCGCATGCGCGCCATCAGCCTCTGGTAATAATAGGTGTTGTGATAGCTGGCGAGCCGGGCGAACAGGATTTCCTGGCTGCGCTCCAGATGCCGCAGATAGGCGAGGGAATAGTGGCGGCACGTCGTGCAGTCGCATTCCGGATCGAGCGGGCCGGTGTCCAGCCGATAACGGTTGTTGCGGATGCGAACCACGCCCTGATGGGTGAACAGATGGCCGTTGCGGGCATTGCGCGTCGGCATCACGCAATCGAACAGATCCACCCCCCGCGCCACGGCATCGACCAGATCGCTGGGCGTGCCGACCCCCATCAGATAGCGCGGCTTGTCGGCCGGCATCTCGGGCAGGAGCGCCTCGAGCACCGCGAGTCGCTCGGCCAAAGGCTCACCCACCGACAGGCCGCCGATGGCATAGCCGTCGAAGCCGATGGCCTGCAGTCCCTGCAGCGAGCGGTCGCGCAGCTCGGGATACATGCCACCCTGCACGATGCCGAACAGCGCGTTCGGATTGCCCTCGTGCGCCGCCCGGCTGCGCGCGGCCCAGCGCAAGGACAGTTCCATGGAGTGGGCAGCCTGATCGCGATCCGCCGGATAGGGCGTGCATTCGTCGAACACCATGACGATGTCCGAGTTCAGCACGCGCTGGATCTCCATGGAGCGTTCCGGGCTGAGGAACACCGCGTCGCCATCGATCGGCGAACGGAAATGCACGCCCTCCTCGGTGAGCCGGCGCAGTTCCGCCAGGCTGAACACCTGGAAGCCGCCCGAGTCGGTCAGGATCGGTCCCGGCCAGTTCATGAAGCCGTGCAGTCCACCGTGAGCGGCGATCACGTCCAGACCGGGACGCAACCAGAGATGAAACGTGTTGCCCAGCACGATGTGGGCGCCGCAGGCCGCCACCTCATCGGGCGTCAGCGCCTTGACCGTGCCGTAGGTGCCGACCGGCATGAACGCCGGCGTCTCGACCACGCCATGCGCCAGCCTCAGTCGCCCGCGCCGCGCCGCGCCGCTGTGTCCCAGCAGCTCGAACTTCATGCGCGCACACCGCTGGCCGGGGTGATCCACATCGCATCGCCATAGCTGTAGAAACGGTAGCCGGCCGCGACGGCGTGAGCATAGGCCGCAAGCACCCGATCGCGTCCGGCGAAGGCGCATACCAGCATCAGCAAGGTCGAGCGCGGCAGATGGAAGTTGGTCATCAGCGCGTCCACGACCCTGAAACGGAAGTCGCGCCCCGGATGGATGAACAGCCGGGTCTCGCCGGCATAGGGCTGCACCACGCCCGATTCGGCCGCTGTTTCCAGTGCGCGCACCACCGTGGTCCCCACCGCGACGACCCGTCCGCCACGGGCCCGGGTCTCGGCGATCTGCGCGCACAGCTCCGCACCGACCTCGACCTGCTCGGCGTGCAAGCGATGTTCCGCGAGCTGTTCGGCGCGCACCGGCTGAAAAGTGCCGGCACCGACGTGCAGGGTCAGTCGGCCCAGCCGGACGCCCGCGGCCACCAGTTGATCGAGGAGCGCCTGATCGAAATGCAGCCCTGCCGTCGGCGCGGCGACCGCGCCGGGGCGCGCCGCGAAGACGGTCTGGTAGCGCTCACGATCCGCGTCCGTGTCCGGCCGGTCGATGTAGGGCGGCAGCGGGATGTGCCCCACGCGTTCGAGCAGCGCCGGCAAGGTCTCGGCGGCATCGGTGGACACCTCGACCAAATCGCCGCGCCGTTCACCGACCATGAGCGTGCCGCCGCCGGCTAGCGCGATGCGGGTGCCCGGCCGCGGGAACTTGCTCGCTTTCAGATGCGCATGGGCCCGCCGCTCATCGACGATCCGTTCGATCAGTAACTCCACGGCTCCGCCCGTGGGCTTGGTACCGAACAGCCGGGCCGGGATCACGCGGGTATCGTTCAGGACCAGCAGGTCGCCCGGCTTCACCAGCATCGGCAACTCACCGACCCGCCGGTCCTGCCATTCTCCCGAGCCACCATCCAGACAAAGCAACCTGGCCGCTGTGCGATCCGGCAATGGGGACTGGGCGATCCGCTCGGGTGGGAGGTGGAAGTCGAAGTCGCCTGCGTGCATGGCGCGGCATGTTAACAGCACGGCGGCGCGAGTGCAGCCGGCCCGACGGTGCACGTCGATCCCGGAAGATGGTCACGGCGAAATAAACCAGGCCGCGCCGAAAAATGCAGTTAAATACTCGATGTTTTATTTCAATACTCTGAAATATAAGGTCTTTCTGTTTAGATTGTCTCTTTTTTGAGACGCGTTGAGATTCCCTTCATCTACGCCATAATTGGGCCCGTGGTTCAACGACACCACGCCTAAGTGAAAATTATCTGGATTATGACGCCAGACAGCGACATTAGAGCCGATATTTCACATTAATCTATGTTGAAGGAGACCCTCATGAAGAACGTCCTCAAGCTTGCCGCGTTTGCCCTGGCTTTGCCCGTCGTCGCACAAGCCGAACTGTCTCCCATGAGCAACAACGATCTGCAGAACGTCCAGGGTCAAGGCGTGCTGATCAGCAAGTTGCCGTTGTACGCCAGCCAGTTGGGCCAGGCCGCAGGCGCCGTGGTGGATGCGAATGTCGCCCTTGCGCTCACCGGCGCCGACATCGCGACCGAGTCCCGGGCCGATGTGCTGGACAGCGCGGCCAACTTCAACGACGGCGTCGCCGGCCGCCTGGAATCCACCGGCGGTCCCGTCCTGACCTACAAGGCCGGGTACTTCCGCCTGCTGGCCGACTCCCAGCAATATCGGGCGAGCCGCTGGCGCGGCGCCATCGGCACCCCGGCTCCCTGAGCTTTCGTGACCGGACGGGGAGGCTGACCGCAGCCTCCCCGTTTTTTGCCCGCCGAGATCCATTCCCACCACTTAAACCCGCCTCGCCCCCGACGGCCCAGGCGCGGATCAAGTCATCTGTCCGCCAGCCGCATTTGCTAGACACTGTCGTCACGAGATGATGCACCAGTGAGCTTCATTGCTTCTGGGTACTGCCATGGCTTAACTCGCGAGACTACACGACTTATTCGATGCTGCTTGGCGGTTTCTGGAGCCGCATCTTCCAGGGCAAAGCGGGCAATGGGGCGGCGTCGCGCACAACAATCGCCGTTTTCTCAACGCTGTCTTCTGGACCTTGCGGACGGGGACACCCTGGCGCGATCTTCCGGCCAGCTACGGCGACTGGAAGAACACGCATTGGCGGTTCTGCCGGTGGCGCGACCGCGGCACCTGGGCCCGGCTGCTCGAGCAGCTCATCGCATTCCTGCTGCTCAAGCACTGACGCGGCGTCGCTACGCGAAACAGCTTTCATCCTTTCTGGCAGCCGCCCAGATTCGTCGCCTCGTCCTGTAGCCGCACATCTCGTGACGACACTGTCTAGAAGCTTGGTTGTCCGCTGGCAAACTTGCCGGCGATCAGTAAGCGTCGGCCCAGTGAGACCCGAGGGGCCCAAAGTAAAGATGTAATCCCCATAGCCGATGAAAACCCATGCGGGAATCGGCGCGACAGTGCCTGCGGATGCTACTGCAGCAAAGAGAGCGACGGACGTCCCGCTGTTCCTTGTCATCAAGTACTCGCCGAGTACCGACTGACGACTTTGGATGTCGCATGCTGTAGCTCTGCGAAGTTAGATCTATCGCGAATCGCATGCGGCATGTATATCCGGGCGGGGGGCAAGCATATGTTTGAAGAGTTCACGACGGGCGAATTACGTTCGCAGATTGAGCAACATCTCCTGATGGTAGAGGAGGTGCTGGGCGGCGTGGATACTTTCATTCAACGACTCGAAAAGCGGGTGTCCCGAATCGAGGAGGGACTAGGAATCGAGCCCGAAGGAATTTCTGCATCGGGGTGGATCGCCGATTTACAGCGAGTCAAAGCGGAGCTTTCTGCTATTCGCAATTTGGTCAAGTGATCATGAATGCCGTGACCACTCCGAAACTTGACCAACTGAGCCGTCATTACGGCAACCTGGGCGACAGGCCCGCTGGTGAGCGATTTTACGATGCATTTCAGAGATATTTGAAGGCCAACCGAGAATCGCTCTTCGATCTGACACTCACGGCAGCGTCAGCGGAGGTATTGGCAGGCCAGAATATTGCTGATCTTGACCCCCACCTTATTGACGCGATTCACATCACGAACCCCTCTTTGGCCGACGAGCATTTTTTTGAGCTTACCGGGGATGAACTGCAAGGGGCCGTCAATACCGCCAAGGGGAAATACTTTGAGTATCTTGTTGCAGATCGTCTAAACGCCGGCGAACAGGTAGGGCCTATCCTTCTTCCAGAGGGTTACCACGCCGTCCTGGCCGATTCACTGAACCAGCCTGGCTGGGATATGCAGATCGTTGGCCCTGATGGCGCCACGGCAGATTACTTGCAGCTGAAGGCCACGGACAGCGCCGGCTATATTCAAGAGGCGCTGCATCGTTACCCCGACATTGAAATCCTGGCTACGCATGAGGTAGCCCACTCTGGCTTGGTGTTGGATAGCGGGATTACCGAGAGCGATTTGCACGATCACGTGTCGTCGGCGATTGACGTCATGGATGACTCTGTGACGGAGCGCTTTCTCGACTATTTCAGCCCGCTATCCCCTCTGGTAGCCATTGCCACCTGGGAAGGGTACAAGGTGTCGGTCGGGCAGCAATCGCTCGACAAATTCAAGCTTGCAGTCGCTCGCCGAGGGCAGCGCATCGTTGCAGCGAAACTCGCCGGAGCAGCAGTCTATGCCGTCGGCGGTGGGTTGCTGGCAATTCCGGCCGCATTCGCCGGAGGCCTCCTGTTCGATCGCTACTGGAATCAGGAGACAATACTCACCTCGTATCGTGCCGACACCAACCGGCTGCTGTCGATGCGCCTGGCTCAGCAAAGCCGGCTGCTCTCAGGGGAGGCGCTATGAGTTTTTTTGACCGGCTTGCCAACGGCCTCGGGACGTTGCTCGGAGTACTCGTCGACACCACGGTTCAGGTGATTTCCGGGATCAAGCGAGGCTATGAAGCCTATAAGCGCCAAGGTGGTGCCACCGGCGCGGAAGTGGTGGATGAGATCACGCGCAAGAAGGACCGCCTGCGTTCGGTCAACGACGAGATCATGCATCTGCGGAACCAGCGCATGTCGAGCGGCAGTCTCAATGACCGCGCTCGGAAGCGGTGGGAAGACCTGCGGGCCGAGCGCGAACAACTCCTCTCCGAGCTCAATCAGGGCAAGGAGGTACGTGCAGCCGAAAAGATCTTCGAGACCGAAAGTGTCATCGATAAGGTTGAGATCGATCTCGAGACGACGCATGTCCTGCAGTACAACGCGTTCGCCGACACCCTCGGCAAGCAATGTCGCGTTTGCGGTCGACCGATGAAGTTGCAGTGGAAACGTGACCTGTCCGTGGCGGAACCCAAAGACTTCTACTGGGGTTGCACCGGATGGTACGTGCAGCAAGGTGACCGACGAGCTTGCATGCATACCGAAAAGCTGCAGAGGAACGACTACGGCTTAATGACGGATACCACTGCGCCGGAGTTTTCGATGACGGCCGAGGAGTTCGGCATCATCCTCACCGACAAGGGCACGGAAAAGATCATCGATACCCGTCTCAATGACCTCAAGTCGGATCTGAATTCAGGCCACCGTGGGGTCGAGTTGGCGACTTGCCCGGTTCACGGTGAAAATATGGTGTTGAGACGAAAGCAGAACGCGACGGGACTCCTGGACGCGTACTTTCTCGCATGCCCGTACTGGAAGCCCAATAACGCTGGCTGCACCTTTATCGACAAGCTGAAGTCGGGATCGCAGCTAGCCGCGCTACTGAAGTCAGAAACGGGTCGCGGCGTCCTGTAACGAGGTGACTGATCCCGCCCTTGGCGGCCAGTCTGGTGCATGGCGAGATCGTGCCCTGTCGATTCTGTGTAACGAGTGCTTCACCCTACGCCACCGCGGCTCGACGAACACGTTGTCGGCGCCAGCAACCCTTGCCGTTCATGCTCTGGCGCGCGCCGATGCGCTCGACCTCAGCCCTGGCGCTGCCAGTCGTCGCACAAACCAAACTGTCGCCTATGAGCGAGAAGAACTGGAGGCTGTCTATGGTCAAAGCATCCTTTTCGACAATCTGCCGCTCTACACCGGTTAACTGGGCAAGGCGGCAGGCACCGTTGTCGACGCGAATGTGGCCCTTGCGCTCACTGGGGCCGAGTCCCGCGCCGATGTGTTGGACAGCGCGGCCAACTTCAACGACGGCGTCGCCGGCCGCCTGGAATCCACCGGCGGTCCCGTCCTGACCTACAAGGCCGGGTACTTCCGCCTGCTGGCCGACTCCCAGCAATATCGGGCGAGCCGCTGGCGCGGCGCCATCGGCACCCCGGCTCCCTGAGCTTGCGTGATCGGACGGGGAGGCTGGCATCGGCCTCCCCTTTTTTGTCCCTCAGACTCCGGCATCGAACGCGGCTCGAGCGCAGCTTTCGTCATCTGTCCCACCGAGCGCATCTGCTAGAATCCGTCGCGGTCCTTTGCGCGGGTTTCGACGATGCACCATACGCTCACCGTTGCCTTGATCCAGCAGTGCGCCGCGGGGGATCCGGACGCCAATCTGGCTACCCAGATACAGGACATCCGCCGGGCGGCAGCAGGGGGCGCACGACTGGTGTTGCTGCAGGAACTCCACAACACGACCTATTTCTGCCAGATCGAAGACCCGGACCTGTGCGATCTCGCCGAGCCCATTCCCGGCCCGAGCACCGAGCGCCTCGGCAGCCTGGCGGCGGAGCTGGGCATCGTCATCGTGGCCTCGCTGTTCGAGCGCCGGGCGCCGGGTCTGTACCACAACACCGCCGTGGTCCTGGACGCCGATGGGCGCCTCGCGGGCCGCTATCGCAAGATGCACATCCCGGATGATCCGGGCTTCTACGAAAAATTCTATTTCACGCCCGGCGACCTGGGTTTCACGCCCATCGACACCGCCGTCGGCCGGCTCGGTGTGCTGGTCTGCTGGGATCAGTGGTATCCAGAAGCCGCGCGCCTGATGGCGCTGGCCGGGGCGGAACTGCTGCTTTATCCCACGGCCATCGGCTGGAATCCGGACGATGCAACGGACGAACGGGCGCGTCAGCGCGAGGCCTGGATCACCATCCAGCGCGCCCATGCCGTAGCCAACGGTGTGCCGGTATTGGCCTGCAACCGGGTGGGACACGAAGCCGACCCGTCCGGCCAGACACGCGGCATCCGCTTCTGGGGCAGCAGCTTCATCGCCGGGCCCCAAGGCGAAATCCTGGCCCAGGCGGGAATCGAGGCGCCGGAAATCCTGAGCGCAACGATCGATCTGGCCCACGGCGAAACGGTGCGCCGCATCTGGCCCTTCCTGCGCGATCGGCGCATCGAAGCCTATGGCGACCTTACCCGTCGCTTTCGCGACTAGGGCCTCTCCCGGCCTTCATCGGCCGGTGCCGCGCTCCCGTATAATTGGCGGCTTTCCCTCTTCAATCCGGGCCCCTGCCATGATCCTCATCCTCGATGCCAACACCGCGCCGGACACGCCGGCTTTCGCCGATCTGGGGGCGCGACTCGATGCGCTGCCCGGCATCCGCTGGCGCGTGCACCAGGAAAAGGGCGCCGAGAAGCTGCTCACCGAGATCTATCTGATCGGCCAGACGGCGGCCCTCGATACAGCCGACATGGCCGCCTTGCCGGGCGTGGAACGGGTGGTCCGGGTCTCCGAACCCTATCGCATCCTCGGCCGGCATCAGGACGACCACCGCCCGAGCGAATTCGTCTACAACGGCGTGCATTTCGGGCAGGACGCGCTGCACGTCATGGCGGGGCTGTGCGCCGTGGACACGCCCGAGCACGTCGAGGCGATGATGCGCGCTCTGCAGGCCGCGGGGCAGGTGTGCACGCGCATGGGCGCCTACAAGCCGCGCACCAGCCCCTATGCCTTCCAGGGCCATGGCGCGGCCTGCCTGCCCTGGGTCTTCGAGCTCGCCGGGAAATACGGCATCCGCGTGATTGCCATGGAAATCACCCGCGAGGCCCACATCGAGGAAATCCAGGAGGCCCTGCACCGCACCGGAAATCCCACCGGCGTGATGCTGCAGATCGGCACCCGCAACACCCAGAACTTCGAACTGCTCAAGGCGGCTGGTCGCCAGCGAGAGATGCCGGTGCTGCTCAAGCGCGGCTTCGGCATCACCCTGGATGAATCGCTCAACGCCGCCGAATATCTGGCGAGCGAAGGCAATCGCAACGTCATCTTCTGCCTGCGAGGCCTGAAATCGCACATGGGCGATCCGCATCGCAACCTGCTCGATTTCGGGCACGTTCCGGTGGTCAAGCGGCTCACCCGCATGCCGGTCGGGATCGATCCCTCGCATTCGGTCGGTACCCGCCACGCGGGGCCCGACGGGGTGCTCGACATCTTCCACGCCACCGCGCAGGGCATCGTCGCCGGCGCCAACCTGGTGCTGGTCGATTTCCACCCGGATCCCGCCCGGGCGCTGGTCGATGGTGCGCAGGCGCTCACCCTGGCCGAACTGCCGCTCTTCCTCAAGGATGTACGCATCGCGCGCGAGGCCTACCTCCAGCGCTGCGCCCTCCAGCAGCGCGCCGCAATCGGCTGAATCTCCGCCATGAGTGCCCCCCGCCCCACCGCTCGTGTCGCCGAACGCCGCATCGGCCCCTTCCCGGGCAGCGCCGGCGCCTTGTGGATGGCCGAGCTGGCCCGCAATGAGCCGTTACCGCGGCTGATCATCGCCACCGATGCGCGCGCCGCCGAGCGGCTGGAAGCCGAACTCGCCTTCTATTGCGCGCCCGACGGGCCGCCCGTGCTGCATTTCCCGGATTGGGAAACCTTGCCCTACGATCTTTTCTCGCCGCACCAGGACATCCTGTCGCGGCGCATCGAGACACTCTACCGCCTGCCGGATCTGCGATCGGCGCTGGTGGTCGTGCCGGCCAACACGCTGCTGCAACGCCTGCCCCCGCCCACCTTCGTCACCGCGCACAGCCTGATCCTGCGCACCGGCGAGCGGCTCGATCCACATGCCCTGCGCGCGCGTCTGGAAGCGGCGGGCTACCGCGCCGTCTCGCAGGTGATGGAGCACGGCGAATTCGCGCTGCGCGGCTCGCTCATGGATCTCTATCCCATGGGCAGCCGCGAGCCTTATCGCATCGACCTCTTGGACGATGAGATCGACAGCATCCGCCCCTTCGATCCCGAGACCCAGCGTTCGCAGGAAGTCATCGCCGAAGTGCGCATCCTCCCCGCCCGGGAGTTTCCTTTCGACGAGGAGACCATCCGGCAATTCCGCCAGCGCTACCGCGAACGCTTCGAGGGCAATCCCCAGGCGAGCCTGATCTACCGCGAGATCAGCGCCGGCCACACCCCGGGCGGCATCGAGTACTACCTGCCGCTGTTCTTCGATGCGACCGCCACCCTGTTCGACTATCTGCCCGGCCACAGTCAGGTCATCCTGGAGCCCGGCGCCGAGTCCGCGCTACAGGAGGTCTGGGCGCAGATCCAGAATCGCTATGAGCAACGCCGCCATGACCTCGAGCGCCCACTGCTACCGCCCGACACGCTGTTCATCGGCCCCGATGAACTGCGCGATATCGCCGCCCGCTTCGAGCGCATCGTGCTGACCGAGACCGCGAACGGCGCGGAAACTGCCGGCATCGCCACCCGGGCCCGGACGCCGCCGGTGTTGCGGCGCAATCCGCACGCCCCGCGTCCGCTGGAGGACTTGGCGCGCTTCATCCAAGATTTCAAAGGCCGCGTCCTCATCGCTGCCGAGTCGCCGGGCCAGCGCGAAGCCCTGCGCGACGAGCTGCGTCCGCTTGGGCTGCGGCCGGAGCCGTGCGCGCACTGGGCCGACTTCCGCGACGGGACGCAGCCGCTCGCCATCACCGTCGCGCCGCTGGAACGCGGGCTCCTGCTCGATGATCTGGCCATCGTCAGCGAAAGCCAGCTCTCCGGCGAACGGCCACGGCCTCGGGCGCGTAAAGCCGCCTCGCGCGATCCGGCCGCCATCATCCGCGACCTGACCGATCTGCGCCCCGGCGCGCCGGTCGTGCACGAGGAACATGGCGTCGGCCGCTATCTGGGCCTGCAGCTCATCGAGACCGGCGGCACGGCGGCCGAGTTTCTGGTTCTGGCCTACGCCGGCGACGACAAGCTGTATGTGCCGGTGGCCAACCTGCATCTGGTCAGCCGCTACACCGGGGCGGACCCCGAGCACGCTCCCCTGCACCGACTGGGTTCCGACCAGTGGGAAAAAGCGCGGCGCAAGGCGGCCGAGCGCGCGCACGACGTGGCCGTCGAGCTGCTGGAAATCCAGGCCCGCCGCGCCGCCCAGCGGCGCACACCGGTCGCTTTCGATGCCACCGCCTATCATCAGTTCGCCGCGGCCTTTCCGTTCGAGGAAACCGCCGACCAGTTGCAGACGATCGACGCGGTCATCCGCGATCTCACCGGGCCCAACCCCATGGATCGGGTGGTCTGTGGCGATGTGGGCTTCGGCAAGACCGAGGTCGCCATGCGCGCGGCCTTCATCGCGGTGCATGGCGGGCGGCAGGTGGCGATCCTGGTGCCCACGACCTTGCTCGCCGAACAGCATTTCCGCAATTTCCGCGACCGTTTCGCCGACTGGCCGGTGCGCGTGGAAGGGCTCTCGCGCCTGCGCAGCGCCAAGGAACAGAAACAGGCGCTTGCGGCAATGGCCGAGGGGCAGGTCGACATCGTCATCGGCACCCACAAGCTTCTGGGCAGCGAGGTGCGCTTCAAGGATCTGGGACTGGTCATCGTCGATGAGGAACACCGCTTCGGCGTGCGCCACAAGGAGCGGCTGAAGCAGTTGCGCGCCGAGGTCGACCTGCTCACCCTCACCGCGACCCCGATTCCCCGCACGCTCAACATGAGCCTGGCCGGGCTGCGCGATCTGTCCATCATCGCCACGCCGCCGGTGGAACGCATGGCGGTGCAGACCTTCTCCAACGAATGGAACGACGTCCTGATCCAGGAAGCCTGCCTGCGCGAAATCAAGCGCGGCGGCCAGGTATTCTTCGTCCACAACGAAATCCAAGACATCCAGAAGATCGCCGACCGGCTTGGCGCCCTGGTGCCCGGCGCGCGCGTCCTCATCGCCCACGGCCAGATGCCCGAAAGGGAACTGGAACAGGTGATGCTGGATTTCTATCACCGCCGCGCGAACATCCTGGTCTGTACGACCATCATCGAGAGCGGGATCGACATCCCCACCGCCAACACCATCCTCATCCACCGCGCCGATCACTTCGGGCTTGCCCAGCTACACCAGCTGCGCGGCCGCGTCGGTCGCTCCCACCATCGCGCCTACTGCTACCTGATCGTCCCGCCGCGCAAGGCCATGACGGCCGACGCCGTCAAACGGCTCGAAGCCTTCGAGGCGCTCGGTGCGCTCGGCAGTGGCTTCAGTCTGGCGACGCAGGATCTGGAAATCCGCGGCGCCGGTGAATTGCTGGGTGAGGGCCAAAGCGGGCACATTCAGGAAGTCGGCTTCGGACTCTACAGCGATCTGCTGGAGCGGGCCGTTCAAGCGCTCAAGCGGGGCGAGTTGCCGGTGCTCGACAGCCCGGCGGAAGCGGCGACCACGGTCGATCTGCGCCTGCCGGCGCTGCTGCCGGCGACCTATGTGCCCGACGTGGATCTGCGGCTGATCCTCTACAAGCGCATTGCGGTGGCGCGCGACGAGGCCGCCTTGCGCGCCCTGCAGGTGGAACTGATCGACCGTTTCGGGCTGTTGCCGGAGGCGGCGCAACACCTCTTTGCGCTGGCCGAACTCAAGCTGCGGGTCGCTGGCCTCGGCATCCGCAAACTCGAAGCCGGCCCGGCGGGCGGGCGCATGGTCTTCGGTCCCCGAACCACCGTCGAGCCGGCGCGCATCCTGCCGCTGATTCAGCAGCAGCCCCGGCAGTATCGACTCGAGGGCGGCGACACCCTGCGCTTCACGCTCCCGATGGCCGCGCCGCAGGACCGTTTCACGCAGGTGGATGCCCTGCTGGATCACCTGGTGTCCCGTACGCAGAACTGATGCGGGGCCGCTGCGGAATGCGGTCACTCACGCGATTCGCGTCTTCCGGCTCATCGCCGCCGGCTCCGGCAAGGGGCCCGGCGTTCGCTGTGCTGAAACAAAGAAAACCCCGGCGCGGTTGCAGCCGGGGCGACAGGAAAAGCCTCATCGGATCAGAAGTGGAAGCCGACGCCGCCCTTGAGACTCAAGGAGTCGAAGCTCTCCACGTCGACGACCGTGCCCTGTCGGTCCCGCACCTCCGGGCTGTCGATGTAGCCATAGCGCCCTTCGACGAAGAAGTAGGAGTGCTGCGAAAGCGTCAGCAGCACCCCCGCCTTGCCCACGATGCCGATTTCGGTCGATCCCTGCAGCTTGAGCAGATCCCCCGAGTCGGTCCAGGCGCGGCCATTGCGGAAATTTCCGATCAGGGGACCCAAGCCAACGTAGGGGCTGATCAATGCCTCGGGCGCGAAGTTATAGATTGCGGTGATGGCGATAGGCAGAATGCCGGGCTGCAGGATATTGACCTCACCAGCGTTGTTGTCGCCGCCAATGACATCGCCACCCCCGACGTCGTTGATCTGGATTTCGGGGAAGATGATGTCGAGATCGACCTCCGCCCCAATGTGATCGGTAAATTTGTAGCCCAAAGTGCCGCCGAAGGCGATCACGTCGACATTCTCCGGACGTTCCTCACGGGTCTCGTTGGTGTTACCCGAGATCTGGATCTTGAGGATCCGCGCGATGGCGATCGTGCTCGTCTCCTGAGGTCCATCGACGCGGACCACGCCGGCGTCATCCCCAAGATTAAACTTGGGGCCGAAGAAACCGCCGCCGAGTTGCACGTAGAACTCGCCGGCCCGCGGGCCAGCGGCCGCTGCGCTTGGGGCATGGCCGATGCCCACCAACGCCAGCACCGCTGCCGCCGCGGCGCCGAGCCGCATGGTTCGACGGTCAGCGCGGGTGGCGCTCGAACCCGTAATCGTCTGGTCGCCCTTCATCTTGTGTCGATCATCCATGTTGACAAACTCCATGAGCGGAATGGGGACGTTTCACACCCTTGTCCGCAATCGCTTGCGCCGAGCGCCGCAATCAGTTTCTGCCCGCCAGGAACGGCAGGATCGATCCCGGAAATGCCAGACCCATGCCGAACCGGATTTCGCGAATCTCGAGATCCTCGATGGCAATCTTGTTGCCGTAGTCGTCCTCGAGTTCCGGGCTGTCGATGAGGCCGTAGCGCACACCCACCGTCCCGAACCACTGGTCGTTCACCCGGAACCGCGCACCGGCGTCCAGCACGTAGCCCACCTCGAATCCACCCTCGGCCGCGATGGTGTCAGAGGCTTCGTTGAAGGAAATTCGGTTGCCCAAATCAGCGAACAGAACCCCTGCGCCGACGAAAGGACTGACGATGTTGTCGGGGACGAAGGTGTAGATGGCCGACACATTGATCGGAATGATGGCCGGGGCAGCCACATTGATATTGATGGTCTCTGGATCGTTGCTGATCACCCGGGTCACGATGGGGCCGTCGAGCAGAATCCGCGGCAGGGTCAGGCCCAAGCCGCCCTCCACGCCGAAGTGGTCGGTGAACTGGTAGCCCACACCGCCGTTCAGCGAAATCACCCCGCGGTTTTCGGGGTCATTGGACTGCTGAGCACGCGAGCTGCCCGTCGTGATACTCACCGGCAGGCGAAAGCCGATCGGGCCGATGCTGATGCGCGGGATCGCGATGTTTTGTTGCTGCTGGCTGGGCGCGATCGAGGCCTGATTGCTGTCCTCGAGATTGAACTCCGGCGTGAACAGTCCCCCACCGAAGCCGGCGTAGATCTGACCGGCCTTGGGCCCCGCGGCATGAACGGGGAAAGAAACCGAGATCGCCAGCACAGCGGCGGCGAGGGTCCAGATGCCTTTGCCCG
The DNA here is from genome assembly GCA_045864775.1 of Pseudomonadota bacterium. Lineage (GTDB taxonomy): Bacteria > Pseudomonadota > Gammaproteobacteria > UBA5335 > UBA5335 > Macondimonas. The sequence goes on from BTVR01000001.1 coordinate 1,001,998, forward strand.
GTCGGGGGGCGATACGGTCGGCGCATGGCCCGACACTCACCGTCTGACGCAATGACGGTTTCCTTGTCATTCTCTCTTTCCTCCATGATTCAGCTGGAACCCCGGGCGGGCTCTCATCCACTGACTGACGGGATAGGCATCGAATGGCTCGCATTGCATGCGGACGCGGCGTGCGTGGCGCAAAAAATCCTTGCGCCGCGAATCGATCGCCAGCTCGCATCCGAAGCAAACGAGTGATGCCCTACCCTAATCCTGAACCCTGACCTGATCTTTTTTTAGCCGGAACTGCCTTTGTTCTGATGGGTCGCGGCTCGTGCTGCCGAGAACCTTAGTGCAGGAAATCCGAATTTGCAAATGACCGTTTCGACACGCTTCATGGCAGGCCGGCTAGGAGCGACGATCCGGCGTGATGGACCGCTTCATCACGACCGCGTCTTCGCGGCCGAAGCGGGCCGGATAGTACGCCTTGCGTTCCCCGATCCGCACAAACCCGTGCCGGTGGTACAAGGCGAGCGCAGCCTCATTCGACGGCCGCACTTCGAGCAACATATCCTCGATTCCTCGCCTGGCCGCCAGGGCCATCATGCAGCGCAGCAGTCGGCCTCCGAGTCCCATGCCTTGGTAGCTTGGGTCGACGCAGAGGTTCAGGATGTGCGCCTCGCCGGCCGCCATCGACGTGATGCAATAGCCGCGCAGCCGCGAAAACTCCTCCAGTCCCCACGAGGTGTAGCCCACCCGCAGGCAGTCCGAAAAAATCCCGGATGTCCAGGGAAACTCATAGGCTCGCCGCTCGATTTCCATGATCGCCGGCAGATCCCGCAGGGTCAGCGGCCGCTCCAGGATGCCGTCCCAACGCTGGTGCGCGCTCACCGTCGCTCCACCGCGAGCGCGACGCGGACCTGCTTGAGGTCTTCCCAGGCCCGGGCTTTTTCTGCGGGACTGCGCAACAGGTAGGCGGGGTGATAGGTGACGTGGATGGGAATGGAGGTGTCTCGGACCGCAAACGAATGCGAGGGACCTCGCAGGCGACCGATGGGCACACTGACCTGCAACAGGCTCTGGGCCGCGATCCGTCCCACCGCGAGAATGAGCGCCGGTTTCACCAGCGCGATCTGTCGCGCCAGATAGGGTCGGCACGTTGCCGCCTGCTCAGGTGTGGGATCGGCGTTTCGCGGGGGTCTGCACTTGAGGATGTTGCAGATATAGGCCTGGTCGCGGCGCAATCCGATGGCCAGCAGCATCTCGTCCAGCAGTTTGCCCGCCGGGCCCACGAACGGCTCGCCCAGTCGGTCCTCTTCCGCGCCGGGCGCCTCACCCACGATCAGGAGGCGCGCGTTCGGATCTCCCACGCCAAACACGGTCTGCGTACGGGTGTGGCACAGATCGCAGGCCGTGCAGGTCGCCACCCGGGCACGCAATGCATCCCAAGACAGATCTGCCACGTCGGCCCGATCGTCATCCGTGGGCGGCGCATCAGCCGATCCCGACGGCAGCGCGACGACGCCGCCCTTTTCGGGAGAGCGCCATTGCCATTCGATGATGTCCAGCGCTGCCAGGGCAGCCTGCCGTTCGGAAACCGCCATCGATGCCTCTCTGCGCCTCAGATGCCCTCATGCTGAGGATGAGAACGGCTGACCGGCGCAATCAGCTTGTTCAGCGCGTTCAGATAGGCTTTGGCCGAAGCGAGCACGATGTCGACGTCCGCGCCCTGGCCATTGACCACCCGCGCACCATCGCTCAGGCGCACGGTGACGTCGCCCTGCGCGTCGGTGCCCGAGGTGATCGCGTTCACGGAATAGAGCAGCAACTCAGCCTCGGCGCCGCAACCGGTCTTGATGGCCTTGAACACCGCGTCCACAGGCCCGGCGCCTGTGGCGGCGATCCGCTGCTCGTGCCCATCGATCCGCAGCGTCATCTCGGCACGCGGAACCTCTCCGGTCTCCGAGCAGACCTTGAGCGAGACCAGTTGCAGGTGTTCGTTGGCACTGCTCCACTGCGCATCGGTCACGAGCGCGAGGAGATCGTCGTCGAAGATCTCGTGCTTCTTGTCCGCAAGCACCTTGAAGCGTTGGAACGCTTCGTTGATCTCTGCCTCGCTGTCGAGCACCACGCCCAGTTCGGAAAGGCGGGTGCGAAAGGCGTTGCGCCCGGAATGCTTGCCAAGCACCAGCCGGTTGGCGTCCCAGCCCACATCCTGGGCGCGCATGATTTCGTAGGTTTCCCGGCTCTTCAGCACACCGTCCTGGTGGATCCCCGATTCATGCGCAAAGGCATTGGCACCCACGATGGCCTTGTTGGGTTGGACCGGAAAACCGGTGACGGTCGATACCAGCCGTGAGCAAGGCATGATCTGGGTGGTGTCGATGCCGAGATCCAGTCCGTAGAAATCGCGGCGGGTGCGAATCGCCATGACGATTTCCTCCAACGCCGCGTTGCCGGCCCGCTCACCCAAACCGTTGATCGTGCATTCCACCTGGCGCGCGCCGTGCGTCACCGCAGAGAGGGAATTGGCCACCGCCAGTCCCAGATCGTTATGGCAGTGAACGGCAAAGACCGCCTGGTCGCTGTTGGGAACCTGCTCGATGAGATGCCGGATGAGCCTGCCGAACTGCTCGGGAACGTTGTAACCGACGGTGTCGGGAATGTTGACGGTGCGCGCGCCGGCGGCGATGACCGCTTCGGCAATGCGACACAGAAACTCGGGATCCGAACGGCCGGCGTCCTCTGCAGAGAACTCCACGTCGTCCGTATATTGGCGCGCGCGCTTGACGGCCCACACGGCCTGCTCCAGCACCTGCTCGGGCCGCAGACCCAGCTTGCGCTCCATGTGAATCGGCGAGGTAGCGATGAAGGTATGGATCCGTCCACGCGCCGCAGCCTTCAGCGCCTCTGCGGCGCGGTCGATGTCCTCGGCCTTGGCGCGGGCCAGCGCGCAGACGATGCTCTCGCGCACCGTTTCGGCCACAGCCTTGACCGCCGCGAAATCATCGGGACTCGCAATGGGAAAGCCGGCCTCGATGACATCGACGCGCAGACGCTCCAGCGCGCTGGCGATGCGCAGCTTTTCTTCCCGCGTCATGGAAGCGCCGGGACTCTGCTCGCCATCGCGCAGGGTGGTGTCGAAAATCATCAATCGTTGCGACGAAGCACCCATCGATCACCCCTATCTCCGACACCTCGCCGGGACGTCATTCTTCAGCTCGGCGCTGCCGGTCGCCGGCGACGACGCAGCGCCGCCTGCATCACGCCTGCGAGCATGTAACCAAAAAAACCGAGAAACAAGACCAGCGGCGGATTGAAGGCGATCAGAACCAGAAGACCCACCATCGTCAGCAGATAGCGAAAGGGCACCCGCTCGGCCAGCTTGATGTCCTTGAAGCTGTAGTAGCGGATGTTGCTCACCATCAGCGCACCGGCACCGATGGTGACCAGAGCCGCCGGGATACTCATGGTCACCCCGCTGATACCCGAATCGGCGCAGACCCACACCAGGCCCGTCACGACCGCCGCCGCGGACGGACTGGGCAGGCCCACGAAATACCGCCGGCTGATCGAGGTCGTTTGCGTATTGAAACGTGCGAGACGCAGCGCCGCGCCCACGGCGTAGACGAAAGCCGCGAGCCACCCGACCTGCCCCCAGTGCCAGCCGAACTGGCTCAGCTCGCGCAAGGACCACAGATAAATGATGAGGGCCGGGGCCAAGCCGAAGCTCACCATGTCGGCCAAGCTGTCGTATTCGCGCCCGAACTCGCTCTGTGTGCGCGTCATGCGCGCCACGCGACCGTCGAGCCCGTCGAGCACGCCCGCCAGGAACACCCCGATTGCGGCCTGCAGAAACAGGCCGTCGATGGCGGCCACGATGCCATAGAAGCCGCCGAAGAGCGTGCCGGTCGTCAGCAGATTGGGCAACAGATAGATGCCCCGCCGCCGGGCCGGCCCCGGCTGGGGCGGCTCTTCGGCGAGGGATTCCTCGAACTCGCTAGCCATCGCTCGACTCCTCTCGCTGCAACACGCCGCTCGCCTCGTCGTGGCTGGCGTGACCCAGCTCAACTGCCGAACGGTTCCCGGCAAGTCCCAGGCACCGAGCGGGCGCGGTCGACGCGTGGTTCGCCCGTCTGACTCAGTTCCGCGTCTTGTCCACCAGCTTGTTCTTGGCGATCCACGGCATCATGCCGCGCAAGCGGGCCCCGACCTGCTCGATGGGATGCTCTTCGGCCAGACGGCGGGATGCCTTGAGGGTGGCGCTGCCCGCCTGGTTTTCCAGGATGAATTCGCGCGCAAACTCGCCGCGCTGGATCTCGGCCAGAATCTGGCGCATGGCCTGGCGCGACTGCTCATTGATGACGCGCGGGCCGCGGGTGATGTCGCCGTATTCGGCGGTGTTGGAAATCGAGTAGCGCATGTTGGCGATGCCACCCTCGTACATCAGGTCGACGATCAACTTGAGCTCGTGCAGGCACTCGAAGTAGGCCATCTCGGGCGCATAACCCGCTTCCACCAAGGTCTCGAAGCCAGCCTGCACCAGCGCCGTCGCGCCGCCGCAGAGCACCGCCTGTTCGCCGAACAGATCGGTCTCGGTTTCCTCGCGGAAGTTGGTTTCGATGATGCCGGCGCGGCCGCCGCCATTGGCGCTCGCATAGGCCAGCGCGATCTGCTTGGCCTGGCCGCTGGCGTCCTGATGCACGGCGATCAGGCTGGGCACGCCGCCGCCCTGGGTGTAGGTCGAGCGCACCAGGTGGCCCGGTCCCTTGGGGGCGATCATGATCACGTCCAGATCGGCGCGCGGCTGGATCTGCTGAAAATGGATGTTGAAGCCATGGGCAAACGCGAGGGCGGCGCCTTCCCGGATGTTGGGCGCGATCACCTCGCGATACAGCGCCGCCTGATGCTCATCCGGCGCCAGCACCATCACGACATCGGCCTGCGCAACCGCATCGGCCAGATCGGCCACCGCGAGCCCGGCCTGCTGGGCCTTGGCGGCGGACGCCGATCCCGGCCGCAGCCCCACCACGACATCGACGCCCGAATCCTTGAGGTTGTTGGCATGGGCATGGCCCTGCGATCCATAACCCAGGATGGCGACCTTGCGGGCCTTAATCAGGGACAGATCGGCATCTTTGTCGTAGTACACGTTGATCATGGGTGAACCTGTCTGGAATGGATGAAGTTGAAGTGAAAGGGCGCCTGTCGCTCAGGGGCGCAGGGCGGTATCGCCGCGCCCCACGCCGGACACGCCGGTGCGCACGACTTCGAGGATGTTGTCCGTGCCCAGCGCGCGCAGAAAGGCATCGAGCTTGGCTCCGCTGCCGGTTACCTCGATCGTATAGGTGTTTTCGGTGACATCGAGGACATGGCCGCGAAAGATGCCGCACAGCCTCATGACTTCCTCGCGCAGCGCGCCGCGGGCCGCCGTCTTGACGAGCATCAGCTCGCGTTCGATGTGGTCGCCGTCGGTGAGCAGCACGACCTTGACCACATCGATCAGCTTGTTGAGCTGCTTGAGGATCTGCTCGATCACCTCATCGCTGCCCGAGGTGACGATGGTCATGCGCGAGAGCGACGGGTCCTCGGTCGGCGCCACGGTCAGCGACTGGATGTTGTAGGCACGGGCAGAGAACAGTCCCGCGACCCGCGACAGCGCGCCGGATTCGTTTTCAAGCAGGATGGAGACGATGTGTCGCATGCTTACACCAGGATCATTTCGTTCTGGCCGGCCCCGGCCGGGATCATCGGATAGACGTTCTCGGTCTGGTCGGTGACGAAGTCGAGCAGCACCAGACGGTCCTTCATCGCCAGCGCCTCGTCCAGCGCCGCGCGCACATCGCCCGGCCGCTCGATGCGCCGGCCGACGTGACCGAAGGCCTCGGCCAGACGCACGAAATCCGGCAGCGCTTCCATGTAGGACATGGCATAGCGCTTCTGATAGAAGAACTCCTGCCACTGCCGCACCATGCCCATGTAGCGGTTGTTGAGCAACACGATCTTGATCGGCAGGCCGTACTGCAGCGCCGTGGACAGCTCCTGGATGCACATGATGAAACTCGCCTCGCCCGTGACACAGGCGACCGTTTCCTTCGGGAACGCAAGCTGCGTCCCGATGGCAGCCGGCAGACCGAAGCCCATGGTGCCCAGACCACCCGAGTTGATCCAGCGGTTGGGCTGGTCGAATTTGTAGTACTGCGCCGCCCACATCTGATGCTGACCCACATCGGAGGTGATGTAGGCGTCGCCGCCCGTCGCCTCGTAGAGCTGCTCGATCACATACTGCGGCTTGATCAGCTCCGGATCGCGCTTGTAGGCGAGGCACTGAGTGGCGCGCCATTCCTCGATCTGCTGCCACCATTCGCCGAGAGCCTGGGCGTCGGGCCCGCGTCCGGCGGCGCGGGCTTCCTCGATCAGGCCCACCATCTGCGCCATGACGTTGCGCACCGAGCCCACGATGGGAATGTCCACGCGCACGGTCTTGGAAATCGACGCCGGGTCGATGTCGACATGCACGATCTTGGCGTAGGGGCAGAACTTTTCGATGTTGCCGGTGACCCGATCGTCGAAGCGGGCGCCGATGGCGATCAGCACGTCGCAATGGTGCATGGCCATGTTGGCCTCATAGGTGCCGTGCATGCCGAGCATGCCCACGAACTGGCGGTCGGTCGCCGGATATCCCCCCAGCCCCATCAGCGTGTTGGTGACCGGATAGCCCAGCATGCGACACACCCGGGTGAACGGCTCGGCCGCATTGTCGAGCACCACGCCGCCGCCCGAGTAGATCATGGGGCGCCGGGCGGACAGGATGAGTTCGACGGCCTTGCGGATCTGCCCCGGATGACCCTTGTCCACGGGACGGTAGGAGCGCATGTCCACGCGATCGGGATAGCGGAATTCGCTGCGCGCGATGAGCACATCCTTGGGAATGTCCACCACCACCGGACCCGGGCGGCCGCTGGTCGCGATATAGAACGCCTTCTTGATGGTCGCAGCGAGATCGGCGACGTCCTTCACCAGGAAGTTGTGCTTCACGCAGGGCCGGGTGATGCCGACCGAGTCGACTTCCTGAAAAGCATCCGAGCCGATGACCGAGGTTGGCACCTGGCCGGTCAGGATGACCATGGGGATGGAATCCATGTAGGCCGTGGCAATGCCGGTCACGGCGTTGGTCACACCGGGCCCGGAGGTCACCAGCACCACGCCGGGCCGGCCGGTGGCGCGCGCGTAACCGTCGGCCGCATGGGTGGCGCCCTGTTCGTGGCGCACCAGGATGTGCTTGACCGTGTCCTGCAGGTTGAACGCATCGTAGAGAGGGAGAACCGCGCCGCCCGGATATCCGAAGACATATTCCACCGCCTCGCGTTTGAGGCATTCCACGACGATTTCCGAACCGGACAATTCCACGCTCGTTGCTCCCGGTCCCTGCGGACCTTGACCCAGACCGGCAGACCTCAGCGCCTGCCGCAAATAAATAACGCCGAACGGCGCCGTTTGGCCAGCCCCATCCAGACGGAGGGTGAACCTTCAAAAATACTTGTCCACCCTTTGGAAATCAAGTCAAATTGAGCGTTTCCCCATGCCCGCCTTCGCCACCGCCTCTGCAGGAGAGTCCCATGCGCGCGTCAGCCTTTCATCTGTCCACCACCCGCGAAATTCCCAGCGGCGCCGAGACCGTCAGCCATCAACTCATGCTGCGCGCCGGCATGATCCGCCAGCTGGCCTCGGGGCTCTACACCTGGCTGCCGCTGGGCCTCAGGGTGCTGCGGCGGGTCGAGCAGATCGTGCGCGAGGAGATGGACCGCAGCGGCGCCCTGGAGCTGTTGATGCCGGTGGTCCAGCCCGCCGAGCTGTGGCAGGAATCGGGTCGCTGGGAGCAGTACGGCCCCGAGCTGCTGCGCTTTACGGACCGCCACCAGCGTCCCTTCTGCCTGGGGCCGACGCATGAGGAGGTCATCACGGACCTGTTTCGGCGCGAGATTCGCAGCCATCGCCAGCTCCCGGTCAACTTCTATCAGATCCAGACGAAATTCCGCGACGAGATCCGGCCGCGCTTCGGCGTCATGCGCGCGCGCGAATTCCTGATGAAGGACGCCTATTCCTTTCATCTCGACAAGGACTGCCTGGATCGCACCTACCAGGTCATGTACGACACCTACACCCGCATCTTCACCCGCCTCGGCCTCAACTTCCGGGCGGTACGTGCCGATTCAGGGAGCATCGGCGGCAGCTTTTCCCATGAGTTCCATGTGCTGGCCGACGCGGGAGAGGACGCGATCGCCTTCTCCACCGGCGGCGACTACGCGGCGAACGTGGAAATGGCCGCGGCCCTGGCGCCGACCGGCGCCCGTCCGGCGCCCGGTCTGCCGATGGCGCCCGTCGCCGATCAGGACGGCCAGGGTCCGCGGGTCAAGGTGCACTGGATGCAGGGGCAGGAGGGTCAGCCGGTTGGGCTGGTGTTGCGCGAGGAACATGAGTTGAACGCGATCAAGGCCGAAAAACTCAGCCAGCTCAGCGCGCCGCTGTGCCCGGTGACGGCCGAGGCGCTGGCCGCGATGCAGGAGGTGTCGCCGCAGATCGGCCTGACCCTGATCGCAGACCATGCCGCGGCCGCGCTCGGCGATTTCACCTGGCTCGACCCGACCGCCGGCAAGGCCTGGGCCCACGTGAACTGGGGACGCGATCTCCCGGAGCCTGTCTGCGCCGACCTGCGCAACGTCGTGCCGGGCGATCCGAGCCCGGAAGGTGCCGGCACCCTCGACATCGCGCGGGGCATCGAGGTCGGCCACATCTTCCAGCTCGGGACCAAATACAGCGCCGCGCTGGGCGCCCAGGTGCTGGACGATGCCGGCCAGAACCGCACCGTGATCATGGGCTGCTACGGCATCGGTGTGTCCCGCGTGGTCGCCGCGGCGATCGAGCAGAACCACGATGAGCGCGGCATCCGCTGGCCGCTCGCCCTGGCGCCGTTCGCCGTCGCGCTGGCGCCGCTGCAGTACGCCAAATCCACCGCCGTGCGCGAGGCGACCGACGCGCTGTACGCCGAACTGCAGGCGGCCGGCATCAGCGTATTGCTGGATGACCGCAACCTGCGCCCGGGCGTGATGTTCGCCGATCTGGAGCTGATCGGAATTCCGCACCGCGTCGTGATCAGCGAGCGATCGCTCGGCAACCAGCAGGTGGAATACCAGGCCCGCAACGAGGACGCCGCGCGCCTCATCGGCTGCAGCGACATCGTCGCGCTCTTGCGGGCACACATCACCCAACAGGACTACCCATGACTTCACCACGGCTGCGCATCATCCGGATGCTGACCTGTTCGACCGTCCTGCTCATGGGCGCCGCCACGGCAGCGCCCCAGGTCGAGCCCCCGGATCCGGAGTTGCGCGCCGTCCTCATGACCGCCGTCGAGATCAGCGACAGTTTCGAGGATCGCTATGAGGCAGAGGTGTGGCTGACGGACATGTCGGGACGGCTGGCCCGCAAGATCCCCGATCCCGTGCAGCGGGTGGCGCTGTTGCGCTACATCCACCGCGAGGCGACACGGGCCGGGCTCGCACCTGAGCTGGTCCTGGCGGTCATCGAAGTGGAGAGCAACTTCGACCGCTATGCCATTTCCAGTGCTGGCGCGCTGGGGCTGATGCAGATCATGCCGTTCTGGCTGCATGAAATCGGCCGGCCGGCGGACAACCTGTTCCACGTGCCGACCAATCTGCGGTTTGGCTGCACCATCCTCAAGTTCTATCTCGACAAGGAACGCGGCAACCTCAGCCGCGCTCTGGCCCGTTACAACGGCAGCCTGGGCCGCAACACCTATCCCGATCGCGTGTTCAGCGCGCTGGATCGCCGCTGGGGCGTGCCCTGAAGGGTTGACCCGGAAACCCGACTCGCCGCATCGCCTCCAGTCTCAGGTCGCTCTGATTTCCCCGTAGATCGTCGCCAGTGCCCGCCCCTGAGATGCGGCGTCGAAGCCGCGCTCGAGATGGGCGCGACCCGCGGCGAGCCGCTCGGCCCATACCGGCGCGGGAGCCGCGAGCCAGTCCTCGATCGCCGCGGCCAGGGACGCCGCATCGCGCTCCGGCGCCAGTTGTGCATGCCAGCTTTCGGGCAGCACATGGGGAATGTCGCAATGGCGTGTGGCGACCGCCGGCATGCCGCTCGCCACCATCTCGATCAGCACCACCGGCGCGCCGCCTTCGGTGTCGCCATCGGCGGCCGTCACGCTCGGCGCCAGGAACAGATGATGGGCATAGGCCTCGCGCCAGAGCACCTCGGGTGGCTGAAAACCCAGCAGCCGGGTCCGCGCGGCAAGCCCGGTGCGCGCGAGCGTTGCCAGGATGCGAGCCTTTTCCGCGCGGCTCGCCGCATCGGCGCCGGCATCGCCGATCAGCGTCAGAGTGACCGGATGATGCCGCGCCACCCGCGCCAAGGCCTCCAGCCCGTCGGGAAAACCTTTTTTCTCGCGGAAACTGGCGGCCATCAGCACGCGCAGGGGCTCACGATCCGGCGGATGACGCGGACGAAACGCGATCGCGGGCAGATCAACCCCGAGCGCATGCACACGGCAGCGCTCCGGCGGGCAGCCGAGGCGCTGCAGACAGGCCGCCATGTGCGGGCCTTCGCACAACACCCGGTCGGCGCGCGCGAACAGTTCGCGATAGCGCTCGCTCCAGCGCCGATCCCGCTGCGGCAACATGTTGACATCGAAGCCGTAGAAGCTCACGACGTGGGCCGCACCCAATCGCTGCGGCAGGGTCCCCAGAGCCCAGCCGACGTGGCCGAAGTGGCTGTGCACCACGTCGGGCCGGAAACCGCGGGCAAGGCGCGCGACGAAACCGAAATCGGTGCAGAGCCCCGCACGCTTGAGCGTCTTGTCCCATAGCCGGCGCATCCGCGGCGCCTCAGCGAAAATCCAGAGATCCTCCGCCGGGAACTGCTCGGGATGTTCGCGCGTGTCGGCGACGATGCGCTGGCGGACCGGCCCCGGCACGGCGCGGATCTGGCGATCGAGCCAGGTCTGGGTCTGCGGCAGCCAGACCGGCAGGCGATGCAGGACGCGCAGCTCGGCTGTCATGACGTGCGCCGCGCCCGCCGACCCAGCCATTGGCTCAGCAATTGCCATTCTCCCGGCAGCAGGGGACGACTCGCGATCACGTAAACGAGCACGCCCGCGCCTGCGCAAAGCGCCAGTTGCATGCCCGGCGCCCACGAAGTCGGCACCGGCAAGAGCGCCATGGCCATGGCCATGACCCACCCCGCGAGCAAGGGCCGCGCGATGCTTCCCAGATAGGCGGCCAGACACGAACCCAGCACGGGACGGATGAGGACGAGATAAGCCAGGCCGAAGAACCCGGCCTGCAGACTCAGCAGCGCCACCGCTACCCCGGTCGCTCCGCCGAGATAAGCCCCCGCCATCACGGCCGGCACCTGCAACAGACTGATGACGAGATTGGCCGCGAATCCGAGACCAGCCCGCCCCTGCGACAACAGCAGCGCCCCGACGGGGTTGCCGACGGCGCGGAACATCGCGACCCCCGCCAGCAACTGCACGAGTTCGACGGCCGGGGTCCACTGCGTCCCGAATACCGTCGGCACGAGCAGCGGCGCCAGCACGGCGAGCCCCAGAAACAGCGGGAAATTGACCGCCCCGAGCAGTCGTTGCGCCTGAAAGTACCCACGCCGCACGCGTGGGCGATCGTTCTGGATGCGGGCGAACAGCGGGAAGGCCACCCGCATGACCACCGGATTGATCCGCGCCAGCGGTTGCAGGGTCATCTGCCAGGCCAGATTGTAGTAGCCCAGCGCCTCGGCCCCCAACACGGCGCCGATCAGCAGCTGATCCAGGCGCCCATTGATGAGTCCTAGTGTGCGTTCACCCATCTGGAAGGCCCCGAAGCGCAGGTCGCCGCGCAGCTCCCTGAGGGACAAACGGAGGGCGGGCCGATGCCGTCGCCAGCCCCGGACCGCAATCGGCAGCGTGCGCACCAGGGCATTGGCGAGCTGTCCCCAGATCAGCGCGTAGACACCAGCGCCCTTCCACGCGCTGGCGATCGCCACAACCGCGCCGGCAACGCTGCCGGCCATTTCGGCGACGGCAATTGGCTTGAACCGAAGTTCCTTCTGCAACAGGCTCTGGAAACCCTGTCCCCAGGGCAAAATCAGCAGCGACACGCCGGCCCATGGCAGCAGCGGCGCGAGTTCCGGCGTGCCGAGCAGCATCGCCAGCGTTGCCGCGGATACCAGCAGCGCGATGAAAAGCCCCAGGCCCAGCAGGACGTTGAGCCAGAAGAACGCGGCAAACCGCGCCTGCTCGACTGGTCCGCGGGCGATCAATGCCTGCGACAAGCCCAGATCGGCGTAGCTCTGCACGAAACCGAGGATCACCAGGACCAGCGCCATCAGGCCGAAATCAGCGGGCGTCAGGATGCGCGCCACGATGGCCACCTGCAGCAACTGCAATGCCGTGCCGGTGGCGGTCGCCAATGCCGTCCAGCGCGTACCGGAGAGCGCGTGATGACGCAGGCCATCCGTCATGGGCAAGCCCGCGCGCAGCGCGACACGCATTGGCGACGCCCGCCTTGGACTGCTAGGCTTCGAGCGTTCGCGAGGGATATCCGATCCGCGCGGACCATGCGCCTATGCCAACGATCACCCTTCTGGAGAATCCTTTCATGTTTCGATTGCGCCATCTGTTCGGCAGCCTGCTGCTCCTGACCGCTTCTTTTGCTCATGCCGGAGCGGACGATTTTCTGGGGTACTGGAAGAACCAGGACGACAGCGGTGCGGTCAAGTACATCCAGGTCAAACTCGACAAGGGCAAACCTCTGGTGCGCGCCTATGGCCGCTGCCAGAAAGGCGACTGCTATTGGGGCGGGGTCGAGGCCATGGCGTTCGCGTCCAGTGAGCGCGCCAACCTGGAAAAGGATGCTGACGCGGTGGGCGCCTATTTCGGCGATGCCAACGCCAAAGGCATCATGATTCTCACCCCCGGCATTGGAAAGACCTTGAAAGTGGACCTCTACGCCGGGTTCCCCCGCAGCGACCTGACGAACGTCCACAAGACCTATACCTTCGTTCCCGCGCCGGAACTGAGCGGCAAGTAGTCCCCAGCGCCGGCTGTGCGCCTTCCGGCCGCAGCCGGCCGTTCACTTTGTCCAGCAGCCTTCCGGCTTCTCCCGATCCCATGCCCCGTCGGTAGGCTCGGGCGGCGTGCCCGGCCGCACCGCCGGATCGTTCCGCTGCCACTCCTCGTACCAGGGCCGCAGTTCCGGATGCTGCCGCAGCAAGCGGCGGTCGAAGCGGCGCATGTCGCCGAGCACGCGTGCCGGGTTCCCGCCCACCAGCGCAAACGGCGCAACATTCGATTGCACGATCGATCCCGCCATGATGGCCGCGCCGTCGCCGATGGTGACGCCGGGCATGATGAGGCTGCTGGCGCCGATCGCGACGTAACGGCCGACAACGACCGGCGCCGTGCGGAAGCCGACCCGTTTGTCCTGTGTGACATCCAGGTAATGGCGTCCGTAGATGCGCAGGGCAAGATGGGAGCTGTGCGTAAAAATGCCGACCCAGGCGCCGATGTGGCAGCCCTCGCCGATCTCGAGCCCCTCCGTCCCATCCAGAATGCTGTAGTGCCAGATGAAACAGCGGTCTTCGAGGATCACTCGCTCGGCGCATTGGATCACGGCGGTATCGCTCATGCGCACCCAGGGCCGCCACTGCCCCGTGGCGTCGCGATAGCCGCGCAGCATGCGGGGCGCCTTGCGGTCGCGCTGCCAGGCGTTGAGCCGCGCGCGCGCGGACTGCCGCCACGCTGCCGGCAGGCGCTGCAGCAGCCACGCCTTCACGCCAGGATGCCCAGCCGGACCGCCGCGATGACATCCGCGACGTCCGCATCGGTTAAGGCCGGCGATAACGGCAGACTCACCGTCTGTCGGCCGATGCGCATGGCGTTCGGGGTATCCACCGGACGCCACCCCAAGCGATCCTGATAATAGGGGTGCTCGGGCAGGCTGAGGTAATGCACGCCCACGCCGATGCGCTGCGCCGTCATGTGTTCGAGAAACTCATCACGCGTGCGGCCGCAGCGCGCCTCGTCAACCAGCAGCGTGTAGAGATGATGGGCGTGCCGGCTGTGGGGATCGGATTCGGCCGGCCGTGTCACCGGCAGATCGGCAAAGGCGTCCTGGTAGCGCGCCCAGATCGCGCGCCGGCGTTGCCAGGAGGCTTCCACCCGCGCCAGTTGATGTAGCCCGATCGCGGCCTGCAGGTCCATCATGTTGTACTTGAAACCGCACTCGACCACCTGATAGTGACGATAGCCACTGTCCGAGAAGCGTTTCCATGCATCATGGCTCATGCCATGCAGCGCAAGCGTCTTGAGGCGTGCCGCATCCTCGGCCCGCCGGGCGAGGATCATGCCGCCCTCGCCGGTGACCACGTTCTTGGTGACATAGAAGCTGAAGCAGCCGAAGTCGCCGAACGTGCCGATGGCTTGGCCTTCGTAGGTGCTCTCGATGGCATGAGCGCAGTCCTCGATCACCCGCAGATCGTGTTGCTCCGCCAGCGCCACGAGCGCGCCCATATTGCAGGGTCGGCCGGCGAAATGCACCGGCAGGATCGCGCGTGTGCGCGGCGTGATGCGCGCCGCGACTGCCGCCGGATCGAGGTTGAAGGTGATGGGATCCACATCGGCCAGCACGGGGGTGGCACCGGCGTGGAGGATGGCATTCACGGTGGCGCAGAAGGTCAGCGGCGTGGTGATGACCTCATCGCCCGGCCCCAAGCCCGCAGCGAGCAGACTCAAGTGCAGAGCCGCCGTGCAGGAGTTGACCGCCACAGCCTGGTTTGCGCCCTTGTAGGCGGCGAAATCGCGCTCGAAGCGGGCCACTTTGGGGCCCGTGCCCAGCCAGCCGCTGCGCAGGCTGTCGACCACCTCGTCGATCTCGGCCTCGCCGATCAGCGGCGCCCCGAAAGTCAGGAACCGTTCGCGCATGGATCGCCCTCCTGTCTCACCGGGCGCCCTTGCCGAACAGCACCACTTCCACGGTCAAGAGGCAGATCATCAGATCGAACAGCAAGCTCTGGTGTTTCAGATAGTACAAATCGTACTGCAGCTTTTCCCGGGCATCGGCCTCGGTGTCGCCGTAGCGGTAGTTGAGCTGGGCCCAGCCGGTGAGCCCCGGCGCGATGCGATGGCGCACCGCGTAATACGGGATGGCCTGAACCAGCGTGGCGACAAATTCAGGACGCTCGGGTCGTGGCCCCACCAGACTCATGTCGCCGCGCAAGATGTTGAATAGTTGCGGTAGTTCGTCGATGCGGTACTTGCGCAGAAACCGCCCCACGCGCGTCACGCGCGGATCCTCGGCTTGTGCCCATACCGGGGCACCGGCCTGCTCGGCGTCCACGCGCATACTGCGGAACTTCCAGATCGCGAAGGGCCGTCCGGCCTTGCCGGTGCGCACCTGGCGGTAGAAGACCGGGGATCGGCGCCCATCTTCCATGCGGATCGCCAGCGCAGCCAAGAGCATGGCCGGGGCCGCGGGGACCAGCAGCAGGGCGGCGACCAAGGTGTCGAATATCCGCTTGCCGTAGGGATACAGGGAACTACCGAAGCCGCCCGCGGAATAGACCAGCGCTGCGGGCTGCAGCAGATCGAGCAACACTTTGCCCGTCTCGCGTTCGGCGAAGCCGAGGGCGTCCGTCACCCGGATCCCCAGGGCGCGGCATTCCAGCAGGGCCTCGAGCGGCAGTTGGCCACGCCGCTCATCAGGTGCCACCACGATGTCGTCCAGGCGCAACCGGCGCGCCAGCTCGTGCAGCCGGTGTGGCGCGGTACGCACGATGGGCGCCGGCAAGCCTTCGGCGATCGGGTCTGCGCCCAGCGGCATAAAGCCCACCACCTGCGATCCGCGCGACATGCCGAGACGGGCGAACAGATCAGCTGCACGCCGCCCCGCGCCGAGGATCATCACCCGTGGCTTGATGGGCGCCGCCTCACCCCAACGCTGGAACAGGATTTGCGTCGTCAGCAATGCAGGCGCTGCGAACAGCAGCGTCAAGGCCATGATGCCGCGCCCCAGATAGAGACCCGGCACCAGGTAGTACAACAGCGCCAGCCCGGCCCAGGTCAGGGCGCAGGCGGCCAGCACACGCACCGCCATTTCCTCGGTACGCATCGGCGCAAAGCGCTGGTACATCCCCAGCGCGTACATCGCCGTCACCAGGACCAGCGAGAACATGGCGACCTTGGGCGCAAGGGGGCCGATGCTCTCGATTCCCGGCCACCCGACGTGGATGAAGCGCAAGCCGGTGGCGGCGAGGACCGCCAGCGCGCTCAAGCCCATCTGCACCAGCGCCAGCGCCATGTAACGGTCGTGGAAAGCCTGCTTGATCGGGCGCAAAGGCATCATCCAGGGGAGAAGGGGCGGGGCGCGGGACCGTGCGCCAGACGGGGCAAAGCGGAGATTCTAGAAGGCCACGGCCGGCGCCTCAAGCTCAGGCGGCCCGTGTCGTCAGGCGCAGCATCTGGTTGACCGCTTCTTCCAGTTGTTTGAGATTCGAACACTCGCGAACGGTGTGACAGAGCGGCTGATAGGTCGAGATGATCGAATCGCCAGTGTTCCACGTCACGAAGGGCTCGGGATTGAGCCAGATCAGATGGTGGCTGCGCTGGGCGATGAGTTTGAGGAGGTCGGCGCGCGGATCGCTGAGGTTGTTGCGCGCATCGCCCAGGAACAGCACGGTCGTGCGCGGCGTGAAGGCGTCCAGATGCCGCTCCACCAGATGCGCGAGCGTGCGTCCATAGTCAGTGGGGCCGATGGGCGCAGCCGCCTGCGCCGCCTCGAGCGCGCTCGCCACGGGCTGCTCGTCGAAAATGGCGGTGACCTCGGCCACATCGGCGCAAAAGGTGAAGCTGCGGATGCGGTCCATCACCTCGCTCAGCGAATGCAGGAACAGCAGCAAGAAGCGCGTGTAGTCCGACACCGAGCGACTCACGTCGCAGATCACCACCACCCGCGGCTTGTCGACGCGCACCCGCCGCCAATGGATGTTGAACAGCTCGCCGTCGAAGCCCATGTTGCGGCGCAGCGTGCGCCGCACGTCGAGTTGTCCCCGCCGGGCCCGCCGCGCCCGGCGCGCGTGCTGGCGCGCCAGACGTCGGGCCAGACGCTGGGTCAGCTCGGTCATGCGCGCGATGTCCTCTTCCTCCAGCTTGTTGAGCCGCCGCTCGGCCAGCGCCTGTTCCCGCAAGGCCTCGCCGGACGCGCCCGTGTACAGCGCCACCTGTTGCTGGACGAAGGTCTTCATCTGGTCGATCAGATAGGCGCGTCCCTCGCGCAACCGACGGGCGCGATCCGAGCCGCCCCGTCCGCTGCGCTCGAGCCCGGATAGTTCCTGGTCGAGCCGATCGAGTCCCATGCGCGCGGTGAGCCGCTGCATGACCACGCCGCGCTGGGTGAACAGCGTCATCTCGCTCACCCCCACCTCGCGTACCGCCTCGCGCAGGGCCGACATGAGCCCGGCGCGATCCCCGCGCAGGAGCTGCTCCACCAGCGTGGAGGCCTCGTTCGCCCCCTCGGGTGCGAGCGCCTCCTCATCGGCCCCCAGATAATCCTGATGGCCCGCATCGGCGAAGACCTCGGCGGTGAAATAGCGATCGAAGGCGGCAAAGAATCGCGCCTTCTCATCGATCGTCTTGGCGAGCGTCACGCCCAATCCTTCGCGCAGCGCTTCGCGGTCGTCATAGCCGAGCACCCGCACCACCTCGTGCGCCTCCAGCGCCTCGGCGACGGATACCCGCACCTGCGCGCCGCGCACGGCCTGGATGAAATCGGTCAGCACCCGATCCATCGGCTCAGCCCGCCGGTTCCGAGCGCGACTCGTGGAGCAGCGTGGTCATCTCCTGCTCGACGCGGCGGATGTCCTCCTCGAACTTCAGGAACACGCTCAAGGATTCGCGCACCAGGGTTTCTTCCAGCGCGTCGGCGTGCATGAGCACCAGCACGCGTGCCCAGTCCACCGTTTCGCTGACCGAGGGATGTTTCTTCAAATCGACACGACGGATGCGCTGGATGAAGGCCACCAGCTGGTCGCGCAGATCGGTGTCGATGCCCGGCACGCGCACGGCCACGATGCGCCGTTCCAGGGCTGCATCAGGATAAGGGATGTACAGATGCAGGCAGCGCCGCTTGAGCGCATCGCTCATCTCGCGGGTGTTGTTGCTGGTGAGCAGCACGAAGGGCCGTTTCTTGGCCGTGATCGTGCCGATTTCAGGGACGGTGATCTGAAAATCCGACAGGATCTCGAGCAGCAGCGCCTCGAATTCCTGGTCGGACTTGTCGACCTCATCGACCAAGAGGACGCAGCCCTCGGGTTCCTGCAGGGCTTTGAGCAGCGGGCGGGGTTCCAAGAAGTGTTCCGAGAAAAACACATCCTCATGCGCGTGCAGACGCGCCGTCGCCGCCTCCAGCGTCGCGGCGTCGCCCATCACCTCGTGCAGCTTTTCCTTCAAGAGCTGGATGTAGAGCAACTGCTTGCCGTACTTCCATTCGTAGATCGCCTTGGATTCGTCGAGCCCCTCGTAGCACTGCAGGCGCACCAGCGGCTGATCCAGGTAGCGGGCCACGGTCTTGGCCAACTCGGTCTTGCCGACGCCGGCCGGGCCTTCCACCAGAATGGGCCGTCCCAAGTGATGAGCCACGAACAGACAGGTCGCGATGCGACGGCTGCAGATGTAGTCCATCTCGGCGAAGTCCGCGATGATGGCATCGACGCTGGCGAAACGTTCCGAATTCACGCGTTCACACTCCCTGTGTGCTGATTTTGTCGAATCAAGGACCGGCCCAGCCGGTCATGGGCGCGCGGTTTTGCGCGCAGCAGGAAAAAGGCCATTTGCTGCAGCGCGGCGGCCGGTTCACGCGCCGCCGCCACGCCCTTGAGTTCCGGCAACAGCAGGCGCTGCGCCGCTTCGAGCTGCTCGAGGGCGCCCGTGAGCGCGGCCTCGAAGCGCGCATCCACGGCCCCGCTTCGCGCCAGATGAGCCAGGATCGCCCCCAGCGCCGCCACCGGCGCCATGGCGGCGCCGACCCGCGCCGGCTCGATGCCCGGCTGCGTCGCCAGCACAACGCCCAGGCGCGTCGCCACTCCCAAGGCATAGGCGAGCAGCACCGCCTGCTCCTGCAACCGGAACGGGCGGGCCAGCGCCTCGAGGGCTTCGCCCTCCGGACCGATCAGCGCCGATGACGGGACTTCGACTCCATCGAGGCGCACGCGCGCATGGCCCGCCATCGGGCCGGACAAGGGGTCAATGCTCACGCCGCTTGCGGCGCGCGGCACAGCGAATACGGAGAACCGGCGCTGGGCGCCCTGCTCGCCGGTGATGGCGAGAACCAGAAACACCGAAGCCTCGAGTCCATGCGTGACCGGCGCCTTGATACCGGAAAGCCGCCAACCGCGCCCCGTCGGCACCGCGCGCGTCGACAGATGCTTGGGGTTCGCGCCGATGTCGGGCTCGGAGGTGGCGACCGCCGCAAGTGCCTCGCCGTTCAGCAACGCCCGTCGGAGGTCCCCGGGCGCATCGGCGTGGCCGAAGTAATGGTGCACGACCAAGGCCTCGAAGAGCGGCGGGACCGCGGCTCCGACCGGCCCTCCCGCCTGTCCCAGCCGCTCGGCGAGCGCCCACAAATCCGCCCGGTCACCGCCCTGACCACCCCAAGCAGCGGGCAGGGCCAGCGCGAACCATCCCCGTTCAGCCGCCTGCCGCCACCAGGGACGAGCGTCCTGCGGCGCGGACGGCGCCAGGGAGACTTCATCGACCAAGGGCGTATTCAGCCAACGGGCGCGCGGCGAAACAGGTGAGGATGACACGAAATTCCCGGAATCTCAGCGGTTTGGGCCTGACGGGCAGAGACGGATCAGCCTAACAGACCCGATGGACCGAGACCATCGGCCGTTGCCGCATCCTTCGGCAAAGAGAACCGACCTCGAATCCGCCATGGCGCCCGATCGCGCGCCCGGGCTTGGCGCTGCCACAGCAACCGGCAGACGCCAAATGGTTGAAATTTGGAGCCAGATGTACTAGGCCAGATAGGGAAAGGAGACGCGTCGTCGGCAGACCCCGCGTCCGGCCATCGACGCAGTCGCAACAGACCAGAAAAAGCAACGGAGGAGACATCATGAGCACCCCGCAACCCGCCTCGATCCGCCCGCCGCGGCTCGCCGAAGTCGACGCCCAGGCCAATCCGTATCAGGCCGTTCTGGACAAGCAGCGCCATGCCCTGCGCACGGAGGGCTTTCCGGACGTCATCCGGCGCGTCGCCGCGCTGGAAGCCCTGGCGCGCAGCATCGGTGCCCACGCCGATGAACTGGTGCAAGCCGTGCAGACCGACTTCGGTCACCGTTCGCCGCACGAAACCATCGCCAGCGAAGTCCTGGGCGCCCTTGCGGAGATCCGCCTCACCAAGGGCAAGATCAAGGGCTGGGCCAAGCCCAAGCGGCCGCCGCTCCTGTCGGGCCTGCCCGGCGGGCGGATCTATTACCAGCCCAAGGGCGTCGTCGGCATCATGGGCGCCTGGAACTATCCGGTGATGCTGGTGCTCTCGCCGCTCATCGGCGCGTTGGCCGCCGGCAACCACGTCATGATCAAGCCGCCGGACATGACGCCGCGCACGGCCGATGTGCTCAAACGCATGCTGGGGGAAATCTTCGATGAGTCCTATGTCGCCGTGATCACGGGGGATGTGCAGGCCGCCATCGATTTTTCCGCCCTGCCCTTCGATCACCTGATGTACACCGGCAACACCGAGATCGGCCGACGCGTGATGATGGCCGCGGCGCGCAACCTGACGCCGGTCACGCTGGAACTGGGCGGCAAGTCTCCCACCGTCATCACCGACAGCTATCCGCTGGACAACGCCGCCAACCGCATCCTGCTGGGCAAGGGCGTCAACGCCGGGCAAACCTGCATCGCGCCCGACTATGTGCTGATTTCGCGCCACCGCCAGCAGGCTTTCATCGACGCCTGGACCCAGGCGGTCAGCCGGCGCTATCCGACCTTGGCCGACAACCCGGATGTCACCTGGATCATCAACGATCGCCACTACAACCGCCTGCAGGCCATGATCGAGGACGCGCGCGCCAAGGGCGCCACCGTCATCGAGATCAACCCTTCGCGCGAAACCATTCCCGCAGGCCGGCGCGTGATCGCGCCGACGGTGATCACGAATGTCACCGACGACATGCGCGTGATGCAGGAGGAAATCTTCGGGCCCATCCTGCCCATCCGCGCGGTGGACAGCCTGGACGAGGCCCTGAACTTCATCAAGGACCGGCCGCGGCCGCTGGCCTTGTATTACTTCGACGAGGACCGTGCGCGCGCTGAGCGCGTCATGGCCGATACCCTCTCGGGCGGGGCCTGCGTCAACGACACCGTTGTGCACCTCGCCAACTTCAACATGCCCTTCGGCGGCACCGGCGACAGCGGCGCGGGCGCCTATCACGGTTTCTGGGGCTTCTCCGAGTTCTCCCACAAGAAATCGGTGCAGTTCCAGAGCCGGCGCTTTTCCCCGGCCCAGTTCATCCGCGGCCCCTACCCCGCCAAGGCCTATGGCTATCTGCAGCGCGCCGTGCGCTTCCTGAGCTGAGTATTCGTCGAGTTTCTCGGTGCACGACAAAGAATCGGCACACCCGGAATCCGGGTGTGCCGCTTTTTTGTGTGGGCGGACGTTCAACCCACCCTGCCGTTGCGTGTCAGGCCGGCAGCAGGCTGCAATCCGGCGGCGGCTGGCTGCCGCGCAGCAGTTCCTCGCGGCTGTAGCCGTAGGTTTCGTTTTCCAGATACGACACGCCGCTCTTCACGTTCTGCTCCGCCGCCAGCCGCCGTTCGGCCTCGGTGGCCATGGTGCGATCCCACTCCAGCAGCAGCGGGCTGATCTTCTTGTACCAAAGAGGCGGGATCAGGGCGTAGAAGAAGGTCGTCGTATAGCCGGCAGGCGCATGCGGCGCTTCATGCACCAGGGGCTTCAGGTTCCAGAACTCGACGCTGGCGTCGGCGTGGTGATGGGCATGGCGGTTGATCGCGCACAGGAACCAGTTGGACATGCGGTTGTTGCAGTTCCAGGCATGACGCACCTGCATGGGCTCGGTCGGTACCCGCACCAGACCGTGGTGCTCCATGTAGTTGGCCAGCTCCAGGGCATTGCGGGCGATGAAGCCGATGGCGAGATAGCCCAACAGACCCACGAAACCCGCCGCCGCCATGAAGAACAGCGCCACCGCGGCTTCCATCAGCCAGCCGCGGATCGCACGGTTCTTGTAGCTGATGTGGTTCTGGCCCATGCGGTTCAGCCGTTCCTTCTCCAGATTCCAGGTCATCTTGTACTGCCCCAGCGTGGAGCGCACCACGAAGTGGTAGTAGTTCTCGCCGCGGATGCTGGTGGCCGGGTCGGCCGGCGTGCAGACGAGATTGTGATGACCGTAGGGATGGCGGATGGAGAACAGCGTGAACATGCCGAAGGCTTCCCCGAACCGCCCCATGAACACCGCCACCGGGTTTTCGGTACGATGGGTCAGTTCATGGCCGACGATGATCGAGGCATTGGTCGCCGCGATGGCCGCGAGACCCAGGGCAGCCAGCATTTCCCAGGCCGTGTTGCCGGCGTTGGCAGCCAAGAGGTCATAGCCGGTCAGCGACTGCACGAACCCGCCGAAGCCGAAGGGATCGGCCCCCGTGGTGTAATAGCCGAGCAACCAGGCGAACATCATGACCGTCAGCGCGCACACGACTTGGGAGGCGTACTGCAGCGGATAGAAGATCCAGGCCTGTTCGTAGGTATAGGTCCCCTCGTCCTTGCCAAAGAAGAGGTCACCCAAAAAGATGAAAGCGGCCATGAACACGCCAAAGGCGGTGATCACCGGGCCGCCCACGAAGAACAGCCCCAAGGCGACCAGAGACATCGCCGGAAAGAGAAAAAATCGACCGTATTTCCAGATGGCTTGCAGCGCGTTCATGGCGCCCTCCTCGCTTCGTGATCCATTTGTGAAGAGACGTGAACTGGTCACACTCTTTCGACGTTATGACTTAACAATCGTTCAATGTCCTTAAAATCTGTCAGCCATTCGCTAGACCGACCGTTCAATGATACGTGATCCGGCCGCGCGTTGACATGCGTCAAATTGTCGCGGCACCCCTCACCCTCGGCGGATTCGTCACGATGCAACATCAAGTCGTTTTTGCCCACGGCCGCGACAGCGGGCCCTGGGGCACCAAGATCACGGCGCTGGCCGAGACGGCCCGCGCGGCGGGCTGGGCGGTCCTGAGCCCCGACTACACGCACACGACCGACCCAGAGGCTCGTGCCGCCCAGTTGCTGGCCCTGGCGCCGCGCCCGACGGGTCATCTGGTCCTGGCCGGCAGCAGCATGGGCGGCTATGTCAGCGCCGCAGCGAGCAATGCCCTGCGCGCCAGCGGCCTGTTCCTGATGGCGCCCGCCCTCTATTTCGCGGGCTACACGCTGGCGGCGCCGGTACAGGCGCCCTGTCGCACCGTGGTGCACGGCTGGCGCGACACCGTGGTGCCGGTGGAAGTGGGTATCCGCTTTGCCCGCGAACACCGAGCCGAGTTGTTCGTCCTCGACGACGATCACGCCCTCACCGGCCAGATGGCACTGCTCGGCACGCTCTTTGCGCATTTTCTGGATGCCGTGGCGCGCCTGCCGCTCATTCCCACAACAGTTCGCTGACGCCGCGCCGATGAAAGAAACACTGACAGGAACCCCTGAGGTCATGGCGTGGGCGCGAAGAGACCATGAACGCGCAAGGCGTATCGGTACCACCGGAGGACTTCAAGCTGCGCTGCCTCTGCATCGATCTGGAAGTCGGCATCAAGGACCGGCGCATCCATCAATTCGCCGCGATCCGCGCTGACACCGGCGCATCGCTGCGATACGACGGCGGTGATCTGGCTGCCGCACTGGCACAGCTCGATGCCTTGGCCGAAGGGGCGGCCTTCGTCCTGGGTCACAACCTGATCGCCCACGATCTGCCTCATCTGGCTGCTGCGCAGCCGGATCTGCGCCTGCTGAGCCTGCCCGCCGTCGACACGCTGCGCTTGAACCCGCTGGCGTTTCCGCGCAATCCCTATCACCACCTCGTCAAGCATTACCAGGACGGCCCGCTGCAGGGCGACCGGGTGGGGGATCCAGAACAGGACGCGCGGCTGACGCTGGACCTCTTTCGGGATCAGCGCGCGGCCCTGCGGCACTGTCAGCAGACAAACCCGGACCTGCTGCTGGCCTGGCACGGTCTGACCTCCCCCGCTGCCGAACGCTCGGGCACGACCTCGGTATTCGCGAGCCTGCGCGGCGCCCTGCGCCCCTCCCCGCTCGAGACGCAGGACGCCGTCCGCCGTCTGCTGACCGAACACGCCTGCCGCTCGGCCGTCGACCTGACCGTGGCCCAAGCCGAAACCGAGTGCTGGAATCTCGCCTATGCGCTGGCCTGGCTCTCCGTGGCGGGCGGCAACTCGGTCATGCCGCCGTGGGTACGGCATCAGTTCCCGGGTGCCGGACGGCTGATCCAACGGTTGCGCGATACGCCCTGCAGCGCGCCCGCTTGCAACTGGTGCCGCACGCGACACGACGCCTGCCATGAGCTCACGCGCTGGTTCGGCTTCGAGGCGTTCCGCCCCCAACCGGCCGGCCCGGACGGACGCTCCCTGCAGGAAGCCATCGTCGAGGCGGCGATGCGGGGCGAGCACGTGCTGGGCATTCTGCCGACCGGTACGGGCAAGTCGATCTGCTATCAGATCCCGGCGCTGTCCCGCTATGACAAGACCGGCGCGCTGACGGTCGTCATCTCGCCCTTGGTGGCGCTCATGGCCGATCAGGTGGCCAATCTCGAGGCGCGCGGCATCGGCAGCTGCGCCACGTTGAACGGCCTGTTGTCCATGCCCGAGCGCGCCGACGTGCTCGAGCGCCTCCGGCTGGGCGATGTGGCCATCCTGATCATCGCGCCGGAGCAATTGCGCAGCCACAGCCTGCGCAAGGCCCTGAGCCAACGGGAAATCGGCGCCTGGGTGCTGGACGAAGCGCATTGCCTGTCCAAATGGGGGCACGACTTTCGGCCCGATTACCGCTACGTCGGGCGCTTCATCCGAGAGCGGGCGGGCGAGGCGCCCTTGCCGCCGGTGCTGTGCCTCACCGCGACGGCCAAGCCCGACGTGGTGACCGAGATCGTCCAGTATTTTCGTGACGAAATGGGCGTTGCCCTGCAGGTGCTGGATGGCGGCAGCGAGCGCCGCAACCTTGATTTCGTGGTGGTCGAAACGACGCCGGCGGCCAAGTTCGCGCATGTCCACGACATCCTGGCGAGCGACCTGCCAGCCGATACCGCCGGAGGCGCCATCGTCTACTGCGCCAGCCGCCGCCAGACCGAAGAACTGGCTGCCTTCCTGCGGGACAAGGGACACACCGCGGCCGCCTTTCACAGCCAGATTCCGCCCGAGACCAAGAAAGACCTGCAGCGGCGCTTCATCCAGGGCGAGCTGCGGGTCATGGTCGCCACCAACGCCTTCGGCATGGGCATCGATAAGCCAGACGTGCGGCTGGTGCTGCACGCCGACATTCCGGGCTCCTTGGAAAACTACGTGCAGGAGGCCGGCCGTGCGGGTCGCGATCAGCAACCCGCCCGCTGTGTTCTCTTGTACGCGCCGGATGATGTGGAGCGGCAGTTCAGCCTTTCGGCCCATAGCCGACTGTCGCAGCGCGACATCCAGGCCGTCTTGCGCGCCGTCCGCAAGCTGGACAGCAAGAAGCGCGGCCGCGGGGAAATCGTCGCCACGGCAGGCGAAATTCTCGCCGAAGACCCGGACGGCGACTTCGAGCGCGATCGCAGCACCGACGACACGAGCGTGCGCACCGCGCTGGCCTGGCTGGAGGAAGCCGGTCTGCTGACTCGCGAGGAAAACCGGGTTCAGGTGTTTCCCTCCTGTCTGCGGGTCGCCGGTCTGGAAGAAGCCCGCACGCGCATCGAAAAGAAGATCCTCGAACCCCATCGACGCGCGCTGTTGACGTTGGCCGAAACCCTGCTGCACGCGGACGCCGACGAGGGGATCTCCACCGACGAGCTGATGGGCATCGCCGGGATGAACGCGACGCAACTGCGCGCAGCCCTGTCCGATCTGGAACATCTCGGCATCGTCGGCAACGACACGGTCATCACGGCGTTCGTCCACGCGGGCGTGGAACACGCCTCGCGTCGGCGTCTGGAGAGCGCAACACGTCTGGAGATCGCCGTCGTGGATGCGCTGCAGTCGGCGGCGCCGGATCTGGCCAAGAACGCTTCCACCGCGCTGAATCTGCGGCATCTCGCCCAGATGCTGAAGGATGCAGGCCACGCGGACGCCCTTCCCGAACGGCTGATGAGCATTTTGCAGGGGCTGGCCGGCGACGGCCGGAACGAGGGCAATGCGCGCGGCAGTCTGCGCCTGCGGCGCAGCGATCGGGAAATGGTCGCGGTGACCCTGCAACGGGCCTGGGCCGACCTGAAGACCACCGCCGAGCGGCGCCGCGCCGCGGCGGAACGCCTGCTGGAACACTGGCTCGCCGCACTACCAGCCGGGGCTCGGGGCACCGATCTGCTCGCCGAAACGACGATGGGCAAGCTCATGGCCGCCATCGAGTCGGATCTGGTGCTCAAGGCCGAATCACGCGATCTGTCGCGACTGCTCGATCGCGCCCTGTTGTGGCTGCATGAACAGGAGATCCTGCGGCTCGGCAAGGGCCTGGCGATCTTCCGCCCGGCCATGACGCTCAAACTCGTCCCCGACCGTCGCAATTTCACCCAGATCGACTTCAAGCCGCTGAAACTGCACTACGATGCCCAACGGCTCCAGATCCACGTCATGGCCGAGTATGCGCGGCGCGCCCTCATCGCCTTGGCGGAGGCCCTGCAACTGGCGCTGGATTATTTCCGGCTGCCGGAAGCGAGCTTCCTGCAACGCTGGCTGCCCGACCGGGAACAGGAGCTGGCACGCCAGACCACGCCGGCCTCGTGGCAAGCCATCGTGACCGCGCTCAACAATCGCGACCAGCAGCGCATCGTCGCCGATGATCGCGACCAAGCCCATGTGCTGGTGCTGGCAGGACCCGGATCGGGCAAGACCCGCATTCTGGTGCACCGCATCGCGTATCTGCTGCGGGTGCGCCGGGAGCACCCGCGCGGCATCCTGGCCTTGGCGTACAACCATCATGCGGCAGTGCAGATCCGCCAGCGTCTGCGCGATCTGGTCGGCGACGACGCGCAGGGCGTCACGGTGCTGACCTGCCATGCCTTCGCCATGCGTCTGGTGGGCGCCCGCCTGCAGGATCGCACGGATGACGGGGGTAACGGGGGTGACGACTACTTCAAACAGGTGTTGCGCGACGCCCTGGCGCTGCTCAAGGGTGAAGGACTGCCGCCCGAGGAGGCCGACGAGCAGCGCGATCGCCTGCTGGCCGGATTCCGCTGGATTCTGGTCGATGAATATCAGGACATCGGGCCCGATGAATACGAACTCATTGCCGCGATCGCTGGCCGCAGTCTGCAGGACGAGGAGCGCAAGTTGAGTCTCTTTGCCGTCGGCGACGACGACCAGAACATATACGCCTTCAAGGGCGCCTCGGTGGCGTTCATCCGCCGGTTCGAGGCCGATTACAAGGCTCGGCCGGCGTATCTGCTGGACAACTACCGCTCCACGGCCCACATCATCGACGCGGCGAATACGCTCATCCGCCCGGCTGCCGAGCGCCTGAAGGCCGATCATCCCATACGCGTCAACCAGGCCCGTCGGGGCGCGCCGTTCGGCGGCGGCTGGCAGACACGCGACGCGGTCGGACATGGTCGGGTGCAGGTGCTGCCGGCCGGGGGCGATCCGCGCCTGCAGGCAATGGCGATCATGACGGAACTGCGGCGCCTCGCAACGCTCGCCCCGGACTGGAACTGGGCGCGCTGCGCGGTGATCGCCCGCGAGTGGCAATATCTGCAGCCCGTGCGCAGTTACTGCGAGCGCGAGGGCATCCCGGTCCAGATGGCCAACGAAAACGTGCTTCCCCTTTGGCGCTTGCGCGAGACGCAGGCCCTGCTGGACTGGCTGCGGCGCGAGGATCGCAAGGAGATCGATAGCGCGACCGCCGTGGACTGGATCACGGCCCAGTCACCCAACCCGTGGTGGTCCCTGCTCGGCGAGGCGATACAGGCGCACGGCCTCGAAACCGCGGGCGCGGCCCTGCCCGTCCAGCACCTCGTGGACTGGCTGGCGGATTGGGGTCGGCAGATCCGGCGCCGCCAGAGCGGCTTGCTGCTCACGACCGCGCACGGCGCCAAGGGCCTCGAATTCGATCATGTGGCCGTGCTGGACGGCGGCTGGGACAAGACAGGCGCGCAGGAAGACGGCGATGCGGTGCGGCGGCTGTATTACGTCGCCATGACCCGGGCACGCCAGACCCTTACCCTGGCGCGCCTGGAGGGCAGGGAGCATCGGTTTCTCGATGACCTGTCACCATCAGGCGCTGTGCAATGGCGCGAACCGGTCATCCTGCCACCGCCGGCGCCCGAGCTGGCGTGGCGCCACGAGCCCCTGACGCTCGCCGATGTCGATCTGGGCTATGCCGGCCGGCGTCCGCCTGACGACGGCATCCACGCGGCCATCGCGGCACTGCGGCCCGGCGACGCGCTGTCTCTGGACGTGCAGTCCGGGTACAGACTGCTGAGAGATGAGCAGGGCCACGTCGTGGGGCGGTTATCCCAGCATTATCAGCCGCCTGCAAGGATGGGATGCCAGAGCGCCCGGGTGGCCGCCGTTCTGGTCCGCCGGGACGCGGACGGCGAGGAGAGGTATCGCCGACATCTGCGTTGTCAGCGATGGGAGGTCGTCATCCCTGAACTCATTTTCGCGCCTGTTGCCGCTCCTATTGCGAGCCGGCCCCGGTCGCATGAACAGCGCGCCGCTCATCCCCAAGCGTCCAGCCCGATGGCGCCCACCCGACGCTGAAGCCCATCGATCCGGCCTTCGCGAGCTTTCTGCACGCCCCCTTGAGCAATGCGTCAGCAAACTTACCGCGGTTTGATTTGTCCCATCGATGGCATAGCCTGAACCTGAACGTATGAGGGATTCAGCCGTCGGCCCAATTGCGGGCGACCGCACAGGAGACTCGTGATGACGCGTCCCGAGCCGCTTCGCGCTTGGCCTGCAACAATTGCCGCTGACATGTCACACGATTTCGTCCGCATCCGCGCGACGACGGAGCGATTGTGCGAGCCGCTCGAAGCCGAGGACATGGTGATCCAGGCCATGCCGGACGTGAGCCCGCCGAAATGGCATCTGGCGCACACGGCGTGGTTCTTCGAGACTTTCGTGCTGGTGCCGCACGCGCCGGGCTACCGCGTTTTCGATCCGCGCTTCGGCTTCCTGTTCAACTCCTACTACAACCAGATCGGCACGTTCCACGCCCGCGCCCGGCGCGGACTGCTGTCGCGGCCAACGACGGCCGAGGTGCTGGCCTACCGCGCCCACGTCGATCGGCACCTGCTGGCACTGCTCGACGGTGCAACCCCTGATCTGCTCGCCGCCGTGACGCCCTTGATCGAACTTGGCCTGCACCACGAACAACAGCACCAGGAACTGCTGCTGATGGACGTGAAGTACAACCTGCACGGCAACCCGCTCCACCCCGCCTACCGCGACGATCCGGACGCGGCCTCGACCCTCATCCCGGCGCCCGCCGAATTCCTGCCGCAAGCCGGCGGGGTGGTCGAGATCGGTCACGAGGGCGACGGGTTTGCCTTCGACAACGAGTCCCCGCGCCACCGCGTGTTGCTGGAGCCCTACCGGCTCGCCGACCGGCTGGTGACCTGTGGCGAGTACGCCGAGTTCGTCCGTGCCGGCGGCTACCGCACGCCCGCGCTTTGGCTGTCGGACGGCTGGGCGACGGTGCAGGCGCAGGGTTGGCAGGCACCGCTGTACTGGCACGCCGACGGCGACGACTGGCAGGTGTTCACGCTCGGCGGTCTGCGTGCGCTCGACGCGACCGCGCCGGTGAGCCATCTCAGTTTCTATGAAGCCGACGCCTTTGCCCGCTTCGCCGGCCGCCGGCTGCCGACGGAGTTCGAGTGGGAAGCCGCGGCCGTGCGGGCCGGCGCGGACCCGGCCATCGGCAACTTTCTGGACGACGCACCGGTCGAACCGACAGCGCCGCCGACTGGCGCGGGATTGAGGCAACTGTTCGGAGACGTCTGGGAATGGACCGCCAGCGCCTACCTGCCTTACCCCCGCTACCGCCCGGCAGCCGGCGCGGTCGGCGAGTACAACGGCAAGTTCATGTCCGGACAAATGGTGTTGCGCGGCGGCTCATGCCTGACCCCGGCCGGACACACACGCGCGACCTATCGCAACTTCTTCCCGCCGGATGCACGCTGGGCGTGCGCCGGTCTGCGCCTGGCGGACGACGCATGAACACACTCGCCAAACTGCGCCTTCACGATCTCGCGCCGCCCCAGGACGATTTTCTCGCCGCCGTGCTGGACGGCCTCGGCCGCGCCCGCAAGACGCTGCCGTGCAAATTCTTCTACGACGAAGCCGGCTCGGCACTGTTCGACGCCATCTGCGACACGCCGGAGTACTACCCGACGCGCACCGAGCTCGGCATCCTCACCGCCGCCGCGGACGAGATCGCGGATCTCGCCGGCCGGGGCGGCGTGCTGGTCGAGTACGGCAGCGGCAGCAGCCGCAAGACGCGGTTGCTGCTGGATGCACTCGCGCCGGCGCTGTACATGCCGATCGATATCTCGCGCGAGCACATGCTGGCCGCCTGTCGGGAACTGGCCGCCGCGTACCCTGCCCTGAACCTGATGGCGGTGTGCGCCGACTACACCCGCCCGCTGCGCCTGCCCGCGATGGCGCGCGGCGGTCAAAGGCGACTCGCGTTCTTTCCGGGCTCCAGCATCGGCAACTTCGCGCCGCTGGAGGCGCTGCGGTTCCTGAAGAACGTCGCCCAGCAACTCGCGACGGACGACGGCTTCCTGATCGGCGTCGATCTCAAGAAAGACCCGGCCATCCTGAACGCCGCCTACAACGATGCCGCCGGCGTGACGGCAGCCTTCAACCTCAACCTGTTGGCGCGCTGCAACTGCGAGCTGGGGGCCAATTTCGACCTCGACGCGTTCGCCCACCGGGCGTTCTATAACGAGGCCGCCGGCCGCATCGAAATGCACCTTGAGAGCACCCGCGAGCAGCGCGTTGAGATCGCCGGGCAGGGTTTCGGCTTCGCGGCCGGCGAGACCATTCACACCGAGAACTCATATAAGTACGCAGCCGATGAGTTTCGGCTGTTGGCGACGCAGGCGGGATTCCTGCCGCAGCAATGCTGGACGGATGAGGAGCACCTGTTCAGCGTGCACCTTTTCCGCCGGGCCTGAACGCAAAAAAGGCCCGGCGACGAACCGGGCCTTTGAATTGGCTGGGGGACTAGGATTCGAACCTAGGTTGACGGAGTCAGAGTCCGTAGTCCTGCCGCTAGACGATCCCCCAATGAAGGTTACTCAGGGTCGCAAGCTCGCTCCGCCCCGCATCAACGCTTGGAGTATTGCGGCGCGCGACGGGCCTTGTGCAGACCGACCTTCTTGCGCTCGACTTCGCGTGCATCACGGGTCAGGAAGCCGGCCCGGCGCAACTGCGGCTTGTTGGCCTCATCGTAGGCGACCAGCGCCCGGCTGATGCCGAGCCGGATCGCGCCCGCCTGCCCGCTCATGCCGCCGCCTTCCACGCGTACCCGGATATCGAACTGATCGGATACACCCATCAGTTCGATGGCCTGCCGGGTCACCATGCGCGAGGTGTCGCGACCGAAGTAATCCTCGAGGCTCTTGCCGTTGACTTCGATCCGGCCGGCACCGCGCGCCAGATAAACGCGCGCGCTGGCGCTCTTGCGACGACCGACACCGTAGTAATTCTGCTCAGCCATGAAAGTCCGTTCCACTCGATGGATGGCCAGCGGATCAAAGATCCAGCGGCTTGGGTTGCTGGGCTGCGTGGATATGTTCGCCACCGGCGAAAATACGCAGTTTCTTCATCATCGCGCGGCTCAGGCGATTCTTGGGCATCATGCCGCGCACGGCCGTTTCCAGCGCGCGCTGGGGATGCTCGGCCAAGAGCTTCTCCAGGGTGGTGGATTTCATGTTGCCGATGTGGCCGGTGTGACGATGGTAGGTCTTGTCTTTCAGCTTGTTGCCGGTGACGCGGATCTTTTCCGCGTTGACGACGACGATGTAGTCGCCGGTATCCACATGCGGCGTGAACTCGGGCTTGTGCTTGCCCCGCAGACGATCGGCAATGGCGGTGGCCAGACGACCCAGGGTCTTGCCCTCGGCGTCGATCAGGTACCAGTCCTGCGTCACGGTCTCAGATTTTGCAAAAAACGTTTTCACGATGGCGCCGCTCCGGGCTATGCATTTCGTCACGAGAACAGGGCAGCGCAGCGCAAGCCGGCGCTCGGGCCCGTAAAAGCCGTGAATCTTACCGCCTGCCGCCGGCAATGACAAGACGCGATCACAGGCGCAGTCGATCCACGGGCCGGCCCTGCCGCAGGTGTTGTTCCACGATGGCGTCGACGTCCTCCGTCGAACGGCAGCGATACCACACGCCCTCTGGATAGACCACGACGGCGGGCCCCTGCTCGCAACGCTCCATGCAGCCGGCCTGGTTGATGCGTACGCCGCCCGGTCCGGCCAGATGGAGCTCGGCCACGCGTCGCTTGGCATGCTCGCGCAGCTTTTCCGAGCCGCAACCGCCGCAACTCGGCCGCGGCGCGTCGGGCGCGCGCACGTTGGTGCAGAAAAAGACATGGTAGCGATAAAAACTCATGACGCTCCTACCCCCTCAAGCCGTGCCCTGGGGGCATCCTACCGCGGACGGCCTACCCGCGCCGTCCGGCCGGCTCGATGCGCATCGGGCACGCCGGGAAACCGCTTGCCTCAGCCGCGCGGCGCCGCTAGATTCAGCCCATGGACAATCGAAATTACCGCTGGACCGATCGCATCCTGATGGATGTCCAGCAGGCCATGCGCACGCTCATGGCCGACCCGCGCGAGCCAATCGGCTCCCATCCGGACGACGATATCCCCGAGCCGATCCTCGCCGCCGAGGAACAGCGCGAGGCGGCGCGGCTGATGCGCGTCAATCATGCCGGCGAAATCAGCGCCCAGGCGCTCTATCAGGGCCAGGCGCTGTTCAGCCGCGACCCGCGGGTGGCGGACACCCTGCGTCAGGCCGCGCGTGAGGAACATGCGCACCTCATCTGGTGCCAGCGACGCCTCACCGAACTCGAGGATCGCCCCAGCCGCCTCGCGCCGCTCTGGTATCTCGGCTCACTGGCGATCGGATCGGTGGCCGGCTTGGCCGGCGATCGCTGGAGCCTGGGCTTCGTGGTCGAAACCGAAAATCAGGTGATCGCCCACATCCGCGATCACCTCGACCGCCTGCCATCCAGCGATGCCAAGAGCCGGGCGATTCTCGATCAGATGGAACGGGACGAATACCACCATGGCGATACCGCGCGCCGCGCCGGGGCGCGAGACCTGCCCGCTCCCGTGCGCTGGGTCATGCAAGCCGTCTCCCGCGTGATGACGCGCACCGCCTATTACTTCTGAGACCCTCGGCCGCGGGCGCGCTGAATCTCGGGCTCGCCGCCCCACTCGTTCACCTTGCGCATGTTGCGGCCGTAGAAAATCTCCAGCATCTCGTGGCGCAACTGCTTGCGGATGGCCTTGCGCTCCTTGGGATCGAGTTCGGCTTCGGTTTCCCCGAACAGGTAATCGTCCAGGCGGAAATCACGCAGGATCATCTTGGTGTGGAAGATGTTTTCCTGATAGACGTTGACGTCCATCATCTGGTAGCGCGAAAGGGTGTCGCGTGTCAGGTAGTTCTGCACCGAGTTGATGGAATGATCGATGAAGTGCTTGCGTCCGCGCACGTCGCGCGTGAAACCGCGCACCCGGTAGTCGATGGTCACGATGTCCGACTCGAAGCTGTGCAGCAGGTAATTCAACGCCTTGAGCGGTGAAATGACGCCGCAGGTCGACACGTCGATATCGGCCCGGAAGGTGCTGATGTTGTTGTGCGGATGGCTCTCGGGATAGGTGTGGACCGTGATGTGGCTCTTGTCCAGATGCGCCAGCACGGTTTCCGGCAAGGGGCCCGGCGATTCGCTGTTGTCGGAATCCTCCGGATCGACCGGGCCCTCCGAAATCAGCATGGTCACGCTGGCGCCCTGGGGGTCGTAATCCTGGCGGGCGATGTTGAGGATGTTGGCGCCGATGATGTTGGCCACATCGGTGAGGATGCTGGTCAGGCGCTCGGCGTTGTAGGCCTCGTCGATGTACTGGATGTAGCGCTCGGTCTGCTCGTCCGTGCGGGCGTAGCACACGTCATAGATGTTGAAGCTCAGCGACTTGGTCAGATTGTTGAAGCCATGCAGCTTGATCTTGTTGGTCAGTTGCAGCAATGCAAGATCCTCCAGATCCGGGACGAGACGCCCGGAGATTCCCGCGCCTCCCCAAAATTGCAGTCGGAAGGCGCCAGAAGAAAAAACCCCGAAGGGATCCGATCTCGGATCGCTTCAGGGGGCACGCATTATAGGGGCAAGACGCCTGTCCTGTCTCACACCGGCAAATCAGGCTGCCGCGGCAGGCCGGATCTCGAAGCTGTGCGTGATCTCGGCCGTCTTGCCCAGCATGATCGACGCCGAGCAGTATTTCTCGGCGGACAACGCCACCGCGCGGCTGACCTGTGCCTCACCCAGATCATGCCCGGTGACGATGAAGGAAATATGAATCCGGGTGAACACTTTGGGATCGGTTTCGGCACGCTCCGCCGTGAGCTCCGCCACGCAATCGGTGACGCGCTGTCGACTCTTGCGCAGGATTTGCACCACGTCGAAGCTGGCGCAGCCACCCATGCCGATCAGCAGCATCTCCATGGGCCGCACACCCAGATTGCGGCCGCCCGCCTCCGGCGGTCCGTCCATCACCACGGCGTGACCGCTGCCGGATTCGCCGACAAAGGTCACATCCTCGACCCATTTGACCCGAGCTTTCATGGCTGCTCCTTGTGAGCACTCGTCGTATCGAACAGTTCCCGCAGGCGGACCCCGGGGTCCGGCGCACGCATGAAGGCTTCGCCAACCAGGAAGGCATGTATGCCGCGGGCCCGCATGGCTGCCACGTCCGCCGGCGTGTGGATGCCGCTTTCGGTGACGATGAGCCGCCCGGCCGGGATGGCATTCATCAGCGTCCAGGTGGTCTCGAGCCGGGTCTCGAAGGTGCGCAGGTTGCGGTTGTTGATGCCGATCAGCACAGAGTCCGGCAGGCGCAGGGCGCGCTCCAGCTCGGCCGCATCATGCACCTCGACCAGCACCGCCAATCCCAGCGCGCGCGCCAACGCCTCCAGTTCGACCAACTGCTCATCACTCAGCGCCGCGACAATCAGCAGGACGCAATCGGCGCCCATCTGGCGCGATTCCCAGATCTGGTAGGGATCGACCATGAAATCCTTGCGCAGGACGGGCAAGGCGCAGGCCGCTCGCGCCGCGAGCAGAAACGCTGTTGCACCCTGGAAAAAATCACGATCGGTCAGCACCGAAAGGCATGCCGCCCCGCCGGCCTCATAGCTGCGGGCGATCGCGGCCGGATCGAAGTCAGCCCGGAGCAAGCCTTTGCTCGGGGATGCGCGCTTGATCTCGGCGATGACGGCCGGCTCGCCGCGCCCGATGCGCGATTGCAAGGCCGCCGTGAAATCGCGCGCGGGCGCGCAGTCCTGCACGCGTGCCTGCAGTTCGAGAAGCGACACGCGGGCACTGCGCTCGGCCACCTCTTCCCGCTTACGCGCCAGAATCCGGGCGAGGATGTCTTCCTGCGCCTCAGGCTGCGTCATGCCGCGAGCTCCTGCGAGCGCCGCACCAGCGCGTCCAGACGCCGGCCGGCCTCGCCGGTGTCGATCGCCTCCGCCGCCAAGGCCATGCCCGCCCGCACATCCGCTGCGCGGCCGGCGACATACAAGGCTGCCGCCGCATTGACCAGCACGATGTCCCGCGCCGCGCCCACCGCCCCGCCCAAGACCTCGCGCATCAGCACCAGGCTGTCGTCGGGTGAGCCGATCTCGAGACTGCGCAGCGACTGGCGCGGCACGCCGAAATCCTCCGGCGCCAGGATGTGGTTGACGACCTCGCCCGCGCGCAACTCGGCGACCCGTGTCGGCGCCTGAATGCTGATCTCATCGAGTCCGTCCTCGGCGTGCACCACCATGACATGGCGGCTGCCCAGTGCGCCCAGGACCTGCGCGACGGGCTCCACCCATGCGGCATCGAACACGCCCATCAGCTGATTCGGTGCCCGCGCCGGATTGGTCAGCGGTCCCAGCAGGTTGAACAGCGTGCGCACGCCCAGTTCCCGGCGCGGAGCCACGGCATGGCGCATGGCGCCGTGATGGGCCGGCGCAAACAGAAACCCCACGCCCAGCGCATCGATGCAATGCGCCACGGCCTCCGGCGCAAGGTCGAGCCGCATCCCGGCGGCTTCCAGCACATCCGCGCTGCCGCTGCGGCTCGACACCGAGCGGTTGCCGTGCTTGGCCACCCGCCCGCCGGCGGCTGCCACCACGAAGGCCGCCGTTGTCGAGACGTTGAACAGCCCCCGGCCATCCCCGCCCGTGCCGCAGGTATCGACCAGATAGGTGTGATCGGCGACCGGCACGGGCGTCGCCAGCTCGCGCATGACCCGCGCCGCGGCGGCGATTTCGGTCACGGTCTCGCCCTTCATGCGCAGCGCGACGAGGAAACCGCCGATCTGCGCCGGGGTCGCCTGGCCGGACATGATGGCCTGCATCACCGCGGTCATTTCGGCGTCTTCCAGATCGCCGTGCCCGATCAGTCGCCCGATGGCCTGGGGCAGGTCCACAGTCTGCCGCCCTCAGGCCGCGCGCGCCGGTGCCGGCGCTTCGAGGAAATTGCGCAGCAGGGCATGGCCGTGCTCCGTGAGGATGGATTCGGGATGGAACTGCACGCCCTCGACCGCGAGCGTGCGGTGTTTGAGCCCCATGATTTCCTCGCGCGAGCCGTCGGACTCGAGCGTCCAGGCAGTCACCTCAAGGCAGGCCGGCAGACTGTCCGGATCGACCACCAGCGAATGGTAGCGGGTCGCCGTGAAGGGGCTGGGCAGGCCGCGGAACACGCCCTGCCCGGTGTGGTAAACCTCGGAAGTCTTGCCATGCATCAGGCGCTTGGCATGCACGACGCGAGCGCCGAAGGCCTGGCCGATGCTCTGATGCCCCAGGCAGACGCCCAGGATGGGGATCTCGCCGGCGAAGCGGTGGATGAGCGGCATCGAGACGCCCGCCTCGTTGGGCGTGCATGGCCCGGGGGAAATCACGACGTGGCTCGGCGCCAGCGCGGCGATCTGCTCCAGCGTGATCTGGTCGTTGCGGTGCACCGCCACCTCGCAGCCCAGTTCGCCCAGATACTGGACCAGGTTGTAGGTGAAGGAATCGTAGTTGTCGATCATGAGTAACATATCAATTACAACCTACTGATTAATAAGTTATATGCTCGTTCTTGCGGCATGTATTACTCACATCGTTATACACATTGGCACCAGATTCCAGCGGAACAAGCGAAAATACCGCCCCCCAGCGGTAGTCCACACAGGAAGCAACACCACGTCCTGTTGGTGCAATGCGCATGTACGGGGTCACTGACAAGACAGCGGGGAGTCAGGGCGCCAGCGCCAAGTTGGGAGACGCACGAAGCCAAATGCCACCAAGACGTGGCCACCCGAACCTTTTACGCAGAGGAGACCTAGGGGCATCGGGCAATCTCCTCTGATCTTGGAGCCGCCTGCCGGAGAGCCATCTTCCTGACCTTGCCCACCGATACGGCGGCAAAGGTGCAGATCAAGGCCACAACGACGTGCCGCTTCCT
The DNA here is from genome assembly GCA_045864775.1 of Pseudomonadota bacterium. Classification (GTDB taxonomy): domain Bacteria; phylum Pseudomonadota; class Gammaproteobacteria; order UBA5335; family UBA5335; genus Macondimonas. The sequence continues at coordinate 1,039,986 of BTVR01000001.1, forward strand.
ATTGGAAGCGCCACCATTGAACAACATTGATCGAAGCAGTACGGGCCATGGCAGACCTGGGTCAGTTAACCGGAAAGTGCATGCGGAAAAAAATTTCCCACCGCAGCTTCACATTATTATTGAATTTTACCATGGACCGCTAGCCGTCTACCGTTGTAGCACGTCCTGTGCTTGCCTCGCCGGCGCCTGCGACCTTCACGAAACGGGCTCAATCCACCGACCGTGCACTCATTGCCATCACCCGCTCCATGAACCGCTTCATGGGCTCCGAGGGTTCGCCTTGGCGGCGCAGCAGGTAGGTAGAGAGCATCGGTGGGGTGCCGGCCAGGGGGCGAATGGAGATGTCCGGGCGCTGTAGCGTCTGCACCTGCGAGGCGATGGCGAAGCCGATGCCGTAGCCGGCACCGACCAGGGTCAACATCACGCCCAGGCTGGTCACTTCATCGACCAGCTTGAGCGGCGTGCCTGCGTCCTCCAGCAGCGCTTGAATCTGATGGCGGCAGCCCGATCCCGATTCGGGATGGCACAGAACCAGCGGGAACTTCAAGGCTTCGCCCAGCGGCACCTGCACGTGTGCCAGCAAGGGATGGCGTGTGGGCACGATCACCGACAGCGGATCGGTCCATACCGGCTCGGCAACGAGGCCATCATGCACCGCGTTTGACAACGCAAAGCCGATGTCCAGCAGATCGTTGTGCAGCATCTTGAGCTGCTGTGCGAACGGCAACTCGAAGACGCGAATCTCCAGCTCGGGCTCATCCTCGCGGCTGCGTGCCAGCAAGGTGGCGATGCGGGGCTGCGCCAGGCTGTCGCAGAAGGCGATGCGCAGATGGCCCTGGTAGCCCTGTGCCGCCGCCTTGGCGCTCTTGACCGCTTGCTCCACGGCGGCCAGAACGCGCCGGCTTTCGCCGAGGAACACTTGACCGGCCCAGGTCAGCCGCGTCCGGCGGGTGCTGCGGTCGAACAACTGCACGCCAAGCTGGTTTTCCAGATCGCGCATCGCACGCGACAGAGGCGATTGCGCGATGCCCAAGCGCTCGGCTGCACGGGTCAGATGCAGTTCTTCCGCAACTGCGACGAAGTAATGTAGCAATCTGAAATCCAAGGCCGCCTCCTGTCTGTCTTCTTCTGATTCTTCTGCTTCGGCCATGCCAGGGCAGGCAGCCAAGCAATATGACACAGGCCTTCCCTGCGAACCGGGGCCACGAAGACTATGCCGCATCATCCGTAACGCTGGGTTCGCGATCGGTGCAGCCGACGACGACACGTCGGCGTCAGGGCGAGCGTGTCAAGGCCTTCACTCCATTCAGACATCAACAATAATGACAATTTCGCAATTTTCCGATATGGCAACACCTTGGAATAACCCGGCCTTGCCTGGACACTCGCCGCCTAGCGGCGACTGAAGGCCGGATGGCGGCAACTGGAAAGCCTCTGTGACCGCATCGCCACCGGGAAGCACTCATGCGGTTCCCTACGGCCGGAGGAATGGACTCCACTTTCTGGAGGAAGTACATGAACTTACGCCATCTTCGCTGTTTCATCGCCGTGGCCGAGGAGTTGCACTTTGGCCGGGCGGCGCGGCGGCTGCATGTGGAGCAGTCGCCCCTTTCGCGCACGATCCGCCAACTGGAGGCTGACCTGGGCGTGACGCTGTTGGAGCGCACGCCGCGCGGGGTGCGCCTGACCTCGGCCGGCCAGGTGTTCCTGGAGGAAGCCCGGCGCGTGTTGCTCACCCTTGAGCAAGCCCGGACCAAGGCGCGGGCGGTGGCGGCGGGACACCGGGGCACCCTGCGCATCGCCTTGGCCGGCTGCGTCGGGCGGGCCCGGTTGTCGGCGCTGCTCGCGCTGTGCCGGGAGGAGGCGCCGGAAGTGGGCATCCGGCTGTTCGAGGCGCCGCTGTCGCAGGTGGTGGGCGGGCTGGGCAACGCCCTGTACGACGCGGCCTTTGCGATGGCCGGCCAGATGGAGGCCGGGCTGGTCGCCACGCCAGTGTGGCAAGACCCGATGGTGGTGGCCATACCCGCGCGGCACCCCTTGCTGGCGCACAAGCGCGTGCCGCTGGAAGAGGTGATGAGCTACCCGCTGGTGCTGTGCCACCCGCAGGTGTGTGCGGAGTGCAGCCGGCAATGCGAGCGCCTGCTGCGCCGGGTGGAGACATCGCCGGTCGTGGCCGAGTACGTGATGACCAACACGCTGATGCTGGCCCTGGTGGCGGCCGGCTATGGCCTGGGATTTTCCAGCGCGGCGCACGTGGCGGCATGCCGGCAGGCGGACGTGATCGTCCGGCCGCTGGATGAAGACTCGGCAGCGCTGACGACCTACCTGCTACATCCCGATGCCGCTATGGCAGAGCCGCTGCGCCACTTCATCGACCGTGCGCAGCGTGTCGGCCATATGCCGTTGGAAACGCAACGGCTCGCATGAGGCTGCTTCAGGCGGGTTGGCCGATTCCATTTTGGTCAAAGCGCCAGACCTGTTTTGGCACACCGGAATTCCATTGACGCGATGCACTCAGGCGTTGCTCGCGCTTGCGGTTGGCATCCTGCGATGAAACTCGCATGCCCATCGTGGCGCGTCACAGCGAAGACGCGCGGCGCAACATTGCTTGCCGTATGCGCATCGGCTCTGGCGTGTTGAGGTGATCGCGCTTTACTGGGCCTTTTCCCCTGCAAGACTTTGGCCTGGTTATCCGGGTCAAGCATGGCGCGACAAACCGGCGGCATCGCCGATGCCAAGGTCTTCTCCGCTTCGCCACTTGCTCGTTTCGCCCGGAGAGTCCACAGCCACACACGCCGCCTGTACGGCGGGTGCGCGTGCTTGGACTCGGTGCGATGACGAATGGAGGCGCGAGATATGCCGAAGTCGAGCAGCCTGGCCGATGGCGCCAAGACCTACTACCGCCCGATCGAGGCGGCAATCCGCTGGAGTGGATTGCTGCGCTTCGAGCAGCGCATCCTGGCGATCTTGGGACAGCGGCCTCTGCCGGAGGCAACGGAGTTTGCGCGCTGGCCGATGCTGCGGTTGAACGCCGAAAGAATCTTCGATGCGCTGGTTCACGGCGAGATGCCGTATGGCAAGGATGGCTTGGTGCGGGACACGCAGGGCCTGGCGATGGACGACCCGTCGCTGACGGTGCGCCACGTCGATCTGAAAGCCTGGATGGCGCACCACTACCCCGGCGAGAGACCGGCGTTTCTGTTCGATGAGATCGAGCGTGCGCTTCATCCGGCGATCAGCCTGGACACCGTGGGCGCATTGCTGGCCGAGCGGGAAGCGATCAAGGCGCGGCTGGCGGAACACCTGGGCGTGCACCAGACGCTGCGCGCCGAGCACGAGGCGCTGCTGAAAACGCACGCCGCCTGCGCGGCCGACACGGAGCGTGCGAAAACGCTGGGGCCGCGCAGCGAATCGACCTACCTGAACATCGTTGGCGGGTTACTGACGCTGCTGCTGGGCAAGTCGCCCAGCGGCGTGCCGTATTCCAGCTTCCTGACGCAGGAGGCCATCATCAGCGCGATGGTGGCGCACCACGGCAACGCGATGGGCATCACCGAGCGCACCCTGCAGGCCAAGTTCGCACTGGCTCGGCGCAATCTGCAGAGCACGACTTCCTGAGCGAACCAGGCCGTATCTGCGGTCGTGGAAACCGCATTTGCGGTGTCTTTCTTCAACGCGACGTTCTTAATTCAAGTCATGCCAATCAGCGCCACTGAGCGTTAAGGAGACCCTCATGTCTTCGCAGACCACCACCGCCACGGCGGCACCGACCGAGCACCGCATCCTGCGCCGCGCCGAGGTCGAAGCCAAGACCGGCTTCAAGCGCGCGCACATCTACAGCCTGATGAAGGAAGGCAAGTTCCCCAGGGCGCTGCGCCTGGGCGTGCGCGCGGTGGGCTGGGACTCGGTGGAGATCGAACAGTGGATCGCCGATCGCCTCAAGGAACGCGCCTGACGCTTCTTCTCGGTTCATGCCATTCGACCAGGAGAAGCCCATGCAGGTGGTGTCCATCATTTCGACCAAGGGCGGCGTGGGCAAGACCACGACGGCGGCCAACCTGGGCGGCTTCATCGCCGATGCTGGGCTGCGCGTGCTGCTGCTGGACCTGGACGTGCAGCCCACGCTGTCGAGCTACTTCAGGCTGGACGCGCGCGCGCCCGGTGGCATCTACGAGTTGCTGGCCTTCAACGAGCGGCGCATCGAGCAATTGGTGTCGCGCACCGCGATCGCGGGCCTGGACCTGGTGCTCTCCAACGACGAGCGCGGCGAACTGAACACGCTGCTCCTGCACGCAGCGGATGGGCGCCTGCGACTGCGCCATTTGCTTCCCGTTTTTCGCACGCACTATGACTTGCTGCTGATCGACACCCAGGGCGCGCGCAGCGTGCTGCTGGAAATGGCGGTGCTGGCATCCGACCTGGCGCTGTCGCCAGTGACACCGGAAATCCTCGCGGCGCGCGAGCTGCGGCGCGGCACGCTGCAACTGATCGAGGACATCGCGCCGTATCGGCACCTCGGCATTGAGACGCCGCCGCTGCGACTGCTCATCAACCGCGTGCATCCGGTGTCGTCGAATGCGCGGCTAGTCCAACAGGCGCTGCGACAGGTATTCCAGGAACAGGCGGACGTGCAGGTGCTGGACACCGACGTGCCGGCCATCGAAGCCTATCCGCGCGCTGCGACACGAGGATTGCCGGTGCATCGGCTGGAGTACCGGCGGCCCGCGGGACGCACGGCGCCCGCGGCGCTGGACACCATGCGCACGCTGGCCGGCGAGCTGTTCCCCGCTTGGCGGGAGCGCTTCGCGCGTGTCACCGGCCGGGTCGAAGCGGGAGGGGCCAGCCATGGCTAGTGCACATGAACTGGCGCGCGGCCGTGAACGGCTGCGCGCGCTGATCGAGTTTGTACTGGACGAAGGCTGGCATGTGGCGCGCACCTCCGGCGGGCACCTGAAGTTCACGAAACCAGGCTGCGCGTCGATCTATACCAGTTCGACGGCGAGCGACCACCGCGCCGACCGCAATGCCCGTGCGCAGCTTCGCCGCGCCGACCGGCAGGCGCAGGAGAGCGGCCATGGCTGAGCTGACGCCGCAGGACATGGCTGCCAAGCTGCTGGCCACCGGCTTCGAGCGCAGCGGCGCTTCGGCCGCGACCTTGAGCGATCCCATCGCCGACACGCCGATGGTGGTGACGCTGGACCAGTTGCGGCCTTACGACCACGACCCGCGCCTGACGCGAAATCCCGCCTATGCGGAGATCAAGGCGTCCATCCGCGAACGCGGGCTGGATGCGCCTCCCGCGATCACGCGCAGGCCGGGCGAGGCACACTACATCATTCGCAACGGCGGCAACACGCGTCTGGCGATCCTGCGCGAGTTGTGGAGCGAGACCAGGGAGGAGCGTTTCTTCCGCATCGCGTGCCTGTTCCGCCCGTGGCCGGCGCGCGGCGAAATCGTGGCGCTGACCGGGCATCTGGCCGAGAACGAGCTGCGCGGCGGGCTGACCTTCATCGAGCGGGCCTTGGGCATCGAGAAGGCGCGCGAGTTCTACGAGCAGGAAAGCGGCCAGGCGCTGTCACAGAGCGAACTCGCGCGGCGGCTGACTGCCGACGGCTATCCGGTGCCGCAGTCACACATCAGCCGCATGAACGATGCGGTGCGCTATCTGCTGCCGGCGATCCCGACGCTGCTGTACGGCGGATTGGGCCGGCATCAGGTGGACCGGCTCGCGGTGCTGCGCAAGGCGTGCGAGCGCACCTGGGAGCGGCGTGCGCTGGGCCGCACCGTGGCCGTGGACTTCGCCACCTTGTTTCAGGACGTGCTGACGCAGTTCGACACACAGCCGGACGACTTCTCGCCGCAGCGGGTGCAGGACGAGCTGGTGGGCCAGATGGCCGAGCTGCTGGAGGCGGACTACGACACCCTGGCGCTGGAGATCAACGACAGCGAAAGCCGCCAGCGAGCATTGACCAGCGAGCCGGCCGCGCCGAACCCGGCAACGCCTGTCGCACCTGCGGCGCCAGCCATCACGCCGCAACTGCCGCCCGCGGCGCCAACGCCACGGGACACCTCGCCCGTCGCGCCACCGGCAGAGACACCCTCGGCACCACCTGCCGCTGCACCAAACGCCCGGGACGGGCAGCGCGACGAGCGCCTGCAGGGGCACATCGTGACGCCGGCCCCGACCACCGAGCGCCTGCAGTCCATCCAGCGGATGGTCGCGGATCAGCTCGGCGACAAGCTACCCGACTTTGAGGCCGATGCGCTGCGTGCGATCCCGGTGCAGGTTGGCGGGCTCTTTCCCATCTCGGACGTCTGGTACATCGAGCCGGGGCTGGACGTGCCGGATCGCCTGCGCGTGCACATCGCGCAGTTCGCGCGCGAGATCGGCGAGGAAGCGGCGGTCGCCGACCACATTGAGGCCAGCGTCGGCGGCATCGGCTTCGTCTGCGTGGCACCGGCCGTGGGCCAGGCGAAGGCGCTGTCGGCGTTCGCGCGGGCGGTGCTGACCCTGCTGCATGTGCTGAGTGCGGCTCCGCCCTCCGCGAACGGATTGGACCGCGCGCGGCTGGCCGACGAGCTGGCGGCGCTGCTGCATGGCCACGGCGGCTCGGCCACACGCCTGAGCGATGCTGCGCTGGTGAAGCTGTTCCGTCTGCTGCGCCTGGCGCGCCGGCTGCTGGATCTGGAAGCCGGCGTAGCGAGCCAGGATTCCTGAGCGCAGGAGGCTCCCGCATGTCGGCACCGCACCCACTCAACCAGGCCGTGATCGCCCAGGCCCTGCATGACCTGCGCAACGGCCAGTTGCGCCGCTGCAAGGCCATGGGCTTCGGCGAGGAGGAGCTGGATGCGCTGAAGCACCCCGAACTCGTGAGCATGCTGGTGAATGCCACGGTGTCGTGGTGTTCGGTGTCGGTGAACCGGGAAGTGTTGAAGCGGCTGCTGAGCCAGGTGCACGACGTGGAGCGGGAAATCGCCACGGTGGACCGCATGCTGCGCCTGGGGGCGAGCACGGAGATGGTCAGCAAGTTCTACGGCCTCACGCATCAGGAAGTGGCGCTGCGCCGCGACATCCTCGGGCTGCCCAAGCGCAAGGGTCGGCATCCGGTGCTCGACGAGGCGCAGGACGTGATCTTGTGGGAGCGCTGGAAGGCCGGCGTCGCCGAGCGCCATATCGCTCTGACCGAAGACATGGCGATGCTGGCGCTGACCATGGACCTGGCCGAGGCGCTGAGCCTGCCAATGTCGGTGGTGTGGGCGGCGATACGAAACTGGATCGACCAGGGGCTGGTGTAGGCCATGACCACGGGTGGGGCACCACGGCGCGAAGGCCCCGTTGCGCTGTCGGCGTTGTTCGACGAGGCGCTGCAGCACTTTGAGCCGAGGGAACCGGCGCAGGGCACGGCGCCGAGCCAGGACGGCTTTCTCTACAGCGGTAACCGGCACGAGAGCGTCCCGCGCGCGCTATTCCTCGACCGGCGCCTTACACCGCTGGAGCGAAACGCCTGGCAGGTGTTCCGCTTGCAGCTCAACGACGACGGCGTGACAGCATTTCCCACCTACGACCGGCTCCGCCCCTATCTGGCATCCATGCCCTGTGCGGCGCAAGCCTCGCACGAGACCGTTGCGCGCGCCTTGACCCTGCTGCGGCTGACGCGCTGGCTGAGCCTGGTGCGGCGACGGCGCGATCCCAACACCGGTCGCATCCAAGGCAACCTCTACGTGCTGCACGACGAGCCGCTTTCGCCCTTCGAGGCAATGCAACTCGACCCGGACTACCTGGGCCTGGTGAGCCAGGCGCTCACCCACGCGGCGAAGTCGGTGCAGGTCGTGGGCATGAACACGCTGCGGGAGATCGCCGAAGACCCGCTGCTCAGCGGGCGCACGCTGCCGACCCGTCTGCAAGTGCTGGCGCAGCGCATGGCGCGACATGGCTGGACGATGCCAGGTTATCCACAGGAGGGTGCGGACCACGAATCCGAAGAAGGCCAGGAAGCCCTGCTTCGGAATGGCGCGCGCCCGTCTTCGGAATCCGAAGCAGGGCCGAAACCCGCGCCGGACGGCTCACTTCGGAATCCGAAGGAGGACCGTACTGAAGTACTGAGTAATCGTATAAAAGAAGTACGTACAGTACCGCGCGCGCGCGCCTTGCAGAACCTGCGGCTGCCCGAGCGTTTCCTGCGCCTGAAGGACGAGCAGCAGGCCGGTGCGCTGGTGGCGCTGCAACAGGTGGACGAGACCCAGCGCCAGGCGGTGCTCGACGAGTGGGCGGCGCGCTGTGGCGGCAGCACGGTGCGCAATCCCGCAGGCTATCTGTTTGGCATCATCCAGAAGGCGATCCGCGGGGAGTTCAAGGCCTGGGCCGGAGAAGGTGCATCGACGCCGCCAGCGTCCCCACCACCTGCGCCATCGTCACCGCCTGCATCCCGTGTCACTGACCCCGAGGTGGCACGTGTCTACTTGGCAGAGCTCCGAGAAGCCTTGCGTGATCGCTGATGTTGACCATCTCCATTCAATTGTCATTATAGGAAATAAGCTGCTGGGAACTTTCGATCGAGAACGAAGAAGAATGAGCGCCCCGCTCGCGTAGAGCGACTCAGGCTACAACACCGCCCCCCAGCCAGCAGGTCCTCGCGCGGAGCTGGACCGCTTCCCGCTGCCATCCTGCTGCCGGACCGCTGGGGACTGATCCCCTTCTGGGCCAAGGACAAGTCGATCGGCTACCGGATGATCAATGCCCGGGCCGATGGGATCGCCGACAAGCCCGCCTTCCGCCAGCCGTTCCGCCAGCAGCGCTGCCTTATCCCAGCGGATGGGTTTTACGAGTGGCGGCATGATGGCGGCCGCAAGCAGCCCTACTACATCCACCGCAAGGACAACCAGCCCCTGGTGTTCGCCGGCTTGTGGTCACGCTGGGAGGATCGCGAGAATCGCGAGATCATCGAAAGCTGCACCATCATTACCGGCGAGCCCAACGAGCTGGTGGCGCAGATCCACAACCGCATGCCGGTCATTCTGGATTACGCTGGCTGCGATGCCTGGCTGGAGAATGACGACCGGGCCTTGCTGGAACGCTTGCTGAGCCCGATACCAGCGCAGCTGCTCGCGGCCTATCCCGTCAGCACCGCGGTCAACAAACCCAGTCAGGGCGGACCTGGATTGATCGAGCCCCTGCGGGATTGAGGTTATTGTCTTTCTGATAGCGGCCGCGACTGTTGGATGATTCTGTTCCCGGTCATGTACGCTGGGGTGTCCTATGATGAACCCTAGCTCGCATGGGGCGGATTGGCAGCTTTCGAGACATTCAGTCTTATAGCGCTTTATGCTTTCCGACCGCGAGTCCGCGGCCTGGTTAAATATCATGGAGACTCCACGCGCATGTCGGTAGGCAGTGCAGCCGTTCAAGGACAACACGGGTAAGATCCGGTCATCCGATCGTTGAGGGGTAAGGAGCCAAGCAATGATAGTACGGCCGATTTGCGAGAGGGATGCAGAAGCGTTCATCGTGCTTTGTAAGCAGCTAGATGAAGAGAGCCAGTACATGCTACTGGAGCCAGGTGAGCGAACGACGACAGTAGATGAGCAGAGAAATATGATCAAGTCCATGTCATTCAGAGATAATCAGATGATCTTGGTTGTGGAGGAAGAGCATAAACTTGTGGCATTTCTGGTGGTCATGGGAGGACTCTTCCGCAGAAATAGGCATTGCGCTTCGGTAATCGTAGGCGTTCTCAAGGATTTTTGGCGCCGCGGAATCAGTATGCGACTATTCCAGGAAGCGGAGGTGTGGGCGCAGACAAAAAATATTAGCCGCTTGGAGTTGAGTGTCATGACGCACAATCTAGCGGCCATTGCCCTCTACCAGAAAGCTGGATTTAGGACGGAGGGAACGCGAAGGCGATCGCTATATGTGGATGATGCATACGTAGATGAGTACTGGATGGCGAAGCTGATATAGCAATCGACTAAATCAAACAGCCCCCTGGAGACCAAGACTACCCCGTTCACTGGCCTGTGCTGAATTCTGTGTGTCAGCCGGTTACTGCGGAACGCGTCAATACCTTTGAGACAGTCGGTTCATGAGTTGACTGTCATTTGTTCCCTTTCAGAGTAGGTCGGCGAGTCTTGGGTGGGTCCTTGATGCCGTCGCAGCCTTCGACCGCTAACAAATGCATGGAGTCAGGCGCTTGACGGTACCTCACCCTACGTTATTGCTCCGGTCGGCCGCCGTCAAGCGTCGCTCATGCGTGCGTTAGGAATTGACAACCCAACGTTAGAGAAACTGGGGAAGGAACTCCGAGATGAAAGATCTTAGGCACATTCCGCGAGTGAGCGACAGCCAAGTGGCCTTCGATGTGCGGCTTGCTCTCGACCTCCGAGGGTGTACCGTCTCAGTTGCTACGGCGCGCATCGAAGACGCGATCGATGCCGGATTCCAAGGTGAAACGACGATGGGTACCCCACGGAGAAGCAGATCGAGCTTGCTGCGAAGTTCGGCTACGACATTTCAGGCTTGAGTCGCAGAGAGGGCAATGCCGTGATCGACGATTTGATGACCGAGCTGAACCATGAGGCGATCGAGAATGAGGCGTTAGTTCCCGGTGTCACGGTGACGAACGTCCACGACAACCTCGGGATATCATTGGTAATCTCTTCCATACAACCCGACGGGACCGTGTACTTCCGCGGCGGCAACGGCAAGCGTGCTTGGGCTCGAAGCCTCCGGCGCCCAGATAATACGACGCCTAATCCGGCGATCAGCGGACCGGCTCCGCCGGCCGCTGATCGCCAAGACGTTATACGAGAAGCGAGTGAAGCGACAGTGATAGTCACAGAAACAGAGAGGCTTAAGATAAGAGAGTTCGAGAGCCATGATGTGCAGGCTCTCAGCAAGATACTGTCTGACCCTGATGTAATGAAGTTCTCAAGCAAAGGGCCACTCAATGAAGCGGATACCATGGGTTTCATAGAGTGGTGCATCAAGTCATATCAAAAGTATGGCTATGGGCAGTGGGCAGTGATTGAGAAGGAATCGGGAAAGCTGATCGGGTGCTGTGGTTTGAGTCGCGCCACCGTGGATGAAGTAGATGAAGTCGAGATCGGTTATCGTCTTGATAAAGAACACTGGGGGAAGGGCTTGGCATCCGAAGCCGCGAGTGTGGTACTCGCTCTTGGCTTCGGTACCTGGATTATCGAGTCCATTGTGGGGATAGTCGCTCCTCGTCATAGAGGATCAATACGTGTGCTAGAGAAAATCGGGTTTCGATCGTTTTCTGAGACTTGCCATTGCGGCTGGGAAGTCCGTATCTACCGTCTATCCCAGAAAGATCATAAATTGTATAACACAGCGCTCCAGCCGACGTCAGGCCGCGATGCGGCCTTCCGCGTCTGAGCTCAGCATTATGCGGCATGACAGCCAAGCTCACTCCGCCCGCCCCTAATTACGACGACCTGAAAGAGCTTTATGCCTTCTTTGGGTTGGCCTTCAATAAGGCCAATGTGCTTGAGCATGGCGTAATGAATCTCGCGGTTGCTTTGTTGGCGCAAGGAAATCTTGGAATTACTGTTGCCTAAGTGGCTGCGCGCTTTTGCGCAGTCCCGCTTGAGCGTAGGGTTAGGCTTGGTTTTCGGAGAGCCAAGCTATCACCTCAACAACGTTGTTATCGGATGGAAATACAGGGTAAAAGCATTTTTTATCACTCCATCTTTAAGAATGAGCGTCAGCCTTTTGATTAATTTTGAACCGCCAACTTCAAGCATAGGCAAGTTCAATGCTGAGGAAAAGGAATGATTGGCATCGCTCAAAAGCGGATAAGGCAACTCCAAACGATTAGAGGCTTCTTTTTGTGCATCCGATGTTTGAGTGCTTATGCCGTAAATGCCTATATCATAACGTTTGAGTTCATCGTAATTGTCACGATATGAACATGCTTGGGGCGTACATCCAGCAGCACCGGGAATTTTAACCCAGCCTTCGGGGATGGGAACACCGGGGCGACCTGTCATTGGATAACAGAAAATTACGTTCCAATCGGACAAGCAGGAGAGATTTATTTCTTGATCATCGGTTGACCATAGGGAAACATTGGGTATCCGCATATTTTCCAAATGCTCACATCCACAGTCATCCAACGGAATTGGAAAATCTGTAGGAATGGATAAAATTACATCTGGTGGAGGTTGAATATTTTTCATTGTGATTATCCAAAAAGATAACGTAAAGTTGAGGGGCGCGCCGCTTTTGTCGCGCCCCTCTCGAACGCTATGTTAGGGTTTGGTCCCCTTGGTATTGAGTGCTGCATGTTCAGTCAACTCCGCGTTAATGAAACCCGAAATCATTGCACGGTACACCTGCTCTGTAACGGAGGGGTTTGCGCCCAGCTCTTGCGATAGTGCCGTAACCTTGGCAATAACCTGTTCGACGCGTTGAGGTGCCTTTACGTCATCCGTGGTTTTCTTGAACCGAGCCGCTTGTTTCACAAAGATTCCACGTTCAGCCAGAAGGGCGACAATCTGACGGTCAATGCGGTCGATGTTCGAGCGGACTTCTTCAATGGAAGTGCAATTGACTGCGTTACTCAAAATGTACTCCTTTTGTAAACCCTAACGTAGAGCTAGTAGAGCTAACCGGCGCTGCGCGGTTTTATCGCGCAGCGTCCAGCGACCGAAGGGAGCGAGTTTGAGCGCCGGGTTGGGCATCTCTTTCCGTTACGAGATCACGAACAAACCCCGGCAGGGTTCTTAGAAATTCATGGGTTTCGCGCACACGTTGCACGAACTCATGCTTGCCCCCTTCGGGGACAACAAACTTGTCAATGCAAAAGACAGATGAACTCATAGAAAACCTCTCTCAGGGTTTGAGTGATGACGCCCAACGTTCAGCATCAGCGGCGGCGCGCAGCGCTGTCCGCTGCATGCTGTTGTTAGGCGAGCCGGAGGAGGCACTCACAGCACCTCCCCAACCTTGGAAAACAGCCGCTCGAAACGCGCCAGCTCATCGGGCTTGAGCGTTGCCGCCGTGAGCGCCGGCAAGACGGCTTGCGCCACGCGGTAGTGGTTGAAGCCGCCGTCCTTCAGCAGCGTGATGTCCTTGGCCTTAAGCCAGTGATTGATGCGCTCGATCATACGCGGCTGCGCGCCCATATCGGCGCCCGTCAGCACGATGCCATTCAGTTCCTTGGCATAGGCCGCGTTGAACGCCGCGATGTAGGCATTAGCCGGCAGCAGTTCCTCAATATCCGCCTCGGTTGGCGCGGGATCGAGGAACATTAAGAAGTCGAGGACGCGCTTGCGTTCAATCAGCTTCTGCCGGACTAGATCGTCGAGTTTCTGGTGTGGGGTGCTGGCGCGGTCGTGCAGCACCACCAGCTTCAGCTTATTGGAGCCGAGCAGCGCGACGAAGGTGGCCAACTTGTCGAGGCCGCCGACCGGCACCAGGATCGCGTCGCCCAGCCGCCGAGTTGCATCGCCAGCGCGCTGGCGACGCAACTCGATCTTCATCGGCAACTACCAAAATCCATTAACCTAGAATCCCCGGACTTCCTACTTACAACTGGTACGGCAAAAGCGGGCAGGTCACTGGATGCATCACGCCTCATATCCGGTTTTTGTTCATCGCCCCGCCGCTTCGGATTGGGCTTCCTCCAGACCCCACCTCGCGACGACGCCCTTGCCCTTCTCCTTGCCTTCGGCTCTGCGTAAACCTGGCCATAGGACTTTCACCTACGAAGTAACGCGCCATGCCCGGCGCACACGTTTGACATGAGGGGCGGCCAAGGGCGATAGCCCTTGGACGTCCCCCTCGATGGAAGGGTTAGACGGCATTGTGGGCTTGGCTCAGCTGCATGGGTTGGAACGCGACTCCGTTGGCTTGAACTACTGGTCCACTGGCGATAAAGCCAAACCTTTCGTACACGGGCACTGCGTTCAGGCTCGAATTGACCGTGAATTTGCCTGGGTTGCCCAACAGGAGGGCCTTAGCCTTGACCATGTCCCACAGTTTGCCGCCAAGGCCTCGACCTTGAAGTGGCACCGCTACAAACAGATGGTAGAGGTGACTGTTGTCTCGAAGCGCGACGACGCCAACCAACTGGCCCTGATCTTCGGCGACCAAGTACTCGAAGTTGCTGGCGGCCACATAGCCTTGAATTGCCGATTCGCTGATGGCTGCAAGGAATGGCTCAGCGCCTTCTCCTGAAGGAGATACCAAGAAAGGTGTACTCAGCTCGCGAATGAGAGCACTGATTCTTGGGGCGTCTGCAATGGTTGCGCGCTGAATCTTCATGCCGCCTAACACTTGAGTTAAGCCGCGCCGCGAAGCGGCGTCGGCTTGGACGAATTGTTAGCTGCCATACGCGCGGCTGAAGAACGGCATGACAGTAGCAAAAAACGTGCCGCGGCTAGAGAGATACTCTTGATGCTTCGCAAACTGCTCAAGTTGGCCCTGGTATTCCGGCTTAAGCAGATGCCTGTAGCTGTACTGCCACCAGACGTGAAATGCTTTCATTATCGGCGGGTTTTTCTGGGTGAGGGCATAGTACAGGCAGATGCAGTCAAACAGAACCCAGTCCGTAGATGAAGGATTGAAGTCAATGTTCGCATCAGCGACGCGATCCGCGTGCTTGAAGAAGTTTTCGTGGCGCTTGAGATAGAAGCGCATCTCTTCCTCTTGGCCGGGTTTGGCCCGCTTCATCATCAGATCTCGGAATGACTCTATTTCCAGTTCCTTACTCTTCGAAACATCGTTGAGAATGCCAAACGCCGCGCCGGCCAAGGTGTGTATGGAGATCGGGTCTTCGCTGCTGAAGTACAGACGCAAAGCAGTCTCAAGCTGACGTTTTGCTGCGTCAATTTTTGAGACCGAGATTGCGACGTTCTTTGTCATGGCAGCTAACACCTGAGTTAAGCCGCGCCGCGAAGCGGCGTCGGCTTGGATGAAGTGTTAGGCGTCACCGATTTTGCTGGAGAACGTGCGACAGCGCGCTCCCGGAAGCGGCTTGGTAGCACTGCCAATAGAGCTTAAGCCAATAGTCACGATCCCTCTTCTGGGCATCCGTGGTGTTTTCCCAGCTCGAAATGTACGTCATCAGCTCCAACGCGACGCGTACATTGGGATCGGTCTTGACGGCAACGGGACCAGATACGGAGATTGTCAGCCATGCTTTGTTGCTCCTGTGGGCCAAGCAGTCACTCTGACCATTGCGGATTCCAGACCACCTCCCAAAGGTGGCCATCTGGATCTTGAAAGTAACCGGAGTAGCCACCCCAAAAGGTTTCGTGTGCCGGCTTCACGATGAAAGCACCCGCGGATGTTGCTTTTGCCATGACTGCATCAACTTCCGCTTTTGATGTGACATTGTGGCCAAGCGTCATTTCGGTGGGGCTAGCGGGGCCAACAACAAGCCCAGTGTCATGGCTGATGCTCTTGCGGGGCCACAAGGCCAGACGCAAGCTTGACTGAAGCTGGATGAACACCACCGCCCCGTACTCAAACTCTTTGCCGATGATGCCTTCAGTAAGAAAGCCCAAGCCATCTCGATAGAAACGCAATGATGCTTCAAGGTCGTTGACTCCGAGTGTGATGACAGTGATTCGAGGCTTCATGCTCTCCGCTCCTTTGGGCCCAACCCCGCGGCTCAGCCGACCGTTGGGCCTAGCGTTGCGGAACATCGCCCTCTGAAAATTGTGGCAACGTGTCGTTGATGGGCCACCAGTTGCACTTGGAGCCTGTATAGAAATGAGCAACAGGGCGAGCATGCAGCGGCTCATTGATGAGGCCAGCGCGAATACGAAGGACACCAGGCAATGAATCCCTGTGGCTAAAAAGCGGAGAACCGCAGGTGCTGCAAAAGACGCGCTTCTTGCCTGCAGACGACTCAAATTCTTTCAGCAACTCCACACCCTTGACGAGGGTAAACGCTGAACGTACCACCGGTGTATTCGTAGCGAAGGGCGTGCCCTGGGCTTTACGGCATTGCGAGCAGTGACAAACCTGAATAGGCTCCAGCACTCCGTGAACTCGGAACTGCACGCCACCGCATAAGCAACTGCCTCTGTACAAAGTCAGACTCCTTTCCGTTAGGCCCAACGTACCAGCTCAGCCGATGGCGGAAGCGGGTGAAGCCCGCTGTAGCCGATCGGCTGGACCACAGGTCTTGTTCCGCCTCTGGCGTCCAGACAACTGTCACGCCTGGCCTGTCGCAACCTGATTGCGCCTGGCAGCGAATGCGGCTTCAACTTCATCATTCGACCGGCCCTGACCGGCACGCATCGAGGCGTGGCCAGCTTCGACCTTGCGCCGCAGGTAGCCGTCATATTCGCGGGCCTGGCGACGCTGTTCTATGTAGCCGCGCATCAGCTCACGCATGATCTGGGACGCCGGGCGATCTTCGCCAGCAGCTTCGGCCATGAAGTCGGCGCGTAGCTCCGGTTCCAGCTTCATCGTGAAAACGGCTTCTTTCGACATGGTCCGCTCCTTTGTAAAGGTACTAACCAAGTATATACATTGTCACGGTCTTGGTTGTCATCAGAAGCCCGCCTCTTTCTGGTGCCGAACGGCAAGAATGGCGATGTTCTCCCCGTCGAAGTGATAGAGGGCGACATAGCCGCTGTTGCCGAAATCGATCAGCCACTCCCGAAACTCGGGTTCCATGTCCTCAACCGGGCGGCCGATGTGCGGCTGATGGGCCAGCATCTTGGCCCCAGCCCGGATAGCCTTCACCTTGCGTTGCGCGGCGTCGTCATCTTTGGGCGCGAAGAAGCGATAGAGCCGTTGCACATCAGCCAGCACCGGCGGCGTCCAGATCAGACGTGGCACTTAGGCAGTTCCGCATCCTCGCCGGCTTCCAGCTTCGTCAGCCAGGCATCGGCTTCTTCAAGTGTCAGGTGCAGGCCGGTGCGCTGATACTCTTCCCAGGCGCGCAGCGCATCCTGTTTGAACGCCTCGCGCTTTTCCTCGCGCTCGACGTACTGCGCGATGGCTTCTCGCATGATCCAGTGCGACGTGCGCCGGCGGGCTTCGGCCAGGTGCTGGACGCGCCCTTTCAGCTCGTCATCAAGCTTGATGGATGTTGCCGTAGCCATGTGGCCTCCGTAGCAAAAGGTAATACCTCGCGCTACTATAGCCATCCCCTGCCCTACCGTCCATCCGAGCCGGCCGCGCTGAAATTGTCTTGCCGTGTCGCAGAAGTCCTAAGTTTTGCGACAAGACCCCCTCGGCCCGACTACCCTCCTCCCCCATCAGTGATGGCTGTTCTCAGATCGCCTTTTGATCGACGCGCTGGCTCAGGGCTTCGGCGCTCTCCTTGCGTTCACTATAGCGATCTACCAGATACGGTGACACGTCGCGCGTGAGCAACGTGAACTTCATCAGTTCTTCCATCACATCCACGATGCGGTCGTAGTAGGCCGACGGCTTCATGCGTCCCGCTTCATCGAACTGCTGATAAGCCTTGGCGACTGAGGATTGGTTCGGGATCGTCAGCATGCGCATCCAGCGGCCCAGCACACGCATCTGGTTGACGGCGTTGAAGGACTGCGAGCCGCCCGAGACCTGCATCAGCGCCAGCGTCTTGCCCTGGGTTGGGCGCACCGCGCCGACCGATAGCGGAATCCAGTCGATCTGGGTTTTCATCAGGCCGGTCATTGCGCCGTGGCGCTCCGGCGAACTCCACACCATGCCCTCGGCCCATTGCGCCAGGTCATGCAGTTCCCTGACCTTGGGATGGTCGGCGGGGGCATCGTCCACCAGCGGCAGGCCCGAAGGGTTGAACATTCGTGTCTCGCCGCCGAGCGCCCGCAGGATGCGCGCCGCTTCTTCGGCAGCCAAGCGGCTGTATGAGCGATCGCGCAGCGAGCCATAGAGCAGCAGGAAGCGCGGCGCGTGCGTGGCACGCGCGGGCGCCAGCAACCGCTGGGCATCGGGTTGCTGGAACAGTGCGGTGTCGATGTTAGGCAGCTCGTTGCTGGACTCAGACACGGCGCCCTTCCGCATTCACGACGGCTTCGCCGTCCTCTTTGTTGAAGGCGCCGCGCTGGGGCTGGGGAAGAATGTCCAGCACCGTTTCCGAAGGCCGGCACAGCCGGGTGCCGAGCGGTGTGACCACGATGGGCCGGTTGATGAGTATGGGGTGTTCAAGCATGAAGTTGATCAATTGCTCGTCGCTCCATTGTGGATCATTGAGGCCAAGTTCCACGTAGGGCGTGCCTTTCTCGCGCAGCAGCGCGCGCACCGGTATGCCCATCGCGGCAATCAGGCGGTGCAGCGTTTCGCGGTCGGGTGGCGTCTTCAGATACTCGATGATCGTGGGCTCCTCGCCGCTGTTGCGGATCAGGGCCAGCACGTTGCGCGACGTGCCGCAGGCGGGGTTGTGATAAATAGTGATCTGGCTCATGCCATTGCCTCGGTTCAAGGATTCGTGGGGCTCGTGGAGTTGGCGGAAAACATGCCGGTGCCTGTGAGTCGCCACCGGCGGCCCAACCGCAAGGAGAATGATCTCCTTCATACCCCTTATACTGGGAGAATGGACAGTATGATGCCCCCCGATGCCATCCCGTGCCCTCTTACAGCAGTAACGCTCCCTTATGTGGAGGGGAAAATACCCGCGGGTTTCCCCTCGCCGGCGGATGATTTCCAGGTGGAGCGGTTGGACCTTTTGGAACTGCTGACCCCACATCCCCTGACGACGTTTTTCTGGCGTGTGAGCGGCACTTCCATGGTGGAAGCTGGCATCAGCGACGGGGACATCCTCGTCGTCGATCGCGCCCTGCAGGCGAGCCATGGTGATGTCGTCGTGGCCCAGGTCGATAACGATTTCACCGTCAAGTACCTGCACCGTCGGGCAGGGAAAGTGAAGCTCGTCCCTGCGAACCCGACCTTTCCCGAAATCGTGCCCAAGGACGGCCAGACCTGGCTTGTGGTCGGGGTCGTAACATCAGTCGTCAAGCAGTTTCGCAAGCTGGTCTGATGTTCGCCTTAATCGACGGGAACAACTTCTACGTCTCTTGCGAACGGGTCTTTCGACCCTCGCTGGCAGGGCACCCCGTCGTTGTCTTGAGCAACAATGACGGCTGTGCCATTGCCAGGAGTGACGAGGCCAAGGCCCTGGGCATCACCATGGGTCACCCCTACTTCAAGATCAGACGGGAGTTCCCGGGCGTCATCGCGATATCCGCCAATTTTGTTCTCTACGGCGACATGAGCAATCGTTTCATGGGCATTGCCGCCGCCTTGGGGCCTTCCCAGGAGGTCTATTCCATCGATGAGTGTTTCATCGGTCTCGCTGGCGTCGGCGGAGACCTCACCCGCCGTTCCCATGTCATCAGGAACCGCTTGCAGAACTGGCTGGGCTTGCCCGCAGGCATCGGCATAGGCCCGACCAAAACCCTCGCCAAACTTGCCAACCACATCGCCAAATCCGCGGTCAGAAAGCCCGGAAGTTACCCCGCTGACCTCGGATACGTCTGCAATCTCGCGGCATTGCCCTCCTCCGACCTGGATGCCGTCCTTATGGCGACTTCTGTCGGAGACATCTGGGGCGTAGGCCGGAAAATCGGGGCTCAACTCGAATCAATCGGCGTCTCGAACGCCCTGCAACTTGCGAATCTGGACCCTTCGCTGGTCAGGCAACGATGGTCCGTCGTGCTTGAGCGCACGGTCAGGGAATTGCAGGGGCAATCCTGCATCAGCCTCGAAGATGTGGCGCCTGCAAAACAGCAGATTGCATGCACCCGCAGCTTCGGGCAACGGATAAGCGCTTACCAGCCCCTTGCCGAAGCCGTCAGCACTTTCGCCAGCCGCGCCGCCGAGAAACTGAGGTGGCAAGATGGGGTAGCCTCCCAGGTTCTGGTTTTCATACATACCAGCCCCTTTTCCGAGGGAAAGCAGTACGCCAAATCGGCCACGGTCCGCCTGCAGCGACCGACCGCGGATACCCGCCTTCTGCTCAAAGCAGCCATCAAGGGGCTGCGGAGCATCTACGCGCCGGGATTCGACTTCGCGAAGGCCGGCGTGATGCTCATGGACATCAGGCCTGCCGGGACCGTCCAGGGCGAGCTGGATCTGTTCGCAGATGGAGAAGAGCGCTCGGGGCTGATGAGCGCCATCGACGCCATCAATGCGAAATTCGGCCGGACAGCCATCCGTGTTGCATCGACGGGAGCGGGAGACCGCCGTCGGGATTGGCAGATGCGGCAGGAACTGCGGACGCCGCACTACACCACCAGGCTAGCGGACATTCCTATCGCGCGAGCCTAGCTCCGCGACAGGACAGGCTTGCAAGGCCTCAGCCGGGTAGGAAGCGAGGAGCGATTTGGCATCAGGGTTCGGCACTGATAGCCAGTCCCCGTAATGCGCTTCGGGAAGGATGGTTACCATCCGCTTTTCGTCATCGGGGCGATGGAAGTTCCTCATCAGCCCATTGGAATCGGCATTGATGGTCAGCATCGTGAAGCTAAAGACAATTTCGCCGGTCGTCCTGTCTAACCAGGAGTCCCAGAGGCCTGCAAGCCCCATGGGTTGTCCGTCAGCGCGGGAAATCGCCGTGGGAACGTTCTTTCTCGACCTCCAATCTGGTTCGACGACGAAATCGGCGGGAATGATGCACCGCTGCCGTTTCGCCCATGGTCCCTTGAAAGATGCCGTCGTCTCGACGGTCTCTGACCGGGCATTGAAGGTCGCGTATTTGGTCTTCCGTTCCTTGGACCAGAATGGCAGCAAGCCGAACTCCCCGAGGATGAGTTCCCTGCCCTGTCCGTTCAACCGGATTAGGGGGGCAGCGTAGCTCTTCCAGACCCGCCCTATCCCCGCGAGATCGATTTCGGCGTGCACGCCGAATGTCGTCAGCCGCTCGCGAGAGCGAGTGGGGAAATAGTTCGAACACATGGGTCGTGCTGCCCTTACCGGCCTTTATCGCCTTCATCTTCAATCATCTGGTTCATGGTTGCCAAGCTGGTTCAGAATGCGTGTCTTTACCTTATAGGAATGGGGCGCAATGGGGACAGGGGGTCTGCTGCGCAACACCCTGGTGCACCACTTCATCGATCAGCACGATCTATGGACCTTAGACGGGTGCGCTACACAGGACGAACTCGGTTCCGCCTAAGCGTGCATCGATCAACACTTCGAACAGCTGCGCGGCTGGGCCGAGCACATGGATCAGGCGCGGCGCCTGGCAGCGGAGTTCGTCCAGTCGGATGTATTCCACGACCTGGTGGTCAATGGCATCACGCCGGATGGTACACGGTGGACTGGCCGGCCGCCGGCACGCTGCGCAGTTGGCCGTCGAGGGCTGGACACTCATCGCCGCCGTTGGCCGCTGGGTCGCGGACCGGCATCCCGAGCAGCTTCCAGCCAAGTACGGCTGCAGCAGTTGGCGGCAGGTGGTGCACGAGTGCCGCCTGTTCGAGCTTCGCTACCGTGAGGTGGAGGGGCAACGGGCCGCCTGGTACAGACCTCGCGAGGCATAGCCCCGCAACGCGGTCTCACCTCCGCGCGAGCCGCGAATGACTCCGCCGAGCTATCCCCAGGGGATAGCCGGCACACACAGCCTTCCGTGCGGAACAAACCGGGCACGCATGAGCTGCGGTTTGTTGACTGACGGCCTTCCGACCGATGCCGATGCTGGCGACTCGTTCCCCTATCGCGAGTCTTCACCGATGGCCAATGAACCCCTGCAATTGAATCTCGGATCGCTGCGCAGCGCGATGTCACTGACGCTGCACACGCACCACGCATCGCGCATCTGGCACGGCCGTGCGCCGACCGAGGGGCGCCCCGGCATCATCGGACTCAACGGCTTCATCAGTGCGATGAACAAGATGAAGCGCGGCGCCGAGCAGGACGACCCGTACTCGGATTGGTGGATGTTGCGGATCGAGGACAAGCTCGCCGACACCAAGACCCGCCTGCAGACCCTGCGCGAACAGGTGGATCAGGCCCTGGCCGACGTGCCCCCGGCACTGTCGCTGGGCGACAACATGAACGTGCAGCCGGTCAAGCTGCCGCTGTTCGTGAATGCCCAGCTCGGCTTCATGGCGGTGTACCTGCTGGCCGACTACGACGACCTGGCACGCAAACTCATCCTCGCGCATCACACCGCGCTGATCGATCGCAGCACGCTGGAGCGCTGGCTCAACGACGGCGCGCACGCACTGCGCAGCCTGTTCTCGCTGGCCCAGCAGTACCGCTACTCGGGCACGACGCGCGACGACTTTGCGGCGAAGAACGCGGCGGCGCGAGCGGCGCTGGAGAAGTTCGGCGAGCTGCCGCAGGACGTGCTGGAAGGCACACACCGCTCGCGCTTCGCGCCGCCCCTGCTGCGCCGCACTCCACTGACCGCCATGCAGCGCGAACCTGCCGAGGTTAGGGCCAGCACACCGGCGGAAACCGCAGACGAGGCCGAAGCCGTTGCGACGGACGAGGACACCGCCAAGCCCGACAAACCCAAGAGGTCGAGGAAGTCCGCCAAGGCGACCGAATCCACCGATGGGGATGCACCAGCATGACGGCGCCATCCTCCGCGGCGCCTCGACACTTCATGCCGCTGGAACAGCCCGACTTCCAGCGACTGGAACACGCAGCCTACCTAAAAGGCCTTTTGAAGCCTTTTAAAGGTAAGGGAAGTCTGGAGGCCTGGGCCAGCCAATGCATGGCGCTGCGCGACGACTTGATCGCGCTGGCGATGAGACGAGTGCTGCCGCAGGCACGCACCTACCCCTTCAACCTGCTCGGCTCGCAGCTGGCTCAGCAAACCACTGGCGCAGGCACGACCTTCCTGCGCTGGCGCAACCTCGACCGGTCCAGCATGGGTGTGACGCTGTGGCAGCACCTCATCGCCAGCCCGTCCACGCCCGATCGCCTGGTCGACGATCTCTACGCGATGGAGCTGCAGCGCATCGCGCTGAACATGCAGATCAGCCTGACTCACAGCATTGCCCGCCAGGCCCTGGAATGCGCCGACAAGATGTCCCAGGCCGAGGCGGTCTACCTGCGCCGTGTCCGCCACGGGCACGGTGTTTCGATCCAACCCACCACGCGACAGGAGGCACCATGAGTACGCATTTCAGCGGCGAAGGCAACATCGGTTCAGCGCCCGAGTACCGCGAGTTCACCAACGGCAACGACGAACCGCGGCGTCTGCTGCGCCTGAACGTCTACTTCGACAACCCGGTGCCGAAGAAGGACGGCGAATACGAGGATCGCGGCGGCTTCTGGGCGCCGGTGGAACTGTGGCATCGCGATGCCGAGCACTGGGCCAGTCTCTACCAGAAAGGCATGCGCGTACTGGTCGATGGCCGCACAGTGCGCGACGAATGGGAGGACGCCGACGAGAACGAGCGCGTCACGTTCAAGGTCGAGGCCCGGCGCGTGGGCATCCTGCCGTACCGCATCGAGTCGGTGGCGCTCAGCGCCAAGCCGGCCGGCGGACAGTAATTCGCCCATCGCCGCTCCCCCGAGGGCGGCTGTAGCACCCGTCATAAGCTCGCGATGCACCAGCGAGCCATCCCCTGGGGATGGCTCCAAGGTCGTCCACAGCGTTCCAGCCGCCCTCCCGAAACGACGCTCTTGCTGTGCCAGCTCCTGCGGTCCATGCGCACCGCTGCGGCAACCGACCGCCGGCCGATCACAAAGCGGTGTCGGCACCAATCGGCTTCCTTGCTGCCGGCATCTGCTGGCCCCGCCAAGCTGACGCCCATCCGATGCACCGCACATTTCCAAGGAGGCTTCATGCGCCTGTTCCTGTGCGAGAAGCCGTCCCAGGGCAAGGACATCGCCCGTGTGCTGGGCGCCGGCCAACGCGGCAACGGCTGCTACAGCGGCGCGGGTGTCGTCGTGACCTGGTGCATCGGTCATCTGGTGGAGGCGGTTCCGCCCGAAGGCTACGGCGAGCAATACAAGCGCTGGGCCATCGAGCAACTGCCCATTCTTCCCGAGCGTTGGCGTGTCGAGCCCAAAGCGGCGACCGCGGCGCAATTCAAGGTCGTGCAGCAGCTCGTCGCCAAGGCGGGCGAGCTGGTGATTGCGACCGACGCCGACCGCGAGGGCGAGATGATCGCCCGCGAGATCATCGACCTGTGCGACTACCGCGGGCCGATTCAGCGCCTGTGGCTTTCGGCGCTCAACGATGCGTCGATCCGCAAGGCGCTGGGTGCGCTCAAGCCGTCCGCCGAGACGCTGCCGCTGTATTTCTCCGCACTCGCCCGATCGCGCGCCGACTGGCTGATCGGGATGAACCTGAGCCGCTTGTTCACACTGCTCGGGCGCCAGGCCGGCTATACCGGCGTGCTGTCGGTGGGCCGAGTGCAGACGCCGACGCTGCGCCTGGTGGTGGATCGCGACCGCGAGATCGCACGCTTCGTGTCCGTGCCATATTGGACTGTCGATGTGCTGATGTCCCACACAGGCCAGTCCTTCATCGCGAACTGGATACCGCCCGAGGGCACCACGGATGAGGCGGTTCGCTGCCTGCAACAGCCGGTCGCGCAGCAAGCCGCCGAACGCATACGCGCGGCACGCGAAGCCCAGGTGCTGTCAGTAGAAACCGAGCGCGTTCGCGAAGGGCCGCCGCTGCCGTTCGACCTGAGCACGCTGCAGGAGGTGTGCTCCAAGCAGTTGGGCCTCGACGTGCAGGAGACGCTGGACATTGCCCAGGCGCTGTACGAGACGCACAAGGCGACAACGTATCCGCGCTCGGATTCGGGCTACCTGCCCGAGAGCATGCTGGCCGAGGTACCGACCGTACTCGACAGCCTGGTCAAGACCGACCCCAGCCTGAGGCCGCTGATCGAGCGCCTGGATCGCCAACATCGCTCGCGTGCATGGAACGACGGCAAGGTATCAGCTCACCACGGCATCATCCCGACACTGGAGCCTGCCAACCTGTCGGCCATGAACGAGAAGGAGCTGGCCGTCTACCGGCTGATCCGCGCTCATTACCTCGCGCAGTTCCTCCCGCACCATGAGTTCGACCGGACGGTGGCGCAGTTCTCGTGCGGCAGTCAGTCGCTGGCGGCCGTGGGCAAGCAGATTGCCGTCACCGGCTGGCGCGAGGTGCTGGCGACGCCGGGGCCGGACGATGCCGATGGCGAGGATGCGCAGCGCAGCCAAGTGCTGCCCGCCCTGCATGCGGGCCTGTCCTGCCCGGTCGGGAAGGTGGATCTCAAGGCGTTGAAGACGCTGCCGCCCAAGCCCTACACGCAGGGCGAGCTGATCAAGTCCATGAAGACCGTCGCCAAGTTCGTGACCGACCAGCGCCTGAAACAGAAGCTGCGAGATACCACCGGCATCGGCACCGAGGCGACACGCGCCAACATCATCAACGGTCTGATCGGTCGCGGCTACCTGGTCAAGAAAGGCCGCGCCGTCCGCGCTTCCGACGCGGCATTCACGCTCATCGACGCGGTGCCCTCGGCCATCGCCGACCCTGGCACCACGGCGGTGTGGGAGCAGGCGCTCGACATGATCGAGGCCGGCCAGATGGCGCTGGACACCTTCATCGAGAAGCAGTCCGTGTGGGTGGCCCAGCTCGTGCAGCAGTACCGCGGCGCAACGCTCTCGCTCAAGCTGCCGCCGGCGCCGGCCTGCCCGCAGTGCGGCGCACCGATGCAGCAGCGCACGGGCAAGAGCGGCGCGTTCTGGTCCTGCTCGCGCTACCCGGACTGCAAGGGCACGTTGCCGATCGAGTCCCCGACGGGCCGGCGCAGCGCACCGCGCAAGCGGCGCGCTGCCTCCAAGGCGTCCTGATCCTCGCTTCCCCCTGCCGCGCCGGCCACTTCACTGGCGAGGCAAACGTCCCGCACCGCGCGGGACTCCAAAGCGCGCGTCTCCTTCTGCAACGGTGTGCGCGCCCCGTCTGCCCACCATCGGGCGACGGGGCGAGAAGGTCATTGCTCCACGAATCGCGCCCGCCGCCATTCCCTTGATCGGTGTGCCTTGCCTCGGTCACGAGGGGCTTCCTGACGCCTTGCTGCCGCGCGAGGCGTGAGGAGGCCCCTTGGGCCGAGGGTATTCCGTGCCGGTGCCCGCCGGCGAAACATCGGGCTCCCTTTGTGTGTGGATGCACGCCAGAGGTTTCCGGCCCCAGCCACGAAACGGGCCGGGTGCGATTGCTGACGCAGCGAACGGCTTTGACGACGGCCTGCGCTGACGCAGCCCACGGGTGGTTTCCTTCCTCTCCAGCCGAAGGCCCGCGTGGCCTTCGGCGCCCTGGTCTTTGCCTTGTCCCGTGACGCCGGCCATTGCCCTAAAGCGGGCCGTCCGCGATTCGGTTTTCCCTGCGACGGCAGCCATGCTTCGCGCCCATCCTCACGCCATGCGTTGCTGACAGTCGTCAGCGGCATGCCCTGGCAGTCTCGGTCTTCAAGACTGCAACGCGGTTCGCCGCGTCGACCGATCCAGTCCGCTTCGCATCGACCACCGCGGACGCTCGCCGGCCTAGCGACGATGCACTTTTTTCAACCACCCGAGGGGAACTCCATCCTCTACGGGATGCGTGCTCCTCGACCCACCAAGGAGCACGGCATGTCTGAACCTTCCGCATCTTGCTCTACAACCGCAGTGAGCAGTGGTGCGCTGGCGCTGGCCTGGACCGGCAAGCGTCTGCCGCTACAGGTGCTGCGCAGCGCGGCCGGCCACTACATCGGCACGCAAGACGACGAGGGCCCGGTATCGCGGGAGTCCGTCGAGTATTTCCCGACCCACCTCGCAGCACAGCGCGCCCTGGATACCCATGCCTGGACACAGCGCGCTCATCCCTGATTCCCATCCTTCAAGGAGTTCTCTCATGAATCTGTCTTTACCCGAAGACGTGCTCGATCAGATGGCGCTGGAACAGGCGCACTTCGACGCTGCACCGCAGGCCTTCTTCGAGGCCTGGAAGCGCGGCGCGCAGATCGCCGGCCACGAGTGGTTCGGCGACGGCACACGCGAAGGTCTGCAGCGTGCCACCACCAAGTGGGACCTGCGGCCCAACATGCTGATGCTCAACGACGCCCTGGGCGTGCTGAGCAGCGGTCAACGCATGTTCCTGTCCGCGATGGTGAGCTTCTACAACTCCCGCGAGGGCGGCGCGATGCTCAAGCGTTGCGGCTTCGAGGGGCTGTCCGACTTCGGCGGCCTCGATCTGGAACGGCGCAAGGTCATCGCCGACCTCACGCTGAACTACAACGGCTGGTGAGCCGCGCCTGGCAACCCGCCGTCTTTTCATCCCACCCCCACGAGGGACATGCGTCCCCGTTCGGGGCCATGTCCCTCCTTCTTTTCGCAGGAGCGGCCATGTCCCGAATCATGATCTTCCACTGACCTGCACCGCCCGCCACCAGGGCGGCCCGACGCCGCGGCCGGCTGACCGGCTGCCACTTCATCCACTCGCTGGGGTTCAATCCCCGGCAGGGGATTGCCTCGGCCATCCTCTGCTGGAGGAATCCCATGTCCCATTCCAACAATCCCTTCGTCCGCGGCTACGATGGCCTGTCCGTGCAACGGCTGCTGGCGATTTCCTACGACGACGACTGCCCGCTGAGCTATCTGCCGCTGCACGTCTCGCAGTCGCACCTGCCGGACAGCCAGGTCGAGCGCCATGCCTGCGTCTTCTGCGACGACTTCGCGCTGATCACCGAGGGCCAGAACGTGCCGCCCGAGCTGGACGCGCAGTGCCCCAACCACGGCATCGCCCGAAACCTCATCTACGCCGTCATGGCCGAAGAAGCCGGCAAACCGCTGCACGTCGGCGATACCTACTCCGAGGAAGCCGCGCGCGAGGTGGTACACCGCCTGCGCTTCGAGACCGGCTTCTACAGCCGTGCCTGGGAAATCAGTTCGGCGCACATCACCGAGCAGGCCGGCCGCTATCTGGCCAACCTGGCCGACATCGACACGCCGACCCGTTTCCTGTTCGTTGCCTTCCGCATTCCCTACAGCCCGGCGGTCGGCGTGAAGCTGATCGCCACGCCGTGGACGGACGAGAACCTGCAACAGGTCGAAGGCATCACCGCCGAGCGGTTGCGGCGGGAGCATCGCCGGAAAGGCATGCCGGAGTCCCTCGTCGAGGTGCTCCACCTGGCCGCGCTCGCCGACGTGCGCCTGCTGATCTTCGATGGCGACGCGCCCGTGCTGGACGGACTGACGCTCTACGACGACGAGTAACCCCCTCTTGAGCCCCGTGCGGGGCTCTTCTTTTTCGCGGAACGCGGTGCCGGCGCATTGCCGATTCCCGGCGGACGGCCGCCGCCATGTGCCGCACGCTGGCCGCATGTTCGCTGGCGTTGCCGGCAGCATGCCCAGGCAGTCGAGACCTTCGAGACTGCGGTGCGGTCCGCCGCGCTGGTCGTTTCTTTCGCCGGACGCATGCCGCGTCCATCCACCTCACCCTCAAGGGACAGACCTCCCTTGCGGGCGGGAGTCCCTTGGTTGCCACAAGGAGTCTCCCCATGGATACCCAAGCCATCCGCGCACAGATGCCGACGCTCGTCGTCGGTCATGTGCCTTCCAACGTCCGTTCGTTCAAGTTCAACATCTTCGACGGCCAGCCCAAGGTTTCGACGCTGGGCTTTCACATCGACCCGAAGCCTTTCGAGGGCAAGGTCATCGCCACCACCGACGAGGCCATCGTCGTCAAGACGGGGCGAGCCGAGTTCGCGGTGCTCGATCGAACGCTCGTGACCGAGGTGCCCGACGAGGGCGCCAAGGTGCAGGTCGAAACCTATGTCAGACGCCGCTTCGACGGTCAGCGGGCGGACACGCCCGAGGAGCAGACCGAGTTCACCGCCGACGGCCAGCCCTACACGGTGAAGCGGTTGGTGCTCGGGTCCGCACCGGCGAAGCTGCCGATTTCCGAGCCGCGCTGCCCCGAGCTGCAGGAGCTGGTCGACCAACTTGAGCAGTTGCCCGCTCCCGATGGTTTCCGGCGCATCACCCACATGCTGGTGGATGCCGGTGCGCGGGACATCACCTGGGTCGATCCGGCGCCCGCCGACATCATCCGCACGCCGCCGGCCATCGGCTTCACCGTCGCCACGATGAAGTTCCAGGGTCGCGTCACCGTGCTGTATGAGCGTGGCCCTGATCTCTACGCGGTGGAGCTGCACCGCGACGGCGAGTTGATCGAACGGGTCGATGAGGTGTTCTTCGACACCCTCGGCGAGACGCTGGAACGGCTGATCGACGACGGGAGCTGGAGACGCATCCGCGTGCAGTGCCTGTCGGGTCGCAAGGCTGTCCGGCACTGACCTCCCAGCAGCTTCCCGCCTTCGCGGCGGGAAGCCTCTCTTCCTGCCTCCCTGGAGATCACACCCATGACTGTTCGATTCAAAGGCACGGAGCTGCGGCCCGTGCTCGCCGAAGCGGTGGCGAATCAGTGCCGCGTCATCCTGGTCAAGGATCACGGCGTGTACTTCCTGGCCGAGCGCGGCGAGCGCCGGCCCGATGGTCGCCAGAAGACCATCGCCTACGCCGCCGGCTGCAACCCGGATGTCGATGCCTTCGACTATTGGTGGGAGCTGGCGCGCGCCGAGTTCGGCGACGACGACTTCGGCGAGTTCTTCGATCCGCAGGAGGGCGTGTTTGCGCGCATCCTGCACAGCGAGGACGACCTCGACGTGTCCGCCACCACGACACACCTGTCGCTGCAGGCGGTTCCTCCCACACCCAACGGCAACTGACCGCCCATCCCTGGCCCCCGCTCCGGGGGCCTCTTTCTTCCCGGCAATGCGGACAGCCGCGAGTGCCGATTGCCGCTCGCCTGCGCGCCGTCCCGGCGCCACGCTTCCGGCCATGTTCCGCTGACGTCTGTCAGCGACATGCCCAGGCAGCCACGATCTTCAAGGCTGCGACGCGGTTCCGACCGCGTTGATCACCCCAGTTCGCACCGGCATCCATGCGCGAACGGCCATCGGTTCTCGATGGCGATGCCACCAAGCTGTTCCATCAACCCACGCGGGGGTTCCACACCTTCCCCGCCTTGGGTCGGGTGTGTCTCCGCCTCATTGTTCTCAGGAGATTCACCATGACCACTTCCACCGAAAAGTCCTTCTTCGACCTGCACATCACCGGCCTCGGGTATCTCAATCGCATCCGCGAAGTGAAGCCCAAGAAAGGCGATGCGTTCCTGGCCTGCGACATCGCGGCTCTGAACGGTCCCAGCGATGACGTCTCGTACGTGCGTTTCGACACGCGCGTATCGGGATCGGAAGCGCAGCACCTGGTGCGCCGCTGCATTCAGCCGGTGGACGCCGAGAAGAAAGTGATGATCGGCTTCCGCCTGGGCGACCTGTGGACCGACACCTTCACCTACTCCAAGGGCAAGCGTGCCGGCGAGCAGGGGGTGAGCCTCAAGGCCCGCCTGCTGTTCGTCAGTTGGATCAAGGTCGACGGCAAGCTCGTCTACAAGGCCGAACCCAAGCCGACCGAGACCGACCAGCGCGACCCGGAAGCCCCTTTGACGTCCGCCGCGCCCGCCGCGCAGCAAGCCTCGGAGCGTTTCAAGCCCGTCGCCGATGCTGCCGACGACGCAGCCGATGCCCCCGCATTGGCCGTTGCCGAGTCGTTCTGATCCGCAAGGCCCCATCCCCGGGGCCTTGTCTTCTCTTCGTCCCAGGAGACCTTCATGATCACCATCCCCGGCCAACTGGCCATCAAGACCATCCACGGCAGGAACGGCGACTTCAACGTCGGCCGCCTGGCGACCTCAATCGGCGAGTTCGTCGTGAAGAACGCCGAACTCGATCAGTACCGCGAGGGCAAGTACGACGGTGATTTCGTCATCGTCGAGATTCGTCCCTCCACGTACAACGCCAACGGCCGCATGGTCATCGAGATCCGCGCCCATCTGGGCGGGATGACACTGTCCAACATCGACGCCCTGAGCCGCGACGAAGCCCGCCGGCTGAGTCCGCAGGAAGTCGATCCGATCGACGAGGAGGCGCAGGCGCCCGTGCCGGCAACGCCCCCGGCCAAGCCGAAGGCGAAGCCGCGCAGTCCGCGCGATCCCCTGGTCGATACCACGCCGTTCGGCAGCGAACCGGCTCCCGTGTCCGCTGCGGCCTCGGCCGAGGCAGACGACGCGGCGCTGTTCGGCGCCTTGTGGCCCCTGGGCGAGACCGTGAAGCTCGATGCGACCGTGGATCGTCGTGTGCTGCGTCAGCAGCGAGACCGTCTCGACAAGCTGGGCTACGAGTTCGCTCCGTTGTCCCAGGACTGGCACCTCAAAGCTGCCTGATCCATCCGCCGCCTTGCGCGGCATACCGCCACCCGCCGGGGTTCTCCCCCGACGGGGAGGGCTCCGGCCTTTTCTTCAAGGAGACCCTCATGGGCTGGACCTTCGTTCGTCAGACGCGCGATCAGTTGATCCGCGAGCTGCTCGCTCCGCAGGCGTCCGAACGCGCTTGCTGCGAAGTCATCGACCACACGCTGGACGGCGACGTTCTGTGGACCGTGGTTCGCGTCACCGCCAGGCAGGCGGGCGTCATGGGCCTCGCGGCCGGTGAGTCCGTCTGCTACATCGGCTGCCATCTGCTGGAAAGCTCGGGCGGCGATTGGGGCTACAAGTCCCTCGATGAGTCCGTGCATCCGTACTACTACTCGTGCCCGCTGCGCTATCTCGACATGGCGCCGGTGCAAAGCTCCGAGTGGCGCGAGCGGGTTCACCGCTTCCACGCGGGACGCGCTGTCTAGCGGCACGCATCTTCCTTCACCCAACCGGGGCGAGCATGGCCCCGCGGGCTGTGGTTGCTCCTTCATTTTCAAGAGGACATCACCATGCCTGCACCTTCTTCCGCGAAACCGCTGTACCGCATCGACGAATGCCCCGACCTCATGGCCGACGGTTGCGTCGGTGACGAGCAGGGCAATCTCGTCTTTTTCTCGATCTGGGCGCGCGACACCGCCGTTCAGGAGTTCCTCGCCCGCCTGACCCTCGGCCGGGATGAGCAGGGACTGGATCAGTTCCACGTCATCACCGAGCAGGGCGCATCCATCCCGGTCTTCGTCGGCAACGTCGAGAACCTGGAAAAGCGCATCACCCGCGCCTATCGGCGAACGCTGTTCGGTTCGCTGACGAATGTGTGGCTGTTCGATCGTCGCTGCGTGAAGCCAGACAAGGCCAACGCCAGCGCGCTGGCGCTTCTGCCCAGGGATTCCGCTCACCGGCTCGACCGGCTGTGGACGCTGGTGCAGGACACCTGCCCGCTGCCACTGCTCGACCACTGGCGCGACACCGTGCTGGAGCTGCTGCAGACACGGCGGATGCTGACCGGTCTTCCCTTGGCCCTCGGGCCGCTGGAAGGCCATCGGCTGGCCCTCGATGTCCCGGCGCTGACGAAGGCGCTGGGCGAGCTGATCCGCAACGGCGCCCTCGGCGCCACGCAGTACGAACTGGCCGCGAACGCACCGCTTCGGCGTGTGGCGTGAGCCATCCCCACGGGCATGCGCGCTGCGCGTGCCCGCCTTCCCTCATCCATCATCAGGAGAAATCCATGGCACTCATGTTTCCGCGCCTGGCGCGCAACTTCATTCGTAACGGCTACTTCCCCACCGACGAGCCGACGCTGGAGCGGGCCTTGTCCGCACTGGCGCCGTCTCCCGGCGCCATGTCCATCCTCGATCCCTGCGCCGGCGAAGGCGTGGCGATCGCCGAAGCCGCCCACGCCCTCGGGCGCGAGCAGGTCCAGGCCTTCGCCGTCGAGTACGACGCCGAGCGTGCCCGCCACGCACGGCAACTGGTCGATCGCTGCATCCACGGTGACCTGATGGATACGCTGATCTCGCGCCAGTCCTTCGGGCTGCTGTGGCTGAACCCGCCGTATGGCGACCTGAGCAAGGACGTGAACGGCAACATCGGCTATCAGGGCCAGGGCCGTGCGCGGCTGGAAAAGCTGTTCTATCAGCGCGCGCTGCCGCTGCTGCAGTACGGCGGCGTGCTGATCTTCATCGTGCCGTCCTACGTGCTCGACCCCGAGCTGGTCGGATGGCTGACGCGCCACTTCGCCGACCTGCGCATCTACCGTGCGGTGGAAACGCAGTTCAAGCAGGTGGTGATCTTCGGCCGCAGGATTCGTCAGCGCGACCAGGCGTCGGAGTCGGTCAAGGCCGTGCGTGGTCTGCTGCTGCAGATCGGACAGGGCGACGCCGAAGCCGAGGAGCTGCCGCTCGAATGGCCGTTCCTGCCGTACACCGTCCCTGCCAGCCCGGCCGAGCCGGAGCACTTCTATCGCGTGACGATGGAGCCCGAGCAGTTCGCCGATGAAGTCGGCCGGCTGCAAGGACTCTGGCCGGCGCTCGATACGCATCTGGGCGCCGCGCAGCAGTCGCTGCGTCCGCCCGCGCGGGCCTTGTCGCACTGGCATCTCGCCCTGGCCTTGGCCGCAGGCGCGATTTCCGGCGTAGTGACGTCCAAGAGCGGGCGCGTGCTCGTCGTCAAAGGTGACACCCACAAGGAGAAGATGCTCCAGACGGAATACACCGAACGCGACGACGGCTCCGTGGCCGAGACGCGCATCCTCACCGACAAGTTCGTGCCGGTCATTCGTGCATGGGACTTGACGCTGGGCTCGCCCACGTGGGGCGAAGTGCTGACCATCCGCTGATCGCTGTTCCCTGACGGTTCGCCGTCGCTTTCATCCACCCACCGGGGTCACGTCGCCCCGATGGGGTGCCGTGGCCCCTTCTTCCAGAAGGAGAAACCACCATGGCACTCGCAGTCCTCAACCTCGCGTCACAAGCACGCTTTTCGCCCGGGCAGGTGGTCATGACCGCCGGCGTCGACGAGCTGGTCCGACAGGGCCGGCTCAACCCCACGCCGTACCTGCGCCGCCATCTTCATGGCGACTGGGGCGACCTGAGCGACAGCGATCGGCGGCAGAACGATGCCGCGCTGAAGTCCGGCGAGGATCGTCTGTTCTCGTCCTACCAGGTCACGCGCGGCCTGAAGCTCTGGATCATCACCGAATGGGATCGCAGCGTCACCACACTGCTGTTGCCCAGCGAATACTGATCCGCATCCAGCGGCCTCGCGCCGCTTCTTTCTTCCCACCCAGGGGCATGTCACCGCCCCGTGGGGGAGGTGCATGCCCCATTGCTTTGGAGCATCACCATGTCCCTCGATCTCGAAACCGTTCCCGAAACCGCTGTGCAGGGCGACCTGCTGGAAGCGGCGGCTTCTCCACTCTCGATCAGCCTGCAGGACTTCGTTTCGGAGTTCGGCGACGAACTGCTCGATTCTCTCAATCGCGCCAACCCGCCGGTCTACACCGGACAGGCGCGGGTGCATCGGCAACTCATCCTCGCAGCCCTCAAGCGCAAGCTGTTCCCGGCGCAGGCCGATGTGGTCCATGCCGTCACCGAGCTGCTGGTCGACCGCGGCGAGCGCGCGGCGATCGTCAACGGCGAAATGGGCTGCGGCAAGACGACGGTGGGCATCGCCACCGCCGCCGTGCTCAACGCCGAAGGCTACCGCCGCACCCTGGTGCTCTCGCCACCCCACCTGGTCTACAAGTGGCGGCGCGAGATCCAGGAGACGGTGACCGGCGCCAAGGTCTGGGTGCTCAATGGCCCGGACACACTGGTCAAGCTGCTGAAGCTGCGCGAGCAGTTGGGCGTACCGGCGCAGGGCCAGGAGTTCTTCGTCCTGGGCCGCGTGCGCATGCGCATGGGCTTCCACTGGAAGCCGGTGTTCGTGCGACACCGTACCCGTCACGGCGACGTGGCGGCGTGCCCGCATTGCGGGCATGTCATCACCGACCTCGACGGCGAGCCGATCAATCCGGTCGAACTCGAAGCAGAGGAGACCCGCCGCAAATGCGGCCATTGCGCTTCGGCGCTGTGGACGCTGATCCGTCCCCGGGGGTTGTCCGCCAGTGACCGGTCCTCGGCCGTGCTCAAGGCCCTGAAGCGTATCCCCACGATCGGCGAAGTCACCGCGCAGAAGCTGATGCAGAAGTTCGGTGATGCGTTCCTCGCGTCGATGCTGGGCGACAACATCCACGAGTTCATCAACCTGATGGACGACCGGGGTGAGCTGGTCTTCTCGGACCGGCAAGCCCATCGCATGGAACGCGCGATGGCCAACATGGAGTTCGGCTTCGGCGAGGGCGGCTACCAGCCCTCGGAATTCATCAAGCGCTACTTGCCCCAGGGCACGTTCGACCTGTTCATCGCCGATGAGGCGCACGAGTACAAGAACGGCGGCTCCGCACAGGGCCAGGCCATGGGGGTGTTGGCGGCCAAGGCGCGCAAGACGCTGCTGCTCACCGGCACACTGATGGGCGGCTACGGCGACGACCTGTTCCACCTGCTGTTCCGCGCCCTGCCGGGGCGGATGATCGAAGACGGCTACCGCCCGACCAAGAGCGGCAGCATGACCTCGGCCGCGATGGCGTTCATGCGCGATCACGGCGTGCTCAAGGACATCTATTCCGAGAGCACCGGCACGGCGCACAAGACGGCCAAGGGCACCAAGGTATCGGTGCGCACGGTCAAGGCGCCGGGCTTCGGTCCCAAGGGCGTGCTGCGCTGCGTCCTGCCGTTCACGGTCTTCCTCAAGTTGAAGGACATCGGCGGCAACGTGCTGCCGCCCTACGACGAGGAATTCCGCGAAGTCGCGATGGACACGGCGCAGGCCGCGGCCTATCGCGATCTGGCGGGTCGGCTGACCGCAGAGTTGAGGCAAGCCTTGGCGAAGCGGGACACGACGCTGCTCGGTGTGGTGCTCAACGTGCTGCTGGCCTGGCCGGACACGTGCTTCCGGTCGGAAACCGTGGTGCATCCACGCACGCGCAGCACCTTGGCCTTCGTGCCGGCTCAGTTCAACGAGCTGGAGGTGATGCCCAAGGAACGCGAGCTGATCGAGATCTGCAAGCAGGAGAAGGCGGAAGGTCGCAAGACCCTGGTCTATTCGGTCTACACCGGCACGCGCGACACCACGTCGCGCCTGAAGGTGCTGCTGGAGCAGGAAGGCTTCAAGGTGGCGGTGCTGCGCGCGAGCGTGGATGCCTCCCGCCGTGAAGACTGGATCGCCGAGCAGTTGGACCGCGGCATCGACGTGCTCGTCACCAACCCGGAGCTGGTGAAAACCGGCCTGGACCTGCTGGAGTTCCCGACCATCGTGTTCATGCAGTCGGGCTACAACGTGTACTCGCTGCAGCAGGCCGCACGCCGTTCATGGCGCATCGGCCAGAAGCAGTCGGTCAAGGTGATCTACCTGGGCTACGCCAACTCCTCGCAGATGGCCTGCCTGGGACTGATGGCCAGGAAGATCATGGTGTCGCAGAGCACGTCGGGAGACGTGCCGGAATCCGGGCTCGATGTCCTCAACCAGGACGGCGACTCGGTGGAGGTGGCACTGGCACGGCAGTTGGTGGGTTGATCATTCCGGCCCCTTCGTGGGGCCGGTTTTCCTCAACGTCACCATTGTCCGTCTCATCAGGGGCCATGCGTCCTTGCGGGTCTGCTCGACAAGCCGCGTGCTGACCGTTCACGCGGTCGGATGACGGCATCGCCCAAGGTGACGTTCCAACAGGTGGGACAGCCGGGTAGTTATCTCGTTGACATCCTGCTCGGTCGCCACCAGGGCGGGCAGCAGGCGAATGGTCCTGCCGCGGGTCACATTGATCAGCAGCCGTTCTTGCTCGATGGCTCGTCTCGCCAACTCCTCGCAGGCGCGATCCAACTCGATTCCCACCATCAGTCCCTGTCCGCGTACTTCGGTGACGCCGGGCAGCGCACCAACCGCCTGACGCAGGTCCTCGACCAAGCGTCGTCCGAGCCGATCCGCCCGTTGCGGCAGCTCGTCGCGCGACGTGACTTCGAGCACCTTGCAACCCACCCGGCAGGCGAACGGATTGCCGCCGAACGTGGAACCATGGCGGCCAGGGGTGAACAACTTCGCCGCGACACCGCTCGCCAGGCAGGCGCCGATCGGAATGCCGTTGCCGAGCCCTTTGGCGACCGTGACCACGTCGGGGCGCACGCCCGCATGCTGGTAGCCGAACCAGGCGCCGGTGCGGCCGAGGCCGGTCTGCACCTCGTCGATCATCAGCAGCCAGTGGCGGTCATCGCACAGCGCCCGCACCGCCCGCAGGTAGTCGGTCGATACCGGCCTGACGCCGCCTTCGCCCTGGACCGTCTCCAGCAACACGGCAACGATGTCCTCGCGTTCGCGGGCGATGCCCCGGATGGCATCGAGGTCGTTGGCCGGCACGTGGACGAACCCCTCCACCAGCGGCGCGAAGCCCTCCTGCGCGGCGGCGCTGCCGGTGGCCGACAGGGTAGCCAGCGTGCGGCCGTGGAAGCTGTTCTCCATCGCCAGGATCACCGGGGCGGCGACGCCGCGGGCGCGGGCATGCAGGCGGGCGAGCTTGATGGCGGCCTCGTTGGCTTCCGCGCCGGAATTGCAGAAGAACGCACTCTCCATTCCGGCGAGATTGCACAGTCGCTGCCCCAGCCTCTCCTGCCATTCGATCTCGAACAGGTTAGACGTATGCAGCAGGCGCGTGGCCTGATCGGCGATGACCTCGGCGATCTCGGGATGGGCGTGGCCCAGGTTGGTGACGGCGACCCCGGAGATGGCGTCCAGGTATTCGTTGCCCTGTGCATCCCACAGGCGCAGGCCGCGCCCCTGGGTGAAGCGCAGCGGATGGCGCTGGTAGGCGCGCATCAGGTAGGGCGCGGAATTCACGGGAAGGGCTCCGGAATCGCATCGTCCGGCAGCAGCGTAGCGACAGGGATGGGTTGAAACAGGGGTTCGCGGCCAAGAACCTTCAGTCCGTCCGGGCCACTTTCGAGCAGCCGGCGCTCGTCGTGCGCGACGAACAACTCGGTGCGATAGCCGTCCCGCCCCGGCAGGCGTTGCAACAGGTCGCGGATGGCGTCTTCGGCCCAGGGCGTGTCGCTCTCGAATTGACCGAGCAGCCGGCCGTGCCGTGAGATGACGAGGCGGTAGGCTCTCATGGGGCGCTCCGGGCGGACGGCGCGTCGTCGCGCGTCTCCAGCAGCGTCTGGACAATGGCGCCGATGGGAACGGGATCGAGCGCGGTCATTCAGGACCTATCAGTGCTTTGCAGCCGGTCCAGCCAGCCGCCGATCGCGCTACGCGCCGCTTCCGCGAGCGCCGCGCCATGCCGTCGGGCGTCCTCGCGCACCTCGCGCGGGTCGATGCCGGCCTGAGCCAGCTCGCAACAGTGGCCGACCAGCCAGCGCTCGATCTGGCCGGCATCGGCCTCCAGGTGGAACTGCAGGCCCAGCACCGCGTCGCCGATTGCATAGGCCTGCTGCGCGCAGCGCGCCGTGCTCGCCAGCAGCGTGCCGCCGGGGGGCAGGTCGAAGCGGTCGCCATGCCAGTGCAGCACCGGTACGCCGGCCAATGGCGCCAGCGCCGAATGCCGACCCTCGTCGGTCAGCGTCAGCTCGCTGAAGCCGATTTCCTTGTAACCCATGGGGGCCACGTTCGCGCCGAGCAGGCGGGCGATCAACTGCGCACCCAGGCAAATGCCCAGCAGTGGCCGGCCGCTGGCCAGGCGACGCTCGATCAGACGCAGCTCGGCGGCCAGGAACGGATGGATGGCCTCGTCGAAGGCGCCGATCGGGCCCCCGAGCGCGACGAGGAGATCGGCTGAGGCGGCATCCACCACCGACAGATCGTCCACGGTCGGGTCGAGATAACGCACGTCCAAGCCGCGCTCGCGCAGTAGCGGCTCCAGCGTGCCGAGGTCTTCGAAGTGGATGTGGCGCAGGGCCAGAGCAGTCTTCATGGCGTGTGCTCCCATGAGGTTGAGGTCGGGCTCGGTGTCGGGTGGGCGTCTGGCCAGTAATGGCTGTCGGGTACGACTCGCGCACCGAAGATGGCTTGGCCGACGCGAACGATGGTGGCGCCTTCCTCGATCGCCAGCTCGAAATCGCCGGACATGCCCATCGAGAGTTCTTCCATGGCGACGCCGGCCGGCGCTTCCTGGCGCAGGCGGTCGCGCAATTCGCGCAGCCGGATGAAACAGGGACGCACCCGCGCCGGGTCGGCCGACAGGAGGGCCAACGTCATCAGGCCGCGCACGCGCAGTGAGGCGAACGCGGGCAATTGACGCAGAAAGCCGGCCACGTCCTCAAGCGGCAGGCCGAACTTGCTGGCCTCGCCGGAGGTGTTGACCTGCACCAGCACGTCAAGCGCGCGCCCTTCGGCCTGCAGCCGGCGATCCAGCGCCTCGGCCACGCGCAGGTTGTCCAGCGCCTGGAACTCGCTGGCGAAGCGCGCCACGTACTTCGCCTTGTTGGATTGCAGATGGCCGATGACCGACCAGCGCAGGTCGACCAGGTCCGCCATGGCCTCGGCCTTGTGCCATGCCTCCTGCACCTTGTTCTCGCCCAACTCGCGGCAGCCGGCGGCATACGCCTGCCGGATGCGCGCCTCGGGCACGGTCTTGCTGACCGGAAGCA
The DNA here is from genome assembly GCA_045864775.1 of Pseudomonadota bacterium. Classification (GTDB taxonomy): domain Bacteria; phylum Pseudomonadota; class Gammaproteobacteria; order UBA5335; family UBA5335; genus Macondimonas. Next base: position 1,079,398 of record BTVR01000001.1, read on the forward strand.
GGCGCACCTCGGCCGGATCGCGCCCGCCCCGGGCACAGGCGGCGGCCATGCGCGCGCGCACCGCCGCCAGGTTGCGCCGGAAGGCCTCGACGCTATTGGCGGTGGGATAACGGTATGAGGCATCCATGGACAGGGGTTTCCCGGGCCGGTATATTTGACATAGGACAAAGTATAGACTGTCACGGGACAAATGAGAATCACTGGGCACACCACATCGGACATCTTCGAAAGCATTCGTCGCGAGGCGCATGCGGGGCGGCTGGCCCCCGGCCGGGCGCTGCCACCCGTGCGCGAACTGGCCGACCGGCTCGAAGTCAACCGCAACACGGTCGCCGCCGCCTACCGAAAGCTGGTCGCCGCCGGCATCGCCGAGACTCTGGGCCGCAACGGCACGGTGATCCGGCCGCCTGCCCGCGCGGGGGAGCAGGAGGGCATGCCGCCCGACTCTCCGCTCATGGATCTGGCCGGCGGCAATCCGGACCCCGCCTGGCTACCCGATCCGCTGCAAGTACTGGCGGCCAGCGGCTACCAACCAACCCTGTATGGCGCGCCGGTGCTCGACCCGGAGCTGGAGCGGCTCGCGCGCCAGTGGCTGGGACCCGACTGCCGTCAGAAGTACGGCCTGACACTGGCCCACGGTGCGGTGGATGCCATCGAGCGTCTGTTAGCGGCCTATCTGGTCCCCGGTGACAAGGTGGCGGTGGAAGACCCGTGCTTTCTCGGCAGCCTGAACACGCTGCGCTGCGCCGGGCTGAAGGCGGGGCCCGTGGCGATGGACGCACAGGGCATGCTTCCTGAGGCATTGGAGGCGGTGCTGGCGGCGGGCGCCCAAGCCGTGCTGTGCACACCAAGAGCGCAGAATCCGACCGGTTGCAGCCTGACCGACAGGCGCGCGCGCGATCTGCGCCGCGTCCTGACCCGCCACCCGCATGTGCTGGTGATCGAGGACGACCACTTCGCCTTGCTGGCCGGATCGCCGTACTTCTCCATCGCGCCCCCCACGACCACGCGCTGGGCGCTGGTGCGCTCGGTGTCCAAGGGCTTCGGCCCGGACCTGCGCATGGCCTTCGTCGCCAGCGACCAGGGTACGGCCGCACGGCTCGGCATGCGGCTGGCGCCGGGAACCACCTGGGTCAGCCACCTGTTGCAGGCGGCGGTGCGCGAGCTGCTAGCTTCGGATGGCGAGATGGCCCGAATTCGCGCCGCAAGCGAAACCTATGCACTGCGGCGCGAAGCGCTAATCGTGGCCTTACAGGCCGAAGGCCTCGCCGCGCAGCAACCCTGCGAGGGTTTCAACGTCTGGCTGTCGCTGCCGGAGGGTACCGAAGCCGCCCGCGTGGCGCAGGCCCTGGCGCGGTTGGGCTGGTGCGTGCGCACCGGCGAGGTCTTTGCGATCGCGTCCGATGTGCCGGCGCTGCGCATCACCACCTCGACGCTGGAACCGACCGATGCGGCGCGGTTCGCGTCGCACTTGAATCGGTGCGTGCGGGAAGCCTGAGGCAGGGCGAGCGCATGCGCTGGATGACACCCTGCAAAGGCAGCCCGCCGATAGCGCCCGGTTCTCGGAATCCCGAAGCCGGGAAATGCGCCTTGTGCAGGACCGTTCCGCCGCGCATGGCCAGATGCTCGCTGAGGACGGGGTCGGCGAAGATGGCGGCCACGCCACGGGACAGCCGCAGATCCTGCTCGATCTGGCTGCGCTTGGGCCACGGCGCGTGAGTCTGCCAGGCCGTCACGTGAGTGTGCTGGATCATGTACTGGCACTCGTGATGTCCGAGGTCAGTCGCACCTTGAAGGTGGTGTCGACTTCAGACGACGGATTTCGCGTTTGCCCGCGTTCCAGCGGCACGAGACGCAGTGGCTTGTCGCCCAACCAGTCGGCGACCCGCGCGGCCAAGGCGCTCTGGTTTTCCAAGGTGAGCAAGGCCCCGAGACGTTGCGCGGTCGGGATTTCCTGCAAAGCCTCCAGCGCTTCGGTCAGTCCCTGTGATGTGCAGGATGTCCACAGTCCCCGCAGCACCTCCCGAACGCGGGCCATGCCGCCGATCAGGGCTGTTCGCTCCATCAGTTCCAGTGCGGTCAGCTCCGGTGTCCCGACCCTGAAGCGACCGTCGGGCGTTTCGTGCCTTGGTCGCGCGACGTGACTTCGAGCACCTTGCAAGCCACCCGGCAGGCGAGCGGATTGCCGCCGTCAGGGGGGTCATTCCCCGGTCACACGGCGCCGCTATAGACAGGTGAGGATTCATCATCGACCTGCGGCCCGGGGACGGCGCCATGCCTTACACGCTGATCAAGGGAAACTTCCACATCCACTACCCGGCAACGCCGCTGAACGGGCCGGAACCGGATGGCGACACGATCAAGTTCCAGCCGCGCAACCGCGGACTGATCACGAATCTGCCGCGACCGAACCAGGCCGCCTCGTTCAACCAGGCGGGCATCACCAGCATCCGCTTCGAGGGAATCGATGCGCTGGAGACGCACTTTTCGGTGGAGGGCGAAGAATTCCACCAGAAACTGGACCTGGCACTCGCCGCGCGTGATGCCCTGCTCGAGCGCATGGGTTTTGGCGCGGTGCAGTACTTCGTGCAAAGGCCGTTCAAGGTCGAATCGGTGCAGCACCATCCGGTGGCGGGATACATCCTGTCCAACGGGCTCGACACCTACGGCCGCACCATTGCCTTTGTGTTCGCAGGCGAGCATCCGGCGATCGACGGCTCGCTGATCTTCGTCACGCCGGCGATGCTGGACGAGAGCCTCAACGCCTACATGCTGCGGACCGGGCAGGCCTACGCAGCGTTCTATCTCACGCTGCCGGCGCAGCTGCGTGTGCACCTGCACAGCGCCGCGAGCGCTGCGCGCGCCGCCGGCGTCGGCTTGTGGGCGCAGGCCACGGCCACACCCGGCCAGGCCGCTCTCATCGACGGGCTCGATGCTCTGCAGCAGGTGGTGATCTGGCCCAAGCTGTTCCGCCGACTCGTGCCCTATTTGCAGCAGGGCCATGGTGACTTCGCCGCTCTGACCGCCTGGTTGCGCGCAGACCCGCTCAATCGCGACGATCGCCTGCTGCTGCCGAATCTGGAACTGGGCAACATGCACGACCTGATCGTCGAAGACGGCAAGAGCATCCGGCTGGCTTACGCGCCCGAAGACGTGGTGATCGTGCCGGACGACTATGTGCTGCCGCAGCCCGAGGCGCCGCTGCCGCCCGCCCGCGTCGGCGCCGGCGACATCCGCATCCTGGCCGCGCTGGTCAACGTCATCGGCACCGAACGCGGTCACGAGACCGTGACCCTGCTCAACACCACGCCCGCACCCATCGACATGAGCGGGTGGTTCGTGGCCGACGACAGCGGGCGGCAAGCGCTGAGCGGTACCCTGGGCAGCGGCGAGACCCTGCGCGTCGCGCTCGCCGGTGCCCTGCGACTGAGCAATACGCGCGACACCATCACCGTGCTCGACGCGCAGGACCGCATCGTCGATCAGGTGTCCTACCAGGCTCGCGATCTGCCGCCCGAGGGGCACAGCAAGGTGTTCTGAGATACCGAAGCTGTAGAAAAGCCCGCTTCTGGGCGGCGGGTGTGCCCGTCGGCGAGTTGTTTCGCGGCGTGACGATCAGGTGATTGCCTGAAAGTCGCTGCCACGCAGGCACCGGTGCAGGGCAACGCTTCCTTGACCCGCCGCACTAATCGGTCGGCGTCGAGTTCCCTTTGATTGCTGCCAGCGCTCGTCATGGCAGCGATGGTGACGGCTCCACATTCCGGGGAGCCGAACCATGCGACTGTTCGCCCGTTTTCGTAGCCCTCCCACAATCTGCGCGATAGCCAGTTCCGTCTTGACCGCCGGCTGCGCCACGACGGCAATGCCGCCTGCGCCAGCGGTGCCGGCCGCATCGCCAATCGCCGTCGCGCCGGAGCCGGGTTTCGTTCCGGTGGCCCGCTACGGCCGCTACACCCTGGTCGAGCTGGTGCCGGACCCCGCGCAGCGCGATCTCCTGCAGCATGCGGTGGAGGTCTCGATTACGCCCATGCCCGATGCCAGCGTGGGCGATGCCATGCGCCATGTGCTCCTGCGCTCGGGCTACCGGCTCTGCGATGCGGCCGAGGCCGCTACCCTCTACGCGCTGCCGCTGCCCGCCGCGCATCTGCGCCTGGGCCCGCTGACGCTGCGCGATGCCTTGCTGACCCTTGCCGGCCCCGCCTGGGAGCTGTCGGTCGATGACGTGACGCGCCAGGTCTGCTTCAGCCGGCACGGTGCTCCCACCTCCCTTTCCGCCAACCCGCCCGGTATCGCCACGCCCGCGCCGGACGCCGACCGGCGCGAGGAGCTGCGGCCATGACCTTTCCCCAGGCGCCATCCGAGCGCGGTTCCGGCACGCGCTGGTTCAAGATCTCCGCGGCCTTCTGGCTGCTGCTCATCAGTGCCGTGGCACTCATCAACAGCGTCGGCCTGTCGCGGCTCGCCGATCGGACCCAGGGCAGCGCGCAGGATGCGCAGGTCAAGGCCCTGGGCCTGCGCGTGGCCGATCTCGAACGACAGGCCGATGCGGACAGGCGCCGGCCGGCGCCGATCAGCCAGGCCTATTTCGCCAACGCGCGGCAGGCGCTGGACGAAAGAATGACGCGCCTTGAAGCGGCCGAGGAGACGAGTGCCCTGGCCGTCGACCTGCAGACGCTGCAGGCGCGCGTGAACGGAATCGAGACCCGCCTGGAGAAGACCCGGCAGGTGGCATCCGCCGCTCGCCCGCGCGCTCCGGTTGCGACGAAGCCCAAGATGCCGGAGCCGCCGTTCCGGGTGCTCGGCGTGGAGCTGCGGGGAGGCGAGCGCTTTCTGTCGATCACCTCTACGGCCTCGACCTCGCTCGCGGGCGCCCGGCTGCTGCGCGAGGGCGATGCCGAGGGTGGCTGGCAACTGCAGGCCATCGAGGCGCAGGCGGGCGTGTTCCATGTGAACGGGCAGACGGTCCGCGTCGCAGTGCCGTAGGAGGTCGCCATGATCCTGCGGCCGCTGCTCGCTGCCGTCGTCCTGTTCGCCGCTTTCGGCGCATCCGCCCAGCCGGCCGCGGTGACGAGCTCGCGCATGGTGCCCGCCCAGATGCGGCCGGGCGCCGATGCCGCGCTCGACGAGAGGCAGGCGCGGGAGTGGGGGCTTCGCTCCGAGGAGTGGGCGCGTTACCGGCAACTGATGCAGGGGCCGCTCGGGGTCTATTCGCCCCAGCTCGATCCGCTCACGGCGCTGGGCATCGAGGCCCGCAGCGAGGAGGAGCGCAGGCGCTACGCGGAGCTACAGGTGCAGGCCGAGGCCCGGCGCGTCGGCAAGACGCTGGCCTACCAGCGGGCCTATGACGCGGCGTGGCAGCGCCTGTTTCCCGGCCAGCCGCGCGTGAGCCTGCCCGGCGCCAAGGAGCCGGGTGCCGGCAACACCGGCTCCGGGCGCCTGGCGGTCTTCGTCAAGGCCGACTGCGCACCGTGCGCGCAGCGCGTGCGGCAGTTGCAGGCGGCCGGCACGGCCTTCGACCTCTACATGGTCGGCAGCCGTCAGGACGACGCGCGCATCCGGCAGTGGGCCACCCGGGCGGGCATCGACACCGCCAGGGTGCGCGCCCGCACCATCACCCTCAACCACGATGCGGGGCGCTGGCTGTCGCTGGGCCTGCCCGGCGAGCTGCCGGCGGTGGTGCGCGAGGTGAACGGCCAATGGCAGCGGCAATAGGTGCTCCGGGCCGGGAGCGTCGGCCATCCCGCGTCGCCATCCGCTGCGCCAGCGCCGCGCTGTTGCTCGCCACCGGCGGCTGGGCCTTGTCCGCCCTGGCGCGGGAAGTGCCGCCGGCCTATCAACTGGCGGCGCATCGTGCAGACGTGCCGGCGGCCGTGCTGTACGCGGTGGCCTTGCAGGAGAGCGGCGCCATGCTGCGCGGGCGCCTGATCCCCTGGCCGTGGACGCTCAACGTCGCCGGCTCGCCACAGCGCTACGCCACCCGCGTCGAGGCCTGCGCGGGGCTGCACCGTGCGCTCGCCCACACGCCGGCCAATCGCATCGACGCCGGCCTCGGCCAGGTCAATCTCGGCTACCACACGCATCGCTACACGCAGCCCTGCGAGCTGCTGGACCCGTACCGCAACCTCGCCATCGCTGCGGAAATCCTGCGCGAACAGCACACGCCGGGCGAGGACTGGCTGCTTGCCATCGGCCGCTACCACCGGCCCGCCGGCGGGGCACCCGCGGCGCGCTACCGGCGCAGTGTGCATCGGCACCTGAGCCGCGTGCTCGACCCCGGCGTTCCCGTTCCAACCCTCCAGGCCACCACGCCATGAACCACATCGTCCTCATCGCCGCCATCGGGCTGCTGTCCACGACCACCGTCTTCGCCCAGACCGCCTCCGCGCCCCTGATCGTCGTCGAAGACCGCGGCGGCGCCTCCGCGCTGCCGTACTACCGGTCGCTGAATCCTCAGCCGGATCAGGCCACACCGCCGGCCCCGATGCCGGCCCCTCGCGCGGGCAACGCGGCCGACGCCGAAGCCGCCATGCTGCCGGTGCGCTCGACGCAACTGTCGCCGGGCGAGGTGCAGCGCCGCGTCATCCGGGCGCCGGGCCTGACGGCGCTGTTCCTGATCGGCGACGACGAGCGTTCGCGCGCCTGGCTGCGGCGGCGGCAGGCGGCGCTGCGGGAGCTGCAGGCCGTGGGCCTGGTGGTCAACGTGGAGTCGATGGCCGCGCTGACGGCGCTGCGCAGGCTGGCTCCTGGCCCGACCCTCTCGCCGGCCTCCGGCGACGACCTGGCCCAGCGCCTGGGCCTGCGCCACTACCCGGTGCTCATCACGGCCACCGGCGTCGAGCAGTAGGTGCGCAAATGGCCCAACCGCATGCGGTCGAGGTTCTGCTGCGGCCAGCGGTGGAGCTTTACACCGTGGCGGTCTGCACCGGCGCCGCGATTCTGTGCCTGCTGGCACCGTGGTCGCTCGCGCTGAACCCGCTGCTCGGCCTGGGCTCGGCGCTGGCCTTCCTGACCTTCGGCGCGATTCGCCTGCGCGATGCCGGGGCGATCCTGCGCTATCGCCGCAACATCCGCCGCCTGCCGCGCTACGTGATGACCAGCCGCGACGTGCCGGTGAGTCAGCAACGGCTGTTCGTCGGCCGGGGCTTTCGCTGGGAGCAGCGGCACACGCACCGGCTGATGCAGACCTACCGGCCGGAGTTCCGCCGCTATGTCGAGCCGACGGCGATCTACCGGGCCGCCCGGCGGCTGGAGGAGCGGCTTGAGTTCGCGCCGTTTCCCGTCTCGACGCTGGCGCGCGCGCTGGCCTGGGACAGCCCGCTCAACCCGGCGCGGCCGCTGCCGCCGCTCGGCGGAATGCCGCGCCTGCATGGCATCGAGCCGCACGAGGTCGACGTCACCCTGCCGCTGGGCGAGCGCGTCGGCCACACCCTGGTGCTGGGCACCACGCGCGTGGGCAAGACGCGGCTGGCCGAGCTGTTCATCACCCAGGACATCCGCCGCAAGGTCCGCGGCGAGCACGAGGTGGTGATCGTCTTCGACCCCAAGGGCGATGCGGACCTGTTGAAGCGCATGTACGTCGAGGCCAAGCGCGCCGGGCGCGAAGGCGAGTTCTACGTCTTCCATCTGGGCTGGCCGGACATCTCGGCGCGCTACAACGCGGTGGGCCGGTTCGGGCGGATCTCCGAGGTGGCCACGCGCATCGCCGGACAGCTCTCGGGCGAAGGCAACAGCGCCGCCTTCCGCGAATTCGCCTGGCGCTTCGTCAACATCATCGCCCGCGCCCTGGTGGAACTGGGACAGCGGCCGGACTACCTGCTGATCCAGCGCCACGTCATCAACATCGACGCGCTGTTCATCGAGTACGCCCAGCACTACTTCGCCAAGAACGAGCCGAAGGCCTGGGAGGTCATCGTCCAGCTCGAAGCGAAGCTGAACGACAAGAACATCCCGCGCAACATGATCGGGCGCGAGAAGCGCGTGGTGGCCCTCGAACAGTACCTGTCCCAAGTGCGCGTCTATGACCCCGTGCTCGACGGTCTGCGCAGCGCCGTGCGCTACGACCGGACGTACTTCGACAAGATCGTCGCTTCGCTGCTGCCGCTGCTGGAGAAGCTCACCACCGGCAAGATCGCGCAACTGCTCGCACCGAACTATTCCGACCTGTCCGACCCGCGACCGATCTTCGACTGGATGCAGGTCATCCGCAAACGCGCGGTGGTCTACGTGGGGCTGGATGCGCTGTCCGACGCCGAAGTCGCGGCGGCGGTGGGCAACTCGATGTTCAGCGATCTGGTCTCGGTCGCCGGCCACATCTACAAGTTCGGCGTCGACGACGGGCTGCCCGGCGCCGCGGCGGGCGCCAAGATTCCGATCAACGTCCACGCCGACGAATTCAATGAACTCATGGGCGACGAGTTCATCCCGATGGTCAACAAGGGCGGCGGTGCCGGCGTGCAGGTGACGGCCTACACGCAGACCTTGAGCGACATCGAGGCGCGCATCGGCAATCGTGCCAAGGCCGGTCAGGTGGTCGGCAACTTCAACAACCTGTTCATGCTGCGCGTGCGCGAGACCGCCACCGCCGAGCTGCTGACGCGACAACTGCCCAAGGTCGAGGTGTACGCCACGGCGCTGATGAGCGGCGCCACCGACAGCTCCGACCCGCACGGCAATACCGCGTTCACGTCCAACACCCAGGACCGCATCAGCAGCAACAGCGTGCCGTTGATCGAGCCGGCGCATGTGGTGGCGCTGCCCAAGGGGCAGTGCTTCGCGCTGACCGAGGGCGGCAACCTCTGGAAAGTCCGCATGCCGCTGCCGGCACCCGATCCCGACGAAGCCATGCCGAAGGATCTGCAGGAGCTGGCCGGCTACATGCGACAGCACTACGCCGAGGCGGGAGACTGGTGGGAGAACCAAGGCATCCCCGGCCTGCAGGACAAGGCGCTGCCCGACGACCTGCTGGACGACTTCAAGCAGATGGCCGCCGCTGAAGAGGCCGAAGCATGAGCGATCCGGCCGTCGCGGCCCAGCGCCAGCAGCAACGACAGCAAGGGCTGATCGCCGGCCTGGTCACGCTGCCGTTCCGCTTCTTCGGCGTGCTGTGCGGCGCGCTGCTGCTGTGCATCCTGATCGAGTGCGTCGGCATGCACTTCTTCTGGCCCGAGCAGGGCTGGCGCCACGCGCAGGGCATGCTGCACTACGAGCTGGATCAGCTCTCCACGCATTTCACGCGCAGCGCGCTGGTGCAGGAGCCGGGGCGCACCGCGCACCGGATGGTCGAGCAGGGCTACGACTGGCTGTTCGTGAAGAGCGGCCTGCTGGACTGGATACGCGATGCATCGGCGCAGGCCAGCGCCGGCAGCCATCGCCCGACCAGGGATTTCCGCTACTACCTGGGTCTGGTCTACGTGAACGTGGAGAGCTACCTGATCGCCTCGGCCTACACGACGCTGGTCTTCCTCGTGCGGCTGCTGGTGCTGTGCCTGACCCTGCCGCTGTTCCTGATGGCCGCCTTCGTCGGGCTGGTGGACGGCCTGGTGCGCCGGGACATCCGCCGCTTCGGCGCGGGACGCGAGTCGGGGTTCATCTATCACCGCGCCAGGGCCAGCCTGATCCCGCTGGCCGTGCTGCCGTGGGTGACTTACCTGGCACTGCCGGTTAGCGTGAACCCGCTGCTGATCCTGCTGCCCAGCGCCGCACTGCTCGGCGTGGCGGTGTGCATTGCGGCGGCGACGTTCAAGAAGTACCTGTAGCGGGGGTCCGCCTGCGTTAGAAGGTCTTCTACTGCCTACCCAGGAACTCGACATCATGCCAGCGTCATCACCTCGCCATACAGCTTCCGCAGATGCCCATCGGACATGTCCAGGATGGGCTCGTACATGAAGGAGTTCAGGTGAATATTCTCCGGGGTCATGAGGGACACACGTTGCAAAACCTTGATCGTCTTCATCTCTGTGCCGAACAGTTCCCGGAACTTCTTCAGCAGCTTAGGCGTTTGGTTCGCGTCGATGCCCGCGAAAAATGCCGGATCGTTGATGCGCTTGACCATGAAGCGCTCGGCGGTGAGCCGGATCGACATGGCGAGCACGATCTTGTTCTCGAAGTTGATCCCTTCGGCAGCCTTCAGGCATTCGCCGGCCTCATGCTCGATGAGTGCCACAACAGTCTTTGCGCTGTCCGTCGAAGCAACAGTTTGGCCGAACAGCCTGTTGAAGATCACATCCAGGTCAGAAATCGTGATCTGATCGGAGTCGGCCTTCCAGTGCAACAGCGACGTCAGCTTAACGTAATCGGGGTCAGCTGCATCCTTTGTGTATTCAATGAGATTACGCATGAAGGGGATGCAGGCAATTTTCTTCTTCGGATCGGCAGCGAAATTTGGCTTCCAGTCTTTGACGAAGACGTTCTGAATGCCAACAGCTTGCTCAAGCACTAAGCCTGCGGCAGTCTTCGACGCCATGAAGCAGTCTGGGTACCGGACAAACCGGCTCTGAATAGTCCGGTAGAAGTCGAAGTTGTGGGTAAGGATGATCTGCTTGAAGTGGGGGTCTTCGGCAATATCCATCAGGTACTGAATGATGGCGTACTTGTTCTTGTAGTCGAACGAGTCCGCAATGTCATCGACGATGATGAGCGTTTCCTGCTTTGCCTTCTTCCGCACTTCGATTTCGAAGAGGATGTTTAGCACGTAGAAGGCCTTCTTTTCCCCTGTGCTGAGGGCCTGCATAAGTGCGTTGCGGTCAACGGCCGCCTTATCACCTCCATCCTCGAACGTAAAGCCGAGGCTTAGCATCGGCTCCTGACCGAGGATTACGGACAGCCGGTTAATCGCCTCCAGTTTGAACGGTACGAAGAAGCGGTCGTTGAAGATGTCGATAACTTCTTCCCACTGCGTGCGTTCCTTTGCAGCCTGCTCTTCGATCTGTTTGCGTCTGGCTTGGGCTGCCTGGTACTTGTTCAGCAAATCCTGAAACGGCTCGAAGCGCGCCTTCATGTAGGACTTCCAGACGTCCTCCTTGAAGGCCGGCACGTTGCCAAGCCGTACCAGCAGTTCTTCATGGTTAAGCAGGTAGGCTTCGAAGTCGCGGACCGTGACGTTCTTCTGGATGAGCTTGTCGAGTTTCGCAAACTTCTTCTTCAGGTCCTTGTCATTGGAGATCGCGTCCTTCTCTTTGGCGATCAGTTCTTCGAGTTCCTTCTGGCTGGTAATCTCCAGTTTGGCGTCGGCGTTCAGGGAGACGGAGTGCTTCGCGTCAAAGAAGCCGTTGTCCGCCAACTGCTTCGCGACCGTCGCAGCGTTGTAGTAGTTGAATGTGCCCTTCTTGAAGTAGGTCGATGCGGCCAACAGCTCGTTGTATTTCTTGATGTAGTCCTGAATGGCCGTCTTCGCTTCATCCGTGGCGAGCAGGGCAAGCACCTTATCGTCGAAGATGACGTCGTAGGCGACTGTTGCGAGCGGGGCGTCGGGCATCGCGGCAATTTCGTCCTTGATGCGATTCAGCGCAACATAGAACTGATCATCACGCGCTGTGAAGGTGGACGACAACTCCTTTTCGATGTCCTTCTTGGAGCCAGACTGCTCCTTGAGAGCTTTCAGCAAGGTCTCCTTTGCCGCGTCGATATCGGCATGGAGGGCTTCGTACTCTTTGCGTAGCGCAGGGTTGACCAGCAGCGTTGAAGTCTTCGCGGAGTGCCCCAGAACCTCGTCATACGGACGGACGACGAGTACGCTTTCCTTGGGCAGATCCGCGCCCGCCTCGTCCTTAATTTCGCGCCTGCACGCACGCGCCGGGAAGATGCGATCCTTGGAGGCGGCGCCGTCTGCGACATCCTGGAAGGTCTGCGCAAGCGAAGACTTCATCGAGCCGTTCGGCGCATAGACGGCACAGGCCTTGGCTTTGGAAAAGTCGAATTTAGCCTGCAGCTTCTTGATGCCGTAGCAGCTTTCCAGGTCGATGCTCACTGTTTTCATGGCCGATTCCTTCCGTACGAAGTCTTGGTGTGCATTGCTGAGTGGGCGGCTACGCTGCAATATCGAGCAACGGCAAGCCAGAGAACTGAATAAAGTTGGCGGCGCGATCAAGCACAGCCTCTTCCGTCCAACGCTGAGGCCCCCGCAGCGCGCATTCCCAGATGATGAGCACGCGCCAGCCGTCGGCCTGCAGCGCTTCGACCGCCTTGCGGTCGCGTGCAGCGTTTGCGGACAGTTTGGCCTCCCAGAAGTCCTGCCGCGTTGCGGGCAGCTTCGACAGGGCACAGCCGTGCGAATGCCAGAAGCAGCCGTGGATGAATACGGCGGTGTGGTGCTTCGGAAAGACGAGATCGGGCCGGCTGGGCAGCGAGCGGTCATGCAGCCGGTAGCGCAGTCCCCGTGCATGCAGTCCACGCCGGATCAGCATCTCGGGTTTCGTGTCCTTGCCCCGGATGCGGCTCATGTTGAGCTGGCGCTGTTGGGCTGTGAGCACGTCGGCCATTCACGCTCCTGCCCCTGCATCCGCAACGATGGTGCGCAGACAGGTCTGCAGCTCTTCGCCCGACATGCCGGGCCGCAGGGTCACCGCGCCGAAGCGGAACTTCTCGCGGTACTGCGGATGGAAAAGCCGACCCGGCACGGGCGTGTCCCGAAAGTCGGTCTGCAGGCCCGCCGGTACATGCGGCGTCAGCAGATAGGCGGCGGTCACGATGCCTTCGGTCCGGCCACTCGCCACCTCCTGAACCAGCGCATCGCGGTAGGTGTGGATCGAATTCAGCGCGTCGTTGAGGCCGTCGTTGATGCGGTACTTCGCATCGAGCACGATGACACGCCGTTCCGGCCCGCCCAGTTCGCTGCCTGCGAACACGACATCGGGAACCATCGTCCGGCTGAAGCTGCCCTCGCGGCTGTCTTCCACCCAGTATTCGCGGTACTGCCGCTGGAAGCACAGCACCCGGTCGCCGCCGATCGGGACAGTGATGGCGCCGGCCGCGATCGTCACGCCGCCGCCGGCTTCACTGAGGAACAGGTTACTCAGGTCCACGCCAGTGGCGCCATATTCCTCGACCGCGGCGCGCAGCAGCCGCAGGAAGCACCACAGCTCGTAAAGCTCATAGGTCCGGGCCAGCGGCATCTGCAGGAAGTCGCCGAACAGCGCCGCGAGTCCCAGATTCATGTCCTGCCAGAGCCTGTAGAAGCGCTGATAGACGGGGTCATTGCGGAACAACGAGGACATCCGCAGCAGCGCAGGTCCCTCGCCGACCTCGGCCATGAACCCAGCTGCTGCAACATCGTTCAGCCGCCGCGCGATCCGTCGTGCGCGCACGGCCCAGCTGCCGGCCGTGGTGATGATTTCCGGGTCGTCCGTGGCGCCCGACCTGGCCAGCAGCTCGGCGACACCTGACAGCCATGCTGCCCAGGACCGCAGGCAGGCCTTGATCTGCCGGTGCTCCGGAATATCCACGCTGTTGCGGCGCTGGCGCAGCGTGATGTGCGCCGGCAGACGGCCCTTCAGCGCAGCGGGCAGACGCGACGGGCTGACGGTTTCGGTCCGGATCACGCCGGACCGGAATGACCGGATGATCTCCGGGCCGGTTGCGCGCGTGGCGCGATGCGCCGGCGCAGTCACGTCCTCGGCGCGCAGGTAGTGACGCGGGGCGCGAGCAATGGCTTCGACCGTGGCGACGATCGCCTCGGCGCGCGAGCGCAGGAACTCGAGACGGGCCAGCGGCGGCGGCCGGTTGCCAGGCTGGCGCGCAATGCCCTTGCGGAAAGCGCTCAGCGAGAAGAGGGCGAAGGTGTCTTCGAGGACTTCGCGCACCATGGCGTCGAAGTCGTCGCGCGTGAGCTTGCGCAAATCGGGATCGGTTGTGACCTCGAAGCGGCGCGTCCCGACGCCCGGCACGCGCAGCACAGCCTCGACCATGCCGGCATGAAATCCGGGCTGCCAGCGCCAGCGGGCCACACGAGGCTGGCGTGATCGCAACGCCTCAACCGGCGCGTCATCGATCAGCAGATCGGCCGCGAGCGCGTCGTCGCTGTCGCGCAGCTCAAAGAGATAGGACGCCCCTTCCCGCACCGCGCCAGGCGGCACCGCATCCGGCACGGGCCAGACCTGCCACGCCGGTCCACCGCCTTCTGCCTGGATATAGAGCGACGTCACGGTTCACCGCATGGCCTGGAAGGAGCCGAAATCATCGAGATCGGCCTGCAGCCTCCGGACGAAGGCCTGCGCGCGCGCCAGACCTTCGCAGGCCTTGTCGAGGCCAGTCAGCAGCGTGCGCTGCCGCTCGGCGCCGCGCAGCTTCACCAGCACCTTCTGCACGAGCAGCTGGTCGGTGACATCGGCCGGCGCGCTCTTGAGGTGTGCCGCGTCGAAGGCGTGATAGCGCACGAATTCCTCGATCAGCCGGTAGCCGAAGCCGAGGCCGTACTGCTGCATCAGGCCGTGGATCTCGGTCAGCTTGGCTTCGGAGGCCGCGCGCGCATCCTTCAGCTCGGGAAAGCGGCCTTCCAGCGAGGCGAGGAACCCCGGCACATCGACCGTGGACATGTCGATCACCGACGCTCGGTCGAGGACCTTGTCGCTGACCGGGTTGGTCGTTTCGTCGACGTTGATGGTGCCGATGATGAACAGATTCGCGGGCAGTGGCAGCTCGGCCCGGATGCTGGCGCCCGTCGTGCCTTCGAGCGGCACGCTGTTCGAGTGCAGCTGCAGGCGGCCTTCGGTCTCCATGCAGGAAAGCACGTCCGACAGGTAGTACTCGACCCGCGCCAGGTTCATCTCGTCGAGGATCACGAAGACGGGCGACTCGCGGTGGGCCGTCGCCACCAGCACCGCTTCGAGGAAGGTCGGCACGACGTAGCGGTTCGTGAGCACGTCGAAATAGCCGGTCAGCCCGGTCGGGTCGGTCCACTCAGGCCGGACCGGACATTCGAAGATCAGCGGGTCGTCCGCCGTGTTCGAGGTCAGGCCATGCACAGCCCTGGCATACTTCAGCGCCAGCTGCGTTTTGCCCGTCCCGGACAGGCCCGACAGGATCACGAAATGCTTGTGGGAGAGGAAATTTAGCGCCGCGTGGAAGCGCCGCACCTCGCCATTGGGGTAGTGGCCGCCAAGAGCTTTGACAGCAGCCTCGATGTCCGCCACCGGGATGCTGGCTGGCATGCGGCGCATCGCCGGGCTGAGCGTGGCGGCATCGGTCCAGACCGGCAGCTCGTGGATCTTCTGCGATCCGACCAAGCTGCCTAGCCAGCCGATGAACTCGCGGGCGAGCAGGCTGCGCCGAGCCGAGGCCGTCGGCGGGTACAGTGCGACGACGATTTCGTCCGGTTCGGTCGCGGGACCGAACGGCGACATGTCAAACGCCAAGCTGTCCCAGAACTTCGCATTGCGCAGCCAAAGCCGCCCGTCGCGCGCCAGATAGATAGGAACCAGGTTGTTGCGCGCGCTGTACTTGATCGTTGCGCCCGGGGCTTCGGGCGCGTCTTCGTCGGCACCTTCGGAGAGCAGGTCTGCGGGCTCGACGCCGGCCACCTTCGTGGCAGCGCCAAGTTTCTTCATTTCGGCGAGCCGGGCGAGGAAGCTGGCCTTGTCGTGGCGCACGAGGACGGCGAAGTAAACCTCGTCCTCGGGCGGAAAGCGCATGACACAGCCGAAGATCAACGCCTCGGTGTCGTCCTTGACGCTGTCGAGATTGACGACGCCGAGCTGGATGCCACCTTCGACAATCTTGGCGCTGTTGGAGACGCCGAACAGCTCGCGCGGGCGGACTGCCTTCGATGTCCCGAAATGCTTCTGTGCAGCGTCAAGAAACTGCTGCTGCCGCTCGACGAGGTTCATCCGCCGTCTCCCTTTCTGTCTGTTTGAGCGCCTTCATCATGTGCGTGGCGACAGCCTTCGCTAGCAGTGGCGGAACGGCATTGCCGATCTGCCTGAACGCAGGATTCATCGTCCCGCAGAAGGCGAACCCATCCGGGAAAGAGTGAAGACGCGCGGCCTCGCGCACCGAGATCGTGCGGGCCTGACGGCTGTCGTAATGAATGTGGCTGTAGCTGTCCTTGCCGAGGTGCGCCATCAACGTGCGCGCCGGCTGATCGCGCCACATTTTGCGCCACTTGTTCGGAAACTTGCCCACGTCGTAGGGTGGCACGATCGAGGCCTTGATCTCCTCGTACTGCTTCGAGCCCGGTTTGATCTTCACGCCTTGTTTTGCAAGCAGATCCAGGTGCTGCTGGAACATTTCCATAGCGTGGTCGAAGGCCTGTGGGTACTGGTCGCCCGGATTCATGCGCGCAAAGAGCGGATAGTCGCGTGGCAGGTAGCGGATGACATGATCGGTCAGCGCCTCTGGCGCCTCGAACCCAGGCCATGTGCGCATCAGCTTGGCATAGGGCGTATGCGGTTCCTTACCGTAGGGCATCGGTGAATCGAAGCGCCGGGCGCCGCGACGCAGCGCGCCGCTCTTGAGCAGCTTACGTGCGTCGATGGCGGGCAGATCGTCGAGCGCGTCTTCCGCAGTGATGGCGGGAGGAAGTGAACGCGCCGCCTTCGGTGCGTGGATGTAGTGATGCGCGTCGTCGGCAAACTTGCTATTGAGGAACTTGAGCGCCACCGAGCGCGTGCCTTCATAGCCTGGCGGCAGGTCGATGAAGTGTGTTGGCTCCGGGAACGTGACCACATCGGCGATCTCGCGCCGGTACGCAATCAGGATCATGCGCTCGCGCATCTGCGGCACGCCGTAGAACGCGGCATTCAGCAGGGTGTAGCGGCAGATGTAGCCTTTGCTTTCCAGGACATCGGCGATCTCTTCGGCGATGTTCTGGCCGCCGTGGTTAAGCACGTCTGGGACGTTTTCGACCAGGACGGCGAGCGGCGCGAAGGCCTCGACGTAGCGCAGATAGTCGATGTAGAGCTGGGCGCGTGGATCGTGCTTGAACGCCTCGACGTGGTTATCCACCTCGCGCAGCTTGGGTCGGCCGACGCGGGCAAAGGCTTGGCAGGGCGGCCCGCCGACGAGGACGTCAAAGGCTTCGGCCGTAGGCCCGGCCTGCAGCTCGGCAGCCAGCCGATCCGGGCTGGTCTTCGTGATATCTCGCGCCTGTGAATGCACGGCGTCGCCACCGTGGAAGTTGCGGCCGTGAGACGCCGCAGCTTCCGGGTCGAACTCCACCGCTCCGGCGATGGTGAATCCAGCAGCCGAGAATCCGAGTGAGATCCCGCCGCAGCCCGCGAACAGATCAAGCACCCTGGGCGTGCCGCCCGCCTGCAGGCGGGCGATCTTCTGGCGAATGGTGCGTGCGTTCGTGCTCGTCACACCTTCTCTTGCTTGCTGGCTGGACATGGGGCTGATCTTCTTCGTGTTCTGCATGGCGCCACCTTCACTGCTGGCGGCGAAAGAGCGGGTACTGGGCCTCGATATACTTTTCGACGGCATCCCGGACGACCCAGGCAACGGACACTTTCTTTTCTTCGGCGATCCGTTCCAGCTCGGCATAGATGTCGGCGGGAAATGTCACCGATGCGCGGGTGCCTTCCTTCGCTGGGGGGTGCTGTTTCGCTGTGACTGCCATGGGTCGCTTCCTAACGTCCGTAGGGGTTGCACCACATTACACCACATCGGTGCAAATTTGGGAATGGCTATTCCCGATGGTGTCGCTCTCGTCCTTGACGCTGCTCCGCCGGAACGTCCTCGATGGTGTGCACCTAGCCGCACCTAGCCGTGTTTTTCCAGCTTCACGTGATAGCCGGCGGCTTCGGACACTGCGCTCGAAGTGAGCTGATCCCATCAATCCGGTCGTGCAGTAGTTCCCATTCCCTGAGGCGCTCGCCGCATACGCGCAGCAGCATCAACACCATTCGCTTCAAAGGGGAGTGGCACGATGGGACAGACCTGCCGACGTATAGCCGCATGGCCTCGCCTGAAGGTCATGCTTCCATTGGCTCTGGCCGTGTCGTTCTCGGCCCTGCGTCCCGCCATCGCCGCCGACAACGCGCTAGAGCGTGAGCAGCTCACCGCGCTCGCCCGCCAGCTCAATCTGATCGACCGCCTCGCCGAGCACGCCGCCAGTACCGCTCCGCAGGAACGCGCCCGCTATCACTTCGACTACGCCCGACTGCGCTCAGACCTGAAGCGCGTTCGCGCCGGCCTGCAGGACTACCTCGTGCCCCAGCGCGCCCAGCCGCGCGATCCCGTCCCGCTGGCCGGCGATTACGTCCGCCGTGACCGCGCCGCCGACGACGACGAGGAGCCGTCGCCATGACGCCCTCCGCCGATCAGGTCGCCGCCTTCCAGGCCAACGGTGGCTTTGCGCCTTCGGCCGTCTCTGCCGTGGTGCTGGGCTTCGTGTTCGCCGTGTTGCTGCTGTGGGGCGTGTGGGCCATGCGCACCGCCTACGTCGGCTGGGCCGAGCACCGCATCACCGAACGTCAGTTCCTCGCCGTCGTCGTGCGCTTCGTGGCGATGTACCTGGTGCTGACCTTCTTCCTCCTCTCCTGACCGTCACGAAAGGCCATACGCCATGAACATGCCACCGACACCCCATCGCATTCCGTCCCGCATCGCCGCTCCGCTGCTGCCGCTGGCGCTCGCGGGCCTGCCGCTGTCGGCCTTCGCGCAGGGCCTGCCGACCATGGAAGACCCATCGCGCGGCCAGGGCAGCGGCATCCTGCAGACTTTGCAGAACTACGGCTACGACATCGTGCTGCTGATCGCGCTGCTCGTGGTCGCCTCGATGTTCGTCGGTGTCTGCTATCACGCCTACACGCGCTACTCGGAGATCCACACCGGCCGCGCCACCTGGGGCCAGTTCGGTCTGACGGTCGCCGTGGGCGCGATCCTGTTGGTGGTCGGCATCTGGCTGCTCACCAAAGCCACCGGCGTGCTGTAAGGGCGGCAAGCGATGGCCGTCCCTTCGGAGACCCCGCGCGACACGCTGGTGACCTTCCTGCCGCACCGGCTGAACCGCCAGCCCGTGGTCGTGCGCGGGCTGACCGCCGACGAGTTGTGGTTCTGCGCCGGCCTGTCGGCCGTAGCCGGGTTCGCGCTCGGCCTGCCGCTGGCCTGGCTCACGCACAGCATCGCCATGGTGCCGACGCTGATCGTCGCCGGTATCGCGCTGGGCGTCTTCGTCGGCGGTGGTTTTCTGCGCGCACAGAAGCGCGGCCGGCCCGACACCTGGCTCTACCGACAGCTCCAGTGGCGGCTGGCCCTGCGGCACCCGGCGCTGGCAGCGCTCCTGGGCGGGCAGCGCCTCATCACCCGCTCGGGCTACTGGACGACCCGGCGCAGCACCGATCGAGGTGCGCCATGAGCCGTTTCAGGAACGAGGTTGCGCACCTGCAGGCGCACGTGAAGACGTTGCGTCTGGGGGCCGGCGCGCTGTTCGTGGTGGCGCTGCTGCTCGGCTTCGGTTGGTGGAGTGCGCCGAAGAGTCTCACCATCCATGTGCCGCCGGATCTGCGCTCGGGCAGCACGCGCAAGTGGTGGGACGTGCCGCCCGAGAGCGTGTATGCCTTCTCGTTCTACATCTGGCAGCAGGTACAGCGCTGGCCCACGAACGGCGAAGAGGACTATCCGCGCAACCTGCGCGCGCTGTCGGCCTACCTGACGCCGAGCTGCCGGGCCTTCCTGCAACAGGACTACGAGTACCGGCGCGCCAGTGGCGAGCTGCGTCAGCGCGTGCGCGGCATCTATGAGATTCCCGGCCGCGGCTACGGCGATGATCCGGCCACGCGCGTCAAGGTGGTCTCCGACCGCGATTGGATCGTCACGCTCGACGTGAGCGCGGACGAATACTACGGCTCCGAGCAGGTCAAGCGCGCCCTGGTGCGCTACCCCATCAAGGTCGTCCGGCTGGACATCGACCCCGAGCACAACCCCTTCGGCCTGGCGCTGGACTGCTACGCCAGCGCACCCCAGCGCATCGAACCGTCGCCGACGCCGACCGAGGCCGGCGTGCCCGCCAAGGCCTCCGGCCATCTGCAGGGAGACTCCCCATGAAGCCCGTTAACTGGTCGGCCCTGGCCGGCGTCCTGCTGATCCTCGGTTTCGTGCCGGCCAGCCAGGCCGTGGAAATCCTGCGCTGGGAGCGGCTGCCCCTGCCGGTGCCGCTGGTGGTCGGCCACGAGCGCGTGGTCTTCATCGACCGCAACGTGCGCGTCGGCGTGCCGGCCAGCGTCGGCGACCACCTGCGCGTGCAGAGTGCGGGTGGCGCGATCTACCTGCGGGCGAGCGAGCCGATTCCGCCCACGCGGCTGCAACTGCAGGACGTGGAATCCGGCGCGCTGATCCTGCTCGACATCGCCGCCGAGCCGGCGAAGGACGGTCAGGCGCCGCTGGAGCCGGTGCGCATCGTGGAAGCGGAAGCCCCCGCGAAGCGCTACGGCGGCGGTGCAGCAGGCGGCGCGGACGAGCAGGCCATTGCGCCGGCAGACAAATCCCTTCCCCGGCGCGAAACGCCGGTACCGGTCGTGCTGACGCGCCATGCCGCACAGAACCTGTACGCGCCGCTGCGCACCGTCGAGCCGGTCGCCGGCATCGGGCGCGTAAACCTGCGCCGCGACCTCGCGCTGGACACCTTGCTGCCGACGCTGCCGGTGCACGCGCGGGCATTGGCCGCGTGGCGCCTGGAAGACCAATGGGTGACGGCCGTGCGACTCACCAACACCGCCGCGCGTTGGCTCGACCTCGACCCGCGCGCCCTGCAGGGGAACTTCGTGGCGGCGACCTTCCAGCATCCGAACCTGGGGCCGGCCGGCACCCCGTCCGACACCACGGTGCTCTACCTGGTCACGCGCGGCCACGGCCTGGCCGAGTCGCTGCTGCCGGCGCTGAGCCCGATCGATGCCACCGCGAACCTGCCGCCGGCCGCCGCGGCCGGCTCGACCGGAGGAGCGCGCGATGAGAAGTAATCCGCTGCTCAAGTGGCTGCTGATCCCGATGGCGCTGCTGCTGGTGTTCGTCGGCGTCAAACTGTTCTCCGGCGCCCCCGGCGGCCAGCCCGCCCCCCAGGGCGCGGCCGGTATGCTCACGCCCGAGGAGATGAAAGCCCTGGGCATAGCCGGCGACTCGCCGCGCGATACCGTCGCCACGCTGGTGGCCCAGGTGAAGCAGTTGCGCACCGAGCTGCAGAGCGCGCTCGGCGACAACAAGCAGCACAAGGCCGAGAACGAGCGCCTGCGGGCGCGGGAAAGCACGATCGACCAGCGCATCCAGAGCGC
The DNA here is from genome assembly GCA_045864775.1 of Pseudomonadota bacterium. Lineage (GTDB taxonomy): Bacteria > Pseudomonadota > Gammaproteobacteria > UBA5335 > UBA5335 > Macondimonas. Next base: position 1,100,595 of record BTVR01000001.1, read on the forward strand.
GCTCGAAGGCGAGCGCAACCGTCTGGAGCAGGAGCGCAACCAGATGACCAGCGACCGGCAGCAGACCCAGGGGCTGCTGCAGGATCTGCAGCGGCAACTGGACGGCCTTGCCGGCAAGGGTGGCCCGTCCGACCTGCCCGTCGGGCTGGGGCTGGAAGAGGGTGACGGCCAGCGCTTCGACCGCGGCGTCGGTGGCACGCAGTGGGTCGAGCCCGACGATGCCAAGGTCGACGCCAAGAACGGCAGCAAGGAGCCGAGCTTTCCCCTGAGCTTCGGGCCGGCCCAGAAAAGCCTGTCGGCCGCAGTGGAATCCGTCGCCGACGTCGGCAGCCGCGCCGTGGGCGCATCCACGAAGGCTGTCTACACCGTGCCGTCGAACTCGACGCTCATGGGGTCGATTGCCATGACGGCGCTGATCGGGCGCGTGCCGATCGATGGAACCGTCAACGACCCGTACCCGTTCAAGGTGCTGATCGGCCCGGACAACCTCACGGCCAACGGCATCGACATCCCCGATGTGGCCGGCGCCGTGGTCAGCGGCACGGCCTCGGGCGACTGGACGCTCTCGTGCGTGCGCGGGCAAATCCGCTCGGTCACGTTCGTGTTCCAGGACGGCACCATCCGCACGGTGCCGGAGGACAGTGGCAAGGGCGGTACCAGCGGCGGCAACGCGGGTCACAACGGCGCCAGCATCCAGGGCGGCCTGGGCTGGATCAGTGACCCCTACGGCATTCCCTGCGTCAGCGGCGAGCGGCGCAGCAACGCCCAGCAGTACCTGGGCAGCCAGGCGCTCATCACCGCGGCCGGTGCCGGCGCGGCCTCGCTCATCAAGTCCGACAACGGCAGCGTGGCCGTGGTCGCCAACAGCAACGGCTCGCTGGGCACCGTCGGCATCAGCGGCAACGAAGCGATGGGCCGCATCCTCGCGGGCGGCGTGCGCGACATGGCCGATTGGGTCAACAAGCTCTACGGCCAGGCCTTCGCGGCGGTCTACGTGCAGCCCGGCGCCCGGGTGGCCGTGCATCTGGAGCAACCACTCGACATCGACTACGACGCCAAGGGGCGTCGGGTCCACCACCGCACCGGAGAAGCCCATGCCTCGGATCTGGATTGACGCGGCCGCCGTGCTGCTGGCGGCCACCCTGCTCGGCGGCTGCGCCACCAGCAAGGAGAAGCTGCTGCCACACGGCGACAGCACCATGCTCGACATCTGGCATCAGGAGACCGGCGGCAGCGCGGGCGGCGGCCAGGCCGCGCGGCAACTGCTCGATGCGCGCCAGGGCCTGCGCCGGTCGCTGGCCGATGCCGATGTGCAGGCGGCGCCCGGCGTGCAGGCGCGCTACACCCGCACCGCGCAGAACGAGATTCACCGCCAGTTCCACCGCCTGCCGAACCCCGACCTGGTGATGTACGTGTTCCCGCACCTGGCGGGCACCGACCCGGTGCCGGTGCCCGGCTACAGCACGGTGTTCCCGCTCTACCAGCGCGTGCAGTACGCGATGCCGGGCGAGCGCGTGGAGGACTACTGATGGCTTGGTCGCTGCCGTGGTCACGCAAGTCCGACGCATCGCCTGCGGACGCCGCGAATGCGACCGATGATGCCTGGGCGCGGCACGTGACGGCGCTGGCGGCACAGGGGGTCGCCGAGCCGGGCAGCGCGCTCGTCCGGGGCCGGCGCAGGCCGGCCACCCAGGACGACCACGATGCGCTCTATGGCGTCGCGCCGTCGTTCGCGGACTTGCTGCCCTGGGTTGAGTACCTGCCCGGCAGCAAGTGCATGTTGCTGGAAGACGGCCAGTCGGTGGCGGCCTTCTTCGAACTGGCGCCGGTCGGCACCGAGGGCCGCGAGATGGCCTGGCTGTGGCAGGCGCGCGATGCGCTGGAGAACGCCCTGCAGGACTCCTTTGACGAGTTGGACGACAACCCCTGGGTGGTGCAGCTCTACGCCCAGGACGAGGCCGACTGGGACAACTATCTGCGCTCCCTGGCGAACTATCTGCAGCCGCGTGCGCAGGGCAGCGCGTTCAGCGACTTCTACCTGCGCTTCTTCGCCCATCACCTGCGGGCCATCGCCAAGCCGGGCGGCCTGTTCGAGGACACCACGGTGACGCGCCTGCCGTGGCGCGGCCAGGTGCGGCGCGTGCGCATGGTGGTCTACCGCCGCACGTCCGCGGCCCCGGCCCCGCGGCGCGGCCAGTCGCCCGAGCAGGCGCTGACCACGATCTGCGACCGCCTCGCCGGCGGGCTGGCGAATGCCGGCGTGAAGGCTCGGCGTCTCGGCGCGGCGGACATCCACGCCTGGCTGCTGCGCTGGTTCAACCCGAATCCGACCCTGCTCGGCGCCACTGCCGAAGACCGGGAACGCTTCTACGCGCTGACCCGCTACCCGGAAGAGCGGGAGGAGGGCGAGATCGAACTCGCCAGCGGCACCGACTTCGCGCAGCGCCTGTTCTTCGGCGAGCCCCGTTCGGACGTGCCCAACGGCCTGTGGTTCTTCGACGGCATGCCGCATCGGGTGATCGTGATGGATCGCCTGCGCACGCCACCCGTGACGGGCCATCTGACGGGCGAGACGCGCAAAGGCGGCGATGCCATGAACGCGCTGTTCGACCAGATGCCCGAGGACACGGTGATGTGCCTGACGCTGGTCGCCACACCCCAGGACGTGCTGGAGGCGCACCTCAACCACCTCGCCAGGAAGGCCGTCGGCGAGACCCTGGCCTCGGAGCAGACCCGGCAGGACGTGCAGCAGGCGCGCGGCCTGATCGGCAGCGCGCACAAGCTCTACCGCGGCGCGCTGGCGTTCTACCTGCGCGGCCGCGACCTGGCCCAGCTCGATGCGCACGGCCTGCAGCTCGTCAACGTGATGCTCAACGCCGGTCTGCAACCGGTACGCGAAGAGGACGAGGTGGCGCCGCTGAACAGCTATCTGCGCTGGCTGCCGTGCGTGTTCGACCCGGCTGCCGACAAGCGCCAGTGGTACACCCAGCTCATGTTCGCGCAACACGCGGCGAACCTGGCGCCGGTCTGGGGCCGCAGTCAGGGCACGGGGCATCCGGGCATCACGTTCTTCAACCGCGGCGGCGGTCCGATCACCTTCGATCCGTTGAACCGCCTCGACCGGCAGATGAACGCGCATCTGTTCCTGTTCGGCCCCACGGGGTCGGGCAAGAGCGCGACGCTCAACAACATCCTGAATCAGGTGACGGCGATCTATCGGCCGCGCCTGTTCATCGTCGAGGCTGGCAACAGCTTCGGCCTGTTCGGCGACTTCGCGGCACGGCTGGGCCTCACCGTGCATCGGGTGAAGCTCGCGCCCGGCGCGGGCGTCAGTCTGGCTCCGTTCGCCGACGCCTGGCGCCTGGTCGATACGCCGAGCCAGGTACAGACGCTGGACGCCGATGCGCTCGACGAAGACCAGACCGATGCCGGCATGGCCGTGGAAGGCGATGAGCAGCGCGACGTGCTCGGCGAGCTGGAGATCACTGCACGACTGATGATCACCGGCGGCGAGGACAAGGAAGAAGCGCGCATGACGCGCGCCGACCGCAGCCTGATCCGCCAGTGCATCCTCGATGCGGCCCAGCATTGCGTGGCGGATGGACGCACGGTGCTCACGCGCGATGTGCGCGACGCGCTGCGCGAGCGCGCCCGCGACGCCACGCTGCCGGAGATGCGGCGCGCACGGCTGCTGGAGATGGCCGACGCCATGGATATGTTCTGCCAGGGCGTGGACGGCGAGATGTTCGACCGATCCGGCACGCCGTGGCCCGAAGCGGACATCACCATCGTGGATCTCGCCACCTTCGCGCGCGAGGGCTACAACGCCCAACTCTCGATTGCCTACATCTCGCTCATCAACACGGTCAACAACATCGCCGAACGCGACCAGTTCCTGGGCCGCCCGATCATCAACGTGACGGACGAAGGCCACATCATCACGAAGAACCCGCTGCTCGCGCCCTACGTGGTCAAGATCACCAAGATGTGGCGCAAGCTCGGCGCCTGGTTCTGGCTCGCCACGCAGAACCTGGATGACCTGCCGAAGGCGGCCGAGCCCATGCTCAACATGATCGAGTGGTGGATCTGCCTGTCGATGCCGCCCGATGAAGTCGAGAAGATCGCGCGCTTCCGCGAACTCAACGCTTCGCAGAAGGCGCTGATGCTCTCGGCACGCAAGGAGGCCGGCAAGTTCAGCGAGGGCGTCATCCTGTCCAAGTCGATGGAGGTGCTGTTCCGCGCCGTGCCGCCCAGCCTCTACCTGGCGATGGCGATGACCGAGCCCGAGGAGAAAGCCGAACGCTTCCAGTTGATGCAGCAGCACGGCATCAGCGAGCTGGACGCCGCCTTCCGCGTGGCCGAGAAGATCGACCGTGCGCGGGGCATCGAACCTCTGGCGCTGGACACGTTGGCCTGACGGGAGCGACACGATGCGCAAGCCTTCAATCGCCCGCCGTCATCCCTGGATCGGTCTGCTGATCGTGGCGACGATTGCGGTGGCCTCGTGGATGCTGCTGCGCGCGCCGCATCCGGCAACCGAGTCCTTGCCCCTGGCCGCCGCCGGGTCCGAAGCGTCGAAACCGGCCGGCCCGCCCTGGCTGTATGGCCGTGCCGATGCGCGCTTCATGGTGGTCGGGTACGCCGACCTGGAGTGTCCGTACTGCCGGGCCTACTTCCCCACGCTCAAGCGCTGGATCGACGCCCATCCCGAGGTGAACTGGCAGTGGCACCATCTGCCGCTGCCCATGCACGAGCCGGCCGCGACTGCTGGGGCACGCCTGGCCGAGTGCGCGGGCGAGGCGGGCGGACATGCCACGTTCTGGCAGGCCGTGGCGTGGCTCTACTCGAACACCCGTGGCGACGGCCAGGGCCTGCCGGAGGGCCTGCGCTATCCCGACCTTACGCCAGCCATGCAGGGTTGTCTCGACAGCGAGCGCCCCGATGCGGTCATCCGTGCCCAGGCGGTGGAAGCGGCACAGCAGGGCATCGCGGCCACGCCGGCCCTGCAACTGCGCGACCGCGAGTCCGGCAAGACCCTCCTGCTGCACGGTCCCATCGAAGGCGATGCCTTGCTGTCGGCCATCGACCTGCTCGCCGCCGGCAGCACGACCGTAGCCGAACCCGCCCATTCCCCAGACATGCCCGCCGGCGTTGCCGGTGACATGCCCAGGTAGCCATCGATCTTCAAGGCTGCGGCGCGGCTTGTCCGCGTTGATCGAAACCGGTTCGCATCGCATCCCTTGACGCGAACAGCCACCGCATCCGCGGTGGTGGATGCCCGCTCGTCACCCGTTCCATCCCCATCGTCCCCAGGAGGGTTTGCCCTCCTGGGGCAGGCGCCCTCCGATCTCATCCATTGGAGGTTCGCCATGTCTCTTGTCATCGCCGACTCCCGCCCGGAGTCGCTCACCCTGATCGCCGCCCAACACGAAGACTGGATCATCCGGCAGGCCATCACCCTGCTGGAGAACCGCGTGTTCAAGGCCGGTCCGGCGCTGGGCAGTCCCGCCGCCGTGCGCGACTACCTGCGCCTGAAACTGGTCGCGGAGCCGAACGAAATCTTCGCCGTCGTGTTTCTCGACAACCAGCACCAGGTGCTCGCCTTTGAGCCGCTGTTCAAGGGCACGGTCGACCAGACTTCGGTGTATCCGAGGGTAGTGGTCCAGCGTGCGCTGGCGCTCAACGCTTCGGCGCTGATCCTGGCGCATCAGCATCCCTCGGGGAACACCGAGCCCTCGGCCGCTGATCGTGCGATCACCGAGCGGCTGAAGAGCGCCCTGGCAACCGTCGATGTCCGGGTGCTGGACCACTTCATCGTCGGCAAGGGCAGTCCGTACTCGTTCGCCGAAGCCGGCTTGTTGTAGCGCACTCATTTCGTCACCACGGGAGCCCTTGGCTCCCGTTTCTTTTCGCCGGTCCGCAGGGAATCGGGGCTGACCGGTTTCGGTTTCTTTGTCGTTCCCTGATCTGCATTGCGCTCGACTACGAGCCTGCATCGACTCCGCGGAGGCGCGACATGCCGGCTCATTCCCTCAACCTTCCTGCCGCCTCGCGGCGCCCCTTGGCCGCCAGGCTGGCCGCTGGCCTGTGCGCCGCGCTGCTCGGCCCCATCGCGGCGGCCGCTGATGTGCTCGTCGTCACCGACAGCCGTCATCCGGTGCAGGCCCCGCCCGGCGTGCAGGTCATCGAGCTGGACCAGGCCGCGCGCATCGAGGTCGAACTCGCCGCGCACCTGCCGGCCAACCCCCAACAGGCCGCGGCCCTCGTGCGGCAGCGGTTGCATGACGGCGGCGAGGCCCTGCAGCGCCGCATCGGCCATGCCTACCAAGGTGTCGCGGATGCCTGGGGGCTGGGCATCGCCAAGATTCCCGCCGTGGTGGTCGATCGACGCTACGTGGTCTACGGCGAGCCCAACGTGCCCCGCGCCGTCGCGCGCATCAACGCCTACCGGAGCACGCAGCCATGAGCCTCCTGCTGGCATCCCGGCGCCTGCGTGCCACCGCCGCCTCGCTGCTACTGAGCGCGGCCACGTCGACGTTCGCCCTGGACACCGCCACCATCGTCTCGTCGGCGCTGTCCCCCGACTGCCTCGAATACCGCGTGGTCGGAATCTGCTACTGGCTGTACTGCACGCCATTCGGCTGCTCGGTTCGCACCTCCGTCAAGGTGCGCCACTACGTCCCCGATGCGGTGGTGTCGAGCTACTCGAACACCGGCGAAAACCCGTGGCTGGAAGTCAGGGCGATGAGCATGCCCAACCCGACCGCCAAGGCGGGCGGTGACGGCACGACCAATCACGACAACGAGAACAACCTCGCCAAGTTCAAGAACGCCGATGTCATCGGCCATCCGGCCGGGATGGTGTTCAGCCAGTTCGCCAGCGCCTCCGGCTACACCTGCGAAGGCGCTGGCACGGCCTTCATGCCGTATCTGCTGAGCACGCTCGACACGATCGCCTGGCGCTACAACATCCCGGAAGCGTTCTACCCCGAAGCGCTCATCCCCGGCCGGCGCGAAATCGGTACGCGCACCGGCCTGAACCTCTGGGGCAACGTGTATCCCCGCGGTGGCTTCCTGCACCAGACCGACGACCACAAGAGCGGCGCCGTGGTCGCGCAGCGCGCGGGCGACATCGTGACGCGCCGCGGCCAGATCCACGTGTACCAGCCTCTGCTGGCCAACGCCCGCGACGGCTACTGGCCGGCCGGCGCGCTGATGGAGACCGACGCCTCGACGGGCAAGTGGCAGGAGCTGACGCCCACGCTCTCGAACACTTGCGTGGTCTTCCCGCACAGCGGCACCCGCGTGCAGGCCCAGCAGGGCGACTACGCCTGGGCCTTGTGGCGGCCGTACTCCTGCTGCCGGCGCCGTGGCCAGGTCTTCCTCGGCAGCGTCGATTTCATGTGAGGAACCCACGATGAACGCCTCCCTCCCTGACCTCCTGCGCCGCGCGAAATCGCCCCTGCGGGCCACGCTGCTCGTGGCGGCCATCACGCTGGCCGTCGGCGCTGCCTGGGCGCAGACCCGCATCGACCCCAATGGCGTGAACGTCAGCGGCAGCGTGATCGGCGACGACGTGCTCTACAGCATCGGCGGCGGCCGGGCCGTGTCGATGGGGGGTGCCGGCAACATGCAGAGCATCGGCGTGGGGATCGGCTGGAACAGCAACCTGATCTGCGGCGACATGAGCATCACCACGACGCTGCAGAACCAGCTCAACGGCATCACCAACGGCTTCCAGACGATCATGAGCAACGTGATCCAGAACGCCACCAGCGCCGTGGCCTCGCTGCCGGCCCTGATCATCCAGCGCGCCGACCCGGGCCTGTACAACCTGCTCACCAACGGCATCCTCCAGGCGCGCCTGGATTTCGACCGCTCGAAGATGACCTGCCGGGCCATCGCCAATCGCATGGCGGACATGGCCGGCGGCCAGGCCGGCTGGGACCAGCTCGCCGAAGGGATGGCGCTGCGGGATGCGGTCAGCAGCACCGATGCCGTCTCCGCCATCGAGCAGGCCGAGTCCAACAAAGGAAACAACGGCGTGCCATGGGTCGGCGGCGGCAACGCGGGCGGCTCCGGTCAGAGTTCGATCAAGGTGATCGGCGATGTGACGCGCGCGGGCTACAACCTGCTCAACGGGCGCAGCGCCACCGATACCTCGTCGATCGCGCGCAGCGCCTGCGGCAACCGCCTGACCTGCCAGACCTGGTCGTCGCCTGGCGCGGCCGCGGCCTTTGCGAACCGCGTGTTGGGCGAACGCGAGCAACGCACCTGCGAAAACTGCACGAAGACCCAGACCACGCCAGGCGTCGGGCTCACGCCAGTGATCCAGGAAGAGTACGAGACCAAGCTGCAGGTGCTGCAGGAGCTGGTGACGGGCGCCCGGCCGACGACGCCGGCCAATCTCGACGCAGCCGGCAGCAGCTCGCTGCCGATCACTCGCGGCGTGATCGAGGCCCTGCGTGACGAACCCGACCAGGACGTGCTGGGCAAGCGCCTGGCGTCGGAGGCGGCGCTGTCCAGCGTGCTGGAGAAGGCCCTGCTGCTGCAGCGCACGTTGCTCACCGGCAAGAAGGAGCCGAACGTCGCCGCCAACGAGCTGGCCGTGCAGGCGGTCGACCAGGAGAACAGCGCGCTGGAGCAGGAGATCAACAACCTCAAGACTGAGCTGGAGCTGCGCCGCACGCTGGCCGGCAACTCGGCGATGGCGATCATCCAGCGCCACAGCACCCGCGCTGCCGGCTCGCGCGGCATCTTCGAGGGCGACACCACGCGCGACCGTCTGCGGGAGGTCCAGAAGCCGCGGAGCGGTACGCCATGAGCCGGCTGGCCTGGCTGCGGCTGCCATGGCTGTTCAACCGCCGAGTCGGCGTGGCGCTGCTGTGGACCTTGCTGGTGGTGGCCGCCGCGGTGGCGGTGAACATCGCCGGCATCCACGTGGTCGGCGGCGTCGAGGGCTGGCAGCACTGGCTGCAGGCGCACGCCGGCCACTTCTTCGTGTGGCGGCTGTGCCTCTACGGAGCGACGGCCTACGGCTGGTGGTGGATGCGTCGGCGCCTGTTGCGGCGGGAGCCGTCCCGCGAGACGCATCAGCGCCTGCTGCGCACGGAGGTCGCGGCCGTGATCGCCGTGGTCGCGCTGGAAGCCAGCCAACTGTTGCGGCACGGCTGAGACCGGGAGGCAGGCATGACGCTCTACACCACGGACTACCTGGAGTATTACCTGACCCTGGTGGCTTGGGTGGTCAACAACGGCATCTGGAGCATCCTCGTGGCCAGCGGCGTGTTCGCGCTGCCGTTCGTGGCCATCGTGATCCAGGAATGGCTCAAGGCCCGCAGCGAAGGTGCGGACGAAGGCAACAAGGGCGTGCTGTCGTCGATGCGCATCGAGAACCGGGTGTGGGTGGCGATCGTGGTTATCATGTTCGCCGGCATCCCGTTCATCCCGGCGGATCTCGCCACGATCAAGTTCGACACCACGCGCTCCGCGCAATGCCAGGTCAACGTCCCGCTGCCCAACGACACGGGCTGGTCCAACGTCTACACGGCGCTCAACGACCAGAGCGCGCTGGTGCCGGTGTGGTGGTTCTTCATGCACGCCCTCTCGAAGGCTGTCACGGGCGCCGCGGTGGCGGCGATTCCCTGCGGCACGGACCTGCGTCAGATTCGCATGGATGTGGATTCCACGCGCATCGACGATCCGGTGCTGGCACAGGAGGTCGCCGACTTCACGCACGACTGCTACGGGCCGTCGCGCGCCAAGCTGTTCATGAACCGGCCGACGCTCTCCGACGAGCAGATGAACGACGTCACCTGGATCGGGTCGAGTTACTTCCTCGACACGCCCGGCTTCTATGACACCTATCGCGCCAAGACCCCACGCACGGCCTGGCCCTACGACGCGACCCGCGATGCGGGGCTGGCACAGGTGGACAGCGGCGGCGGCTATCCGTCTTGCCGGCAGTGGTGGGCCGATGGCGGCCAGGGACTGCGCAGCCGGCTGCTGGCACAGGTCGACCCGGACCTGCTGACCCGCATCGGGCGCTGGGTGGGCTTCCTGTCGCAGAGCGAGGTCAATGACTCGGTGATCCGCGCCGTGGTCTCGCCGAGGCAGCAGAAGATGAACCAGGGCGCCGTCTACACCGACTACGGCGGCCAGATCGACAAGACGCTGCCGAACATCGTCACGCGCGGCGCGAGCGACCTGGGTCTGACCGTCGGTTCGCTGGGCTTCTTTCCGGCGATGGACGTGGTGCGCCAGGCGCTGCCGATGGTGCTGACGATGCTCAAGATGGCGCTCGTCATCTGCATCCCGCTGGTGCTGCTGATCGGCACCTACGACCTGAAGACGGTGGTGACGGTGAGCTGCGTCCAGTTCGCGCTGTTCTTCGTGGACTTCTGGTTCCAGCTCGCGCGCTGGATCGACAGCACGATCCTGGACGCGCTCTACGGCTGGGGGTTTGGCGCGGACAGGCCGCACACGAACTTCGATCCGCTGATCGGCTTGAACAACGCCTTTGGCGACATGCTGCTCAACTTCGTCATGGCGATGATGTTCATCGTGCTGCCGACGTTTTGGGTCATGGCTCTCGGATGGGCAGGAGTTCGCGCTGGAAACTTCCTGGGCGGTCTCATCACTGGCACGTCCGATGCGAAGTCGGCTGGAGGTAGTGGCTCTCGCCTTGCGATGACGGCCGTATCGAAAGGTGCGGCGAAGTAAGGAGCACGTTCTCGCGTTGATGCGACAGCTACGGCTCGTCGGGATCGCCCATGTCGATCCGCCAGTCATCTTTGTCGTACAGGCCGACGCCCGAGTGTCCGTCTCTAAGTTCCGGCTGCTTCTCGTCGTCCTCGTCGGCGTTCCGCGCGAGCCATGCGGCGACCACCGCAAAGGCCAGCAGCAGGACGAGCCAGGATACGGTGTAGAGCAGCATGCCAAGTACGGCCAGCTTGACGATCCAGAGCACCGCCGTCGCCGCGCCCGCGGGCACCCCGCGCGTCACCAGCCAGCCGGCGACACGCTGCTCGCGGCGCAGGTATCCACGCCAGGCACGGCCAGCCCCCCGGCCCAGCCGGTGGCTCCAGCGCCCGTTGTGCGTGTTGGTGGTCATGCTCATATGCCTCGGCGTCAGTGGTGCCTCACCTCGCGGAGCGGCCGGTCGTGGCTTGCCCTCCAGCATAGACCGCGATCAGGAGGGCGGGTTGCGGCTGGCAGAGCCGGGTTGGCTCGGGTCGCAGGCCGATTAGATTCTGCACGATAAATCAAACCTTATGCTACTTTCCCTGCGAATTCTTGCAATCGCTCTAGAGACCGATTGGATTCCGTGCTATTTTTATAGCATGGATGGAAATTCTAGGCATCAGGTAATCAAGCGGCTGCAGGCGGGACTCCCCCGCGGGGCGCCGTTCGACCTTGCCACCCTGAGCCAGTTCGGGGTGTCACCCCAGCTCGCCGCCCACTATGCCGACGGCGGGTGGCTCGTGCGCCTGGCCCATGGCGTCTATGCCTTCCCGAACGATGAGTTCGGGGTCTACGGTGCGCTGAAGTTCCTGCAACAGCGCGTGCCCGGCCTGCACGTCGGCGGCAAGAGCGCCCTGGCCCTGCAGGGTGTGCGGCACAACCTGGGCAGCCGGGAGGCGCTGGTGCTGTGGGGCGACGGTCGTTTCGCGTTGCCGGCCTGGTTCACCTCGCGCTTTCCGGCCCGCTACGTCCACGCCCGCCTGTTCGACTGGCCGGACACGACGCTGGCCAGCAAGACCCTGACCACGCCGCCTGGCCTGCCCGAGGATCTGCGGGTGGCTGCCTCCGAGCGTGCCGTTCTGGAGCTGCTGTACGAAGCCGGCGTCAAGCAGAGCCTCGAAGAGGCCCGCAACATCTTCGATGGACTGCGTTCCCCCCGCAAGGACTTGCTCGGACAACTGCTGTCCTGCTGCGCCAGCGTGAAGGCCGTGCGCCTGTTCCTCACCTGGGCGCGCGAGACCAGCCTCGTGGATGTCGATGCCCTGTTGGAGCAGTACCCGGTTCGCACCGGCAGCAACACGCGCTGGATGAGCCGGCTCGATGACGGCACCTTGCTGAGCCTGAGACCTCATGGATAAGACCTACGCGGACACCGTTCGCCTGCTGCTGGCCGTCGCGCCCGACGTGTTCGCCAACGACATCTTCGCCATGAAGGGCGGCACGGCCATCAACCTCTTCGTGCGGGACATGCCGCGCCTTTCGGTGGACATCGACGTGGTGTACCTCCCGTGGCAGACGCCGCGCGACGAAGCGCTGCAAGCCATCAACCAGGAGCTGGCCGCCATCGCCACGCGCGTTGCACCACTGGGCGTGCAGACACGCCTGGTTCGCGCCAAGAACCTGGGGGACACCAAGCTGATCGTCGAGAACGACGCCAGCCAAGTAAAGATCGAGGTCAACGTCGTGTTCCGAGGCAGCGTGCTGCCCGTCGAGCGGCGACCGCTGAGCGCCAGGACCAGCGATCTGTTCGGCGTCGAGTTGGACGTGCCGATCCTGGCGTCGGACGAGCTGTACGCCGGCAAGCTGGTGGCCGCGCTGGACCGGCAGCATCCGCGCGACCTGTTCGACGTGTGGCAGCTCTTTGAGTCGGGCGGCATCAGCGATGGCATGGTCGAATGCTTCGTGGTCTATCTGGCGGGGCACAATCGGCCGACCCATGAGGTGCTGTTCGGCAACGACAAGGACATCGCCGGCGAGTACGAGCGGGCCTTTGTCGGCATGACCGAAGTGGACTGCTCCCTGGAGACGCTGCTGGAGGCCCGCGCCCGGTTGCGGCACGAACTGCCGCGGCGGCTGAGCGCGCAGCACAAGCAGTTCCTGAGCGGATTGACGCGCGCGCAGCCCGACTGGTCCTTGCTGCAATGCCCGCACGCCGCGCAACTGCCGGCCCTGCGCTGGAAGCTCAGCAACCTGGAAGCCTTCCGCAAGCGCCGCCCCGACGACTTCGCAGCCCAAGCCGATGCGCTCGATGCCGGCCTGGGCCAGAGCTGACGAATAAGGTTAGATCGTGTGAGCGAAGCGAGCCACGATCTGAACCGTTTGTTGGACAAGCCCGGCTTGGGTGAGGGTCCTGCTGGTTATGAAAATAGCTTTCTGAGTTTTACCGGCGCGCAGCGGCTGTTGAACTGTGTTTTGTCTTTGGGCTGGTGGCAGTGATGACATTTACGGCCCTGGGTGAGGTGGAGAGGACGTTTTGGATCGATTGTTGCTCGGAGAGATCGTCGATCCGATGGTCGAAATACCCGCCGATGCGGCGGATGGCCCGGGCGTAGGCCTCGATGGTCTTGGGCTGCAGGCCCTTGAGCCGCAGATGCTTGAGGTGGGCCTCATAGTTGCGCTTGAAGTCTTGGTCGAGTGCTGATGTCATGGGCGTGTAGCCTCACGGTTCTTGGCGGAACGATCCCTCCTGCAGGAGGGGGTGAGGCTACATTTTAGAATTCACCGGACGTGGCTGTTGTCCTCCGCGAAGCGGCTTCGTCCAACAAAGCGCTGCTGTCGGACAATTTTTCCGCTGCGCTCCAAAATTGCCGCAGAGCGCGGCGTTAATTGGTAGAGACATGGAACCAGTCATTCAGGAAGAAACAACTGGTTGCGGTATTGCTGCAAGCGCTGCTCTCGCGGGTGTCAGCTATGCTGAGGCCAAGCGAAAGGCGAACGCCTTGGGCATTTACGCCGCAGACACATCACTCTGGTCGGAGACTGCGCACGTCCGAAAGCTTCTGCGGGAATTCGGTATCTTTGTGTCGCCCAAAGAAACACCATTCGAGTCTTGGGAGCGCCTTCCAGATAAGGCTCTTATGGCCATTAAATGGCGTATGGAACAGGGCAAACCATTCTGGCATTGGGTTGTGTTTGTCAGAGAGGACGGCGAGGCAAAGGTGCTGGACTCCAAAAAGGCACTGAAATCAAACGTCCGCCGCGATTTCGGGCGCATCAAGCCCAGGTGGTACATTGAGGTATCCAATTAACAAGGCGCAGCAGTTCGCGGCCGATGGCCGCCGGACGCCCTTTCCGTGGCTCCTTCGTCGCCACTCCAAGGTCGCCGCTGTGCTTCGGCGTTAGCTGGCAGCAATGAACGTCTTTCCTAAGCCACCGGTATCGTACGTCAGGCGCCTTCTTGCTGAAGCGCAATTGCCTTCGTCGGATCTAACTGACGCGCATATGGAGCGCTTCTTCGGATGCGGGTCTGATAGCGCTCCGGACGGCATTGTCGGTCTCGAACTGTATGACTCCGTTGCATTGCTTCGTTCACTTGCCGTTAGCCTCAACTCCCGTGGACAAGGCGGTGGCACTGCGCTCGTGGAGCGGGCTGAGGCCTTCGCTCAGTCACAGGCGTAAGAGAGATCTACTTGCTCACGACAACTGCAGAGCGATTCTTCGAACGACTGGGGTATGCGCGGCTTGCTCGTGAGGCCGCACCCCTTGCCATCCGACAGACGCAGGAGTTTTCAGCTTTATGTCCTGCCAGTTCGGCGTTTATGGTTAAGCGGCTGCCAGCTAACCCCACGGTTGAGAGGGACGCGCGCAAGAGCAGCGCGCGCCCCTCACCGTGAACGTTGGGCGGGCACCGAAGCGCAGTGCCGCGAGGCGCTGGCCCAGTGGCGTTGGCCACAGGGGTTCTGCTGCCCCGGCTGCGGTCATGACCAGCACTGCCAGCTGGCCTTCCGGCAGTTGCGCCAGTGCAACCGCTGCCGGCATCAGACCTCGCTGACGGCGGGGACGATCTTTGAAGCCACGAAATTGCCACTTACCACGTGGTTTCGGGGTATTTATCTGATCACCCAGGCCAAGAAAGGCGTCTCCGCCATGGAGCTGCACCGGCATCTGGGCCCTGGCCTGCCGTTGGACACACACCAGTGAGTAATGGGCTCTGAACACAGTTGCCGATGGACCGCTTTTGGTGGCAGCAGCCGAACTTGGGCGATCAGCACAACGATCAGCCAATTATAGTGCGTTGACTTTAGCGACCAGCTCGATGTCATCACCTGCACTCTAGAGCGGCTCCGGCAACGTTTTCAGCTTTTCGGCATTGCCCTATACCGCATTGATCGTGGCGCCCGCGCAGTAACGGCTCTATACCCAAATGCCAAAGGGCTGGGAAGGGGCAAGGGAAGGGGGCCAAGGGGAAAGGCCCTACCCGAAAAGGCCAAAAGGCTCCCCCTCCAGCCCCCTCACTCGGGTGTCGTCATGTTCTCGTTGTTCCAGCGCAAAAGGGTTCCAACCGCCGGTGCACCACCCGCCACCTCCATGGCGATGCCCCAAGGAATGACGCGACCGCAGCCGGCCGCGTCGCTGCTGGCGACACCGCGTCGGCAGAAACTGCTGGAACACATCTGGCAACGCACGTCGCTCTCGCGCCGACAGTTCGCCACGCTCTACCTCGCCCCACTGGAGCGCTACACCGAGCTGGTCCAGCAGTTCCCGGCCTCCGAGAACCACCACCACGCCTATCCGGGCGGTATGCTGGACCACGGCCTGGAGATCGTGGCCTATGCCCTCAAGCTGCGGCAATCGCATCTGCTGCCCGCTGGTGTCACGCCGGAAGCGCAGGCTGCCCAGGCCGAGGCCTGGACCGCAGGCACGGCCTACGCCGCCCTGCTGCACGACATCGGCAAGATAGCGGTCGATCTGGACGTCGAGCATGTCGACGGCAGCGTCTGGCATCCCTGGCACGGCCCGCTGCGAAAGCCCTACCGCTTCCGTTACCGAAAGGAGCGTGAGTACCGCCTGCACAGCGCCGCTGCCGGGCTGCTCTATGCGCGCCTGCTCGATCGGGACATCTTCGACTGGCTCAGCGGCTATCCCGACCTCTGGGCCGCGCTGCTGTACGTGCTGGCCGGCCAGTACGAGCATGCCGGCACGCTCGGCGAGCTGGTCGTGCAGGCCGACCAGGCATCGGTCGCCCGGGAACTCGGCGGCGATCCCGGCAAGGCACTGGCGGCGACCAGGCACACGCTGCAGCGCAAGCTGCTGGACGGCCTGCGCTATCTGCTCAGGGAGGAATTCAAGCTGAACCAGCCCCAGGCCTCGGATGGATGGCTGACGCAGGACTCACTCTGGCTGGTGAGCAAGACCGTCTCCGACAAGCTGCGCGCACATCTGCTGTCGCAGGGCATCGACGGCATCCCGGCGAGTAACACGGCGGTGTTCAACGTGCTGCAGGATCACGGCATCGTGCAACCGACGCCGGATGGCAAGGCGATCTGGAAGGCTACCGTCACCAGCGACGCCGGCTGGTCGCATGCCTTCACCTTCCTGAAACTCTCGCCGGCGATGATATGGGATGCCGCCGACCGGCCGGCGCCGTTCGCAGGCCGTGTGCAGGTCGAAGAGGAACAGGCGGAGCCGACGCCGCTAGCGCCGGCGGTGGCCGATGGGCCGCGCGTGGAAGGCATCGACGCTGTACCCGCAAGCACGGCGCCGATCGCATCCGCAGCCACGGACACCGCCGTGGCCGCGCTGCTCGACCTGCTGGACGACGACGCTCCACCCACGGTAATGGAGACCCCGAGTTGCCCTGTCGCCGAGTCCGAGCTGGCCTCTTCGATCGTGCCCCCGCCGCAGATGAGCCTCGTGCCTGCCCAGGATCGCGCGGAGCCCTCCGGGGCGCACTTCATGGCCTGGCTGCGTCAGGGCATTCAGACGCGCAAGCTCATCATCAACGACGCCAAGGCCCTGGTGCATACCGTCGCCGGTACGACCTACCTCGTCAGCCCCGGCGTGTTCCAGCGCTACGCGCAGGAGTACCTTCAAGTCGCCGCGCTGGCCAAGCAGGAGAAGCTGGAGGGGTGGCAGTGGGTACAGAAGCGCTTCGAGAAGCTGGGACAGCACCGCAAGCAGCCGAGCGGGCTGAACATCTGGACCTGCGAAGTCACGGGGCCGCGCAAGTCGCGCCGGCTGCACGGCTATCTGCTCGCCAGCCCGGAGGCGCTGTTCCGGGAGACGCCGCCAGACAACCCATACCTGCGGCTCCTCAACGAGGCCGCAAAGCGCGAAGATTCAGCCCTTGGGGGCAAGGACAACGACGATCAGGGGTAGCCGTGCGGCCGCTGCGCAGGCCGGCTTCAATCCGCGGATGGGGCCGACTCTGCCAGCTTGGCTTCGGTCAGAGTCATCAAGTGGGCGGAACTGCATTTCAGCGCACGGGCGATCTTGAGGATGAGGGGGAGCGTGGGGACATGCTCGCCGCGCTCGATCTTGCCCATGTGAGACCGCTCGATGCCGGCCATGTGAGCCAGCGTTTCCTGAGCGATACCCTGGTTGGTTCTCTCTTCCCGCACGGCAGCCCCAAACGCGATGGCTGGTTCCGCTTCGTAGGTAGTGGTGCCGGTGGGGCGGCCCCTTTGGATCGAACGCTTTGGCATTGCCAAGAGCGTCGAACACGGTCACGATTTAAACCACGTTAAACTTAACTCATTCAACGGCTTCGAGATCAGTTGCCACGAGTTCACCGCCTGGGGGGAGCTGGACGTGGAATCGAGTGACATCACCGCCGAAATTCGCATGGCCGTCCTCGGCGAATGGGTGCCTCCCCAGCTCGCCGACGTGCTCGCCCTGCAGCGTGCCGAAGAGCCGGAGACTCATGTCGTCCTGGCCGGATGGACAGATCCCGTTCGAGGCGCGGAGCTGCCGGGCGACGGCTTCGATTTCGCCTTGTCTGCGGTTGCCCGGCAGTGGCCTGGCTGGGTATGCGAGCCGCTGTGGCATGACACGCTGGCGGTCGCCGTGGCCAAGCGCTCCCACCTGCTGGCCTACCGTGAAGTGCCGTGCGAGGAAGTGCTCAAGCAGCCCTTGATCTGCTCGCAGTCCACGGCCGATGAACCATGGCGCATGACCGTGCAGCGCGTGTTCGAGAACGCGCTGCAGGAGCGGGAGCAAACGGTGGAGACATTCGATGTGGCGATGACGCTGGTTGCCGCCGGGTACGGGATCGCCATTGCGCCTGCCACCAGGCTGTCCAGTTACACGCGCAGAGGCATCGCGTTGCGACCACTGGCGGGTACACCGACCATCGTGATGGCCTATCTGCTTCGCCCTGATGTCGCGCTGGCAGGCTCACGGGCAAGATTCGTTCGACGCGTGCGCTCGCTGTCCTGAACACACCCCGCGGGCATCACTCGCGCTCGATGACTCTCAGCAGTGCCTTGCGCCGCTTGGACAGCGGGCCGAAGGTTTCCATGACCTCGCTCATCGAATCGCCGCGGGCCAGTGCATCCAGGATGTCAGCCCAGTCCTGCATGATGATCGCCCGCGACGCGATGTACTTCGTGTGGTCATACGGTGCGCGCGAGGAATCCTTCTTCCGCTTCGAGTGCGCCAGTTGCAGGTCGACCCGATTCTCGGGATAGCTCAACAATCCGAGCAGCGTCGTCGCCGTCGAACGGAAGCCATGCGACGAGAACTGACCGCCGTAGCCCATGCGCTCCAACACCTTGTTGAGCGTCGTGGCGGACATCACTTCTCCCGGCTTTCGATAGCTGGGGAACAGCACCTTGCCACCACCAGTCAGCGTGTGGAGTTCCTTCAGCAGCACGATCGCCTGCTTCGAGAGCGGAACGATGTGAGGCTGGCGCATCTTCATGCGCCCTTCGGGAACCGTCCAGATCGCATTGTCCAGATCGAACTCAGACCAGTACGCCTTGCGCAGCTCGGCCGTGCGGACAAACGTCAGCGCCATCAGCCGCAGCGCGATCACCGTAGTCCGGTAGCCCGCATCATCCACACTGTTCAAGAACTTCGGGATGTCCTGCCACGACAGCGGCGGGTTGTGCCGAACCCTCGGGCGCTTCACTGATCGCTTCAGCAATGCAGTCGGATCGTTTTCGCAAAGCCCCTCTCCCGATGCGTATGCGAAGAGCTGGCCACTCCACTGCCGGATCAAGATCGCCACCGTAGGAGCGCCGCGGTCAACCACCCCTTGGATGATGGGCCGCAGGTGAGATGCCTTGATCGCGCTGATCGGCAGTTTGCCGAGCTTGGGAAACACGTCCTTCTCAAGATAGGTCTTCACCTGGCCGGCATAGTAGTCGCTCCAATGCGCATTGCTCGCCATCCACCTGCGGGCAACTTCCTCTACAGTGTGCTCGTTCTGCTCGACTTGGTTGGCGATCTTGACCCGCTTCTCCAGGATAGGATCACGCCCCTCACGAACCAGGTTGCGCGCCCAATCTCGCTCCTGTCGCGCAACCTCCAGAGTCACCTTGGGAAACGAACCAATCGAGTAGACCTGCGCGGCGTTGCCCAGGCGATACCGATACCACCAGAGCTTGCTTCCATTGGGCTGTATGCGCAGGAACAGGCTGCCGCCATCCCTGAGCGTGTAGGCCTTGGGCTTGGCTTGCGCCGTCTCGACCTTGCGTACGGTGAGGAGATTGAGAGCCATGTGTATAACGCCCTGCAGGGGATTCGTTACTCACATGGTTATACACTTTTGCAGTAGCTTGGTCTAGCAAGTGACAGAACTCACCAGACTCTCAACCATTGCTAATCAACACATTATGCATGAACTATGGAACTCAGTGGCACCCGGTGGAGCTCAATCGTAGTTGTCGATCATCAAGATCATGTCGACGCCATCCCGCGCTGCCGTTACGAGAGACCGAGAACCACCCATACCCCGGCGGTTGACCGGATATGGTACCGCAGATGCGCCGTTCCGGGATCGGCCTGCGGCCCCGCGGGCTGCGCCTGTGATGGCGGCGGGCCGGTCGCAACTCACCGGATGCCTGTCACGGAGCGCGCCAAGCGCAGTCGCGCGCTCAGGCGATCGCGATCATCAGTGGCTCAAGCCCTGCGATGCTCGCCTCCAGCCGATCCCCGGACACGACGGGGGCCACGCCGGCCGGCGTACCGGTGAAGATCAGATCGCCCGGATGCAGCGCGACCAGCCGCGACAAGGCAGCGATGATCTGCGGCACCGTCCAGATCATCTGGCCCAGATCGCCCGATTGGCGCGGCGCGCCGTTCACCTGAAGGATGATTGGACCGGAGTCGAGCCGACCGCCTGCCGCAACCGGGGTCACCGCGCCGACCGGGGCGGCGCCCTCGAAGCTTTTGCCGAGATCCCAAGGTCGGCCCCGCGTCTTGGCCGCCTGCTGCAGATCGCGCCGGGTCATGTCGAGACCCACGGCGTAGCCGAAAATGCATGCGCTCGCCTCGGCCGCGGGAATGCTGCGCCCACCGGCGCCGAGCGCCACCACCAACTCCACCTCCGGCTGCAGATCCGCGGTTGCGGGCGGATAGGCCAGCACCGCGCCGCTCGGCACGACCGACCAGGCCGGCTTCATGAAGAAAAACGGTGGCTCACGCGCCGGATCGCTGCCCATCTCGCGGGCATGAGCGGCGTAGTTACGGCCCACGCAATAGATCTGCCGCACCGGAAACAGCCCGCCCGATTGGACGGGGATCGTGACCAGCGGCGCGGGCGGAAACACAAGATTCATCGGTACACTCCAAACGGATCACACGCCGCCCGCGGAAGACGCGCCGGACGCAGTCGCCGTTGCCATCGGGGCCTCATAGGTCAGCCCGAACACCGTATCCGTCACCCAGCGCTTGAACGACGCGTTGTCCATGAACTGCTTGAACAGCTGCGTGTCGTCCTTCAGTACGGCGGTCATCACCCGCGCCAGCGCCTTGTCGTGCTCGATGCGGGCGTTCTGGCGGTCGTTGTTCTTCATGGCGTTCCGATACGCCGCATCGGCCGCCACCCGGTTCGGAATGTCCTCGGTGATCAGCTTGTGCACGCGGTCGGCATCCGACCAATCGATATTGCCGAACTGGTCGTTGAAGGTCTTCAGGATGTTCGAGAGCCGATCCAGCTCCGGTTCCGGCTTGCGGCCGCCGCCATCGGTTGGCATCGGGTCGATTTCCGCATCCTCGTCCGGGAGCTGAATCTTCACCGCTGCCTGTTTCTCGACGCGGTAACTGTCCATGTCGATGGCGTCCAGAATGCCCTTGGACAGATCCTCCTCCACCGGCGCCGGCAGCTTGGGCACGAGAAACGTGAGGAAGATCGACAGCTTCTCCCATTCGGCGTTCGTGTACGGCAGGATCGACGACAGAAAGCCATAGGCGCGCAGGAACGCCTTGGCCTTGCCCTTGAAGTCCACCTGCCCGTCCTCGTCCAGCCGCTCGCGGTAATCGGCCACACAGGCGTCGAGGATCGGGTCGAGGCGGTCGCGGTCGGCGCCACCCAGATACAGCGCCGCAAACTCGTCCACCTGCGCCGCGGCATAGACCTGGCAGCCATCGAGCGCCGCCTTGAGGTCGTGCAGCCGGTTGGGGTCGGTCTCGTCGGCCAGGATCGTCGTGCGGTAGTAGTCGGCAAACGCCTGCTGGATGGTGTCGGCGTCGTTCATGAAGTCGAGCACGAACACGTCGTGCTTCTTCGGGTGCGCGCGGTTCAGGCGCGAGAGCGTCTGCACGGCCTTGATGCCGGCGAGCGGCTTGTCCACGTACATCGTGTGCAGCAGCGGCTCGTCGTAGCCGGTCTGGAACTTGTCGGCGCAGATCAGGAAGCGGTACGGGTCCTGCTGAATCTTGTCCGCGATCTGGCTCGACGCAAAGCCGTTCAGCGACGCCTCGGTGACCTTCATACCGCCATAGGTGTGTTCTCCCGAGAACGCGACGATCGCCTGGTAGCGGCTCTTGCGTTCGGCCAGATAGCCGCGAACGGCGTGGAAGTACTGGATCGCGCGCTCGATGCCGCTCGTCACCACCATGGCGCGCGCCTCGTCGCCGATCTTGGAAAGCTGAAGCACCTGCTCGTGGAAGTGGTCGACCATGATCTCGGCTTTCAGCCGGATGGCGTGGTCGTGGCTCTCCACGTAGCGGCGCAGTTTCTTCTTTGCCCGCTTGGTGTCGAACTCCGGATCGTCCTCCACCTTCTTGAGGAGCTTGTAGTAGCTCTCCACCGGCGTGTAGTGCGCCAGCACGTCCAGGATGAAGCGCTCCTGGATCGCCTGTTTCATGGTGTAGCTGTGGAACGGCCGGTGCTTCACCGTGCCGTCCGGCTGGGGGTCGGCCTCGCCGAAGATTTCCAGCGTCTTGTGCTTGGGCGTGGCGGTGAAGGCGAAGTAGCTGGCATTGGCCAGCATCTTGCGCGCCTGCATCCGCCGTTCGAGCACGTCGTTGATCTCGTCCTCGGGGTCGGCCAGCGCCTCGTTCATCGCGCCCGAGGCCTTCCCGCCCTGGCTCGAATGCGCCTCGTCGATGATCAGCGCGAACCGGCGCCCGCGGGGTTCGGCGCCGATCTCGTCCAGGATGAACGGGAACTTCTGCACCGTCGAGATGATGATCTTCTTGCCCTCGGCGATGAACCGCCGCAGGTCGCCCGAATGCTCGGCGTGCCCCACTGTCGCGCCCACCTGCGCGAACTGCTTGATCGTGTCGCGGATCTGCTGATCGAGGACGCGCCGGTCGGTGACCACGATGATCGAGTGGAACACCGCCGCTTCGTCCCGGGTCAGGCCGATGAGCTGGTGCGCCAGCCAGGCGATGGAATTGCTCTTGCCGCTGCCGGCCGAGTGCTGGATCAGATACCGCCGGCCGGCGCCGTGCGTGCGCGCATCGGCCAGCAGCCGGCGCACCACGTCGAGCTGGTGGAAGCGCGGCCAGATCTGCAGCGCTTTCTTGCGGCCGGTCCGTTCGTCCCGGGTTTCGACGACCTGCGCGTAGTTTTCCAGGATGTCCGTCAGGCCCGCGCGGCTGAGGATGCGCCGCCACAGGTAGTCGGTCTTGAGGCCGTTGGGGTTCGGCGGGTTGCCGGCGCCGTCGTTCCAGCCCTGGTTGAAGGGCAGGAACCACGAGCCCTTGCCCTTCAGGTGCGTACAGAAGCGCACCTCGTGCTCGTCCAGCGCAAAGTGCACCACGCAGCGGCCGAACTCGAACAGCTTCTCGCGCGGGTCGCGGTCGCGCTGGTACTGCTCCACGGCGTCGGCGACCGTCTGCTTGGTCAGGCTGTTCTTGAGCTCGAAGGTCGCCACCGGCAGGCCGTTGATGAACAGGCCGAGGTCCAGCGCGCGCTGCGTCTCGTCGCGGCTGTAGCGCAGTTGCCGCGTCACGCTGAAGCGGTTGGCGGCATGGCGCTCGGCCGCCCCGGCGTTGCCCGGCGACGGCGTGCCGTAGAACAGATCGAGGTGGTGCGGCCCGTGCTTGAGCCCGTGGCGCAGCACGTCGATGGTGCCGCGCCGGGTGATCTCGCCCTGCAGCCGCGCCAGAAACTTGCGCCGCGTGGGGCCGTCCGTGGAGAGGTCAAGCGCATCTGCCGCGTCCGGCTGCGTCTCGCGCACAAAGGCCGCGAGCTGTGCCAGGTCCGCGCAGTACTCGCGGTCGTAATCCTCCGGCCGGCCGCCGATCCAGCCCGCCCCGTACTCGGCCGGCCGCTCGCGGACCTGCGCCGCCGGCACCGTGCCCGGGTCGCAGGGCGCGCCGGTCAGCGCCGTGCAGATCAGCCGCTCCAGGCCGCGTTCGGTGGTGTCGGTGGTCATGGAGCTCCCTGTCAACTACCGGTCAACCAATGAATTTTCTATAACGCGTTATTTTTTGAGCCACTAAACAAAAGGCAGGCTGGTATCAGCCACTCCCAGTCAACCACCCATCAACCGAATCCGGTCAGGCCCCCACCGGCTCGGCAAGGGATCTCGCCCAGCCCTGCCGCGCCAGCACCTCGGCGGCGATCCCGATCTGGCGCGGCGTGAACTGCCGCTTGCGGTCGCTCCAGGCGTAGGTGCGCGCAACCACGTCTTGCAGCGCGCACACCGATTCGTGATGCATGACCCAGTGGACCGTGGACAGCAGCTCCAGACCGAACGGCGACTCGAAGCCTTCCACCAGCGATACGACGCGGTCGAACCGCTCGCGGGTATCCGGGTGTTCGGCCAGGAACACTGCGGCTTCGTCCACGGCGCCTGGGACCAGCGTCAGCGGCTTGTCGGGCGCATCGCCGCCGTCGTCGTAGCCGGCGATCAGGTGCCCTTCGATCGCGTGCAGCACGTGGCGCAGGTTCTCGGCATAGGGGCCGTACGGCGCGGCCTTGTAGCGCAGCCGCAGCGGTTCGCCCGCCTCCTGCAGGAAATACATCAGCTTGTGCACTTCGAGCAGCGTGACGAAGGGATCGAGCAAACCGCCGAGATAGCGGTGCATCAGCTCCACCAGTGCCGCCCGCCCGGCGGTCATCTTCGGCACCTCGCGGCGATGGCACATGGTGTCGGACGCCGGCGCGCCATTGGGTTCGTAGACGATCACCTGCACGTCGTCGAGCGGGCGCAGCGCCGCCTCGATGCGCGGGCGCACCTCGGCCCGCCAGTCGAGGCCGCCCAGCCCGGAACCGAGCGGCGGAACGGCAATCGAGCGGATGCGCCGGGCGCGAATCTCCGCAACGAGCGCCGCAAGGCCGGCGTCGATGTCCTCGATGCGGCTCTTGCCGCGCCAGTGGCGCTTGGTGGGGAAATTGATGATGTAGCGCGGCGGCATGATCTGTCCGGTCTCGAACACGAACATGCGGCCCGGCCGCACTTCCTCGCGCTTGCACGCGGCCGCATACGCCTTGAAGTTCTCCGGGAACGCGTTCTTGAACTGCAGCGCGATGCCGCGCCCCATCACGCCCACGCAGTTGACCGTGTTGACGAGCGCTTCCGCCTCGCTGTTCAGGATGTCGCCGTTGCGGTACTCGATCATGGCGGGCTCCTCGCTTATCGTCAGTAATACCACTCCGGCCGAATCTCGACCGGTGGCCTGTGTCCGCGCGGCGGCAGCGCATTGACCGCCGAGGTGTAGGTCGCGCGCGACTGCACGCCGATACGCTCGACCAGATGCCAGGGAAAGCTCATCTCCAGCAGGAATTCGGCCTGCTTGCCGTCCTTGCATTGACGCCAGTCCCGAGCCTGCACGGCGTTCCAGTCGATCTCACCCAACTGGCCGAGGTCGCTGCGGTCCTCGAAGTAGCGCGCGCCCGCGTTCGACAGCGTGAACGCCCAACGGCGAGCCTGCGCACCGGCCCAGGCGACCACCGCATGCAGGTCAGCTTCGAAGTGGACGATCGGTCCCTGCCCGCCCCGGTAGCCGAGTTCCGGGTGATTGCCCTGGTGGATCAAATAAAGCATGACCGAACGCGGGCAGAAGTAGAAGGGCACACAGTCGCCCACGAACAGTGCCGGATGACTGGTCAGGCGCAATTCATCGAGCCGCCGCTGCTTGATGCCGCTCATGCCGATGGTGGTGCCCGGCGGTGCGCGCCGCGCGACCTCCCGATCGCACCACAGGCACTGGTCGGCCACGATCGACGGTAGCCGGTCCACGTGCGCGATGTGATAGAGCTTGGGCCGCGCCGGCATGGTCACGCCTCGGCCTCCTCCGGTAGGGCGTCGAGGTCGTCGGCCTGCTCGTCCGGGGCGGATTCGTCCTCCGCCGCGTCGGGCAGGGGTTCATCGCCTTCGTCCGGCAGCCGCGCCGCCGCCTCGCGCACGTCCAGCTTGCCGGTGACCACGTCGGCGATCAGACGGGTGCGGTATTCGTGGAGGAGGGCGATTTCGCGCTGGGCTCGGTCGATGGTCATCCCCAGCGCTTCCGTATCTCTGTATACGGCCGCGACAATTCTGTCCTGCTCCTCGCGTGGAGCAACAACGATTGCAATGCTTAGCAGGCGATCCTGTGTGAGCTTGGGCTGTGCTGCCCCGGAAATCCAAGGCTGGTAATTGATCCGCTCCATTACGGCGGCTAGGTACTCCAAATTGCCGCGTTTGGGCTTGAGGATGTGGGCATGGTTGTTCACCCAAAATTTGCCGCGGGCAATGATCGCTAACGGCAGGTTCCGGAGCACCAAGTTGGCGCCGTCTTCAGCAATGAGAAGTAGATCATCATCGAACAGATATTCGTCCACCTTGTCGATGACGCCCGACGCCCCATAGTAGTCGTAACGTCGGAGCGCCATGGCGCCCCTCTCTGTCCCGCTCAATGGAATTCGGCACCGATTTAGGCATAAAAATTCGTTCTTGACGCGCGATAATTCCCAATGCTCCGGCACCTCGCCCAGCCACTCGACGCCGGAGTTTTTATAGGCGGGATAGGGCTGGCCGGTGCGCACGTCGATGCGGCCGGTGACGGCCTGGTGGATGATGGCCTGCTTCTGCTCCTCCAGCAGCTTGATCAGCTTCTGCTTGGCGCGGATATAGCGCCGAATTCGCCGGTCGGCGTGGTCGAGAAAGCGCACGATGGCGGCTTGTTCTTCGGTGGGCGGCATTGGAAACGGCGCCCCCAAGAAAGCCTCATCAGTAAGTTGCAGGCGTGAAACCCAAATCCCTTTGGATCGGACTTGAAGCTCCCAGTTGAACGGCGCGGACCGGACAAGCTCATGAATGTAGCTGGCGTAGTCCCCATAAGAGCGCTGAAGTCGGTAAACGCCATAGGCCGAACTCACGATGCCGTGATGACGAGAAACACCAAGTCCGCGTCCCCACGCCCAGAGGCTGTTGATTACAAGGTCGCCAGGCCAACACAGTTTGTAGCCGATGTACGACTCCGCCTTGAACATCGTTACGGTAGCCGACGACCGCGGAACAACACCGCGATCGGACGAAACCGTCAACAATTCCTCGTCGCCTGTGGAGGATCGAATGTCGATGCACCGGAAGATTGCCTTGCCGCGCTTGATCTCCCAATGCCCCGGCACCTCCCCCAGCCACGGCACGCCGGAGTCCTTCATCGCGGGATAGGGCTTGAGACCATCAATCACGACGCTGCCTCATGCACCAGGCGCTCGGGGTTCCAGATGTGCTCGGCCAGCCTGAGGTAAAGGTGGCTGCGTTCTTCCATCTCTGCGGCATGGAAGCCGGTCAACGGCTTGAACGGCAGGCCGCTGTGCTCGATGAAGCGCAGAAAACCGGGGTTGTTCTCGTAGCATTTGGGGTGCAGCGAGCGGGCGAGGAGGTTCTGGCCGAAGTAGTGGGGGAGCTTGTCCTCGTACCGCAGATCGCCGTAACTCGCGTTGAAGCTCTTGGGTAGCAGCAGCAGTCCGCCGATGCGGTTGCGCGCGGCGGCAAAGTCGCTCGGATGGGCGAACTCGTCCCGATGGCGTTCGGGGTGATTGGCCCAGACGTGCTCGATCTCGTAACGCTTCTTGCCCTGCGCCATGTACTCCGCGTAGCGTGAGGCAAGGCCCGAGCGGGTCTCGATGTAGTCCGTCATGCGCGCAAGCAGGCGGTGGATCACCCGTCCGTTCATGCCGTGCAGGGCGAAGCGATCATTCCTGGCGAAGGTCTCCTGATCGTCGGCAAGGCGCTGGCCGAGAATGGCAGCCACCTCGGCGGCAGTCTTGCCGCGGATGTCCCGAATGACGGTGAACATGGCGTACTGGAGCGTCGAGTAGTCGATGCTGCGCCAGTTCCAGACGCGACGGGTGATGAGGATGTCGAGGAAGGTGGCGACCACGCGCAGCTTTCTGAGCAACTCCGGTTCCGGATCATCGGGCAGCAACGGTGCGAGCAGCACCGGGTATTGCAGGGTGAACCTGTGCTGGGCGTTGAAGTGGATGGGCTCCAGCCCGGGCATGAGGTCGGCGCCGGCTTTACGCGCGCGCAGGTACTGGCCGGTGTAGAACTTGAAATCGCGCTGGATGAGCCGGGCGAAGTCGGTTGACTTGGCCAGGCCGAGCAGGGCTTCCTGATCGCGGATCCACCGATGGAATTCGGTGCCAATCAGATCGAAGTCTTCGGGCCGGGCATCGCGTTTTCGTTCGCGGATCTTGCGGGCGTGCTGGCTGCGCAGCCACGCCTTGATGGCGTCCGCGTCCTCCTCCTTGCCCAGCACCTGACACTCTGCGATGCGCTCGCGCCAGACTTTGCTGGCAAGGTTGCGGGCGTCGCCGTCGCTGATGTTGGCCAGGAGGTAGCCCTTGAGCATGTCCGTCGGCGTTAGCGAGAGCCCACGGTCGTTCATCGTCTCGAAGATGGTATAGGCATCCTCGTCCGAGTAGGCGGTGATTTCGACGAGATGAACGTTCTCGATGAGCCAGTCGGCAAAATAAGGGAGAGCCGCCCCCTTTGCCTCCTCGGGGAACTGCTCCTCGATGTCCTCGAAACGCCCCAGGATGTTGGCGACCGATTCCGGTTGATCGCTGCTGTCGAAGGCCTGGCCGGTATAGAGGGCTTCCATGCACGGTGTGCGGTCGGGAACGTGGAGATTGAAGGAGCGCTGGCCGTACTTCTGCGAAAAGATGAGGTCCGCGAGCTGTTTCTTCTCTTCCTCTTCAGTGAGCTGTCGGTGCAGGTAGATCAACAGCAGCGTTAGGGATGTCAGCCGCTGCTGGCCATCGATGATGAACTTCTGTCCGTCGCGGTCGCTGATTACGATGGAGCCGAGAAAGTAGTGCCCGTAGTGCTCAACGGCCGCCCTCTCGTCGCCGGTCTCATGGCTTTCGAGGAACTTGCCGGTGAGGTCTTCCACCAGCTCCGTCATCTGCTTGGGCTGCCAGCGATACTCGCGCTGGTAGTAGTCGATCGAGTACTTCGCACCGCTCAGCAGTTCGCGGATGGTCTTGGCTTTGCCGAGTATCTCCTTCATACCTTGGCGCTCCCGATGATCTCACTGAGCAGCCCCTCCGTCTCCCGCTCCAGCGCCAGGATGTCCGCCCGGATTTCTTCCAGCGTGCGCAGCGGTTTGGGCTGGTAGAAATAGCGCGTGAAGCTGATTTCGTAGCCCACCTTCACGCTGTCGGGCAGGTACCAGGCGTCCTGGGCGTGGGGCAGCACTTCGCGGCGGATGAAGGCCTCGATGCCGCCGTCCTCCAGCAGCGGCACCTGTTCGGTGTCGCGCAGGTCCGGGTCGGGTTCGTATTCGACGACGGCCGGCTTGCCGTCAAGGGTTGCCTCGAACAGGCCGCGCAGCGGGTCGGGCGCCGTGCCCTTCTTGTGAATCTTGCGGATCACCGGCGGGGCGTCGTCGGCGCGCTGCGCGGTTTCCTTCAGCGCCTTGATTTCCTTGGGACTGTAGGCGCGTTCGGGGTCGATGCCGGCCAGGCGCAGCGGGCGCTCGACGGTGACTTTCGAATACCCGAAGGCGGCGTTGGGGAAGATCTTGCTCTGCGCGGTTTCCTCGAAGGCGAGGAACACATCGCAGATGCGCCGGATGTCCGCCTCGCCGAGTTCGCAGTTCTTCTTGCCGAGGTTCTTGCGCAGCGGCTGGTACCAGGCCGTGGCGTCGATGAGCTGCACCCGGCCCTGCCGGTGGGCCGGCTTGCGGTTGCTGAGCACCCACACGTAAGTCGCGATGCCGGTGTTGTAGAACAGGTTCAGCGGCAGGGCGACGATGGCTTCCAGCCAGTCGTTTTCGATGATCCAGCGGCGGATGTTGCTCTCGCCCTGGCCGGCGTCGCCGGTGAACAGCGAGCTGCCGTTGTGCACCTCGGCAATGCGGCTGCCAAGCCGGGTCGCGCGCTTCATCTTGGCCAGCAGGTTGGCCAGGAACAGCATCTGCCCGTCGCTGGAGCGGGTGAGCAGCGAGTATTCGGGGTCGCCCGCGTGCTCGATGACGAAGCGCGGGTCCTTGACGCCGCCCTTGCCGCCCATGCGTTCGAGATCGCTCTTCCAGCTCTTGCCGTAAGGCGGATTGCTGAGCATGAAGTCGAACTCGCGGCTCGGGAAGGCGTCGTTGGCCAGCGTGGAGTGCTCCGGGCCGCCGACGATGTTGTCCGCCGCCTCGCCCTCGCCCTTGAGCAGCAGGTCGGCCTTGCAGATGGCGTAGGTCTCGGCGTTGATCTCCTGGCCGTACAGGTGCGTGGAGACCTGCTTGCCGTGCTCGGCGGCCAGTTGCTGGAGCGTTTCCTCGGCCACGGTGAGCATGCCGCCGGTGCCGCAGGCGCCGTCATAAAGCAGGTA
This sequence comes from Pseudomonadota bacterium, assembly GCA_045864775.1. Classification (GTDB taxonomy): domain Bacteria; phylum Pseudomonadota; class Gammaproteobacteria; order UBA5335; family UBA5335; genus Macondimonas. The sequence goes on from BTVR01000001.1 coordinate 1,130,489, forward strand.
GGTGCCGGATTCGATGGCGTCGGCGATGGGCAGAAAGATCAGCCGCGCCATCAGCTTGACGGCGTCGCGCGGGGTCCAGTGCTCGCCGGCTTCCTCGTTGTTTTCTTCGTTGAAGCGGCGTACCAGCTCCTCGAACACCGTGCCCATGGCGTGGTTGTCGAGGCCGGGCTGCTTGACCGAACCGTCGCCGCCCAGCACGGGGTTCGGGCTGAGGTTGATGTCCGGCGAGAGGAATTTTTCGATCAGCGTGCCGAGCGCGTCGGCCCGGGACAGGCGCGGAATCTGGTTGCGGAACTCGAAGTTGTCGAGGATCTCCTGCACGTTGGGCGAGAAGCCGTCGAGGTAGGCCTCGAAATCGGCCCTGAGCTGCTGTTGGCTGGCGCGGGCCTTGAGGTCCCGCAGCAGAAACGGCGACGTGTTGTAGAACGCCTGCCCGGCGGCCTGGCGCAGCGCCGCGTCCTGATGGGCGATGCCGTCGAGGTCGAGCAGGCGGTGCATGTCCAGCACTGCCTGCTTGGTGGGTTCGAGCACGGCATCCAGCCGGCGCAGCACGGTCATCGGCAGGATCACGTCACGGTACTTGCCGCGCACGTAGAGATCCCGCAGCACGTCGTCGGCAATGCCCCAGATGAAGTTGGCGATCCAGGTGAGTTGGAGCGGCTCCAATGTTCAGCAACTCCATGAATGGCTGCGCAAAATGGAGGATCATGCCCGCGCCTGCCGGGAAAGACAATTAAAAGTCGTTTCCCGAAAACAGAGCGCCCTCCCGATTCATGACAAAGCCCGCAGAAGCCGTCTGCAAGAGTCTCGGATCTTGCGTCCTGGTGTTCTGCTGCGCCGTTTTTGGGGCGACCGATCAACGTAGGTTTCCGGCGTTTGTTGACGTGATGAAACATAGTCGCCCGCGTGTGCCGCTTCTGTCGCATGGTTCCACGAAGAGAATCAGAACTGTTCCTGGTCTCCCATCCATGGCGGGATTTTTTTGGGCGTGCTTTAGAAACCCGCGTGGATGCGCAAATGTTCGTACTCCATCTGGGCCAACCTCGCCACCTTCGCCAATGCCGCCTCGACGCGCCCATCCCACGGGCAGGCGCAGGAGATGCGCACGAAGTTGCGATATTTCTGCGTGGCCGAGAAGATCGGCCCCGGCGCGATGCTGATGCCCTCGCTGCGGGCGCGGCGGGCGAGTTCAAGGCTGTCGACGTGCGGCGCGAGTTCCACCCAGATGACGAAGCCGCCGGCCGGCTGGGTGATGCGCGTGCCGGGCGGAAAGTGCCGGGTGACGGCCTCGATCATGCGCCCGACGGCGCGGGCGTAGTCGCCGCGCACGGCGCGTAGATGGCGCTCGTAGCCGCCGCCGCGCAGCAGTTCGGCCATGGCGAGTTGTGACACGGTGGGCGTGGCGAGGTTGAGCACATATTTCAGGTATTCGACCCGCGCCTGGTGGCGACCGGGCACGATCCAGCCGACGCGCAGGCCCGGTGACAGCGTCTTGGAGAACGATGAGCAGTAGATCACCTCGCAGCCCGTGCCCGCGGCGAGCGACAGACACGGCGGCGGCCGCTGCGCGCCGAAGCCGAGATCGCCGTAGAGGTCGTCCTCGATCAGCGGCACGCCGTGGCGGCCGAGCAGTTCCAGCAGCCTGCGCTTGCGCGCCGGTGGCATGCAGTAGCCGAGCGGGTTGCTGAAGCTCGGCGTCGCCACACAGGCCTTCACCGGCCAGCGTTCGAGCGCCAGTTGCAGCGCCTCCAGCGACAGCCCATCGACCGGGTCGGTGGGAATCTCCAGCGCCTCCAGTTGCAGCGCTTCGAGCACCTGCAGCAGGCCGTAGAAGGTGGGCGATTCGATGGCCACCACGTCGCCGGGCCGGGTGACGGCCTGCAACGCCAGCACCAGCGCCTCCTGGCAGCCGTTGGTGATGACGACCTCATCGGCGCCGACGGCGCAGCCGGCCTGCACCATGCGCCGGGCGATCTGGCGGCGCAGTTCGGGCAGTCCGGGCGGGAATTCATAGGCCGCGGCGCGGCTGCGGTGCAAACGCGCCGCCCGCGCCAGCGCCCGCTCGACTGCGCGGGTGGGCAGAAAGCTCGCATCCGGCACCGCCGCGCCAAGCTGCACCAGCCCCTCGACGTTGGTCCCCTTGACCAGACTCAGCACCAGCTCCTGCCCGGTCACCGGGCTCGGCTGCGCGGCAGGGGTGGAAGCTGCCGGCGGTAGCACCGCGAGGGTAGGACGAGCACGGACGTAGTAGCCGGAGCGCGGCCGGGCCTCGATCAACGCGTCGTCCTCCAGGCGCCGGTAGGCGGCCAGCACGGTGGCGATGCTGACGCGGCGCGTGCGGGCGAGCGCGCGCACGCCGGGCAGCCGCTCGCCGGCGCCGTAGACGCCCTGGCTGATCTGCTCGCGCAGGTCGGTGGCGAGGCGGTGATGAAGCAGGGCCATGAGATCCTCGGTACAGATCGGCGTGTCGCAGAGCGGAACAGACGCCTTGAGCGTCAAACTGTACCGCAACAATGTCATGGTTTTGAATCTGTACTGAAGACGCCTGTCGACCTAGAGTTTGTGTGCGCCACGACAGGAGGATTTCCGTGCCGGCATCGCCGTCTTCGATCCATGACACCCGCCACAATGCCGGCGCCCGCGGTTGGAAACTGTTCGCGGGCGCGTCGGGGGCCCAGCGATGAGCGCGCTGCCCGACAAATCCGTGCTCGGCGCCCTTGCCATCGCGCTGACCTTCATCGGCACCGCGCCCTACGTCTATTCCACCCTACGCGGCGCAACCCGGCCGCACGTCTTTTCCTGGGTGGCCTGGGCGCTGACCACCACGGTCGTCTTCTTCGCGCAGCTACAGGGGAGAGGCGGCATCGGCGCCTGGCCGACCGGCGTGTCCGCGCTGCTGACGGCCTTCATCGCCGTGCTGGCGTGGCTGAAGCGCGGGGACGTGGCCATCAGCCGCAGCGACGGGGTGTTCTTCCTGGCCTCGCTCTCGTCCCTGCCGCTGTGGTACCTCACGTCCGATCCCTTGTGGGCCATCGTCATCCTGACCACGGTCGACGTGCTCGGCTTCGGCCCCACGATCCGCAAGGCCTATCACGCGCCGCGTTCGGAGCCGCCGGTCTTCTACGCGATCTTCGCGCTGCGCAACCTCACGGCCATCCTGGCGCTGGAGCACCACTCGCTGACCACCGTGCTGTTCCCGGCGGTGCTGGGCCTGGTGTGTCTGTTCATTCTCGGGCTGTTGATGTGGCGCCGTGCCGCGCTCGTGCCCGCCCAGACCGAGGAGTTTCGATGAACGTGCCCACCACAGGAGAGACGAAGATGCTTGCCGAACCCGCACCGCAACCCCGCCCTTCGTTCGAACAGGCTGTCTGCTGGATGAACGGTCGCCTGATGCCCGCCGCCGAGGCGACCGTGTCGGTGTTCGACCATGGGCTGCTCTATGGCGATGGCGTCTTCGAGGGCATCCGCTTCTACCATCGGCGGGCCTTCCGGCTTCAGGCGCATCTGGCGCGCCTCACGCTGTCGGCGCGGGCATTGGCGCTGGCCTTGCCTTGGGGTCCTGCGGCGCTGACCCGCGCGGTGGCAGAGACCCTGGCCGCCGCGCCCGACGATGCCGGCTATCTGCGCCTCGTGGTGACGCGCGGGGTGGGCGCGCTGGGGATCGACCCGCGCAGTTGCCGGCAGCCCAATCTCTTCATCATTGCCGATCGGCTCGACGCGATGGCCGAGGCGCGCCGGCGCGGCGCGCGGCTGATCATCGCGGCCACTCGACGGCTCGGCGCCGACGGGCTCGATCCGCGCATCAAGAGCCTGAACTATCTGAACCCGATTCTGGCGCGGCTGGAGGCGAGCCGCGCCGGCGCCGACGAGGCCGTGATGCTCAATGCCGCCGGACGGGTCACCGAGGGCAGCGCCGACAACCTGTTCGTCGTGCAGGGCGGCCGCCTGCTGACACCGCCGGCGAGCGACGGCGCGCTGGCCGGTATCACCCGCGCCGTGGTGCTGGAGCTGGCGGCAGCGCTCGGCATCGCGGCGTGCGAGCAGTCGCTGACGCCGTATGACCTCTACACCGCGGACGAATGCTTTTTGACCGGCACCGCCGCCGAGCTGGTACCGGTGGCCGACATCGACGGCCGGCCGCTCGGGCGTTGCCCGGGGCCGCTGTTCAGCCGGCTCGATCAGGCCTTTCGCGCGCTGATCGAGCGCGAATGCGGGGACCGGCCATGAACGCGCTGGCGCCCTTGCGTCTTGCCGCCGCCTACAACCGCTGGGCAAACGTACGGATTTTCGGTGCCTGCGCCCGGCTCAGTGATGCCGATTACCGGCGCGATCTGGGCGCCTTTTTCCGCTCGGTGCACGGCACGCTCAACCATCTGCTGCTCGGCGACCGGCTGTGGCTGGGGCGGTTACAGGGCGGCGCGCCGGCGTTCACGACGCTCGATGCCGAACTGCACGTTGATTTCGCCGCGCTCCGCGCCGCACGGGCCGAGACCGACGCCGCGATATGCGCCGAGGTCGAGGCGCTCGACGGCGCGGCGCTGTCGCGACCGCTGCACTTCACCAGCCTCGTGACCGGCCGGGCGATGGAGTTGCCGCGCTGGGTGGCGTGGACGCAGTTGTTCAACCACCAGATTCATCACCGCGGACAGGTGACGGCGCTGCTCACGCGCCTGGGTGTCGACTACGAAGACATCGACCTGATCTGGATGCCCGGCGCGGGCGATGCCACCCCATCGTCACGACAACAAGAAGGAGGAACCGCATGATCGACACCCTATTCGCGCGGCGCTTCACCGCCGACTGGATCGCCGCCTGGAACCGTCACGATCTCGATGCCATCCTCGCCCACTACGCGGACGACTTCGAGATGACCTCACCACTGATCCCGCAACTGGCCGGCGAGCCCTCCGGACGACTGCGCGGCAAGACCCGCGTTGGCGCCTACTGGGCGCGCGCCCTGACGCCGCCTGCGCTCACGCTGTCGCCGCGCCTGCGCTTCGAGCTCATCGGCATCCTCACGGGCGTCGACAGCGTCGCGCTGCACTACCGCAGCCAGCGCGGCCCGGCCGTGGAGGTGTTGCAGTTCGGCCCGGACGGCAAGGTCGTTCGCGCCGCCGCCCACTACGGGCCGCGCGCCCAGGAGCAACCATGAGCAACGACAAACCGCCCGTGGCGCTGCGCGCTGCCGACTGCCCGCCCCGCACGCGGCTGTCGAACTACCCACCCGCCATCCGCAACTGGCTCGATGGGAAGCTCGCGGGCCGGGAGAAGCGTCCGCTCGGCGACCCGTTTGGCCTCGCCAACTTCGGCGTCAACCTGACGCGGCTGGCACCGGGCGCGATCTCGGCGCTGCGCCACGCCCACACGCGGCAGGACGAGTTCATCTATGTGCTGGAGGGCACGCCGACGCTGGTCACCGATGCCGGCGAAATGCTGCTCGCGCCGGGCATGTGCGCCGGCTTTCGCGCCGGAAGCGGGGATGCGCACCAGCTCGTGAATCGCAGCGACGCGGATGTGGTCTATCTGGAAATCGGCGACCGCACGCCCGGCGACAGCGCCGCCTATCCGGACGATGATCTGGCCGCTGAGTTGACCGATGGCCAGTGGCGCTTCACACACAAGGACGGCACGCCCTATTGAGTCGCGACGGTAGGCACCGACCTTGACTTGCGACGACATGCCGGGCTGAGGCCAGCAGCGCGCGCATCGCCGCCGGTCCACCCTTTGCTGAAACCGATGCTGGTTACACTTGCGCTTTCGCTACGTTGGTTACTTTGTCTTGCGCCGAGACTGGAAGGCTTCAAAGCGGCGACCCAGATCGTCGATGTAGATCAGTACGTATCGATGTGATACTCCGCGTCTGAATCACCGAAACAACATGCGCTGTTGGCGTGGCGGGCAGCGATGGTTCTTCAGGGAGTCGGCATGCGGGAAATTGGCGCGACGATCGGTTTGCTGTGCCTGAGCAACGTGTTCATGACGTTTGCCTGGTATGCCCATCTCAAGACGCTCCCGTCCAAGCCCTGGATCATCGCGGCCTTGCTGAGTTGGGCCATCGCGTTGTTCGAATACCTGCTGCAGGTGCCGGCCAATCGCATCGGCTACACCGTCCTCTCGCTGGGCCAGCTCAAGATTCTGCAGGAGGTGATTACGCTCAGCGTGTTCGTCCCCTTCGCGGTCTTCTATATGAAAGAGCCGCTCAGGCTGGATTATCTCTGGGCGGGCCTGTGCATCCTGGGAGCGGTGTACTTCATTTTCCGCGCCAAGGGGGTCGCGGCCTGAGGCTTGCCCCGCCGCCTGCCGGCTCGTGGCCGCTTGCCGGCGCCTCGGCTGTCCTGCACGGCGCCGGATCGCTGCATTATGATGACCGGATTCAAACGCAGCCGAGGTGATGCATGAGTCGAAATCCTTCCCGAATCCGCCGCGCGGCCGGGCGCGTGGGCGGTTTCATCGATGGCCTGCGGCGCTGGCTGTCGCGGCTCGTGTTCGTGAGTTTCGTGCTGATCGTGGTGGTGTTGATGCGCACCGATCTGGCCGTGCCGGTACCGGCGGAGTCGGCGCTGGTGCTCAAGCTGCAGGGCGCGCTGGTGGAACAGTCCCAGCAGGATCCGTTGCAGCGGATGGTGGACGAGGCGGTCGGCGCGCCGGTGCGCGAGACCCGGGTCCGGGACCTGGTGCGGGCGCTGGACGCGGCCGCCACCGACGATCGAATCAAGGCCGCCGTGCTCGATTTCAGCCATTTCGAGGGTGGCGAACTGGCCAAGCTGATGCAGATCGGCGCGGCGGTGCAGCGCTTCAAGGCGGCGGACAAGCCGGTCTTGGCCTACGCCGACGAATACAGCCAGTCGGCGTATCTCATCGCGGCTCAGGCCAGCGAAGTGCATCTGCACCCCATGGGGCAAGTGGGCATCGAGGGCTTTTCGACCTATCCGCTCTACTTCCGGGATCTGATCGACAAGATCGGGCTCGAGGTCAACGTGTTTCGCGTCGGCGAGTTCAAGTCGGCGGTCGAGCCCTTCATCCGCAACGACATGTCGGCGGCTTCGCGCGAGGCCAACCGCGGCTGGCTGAGTGATCTGTGGGACGTGTACAAGCAGAACGTGGCGGCGGCGCGGGAGCTTGCGCCGGAGAAGGTGCAGCGCTACGCCGACCGCATGGCCGATCTGCTGCTCGCCACGCAGGGCGACAGCGCGCAGCTTGCCCTCCAGGAAGGCCTGGTGGATGCCCTGAGCCACCGCGACGAGTTCCTCGAGCGGGTGATCGAGGAAAGCAGTCCGGACGAGGAAGGCGGCTTCCACGGCATCGACCAGAACGGCTATCTGCTGGCGATCGGGCGCGAAGCGCCGGTCGACGCACACAAGCCCACCGTGGGCATCCTCGTCGCGGCCGGGACCATCGTCGACGGCGACCCGATGGAGGACGCGGTGAGTGGCGATGCCTTCGCCGAGACCATCCGTCAGGCGCGCCTCGACGAGACGGTCAAGGCGCTGGTGCTGCGCATCGACAGCCCCGGCGGCAGCGCTTTCGCCTCGGAGGTGATCCGCCGTGAGCTGGATCTGACGCGCGAGGCCGGCAAGCCCGTGGTGGTGTCCATGGGCAGCGTGGCGGCGTCGGGCGGCTACTGGATCGCGACGGCGTCCGATCGCATCCTGGCCTCACCGGCCACCATCACCGGGTCCATCGGCGTGTTCGGCATCCTGCCCACCTATCAGGACACCCTGGGCAAGCTCGGCGTGCACGTCGACGGGGTCGGCACGACGGCGCTGGCGGGGGCTCTGCGCGCCGATCGCAAGCTCGATCCGAACGTCGGTCAGGCCATTCAGGCCATGGTCGAGCGCACCTATCGCGATTTTCTGCTGCGGGTCGCCGACGCCCGGCAACTGCCCGTCGATACGGTCGCCAAGCTGGCCGAGGGTCGCGTCTGGAGCGGGGCCGATGCGCTCGAGCTGAAGCTGGTCGATGGCTACGGCGAGGTCCCCGACGCGGTCAAGGCCGCAGCCGAACTGGCCGAACTGGGGGACGACTACCAGGCTCGTTACCTCGAACCCGAACTGACGCTGGGGCAGTATCTGCTGGCGCGGGTGCAGAGCACGGCGATCGGGATGCAGGCCTTGCACGCGCTGCTGCCGCCCGAGCTTGCGCGCCTGGTGCAGGACTGGCAGGCTGCGGCCCGACCGCTGATCGCGCCCGCGCAGCGCGGCATCTACGCGTTCTGCCTGTGCGGACGCCCGGGCTGATCCACGCGAGCCGCATCGCGGGATCTGACCGGCGGCTCGCCGCCCGCGCCGCTCCAGGCGCACGGCGCCTGATACCTGCGCATCCCTCGCCGCGCCACGGCTTTGGCGCGGCGGGGGACATTCCATGGGCCGCCACGCCACCGCGTTCAGCCCGGCGCGTATTCGGCGCGCAGCCGCCGCGCGGCCTCGACCAGATTGGCCAGCGCCGGCTCGACCTCCGCCCAGGCGCGCGTCTTCAGGCCGCAGTCCGGGTTCACCCACAGCCGTTCGGGTGGGATCAGCGCGGCGGCCTTGCGCATCAGCGCCACCATCTCCTCCACCGTGGGGATGCGCGGCGTGTGCACGTCGTAGACGCCGGGGCCGATCTCGTTGGGATAGCGGAAGCGCTCGAAGGCGCCGAGCAGTTCCATGTCCGAGCGTGAGGTCTCGATGGTGATGACATCGGCGTCCATGGCGGCGATGGTCTCGATGATGTCGTTGAACTCGGCGTAGCACATGTGGGTGTGGATCTGCGTGGTGTCCTGCACGCCACAGGCCGCGACGCGGAACGCAAGGCTCGCCCAGTCGAGATAGGCGGCCCATTCGGCCCGGCGCAGCGGCAAGCCCTCGCGCAGCGCCGGCTCGTCGACCTGGATCACGCCGATGCCGGCGGCCTCCAGATCCTGCACCTCATCGCGTAGCGCGAGCGCGATCTGCAGCGTGGTGTCTCGGCGCGGCTGGTCATCGCGCACGAAGGACCACTGCAGGATCGTCACCGGCCCGGTGAGCATCCCCTTCATCGGCCGGTCGGTGAGCGACTGGGCGTAGCGGCTCCAGGCCACCGTCATCGGCGCCGGCCGCGCGACGTCGCCATAGAGGATGGGCGGCTTCACGCAGCGCGAACCGTAGCTCTGCACCCAGCCCTGCGCGGTGAAGGCAAACCCGGCCAGTTGCTCGCCGAAGTACTCGACCATGTCGTTGCGCTCGGCCTCGCCATGCACCAGCACGTCCAGCCCCACCGCTTCCTGACGCTCCACGGCGAGCGCGATCTGCGCCTGCATCGCCGCTTGGTAGGCCGCCTCGTCGAGCCGGCCTTGCCGGTAATCCTGGCGCGCCCTGCGAATCTCGGCGGTCTGCGGGAAGGAGCCGATGGTGGTGGTCGGGAACAGCGGCAAGCCAAAGCGGGCGCGCTGCGCCTGGGCGCGGACCGGATACGGCTGCAGGCGATCGCCCTGCGCCGGCGTCAGTGCGGCCAGCCGCGTCTGCACCTCGGCGTTTCGGACGCGGGCTGAGGCACGCCGCGAGGCGAGCGCGGCTGCGTTGGCCGCCAGCATCGGGGCCACCGCCGTGCGGCCTTCGCGCAGCGCCCGTGCCAAGGTCGCGACCTCGTTCAGTTTCTGCGTGGCGAAGGCGAGCCAGGAGGCCAGCTCCGGATCGAGCGCCGTCTCCTGCGCCAGATCGACCGGCACGTGCAGCAGCGAGCAGGACGGTGCGAGCCACAGCCGCTCGCCGAGGCGCGCGTGGATCGGCTCGAGCCCGTCGAGCGTGGCAGCCAGGTCGCTGCGCCAGATGTTGCGTCCATCGACCACGCCCAGCGACAGGATCTTGTCCGCTGGCAGCCGCGCCGCCGCCTGGGCCACCTGCGCCGGATCGCGCACGGCATCCAGATGCAGCGCCTGCACCGGCAGGCCCAGCGCAAGCTCGAGGTTCTCGCCCAGACCGCCGAAGTAGGTCGCCAGCAGGATCCGGGGCCCGTCCTGCAACGTGCCATAGGTCGTCGCAAAGGCTGCTTGCCACGCGGCGGGCAGATCCAGCGCCAGGATGGGCTCGTCGATCTGCACCCAGGCCACGCCCTGCGCGCGCAGCCGCGTCAGCACCTCGCGGTAGACAGCCGTGACCCCCTCGAGCAGCGTCAGGCGGTCGAAGTCCTCACCCTTGACCTTGCCCAGCCACAGCCAGGTGAGGGGACCGACCAGCACCGGCCGGGCGCTGAAGCCGGCGGCCTGACACTCGGCCACCTGCTCGAACACCGCATCCGAGGCGAGCCGGAAACGCTGGCCGCGATGCAGCTCGGGCACGAGGTAGTGATAGTTGGTGTCGAACCACTTGGTCATCTCGCAGGCCGGCGCATCCGCGCCCTGCGGCGCCCGCCCGCGCGCCATGCGGAACAGGGTGTCGAGATCGACCGTCGCGCCGCTCCAGCCGAAGCGCGCCGGCACCGCGCCCAGCAACGCCGAGGTGTCGAGCACGTGGTCGTACCAGCTGAAGTCGCCCACCGGCAGCTGCGTCAATCCGGCCGCCGCCTGCAGGCGCCAGTGTCGCAGGCGCAGCGCGCGTCCGACCTCCAGCAAGCCGCCGGCATCCAGCTCGCCCCGCCAGTAAGCCTCTACCGCCTGTTTGAGTTCGCGCCGGGCGCCGATGCGCGGAAAGCCGAGATTGTGGGCCGTTGCCATGATCGTTACTCCTGAAAAAGCCTGGCCGGCATTCTCGGCGGCGGGGTAACATGAATCAAACGGATATTTCTCAGCATTAACATGAGCATTATTCATGATCGAATGGCGTCATCTGCGCAGTCTCACGGCGCTGCGCGACACCGGCAGCCTCACCACGGCCGCCGAGCAACTGCACCTCACCCAGTCCGCGCTGTCGCATCAGCTCAAGGAACTGGAGGATCGCCTCGGCGCACGGCTGTTCGAGCGCAAGAGCCGGCCGGTGCGCTTCACGCTCGCCGGTGAGCGGCTGCTGAGCCTGGCGGATCAGGTGTTGCCGCAGGTGCGCGCGGCCGAACGTGATCTGGCGCGGCTGCGCACCGGGCATGCCGGGCGGCTGCACCTGGTCGTCGAATGCCACAGCTGCTTCGACTGGCTGATGCCGGCGCTGGATGCCTTCCGCGGGCTGTGGCCGGAAGTCGCGCTGGACATCTCGATGGGTTACGGCTTCGAGCCGCTGCCGGCGCTGGCGCGCGGCCAGATCGACATGGTGATCACCGCCGATCCGCTGCCCGGCGAGGGGGTGCGTTACCAGCCGCTGTTCCGCTACCAGAACGTGCTGCTGCTGCCGGCCGGCCACCCACTGGCCATGAAATCGTGGATCGCGCCGACCGATCTTGGCGGCGAGACGCTGATCACCTACCCGGTCGAGGTCGAGCGGCTCGATCTGTTCAGCCGCTTCCTCATCCCGGCCGGTGTGACGGTGGAGCGCCGCACCAGCGAACTGACGCTGATGATCATCCAGCTGGTCGCCAGCGGGCGGGGGCTCACCACGCTGCCGCAATGGGCGGTGGCACAGGTCGTTGCCGCCAGCGGGCTGATCAGCCGACCGCTGGGCGAGCACGGGTTGTGGAGCACGCTGTATGCCGCCATCCGCAGCGAGGACGATGAGGTTGCTTACCTGAGCGAATTCATCGAGATGGCGCGCAACAAATGCTTTGCGACGCTGGAAGGACTGCGTCCGGCCTGAGCAAGCGGCGCAGGCGATCTTGCAAGATCAGACGAACGCCACTATCTTGTGTATCGTCTTCTATGCATCCACTAAATGTTGTGTGTGCTCACAGGGAATCCGGTGCGAATCCGGAACTGTCGCGCAGCGGTATGGAGAAACGAAGGTCGCCCGGCTCACAGCCAGGCACTGCCCGTGAGGGTGGGAAGCCGCGACCGTAGGCGCTCGCAAGAGCCTGTCTCCAAGTCCGAATACCTGTCGAAGATGGCCTCGTCCGGCTTGTCCAGGGCGAGATCCAACCCGAGCCTTCGCGTCAAAGGTCTCGTCGGCGTCGCCTGCCCATCCGGTCGGAGCGCCCGTGAACGCGCGCGTTGGCCCGACCCGGTACCCACTTGGGAGGCGCCATGCAGACCGACATCCTCGCTCCATCCTCGACGGCTCGTCCGTCCAGCCCGCACAACCCCGTTCCGCCCTCGTCACCGCCGGCGCAGACGGTGACCACGCTGCGGGTGATCCGCCGCAACGGCGAGCTGACCGCTTTTGATGCCGACAAGATCGCGGTCGCACTCGGCAAGGCCTTTCTCGCCGTCGAGAGCGTCGATGGCCTGGCCTCGCGCCGCATCCACGAGATCGCCGCCGAACTTACCGCTCAGGTGGCGGGTTCACTGCGTCGCCGCCTGCCGCCGGGCGGCACCGTGCACATCGAAGAGATCCAGGATCAGGTGGAGCTGGCGCTGATGCGCGCTGGCCATCACAAGGTGGCGCGCGCCTATGTGCTCTATCGCGAGGAACGGGCCCGGCATCGGCAGACCGTGCAGAGCGCCGACCCCACACCTGCCGAGGGGCCGCAGGTCATCACCGCCGATGGGCGCTGCGTCGCGCTGCCACTGGCCGCGCTCGAAGCCGCCGTGGCGCGCGCCTGCGCCGGGCTCGCACACGCCGAACCCGCGCCGGTATTGGCCGAGCTGCGCCGCAATCTTTACGACGGCATGCCGATGGCGGAGGTCGGTCAGGCGCTGGTGATGAGTGCGCGCACGCTGATCGAGCGCGATCCCGACTACAGCCGCGTCGCCGCCCGCCTGCTGCTCGACGTCTTGCGCCGCGAGGCGGCCGAGGTGCTGGCGCTGGCCGACGAAACGGCGTCACCGCAAGACGGGTACGCCGACTATTTCCGCAGCTATCTGGCGCGTGGCGTGCAGGCGCAGCGCCTGGACCCGCGCCTGCTCGAATTCGACCTCGCTGCCCTTTGCGCGGCGCTGGAGCCGGCGCGCGATCTGGACTTCACCTATCTGGGCCTGCAGACGCTCTATGACCGCTATCTGCTCGACCTCGACGGGCGCCGCTTCGAGCTGCCGCAGGCCTTCTTCATGCGAGTGGCGATGGGGCTTGCGCTGAACGAGGTCGACCGCGAGGCGCGCGCCATCGAGTTCTATCGGCTGCTGTCCAGCTTCGAATTCATGAGCAGCACGCCCACGCTGTTCAACGCCGGCACGCTGCGCCCGCAGCTCTCTTCCTGCTATCTCACCACCGTGCCCGATGATCTCGACGGCATTTTCGGCGCCATCCGCGACAACGCCCTGTTGTCCAAGTTCGCCGGTGGCCTCGGCAACGACTGGACGCGGGTGCGCGGACTCGGCGCGCTCATCAAGGGCACGCACGGCAAGAGTCAGGGTGTGGTGCCCTTCCTCAAGGTTGCCAACGACACCGCGGTGGCGGTCAATCAGGGCGGCAAGCGCAAGGGCGCGGTCTGCGCTTACCTCGAGACCTGGCACATCGACATCGAGGAGTTCCTCGAGCTGCGCAAGAACACGGGTGATGAGCGCCGCCGCACCCACGACATGAACACCGCCCACTGGATTCCGGACCTGTTCATGCGCCGGGTCTGCGAGGAGGCCGACTGGACGCTGTTTTCGCCGGACGAAACCCCGGATCTGCACGACCTCGTCGGCGCGGACTTCGAGGCGCGCTATCTCGCGTACGAGCAGCTCGCCGCCGCCGGCCGCCTGCGTAACCACAAGCGGCTGCCGGCGGTGCAACTGTGGCGCCGGATGCTCTCCATGCTGTTCGAGACGGGGCACCCCTGGCTCACCTTCAAGGATGCCTGCAACCTGCGCTACACCAACGCGCATCAGGGCCGCGTGCACAGCTCGAATCTGTGCACCGAGATCACCCTGCACACCAGCGATGCCGAGATCGCCGTATGCAACCTGGGCTCGGTCAACCTCGCCGCTCATGTGGACGGCGGCGCGCTTGATGAGGACAAGCTCGCGCGCACCATCGCCACGGCCGTGCGCATGCTCGACAACGTCATCGACATCAACTGGTACAGCGTGCCGCAGGCGCGCCGCTCCAACCTGCGCCATCGCCCGGTGGGCCTGGGCCTGATGGGCTTTCAGGACGCTCTGCACCGACTGCAACTCGCCTATGCCTCGCCGGCGGCAGTGGCGTTTGCCGACCGCGCGATGGAGCTGATCAGCTATCACGCCATCGCGGCATCATCCGCGCTCGCCGCCGAACGCGGGCGCTATCCGAGCTACGAGGGTTCGCTGTGGAGTCAGGGCATTTTGCCGATCGACTCGCTGGCGCTGCTGGCCGAGGCGCGCGGGGAGACGCTCGAGGTCGACCGCAGCGCCACACTCGACTGGGACAGCCTGCGCGAACAGGTGCGCCGGCAGGGCATGCGCAACGGCAATGTGCTCGCGATCGCGCCGACCGCGACCATCGCCAACATCTGCGGGGTGAGCGCCTCGATCGAGCCGACCTTCCAGAACCTGTTCGTCAAATCCAACCTCTCCGGCGAGTTCACCGTCGTCAACCCTTATCTGGTGCGCGAGCTGCAGGCGCTGGGGTTGTGGGATGCGGTGATGATCAATGATCTCAAGTACTACGACGGCAGCCTGGGGCCGATCGCGCGGGTGCCGGCAGAGCTCAAGGCGCGCTACGCCTGCGCCTTCGAGATCGACCCGGTGTGGCTGGTGGAGGCGGCAGCGCGGCGGCAGAAGTGGCTGGACCAGGCGCAGTCACTGAATCTCTACGTCGCCGAAGCCTCGGGCGCCAAGCTCGATGCGCTCTACAAGCTGGCCTGGCGGCGGGGCCTCAAGACCACCTATTACCTGCGCACCCGCGGCGCCACCCATCTGGAGAAGTCAGCGCCCGCATCGGACGCAGCCCTGCTCTGTTCGCTCGACAACCCGGACTGCGAGGCCTGCCAATGAGCCGTTCCATGCCGATGAACAACAGCGCCGCAATGTCGCTGGACTGGGATGAAGCCGGGGCCATCGCACCGGCGATCGGGCTTGCCGCCACCGGCCCTGCGTCCGCGCTGGCGCCGGTGAACGCCGCCGACAAGCGCGTGCTCAACGGCCAGACCGACATCAATCAGCTGGCGCCGTTCAAATATCCCTGGGCTTGGGAATATTTCCTCAACGCCAACAAGAACCACTGGACGCCGCTCGACATCAACATGGCGCAGGACATCCACGACTACCGGCACGCGCTCAGCCCCGCCGAGCGCCACCTCTACGAGAACGTGCTGGCCTATCTGACCACGGCCGACATCCTCGCCATGCGCAACATCGGCTTAGCCGTGATGGAGAAGATGAGCGCGCCGGAGTTGCAGATCTACCAGGCCCGGCAGGTCTACGAGGAGGCCTTGCACACCTGGACCTACCAGCACTGCATCGAGACGCTGGGGCTGGATCAGGCCGAGATCTACAACCGCTACCGGGTGGTGCCGGCGATCCACGCCAAGATCCGCATCGCCAACGAGCGGCTCGCCACCATCCTGCAGCCGGGGCTGGATCTGCGCGATCGCGCAGTGCTGACCGACTTCGTGATGGCCTATGTGTTCTTCGCCGCCGTGTTCGAAGGCTGCTGGTTCTTCAACGGCTTCTCGCCGATCTTCGCGCTGCAGCGGCGCGGGCTGATGAAGGGTACCGCCGAGCAGTTGCAATACATCATGCGCGACGAGGTGATGCACAGCGGCTTCGGCATCCGCGTGGTGCGGCAGATTCTGCAGGAGGAGGCGCTCACACTCGACCCGGACGCCCTCGCCGCCATGTGGCAGCAGGCCGAGGCCGCCGAGATCGCCTACGCCGAGTATCTGCTGCCGCAGCCGATCCTCGGCTACAGCGCCGAGCTGCATGTCGCCCAGTTCCGCTACATCGCCAACCGGCGCGCGCATCAGCTGCGCATCCGCGAGCCCTTCGCCGGCGCCGAGAATGCCCTGCCCTGGCTGGACGAGCAGGCCAATCTGCGCAAGGAGAAGAATTTCTTCGAAACCCGGGTGACGGAATATCAGGCCGGCGCCGGGTTGCGCTGGGAGTGAGGCAATTGGTTGGCCTGGCGCTGGGTGCCGGAACGCATCGCGGTGAGTGATCCGCGGCGCTGCCTCATGCCGGTCGTACGCCAATGGCGCCGGCATAGTCTGGGCCATGGATGGGATGCGCTGTGAGTGGCCAGGTCTTCCGACCGTTGAACCTGATCGACGAGTTTACCTGCCAGGCGTTGGGGATCGATATCGATTCCTTGCCGGCCGAGCGCATCTTCTGCTTGCTCGATCAGGTGAAGGCCTGGCGGGCGCTGCCGATGACGATCCGCGTCGACAACGGCCCGGAGTTCGTGGCGGAGGCACTGGCCGATTGGGTGAGCGGCACGGCCTGCTGCGGCGCTTCATCCCAAGGGCAGCCCCACAGCAACCGCTTGAACGGGCGCGCCAACCGGAGCTTCCGGAACACATCCTCGACGGCTATCCATTTGAATCGCTGGATGAGGTCCGGGATGCCGCGTGGACGTGGCTGCTCGACTACGCCAAGAAGCGATCCCACGACACCCCGGACGACCTGACCGCTGGCGCAGCGGCGGCAGCGCGAGTCCCAACCGGCGGATGTCTCTACGAACCGATGCCCGTTTGACGGGGGAGCTTAACGATGCAGCTTCCCTCCGTGTGCGCACGCTGCGCCTTGCCCACCCGCAATAAGTCGGACCATGCGTTCGAGGCGGAGTCGTCCCTGCGACGAATCAATGGCTGCGGCGACGCCCGCAGGGCGGACCCCTTCGGTTGATTCCGCTCTGCGCGGACCAGCGAAGGAGCGGCGCCTGATCACGAGGGTTGGCCAATGGCCCATGGCAAGAGCCCCGACCCGCGACAGACGGATCAGGGGCTCTTCTGAAAGCGCCGGGCGTTGCAGCGGATCAGCGGGCCTTGGGGGCCAGCTTTTCCTTGATGCGGGCGGCCTTGCCGCGCAGGTCGCGCAGATAATAGAGCTTGGCGCGGCGCACGTCGCCACGGCGCTTGACCGCGACGCTGTCGATGGCGGGGCTGTGGCTCTGAAACACGCGTTCCACGCCTTCGCCATGGGCGACCTTGCGCACGGTGAAGGAGGAATTCAGACCGCGGTTGCTCTTGGCGATGACGATGCCTTCGAAGGCCTGCAAGCGTTCGCGGTTGCCTTCCTTCACCTTCACCTGCACGACGACGGTGTCGCCGGGGGCGAATGCGGGGAGGTCGGTGCGCATCTGCGCGGCTTCCAGTTCTGCAATCAACGTGCTCATGATCTTGTCCTTACCCGCAGGCCGGGTCGTCGATACCCAAATTGTCGATAAAATCCTGGAGCAGGCGGTCCTGCTCCCGTGTCAGTTCGCGTCCGGCCAAAAGGCCGGGCCGCCGCAACCAGGTGCGCCCCAGCGACTGCTGCAGGCGCCAGCGGCGTATCGCCTCGTGGTCGCCGCTGCGCAGCACCGCCGGCACCTCGCCCGTGGCATGCGTCTCGGGCCGCGTGTAGTGCGGACAATCCAGCAGCCCGTCCCAGAACGAATCCTGGGCGAAAGACGCCGCATCACCCACAGCCCCCGGCAAGAGCCGGATCACCGCGTCCATCACCACCATGGCCGCCAGCTCGCCGCCGCTCAGCACATAGTCCCCGATCGAGATCTCCCGATCGACGGCGCTGAGCGCGCGCTCATCGACGCCCTCGTAGCGGCCCGCGACCAGGATCAGCCCCGGCAGCGCGGCGAATTCCCGCGCCAGCGCCTGATCGAACGGCTGCCCCTGCGGACTCATCATCACCACCGGCGTGCCCGCGGGCGCCGCGCCTTTGGACGCTGCGATGGCGGCGAGCAGCGGCTCGACCTTCATCACCATGCCCGGACCGCCGCCGTAGGGGCGATCGTCGACCGTGCGGTGAACGTCGTGCGTGAAATCACGCGGATTGACGCTCGCGGTCCGGATCAGCGCGCGTTCCCGCGCCCTGCCGGTGATTCCGCCCGCGTAGAGCGCCTCGACGAGATCCGGAAACAGCGTCACCACGGTCAGATGCATGCCCGCGTCTCGCTCAGAAATCCGGGTCCCAATCCACTTCCACCACGCCGGCCGCGAGGTCGACCCGGCGCACGACATCGGGCCGGATGAAGGGGATGAGGCGTTCTTCCTCGCCCTTCACCACCAGCACGTCGTTGGCGCCGGTTTCCATCAGGGAATCCACGCGCCCGAATGCGTATCCGTCGATGCCGACGACCCGCAGGCCGACGAGATCGATCCAGTAAAACCCCTCATCCGCGGGTGGCAGGGCCGTGCGCGGCACGCTGATCCATGCCCCCGTCAGAGCCCCCGCGGCCTCGCGGTCGGCAATGCCGGACAGGCGGACGATCCAGCCCTTGCCCTGCGCCTGCACCGCCTCGAGGCTGCGCCGGTCTGAACCGGTCGGCCCTTCGAGGTCCCATTGGCGGTACTCGAAGAGCTGGTCTGGCGGCCGCGTATGAGGCTGCACCCAGATCCAGCCCTTCACGCCGAACGGGCTGCCGAGCCTGCCCATGACCACCCGCCCGGCACCAGCCGCGGCGGCATCCTCGGTCATCAGGCGGCGGCTTCGCTCAGTTTGGCGGCCTGGCGGAGCAACTGGTCGACGCGCTCGGACGGCTGCGCACCCTGCGCGATCCAGTGGCGTGCACGCTCCAGATCGACGCGCAGGCCTTCTTCCTTATCCGACGCGATGGGATTGAAGAAGCCGAGGCGCTCCAGATAGCGCCCGTCACGACGATTGCGGCTGTCGGTGACGACCAGATGATAGAAAGGCCGCTTCTTGGCGCCGGCGCGAGCGAGACGAATGGTGACCATGTAAGCCTTGAACCTCCAGATCGGATGGAGTCGCCGCCGCACGCGCGCAGTCGGCAGACCCCCAGCAAATTCGCGATTGTACCCAACTCGCGCGAGCGATCGCAATCAAAGCCCCATGCCGGGTGGCAAACGACCGCCCTTGAGCAGCTTGCCCATCGGGCCCTTGGTCATGCGCTTCATCATCTTCTGCGTCTGTTCGAACTGCTTGAGCAGGCGGTTCACGTCTTGAACCTGCAGGCCCGAACCCGCGGCGATGCGCCGTTTGCGGGAGGCCTGGATGATGTCCGGATGCCGCCGCTCACCCGGCGTCATGGCATTGATCAGCGCGACCATGCGCCGGATGTCGCGGTCCTGGACCTGATTGCGCGCCGCCTCGGGGATCTTCATTGCACCCGGCAACTTTTCAAGGATGCTCTTGACGCCGCCCATGCTCAGCATCTGCTGGAGCTGGTCGCGGTAGTCCTCGAGCGTGATGCCCTTGCCTTTCTGGACCTGGGTTGCGAGCTTGTCGGCCTTGGCGCGGTCGGTGTTGCGCTCGATCTCCTCGATCAGGGTGAGCACATCGCCCATGCCGAGGATGCGCGAGGCCACGCGTTCGGGGTGGAAGGGCTCGAGCGCGTCGGTCTTCTCGCCGGCGCCCATGAGCTTGATCGGCTTGCCGGTGATCTGGCGGATGGACAGCGCGGCGCCGCCGCGTGCATCGCCGTCGGTCTTGGTGAGGATGACGCCGGTCAGCGGCAGCGCCTCGTCGAAAGCCTTGGCGGTATTGGCGGCATCCTGTCCGGTCATGGCATCCACGACGAACAGGGTTTCATGCGGCGAAACCGCCTCGTGGATGCGGCGCACCTCGTCCATCATGTCCGCATCGATGTGCAGGCGCCCGGCGGTGTCGACAATGAGGACATCGAAGAACTTGAGCCGGGCCTGGGCAAGCGCCGCCTTGGCGATTTCGGCCGGGTCCTGGTCCGGGCTGCTCGGAAAGAAACCGGCGCCGATCTGCTCGGCCAGCGTCCGCAGTTGATCGATGGCCGCCGGGCGGTAGACGTCGCAACTCACCAGCAGCGATTTCTTGCGCTGCCGTTCCTTCAGATGCCGCGCCAGCTTGGCGGCGGTGGTCGTCTTGCCCGCGCCCTGCAGGCCCGCGAGCAGGATGACGACCGGCGGGCGATGGTTGAATTTCAACTCCGCTGTCTGCTCGCCCAGCACACGGATCAGTTCTTCGTTCACGACCTTGATCAGCACCTGGCCCGGCGACAGGCTGGTGCTCACCTCGCGCCCCACCGCCCGCTCGCGCACCTGGTCGATGAACGACTTGACCACGGGCAGGGCCACGTCGGCGTCGAGCAGGGCCGCGCGCACCTCGCGCAGCGCCTGCTGGATGTTTTCCTCGGTCAGCCGCGCCTGACCGCGCAGCTGCATCAGGGTCCGATTGAGACGTTCAGTGAGGTTCTCGAACATGGGCGCTTCAACTCGACATCGGGAAAGTCAGGGCGCATCGCGCCGGCGCCGGCTACGTTACCCGAAAGGCGCAGCAGCGTCACCCAAGGCCCTGTGGCGCCGTGCGCGCGGGCTGTGCCATGATGCCACCAACCACCTCTTCGACGACCGACCATGAACAGCTTGTGGATGGCGTGGGCCGTTGCCCTGGCCTATGGCGGCAGTGCCGCTCTCCTGCTCCAGCGCGCCCGTTCCCTGCTGCGCGGCCTACCGGCCGGCAAGGCTGGCGCATTGGGATTCGGCGCCTTGGGCTTCGTACTCCATACCGCGCTGATCTCGCCGATCCTGGGGCATGACACCCTGCACCTGGGCTTTGCCGAAGTCGTGCTGCTCATGGGCTGGCAACTTGCGTTGCTCCTGCTCCTCGCCGCGACTCGAGCGCCGCTCGAGAACCTGGGGCTGATCCTGTTTCCGCTACTTGCGCTGTCCATGTTGCTCTATCGCCCGCAGGCCCCGACCGGCGGCGTGAATCTGAGCGGCCCGGTCGAACTCCACGTGCTCACGGCCATCATCGCCTACGGCCTGGTGATCCTCGCCGGAGCGCAGGCCGTGCTGCTGATGGTCCAGACCCGCCTGCTGCATCGCCACCGCAGCCGCGGCATCGTGGCGGTGTTTCCGCCGCTGGAAACCATGGAACGGCTGCTGTTCCAGCTCATCGGGCTGGCCTTCTTCACGCTGTCGCTGGCGCTGCTCAGCGGATTCGTGTTCGTCGACAACCTCTTTGCGCAACACCTCGTCCACAAGACCGTGCTGTCCATCGTCGCCTGGATCATCCTGGGTCTATTGCTTTGGGGGCACCACCGCTTCGGCTGGCGCGGCAAGATCGCCGTGCGCTGGACACTGAGCGGCGGCGCCATGCTCACCTTGGGCTATTTCGGCAGCAAGTTCGTGCTCGAGACACTGCTCGGACGCCAGTGGGGATAGCCCTGCCACCGCGTGCTGCTTAGCGGAACGCGGGCCCGCGCGCATTGAAGCACCCCGCGCCGATTGCTATAGTTCCAGCCATTCCTGCCGGCCCTGTGCGTCGGATCGACCGGCGCTGCGGCGGGAACGACCCCCGGGATCCCAACGGGCAAAAGATGGCCGCCTCGACAGTGACCCGCTGCGCGCTCGCCGCGCCTGCCAGATCCTGCGCCACAGGCGCGGCATCGATCCCGCGACCCGAACTTTCCGCGCCGGAGCCGGCCTTGTCGCCCTGTATCGACAGTCCCGGTTTCCGCTCCGCGTCACTTTTTTCGCATACCCCCCAAGCTTTCCACTCGCCGCCAGGAGCCAAGCCGATGATGAGATTCGCTGATCGCCCCCAGATCCGCGCCATCCGGGCTGTTGCCGGGATTTGCCCGACGCAGGATCTGCGTTTCGAGGGAAGCCTGCCGGGGAATCACGAGTACCCCATCCATGAAGAGAATGCTGATCAACGCCACGCAAGCCGAAGAACTGCGGGTTGCGCTGGTTGAAGGACAAAAACTGTTCGATCTGGACATCGAAACGCCGTCGCGAGAACAGAAAAAAGCCAATATCTACAAAGGACGCATCACCCGCATCGAGCCCAGCCTGGATGCCTGCTTCGTCGAGTACGGCGGCGAGCGCAACGGTTTTCTGCCGCTGAAGGAAGTCTCGCGGGAGTATTTCAAGCCCGGCGCCGATCTCGGCGGCAAGCTCAACATCGCCGAACTGCTCCGCGAGGGGCAGGAAATCGTCGTGCAAGTCGAGAAAGAGGAACGCGGCACCAAGGGCGCGGCCCTGACGACCTTCATCAGCCTGGCCGGCCGCTACCTGGTGCTGATGCCCAACAACCCCCGCGCCGGCGGCGTCTCGCGGCGCATCGAGGGCGAAGAGCGGGACGAGATGCGCGAAATCATGCGCAATCTGGAGGTCCCGGACGGCATGGGCATGATCGTGCGCACCGCCGGCATGGGCCGCACCTCCGAGGAACTGCAGTGGGACCTCGGCTACCTGCTGCAGCTCTGGCGCGCCATCGAACAGGCCGCCGGGGAGCGGCAGGCGCCCTTCCTGATCTATCAGGAAAGCAACATCATCATCCGCGCGCTGCGCGACTACCTGCGCGCCGACATCAACGAGATCATGGTGGACGACCCGGCTGTCTACGAGCAGGCGCGGGAATTCATGGCCGCCGTGATGCCGAACAACATCGGCCGCCTGAAGCTCTATCAGGACGCCATTCCGCTGTTCACCCGCTACCAGATCGAGAGCCAGATCGAGCTGGCCTTCGCCCGCGAGGTCCGCCTGCCCTCCGGTGGCTCGATCGTCATCGACCACACCGAGGCCCTGACCAGCATCGACATCAACTCGGCGCGCGCCACCAAGGGCGCGGACATCGAGGAAACCGCGCTGCTGACCAACCTGGAAGCCGCCGAGGAAATCGCCCGCCAGCTGCGCCTGCGCGACCTGGGTGGGTTGCTGGTGATCGACTTCATCGACATGACGCCGGCCAAGAACCAGCGCGAGGTGGAGAACCGCCTGCGCGATGCGACGCAGGTCGACCGCGCCCGCATCCAGATCGGCCGCATCTCGCGCTTCGGCCTGCTGGAACTCTCGCGGCAACGGCTGCGGCCCTCGCTCGGTGAGCACAGCCACATCACCTGCCCGCGCTGCGAAGGCCGTGGCACCATCCGCTCGGTGGAATCGCTGGCGCTGGCCGTGCTGCGGCTGATCCAGGAAGAGGCCATGAAGGACCGCACCCAGCGCGTCATGGCGCAGTTGCCCGTCACGGTCGCGACCTTCCTGCTCAACGAGAAGCGGGCCGCATTGACGGCGATCGAGTCGCGCCACGGCATCAGTGTGGTGATCGTGCCCAACCCGCACATGGAGACGCCTCGCTACGAGGTCAGCCGTATCCGTCAGGACGAAGCGCGCGGCAATGGCGATGCGGATGCCACCTACAAGCTCATCAGCCAGCCGCCCGCCGTTCACTACGAACCCAAGGCCGCCGCCCGCCCGGCCACGCAGGCTCCCGCCGTACGCATGGCACCGCCGCCGCCCGCCCCCACGCCGGAGCCGGTCGCCAAGGCCAAGCCCCCCCTACCCGCGCCGCCCGCGAAGCCGCGCGCCGGCTCGGGCGGTCTGCTGAAAAAAATCTGGGACCGGCTGTTCGGCGAGTCTCCGGCGGCTGCGGTCGCCGCAGCAGAACCCGATACCGCAGCGCCGGCTGAAGCGAAGGCCGACGTCGCCCATCCCGACTCACCTGAGACGCCCGCACGGCCGTCCCGGCGGTCCGGTGGCGCCAACCGCCGCGCCCGGCCCAAGCCCGACGATGAAGCCACCAGACCCTCGCCCAGGCCGCGACGTCCCGCCCGCGCGCCGGAGACACCCGCGCCTGCCGTGACCGCACCCGCGGCGAGCGATCCGGCTGCGGAAGTCGTCGACGCCGAACCCATCGAGACCGCACTTGCGGACGACGGCACGCCGGCTGTCGTCGGCGATGAGGCCCCCCGCAACCGTCGCGGGCGGCGCGGCGGGCGTCGGCGCCGGCGTCCCGGGGCTGGTGTGAACGCGCCGGGTACCGACGAGGCGCCCGATCAGACGGAGTCCGACGTAAACGCGCCGGGCGCCGATGAATCACGGGATCAACCCGGGACGGCCGAGCCGTTGGACGATCACCAGGAATACAGGGACGATCAGCCGTCGTTCAACGACGGCGCAGCAGCGGTCGACCAGACGAATCGGGGAGGCACGGAATCGCCGATGCCCGTCGCTACGCCCGAACCCAAGCGGGTCGGCGAGGACGATTGATCGGGCCATGAGCCTCGTGCCGCGGCTTGCCCGCGGCGTGAGGCGCTCAGGCCGTGGCCATGAGCAGGTGCAGATGCGCGATCAGCGCGTCGCAGCCCTCATCGAGCAAATCCAGCACCCGCTCGAAGCCTTGGTCGCCACCGTAGTAGGGATCCGGGACGGATCGACCGGCGGCGCCCAGCCCCAGAAACAGCGTCGGCACGGCCGCGGACGATGCCGGCCGCATGGCCAGCAGATGAACGAGGTTGGGCTCGTCCATCGCCAGAATCTGCGAGAAGCGCTGAAAGTCTTCCGGTACCACCACGCGTGCCCGCAGCGCGCCGAGATCGATGCCGCGCGCGCCGGCCGCCTGCTGCATGCGCGGATCCGGCGCACGACCGACGTGATAGCCGTGCGTGCCTGCCGAATCGATCTCGAGCTGGTCCAGCCAATGCGGCGCATCGCGCATCAGGCGCGCGCGCAACATGCCCTCCGCCGCCGGCGAGCGGCAGATGTTGCCCATGCAGACGAACAGAATCCGATGCATCGCGAGTCCTCCTGCGTGGGGACGTTCCGGCAAGTCGTCGCTGATCAGGCCGATTGGCGCCCCAGATGGGCCTCCACCCGCTCCAGGTCCGCCTCGGTGTCGACGGCCGACCCCGGCAACGCAGGCGCATCCCCGACGTGGATGCGAATCCCGCCCCACTGGAAACGCAATTGCTCGAGCGACTCCTGACGCTCCGGCTCACAGGGCGCGAGCGCCGCAAACGCTCGCAAAGCGCCGGCGCGGTAGGCATAAATCCCCAAGTGACGCAGCCAGAGCCCCGGCGGCATGCCCGCATCATGGGAAAATCCGCCCTCGCGGTGCCAGGGAATCGGCGCGCGGCTGAAATACAGCGCCAATTCGTCCCGATCGCAGACCACCTTCACCACATTGGGGTCGAGCAATTCCTCGACCGTCCCGACCGGCGTGCACAAGGTCGCCACGGGGGCCGTCGTCCGGGCCTGCAGATTCTCGGCGACGCGCGCCACATTCACGGCCGGCATGGTCGGTTCGTCGCCCTGCAGGTTGACGATGACGGTCTCGTCCGGCCAGGCGCGCTCCGCGACCACCTCGGCGATGCGATCCGTACCGGTCAGGTGGTGCGCGCCGGTCATGCAGACGGTCGCCCCGAAGGATCGGGCCATCTGCGCCACGAGTTCGTGCTCGGTGGCGATGATGACTTCCTCGGCGCCGCTGTCCAGTGCCCGCTGGTAGACGTGCTGGATCATCGGCCGCCCCGCGATGAGCCGCAGCGGCTTGCCCGGCAAGCGGGTCGCGCCGTGACGCGCCGGAATGACCACCTTGAAGGGCCTCATCGCTCCTCCTCCGCGGACAGAGCGCGCGCTTCCTCGACGAGCATCACCGGGATGCCCTCGCGAATGGGAAACGCCAGGCGGTCGGCCCGGCAGATCAGTTCGCCCGCCTCGGGCCGGTAGGCCAGCGGGCCCTTGCAGACCGGGCAGGCCAGGATTTCGAGCAGCTTCTTGTCCACCACCATGCTCAATCGTCCCTTGTGTGATCGCGATGTCGGAGGCGAGCCAGCACCCAGTCCGCCAGAGCCGGTGTCACATGCGCCTCCACCGGCACGACCCAGGCGTTGGCCGGCGCGAACCGGGCGCACTTGACCGCATCCTTTTCCGTCATGAAGATCGGGCCGGGGGCAGCAAACGCCAGGTCCTGTGGGCGGTAATCATAATGATCGGGAAAGGGGTGTTCCACCACCCGCAGACCGGCGGCGCGCAGCGCATCGAAAAACCGTGCGGGATGGCCGATGCCGGCCACGGCATGCACCGGCACGCCGGCAAAATCGGCGAGTAGACGCCGCTCTCGCCGGGTGGCCAGATCAAAGACCTCGCGCAGCGGCAGGGACATCCGGAAGACGGCGCCATGCACCGGCGTGAAGCCCGCGCCCTGGACCGCCACGGCGTCGACCCGCTCGAGGCGCCGCGCCGATTCGCGCAACGGCCCCGCCGGCAGCAGCAGGCCGTTGCCCAGGCCCCGCGCACCATCGACCACGGCGATGTCCATGTCCCGCGCCAAGGCGAGATGCTGAAGTCCGTCGTCGGTCAGCAGCACCGTACATCCCGCATCGACCAGCATCCGCCCCCCCCGCGCGCGCTTCGGATCGGCCGCCACGGGCAAGCCGGTGCGCTGCGCGATCAGCACGGGTTCATCGCCCACCTCGGCCGGATCGCTGGCGGGCGTGACCTGCTGCGGCCAGCGCCGGGAGCGCCCACCGTATCCGCGGCAGAGGATCCCGGGCCGTTCGCCCTGCGCGGCCAGGGCGCGCGCCAGATGAATGACCAGCGGCGTCTTACCGGTCCCGCCGACCGTCAGATTGCCGACCACGAGGACCGGCACCGGCAAACGGCTGGGCTTGCGCAAGCCGAAGCGATAAGACAGGCGATGCAGTGTGAGCCCGAGCGCATAAAGCCCGGTCAAGGGCAACAGCGGCCAGGCGCGGCGCCGCGGGCCATACCAGACCGACATCAAACCGCTCTCCAGTCGACCGCGCCAGGGCGGCGAACTCAACCGGCGGCCTCCATGTCGTTGAACTGCAGGCGGTAGAGCTCGGCATACGGGCCATTTTCCGCCAGCAGCCGGACATGCGTGCCCTGTTCGACGATGCGTCCGTCCTGCATCACGACGATGCAATCGGCCCGGGTGATGGTGGACAGGCGGTGGGCGATCACCAGCGTGGTGCGTCCGCGCATCAAGACCTCGAAAGCGGCCTGGATGTGACGCTCGGATTCGGTGTCAAGCGCCGAGGTCGCCTCATCGAGGATCAGGATCGGCGCGTCCTTGAGCAGCGCGCGGGCGATGGCCAGTCGCTGCCGCTGCCCACCCGAGAGCAGGACGCCGTGCTGACCCACGGGGGTCCACAGGCCCTGCGGCAGTTTCTCGATGAATTCCCAGGCGTGGGCGGCGCGCGCGGCGGCCTCGATGCGCGGCATGACGACTCGCGGGTCTTCGCCATAGGCGATGTTGGCGGCCACGCTGTCGTTGAACAGGATCACTTCCTGTCCCACGACGGCGATCTGGCGGCGCAGGTCGCGCAGGCGGTAGTCGCGCAGGTCCACCCCGTCGATCAGGATGCGCCCCGCCTGCGCTTCGTAGAAACGGGGCAGCAGGTTGACCAGAGAGGTCTTGCCGCTGCCGGAGCGGCCCACCAGAGCGACGGTCTGGCCAGGCGCGACGGCCAGATCGATGCCTTTGAGCACCTCGCCCTTGGCCGGATCGTAGGACAGCCGCACGCCCTCGAACGCGATCTCGCCGCGCACGCGCCCTGCGGCATGCCGACCGGTATCGGCTTCGCCCGCGACCTCCAGCAAGGCGAAAATGCTGCCCGCGGCCGCAATGCCTCGCTGCAAGGTGGCATTGACGGTGGTGAGCTGCTTGAGCGGATTGAGCAGGCCCACCATGCCCCCCAGGAACGCGGCAAAGGCGCCCGGCGTCATGGCGCCGGAAATGCTGGCATTGGTCGCGACATACACGATCCCCGCCATCGGCACGGCCGCAACCAATTGCACCACCGGGTTGCTGGCCGCCTGGGTCAGCGCGCGTTTCATCAACAACTGGCGATTGCGCTCGTTGACCTGTTCGAAGCGGCGCGCTTCATAGTCCTGCGCGCCGAAAACCTTCGCCAGCCGCTGGCCCTTGATCATCTCCTCCGAAGCCGTCGTCAGCTCGCCCATGGAGTGCTGGATGCGCGTGCTGATGCGGCGAAAGCGCTTGCTGATCCAGCGGATGAGCAAAGCGATCACCGGTGTGATCAGCAGCGCGAAGATCGCGAGTCGGGCGTTGAGATAGAACATCAGCGCCATGAAACCCACCACCTTCAGGCTATCGCGGATCATGACGGTCACGGCCTGGGTTGCCGCGTTGGCCACCTGATCGACGTTGAAGGTCAGGCTCGACAGGAGCTGTCCCGACGCGTTGCGGTCATAGAAGGCGGTCGGCAGCCGCAGGAAGTGATCGAACAGCTCGGTGCGGATCGTCTTGATCACCCGTTGGCCGACATCGGCCATGTAGTAATCCGACAGGAAGGCTGCCGCTCCCCGCAGCAGGAACAGCCCCAGCACCAGCGGCGGCATCCAGCGGATGATGCCGGGATCGCGCTCCACGAAACTGCCGTCGAGCAAGGGCTTCATGAGCCAGGCAAAAGCGGTTTCGGACAGCGCGAACAGCACCATGCCGGCCACCGCCCCCAGAAACATCGGCCAATGGGCGAGACTGTAGCGCAGCAGTCGCCGATAGACCGTCAGCGGTGGCAGCGTCGCGGCGGCCGCGGTCATGTTCCATCCGCCGGCTGCACCGTCTCGATCACCACATCGCGCACGCCCATCTGGGCCAGTACGTCGAACACGGTCACCACGGCCTGATGGCTGGCGCGGCCATCGGCACGCACGGCGACGCGCCGGTTGCGATCCGGCCCGAGCGCCTGCTCGAGCGCCCGGCGCAGGGTTTCCGGCTTGGCATTGACCACGGCCTGATCGCCGAGGAAATAACGCCCGGTGCGGTCGATCGCCACCGTGACCCCGGGATCAGTGGTCATCTCAGGCGCCGGCGAGGCTTGCGGCAATTCGAGGCGCAATCCGGACTGCCGTGCGAACGTGGTCGTCACCATCAGGAAGATGACGATGACGAAAAGCACGTCGATCAGCGAAATCAGATTGATTTCGGGCTCGTCGTCCCGAGGCTTGCTCAACCTCATGAAGCCACCGCCGGCGCTGCCTTGGGCGCCCGGCGCCGCACCGGCGCGGGACCGGTCGGCATCTGAGCACCGTACAAGGTATTGATCAGCGTGATGGTGGCCACTTCCATCTCCACCACGATCTCGGCCACCCGCCCGCGCAGGTAGCGGTGCATCGCCAGCGCCGGGATGGCGACGATCAACCCGGCGGCGGTCGTGATCAGCGCCTCGGCGATGCCGTGCGCCAGATCGGCCGGATTGCCGACACCGGCCGAGGTCAGGGCCGCGAACATGCGGATCATGCCGAACACCGTGCCGAGCAGACCCAGCAGCGGCGAGATGCTGGCGATCGTGCCCAACGTGTTGAGATAGCGCTCGAGTTCATGGACCTCATGACGGCCGGCGTCCTCGATGCTTTCCTTCACCGCCGCCCGGTCCAGATGGCGGCTGGCCAAGCCGGCCGCAAGGACCTTCCCCAGCGGAGAATGCCGACGCAGACGGATCAGCGCCTCGTCGGTGAGCTGATGGTTCGTGATCCATTGCTGCACCTGCGGCAGCAACTCCGGCGGCACGATGCGCGTGCGCCGCAGGCTCCACAAGCGTTCCGCGACGATGGCCACCGCGCCCAGAGAGCACAGCAGGATAGGAATCATCACCCACCCGCCGGCCCGCACCAATTCCCACATGCCCACACTCCACAGCAGACGGCGCCGCTCGGCCGCATTCTACTTGATCGGCTGACGATGCTTCATTCCTTAAGCGGAGAACCCGCCGGAACCGCACAATCGACCGGCGCATGCCAATAGCGGGTTTGTCCACAGCGCAGCGCCTGCACCGACATCGGCCTGACGCGATCGAACAGAACCCGGACCGCACCCCGTTCACCGCTGACCATGGCCACGCTGCCCTGCCGGGCCAGGCGTTGCCGCACGGCCGCAGCCGGAAAACCCCAGCGGTTGCCGTAGCCCGCCGGAACGAGCGCCCAGCGGGGCGCCACCGCCGCGAGAAAGGCCGGCGAGGACGCGCCGGCGCTGCCATGATGCCCCACCACCAGCACATCGGCCTGGACCTCGGCATCCCGATCCAGCACGGCCGCTTCGCCGGCGCGCTCGAGATCGCCGACGATCAACAGACGGCCGCCCGGCGCCACGACCCGCAGCACGCACGAACCGTCGTTGTCGGGCCCTTGGTAACCCGCCTCCGGATGCAGGATTTCGAAGCGCACCCCGTCCCAATCCCAAGTCATGCCGGCCCGGCAGGCGCGCGTCCCCGGGTATGGCGAGGGTCCACCGCCCAGCCAGTCCGCCACCGGCATCGCGCGGCGCAATCGCTCGGCGCCGCCGCTGTGATCGCTGTCGGGATGGCTGATGATCGCCCGGTCCAGTCGCTCGAGGCCTTGCCCGCGCAGATAGGGCGCGATCACCCATTCGACGGCGTCGGACGCGCCCATGCGCGGACCGGTGTCATACAGGAGGACATGGCGTGCGGTGCGCAGGACGATGGCCTCGCCCTGCCCCACATCCAGCATCACCGCCTCGAGCGCGCCGTGCTCAGGCCGCCAACCCGGCCGCAGCAGGACCCCCAGCACCAGCAGCAGCCCGACCGCGCGCCCCGGAAACCCGCGCGGCGCCAGCAACCACGCGGTGCCGGTCGCCATCAGGCCCGCGCCGAGCAGGCCCGGCATCGGCAAGTTGCCCACCGCCCCCGGCCATGCCGCGATCGACGCCCAAGGCGTCCACAGCCCCGACAGCAGCCCCGCAGCAACGCCCAGCACCGGCGCGCCGAGGGCGGGATGGACGACTGCCAGCAAAGTCCCCGCCAGGATCAGCGGCAGCAGTGCGATACTGAACAGCGGGACCAGGATCAGATTGACGGCCGGCGCCACCCAGGACAGGCGCCCGAAGGCGAGCAGCAGCACCGGCGCCAACCCGAGCGCCACCACCCACTGACCGTGCCACAGCACCTGCGCTGGGCGCAGCCGGCCGAGTCGGCCGCCGAATCCCGCATACAGGCAGGCCACGGCGCCAAAGGACAGCCAGGTGCCGGGCGCCAGCGCCGCTCGCGGATCGATGGTGAGCACCAGCGCCAGGGCGCCCAGCAGCAGCCGCAGCGCGGACCGCTCGCGACGCCACCAGACGGCGGAGGTGAACACGGCCAGCATGATGAGCGCGCGCTGGGTCGGCACGGTCAACCCAGCCAGCAGCCCGTAAGCAGACGCGGCACCGAACAAGGCCAGCGCCGCAGCGCGCGGCGCCGCGAGCCGCAGGGCAAGCGCCGGCAGTCGCGGCCACAGCCAGCGCGTCAGGCCATAGACCGGCGCGGCCGCCATGAGGATGTGCTGGCCCGAGACCACTGCCAGATGCGCGGTGCCCGTGTCGCGAAAGACGGTCCATTGCGCGGGGGTGATCGCGCCCTGATCGCCGAGCGCCAAGGCCCGCACCAGCCCGGCCTGGGGATGCCCGGCCAAGGCCTGATCGACGCGCTGCGCCAGATGCGTGCGCACCCGGGCCAGCCCCAGCGGCGCCGGCGCCAGACGCGTGTTGGCCGCGTCCTCGCGCACGGTTCCTGTAGCGACGATGCCTTGCTGAAACAGCCAGGTCTCGTAGTCGAACGTACCCGGGTTGCGCAGGCCGTGCGGCGCACGCAGACGCAGCCGGAGCCGCCAGGTTTCACCCGGCTGATAGACGCGGCCCGCGCCGTAGTCTGCCAAGCGCAGCCGGACCCCGGGCGACAATCCGGCTCCCGCTGGCGCCTCGACCACGTCGGCCAACAGGCGCTGCCCGCCTTCGCGCGACTGGGGGAAATCGGCAATGCGCACCACCAGCGTCGCCATCTCGCCGCGCGGCGGCAAAGCCGGACGCTGCGCCAGCAGCAGGGCGCCCGACATCGCGGCCCACCACAGCCCGCCCAGCGTCGCCGCCAGCAACAGCCCTCGGCGCACATGGGCCCGGCGCGCCACGACGCACACGCCGGCCGGGATCGAGCCCAGGGCAAGGCAGACGGGAACCGAAGGCAGGCTCGGGCTGAGCTGGAGCGCCAGCAGCCCGGCGACATAGGCGGCCAGGAGCCGCCCGCTCAAGGGGCCGCGCCCTCAGTCGGGCTGCAGCCGTCCGCCTTCCAGGCGCAGCACGCGGTCCATGCGCCGCGCCAGATCGATGTCGTGGGTGACGATGAGGAAGCTGGTGCCGAGCTGACGATTGAGCGTCTGCATGAGGTCATACATGTGGCCGGCCGTGCGGGGATCGAGATTCCCCGTCGGTTCATCGGCCAGAACGCAGGGCGGTTCAGTCACCAGCGCCCGCGCCAGCGCGGCCCGCTGGCGTTCGCCGCCCGAAAGCTGCGCGGGCCGATGGTCGAGTCGCGCCCCCAGCCCCACGCGCTCGAGCAGGTCGCGGGCGCGGCGGGCGGCGTCCGCGGCGGCCATGCGGCGCAGCAACAACGGCATGGCCACGTTCTCCAGGGCGCTGAACTCGGGCATCAGGTGATGGAACTGGTAGACGAAGCCCATCGCGCGGTTGCGCAGTCGGCCGCGGGCCGCATTGCCCAGCCGGTGCATCGATTCGCCGAGCACCTCGACCTCGCCCGCGACGGGCTGCTCGAGCCCCCCCAGCAGATGCAGCAGGGTGCTCTTGCCCGAGCCGGAGGCGCCCACGATCGCCACCTGTTCACCCGCGCACAGCGTCAAGTCCACTCCGCCGAGCACCGGCACCTCGCTCTGACCCTGGCGAAAGCGCTGCACCAGGCCCCGGCAGGTCAGGACGACCTTGCGCTCACTCATAGCGCAGCGCCTCGGCCGGCTCGGTACGCGCCGCGCGCCAGGCGGGATAGAGCGTGGAAAGCAGGGACAACGCGAAGGCCAGCACGGCGATCTGCACGATGTCGGCGATCTCCACGCGCGAGGGCAACTCGCTGATGTAGTACACATCCGCCGGCAGGAACTGGAACCCCACTGCCCGCTCGATGAGCGGCACGAGCGTTTCGACATTGACCGCCACCAGGGTCCCGACGGCAACGCCGGCCAGGGTCCCCACCACGCCGATCAGCACGCCCTGGACGATGAACACGCCCATGATGCTGGCCGGCGAGGCGCCGAGGGTGCGCAGGATGGCGATGTCGCCCTGCTTGTCGGTCACCACCATCACCAGGGTCGAGACGATGTTGAAAGCCGCAACGCCGACGATCATGGCCAGGATGATGAACATCACGGTCTTTTCGGTGCGAATGGCGCGGAAGAAATTGGCGTGGCGGCGCGTCCAGTCGGTCGCGAAATAGCCCGGATCCAACGTCTGCACCAGATCCCGACTCACCTGTGGCGCCCGATAGAGATCGTCCAGTTTGAGCCGCACGCCGCTCACGGCCTCGCCCAGATCCATCAGCCGCGCCGCATCCCGGAGATGCACGAAGGCCTGAGTGCGGTCGTATTCGTACATCCCCACCTCGAACACCCCCACCACCCGGAAGCGACGCAGCCGCGGGATGAGCCCGGCCGGCGTCAGGTTGGCCTGCGGCACCATGAGATCGACCGCGTCGCCGAGTCCCACCCCCAGCGCTTCGGCGAGCGCCTTGCCCAGCACCACGCCATAGCCGCCGTCGGTGAGGTCTTCCAGGCGCCCCGCCACCATGCGCCGCCCGACCTCCGACACCTGCCCCTCGCGCTCGGGCAAGACCCCATAGAGCATGCCGCCTGTCAGGATGCGGGCGTGCCGGAAGATCGCCTCGCCCTCGATGTAGGGCGCCGTGCCGATCACCTGCGGGTGTCTGGCGGCCTGCTCGGCCAGGCGGGGCCAATCCTCCACGCGTACATCGAAGTTGCTCACGGTCGCATGCGCCGTCATGCCGAGGATGCGCTGGCGCAGTTCCTGCTCGAAGCCGTTCATCACGGACAACACCACGATCAGGGCGGCCACGCCGAGCGCGACCCCCAGCATCGAGATGAGCGAGATGAAGGAAATGAAATGGTTGCGCCGGCGGGAGCGGCTGTAGCGCAGACCGATGAAGAGCTCGAAGGGGCGAAACATAGCGGCGCATTAGAGCACACTTCAGGTCCGCCGCGCAGGCGGGGGGTCGCCCTCCGTTTTCAGGCATGCCGCGCGAAGCGCAGCAGGCCCGGCAAGGCCAGCGCCGTCAGCGCCGCGCCGGCCAGAAAAGTCGCGGGCGCGCCGAACAGGCTCCACAGCCCGCCGGCCAGGGCGCTGGCGAGAAAGGTCGCGCCGCCCGTCGCCAAGTGAAAGAAACCGAAGGCGGTGCCGCGCAAATCCGTCGGCGCCGCATCGGCAATCAGCGTCGCGAGCAGGCCCTGCGTCAGGCCCATGTGCAAGCCCCATAGCGCGGCGCCGCCCATCAGCAGGCCCGGATGCGTTGCAGCCGCCAGCGCCAGATCGGCAGCGACCAACATGAGCAGGCCCGCCGCCATCAGGCGCGGGCGTGAACGGCGATCGGCAAGCAGGCCGGCCGGATATGCCGACGCGGCATAGGCCAGATTCATCACCACCATGACCAGCGGCGCCCGGCTCATCGGCAATCCCAGAGTCTCGGCGCGCAGCACCAGAAACGCCTCGCTGAAGCGCGCCAGCGTCAGTACGCTGGCCAGGCCCAGCACCGCCCAGTAGAGCCGCGGCAGCCGGCGCAGGGCCGCCCGTCGCAGCGGCCATGGCGCAGGGGGCTCATGCGCGGGCCGCTCGCGCGCGGGTTCGCGCACCAGCAGCACCAGCACCAGCACGGCCAGTACCGCCGGAACGACGGCAACCGACAGCACGGTGCGAACATCCCCGGCGAACCATGCCATCAGCAGCAGCGCCAGCGCAGGCCCTGCGATCGCACCCACGGTATCGAGCGCCTGGCGCAGGCCGTAGGCCGCGCCGCGCACGGCGGGCGGCGTCAGATCCGCGACCAGCGCATCGCGGGGGGCGCCGCGTATGCCCTTGCCCACCCGATCGAGAAACCGCGCGACCAGCACCGTCGTCGCACTGCCGGCAAGCGGAAACAGCGGCTTGACGGCGGCCGCGAGCCCGTAACCGAGCACGGTGAGCCCCTTGCGGCGGCCCGCGCGGTCGCTCAGCACGCCTGAGAACACCTTCGCCACCGCCGCGGTCGCCTCGGCGATCCCCTCGATCAGCCCCACCATCGCCACCGAGGTACCCAGAGTCACCACCAGGAAGACGGGCAACAGGCTGTGGATCAGCTCCGAGGAGGTATCCATCAGCAGGCTGACGCCACCCAGGGCCCAGATCGCAGCCGGAATGCGGGGACGCGGGGACATGGCGGGAGCTCCGTTTGTGAGGACCTTCGCGTGTCGGCTTTTACCGAGCAGAGAAATCCGCTAGACTGCGTGGCCCCGCGGAGAGGTGCCGGAGCGGTTGAACGGGGCGGTCTCGAAAACCGTTGATCCCGCGAGGGATCCGAGGGTTCGAATCCCTCCTTCTCCGCCATCCTTCCCGTCGCCAGCCCGAGTTCTTCCCGCCGATTCGCCCGCACACAGACGCGGGTGATCATCCATCACGGCGCGACGAACCCGTTATCGGCAAATGATATCGATGCCAAGCTTCGAGCACATCCTAACTTCCTGGAGTGCCCGTGCCCGTGCTGCCCGCGAATCCCTGGGATGGCCTGTCGCCGGACTAGCCGCTCGTGCTGCCGTCCGGTCGTCTCGCCGTCGAGAGCTACAACGAGTGCGAGAACGCGCGGGCAAACCCACGCGTAGAGCGGCTCATCCACACCAACCTGATGCCGGAGCCCCTCTTCGGCCCCTTCGATGCCCCGGTCGTCGTTCTGTTGCTGAATCCCGGCGTCAGCGAGCAGGACGCCCAAGCCCATGCCAATCCCGCCCTGCGCACACGCCTGCTGGCGAATCTGCGGCGCGACACACGGGAAGAATGGCGCCAGCCCCATGTGCATCTCGTCGCTGACCTCGCGTATCCTGGCGCCGATTGGTGGCGCAGCGCAGTCGGACATCTCACGCGCGAGGCCGTCGACGGCGTCCCGCTCACCCCGAAAAGGATCGCCGGACGCCTGCTCGCGGTGCAGTTTTTCCCCTACCACTCCAGGGAATTCCACCACGGCTTGCTCCGGTTGCCCTCCCAGGACTTCGGCTTTGCGCTGGTCCGCCAAGCGATCGCGCGAGATGCCTTAACCATCATGCGCGGGGAAAAATACTGGCTCGGCGCCGTTCCGGAGTTGGCGCGCCATCGCTCGGTGGCGCGCCTGAACGCGCCGATCAACGCAGCGCTTACGCCGGGCAATGTGGGCGAATCGGTGTACCAGCAACTGCATGCACGTTTGGCCCACGATTGACGACGCGGCGGGCCGAGCGCACCCGACCCCGCGCGGGCCTACTCCCAGTCGAAACGCGGCAAATTGACCAGCGCGCGCCGCAGCGCGTTCTGCCACTCTTCCTTCACCGCCGCATAGAACGGCGTATCGAGGTCGAAAGTCTGTTGCCGGAACACCTGCAGGTCGCCGGTCCGGTACAGCAGCAGCTCCACCGGCGGGCCGACGGAAATGTTGCTGCGCATGGTCGAATCGATCGAGACCAGCGCGGCCCGCGCCGCGTCTTCCAGCGACATGGCGCGGTGGATGTTGCGATCGAGAATGGGTTTGCCGTATTTGATCTCGCCGATCTGCAGGAACGGCATCTGTTCCGAACACCCGATGAAATTGCCTTCGGGGTAAACGAGAAAGATGTCCGGGCGTCCCTTGCCGACCTGCCCGCCGATGATGAAGGTGGAGGTCGTATCCACCAGCCCGCCGGCGGCGGCACCGCCCGCGCTCTGGACGTGGCGACTGACCCGCCCGACATAGCCCGCGATTTCGTCGATGTTCTCGAAAGTCAGCAGACTCTCCGATGCGTGAGGATCATCCGCCTGTCGCCTGAGCGCCGTGACCACCTGCTGCGTCGTCGCCAGATTGCCCGCACTGAGCAGCACCACGACGCGATCGCCGGGATACTCGAACACGAACATCTTGCTGTAGGTGCCCACGTGATCGACGCCGGCATTGGTGCGGGAATCGGACGCAAAGACGAGTCCCTGGTCGCATCGGACAGCGAGGCAGTAGGTCATGTTCGGTCCATTTGGCAACGCATCGGCAGGCGCGTGATGATACCACGCCCATGACGGGCGACGCTGGGCAAGCCTGCCGCAACGAACAGGAATTCCGATGCGCGAACCCGGACTGAACATCGAGCCGCCACAGCGGCCGTTCCTCAGCCAGACGTTGCCCATCCGCGGCCTCGCCTGCCATTTGCAGCACTGGCCGGGCACCGGCGGCCCCCTGTGCGTGCTGCTGCACGGCTGGATGGACGCCGGCGCGAGTTTTCGGTTTCTGGTCGACGCCTTGCCGACGGACTGGGAGGTGGTCGCGCCCGACTGGCGCGGTTTCGGGAAAAGCGAATGGGCATCGGGGACCTATTATTTTCCCGAATACCTCGCTGATCTCGACGCTTTGTTGGCGCACCTCAGCCCCGCGGCGCCGGTGTGGCTGGTCGGACACAGCATGGGCGGCAATGTGGCCAGCCTGTATGCCGGGATCCGGCCCGAGCGGGTGGCGCGACTGGTGAGCCTCGAGGGCCTGGGTTTGCAGCCGGCGTCGCCGTCCGCGGCGCCCGCCCACTATCGAGCCTGGCTCGCGGAGCAACACGATCGGCGCGCACCGCGCACCTACGCGGATTGGGCAAGCCTCATCGAGAGGCTGCGGCGTGGCAACCCCCGCCTCACGCCGGAACGCGCCGCCGTCGTCGCTCGCGCATGGGCGGCCGAGACGCCGGCGGGTCCGACGCTGCGCGCCGATCCGCGCCACAAGCTGCGCGGTCCGCTGCTGTATCGGCTCGATGAGGCGCGGGCCTGCTGGCGTGCGATCCGTGCACCGACGCTGTGGGTGATGGGGAACGATTCACCGTATGCGCGACTGGACGCAAGCCTGCTCGACGAGAACCGCCGATGCTTTCGACACCTGACCGAGGTCCGGCTGGACGACTGCGGACACATGATGCATCACGATCAGCCACGCGCCGTGGCGCAGGCCGTCGCGGACTTCATGCGATCGGACGGGAACGAATGAGACGCGAGGCGCCCGGGAGGATGGAGGCTAGGGCCGGAATCGAACCGACGTACACGGCTTTGCAGGCCGCTGCATGACCACTCTGCCACCCAGCCTTTTGCAGCGAAATTGGTTCGTTGCCTTGAAGGCGAAGCCGGACCAGCGCGACGAGGCCGGTCCGATGCCAATTCTGGAGCGGGAAACGAGATTCGAACTCGCGACCCCAACCTTGGCAAGGTTGTGCTCTACCACTGAGCTATTCCCGCTTTGGTGAGAGCGGGATTTTAGCAGCGCCGCGCCAAAGGTCAAGAGCGGACGTGTCGCGACGGACGCGGAACCTTCCCGCCCGTTGGCACTCTGAGCACGGGAGTGCCAAAATGCAATGGTATAAACGCCCGAGGACGATCCTGCCATGAGCGCAACCACCTTGACCGCGATGAGTCGCGAATTGCCGGCCGTGACCGACAGTCTGGACGCCTATCTGGCGCGGATCAGTCAGGTGCCGCTGCTCAGTGCCGAGGCCGAACAGACGCTCGCGCGGCGCTGGTGGAAAGAGCAGGACCTCGATGCGGCGCGCGAGCTGGTGCTGAGCAATCTGCGCTTCGTCGCCCACATCGCGCGCGGCTATCGCGGTTACGGCCTGCCCCAGGCCGACCTGATCCAGGAAGGCAACATCGGCCTGATGAAGGCGGTGAAACGCTTCGACCCCGACGTCGGGGTGCGACTGGTGTCTTTCGCAGTGCATTGGATCAAGGCCGAGATCCACGAGTACATCCTGCGCAACTGGCGCATCGTCAAGGTGGCGACGACCAAGGCGCAACGCAAGCTGTTCTTCCATCTGCGCAGCGCCAAGCAACGCCTGGGATGGTTCAACCAGGAAGAGGCGGAAACCGTGGCCCAGGAACTGGGCGTGCCCACCGAGACCGTGTGGGAGATGGAGGCGCGGCTGAGCGGGCAGGACATCGGGCTCGACCCCCTGATGGACTCAGACGACGAGGCGTCTCACCGCGCGCCGCTGCACTTTCTGGCAGCGCCTGATGCCGATCCCGCGGACCTGATCGCGGACGAGGACTGGACGCGCCAGACGCATGCCGATCTCCAGGCCGCTCTGGGCGAACTGGACGCACGCAGCCGCGATGTGCTGTTTCGGCGCTGGGCGCAGGAGCCCAAAGCCACACTGCATGAGTTGGCGGCGAGCCACGGGGTCTCCGCCGAGCGCATCCGTCAGATCGAGGCGAACGCCTTGCGGAAGCTGCGCGCCTCGCTCGCCGCTTGAACCGTTCGGGACCGCGCTTCACGCGCGGGGCAGGTAGTGGTCGACGAGCAGCAGGGCGAACAAGGCCATCAGATAGGTGATGGAGTAACCGAAAGTCCGCATGGGCAAGTCAGGCCGGGTAGAAAAGCGCATCGCCAGCGCGTAATAGAGGAACACGGCGCCCAGCACGAGCGCCCCCACCAAATAGACCGGCCCGCTCATGTGCGTCACATAGGGCAGGATGCTGACGACAACCAGCAAAACGGTATAAA
This sequence comes from Pseudomonadota bacterium, assembly GCA_045864775.1. Taxonomy (GTDB): domain Bacteria; phylum Pseudomonadota; class Gammaproteobacteria; order UBA5335; family UBA5335; genus Macondimonas. The sequence goes on from BTVR01000001.1 coordinate 1,169,782, forward strand.
GCAGGATCTGCACCCGCGTGAACGCCACGCCATGCGTGACCGGCAGCATGGGAATGTCCACCTTGGCATATTCGTCCACGCGGTGAATGGCGAGCGCCCAGAAATGGGGCGGCGTCCACACGAACACGATCAGAAACAGCAACAGCGCATGCGCATCCAGGCTGCCGGTCACGGCCGTCCATCCCAGTACCGGCGGCGCCGCGCCGGCCGCACCGCCGATGACGATGTTCTGCGGCGTGGCACGCTTGAGATAGGCGGTGTAGACCACCGCGTACCCCACCAACGATGCCAGGGTCAGGATGGCTGTCAGCACGTTCACCCATCCGGCGAGGATCACCATCGAGGCGCTGCCGAGCGCTGCGGCGAAGATCAGGCTTTGCGCCACGCCCAAAGAACCGGTCGGCAACGGCCGGCGCTGGGTCCGCGCCATGCGCGCGTCCGCCTGACGATCCAGCACGTGATTGATGACCGCCGCCGATGCTGCCGCCAGCCAGATCCCAGCCGAGCCCAGCGTCAACGCCCGCCACGGGATCTCTCGGGGCGGCGTCGCCAGGAACATGCCCACGACCGCCGTGAAGACCAGCAGCGCCACGACACGCGGCTTGGTCAGATCGAGGTAGGCCCGCCAGCGCGGACCGGCGCGCAGCGTCGCGTTCGATTCAGACGGCATGGCTTCGCCGCGCCTGCGGCGCACCCGCCATCAGATGGATGACGCCGACCAGCGTGAGCAGCAGCAAGGCTGCCCCTGCATGATGGGCCGCCGCGACCGGCAAGGGCAGGTGGCCCATGACCGTGGCGATACCCAGACTGACCTGTAACAGCAAGGCGCCGAGCAGCAGCGCGGCGGCACGGCGCAGGACGGGACGCGGCGGCGCCAGGATCAATGCCAGCGCGAAGCCGCTCAACACGAGGAACGTGATCGCGGCGCCCAACCGATGAGCGAGATGGATGGCGACGCGCCCGCGATTGTCCAGCACGCCGCCTTCATAGTCGATGCCGATGCCGCGCCACAGAATGAAGCCCTCGTCGAAATCCGCCTCGGGCCACCACTGCCCGTGGCACGTGGGGAAATCGGGGCAGGCCAGGGCCGCGTAATTGCTGCTGGTCCAGCCGCCCAGGGCGATCTGGCCGAAGAGCACGAGCAGCGCACCACACGCCGCCCAGCGCCATGGTCCCCGAGTCGGCGCCTCGGTGCCCACACCGATCGCGCCGGCACGCAGGGTGACCCATGCCAAGAGCGCCAGCGTCGACAGTCCGCCGAGCAGATGTCCCATGACGATCAACGGCTTGAGCAGCCACGTGACCGTCAGCATGCCGAGGACCGATTGAAAGACGATCAGCACGAGCAAGAGCAGCGGCAACAACACCGGCTGGCCGGGAATGCCGCGCCGCCGCCAGGCCAGAATCGCCAGCGCGAGCACCAGCAGGCCAAGTGTGCCCGCGACATAGCGGTGCGTCATCTCCTTCCACGCCTTGGCAGGTTCGACGTGACGCTCCGGATAGGCCTCGTTTGCGGCGCTGAGGTTCGCGGCCTGATCCGGCACCTTCCAATGACCGTAGCAGCCCGGCCAGTCGGGGCAGCCGAGCCCGGCATCCGACAGCCGCACATAGGCCCCGAGCACGACCAGACCGAAGGTGAGTACGGTGGCAAACGCCGCCAGGCGGAAGAACCAGGTATCGCGCATCGCTTTCATCCCACGTGGGACAGGCGCAACAGGCGCCTGAGGTCGGTCAGGACATCCTTCGGGTCGTGATCCGCACCGTAGCGCAAGACGAGGTTGCCCAAAGGATCGACGACGTACAGATTGGCGCCCGCCCAAGTCTCTGCGGCATGTGCACGCCGGATCTGCTCCTCGACCGCCGGCGCACTCAGAACGGCCACGATCAAGTCGGGGTGCAGTGCGCGCAGCGCTTCCAGGGAAGCAGGATCGGCCGGCGGCGCCCTGAGCAGATAGATCCGCTGCACCCGCTCGGTTTCCTTGCCGAGCGCCGTGCGGACCTGTCGGATCTGATAGAGGAAATGCTGGCAAGCGTCATTGCACGTCGGCGCTCCGGGATACACCAGCGACCAGCGACCCCGAAGCACCTCCGACGCCAGCGGCCGGCCGTCGAGACCGGTGATCCGGATCTCCTCCAGAGTCTGGATCGGCATCAGCAGCTCGCCATGGTTGGCGCGCTGCTGCGGCAAGGGCCAGCGATCAGCATGCCGATACCACAGCGAGGCCAGCAGCAGCGGGCCAAAGAAGAGCGCGGCCAGCGCCAGCAGCAGCATCCGGCCGCGCCATTGGGCGCCGCTCCCGGCTTTCACGTGTGTCATCGATCTGTCGCTCTCCGATGGCGGCGCCGATAGGCAATCGTGGCAATGACCCAGGTCACCGCCAGTCCCGCCCATTGCACCGCATACCCATAGTGACGCTCCGGGCCCAGCGACACCGGCTGCCAATGGCGCCGAAAGCCGTCCGGCGCGAGCGGGTCGAGGAGCAGCAATAGCGGATAGACGGGCGCGTCCAAGGCCGCCTCGAGATCGCCGCGCTCGGGGTAGACCACGTTGCGTGGCCATGCGGTAGCCTCGGGCGGCGCGGGCAAACGCCAACCCGACCGCGGAAAGCGCGTCAGCATGCCGCATACGGTGCGCTCCGCGCCGTCTGCCCCGATCGGCTCTGCCGGTCCACGATCCGCCTTCTGGGCCACCCAGCCCCGATCCACCATCACCGGCGTCCCTTCCTGCCGGAGAAGCGGCGTCCACACATGCAACCCGGCCTGCCCGTCCTGGACCTGTCCATCGAGCAGGAACTGTCGCCCCGCGTCGTACCGCCCGGTCACGCACGCCTTGATGAACACCGCTTCTTCAGCTGCCCGACGCTGCGCAACGCGCTCGTCCGGTGCTTCATCCCCCGGATTCGCCTGCGCCTGCGCGAAGGCATCGATTCGCTGCGTCTTTTCCTCGGCGCGGCGGATCTGCCACGCCGACAGCCCGACCAGGAGTCCGAGAACAGCCACCCACGCCGCAAGACCCAGCGCGGGCATCACCCAGCGCCACAGGGACTGCAACCGCGCCATTACCGGGGACAATCGCTGGCCGGGGTTCTACAATACGGACTGCCGCTCCCCATTGAGGGGCCGGCGCCAGCCGCTCCGACCTTCCGCGTCGAGCCGACCCCGACAGTCAACCAGGTCCGTCCCACGCCATGCTCATCAAACTGCTCATCATCGTCGCCTTCTTGGGCATCGTGTACAGCCTCGCATCCGGCCTGTACTTCCTGCTCAACGACAAGCCAGGCACCGGCCGCACCGCGCGGGCACTCACCTGGCGCATCGGCCTGTCGATCCTGCTGTTCGTGCTGATCATGCTGGGCATCGCGAGCGGGATGATCCAGCCGCACGGCTTGCTGCCGGTCGGCTGAATCTCCGCTCAGCGCACCGCGCTCTGGCGGCCTTCCGTCGGCATCACAGGATGTAGACGAAAATGAACAGCCCCAGCCACACGACGTCGACGAAATGCCAGTACCACGCCGTGGCCTCGAAGGCGAAATGGCGGTCGGGCCGGAAATGACCCTTGAGCGACCGGAACAGCATCACCGTGAGCATGATGGTGCCCAGGGTCACGTGGGCGCCGTGAAACCCCGTCAACATATAGAACGTGGAGCCGTAGATCCCGGACCCCATCGTCAGGTTGAGGTGCTCGTAGGCATGCACGTACTCTTCGGCCTGGAGCACGAGGAAGCTCACCCCCAAGGCCACCGTCAACGCAAGCCACAGACTGGTCCGTGCCTGATGACCTGCCCGCACCGCGTGATGGGCCATGGTCACGGTCCAACTGCTGGTCAGCAGGATGGCGGTGTTGATTGCCGGCAAGCCCCAGGCCGACACGATCCCGAACTTGCCGCCGATGGCATCGGGCCCGTTGGTGGGCCAGGCCGCCTCGAAGTTCGGCCACAACAGCAATTGCGTCATCGATTCGGCGCCGGCGCCGGAAAGCCACTGGATGGCCAGCACCCGCGCGTAAAACAATGCGCCGAAAAATGCGGCAAAAAACATCACCTCTGAGAAGATGAACCACGCCATCGCCCAGCGGAAGGTGCGGTCGACCTGGGCGTTGTAGACGTCGGCGAGGTTCTCGCGGATGACCGCGCCAAACCAGCCGAACAGCATGACGACGAAGACCGCCAACCCCATCAGCGCAGCGTAGTAGCCGCTGCTGACTCCGTTCAGTCCGACGGAAACCCCGCCAACCAGCAGGAAAAGGCCGATCGATCCCACGATGGGCCAATAGCTCGGTTCCGGGACGAAATAAACATCTTTGTCGTGGCTGCTGTGGGCCATGGCTCGGATCCTCTGCGATTGCCTGATGTGCTTTATTCAACCGCCCGCCGGAACGGACTTGCCTGCATCAAAAAACGTATAGGAAAGGGTGATGGTCCCGATCTCCGGCGGCAGCGCGGCATCGATGTAAAACCGCACCGGCATGTGGCGTGTCTCGCCCGCCTCGAACGCCTGCTCGCTGAAACAGAAACATTCTACCTTGCGCAGATACTTCGCGGCCTCCCCGGGTGCCACACTCGGGATCGCGCGCCCCACCATGGGATGCGCGCGGAGATTGTGCGCGAGGTAGGTGACCGTGTTCATCTCTCCCGGGTGCACAGCCAGACTGTCGACATCAGGCCGGAAATCCCACGGCAGGTCCTGATTGCGATTGGCAACGAACTGCACCGTCACGCGGCGCGCCGTATCGATGCGTGAGGTCTCCGGCGCCGACACCAGCGCCATCCGGCCATTGATGCCGGTCACATCGCACAACACCCGATAGAGCGGGACGATGGCGAATCCGAAAGCAAACATCAGGACGCAAACCGCCAGCGCCTGCAACAGAATCCCCCGGTGACGGCTTTGATTGTGCGGTCCCGACATTGCTGCTCCGCTTTAGCGCAAGCTCATGGCGACGAAGAACGCCGCGTACACGAGCATTGCGAGCACCACCAGCCAGCGTACCGTGCGTCGGACCGCCGCGGTACGCTGCTGGGAAAGCCGATCCGGCGCCATGAGTGCGGGCCGTCGCCCTTACCGAACCAGCGGCGGCACGGTGAAGCTGTGATAGGGCGGCGGCGAAGGCAACGTCCATTCGAGGCCTTCCGCGCCTTCCCAAACCTGGGCCGTCGCCTGCTCGCCCCCACGCACACACTTGATGACGATGTAGACGAACAGGAGCTGCGAGAACCCGAACATGAAAGCCCCGATCGTCGACATCTGGTTAAAGGTCGTGAACTGCAAGGCGTAGTCGGGAATGCGCCGCGGCATGCCCGCCAGACCCGAAAAGTGCATGGGGAAAAAGGTCAGGTTGACGCCGATGGTCGACAGCCAGAAGTGCAGCTTGCCGAGGCGCTCGTCATACATGTGTCCCGTCCACTTCGGCAGCCAGAAATAGACGGCCGCCATGATGGAATACACCGCACCGGGCACGAGCACGTAATGGAAGTGCGCCACGACGAAATAGGTATCATGATATTGGAAATCGACCGGCGCCATGGCCAGCATCAGGCCCGAAAAGCCACCGATGGTGAACATGAACACGAAGCCGAGCGCAAACAGCATGGGAGTTTCGAAGCTGAGCGATCCGCGCCACATGGTCGCGGTCCAGTTGAACACCTTCACGCCCGTCGGCACGGCAATGATCATGGTCGCGAACATGAAGAACAGCATGCCGGCGAGCGGCAGGCCGACCGTGAACATGTGGTGCGCCCACACGATGAAGGACAGGAAGGCGATGGCCGCCATGGCGTAGACCATCGACGCATGACCAAACAGCGGCTTGCGCGAAAAGGTCGGAATGATGTGCGAGACGATGCCGAAGGCCGGCAGGATCAGAATGTACACTTCGGGGTGACCGAAAAACCAGAACACGTGCTGGAACAGGACGGGGTCACCGCCGCCAGCCGCATTGAAAAAACTGGTACCGAAATACCGGTCCGTCAACAACATGGTCACCGCGCCCGCCAAGACGGGCATCACCGCGATGATCAGGAAGGCGGTGATCAGCCAGGACCAGGCGAACAGCGGCATTTTCATGAGCGTCATGCCGGGCGCGCGCAGATTCAGGATGGTCGCAATGACGTTGATGGCCCCCATGATGGACGAAATGCCGAGCAGGTGAACGGCGAAGATCATGAAAGGAAACGCAGGGCCCATCTGCAGCGAAAGCGGAGGATACATGGTCCAGCCGCCCGCCGGCGCACCGCCCGGCATGAACAGGGTGGCGATCAGCAGGGCGAAGGCAAAGGGCAGAATCCAGAAGCCCCAGTTGTTGATGCGCGGCAGCGCCATGTCCGGGGCGCCGATCATCACCGGCAGCAGCCAGTTGGACAGCCCCACGAAGGCCGGCATCACGCCGCCGAAAATCATCACGAGGGCGTGCATGGTGGTCATCTGGTTGAAGAACTCGGGCTGCACGAGTTGCATGCCCGGCTGAAACAGTTCGGCGCGGATCACCAGTGCCATCACCCCGCCGACCAGAAACATCACCAGCGACAACCACAGGTAGAGCGAACCCAGGTCCTTGTGGTTGGTGGTCGTGAGCCAGCGCCGCACGAACCGCGGATCCGGGCCGTGGGCATGATCGTCGTGAACCAGAGCATGGTCAGTCATCGTGTTTCTCCCATTCACCTGATCAACGGGCCGCGACGAGCGCAGCCTCCGAAGCGGCGGCAGCCGACTCCACCTTCGGCGCGCGCTGCCCTTCGAGCCAGACGGCATAGTCTTCCGGCGTCTTGGCCTCGACCACCACCGGCATGAAGCCATGATCGCGACCGCAGAGTTCGGCACATTGCCCGCGGTACACGCCCGGCACGTCGATGCGCGTCCAGAATTCATTGATGAAGCCGGGGACGGCGTCTTTCTTCACCGCAAGATCGGGTACCCACCAGGCGTGAATCACGTCGTTGGAGGTGATCAGGAAGCGGATCTTCTGGCCGATCGGCACCACGACGGGATGGTCCACGTTGACGAGATAGTGATCGACCGATTGCAGGTCGATCTGCGCCCCAAGCTGGCGTGCGGCGTTGCTGTCCTGGGCCAGCGCGCTGTAGAAAGACACGTTTTCGTCGAGATAATCGTAGTGCCACTTCCATTGGTAGCCGGTGATCTTGATGGTCAGATCCGACTGGCTCGTGTCGTCCATCTTGATCAGCATGCCGGCGGCCGGGATGGTCATGATCACCAGAATGACGAAGGGCACGATGGTCCAGACCAGCTCGACGGTCGTGTTTTCGTGAAAATTGGCGGCCTGGGCGCCCGCGGATTTGCGAAAGCGCACGATCGAATAGATGATCGCCGCGAACACCAGCACACCGATACCGACGCAGACCCAGAACATGGTCATGTGCAGGTCGTGAACGCCGCGGCTAACCTCGGTCACGCCCACAGGCATGTTGTACCGAAGGTCGGCCTGAGCCCCACCGGATCCCGCGCCGATCATCAAGGCCGCCAAGGCCTTCAGCAGCCCTTTCGCGCGCATGCCTTCACCTCTCATACCACTTGCACTCCGTCAGCCTGTTTGGGGACTCGTACCCACGCAGACCCCGACCCAACGACTTGTTTCAACCGATCGGCCAACTGGCGCCGATCGGCCTCTCTCAAACCCCGACCCAGTTCGAGCCGCCGGTTGCGGCACACCAGCCACAGCCGCGATGGCTCGACCTCGACATCCAGCATGACCCGCGACCAGGCCTGTTCGAACACAGCGGTGCGCTCCGGCCGCAGACGCCCCGATTCGATGCTGATGCGACCCGCTTCGACGCGGACGACTTCCCGATAGGCGTTACGGCGCAGACAGTGCCTCAGGGTCAGGATGACCGCCAGGCTCTCCAATCCCGCAAACGGAAGAATCGGCCAGAGCCCAGCCACGCACGCCCACGACGCACTGATGGCCATGGGAAGACAGGCGAGAGCGCCGAAAAGCCATGCGGCATTGGGTGTCAGCGACCCATCGGGTGCAATGACACAGCAAAAAGGCTGTTCCCCATCCGGAGTACGGGAGTCCATCGACACCCCCCATGAAACCGCCAGGATTTTGTGCCCGAGCCTGTGGCGCCGGACGCGAAGAGGTCGTGAAAAGCCCGAGAAGATTAATTGATCGGGGTCATTGCCGCAAGGGAGTGGGTGCCAGGGAGGCAGCCCTTCACCACGCGCGGCTGCGTGTATCGGGGAAAAAGCGGCCGTCGAGGCTCGTCGCGGCCGGCGCCCCGTGGGGCACGATGCCCAGGCAGGGCGCCGGCATCCGGGACTGCAGTGTGTGCAGATTCCCGGTCAGCGCGGCCATCGCCGGCTGCGCGGCGTTGGCCACCCAGCCGCACAGACGAGAGCCGATGGCCTCCGCCGACAGCAGGGCGTGATTGATGCATCCCAGGCGCATGCCGACCACCAGGATCACGGGTAGGTCGAGCAGTGCCGCCAGATCCGCCATGTCCCAGTCGTCCCCCAAGGGCACGCGCCAGCCGCCGGCGCCCTCGGCCACGACGGCATCGACCCGCTCGCTCAGGGCGTTGAAGGCGCGCACAATGGGCTCGGGACCGATGGCGACGCCAACCTCGCGCGCCGCCAGATGCGGCGCAATGGGCGGCGCGAAGGCATACGGGTTGACGATTTCATAGGGGACATCGACGGTCCCCGCTTCCCGGAGGGCCAGGGCGTCGGCGTTGCGGAGCCCGCCTGGGGAGACCTCGCAGCCGGTCGCCACGGGCTTGAAGCCGGCGACCTGCAGGCCGCGGCCGGCCAACAGGCGCAACAGGCCACACGCAACATGGGTCTTGCCGATCTCGGTGTCGGTTCCGGTGACGAACCAGCCCCGCGTCGCCATGACGTCAACCACCCGCGGACTTGCGGCGCAGGCTCGACAGCGGCACGTGCACCTCGCCGTCATGCCGAACCGCGGGGGACCGCTCGGGCGCCCAGGCGTGCCCATAGACCAGTTCCATGCCGAGCGGCAGCGTCGGGCCGGGATGCTGCACCCGGTAATGCTGCTGCATGGCCTGGAAATGCGCCCGCCCGGTCAGCCCGCGGCGCCGGGCGATGAGCCCATTGCCCCAACCGGCCTGACGCAGATCGGCGAACAAGGCTGGAAAGTCCGCGTAGGTGAAGCACAATCGCTCCACGTCCATCACCGGATCGGCCAGCCGTGCCCGCACCAGCGCGTCGCCGACGTCGTGCATGTCGAGGAAGGGATGCACGTGCGGCTCATCATCGATCGCGGCCCAGGCGCTGCGGAATTCCTGCAGGGTATCCGGCCCCAGGGTCGTGAACAGGAACAGGCCGCCCGGCCGCAGGATGCGCGCCACCTCGGCAAACACCGGCGCCGGATCGCTGAGCGCCGCCAGCACCAGATTGGAAAACACCAGATCCACGCTCGCGCTGGCCAGCGGCAGGTGCGGCACGTCGGCCTGCACGGCGAGCGGTCGCTTCTTCCAGAACGTCAACCGCATCCGGCGCAGCGGCACCAGCAGGGTCCGATCGACATCCAGCGCCACCACGCGCGCCTGGGGATAGCGGCGCGTGAGCGCGCGCGTGCCCGCGCCCGCTGCGCTACCCAGATCGACCACCCAGCGCGGATCCAGGCGCATGTAATCCAGCCGCTCCAACAAGCGGCTGCGCGCCTCGGCAAGCAGGACGCTGTGCGTGAGTCCTGCGCCCGCGCGTGCATAGCGCCGGCGCACCGCCCGCTCGTCGAGCCGGTGCGCCGCCAGCCGCCAGTCCTCGGGACGATCAGCCATGCCGCAGCGGTCTTCTCATGCGCGCGCGTCCCAGCACCGGCCCAGTGCCTCGAGCAGACCGTCCACCTGCGCAGGCGTATGCGCCGCCGAGAGCGTGATGCGCAGCCGCGCCGTCCCGGCCGGCACCGTCGGGGGCCGGATCGGCGTGACCCAATACCCCGCCTCCAGCAAGCGCGCGCCCAGGGCCATGGCACGGGTGGCATCGCCGACCAGCAGCGGCTGGATGGGGGTCGCGGAATCCATGAGCGGCAGCCCCAGCCGCTCGGCTCCGGCACGGAAACGCCCCACCAGTTCCGTCAGGCGCTCGCGCCGCCACCCGTCGCGCCGCGCCAGCGCCAAGGCGGTCCGCGTCGCCGCGGCCAAGGCAGGCGGCGGCGCCGTGGTGTAGATATAGGTGCGCGCCCGCTGTACCAGATACTCGATCAGGGTCTCGCTGCCCGCGACGAAGGCGCCGAAGGTGCCGATGGCCTTGCCCAACGTGCCCACGTAGACCGGCACGTCGGCATCTGACAGACCGCAATGCGCAACCGCACCCGCCCCGTCGCCCAGCACGCCGAAGCCATGCGCGTCGTCGACCACGAGCAGCGCCTGGCGCCGCGCCGCCAGCGCGGCGAGCGCCGGCAGCGGCGCGAGTTCGCCGTCCATGCTGAACACCGCATCGCTGACGATGAGCGCGGGACCGGTCGCCGCCGTCATCGCCGTCTCGAGCGCGGCCACATCGCCGTGGGCGTAGCGCAGCATCCGCCCCCGCGACAGCCAGCCGCCGTCGAGCAGGGAAGCGTGGTTCAGCGCATCCTCGAACACGACATCGCCCGGCTCGGTCAGGGCGTTGATGACGCCCATGTTGGCCATGTAGCCGGTGGAGAACAGCAGTGCCCGCGGCCGTCCCACGGCCTCGGCCAGATCACGCTCCAACGCCTCGTGCTCTGGGTGATGCCCGCTGATCAGGTGCGCCGCGCCACTGCCCGTGCCGTAAGCCGTCGCGGCCCGCGCCAGGGCTGCGGCCACCTCGGGGTGATCGGCCAGCCCCAGATAGTCGTTGCTGCAGAACACGAGACAATCCCGCCGGGCCAGGCGCGCCTGCACCCCCGCGCGCTGCTCGAGCGCGCGGGGCCGGCGATACAGTCCTTGCGCACGGCGCTCGGCCAGCTCCCGCTCCCAGCGCTGCAGGAAAGGCGATGCGGCGCTCACGCCGATGCCACCCCGGCGACGTCGTTCTCGGGATGCATCCCCAGGCGATGCAGCAACGCAAGGTCGCTGTCGCCCTCGGGATTGGGCGTGGTGAGCAGCCGCTCGCCGTAGAAGATGGAGTTGGCGCCGGCCAGGAAGCACAGCGTCTGCATCTCGGGGCTCATGGCCGTGCGACCCGCCGACAGGCGCACGTGCGAATGCGGCATGAGGATGCGCGCCACCGCCACCACGCGGACGAAATCGAGCGGATCGACCGCATCGGCCGCCGCCAGGGGCGTGCCCTCGACCCGCACCAGCTGGTTGATGGGCACGCTCTCCGGATGCGGCGACAGATTGGCCAGCGCGCGCAACAGCTCCGCCCGGTCGCCCTCGCCCTCGCCCATGCCGACGATGCCGCCGCAGCAGACCTTGATCCCGGCCTCGCGCACGTGGGCCAGGGTGTCGAGCCGGTCCTGGTAGGTGCGGGTGGAAATGATCTCGCCGTAGTGCTCGGGCGAGGTGTCGAGGTTGTGGTTGTAGTAGTCAAGCCCGCACTCGGCCAGATACGCGGCCTGCGCCCCTTCCAGCATGCCCAGCGTGACACAGGTTTCGAGCCCCAGCTCGCGCACCCCGCGCACCATCGCCCCCACCCGCTCCAGATCGCGCGGCCGCGGGCTGCGCCAGGCCGCGCCCATGCAGAACCGCGTGGCGCCGGCCTCGCGCGCGCGCCGCGCCGCGGCCAGCACGGTCTCAAGGTCCATCAGCTTTTGCCGCTCCACGCCGGTATCGAAATGCACGCTCTGCGGGCAATAGGCGCAATCCTCGGGGCAGCCGCCGGTCTTGATGCTGAGCAGGGTGCTGATCTGCACCGCGCGGGGATCGAAGTGGCGCCGGTGCAAGCTCTGCGCAGCGAACACGAGATCCGGAAACGGCCAGGCGAAGAGCGTGCGGACCTCCGCGGCCGACCAGTCGTGACGCGGCGCTTGGGCGAGTATGGAGGACACGGTGGGCATGAGCATTCCTTGGCGGCCGGCGGTGATGCCCGGCATCTTAAGCGCCCGCCGTTCGCTGTCAACCCAGACATCGGGTCATGGTTGACCGCGCCCGGCGACTGGCCACCCGCTGGCTGCTGCCGTGGCGCTGCACGCTGTGCGGCGCGGTCGGGTTGCCGGATCTGGATCTGTGCGCCGCCTGCCACGCCGACCTGCCCTGGAATACCTCGGCCTGCCCCGGCTGCGCCCGGCCGATGCCGCCGGGCGCCGCGGACTGGCGCTGCGGCAGTTGTCTCGCCCATCCGCCGGCCTGGGACGCGGCCTTCAGCGCCCTGCGCTACGCCCTGCCGGTGGATACGCTGATCCAGCAGCTCAAGTTCCAGGGCCGCCTGGCGCGGGCGCGCCTGCTCGGCGATCTGATGGCCGCGACGCTCACCTCATCGCGGCGCACGCCCTGGCCCGAGGCGCTGATCCCTGTTCCGCTGCACCCCGCGCGCCTGCGTACGCGCGGCTTCAACCAGGCGCGCGAACTCGCCTTGCGTCTGGCGCAGCGGCCGGGCGTGCCGCTGCGGGATGATCTCGCCCGGCGCACGCGGGCCACGCCGCCGCAGGTGGGGCTCACTGCCGCGGCGCGGGCGCGCAACCTGCGCGGCGCCTTCGCGGTGGACGGCGCGCCGCCCGATCACGTGGCCCTGATCGACGATGTCCTCACCACCGGCGGCACGCTCACCGCCCTGAGCCTCGCCCTGCGCGCGGCCGGCGCGAGCCGGATCGAAGTCTGGACCGTGGCGCGCAGCGCGCCCGATCATCAGGACACGCGATAAGCCGCGAGGATGCCGAGGAACACCACGCCACCGACCCAGTTGTTGTTGCGGAAGGCGGCGAAAGAACCCGCCCGGTCGCGCGCCCGCATGAGCGCCTGCTGGCGGACGAACAGCGCCGCGACGCCGATGAGGGACACGGCATAAGGCCAGGCCAGATCCGCCTGCCGACCGATGAGCAGCAGCGCCAGCAGCATCAGCGCCTGCAGCGCCGCCAGGATGGGCCGGTCCAGCTCACCGAACAGGATCGCGGTGGACTTGACGCCGATCTTGAGGTCATCGTCGCGGTCCACCATGGCGTATTGGGTGTCGTAGATCACGGCCCACACCACCGCGGTGAGGAACACCAGCCAGGCCAGCGCCGGGGGAAACTCGCCGGTCTGGCCGGCCCAGGCCATGGGCACCGCCCAGCCGAAAGCCATGCCCAGATAGACCTGCGGCAGATAGGTATAGCGCTTCATGAGCGGATAGGTGGCGGCGAGAAACGCGCCGCCGAAGGCCAGCAGCAGGGTCATGCGGTTGCACAGCAGGGCCAGCGCCAGCGCGATGGCCATCAAAAGGCCGAACAGCGCCAGCGCCTCGTTGGGATAGACCCGCCCCGCCGCCAGCGGCCGATCGCGCGTGCGCTCGACGAAGGGATCCACATGCCGGTCGAGGTAGTCGTTGATGACGCAACCGGCCGAGCGCATCACCCACACGCCTGTCACGAACACCGCCACCACGTCCCAATCGGGCCGGCCGTTGCCCGCCAGCCACAGCGCCCAGAGCATGGGCCATAACAGCAGCAGCGCCCCGATCGGCCGGTCCCAGCGCATCAGCAGCGCGTATTGCCAGAGACGCGCCCGCACCGTCGGCGCGTACACCGCCCAGCGCGCGCGTCGGCGCAGAACACGATCGGCCATCGAAAGGCGGGAAGACGACTCGGCTTTACGCATGCAGCATGTCCAAGGCAAGAGGCAAAAAGAATTCACAGACCACGACCGGCGCGCCCGGCAGACGAAACAGTGAGCGCCGCCCCCACAGCGCGCCGGGCGGGACCGCCAGGCCGCGGCTCATGGCTCGGTGCAGCGGCGAATCGGGCCGGAGGCAGCCGATGTCCAGCGGGCCGCGCCGCACGCCGCGCCGGGTGAACAGCAGTTCGCCGAGCGGCCGGCTGCCCAGATGCGTCAGATCCCGCCAGGGTCCGCGCAGCGCTGCTTGCGGCAACAGACTGCAGGCATAGACCACCGGCCGGCCGTCGCAGCAAAGATAGACCTCCCGCCACCGCACCGACGCGCCCGCCGGGAGCTGCATCACGGCCGCCTCGCGCCGGCGCAGCCGCCGCGGCGTCTCGGCGAGCACCTGCACGGAAAATGCTGCGCCACAGCGCGCGCGCAATCGCGCCGTCAGCGATCCGGCCGGGAACAGCACGGTCTGCCAGACGTGCGGCACCCGCAGCCGCGCCGCGGCCAGATCATGCCAGTGCACGGCGTCCATCCCGCATCGCGCAAGCATTTGGGCTTCAGGCGCCGGCATACCGCTCCGCCCGCTGTTGCCACAAGCCGATCAGGCGCTCGGCCAGCACCGGCGCCTCGGTCAGCAGGCGGTCGGCCTCGACCTGCGCCTCGATCATGAGATCGGCATCGGCCACCGGATCGGCCACCCGCCAGCGCCGCTCGCCGGTCTGGCGGGTGCCCAGCCATTCGCCGGCGCCGCGCAGCTCCAGATCCCGCCGGGCGATCTCGAAGCCGTCCTGCACCGCGCGCAGCGTTTCCAGACGCGCCCGCGCCGTCTGCGACAGCGGTCCCTCGTAGAGCAGCACGCAGTTACCCGGCGCCGCGCCGCGCCCCACCCGGCCGCGCAGCTGGTGCAACTGGGCGAGGCCGAAGCGTTCGGCGTTCTCCACCACCATCACCGTCGCCCGCGGCACGTCCACCCCGACCTCGATCACGGTGGTGGCCACCAGCACGTCGAGATCCCCCTGCGCAAACGCGCTCATGACCGCCTCCCGCTCCGGCGGCGCCAGACGGCCATGGATCAGCCCCAGCTTCAGGGTGGGAAAATCGGCGCTCAGCCGCTCGTAGAGCCGCTGCGCCGCCTCGCCCTGCGCTTGCTCGTTCTCCTCGATCAGCGGACAGACCCAATAGACCTGCGCGCCCGCCCGACAGGCGGCCTCGACCCGCTGCGCCACCTCTTCGCGCCGGCCCGCCGGCAGCACGACGGTGCGGATGCCGGCCCGCCCCGGCGGCAGCGCGTCGATCACCGACACGTCCAGATCCGCGTACAGCCCCATCGCCAGCGTGCGCGGAATGGGCGTCGCCGTGAGCACGAGCTGATGAGGCGTCAGGTCCCCGCCTTTTTCCTGCAGCGCCAGCCGCTGCTGCACGCCAAAGCGGTGTTGTTCGTCGACCATGACGAGCCCCAAGCGCGCGAAGCGCAGCCAGTCCTGAAACAGGGCGTGGGTCCCGACCACGAGGGCCGGTTCCCCGGCCGCAAGGCGCGCCGCCACCGCCCGCCGCGCCGGCGCGCCGCTGCGCCCCAGCAGCGCCACAGGTTCAAGACCGGCCGGGCCGAACCAGCGCCGGAAATTGCGCAGATGCTGCTCGGCCAAGAGTTCGGTCGGCGCCATCAGCGCGACCTGCCAGCCCGATCCCAGCGCAATGGCCGCGGCAAGCGCCGCCACCGCGGTCTTGCCCGACCCGACATCGCCCTGCACGAGGCGCAGCATGGGCACCGGCCGCGCCAGATCGGCGCGCACCTCGGCCAGGACGCGCGCCTGCGCCGTGGTGAGCGCAAAGCCGAGTGCCGCCTCGACGCGGGCGGCCAGGGCCTCGCCATCCTCAAGCGCCGGCGCCCGCTGGGACTGCGTCCAGCGCCGGCGCCGGCGCAGCACCAGCTGGTCGGCGAGCAATTCCTCCCAAGCCAGCCGCCGGCGGGCGGGGTGGCGCGGGGCGGCCAGTGGCGCGATCGCATCGGGTGGCGGCGCATGGATAAGCTCAAGTGCCTCGGGCAGCGCCATCAACCCCAGTGCGTGCAGGCGCGCGGGCGGCAGCGTTTCGGTCAGGCCCAGCTCCGGCAGATGCGCAAGCAAGGCCGTCACCGCGCGGCGCAGGCGGTCCTGAGACACGCCCGCGACCGTGGGGTAGACCGCCAGTGCCCGCTCGGGCAGGGGCTCGTCCGGGCGCACCACCCGGCACTGGGGATGGCTCATTTCCAGACCGTACAGCCCGGCGCGCACCGGCCCGTGGCAACGCAGCCAGACGCCCGGCTGCCAGCGCGCGCGCTGGCCCGGATGCACCTTGAAAAAGCGCACGTCGATCACGCCGCGGCCATCGTCCAGCCGCAGCCAGAGACCGGGCTTGCGACCGCTCAAAGGCCTCGCCTGCACGATGCGCCCCTGCACCAGTGCCGCCTCGGCGGGCCGCAGCGCGTGCAGGGCCGTCAGGCGCGTGTGGTCCTCATAGCGCAGCGGGAGATGGAACAGCAGTTCGTGCGAGCCGAGAAATCCCAGGCGTGCGAGCAGCGGTGCCAGTGCGTCGCGATCGGCACCTTTCGCGGCGGCAGGTCGGGGCGCCTTGGCCGCGCGACTCAGATTCGGCACACCGCGTCGATTTCGATCGCAGCCCCGCGCGGCAGCGCTGCCACGCCGACGACGGCGCGCGCGGGATAGGGCGCCGCGAAGCAGGCCGCCATCACGGCATTGACCGCGGCGAAATGGGACAGGTCGGTGAGATAGACGGTGAGCCGGACCACGCGATCCAGATCGCTGCCGCCGGCCTGCGCCACCGCCGCGAGATTGTCCAGCACCCGGCGTGTCTGCGCCTCGATGCCGCCGCCGATCATTTCGCCGCTGTGCGGATCGAGCGGGATCTGGCCCGACAGGAACAGCAGATCCCCCGCGCGCACGGCCTGGCTGTAGGGACCGATGGCGGCCGGCGCATCGGGTGTGGAGACCGTTTCGCGGCTCATGAAGGCTCCGAGATGAAGGAAATCGATGGCGCGGCGCCAGCTCAGGCCTTGCTGCGGCCCACGCGGATCACACAGGGCATGGCATGCAGATGGCGCAGGATGCGCGCCAGATGCAGGCGGTCGCGGACGGTGATGGTAAACACCAGGGATGAGGTGTGGCCATATTTCTCGTCGACCGTGACGTGCTCGATGTTGGTGTCCATGCGCGCCATCTCGGCGGTGATCTGCGCCAGCACCCCGCGCTGATTGGCTGCTTCCATGCGGATCTCGACCGGGAATTCGCGCTCCGGGTGGCTTTCCCACTGCACGTCGATCCACTTGTCGGGATGCTTGCGGTATTCGTTGAGGTTGCGGCAGGTCTGGCTGTGGATGACGATGCCGCGCCCGCTGCTGAGGAAGCCGAGGATGCGATCGCCGGGGATGGGATGACAGCAGCGGCCGAGTGTCACCACCATGCCCTCGGTGCCGCGGATGGTCAGCGCCTCGTGGGTCTGATCCGCCGGCAGCGCGTCGGCCTCGACGCCCACGCCGGCCTCCTGGGCCAGACGCCGCGCCACCAGGGGCGCCATGTATTCGCCCAGACCCAGCGCCTGGAAGAGCCCCTCGCGGCTGGCCACGTTCATGTCGCCGAGCGTCTGGCGCCAGACGGGCTCGGGAATCTGATCCAGCACCAGTCTGTAGGCCGTCAGCGCCCGTTCCAGCAGGCGACGACCGAGCGCCGCCGCTTCGTCGGCCTTCAGGTGCTTGAGGTAATGGCGAATGCTGGTGCGCGCGCGGGCGGTGGTGATGAAGTTGAGCCAGGCCGGGTTGGGCTGGACCGACTCGGAGGTGAGGATTTCCACCGTCTGCCCGTTGCGCAGCGGCGTGCTCAGCGGAACGATGCGCCGATCCACCTTGGCCGCCGCGCAGCGATTGCCGATGTCCGTATGCACGGCGTAGGCGAAATCGACGGGGGTCGCGCCGACCGGCAGGCGCATGATGCGGCCCTTGGGCGTGAAGACGTAGATCTCGTCGGGGAACAGGTCGCCCTTGACGCTCTCCAGGAACTCCTGCGAGCTGCCGACGCGCTGCTGCATCTCCATGATGCTGTGCATCCACTCGCGCGCCC
Source organism: Pseudomonadota bacterium (assembly GCA_045864775.1). Classification (GTDB taxonomy): domain Bacteria; phylum Pseudomonadota; class Gammaproteobacteria; order UBA5335; family UBA5335; genus Macondimonas. The sequence goes on from BTVR01000001.1 coordinate 1,187,579, forward strand.
GGTCCTGCGTGCCGCCGGGCGCCGTCTGCTCGGTGAAGGGATACTGCCAGTGCGCCACCACGCCCACCTCGGCCAAAAGGTCCATCTCGCGGGTGCGGATCTGCAGCTCGATCGGCACGCCATGGGGGCCGAACAGCACGGTGTGCAGCGACTGGTAGCCGTTGGCCTTGGGAATGGCGATGTAATCCCGGAACCGGCCCGGCACCGGCTTGTACACCGCGTGCGCGATGCCCAATGCCCGATAGCAGTCGTCGACCCGCTCCACCTGGATGCGGCAGGCGTAGAGGTCGGTGAGTTCGCTAAAAGTCGTCTCGCGATTGCGCAGGCGCAGATAGAGGCTGTAGAGGTGCTTGTCGCGCCCCACCACCTGCGCGCCGACGTGTTCGCGGGCCAGTGCGCCCTTCAGCGCCGTCTCCACCTGATCCAGCACGCGCTTGCGGTTGCCCCGGGCGCGCTCGACCACCTCGGCCAGCACCCGGTAGCGGAAGGGGTGCAGGGCCGCGAAGCTGAGGTCCTCGAGTTCGGTGCGCAGGGCGTTCATGCCCAGGCGGTTGGCGATCGGCGCGTAGAGGGTGAGGGTCTCGCGCGCGATGCGGCGGCGCTTGTCGGCGCGCATGACGTCCAGCGTGCGCATGTTGTGCAGCCGGTCGGCGAGCTTGATGAGCATGACGCGGATGTCCTGCGACATCGCCAGCATCATCTTGAGAAAGCTTTCGGCCTGCGCCTCGGCCTTGGACTTGAACTGGATCTGGGTCAGCTTGCTGACCCCGTCGACCAGTTCGGCGACCTCCGGATCGAACAGGTGGGCGATGTGTTCCTTGGCGGTCGGGGTGTCCTCGATGACGTCGTGCAGCAGCGCGGCCATGATGCTGCGATGATCCAGCCGCATGCGGGCCAGGATGTGGGCGACCGCCACGGGGTGCGAGATGTAGGGCTCGCCGCTCAGCCGCTCCTGTCCCGCGTGGGCCTGCATGCCGAATTCGCACGCGCGGATGACTTCGGCGATCTGGCTTTCGTCCAGATACCGCCGCAGTTCGAGGATCAGATCCGAAAAACCCGTGATATCCCGCAGTTCGACGGACCCATCCCGATCGAGACGTTCGCTGACATCCAGGGACATGGGTCGAAGGCCCCGACGGGCCCCTGCTTACAGCTCGTCCGGTGCCGCGGCGGCGCCCAGCGCCGGCTCGGGCAGGATCATGTCGCCGGGCTCCAGATCATCGATCGCGCCCACCTGCGGGAAGTGCTTCACCAGCGGAATGTCCTTCTCTTTCAGGATTTCGCGGGTCACGTCCCCGTGCGCGATCTCCCGCAAGGCCAGCACCGTCGGCTTGTCGTTGTCCCACTCCTGGAACGGCTCGGAGCCGCGCACGAGCTGCCGCGCGCGCTTGGCGGCGACCAGCACCAACTGAAACCGGTTGTCGACGTTCGACAGACAGTCTTCGACCGTTACTCGGGCCATGAATCAAGTCCTCCTCATCCGCCCGTCCGGGCGAATGTCGATGAATCCGCATCCCGCCCCGCGCGTTCGGCACATGCCGCGACACCGGGTTCGGCTTTGGATTCGAGTGTATTCCATGCCGGCGCCTCAGACCAGCAGATCGGCCAGCCAGGCCGCCCGCCGCGCGGCCTGCGGGCCGGTCCGGCAACGGGCCGCGCGCACGATGGCCTGCAATTCGGCCAGCGCCGCGTCGAAGGCATCGTTGACCACCAGATACTCGAATTCGCCGTAATGGCGCATCTCCGCGACCGCCAGCGCGAGCCGGCGCTCGATGACCTCTGCATCGTCGGTGCCGCGCCCGCGCAGCCGCCGCTCCAGTTCGGCGCGCGAGGGCGGCAGGATGAAGATGCTGACGCACGCGGGCATGAGCGTGCGGATCTGCCGCGCGCCCTGCCAGTCGATTTCCAGGATCACGTCCTCGCCCGCCGCGAGCCGCGCCTCGACCACCGCCCGGCTGGTCCCGTAGCAACGGCCAAAGACCTCGGCATGCTCCAGGAACGCGCCCTCCGCCACCATGCGCCGGAAGGTTTCCGGATCGACGAAATGGTAATCGCGGCCGTCCGCCTCGCCGGGCCGTGGCGGGCGCGTGGTGTGCGACACCGAAAAGCGCAGCCCCGGGTCGGCCGCCATCAGGGCCTGCACCAAGGTGGTCTTGCCCGCCCCGGAAGGCGCCGCGATGACGAACAGATTCCCGCCACTCATTCCTTCATCCTTTGCGCATGATGCCGTCGGGCCCGCGCCCCATCCGGCCATTGCGCCGGCGACACGGAGCGGCCGCCGCGACGTCCGGACGCGCCGCCGGCCGGATCGCGGCGCCAAGTATCCCACAGACCATGCGATGCAGCCGGCAATCCCGCCGGACCGCCTGCCCCGCGGCCAGTCCGATCCCGATTGAACACGGCCGCAGCCGGATCGGGCCCGAGCGCTGTCGCCGCGGCGACGCCACAGGACTGGAACGGGCCGCCGCAGCGGGAACCGCACGATGGGTCGGGGGTTGCCGACTCGATTGCGGATCGTGCGGCGCAAATCGCAGGCCGCAGCTCGCGCCGTCCGGACGCGCCCATCAACGCGGTGGCGGCGGTCGCCAACGCGGTATCCGCACGCGCGCTCCCGAACGGTTGTGCGCCCAGCCTTGGGCGCCCGACACCATCGAGCCTGCAGCCGGCCCCCGGCCGCGGCGCGCCGGACACCCCGGGCCTCACCAGCGGCTACGGCGTCAGGCCCCGGACCACCGCGAGAAACGCCTCCCCGTAACGCTCCAGCTTGGCGGCGCCGACGCCGTTGACTTGCGCCAGTTCCGCGAGCGTCTGCGGCCGCTCGGCGGCCATCTGCGCCAGCGTCGCGTCGTGGAAGATCACATAGGCCGGCACGCCGTGGGCGTCCGCCAGCCGCCGCCGCTCGGCGCGCAGCGCCTCGAACAACGCCTGCCCGGCGCTGGCGAGTGCTGGCGCCGCGCTGCCCTTGCGCCGGCGCCGCTCGCGCACCGCACTCTCCTCGCGCAAATCCAGCCGCTGCTCGCCACGCAGCACCGGCCGCGCAACATCCGTGAGGCGCAGGCCGCCATGCCCGTCGATATCCACGCTCACCAGACCGCGCGCCGCGAGCTGGCGAAACAGCGAGCGCCACTGCGCCGCCGAGCGGTCCTGCCCGCGACCGTAGAGCGCGAGGCGGTCGTGGCCAAGGTTCGCGATGCGCGGATCATCCCCGCCGCGCAACACCTCGATCAGATACGCAACGCCGAAGCGCTGCCCGGTGCGGTAGACGCAGGACAGCGCGAGCTGCGCCGCCTCGGTGCCATCGAAGGTGACCGGCGGGTCGAGGCAGTTGTCGCAGTTGCCGCAGGGCGCCGGTAGCTGCTCGCCAAAATAGCCCAGCAGCGCCTGGCGCCGGCAGCCGGTGCTCTCGGCAAGGCCCAGCAGCGCGCTGAACTTGGCCTGCTCGACGCGGCGGCGCTCTTCGGGCGCATCGCTGGCCGCGAGCAACTGGCGCGTGCCGACCACGTCCGACAGGCTGTAGCCGAGCCAGGCGTTGGCCGGCAGGCCGTCGCGCCCGGCGCGGCCGGTCTCCTGGTAATAGCCCTCGACGTTCTTCGGCAGCCCCAGATGCGCCACGAAGCGCACGTCCGGCTTGTCGATGCCCATGCCGAAAGCCACCGTCGCCACCATCGTGAGGCCGTCCTCGCGCAGGAAGCGGCGCTGATTCGCCGTGCGCGTCTCGGTCGGCAGGCCGGCGTGGTAGATCAGCGCCGGGCGGCCGTGGCGCTCCAGCCAGTCCGCGGTCTCCTCGACCCGGCGGCGGGTCGGGCAGTAGACGATGCCGCTGTCGGTGCGGTGGTGCGCGTCCAGAAACGCCAGCAACTGCTCGCGCAGGCCCTCGCCCTGGCGGATGTGGTAACGGATGTTCGGGCGGTCGAAACTCGCCGTGAACAACGCCGCAGCGGTGAGCCCAAGGCGCTGCGCGATGTCGCGCTGCGTCGGCCCGTCGGCGGTGGCGGTCAGCGCGAGGCGCGGCACGCCCGGGAAGCGCTCGCCGAGCACGCCAAGGCCGAGATATTCCGGCCGGAAGTCGTGCCCCCACTGCGACACGCAGTGCGCCTCATCGATCGCGATCAGCGCCACCGGCACGCGCGCCAGCAGTTCCAGCGTGCGCTCGCCGACCAGACGCTCCGGCGCCATGTAGACCACCTTCAGCCGCCCGGCGAGCAGCTCGCGCTCGATCGCCGCCGCCTCGCCGGCCGGAAGGCCCGAATGCAGCGCCGCCGCAGCCACGCCAAGCTCGCGCAGCGCCGCCACCTGATCGTCCATCAGCGCGATCAGCGGCGACACCACCACGCCCACGCCATCGCGCACCAGCGCCGGCACCTGATAGCACAGCGACTTGCCGCCGCCCGTGGGCATGATCACCAGCGCGTCGCCGCCACCGACCACGTGATCGATGATGGCCGCCTGTCGGCCGCGAAAGGCGTGGTAGCCGAAGATGCGGGTGAGGATGTCGAGGGGGGTGTCGAGGCCGGCGAGTGTCATGGGGCTTCGTCTACCTCGGTGACTTCGCTGCAGCGCGTGCGCCCAGCAGACGACCGGGCCCGTGGGCGACGAGGTCATCGCGCGACGCCAAACAGAACCCACAGTCACTGTGCCCGAAACACATGGCCTCGGTGCCAGGCCGCAGGGCATGCGGGCTGTGCCGCGACCGCGTGAGATCGCGACCCGGAATGATGAACGCCAGCCAGCCACCGGTCGCTCCCGGTTCCACCACGTTGCCGGCGCCGTTGGCGAGCTTGGCGAGCGGGATTGGCGAGAGGCCGTTCACGTCGTCAACGCCAGCCGGTTGGACGCGGGCATGCGGCGGCGCCAATGGGTGTCCATCGCTTGGGTGAAATCGGCGCGTACCAATTTGGCCCGCGCTTCGCACCAGTCGCCGGCGTCGCGGCGCAGCACGAAGCCCTCCACATGCGGTGCGCCAAAGGCCGAGGGTGTTTCTTCGAGCAGGCGCTTGAGCCCCGCCAGCGTCAGCCGACCACGCGTCACCTCGGGCACCGCTGCGATGCCGCTGCGCTGCAGCAGCGCGTTGCGCTGCGCCAGACTCCAGAAGCGCCCGCTGGCCCGGTCATAGACATCGAAGCCGATGAACCAGTCCGGCAACGCGGTGTAGGCAATGCTGTGGGTCAAGGCGCACCATTCGCCGAAGAGGATCAGCTCCGGCGTGAGCGCCTCGCGCAGCCCGGCCTCATGTTGCGCCAGCCAGCCCGGCAGACGCGCGAACTGGCCGGCATGGGGCTCATACAGGTACTGGCCGCGGTTCTGGGCGCGCAGCGCGCCATCGGGCGCCAGCGACAGCCCCAGGTTGGCGCCGTCGAGTTTTTCCTCCACCACCACCTCGCCGGTCAACAGCTCCCGCACCTCGGCGGGCGCAAGCACCTTGTCGTCGCGCGGCGCACCCGCGCCGAGCCAGGCCAGATGCGGCGTGTGGGGGAAGCGGAAGAAGTCGGTCATCACGCCCACTCAGCGATGCTGTTTTTCGGCATGTCTCTGCCTCGACCACTTCTCGATGATCGGCTCCAACTGCACCTGATGCGTGGTCAGGGCGCCTTCCCAGTCGTGCCAATCGGTATCGCCGGCAAAGGCGATGCAGCCTTCGCCGAATAGCTGGTGCGTAGCCAACGCCGCCGCTACCATTTTTCGGTCTTCCAGGTCATGAATGACAGGTGCGAGGGTTGGCGGCAGAACAGCGTATCCCTGCACGTCGTACTCGACATCCACGTTGTCCACTGCTGCCGTACTCCATTTGTGCATGACCACCTGGATGCCGTAGTCGTTGAAGCCCAGCTTGTTGCCGTATTCGTCATAGATGCGTCCCGCCCGGTCCAAAACCATCCGCGACTCGCTTTGCTCAAAGGCGTACAGCCAATCCCAAATCACCTCGCGCAAGCCAGTGTCTGCCGGGGTCGCGTCGATATCCTTGGGATGCGTGGGATCTGCCGCGCTAGCGGCGATCAATACATTGGTGTCCACCACGTAACGCGCTTTCACAGCGCGCTCTTTTTCTGACGCTCGAACATCAAACGCGCCTGCTCGCGCGTCTCGCCCAAGGCATCGCCGAAGAACCCTTCGGGCCAATTGCTCACCCGGCCGAACTCATCAATCTGCAGCGTGCGCAGCTCGGCTGACTTGCCTTTGCGCTCGACGAAATAGAGTGCCACATCATTGGTGGACACTTTTTTTCCGGCCACCAGCGTCTGCATGCGCCGGAACAGATGTTCTGAATGGGTTTCCACGATGAACTGCACCCCGCGCTGGCGACTGACCTCGACGAACAGCTCGGCAAGTACGGATTGCGCCAGCGGATGCAGGTGAATCTCGGGTTCCTCCAGGATGATCGTGCTGCCTTTGGGCGCAAAGTAGGCCACCACCAGCACCGGCAGAACCTGCGATACCCCAATGCCCACATCACGCAGATTGCAGGCCACATTGCCCCTATGAATCACGAGTTCATATCGATTGGAGCGCCCCTGCTGCCGTACCTCCAACCAAGTAGCGACCTCCATGCGCTTGAGCCATTTGGAGACACCCTCCACGACAATGCTCTGCTCCTCGCCTTTGAGTAACGCACTGGCCAGCAACGCATCGATCGCGGCACGACCGTCGCTGCCCACGTCGCCGGGCTTGGTCTTGTTCCACGGATAGTCGCGTTCCGGCTTGCGGCGCAGTGGCCCCAGATAGCTGATGCTCTCCAGTTCGCGGCGGATGGCGAGGCTCAAGTCCTCGGCCAGTGGTCCGTCCTGGTCCAACCTTGCAATGACATCGGCAGAGAGCGCGATCGAACGCTCCGGTGCGCAATCCCGGCCCTTCATGCGCGGCTGCGATTCTTCGTCCACCAAGATGGAAAACGCGCCCTTTTCACGGCGCACGGCCTGAAAGCGTCGCGAATCCGTCTGAATCGTCAGTGTCTGCACGGCCACACTGCGGGATGAGGTCTGGCCGTAGCTGCAATCGAACTTCCCTTCCTTGATGCGCTCGGAGTCAGCACGCCGAAAGTCGAAGGCTATCGAGAACTGCCGCGGCGATTCGGCCGCCTGGTGCAGCACATCGTCGAAGCTACCGAAATTGAACAGATCGTTGGCTTCGTCCCCTCCCAAATTCAGATGCACCGTGCGGTCGGGCGACCGTACAGTCTGCTTGAGCAGCAGCAGACTCTGGATCAGGGAGGATTTGCCCGACGAGTTGGTGCCCAGCAGCATGGTCACGGGTTTGAGCGCCAAGTCGCCGGTATCGCGCCAGGCCTTGAAATTGAGAAGTCGCAGTCGCGTGAACATCAGCGCAGTTCTCCGGTTACCAGTTGGTCCCAGGCCGCGAGCACGAGGCGCCGGCACGGTTTTCGTGCGGGCTGGCGCGTTTCCTCGTCCTCGCGAGAGACTTCGGGCGGGTGGCCCGCGCCCGGAGCAGCCGTTGGGAACTATTCGGGCAGGAAAACCGAAAAATCAAGGGCGATGCAGCGGATCATCGGCGAACAGCCCGGCAAGCTCACTCCACGTTCTGGATCTGCTCGCGCATCTGCTCGATCAGGACCTTGATCTCAACCGCCGCGCGGGTGAGCTCGGCGTCCTGCGATTTGGAACCCAGGGTGTTGGCCTCGCGGTTGAATTCCTGCAGCAGGAAATCGAGCCGCCGCCCGACGGCTTCGCTGCGCGCGAGCGTGGCGGCCCATTCGGCGAGATGGCTGTCGAGTCGGTCCAGTTCCTCGGCGACGTCCATGCGCTGGGCCGCGAACAGCAGTTCCTGTTCGAGCCGGCCCGGATCGGCCTCGACCCCGAGCTCGGCGATGCGCGCCAGCCATTTCTCGCGCACCGCCGCGAGCACCACGGGTAAACGGGTTCGCACCTGCGCGACCCAGCCGCCGAGGGCCTCGGCCCGCTCGCGCAGTCCGGTCAGCAGGCGTTCGCCTTCGCGCCGCCGAGCCGCATCCAGCATCGTCAGCGCCTCCTGCAACAGACCCAAGGCCTCCTGCCCCAGGCGCTCCATGTCGAGCGGCGTTTCCTGCACCACGCCCGGCCAGCGCAGCGCCTCCAGCCCGCTGGCCGGCGCGGGGAAGTCCGCGGCCAGTTGCCGGCAGAGCGCGCCGAGAGAGGCGACCAGCGGGGCGTTGAGCGTCAGGTTCTGGCCCTGGCCGGCCTCGCGCACGAAGCGCAGTTGCGCTTCCAGCTTGCCGCGCCGCACACGCTCGGCCAGCGTCTCGCGCACGGCCGGCTCGAGCATCCGCCATTCCTCCGGCAGGCGCACCGTCGTCTCGAGATAGCGGTGGTTGACGGTGCGCAGCTCCCAGATGAGCCGGCCTTCGGGCAGGGCGCGTTCGGCGCGGGCAAAACCGGTCATGCTGACGAGCATTCATCATTCTCCGCGCGTTGTGGCCCCGATCGGGGCGCGCGGGCCGGGACGGTATACTGTCCGGCCACGATGCCCGCTGGGCATGATTTGCAAAACGACCAAGGATACCCGAATGCGCCCGAGCGGCCGTACCCCCGAGCAATTGCGCCCCATCCTGCTGCAGCGCCAGTTCACCCGCCATGCCGAAGGCTCGGTGCTGGTCGGCTTCGGCGACACGCGGGTGATCTGCACCGCCAGCGTGCAGGAATCGGTGCCCGGCTTCCTGCGTGGCAAGGGCCGCGGCTGGGTGACGGCTGAGTACGGGATGCTGCCGCGGGCGACGAACAGCCGCTCGGACCGCGAGGCGGCGCGCGGCAAGCAGACCGGGCGCACGCAGGAAATCCAGCGCCTGATCGGCCGCGCCCTGCGCGCGGTGGTCAACACCGAGGCCCTGGGCGAGCGCACCGTCATCCTCGACTGCGACGTGATCCAGGCCGACGGCGGCACCCGCACCGCCGCCATCACCGGCGCCTACGTCGCCCTGCACGACGCCATGCGCCACCTGGAGCGCCGCCGCGCCTTCACGCGCTTCCCCCTGCACGGCCAGGTGGCGGCGGTGTCGGTGGGCATCTACCGCGGCGTGCCGGTGCTGGATCTGGACTATGCCGAGGACGCCGAGGCCGAAACCGACATGAACGTCGTCATGAACGAGGCCGGCGGCTACATCGAACTGCAGGGCACGGCCGAGGGCCACGCCTTTCGCCCCGAGGAACTCGCCGCCATGCTGGAACTGGCCCGCGGCGGTATCGCGGGGCTGATGGAGGCGCAGCGCGCAGCATTGGCCGAGACGCGCAAATGAGCCACGAGGTCGTGCTGGCGACCGGCAACGCGGGCAAGCTGCGCGAGTTCGACGCCCTACTCGCCCCGCTTGGCTGGACGCTGGTGCGCCAGAGCGAGCGCGGTGTCATCCCGGCGCCGGAAGACGGCGCGACCTTTCTCGAGAACGCGCTGGCCAAGGCGCGCGCGGCCAGCGCCCAGACCGGCCTGCCGGCGCTGGCCGACGACTCGGGCCTCGTGGTCGCGGCGCTCGGCGGCGCGCCGGGCGTGCATTCGGCCCGCTACGCCGGCCCGGACGCGCGCGATGCCGACAATGTCCAGCGCCTGCTCGCGGCGCTGGAAAAGGTGCCCGAACCGCAACGCACCGCACATTTTTATTGCGTGATCGTCTACCTGCGCCACGCCGCCGATCCCGAACCGCTCATCGGCCAGGGCCGCTGGGCAGGCCGCATCCTGACCGCGCCGCAGGGCCGCGCCGGTTTCGGCTACGACCCGGTGTTCTTCGTCCCGGAACAGGGCTGCAGCGCGGCGGAGCTCGACCCCGCCGTCAAGAATCGCCTGAGCCATCGCGGCCGGGCGCTGGCGGCCCTGCGCGCGCAGCTCGACGCCGACCGTGCCTGATGCGCCGACGGGCGGCCGGCTGACCGCTCCGCCCCTCGGCATTTACGTGCACCTGCCCTGGTGCGTGCGCAAATGCCCCTACTGCGACTTCAACTCCCATGCGCGCAATCCCGCGCTCATCCCCGAGGCGCAATACCTCGAGGCGCTCACCGCCGACCTGCGCCAGGATCTCGCGCTGCTCGGCGCGCCGCGACCGGTGCACAGCGTCTTCTTCGGCGGCGGCACCCCGAGCCTGTTCACGCCCGAGGCCATCGCGGAGCTGATCGCGATGCTGCGCCGCCACCTGCCCTTCGCGCCGGATGCCGAAATCACCATGGAAGCCAACCCCGGCACCTTCGAGCAGGCGCGCTTCGCCGGCTATCGCGCGGCCGGCGTGAACCGGCTTTCGGTCGGCATCCAGAGCTTCAACGACGCGCATCTGCAGATCCTGGGGCGCATCCATTCGGCCGGCGAGGCGATTGCGGCCGTGCAGGCCGCGCGCGAGCTGGGCTTTGCGCATCTAAACCTCGACCTCATGTACGGCCTGCCGGGGCAGACGCCCGATGAGGCGCTCGCTGATCTGGCGCAGGCCATCGCGCTCGCGCCGGATCACATCTCGCACTACCAGCTCACGCTCGAGCCCAACACGCCCTTCGCGCAGCGCCCGCCCGTGCTGCCCGCCGATGAGGCGATCGGGCGCATGGAGCGCCGCTGCCGCACGCATCTGGCGCGCGCGGGTTTCCGGCGCTATGAGGTGTCGGCCTTCGCCCGGCCCGGCGGCGCCTGCCGGCACAACCTGAACTACTGGACCTTCGGCGATTATCTCGGCATCGGCGCCGGCGCCCACGGCAAGCTGACGGACGCCGCGAGCGGGCAGGTCCTGCGCACGCGCAAGCACAGCCACCCGCAGCGCTATCTCGCCACCGCCGCCGGTGCCGAGCGGCTGGCCGAGCAAACCTATGTGCCGCCGCGCGCGCTGACCCTGGAATTTTTGATGAACGCCCTGCGGCTCACCGACGGCTTTCGCCTCGCGCTCTACGCCCGCCACACCGGCCTGGATCCCGCTGCCCTCCTGGCGGCGCTCGGCCCCGCGCTGACGGGCGGCCTGTTGCGCCGGCAAGGCGACACCCTCGTTCCCACCCGCCGCGGTCTCGCGCTCACCAACGAGATCCTGCTGGCCTTCATGGACTGAAGCCGGGCGCGGATCTCGTTGATCGATCGAAGCATCCCGGGCTTGCCCACATTTTATCCACAGGCTATGCACAGCGCCCCGCAACGGCGAGCTTGACTTTTCCGCCAACCCCGCCTTGCCAATCAAATCAATCTTCTAGAGGCAAGTCGTTGATTCCCCTATTTTTCAGGAAAGATGATCATTTTGTGACCATGCCCCTGAAACCCTTTTCCAGACTGGCTTCCCACACCTTGTTACAGGGTTACCCACAACCTTATCCACAGATTCGGTGGACAACCCCGCGAGCGCGGATGCCCCGATTCTACGCACCCGGATGCGCTGGTTTTGTGTGCAATGCCCGGACAGGACCGGGCACTCAACAAGGGCAGCACCCGACGGGCGCAGCACCCCGGCGGCACGGTGCAGCAGACGGCGCCATGCGATGGCGAACGGCCGCCCTTCATGCCGTCATCGCGAGGCGCGCAGTGTCATGGCGATCCATCCGGTGCAGCCGGACCCCGGCACGGCGACTTTGCGCGGTTTATGTGCAGCACTCATAATGTGCGAGCGACCCACGAGGGGCAACCTCTCATGACAAGCAATATCACGCTTCGATTGGATGAAAAGACCTTGCGCAGAATCAAGCATCTGGCCGTTGATCGGCACGTTTCCGTCTCGGCCTGGGTCAGCGAGCTGGTCACGCGCGCCGTGGACGAGCTGGACGGTTTCGAGCCGGCACGCCGCCGCGCGCTCGAGGCCATGCGCCAGCCGGCACCGGTGCGTGAAGGTCCGCTCACACGCGAGCAGGCGCATGAGCGTTGAGGTGTTCGTCGATACCAACGTGCTGTATTACGCCAACACCGATTCGCCGGATCCGCGCCACGCGCTGGCGCGGATCCGCATCGAGCCGCTCTGGAGCGAGCCCGGCAAGGCCGCCGTCAGCGTGCAGGTCCTGCAGGAACTCCACGTGAACCTGATCCGCAAGGCCGGACTGACGCCGGCCGACTCGGCCCAGCGCGTGAGCCACTATCTGGCATGGAAAGTGATCGACAACGACCGCCTTCTTCTCGCCGCATCCTTTGATGTCCAGACGCGCTGGCAACTGAGCTATTGGGACAGCCTGATCGTGGCTGCCGCTCAGCGCGCGGGCGCGGCGCAGCTGTGGACCGAAGACCTCGGCGAAGGCCAGCACTACGGAGAGGTGCGAGCGCTCAACCCGCTGCGGGTGTCTTGACCATTCAGGCCCGGTACGACCTTGCCACCGCGATTCCGGGCCGACGCCATGCCCGCACGTCGCCCGAGGCCAATCGCCGTCATCGACCCGTGGCACCGGTCCGGCCGCGCGAGGTCCGCTGCCCCGTCTTCGCGACAAGAGCACCGGGAGCGCCTTGGAGGCACGCCGTGCGCCCGAAGGGGCGGGCGCGCCGCGATCGCGCGGCGCGGTGGCGATCCATCCACTGCCGACCACAACCCAACGGGCGTGCCGCGGCGTGGATCGCCACGGTCCGCAAGGATGTGACCCGTTGGGCAGGGATCTCTGCGATGGCAGCGCGTCCACTCAGACCCGCTACAATGTCCGCATCCCCCGCTTGAGGGCTGCTGCCATGCATCCGCTGATCGAACGCCATCGCCAGGAGATCGCCGCGTTGTGCCGTCTTTACGGCGTGCGCCGTCTTGATGTCTTCGGCTCCGTCCTGCGTGAAGATTTCGATGCCACGTCCAGCGACGTCGACCTCGTCGTCGACTTCAAGCCTGCGGCGACCGGACAGCAGCTGAATCAATACTTCGGCCTCAAGGAAGCGCTAGAACACCTCTTTGCCCGGCCCGTGGATCTGCTCGAACTCGAGGCGATGGAAAGCACGCGGCTCAAGCGCCTGATCGAGCGAACCAAGGTTTCCGTCTATGCAACGCCGTCCTGACGTTTACATCGAGCTGGCGCTGATCGCGCTGCGCAAGCTGCCGCGCTTCCTTCAGAATCGATCGATGGTCGCCTATCTCGCGGACGATTACTGCCAGTCCGCTGTGGAGCGGCAACTCGAGATTGCCGGCGATGCGCTGGGTCAGCTTCGGAAGTTGGATCCCGCCCTGTTCGACCGGATACCGGACGGCGCATTGATCGTGGCGTTTCGAAACGTGCTGGCCCACGGTTACGCACACCTTGACCATCAAAGGGTTTTCGAGGCCGCGAAGATCCGGGCGCCCGCTTTGCTCCATACGCTGGAGGCGATGCTGGCCGAATTTCCGGAGGAACCTTGACTCGCCAGCGCCTTTCCCATCATGCGACGAGAGCGCGGGGAGCGCTTTGGACGCACGCCGTGCGCCCGAAGGGGCGGGCGCACCTCAACCGCGCAGCGCCGTGGCGATCCATGCGGCCTTAAACCGCAGAACCGTCCCGCCATCCACTCCCGCTACAACTCAACACCATGCTTCGCCGGACTGAAAGCCCTTGCCAGGAATGAATCACCCCGGCTGCCCGTATCGGCGCACCAAACCGGGTACTCTTGGCATCCTGAGGTCTCACAGGGAGCACTGCATGCGCCTGACGCCTAAGCAAATTGCCGTCATCCGCCGAACCACCGCCGAAATCTTCGGCGCACAGGCGCGCGTGTGGCTGTTCGGTTCGCGGGTAAACGACCAGGCCATCGGCGGCGACATCGACCTGTTCGTCGAAACGGACACACGGCCGGCGCTGCGTCAGACGCTGAGCGCGCAGGCCAGGCTCGAACAGTTGCTCGGCGAGCCGGTCGACCTGATCACGGGCACGCCGCACCCGTCCCAGCGGCCGATAGAGCGCATCGCGCGACTGACCGGGGTGCCGCTGACGTGAGCGCCTTGTTCGCCGAACAGCAGGCTCTGCTGGCGCATCAGTTGAGCATCCTGGCACGACTGGAGCAGGGGATCGCCTACTCGCTGCAGCGCCTGCCTGCGACGCTCGGGCTGCAAGACCTGCAGCAACCCGCGATCGCCGAACGCATCGCCGCACTCAACGATCGCTTCACCAAACTGCAGGATCAGCTCGCCGGCGCCTTGCGCCATGCCCATGCGATGCTGGGCGAGCGTTACCGGAGTTTCTCGGATGTCGTGGTCTGGGCCGTCCGCGTGAACATTCTCCCCGACACCCCCACATGGCTGGAACTGCGCGCGCTTCGCAACCGCCTGACCCATGACTACGACCTCGAAGCGGAAAGCGCGCTGGAATTGATTGCGCTGATACGAAGCTGCGCGGATGTCTTGTCCGGGATCATCCGGCGGTTCGAGGCATCCTGCCGGGAATCCGGACTGCTGTCGGCCAGCACCTGACGGCAGGGCGCGCAGCATCCTGTACGCACCGCAATCTCTGGCCATCCGGTTCTTCTCAACAGCCTCCCCATCACCAAAGCAGATCGACTCCGCCTCTCGGTCATCGCGCGGCGCACCGCGCCGCAGCGATCGAGGCAGCCGTGCGCATGAAAGCCTTCATGCGCGGCCACGAAGCCATCGCAACGCAGGACATCAAGGCCCTGATCGAGGAAGGCCGCGACTGATGCGATTCGTGCTCGACAACTCCGTCGTCATGCGCTGGCTGTTCGGCGACGGCAGCGCGAGTGACCTCGCCTACGCCTCGCATGTCCTGGACACGCGGGGCCGACCGGAGGCCGGTGCCGTTGCACCGGCAATCTGGCCATTGGAGGTCGCCAATGTCGTCGCACGTGCCGAAGCCCGGGGCTCATGACCGAGGCCCGCAGCGCTGCATTCCTGCACCTGTTACAGGATCTGGCGAACGAAGTGGACAGGGGCGCCGCGCAGCACGCGCGGGAGAGCACACTCCAGCTCGCCCGGCGCTTTGGGCTTTCGGCCTACGATGCCGCCTATCTCCACCTGGCGCTGCGCGAGGGATTGCCGCTGGCGACCCTGGACGCCGGCCTGCTCAACGCTGCGGCGGCGACCGGTGTCGCGCGCGTCTGAGCATTCCGCCCGCCCATCACATCCGGGGATCACCTCGCCGCGGCGGCGCTCCCGTGCCGTCATCGCGACAAAGGCGCTGGGAGCGCTTTTGGACGCACAGGGCGCCCGAAGGGGCGTAACAGGGAGGGCGCGCCTCAGACGCGCAGCGCCGTGGCGATCCAGCCGGCACCGGCTCCTGCGCAACGGCGCCCCGAGCCATGCGCACGCGCCCCAGGCGAAAGGCATGGATTGCCACACCCCTGCGGGGCTCGCAACGACGAGAAAGCCTCGACAAGTCCCGACGCCCCATCTCCGTCATCGCGAGGGCTGCGCGGCACCCGGTGGCGATCCATCCCGTGCAGCCGGACCCCGGCACGGCGACTTTGCGCGGTTTATGTGCAGCACTCATAATGTGCGAGCGACCCACGAGGGGCAACCTCTCATGACAAGCAATATCACGCTTCGATTGGATGAAAAGACCTTGCGCAGAATCAAGCATCTGGCCGTTGATCGGCACGTTTCCGTCTCGGCCTGGGTCAGCGAGCTGGTCACGCGCGCCGTGGACGAGCTGGACGGTTTCGAGCCGGCACGCCGCCGCGCGCTCGAGGCCATGCGCCAGCCGGCACCGGTGCGTGAAGGTCCGCTCACACGCGAGCAGGCGCATGAGCGTTGAGGTGTTCGTCGATACCAACGTGCTGTATTACGCCAACACCGATTCGCCGGATCCGCGCCACGCGCTGGCGCGGATCCGCATCGAGCCGCTCTGGAGCGAGCCCGGCAAGGCCGCCGTCAGCGTGCAGGTCCTGCAGGAACTCCACGTGAACCTGATCCGCAAGGCCGGACTGACGCCGGCCGACTCGGCCCAGCGCGTGAGCCACTATCTGGCATGGAAAGTGATCGACAACGACCGCCTTCTTCTCGCCGCATCCTTTGATGTCCAGACGCGCTGGCAACTGAGCTATTGGGACAGCCTGATCGTGGCTGCCGCTCAGCGCGCGGGCGCGGCGCAGCTGTGGACCGAAGACCTCGGCGAAGGCCAGCACTACGGCAACGTGCAGGCATTCAACCCGCTGCGGGTGTCGTGACGATCCAACGGTGCACCTCCGTACCGATGTCGCGCGTCTACACCGCCGCCATTCGGGAATCACCGCGGCTCGGCAACATCCCCTTGCCGTGATCGCGAGGGACGCGAAGCCGCCTGTAGCGATGGGGCCGCAAGCACGGCCCCTTGGCCTGATTCCCGCTGATGTAAAGCCCGAGCGCCGATGGTGACCTTTTGATGGCTGCGTGCCCCACGACCATTGCGCCCCGATCCGGGGCGTGGTGGAATGGCACTTCGCGTTCAACGCCTGAACACGCCCGGCGGTCAGCATAGACGGTGATCTGATCCGCACCGTCATGGCGGTAGCGTGGCGAAACCCGAACCCTCCGACCCTCCCGCTTCACGTCCGATCCGGCCGGTTGATCAAATACCGTCCTGCCCACTACGTCTGATTGGGAAACGGCCAAGTCGGCGCGCGCATTGCGTTCGCGCTCCAAAGGAGGTCACCGATGCCAAGCGCGCCTTCTTACCGAGCCAGTCTGGCGGACACCCTGGCGCTGCTTCAGGAGATCGAACAGCGGCATGCACCTGCTGCGCTCTCCAACGGATTCGGCCCCGAAAGCATGATCCTGACGGACCTGATTGCCCGGCACAATCTGGCCATTGACATCTTCAGCCTGGACACCGGCCGCCTGCCGCCCGAAACCTACCATCTCGCCCAATCGGCACGTCGCCGTTACGGACTGACGATTCATCTTTTCACACCCAAGCCCGAGGAACTCGAACCTTGGTTGGCCGCGCACGGCCCGGACGCATTCTATGAATCCGTCGAGCGACGCCATGAATGCTGCGCCATCCGCAAGGTGTCCTCACTCAACCGGGCGCTTGCCGGCCGCAAGGCATGGCTGACCGGACTGCGGCGCGAGCAATCGGCGCATCGATCCGACCTCGAGGCCCGCGAATGGGACGCCACCCATCAGATCCACAAGTTCAACCCGATGGTCCACTGGACGCACCGAGAGGTCTGGGACTACATCCGGGATTTCGACGTACCGCATAACGCCCTTCATAAACGGGGTTACGCCAGCATCGGCTGCGCGCCCTGTACCCGCGCGATCACCGCCGGGGAAGACATCCGTGCAGGACGATGGTGGTGGGAACAGGACGACCTCAAGGAATGTGGACTGCACGTTCCACAAACCGCCAGCATGAGCCAACGCCGCGTGTCCGACCGGCCATCCCGATCCAAGCCATCTCCTCTTTACCTTCCAACCTTTGGGAGATCTGCCATGAAAATTCTCATTCTCGGCGGCGACGGCTTCTGTGGCTGGCCCACCGCCCTGCACCTGTCCAACCTCGGCCACGAAGTCGCTATCATCGACAACCTCTCGCGCCGCCAGATCGACATCGAGCTGGAATGCGAATCCCTCACCCCCATCCGCCCCATGGGCGAGCGCCTGCGCGCCTGGAAGGAAGTCTCCGGCCGCGACATCGCCTTCCACAACTTCAACGTGGCGGTGAACTACCAGCGCCTGCTCGACCTGCTCAAGGACTGGCAACCGCATGCCATCGTCCATTTCGCCGAGCAGCGCGCCGCGCCCTACTCCATGAAGTCCAGCACCCACAAGCGCTACACGGTGGACAACAACCTCAACGCCACCAACAACGTGCTGGCGGCTGTGGTCGAAAGCGGGCAGGACATCCACATCGCCCACCTAGGCACCATGGGCGTCTACGGCTACGGCACCGCCGGCATGAAGATCCCCGAGGGCTACCTGCGGGTGAAGGTGGAAACCGACGATGGCGCACAGATCGAAAACGAGATCCTCTACCCGGCCAACCCGGGCAGCATCTACCACATGACCAAGACGCAGGACCAGTTGCTGTTCTTCTTCTACAACAAGAACGACAAGGTCCGCGTCACCGACCTGCACCAGGGCATCGTCTGGGGCACGCAGACGAAAGAGACCCGCCAGGATGAACGGCTCATCAATCGCTTCGACTACGACGGCGATTACGGCACCGTGCTTAATCGCTTCCTGATGCAGGCGGCGGTCGACTACCCGCTCACCGTGCACGGCACCGGCGGCCAGACCCGTGCCTTCATCCACCTCCAGGACACCGTGCGCTGCATCCAGATTGCCCTGGAAAACCCGCCCCGGCCCGGCGAGCGGGTGCAGATCTTCAACCAGATGACCGAGACCCACCGCGTGCGCGACCTGGCGCAGATGATCGTGGACCGCACCGGCGCCAAGATCGACTATCTGCCCAACCCACGCAACGAGGCGGAGGAGAACGACCTGTACGTGAAAAACGATCGCTTCCTGGCCCTGGGCCTGGAGCCGATCACCCTGGGCGACGGCCTGATGGAAGAGGTCACCGACATCGCCCGCAAGTACGCCCACCGCTGCGACCGCAGCAAGATCCCCTGCGTGTCGCTGTGGCGGCAGGTCGGCCGACCCGTGGCAGTATTGGCACCAGCCAAAGACGCGGCGGAAAATCAAGGCGCATGAGCCTCGATGTCACCGTCGTAGGCGGCGCCGCACCGCGTATCAGTGCGATGCCCCGGCCATACCCCGGCTCAGCTCAGCAAGGTGCAATTTCGTTATGGGTCTAAAAAACGTGCTTCGAACCGGCCTCAACCGGATGGGCTTCGATGTTGTCCGCCTTCACCGCTCACCCAAACGCACCTTGCTGGGATTGGCCGGGTTGGACATTGGTACGGTCATCGATGTGGGTGCCAATCAAGGCCAGTTCGCCCGCCTCATCAGTGGATTTTTCCCACGCGCTCAACTCTACTGCTTCGAGCCGCTGGACAAGCCGTTTGGTCAGCTCAGTGCCTGGGCTCAGACCCAGAATGGCCGGGTGCACTGCCTGCAATTGGCACTGGGGGATCAGGAAGGCGAGGCGGAAATGCATCTGCATGAGCAGCACACGCCCTCATCATCGCTGCTTGCGTCCACGACCACTACCCACCGTCTTTTTCCGCAAACCCAGGCGGAGCGGATGACCCGCATCCGGGTTTCCACCTTGGATCGGGCGCTCGAAGACGCTTTGGATCCCATGCCACGGGAAATTCTGCTCAAGCTGGATGTGCAGGGCTTCGAGGACCGCGTCCTGCGTGGGAGCACGCGGGTGCTTTCGCAGTGCCGCGCCGTTGTGTTGGAGGCCTGCCTGGATCCGCTCTACGAGGGACAGGCCGATTTTCTCGGTCTTGCGCAATTTCTTCGCGAGGCGGGTTTTACGTATGCCGGGAATCTCGACCAAAACTATGGGGACGACGGGCGGGTAGTTTTTCTTGACGCTGTGTTTGTGAAATGACCATGCCTTTGCCGCTGTGTCCCGACTGCTCCGGAGAAACACGGTTGATTGGACCGATTCCGGCAACCGACATTTTTGCCGGGCGGGCATTAGAGCGTCCGCTCCCCGGTGGGAGTCTTTACCAATGTCGCAGATGCCGGCTCGGCTTTCGCTGGCCACGGTTGGTCAAGGACGAACTCGATGCTCTCTACAAAGAGGGCAATGAAAACACTTGGAGTACGTCTGGCGACTCTCGCACCGATTGGCTTATCGCTCGGGACTGGCTTACACAAGGACTCCCTGAGGGAAGTCGTATCCTCGACGTGGGCTGTTTTGATGGTGGGTTTCTGGAGCCGCTTGTTGCGTCGTACCGCTGCTGTGGCATCGAAATTCACCCGAAGGCGCGCGATCGAGCCAAACAGAAGGGAATAGAAGTCATTGGCAGTGACTTTTCCGAAGTTGATGGTGACTTCGACTGCATCACCGCGTTTGATGTCATCGAACATGTGGCGCGGCCGCGATCCTTTCTCGCTGACTGCCTTGCGGCGATACGGCCTGGTGGATGGGTGCTCGTTTCAACCGGCAACCTGGATGCCTTCACCTTCCGCATCATGGGTGGCCGATATTGGTATTGCACCATCGCCGAGCATATCTCCTTCGTCAGCCCGGCGTGGTTCAAAGCAATCACCGAAAGCGAAGGCAATCAGGTCTTGAAGCAGGCAACTTTCGTTCACGGTTCCACATCGCCGGTGCGGCGTCTGAGGGAAGCGGCGAATAATTTTCTGTACCGCACCGCGCCTTGGGGATTTCGCGGTCTTCGGAAGCTCGGCATGGGAGGCAAAGCGGTGCGCACCCATCCGGAGTTGGCCGATCACCCGCCCGGCTGGGGCAGCGCAAAGGACCATTTCATGGTGCTGGTTCAAAAGTCATGACCAGGTCCTTGAGCAGCAATGCCGCCGCCAATATCGTTCAGGCGCTCGCCGGCGCTGCCCTGCTGTTCGCGCTCTATCGCTACATCAACGCTACGCTGGGTGTCGAGCAGTTGGGCGTATGGTCGGTGGTGCTGGCAACCGCTTCGGCTTCGCGCTTGGCGGACCTGGGCCTGAGCGCCGGGGTGACCCGCTTCGTCGCCCGCGATCGGGCACGTGGCGAGGCGGAGCGCGCCGGACAGGTGATCGACACCGCGGTTCTGACCCTGATGGTTGCGGTCGGCGCGGTGCTGCCGCTGCTCTATCCGCTCATCGCCGGGCTGCTGCCGCGCCTTTTCGACGGGGAGCATTTGGGGGGCGCGATGGAAATCCTGCCCTATGCGTTGATGTCGCTGTGGCTGACGATCGTCGGCGCGGTGTTTCAGGGGGGGCTCGACGGCTGTCAGCGCATGGATTTGCGCGCCGGGCTGGTGGTGACCGGGCAAGCACTGCTGCTGGCGTTGGCCATTTGGCTGGTGCCGCGATTCGGGCTGGTCGGGCTCGCCTGGGCGCAGATCGGGCAGGGGCTGTTTTTGGCGGGGGCCGGGCGGTGGCTGTTGCGTCGCGCACTGCCGGCCTTGCCACGCTTGCCCCGAAAATGGAGCAGGCCCGTGTTGCGTGAAATGCTGGGTTATGGCGCCAACGTGCAGGCCGCCACGGTATTCATGCTGCTGTTGGACCCTGTCGCCAAGGCGCTGATGGCCCGCTTCGGCGGCCCCGCGGCGGCGGGCTTCTTCGAGATGGCCAATCAGGTGGTGCTCAAGGTCCGCGCGCTGATCGTCAGCGCCAATCAGGCAATTGTCCCCCATGTGGCCGCATTGGCGGAGGCCGAGCCCGCCCGTCTGACGCGCCTGTATCGGGATAACATGCGCCTGCTGGTCTTCGTCACCCTGCCCGTGTTCGCACTCCTGATCGCATGGGCGGGCGGGCTCTCCTGGCTGCTGGTTGGCGCCTACCAGCCCGCGTTCGTGTTCTTGATCACGCTCCTCGCCGTCGCTTGGGGTGCCAACATCTTCGCCGGCCCCGCCTACTTCACCAATCTGGGCGCAGGCCATGTGGGATGGAATACGCTGTCGCACGTGCTGATGGGCGCCCTCAACGCCGGCCTGGGCTGGCTGCTCGGGAGCAGGTACGGTGCACATGGCGTGGCCTTTGGCTATGCCATCGCCGTGATCGCCGGCTCCACCATGCTCATCGGCGCGTATGGGTATCGCCATCGCGTGCACCATCGCGAGCGTTGCCACGCCGGATTGACGCATGGGCACCTGTCGCTCATTGGCGCGTCGCTGGCGGTAGCGATCTTCGGCTGGCTGCTCCCTTTGCGGCAAGAAGGTGATGAGCCGGCCTTGGCTCTGATCGGCCTGCTGTTGCCGCCGCTTGTCCTCGGCGTATCGGTTTGGTGTCACCCGGTTCGACGTCAGCTATTCGAATCCCTGTCGGCGCGGAAGGTACGAATATGAAGCCTGCACTTCGGCGATGCCTTGTGCGCCCAGTGTCATTGGGTTTCCGCTGCCTCGGTGTGGTTCGACGTGCTTGTCGAATTGAAGGGTGGGCGCGCGTGCTCCGTGAAGCGCGTTGGAAAGCCGGGCTTGCTGCCCTGGGTAAAGGGATGATCAATCGTCGTTGGGGGACAATCCTCAACAGGGATCACGCCCATCTGTTGAACAAGGATAAATCGTCGTGAACGTGCTCGTCTTGGAACCGCACGCCAATGGTCACCATGGGCCGTACCTGCAGTGGATGGCAAGGGGCCTAGTTGAGCGCGGTTTCAGGGTCACTGTCGTCACTCTGCCGGAGTCGCTCGCTCACCCGTCCATGCAGATGCTCGACGATGCATCGCATGTGGATGAACAAACGAACTTACGCATCATCGGTGCTGACAACCCTCCTTTCCAAATCGCTCGCCAGGGCGGTAGTGCCGGCCTCGCGGCGAGAGAAGTGGCATATTGGCGGTTGTTCAGGGCGTGGTACAAGGCACATGCCGAAACCGTGCGGCCGGACGTGGTTTTCCTTCCTTACCTGGATTACTGCCTGTATGCCATCGGCTTGCTTGGCTCGCCCTTCGGAAGCTGCCCATGGGCGGGACTGGCTATGCGTCCGTCGTTTCACTATCGACACATGGGCGTGATCGCGCCTCGGCCGTCATTGGCGGCGTTAAAAAAAGCGCTCTTCTTCCGCCTTCTGCGAAACCGGAACCTCCGCCGTCTATTGACCATCGACGAGCCCCTTTCTCAGTACCTCGCCGCTCGCCCAGCCTTGGCAGCTAAAGCCGCATTTCTGCGGGAGCCAGCGGAGCTCGCGGATTCGCCCGATCGGGATGAAGCGAAGCATCGATTGGGTCTGCCGGGGGAGCGCAAACTCCTTCTTGTCTACGGCGCGGTCACGGCGCGCAAGGGCGTACGCGAGCTTCTGCTCGCCCTTGCCAAACCGGCCTTTCCGCCATCGGTCGATGTGCTCCTTGCCGGCAAGGTCTCCCCGGAGATTCACCAAGCGCTTGCGAACCCGGCGGTTGCGCCGCTGGTCGCTCAGAGGCGCGTTCGACTGCTGGACCGATTCATCGAAACCCAAGAGGAACCCCTCCTGTTCTCCGCGGCAGATATCGTCTGGATAGGCTACCGTGGGCACTACACAGCTAGTGGCGTTCTGGTGCAGGCGGCGAGCGCCGGTCGTCCCGTAATTGCGTGCGAGGAAGGTATCATCGGCTGGCAGACGCGGCGGCACGGGCTAGGTGAAGTGGTAAAACCTGAAGATCCTGCCGCAGTATGTGCGGCCATTGGCGCTCTGCTGCAAGGCCCGCCAGCCCGAAAAGTCTGTGCGGATGTCGGCCCTGCATTCCGAAGCAGTTTTGCTAGCGCATGCGACGCCTTGGTTGCGGCGATCACCGGAAGCGCCGCGGATACCATTTTAGGTGCGTCCCATGCAGCCTAACCTAGAAGCTAAAAGGCCACTTTCCTGGTCTGTTACCGACTTCAGGAAGCCCAGCACCAATCGGCTGGTTTTACTGGTCGGATTTCTCTTGCCGCTCGCACTTGACGTAAAAAAGATAGGCGAGGAAGGTAGCAGTGCGCTGCAAACTCTGCTGGTGGCGGTTTCGCTACTGTGTGGCGCAGTTTATGTCATGGCCGAATGGCTATCGCGTGACATCCGCAGTTCGAGTTCAGCGCTGCGAACCGTGAACGCATTATGGTGGACATATATCGCGCTTACCCCATTGCCGATGCTGTTCTGGGGCGTCGACCCGGTACATTACCTGAAAGTTCTGCTGCCTTATGTGCTGTTTGGCGCAGGGCTGACCGTCATGGTGGCAGTAGAGCGACGGCGCGTGGACCCGGCATATTTGGTCGATATCCTGTTATGGGCATGCTTGCTTTCCACGTTGTGGCGCGTTCTCTATGCCATCGCCATCAGCGGCCTCGCCATAGAGACCATCCGCTGGCAGATCCTAGGACCAGGTGTTCCATTTCTGATTGGCTACGGCGTTGCCGGCCTCTATTTGCGCAGACGTCGCACCCTGTCCGCAATAGCCTTGTCGATCGGATTGGCCGTCGCCCTGCTGGCCATTACGCGGTCCTACGTCATCAGTGCAGCCTTCGTACTTGCCGGGCTGTTAATTGTGGATTCGAGACGACGTTCGGCGCGACGTGCCGCGAGGACCGGGGCTAGGCTGCTTGTATCGGTTGCAGTGATTGCGACGATCGCCGTAGTACTGACGGATGCCGTACGCCCAGGTTTCTTGGAAGTTTGGTTTGCCCGGCTGTTTCACCAGCAAGCGGAAGGTGGCTTAGACATCACTCTGATAACGCGGCTTGCGGAATACAACGGCCAGATCGAAGCCTTCACGCGCAACGTGTGGACCTTTATTTTTGGCAACGGAATCGGCGCTGACTACGCCGCGGACACCAGTGTCCTACAGTTGCTTCCATTCCAGGTCGAGCACACGACGCACTGGTTCGCAGGTCATTCTACTTGGGTCTACCCTTTTTTTGCGGGCGGCCTTCTTTTCGGACTGCTCATAGTGCTTGTGGTTCTAGGCGGTGTTGTTAGGGCATTCACCGCGGCTTCCATAAATGCAACCAAACATGGATCTCGGGATGCGGTGCTAGTGTTGACTGTATACCTGGCTTATGTCGGGCAAAGCTTCACGGCAAACCTCTTTCACGAGCGCTATACCGGGGTGATTCTCGGGATAGTGGTTGGGGCTTCGCTGATCTACGCAGGGAGGGTTCGGGCAGTGAAGGTCAGAGAACGGGGCAAAGTCTTGCAATCAAGCAGCGAGGGCGCGGCGTCTGTTGGATCAATGGGGCGCGACTTGGCCCGTGCGTGAATTTCTTTCCGGAAACATCCTGCTGTGGGCGGAGAAATAGCGCGTGCGCCCCTTCGTGGTCTACTGGAACAACATCCCCTCGCCCTACATGGTCGAGCGCTTCAATGCGCTTGCCAATCGCGATACGTTCGAATTCGAGGCCTGGTTCAACGACCGCATTGAGGCCGATCGAAGTTGGGAGGTGGACGAAGCCTCGTGGCGGTTTCGCCATCGCTATCTGCCTGCCACCCGCCTGTTTGGCAGCACCCAGCACTGGCCGCTGCCGGTGCTGGGCCGGCGGCCGGATGTGCTGGTGAGTCTTTATGCTGAACCTGCATTTCTGGCTGGTTGGGCGCTTGCGAAATTGAGAGGGATCAAGACAGGGTTTTGGGTGGAGGTGACTTTTGATCGCTGGGTGAAGCGCACGCCAATCAAAGAGGCGATCAAGCGATGGTTATTTCCCAAGGTCGATGCCATTGTGACGGTGGGTGAGGACGGTAAAGGATTTGCTGAGAGATATCGGGCTGACGCTAAACGGATCTTCTTTGCCCCTCACGTCATCGATGTGTTCCATTACCAGTCCGGAGCCGAAGCCGCGCGGCCGGAGCGCGACGCGCTGCGTCGTGAACTCGGGCTGGCGGGCACCACCTTTATCTATGTCGGCCGGCTGTGGTGGGGCAAGGGCATCAACTATCTGCTGGAGGCGTTCGAAGCCGTGCAGCGCCAGAGCGCCGCGCCGGTCAGCCTACTGCTGGTGGGCGACGGTCCGGAGCAGGCCAAACTCAAACAGACCTGCGCCGAACGCGGCATCCACAATGTGGTGTTCGCCGGCTTCCGACAAAAACCCGACCTGCCACGCTACTACGCACTGGCGGACGTGTTCGTCTTTCCCACTCTGGGCGACCCCTATGGCCTGGTGGTGGACGAGGCCATGGCCTGCGGCCTGCCGGTGATCTCCACCGCCGCCGCCGGGGAAATCCGCGACCGCGTCGAGGAAGGCGTCAATGGCTACATCGTGCCGCCCGAGGACAGCGCCGCGCTGGCGGGCGCCATGTGCACACTGGCCGAGGACGCCGCATTGCGTGAACGCATGGGGGCGGTCTCGGCGCAGAAGATCCAGGGCCACACGCCGGAAAAATGGGCCGAGGATTTCGAGCGGATCGTGCACGCGCTGCTGGCAAAGGAGCCTCGATGAGTCTTGCGACACCCTGGCGCGTGCTGCGCCATTATTTCGACCATCCGAGTCCCCGGGGACGGCACTTGGAGTGCCCCCTTGAGGACAGATGCCGGTCCACACCGCGCATCAGCTGGAGCAATGCTCCGTGAAGGCGGTTTTTAGAGGACTCCCCCTTGACACCCCTTGCGCCAACTCCGCGCGCTGGTCACCTTCAGCGCCCACCGCGCGCGCCTGTTCAACGAAGAGCTGGCACGTGTTTTTCGAGTGGGTGCGGCACTGCGCCGAGTGGGCGCGCCTGATCGGCGACGAGCACTTCAGCGTCGATGGCCCGCTCGTCGAGGCGTGGGGCTCGCAAAAAAGCTTCAAGCGCAAAGACGACGACCAGACCCCGCGGGCCTGGGCGCGATGCCGAACACAAAGCGTCCTAGGTGACCGTGGGGGCCGACAAGGGCTATGACTGCAAGGCGTTCGTCCAAGGCCGTCGCAAGCTGCTGGGCCAGGCGCTGCCGTGCTTTGCTGCGTACAAGCTGGTGCGCATGGGCGGCATTGGCGGCTGGTGGGACGCGCATCATGCGTCATGCATGGGGTCAGTGCGCCCGCAAGCCCCAAAGGCTGCATCAATGGGGCAAGAGGCCCGTGAACAGGCTCCCGAAAGGGGCCACGCGGTCGACAAAACCGGGCTGTCCCGCCTGCAAACCGACGCGTACACGGTCGGAGCAGCTGTGATAACCTTTTTTTTACGGCATGTTGGTGGGGTACCATGACGAAGAATGAGTTGCTCCCATACGGCGAGCGTTTCTATAAGAATCAGAGCGGCGGGTCATTGCGGTCTGCCGAAATCATCGTGCCCATAATCCTCAATGTGCTCCGCCCAAGGAGCGTGGTGGACGTAGGATGCGGGACAGGTGGATGGCTTTCAGTTTTTTCGCGACATGGTGTGGAGATCTGTGGTATCGACGGCCAACATGTACCGCTTGATCAGCTCCAGATTCCCAGCGACAGATTCATTGCCAGAGATCTGGAAGAGCCTCTTCGAGGGCTCTTCGATAACGATGCTTTTGACCTGGCGGTATCCTTGGAGGTGGCGGAGCACCTGCTTCCCTCACGCGCAGAAAGTTTCGTCGAAGATCTAACCACTCTCGCTCCTATCGTGCTGTTCTCTGCTGCCGTGCCCCACCAAGGCGGCACTCGTCATCTAAATGAACAGTGGCAGACGTACTGGGCCGAGAAATTTTCAGCTCTGGGCTACGCAACGATAGACTTTGTCAGGGAC
Source organism: Pseudomonadota bacterium (assembly GCA_045864775.1). Lineage (GTDB taxonomy): Bacteria > Pseudomonadota > Gammaproteobacteria > UBA5335 > UBA5335 > Macondimonas. The sequence continues at coordinate 1,214,535 of BTVR01000001.1, forward strand.
TTGGTCTGGACAAGAGAGGATGTCGAGCCGTGGTACCAGCAGAATCTTCTTATCTACGTAAGGCGTGATCTTCTACAATACTACCCTGAGCTGAAAGCTGCCTTAGCGGATCCAGGCTCTAGGTCGCTCAACAAGATTCATCCCGAGTTATGGCTACGAGCGGTGGCGCCTTACGATGGTGCCAGTCGTTTTGTGAAGGCGCTAGCTCGAGTCGAAAAGATTATCCTGCGCAATTTCCTGGCGGGCCGGCGATGATGCGAAAACCAGAGCCGAGCTCATTAGTAGCGGCAATGAGGGTGTATAAAATTCTGTGTGCTGAGCCATGATAGCGATCCGAGGAGGATTCCATGGCAAGACGCAACCAGTCCACGATTGATGACGAACTGATCGACAAGCTGCTGGAGGGCCGCGAGCACAGTGCCGCTCTGCTGGGCAACGACGGCCTGATCGGCGAACTGAAGAAGCGGCTGGCCGAGCGCATGCTGTCCGCCGAGATGGACGTGCACCTCGATGACGAGGCGCAGCAGGCGGCCGGCAATCACCGCAACGGCTATTCGCACAAGTCCGTCACCCTGGCCGATGACCGCGTGGTGCTGGACATCCCGCGTGACCGCCACGGTCAGTTCGATCCGCTGCTGATCCCGAAGTACGCGCGCCGCTTCCCCGGCTTCGATGAAAGGATCATCGCCCTGTACGCCCGGGGCATGAGCACGCGGGACATCCAGGCCCACATCGAGGAGATCTACGGCATCACGGTTTCGCCGAGCCTGGTCTCGGCAGTCACCGAGGCGGTCATGGAGGAGGCGGTGGCGTGGCAGAACCGGCCACTGGAATCGACCTACGCGATCGTCTACTTCGACGCCCTGCGGGTGAAGATCCGCGACGAGGGCCTGGTGCGCAGCAAGGCGGTGTATCTGGCCATCGGGGTGACCTGCGCCGGCGTCAAGGAGGTCCTCGGGCTGTGGATCGAGCAGACCGAGGGGGCCAAGTTCTGGATGCGGGTGATGACTGAGCTCCGCGGCCGCGGCACCACGGACATCCTGATCGCCGTCGTCGATGGCCTCAAGGGCTTCCCCGAGGCGATCACGGCGGTGTTCCCGGAGACCGTCGTCCAGACCTGTATCGTCCACCTGATCCGCTACGCGATGCAGTTCGCCTCCTGGAAGGAGCGCAAGGTGATCGCCAAGGACTTGAAGCCGATCTACGCCGCGCCCAGCGCCGAGGCGGCTGCGGCAGCCTTGGACGCGTTCGAGGCAGGTCCCTGGGGCCGGAAGTACCCGCCCATCGTCGCCAGCTGGCGCCGCCAGTGGGCGCAGGCCATCCCCTTCTTCGCGTTCTCGCCCGAGGTCCGCCGGATCCTCTACACCACCAACACCATCGAGAGCCTGCACAGCCAGGTGCGCAAGACCATCCGCAACAAGGGGCACTTCCCAAGCGACGAGGCGGCGATCAAGTTGATCTACCTGTCGCTGCGCCAGATCGAGGCGAAATGGAAACGACCACCCAGGGAATGGCAGGCCGCCAAGGCCCAACTGGCCATACAATTCAGGGAGCGGTTTACGCTCGAAAAATGATTCCAGTAACCGGCTCACACACAGAATTCAGCACAGGCCCGCGGCAATAACTCCCTGCAGGACACGTTCATGAATATCGCTTTCGTTAGTATCGGCGATCCAGCCGATCCACATTACCATTCCGGCCGTCATCACAACATTATGCGGAATCTAGAACGAGCAGGTTTCCGCGTGACGGTGATCGGGCCGCTGGACCGTTCCCTCCGCTGGCTGTACAGCCCACAGAAGCTGTTTTACAAGGCACTGTCCTACGAAATGCAGGTAGATAGGCATGTGCTCATGCGAAAGTGGTACGCCCTGCAGATAAGTCGCCGGATTACCGGCGAAGACGTAGACATAATTCTCTCTCCAAGCACCATCCCGGTGTCCGAGCTCCAATGCAAGCAGCCAATAATAACTTGGACAGATGCGTCGTTTGCGTTGCTTGATGGATACTACGGTGGCGCGTTCAGCCGGCCGGCCCCTCTCACGCGGAAGGCCGCCTACATACAAGAGCGCGCTTCGTTACGTCGAGCGGCGGCCGCGATTTATTCCTCGGATTGGGCCGCGGATGGCACAGCAGAGGCGTACGGCGTTCCGCGCGGGAAGATAGCAGTCATACCGTCTGGTCCCTACCTGGAAATAGCGCATACGAGCGAAGATATTCAAGTTTGGATAGAACGGCGTTTGACGTCATCCCGCCTTCGACTGCTATTTGTCGGACAAGACTGGGGCCGAAAAGGAGGGCCGATTGCTCTTGAGACTACAAGGCTACTTAACGAGTATGGCATTCCCGCAGAACTCGTTATTGTCGGTTGTGATCCGGGAGAGGCGCGAGCGAGCCCGTACGTGGATATCAAAGGATTCATCAAGAAGACCGAAAGAACTGGCCTGCGCATGATCCAAGAGTTATTTGCTAGTTGCCATATGCTTATTCTGCCAACGCTCGCTGATGCCAGCCCAAACGTCATAGCAGAGGCTGCTGCGTTCGGTCTTCCGGTCATTGCACGTGATACCGGTGGAGTATCTACCTACCTTCGTGACGGTGTGAACGGGATTCTTATGGGACAATCCGCATCGCCGCATGACTACGCAGAGAGAATTAGGGAGCTGTGGGCTGACCTGAGGAGATATTCAGACATGGCGCGCGGGTCCTACAAGCATTACGAAAAGGAACTCAGTTGGCGAGCCGCAATAGGAAAGTTTGGCGTGCTTGCCGAGCAGGTCATGCGTGAAAAAGAGCTTTCTGATTTGCGAGGCTCAAGCCAATGGTAACCATGGGCCGAGGTGGTGAGTGGTAGTAACGGTGCTGCTTTGGTTGTGATGATCGGCGCCTTTCCGCCGCCGGTACACGGTATGGCGGCGGTCAATGCGGCGGTGCGTGATGCGCTGCAGCAAGCGGGAGTGACGCCCACCGTGATCGACCTGGCCGCGCCCAACCTCGATCGATCCCTGGCAGTCCGGCTCGGTCGGCTGCCGCGCGTGCTGCGTGGCCTCACCCGGCTGGTCGGCAAACGCGGCTTGCGTCATGCGACCCTGTACATGAGTGTTTCGGGCGGGCTCGGGCAGGTGTACGAGCTGGGCTTTCTCCTGTTCGCCCGGGTGCGCGGCATGCGCCTGTTCCTGCACCACCACTGCTTTGCCTACCTCGACAGGCCCAGCCCGTTGACGCGAGCGTTGGTTCGCGCGGCGGGCGACGATGCGGTTCACATCGCCCTCTCGGTCGGGATGGCCGAACGTTTGCAGCGTGCTTATCGGGCTAGCCTGGTCGTGCCCGTGTCCAACGCCGTTTTTTTTGCCATGGCCGATGCGCCGGCGGTGCCGCAAAGGCAACTTGCCACCCTCGGTTTCCTGAGCAATATCTCGGCGGATAAGGGTGTTTTCGAGTTTCTGGATCTGATGGCCGCCGCAGGAAATGCCGGCTTGCCGGTGCATGCCAGGCTGGCCGGGCCGTTTCAGGATGCTGCCACCGAACAGGCGGTGCGCGAACGGTTGGGATCGTTGCCGCAGGTGGAATATATCGGCCCGCAATACGGGGCGGACAAGGATGCGTTCTACGCCGACATCGATGCGCTGGTCTTTCCGACGCGCTATGTCAATGAGGCAGAGCCGCTTACGGTTCACGAGGCCATGTGCCGCGGTATTCCAGTGATCGCCTACGGGCGCGGCTGTATTCCGGAGATCATCGGCGCCGACTGCGGGCTGGTGATCGATCCGGCGGTGCCCTTCGTCCCGGCGGCTTTGGCCAAGCTTCAAAGCTGGCTGGCAGATCCGGCGGCGTTTGCGGCCGCTTCGGGGGCGGCGGCAGCGCGCTTTGCCCGCACGTATGACGAAAATCAGGCGCGCTGGCGGGCGCTGCTGGCCGAGTTGACCGGTGCTTCGGCAGAGCCGGAGCCAGCACCGGCGGCCGGCGAGGCCACCAAATAAGGGCGCTGGCCGCCACAGCCGGCAAGCTCGCTGGCATTCTTGCCGTGGCGTCCTGCGCACTGCGCTTGCGCCACCATCGCGTGACGGCCGGGGTGGAGCATGCCGGCGTGCTGCGCAACCTGGGGCCGGTGCAGACGGTGGTGGACATCGGCGCCAATCGCGGGCAGTTCGCCCTGGCGGCGCGGCACTGCTTTCCCGATGCGCGCATCGTTTCCTTCGAGCCGCTGGCCGGGCCGGCGGCGCTGTGGCGGGCGGTGTTCGCGGGCGATGCCCGCGCCTCGCTGGTGGAGGCGGCGGTGGGGCCGCAGGCCGGCGAGGCGCTGGTTCATGTCTCGGCGCGGGATGATTCCTCCTCCCTGCTGCCGATCACGGCACGGCAGAACGCCTTGTTCCCCGGCACGGCCGCAGCCGGCACCGCCACCATCCGCGTGCTGCGCCTGGCCGATGCCCTGCCTGCGGCGGAGATCGTCGCCCCGGCGCTGCTCAAGCTGGACGTGCAGGGCTTCGAGCTGCAGGCGCTGGCGGGCTGCGAAGACGTGCTGGAGCGCTTTGCCTGGGTGTATGTGGAGTGCTCGTTCCAAGAGCTGTACGCGGGGCAGTCGTTCGCCGATGAGGTGATTGCCTGGCTGCGCGAGCGGGGCTTGCGTTTGGTTGGCGTTTACCACATGGCCTATGACGGTGAAGGCCGCGCCGTGCAGGCGGATTTTCTGTTCGCGCATCGCACAGATGGGGCTGGCTGATATCGCAGGGCCGGCACGAGCGCCGGCGGTGGCCGGCGTGGAGCCGCTCAAATGGAAAATGCAGACGAACCGATAACGCCCACGAACGGTGCCGCAGCCAAGCTGCCGCCGATCACCGTCCTCCTCCTCACCTACAACGAGGAAAAGCACCTCGGACGCGCCATCGAGTCGGTGCGCCCGTTTGCGGCGCAGGTGGTGGTGGATTCGTTCTCGACCGACGGCACGGTGGCCATCGCCCGCGCGCTGGGCGCCGCGGTGTTGCAGAACCGCTGGGAGAATAATCACGCAAGGAATGGGGGCTCAAGTAGGGCCGCGCCTCCGCAAGGATGCGTCGCACGGCAGCGGGAAGCGCAGAAGGCATGGATTGCCGCGCCCCTGCGGATCTCGCAACGGCGGAAGACGGAGTGATCGCACGAGCCACCGGACTTCACGCTTGGTGCAGGAAATCCTGCAACAACGCGGAGCGGTGTTCGGCAAACGGATTGACCACGGTAACGCCGCGCCAGGTGAAACCGTCTTGCAAGTCCTCGCTGAGCAGCAGGCGGCAGCGATGCTCGGCGGCCACGGACAGGATCAGGGCATCCCAGATCTGCAGGCCGTGGTCGGCAGCAAGGTCGAACGCACTCTGAAACGCGGGCCAAGTGGAGTCGACGACGGCAAAGCCGTCGGCCCAGGACAGCAGCGCCGCGCGGGCTTGCTCTGCTGAGATTCCCGCCTTACCGGTCAGGACCCGGTACAGCTCACCAAGCGTCTGCGCCGGCAGCAAGATCCGCTCGACGGGAAGCTGCGCAATCAGGTCCCGTGCCAGCTCGCAACGCCGCAGATCGCCCAGACCTTCGGCGTAGGCCAGAACATTGGTGTCGAGAGCGGCTCTCGCGGGGGAAGGCATCAGTCGTACAGTTCGTCGCGGCGCCAGTCGCGCGTGCCGCGCGCAGGTTGACTGCGCAGACGCTCGATCAGGCGCTGCCGGGCGGGTTCGAGATTGCTCGCGGGACGCGCCGGAATGATTTGCGCAACCGCCGTTCCGCGCGAGACGATGGTGACCGCCTCTCCACGGCTGACAGCTTTCAGGATTTGGGAAAAGTGCCGGTTCGCATCGCTTGCGGTAACGGTTTTCATAGGAATACCGGATTTAAGTAGTGCTGATCACTACTTTATCGATCGCTGCGCAACCAGGTCAAGGATCACGACAGGCTGGTCGGCACCAGGATGGGCAGAAGGCATGGATTGCCGCGCCCCCTTCTGGGGCTCGCAATGACGGGAAGTGGTCGTCATCGCGGGGTGCGCAGCGCCATGGCGATCACGCTACCATCACACGGGGAAGTTGCTGAGCAGCCCTTATGAAGCCCTCTGAAGCCTTGGCCTTCAACCGTGCCGCGATCCGCCGCGTCATTGAATCGCACCACGCCCGCAACGCGCGGGTGTTCGGCTCGGTGTTGCGCGGCCAGGACACGGATGGCAGCGACCTTGACATCCTCATCGACCCGACGCCTGAAACAACGCTGATGGACATCGGCGCGATCCGCCACGAACTCGCGAAACTGCTGGGCGTACCGGTGGACGTCCTGACGCCCAATGCATTGCCCGACAAGTTCCGGGCGCAAGTGCTTGCCGAGGCGCGCCCGATATGACCCGCGCAGAGCGGCGCCTTGACGACTACTTGGGCCACATCCTCGAAGCCATCGAGCGCATCGACCGCTACGTTGATGGTCTTGACGAACGTGCGTTCCTGAACAATCAACTCGTGCAGGACGCCGTGACCCGCAACTTCGAGATCATCGGCGAGGCAAGCAACAACATCGAGAAGCACCACCCGGACTTCGCGGCAGCGCATCCCGGGGAGTGGACGTCATCGCGACGCGCGCAGCGCCATGGCGATCCGCATGATCCAGGCCGATACCCGATACAGCTACGGCGAAGACCGCTATCGACTGATGGGCAAGATCGAAGGGCGGCTGTTCGTGGTGGTCTACACGCCCAGACAGGGCGCGATACGCATCATCTCGGCGCGCAAAGCCAATCTACGAGAGCACCGGCATTATGAAGACCATAAGCGTGACAATCGATCCTGACCGCCCGGAATCGATGGCAAAGGGCCGTATCGATGCGGATCGCGTCGGTACCACCACCGAGCGGGATCTCGCCTTGCAACAGGCCGCCGATGACGCCGAGGCGATGCTGGAGGCTGCCAAATTTGCATGCCAGGTACGCAGACGCCTGGGGCTGAGCCAATCCGAGTTCGCGCAGCGCATCGGCGTCTCCGTCGAGACCATTCGCAACTGGGAACAAGGCAAACGGTGCCCGACAGGTGCGGCAAAGGCGCTGCTCAAAGTGCTCGACAAGGCGCCAGAAGCTGCCTTGGCTGCGCTGCACTGACGATAGCCGTCGTCATCGCGCGGGGCCGCTACTTCTTCTTCGTCATCTCGAGGGGCCGCGGTTTGCAGGTCGGTGGATTTGTGATCGGGTTCACAGACCTGGAGGTTCTGCCCCATCCCGGGGTGACGATGGGTCAGGATACAGGTCCTTCCGTCGTGACACGGTTGACACAACGGATGTGACAGTTGCCGCGATCACGGCGAGAATCCGCGCGCCAATGGTGCGGTATGGCGGGTGGTACAGCGCAGGCCGCGACGCAGCGGCTGGTGCTGCGCCCCCCGCCCCGACGACAGTAAGGCATTGGCGCGGAATTTGTAGCTGCGGTGGCGTATGGCCGCGGTCGAGCACGGCGACCAGGGGATTGGACGAATGGTGCCGTGCGGCACGGAGGGTTTGCTGTGAAGTTGTTGTTGCTCAGCCTCAATTTTGCGCCGGAACTTACCTCTACTGGTAAGTACACTGGTGAATTCGCCGCCTGGTTGGCCGATCGCGGCCACGAGGTGACGGTGATCGCGGGGTTGCCGCACTATCCCGCCTGGCAGGTGGACGACGCCTACCGCCGCGCCGGCTGGCGCCGGGAGCGGTATCCGAACATGGAGGTGCTGCGGGTGCCGCATTCGGTGCCGCCGCCGGGCCGGGTGACGGCGCTGCGGCGGATCCTGATGGAAAGCACCTTTTCCCTGAACTCGCTGCGCTGGTGGCTGCCGCTGCTGCTGCGCCGCGAGCGCTTCGATGCCGTGATCGCCGTCTGCCCCCCCTTGCAGAATGCCGTGCTGCCCGGCCTCTACCGGCTGTTGCGCCGGGTGCCCTGGGTCCTGCACATCCAGGATTTCCAGGTGGATGCCGCGGTGCGCCTGGGCATGCTGCGCATCGGTGTGCTGGGCCGCGCGCTCTATTGGCTGGAGAACTTCTGCCTGCGCCGCGCGAGCTGGGTGTCGACCATCACCCCGGCCATGTGTCGCCGCGCGATCGCCAAGGGTGCGGACCCGGCGCGGGTGCTGCACCTGCCCAACTGGGCGGATGTCGACCATATCGTGCCGCGCGCGCCGGACCCGGAGTTCCGCCGTGCCCTGGGCGCGGGGCCGGAGCAACTGCTGGTGATGTACGCCGGCGCCATGGCCACCAAGCAGGGCCTGGATCTGGTGCTCGATGCCGCCGCGCGGCTGCGCGCGGATGGGCGCTTTCGCTTCGCCCTGGTGGGCGATGGCTCCGATGCGCCGCGGCTGCGCGAGCGCGCCGCCGCGCTGAAGCTCGACAACCTGTCCTTCCTGCCGCCGCAACCCGCCGCGCGGCTGCCGGCGCTGCTGTCCGCCGCCGACGTCCATCTGGTGGTGCAAAGGGGCGATGCGGCGGATCTGGTGATGCCCTCGAAGTTGACCAATATCCTCGCCGCGGGGCGGCCGGCGCTCGCCACCGCGGAGCGGGGTACGGCGCTGTGGGATGTGCTGGAAGGAGCCGGCGCGGGGGTCTGCGTGCCGCCGGAATCCGTGGGTGGGCTGGTCGGCGGGCTGCAGCGGCTCGCCGGGGATGCGGCCTTGCGCGCTGCCATGGGTGCGCGGGCCCGCGCTTACGCCGAGGCCAACCTGGCCCGGGATGCGATTCTCGAACGCTTCGAAGCGCGGTTGACGGATGTGCTCGATGGCGTCTATTCGGTGCGGGAGGCGGTGGAATGAAGCGCGCGTTGATCACCGGCATCACCGGTCAGGACGGCATGTACCTGACCGAGTTCCTGCTGGCCAAGGGCTACCAGGTGCACGGCATCAAGCGCCGCGCCTCGCTGTTCAACACCGATCGCATCGATCACCTCTACCAGGATCCCCATGAGGTGGACCGGCGGCTGGTGCTGCACTACGGGGATCTGACCGATGCCACCAACCTGATCCGCGTGGTGCAGGAGGTGCAGCCGGACGAGATCTACAACCTCGCGGCGCAAAGCCACGTGGCGGTCTCCTTCGAAACGCCGGAATACACGGCCAACGCCGATGCCATCGGCACCCTGCGCCTGCTCGAGGCGATGCGCATCCTGGGTCTGGAGGGCACGCGCTTCTATCAGGCGAGCACCTCGGAGCTCTACGGCAAGGTGCAGGCCGTGCCCCAGGACGAGACCACGCCCTTCTACCCGCGCTCGCCCTATGCCGCGGCCAAGCTTTATGCCTACTGGATCACGGTGAACTACCGCGAGGCCTATGGGATGTTTGCCTGCAACGGCATCCTGTTCAACCACGAATCGCCGGTGCGCGGCGAGACCTTCGTCACGCGCAAGATCACCCGCGCGCTGGCGCGCATCAAGCTGGGGCTGCAGGAGCGGCTGTATCTGGGCAACCTCGATGCGCTGCGCGACTGGGGGCATGCGCGCGACTACGTCGAGGCGCAGTGGCTGATGCTGCAGCAGGATTCCGCCGAGGACTATGTGATCGCGACCGGCGAGCAGCACTCGGTACGCGAATTCGTCGAACGCGCCGCTGCGGAGCTCGGCATCGCGCTGCGCTGGGAAGGCGAAGGCGTGGGCGAGCGCGGCATCTGCACCCGCAGCGGCCGCTGTCTGGTGGCCGTCGATCCGCGCTATTTTCGCCCCACGGAAGTGGAGACCCTGCTGGGCAATCCGGACAAGGCCAAGCGCCAGCTCGGCTGGGCGCCCAAGGTCGCTTTCGAGGAACTGGTGGCCGAGATGGTGCGCGAGGACCTGAAAGCGGCCGAACGCGATGAACTGTGCCGCCGCGAGGGGTATGCCACCTATGCGCATCACGAATGAGGGCTGAGGCGGACGGCCGGCGCTCGATGGATCGCCACGGACCTGCGGCCCTCGCGATGACGAAAAGAAGGACGCCTTGCGCCGGCGATAAGAAAGCCCGCGCCGACGATGATGCCCCGCGACGTGACGTAGGCACTTGCGGAGGCTCGTCCGTGGTTCCGGAGTGACTCCGCGGCAATGGGTATAATGATCGGCATGATCGAAACAGAGGCTCGAGCCCCATGATCACCGAAACCAACGCCGTCGCCTTCCGCAAGAACCTGGGCGACATGCTCAACCGGGTGCAATACCGCCACGACAGCATCCTCATCAACAAGGACGGCAAGCCGGTCGCCGCGGTGGTGGATGCACGTCTGTTCGCGCGCATCCGTCGGCTGCAGGATCGCTTCGATACTTTGTGCCAGCGCATCGAGGCGGGGTTTGTCGAGGTTCCCGAAACCGAAGGCCTGGCTGAAATTGACGCCGCAGTTGCCGCAACCCGCGCCCGGATGAGCCCGGGCCGACCGTCTTACGCGACGGGAACGGCCTGCCGGTGCTGGGGACGCTGCTTGCCGCCTTGAAAACGGGCGGAGCGGGCTGCCTGGTCACCGGTGACAAGGACCTGCTGACCCTTGCATCGTCCCATCCCATCCTGAGCCCTGCCGAGTTCTGGGCGATCCACGGCGATATCGAGCCCCGTTGACGGCGGCATGGATCGCCGCGGCGCTACGCGCCTCGCGATGACGGACATGGGCGCCTCGATGACGAAAGAAGCGCCTTGTGAAGGCGCGCACAGACGTGGCGATGACGACGGGGCATCCCGCCGGCGATCCTGCCCCGTCATTGCGACAAAAGCGCCGGAAGCGCTTTTGGACGCTCGCGGTGCGCCCGAAGGGGGCGCGCCAAGGAAAGCGCGCCTCAGCAGAGAAGCCGACGTCGCAATCCGGGTCATTGCCAGCCCCGCAGGGGCGCGGCAAGTCACGCTTTTCACCCTTGATCGGGAACTGGAGACATGATGATGGACCAGACTGCATCCATTTTCGTAGCCGGTCACCGGGGGCTGGCGGGCGGCGCCATCGTGCGCCGGCTGCGGCAGGCGGGCTTCGAGAATCTGTTGCTGCGCACCCACCGCGAACTCGATCTCACCGACGCGGCAGCGGTCGATGCCTTTTTCGCGCGCGAGCGGCCAGCGTATGTGTTTCTGGCCGCGGCCCGGGTCGGCGGCATCCATGCCAACAACACCTATCCCGTCGATTTCCTGCGCGACAACCTGCAGATCGAGATCAACGTCATCGACGCGGCGCACCGCCATGGCGCGGCCAAGCTGCTGTTCCTGGGCTCCTCGTGCATCTATCCCAAGTTCGCGCCGCAGCCGATGCCGGAGGACTGCCTGCTCACCGGGGCGCTGGAGCCGACCAACGAGTGGTATGCCGTCGCCAAGATCGCCGGCATCAAGCTGTGCCAGGCCTACCGGCGCCAGCACGGCTTCAACGCCATTTCGCTGATGCCGACCAATCTCTACGGGCCGGGCGACAACTTCCATCTGGCCAACTCGCACGTCCTGCCGGCGCTGATCCGCAAGTTCCACGAGGCCAAGGCGGCTGGCGCAGGCGAGGTGGTCGTGTGGGGCAGCGGCACGCCGCGGCGCGAGTTCCTGCACGTGGACGATCTGGCCGATGCCTGTGTGTTCCTGATGCAGCGCTACGACGATGAGCGCATCGTGAATGTGGGCGTGGGCGAGGACGTGTCGATCCTGGAGCTCGCGACGCTGGTGCAGCGCGTGGTGGGCTTCGAGGGACGCATCGTGCTCGATCCGAGCAAACCCGACGGCACGCCGCGCAAGCTGCTGGACGTGTCGCGGATCAACGCGCTGGGCTGGCGCGCGCGCATCGGCTTGGAGGACGGCATCCGCGAGACCTATCGGTGGTTTCTGGCGCACGTGGACGAAGCGCGACTGTAAATCCCCCGACGCTCTTTCACGTGATGACGCAGCACGGTGGCGCTCCAGGATGACAAGGCGAAAGCGTGGCTTGCGCGCGGTAAATCGCACGGCCGATGCACCCGCGGCTGAGCAAGGCAATGGGAAACCCTGAATGAGCACCTGCATCATCTTCGGCGGCGCGGGCTTCATCGGCGCGCATCTGGCGCGGCGGTTGCTGGCGACCGGGCGCGCCAGCCATGTGCATCTGGCCGACGTGCGGCCCAGCGCGCTGGTGGGCCAGCCGGGCATCACTGCGTCGATCACGGACGTGCGCCACCCGATCCCGCCGGATCTGACGGCCGAGTCTCCGGCCTGGATTTTCAACCTCGCCGCCGTGCATCGTGAGCCGGGGCACGAGGCGATCGAATACTTCGAGACGAATCTGGCCGGCGCGCGGAACGTGACCGCCTACGCGGCGGCCGTGGGCTGCCCGAACCTCTACTTCACCAGCAGCATCGCCGTCTACGGGCCGACCGATGGGCCCACCGATGAAACCGCGCCGATCTGCCCGGTGTCGCCTTACGGTGGCTCGAAGTACCCGGCGGAGCTGATCCACGAGCAGTGGCAGCAGGCGGCGCCGGGCCGGCGGCTGGTCATCTGCCGGCCCGGGGTCATCTATGGTCCCGGCGATCCGGGCAACATCCTGCGCATGATCCGCGCCATCCGGCGGGGTTACTTCGCCTATCCGGGCTCGCCCGACATCCACAAGTCCTATGGCTATATCGAGGGCCTGCTGGACAGCGTGGCGTTCATGATGGACCGGCCCGAACCCGTGCTGCGCTACAACTACGTGGAAGACCCGACCGAACCCTTGGGCGCACTGGTCGACCACGTCAAGGCGCATCTGGGCAGCCGCGCGCCGGTGCTACCGCTGCCGCTCTCCCTGCTCGTCCCCGCCGCCGGGCTGATCAATGCCGCGCTCGGCGGCAACAGCCCGATCCACCCGGTGCGGGTGCGCAAGGCCGCGCGGCCGACCCACATCGTGCCGGGCACCCTGAAAGCCCTTGGCTTCCCCTTCCGCTTCGACTTTCGCAGCTCGCTCGTGGACTGGCAGCGCCAGGCGCCCCGGGATTTCGCCTGAGCAAAAGGCTTTGCGGCTGGCGGAACGACGGGTGTGCGCCGGAGCGGCAAGCATGGATGGCCGCGCTGCCCACTACAGGCGCCATGCACCCCTCGCGGCTTCGCCTGCGACGACTCGCCATGAGGGACAGAAAACGCGAGCGGCGGGCGTAGCGCCCGCGATGAGCGGCGGCTGCTCCATGATCCGGCCTGTTGTACCATGGCGGCCATGCTGACCTACCCCGCCATCGATCCCATCGCCCTGCAGCTCGGGCCGCTCGCCATCCACTGGTACGGGCTGACCTACCTGATCGGCATCCTGGGCGGCTGGGCCCTGGGGCATGCGCGGGCGCGGCGGCCCGACACGCCGCTCAGCCAGCAACAGATGAGCGACCTGACCACCCATGTCGCGCTGGGGGTGATTCTCGGCGGCCGGCTGGGCTACGTGCTGTTCTACGATCTGGCGCGCGTGCTCGGCGACCCGTTGGCGCTGCTGCGGATCTGGGAAGGCGGCATGTCTTTCCACGGCGGGCTGCTCGGTGTCATCACGGTCATGGTCTGGTACGGCAACCGCCTGGGCTGTGGCTTCTGGCGGCTGGCCGATTTCGTGGCGCCGCTGGTGCCGCTGGGCCTCGGCGCCGGGCGCATCGGCAACTTCATCAACGGCGAACTGTGGGGACGGCCGACCGACCTGCCCTGGGGCATGGTGTTCCCCGGTGCGGGACCCTGGCCGCGCCATCCCTCGCAGCTCTACGAAGCCTTCCTCGAGGGGGTGGTGCTGTTCACCCTGCTGTGGCTCTATTCCCGCAAGCCGCGGCCGACGCGGGCGGTGTCCGGCCTGTTCCTGCTGCTCTACGGGATGTTCCGCTTCGCGGTCGAGGGCGTGCGCGAACCGGATGCCCACATCGGCTATCTCGCCTTCGGCTGGCTGACCATGGGGCAGTTGCTCTGCCTGCCGATGATCGCCTTCGGCATCTATCTCCTGCTCTGGGCCCGGCGTCATGGCCGCACGGACATTCCGGCCGCGGCGCTGGGCGCCCCGCGCTGATGCGCACCTATCTCGCGCTCTTGCAACAGGTGCTCGACACCGGTGCGCGCAAGGCCGACCGTACCGGCACCGGCACGCTGTCCATGTTCGGCGCCCAGATGCGCTTCGACCTGCGCGAAGGTTTTCCGCTGGTCACCACCAAGCGCGTCCACTTCAAGTCGGTGCTGCACGAACTGCTGTGGTTCATTCGCGGCGACACGAACGTGAAGTACCTGCGCGACAACGGCGTTTCGATCTGGAACGAGTGGGCGGACGCCGACGGCAATCTGGGGCCGATCTACGGCAAGCAGTGGCGCTCATGGCCCACGCCGGATGGCCGCAGCATCGACCAACTGGCTCAGGTGATCGACCAGATCCGCCGCAATCCGGATTCGCGCCGTCATATCGTCAGCGCGTGGAACGTGGCCGACCTGCCCGACATGGCGCTGGCCCCTTGCCACTGCCTGTTCCAGTTCCACGTGGCCGAAGGACGCCTTTCCTGCCAGCTTTACCAGCGCAGCGCGGATCTGTTTCTGGGCGTACCCTTCAACATCGCCAGCTATGCCCTGCTCACGCACATGGTGGCACAGGTCTGCGATCTCGGCGTCGGCGATTTCGTCTGGACCGGCGGCGACTGCCATATCTATCTGAACCACGTCGAGCAGGTGCGTGAACAGCTCGGTCGTGACCCCCTCGCCCTGCCCACCTTGCAGCTCGACCCCTCGGTCCGGGACATCGCGGGCTTCGGACCGGAGCACGTCACGCTGGCAGACTACCGGCATCATCCCGCCATCCGCGCGCCGGTCGCCGTATGAACCCGCGCCGGCCGCGCATCGCGCTGATCGCGGCCTGTGACCGGCGCCAGGGCATCGGACGGGACAACCGCCTGCCCTGGCATCTGCCGGCGGATCTCGCCCATTTCAAGGCGCTCACTCTGGGCCACCCCGTGGTCATGGGCGCGAACACCTACGCCGCCATCGGCCGCGCCCTGCCGGGCCGACAGAATCTCGTGCTGTCACGCGATCCGGCCAAGGATTTTCCCGGCGCCGAGCGGGTCGACAGCGTGGCGGCCGCGCTCGCTGCTGCCGACGGCGATCCGGTGATGATCATCGGCGGCGGGCAGGTCTATGCCGCTTTTCTGCCGCTCGCCGATGAGGTGTTCCTGACGCGGGTGGACACCGACGCGGGCGCCGATGCGTTTTTCCCGGCCATCGATGAAACGGCCTGGGCGCTCCGCGATGAGCAATCCCGTCCTGCGGACGCCCGCAACGGCCATGACCTGCGCTTCCAGCACTGGATACGCAGGCGGTCCGCATCCTGATCGGCGCCCGGCCAACCCCATGAAAAAGGGCCCCGCAGGGCCCGTTTTCATTTGAGCTTCGATCGATCAGGGCGCCACTGCGCGCGGCTGGGCCTTGGCGAACAAATGCCGCTCGACCATCTGGGCCACGCCTTCGGAGGCTGCCCGCAAGCCCTTGACGGCCGGGTTCTCTTCGCAGGCCTCGGGTCCGGCACACAGCCATGCGAAGTCGCGGACCGTGTATTTGGGGTCGGACGGCGTGTTGTTGGCGTCGCTGACCGGGACCGGACCGCCGTAGACCAGGCTGGCGGCGTACTCACGCGCCTTGGTCTGGGGATCGACCAGATCCATGAACACTTCCAGCGTCGGCGTGTACGGCTCGCTCGGCGTCGGAGCCGTATAGCCGGCGAACTCGATATACACGTGCAGATAGGCATCGACCGGCTGGCTGACCGCGGGGTAGGTGCCCAGATACTTGTGATTGCGATAGGCCGTCGTGTGCCGATGATCGCTGGTATGCACTTCCTCGACCGCATAGCCGTTGGCTTCGATCCGCTTCTTCACGTCGTCCGTGAGTTGGCGCCCGATGTTGAAGTTCCACTCCTTGATCGCTTGGGTCAGCTGCAAGGTGCGGCTGGCCGTATCCGCCTGGCGCCCCGCGGCCGTCACCGTCGTCCCGACGATACGGCCCGGCAGGGTGATGCCGGGGGTATCGGGACCGGGATACCGGTAGATGCGCACGTCATAGACGGCGGGCTCGTCGACCGTAAACAGTGCGACCCGTTTGTGAGTCCCCTTCAAGACCTTTTGCTGAGGCACTTCGTAGCTGACATCCGGCCTGTCGGACGCACAACCGGCAACGGCGAGCGCGCAAGCCACGAGCAACCCCTTCGTCATTCTTCGCATCATCGCGGACATCTCCTTCATACCCATCATGGTGCTTGCCCCCGAATCCCTGGGGCGTTGTTGTGTGCGCCGGCATGGGAGGAGACCCGCGGCGCCGACGCCGTTTCACTTCTTGTTGCGCAATCCCTTGCCCGTCTCTGTCACCGGGTGATGAATGCTGCCGGCAAAGCCTGAGTTCGCCGGCCGAATTGACCTCCACTATAGACTGCTTTTCCGGTTCCTGTCGTCTAATGTCAGCTCGTCTTCCACGCAGCGTTTAAGCCGGGCGAGCTGCTGGCGGGCGCCCCGCTCGAGCATCCAGCCCAGCGCCCGCTCTATGCGGGCCACGGTACTATCGAGCGCCCGCAACTGCAAAGCATAGTGCAGATGGGTCCCTGGGGCGCGCGCACCGAGCCGATAGGCGATGCGCATCTCGAAGCGGCGGTGCGTCAGCACGACTTCGAGCAGCACCGGCGGGTCGCGCTCAAGCACCTCGCCGTCGTAGGTCACCGTCCGTCCCATTTCGCGCATGCGCTGGCGAAAGCGCGTCCCGACGGCAGGCGCGGCGCCCGATTCGAGATACTCGGAATGCTCGAGCCCCTGCACCCACTGCTGCATCCGTGCCGGTTCCTCCAGCCACGGAAAGATCCGTTCCGCTGGCGCGCCGATGTCGATATCGCAGGCAAAATTCACTGTCCCTCCCCCTGTTCAGGACGGCTATTCTAGGCCATGCGCCAGTTCGACGCCGATCGCCCGAGCAAGGCGAACAATTCGGCGTTGGCAGGCGCGTACAGCCGGGCCAGTGCGGCGAGCGTGCGGTCCGAGGCCTCCGGCCGGTAGGGCGTCGCCCAGCGACGATCGAGCGCGCGGATCGGTCGGCCCAGCCACGGTAGCGCATGGGACAGCGCCAGTCCGAGGCGACTGAATCCCAGGTCGTTGATGCGTCGCCCCCGGTCCGGGAAATCGAACGCGGTCTCCACGCCGAGAAAGTGGCACACCCCCTGCAGCGTACCCAGAGGGTCGCCGAGCAGGTCGTCCTCGTAGAACAGGACACATATCCGCTCGGCGCCGAACAGGCCACGATAGCGTCGCAAGGAACGGGCATAGAATCCCTGGGCGAGGACACCATGCGCGTCGGCCATGGGCATCGCGTCGCCGACCAGCAGGGCATCCAGCGACGTCGATGGGCGCACCCGGCCGGTCTGCAGCAAATGGCGCGCCGCCGATACCGCGCGCGTCACCGGGTCGCGCAAGACACAGATCAGCCGCAGGTCAGGGTAGGCCCCGTGGATGCGCTCGGCGATCCCGGGCGTATGATCCTCGGCGCCGCCTTCCTCGCTCCACAGGTAATCCGGCGTTTTCTCGCCGACGCGCAGGACCCCGGGCGGGGGCGCAAACTGCGCTTCATACCAGGACCGGCCACGCGCGAACCGCGCTGATTTGTCGAAGAAGTGCAACTCATCCGGCGGGAGGTACACGCCGGGGTGCTGCCCGAGATTATGGGCCAGCCAGCTCGTGCCGGCCTTCTGCGCGCCGATGATGAGGAAGTCCGGCCTCGGCATTCAGTCGCCTTCGAAGATCCAGCCGTGCATCACCAAAGCCTCGCCCTCGCGCAGCGCCACCTCATAGCTTTCGAGCGATGCCTCATCCAAGAGGTAATCGTCCGGCTGGGCGACGGCGGGCTCGGAGCAGGACGTCACCGCCCAGCCTTCGGCCCGCACCCGTTCGACCGCCAGCGCGCGAGCCGCGTCAGGGGTCGGCTGCCGAATCCAGCAGTGGACGTACCCGCCGCCAAGCCCGCCTCCCTCCGTGACGGCGGAGCGTACCTCGAGGACGAAATAGAAGATCGACGTGTCCATGGCGATTCCTCGCGTGCGCGCCCGAATCCGGCGTCGTCGGCGCGCATTCCGGCCCCCGCCCCGCGCCGACATTGCCATCGTGCGGATGGCAAGGCAGTCTATCGCAACCCCAAGCGGATGAGCATGGCTACCGCGACCGATATGGGCGACCGTCGCCGAGGGATGAGTGTGCCGCGACCCGTGCTTCCAATGATCAGCATGCCGCGCCTGCCCGACCGGCGCGCCTCCCGGCCGGCCGGCGCCTGCGACACGGCGCCGCCGACCGGCAGCGAGCGCCGCGGCCACAGGCATCGGGCGCGACTGTTGAGCCTGCTCATCCTCATGGCGCCGGTCGCATTCGGTGGCGCCGCGCCCCCGCCCGATCTGTGGAGCCCCGCGGCGGTGGATCGCTACCTCGCTGATCACGGCGACCAGCCGGTCTGGTTCGATGCATCAGGCGCCGCGCGCCCGGCACTGCGTCATCTGGTGGCGTTTCTGCGAACGCTGGACACGCACGGCCTGGATGCTGCCGACTACCATTTGGCCGGGCTCGAGGACGGGGTCCGCAGCGCAGATGCGCAGCCCCTGGCGGAGGCGATGCGAAGAGCGCTCGATCGTCTCGCGACCGACGCCTTCATGACGCTGTCCGTCCATCTCGGCAGCGGGCGGGCGCACCCCGCCGTGAATGGCCTTCAATTCGCGCACCTCGAGGCCTTGCCTGCGCTGGCGATGCGGCTCGAAGAGGCGATCCGTACCGAGGGCGTGGCCGAAGCGCTGGCGCCGCAGCCGCTCGATCGCGTGGCTTATGCCCGCCTCCAGAGCGCGCTGGAACGGCTGCGGCGATCCGCCGACTTGCCGGTGGTGGCGGCCGGGCCGACGCTGCGCCCTGGCGACCGCGATGCGCGGGTCGTCGCGCTGCGCCGCGCGCTGGACGCCTGGGAGCGCATCAGCGCGGTCGAACCGCCTGCTGACCTTGCGGCGCCGACGCCGCATGATGATGTCTATGACGCGGCGCTGGTCGAGCGAGTGCGCCGTTTTCAGGACCTGACGGGACTGGACGCCGACGGCAACGTCGGACCGCAGACCGTGGCCACGCTCAACACCCCGCGGCAACGCCGCATCGATCAACTGATGGCCAATCTGGAACGGCAGCGCTGGGCTGGCCGGCCCATCGCCGGTCGGCTGGTGCGTGTCAACATCCCCGGGTTCACGCTCACCGCGATGCAGGACGGCAGAACGGTCTGGGAAACACGGGTCGTGGTCGGTCAACAGTACCGACCCACGCCGCTGCTCATGGGCGACATCGATACCGTGGTTTTCAATCCGACCTGGACCGTCCCCCGGCGTCTGGTGCGTGAAGATCTGTTGCCGAAGATCACGGCCGATCCGGCTTACTTGGAAAGGTCCGGCATGACCGTATCCATGCGCGGCGGCGAAGGCCCGATCACGCTCGATGCGGCCTCGCTCCAGACGCTCATCGATTCGGGCGAGCCGCTCCCCGAGCTGCGAATCCGTCAAGCGCCCGGGGCGCGCAACTCGCTGGGTCGTGTCAAGTTCCTGTTTCCGAACCACGATCAGGTCTATCTGCACGATACGCCGTCCAAGCAGCTCTTCAATCGCGCCCGGCGCATGTATAGTTCAGGCTGCATTCGGGTGGAGCATCCGCTGTTGCTGGCCGAGTTCCTGATGAATCAGAACCAGCAATGGCCACGCGAGCGCATGGAAACCGTGATCGCAGCGGGCAAGACGAAAACCGTCCGCATCGATCCGGTCCCCATCGAATTCGTCTACTGGACGGCTTGGCCGGATGCGCAGACCGGCGACCTGAATCTGCGCGAGGACATCTACGGCAACGACGAAGCGCTGGCCCGCAAGCTGGCACGAACCCCTTGGAAGCGGCCATGACCCGAGCCCTTGCATGGCGCATAGCGCGCCTTTTCGTGACGACGATGCTGGCCTGGACGGCGGTCGCCCACGCCACAGGCCTGGACGCCTTCGACACCGGTCGGGCGCGGTTCACCGCCGCCTTCGGCGAGACGGTGAATCCCTATCGCGAACTCGCCACCTTCGTCATGCCCGGCGAGGTGGTGCCCATCGAGGTCCTCAATGGGACCGATGGCCTGCGTGTGGCGGCGCTCGCCGAAGGAGGCCGGCTCGACGCCGTTGAAGCGCATTCCTGGGTCTGGAAAGCGCCGATTACCCCGGGGCTTTATCGCTTGCGGCTCAAGGGCTTGAACACCAACGACGTCATGCAATTCAACGTGTTCGTCATGCATCCGCGCAGCCGGGCGGCAGACGGCACGCTGAACGGCTATCCCATCGGACACTATCCCGAGACGCCCTTGCGAAACATGGACAACTACCGTCCCCCGCAGGGTTTCGTCGAGATCACGCCCGAACTGCTGGACGTTCGCGTGTCGCCGCATTTCCGGATCGGTCAGTTTCTCTGCAAGCAGGAAGCGGGGAGCACGAAGTATCTGGTGCTGCAGAGCAGTCTGCCGCTCAAACTGGAAACCGTTCTGGAAGAAGTGAATACGAACGGCGTCCGCACCGACAGCTTCTCTGTCATGAGCGGCTACCGCACCCCCGCCTACAACCGCCGCGTCGGTAATGAAACCACCTACAGCCGGCACCTGTGGGGGGACGCCGCCGATGTCTTCATCGACCGTGACGGCGACGGGCGGATGGACGATCTCAATCGGGACGGCCGCATCGACCAGGACGACGCGGACTGGCTGGCCAGCTTGGTCGAGGGACTCGAAGAGACCCACACGCACCTCGTCGGCGGGCTGGGGCGTTACAAGGCTACCGCGTATCATGGGCCCTTCATTCACATCGATACGCGCGGCTTCAAGGTTCGCTGGTAAGTCGCCGCTCCGGAGGCCTTGTGGTTCACGCGGATCCTGATGTCCCATCGCCGCCGTCCATTCCGGAGCATCGGCTCCGCCTGCGCAATCTGACTCGGGACGATTACGAAGACATTCGTCGCCTCATGGACAGCGTCTATGCGGACTTCGGCGGCGCCTGGCCGCGGGACAAGTATTATTCGCAGATCGCAACCTTCCCCGAGGGTCAGATCTGCATCGAGGACAATGGCCGCGTGGTAGCGGCCGCCTTTGCGGTCATCGTCGACTACGATAAATTCGGCGACCAGCACACCTACGACCAGATCACCGGCAATGCCTATCTCACCACCCATGACCCCGACGGGGACGTGCTCTACGGCGTCGATGTCTTCGTCGATCCGGAGTACCGCGACATGCGGCTGGGCCGTCGACTTTATCAGGCGCGCAAGGGACTGTGTCGGCACCTCAACCTTCGCGCCATCGTCGCCGGTGGCCGCATTCCCGGGTATGCCGCCCATGCGGATCGCATGTCGCCGCCGGAATACATCGAGAAGGTGCAGAATCGGGAGCTCTACGATCCCATCCTGTCCTTCCAGTTGTCCAACGATTTTCGCGTCAAGCGGGTGCTGCGCAATTATCTGCCCGAGGATCAAGCCTCGCGTGGCTACGCGACACTGCTCGAATGGATCAACATTTTCCACGAACCGCGGCCGCAGCCTGCGATCAACCAGCGCCGCGATCGCGTCCGCATCGGCGTCCTGCAGTGGCAGATGCGCTGGATCGACTCGGTCGAGGAACTGATCCAGCAGATCGAATTCTTCGTCGATGCGCTGTCGGATTATCAGTCCGACTTCGCGCTGCTGCCCGAGTTCTTCAATGCGCCCCTGATGGGGCTGCTTCCGCCGGGCTCCAGCGTTTCCAGCATGCGCCATCTCGCCAGCTACACCGAACGGTTGCGGGAGGAAACCTCGCGTCTCGCCGTGAGCTACAACATCAACATCATCGCAGGCAGCATGCCCATCTACGAGGACGGCGTGCTCTACAACGTCGCCTATCTGTGCCGGCGTGACGGCACCGTCGAGGCCCAGTACAAGATTCATCCCACGCCCTATGAACAGCGCGCGTGGGTGATGCGGGGCGGCGATCAGCTACGGGTATTCGAGACCGATGCCGGCAAGATCGGCATACTGATCTGCTATGACGTGGAGTTTCCCGAACTCGCCCGACTGCTCGCCGATCAGCAGATGCAGATCCTGTTCGTGCCGTTCTGGACGGATACCAAAAACGGCTACTTGCGGGTAAAACGCTGCGCCCAGGCGCGCGCCATCGAAAATGAATGCTATGTGGCCATCGCCGGCAGCGTCGGCAATCTGCCGCAGGTCGACAACCTCGACATCCAATACGCCGAGTCGGCCGTGTTCTCGCCCAGCGACTTCGCCTTTCCGCACGACGCCATCATGGCCGAAAGCACGCCCAACACCGAGATGGCGCTGATCGTGGATGTCGACCTCACCAAGCTGGAAACCTTGCGCTACGAGGGTTCCGTGCAGAACTACCGCGACCGCAAGCGCCACCTCTACCGCATCGAGTGGCTCGGCCCTCACTGATCGGCGCGACTATCACTTCGATCTGGCTGACCTGCATCTGACGGCTGCCTCATAGTGCGCATCGACCTCTGCGGCCGCTGAGACGGAGTAGCCCAGGTCATGGATGATGCCGTCGGTAAGACCATAGATCCAGCTGTGCACCGCCAGCGCCTGGCCACGCGCCCATGCGTCCTGGATGACGGTGGTCTGACAGAGGTTGCGCGCCTGCTCGATCGCGTTCAGTTCGCACAGCAGGTCGACCCGCTCTCCATCGTCCTCGGCCGCCGCCAGCGCATGCTGGTGCTTTTGCTTGACGTCATGAATGTGACGCAGCCAGTTGTCGACCAGGCCAAGCCGCGCATTGTCCAGCGCCGCTCGCACGCCACCGCAACCGTAATGCCCGACGACCAGCACGTCGCGGACTTTCAGCACGTCGACGGCGAACTGAACGACCGCCAGACAGTTCAGATCGCCGTGGGCGACCACATTGGCCACATTCCGGTGGACAAACACCTCACCCGGCTTCAGCCCCGTGATTTCATTCGCCGGCACGCGGGAATCGGCACATCCGATCCACAGGAATTCCGGCGCCTGAATCTCGGCCAGACCGGTAAAAAAGCCCGGATCCTCGGTGCAGACGGATTCAGACCAGCGGCGATTGTTGTCAAACAGCGTTGAAATATCGGTCATGACCGTGCCCTCGTGAGCGACGCATTCGGGATGATAAGGCCATTTCGCGCCGCCGGCCGCTCGTTGCCTGCGCAGCGCCCGGTTAACGGCGCATAAAAAAGCCGGGCGCGCGCCCGGCTTCCTTTGGATCGAAAACGATCCGCCTCACTCGGCTTCCTGAGCGGCCGCACGGTCAGGCCGATCCACCAATTCCACCACCGCCATCGGCGCATTGTCGCCCGCCCGAAAGCCATTCTTGAGGATGCGCAGATAGCCGCCCGGACGCTGCTTGTAACGCGGACCGAGCTCGTTGAACAGCTTGGTCACCACATCCCGATCGCGTAGCCGATCGAACGCAAGCCGGCGACGCGACACACCGTCTTCCTTGCCGAGCGTGATCATCGGCTCGGCAAAGCGGCGCAGTTCCTTGGCCTTGGGCAGCGTCGTCTGAATCAGCTCATGCTTGAGCAGCGACACGGTCATGTTGCGCATCAGCGCCTTGCGATGTGCGCTGTTCCGACTGAGCTGGCGGCCAGTGTTGCGATGTCTCATGGTCACAATTCCGTTAAAAATACCCGCGCACGGGCGAGGTCACCGGTCAGGCGTCGGTTTCCGATCCAAGGCTACGGGGCTGGAGGTCCGCCGGGGGCCACTGGTCCAGTCGCATTCCCAACGAAAGGTCATGCGACGCCAATGCCTGTTTGATCTCGGTCAGCGATTTCTTGCCGAGATTGGGCGCCTTCAACAGCTCCACTTCACTGCGCTGAATGAGATCACCGATGTAAAAGATATTCTCTGCCTTGAGGCAGTTGGCGGAACGCACGGTCAGCTCCAGATCATCGATCGGCCTCACGAAAATGGGATTGAGATCCCCCACTCGCATATGCCGGTCTTCCACCTGCTCGGACCGCAAGTCCACAAAGGACGCCAGCTGATCACTCAAAATGGTCGCCGCGTGACGAATCGCCTCTTCCGGATCGATGACGCCGCTCGTCTCGAGCTCGATCACCAGCTTGTCCAGATTGGTGCGCTGTTCCACACGGGCATTCTCGACCGTATAGGACACCCGGCGTACGGGGCTATAGGAAGCATCCAGATGCAGCACACCGATCGGCCGTGCATCGTCTTCCATCAGCATGCCCAGACGGGCTTGTGCGGACTCATAGCCACGACCCTTGCGGACCTTCAGCCGCGCCTTGATGCGCGCGCCCTCGGTCAGATGGGCGATGACGTGATCCGGATTGACGATCTCGACCTGATGATTGAGCTGGATGTCACCCGCAGTGACGGGGCCAGGCGCTTCCTTGATCAACATCAGATTGACTTCGGAAGCCGCCGGATCGGTAACCCGAAACGCGACACCCTTGAGATTCAACAGAATGTCGATGACGTCTTCCTGGACGCCTTCGATGCTGCTGTACTCGTGAAGCACACCATCGATCTCCGCCTCGACCACGGCCGCGCCAGCCATGGACGACAGCAGGATTCGCCGCAGCGCGTTGCCCAGCGTGTGCCCGAAGCCACGCTCAAGCGGCTCGAGCACGATGCGCGAATGAGTCGACGACAGCCGCTGGACGTCCACCAAACGGGGCTTCAAAAAACTGGTACCGAGGCCCTGCATTCTGAAAATCTCCCTTACTTGGAGTACAGCTCGACGACGAGATTTTCATTGACGTCCGGGGAAAGATCCGAGCGATCGGGAACCATCTTGTAGGTCCCTTGAAGCTCCTTCTCATCCACTTCCACCCATGAGGGAAGCCCAACCTCGAGCGCAACGGTCAAGGCGCCCCGGATGCGATCCTGGGCGCGCGCGCGCGCAGACACGCGAATCACGTCGCCGGCGCGTACCTGCATGGATGGAATGTTCGACAACTGGCCGTTCACTTCGAACGCCTTATGCCCGACCAGCTGCCGCGCTTCGGCCCGCGTGGAGGCAAATCCCATGCGGTAGACGACATTGTCGAGGCGATTTTCGAGCAACTGGAGCATGGTCTCGCCGGTGTTACCCCGCACGCGCGCTGCATCTTCGTAATAGCGCCGGAACTGCCCCTCCAGCACGCCGTACATCCGCCGCAGCTTCTGCTTCTCGCGCAACTGGAGCCCATAGTCCGACAGACGCCCGCGACGCTGCCCGTGCTGGCCCGGAGCAGACTCGCTGCGGCACTTTTTCTCGTAGGAACTGCCCCGCGCCTTCAGGAACAGATCGGTTCCTTCACGACGGGATAGCTTGCATTTGGGGCCAATGTACTTTGCCATGCATGTCTCTCGTGCTGTCGCAGCGAATTATCGTGTGATCAAACGCGCCGGCGCTTCGGCGGCCGGCAGCCGTTGTTCGGGATCGGCGTCACGTCGGTGATGCTCAACACCTTGAAGCCAACGTTGTGGAGCGCACGCACTGCTGCCTCGCGCCCTGGACCGGGACCCTTCACCAGCACGTCGAGGTTCCGCACGCCATGTTCCTGGGCCGCATTGCCCGCCTTCTCGGCCGCCACCTGGGCAGCGAACGGCGTGCTCTTGCGCGAACCGCGGAAACCGGAACCACCGGACGTGGCCCAGCACAACGCGTTGCCTTGGCGATCGGTGATGGTGATGATGGTGTTGTTGAACGAGGCATGCACATGAGCCACCGCATCGGTGACATGCTTGCGAACTCGCTTGCGTGGGGCTGTCTTGGCCATTGACACTCGCCGACTAGAAGGAATGAAAGAGATGGAAGCGGGGCATCACTTACTTGCGGATCGCACGACGGGGGCCCTTGCGCGTCCGGGCGTTCGTGCGGGTCCGCTGGCCACGCACGGGAAGACCGCGCCGGTGGCGGAGCCCGCGATAGCATCCCAGATCCATGAGTCGCTTGATGTTCATCGACACTTCACGCCGAAGATCACCCTCGACCGTGAATCTGGCCACCGCCTGTCGCAGCGATTCCAGCTCGCCTTCGGTCAGCTCTTTTATCAAGGAAGACGGGCTGATCCCCGTCGCTTCGCAGATCAACTTTGCTCGACTGCGCCCCACGCCGTAAATGGCGGTCAGCGCAATCACTGCGTGCTTCTGATCTGGAATATTGACACCGGCGATACGCGCCATCTTCAATGCTCTCCTGACGGGCCACCCGCCGTGCCGACCAAGCGTCGGCTAGCCGGCAAGAATAGCCGATTAGCTCTCAATTGACAACCGGCGATCAGCCCTGGCGTTGCTTGTGTCGACCATCCACGCAGATAACGCGAATATGCCCGTGACGTTTGATGACCTTGCAGTTGCGGCAGATCCGCTTGACCGAAGCGCGTACTTTCATGACTTATGACTCCTGATTCGTGCTGCCGGCAGCGCTCATCCGACTCGGCCAGCGGCTTTCAAATTACTCTTCTTCAACAGTCCCTCATATTGATGGGACATCAAATGCGCCTGCACTTGGGCCATGAAATCCATCACGACCACGACGATGATCAGGAGCGACGTCCCGCCAAAATGGAAAGGAACGTTGAAAGACAAGATCAAGAACTCCGGCATCAAACACACTGCCGTGATGTAGATCGCACCGACCACGGTCAAGCGCGTCAGGACACCGTCAATGTAGTTGGCCGTGTTCTGCCCTGGCCGGATTCCAGGAATGAACGCCCCTGAGCGTTTCAGGTTGTCCGCCGTCTCGCGGGCGTTGAACACCAGGGCCGTATAGAAAAAGCAAAAGAAAATGATCAGCGCGGCATACAGCAGAATATATACGGGCTGCCCCGGGGAGATCGCGGCCGTGATGCGTTGCATGACCGAGGCCCCCCACGTGTCTCCCAACGCGCCACCAAGCCATCCGCCCAGGGTCACCGGAAACAGGATGAGACTGGACGCAAAAATGGGCGGGATGACGCCGGCCATGTTGAGCTTGAGCGGCAGATGCGTGGTCTGCGCCGCAAAGAGCCGGCGACCCTGCTGCCGCTTGGCATAGTGCACGGGAATCCGCCGTTGGCCGCGCTCCACGAACACGACGCCTGCAATCACCGCAAATGCCAAGGCAAGAATAACGACTGCGAACAAGGGATTCATTTCCCCGTTGCGCACGAGTTGCAGCGTGCCACCGACTGCCGACGGCAGACCGGCCACGATCCCTGCAAAGATGATCATCGAAATTCCATTGCCGATGCCGCGCTCGGTGACCTGTTCGCCCAGCCAAACGAGAAACATCGTCCCCGCCACCAAACTGGTCGCTGCCAAAACGACGAACAAAGGCCCCTGAATCGCGTTCACACCCTGATTCTGCAGGGCGATCGACGCCCCCACCGCCTGGAACGTGGCCAGCGCGACGGATCCGTAGCGCGTGTACTGGGTCAGCTTGCGCCGGCCGCTTTCGCCTTCCTTCTTGAGTTCCTCGAATGCTGGAACCACCGATGTCATCAGCTGGACGATGATGGAAGCGGAGATATAGGGCATTACGCCCAGCGCAAACAGGCTCAGGCGCTCCAACGCGCCCCCCGAAAACATGTTGAACATGTCGAGGATCGTGCCGCTGGTACGCTCGAACAGCCGCGCTACGGCAATCGGATCCACCCCCGGGACCGGGATGAACGTACCGATGCGGAATACGATCAGCGCGCCCAACAGAAACAGGACGCGTTGACGCAATTCGGAAAGCTTGCCCATGTCTGGCAGCGGGCGGTTGGGAGCCACGGATCAGGATTCCTTGATGACGCCGCCCAGGGCCTCGATCGCCGCGCGTGCCCCCGCGGTGGCCGCCACACCTTCGAGCGTGATCGCGTGGCTCAGCGTTCCGGAGAGAATGACCTTCGCCTTCGCAGTACCCTGCGGCACCACACCCGCCGCGATGAGGCCGAGCAAGGTCACCGGACTTTCCAGTCCGTTGAGTTCGTTCAGGCGCACTTCGCAACTCGTCCTGGCCGTACGCGAGCGAAAGCCCCGCTTGGGAATACGGCGCTGCAGCGGCATCTGGCCACCTTCGAATCCCACCTTGTGGAATCCTCCGGCCCGCGCCTTCTGGCCCTTGTGCCCTTTACCGCTCGTCTTGCCCAGGCCGGACCCGATGCCACGTCCGAGACGCCGCTTTTCCTTCCGGCTTCCTTCCGCGGGCTGAAGCGAATTCAGACGCATCTCAAATCTCCTCAACCGTCAACAAGTAGGACACCTTGTTGATCATGCCGCGATTTTCAGGGGTTCCCGGCACCACCACGGAGTGATGCATGCGCCGCAGGCCGAGACCACGCACGCAAGCCTGGTGATTCTTGAGCCGACCTGCGGTGCTGCGCACCAAGGTCAGGCGATATTGTTTGACTGGATCCGTCATCTCATCCACCCAGAATGTCTTCGACCGACTTGCCACGCTTCGCCGCGACGAACTTGGGGTCGTGCAAGTCGTGCAGGCCATTGATGGTTGCACGCACCACATTGAGCGGATTACGTGATCCCAGGCATTTCGCGCGGACGTTGTGAACACCCGCGACTTCGAACACGGCGCGCATTGCCCCGCCGGCGATCAAGCCGGTACCTTGGCTCGCCGGCTTCATGATGACGCGGGTCGCGCCATGGGCTGCCACGGTCGGGTGCTGCAGAGTGCCATCCGTCAAATGGACCGCTTGCATGGACTTGCGCGCGCGATCCATGGCCTTCTGAATGGCCTGCGGCACTTCACGTGCCTTGCCGTAGCCGAAGCCCACGCGGCCGTTGCCGTCGCCTACCACGGTCAGGGCGGTGAAACCGAACTGGCGGCCGCCCTTGACCACCTTGGCGACGCGATTGACCGCGACAAGTTTCTCAAGCAGGCCGTCGCCACTGGTTTGCAACCCGGTATTGGACATTTCGAAGATCCTTTAGAACTCAAGCCCGCCCGCACGGGCAGCGTCGGCCAAAGCCTTGATCCGGCCATGGTATTGGAAGCCGGAGCGATCGAAGGCGATGCGGGTCACCCCCGCTTCACGGCCGCGCTCGGCGATCAGTCGTCCCACCAGGGCCGCCGTGTCGACGTTGCCGGTCGCCTTGACCTGGTCGCGGACTTCCTTCAGCAGCGACGAGGCCGAAGCCAGCACCGATGCGCCGTCGGCCGCAATAAGCTGCGCGTAGATGTGACGCGGCGTGCGGTGGACGCACAGGCGCGTCATACCGAGTTCGCGCATTTTTGCTCGGCCGCGGCGCGCGCGGCGCAGGCGTGCGGATTTCTTTTCCATGACTAGTACCTACTTACTTTTTCTTGGTCTCTTTCAGGACCACCCGCTCGCCCATGTAGCGTACACCTTTGCCCTTGTAGGGCTCCGGCGAGCGATAGGATCGGATATCGGCTGCAACTTGGCCCACGCGCTGCTTGTCGGCACCCTTGATCACGATCTCGGTCTGGCTCGGCGTCTCGATCGAGATGCCCTGCGGAACCGGATAATTGACCGGATGAGAAAATCCCAGTGACAGGTTCAGGCTCGAGCCCTGCATCTGGGCGCGATAACCGACACCAATCAACTGCAACCGCTGGACGAAGCCCTCATCAACACCCTTGATCATGTTCTGGCACAGGGCGCGCATGGTCCCTGCCATCTTGTCAGCAGCAGGACGCGTCGGAGCGAAGTGCAAATGTCCGTCCTGATGACTCACCGTCACATCGGGATGAACCGACAGGCTCAGGGCGCCGTTCTTACCCTTCGCCGACAACTGCGTGCCGGACTGGACCACATCGACGCCGGCGGGAATCGCCACCGGATTTTTCGCTACGCGAGACATCCAAAAACCCTCAGTAAACGGTGCAGATCACTTCGCCGCCGATACCCGCGGCGCGCGCGGCGCGATCCGTCATCAAGCCCTGCGACGTCGAAACCACGGCCATGCCCAGACCACCGAGCACGGTGGGCAATTCCTGGGCGCCGCGATAGATGCGCAGCCCGGGCTTGCTGACGCGCGCCAAGTGCTCGATGACGGGACGGCCCTCGAAATACTTGAGCGCGACGGTCAAGGTGCCCTTGCCGCCTTCGTCGGTGGCCTGAACGTCCGCGACATAGCCCTCGTCGAGCAGGATGTTGGCAACGGCGCGCTTGCGGCGCGAAAACGGCATGCTGACTTCCGCCTTGCCCGCACTCTGGGCATTCCGGATACGGGTCAACATGTCCGCGATGGGATCTGTCATGCTCATGATCTTGTTGCTCTCGTCTAAATTACCAGCTGGCCTTCACCAGACCCGGAATCTCACCGAACATCGCCGCCTCACGGAGCTTGTTACGGCTGAGCCCGAACTTCCGATAGTAGCCATGGGTTCGGCCGGTCCGCTGACAGCGGTTGTGCTGCCGAACCGGGCTCGAATCCCGAGGAAGCTTGGCCAGAGCATCGACGGCGGCGAACCGGGTCTCATCATCCAGACTCATGTCAAGGATGGTCGCCTTGAGGGCCTTACGCTTGGCCGCAAATCGCGCCACCGTCTCTGCCCGCCGCTTTTCCCGCTCCACCATGCTGCGCTTTGCCATTCTCTATTCCTCAGTTGCGGAACGGGAAGCCGAAACCCTCAAGCAGGGCTCTGCCTTCCTCATTCGATCGCGCCGTGGTAGTGATGGTGATATCCATACCGCGCAGGGCGTCGATCTTGTCGTAGTCGATTTCGGGGAAAATAATCTGCTCGGAGATGCCCATGCTGAAGTTTCCCCGGCCATCGAAGCCGCGACCGTTCACGCCACGAAAATCGCGCACGCGTGGCAATGCAACCGCAATCAGCCGGTCCAGAAACTCGTACATCCGGTCACGCCGCAGCGTCACCTTGCAGCCCACGGGCCAGCCGTCGCGGATCTTGAAGCCGGCGATGGACTTGCGCGCCTTGGTGACCACCGGCTTCTGTCCGGCGATCTGGGCCATGTCGCGCAGGGCGTGCTCGACGATTTTCTTGTCGGCAACCGCCTCGCCGAGACCCATGTTAAGGGAGATCTTGGAGATCCGCGGCACCTGCATCACGTTTCGATAGGCGAACCGGGACATCAGTTCAGGCACCACTTTTTCTTGATAAGTCTGTTGCAATCTGGCCACGGTCGCGCGCCTCAAACGTCGAGAACTTCGCTGTTGGACTTCATGAAGCGCACCTTGCGCCCGTCCGCGAGCAACTTGTAACCAATGCGCTCCGGCTTGCCCGACTGGGGATTCCGGATCATGACATTGGAGATATGGATGGAACGCTCCTGCTCCAGGATTCCACCCGCCTGACCAGCGGCCGGGTTGCCGCGGGTGTGGCGCTTGACGACATTGACGTTCTCGACCACCACCCGGTCGTCCTCGAGAACGCGCAGGACACGCCCGTGCCGACCCTTGTCCTTTCCGGCCGTGACGACGACTTCGTCACCCGTCTTGATTCGTTTCATCGCAATCTACCTTGACCGTCGGTCAGAGAACTTCAGGAGCCAGCGAAATGATCTTCATGAACCGCTCGGAGCGCAATTCGCGCGTCACGGGCCCGAAGATGCGCGTTCCGATCGGTTGCAATTGATTGTTCAGCAACACGGCGGCATTGCCATCAAAGCGGATCAACGATCCGTCAGGACGGCGAACGCCCTTGCGGGTGCGCACCACGACCGCGTTGTAGACGTCGCCCTTCTTGACCTTCCCGTGCGGGATGGCGTCCTTGATGGACACCTTGATGACATCGCCGATGCCCGCATAGCGGCGCTTGGACCCGCCCAGCACCTTGATGCACATCACACGTTTTGCACCGCTGTTGTCGGCAACCGCCAACTCGGACTGCATCTGGATCATCGTTCAATCTGCCTCAAAATACCTAGGGGGAGGCCGGCTCAGTCCCGGCGCCGCTCGACGACTTCCACCAGCTGCCACGACTTGCTCTTCGAAATGGGGCGCGATTCGACCACCCGAACCAGATCCCCTTCCTGGCAAGCGTTTTCTTCGTCATGCGCATGCAGCTTGCTGGTGCGCGTGACGTACTTGCCATAGAGCGGGTGCTTGATGCGACGCTCGATCGCCACCGTGATGGTCTTGTCCATCTTGTCACTGACGACCCGCCCGACCAGCGTCCGGTTCAGCTTGCTCTCATCACTCATGGCGTGGGTTCCTGATTACGCTTTGCGCTCATCGCCGTCTTGATGCGCGCGATGTCGCGTCGCACCCTCGAAAACAGGTGAAACTGCGCCAGTTGTCCGGCGCTCCGCTGCATCCGCAGATCGAACTGCTCGCGACGCAGCTTGAGCAGCGCGTCCTGGAGCTGCTGCAGGCTCATGGCCTTGATTTCGGTGCCCGTCATCACATTACCGTCCGCGCCACGAAGGCAGTCTTGATCGGCAGCTTGGCGGAAGCGAGCTTGAACGCTTCCCGCGCGATGTCTTCCGTCACGCCTTCCATTTCATACATGACGAAGCCCGGCTGAACCTTCGCCACCCAATACTCGACGTTGCCCTTGCCCTTGCCCATGCGCACTTCGATGGGCTTCTTGGTCACGGGAACATCCGGGAAAATCCGGATCCAGATCTTGCCGCCACGCTTGACGTGACGCGTGATCGCGCGGCGCGCCGATTCGATCTGACGCGCCGTCAGACGACCGCGCTCGACCGCCTTGAGTCCGTATTCGCCGAAGCTGACGCGCTCGCCGCCTTTGGCCAGACCCTGGTTGCGGCCCTTCTGTTGCTTGCGATACTTGGTTCGCTTTGGCTGACGCATGCGATGAACCTCTTATCCCTTCGACTTTTCGCCGGCGTGGTCAGCAACGACGCCGTCGCCGTGGAAAACTTCGCCCTTGAAAATCCATACCTTTACACCGATCACGCCGTAGGTCGTGCGCGCTTCGGCCAAGGCGTAATCAATGTCGGCCCGCAGCGTATGCAGCGGCACCCGGCCCTCGCGATACCATTCCGTACGCGCAATTTCCGCCCCGTTCAGGCGGCCGGAAACCTGGATCTTGATGCCCTGCGCACCGAGGCGCATTGCGTTGCCGACAGCGCGCTTCATGGCGCGGCGGAACATGATACGCTTTTCCAGCTGTTGTGCCACACTTTCCGCCACCAGCCGTGAATCCAGTTCAGGCTTGCGGATCTCCTCGACGTTGATGCTCGATGGCACACCGACCAAGGCACCGAGCTCTGTACGCAGGCGCTCGATGTCTTCCCCGCGTTTACCGATCACGATACCGGGCCGCGCCGTATGAATCGTGACCTGCACCGAGCGCGCCGGCCGCGCGATGCGGATCTGGCTAATAGAGGCGTTGGCGAGCCGACGACGCAGGAAATCGCGAATTTGCAGATCCTGATTCAGGAAATGCGCAAAGTCGCCCTTCTCGGCGTACCACGTCGACGACCAGTCGCGTACCACACCCAGGCGAATGCCGATTGGATTGACCTTCTGCCCCATTGCCTATGCTCCGCTTACTTCCGATCGCCGACCAGCACTGTAATATGGCTGGTCCGCTTGTGAATCCGAGTGCCACGACCGCGGGCACGGGCATGAAACCGTTTCATGGTCGGACCTTCGTCTACCCATACCGCGCTGACGCGCAGCTCGTCGACGTCCGCACCTTCGTTGTGCTCGGCGTTTGCTATCGCCGATTCGAGCACCTTGCGCATGAGTTCAGCGCCGCGCTTAGGGCTGAACGTCAGCACCTGCAGGGCACGATCCACGGGCAGGCCTCGGATCTGATCCGCCACCAGACGCGCCTTCTGCGCGGAGATGTGGATGTTTCTCAGTTTTGCTGAAACTTGCATGTCGCTGCCCTCTTACCGCGCCTTCCGGTCGGCGACGTGGCCCTTGTAGGTGCGGGTAGGAGAAAACTCGCCCAGCTTGTGTCCCACCATGTTCTCGGATACGAGAACGGGCACATGCTGCCGCCCGTTATGCACGGCAATGGTCAACCCCACCATCTCCGGGATCACCATGGACCGGCGTGACCAGGTCTTGATGGGACGCTTGGTCCGGGATTCCTGGGTTTCGAGAACCTTCTTCACCAAGTGGTGATCCACGAAGGGGCCCTTGCGAATGGAGCGCGGCATATCAAACTCTCTTACTTGGCACTGCGGCGGCGAACGATCATCTTGTCCGTGCGCTTGTTGCTGCGAGTCTTGTAGCCCTTGGTGGGAACACCCCAAGGCGTTACAGGATGGCGACCGCCGGAGGTGCGACCTTCGCCGCCCCCATGCGGATGATCGACCGGGTTCATCGCCACGCCACGAACGGTGGGGCGGACACCGCGCCAGCGCTTTGCGCCGGCCTTGCCCAACGACCGCAGGTTGTGTTCTGCATTGCCCACCTCACCGACCGTCGCGCGGCATTCGAGATGGATCTTGCGCATTTCGCCCGAACGGAGCCGCAGCGTGGCGAATCCGCCTTCACGCGCCACGATCTGCGCATAGGCACCGGCGCTGCGCGCCAGCTGCGCGCCCTTTCCAGGTTTCAACTCGATGGCATGCACGCTGGTACCGAGGGGAATGTTGCGCAGCGGCAAGGTATTGCCTGCCTTGATCGGGGCCGAAACCCCGGACTGCAGGTTTGTCCCAGCCTTAACCCCCTTCGGCGCCAGAATGTAACGACGCTCCCCATCCACATAGCACAGCAGGGCGATGTGGGCGCTGCGATTGGGGTCGTATTCCAGACGCTCGACGACGGCCGGAATGCCGTCCTTGTCGCGACGGAAGTCGATGAGCCGGTAGCGCTGCTTGTGCCCGCCGCCCTGATGGCGCACGGTCACCCGGCCGACGTTGTTGCGGCCACCACGGCTGGCCTGACGCTCTACCAGCGCCTCATGCGGACCGCCCTTGTGCAGATCGGGCGTCTTCACCTGAACTGCGAAGCGCCTGCCGGCCGATGTCGGTTTGGACTTAACCAGTGCCATGATCCATCTCGCTGTATTACGTTCTGTCCGAAAATCCCATCAGGGATTTACGGTCAATTCGATGCGACTGTCATCCGACAGCCGAACATAAGCCTTCCGGGTCCCGCTGCGCTTGCCCGTGAAACGGCCGTGACGCTTCGTCTTCCCCTTCAGGTTGACCACGTTCACGCCCAGAACACGCACGCTGAACAAGGATTCGACGGCCGTCTTGATCTCGGCCTTGGTCGCATCACGGCGCACCTTGAAAACTGCCTGGTTCCCTGCATCGGCGACCTGAGTGGACTTTTCTGTCACCACAGGCTCCAGCAGGATCTGCAAAAGACGCTCTTGATTCATTGCAGCCATCCTTCAATCGCGGTCAGTGCGCTCCGCTCGATGACCACGCAATCGGCACCGACCAGACTGACGGGATCGACTCGGGTTGCCTGACAGATCTGTACGCGCCGGAGATTGCGCGCCGCCAGAACCAGCGCATCGGAAACGGTTTCTACCACGACGAGTACGCGGCTGTCGTCTGGGATTCCCCACTGGGACAATTGCTCCGTCACGCGCCGCGTACGGGGTTCGGCGATGCCGACAGAGTCCACCACCCGAAGCCGGTCCTGGCGCAGCAACTCGCTCAAGATCGCTCGCATGCCTGCCCTGTACATCTTGCGGTTGAGCTTCTGGGTGTAGTCCTGCGGACGGGCGGCGAACGTGACGCCGCCGTGGCGCCACAGCGGGCTGCGGATCGTACCGGCACGGGCCCGACCACTCCCCTTCTGCTTCCAAGGCTTGGCGCCACCGCCGCGCACGTCTGAGCGCGTTTTCTGGGCTCGGGTCCCGGCCCGTCCGCCCGCCAGATACGCGGTAACCAACTGATGCACCAAGGCCTCGTTGAAAGGCGCCGAAAAGACCCCTTCCGACAGACTGGGCGGCGTACCGCCGTCGAGTGATGTAATTGACATCGATCAATCCTTCGTACGGGCCGGCTGGACCAGAACGTCGCCGCCCTTAGAACCCGGAACCGAACCGCTGACGAGCAGCAAATTCCGCCCCTCGTCTACCTGAACGACGCGGAGATTTCGCGCCGTCGCGCGTGCAGCCCCCATGTGACCGGCCATCTTCTTTCCCGGAAAGACGCGGCCGGGGGTCTGACGCTGGCCGATCGAGCCTGGCGCCCGGTGAGACCGCGAGTTACCGTGCGTGGCGTCCTGCATGGAAAAGTGGTGCCGCTTGATGGCGCCCTGAAATCCCTTGCCCACGGTGGTGCCGGTGACATTGACCACTTGACCCGCGGAGAACTGCTCCACGGTGATTTCGTGGCCAACCGGGTAGGCGGCAGCCGACTCGGCGTCGAGGCGGAATTCCCACAAGCCGCGGCCCGCAGCAACGCCCGCCTTCGCAAAATGGCCGGCCAGCGGCTTCTTGACGCGAATCGGTCGCCGTTCGCCCGCTGTCACCTGGATGGCGGAATAGCCATCCGTTTCCAGCGTACGGACCTGCGTCACCCGATTCGGCTGCACCTCGATGACACTGACGGGAATCGATGCCCCTTCCGGGGTAAAGATTCGGGTCATGCCGAGCTTGCGCCCCACCACTCCGATCGCCATGATTTCACCTTAAACTACGAATTTCTGTTGTCGGCTCGCTAGCGAGCCATCGCCTCGAAACCTGCGGCGCTCAGTACAGCTTCAACTGCACATGAACCCCTGCGGCCAAGTCCAGCTTCATCAGGGCATCCACGGTCTTTTCGCTGGGATCGATGATCTCCATCACCCGCTTGTGGGTGCGGATCTCATACTGATCGCGCGCGTCCTTGTTCACGTGCGGGGACACCAGCACGGTGAAGCGTTCCTTGTCCGTTGGCAGCGGAATCGGTCCCTTGACCTGGGCGCCGCTGCGCTTGGCCGTGTCCAGAATCTCGCGGGCCGACCGATCCACCAGACGGTGATCGAAGCCTTTCAAACGAATGCGAATACGCTGCTGACTGGCCATGACTTACTTCAACACCTTGGAGACCACGCCGGCGCCGACGGTTCGGCCGCCTTCGCGAATCGCGAAGCGCAGGCCTTCTTCCATGGCGATCGGGTTGATCAGCTGCACCGTGACCTTGACGTTGTCGCCCGGCATCACCATCTCGACGCCTTCGGGCAGATCCACCGCGCCGGTCACGTCCGTGGTGCGGAAGTAGAACTGCGGGCGGTAGCCGTTGAAGAACGGCGTGTGACGGCCGCCCTCTTCCTTCGACAACACGTACACCTCGGCTTCGAACTGGGTGTGCGGCTTGATCGAGCCGGGCTTGCACAGCACCTGGCCGCGCTCGACGTCATCACGCTTGGTGCCGCGCAGCAGCACGCCGACGTTGTCCCCGGCCTGGCCCTGATCCAGCAGCTTGCGGAACATCTCGACGCCGGTCACGGTGGTCTTCTGGGTGTCGCGGATGCCCACGATCTCCACTTCGTCGCCCACCTTGACGATGCCGCGCTCGACACGACCGGTCACCACGGTGCCGCGGCCGGAGATGGAGAACACGTCTTCGATCGGCATCAGGAAGGCGCCGTCCACGGGACGCTCGGGCGTGGGAATATAGTCGTCCATCGCCGCGACCAGCTTCAGCACGGCCGGTACGCCGATGTCGCTCTGATCGCCTTCCAGCGCCTTCAGCGCGCTGCCCACCACGATCGGGGTGTCGTCGCCGGGGAACTGGTAGCTGGAGAGCAGCTCGCGCACTTCCATCTCGACCAGCTCGAGCAGTTCGGCGTCATCGACCATGTCGGCCTTGTTCAGGAACACGACGATGTAGGGCACGCCCACCTGACGGGCCAGCAGAATGTGCTCGCGCGTCTGCGGCATCGGGCCGTCCGCGGCCGAGCACACCAGAATCGCGCCGTCCATCTGCGCCGCGCCGGTGATCATGTTCTTCACATAGTCGGCGTGGCCCGGGCAGTCGACGTGCGCATAATGCCGCGCATCGGATTCATATTCGACGTGCGCCGTCGCAATCGTGATCCCGCGGGCACGCTCCTCAGGCGCATTGTCAATCTGGTCGTAAGCCTTGAACTCACCCCCAAACTTCTCCGCCAACACCTTCGTCAGCGCCGCCGTCAACGTCGTCTTCCCATGGTCCACATGACCAATCGTCCCCACATTCACATGCGGCTTCGTACGCTCAAACTTGCTCTTGGCCACGACTCGTTATCCTCGCAACAATTCGATTGGATTCAGGATGCTTTCTTGATGACCGCTTCGGCCACACTGTTGGGCGCTTCGGCATAGCGGGAAAATTCCATGCTATAGCCCGCCCGCCCCTGGGTCTGCGAGCGAAGGTCGGTCGCATAACCAAACATTTCCGCCAAAGGAACCTCGGCGCGCACGATCTTGCCGGAGGGGCCGTCCTCCATGCCTTGAACCAGACCACGACGGCGATTCAGATCGCCGATGACATCGCCCATGTAGTCCTCCGGCGTGACCACCTCGACCTTCATCATGGGCTCGAGCAGCACGGGATCGGCCTTGCGCGCGCCTTCCTTGACGCCCATGGAAGCGGCGATCTTGAACGCCATTTCCGAGGAATCCACGTCGTGATAAGAACCGTCGAAGGCCGTCACGCGCACATCGACCATGGGGAAGCCGGCGATGACGCCATTCTCCAGCTGTTCCTTTGCGCCCTTGTCCACCGCCGGGATGTACTCGCGAGGCACCACACCGCCGACAATGGCATTGACGAACTCGTAGCCCGCACCGCGCTCGCGCGGCTCGAGGCGCAGCCACACATGACCATACTGACCGCGACCGCCGGACTGGCGCACGAACTTGCCTTCCTGCTCCACCGTCTTGCGCAGGCTTTCGCGATAGGCCACCTGCGGCTTGCCGACGTTGGCCTCGACCTTGAACTCACGGCGCATGCGATCGACCAGAATCTCCAGATGCAACTCGCCCATGCCCGAGATGATCGTCTGGCCGGACTCTTCGTCGGTTCGCACGCGGAAGGACGGGTCTTCCTGCGCCAGCTTCTGCAGGGCAATGCCCATCTTCTCTTGGTCAGCCTTGGTCTTGGGCTCCACGGCCACGGAAATCACGGGCTCGGGGAATTCCATCTTCTCCAGGATCACCGGCTTGTCCAACGCAGACAGGGTGGTTCCGGTGATGACGTCCTTCAAACCCACGCAGGCCCCGATGTCACCGGCGCGCAATTCCTTGATTTCTTCGCGCTGATTGGCGTGCATCTGAAGAATGCGGCCAATCCGCTCCTTGCCGCCGTTCTGCGAGTTATAGGCGGCGTCGCCCGATGACAGGACGCCCGAGTAGACACGCACGAAGGTCAAGGTGCCGACGAACGGATCGGTCATGATCTTGAAGGCCAGCGCAGAGAACGGCTCGTCGTCCGAGGCGTGACGCTCGATGGGCGCTTCACTATTGGCATCGATACCGCGGATGGCGGGCACTTCATTGGGGGCAGGCAGGTACTCGATGACCGCATCGAGCATCGCCTGCACGCCCTTGTTCTTGAAGGCGCTACCGCACAGCATGGGGAAGATTTCAAGGTTAACGGTACGCTTGCGCAGCCCGGCCTTGATCTCCTCCTCGGTCAATTCGCCGCCTTCGAGGTACTTCTCCATCAATTCGTCAGACGACTCTGCAGCCGCTTCGATCATCTTCTCGCGCCACTCGGCGGCGACATCTTCCAGTTCGGCCGGGATGTCGACGTACCGGAACGTGGTGCCCTTGTTGTCCTCATCCCACAAGATGGCTTTCATCTTGACGAGGTCGATGACGCCCTTGAAAGTGTCCTCAGCGCCGATCGGCACCTGAACGGGCACCGGGTTCGCGCGCAGACGATCACGCATCTGCTCATAAACCTTGAAGAAGTCCGCGCCGGCGCGATCCATCTTATTGACGAACGCAATGCGCGGCACGCCGTACTTGGTCGCCTGCCGCCAGACCGTTTCGGACTGCGGCTGCACACCACCGACCGCGCAGTACACCATGCACGCACCGTCCAGCACGCGCATGGAGCGCTCGACCTCGATCGTGAAGTCCACGTGGCCAGGGGTGTCGATGATGTTGATGCGATGCTCGGGGAAGTTCGCGCCCATCCCGCTCCAGAAGCAGGTCGTCGCCGCCGAGGTGATGGTGATCCCGCGCTCCTGCTCCTGCTCCATCCAGTCCATGGTGGCGGCGCCATCGTGCACTTCGCCAATCTTGTGACTGACGCCGGTGTAGAACAGGATCCGCTCCGTCGTCGTGGTCTTTCCCGCATCGATGTGCGCGGAAATGCCAATGTTACGGTAGCGTTCGATCGGGGTCTTGCGAGCCACCTTGAATTCCTCTAATCGTTGAGAACGCGGGCCGGATTACCAGCGGAAATGGGAGAAGGCCTTGTTGGCCTCTGCCATACGATGGGTTTCTTCCCGCTTCTTGACTGCGGCGCCCCGATTGTCGGCGGCGTCCATCAATTCGCCGGCCAAGCGGCGCACCATGGACTTTTCGCCGCGCGAACGAGCCGCGTCGATGATCCAGCGCATGGCCAAGGCGGTCCGGCGCGTCGGACGCACTTCGGTAGGCACCTGATAGGTGGCCCCGCCAACGCGACGCGACTTCACCTCGACGGCGGGCCGCACGGCCTCGAGCGCCGCATCCAGGACGGACAGCGGATCGCCGCCGCGCTTGTTGCCGACCTCGTCGAGCGCCTTGTAGACGATGCCTTCGGCGATCGACTTCTTGCCGTCACACATGACCATGTTGACGAACTTCGCCAGCTGCTCGCTTCCGAACTTGGGGTCCGGAAGAATCACGCGCTTGGCCGCAACCTTTCTTCTTGCCATCTTTTCAACTCCGCCGTTTCAGCGTTCAGGTCCTGACGATCAACCCTTCGGACGCTTGGCACCGTACTTGGAACGCGCCTGGCGACGCTTGGCAACGCCAGCGGTATCCAGGCTGCCGCGGACGATGTGGTAGCGAACGCCCGGCAAGTCCTTGACGCGACCGCCGCGAATCAGTACCACGGAGTGCTCCTGAAGGTTGTGCCCTTCACCACCGATATAGCCCGTCACTTCGAAGCCGTTGGTCAATCGCACGCGAGCCACCTTGCGCAGTGCGGAGTTCGGCTTCTTGGGCGTCGTGGTGTACACGCGGGTGCAGACGCCCCGACGCTGCGGGCACTGCTCCAGCGCAGGCACGTCGCTCTTGGCGTCCTTGCTGCGACGCGGCTTGCGAACCAACTGATTGATCGTTGCCATGAACCACTCGTCGTATCGATTAGAAAGGTGGGTCGGCCGCTCGAGAGTGGCCTGCCGGACAGTAAAGAGGCGCAATTCTAGAGAGGTGCCCGGACACTGTCAACCAGATCAGCGCGGGGCATAAAAAACGGAGGGGGGCGAGCCCCCCTCCGTCGCTTCCCTGGCGACGCGTCAGCGGTCTTCGAACACGTCTTCCGGCCGCGGTGCCGACGAGACCGTCAGGGCCGCCTGCTCGGCCTCCAGCAGGCTCATGCCCATGCTGCGCATCTGGCGACGGTGGCTATGGTAGGCAAGCCCGGTCCCCGCAGGAATCAGCCGACCGACAATGACGTTCTCCTTGAGACCTCTGAGATCGTCCTTGACACCGCGCACCGCGGCATCGGTCAGCACGCGGGTCGTCTCCTGGAAAGATGCCGCCGAAATGAACGACTCCGTCGCAAGAGACGCCTTGGTGATCCCGAGCAGAAGCGGCTCCCAGCGCGCCGTGAGCTTGTTGTTGGCGGCGGCCTCGTCGTTCTCCTCGAGCAGGCGCGAACGGTCAACCTGTTCGCCGCGCAGGAAGCGCGTCTCGCCCGGATCGGCGATCTCCACCTTGCGGAGCATCTGGCGGATGATGGTCTCGATGTGCTTGTCGTTGATGCGCACCCCCTGCAGGCGATACACATCCTGGATTTCCTTGACCAGATATTCTGCAAGTGCCTCGACACCCAAGAGCCGCAGAATGTCCTGCGGATTGGGTTCACCATCGGCGATCACATCGCCTCGCTCGACGAACTCGCCCTCGAACACCGTCACGTTGCGCCACTTGGGCACCAGCACTTCATGCTGCGCCCCTTCGCTGTCGGTCAGGATGAGGCGCTGCTTGCCCTTGGTGTCCTTGCCGAACGAGACCGTCCCGGCGACCTCCGCGAGAATCGCCGGCTCCTTCGGCTTGCGGGCCTCGAACAGGTCGGCCACCCGCGGCAGACCACCGGTGATGTCACGCGTCTTGCTCGATTCCTGGGGAATGCGGGCGAGAACGTCGCCGACCCGCACCTCCGCGCCATCCTCGACCAAGACCAAGGCCCCGGCGGGCAGGAAGTAGGCGGCCGGAATGCTGGTGCCAGGGAAATGCAGGTCTTCCCCGCGCTCATCCACCATCTTGATCATGGGGCGCATGTCTCGGCCTGCGCCGGTGCGCTGCTTCGGATCGAGGATCACCACCTGCGAGAGGCCCGTGGTCTCGTCCACCTGTCGTTGAATGGACTGCCCCTCGACCATCTGCACGAAGCGCAGCCGGCCCGCGATTTCCGTCACCACCGGATGGGTATGCGGATCCCACTCCGCCACGATCTGGCCAGCCTCGACCGCATCGCCGTCGTTCACCAGCAGGGTGGCGCCGTACGGGATCTTGTAGCGCTCGCGCTCCCGGCCGAATTCGTCGCTCACGCCGATTTCGCCCGAGCGCGACACGGTCACCAGCGAGCCCTTGTGGTTGCGGACCGATTTGGCGTTGTGCAGGCGCAGGACACCCTTGCGCTTTACCTGCACGTTGTTCACCGATGCGGCGCGAGAGGCCGCGCCGCCAATGTGGAAGGTGCGCATCGTGAGCTGCGTGCCCGGCTCGCCGATCGATTGGGCCGCGATCACGCCGACCGCTTCGCCTTCGTTGACCATGTGGCCACGCGCCAGATCGCGGCCGTAGCAGGCCGCGCAGATCCCGTAACGGGACTCGCAGGTGATGGGCGAACGCACCAGCACACGATCCACGCTCAAGCTTTCCAGCACGTCGACCAGATGCTCGTCGAGGAGCGTGTTGACGTCGATCGCCACCTCACCGCTGACCGGATCCGTGACGGGTTCGGCCAGCACCCTACCCAGCACCCGTTCCCGCAGTGGCTCCAGCACATCGCCGCCTTCGACGATGGGGGACATGGGCAGACCGCGGCTGGTCCCGCAATCGGGCTCCAGGATCACGACGTCCTGCGACACGTCGACCAGACGGCGCGTCAGATAACCTGAGTTGGCAGTCTTGAGCGCCGTATCGGCCAGGCCCTTGCGAGCGCCGTGCGTGGAAATGAAGAACTGCAGGACGTTCAGCCCCTCACGGAAATTGGCCGTGATGGGGGTTTCGATGATCGAGCCGTCGGGTTTGGCCATCAGACCGCGCATGCCCGCCAGCTGACGGATCTGGGCCGCCGAGCCGCGGGCGCCGGAATCGGCCATCATGAAGATGGAGTTGAACGACGCCTGGCGAACTGCGTTGCCATCCTTGTCCAGGACGTTTTCGCTGCCCAGCTTGTCCATCATGGCCCGGGCGACCTGGTCGTTGGTGCGCGACCAGATGTCCACCACCTTGTTGTAGCGCTCGCCATTGGTGACCAGACCGGACGCGTACTGCTCCTCGATTTCCTTCACCTCAGCCTCGGCCTGCTTCAGGATTGGGCCCTTTTCCTCGGGCACCACCATGTCGTCGGCACCGATGGAAATGCCGGCCAGCGTGGCATAGTGAAAGCCCGTGTACATCAACTGGTCGGCGAAAACCACGGTCTCCTTGAGGCCGACACGGCGGTAACAGGCATTGAGCACGGCGCCGATTGACTTCTTGGTCAGATCCCGGTTGATCATCTCGAACGGAAGACCGGTCGGCAGGATCTGCGACAGCAGGGCACGGCCTACGGTGGTCTGCAGCAACCGGGTGCGTTGCGGCGCCTCACCATTCTCGTCCAGCTCCGCATCGGAGAGCCGGACCTTCACACGCGCCTGCAGGTCCACGAGGCCGCAGCGATAGGCCCGCTCGGCCTCCGTCACGTCGGCGAACACCATGCCCTCGCCGGGCGCACCGACGCGTTCGCGGGTCATCCAGTACAGCCCCAGCACCACGTCCTGGGTCGGCACCACGATGGGCTCACCGGAGGCGGGCGAGAGGATGTTGTTGGTCGACATCATCAGCGCGCGGGCTTCGAGCTGTGCTTCCAGCGAAAGTGGCACGTGCACCGCCATCTGGTCGCCGTCGAAGTCGGCATTGAAGGCGGTGCAGACGAGCGGATGCAACTGGATCGCCTTGCCTTCGATCAGCACCGGCTCGAAGGCCTGGATGCCGAGACGATGCAGCGTGGGGGCGCGATTGAGCAGCACGGGATGCTCGCGGATCACTTCCTCGAGCATGTCCCAGACCTGCGGCT
This sequence comes from Pseudomonadota bacterium, assembly GCA_045864775.1. Lineage (GTDB taxonomy): Bacteria > Pseudomonadota > Gammaproteobacteria > UBA5335 > UBA5335 > Macondimonas. The sequence goes on from BTVR01000001.1 coordinate 1,258,723, forward strand.
CCTCGCGCTCCACCATGCGCTTGGCCGCCTTGATGGTGGTGGCGATGCCCAGCCGCTGCAGGCGCGAGAACACGAAGGGCTTGAACAGCTCCAGCGCCATCCGCTTGGGCAGACCGCACTGATGCAGACGCAGGGTCGGACCCACCACGATCACCGAGCGGCCTGAATAGTCGACGCGCTTGCCGAGCAGGTTCTGACGGAAACGCCCCTGCTTGCCCTTGATCATGTCGGCCAAGGACTTGAGCGGTCGCTTGTTGGAGCCGGTAATGGCGCGGCCGCGGCGCCCATTGTCGAGCAGCGCGTCCACCGCTTCCTGCAACATGCGCTTTTCGTTGCGCACGATAATGTCGGGCGCGGCCAGTTCGAGCAGCCGCTTGAGCCGGTTGTTGCGATTGATGACGCGTCGGTACAGATCGTTGAGATCGGAAGTTGCAAACCGGCCGCCATCGAGTGGCACCAGCGGCCGCAGTTCCGGCGGCAGCACCGGCAGCACCTTGAGAATCATCCATTCCGGCCGGTTACCCGACTCGATGAAAGACTCGATCAGCTTGAGACGTTTGGCCAGCCGCTTGATCTTGGTTTCGGACTGGGTGCCCGCCATCTCCTCGCGCAGGCGCGCCGCTTCTTTCTGCAAATCGATGCTCTTGAGCATCTGGTCGATGGCCTCGGCGCCCATGCGGGCGTCGAATTCGTCGCCATGCTCCTCGATCGCGTCGAGATAGGCCTCTTCCGACAGGATCTGTCCCCGCTCGAGCGGCGTCATGCCCGGATCGATGACGAGGTAGGATTCGAAGTACAGCACCCGCTCGATGTCGCGCAGGGTCATGTCCAACATGAGGCCGATGCGCGAAGGCAAGGACTTCAGGAACCAGATGTGGGCCGTGGGGCTCGCCAGATCGATGTGGCCCATGCGCTCCCGGCGCACCTTGGCTTGCGTGACCTCGACGCCACACTTCTCACACACCACGCCGCGATGCTTGAGGCGCTTGTACTTGCCGCACAGGCACTCGTAATCCTTCGTCGGCCCGAAGATCTTGGCGCAGAACAGGCCGTCCCGCTCCGGCTTGAAGGTCCGGTAGTTGATGGTTTCGGGCTTTTTGACCTCCCCGAACGACCACGAGCGGATCTTCTCCGGCGACGCCAGTCCGATCCGGATATTGTCGAAATCGGACAATTGGTCCTGTTGCTTGATGAAGCTCAGCAGATCTTTCATCGTTACTCCTGCGGCTTGGCGCGCGGATCAAGGTGGTGAGCGGCGCGCGCCGCTCACTCCTGCTCCAGTTCGATGTTGATGCCCAGGGACCGGATTTCCTTCACCAACACGTTGAAGGACTCCGGCATGCCGGCCTCCATGCGATGGTCGCCGTCCACGATGTTTTTATACATCCGGGTGCGGCCCTGCACGTCGTCGGACTTCACGGTGAGCATCTCCTGCAAGGTGTAGGACGCCCCATAGGCTTCCAGTGCCCAGACCTCCATTTCCCCGAAGCGCTGGCCGCCGAATTGCGCCTTGCCGCCTAGGGGCTGCTGCGTCACCAGGCTGTAAGGTCCGGTCGATCGCGCATGCACCTTGTCATCCACCAGGTGATTGAGTTTCAGCATGTACATGTAGCCGACGGTCACCGGACGGGCGAATGCATCCCCGGTGCGGCCGTCGAACAGCTGCAACTGGCCGGATTCCGGCAACTCGGCGAGGCGCAGCATGGCCTTGATCTCGGATTCCTCGGCCCCGTCGAAGACAGGTGTGGCCATCGGTACGCCTGCGCGGAGATTCCGCGACAGCTCCAGCACTTCGGCATCGTCGAGCTCATCGAGCGCAACATGCTGCCGGCCGCTGCCGACCTTGTTGTACACCTGATCCAGGAAGGCCCGCAGTTCCCCGGCTCCGCGCTGCGCGTCGACCATGCGGCCGATCTTGAGCCCCAGACCCTTGGCCGCAAAGCCCAGGTGGGTTTCGAGTACCTGACCGATGTTCATGCGCGAGGGCACGCCCAGCGGGTTCAGCACGATATCGACCGGCGTGCCATCGGCCATGTAGGGCATGTCTTCCACCGGCACGATCTGCGAAATGACGCCCTTGTTGCCATGACGCCCGGCCATCTTGTCGCCCGGCTGGATGCGACGCTTCACGGCCAGGAAAACCTTCACCATCTTGAGCACGCCCGGGGCGAGATCGTCGCCGGCCGTGATCTTGCGGCGCTTTTCCTCGAAACGTTGATCGAAGGCCTCGCGCTGCATACGCAGCTGCTCGGCCATGCGCTCGAGGCTGCGATTGGATTCTTCATCCTGCAACCGGATTTCGAACCACTTTTCGCGCACCAGATCGTCGAGATACTCCTCGCCGATGACGCTGCCCTTGCGAAAACCCTTGGGGCCGCCGTCGACGGTCTTGCCCAGCAGCAGGCGGCGCATGCGCGCGTAGGTGTCGTCCTCGAGGATGCGCAACTGATCGTTGAGGTCCTTGCGCACGGCCGCCAGTTCGGCCTTTTCGGTCGCCAAGGCGCGTTCGTCCTTCTCGACGCCGTCGCGCGTAAAGACGTGGACGTCGATCACGTGGCCATCCATGCCCGGCGGCACACGCAAGGACGTGTCCTTCACATCCGACGCCTTTTCGCCGAAGATCGCGCGCAGCAGCTTTTCTTCAGGCGTGAGCTGGGTTTCGCCCTTGGGCGTCACCTTGCCGACCAGGATGTCGCCGGCCTTCACTTCGGCGCCGATGAAGGCGATGCCGGAATGATCCAGCTTCGCCAGTGCCGCTTCGCTCACATTGGGGATGTCGGCCGTGATCTCCTCCGAGCCCAGCTTGGTGTCCCGGGCCACGCAGGTCAGCTCTTCGATATGGATCGTGGTGAACCGGTCCTCTTCAACCAGTCGCTGCGAGATCAGGATCGAGTCTTCGAAGTTGTAGCCGTTCCAAGGCATGAAGGCCACGAGACAGTTTTGCCCCAGGGCCAGTTCCCCGAGATCGGTCGAGGGCCCGTCGGCCAGGACATCGCCGCGACTGATCACGTCGCCGGGCTTCACCAGCGGACGCTGGTTGATGCACGTGTTCTGGTTCGAACGCACGTACTTGATCAGATTGTAGATATCGACACCCGGCTCGCCAGCCTCGGTTTCCTCGTCGTTCACCCGCACCACGATGCGCGCGGCGTCGACCTTGTCGACCACGCCGCCGCGCCGCGCCTTGAGCGCCACGCCCGAATCGATGGCCACGGTGCGCTCCATGCCGGTACCGACCAGCGGCTTCTCGGCGCGCAGTGTCGGCACGGCCTGACGCTGCATGTTCGAACCCATGAGCGCTCGGTTGGCGTCGTCGTGTTCCAGGAAAGGAATCAGGGAAGCCGCGACCGAGACCACCTGCCGCGGCGACACGTCCATGAAGTTCACTCGCGCCTTGGGCATCAGCGTGAATTCGTTCTGGAAACGGCAGGACACCAGATCGTCGACCAGCCGATTGTCTTCATCCAGTCGCGCATTGGCCTGAGCAATCACATATCGCCCGTCCTCGATGGCCGAGAGATACTCCACCTCGTCGGTCACCCGCCCGTCGACCACCTTGCGGCAAGGGGTCTCAAGGAAACCATAGGCGTTGGTCCGCGCATAAACTGCCAGCGAGTTGATCAAGCCGATGTTCGGCCCTTCCGGCGTTTCGATCGGACAGACGCGGCCGTAGTGCGTCGGATGCACGTCGCGCACCTCGAAGCCCGCCCGCTCGCGCGTCAGGCCACCTGGCCCAAGCGCCGACACGCGCCGCTTGTGCGTCACTTCCGACAGCGGATTGTTCTGGTCCATGAACTGTGAGAGCTGCGAGGAACCGAAGAATTCCTTGATCGCCGCGGCCACAGGTTTGGCGTTGATGAGTTCCTGCGGCATCAGGCCTTCGCTTTCGGCCATCGACAAGCGTTCCTTGACTGCGCGCTCCACCCGGACAAGGCCGATGCGGAACACGTTTTCAGTCATTTCGCCAACCGAGCGGACGCGCCGATTGCCCAGGTGGTCGATGTCGTCGACCTGCCCATTGCCGTTGCGGATATCAATCAGCACACGAACGACGTCGACGATGTCGTCCTGGCTCAGCGTCCCCGGCCCGGTGATCGCGTCCCGGCCCAGACGCCGGTTGAATTTCATCCGGCCGACCGCCGACAGATCGTAACGGTCGAAGGAGAAGAAGAGATTCTGGAACAGCGCCTCGGCCGCTTCCTTGGTGGGGGGCTCGCCCGGACGCATCATCCGGTAGATTTCCACCAGCGCCTCGAGCTGGGTCGCCGTCGAATCGGCCCGCAGTGTGCTGGAAATGTAGGGGCCGCGATCGAGATCGTTGACGTACAGCGCCCGCAATTCGGCGACGCCAGCGGCGCGCAGCGCCGACACCTGCGCGGCCGTAAGTTCATCGTTGGCGCGAACCAGCAGCTCGCCGGTTTCCGTGTCGACCACATCGTGCGCCGCGATCTTGCCGATCAAATATTCGGCAGGCACCACGAGTCGATCCAGACCGGCCTTCTCCAGTTCGCGAATATGCCGCGCAGTGACACGCCGGCCCTCTTCCACCAGCACCTGATCGCCGATGCGGATGTCGAAGCTCGCCAGCTCGCCGCGCAGGCGTTCCGGTACGAGATCGAGCAAGACCTCATCACCCGCCAGACGAAAGACGTTGTGGTCGAAGAACAGCTCCAGCATCTGCCGGGGCTCCATGCCCAGCGCGCGCAGCAGGATCGTCACCGGCAGCTTGCGGCGCCGGTCGATGCGTGCGTAGAGCAGATCCTTGGCGTCGAATTCGAAATCGAGCCAAGACCCGCGGTAGGGAATGATGCGGGCGGAATAAAGAACCTTGCCGGAAGAATGCGTCTTGCCGCGATCGTGGTCGAAGAACACCCCAGGCGAGCGATGCATCTGCGAGACGATGACCCGCTCCGTACCATTGATCACGAAGGTGCCGTTCTCGGTCATGAGCGGCAACTCGCCCATGTAGACTTCCTGCTCCTTGATCTCCTTCGGGTGTTTATTGGAGGCCGGGCTGTCCTTGTCGAACAGCACCAGACGTACCTTGACCCGCAGCGGTGCCGAATAGGTGATGCCGCGCTGCTGGCATTCCTTGATGTCGAAGGCCGGTTCGCCGAGCCGGTAGTCGACATACTCCAGGCGCGCATTGCCGGAATAACTCTCGATCGGAAAGACAGTGTTCAGCGCCGCATGGATCCCGCGGTCCTGACGCCCGGTCGCCGCGACGTCGAGTTGCAGGAATTCCCGATAGGAATCGAGCTGGATCGACAGCAGGTACGGCACGTCCTGCACCGTCGGCAGCTTGGCGAAGTCCTTGCGGAAGCGCTTCTTTTCGGTGAACGAGTAAGGCATGGAGTTATCCCTCGGCGTCTCTATCGGCCTGCTGGGAAAGCCAGCGTATCCCTAAGGTGCGAAAAAATTCGGCTTGCTCGTGGTGACGGCAAGCAAAACAAGGCCGGCGGCAAGGCCGCCAGCCCCATATCATCCGTGTCTTCCGTTCGGAACGACAAGGCGATTACTTGATCTCGGCCGAAGCGCCGGCTTCTTCCAGCTGCTTCTTGATGTCGTCGGCCTCGGCCTTGGGAATCGCTTCCTTGATGGTGGCCGGAACGGCTTCCACCAGATCCTTGGCTTCCTTCAGACCCAGGCCCGTGATGGCACGAACGACCTTGATCACGTTGACCTTGTTGGCACCGAAACTGGTCATGATCACGTTGAACTCGGTCTGCTCCTCGACGACTTCGGCGGCAGCACCGGCGCCAGCGCCGGCCATGGGCATGGCGGCAACGGCAGCGGCAGCAGAGACGCCAAACTTTTCTTCCATCGCGGAAATGAGGTCCACGATTTCGAGCACCGTCATGTTGCTGATGGTGTCGAGAATTTCCTCTTTGGAAACGGCCATTTAATCTACTCCTAAAAAATTTCAATCAATCCCGAGAGCGGGCTTTGACCAGGCTGAATGGATGAATCAGGCGGCCTGCTTCTGGTCGCGCACCGCAGCGAAGGTCCGGGCCAGCTTGGCGACCGGTTCGTTGACGGTACGGACAAATTTCTCGATTGGCGCCTTCATGACGCCCATGAGCATGGCGATCGCCTGATCACGGGTGGGAAGGTTGGCAACGCGGTCGACGTCGGTGCCATCCAGCACTTGCCCTGTGATGGCAACAGCCTTGATCTGAAACTTGTCGTGCGACTTGGCAAAGTCCTTGAACAGGCGCGCTGCCGCGCCGGGATCCTGCATGGAAAAGCCCAGCACCAGCGGCCCGACGAGGCGGTCACCCAAAGGGGCAAAATTCGTCCCTTCCAGTGCACGGCGCGCGAGCGTGTTCTTGACCACACGCAGGTAAACCTGATCCTTGCGCGCCTTGACGCGCAAATCATCCAGTTCCGCGACCTTCAGCCCCCGATACTCGGCGGCGATCACGGAATGGGCCTGGGCAGCCACTCCATTGACCTCGGAAACCAAGGCCACCTTGCCTTCCAGCTTGAGCGGCATACGTACCTCCTGACTCGGGCACACGTGCCCGGCATATCACCAACGAACCAGCGTCCCTGCCGATCCGCATCCTCTACGATGCCCAGCCAGGCGGACCTGTACGGGATCATCGTCTGCGCAGGCCGGTTTCCCATTAAGAGGCATGCTCTCCAGAGCACGCCTCACCTGCGGTCTTTGACGCCCGCCTTGCGGCGGCTGACAAAATTGCTGTCCGACCGCCTCAGACGGCCAGACTTGCCTGATCCACGCCGACCCCCGGACCCATGGTCGAGGACACGGTGATGCGTTTCAGATAAATACCCTTGGCGGTCGCGGGCTTGGCCTTTTGCAGATCGACCAGCAGCGCCTGCAGATTCTCGCGCAGCGCCTGCACCTCGAAATCCGACTTGCCGATGCTGCAATGGATGATGCCGGTCTTGTCCGTCCGGTAGCGCACCTGGCCGCCCTTGGCGTTGCGGACGGCGCCGGCCACATCCGGCGTCACCGTGCCAACCTTGGGGTTGGGCATCAGACCGCGCGGCCCGAGAATAGGACCAAGCTGGCCCACCACGCGCATCGCATCGGGACTCGCGATCACCACGTCGAAATCCATCTGCCCGGCCTTGACCTGTTCAGCCAGATCTTCGAAACCGATCACATCCGCCCCGGCTTCGCGTGCGGCGTCCGCATTGGCGCCCTGCGCGAATACCGCCACGCGCACCGTCTTGCCGGTACCGTTAGGGAGCACGGTCGCGCCGCGCACGACCTGATCGGATTTGCGCGGATCCACCCCCAGATTCACGGCGACATCCACCGACTCGAGGAACTTGGCGCTGGCGCATTCCTTGATCAGCGAGAGGGCCTCGTCGATCGCATACGACTTGCCGGGCTGGATCTTGGCCTTGATCGCCTGCATCCGCTTGCCTACGTTCGCCATGTCAGACTCCCTCCACTTCCAGGCCCATGCTGCGCGCGCTGCCGGCGATGGTTCGCACGGCGGCGTCCAGGCTGGCCGCGGTCAGATCGGGGCTCTTGGCCTTGGCGATCTCTTCGATCTGCTCGCGCGTCACCTTGCCGACCTTGTTGGTGTGCGGCACGGCGCTGCCCTTGGGGATTCCCGCCGCCTTCTTGAGCAGCACGCTCGCCGGAGGGGTCTTGGTGATGAAGGTGAAGCTGCGGTCGGAATAGACCGTGATGACCACCGGCAAGGGGAGGCCCGGCTCGACATTCTGGGTCTGCGCGTTGAACGCCTTGCAGAACTCCATGATGTTGACGCCGCGCTGACCCAGCGCGGGGCCGATCGGCGGGCTCGGGTTGGCCTTGCCGGCCGGCACCTGCAGCTTGATGTAGGAATCGATCTTCTTTGCCATGATTGCCTCTCGGGTTCAAACGCCTCGCGGCTCCCCGCTCGTGCCCGAGCCGTTGCTCAGGTTTTTTCGACTTGGGAGAATTCCAGATCGACCGGCGTGGAGCGACCGAAGATGGTCACGCTCACACGCAGGCGGTTCTTGTCGTAGTTGACATCTTCGACCGTGCCATTGAAGTCGTTGAACGGCCCATCGGTCACCCGCACGAGTTCGCCCGGCTCGAACAGGATCTTGGGACGCGGCTTCTCGGCGCCCTCCCGGATGCGATCGAGGATACGGTCGGCCTCCCGATCGGTGATCGGGGCTGGGCGATCCTTGGTGCCGCCGATGAATCCCAGCACCTTGGGTACTTCCTTCACCAGATGCCAGGTCGCGTCATCAAGCTCCATCTGGACCAGCACATACCCCGGAAAGAACTTGCGCTCACTCCTGCGCTTCTGTCCTTCGCGCATCTCGATCACTTCCTCGGTCGGCACCAGGATCTCGCCAAAGCGATCCTGCAAGCCTCCGCGACGAACATGCTCCTCGAGCGATCGCTTGACCTGATGTTCGAAGCCCGAATAGGCCTGTACCACATACCAGCGCATCGCCATGCTCACGCCCCCATGCCGGTCAGGCGACGCAGGATGAAGCCGAGCAACCAGTCCACCATCCAGAGCATGACGCCCATCAGCAACACCATACCCATCACGACCAACGTGGTTTGCATCGTTTCGGCGCGGGTCGGCCACACCACCTTGCGGGCCTCGCGAACGGCATCGCGTACGCCCGAGGCAAGCCGACCCCCCAGATGGGTCTGACCGCCAACGAACAAGGCGGCGCCGACGAAGACCAGAAAGATCAGAATGCGAAAAATCAGCAGCCACTGTGGAAAATAGTAGAAACCCACCATGCCGGCGCCCACCAAGGCGGCCGCGGCCAACCACTTGGCGGATTCCACGGCGCGATTGGGCGATTCCGCTTCGACGTTCATCGAATGACTCGACATGCTTCGGGCACCATTGCGTCCACGACTGCAAGTTTTAAGATGGCAGGCCAGGAGGGACTCGAACCCCCAACCCCCGGTTTTGGAGACCGGTGCTC
>BTVR01000002.1:0-967329 GCA_045864775.1 Pseudomonadota bacterium
GGCTAGGGCCAAAAAAGGGGTATAGACTGATTCGCCCGTACTGAAACGTCGGGGATTCGTTGTTGTTAAACCGTTTGATTACAATAAATTGGATCCTCTAGTGTCGGTTTGGAAAATTTGTCTAGATGCACTGCAGTCCCAACTTCCGGAACAGGATTTCGGCGTGTGGGTGCTCCCCTTGCATGCGGTCGAGGATGGCCGGCAGCTGCGGCTCCTGGCACCTAACTCTTTCGTTCAGGAATGGGTACACACCCACTACCTCGAAGTGATTCAAAACACGATCCGCCGTCTTGCACCGACGACGGTTCCCCCGAGCAGCATCGAAGTCGGCGCCGCCAGACCAGCCATCGGTGCCGGTACCGATGCGGGTCGACCGGTACCGGCTCGCCCCGAGCCCCTGACGGGAAATCGAATCAATCCGGGTTTCACCTTCGATACGTTTATCGAGGGTAAATCCAATCAGCTCGCATTTGCCGCGGCTCGGCAGGTGGCCGAAAATCCGGGGCACTCCTACAACCCCTTGTTCATTTACGGCTCGGTCGGTCTCGGCAAGACCCACCTGATGCAGGCCGTGGGCAACGATCTGTTGCAGCGCAGTCAAGGCGCCAAGGTGGTGTACCTCCATTCGGAGCGCTTCGTCAATGACATGGTTCATGCGCTGAAAAATCATAAAATCAACGAATTCAAGAACTTCTACAGATCCGTAGATACGCTTCTGATCGACGACATTCAGTTCTTCGAAGGCAAGGAGCAATCGCAGGAGGAGTTCTTCCACACCTTCAATGCACTTTTCGAGGGCCATCGCCAGATCATCCTGACCTGTGACCGCTATCCCAAGGAAGTTCAGGGTCTCGAGGAACGGCTGAGGTCCCGCTTCGGATGGGGCCTGACGGTGGCAGTCGAGCCGCCGGAACTCGAAACCCGGACGGCGATTCTCATGAAGAAGGCCGAACAGTCGGGCGTTGCCTTACCCGATCCGGTGGCATTTTTCATCGCCCAACAAGTGCGATCCAATGTCCGCGAGTTGGAGGGGGCGCTGAGGCGCGTCGTGGCGCACTGCCAGTTCAAGGGCTCCCCGATCGGCATCGAGGAAGCGCGGGAGGCGCTCAAGGACCTGCTCCGCTTACAGGAAAAGCTGGTTACCCTGGATAACATCCAGCTCGTCGTCGCGGACTATTTCAAGATCCGGCGGAGTGACCTGATCTCCTCCAGTCGGACCCGATCCATTGCCAGACCGCGCCAAATCGCCATGGCACTGGCCAAAGAGCTGACCTCGCACAGCCTGCCTGAAATCGGCAAGCACTTCGGCGGTCGAGACCACACGACGGTATTGCACGCCTGCCGTAAGCTCAACGAGCTCAGGAGCAACGATCCTCGAATAAGTGAAGACTATCAGATTCTTACGAGGATTTTGTCCGCCTAGAGCATCCCTTTGAAACCTGTGGGAAAGTCGTGGATAAGCTTGGTTCAATTCCGGTTCAGTCGCCAGGCGGCCTGTTTATCCACATTCCATCCACAGGATCCGGGTACGATCACCCACAGGTTTCAAGTGTGCTCAAGGTATTGCTGACAAAGGAAAAAGGCGCGCCGAACACACTTATCCACCGCGCTAATCACTATCATCCAGAAAGACATAAGATTTATATTTGAATCCCCATCTGAGACGGCCAGCCCATGACAGTCGAATTTTCTCGCGAGGAACTTCTCAAATGCCTGCAGGCCACGATCGGCGTGGTTGAACGGCGTCAAACCATGCCCGTGCTTGCGAACGTGCTTGTCGAAATCCATGGAGATCGTTTCCGACTCGTTGGGACAGACTTGGAAATCGAGCTGGTCGCTGAAGGACTATGCAGATCGGATGGGGCGATGAGTTGGACGGTGTCGGGCCGCAAGATCCTGGACATCGTCCGAAGCCTGCCAGATCAGGCCAGCATCCATTGCGCGGTTGTGGATGATCGGTTGACACTCCGTGCCGGAGGCAGTCGATTTACGCTGGCTACGTTGCCGGTCGGGGATTTTCCGCGCACGCCCATGTCGGAAAGCAGCGTGCGGATAAGGGTTCAGCAAGAGAATCTGAAACAGCTGCTCGAACGCACCCAGTTCAGCATGGCGCACCAAGACGTTCGCTATTATCTCAACGGCTTGCTGTTTGACCTACAGCCCGGACTGCTCCGAGCGGTGGGGACCGATGGGCACCGCCTGTCGATCGCAGAAATAAAAATCGATGAGTCTGCGGTAGAAGCCCGACAAATCATCTTGCCGCGCAAAGGCATTCTGGAACTCCAGAAGCTGCTCGACAAAGGGGAGATGACCATACAGATCGCCACCAACCAAGTGGCAGTCATGCTGGACGGTATCCGTTTCACAAGTAAACTCGTCGACGGGCGTTTTCCGGACTACGAAAAAGTGATCCCAAGACATTTACCGAGATCTCTGGTTGTGGACCGACAGGCACTGCGAACCGGCCTTTCCCGGGCCGCGATCCTGTCGAACGACAAGTTTCGGGGAGTCCGCCTCGGCTTGGATTCGAAAGGCGTGACCGTCCGCGCTCACAACGCGGAACAAGAAGAAGCCGAGGACGTCCTTGCGGGAAACTACAGCGGCGAGGCAATGGAGATCGGGTTCAATGTCGCCTATCTCCTCGAGCCCTTGGCTGTTCTTCATACTGAACAGGTGCGCCTGGAGTTCTCCGACGCGAACGGGAGTTGTCTTTTGACAGCCGTTGAAGACGAGTCGACGGTTCCCAGCCGCCACGTTGTCATGCCCATGCGCCTTTGAGCGGGTGAATGCCGCTCTGTTCGGTCCAAGCGCGGGATTTTCGGCGGTTCCGTCAGTTTGAGTTAGCCTGCAGCCCGCATATCAACTGGCTGGTTGGCTCAAATGGCAGCGGAAAGACCTCCATTCTGGAGTGTCTTTTTCTTCTTTCGCGAGGAAAATCCTTTCGCACGACGCGCCGACAAGCGCTTTGGCGCCATGGGACGCACGGTTTCGGTATCAAGGCGAAAGTGACCGAGCCGGTGAGGGGGCTTGCCCACCTCACGGTAAGCGCAGACGCTCAAGCGGTCCGATCCTGGATTCAAGGCGAACCGGTCCGAAGCATGAGCGTCTTGGCTGGACTGCTGCCGATTCAACTCATGGATCCACGACTGGTTCCCCTTGTCGGGGGTACTCCATCAGATCGCCGGCGCTTCATCGATTGGGGATTGTTTCACGTGGAACCTTTATTCCACGCCCATTGGCGCGGCTACAACCGTGCCCTCGAGCAGCGCAACGCTGCCTTGCGTCTGGGAGCGCCCGATGATGTGGTCGCGGGGTGGGAACTGACGCTGTGCCGTGAGGGGGAAACAATCACGGCGTTGCGCCATGCCCATCTCAAGGATATCGCCGCGAGGTTTAGCGAGCGGGCCCTCGTGCTTAATTGCCCGCTGGACCTGGAACTCCGATATCACCCCGGTCATTCTGCTGGACAGACACTGAAGGAAGCGTTGCTGCGAAGTCGCGAGCGCGATCGCCAGCGAGGAATCACTTCCGTAGGCCCGCACCGGGCCGACGTGGATATCCGTATTGATCAACACCCAGCCAACCAAGTCCTCTCGCGCGGTGAAGAGAAACGCATCAGCTACGGGCTCCTCTTGGCCCAGGTTGACGTCTTTCATCAGTACACCGGGGCGTTTCCGATTCTCCTGATCGATGACCCTGCGGCCGAGCTGGATCTTCCGCACTGGCAACGCCTTACCGACGTGCTTGCTGACCTGCCGGCCCAACAGTTCATCACGACCCTCGGGACGCGCCGCCCAGCGGCGGGGGAATCGGTGTTTCACGTGGAACAAATGGACGGGGCGTGAGTGGTATGATGATAATTTTAAACGGTACGCCCAGCCCATGAGTGCAAGTTACGATTCCACCAGCATCAAGGTACTCCGCGGCCTTGATGCCGTTCGCAAACGGCCCGGGATGTATATTGGCGATACCGACGACGGTTCCGGCCTCCACCACATGGTCTTCGAAGTGGTGGACAACGCCATTGATGAAGCGCTCGCCGGATACTGCTCCGACATCCAGGTCACGATTGAAAGCGACAACGTCGTAACCGTCACCGACAACGGCCGTGGAATACCGGTGGACCTGCACGCGGAAGAGGGCCGCTCCGCTGCCGAGGTCATCATGACCATCCTGCATGCCGGCGGGAAGTTCGACGACAACTCGTACAAAGTCTCGGGCGGATTGCACGGTGTCGGCGTGTCGGTCGTGAACGCGCTTTCCGAGGTGCTGGAGCTGACCATCTGTCGCGACGACAAGATGCACTTCCAGCGCTACCATCTAGGCGAACCCGAAGCGCCGCTCAGCGTGGTGGGGCCGACGCAGCAACGCGGCACGACGATCCGCTTCAAGCCCAGCGCCACCATTTTCAACAACATCGAGTTCCACTACGACATTCTCGCCAAGCGGCTCCGCGAGTTATCGTTTCTGAACTCCGGCGTCCGGATCCAACTTCGGGACGAGCGCGGCGACGGCCGGGAAGCCATCTTCGAGTATCAGGGCGGCATCAAGGCGTTCGTGGAGCACCTGAACCAGAAGAAGACGCCCCTTCACCCGCATATCTTCTACTTTTCCGGTGAACGTGACGGTATTGTCGTCGAAGTGGCGATGCAGTGGAACGATTCCTACCAGGAAACGATGTTCTGCTTTACCAACAACATTCCCCAGCGCGACGGGGGGACCCACCTAGCAGGCTTCCGGGCCGCCCTTACGCGCACCGTGAACGGTTACATCGAGGAGTCCGGGCTTAACAAGAAAGAAAAGCTGAGCATGACAGGAGACGATGCCCGCGAGGGGCTGACCGCTGTGCTTTCGGTAAAGGTGCCGGATCCCAAGTTTTCATCGCAGACCAAGGACAAATTGGTTTCCTCCGAGGTCAAGGCGGTCGTTGAATCCCTGATGGCCGAAAAGCTGCAGGAATTCCTCCTGGAGAATCCACACGATGCGAAGGCTGTCGTGGGTAAGGTGATGGAAGCTGCACGAGCACGCGAAGCCGCCAAGCGCGCCCGAGAGATGACGCGACGTAAAGGCGCTCTCGACATCGCCGGGTTGCCCGGAAAGCTGGCGGACTGTCAGGAAAAAAACCCCGCGCTGTCGGAGATCTTCCTGGTCGAGGGCGATTCTGCCGGTGGTTCGGCAAAACAAGCCCGTGACCGGCGAACGCAGGCCATCCTGCCGCTCAAGGGAAAGATCCTCAACGTCGAAAAGGCCCGCTTCGACAAAATGTTGGGTTCACAGGAAGTCGCAACGCTGATTACGGCGCTGGGTTGCGGCGTGGGGCGCGAGGATTTCAATCCCGACAAACTGCGTTATCACCGGATCATCATCATGACCGATGCTGACGTCGACGGTTCGCATATCCGGACCCTGCTGCTGACCTTCTTCTACCGTCAGACCTATGCCCTGGTGGAACGCGGACATGTCTACATTGCCCAACCGCCTCTCTATAAGGTCAAGAAAGGCAAGCAGGAACAGTATCTCAAGGACGATGCGGCCTTGAACGCCTACCTGCTTGAGCTGGCGCTAGACGGCGCCACCGTCACCCCTTCGCCCGACACGGCCATGGGGGGCGAGCCGCTGGGCCGCCTGGTACGGGCACACCAGGATGCCCAAGCGGCCATCGAACGGTTGGCTCGCGTTTACGATCCCCACGTACTGGCCGTGTTGGGCGAGTTCGAGCCGGTGCTGCCCGTCCTCACCGACGACGCGGCGCGCAATCGCTGGCGTGAGGCGTTCGAACGGCAGCTCAACGAGACGGCCCCCGGCGCAAATCGATACACCGTACCGCCGACCGACGCCGCTGGCCTGGTCGTCATCCGCCACCGCCACGGATTGGAACAGGTCTTTCATCTGAGCCTCGAGCAACTGGAAAGCGCGGAGTTCAGGCCGCTGCACAAGCTGGCACAGAATCTGTCGGGCTGGTGGAGCGCACAGGCACGCGTGGGCCGCGGCGAGAGAAGTCAGTCGGTCGTGCGGTTTCAGGACGCGGTGGAATGGCTGCTGAACGAAGGCCGTCGCGGTTTGACGATCCAGCGTTACAAGGGCTTGGGCGAGATGAACCCGGATCAACTGTGGGAGACCACCATGGACCCTGAAACGCGCCGATTGCTTCGTGTCACCGTGGAAGATCTGGTCGCCGCCGACGATGTGTTCACCACGCTGATGGGCGATCAGGTCGAGCCGCGTCGCGACTTCATCGAGCGCAATGCGTTGCTGGTGAGTAATCTCGACGTGTGACGTGATGGACAGTGGTCGCGCCAGCCCGCCGATCTTTCTGTTTACGGACTTCGGCAGGTATGGACCCTATGTGGGCCAGATGAAGGCCGCCATTCACCGCATCGCCCCCACGCTTGCGGTGATCGACCTGTGCCACGACGTCGCCCCCTTTCAAGCCCGCCCGGCGGCCTATCTGCTGGCTGCGCTTCTGCCCCAACTGCCCACGGGGTCTTGCGTTGTTGCCGTGGTCGATCCGGGCGTGGGTACGGCGCGGCGCGGTCTGCTGCTCGAAGCGGACGGAATCCGCCTGATCGGACCGGACAATGGTCTGCTCGCGGCGGCGGCGCTGCGCGCCCGACAGGCCGCCTGGCGCTATTTACCCGAACCGCCCGAGGATGCATCGGCGACTTTCCATGGCCGGGACTGGTTCGCACCTCTCGCCGCCCGCCTGCAGGGCGGCGAGAGCCTGACCTTGCAAGCGCCGAGCGCTGAAGACCGGATCGACGGTATGGCGTGGCCGACGGACTGGGGTCACATCGTTTACATTGACCGCTATGGCAACGCCGTGACCGGATTGCGCGCCGGCGAGATCGGCACGGACGCTGTGCTGGTCCTTGGAGAGGAAACCGAAGCCCACCACGCCCGGACCTTCGGCGATGTCCCGCTCGGGGAGGCCTTCTGGTATGTCAATTCCTGCGGCCTGGTTGAGATCGCGGTCAATCAGGGCGACGCCGCGCGTGAGTTCGGCCTGGCAGTGGGGCAAGGCATTCGTGTCCGCCGTCGCCCCGGTGCCGTACCAGGGGCTACCTGAGCCGTTGCCTGACGGCGTCTTCCAGGGAAGTCAGTCCTGCCGCCTTCCCCAAACTCAGGGCTTCCGAGCCCGGTACGCCCTGGATCAGATTGGCACGCAAGGCGAGTAGCGCGCCGACGCGATTGCCGCTGGCGCAATGGATCATCACCGGTCCCGGCTTGGCTAGGCTGAGCGCACGATCCAGTCGGCGGGCATTTTCCTCGGTCAGATCCGCGCCCCCACCAATGGGGATGCTCACGAAATCCATCCCCAGCGAATCAACCAGACCGGATTCGTCGACCCCGGGCATCTCCGCTGCGGGACGCAGGTTGATGATGGTCTTGTAGCCCGCCGCCGCAGCGGCGCTAAGTTGTTCGTCGGTCGGTTGCCCGCCGGTCAATAGACCCGGCGCGGGCTCGCGGGCATTGGGCAGCGGGATCATCGGGACGGTTTCGCTCACGCGGGGAACTCCTGGTTGCAATGGGGCCTCCGCCCCGGCGTCCGTGAGAAGGAAGAGGCACAGAAACACCGCCGTCGCAACGGCACAGCGGTGACCAGACGCGCGTCCTACGGCCATGCCACGTCCCTACCAGGAAAGCCGCCGGATGCGGTCGACCATGGAATCCAGCATAGCGCAGTTCTCATCGTCACGGGGATCGTCCGTGCGCCGCGGATCGCAAATCCACGGCGCCATCAAGGCCCACTCCCGCCCCACCCGGAGGCTGAAGGCTGCCGCAGACCGATGCTGAGGACGGACGGCGCGATCGACCTGCGACCGGCATGCCGCCAGAACCTCCGGGATCGGCGTCCGATGGCCATCGAGACGCGCTGTCGCCGCCTCGACGCTGAGGGCGTCGCGGCACACAGCCAACACCACCCGTGCAATCTCATGCGCTGAAATCAACCGCAGGGCGCGGACGCCGCGTCGCGGAACGGGCAGCAATCCTCGGCGTATGTTTCGGCGCATCGGCGTATCGAACCAACGTTCCAGCACGACCGCCGTGGGCAGACGCAGAACGCCGCGCTCGGGGAGGCGGCGCGCCGCTGGCATACCGGCCGGCACCAGTTCAAGGACGCGGCCGGGCGCCGTCGGCCAGCAGGCGTCATCGATGGGGGTGACATCAGTCGGCCGTCCCAAGCGCTGTCCAGGACAGATCAGCAACCAGTCCAGACGCGCGACCGCCGGCTCAGGCTCGACCGGCTGATGCGCGGCATCGAACCGTCGGACAGCGACGCCCCGACATGCGAGGCGCTTCGCCCAGGCCGAGTCGGGCCGCCGCGTCCACGCTGTCAAGGGCATTCCCGCCTCGACAAAAATCTGGATACAGGCCGTGGCCTCCGGACCATGAATGCCGATGATGCCCACGTTCGCGGCCGGCGAACGGGGTTGGAAATGGCGCGCCGTGCCGCCTCCGGCGGCATGAATCGGGATGGTCTCGGCCATGGCGCTATCCACCGAGCAGCCGTTGTTCGGCCCGCTCGAGCTGCGACGCGGTCCCGAGCAGAACCAACGTGTCGTTGGCCTTGAGATGAACATCATCGGACGGGTCCTGGCCTGTTACCGATCCTCGGCGCAGCGCCTGCACGCGGACGCCGATCTGATCCAGCCGGAGGTCGCCCAGCCGGCGGTTGACCGCATGCGCCGTATCGGGGAGCACCACGGGGTGGACGACTTCCAGCGGGTTTCCGCGGACATCGGCGAGCTTTGATCGCTCGCCATGCAGATACCCGTGTAACAGGCGGTAGCGCTCATGGCGTGCTCGCTGGATGTGCTCCTGGACTCGCTCGGAGGGAACGCCAAGCAGTTCCAGAACGTGCGAAACGAGCATTAGACTGCTTTCCAGTGTTTCGGGGACGATGCCGGTCGCGCCAGCGCGTTGAAGCGCCTCCCAATGGCGATCGTCTGACGTACGGACCAGAACGGGCAGGTCGGGGCGCAACAGCCGGACTTCCTCGAGGATGCGTAGCGCGTCTTTGTCGTTGTTGAAAGCGATCACGAGCAGCCGCGCGCGCGCCAGACCCGCCTTGCGCAACAGGGAGCGCTGGCGCGAGTCGCCGAACAGCACAGACTCGCCGGCTGCCAAGGCTTCGCGGACGCGTAGCGTATCACTGTCGATGGCGATGTAGGGGATTTGCTCGCGCTGGAGAAAACGCGCGATGGCCTGGCCGACACGCCCGAATCCGCACAGGATGACGTGCGGTTCCTTGCCCGTTTCGGCGAGGAACGCGGTGTCTGCAGGGCCGTCCGGCGCGCGCTCGATCCGCCGGGTCCACCGCGGGGCCGCCTTCAGCAGGACGGGGGTTACCATCATGCTCAGCATGATGCTGGAAAAGAGCAGCGACTGCTGGGCGGTTGTGACCGCGCCGTAGGCGCCGCCCAGGGTGAGCAGGGCAAAGCCGAACTCGCCGCCCTGGGCCAGCGCGAAGGCCGCCAGCAGGGCGGTGCGGCGGGATTCGCCCATCAGCATCGACAAGCCCGTGACCAACGCGGCCTTGATGCCCATGAACCCCAGCGTCAACAGCAGCACCCAATGAAACTGGGCCACCAATTGCGAGGGCCGGATCAGCATGCCGACCGCGACGAAGAAGATCCCCAACAGCACGTCCCGGAACGGCCGAATCTCTGCCTCGATCTGATGGCGGAAATGGCTCTCACCGAGCAGCATGCCGGCCATGAAGGCGCCGAGCGCCATGGAAAGTCCCATCAATTGGGTCAGCGCCGCGGCGGCGAGGATGACGACCAGTACCGCCAGCACGAACAGCTCTTCGATGTGGGTCCGGGCGACACCGCTGAACAAGGGCGGCAGGATCCGAGGACCCATGATGAGCAAGCCGCCCAGCAGCACCATCGATTTAGCGACGGTCCAGAGCAGGGACGAAATCACCGCATCGCCAGAGCCGCCGAGGGATGGCAGGATCGCCAGAAAGAACACAGACGCCAAGTCCTGAAACAACAGGACGGCCACGGCGATCTGTCCGAAGCGCTGGTGCAGCTGGTGATTTCGGGCCAACTCGCGACTGACCACTGCGGTCGAGGACAGCGCCAATGCGGCTGCCAGAACGCCGCTCGTGGTCCACGAGATCCCGAACGACAGCGCGATGCCGCCAAATACCGCCAAGGTGAGCGCGACCTGCCCGAGGCCGATGCCAAGCACCAACCGCCGCATGGCCCGCATCTTGGGCAACGCGAATTCCAGGCCGAGCGAGAAGAGCAGAAAGACGACCCCGAACTCGGCCAACTGAGTGACCGATTCGGGCCGCGAGATCCAGCCGAAGCCGCCCGGTCCGATCAGCAGGCCAACGAGGATGTAGGCCAGGATCGGCGAAATGCGCAGGGGATAGCAGAGCGACAGGACGGCCAGCGAGCTGGCCAGCAGGATGAGCAGCTCAAGGAACAGTCCATGGGCCATGGAAATCGCGCCGATCGGTGGCAGGTTTCGAAGCGACTATATCACTCCGGCCCCCCACATCCGGGATCAGTTGGCGGCGTGCTGGCTTTCCTTGGCGATCAGATAGTCCATCACCTTGAGCGTTTCGGAGAGCTTGGCTTCCTTTTCCTGCACATGCTGCTGGAAGCCCGGCGATACGATGTACTTGCCGTTGATCACGAACGCGGGCGTCCCCAGCAACAGGATGCCGAAGCGTTCCCATTGCGCCTGGGCCTGCTTGAGCTTGGTGCGCACCGCGAAGGAATCGTAGGCGGCGGTGAAGGCCTTTTTGTCGACGCCCTGCTTGGCGACGAAATCCGCCATCCGCGCGGGGCTGTCCAGCCGTTCCTTGTCCTGGTGAATGGCCTTGAACAGGGGGCCGTTGAGCTTGTCTGCTGCCCCGAGTGTTTCCAGCGCGTAGTAGGACTGTCCATAGACACCCCAACTGCGGCGGAAAAAGTCGGGGCCATGCGTCACTCGCAGGAAATCGATCCGGTCCGCGCGCGCCTTGGTCCAGGATTCCAGCGAGGGCTCGATGTCATAGCAAATGTGGCAGCCGTAGGAAAAGAACTCTGCGACCTCGACCTTGGTGCCGCCGGCGACGCGTTGCGGGTTTTCGACGACCCGATACTGAACCCCTTCCTTGTAGTTCGGGTCGGCGGCGGCAATGCCTGCCAACAGTAACAGGCTGGCGATCAGCCAGCCTTTGGCGAAGAAACCAAATCCGTGTCGCATGCGCCCGCTCCCGATCAATGAAGGCCTTCGATGTAGGAGGATACCGCTTCGATCTCCTGATTGCTCATGCGCGTGGCGATGCTTTTCATGATCTGGCTGGCCGGGGTGCCGGCACGCGTGCCGTTCCGGTAGGCCTCAAGCTGAAGCTTGGTATAGGCAGCATGCTGACCTGCAATGTGCGGATAGCCGGCCGGTCCAGTGCCCGAGCCGCGCGGCCCGTGGCAGGCCATGCAGGCCGAAACGCCCGATTCCTTGTTGCCGCCGCGGTAGAGCTTGCCCCCTGCCTCCGCCAGCGCCGGATCCGCGCCCCCGACCTGGGGCCGCTGTTTGGCGAAGTAGGCCGCGAGGTCGGCCATGTCCTCATCACTCAGCCCCATCGCCATGGGCGTCATCAGGGGATTCTGGCGTTTGCCTTCCTTGAAGGCCTTGAGCTGTCCCACGACGTACTCGGCGTTCTGCCCGGCGAGCTTGGGCCACTGGCCGTTGGTGCTGTTGCCGTCGAGACCATGACAGGCCGCGCAGGGCGCCGCTTTCTGCTGTCCCGCTTCGGGGTTGCCGGCCGCGACCGCGCTGCCGGCCACGCACAACCCGACGAGCATCAAGCCCGCGGCAATCAGTCTGTTCATGGGAAATGCGCCTCCTGATCTGGCATGCTGAATGGCCGAGAGCCGGAAAGGGCGTCACCGAACGCGCGGGGATCCGATCTCGCAAGCGCGCAATTCTACAACGTTGGGACCAAAGCCGGTCAACCGACGCGGTCAAGAGGAACCATCGATCTCATGCGGGACTACAACGCAGCGGTTTTCGTAAAGAGCGTGGCGCAGCTGATGCAGTTGCCCGCCGACGATCTGGCGGAGGTGGCCTTCGCCGGACGCTCCAACGCCGGCAAATCGAGCGCGCTCAATGCCATCACGCAACGTCGCGCGCTTGCCCGCACCAGCCGCACGCCCGGCCGAACGCAACTGCTCAACTTCTTCGCCCTTCCGTGCGGCATGCGACTCGTCGATCTGCCCGGTTATGGCTACGCCGATGTGCCGCTGGCCGTCCGGCAGGAATGGTCGGCGCTCGTGGAAGGCTATCTGCGCGACCGCCAAAGCCTCAAGGGCGTGGTGCTGGTCATGGATGTGCGTCACCCCCTCACGCCGTTCGATCGCCAGATGCTGGATTGGTGCGTGGCATGCGGCCTCGCCTGCCACGTGTTGCTGACCAAGGCGGACAAGCTCGGACGCGGCGCTGCCGGCAATGCGCTGCTCGCCGTGCGCCGCACGCTGGCGCAGACCGCGCCGGGTGCCGGCGTGCAGTTGTTCTCGGCCGTCTCGCATCAAGGCATCGACGAGGCACGTCAGCGGCTGGAGTCGTGGTTTGACGAGGCTCGTATCCCCGAATAAAAAAAACCGCGATGGCCGAAGGGGGAAGCCATCGCGGTCACAGCAGGCTGCGGCCTTGGGGGGAAGCCAGCGCGCCCACTTACTCAGGGTAGGAAGAGTATCGTTGCGATACTCGAATACATAGACCGGGCCGTTTCGCCGAAGTTCCAGCGGTCCCGAAAAAAAACATACATCCGCGAATGGCTGCTATAACGTCTTGTCTCTAAAGACGCTTAACTCCCGTGGGCAGCGTCCCAGTTCGCGCCGACGCCCGCTTCCACTTCCAGCGGCACGGCCAGATCCGCCGCGCCGCGCATGCGCGCCAGTACACCCTCCCGGACCGATGCGACGGCATCGCCGGGCATCTCGAACACCAGTTCGTCATGCACCTGCAGGATCATTCGTGCCGGCACGGCCTCCTCGCGGATCCAGCGATCGATGGCGATCATGGCGCGCTTGATGATGTCCGCTGCAGTGCCCTGCATGGGCGCGTTGATGGCGGTGCGTTCGGCGTACTGGCGCTGGCTCGCGTTGCGCGCCTGGATGTCCGGCACGTAGAGCCGGCGGCCGAACACGGTTTCCACATAGCCCTGCTCGCGCGCCCGGGCGCGGGTCTGGTCCATGAAGACGCGCACGCCGGGATAGCGTTCGAAGTAGAGATCGACGTAGCGCTGCGCCGCATCGCGCGCGATGCCCAACTGGCGCGCCAGCCCGAAGGCCGACATACCGTAGATGAGGCCGAAGTTGATGGCCTTGGCGGCGCGGCGCTGATCGCCCTGCACCTGATCCAGCGGCACGCCGAACACCTCCGCGGCCGTGGCGCGGTGCACGTCCTCGCCCTGTGCGAAGGCCTGGCACAGCCGGGCGTCTCCGGACAGGTGGGCCATGATGCGCAGCTCGATCTGGGAATAGTCGGCCGAGAGCAGCACATGCCCTGGATCGGCGATGAAGGCCTGGCGGATGCGGCGGCCCTGCGCGGTGCGCACGGGGATGTTCTGCAGATTGGGATCGGCCGAGGACAGCCGGCCTGTGGCGGCAACGGCCTGCTGATAGGAGGTGTGGATGCGCCCGGTGCGCGGGTCGATCTGCGCCGGCAGCTTGTCGGTGTAGGTCGACTTGAGCTTGGCCAGGCTGCGGTAATCCAGGATCAGCCGCGGTAGCGGGTAATCGGCGGCGAGTTCCTGCAGCACGTCCTCGGCCGTCGACGGCTGGCCGGTGGGCGTCTTGCGCACGACCGGCAGGCCCAGCTTGTCGAAGAGGATTTCCTGGAGCTGCTTGGGCGAATCGAGGTTGAACGGGCTGCCGGCTTCGCGTTGCGCCGCCTCGCGCAGACGCGCCATCTCGGCCGACAGCTCCGCGCTCTGGGCGTGCAGCAGCGCTGCGTCGACGCGCACGCCGGTACGCTCCATCCGCCCCAGCACGGGCAGCAGCGGCATCTCGAGCGTGGTGTAGATCGCTTCCAGCGCCGGGACCGCCTGCAGCCGCGGCCCCATCACCCGGTGCAGGCGCAGCGCGATGTCGGCGTCCTCGGCCCCGTAACGGGTCGCGGTCTCGATGGGTACGGCGGCAAAGGGAATCTGCTTGGCGCCCTTGCCGGTCACCGACTCGTAGGTCATCGTCGCGACGCCGAGTTCGCGCAAGGCCATTGAGTCCAGGTCGTGCCGCGCCGTACTGTCCAGCACATAGGACTCGAGCATCGTGTCGTGGCGGATGCCACCCAGGCGGATGCCGTGGTTTTCCAGCACCGCGCGGTCGTATTTGAGGTTCTGGCCGAGCTTGGGGCGGGCATCATCCTCCAGCAAGGGCCTGAGCCGCGCCAGGGTTGCCTCGCGGTCGAGTTGCGGCGCGGCCTCCAGCCCTTCGTGCGCGAGCGGGATGTAGATCGCCTCCCCCGGATCGACGGCGAAGGAGATGCCGACGATACGGGCCTGGAGGCTGTTCAGGCTGGTGGTTTCGGTGTCCAGCGCGATCAGCTCGGCCGCTTCCAGGCGCGCCACCCAGTGTTCCAGCTCGGCGGCTTCGCGGATGCAGTGATAACGCGGCGGCTCGTCGGAGCCCGCGGTCGCGACTGGCGTGGCCGTCCTCGGGATTGCGCCACCTTCGCCTTTCAACTCGCGCAGCAGCCCGCCCAGTTCCAGTTCCTGCGCCAAACCGAGCAGGGCCGCGGTATCGGCCGGCACGGGATGCAGTTCGTCGAGCGACGCCTCCAAGGTCACGTCCGTGCGAATGCGCGCCAGTTCGCGGGAAAGCGCCAATTGTTCAAGATGCTCGCGCAGCGACGCGCCGACCTTGCCGACGATCGTGTCGGCCGCGGCCACGAGCGCGTCGAGGCTGCCGTAGGTGCTGAGCCATTTGGCCGCGGTCTTGGGCCCGACCTGGGGCACGCCCGGGATGTTGTCGCTGGTGTCGCCGATCAGGGCGAGATAATCGACGATGCATTCGGGCGGCACGCCGAACTTGGCCACGACGCCTGCGCGGTCGAGCCAGCTGCCGGTCATGGTGTTGACCAGGGCGACATGCCCATCGACGAGCTGCGCCATGTCCTTGTCACCGGTGGAGATGACCGTCTCCAGCTGCCGCTCGGCCGCCTGCCGGGCGAGGGTGCCGATGACGTCGTCCGCCTCCACGCCGGCGACTTCCAGCAGCGGCACGCCCATGGCGCGGATCAGCGCCTTGAGCGGCTCGACTTGGCGGGCCAGATCGTCCGGCATGGCGGGCCGATGCGCCTTGTAGGCCTGGAACAAGTCATCGCGAAAGGTCTTGCCGCGCGCATCGAACACCACCGCCAGGCGCTGCGGCTGCAACTCCTGAATCAGCTTGCGCAGCATGTTGTAGACGCCCAGCACCGCGCCGGTGGGGCGGCCGTCTCGGGTGCTGAGCGGCGGCAGGGCGTGGAAGGCACGGTAGAGATAGCCGGAACCGTCCACCAGGACCAGCGGCACGGGCGGGGCAGGTGGCAGCATCATGGCCGCCTCAATCCGGCAGCACGCTTTCGCCGGCCCACAGATCGATGACGGATTCGCGCGTGCGCGCCACGTGGATTCGGTCGCCGTCCACCAACAGCTCCGGCGGCCGGGGCCGGGCGTTGTACTGCGAGGCCATCACGAAGCCGTAGGCGCCTGCCGAACGCACGGCGAGCAGATCGCCTTCGGCGATGCGCAGCGGCCGCGCCTTGCCCAGGAAGTCGGCCGTTTCGCACACCGGGCCGACCACGTCGTAGGTCGCCTCGGGCCGGTCCGGTTGCTCGCGCACCGTCACGATCTCCTGCCAGGCCTGATACAGCGCGGGACGCAGCAGATCGTTCATGCCCGCATCGACGATGGCGAAATGCCGCTCGCCCTGGGCTTTGAGGTACTCGACGCGCGTGAGCAGGATGCCCGCATTGCCGACCAGCACACGGCCCGGTTCCAGGATCAGCTCCAGGGCCCGGCCGTGCAATCGCTCACGCAGCGCCGCGGCATACGCGGCCGGATCCGGCGGCGTTTCGTCCCGGTAGCGGATGCCCAGCCCGCCGCCGACGTCCAGATGCTGCAGCGCGATCCCGCGCTCGGCCAGTCGATCGACCAGCTTGAGCACGCGATCCAGCGCATCGACGAAGGGCGCGGTTTTGGTGAGCTGCGAGCCGATGTGGCAATCCACGCCCACCACCCGGATCCCGGGTGCGTCGGCCGCGCGCGCGTAGGCCGCTTCGGCCTCGCTGATGGCGATGCCGAACTTGTTGTCCTTCAAGCCTGTGGCGATGTAGGGATGGGTCTGCGCGTCCACGTCGGGATTGACGCGCAGCGAGACCGGCGCGGCAACGCCGTGGGCACGGGCGATGCGATCCAGGCGCTCGAGTTCGGCGATCGACTCGACATTGAAGCAGCGGATGCCGACCGAGAGCGCGTGTTCCAGCTCCGCCGCGCGCTTGCCGACGCCGGAAAACACCACCTTGGCCGGATCACCGCCGGCATGCAGCACACGCGCCAGCTCGCCGCCCGAAACGATGTCGAAGCCTGAACCCAGCCGCGCCAGGACGTTCAGCACCGCGAGGTTCGCGTTCGCCTTCACGGCGTAGCAGATCAGATGCGGCTGATCGCCCAAGGCCTCGGTCATCACGCGAAAATGACGGGTCAGGGTGGCGCGCGAGTAGACGTAGGCCGGCGTGCCGTAGGCCGCGGCCAGCGCCTCCAGATCGACGTCCTCGGCATGCAGCCGCCCGTCGCGATAATGAAAATGATCCATGGGTCGGCGGTTACTCGGTGGGAGGCGAATCGGGCACGGCGGGCGTCGCGGCCGGTGGTGTCGCCGGCTTCTCGACCGGCCGCGTTTCGTCCGGTCGGTACAGCTCGCCTTTCTGACCGCAGCCGGCGACCAGCAGCAGGCTCAGGGACAGCAGCACGAGGCGCGCTAGCGACATGAGGATGATCCGCGATGGCAGGGAAACGATAGGCGGCCAGTATAGTGGCGCGGCCTGCGCTTGCCCAATGCGGAGCGGGGCTCAAGCGGCGTAGGTGCGTTCCAGATAAGCGAGGATGTCGGCCGACTCCAGCATGTGCACGCCGGTGTTGGGATCCTCCAGATAGGGCACCTGCATGTGGCCGGTGCGGCGGAAATGCGCCTCCCGCTTGCCGCCGGGCACGGGTTTGAATGGCCCGCCCTGGACGCGCCGGGCCGCCGGCCCCATTTCCTGCCAGCGTTCCTTGCCGACATTGTGCAGGACATAGGGCAGTTCCAGCTCCGTCAGGCGCTCGCGCACCAGCCGCGAATAAGGACTGGATTCGAAACTCCACAAGTGCAGCAATTGCTCCGGCCTCCGGGCCGGCCGCTCCTGAATCCCGCGCAGGCCGCGCACCACGCTTCCCAGGCTGTTGCCGATTTGCTTGAGGAGGACGCCCCGGTAATAGGCCGGCACCTCGCGCCCGTCGTAAGTGCGAAAGAGGTAGGCCACGATCGCCTCGGATTCATACATCCGGGTGTCGGTGTTGGGGTCGACCAGATAGGGAAACTGCGCCTCGCCGCCCAGTGCCAAGACTTCGGGACGAAAGCGCGTGCCGCCCTTGGGGCAGGGATAGATTTCCGCATCCAGGTGCAACGCAGTCAGGGCCTCGCGCACGGCTCGGCAATAGGGGCAACCCTCCATATCATAGAGCTTGAGCAATCGGCCCGGGGCCGGCGCCTGGACAGACGACGCGATCACGCTGGTGCCCCGCCACAGGCCGAGCGTGGACGACAGCACTGAACCCAGCACATTGACCTGATGCGTCACGAAATTCGGCATGGGGGCTCCGGAGGTGAGGGATGATCGCAAATTACTGCATCAAGGCTTCGACTGCCGAGCCTTCCGGGGAGTTCGAACCGTAGCCTTGGGCCGTAGCATGCCGTGTGGGAAAGCGTCGCTTCATCCTATGCCCCATTATCTGGAACACGAGGTTGATGGCTGCTCACACCGGCCTCAAGCATCATCGAATGGGACAAACCCGACGAGCACCGGGGCATGGTCGGAGGGGCGTTCCCAGCTCCGCGGCGTAGCATCCACGCGGCTTTCCACGCACCGCTCCGCCAGCGCAGGGCTGACCAGGATCAGGTCGATACGCAAGCCACGCTTGCGGCGAAATGCCATCATCCGGTAGTCCCACCAGCTATAGATGCCGCCGCCCTGCTCATGCAGGCGCAGGCTGTCGGTGAGCCCCAGATCGAGCAGGCGCTGCAAGGCGGCGCGTTCCGGCTCGCTGCACAGCACTTGTCCGGCCCAGGCGGCCGGATCGTGCACGTCCCGGTCATCGGGCGCGATGTTGAAATCCCCCACCACCGCCAGATATGGATGCTCCGCCAGTTCGGCTTGCAGGTAGTCGCGCAGTCGCGCCAGCCACGCGAGCTTGTAGACGTATTTGTCGCTGTCCACCGACTGGCCGTTGGGCACATAGAGATTGATCAGCCGCAGCGGGCCGATGGTGCAGGCCAGCACGCGCTGCTGCGGATCCTCGAAGCCGGGCAGGCCGGTGCGCACAGCCGTCATCGGCAGCCGGCTGAGCACCGCCACCCCGTTGTAGGCCGACTGGCCGGCGAACACCGCCGCGTAACCAGCCTCCCGCAGGGCATCGACCGGAAACAGGCCATCCGTCAGCTTGGTCTCCTGCAGCGCCAGCGCGTCCACGGGATGCTCCCGCAGCCAGTCGAGCACGTGTGGCAGGCGCACTTTCAGCGAATTGACGTTCCAGCTCGCGATCTGCATGGGTGTTCCGGATGCGTCGGGCGTTGGCCGATGGGAGATGAGCGCGACTTTCGGCGCCGGCTCACTCTACACCAATCGGGCTACTCGCCCCAATGAGGGCTGCGGCCGTCGTTTCGACCCGCGCTGCTAGACTGGCGAGTCGATTGATCGCTCCGTCTGTGGCGATTTCAAGGGCCTATGAAATAAGGGGAGAAGACCATGGGGGATCTGTCAAACGGCCGCGATGCCACACCCGACGTCGCGATGACGGTCTTGTCCGCGGATCGGCCCTGCAATGATCCCAAAGACGATCTTTTCGGGCATGCACCCTTCGCGCGTCACTTGGCCAAGAGTATCCGCTGCCACCGAGGCGGCGATGGTCTGGTGATTGCCCTGCATGGCCCCTGGGGTTCTGGCAAGACGACGATCCTGAACTATGTGTGTCACTACCTCGAAGCGGAGAAAACTGAAGACGCTGACCCGCCCGTCGTGGTGCATTTCAATCCCTGGTGGTTTTCCGGCCGCGAGGATCTGGCTCAGACATTCCTGCGGCAACTCCAGGCGGCGCTGCCGGCAAAAAACGCCAAATCAAGCGGCTTGGCGAATTACTGGACAAGTACGGTGAAAGTCTCGGAGGTTTTGTCGGAGCAGCGGTCGATGCGACGGGGATGACAGGAGGTTACGCCAAAGATGCAGGCAAGAGTGTTGGGCGAGTGTTGCAGAGAAAGCCGAAGGATGTCCCTGCCTTGAAAGCCCAGATTGCAGACGAGTTGCGCGAAGCGAAGGTCCGCATCCTGGTCATCATCGACGACATCGACCGCCTGGATCACGACGAGGTGCGCCAGCTTTTCACCGTCATCAAGGCGCTGGCCGATTTCCCCTTTGTCACCTACCTGCTCGCCTTTGATCGCGAGGCTGCCGTTCAGGCCATCGAACGCGACAGCGGCCTGCCCGGCGCGCGTTACCTCGAAAAGATCATTCAGGTTCCCTTCGAGATCCCGCTCATCGATCGCACCACGCTTCGCGATGTGGTGCTTCGGCGCTTGGACGAAAGAGTGTTGAATTGCGTACCGGAAGATGCTGTCGATCCAGGCCACGGCGCAGCGGTCCTTGTCGGCGGGATCGAGCGACTGGTTTGCGTGCCGCGCGATGTCGTCCGTCTCGTAAACACACTCTCGGTCACCTTTCCGGCCGTGGCCGGTGAGGTAAATCCGGTTGATTTCATCGCCATCGAGATGCTTCGGGTTTTCCTGCCGGAGCTCTACGACACCATTCGTTTGAATGAAGAAAAGTTCACGGGGTCACGTGCGGAGTCTGGAGCAGCAACGTCGGTCGAGAGTGGGTTTCACGAGCGATGGGCCAGCGAATTGCCTGAACCATTGCGCGACGGCATGCGGGAGATGATGGGGCGCCTTTTTCCGAAGATCGCGGCTGTCAGCCATTCGGGTGGCCCGCCATTGGAATGGCGCCGTGATCTTCGGATTTGCCATCCGGATCTGTTTCACATTTATTTTCGACTTTCGCTATTGCCCGGCGCGGTGAGTCACGGGGAAGTGATGAAGCTCATCGCGGCCATCGCGGTACCGGAGAATTTCAAGGACATCCTGCTGCGCGCGAAAGCGGAAATCGCCATTGGCGGAATCTCGAAGTCGCGGGCCTTGATCGATCGGTTGCGGGATCACGTCATATCGAACATAGCAGAGGCCGACGTTCCCAGCTTCATCGCGCAGCTTCTGGATATCGGCGATGAGCTGATCGGCCCGGAACCGATCCATCAGCGGTTTTATGCACTGGATGAGGAGTTGATGAGCGATCTGGTATGCCGTTCGCTCAAGCCCTTGGCAGCCGAAGAGCGTATCGGTGTGCTTTTTCGAGCCATCGAGAGCGGGCACGCACTCGTGATCCAGGAATGCGTGCTGCATGAGCTCGATCCCGCGACGACATCCGGCGCCGGCGGGGAGGCATTGATCGGCGCCAATGATCTCGAACGGCTCAAGAAGTTGTGGTGCGGGCGGGTGCAGGCGCTGTCAGCTCAGCGTGTCTTCTTGACGCGCCCGAGATTGCCCGGGACGCTGGCCAGCTGGGGGCAATGGGGCGACGCCGCCGCGCCACGGCGCTGGTGTGAAGCGGTGGCATCGACGGACGCCGGCTTGCTCGAGCTGCTGAAACAGCTTCTTCAGCAGAATGTCGTATTCGGCGGCAACGGGCCAGCTCGACAGCGTCCCCGACTGAATCCGAAGTGGCTTGAACCCTATTTGGATACGCGCCTTTGTTTCGAGCGGTTGTTGCAATTGCGCGATGGCGGCGCGATCCCATCCGAGTTTCAGCCCGCCGCGGATCAGTTCATCCACGAATACGAACTGCTGGCGCAGGGCAAAAATCCAGATGTTCCCCGATGACTTTTTGAAGCCGAGGCAGGCTCTTCTGGATGTTGGCGGCCGTAGCGGCGCTCAGGGCGACGCGCGGGCCGACCATTGCGCCCGCGAAAGGCGGTAGAGGACAAGCCGTCGCAACGGGCTGTCCGGCGCGATGGCCGGATGGTCGAACGGTTCGTGGGCATCGCGCATGCCCAGGCGCGTCATGACCGCTCGCGAGCGCTGGTTGCCGACCGCGGTAAAGGCGACGATCTCGGTCAGCGCGAGCCGCTCGAAGCCGAAATTCCGCGCGCAGAGCGCCGCTTCGGTAGCGAAACCCTGCCGCCAATGCGCGTGAGCGAAGCGCCAGCCAATTTCCACGCAGGGCGAACAAGGCAGCTCGGCCGACGGGACATTCAGGCCGGTCATGCCCAGAAACGCGCCGGTCTGCCGGTGTTCGACCGCCCAGAATCCCCAGCCCTGCGTGTCGATGAGCCGTTGGCAGCGATCGGCCAGGGCATTGCTGGCCGCGCGGTCGAGCACGGTGGGGAAATATTCCATGACGCGGGGATCGGCATTGAGCGCGGCGAACGGCGCCCGATCCGCTGGCCGCCATGGGCGCAGCAAGAGGCGCGGCGTGGTGAGCACGATCGGCGCGATCCTCATCTCGGCCTCTTCACCCGCAAGAGAAGCTCATCATGTCGGTGGTTGCATGGATATCAGTGCGCGGGCGCGGATCAGGGCGGCCAGCGTGGCAGGCAGGTCGAGGTGCAGCCCCGCTTCGTCCACGGCCGCGATGGCGGCGGCCAGCGGCAGTCCGTCGAGCAGGGCGGCGGCGAACGCGCCACCCGCCGTGTCGATGGGGATCACTGCTACGTCCAGATCCGGGCGCACGATCCACGCGCTTTCACCCTGATCGGGGTCGATCAGCGCGAGGTCTCCCGCGCCCTGATGCGCCGCCCAGATCGCGACGGCGGCGTAGTCCGAGCGCAGCACGGCAAACGACGGATGCAATCGCAGGCGCCAGGCGCCGAGGTCCGGTTGCTCGGCCAGGAGGGCTGCGATGCGCGCGGCGGGCAGCGGCTCGGCATCGGCGGCATGCAGCGCCACCACGCGCAGCCACTCCAGGCGTGCGACATCGGGCAGGTAGGGCAGCGTCCCGGCCGGGGCGAAGCCCGCGATGAAATCCGCGAACCCCGCGCCGTACTCGGCCATCACCGGGCTTTGCGGCGGCCGCGCCCGCACGAAGCACTGGCCCATGGCGCGGAAGAAGGCATCGCCGACCAGTTCACGCGTGACCGGAAAGGTGTCGGCGAGCACACCCAGCAGCGAGACCATGACGTTGTTGCGATAGACCGCCAGACGCACGGCGGGGTCCGAGCCGTTCCAGGTCGAGAGGTCGGCTGGCGGCGGTCGCTCGGGATCGAGCAGCGCGCGGGCGAATTCGGGCTGATCGATCATGCGTGGTGCACCCGTGCAGCGCCCCGCGCGGCTTGCAGGATGCGCTGGGCCTGGCGCGCTTCCGCGAGAAGCACCTCCAGCGCCGGGATGTCATGGTCCCGTTCGATCAGCGTGGGCACGGGGCCGAGCTGCGCGATGGCCTGGGCATACAGATCCCAGACGGCGGTGGCGACCGGCGCGCCGTGGTTGTCGATGAGCAGGGGATCGCCGGCGCCGTCCACGGCTGCGGCATGGCCGGCCAGGTGGATTTCGCCGACCGCCTGCAGCGGCAGGGCGGCGAGTTCGGCCAGCGGATCGCGGCGGTGGTTCGTGCAGGAGACAAAAAGATTGTTCACGTCGAGCAGCAGCCCGCAGCCGGTGCGACGGACGATCGCGGTGATGAAGTCCGCCTCGGACAGCGTCGAGGCGCGACTCTCGAGGTAGGTGGCCGGATTTTCCAGCAGCATGCGCCGGCCCAGGCGCTCCTGGACGTGGTCGACGTGATCGCAGACCCGCGCCAGCGTGGCGGCGTCGTAGACCACCGGCAACAGATCGTTCAGGCACACGGCGCCGTGCCGTGACCAGGCCAGATGCTCGGAAAACCACTCGGGCTGGTAGCGCGCCAGCACGGCCGCCAGACGCTCGAGGTGCGCGGCATCGAGGTCGCCGCCGCCGATCGACAGGCCGACCCCGTGCACCGACAGGGCGTAGTGCTCGCGGATGCGGCCGAGATAGTGGTGAAACGGGCCGCCCGCGCCCATGTAGTTCTCGGCGTGGATTTCAAAGAATCCGAGCGCGGGGCGCTGGCCCAGAATCTGTTCGAAATGCTGGGGTTTCAGCCCCAATCCGGTGCCGCCGGCACGGGCCGCTCGCCATGAAGCAAGGGGATGGGAAGAGATCGTCATGGACTGTTCCGCCTGAGTGTCAAGCCTGAATGTATTCCTTTTCCGATGGGGCGACGAGGGCCATGGCGCGTGCGCCTGACGCAAGCCGGCCTTTATGATGAAGCGGCATTTTTCCTTCTGATTCGTGTTCCCATCCCCGAGGAGCCCCCGCGATGAGCGACGAGAAATCCACCGAGTACACCCCGCCCAAGGTCTGGAAATGGGAAGGGCAGAGTGGGGGGCGCTCCGGCGCCTTGAACCGCCCCGTTGCTGGCCCCACCCATGAGCGAGAGCTGCCGGTCGGCCGGCATCCGCATCAGCTCTATTCCCTCGCCACGCCGAACGGCGTGAAAGTCACCGTCATGTTCGAGGAACTCCTGGAACTCGGCATTGCCGGCGCGGAGTACGATGCCTGGCCCATCGATATCCTGAAGGGCGATCAATTCTCCAGCGGCTTCGTCGCGGTCAACCCCAATTCCAAGATTCCCGCCCTGCTGGACATCAGCACACCCACTCCCACCCGCGTGTTCGAGTCCGGCGCGATCCTCGTCTATCTCGCGGAAAAGTTCGGCGCCTTTTTGCCCGCAGCCGGCGCCGATCGGGCCGAATGTCTCTCCTGGCTGTTCTGGCAGGTCGGCAGCGCGCCCTTCCTCGGCGGCGGCTTCGGCCATTTCTATGCGTATGCGCCGGTCAAGCTGGAATACCCGATCGACCGCTACGCGATGGAGGTCAAGCGCCAGCTCGACGTGCTCAACCGCAATCTCGCTCACCGCCGCTACCTCATCGGCGATGCCTACACCATCGCTGACATGGCGGTTCACGCGTGGTATGGCGCGCTGGTGCTCGACAATCTGTATGAGGCGGGCGAGTTCCTGCAGGTGCACAGCTTTTCGCACGTGTTGCGCTGGGCCCAGGACATCGCCGCACGGCCCGCCGTCCAGCGCGGGCGGCGCGTCAATCGCACCTGGGGACCGGAGGCCGAGCGTGTGCCCGAGCGTCACGGACCGGAGGATTTCCATCGCTGAAAGAGTGCGGTTCGTGGCCGCTCCATGCGGCCCGCTGAGCCCAGCCCTCCGTCGATCAGGCCGTGTCGTTCCCGAGAATGTGCAGTCCGCGGTGTCTTGCCGGCGCTGGTCAATGGGCGCCGAACAGCCGGGCGTGTTCGATCTTGATGCAGCGATCCATCACCGAATCGAGCCCCGCTGCGCGCGCCACGCGGTCGGCCTCGGTGTTGGCGATGCCGAGCTGCTGCCACAGGCAACGGGCCCCGATGGCCACGGCCTCCTGCGCGACAGGCAGGACGTCCTCCGTGCGCCGAAAGACGTTCACCAGATCGACGGCGTGAGGGATGTCGGTGAGGCGCGCGTAGCAAGGTTCGTCGAGCACCGACGCCAAGCCCGGATGGACCGGCACGATGCGGTAGCCGTGCTGCTGCAGGTAGCGGGCGACCTGGTGGCTCGCCCGGTGCTCCTTGGCCGACAGGCCCACCACCGCGATGGTGCGGCACTCGGTCAGGATGCGGCGAAGGTCGGCGGTCAGCTCCGTCATGGGGATATCCTTGGTTTCCGGGCGGAGGGGCCGCAGCTTGACGACGATGCGCTCAGTGCCGCGGCATGGCGGGATCGGACCGGCATCGCCGCCGTCAGACGCCGGTTCGATGACGGCGTTGACCACAATGGTGGAAGTTCGCAGGCCTGCGATCAAGCCGGGTTGGCGTGCCGGGCGTCGGCCACGCCGCGAGCCGCCGCAAGCGCCGGGTCTTGCGGCGACGGCGGTCCATCAACCACCCCGCCGGTGTCACGAACGGGCACGGCCTTTGCCTCTCATCGGGTAGCGTGCTCGGCGGATCGGCTGACTGACGGCGAAAGCGCGCATGCCCACAGCGCCGCCCAAACGGAGGGTTGAAGAATGAAGCTGCGCACCGTGCTGCTCGATCTGGGCGGTGTCTTCTATCAGGGCGATCACCTCATTCCAGGCGCGCTCGACGCGCTGGCCCGGCTGCGCGCGAGCGGTCTGGCGCTGCGCTTCGTCACCAATACGACGCGTCAGAGCCGCGCCGAGCTGCTGCGCGAACTTGCCGGACGCGGCATCGCCATCGCCGAACACGAACTGTTTACGCCGGCGGTGGCGACCCATGACCTGCTGCGCGCGCGGGCGCTGCGGCCGCTGCTGCTGATCCACCCCGGTCTTGCGCCGGATTTTGCCGGCCTCGACACCACCGAACCCAACGCCGTGGTGGTAGGCGATGCCGGCGATCACTTCCGCTACGCCGACTTGAACCGGGCCTTTCGGTTGATCCACGCCGGCGCGCCCCTCTTGGCGCTCGGCCGAAATCGGTACTTTCAGGACCAAGGCGGCCTGTCGCTGGACGCCGGCCCCTTCGTCGCCGCACTCGAATACGCCGCCGGGGTGGAGGCCGAACTGCTCGGCAAACCGGCGCCAGCGCTGTTTGCCTCGGCGCTTGATTCCGACGCCTGCCCGCCGGCCGCGGCCGCGATGATCGGCGACGACGTGGAATCCGATGCCAACGGCGCCCTCGCCGCCGGGCTGCGCGGCGTCCTGGTCAAGACCGGCAAGTACCGGCCCGGTGACGAGGCGCGGCTGGCTCCGGGCGGCGTGGTGGCGGACGACATCGCCGCGGCGGTGGATCTGCTGGGCATTGCCTGAAGCGGGCGCGTCGAACTTCTCGCCGATGGGGAAACTCGGGTCGTGATGTCCTGGGCGCCGCCACCGCGAAGCAGGGTGAAGCCATCGCGAGGCGGACACCGGTCTTCACGATCGACGAAGGAACAGTTTGTGAGGGTGACTCCCCAACGGGTCGGCTTTGGCCTCGAAACCGTTTGGAGCGGTGGTCGTCGAACTCGCGGCCCAACGCCATGACAAGATCATTTCCGCGCTGGACCTGCCGAACGCGGGATTTTTTAGACGAAGCGCCGCTGGGAACCATTGCCGCGTAAACCGACCTGACCGGTGCCTGCTTGCGACGCATCAACATCAGCACCGGCTGGGTTATAGGGTGCTCGCGGAGGAAAGAACCGTCAAAGTGCTGCGGCTCCGGATCCACGACGAGGGACGGGCGGCGACGCCCTGCCGGATCCCCCTAGACGTCGGATCGCTGAGGGATCGCGTTTCACATTCCAGTCGGCGCGGATCCGCTGGCCTTCGGCATGACCTGCTTGACTCGATGAGGGATGCCTCGTGCGCGTCGTCTGTTGGTGCTCGATCAATAAGCTGCCACGGGGGACATGAGCGCCGCCGCCAGGGCTGCGCTCATGTCTCGCTCGAGCGAGCGGACGCCCTTGACGACGAATTTGCCGCCGTTGCGCCATTGGGTGCGCGCATCCGCCAGCGGCGCGGTGGCGGCAGGATCGAGGACGCGCACCTCGATCACCACCTCGGTGCCACCCTCGACGCCCATCGGCAGGCCGATCAGGAGCCGCGGCCCCAATTCCCGCACCACGATCAGCACAACCCGCTCGGGCGGCGGGTTCAAGGCGGCAGCTTCGCGCCGCAAAACCACATCGGAAGGCACGCCCGCGCCGGCCGGCAGACGCTCGAGCGCTGTCAGGGTCAGGCAGGGATGCCGGGCGACGAAATCCTCGATGCCGCGCTGCGCCAGCGCTTCGCGTGCCGCCGGCTCCTTCTGGTCGGGGCGCCACCGCGGCATCCAGTAGATCGCCACCGGCAGCCGCGACTCGGCCGATGCGCACAAAGGACGCCCGAGCGGCGTGCCCGAGGTCTCGACCGTCGTCGAAGCGCAGCCCGCGAGCAGCGCCGTGAGCGCTAGGGTAAAAATGACTGATTCTTTCATTAGGCTCCTTTTGGAAGCGCCGAGGGCAGCCCCGACACTCGAGGAGTAAGCTACATGTTTCGGAGCGCCCTGTAATTGAACAATGCAATGTGGATATCGCCGGCGTTTTATGTGGAGTGATAATGCGTGTAATAAAGTACAAGCAAACCCCTAACGGAAAAGTTTTGGATTTGCCAGAAGGTGAGACACTGCCTCAAGTTGATCAGCAAAAAGTCTTCGGGATTCATTCTACTGAAAACGAATGCATCATATTTGAAAGTGAGGAAGAGATTCCCGAGCACTTACGTCAACATCCGCAGCTTCATGTGCTTCGTGACCTGCCGGATGACATGGTGCTGTGGCGCTATATGGATTTTCCGCGTCTTTATTCTCTCATTACAAAGAGATCCTTATTCTTTACGCCGGCATGTGTGCTTCGGGAAATGGATCCATACGAGTTCCGCATCCCCGCGCAGCAATTAGTTTCTTGGAGAAAGTATTGTAGTACAGTAAGAGGGGATGATTTTGTGAATGACCAGCTAGGCATCGAGAAAGATGCTAAGTTTGATAGGATACTCGAAGATAGATACATTTACAGCGAGGGAATATCATGCTGGCATATCAATAACAGCGAGAATAATGCCCTATGGTCTATATATGTACCGAACGGCGGCGTAGCCATTAAGACCACGCTGGGCAGAATAAAATCTTCTCTGGATTATAAAGGACGGCTGCTGTATGCAGATCTAGTAGAGTATATCGATTATTATTCTGAAGATTACAAGACGCACCCTAATGCTGAAGGTTTTGAGCAGACATTTCACAAGGCAAAATTTTTCGATTATGAAAGGGAGTTTAGAATTGTATTGAATTTCAATCAAGATCTAAGGCAGTTTGGCTATGGAAACGGTGAATTAATGGGGACCCGTTTAGGTCTAGGAGAAACGGAAATAAGGGAAGATATGAGAGCAAGAGGAGGGGCTTTTTTAAATGAAAACGCCTTCGTTCCGGCCAATGTGTATGACCTCATAGAGGAAGTTGTTGTTGGCCCAAAATTGGGCGATTGGTACTATAATTTGGTCGTCGACTTGGTAAGGCCTGTTATCTCGGAAGAGGCGCCAATCAAGGTTTCGTCAATTGGTCACTGGCATCACATGTAGTTATTTTATTTCAATAAGTTGCATATTGGATCGAATAAATAGCCCGTTGTAAATAAGCGTTTCCCAATCCGCGGAAGCCAAGAGCTTGTGTCTGGCTTTGCTCCGCACCGACTGGTTTCCGGTCAGCACCGCATTATATTTTGGTATCAAGCGCGATCACGCCCCTTCCCGCGGAGCGTAGGCATCCAGAGCCGCCTCGATTTCATCATCAGTTCGGGTGCGCACCTTGTCCTTGAACATGCCCGCAACATCGGCGAGATCCGCCGGCGCAAAGGGGGCCTTGGGTTTCAGCAGCAGCCCATCCCCGGTGTCGATCACCATCAGTTCGAGACCGGCCTCCCAGTGATGCATGCTGCGCAGAGCCTTGGGGATGATCACCTGACCTTTGCTAGAGAGTTTGGTGGTTTCCATGAAGGCCATCCGCAAAAGTAAGGTCTGAGTAAAACTAGGACGCGGGGCCGGGCCTGTCAAACCGAGCAGGTGGCCCCGACGGAGCGCGGTTTGAGGCGCCACTTAAGGCAGCCGTCGAGTCGCTCCACTCCGCTTGAGTCCCGCCGGCCAAACAGTCTGTTGCTTCGGTGGACCCACAACAGATCAGGGGTTGGGAGCGCAGTGCAAGGGCATTTCGAGGCTCGCCGCCCGCGGGCAGATGTGCGCACGCGCGTTCGGGCGCCTGTTCGCCAGCATCAAAACAAAAAATAACGCTGCGCCAGCGGCAGCACTTCCGCTGGCTCACAGGTGAGCAGCATGCCATCGGCGCGGACCTCGTAGGTCTGTGAATCCACTTCCATGACCGGCGCGTAGTCGTTGAGCACCATGTCGGACTTGCCGATGCGGCGTGTGCCCTTCACGGCAACCGCGCGGCGTTTGAGCCCCAGCCGTTCCGGCACGCCGGCGGCGAGTGCGGTCTGCGAGACAAACGTGAGGCAGGTGCTGGCGATCGCTCCCCCGAGCGCGCCGAACATGGGCCGGTAATGCACCGGCTGCGGCGTGGGGATGGACGCGTTGGGGTCGCCCATGGGCGCGGCGGCGATGGCGCCGCCCTTGAGGATCAGCGCCGGCTTCGCGCCAAAGAACGCCGGCCGCCACAGCACGATGTCGGCGAGCTTGCCGGCTTCCAGCGAGCCGACCTCGTGGGCGATGCCGTGGCTGATGGCCGGGTTGATGGTGTATTTCGCCACGTACCGCCGGGCGCGGAAGTTGTCGGCGCGCGCCGTGTCCTGCGGCAGGGCGCCGCGCTGCACCTTCATCTTGTGCGCGGTCTGCCAGGTGCGGGTCACGACCTCGCCCACGCGGCCCATGGCCTGCGAGTCCGAACTGATCATCGAGAACGCGCCGAGGTCATGCAGGATGTCCTCGGCGGCGATGGTCTCGCGGCGGATGCGCGATTCGGCAAAGGCCACGTCCTCGGCGATGCCTGGATCGAGGTGGTGGCACACCATCAGCATGTCGAGGTGCTCGTCCACGGTGTTGATGGTGTAGGGCCGCGTCGGATTGGTGCTGGAGGGCAGCACGTTCGGTGCGCCGCAGGCCTTGATGATGTCCGGCGCGTGGCCGCCGCCGGCGCCTTCGGTGTGGTAGGTGTGGATGGTCCGGCCCTTGAACGCCGCCAGCGTGTCCTCGACGAAGCCGGATTCGTTCAGCGTGTCCGTATGGATGGCGACCTGCACATCAAACTGCTCGGCGACGGTGAGGCAACAGTCGATCGCCGCCGGCGTGGTGCCCCAGTCCTCGTGCAGCTTCAGGCCCATGGCGCCGGCCTCGATCTGCTCGACGAGCGCCTCGGGCCGGCTGGCGTTGCCCTTGCCGAGGAAGCCGAGGTTCATCGGCAGCCCCTCGGCCGCCTCCAGCATGCGCGCCAGGTGCCAGGCGCCGGGCGTGCAGGTGGTGGCGTTGGTGCCGGTGGCGGGGCCGGTGCCGCCGCCGATCATGGTGGTGATGCCGGACATCAGCGCCTCTTCCACCTGCTGCGGGCAGATGAAATGGATGTGCGCGTCGATGCCGCCGGCGGTGGCGATCAGCCCCTCGCCCGCGATCACCTCGGTGCCGGGGCCGACGACCAGCGTCACGCCCGGCTGCACGTCCGGGTTGCCGGCCTTGCCGATGCCGGCGATGCGCCCGTCGCGGATGCCGATGTCGGCCTTGACGATGCCCCAGTGATCCAGGATCAGCGCGTTGGTGATGACGGTGTCGAGCGCGCCGGCCGCGCGGCTGGCCTGACTCTGGCCCATGCCATCGCGGATCACCTTGCCGCCGCCGAACTTGACCTCCTCGCCGTAGACGGTGAAGTCGCGCTCGACCTCGATCCACAGCTCGGTGTCGCCCAGGCGCACGCGGTCGCCGGTGGTCGGCCCGAACATCTCGGCATAGGCGCGGCGGTCGATGCGGCTCATGGCTGACCTCCCAGATCCCCCATCACCTCGCCGCGAAAGCCCCACACGGCGCGTGCGCCGACGTAGGCCACCAGGCTCACCTCGCGGCTCTGGCCGGGCTCGAAGCGCACCGCGGTACCAGCGGGGATGTCGAGCCGCATGCCGCGCGCGGCGGCGCGGTCAAAACGCAGCGCCGGGTTGGTCTCGGCGAAGTGGTAGTGCGAGCCGACCTGGATCGGCCTATCGCCGGTGTTGGCGACGGCGAGCGTGACGGTCGGCCGGCCGGCGTTGAGTTCGAGGTCGCCGGGGGCGGTGTCGATTTCTCCGGGGATCATGGGCGCTCCTCGCCGCCGCGCGGCTTTGCTCTGGCTTGCTGCACAGCGCCCGGCTCTCGCCTGCGCGCTAGGCAGATGCAAGCAGACTCTATGCCATGGCTGGCGGCGGGGAAACCCCGTACTCAGGCGCGCAGCGATCGTTCCGCCGGCCGGCGGGATGGCTCCGCATAAAGATAGTCGCGGGTGAGCGGCACGGCATCGCACCGGTGGGCGAGCTGGATCTGGAACACCATCAGGCGCCCATGACGGAACCCCATCTCGGCGCCGGCGAGATAGAACTCCCACATGCGGCAGAACCGCTCGTCGTACAGCGCCCGCACGCGTTCGCGCTGCGCCTGGAAGCGCTCGTACCAGTGCCGCAGCGTCTCGGCGTAGTGCAGGCGCAGGATTTCGATGTCGGTCGCCCACAGGCCGCTGCGCTCCACCGCCGCGAGCACCTCGGACAGCGCCGGGCAGTAGCCGCCGGGAAAGATGTACTTGCGGGTCCAGGCATTGGTGTCGCCGGGCGGGTCGGCGCGGCCGATGGCGTGGATCAGCGCCACGCCGTCGGGCGCGAGGCGCTCGCCCAGCGTGCGGAAAAACTGCGAGTAATGCGTCACGCCCACATGCTCGAACATGCCCACCGAGACGATGCGGTCGTAGACGCCGGTTTCCTTGCGGTAGTCGCGCTCGACAAAATGCACCCGGCCGGCAAGCCCGGCGGCGTCTGCACGGGCGCGCGCCACCTTGAGCTGCTCGGTCGACAGCGTGAGACCGGTCACCACCACCCCATCGTGGCGGGCGAGATCGAGCGCCAGCCCGCCCCAGCCGCTGCCGATGTCCAGCACCTGCAGCCCCGGGCGCAACAGCAGCTTGGCGGCGATGTGGCGTTTCTTCAGCGCCTGGGCCTCCTCCAGGGTTTCGTCGCCCTTCGGGAAATAGGCGCAGGAATACTGCCGGTCACGATCCAGAAAGAGCGCGTAGAGCGCATCGGACAGGTCGTAGTGGTGCGCCACGTTGCGCTGCGCCCGAGTGACCGGGTTGAACTGGTGCAGCCAGCGCAGCGGCCGGGTGGCCGCAGTCAGCACGCGTTGCAGGCGCAGGCGGCCGATGGCCTCGGCGCAGTCGCTTGCCAGCGCC
Source organism: Pseudomonadota bacterium (assembly GCA_045864775.1). Taxonomy (GTDB): domain Bacteria; phylum Pseudomonadota; class Gammaproteobacteria; order UBA5335; family UBA5335; genus Macondimonas. The sequence goes on from BTVR01000002.1 coordinate 32,223, forward strand.
AGGAAATCGCGCAGGCTGCCCTGCTCGATGGTGAGCCGGCCGTCCATGTAGGCCTCGCCCGCGGCCAGCGCGGGCCGCAGCAGGAGCTGGCGCGCCAGGGCGGCATCATGAAGCTGGATGGCCACTTCCGGACTGCCGCCCGGTCCGATGGATCGGGCGCGGCCATGGGGATCGATGAGGGTGAGGCGCCCATGGGTGAGCGCGGGTTCGAGGATGCGGGACAGCAGCATGGGGCACCTCCCGGGCGGATGGAGATGCGGCGCGGGGCCGCATCAGCGGGGTCGCCGGTCTGCCTGACGTCATGGCGGCCTTCCTGGCCGAACGACCGTCGATGGATGTCCACTTGCAGAATCAAGTCTGGACGATTCTACGCCCGCGAGATGTCAATGGAACGACGGTCAGCTCGCCTGCGCCTCGGCGCCGCCGCCGAGCGCCCGATAGAGCGCGACGGCCGCGCCGAACTGGTCGAGGCGCGCGGTGACGGCGGCGTCTTCGGCGGCGATCAGGCTGCGCTGGGCTTCGAGCAGGACCGCGTAGTCCACGGCCCCGGCATCGAAGCGGGCGCGCGCGATCTCGAAGGTCGTGCGCGCGGCGGCGGCCGCCTGATCCAGCGCGGCGCTGCGCAGCGCGCTTTGGCGCTGGGCGTCCAGGGCGTCGCTGACCTCGCGGTAGGCGGCCAGCACGGCCTGGCGATACACGGCGATGAGTTCAGCGCGGCGCGCCTCGGTGCGGGCCACCTCGCCGCGCAGCGCGCCGCCGCGGAACAGGGGCGCGAGCGCATTCGCCGAAAGCGTGGTCAGGGTGGCCGCCGGGCTGCGTGTCCAGGCGCGGTCCCAGCCGATGCTGAGGCTGGGATACAGCGCCGCGCGGGCCGCACCGATGTCGGCGCCCGCGGCGATCAACTCGGCCTCGGCGCGGGCCAGATCCGGCCGGCGGCTGAGCAGCGCGGCGGGAACGGCGGGGCGCACCTCGGGCAGCGTCAGGGCGGACCAGACGATGGGCTGCGGCGCAAAGTCGGGCGTGGCCGCGCCGGTGAGCAGCGCGAGTTGATTGCGGGTCGTCGATGCGGTCTGCTCCAGCGCCGCGAGCGCGGCCTCGGCGTTGGCCACGACGGTACGCTGCTGGTCGCGTTCCAGCGCCGAAACGCGGCCGGCGGCGAATTGCGCCTCGAGCAGCGCCAGCACCTTGCGCGTGGCCTCGAGGCTGGCCTGCGCGAGGCGGATGCGTTCGCCGGTCGCCGCCAGCTCCAGCCCCGCCTGCGCGACGTCGGCGCTGGTCGCGAGGCGCAGGGCCGACCAATCGTAACGGCTTGCCTCGAGGCGGCTCCGGGCCGCCGCCCGGTTGGCCGCCACCCGGCCGAAGAGGTCGATTTCATAGGCGGCGCTGAGCTGGGCCGTGGTGCGGGTGCCGCTTTGAGTGCCGCCGGAGAAGGCAGCGTTGCCGCTGCGATCCGAGTCCGTCACGCCCAGGGAAGCGTCGAGCGTGGGCCAGACCGCGGCGCCCGCGATGGCGGCGACGGCGCGCGCCTGTGCGATGCGGGCCACCGCCGCAGCCAGGTCCTGATTGGCGGCCAGGGCCTGCGCGACCCAGCCGTCGAGCGCCGGGCTGCCGAAGCCCGTCCACCAGGCGGTAGGCGTCTCGGCGGCGTCCGCCTCGGTCTGCGGCCAATGGGTGGGCGCGGGCACGGACGGACGCTGGTAGGCCGGGATCAGGCTGCAGCCGGTCAGCGCGAGCGCGGCGAGTGGCAGAAGGGTCCGCATCGGCTACTCCGCCGCCAGTGCGACGACGGGATCCAGGCGTGCGGCCTTGCGCGCCGGTAGATAGCCGAACAGCAGGCCTGTGCCGACCGCGCTCAGAAAGGCCAGCAAGGCCGGCAGCGTCGTGAAACGGATGGCGACGCCCGCCGCCTGCAGGCCGAGACCGATGCCGTGTCCGAGCACGAGGCCCACCACGCCGCCCACGGTGCAGACCACGGCGGCCTCGGTGTTGAACTGCAGCAGGATGTCGCGCATGCGCGCGCCGGTGGCCATGCGAATCCCGATCTCGCGTGTGCGCTCGGTGACGCTGACCAGCATGATGTTCATCACACCGATGCCGCCGACCAGCAACGAAATCGCCGCCACCGAGCCCAGCAGCAGCGTGAGCGTGGTCTGGGCGCTGGTGACCGTCGCCAAGATGGAGGCCATGTTGCGAATGCTGAAATCCTCTGCGCGGTGGCGGGTGATGAGCAAGTCGCGGATCGCCGCCTGCACCGCGTCCACTTGCGACACCTCGGCGACCTTGACCGTGATGGCATTCACGTAGGTGCGCCCGAACAGGCGCACCTGGGCGGTGGTGATCGGCACGAAGATCACGTCGTCCTGGTCGTTGCCGAAGCTGGAGGCGCCTTTTTCGCCCATGAGACCGACGATTTCGAATGGCACGTTCTTGATGAGCACGAAGCGGCCGATCGGGTCCTCCCCGCCGGGGAACAGCAGCCGCGCCACGGTCTGCCCCAGCACGGCGACGGGCGCGTAGCTGCGCAGATCGCGGCGGGTGAAGAAATTGCCCTTCACCACCGGCCAGTCGCGCAGGGCGGGCAGATCGGCGCCTACGCCCTGCGCCGTGGTGAGGTAGTCGATGGCGCCCACGCGCGCCGTCTGCCGGCCGCTGCGTTCGGGCACCACCAGAGCCACGCCGGGCAGCGCGGCGATGGCCTCTGCGTCCTGCGGCGTGAGGGTGACGATGTCGCCGCCGCCACGCACCCCCGGCGCGCCGGGACGCACCACGAGCAGGTTGGTGCCCATGGCGCTGATCTGCTGCAGCACCTGCTGCTTGCCGCCCTCGCCCACCGCCAGCATGACCACCACCGAGACCACGCCGATGACGATGCCGAGCAGGGTCAGCGCGGTGCGCAGGACGTTGGTGCGCAAAGAGCGCAGCGCCATTTTCACCGCCTCGCCCAGATCGGGCACCAAGCCCGCGCCGTCCAGCGGATGGCGTTCCGCGGGCGCGCTCGCGGCGGGGGGCGCCGCCGGGGTTTCGTCCGTCAGGCGGCCGTCGGTGATGTGCACGACGCGCCGGGCTTGTGCCGCCACGTCGGCGTCGTGGGTGATGAGCACGATGGTGCGGCCTTCGGCGTTGAGCCGGGTCAGCAGCGCCATGACCTCGGCGCTGCTCCGGCTGTCCAGCGCGCCGGTCGGTTCGTCGGCCAGGATCACCGGCGGATCGTTGACGAGCGCCCGCGCAATCGCCACGCGCTGCTGCTGGCCGCCGGAGAGCTGTCCCGGGCGGTGACCGGCACGCTCGCCCATACCGAGTCGCTCGAGCAGGGCGCGGGCACGGTCGGCGCGTTCCGTCGCCGGCAGACCGGCGTAGAGTGCGGGCATTTCGACGTTTTCGAGCGCGCTCGCGCCAGCCAGAAGGTTGTAGCGCTGGAACACGAAGCCGAAGGTCTGCCGCCGCAGGCTGGCGAGTTCGTCCGCCGACAGGCCGGCCACCGAGCGGCCGAGGATGCGGTAATCGCCCTCATCGGGCCGATCCAGGCAGCCGATCACGTTCATGAGCGTGCTCTTGCCCGATCCCGACGGTCCCATGATGGCGACGAATTCCCCCGGCCAGACCTCGAGCGAGACCTCGTCCAGGGCGCGCACCTCGGTGTCGCCCGCCCGGAAACGGCGGACGACGTCACGCAGTGCGAGCAACGGCACGCCCGTCACGTTCAATGGCCCAGGCGGGCGGTCGCGCGCGGACCGTTCCCGGATGCGGCGCCCGGCGCGGCGGCGATGGGCAGAACGACTTGATCACCCACCGCCAGCCCGGCGCGGATCTCGGCCCGGGTGCGGGTCATCAGCCCGACCGTGACCGGCGTCGCCACGGCGCGGCCATCGACGAGGCGCTGGACCTCGTAGGCTTCGCCCGCGCTGTCGTCCTGCTCGCGCAGCCGCCGCCCCAGGGCCGCAGTGGGAATCACCGGCACGTCCTTGGCGCTGGCGACATGGAAGAACATCTGGGTGCTCATGCCGTTCATCAGCTCCCCGTCGCGGTTGTCGACATCGGCCAGCACGTTGTAGAGCACCACGTCGTTGATCACCTCGGGCGTGGGCAGGATCTGGCGCACCGTCGCCTGCCAGCGGCGTTCCAGCGAACCCAGCGTGGTGAAGGACACCGGCATGCCGGGCCGGATGCCCGGCACGTCGGCCTCGGCGACCTGCGCGCGCACGGTCATGGTGCCGAGGTCGGCGATCTGCAGGATCACCGGCGCGGTCTGGTTGGCGTTCAGGGTCTGTCCCTCGCGCGCCGTCTGGCTCGCCACCGTGCCGTCCATGGGTGCGTAGATCTTGGTGTAGCCGAGATTCGTCTCGTCCCCGGCCAGGGTCGAGCGGCCCTCGTTGATCTGGGCCCGCAGCGAGGCCGCCCGCGCCTCCGTGACCCGCAGCGTCGATTCGCTTTCCTCGAGCGCTTCCCGGCTGACGGCGTTGTTGGCGATCAGTCCGCGATTGCGATCGCGCACCTGCCGTGCATAGACGATCTGGGCCTGTTGTTCGGCCAGTTGTGCCTCCAGCGAGGCCAGCCGCGCGCGGTCGGCCTCGACGCGGGCGGCGTAGATGCGCGGGTCGATTTCGGCGATGAGCTGTCCGCGGCTCACCGTGTCGCCGAGTTCGACGTGCAGGTCGCGCAGTTGCCCGGACACCTGGGCGCCGACATCGACATATTCCTTGGGTTCCAGCTTGCCCTGCGCGGTGATGACCTGCTCCAGATCGCCGCGCTCGACTCGCGCCAACGGTTGGTCGACAGGCGCCTCGCCACGCCAGCGCTGCACGCCGTACAGCGCGCCGGCGAGGAGAAGCAGACCCATGAAAAACACGGACAGACGGCGCAGCAGAGATCGCGTCAAGACAATGCCCTTCGGGATGGTTTCGTGTTGGCTGCCGCGGTTTCGAGCGCTTTGGTCTCGCTGCCCTGGCGCCGCTGAATGGACCGCATCGGATCATCGCGCACCGATGCCTGGAAGGGGAAGTCTCAGCGGGGTCTCTCTGAACACGCCAACCATGAAAGACTCTCACCCGACCGACCGCAGTGCGCCCTCGACGCGCGGATGTGACCCGAGGCGGGCGGTGAAGTTCGCCGCCGCGGGGAGGGCATTGATTTCCATTTCCAGCGGCGCTAGCTTGAGGGTCAGTGCGACGGGACGCAGCCGGGTCCCGTCGCTTTTTTCATTGCGGAGAGCATCATGAACGCGTCCCAGCCCCCCATCATCCTGTCCTCGCACGACGTCCAGCGCCTCGAGCGCCTGCTGGAAACGGCCGGGCCGGAGCATCGGGAGACCGTCCGCGCCCTCGATGCCGAACTGGCCCGCGCCGAGGTCCGTCGGCCCGAGGAGATGCCGCCGAACACGGTGACGATGAACGCGCAGGTGCGCTGCATCGACGAGACCACCCAGACGGAACATCTGTTGCGGCTGGTCTATCCTGCGGATGGCGGCGCCGCGCCGGGCAACGTGTCGGTTCTTGCGCCCGTCGGCGCCGCCCTACTCGGGCTCTCGGCGGGACAGGCGATCGACTGGCCGCTGCCCGGTGGCCGCATGGGTCGACTTCGGGTGCTGGGCGTCATCGATCAGCCGGAGGCAAGCGGCCGGCTGGACTGAACGGCGCTGCAGGCGCCCGAGGGTTCACGCGGGAGCCTGATCCAGGCGCTTCATCAGGCGATGCAGGTTGGCCGGATCCAGGCCCAGTTCGCGCGCCGCCGCGGTGCGGTTGCCTCCGTGGCGTGCCACGGCGTCCTCGATCATCTGCCGCTGAAGACGGTCCACGGCTTCGCGCAGCGTGAGATCGCGGGGTGGCTCTTGGGTTGACGACGCGAGCGCGGGCGGATTCGCCAGCGGCGCAAGATCCAGGTGCCGGGCGTGCAGAGTCACGATGCGCGCCGGGCCGGGCGGTTGTTGCGCCACTGCGCGCACGGCGGCGCGGCTGATGAGGTGCTCGAGTTCACGGACATTGCCCGGCCAGGGCTGGCGCAGCAGCGCCTGCTGGGCGTCGGCCGAGAGGCGCAGCCCCCGCACGCCGAGGCGTGCCCGGTTTTCCTCCAGAAAGCCGCCGGCCAGCAGCAGCACGTCGCGCCCGCGCTCGCGCAGCGGCGGCACGTGCAGCGGGTAGACGCTCAGGCGATGGTAGAGATCGGCCCGGAAACGCCCGGCGCGCACCTCGCCCGCGAGGTCCCGGTTGGTGGCCGCCAGCACGCGCACGTCGACGCGGTGCTCCCGGTCCGAACCCAGGCGCTGCAACTGCCCGCTCTGCAGCACGCGCAGCAGCTTGGCCTGCACCGGCAGCGGCAGTTCCCCAACCTCATCCAGCAGCAGCGTGCCGCCGTCGGCGAGTTCGAACCGGCCGCGCCGCTCGCCGACGGCGCCGGTGAAGGCACCCCGCACGTGGCCGAACAGCTCGCTTTCGACCAGATGCTCCGGCAGCGCGGCGCAGTTCAGGGTGATCAGGGGCCGTGCCGCCCGGCGCGAACCGGCGTGGATGGCCTGCGCCACCAGTTCCTTGCCGGTGCCGGTCTCGCCAGTGACGAGCACCGTCAGATCCGTGCCGGCGACGGCGCCGATTTCATCGTGCAACCGGCGCATGGCCGCGCTGTGCCCGGCGAGGGTCCGGGGACCATTCGGCCCTTGGGCCTCGACCAGGAGGCGGGCCACCTGCGCGTCCTGCTCGGCGCGCCGGGCCAGGCGCTCCAGGCGTTCGACGGCGACCACGGTGGCCGTGGCCAGCGTGGCGAATGCCTGCAGCACGTCCGCATCGGTCGCATCGAAGGCGCCGGGCTCCAGCGCGTCCAGGGTCAGCAATCCCCATGGGCGATCCTCGACATATAGCGGGCAGCCCATGCAGTCATGGATTTCGAGTTGCCCCATCCGTCCCTCGACCAGGCCGTCATAGGGATCGGGCAGGTCGCAGTCGCAGGACAGGCGGGTGGGGCCGCGCCGGTTCATCATGGCCAGCATGCGGGGGTGATCGGCCAGGCGAAAGCGCCGGCCGAGCGTGTCGTGCGTGAGACCCGCCACCGCCAGCGGGCGCAGCGTGTCGCCTTCCAGGCGCAGCAATGCCACGGCATCGCAGCGGAACACGGCGCGCAATCCCTCGAGCAGGGCGCCGTAACGGTCCTCGGCGGCCATCTCGCGCGGTAAATCGCCCACCAGTCGCACGAAAGTCGAAAAAGCGGGCGATGTAGTCAAATCGACATTCACGATAGTCATAATGATAAAGGGCAGTACGGTCAGTTTGACTTATGGTGCGCAAGGCTGCAATTCTTTCAAAGGTTTCCTTCATGGCACGAAAGCTGTAATGGATCACGTCGCCATCGTCGCGCCGACGATCCACCTTCGAGGATGACCCCGATGCTTTCCGCCCAACACCGCGACATCGTCAAGGCCACCGTCCCGCTGCTCGAAAGCGGCGGCGAGGCGCTGACGCGCCACTTCTACGGGACGATGCTCGCCGAGTACCCCGAAGTGCGCCCGCTGTTCAACCAGGCGCACCAGGCCAGCGGCGCCCAGCCGCGGGCGCTCGCCAACGGCATCCTGCAGTACGCCCGCCACATCGACCGTCTGGACGCGCTCGGCCCGCTGGTCGGGCAGATCGTGCAAAAGCACGTGTCGCTGCAGGTGCTGCCGGAGCAGTACCCCATCGTCGGCAGCTGCCTGCTGCGCGCCATCCGCGAGGTGCTGGGACCGGACATCGCGACCGATGCCGTGATCGAGGCCTGGGCGGCCGCCTACCAGCAGCTCGCGGATCTGCTGATCGGCGCCGAGGAAGACGTCTACGCCGCCGCGGCGGCGACGCCCGGTGGCTGGCGTGGTGCGCGCCGTTTCGAGATCAGCCGCAAGGTGCCGGAGAGCGCAGAGATCACGTCGCTGTATCTGAAGCCCGCCGACGGCGGCCGGGTGATGGCGTTCCAGCCCGGCCAGTACATTGGTCTGAAGCTCACCATCGACGGGCAGGAAGTGCGGCGCAACTACTCGCTGTCCGCGCCGCCGAACGGCAGCACCTACCGGATCAGCGTCAAGCGCGAGCCGGGCGGCGTGGTGTCGAACCACCTGCACAACGCGCTTGGCGCCGGCGCCACGATCGATCTGTTCCCGCCGGCCGGCGAGTTCGTGCTCGCGCCCGGCGAGCGGCCACTGGCGCTGATCAGCGGCGGCGTCGGCATCACCCCCACGCTGCCCATGCTGCAGGCCGCGCACGAGCAGCGCCGGCCGGTGACCTTCGTGCACTTTGCGCGCAATGCCGCCGTGCATGCGTTTCGCGACTGGGTGGATGACCTCGTCGCCCGCAGCACGCAGGCCCGTCGCTTCTATTGCCACGAGGAGGCCGGCGCGCCGGTCGACGCCCACGGCCGCGTCAGCGCCGAGCTGCTGGCGCGCGCGCTGCCGCAGGCACGCGACATGGACGCCTACTTCGTCGGCCCCGCGCCGTTCATGGGCGCGGTCAAGCGCCTGCTCGGCGAACTCGGTGTGCCGGCCGAGCGCATGCACTGGGAGTTCTTCGGCCCGGCGGCGGCGCTCGAGGGTTGAGGCCGGCGCACGCGTGGCCACAATGACGACCGACGAGTGGCGCGGGACGAGGGCATGAGCGACCGGTTCGACATCCGCATCAAGCGCATCTACGAGCCGCCGCAGGATAGCGACGGCGCGCGCGTGCTCGTCGATCGCCTGTGGCCGCGTGGCCTGCGCAAGGAGGCGGCGGCGCTCACGCGCTGGCACCGGGACGTCGCGCCGAGTCCTGCCCTGCGGCGCTGGTTCGGCCACGACCCGGCGCGCTGGCAGGTGTTTCGCGCCCGCTACCGCGCGGAGCTCGACGCCAATGCCGAGGCGCTCGCGCCGCTGCGCGAGCTGGCGCGGGCGGGTCCGCTGACCTTGCTCTACGGCGCCCGCGACGGCGTGCACAACCACGCCGTCGTGCTGGCCGACTACCTGCGCGAACACCTGGAGGCGGACGACGAATCATGACCACCCCGCTGCATCGCCCCGTGTGCGACCTGCTCGGCTGCCGCTATCCCCTGGTGCTGGCGGGCATGGGCGGCGTGGCGCGCGCGGAATTGGTCATCGCGGTCAGCCGCGCCGGCGGCTTCGGGTTTCTGGGCATGGTGCGCGAGCCGGTTGAACGCATCCGCGCCGAGGTCGCGGCCGTGCGCGCCGCCGGGGTGGAGCGCTTCGGCGTCAACCTGATCCCGGCCGGCACCGACCCCGCGCTGCTCACCGCGCAGATCGAGACGCTGATCGCGCTCGCCGTGCCGGTGGCGGGGCTGTTCTGGGACGTGCCGGCGCCGCTCGTCCAGCGATTGCGCGCCGCGGGACTGCGCGTGGTCTGCCAGGTGGGCGCGGTGGACGAGGCGCAAGCGGCGCAGAAGGCCGGCGCCGATGCGCTGATCGCCCAGGGCGTCGAGGCCGGCGGGCACGTGCGCGGCGATCAGCCCCTGCACGCACTGCTCGGCGCGCTCGTGCCGGCGGTGAGCGTGCCGGTGCTGGCGGCGGGCGGCCTGGCCGACGGCGCGGACGTGGCCACCGTGCTGGCGCTCGGCGCGCAGGGCGCGGTGTTCGGCACGGCACTGATCGCCACAGGGGAAAGCTTCGCCCACGACTTCCACAAGCAGCGCTTGGTCACCGCCAGCGCGGCCGACACGCTGCTCACCGAGGATTTCCACATCAACTGGCCGCCGGGCGCCAAGGTGCGGGTGCTGGCGAACAGCGTCACCCGCGGCGAGCGCGGCGATCCCTTCACCAACACGCGCACCGTGATCGGCGAGGAGGAAGGCCGGCCCATTTACCTGTTCAGCACCGACTCGCCGCTGCGCTCCATGAGTGGCGATTTCGAGGCCATGGCGCTGTACGCCGGCACCGGCGTCGGCCGTATCGACGCCATCGTGGCCGCCGGCGAGCGTCTCACGCAGATCGTCGCCGACGCCGAGGCGCTGCTGGCGGTCGACGCAATGCCGGCGACCGAAGCGGCGCGCCTGAGCTCGCCCGCCTGCTACGCCGCCGAGGCCGACGGGCAGTACATGGGCGAGATCGGGCGGAACGAACTGCTCGCCGCGCTCGACGAGCTGCTGGAGGCCGAGCGCGCCGGCGCGCGCGTGGCGCTGCACACGGCGAAGGACGCACCGGCCGAGCTCACGCCGCTGGTGCGCGCCATCCAGCACGACGAGGCGCGCTGGTGCGCGCTGCTCACGCAATCGATCCAGCGTCTCGGCGGCACGCCGTCGCGTCGCACGGGCGATTTCTACGCAAAGGCGATGGCCATCCAGGACCTGCCGGCGCGGCTCGCGTTCCTCAACCGCGGCCAGCGCTGGGTGGTGCGCAAACTTCAGGCGCTGCTGCCGCGCGTGGGCGACGCGCGGCTCCAGGCCGGGCTCGGCGCCATGCTCACGGCGCACGAGGCCAACATCGCCCGCGTGGCGGCGGCGCTCGATGGCTGAGCGGGGCCTGCCGCTGTTTCGGCTCGGCTTTCGGCCGTTCTTTCTGGGCGCGGCGGCGTTCGCCGTGCTGGCGGTGGCGCTGTGGGCGGCCAGTTACCTGGGCTGGGTCGCCTTTGCGCCGCGCGGCGGGGCGCTCGCCTGGCATATGCACGAGATGTCGTTCGGCTTTGCCTGCGCGGTGATCGCCGGCTTCCTGCTCACGGCGGTGCAGAACTGGACCGACTCGCCCGGCCTGCGCGGCGCGCCGCTCGCGGCGCTGTTCGGGCTGTGGCTCGCGGCGCGCATCGCCTGGCTGTGGCCGGGCCTGCCGTGGTGGCTTTTGGCCGCACTCGAACTTGCCTTCCTGCCGGCCGTGGCGGCGCGCCTTGGCTGGCAGCTCGGGCGCGTCCAGCAGCGGCGCAACTATCCACTCGTCTGCCTGCTCGCGCTGCTCACCGCCGCCGATGCACTGGCGCTGTATGCGGTGCACAGCAAAGATTTCATCCTGCTGCGGCAGGCGACGTGGGCGCCGCTGTGGCTGATCGGCGCCGTCATTGCGCTGATCGGCGGGCGGGTGATCCCGCTGTTCACCGTGAACGGCCTGCGCCTGCCGGCGGCGGCACCGGTGCCGTCCTTCGAGCCGCATCTCGCGATGGGCGGATTCGTGCTGCTCGCCGTGCTGGCCGCGGCGGGCGTGGGCCTGGCGCCGGACCTGCGCCTCGCGCCGCTGCTGCTGGCGCTCGCGCTGCTGCACGGCTGGCGCGCGGTGCGCTGGTATCGCCCCGGCATCTGGCGCGTGCCGCTGCTGTGGTCGCTGCACGTCGCCTACGCCTGGCTGGTGGTGGCGCTGCTCGGGCTCGCCGCCTGGCACGCCGGGGTGCCGATCGCCGGCAGCGCGGCGCTGCACGCCTTCACAGTCGGCACCGTGGGCGGACTGATTTTGGCCATGATGGCGCGCGTGAGTCTCGGCCACACCGGCCGGCCGCTCGCGCCGCCGCGGCCGATGGCGCTTGCCTTCGCCGCCGTCACGCTGGCGGCCGCCGCGCGGGTGGCACTGGCCGGCGCGGCGCCGCGGCTGGCAGTGGCACTCGCCGCCGGTTTGTGGTGTCTGGCTTTCGGCATGTTCGTGGTCCGCTACGCGCCCATGCTGTGGCGGGCGCGCGTGGATGGCCGGCCGGGCTGAAAGCGGTTGATTTCAAGCGAGCGCTTGCGCGATAGGCGGGTCGTCAAAGCCAGCGAATAAACGCAGCAGTGGCGGGGAATCACTGGAAGGCTGCTGGGCCGGGGGGACGCCCCGAACCCAGCAGCGGCGGGATCAGAACGTGAACTGCAAGCCGGCCGAGGCCAGGTCGAAGTTGAGTTCGAAATTGTCCTTGTCGACGGGGATGCGTTCGTATTCGGCACGCACGTACAGATGCGGCAACACCTTGAACTTCACGCCGGCGCCGTAGAAGACGTTGTCTCCATCCCAGTCGCCGTCCAGCGGACCGGGGCCGTCCAGTTCGACGTCCCACCAGGCCAGACCGCCCTTGGCGAAGATGGTGAAGAAGTCGCTGGCGAGCGGCAGGGACAGCACCACCGCAGCGGTGTACACGTCGCCGGACAGCTCGAAGCCCTTTTCCTCGGTTTCGCCCAGATAGATGTACTGACCTTCAAGACCGACCCACGGCAGCAGTTCCACACCGACGAAGCCCTTGCCGGTCGAGACGTCCTCGTCGAAATCGGTGACGTCTTCGGGCAATTCGACTTCCCGATCCCCGATTTCCAGGTCCTGGGCAGTGGCGTACACGTAGCTGAGGCCCACGTAGGGCCGCAGGGTCATGTCGTCGGCCTGAGCGGCCAGCGGCAGCAGGCTGCCGAGGCCCAGCAGGGCGAATAGGCTGAGTTTGCGCTTCATGGACACCTCACATGTTTTGTCGAACGAAAGCAGGGCTGCACGGCTTCAAGGGAAGCAGACGGCATGATTCCTCATCACGTCGATTCTGACTCCATGGATGGGCCAGCGGATGCCGGCTGGGTGCTGCGCCAGGCAGCGGGCAGGCATCTGCCACGGCCGGGAACCGCGCCCTGAAGGGGGCTGCTTACCACGGTCCAGCGCGATTGTTCCACGAAATTCCGCGCGTGACCATGCTTGTGCAGGGAGGCGCCCCGTGCGCAAGACCCGTGCTATGGTCCCGCCATGGGTCACGGGATGAGGAGCGCGGGGATGAAACGATGGGTCGGCCTGGGGCTGTCGGCGTTGTTGCTGCTGGCCGGAATCGTGGTTGCGGGGCCGTACCACACCCTGCACCAGCTGCGTCTTGCGATCGAGACGCGCGACACCGCCCGGCTCGAAAATCAGGTGGATTTTCCGCGGCTGCGAGAGAACATCAAGCTGCAGCTCAACGACCGGGCGGCGCAATCCGCGCCGCCTCGCTGGCGCGAATCGCCCCTGGCGGGTCTGGCGATGGGGCTCGCCACGCAGGTGGTCAACGGCGCCGTGGATGCGTTGGTGACCCCCGCGGGGCTGCTCGGCTTGCTTGAGCAGCAGACGGTGCCGGCCGCGCAAGAGAGCCCGCCAGCGGATCCGGAGCAGCCCGCCTCGCCGGATCGCCGCGAGATCGAGGTGCGCGACGTGCAAACCGGTTTCGAGTCGCCCAGCCGCTTCGCCGTCGAGGCCACGACTCCTCAGGGGGAGCGCCTGCGCATCATCCTGAGCCGCCAAGGGCTGAAATGGCGCGTAACCGAGCTGGTTCTGCCCGACTGGGCGGGGTCGCTGGGCGAGGCCGGCAGGGAGCAGCTTTGATGAGCAAGCCGGAGTGGGATCGCCTGTTGCCGCGGCTGCACGCACTGGCCGACCGGCTCGAGGCCTGGCTGCCGCCGGCGCCCGTGCCGGTGGAGCTCGCGCAGGCGCCGGTCTGGCGCTGGCGGAGCATCGGGCAGGGTCGGGGGATGCTGGAACCAGTGGCGCATTATCGAGCCGCGGCGCTCGAGGATCTGCTGGGGCTGGAACGCCAGCGCGCGGCGCTGGAGCGCAACGTCCGCCAATTCATCGCCGGTCGGCCGGCCAACAACGTCCTGCTCTGGGGCGCGCGCGGCACGGGCAAGTCCTCACTCATCAAGGCGCTGCCGGGCGCCTATGCCGATCGCAGTCTGCGGCTGATCGAGATCGGCAAGGCGCAGCTCGATGAACTGCCAGACCTGCTCGCGCTGCTGCACGGCCGGACCGAACGCTGCCTGCTGTTCTGCGACGATCTGTCTTTCAGCCACGATGAACCCGGCTATCAGCATCTGAAGGCCGTGCTGGAGGGATCCGTGAGCGCGCCGCCTGACAACGTGCTGATCGTGGCCACTTCCAACCGCCGCCATCTGATGCCCGAGTCGATGGCTGATAACCGCGACACGCGGGTCCTGGACGGCGAGATCCATCCCGGTGAGGCGGTGGAGGAAAAAATCTCCCTCTCCGACCGCTTCGGGCTTTGGCTGTCCTTTCATCCCTTCGACCAGACCCAGTACCTCGCCATCGTGCGCCATTGGCTGGCGCGCTTCGGGGTGCCCGAGCCCGAGCGCGAGGCGGTGACGCGCGCCGCCTTGCAGTGGGCGCTGGAGCGCGGCTCGCGCAGCGGCCGGGTGGCCTGGCAATTCGCGAAGGACTGGCTGGGGCGTGAGGATGCAGGCTTTCGGGCCGACTGAACACCGGTGGCCGGTCGGATTGCCGGATCGGAAACCGGCGCTGCCTCGGATCAGACGGCTTCCAGCTTGGCAAAGCTGGTGATGAGCCATTTGGGGCCGGCGCTGCGGAAATTGACGTGGACACGCGCCGCCTCCCCTGCGCCTTCGAAGGCCAGCACGACACCCTCGCCGAAGCGCGCATGGCGCACGCTCTGGCCGAGGCGGAAACCGCCCGAGGCGACGCCCGGCAACGGCGCGCTGAAGCTGATGGGCCGGGACACTTCCACCCGCGGCCGGACGGCTTCGATGCACTCGGGCGGAATCTCGTCGAGAAAGCGCGAAGGGATGGTGTACTGCTCGCTCTGGTAGAGCCGGCGCTTTTCCGCATGGCTGAGATACAGGGTCTGCATCGCGCGTGTCATGCCCACGTAGCACAGCCGCCGCTCTTCGGCGAGGCCGGAGGCATCCTCCAGCGCCCGCTGGTGCGGGAACAGTCCCTCCTCCAGGCCCGTGATGAACACGACCTTGAACTCCAGCCCCTTGGCCGCGTGCAGGGTCATGAGCTGGATGCCGTCCTCGCCGCTGGCCGCCTGCATCTCGCCCGCCTCGAGCGCGGCATGGGTGAGAAATTCGGTCAAGGGCGAGAACCCGGCGTCGGGATCGATGGTAAAGCCGCTCGCGGCGCGCACGAGTTCCTGCAGGTTTTCCTGCCGCCCCTGGCCCTGTTCGCCCTTTTCTGCGCCATGATGGGTCATCAGGCCGCTGCGCTGGATGACTTCGGCGACCTGATCGCCCAGCGGCAGACCGTCGATGGCCCGGGCCAGCGCGTCGATCTGCTGCAGAAAGCCGCCCAAGGCCGCCGCGGTCCGGCTGCCACTGAAGCGGCTCGCCGCCTGCCACAGCGTGAGGCCGCCCGCCCGGGCTTCCTGACGCACGCTTTCGAGGGTACGCACGCCGATGCCGCGCGGCGGCGTGTTGACCACCCGCTCAAAGGCGGCGTCATCATCGCGGTTCTGGGTCAGGCGCAGATAGGCCAGCGCGTCCTTGATTTCGGCGCGCTCGAAAAACCGCAGGCCGCCGTACACGCGATAGGGCATGCGCGCCTGGATCAGCGCCTCTTCCAGCACGCGCGACTGGGCGTTGGACCGGTACAGGATCGCCATCTCGCGCCGCGGCGTGCCCGCGGCGGCGCGGGATTTGAGCGTTCCGACCACGAAGTCGGCCTCGTCGCGCTCGTTGAAGGCGCGATAGCAGCGGATCGGCTCGCCCCGCGCGCCTTCGGTCCAGAGCGTCTTGCCGAGCCGGTCGCTGTTGCGGGCGATGAGCGCGTTGGCCGCCTCGAGGATGGTCGCGGTCGACCGATAGTTCTGCTCCAGCCGGATGACCTGGGCCTGCGGATAGTCGTTCAGGAAGCGCTGCAGGTGATCGGCGCGGGCGCCGCGCCAGCCGTAGATGGACTGATCGTCGTCGCCCACCACGAACATCTGGCCGTGCGCCCCGGCAAGCTGGCGCAGCCAGCGGTACTGCAGGGTGTTGGTGTCCTGAAACTCGTCCACCAGCAGGTGTCCGAAGCGCTGACGGTAGTGGGCGAGCAGCGTGGGATTGCGCTGCAGCAACTCGAAACTGCGCAGCAGGAGTTCCGCGAAATCGAGCAGCCCGGCGCGCTCGCAGGCTTCTTCATAGGCTTGATAGATACGCAGCATCTGGCCGTGCGCCGGGTCGTTGCCCGAGGCCACGTCGCGTGCGCGCAGGCCCTCTTCCTTCTGCGCGTTGATGAAGGCCTGGCATTGCCTCGGCGGCCAGCGCGTCTCGTCCAGCTCCAGGTTGCGCAGCACGCGCTTGATCAGCCGGCGCTGGTCGTCGCTGTCGAGGATCTGGAAGCCTTCGGGCAAGCCCGCCTCGCGTGCGTGCTGGCGGAGCAGGCGGTGCGACAGGCCGTGGAAAGTGCCGATCCACAGCGTGCCGGCCGGCAGGTTCACCCAGCGCTGCAGGCGCGCGCGCATCTCGCCGGCCGCCTTGTTGGTGAAGGTCACGGCCAGAATGCCGTAGGGCGAGACGCCTTCCACGGTCATCAGCCAGGCGGCGCGATGGACCAGCACGCGCGTCTTGCCGCTGCCCGCGCCCGCCAGCACCAGCACGGCGCCCGCGGGCGCACACACCGCTTCGCGCTGGGCGCTGTTCAATCCTTCCAGCAAAGCCGTCACGTCTGTCATCGACGCATTTTAACCCAGCCACCGAAGCCGCAGGCGCCGCGCGCCCGGAGCGTCGTTCGCGCCGCGACCGCTTGCTACGGGCGCCCCCGGGTTATAGTGCGAAAAATTCGCCCGGAGACGTCGTCGATGTTGAAACACTGCTTCGTTCTGCTTTGCCTCCTGCTGTTGACCGCCTGTGCCACGGATCCCTTCGCGCACGCGCCGCGCACGGACACCGGCGCCGTTGCCGGCCAGCTCACCGGCGGGGCGACACGTCCCTACGCCGTGCTTGTCCTGCCGGCGGGGGCGGGCTGGGCCATGAACATCACGACACCGAAGGCCTATCCGGACGATGACGGGAACTTCCTGCTCCCCGATCTGGCGCCCGGGCGTTATGTGCTCGCCGGTTTCAGCGACGGGCAGCGGCCGTACTGGTTCAATCGCAAGGCCGGCGCCGGCCGATGCGTCATCGTTCGTGCGGGAGAAGTCGCCTATCTGGGCAGCTACCGGCTGATCGAGGGTCAAAGCGCGGAACTCACGGAGCGGTTTTACGGTCTGGAAGCGCGAGAGGACCGCGACGCCGCCACCGTGCTCGCCCGCCTGCAGGCGCAGGCCGGTTCGGCATGGGCGGCGGTGATCGCCCGGTCCTTGTCCAGATTGCCCAAGCCGGCCCCCGTCAGGGCCTATCCCGCCTGCGAGGTCGCGCCCTATCGGTCGACGCGTCCCGCCCAACGATCGGAGACCGGATGCTGCTGGTGGGAAGACGGTGCGCGCAGGCCGTTGCGGTCTTTTTATGGGTCTGGATCTCCCCCGCCTTCGCGGTGGCGCTCAGCGTCGAGATCACGGGCATCGACGGCGATCCCGAGCGCAATGTCCGCGCGACCTTGGGCATTTTGCAGGAGGACGCGGCGCGCATGTCCGACTCCCGCCTGCGCCGGCTGCATCTGCAGGCGCCGGCTGAAATCGAGCAGGCGCTGCGTCCCTTTGGCTTCTATGCGCCGCGGATCGAATCCGAGCTGATCCCCCGCGACGCGGGGTGGGTGGCGCGCTACCGCGTCGATCCCGGCGCGCCGGTTCGCTTGAGCGAGGTGGCCGTCGAGCTGGCCGGGCAAGGACAAACCGACCCCGAGCTGCGCGCCGTGCTGGCGGCGTTCCCGCTCAAACCCGGGGACGTGGCCGATCACCGTCGCTACGAAGACGGCAAGACGCGCTTGCGCCGCCGCGCGCTCTCGACGGGCTACCTCGATGCGACCTTCGATCCGGCCGAACTGCGCGTCGATCCCGCGGCGGGCACGGCGGCGGCGCGGCTCACGTTGAACACCGGTCCGCGCTATACCTTCGGTCCCGTGCGTCTCGAGCAGGACATCCTGGATCCGGCATTTCTGGCGCGTTTCGTGCCATTTGCGCCGGGGGATTTCTACAACGTGCGCGAGCTGCTCGACCTGCAGTACGCGCTCGATGACACGGAGTACTTCTCCCGGGTCGAGGTCGTGCCGCATCCCGAGCAGGCGGTGGATGGCGCGGTCCCGATCGAGGTGGCGCTCGACCCGAACCAGCGGCACAAATACACCTTCGGCATCGGTTACGGCACGGACACCGGCCCGCGCGGCACGCTCGGCTGGGACAACCGCCGTGTGAACAGCCTGGGCCACCGCTGGCGCAGCCAGCTCAAACTGGCGCAGGTCGATGCCAGCGCCCAGTTCAGCTACCTCATCCCGATCGACAACCCCGCCACCGACTCGCTGGACCTCAATGGCGGGCTGCGCGAGACCCGCGTGGAGGATCGGACCAGCCGGATCATGAGCGTCGGCATCGCCCGCAACGACCGTGAACCGCCCTGGCAGCGCAACCTGCGCCTGAACCTCGAGCACGAAAGCTTCGAGTTGGCCGAGGGCGGGGAGGACGAGCAGCTCCTCTCCCTCCTGCCGGGTGCGAACTGGACCTATACGCGCGCCGACGACCCGGTGTATCCGCGCGACGGATTGCGCTGGAGTCTCGATCTGCTGGGCAGTGTCTCTCCCGACGCCTCGCCGTTTGCCCAGGCGCTGTCGGAGACGCGCTGGGTCCACCCCGCCGGCGGCCGCGGCCGCTGGATCCTGCGCCAGCAGACCGGCGCCACGCTGGCCGATCAGTTGTCCGACCTGCCTTTGTCGAAGCGATTCTTCGCCGGCGGTGACAACAGTGTGCGCGGCTACGCCTTTCAGGAATTGGGGTCCAGAAACGCCGAGGGCGAAGTCCAGGGCGGGCGTTATCTGGTCACCGCCAGCGCCGAATTCGAGCAGATGCTCTGGCGGCAGTGGGGCGCAGCCCTGTTCGTCGATATGGGCGACGCGTTCGACGACAGCGCCTTGGATCTGAAGACGGCGGCTGGTCTGGGCTTGCGCTGGCGCAGCCCGGTGGGCCTGCTGAGGCTGGACGTGGCCCAGCCCGTCAACGATCCGGAGGCGGATTGGCGGCTGCATCTGAGCCTGGGATCGGAACTGTGAGGCATCCGGCGCGCTGGATGCTGGCCGGTTTCCTGGCGATCCTGCTGGCGCTCGGCGGCATCGCGTACGGACTGGCCACGCGGCCCGACGGCGTCGACCGGCTGGCGCGGTTGCTGCAGCCCTACGTGCCCGTGGCCTATGACTACGATCGTGCCGAGGGATCGCTGGCCGGTCCCGTCCATATCACGGGTTTGCGCGTCAGCGGCGCCGGTTGGGCGCTGAGCGTGGGTCAGCTCGATCTCCTCTGGCAGCCGGCGCGCTTGTTGCGGCGGCAGTTGCACCTCGCGGAGCTGATCGTTCGCGATCTGCGTTACCAAGTGACCGCGCCTGCCGCGGAGCCGCCCGCCGGTGATGGCGCCCCGCCCGGGCCGCTGACGCTGCCGCTCGCGGTCCGTGTGGATCGATTCGACGCGCAACAGGCTTGTTATCAGAAGGGTCCTGAGGCGCCGCAGTGTATCGATGCGCGCGCGGAGGCGCTGACCCTGGGCGGTGGCCGCTGGTCGGTGGACCAGCTCGCGCTGGATCATCCCCGGTTGCAGATCAGCGGCGTGGGCAGCGGCGAAACGACGGGCCGCTGGCCGCTCACGGCGCGGCTCGCGGCGCGGGCGCCGGTCGAGGGGTATCCCGAGTGGACGGGCGATTTCGCGCTCGCGGGCGATTTGACCGATCTGGGGATCGCGCATGCCGCGCCTGCGCCCTACGCCTACGAACTCGTCGCCCGGCTCCGCCAGCCGCTGGGATCGCTGCAGTGGCGGGCCGCCTGGACCACCAGCACCCTGCGCCCCCATGTGTTTCGCCCGGATCTGCCCGAGTCCGTCGTGCTGCAGGGGGAAATCGAGGGCGCGGGGACGCTCGAGCAGGCCGAGATCAAGGCGCAAGCGCGCGCCGAAGGCATGCCGGAAGGGGTTTGGCAGGCCGCGCTGGCCGGCCGGCTCGATCGCTCGGGCGCGCGGCTCGATCGGCTCAGCATGGACGGCCCGGCCGGCCGGCTGCGCGGTGATGCGGATATTCCATTCACGGGCGAGGATCAGCGGCCGGTCCGGGCCGACCTCACCTGGCAGGATCTGCGCTGGTCCGGGACCCCGCTCGACAGCCCCGAGGGCCGGCTGCAGCTCAACGGCACCCTCGCCCGCTACGATCTGACGCTGCGCGCCCTCATCAAAGGCGCCTACGCCAACGGCGCTGAACCGGCCACGGTCGAACTCTCCGGTCAGGGCGATCGGTCCGAGCTTCGGATTGCCGCGCTGACGGCGCGCGGCCTGCTCAAGGGCGCGGTGGACGGCCGTGGCCTCGTGCGCTGGTCGCCCGCGCTGTCCTGGGACTTCGATGTGCGCGGACGCGATCTGGACCCGGGCGGCATCGATGCGCGCTGGCCCGGCCGGCTGGCGCTCGATGGGTCGACGCAGGGCCGCCGCGACGGAGCGGGGCTGCAGGCACAGGCCGAGGTCCGCAGCCTGCAGGGCCAGCTGCGGGGGCGGCCGATCGAGGCGAAGGGCGCCATCGCCGGCGTCGGCAGCGAATGGACGCTGACCGGACTGCAGGCGCGTTCCGGTCAGGCGCGATTGGCCGGCGAGGGGCGCTGGGCGGAGGACGTCCGTTTGCAGGCGCGGCTGGAGGCGCCCGATCTCGGCGACCTGTGGCCCGGCGCAGGGGGCCGCGTGGAGCTGACGGCTCGGGCCGCGGGTCCCCGCGCCGATCCGCAGATCGCGCTTGAGGCGTCGGCCGGGAACGTGCGCCTGGAGACCACCCGTCTGGCCGCGCTCGAGCTGGCGGCCCAATGGGGCGGGTGGAGCCGTCCCTTGCGTCTGGACGCCACGGTGCGCGGGCTCGAAAGCGGCGAACGGCGCCTGGATACGGCCCAGGTCGCGTTGCAGGGCCGGCCGGATGCGCATCGGTTGTCGATCAGCGCCGAGCAGCCCGCGCTGGCTGTACAACTGGACGCGGCGGGCGGCTGGAAAGCGCCGCTCTGGACCGGGCGGCTGACGACGCTGGCGCTGCGCCCCCGGGAGGGCGCGCCTTGGCAACTGGATCAGCCCGCGGCCGTGGAGCTCGGCCGCCAGGAGGCGGCGCTGTCCGGGCTGTGTCTGCGACAGGCCGGCCAGTCGCTCTGCGCCCAAGGTCGATGGCGGCCCGAGTCGCTCGCCGCGCAGCTCACGCTGACCGACCTCGATCTCGCGCCTTGGCAAGGCCTTTTGGGGCCGGACTGGCGTCTGGTCGGTCGCGTCGGCGGCACGCTCGAGGCACAGGGCGCGGGCGAGCGCTTGACGGGCACGTTCGCCGCACAGGCGGATAACGTCATCGTCGAGCGGATCAGCCCCATCGCCGGCTTGCCGCCCGATCGCTTCCTGACGCTGGAGGCGCTGCGGCTCACCGGCGCGGCGACGCCGCACGGGCTCACCGCGCGGCTGAGCGGCCGGCCGGGCGAGGCGGGCCGGCTGGAGGCCGGGCTCTCGATTCCCGCTTACGACGGTCGGTGGCAACGGCTGGCGGAGCTACCGGCGGAAGGTCGCGTGCAACTCGACACCAACGAGCTGGCGCCGCTGGCGCTCCTCATCACCCAGCTCGATCGGCCGCGTGGCCGCCTGTCGGCCGATCTGGCCTGGCGCGGCCCGTGGCAGTCGCCGGAATTCTCGGGCGCCGCCCGCCTCACGGAGGGTGCTGTTGACGTTCCGGTCGTGGGCCTGCAACTGCGCGCGATCGGCCTGGAGGCCACGCCGATTGGCGGGGACCGCTTGCGTCTGTCGGGCGCTCTCGAGTCCGGCAACGGCACCTTGTCCCTTGACGGGCAGTTGGGATTACAGCAGGGCCGTCCGGCGCTGCAGGCGCGCCTGAGCGGGAGGGACGTGCTGGTTGCCGACACCGCCGAAGCCCGGGTGCGCGTTTCGCCCGACATGCAGGTGAGCTACACGCCGGAGAAGCTGGCCGTGAACGGTCAGCTCACCGTGCCCGAAGCCCTGCTCAAGCCCAGGGAACTGGAAGGCACGGTCAAGCCCAGCGGCGATGAGGTGATCGTCGGGCCCCAGGCGACGGCCGAGCGGGGTGCCCTGCCCTGGGGGCTCGACCTGCGCGTGATCCTGGGTGACCGGGTGCGCTTCGAAGGCTTCGGGCTCAAGACCGACATCACCGGCCAGCTTCGTCTGCATGAAGGACCGGGCACCTTGCCCACGGCCAGTGGGGAACTGGTTCTCGACGGTCGCTATCGGGCCTATGGCCAGGACCTCACCATCGAGCGCGGTCGCATCCTTTACGCGGGCGCGCCGCTCGACACGCCGGGCCTCGACCTGCGCGCGAGCCGCAAATTCGGCGAACAGACCGTCGGGGTCGAGGCGCGCGGGCTGGTCCAGCAGCCGGACGTGAAGGTGTTTTCACAGCCCCTGCTGCCGCAATCCGATGCCCTGGCCTATCTGGTGCTCGGGCGGCCGCTGAATCAGGCCAGCGGCGATGATGGCGCGGCCATGAATCGGGCCGCGGCGGCAGTGGGCCTGGCCGGCGGCGAACTCTTGGCCCAGCGCATCGGCAGCCGGTTCGGCGTGCAGGACGTGGAGGTCAAGAACTCGGGCGACGTCACGACCAGCGAACTGAGCGTCGGGCGCTATCTCACGCCCCGGCTGTACGTGAGCTACGGCGTCGGCGTCTTCAATGCGGTGAGCACCCTGCGCACACGCTACACGCTCAGCCGGCGCTGGACCCTGCGCACCGAAAGCGGCGTGCAATCGAGCATCGATGCCATCTATACCCTCGAGCGGTGATGCGCTTATCGACGCCGATGGCTGGGCGGGACCCACCTGACTACGGGAGCGCTGATCCGGCCGCTGCGACGAGCGGGGTCTCGAGCACGCTTGCGGCCCGCCGCCGAGCTTCCTCGAGCTCGCGCGCGTATTCGACCTCGCCCTTGACCCGGCGCAGCCCGACGCGACGCAGTTTCAGGATCAGGCGCGGGGCGAGACCGCACAGGATCACGGTCTGGCGCTGGCGTTGCGCCTGCTTGACCAGTTCCTCCAGGGCGATCATCCCGGTCATGTCCATCAGTTGCACGTCGGCCATGTCGAGGATGAGCACGCGCAGGCCGGGATCGACGGTGTGCAGGGTGCGCAAGGCCTTCTGCGCCGCGCCGAAGAACAGCGGTCCGTTGATGTCATAGACCAGCACACCGGGCAGATCGGAGGCGGCTGCCCCCGTGGCACCGTTCACGCTCAGCAGGCGGCCTTCGGTGAGATCGATGACGCGCTTGATGAACAGGATCGCGGCCAGACCCATGCCGACGGTCACGGCAACGACCATGTCGAACAGGACGGTGAGACTGAAGCAGGTGAGCAGCACCATCACGTCGCTGCCCGGCGCGCGGCGCAGCACGTGCATGAAATGGCGCGCCTCGCTCATGTTCCACGCAGTCATGAGCAGGAGACCCGCGAGCGCCGCCATCGGCAGATAGGCCAACAGATCCGTCAGGGCGACGACGGCGATGAGCACCACGCCGGCATGGATGACGCTGGCCAGCGGCGAGTGAGCTCCGGCGCGGACGTTGGTCGCGGTGCGGGCGATGGCGGCTGTGGCCGCGATACCGCCAAAAAAGGGGGCGACGATGTTGCCCAGGCCCTGCCCCACCAGCTCGGCATTGGGATCGTGGCGCGTGCCCGCCATGCCGTCGGCGACCACGGCGCACAGCAGCGATTCCAGCGCGCCCAGCATGGCGATGGCAAAGGCCGGGCCGAGCAGATCCTGCAGCAGCGACAAGGACAGCCCGAGCGCCTGGCCGTCCGGGCCGGGCTGCATCCAGGGCCATTGCCATTGCGGCAGGAAGGGCGGGATGCCGTGGCCGATCTGGGTGCCCGCCGTCCACGTGAAGCGCGAGCCAATGGTGTCCACGGTCCATTCGGGTCCGATTCGCGCCAGCAGCAAGGACAACAGGCTCCCCGCCAGCAGCGCCACCAGATGGCCCGGAAAGCGCAGACCCAGACGCGGCCAGAGGATCATGACCCCCAGCGTCAGCGCCCCGATGAGCAGATCGGCGGCGTGGAGCCCGGGCAGGGCGCCCAGCAAGATGCCCAGCTTGTCCCAGTAATGGCCTTCGAGCGTCCCAACGGGCAGCCCCAGGAAATCCTTCAGTTGCAAGGTGGCGATCACGACCGCGATGCCGCTGGTGAAGCCCACCGTGACCGGATAGGGCACCAGCTCGATGAAGCGGCCGAGGCGCGCCAGGCCCATGAGCAACAGGATCACGCCGGCCATGGCGCCGGCGGTGAGCAGACCGCCGAGGCCGAAGCGCTGGGCGATGGGCAGCAGCACCACCACGAATGCAGCCGTCGGCCCCGAAACGTTGACGCGCGAGCCGCCCCTGAGCGCGATCAGGGCGCCGGCCACGATGGCCGTATAGAGCCCCTGTTGGGGCGCGACGCCGCTGGCGATGGCCAGGGCCATGGCGAGCGGCAGGGCGACGATGCCGACGGTGATGCCGGCGGTGAGGTCACCGATGAAATCGCGCCGGCCGTAGCCGCTGGTCAGGGCGTTCCGTAGCGCGCGGGCCACGGGCAGGGAAAGGCGATGATCCATGGGGGATCCTTATGCAAAGAGCATGCGGCGGGGGCGCCGGGGCGAGCCGGATCATGGTAACCGATCCTTTCCAGGCGGGGCTGTGCAGCCCGCAGATCAGTCGTGATAATGCCCGCTGGCACGAAGCCGTTTTCGGCCGGATTCACAACACGGATGATCGGAGGATCCCCATGCACAAGCCCCGCACGATTTTTCGCGAAGAACACGAAATGTTCCGCCAGACCTGCCGCCGTTTCTACGAAAAGGAAGTGGTGCCCTATCACGACCAGTGGGAGGAGGACGGGCAGGTGTCGCGCGAGGTCTGGCTCAAGGCCGGTGAGGCGGGCCTGCTGTGCATGTCGCTGCCGGAACGCTACGGCGGGGCGGAGGCCGACTTCCTGTTCACCGTGGTGCAGGCCGAGGAACAGACCCGCGCCGGCGCATCCGGCCCGGGCTTCATGCTGCACAACGAGATCGTCGCGCCGTACATCTTCAAATACGGCAACGAGGAGCAGAAACAGCGCTGGCTGCCGCGCATGGCCAGGGGCGAGCTGATCGGCGCCATCGCCATGACCGAGCCCGGCACCGGCTCGGACCTGCAGGCAGTCAAGACCCACGCCCGGCGCGAGGGCGACCACTACATCCTCAACGGACAGAAGACCTTCATCACCAACGGCTACATGTCGGACCTGGTGATCGTGATCTGCAAGACCGATCCCAGCAAGGGCGCGGCCGGCGTCAGCCTGCTGGTGGTCGAGGCGGGAACACCCGGTTTCGACAAGGGGCGCAAGCTCAAGAAGGCCGGCATGAAGGCCCAGGACACGGCCGAGCTGTTCTTCGACAACTGCAAGGTGCCGGCGACCAATCTGCTGGGCAAGGAAGGCGGCGGCTTCGGCTACCTCATGAGCGAGCTGGTGCAGGAACGCCTGCTCATCGCCATGGGCTCGATCACGGCCTCCGAGCATGTGCTGCAGCACACCATCGACTACGTCAAGCAGCGCGAGGTGTTCGGCAAGCCCTTGTCCAAGTTCCAGAACACGCGCTTCAAGCTGGCGGAACTCAAGACCCAGGTGACCATCGGCCGAATCTTCGTCGACCAATGCCTCGAGCTGCACCTGCAGAAGAAGCTGGACGTGACCACCGCCGCCATGGCCAAGCTGTGGACCACGGATCTGCAGTGCGCGCTCACCGACGAGTGCCTGCAGCTGCACGGCGGCTACGGCTACATGCTGGAGTATCCGGTGGCCAAGGCTTTCGTGGATGGCCGGGTGCAGAAGATCTACGGCGGCACCAACGAGATCATGAAGGAACTGATCAGCCGCAGTTTCCTGTAAAGCGGCGTGTCCCGCGTGCCCGGCACGCGGGACGCCCACCCATCAGTGGGAGCAGCCGCAGGCGTGCTTGCCGCAGGGCATGAGCGGCGCGGACGGGCTGCCTCGGGTGATGACGCCGCCGCCGGTGATCAGGCGCTCGATCGCAGCATCCCCGGGCGTGTCGCCCAAGGGCTCACCGGTCTCCCGGCACAGCTCCGCCCAGGTGGTCAACTGGCGGCTGATGCCGTGCCAGGCGGACAGCGTGCGTCCATTGGCGGGACAGTGATAATCGTAGGTCGGCATGGTTTCGGCCTCGCAGCTTGAGTACAGTCGGCGCTGGTGATCGCCATGGCACGAGTTTAAACGAGGCGCCGGTCGCCTGGACCGCCGGCGCGGTGGATTTTTTCGACGGACGTGGGAGCGGACATGAATCGACGCGGCTTTCTTCAGGGTTTCGGCGCCGTGGTGGCATGGGCGGGCTTGCCCCCGCTGGCCCGGACGGCGTGGGCGCAGGCCGAGGGGCTCGCCTTCGGGCCGGCCGCCGCCTTCTCCTTCGACAAGCTGCAGCAGCAGGCGCGCGATCTGGCCGCGCGTCCCTTCCAGCCGCGTCCCGTCAAGGCCAACGCCACGCTGGAGTCCATCGACTTCGATACCCACCAGAAGCTGCGCTATCGCAAGGAAAAGGCGCTCTGGGGCGACGCCGGGCATCCCTTCGGCGTGCAGTTCTTCCACCTGCACCGCTGGGTGCGGCAAGGGGTCAAGATCCATGTGCTGGAGGATGGTCAGGCGCGGGAACTGCTCTACCGGCCGGATTATTTCACCTACGGCGGCACCGGCCTCGACAAGATTCTGCCCAAGGATCTGGGCTTTGCCGGCTTTCGCGTGCTGAACGACGGCAAGGATGGACCCGACTGGCTGGCCTTCCAGGGCGCGAGCTATTTCCGAACCAGCGGGCCATTCGATCAGTACGGGCTGTCCGCGCGTGGCGTGGCGATCAACACCGCCCTGCCCGAGCCGGAGGAGTTTCCGCTGTTCACCCAGTTCTGGCTGGAACAGGCCGAGGGCGGCAAGCAGGTGACGGTCTATGCCTTGCTGGACGGGCCCAGCCTCTCCGGGGCCTATCGCTTCGTGTGCCGGAAAGGCGAAACCATCACCATGGACGTATCGGCCGCGCTGTTCCCGCGCACGGCGATCACGCGCCTGGGCGTCGCGCCGCTGACCAGCATGTTCTGGTACAGCGAGGCCAACCGGCGGCAGGGCTCGGATTGGCGTCCGGAAATCCACGACAACGACGGTCTGGCGCTGTGGACGGGAGCGGGCGAGCGCATCTTCCGGCCGCTGAACAACCCCGTCAGCGTGATGACCAACAGCTTTTTCGACAACAACCCGCGCGGATTCGGTCTGTTGCAGCGGGACCGCAACTTCGATCATTTCCAGGACGACGGGGCCTATTACGACCGGCGTCCGGCCTTGTGGGTGGAACCCCTGGGCGAGTGGGGCGAGGGCGCCGTGCAACTGGTCGAGATTCCGACCAACGACGAGATCCACGACAACATCGTGGCCTACTGGGTCCCCAAGGCGCCCGTTACCGCCGGTTCGCGCTGGGCCTTCGACTACCGCCTGCACTGGGTGGACCAGGAGCCCTATCCGCAGGAGGGCATCGGCCGCGTGGTCGACACGTGGATCGGCCGCTCCGGCATACCGGGTCAGGAAAAAGGCATCCGCCCCGAGAACGCGCGCAAGTTCGTCATCGACTTTGCCGGCCCGAATCTGGCGGAGATGCCGCAGCGCTTCGACATCCTGCCGACTGTGTGGGCCTCGCGCGGCCGGATCTCGGGCAGCTATTCGCTGAAAGTGGTGGGCGGCGATCGTTGGCGCGCCGTCTTCGACCTGCTCGACGTGGAGGGCACCCAGCCGGTCGACCTGCGCTGCTTCCTGCCGCTGCGCAAGCAGCCGCTGACGGAAACCTGGCTGTTCCAGTATCTGCCGGATGCCCATCGCGTGTAGGAAATCGGCCATACCGCCCGTATCGGGCGTCGGCTATGCTCAGATGCCCTGATCCGGTCATCCGGATCGACCTGAGCCGCCACGGACGCGCGGCTCGCCCACGTTCATCATGGAGGATGCGGCATGAGTTTTCGTTTCGACGGCAAAGTGGCGATCGTGACCGGCGCCGGCCATGGCCTCGGCCGCTCCCATGCGCTGGAACTGGCGCGGCGCGGCGCCAAGGTCGTGGTCAATGATCTCGGCGGCAACGTCGATGGGACCGGCGGGTCGAGCGAAGCGGCCCGCGCGGTGGTCGAAGAAATCAAGGCGATGGGCGGTGAGGCGCTCGCCAACGGCGGTTCGGTCGCCGATCCGCAGGGCGCCCAGAGCATGGTGGATGATGCCATGAACGCGTGGGGGCGCATCGACGTGCTCATCAACAACGCCGGCATCCTGCGCGACAAGAGCTTCAAGAACGTCACGATGGAAGACTTCCGTCTTGTGGTGGAAGTCCACCTCATGGGCACGGTGCTGGTCACCAAGGCGGCCTGGCCGATCATGAACGAGCAGGAATACGGCCGCATCGTGGTCACCACTTCCGCCTCGGGCCTGTGGGGCAACTTCGGCCAGACCAACTACAGCGCGGCCAAGCTGGGCATCGTGGGCTTCATGAACACGCTGGCCAAGGAAGGCGCCAAGAAGAACATCCGCACCAACGCCATCGCGCCCATCGCGGGCACGCGCATGACCGAGGGTTTGATGCCCAAGCCCATGCTGGATCAGCTCAAGCCCGAACTGGTGACGCCCGGGGTGGTGTACCTGTGCACCGAGGACGCGCCGAACGGCTTCATCCTGCAGGCGGGTGGCGGGCGCTTCTTCCGCGCCCAGATGATGGAAAACCAGGGCGCGACCGTGAAGGAGCCGACCGTGGAGTCGGTGGCCGAGCAGTGGGACAAGGTCGCCGACATGACCAAGGCGCGCGGTCACTGAGCGCGCCGGTGCGTGCCGCGCTCGCGCCTGACCGAGTCTCGGCGCGAGTCTGGGCGCGTGGTGGCTGACCCACCGGTCCGCATGCACGGGGTCAGCAGGGAGCGGATCGCCGGCTGGCCCACGCGGCCCCGGTCGGGGATGGTCGAGCGTCGCGTGGATACGAAAACAGGACTGATCTCATGGACGACAGCATCAAGCAGCGATTCGATCTGACCGGCAAGGTGGCGGTCGTCACCGGGGCCAGCAAGGGCATCGGCGAGGCCATCGCCCGCGCGCTGGGGGAATTCGGCGCCACGGTCGTGGTATCCAGCCGGCGGCTCGAAGCCGTGGAAACGGTGGCGGAACAGCTCCGCGCGGCCGGCATCGAGGCGAGCGCCGTGGCGGCCCACATGGGCGACATGGCGCAGGCACGCGCCCTGATGGACGAGGTGATCGCCCGCCATGGCGGCGTGGACATCATCGTCAACAATGCGGCGACCAACCCCGTTTTCGGTCCGATGATGAACGCCGACGAGTCGGTGTTCCAGAAGATCATGGCCGTGAACGTGCAGGGGCCGCTCGAGCTGTGCAAGCGTGCCGTGCCGGTGCTGCGCAGCCGCGGCGGCGGTTCCATCGTCAACATCGCCAGCGTCGGCGGCCTGAACCCCGAGCGCATGCTGGGCCTCTACAGCGTCAGCAAGTCGGCCCTGATCAGCCTGACCAAGGTCATGGCCAAGGAATGGGGCGGCATGGGCATCCGCGCCAACGCGATCTGCCCCGGCCTCATCAAGACCAAGTTCAGCCAGGCCCTGTGGCAGAACGATCAGGTGCTCAAGCAGGCGCTGGCGATGGCGCCCATCAGCCGCATCGGCATGCCACAGGATCTTGCGGGGCTCGCGGTCTTTCTCGCTTCCGATGCGGCGTCCTACTGCACCGGCGGCGTGTTCGTCGCTGACGGCGGCCTCACGGTCTAGCGCAGGAGCAGCTCATGTACCGGCTGTATGGATTTTCGTTGAGCAACTACTACAACCTCGTGAAGCTCACGCTGCTCGAAAAAGGGCTGCCCTTCGAGGAGGTGCCGGTCTTCCCGCCGCCCAAGCCGGAGTTCCTGCAGAAAAACCCGATGGGCAAGATCCCCTGTCTCGAAATCGAGGCCGGGCGCTATCTCAGCGAATCCCAGGTGATCCTCGACTACCTCGAGGACACCCATCCCGAACCCGCACTCTATCCCGAGGATCCGTATGCGCGCGCCAGGGTGCGGGAGCTGATGCGGGTGATGGAGCTGTATCTCGAACTGCCGGCGCGGCGCCTGTATGCCCAGGCGTTTTTCGGCGGCACCGTGAGCGACGAGACCCGCGAGCAGGTGCGCGCGCAGATCGAAAAAGCCGGCGCCGCCTTCGGTCAGATGGCTCGCTTCGAGGGTCATCTCGCCGGTGGGGAACTCAGCTTGGCCGATCTGGCGGCCGTCATCCACCTGCCGCTGGTGTCGCTCGCCACGCGCCGGATCTACGGTGAGGATCTGCTGGCGCCGCTTGCCGGATTGCCGGGCTATCTTGCGCGGCTGCGGCAGCGATCCTGTGTGCAGATCGTGCTCGACGGGCAGAAGCAGGCCTCGGCGCGGCTGGCGCCATAGCGCCCGGGGCCCCTCGACACGGCATTTGTTGACAGACGCCGGTCATCTCCAGATAATGCGCCGTTCAACGCGCCCGTAGCTCAGCTGGATAGAGTACCTGGCTACGAACCAGGTGGTCGGAGGTTCGAATCCTTCCGGGCGCGCCATTCGAGCTTCGAGACCGAGCTCTTCCTCCCGCGGCCTGTCCCGTTCCCAAGTCCTGCATCGCATGGTCTCGCCTTGCGGCGACAGAGCGCCGACGATTCGCCTTCACCGTCGCCAACGCGTCCTTTGTCTCTGTGCCCTCATGGCCAGCGATGCGCGGGATGGCGATTCAGGAGTCCCTGCATGAGTTTTCAGAATCTCGGCCTCGCGCCGGAGTTGTTGCGCGCCTTGGGCGACGCCGGCTATGCCGAACCCACACCGATCCAGGCGCAAGCCATCCCGCTGGTCCTCGAGGGGCGCGACGTGCTCGCCGCCGCCCAGACCGGCACCGGCAAGACCGCCGCCTTCGTACTGCCCATTCTGCACCGTCTCGCGAGCGGCCCGGCGCGGGCGCCGCGGGCGCTGGTGCTGGTACCGACGCGCGAACTGGCCGCCCAGGTGGCCGAATCGGTCGAGACCTACGGCCGGCATCTGCGCGTGCGCAGCGCCGTGATCTTCGGCGGCGTGAGCATCAACCCGCAGATCGATCGGCTGCGCCGCGGCGTCGATCTCATCGTCGCAACCCCCGGACGGCTGCTCGATCATGCCCAGCAGCGCACGGTCGACCTGTCCGGCATCGACATGCTGGTGCTCGATGAAGCCGATCGCATGCTCGACATGGGCTTCATCCGCGACATCCGCCGCCTGATTGCCCTGTTGCCGACGCGGCGGCAGAACCTGCTGTTCTCGGCGACGTTCAACAACGAGATCCGCGCGCTGGCGCAGAGCCTGTTGCGCGAGCCAGCGAGCGTGGAGGTGGCGCCGCGCAACACCACGGCGGCGCAGATCACCCAGCGCGTGCACCCGGTCGACAAGGCGCGCAAGACCGCGCTCATCGCCCATCTGGTCACCAGCGGCGATTGGCATCAGGTGCTGGTCTTCACCCGCACCAAGCACGGGGCCAACCGCCTGGCCGAGCAACTGGCCCGCAGCGGCATCGAAACCGCCGCCATCCACGGCAACAAGTCGCAGAACGCCCGCACCAAGGCGCTGGCCGATTTCAAGGACGGTCGGGTCCGTCTGCTGGTGGCGACCGACATCGCCGCGCGCGGCATCGACATCGACGGCCTGCCCTACGTCATCAACCACGAGTTGCCGAACGTGCCCGAGGATTACGTGCACCGTATCGGCCGCACCGGCCGAGCGGGCAGCAGCGGCGAGGCGGTCTCCTTGGTCAGCGGCGAGGAGCAACCCCTGCTGCGCGACATCCAGCGCCTGTTGCGCCGCGAGATTCCCGCCAGCATGATTGCCGGCTTCGAAGTCGGATCGGCGCCGCTCGCCGGCGAGATCGTCGCGCATCCCGAGGCGCCGCGCGGGCCGCGCCCCGGCCAGCGGCCGCCGCGCCAAAACGCCTCGAACGGCGCCGGCGCGCCCCGGCAGCGGGACGACGGGCGCCCCGCGCGCGATCGCTCCAGCCGGCCCGGTGACCGCCGCGTTCGCACCGACTCGTCCGGCCGCCGGCCGCGCTGACGCGTCGGTAAACTTCTGCTGGGCCGTCCGTTCGGGCGGCCCGGTGCATGTCATCCCCGCCGCCCGATCGTGCGCGGTGGCGTTGCCGCTAGCCCCTCACCAAAGTCCTCACGCCGGTCAGCTGCGTAGCATCGAGCGCAGACTCAGCGTGTGTCGTGGTCAGCCTTCCAGCGCTTCATTTCCTCGTCGATGAAATGCGCCACCAGATCCGCGTAGAGCTTTTCGATCACGTCGGCATTCAATCCTTCCTCCACGGCCCATTCCCGCCGCCTCGCCAGCATGGCCGTCAATCGTTCAGGGGCTTTGACGGAGGTCGCGGACGTCTTGAACTTCGCCGCCGCCAACACGTATTGGTAACGCCGCCCGATCAGACCGACGACGGCCCGATCGATCCGGTCGATTTCAGCGCGAATGTCATCCATTCCGCCGCATTCGTCAGGCTGAAGCAGATTTCGCAGTTCCATGATCACCGTCCGCGTGGATGCATCCTGCGGTCGAGTTTATCAGCCCAGGTTTGACACGCGGACAGGCTAGCGCCAGCGATTCACCCGCCAAGGTCTGCGTCTGCTTTTCCGGAGATGTCGTGTGCGACACATGCTGTCGCAGCAACTCGGAAGATGGTTTTCCTCGAACCGGAGAGCCATATGTACAAATACAAGAAGCCGCGCGCCACCCATTCCGAACTTTCGCTAACGATGGAACCGGCGAGCCGGCTCTGGCTGCTCCGTATTCTGGTACCGCTGGGTGCACATCGAGAGTTTGTCGGTGCTCACGGCTTCAATAGTGACGCTGTGGCCGCGGTTTTGGGTCTGGGCCGCTGGATCGATCCAGATCCGGATGAGTTCGATCCGAAAGCGATTCAGTCGGCGTTGCGAAATCTGCACCGAAACGCGGAAAGGCAAGCGTCGAGGGCGCTACCGCCACGCTTGCTGCGAGAGAATATTCGCCAATTGTCCGATCTGGTCGGACTCGGCATGACCGATTGCCGGATCTTGGAATTCGTCGTTTCGATCCATACCGACCGCGTGCTGGACGACGCGGCAGACTGGCTCGGCCAGCTCTCGTCCATCAAGGTATTCCATGCCCTGTCGGTCATTTTGGATGTGCCGGAGTCTGAAATCCGCGCGTCGCTGAGTGCCGAGGGGATTCTCGCCCGCTCTGGCTTGATTTCGGTAGACCGCAGCGGGACGAGTACGCTGCGCGGCAAGCTGGATCTGCTATCGGGTGAATTTGCCGATCTGATGGTCTCCTCGGAGGCCAATCCCATCAGTCTGTTACGCGGCACGGTCTGTGCTGCAGAACCCGGGCAACTCCGTTTGACCGAGTACGGCCACATCGATTCGTCGCTCGAGATCTTGTGTCCCTACTTGCGGCATGCCGTCACGACGGGCCGACGTGGCGTCAACATCTTCATTCATGGCGCGCCGGGAACGGGCAAGACCCAACTCGCCCGTTCTCTGGCGAATGAACTGGGCTGCGAGTTGTTCGAGGTCGCGGCCGAGGACACCGATGGCGACCCGGTTAACGGAGAGCGCCGCCTGCGCGCCTTTCGCGCTGCCCAGAGTTTCTTTGCACAACGTCGCGCCCTGATCGTGTTTGACGAGGTCGAGGACGCATTTAACGACGGTGACCGGTTTCTCGGTCGGAAGAGTACGGCCCAGCTACGCAAGGCGTGGATCAATCGGATGCTGGAGGAAAATCCCGTACCGACGCTCTGGTTGTCGAATTCCGTCGCCAGTCTCGACCCCGCCTTCATTCGTCGGTTCGATATGGTGTTCGAACTGCCCGTGCCACCAAAAAAACAGCGTGAACGGATCCTGCGGACCGCCTGCGGCGACCTGTTGGATGATGAAGCCGTCTCCCGAATCGCCGAAGCAGAGGCATTGGCACCGGCCGTCGTGACCCGAGCGGCCTTCGTCATTGACGCCATCCGCAAAGATCTTTCTCATACCAGTCCTGCGGTCGCATTCGAGCGACTGACCAACAACACCCTGCTGGCACAAGGCCACAGGCCTCTCATGCGCCCTGATCCAACGCGGCTGCCGGCCGTCTAAGACCCCTCATTCGTTCAAGCCGATGCCGACCTGGCCGCAATCGCCGCGCGGATGGCCACGGTGGGTTTGGGAAGACTGTGCCTGTACGGACCGCCCGGGACCGGAAAGACCGCCTATGGCCATTGGCTGGCCCAGCAGATGGCTGTCCCGCTCCTGATCCGGCGCGCATCAGACCTGATGTCGCCGTGGGTGGGCGAGAACGAAAAAAACATCGCCCGCGCATTTCGTCAGGCCGAACAGGATGGCGCGCTGCTGCTGATCGACGAGGTGGACAGCTTTCTCGCGGATCGGCGACGCGCTCAACGTGGTTGGGAGGTGAGTCTGGTCAACGAGATGCTGACGCAGATGGAATCGTTTGCCGGTGTGTTCATCGCATCGACGAACCTGATGGACGGGATGGATCAGGCCGCACTTCGCAGATTTGATCTCAAAGTGAAATTCGACTACTTGCGGCCCGAGCAAGGCTGGACGATGCTGTGCCGCTACTGCGTGCGACTTCATCTCGCAGCACCCTCGCCTGATCTGCGGCCGAAGATGGATCGCCTAGAGAGGCTGACACCCGGGGATTTCGCGGTCGTGGCGCGGCAACATCGTTTTCGCCCCCTTCAATCGCCCGCCACGCTGGTGGCGGCGCTCGAGGCCGAATGCGCGCTGAAGGAAGGCCAGAAGGGATCGATTGGATTTCTCTGATCATCGACAACCACTGGCCAGCCAAAAAGACGAAGGGGGAAATGCGTGTGTTATCCAAATCCAGGCTATTGGTATACCGCCAGTGTCCCAAGCGCCTGTGGCTGTAGATTTACCGCCCGGAGTACCGCGAGGACTCGGCTGCCACGCAGGCCAGATTTTCCGCTGGGCATCGCGTCGGCGAACTCGCAATGCGCCTCTATGACCCCAAGGGTAAGGGTACGTTGATCGACCTACAGGCGGATGGCTTTGAGGGCGCGATCGCCCGCACGCAAGCGTTGCTGCAGTTCGCTCGGCCCATTTTCGAGGCGGGATTCTATGCTGAGGGTGCACGAGCGTTTGCCGACGTGATGTTGCCGGTGAGAAAGAACGGCAAGCGGATGTGGCGCGTGATCGAGGTGAAATCATCCACGTCGGTCAAGGACTACCACCGCGATGACGTGGCCACGCAAGCCTTCATTGCCCATCCATGTGGGGTTCCGTTACTGGCATTGCGCTGGCGCATATCGACAATTCCTGGGCGCATTCGGGCGGTGGCGATTACACGGGGCTGCTCGTTGAAAACGACTTGACGCGTGATGCATTTGGTCGGAGCGATGAGGTCCGCGGGTGGATCGCCCGCGCGCAGCAGGTCGTGGCCAAGAAGCGGGAACCCCGGATGGCGACCGGAGCGCAGTGCAGCAGACCCTACGAATTACGGTTTCCTCGCCTATTACCAGAGTGGCGAGCCGCAGGGCGATCATCCGATTCACTGGTTGCCGGGCAAATCGTCCGCGAAACTTGCAGCGTACATCGAGGCCCATGACATCATGGAACTGCGCGACGTGTCTGACGATCTGCTCAACGACAAGCAGCGGCGCGTCAAGACGGTAACGCTCTCCGGGAGTTCCTATTTCGATCGGACAGGCGCGGTACGAGCCTTGGCTGCCCATAAGCTGCCGGCCTATTTTCTGGATTTCGAGACCATCCAGTTTGCTGTACCGATCTGGAAAGCCACACGACCCTATCAGCAGATTCCCTTCCAGTTCAGCGTTCACCGCCTGTCGCGCACGGGAAAACTCGAGCAACAAGCCTTTCTGGACCTCTCCGGCAAGGATCCCTCGCGTGCGTTCGCCACAGAACTCATCGCCGCTTGCGGCGAGCGCCGGCCGATCTTCGTCTACAATGCCGGTTTCGAAACGGCCCGCATCCGGGAGTTGTCGGAGTGTTTCCCTCGTCTGTCCAGGTCTCTGTTGGCGCTGAACGAGCGTGTCGTCGATCTGTTGCCCGTTGCGCGTGAGCATTACTATCATCCCAGCCAGCGGGGGAACTGGAGCATCAAGGCGGTGTTGCCGGCGCTCTGTCCTGATCTGAGTTACAGCGACCTTGACGGTGTTCGGGGCGGAGAAATGGCCATGGATGCCTTCCTGGAGGCGCTGGAACAGCAGACCAGCCAGGCACGTAAGGCGGCGATCGAAAGGGAACTGCTAGCTTACTGCGCGCGGGACACCTATGCCATGGTCCGACTGCGGTCAGTTTTCTCGGGCTCGGCATTGAGGGTGTGAGATGGCCAAGCGTTCTCACACGCTCGAAACCGTATTGCTCGCGGTCGAGTTGCTGCGCCGCATACCCCGCGGCCGTAAGGTGACGGCCAGCGAATTACACCGGCAGCTGAAGGATGCCGGCATCGATCGCGACCTGCGCACCATCCAGCGGCAACTGGAAATGCTCAGCGAACACTTCGAGATTGAGCGCGACGATCAGAGCAAGCCCTATGGCTATCGCTGGCTGGAACAGTCCAGAGCGCTTGCTGTTCCCAATTTGACGCCGCAGGAATCGTTGCTGCTGCGATTGGCCGAAGAGCACCTCCGGGACCTGTTGCCCACCCGGCTGATGAAGTCCATGGAAGCCTTCTTCAGTCAGGCCGGTCGCAATCTGGGCGCGGACAGCGGCGCCCGGCTCGCGCGTGAGTGGCCGGATAAGATCCGCGTCGTGGCCACCAGCCAGCCGCTGTTGCCGCCCAAGATCGGGCCTGGCGTCTTCGAGGTGGTCAGCGAGGCGCTCTACACCAACCACTGGTTGCACCTCGACTATCGAAACTCGGGTGGAAAACGGAGCCGGGTGGACGTGATGCCTTTGGGTTTGGTTCAGCAAGGACCCTGTCTATATCTCGTCTGCCGCTATCGCGGGTTCGACAACGAAAGGAATCTGGCGCTTCATCGCATCCTTTCAGCCGAACCCTCGACGCTGTCATTCGACAGGCCCAAAGATTTCGATCTCAAGAAGTACGACGACGACGGGCGCTTCGGCTTCGGCGAAGGGGAAAGGGTTCGTCTCACCTTCCGCATCGACCGCGACGCTGGATCGCATCTGCTGGAAACACCGTTGTCGAGCGATCAGCAAGTGACCGAACGCGATGGCGACACGCTCGAGATCACCGCTACCGTGGTAGACAGCGCCATGCTCGAATGGTGGTTGCGTGGATTTGGGGACAGCGTGAGCGCTATTCGGAAGAGATGCGTGAGGTGATAGGCGAGTATAGAACGGGTTGAATTGCAATCGTACCGAAGAATGTCAAGTTGTGTTATTCGTGTTGTGTTTGGTTTAATTGGGGGGCTGTATGTCAATAACAGTAACAGAAGTCGTTAACGCATTTGAGCTATTGTTTGTGTCTTTTCATCAAAAGAATTTCAAAAACTTTGAAATTAAATGAATTGGGATAGCAAGCGCTACTCCCCTTGGTAAGAACGTTCTTGCTGGGATACTTCGGCGAATCTCTGGTTCCTGAGGCAATCGCAAAACTCCCGGGTCGTTAAGTGGGAAGGGACGTTTCGATTTTTTGATTGATAATGTTGCGGTTGAGTTTGCGGTAAGAATGCCGACGGCGGCAAGGCCCAATGTTTCTGCGACGATTGATAGCCTAGAAGTCAAGAAGCTTGTGATGCATAATGATTTGTCTGTCCTTGTACTTTTTGGCTTTTCGAAGACCCCGTATACCGAGGAGCAGATTGAAGAATTCCGAGAGTGGCCGTCTCTGTGGCGGTGGAACCACAGAAAATCGCGTTTTAACGTTATTTATCTCTATGTGGCAGATCGTAGGAATATGACGCGTGCATGTATACATAAGAATATTCTGGAAACCTGATATTGGTTTGCAAAATTTGGAGTTAAAATGACGCAGTACGGGCTTGTCGTTCAGGAAGAGGAATGGGGATGCGGTGCAGCTTGCGTCGCGTCTCTGCTGGGCGTCTCGTATGAAGATGCAAAGACTCTTGTCGAAGAAGAAAAGGGGATCCCCATCGACAAAGGGGACTGCAAAAATCGGCTTTATCCCGGGCTCGATCTTCATCATCTGGCTCTTGCCCTTAAGAAAAAAATCATAATGGTGGCAGATTGGCGGAAACACAGGGATTTTCCTGATGGGACGATTGCCTGTATTGGTGACGACGACAAATATAAAGATGAGCACTACATCCTGAAGACGCCTCATGGGTGGATGGATCCTTGGCTCAATATGGGTGAGAAACCCATGAAAGCTGGCTATCGCAAGCAGTATCCAAAAGGCACGTGGTTTGTCGTTGCGCTAGTTCCTGTGAGTGGTTGACGGATCTCCTCCGCGCCATGCCAATTCCTAATCAGAGTCTCAATGCTGAAGGTCTCGGACAACGATTGATCAAAGATTCGGCACTTCAGTAACCGGGTCTCCACGGCGCCCCCCGTTTGCCTACATGCTGGTCCGGCATGTCCGTTTGCGCCATCATCCTCCCGCATGCCGGCAGCACGATGAGGAGTTCAGGCATTGAAGTATCGCGACCTGCGGGAGTTCATGGCTCATCTGGAGCGGCAGGGGGAGCTGAAACGCATCACCGCGCCGGTCGATCCGCATCTGGAGATGACCGAGATCTGCGACCGGGTGCTGCGCGCCGGCGGGCCGGCGCTGCTGTTCGAGCGTCCCAAGAACGCGCAGATCCCCGTCCTGGGCAATCTCTTCGGCACCACGCGCCGCGTGGCGCTGGGCATGGGCGCGGAGGATCTGGCCGCGCTGCGCGAGATCGGCCACACGCTGGCCTTCCTGAAGGAGCCCGAGCCGCCCAAGGGGCTGCGCGATGCCTGGAACAGCCTGCCGATCATGCGCAAGGTGCTGGACATGGCGCCCAAGACGGTGCGCTCGCCGGCCTGCCAGCAGCACGTGTGGGAGGGGCGCGAGGTGGATCTGTCGCGCCTGCCGATCCAGACCTGCTGGCCGGGCGATGTGGGGCCGCTCATCACCTGGGGGCTGGTGGTCACGCGCGGGCCGCACAAGACGCGCCAGAATCTCGGCATCTACCGCCAGCAGGTGATCGGACCGAACCGGGTGATCATGCGCTGGCTGGCGCATCGCGGCGGGGCGCTGGATTTCGCCGAATGGCAGCGCGCGCATCCCGGCCAGCCCTTTCCGGTGGCGGTGGCGCTCGGCGCCGATCCGGCCACCATCCTGGGCGCCGTGACGCCGGTACCCGATACGCTGTCGGAATATGCCTTCGCCGGCCTGCTGCGCGGCTCGCGCACCGAGTTGGCGCAATGCCGGGGCTCGGATCTGCAGGTCCCGGCCAGCGCCGAGTTCGTGCTGGAAGGCCACATCCACCCCGACGACACGGCGCTGGAAGGCCCGTTCGGCGACCACACCGGCTACTACAACGAGGTCGAGCGCTTTCCGGTGTTCACCATCGACCGCATCACCCACCG
Organism: Pseudomonadota bacterium; assembly: GCA_045864775.1. Classification (GTDB taxonomy): domain Bacteria; phylum Pseudomonadota; class Gammaproteobacteria; order UBA5335; family UBA5335; genus Macondimonas. Next base: position 71,505 of record BTVR01000002.1, read on the forward strand.
CGACCAGCCGATCTACCACAGCACCTACACCGGGCGACCGCCGGACGAGCCGGCCGTGCTGGGCATGGCGCTGAACGAGGTCTTCGTGCCCATCCTGCAGAAGCAGTTTCCGGAGATCCTGGATTTCTACCTGCCGCCGGAGGGCTGCTCCTATCGGCTGGCGGTGGTGCGCATGCGCAAGCAGTATCCGGGGCACGCCAAGCGGGTAATGTTCGGGGTGTGGTCCTTCCTGCGCCAGTTCATGTACACCAAGTTTGTGATCGTGGTGGACGAGGACATCGACGCCCGCAACTGGGCCGATGTGATCTGGGCCATGACCACGCGCATGGACCCGGTGCGTGACGTGCATCTGGTCGAAAACAGCCCCATCGATTACCTCGACTTCGCCTCGCCGGTCGCGGGCCTGGGCGGCAAGCTGGGCATGGACGCCACCAACAAGTGGCCCGGCGAGACCACCCGCGAATGGGGCCGTCCGATCGACATGGCGCCCGAGGTCAAGGCGCGCGTCGATGCCTTGTGGCCCAAGCTGGGGCTGTGAGATGTGCCGGCCATCCGGCGAGGAAATGGATGTCGGGGGATGCGCCGCCGCGGGGAATCTGGAAGACTGAACGCTTGGTCAACCCTGCGATGGGCCGCGACCGGCCTGTCCGATCCCATGTGAAGGAGCTCGACGATGCAATTGATGCCTGGCAATCCCGCCCCCGACTTCAGCCTGCCCGACGCCGGCGGCAAGACTGTCTCGCTGGCGGATTTCAAGGGCCGGCCGCTGGTGCTGGTGTTCAACCGCTATGTCGGCTGCCCGGTGTGCCAGATGACGGCCGTCGAACTGACCCGCATGGCGCCCGATTTCGAGCGCGCCGGCGCGGCGCTGGCCATCGTGTTTCAGTCGAGTCCGGAACGGCTGGCGGCCTTCGCCCAGCGTCAGGCGCCGGGTGCGAGCCTGCTGGGTGATCCGGAGGGGCGGGTCTATGCGGCCTATGGGGTGGAGGCCAGCCTCGCCGGCTATCTGGCGCCGGGCAATCTGCCGGTCATATTCCGCGCCATTCGGCAGGGCTACGGCCATGGCGCCTTTGAAGGGCGAGAGACGCAGCAGCCGGCCGCGTTCGTGATCGACGCGGCGGGGCAGGTCCGCCAGAGTCACTATGGCCGCACCATCACCGATCTGCCCGAGCCCGGCATCCTGCTCGCCGAGGCGCGTGCGCTGGGCGCGTCTCAGGCGGCCTGAACCTTGGCGTCAGACCGGCTCCGGCAGACAGGCGGGCAAGCCGTGCCGGAGCGTCGGGTAGCGCAGCTTGACGCCCAGTTCCTTGAGCATGCGCCGGTTGTCGAGCCGTTTGGATTCGTTGAGAAAGGATAAAAGCGCCGGACTCAGCACGGCCTGGGCCTCGTCCAGGCTGATGATGGGCGGTGCATCGAGGCCCAGCAGATCGGCGATCTGCAGCATGTAGTCGGTCATGGTGGTGGGGTGGCCGTCGCTGACGTTGTAGATGCGGTTGTCCGGCGCGCGGGCCGCCGCCGCCAGGCAGACTTCGACGAGGTCATCGACGTGGATGCGGTTGGTGTAGGAGGATTCGCGCTCGTCGACCAGCGGGGCCCCGCTCTGCAGGCGATGGATGGGCAGCCGGCCCGGTCCGTAAATGCCCGGCACCCGCAGAATCACATAAGGCACCTGCTCCGCCGCGCACCAGCTCTGCAGCGTCTGTTCGGCCGCGAGCCGCCGATGGCCGCGCTCGCTGTCCGGCGCGGGCGGCGTGTCTTCGTCCACCCATTCGCCATCCCGGTGGCCGTAGACCGCGCTGGTGCTGAGGTAGATGATGCGCTGCGGTCGGCGATCGGGGGGGATGGCGCCCAGGAATCGCTGCAGGCGCGGGTCGGTCCGCCCTTCCCGCGGTGGCGGCACCAGGTAATACAGGCTGGCGTCGCCCGACCATTCCGGCCAGGCGATGGCGCCATTGCGATCCAGGTCGACGGCGACGGCCTCCAAGGGCAGGTCGCGCAGGCGTTCCAGACTGGCGGTGCGTTGCACCAATGCCCAAAGGCGCGTGCGGTGTTCGGCGAGGCGTGCCGCGAGCCGTTGTCCGACATCGCCGCACCCGGCAATCATCACCTGAGTCATGGTCATCAGTCTCCCGAGGGCGTTCTTGATTTTTCGCCCTTATAGCGACCCGGAGCACGCGCTGACAAGTCACCCGCCGTGACAGCGGGCGCTTGGGTGGACCGTGCCGGTGAAGCCGCGTAACCTGATCGTCGTCAGCGCAGGCTGACATGACCGGTTGCCGCCGCAGATCGGCCTGGTGCGCCGCGGCGTTCCCTGACCGGTGCAGCATCGCGCCCGCGGCCTGGTTGCAGCGCGTGCGCGGCGCAATCCCGCCGGATGCGGCGACTTCTGTGATCACCCGGCCTCCCCTCGCCGAGGAATCCAGCTTATGGCTGCCAACGTGGAAGTCTGGCCCGGAAAACCCTATCCGCTGGGCGCCAGCTGGGATGGGCAGGGCGTCAATTTCAGTCTGTTCTCGGAAAACGCCACGCGCGTCGATCTGTGCCTGTTCGACCGCGAGACCGGCCACCAGACGGCCTGCATCACCATGCTTGAGCGCACGGATCAGTGCTGGCATTGCTATCTGCCGGCCTTGCGGCCCGGCCAGCGCTATGCCTATCGCGTTTACGGCCCCTACGATCCGACGCGCGGCCACCGCTTCAATCCGCACAAGCTGCTGCTCGACCCCTACGCCAAGCAGATCAGCGGCTCGATGCGCTGGCACGACCATCACTACGGCTACACCATTGGCCATCCCGATGCCGATCTGTCCTTCGACACCCGCGACAGCAAGCCCGGCATGCCGCTCAGCGTGGTCGTCGATCCGGCCTTCGTCTGGGGCGACGACCGGCGGCCCAACATCCCTTGGGACCAGACGGTGCTCTATGAACTGCACGTCAAGGGTTTCACTCATCGCCACCCCAAGGTGCCGGAACATCTGCGCGGCACCTATGCCGGGCTCGCCACCGCGCCGGTCATCGAGTACCTGCAACGCCTCGGCGTGACCAGCGTCGAGCTGATGCCCATCCATGAATTCCTCGACGATCGCCATCTGCTGGAGCAGGGCCTGCGCAACTACTGGGGCTACAACACCATCGGCTTTTTCGCCCCCACCGTGCGCTACAGCGCCACCGGTCTGCTCGCCGAATTCAAGAGCATGGTCAAGACCTTCCACAGCGCCGGCATCGAAGTGATCCTGGACGTCGTGTACAACCACACGGCCGAAGGCAACGAACGAGGTCCGACCCTGTGCTTCCGCGGTATCGACAACGCCGCCTACTACCGCCTGGGTCCGGACGATCCCCGCTACTACCAGGATTTCACCGGCTGCGGCAACACGCTCAACATGCGCCATCCGCGCGTGGTGCAGCTCATCATGGACAGCCTGCGCTACTGGGTGACCGAGATGCACGTCGACGGCTTCCGCTTCGATCTGGCGGCTGCACTGGCGCGCGAGCTGTTCGAGGTCGACCGCCTGTCGACGTTCTTTGAAATCATCGGTCAGGACCCCGTCCTGTCGCAGGTGAAACTGATCGCCGAGCCCTGGGACGTCGGTGAGGGCGGCTACCAGGTCGGCAATTTCCCCGTCGGCTGGACCGAATGGAACGCCGAATACCGCGACGTGATGCGCGCCTACTGGAAGGGCGACGGCGGTCGGGCGGGCCATCTGGCCTATCGGCTGACCGGCTCATCCGACCTCTACGAAAGCTCGGGCCGGCGGCCCTATGCCAGCATCAACTTCATCACCGCCCATGACGGCTTCACGCTCGAGGATCTGGTCCGCTACAACGACAAGCACAACGAGGCCAACGGCGAGGACAACCGCGACGGCCACAACCACAACCTGAGCTGGAACTGCGGCGTCGAAGGCCCGACCGACGATCCCGACATCAAGGCGCTGCGTCGGCGCCAGAAGCGCAATCTCATGGCCAGCCTGATCCTCTCCCAGGGCGTGCCCATGCTGCTTGCCGGCGATGAAATCGGCCGCAGTCAGGGCGGCAACAACAACGCCTATTGCCAGGACAACGGCACGAGCTGGCTGGACTGGAGCGTGGATGAGGATCGGTTGCGGCTGTTCCATTACGTGCGCCGGCTGATCGCCCTGCGCCAGAAGCACCCAGTGTTTCGCCGCAAGCATTTCTTTCAGGGTCGCAACATCGCTGGCGCTGATGTGAAGGACATCATGTGGCTCAACCCGAACGGGCGGGAGATGACCCCGGCCGAATGGAACGAGGCGCACCGTCGCTCGCTGGCGGTGTTTCTCGGCGGAGAGGTCCTGGGTGAACTGGACCCGCACGGCAAGCCCATGAAAGACCGCAATTTCGTCATGCTGCTCAACGCGGCACATGAACCAATGGCATTCACCCTGCTCAAACTGGACGGCCGCACCCGATGGCAAGTGGTGCTCGATACGGCGGCCGAGGACGGTCTCGGTCAGGTGCGCCCCCTGCGCGGCGGCAGTCGGCTGACCGTGGGACCGCGTTGCCTGATTCTGCTGCAGGAGTACGCGAACCATGAGGAAGTCGAGGACGACCGATCCTTCCTGCCTTGAGCACGAGATGCCCTTCGGTCCCCGGCGTCTGCCCGACGGGCGCACGCAGTTTCGTCTATGGGCCCCGGCCCAAAAGGCGCCCCGCCTGCAGCTCTCCGACGGCAGGACCGAACATCTGCTGACCATGCAGGCCGGCGAGGCCGGCTGGTTCGCGGTCACCGCGGAGACGGCCTTACCGGGACAGACCTACCGGTTTCGGCTCGACGACGGGCTGTGCGTACCCGATCCGGCCTCGCGCTTTCAGCCCGCGGACATCCATGGTCCCAGCGAACTCCTCGATCCGGCCGCGTACCGCTGGCAGCACGCGGACTGGCGCGGCCGGCCCTGGGAAGAAGCCGTCATCTACGAACTGCACGTCGGCAGTTTCAGCCCGGAGGGCAGCTACGAGGGCGTCATCCGACGGCTGGATCATCTGGTCGATCTGGGCGTGACGGCCATCGAACTGATGCCGCTCGCGGATTTTCCCGGCCAACGCAACTGGGGCTATGACGGCGTCCTGCCCTACGCCCCCGACAGCGCCTACGGCCGGCCCGAGGATCTGAAACGGCTGATCGACGCCGCCCACGGGCGCGGGCTGATGGTGTTCCTGGACGTGGTCTACAACCACTTCGGGCCGGACGGCAACTACCTGCATGCCTACGCGCCGACCTTCTTCACGCCGCGTCACCACACGCCCTGGGGTGATGCCATCAACTTCGATGACGACGACAGTGCCACCGTGCGCGCCTTCTTCGTCCACAACGCCCTGTATTGGCTGGAGGAATACCGCTTCGACGGCTTGCGCTTCGATGCCGTGCACGCGATCCACGACGATTCCGAGCCTCATGTCCTCGAGGCACTCGCCGCCGCCGTGCGCGGCCGTCTTGGCCCCGAACGCCACATCCATCTGGTGCTGGAAAACGAGGCGAATCAGGCGCGCTTTCTGGCGCGCGACGCGCAGGGCCACGCGCCGGCCTACGACGCGCAATGGAACGACGATTTCCACCACGCCGCCCACGTGCTGGCGACGGGCGAAAGCGAAGGCTACTACACCGACTTTTCCGAGGAACCCCTGCGCCTGCTGGCGCGCTGCCTGAGCGAGGGCTTTGCCTATCAGGGCGATCCTTCGCTGTTCAAGCGCGGCGCGTCCCGGGGTGAACCGAGCGCCCATCTGCCGCCCGGCGCCTTCGTCAATTTTCTGCAGAACCACGACCAGATCGGCAATCGGGCGTTCGGTGAGCGGCTGTCCGTGCTGGCGCCGGCGCAGCGGCTGCGTGCGCTCACCGAGATCCTGCTGCTGGCCCCGAGTCCGCCCCTGCTGTTCATGGGGCAGGAGTGGGCGAGCCGGCGGCCGTTCCTGTTCTTTTGTGACTTTGCCGGCGAACTCGGGGATGCGGTGCGCGAAGGCCGGCGCAAGGAATTCGCCGCCTTTGCCGCCTTTGCCGATCCCGAGGCGCGGGCGCGCATTCCCGATCCCGTCGATCCCGCCACCTTCGCGGCCAGTTGCCTGGACTGGGCCGAACTGGCGCAGCCTGAGCCCGCCCGCTGGCTGGCGCTGCATCGCGAGCTCCTGCAGCGGCGCGCCGCGCACATCGTGCCGCTGCTGCGGGCCGGACAGCCGAGGGCCGCGGCGGACATCACGGGCTCGGTGCTTGCCGTCGACTGGGAGTGGCCCGACGGGCGGCGGCTGTCGCTCATCGCCAATCTCGGCGATGAGGCCGTCGGCGGCACCCCGCGCGCGGGCGATACGGTCTACCTCAGCCCGGGCGCCGACCGCGCGGACGGGACGCTGCCCGGCTGGAGCGTGCGCTGGACCTGCCGCAACGGGGAGGGCTGAGCATGTCACTGTACCGACCGACCGCGACCTACCGGCTGCAACTGCGCGGCGGCTTCACCTTTGCCGACGCCGCCGCGCAGGTGCCTTATCTCGCCGCGCTGGGCGTCTCGCACGTCTATCTCTCGCCGGTGCTGCAGGCCCGACCCGGCAGCACCCACGGCTATGACGTGGTGAACCATGCGGTCCTAAACCCGGAGCTGGGCGGCATGGCGGGTTTCGAGGCGCTGGTGCGCGCGCTGCAGGACCATGGCCTCGGGCAGGTCTGGGACATCGTGCCCAACCACATGGGCGTGATGGGGGACGACAACCCGTGGTGGCTGTCGGTGCTCGAAAACGGGCCGGCCTCGCCGTGGGCGGATTTCTTCGACATCGATTGGCATCCGCTCAAGCGCGAGCTGCACGGCAAGGTGCTGCTGCCCACGCTCGGCGGACCCTATGGCGAGACTCTGGCGCGGGGCGAGCTCACGCTGCGCTTCGACGCCGGCGCCGGCGCCTTTTCGCTGTGCTATTTCCAGCACCGCTTTCCGCTCGACCCCTCGACCTATCCCCGCATCCTCCATGCCGATCTCGACGCGCTGCGCCAGCGTCTCGGCAGCCAGAATCCCGATCTGCTGGAGTTCGAGCGGCTCATCGCCGCCTTCGGCCATCTGCCCGAACGCACCCGCGGCGAAAGCGAGGCGCTGCGCGAGCGCGAGCGGGACAAGGAACTGCACAAACGGGCGCTGGCCGCGCTGGTCGCGCGCAGTCCGGCACTGGCGACGCACATCGCCCATCAGGTCGCGACGATCAATGCCCGCTGTCGCGACTGGACGGCGGATGACGGCCTCCACGGCCTGCTGGAACGACAGCCCTGGCGGCTCGCCTTCTGGCGCGTGGCCGCCGATGAGATCAACTACCGCCGCTTTTTCGACATCAACGAACTGGCCGGCCTGCGCATGGAACGGCCGGAGGTGTTCGAGGCCACCCATCGCCTGATCCTGGAGCAGGTGCGCCTGGGCCGGGTGCACGGCCTGCGCATCGATCATCCGGACGGTCTTTACGACCCGGCGGCGTATTTTGCGCGCCTGGCCGAGGCCACGGCCGTCGCGCTCGGCCAGCCGGTCGGCACCGAGCCGCCCGTCTACGTCGCGGTGGAAAAGATCCTCGCCGATCATGAATCGCTGCGCGCCGACTGGCGCGTGCACGGCACCACCGGCTATGAATTCATCCGGCTCATGAACGGCGTGCAGATCGACGGCAATGGCCTTGCCGCGCTGCGCCAATGTTTCGCCGATTTCACCGGCCGCACCGAGCCCTTGGGCGAGACCATCCACACCGCCAAGCGCACGATCATGCGCACCACGCTGGCCAGCGAGCTCAACGTGCTCGCCAACCGGCTGGGGCGGCTGGCCGAGGCCGATCCGGTGACGCGCGACTTTACGGTCAATGCCTTGCGCAGCGCGCTGGCGGAGGTGGTCGCCGCCTTTCCGGTCTACCGGACCTACGTCGATGGTCAGGGCGCGCGGGATGACGATCGGCGCGACCTCGACTGGGCGGTGGCGCAGGCCAAGAAGCGCCACGCGCGCGGGGAAACGACGATCTTCGATTTCATTCACCGCGTGCTCGCCCTGGACACGCCGGAGGACACGCCCGCCCTGCGCCGGCTGGCGATGCAGGATTTCGCCATGCGCTTTGCCCAGTACACAGGGCCGGTCATGGCCAAGTCGGTCGAGGACACGACCTTCTACCGCAGCTTCCCGCTGGCGTCCCTGAACGAGGTCGGCAGCAATCCCGCGCGCGCCGAGGTGAGCGTGGCTGCGCTGCATCATCACAACCAGCGCCGGCTGCAGCAGTTTCCGCACCAGATGCTGGCGGGCACCACCCACGACACCAAGCGCAGCGAGGACGTGCGCGCGCGGCTCAATGTGCTGTCCGAATGCCCGCAGGCCTTCGGTGAGGCCTTGCAGCGCTGGGCGCGCCTGAACCGTCGCCACCTCACGGAGACCGACGGGGAGAGGCTGCCCGCGGCGCATCACGAGTACCTGCTCTACCAGACGCTGATCGGCACCTGGCCCGAGGATGTGGCGACCGCGCCGGACTACGCCGATCGCATCGTGGCCTACATGCAAAAGGCCGTGCGCGAAGGCAAGGAGCAGAGTTCCTGGTTCAGCCCGGACGTGGGCTATGAAGCGGCGCTGGAACGGTTCATCCGCGGCATTCTGGAGCCGGCAGCGACCAATCCCTTCCCCGACGACCTGGCCCGCTTCGTGGCGCCGCTCGTCCCCTTCGGCCGCTGGAACGGGCTCACCCAAAGCCTGCTCCAGACCACCGCGCCGGGTTTCCCCGACCTCTATCAGGGCATGGAGCTCGAAACCCTGAGCCTCGTCGATCCCGACAATCGCCGCCCGGTGGACTACGCCAAACGCTTAGACCTGCTTGCCCGCCTCCGCGAGGCGCAGGATCCTGCGGCGCGCTGGCAGGCCGCATGGGAGAACCGCGGCGAGGGCGCACTCAAGCTGCATCTGGTGCATGCGGCGCTCGCCTGGCGGCAGGCCGATCCCGCGCTCTTCCAGCAGGGCAGCTATCTGCCGCTGACGCCGACGGGACCGGCGGCCGATCACCTGTGCGCGTTTGCCCGGCAGTTCGAGGGCCGCGCCCTCGTCGTGATTGCGCCGCGCCTGCTGTATACCCTGTGCCAGGGCGATCCGGAGCGGCTCGACGGCGTGCGCTGGACGGACACGCAGGTGCATGCCGACCCTGCCTTGCCGTCCGGCCCGTGGACGGACGTGCTCACGGGGACGCAGTGGACCGACCTCGGCGCCGATCTTGGTGCCAGCCTCACCCATGCGCCGCTGGCCTTGCTCAGGCCGGGGTGAAGCCCCGATCTGCGTGAATTTGGTGCTCCGGCTGCACCAAGGCCGTCGGTAACGATTATTTTGGTGCGCCTGATGCGTCCTCCGGGCGCCAATACGGCGCAGGAACGCCGCCTGACTCGAGGGCTTCAGCCGCACAACCCGCACGGTTGCGCCGATTCGGACGACCTGCCCGATCTTGGCGCAGATCTTGCGAATTCCCGGCACGCTCATCCTGCCGGAGCCTCTCATGGCCGAACGACTCAATCTGCTGTCCTTCAAGGACAATATGCGCATCCTGCACTTGAGCTGGATCGCCTTTTTCATTTCCTTCGCCGTCTGGTTCAATCACGCCCCGCTCATGGCCGCGCTGCGGCAGAGCTTCGGCCTGAACGAACAGGAGGTCGGCATCCTGCTGATCCTGAATGTTGCGCTGACCATTCCGGCGCGCATCGTGGTCGGCATGTTGGTCGACCGCTATGGCCCGCGGCGGATGTTCACGCTCATCCTCATCAGCGCGGGCGTCATGTGCTTCGCCTTCGCGTTCGCCCAGAACTTTGCGCAGCTCGCTGTTACGCGCTTCCTGCTGGGTTTCGTGGGCGCGGGTTTCGTCGTCGGCATCCGCATGATCGGCGAATGGTTCCCGGCGCGGCAGACCGGCATCGCGCAGGGCATCTACGGCGGCTGGGGCAACTTCGGCTCGGCCGCCTCCGCCATGTTGCTGCCGTCCCTGGCGCTCGCTTTCGGCAGCGAGCACGGTTGGCGCTTCGCCATCGCCGCCACGGGCGTGGTGGCCATCGTCTACGGCGTGGTCTACTACCGCTCGGTGGAGGACACGCCCAAGGGCTCGACCTACTTCAAGCCCAAGAAGATGGGCGCGATGGAGGTCACCAGCCGCGGCGATCTCGTGCTCTACCTGCTCATGAGCCTGCCCATTTATGGGGCGTTGGCGCTCTTGGTCTGGAAGCTGTCGCCGGCGGGGCTGAAATGGTTTTCACCTGGTTTGAGTTTCATGCTCTATGCCGGCATCGCGGCCATCTGCGGCTATCAGGGCTGGAAGATCGTACAGGTGAACCGCGAGATGCTGGCCAAGCCCGTGCCGGAACTGTTCCGCTACCGCTTCCGGCAGGTCGCGATCCTGGATCTGGCCTATCTGGTCACCTTCGGCTCGGAACTGGCGCTGGTGTCCATGTTGCCGCTGTTCTATCTCGACCAGTTCCATCTCTCGCCGGTCACTGCCGGCATCCTGGCCGGTACCTATCCCGTGATGAACCTGATCGCGCGGCCGGCGGGCGGCATCCTGAGCGATCGCATCGGCCGGCGTCTGAGTCTGCTCTTGCTCTTCACGGGCATCGCCGGCAGCTTTCTGCTGCTCGGCCAGGTGGATCAGGGCTGGCCGGTGGCGCTCGTGGTCGCCAACACCCTGCTCTGCGGCCTGTTCGCCAAGGGCGGCTCGGGCGCCGTGTTCGCGATGGTGCCGCTGATCCAGCGCCGCATGACCGGCCAGATCGCCGGCATGGCGGGGGCTTACGGCAACGTTGGGGGGCTCGTGTTCCTGACCGTGCTGTCCTTCGTGTCGCCGCAGGCGTTTTTCATGGTGATCGGGGGCACGGCCCTGATCGTGCTGGGCCTGATCGCGCTGCTGCTGGCCGAGCCGCGCGGGGAAACGGCGGAGATCCTGCCCGACGGGACGGTGCAGATGATCAAGGTCGGCTGAATGGTTTCGGACGGGACCCGGATGGCGGTCGCGCGCAGGATGCGCCGCCGATGACGACCGGGGCGCGTGTCTCGGTCGGCCAGTACTCCGACCGCGGCGTCAAGACCGAGAACCAGGACAGCTACGGCGTCCTGATGCCCGAGTCGCCGCTGCTCGAGAGCAAGGGCATCGTCGCCGTGCTGGCCGATGGCGTGAGCGGCAGCGCGGCCGGGCGCATCGCCAGCGAAACCAGCGTCAAGAGCCTGCTCCACGACTACTTCTGCACGGCCGAATCCTGGACGGTGAAGACCTCCGTGGAAAAGGTGCTGCTGGCCACCAACCGCTGGCTGTGCGGCCAGGGCGCGGACAGTGCGCGGCGCAGCTATGCCACCACGCTGAGCGCGCTGGTGGTCAAATCCACGACGGCGCACCTGTTCCACGTCGGCGACACGCGCATCTACCGGCTGCGCCAGGGCGAACTCACCCAGCTTACCCAGGACCATCGCGTGTGGGTGTCGGAAGACCGGAATTTCCTCACCCGCGCGCTCGGCATCGACCTGCATCTCGACATCGACTATCGCCCTTTGCCGGTCGAGGCCGGCGACGTGTTCCTGTTCACGACCGACGGCGTGCATGAGTACGTCAGCGAGCAGGCGATGATCGCCGCGATCCAGGCCCATGCCGATCACCTCGACCGGGCGGCGAAAGCGATCGCCACAGGCGCCCTGCGCGCCGGCAGCCCCGACAACGTGACCTGCCAGATCGTGCGCTTCGACGCGCTGCCCCAGATCGACGCGGCCGGCTGGCTCGACCAGCTCACCGAAAAGCCGTTTCCGCCGGAGCTCGATCCGGGCATGCGCATCGACGGCTACCGCATCGTCCGCGCCCTGCATGCCAGCGCGCGCAGCCAGGTGTATCTGGCGGTGGACGAGGACAGCGGCGCCCAGGTTGCGCTCAAGACCCCATCGGCCAACTACCAGGACGATCCGGTCTATCTGGACCTGTTCACGCACGAGGAATGGGTCGGCAAGCGCTTGCACAGCCCGCACGTGCTGCGCGTCATCGAGCCGACCCGGCCGCGCCAGTTTCTCTATACGGTCGCCGAATACGTCGCGGGCGACACCCTGCGGCAATGGATGCACGCCCATCCGCAGCCGGATCTGCATCGGGTGCGCGACCTCATCGGTCAGATCGCGCGCGGTCTCATGGCCTTTCACCGGCTGGAGATGATCCATCAGGATCTGAAGCCCGAAAACATCCTCATCGATGCCGAAGGCACGGCTCGGATCATCGACTTCGGCTCGACCAAGATCGCCGGGGTGGAGGAAATCACGACGCCCATCCAGCGCCTGAACCTGCTCGGCACGCGGCTCTATACAGCCCCGGAATATCTGCTGGGGGAGCCCTGCAGCCCCCGCTCGGATCTGTTCGCGCTCGCCGTCATCACCTATGAACTGCTCACCGGTCATCTGCCCTATGGCGAGGGCTTCGATGAAACCACCATCCGCCGGCTGACCTACACCCCGGCGCGGCAGTGGGCGCCGGACCTGCCGCTGTGGGTGGACTGGGCGCTGGAAAAGGCGCTGCAGCGCAACCCCGCCCTGCGTCAGGCGGAGCTGTCCGAATTTCTCCATGACCTCGCCGAGCCCAACCCCGACTTCGTCGCCGCGCGCCGGCCGCCCATCCTCGCCCGCGATCCGGTCGCCACCTGGCGGGGCCTGTTCATCGCCAGCGCCTTGGTGAATCTGATCCTGCTGTTCCTGCTCAGCCGCATGTAGACCCTGGGCGCCCACGCCGCAGCGCGACGGCGCCGATCGGCCGGTGCCCGCTCCATCCGCCGGGTCTGACACGATTGCCGTTTCAGGCCACAATCCGGCCGAGGCCATCGCCAGAAGGAACGCCGGACATGCCGATCGGATGGAGTGAACTGCGGACGCGCTTGCGCCGGATCGTATTCGGTACCGACACGCGAGCCGGTCAGGCCTTCGATGAAATCCTCATCGTGGCCATCCTGGTCAGCGTCGTCGCGGTCATGCTCGACAGCGTGCAATCCATCCACGCGCGCTACGGCGCCGCGCTGTACGTCGTGGAGTGGGCCTTCACGGTCCTGTTCACGCTGGAATACCTCCTGCGTCTGTGGGTGAGCGACCGGCCGCTGCGCTACGCCCGCAGCTTTTACGGCCTCGTCGATCTTGCGGCGGTGCTGCCGACCTACCTCAGCCTGCTCGTGCCCGGGGCCCACTACCTGCTCAGCATCCGCCTCCTGCGCGCGCTGCGGATCTTCCGCGTGCTGCGGCTCTTGAATTTCCTGCGCGAGGCCAATTTTCTGATCGAGGCGCTGGTGCAGGCGCGGCGCAAGATCGCCGTTTTCCTGTTCACCGTGCTGATCCTGATGGTGATCTTCGGCACCCTGATGTACGTGGTGGAAGGGCCGGAGAACGGCTTCACGAGCATCCCGGTGAGCATCTACTGGGCCATCGTCACGGTCACCACCGTCGGCTACGGCGACATCTCGCCGTCGACGGCCCTGGGGCGCGCCATCGCCTCCGTCGCCATGCTGACCGGCTACGCCATCATTGCGGTGCCGACCGGCATCGTCACCGCCGAGATGACGGCCCTGATCCAGCGCGAGCGCACGCGGCGCACCTGTCCGCAATGCGCGCTGCGCGAGCACGAGGCAGACGCCCGCTACTGCCGGCGGTGCGGCGCGGCGCTCTGAATCGCGGCCGCAACGCGCCACTCGCATGCCGCGCCAGCGGCGAAGCGAACCCGTCGTGGGTTCCGGCACCGGCCGCACCGGGAACCCCGCCCGCCGCCCGGAGGTCTTCACAGGCATCCGTCAACGCCAGCCGCCGACCGGCTTGCCGCATCCTGGAGCCTGACCCATGCCATGGACCGAGATCGACTGGACCGAAACGGGCCCCGCCGCCTGGCTGCAGGCCGAAGTGTGGGGTAACTCGCTGGGCCGCTGGCTGATCGCGCTGGCGCTCGTGCTGCTCGTCGGCATGGTCGTGCCGGCGGTCCGGGCGCGACTCGAACGGCGATTGCGCGCGGGCGCGGCCGGGCATGCCGTGCTCGGCTACGGGGCGGAGATTCTCGCCGGCACGCGGCGCAGCATCCTCTTGCTGCTCGCGCTGTTCATCGGTGCCCGCGCGGTCGAGTTGCCGGCCAAGGTGGATGCCGCGCTCACCACGCTCACCGCGGTCGCGTTGCTGCTTCAGGTCACCCTGTGGGCGCAGCGTGTCTTCAACGTCTGGCTCGGGAATTACGAGCAGCGCGCGCGCCATGGCGACGGCGGCGATGCGACCATCGTCGGACTCATCAGCTTTGTCGGGCGCACCGCGATCTGGGCCATCGCGCTTTTGATGATCCTCGACAACCTCGGCTTCAACATCACGACGCTGGTCGCCAGCCTGGGCATCGGCGGCGTCGCCATCGCGCTGGCCGTGCAGAACGTGCTCGCCGACCTGTTCGCCTCGCTGTCGATCGGGCTCGACAAGCCATTCGTGGTGGGCGACTTCATCATCGTCGACGACCTCATGGGCACGGTCGAACACGTCGGCCTCAAGACCACGCGCCTGCGCAGCCTGTCCGGTGAACAACTGGTCTTTTCCAATGGCGATCTGCTCAAGAGCCGCATCCGCAACTACAAGCGCATGTACGAGCGGCGCATCGTCTTCACCTTCGGCGTGGTCTACGACACGCCGCGCGAGACGCTGGCGCGCCTCGCCGACGAAGTGCGGGCCATCATCGAGGCCCAGCCGAAGACCCGGTTCGATCGCGCCCATTTCTTCCGCTTCGGCGAGTTTTCGCTCGACTTCGAGGTGGTCTATTTCGTCCTCGATCCGGTCTACAACCTCTACATGGACATCCAGCAGGCCATCAACCTCGCCATCATGGCGCGCTTCGAGGCGCTGGAAGTCGGCTTTGCCTTCCCCACCAGCACGCTGCGGGTGGAGTCCTTGCCGACCATCAAGCCCGCCCGGGACCGGAGCGCCGCCGGTGGCGCGGGGTGAGCGGATGATCGGGCCAGGGGCCGTTGCTGCGCGGTCCGCATCCGGCCATGATGGCGCGACATCGCCGCACAGGGAGACGCAGGCATGACGCAGGACGCGGGACAGAACGGCGCCGTTGAGGCGTCGGTAACCGACTGGGCAGCGCTCGCCCAGGCGTTTCGCGCGCGCGAGGTGCAGGATCTCGGGCCCCTGGTGCGGCGCGTCACGGCTCGCAATGCCTGCATGATGACCGGCCCCGGCACCAACAGCTACCTCGTCGGCCGGCGCGAGGTCGCCGTCATCGATCCCGGCCCGGCCGACGCGGCGCATGTGCAGCGCATCGTGGACGCCGCGCCCGGCCCCATCCGCCAGATCCTGCTCACGCATCGCCATCCCGACCACGCGCCCGGGGCGGCGCTGCTCGCCGAGCGCACCGGCGCGCCGATCCGCGTTTTTCCGAGCGGCCCGCACGGCCTGCGTCATCCGGTCGGGATCCCGCTCGCCGACGGCGAGGTGATCGAGACGACGGAGTTTCGCCTGCACGCCGTCCACACGCCCGGCCACGCCGCCGATCACCTGTGCTTTCTGATGGAAAACGAGCGGCTGCTGTTCGCCGGCGATCAGGTGATGGAAGGCGCCACCGTCGTCATCGCCCCGCCCGACGGGCACATGGGCCAATACCTGGCCGCGCTGGAGCGGTTGCTAACCCTCGATCTCGCCGCCATCGCGCCGGCGCATGGCCGCGTGCTGTGCGAGCCCGGTCGGCTGCTGGCCGCCATCGTCACCCATCGCCGGCAGCGCGAGGCCAAGGTCCTCGCCGCGCTGCAACGCGCGGGGCAGGGCACGCCGGAAACGCTCGTCGCCGAAGTCTACGCCGACACGCCGGCGTTCCTGCATCTCGCCGCGCGGCTGTCGCTGCAGGCCCACCTGACCCATCTGGTCGAAAACGGCCAGGCGCGGTTCGAGAACGGTGTTTGGTACACGATCGCCGCGCCGTGACCGGATTGCGCTTTCCTCCAGCATGAAATCTGCGCTGTCGATCAGTCCCAGGCCGAAAGCCAATCGTCCGATGAACTTCACTGACGGTGGGCGCGAAGCGCTGTCCATCGTTTGACATAAGGGGTTTGACCCGGGCTCGCCGGGGCAAGTCCCCTCGATGGCGGGGTTAGGCCGCTTGCAGCAGGGTGATGTATTCATTGCATTTCTCCCTTGAGATTCCGGACTTTGCCTCGAACTCTCCGAATGCTTCGTAGAAGGTCAAAAAGGGAGAAACGCTGACATCAATTGTTGCATTGTCTACCTTGAGGTCGTTGCCATCCAGCTTGACGCGTAGACGGGTCAGGCGAGAGAAGTCTCCATTCGGGTTGAGAACATGTCCATGAATCCAACCATTTCTATCTGCAACTGCGAATACTTTCTCAAGCGCAGAATAAGCATCCATGAGGTGCTTCTTGGACAAGAGTTTTTTCAGAATTTCTTTCTTCTCTCCCGCAGTCTTCTTCAGGTTGACGTCTTTGCAGTTTTCTTTCGCGGAACGTTTTGTGTGGATCCAAATACCGACTTCCATCATCAGTTCGAAGTTTGACCAGAAGGCCGTGAAGCAGCCGAACTCATACATGAACTTATGTGCCGGATGAAAATCTTTCAGGGTCATTTTCTTACTCGAGGTGTCGTGGTGATTGTGAAGCGGCCTAACGCCGAGTTAAGCAGCGCCGCGAATCGGCGTCGGCTTGGACGAATTGTTAGCTGCGCTTAAGTGCTAGCTCAATACGCTCGGCCTCAAACTCAGTAATCTCCATTGTTTCGATGCCGAGGCGGAATCTTGGGCGCCCATGAAACACAAAGTATGGGTTCTCCTCGGGATGGTATCGAATCTTCTCAAAGTCCTCGTCGTTGAGAAAAATATCTACCTTTTTCCCACCGGCTCGACGTATGGAAACAATGCGTGAGCTTGGGTACATCCTGTACACCTTGCCCTTGATGTTCATCTTTCGACCAAGATAAACCTCACCCTTTAATCTGCCGAGATACTCTTTGCTATGCGGCGTAAATGCAGCGACTGTCTCGTGTCCAAGAGCCGGAGCACCGATTGATATGGCATCTACTCCGCCCGTGGAATCGATCCGATTGACGATGTTTACCACGTCGCCATAGATCGAACCAATAAAAATTTGCTTTTCTCCGTCCGGCTCCTTTTTGGCGCGCTCCAGAACGTCACCTACGTAGTACCCGACGATGCCAGATATGACGTAGTCGGCTACTTGCTTGAGAGCGGATTGCACGCCTGGATCGGAAAGCAGTGGCACAAGTGCGAATGCATCAGATGAGCGTCGGCGCTCGCCGAGCTGGAGGGCCAGTTCCTTGCGCTCCTCCTTGTTCGGGAATGCGCCCTTTTCCAGCCTCTCATGCTGAGCCAGGTACGCCTTATGAACGATCCTTTGCATCGCGATCAGCGTCTGCGATAAGTCGTAGATGCTTACGCCGTGCTTATCCAAGTCGTCTCCGATGAATCGCACGGTGAAAATACCGTTCTCGTATCGCTCTCTTTCGCTCACGATCCAGCCCCCCGCAATAAGCGCAGCTACCGCTCGAGTTAAGCCGTGCCGCGAATCGGCGTCGGCTTGAATGAATTGTTATGCCTCACCGATTGAGCGCCAGACACTCGACCTGTTATTGAGATCAGCATGCCATGCGCTCTTGAACCAGCGATGTGCTCGCATGTAATTCGGGCCGCACCGGGCAAGTATGGCGAACTTTGTGAATCTATGAATACGTGGATCTTTAACAACGAACCGTATCCTTGCAAAGATGGAATCATACGCGGCGTATACAGTATAAAGCGCTAGCACGGGAAGAAACGCCAAGTTCAAGGATATTGGAAGTACGAAGTCCCGGATCGTGTCTAGATTGCGAATCTCATTGAAGCTTGTGAAGAGCTTGTAGGTTTGAAATGCAAGCCAACTAATGCCGATGAATGCGAGCGACTTTGTGACGACGCCGTGCGCCTGTTTTAGCTCATCTCGCGTCTCAGAGAGCACGAGCATGCCAGTTAGCGTGGCCGCCACAGGAATGATGATGATCTCAGCTAGCATGGGCGCCTGAAAAATGTTGAGGTAAAAATCAACCAGAATTGACAGCTCAAAATTCTTTAGTGCCGCTTTGCGAAAAAGACCGAAGTCCTCGCTAAGCTTCGGGATATCCATCATTGATGGGATACAAGCAGCGATGAACCATACGACAGATCCTTTCAGCTGACTCACATCCCAAAGGCCGGCCAGGCTCAAGCAATAGCAGAGCAAAGCGGTTGTCGCGGCCGCAAGTCCAAAGGCAATCAGGATTGCGTGCTGGGCAAATGCGCGCCAGAACCCTCCAAAGGATTTTCGTACCGCGGCTTTAGAGAAGATCCAACCTAGTAGGATTAGAAGCCAGAAAAGAAACGCGATGTCTCGGTTGTTTATGCTTGCGAGAATCGCGTTCATCTGGTTGTGGGGCATAACTTGAATTAGCCTACCCAGGCCCCGCTGCGTGGATTCGTCCAGGTTAACCATGACCATAAAGATCAATCTTTCATTCTTCGGATATCAATTTAGACGACCCAAATTTTTCCGAATAGACAATCCCGCCAAACTGCCAAAGCTGCTGGACCGTATGCGCGGCGCGCTGCGGGTGCGGCATCACAGCTACCGCGCCGAGTAGACTTATCTAGACCGGGCGCGGCGTCTCATTCTGTTTCATTGCAAGCGCCAGGAGCAGCATGGGCGCTGCCAAGGTCGGGGCACTCCTGACGCCAGATCAAGAAAAAAACCTCACCCGCACTTCGAGTCGCCGCAGTTGAGGCAGGTCATGCAGCCGTCCATGAGCACGACGGCCTTGGTGTGGCACTTGGCGCAAAGCTGCGCGCCCGCGGGGAAGGCGCCCTTGCCGGTGCTGATGTCGCTGGTGCGGGCTTCGTACTGGGCGCGCTTTTCCTCGATCAGCTTGAGCTGCCGCTCGTCGAGTTCGGCGTCGGGCAGCATCCCGATGAAGCGCAGATGCCGCTCGATGACATCACCGATCTCGGCGACCAGGGACGGCATGTAGCGCCCGCCGGGCCGCCAGTAGCCGCCGCGCGGATCGAACACGGCTTTCAGCTCCTCGGCGAGAAAGG
Source organism: Pseudomonadota bacterium (assembly GCA_045864775.1). GTDB lineage: Bacteria > Pseudomonadota > Gammaproteobacteria > UBA5335 > UBA5335 > Macondimonas. Next base: position 90,579 of record BTVR01000002.1, read on the forward strand.
TGATGTCGCCGCCCTTGCGGAATACGGCCGAGATGATGCGCGTGAGCGCAACGATCCACTGGAAGTGCTCCATGTTCTTCGAGTTGATGAAGATCTCGAAGGGGCGGCGGTGTTCGTGCTCGGTGCCCTCGTTGAGCACGATGTCGTTGATGGTGATGTACATCGCGTTGTCGGCGACGGGCGGCTTGATCTTGTAGGTGGCGCCGACCAGCAGGTCGGGCCGCTCCAGCCGCTCGTGCATCTGAATGACGTTGTCGCTGCGGGCGGGCTGCGCGGGGGCGGCGACCGGCGCCGGCGCGACGGGTTTGTCTTCCTCGCGCAGAACCTGATAGCCGGTGATGGGTTGGGTGATCTTGATGGCCATATTCGGATCTCCGGGCGCCGCTCTCGGGCGCGCATGTCGGTTCCATGATTCGGTGACGCTCGCGCCGGCCGTGGGGCCGGGCGGGCACGGCTCAGAAGCGGCCGTAATAGCCTTCCTTCAGGGCGTCGAACAGATTGGCGGCGGTGTGGATCTCGCCGTCGTATTCCACTTCCTCGTTGCCGCGCGCTTCCACCACCGTGCCGTCGGCGAGCGTAAAGATATAGGTCGTGGCCGCCAGATCCTTTTCCTTGACCAGCACGCCCTGGAAGGCGGCCGGGTTGAAGCGGAAGGTGGTGCAGCCCTTCAGGCCCTTTTCGTGGGCGTAGAGGTAGATTTCCTTGAAGTCGGCGAACGGGTAATCGGTCGGCACGTTCGCGGTCTTGGAGATCGAGGAATCCACCCAGCGCTGGGCGGCGGCCTGGATGTCGACGTGCTGGCGCGGCGAGATGTCGTCGGCGGTGATGAAATACTCCGGCAGGCGCGCCTCGGTGCTGGTCGCGTTGGGATCCGCCTCGGGGTTGACCAGACTGCGGTAGGCCAGCAGCTCGTAGGAGTAGACGTCGATCTTTTCCTTGGTCTTGCGCCCCTCGCGGATCACGTTGCGGAAATAGTGGTGCGCGAAGCTGGGCTCGATGCCGTTGCTGGCGTTGTTGGCGAGCGACAGCGAAATGGTGCCGGTGGGCGCGATCGAGCTGTGGTGCGTGAACCGCCCGCCGTGCTCGGCCAGCGCGTCGATGAGATCCGGGCGCGCCTCGGCGACGCGCTGCATGTAGCGGCTGTAGCGCGCCCACAGCACGCGGCCGGCCACGCGGTCGCCGACCTTGAGGCCGTCCCTGGCCATTTCCGGGCGCTTGCGCAGCATCTCGGCGGTGACCTCGAATGCCTCGTCCATGATGGGCGCGGCGCCCTTTTCCTCGGCCAGCGCCAGCGCGACCTCCCAGCCCGCCAGCGCCATCTCGCGCGCCACCTGATCGGTGAAGGCGATGGATTCGGGCGCGCCGTAGCGCAGGCGCAGCAGCGTGAGCGTGGAGCCGAGCCCCAGAAAGCCCATGCCGTGGCGGCGCTTGCGGCGGATCTCCTCCTGCTGCTGCGGCAGGGGCAGGCCGCTCACCTCCACCACGTTGTCCAGCATGCGGGTGAAGACGCGCACCACTTCGCGGTACTCGTCCCAGTCGAAGCGAGCCTGATCGGTGAAGGGATCACGCACGAACTTGGTCAGATTGACCGAGCCCAGCAGGCACGCGCCGTAGGGTGGCAGTGGCTGTTCGCCGCACGGATTGGTCGCGCGGATGTGTTCGCAGAACCAGTTGTTGTTGTCCTCGTTCACCCGGTCGATGAGGATGAAGCCGGGCTCGGCGAAGTCGTAGGTGGAGCTCATGATGAGATCCCACAGCCGCCGCGCCTTGATGTGCTTGTAGATGCGGCAGGCCACCAGCCCGGCCGGGTCGGTGATGTAATCGTCGTGCGTGGGCCATTCGCGCCAGAGGATGGCCTCGTCGTGATGGACGTCGATGCCGTCCACCTCGGCTTCCTTGCGCTTGATGGGGAAGGCGAGCGGCCAGTCGGCATCGCTCTTCACGGCCTGGATGAATTCGTCGGTGATGAGCAGCGACAGATTGAACTGACGCAGTCGGCCGTCCTGGCGCTTGGCGCGGATGAAATCGACCACGTCCGGATGGCCCACGTCGAAGGTGCCCATCTGCGCGCCCCGCCGCCCGCCGGCCGAGGACACGGTGAAACACATGGCGTCGTAGATGTCCATGAAGGACAAGGGCCCCGAGGTGTGCGCGCCGGCGCCGGAGACGTAGGCGCCGCGCGGGCGCAGGGTAGAGAATTCGTAGCCGATGCCGCAGCCGGCTTTGAGCGTGAGCCCGGCTTCGTGGACCTTGTCCAGGATGTCGTCCATCGAATCGCGGATCGTGCCGGAGACCGTGCAGTTGATGGTGGAGGTGGCGGGCTTGTGTTCCAGTGCGCCGGCATTGGAGGTGATGCGGCCGGCCGGAATGGCGCCGCGCCGCAGCGCCCACAGAAAGCGTGCATACCACTGCTCGCGCGCGGCCGGGGCCTCGACGTCGGCGAGCGCGCGCGCCACGCGCTGGTAGGTATGGTCCACCGTCACGTCCAGCACCTTGCCGGCCTTGGTCTTGAGGCGATACTTCTTGTCCCAGATGTCTTCCGAGGCGGGTTGCAGCGGCAGGTCGTCGGCGGGTACGAGGCTCAGGTTCATCGGCACGGTGCTCACGAAAGGTGCTCCTAGCGGCGGGGCGTCACTACATCTTGTAGGCGATGCGTGCAAAGCCTAGGTCGGGGTGGATGCGGTGTCAAATGTATTTGGATACAATGAGTTATATATTTTACGATCATTATCAAAGAGTTGGGATGACGCACCGTGCCGCGCGGTCCGGCGGCGAAAGTGCGGAGAAGCATTTACTGAAATACAATATCTTGTGCCCATCCCGCAGATCTGCGAGGGCACGAACGGCTGCGCGTTTCGGGGAACGAACCGCGCAGGCTTCGGTCCCACCCCCATTCGCCCGCCGGCTCATCAGGGAAGCCCCGGGCGCCACGCAACCCACGGAGAGCAGGGATGAAACAGACTTTCGGCGCAGGCTGCGGATTTCGGTATCTTTCGGGCTGTGTGCTCGTCGCGGGCCTACTGTGCACGATACCCCTGCCCACGCAGGCCGCTCTGCCCTGGCAAGCCGCCGACGGCCAGGGCATGCCGACGCTGGCGCCCTTGCTGGAGCGCATCAATCCCGCCGTCGTGAACATCGCCACGCATGGCACCACCGAGGTCCGCAATCCGCTGGCGGACAACCCGATGTTCGAGGATCCTTTCTTCCGGCGCTTCTTCGGCATGCCCGATGGGCCGCAAACCCAGGAAACGCAGAGTCTGGGCTCGGGGGTGATCGTCGATGCGCGCAAGGGCTACATCCTGACCAACGCGCACGTCATCAAGGGCGCCGACGAGATCAAGGTGAATCTGATCGACGAGCGCGAGTTCACCGCCAAGGTGATCGGCGCGGATGAGGAAACCGACGTCGCGCTGATCCAGATCGAGGCCAAGAACCTGACCGAACTGCCGCTGGCCGACTCGGACAAGACGCGCCCCGGCGATTTCGTGGTGGCCATCGGCAATCCCTTCGGGCTGCGCCACACCGTGACCTCGGGCATCGTGAGCGCGACCGGCCGCTCGGGCATCGGCGATCCGGACAGCTTTCAGCACTACATCCAGACCGATGCGTCCATCAATCCCGGCAACTCCGGCGGCGGTCTGGTGAATTTCCAGGGCGAGCTGATCGGGCTGAACTCCGCGATCCTGTCGCGCAGCGGCGGCAACATCGGCATCGGCTTCGCCATCCCCTCGAACATCGCGCGTCAGGTGATGCAGCAGCTCATCCAGTACGGCGAAGTCAAGCGCGGCCGTCTGGGCGTCGTGGTGCAGAACATCACGCCGGATCTCGCCAAGGCCTTCGGTCTTTCGAGCAACTCAGGCGTGCTGGTGGCCCAGGTGCAGCCGGGCTCGGCCGCCGACAAGGCCGGCATCAAGCCTGAAGACGTGATCATGAGCATCAACGGCCGCGCCGTGCAGAGTTACCGCGATTTGCGCAACACCATCGGCCTGCTGCGGGTCGGCGACAAGCTGACGCTGGAGATCCTGCGCGGCGGCAAGCGTCAGGTCATCAACACCTCGGTCGGCGAGGTCATCGAAACCCAGCAGGCCGCCAGCAAGTCGGTCGTGAATCCCAAACTCGAGGGTGCGCAATTCGCGACCGCCGAGGAAGGTTCAGGCGTCGAGGTCAGCGATCTCAAGCCGCAGTCGCCGGCGGCCCGTAACGGCCTGCGCCCCGGGGACGTCATCACCGCCGTCAATCGCCGGCCGGTGCGCAGCGTCGAGGAGCTGCAGCGGGCGGTGAAAGGCCAGGAAACGCTGCTGCTCACCATCAATCGCGGGCCGGGCTCACTGTTCCTGGTGATCAAGTAATCCGCCGCATCGGGATGGTGCCGACGGCGTGGCGATCGGGAGGCGGCCCGCAAGCCGCCTCCGCGATTCAGCCCATCACCATGCGCAGACCGATCAGCGTGGAAAACGCGGCGAAGATGAGGCGCACGGCGCGTTCCGGCAGATGATGGGCCAGCCGGGCGCCGTAGGGCGCGCACAGCAGCGTGGCGCCGCCCATGCCGGCCACGGCCGGCCAGTAGATGAAGCCGCTGCTGTGCGGCGCGAGCCCCGCGGCGTGCCGGCCGGCCAGCAGGTAACCCAGGCTGCCGGCCAGCGCGATGGGCAGGCCGCAGGCCGCCGCGCCGCCGATCGCCGCGCGCAGGTCGAGCCCGCGCCGCGCGAGATAGGGCATGGTGAGCGATCCGCCACCGATGCCGGTGAGTCCCGAGATCAGCCCGATGCCGGTCCCGGCGCCGGCCAGACGCCAGGCGCCAGGCAGCGCCTTGCGCGCGTCCGGCTGCGGCGGACGCAGGCTGCGCAGGGCGACGAAGAACAGGAACACACCGAATCCCTGCCGCAGCAGGGGGCCGGGCAGCGTGGCGGCCAGGCTGCCGGCGAACAGCGTGCCGACGACGATGCCCGGCGTCATCCGGCGCACCACGGGCCACGGCACGCTGCCGCGCCGGTGATGCGCGCGCGTCGACGATACGGCCGTGAGGCTGACGGTGGCGAGCGAGGTGCCGAGCGCGGTCTGCATGACGATGGCCGGATCGGCGCCCTGCGCCGGCAGGGTGTGCACGAGGACCGGCACCAGGATCATGCCGCCGCCGATGCCGAGCAGGCCCCCGAGGATGCCCGCGATCGCGCCGGCCACCAGGTAGAACAGCAGACTTTCCAAAGCGCCTCGCTTCGCCTCTGGCAGCGGGTGGGGCAGAATGCGCGATTCTCCCATGAATCGTCGCGCACACCGATGAGCGCAACCAGGAGCGGATCGCATGAGCAGGAATCGGCAGGGACAGATCGCCGTGGCCGTGGCTGTGGCCCTGGCATTGGGGGCGGCGGGATGTTCGCGGGAAACGCCCGCCCCTGTACCCGCACCCGAGCCGCCCGCGACCGAGGCTCAGCAACCCCAGGCCGCAAATCCGGCCCAGGAGATGGCGCAGGTGGATATTCCCTATCACAAGACGGTGCTGGAAAACGGCCTGACCGTCCTGGTGCATGAAGACCGCAAGACCCCCATCGTCAACGTGACGGTGTGGTATCACGTCGGCTCCAAGAACGAAGTGGCCGGCAAGACCGGTTTCGCCCATCTGTTCGAGCACCTGATGTTCAACGGAACGGAGCATTTCAACGACGACTACTTCCGTCCGCTCGAGCAGGTGGGCGCGACCGAAATGAACGGCACCACCAGCCGCGATCGCACCAATTATTTCCAGAACGTGCCCACCCCGGCGCTGGATCTCGCCCTGTGGATGGAATCCGACCGCATGGGCCATCTGCTCGGCGCCATCGACCAGGGCAAGCTCGACGAGCAGCGCGCGGTCGTCAAGAACGAAAAGCGCCAGCGCGAAAGCGCCCCCTACGGCCAAGTCTGGGAATTGATCACCCGGAATACCTACCCGGCCGGGCACCCGTATTCCTGGACCACCATCGGCTCGATGGAAGACCTCGATCGCGCCAAGGTCGAGGATGTGCACGAGTGGTTCAAGACCTATTACGGTCCCAGCAATGCCGTTCTGGTGATCGCCGGCGACGTGGACAACGAGACCGCCGTGGCCAAGGCGCGCCGGGCCTTCGGCAGCATCCCGCCCGGCCCCCCGGTCACCCGGCCGGCCAAGGACTTCGCGCCGCTCGGCCAGCCGCGTCGCATGAGCCTGCAGGATCGGGTCGCTCAGGGCCGTCTGTACGCGGTCTGGAACGTGCCCGAATGGGGGCATCCCGAGCTGCCGGCGCTGGATCTCGCGACCACGGTGCTCGGTTCCGGCAAGACCTCGCGGCTCTACCGCCGGCTGGTCGAGCAGGAACAACTGGCGACCGACGTCAGCCTCGGCGTGTCCGCCGGTGAACTGGGTTCGCAGGTGTTTCTCACCATCACGGCGCGCCCCGAGGCGGATCTCGGCCGCATCGAGACCCTCGCCAATGAGGAACTGGGCCGGTTTGCGCAGGAAGGCCCGACCGCGGATGAACTGGAGCGGGCGCGCATGGGCGCGTTGTCGGGCTTCTTGCGCGGCATCGAAAAGGTCGGCGGCTTTGCCGGCAAGGCGCAGGTGCTGGCCGAAAGCCAGACGCTGGGCGGCGATCCGCAGGCCTGGAAGCAGGATCTCGAACGGCTGCAGGCGGCGACCCCGGCCCAGTTGCAGGAAGCGGGCCGCAAATGGTTGGGCGAGAATCGCCTGACCATCGACGTCGAGCCTTACCCGACGCTCGCCGCCAAGGGCGAGGACGTGGATCGCAGCGCCCTGCCGACCATTGCCGCACCGCCCGATCTCGAATTCCCCGCCTTGGAGCGCGCCCGGCTCGACAACGGCCTGAACATCGTTCTGGCGCGCCGCCCGAATGCGCCGACGGTGGAGATCTCGCTGCTGGTCCCGGCGGGCTTTTCCAGCGACGATCCGCGCCGCTCGGGCCTCGCGGGACTTGCCCTCGACATGCTCGAGGAGGGCAGCAGCCGGCGCGACGCGCAGGCCATCGCGGCCGAAAAGGAGCGTCTGGGCGCCGAAATCGGCGTCTCGGCCGCGCTGGATACCGGCGTGGTGGGGCTGTCGGCCTTGCGCGAAACCCTGGAGCCGTCGCTCGCCCTGTTTGCCGAGATCGTGCGCGACCCGGCCTTCCCGGAGGATCGTCTGGCGCTGCTCAAGCAACAGCGGCTGGCCGCCATCGCCCAGGAAAAGACCAAGCCCTCGAGCATGGCGCAGCGGGTCCTGCCGCCGCTGCTCTATGGCCCGGATCATCCCTATGGTCAGCCTCTGACGGGCAGCGGTTATGAGCCCGTGATCGAGGCGGCGACCGTCGACGAACTGCGCACCTTCTACCGGCGTCACGTGCATCCCCGGGATGCAGTGCTGGTAGCGGTGGGCGACATCGACCTGCCGACCCTGAAATCTCAGGTCGAGCGGGTGCTGGGCAGTTGGCAGGCGCCGGCCGATGCCGTCACGGCGCCGACTCTGCCCACCCCGCCGATGCCCGAGAAGCCGCGCATCTTCCTCATCGACCGGCCGGACTACGCGCAGTCCATGATCATGGCCGGCGAGCTCATCCCCGCCACCGGCGCGCCCGAGGATCTGGCGTTCCGCGCTGTGAACGCGGTCTTGGGCGGCATGTTCACTTCGCGCATCAACTTCAACCTGCGCGAGCAGAAAGGCTGGGCCTACGGCGCCGGCTCGACGCTGACGGACGCCAAGGGCCAGCGGCCGTGGATGCTCTACGCTCCCGTCCAGCGCGACAAGACCGCCGCGGCGATGCACGAGATGGCCGCCGAAATCAGCGGCATCATCGGCTCCAAGCCGGTGACGGGCGAAGAACTGGGCAAGGCGCAGAAGAACATGACGCTGAAATTGCCCGGCCAGTTCGAAACCGCCGCCCAGGTGGCCGGCGGCATCCAGAACATCACGCTCTATGGCCTGCCAGAGGACTACTACGATCGCTTCGTGCGCGACATCCGCGCGCTCACGCCGGAACAGGCGACGACCACGGCCCGCACCTGGATCGACCCCCGGCGCCTGACCTGGGTCGTGGTGGGCGATCTGAAGAAGATCGAGGCGGAGGTGCGCGCACTGGGCTGGGGCGAGGTGCAGGTGGTGGACGCGGACGGGCGGCCGGTGCGCTGAGCCTCAGGGGCTCTTGGATTCCCGGCGCTGCGCGTCCACCTCGCGGGCGCCGGGCACCATGACGCGGGCCAGCATGATGCCGAGTTCGTAGAGCAGATAGGTCGGCAGCGCCAACAGGGTCTGTGAAAACACATCCGGTGGGGTGAGCAGCATGCCGACCGTGAAGGCCCCAACCAGCACATAGGGCCGGGCCTTGGCCATGGCTGACGGCGTGGTGATGCCGGCCCAGGCCAGCAGCACGGTCAGCACCGGGATTTGAAAGGCCAGTCCGAACGCGAAGAACACCGTCAGCGTGAAATCGAGATAAGCGGCGATGTCGGTCATGACGGCCACGCCTTGCGGCGCGGTGCTGGTGATGAAGCCGAAGGTGATCGGCAGCGCCACGAAATAGGCAAACGACACACCCAGGTAGAACAGGCCGATGCTCATCACCAGCATGGGGTAGGCGAAGCGCTTCTCGTGCTGATAAAGCCCCGGCGCGACGAAGGACCAGATCTGCCAGAGCAGGTAGGGCATGGCCAGAAAGACGGCCGTCACGGCCGCGAGCTTGAAGGGCGTGAGGAAGGGCGTCACCACCTGGGTGGCGATGAGGCTGTTGCCGCTCGGCAGCTTGGCCAGCAGGGGCGCCGCCAGCACCGAGAAGAGCCGGTTGGCGAACAGCGACAGCGGAATGAGCAGGATGCCGATCGCCCACAGGCATCGCAGCAGGCGCGCGCGCAGCTCGATCAGATGGCTCAGGAAGGGCTGTTCGGCAAACTCGTCGGACTCATCAGGTGTCATGGCGGCGGATCTTCGGTCTTGGGTGCCGGCGACGCATCGGGCGCAACATCGGCAGGCGCAGCCGGGGATGCCGGCGGCTGGATGGACCGCGCGGAGAATGCGTTCAGGCTTTGCAGTTCGCTGCGCAGGCGATGCAACTGCTGCGTCTCCGGGTGCTCCTTGAGCTGCTGGCGCAGTTCGCTGATCTTGAGTTCCCGCTCCAGTTCCTGTTGCGCCACATAGGCCAGACCGCGGATGCGCCGCACCCACTGGCCCACCTGACGCGCCGCGCCGGGCAGGCGCTCAGGGCCGAGCACGACCAGCGCGATCACGGACACCAGCACCAGCTCCCAGAAGCCGATATCGAACATGGCTGCCTCTCCGAGACGCCGGCAGGCTTCGCCGCGCGAGCGAAGTTGTGGCCGGGCTCAACCGGCGTGGGTGTCGTCGCGCGTCTTCTCGCTCGCCGGGGTGACCGCGGCGGTGGAAGGCGGCAGGGTTTCCGGGGCCTTGCCGCCCTTGCCCTCATCGTCATCGGAGAGCGCGGAGCGGAAATTGCGGATGGCCGCGCCGATGTCCCCGCCCATGCTGCCCAGCCGACGGGTGCCGAACACCAGCACCACGATCACCAGCAGGATCAGAAGCTGCCAAATACTGACGCCACTCAACATCGCCTTACTCCTTGCGCCGGGCTTAAGAGCCCCGCGCGGCCTTTTCAACCAATCCTGAGACCCCGGCGCGTCGGGCCAGTTCGGCCCACACGGCATCGGGATCCAGGTCCAGGTGCACCAACAGCACCAGACTATGGAACCACAGATCCGCGACTTCGCGGACAACGGCGTCCGGTACCCCGTCCTTGGCCGCCATCACCGTCTCGGTCGCTTCCTCGCCGATCTTCTTGAGAATCGCGTCCAGGCCCTGATCGTAGAGCCGCGCGACGTAGGAGCTTTCCGGACTGGCACCCCGGCGCGCCCGCAAGGTCTCCACCAGTTCGCGATAGGTCTGCCATGCGGTCTCAGGCGCCATAGATGTCTCCAGGATCCTTGAGCACCGGGTCGGTGGACTCCCAGCCGCGGTCCGCGGTCCAGGTGCGGAAAAAGCAGCTTGCGCGTCCCGTGTGACAGGCGATGCCGTCCGCTTGGGTCACGACCAGCAGCAGGGCGTCGCCGTCGCAATCCAGACGCACCTCATGCACCCGTTGCACGTGGCCGGAGGTCTCGCCCTTGTGCCACAGGCGCTGGCGCGAACGCGACCAGTAGACCGCCTCGCCGCGGGCCAGCGTCTCGCGCAGGGCATCGCGATTCATCCAGGCCAGCATCAACACCCGCCCGGTCGCGGCGTCCTGCGCAATGGCCGGCGCCAGGCCCTCGGCGTTCCAGGCGACGGCGTCGACGGCCGCGGTCATGCAGCCTCTGCGCCCACGTCGAGCCGCACCTCGATGCCCGAGGCGGCCAGAAAACGCTTGGCTTCGGCAATGGTGTGCGTGCCGAAATGAAAGATGCTGGCGGCGAGCACGGCATCGGCGCGCCCGATCCGCACGCCGTCACGCAGATGCGCGAGTTCGCCCACGCCGCCCGAGGCGATGATGGGCACCTCCACGCGCGCGGCGATGGCCCGGTTGAGCTCATTGTCGAAACCGAGGCCCGTGCCGTCCCGGTCCATGCTGGTCACCAAGAGCTCGCCCGCGCCCAGCGCGGCCATGCGCGCGGCCCAATTCAGGGCATCGAGGCCGGTGGGGCGGCGCCCGCCATGGGTGTGGATCTCCCAGCGCGGGTCGGTGTCCGTGCCCGGCACGCGGCGGGCATCGATGGCGACGACGATGCACTGCGAGCCGAAATGATCGGCGGCCTCGCCGATGAACTCGGGCCGGCTCACAGCCGCGCTGTTGATCGAGACCTTGTCGGCGCCGGCGTTGAGCAGGCGGCGGATGTCGGCGCAGGTGCGCACGCCGCCGCCCACGGTCAGGGGAATGAACACCTGCGCGGCCACGGCTTCGACCATGTGGAGCAGGGTATCGCGTTCCTGGTGGCTGGCCGTGATGTCGAGGAAGGCGAGTTCATCGGCGCCCTGCTCGTCGTAACGGCGCGCGATCTCGACCGGATCGCCGGCGTCGCGCAAGCCTTCGAAGCGAACGCCCTTGACCACACGGCCGCCGTCGACGTCCAGACAGGGAATGATGCGCTTGGCCAGCGCCACCTCAGCCGCCCAGGCCGTCGACCAGCCGCTGCGCCGCGGACAGGTCGAGCGTCCCCTCGTAGAGCGCGCGGCCGATCACGGCGCCGACGATGCCCTCGTCGGTGACTGCGCACAGCGCCCGGATGTCGTCGAGATCGTGCACGCCGCCCGAGGCGATGATGGGCACCCGCACGCTGCGGGCCAGCGCCACCGTGGCATCGACGTTGACCCCACCCATCATGCCGTCGCGACCGATGTCGGTGTAGATGATGGCCTCGACGCCGTCGTCTTCGAGTTTCCTGGCCACATCGATGACGTCGTGATGGGACAGCTTGGACCAGCCGTCGATGGCCACCTTGCCCTCGCGGGCGTCGAGGCCGACGATGATGTGGCTGGGGAACTCCATGCACATGTCGTTGACGAAATGCGGCGCGTTCACGGCTTTGGTACCGATGATCACATAGCGCGCGCCGGCCTCGAGATAGCCTTGTATCGTTTCCGCGTCACGGATCCCGCCGCCGATCTGCACCGGGACGTTGGGATGGGCCGCACAGATGCGCTCCACGATGTCGCGGTTGACCGGCCGGCCCTGCACGGCGCCATCGAGATCGACCAGATGCAGCCGCCGGGCGCCGGCCTTGATCCAGCGGTCGGCGACGGCGAGCGGGTCATCCGAGAACACCGTCACCTCGTCCATCTGCCCTTGACGCAGGCGTACGCATTGACCGTCCTTGATGTCGATGGCGGGGATGAGCAGCATGACGAACCTCAGACTCCGAAAACCTGCGCCGGGCAGGAGCCGTCCCAGCGGCTGAAGTTGGCGAGCAGCCGCAAACCGGCGTGCTGGCTCTTCTCGGGATGAAACTGTACCGCAAAAAAGTTTCCGCGCCCCAGAGCGGCAGCGAAGGGCACGCCGTAGTGGCAGACGGCGGCCACGTCCGGGCCTTCCGCCGGCGCGTAGTAACTGTGGACGAAATAGAACCGGCTGCCGGGCGCGATGCCCTCGAACAGGGGATGCGTCCGCGTCGGCGCGACGCGATTCCAGCCCATGTGGGGGATGCGGATGGGCGGCAAACCGGGTCCCTCGGCAATCCCGGCGGGAAACCGCTGCACCCGCCCGGGAAAGAGTCCCAGACCAGCCGTGCCGCCGTTTTCCTCGCTGTACGCGAGCGCCGCCTGCAGGCCCAAGCAGACGCCCAGCACCGGCTTTTCGCGGACCAGTTCGGGCAACAGGCCGAGCAGGTCGCGCTGCGCGAGCTCCGTGCGGCAGTGCCCGATGGCGCCCTGACCGGGAAAGACGATGCGGTCCGCGGCGCGCAGCTCCGCGGCGGAGTGGGTGATGCAGATCCGGCTTTCGGGCGCGACCCGCTCCAGCGCCTTGGCCATGGAATGCAGGTTGCCCATGCCGTAATCCAGGATCGCGAGAGTCGGCATCGCGGTCATCCGATGGCGTTAGAGACTGCCCTTGGTCGAGGGGATCACCTGCGCCTGCCGTTCGTCGAAAGCGGCGGCATGGCGCAAGGCGCGGCCGAAGGCCTTGAAGACCGTCTCGGCGATGTGATGCGCGTTGCGCCCTTTCAGCGTGTCGATGTGCACCGTGGCCTGGGCATGGTTCACGAGACCCTGGAAAAACTCCCGGATCAGGTCGACATCGAAATCGCCGATGCGGGCGCGGGGGTAATCGACGCCATACTCGAGTCCCGGCCGGCCGGAAAAATCGATCACCACCCGGCTGAGCGCCTCGTCCAGCGGCACATAGGCGTGGCCGTAGCGGGAGATGCCCTTCTTGTCGCCCAGCGCCCGTGCCAGCGCCTGGCCCAGCGCGATGCCGACATCCTCCACCGTGTGGTGGGCGTCGACGGCCAGATCGCCCTGCGCCGCGATGGCGAGATCGATCGCGCCATGACGGGCGATCTGATCGAGCATGTGGTCGAAAAAGGGCAGGCCGGTGGCGAGGCGCGACACGCCGCTGCCGTCCAGGTTCAGCTCGACGCTGATACGGGTTTCGAGCGTGGCGCGCTCGATGCGGGCAGTGCGGGCGGACATGACGTGGCAATCGGATGATTGGGTGAGGATTCGGCAGTGTGACCAATTCGCCTGAAGCCGTCAACGAAAAGCCGCGGATCGGGCGAGGGCGTTCCATCAAGGGCAAGCCGGGACCGGCGTCTTGACGGCCGATGCGATAATTCGGAATCCTGATCGGGCCCATCGGCCTCGAATCGACAGGGGCGTCAACCGGAGTCCTGCTATGCTGGAAATCCATGAGCGACTGGCGCGCACCGACGCACAGGACACGGGTCCCGCGGAGATGACGCTGACCCTGACCTTCGACGCGCGGCAACGCAGCCGACAGCGCGTGGTGCTGGATGACGGGGGCGAGCGGGCGCTGCTGCTGCCGCGCGGCACGACGTTACGGGACGGCGACCGGCTCCGCGATGCAGAGGGCACGATCGTGCGTGTGTGCGCCGCGCCGGAAACGGTTTCCGTCGCGCACACCGCCGATCGCCATCGGCTCGTGCGCGCCGCCTACCACCTCGGCAATCGCCATGTCCCGCTGCAGATCGATGCCGACAGCCTGCGCTATCGCCATGACCATGTCCTGGATGCCATGGTCGAGGGGCTGAGCCTGTCGGTCAGCTGCGAGCAGGCGCCTTTCGAGCCGGAACCCGGCGCTTACGCGCATGAGGGGCACGGCCACGCCCATCACGGCGGCCATGACGGCTGAGGAACTGGACGAGGCGGGACTGCTGCGCTTGTTGCAACTGACAAGCCCCAGCCTGCCGGTCGGCGCGTTTGCCTGGTCGCAGGGACTGGAGGCGGCCGTCGACAAGGGCTGGATCACGGCGGAAGCGGACGCTGCCCACTGGGTTGCCGGCATGGTCAGCCACGGGCTGGGGCGAATGGAAATCCCCGTGCTGCTGCGCGTGCACGCGCAGCTCGGCGCGGGCGCGTTCGACCAGGCGGGGGCATGGAACCGCTGGCTGCTCGCGTGCCGCGAGACGCGTGAACTGTGGGAGGAGGACACCCACATCGGCGCGGCCCTGGGGCGGCTGTTGGCGAGCCTTGAAGCGCCGATGATGGCCGAATGGCAGCGCCACCATGGCCGCGCGCCGCTCAGCTACGCCGCCGGTTTCGCGCTCGCCGCCGTGGATTCGGCGCTGCCGGCGCGCACGGCGGCGCTGGGCTATCTGTGGGCCTATTGCGAAAACCAGGCGGCGGCGCTGATCAAGCTCGGCGTCCTCGGCCAGACCGGGGCGCAGCGGCTACTGGGCCGTCTGCACGAGCCCATTCGGAAGGCCATTCGCGACGGGTCTGCGCTGTCGGACGACGATCTTGGGATGAGCCTGCCGGGCCTGGCCTTGGCCAGCGCGCACCACGAAACACAGCACAGCCGCCTGTTCCGGTCGTGAGAGCGTTTGCGGGCTGCGGGCACCGCCGGGCACGCGCGTGACCAAGGGTCGGGGCTATGCCTCCTTCAGACGGCCCAGCAGGGTCGCCTCCACCTGCTTGCGCGCGGTGTCGCTCAGCAGGACGGCGCGTTGGGTCCCGGGATAGATCCGGCCAGCGCCGTGCAAGGCCTGAAACGCGGCCGCGTCGCGGTCCGGATGCAGCACACGAAAATCCGCCCCTTCCCGCAAAACCAGCGCCTTGAAGGCGCGAAACGCGCTGCCTTTGACGAGACCGAGCCCTTCGTCGATCTCGCGCAGCGTATGTTCGCCCATCAGCGAAGGGCGTCCGGATGATCCATCGGCATCATCGCTCCCGCTCGGGTCCAATTGGATCTGCCTGCCCGGGCTGACGGGCGTTCATGGCCTCACCACGCTATACATCACGGGCGACCGGCGCCGCTCTTGAGGGTTGGCCACGGCCAAACGGCACACCGGGATGCCGGCCGCACGCTCGTTGGCTGCTCCGTCACGCGCGGTCAGAAGCAGGCGTCGCCGCTGCGAGGCCCCGCGCGTCACGCCGCGCCGATCGCTCGGCGGGTCGGATCCCGGTCCGGGGGCATTTCCACCCGCACGCAATTGCGACCGGCCGCCTTGGCGCGGTAGAGCGCCCGATCGGCGCGCGAGAGGGCGGCTGCGATGGGCTCGCCGGCCAGATATTCGGTCACGCCGATCGAGGCCGTGACCGTCACGCCTTCGGACATTTCGGCGCCTCCATGCTGCTCGATCTGCTGGCGCAGGCGCTCTGCCGTTTCGGCTGCGGCTTGCAATGAAGTCTCGCTCAAGAGGATGACGAATTCCTCGCCACCGAAACGGCCGATGATGTCGCCGACGCGCACCTGCTGAGCCAGAATGTCGGCCACCGCTCGCAGCGCCCGGTCCCCGACCAGATGGCCGTGATCGTCGTTGATGCGCTTGAAGTGATCCAGATCGAGCATGCACAGGCTGAAGCGATAGTGGCCACGATCCGCCACGGCCTTCTGATGCATGATCAGATCCATCAGATGCCGCCGGTTGAAGGCCCCGGTGAGATCGTCGCGAATCGCGATCTCACGGATCTGCGCCAGCGCTTGCTCCAGTCGGCGGTTGCCCTCGACGAGCCGCCGGCGCAGCGTGCTGATGTGCCCGCCCAGCACCGCGAACCAGGGCAGCAGGCCGCCGAGAACGAGCATCTGCGCGACCAGATCCACGAAGGACGCGGCGTCGGGATGGCGTAGCTCGAGCAAGACCGACGTGAAGGCAAAGGCAGCCACGGTAAACGCACTCACCCCCAATAGCTGCCGGGTATTCAGATGGAACAGGCCGAAGGTCATGAGCGCAAGATAGAAAATGGACAGAAGACCCCGATAGGGTCCCGCGAAATAGATGAGATACGTGATGAGCAAAACCCCGACGACCATTTGCGGAATGGTCAGGCTGGGATCGGCAAAGCGCAGGTTGATGCCGCGACGAAACATCAGGTAAAAGACGGCATTGGTCGCGATCGCCAGGGCCATGAAGCCGAATGCGACGGTGGGGGTGATCGGCACCAGGTCGCTGCCCAGCGCGCTCACAGCCAGCAACAACGCGCCGCCTACGACATAGGAAGCGGCAGCCAGCGAAAACCGGTGCAGCCGCAGCCGTTGGGCCTTGTAAGCGGAAGTTTCGTCTTGGGTCATTTGCGGCGCCGCCTCCATGCGACACGCCATCATCACGGCAAGCCATTGATCCGTGCTACTTTAGCAGCAGGCGGTCCGCGGGGCCTAACGGTGATTCGCCATGACGTCGTTCGATCTCAACGGCAAACGCATTGAAATTGCAGCAGATCCACAAATGCCGCTGCTCTGGGCGCTGCGTGAAAATCTGGGTCTGACGGGCACGAAGTTCGGCTGCGGCATGGCGCTGTGTGGCGCCTGTACCGTGCATCTTAACGGGGACCCCATCCGTTCCTGCATCACACCCCTCGCCGTCGTAACGGAACAAAAGGTCACGACCATCGAGGGGTTGGGCGGCGCCGAGTTGCATCCTGTCCAGCGCGCCTGGCTGGAGCTGGACGTTCCCCAGTGCGGCTACTGCCAATCGGGACAGATCATGTCGGCAGCAGCCTTGCTCGCCGGCAACCCGGACCCCAGCGACGCCGAGATCGATCAGGCCATGGCGGGCAACATCTGCCGCTGCGGCACCTATCACCGCATCCGCCAGGCCATCCGGCGAGCCGCGGCCCTGACCCGCGAGGGTTGAGGCGTGCGCCCCACAGACCTCAACCGCCGCCAGTTCCTGCAACTCACGGCCGCGACCGGTGGCGCGCTGGTGCTGGGATTGCAGCTCGCCGGCTGCGGCCCGGAACCCGCCGTCGACACGCAGGGCCGCTTTGCGCCGAACGCCTGGATCCGCATCGACCCGGACGACGCCATCACCCTGCTGGTGGGCCGTTCGGAAATGGGCCAGGGCGTTCTCACCGCGCTGCCGATGCTGATCGCGGAGGAACTGGAAGTCGACCTCGCGGCGGTCAGCCTCGCCTTTGCCCCGGCCGATCGCGCCTACGACAACCCCATGATGTTCATACAGGCGACCGGCGGCAGCACCTCGGTCGTGTCCGCTTGGGAGCCGCTGCGGCAAGCCGGCGCCGCCGCTCGGGAAATGCTGCGGGCCGCTGCCGCGGCGCGTTGGCAGGTCGCGGTGTCGGAATGCCGCGCCGAGGCGGGCGCAATCCATCACGACGCCAGCGGACGATCGGCCCGCTATGGCGAGCTCGCCGCGGATGCGGCGCGCCAGGCGGTGCCGCACAAGGTCGCCTTGAAAACGCCGGAGCAATTCCGCCTCATCGGGCGTGATCAGCCGAGGCTCGATGCCTTGGAGAAAGTGACCGGCCGGGCGCAGTTCGGCATCGACGTCGACCTGCCGAACATGCTCATCGCCTGCATCGCCCGCCCGCCTGCCTTCGGTGCCCGCCTGCAGGAATTCGACGCGACAGCCGCGCGGGCCGTGTCGGGCGTTCGGGACGTGTTCGCCATTCCGGCCGGTGTCGCCGTCTTGGCGGATGGCTACTGGGCCGCGCGTACGGGTCGCGATGCGCTGGTCATCCAATGGGCGCCGCCGCCCGCTCCGGCCGCCGACAGCCACGAGGTTAGCGCTGCGCTGCGGGCCCTGGTGGCCCGGCCCGGCCTGCGCGTCCGCCAGGACGGCGAGCCGCTGGAGGTGCTGGCCCAGGCGCCGCAAACGCTGGAGGCGCACTACGAGGTGCCGTTGCTGGCGCACGCCACCATGGAGCCGATGAACGCCACCGCCTGGGTGCACGACGGCCGCTGCGAGGTGTGGGCGCCGACGCAGAACCAGGGCGGCGCGCGCGACACCGCTGCGGCACTGACTGGCCTTGCCGTGGCCGATGTCACGGTGCACACCACGCACCTGGGCGGCGGATTCGGTCGCCGCGTGGCCAACGATTTCATCGCCGAGGCGGTCGCCTGCGCGCTGAAGACGCCGCATCCCGTCAAGGTAATCTGGACGCGGGAAGACGACACCCGGCACGATTTCTACCGCCCGCCGATCACCCACCGCCTCACCGCCGGCCTGGATGGGAATGGCGAGCCGCTGGCCTGGCAACACCGCGTGGCCGGGCCCTCGATCATCGCCCAGGCGGCCCCCGACCTGACACCCGCCGCGCTGCCCAACCGCGCGCCGCGCCTGGTCAAGAACACGGTGGCGCGAGGGATGGCGCTGGCCACGGGCATGATCCCCGACTTCGTCGGTTTTGAAGGCGCCCGCGAGAATCCTTACGCCATCCCCAACCTGCGGGTCGAGTTCGCCACCCTGCGGCCCTACGCGGTGCCACTCGGCTTCTGGCGTTCGGTGGGGCATTCCCACAGCGCCTTCGCGGTGGAAAGCTTCATCGACGAGCTGGCCGCGCAGGGCCGAGAAGATCCGGTCGCCTTTCGGCGCAACCTGCTCGGCAACCATCCCCGTCACCGCGCGGTCCTGGAGCGCGTCGCTCAGGCCGGCAACTGGGGCGCGCCGCTGCCGCCGCGGCACGGACGCGGCATCGCGCTGCACGCATCTTTCGGCAGCATCGTCGGCGAGGTTGCCGAGGTCGCGGTGGCGCCGGACGGCGCGGTGCGTGTCCAGCGCGTGGTCATCGCCATCGACTGCGGCCAGGTCGTCAACCCGCTCACCGTGCGCGCGCAGATGGAAGGCGGCATGGCCTATGGCCTCGGCGCCGCGCTGTTCGGGGCCATCACCGTTCGGGACGGCGCCGTGGCCGAAGGAAACTTCGACGGCTACCGGGTGTTGCGCATGAACGAGATGCCGCGGGTCGAGATCCACATCGTGGAGAGCGGCGCGGCGCCGGGCGGCGTGGGTGAGCCGGGCACGCCGCCGATCGCGCCGGCGGTCTGCAACGCGATCTTCGCCGCCACCGGCGTGCGCATCCGTCGTTTGCCCATCGATCCTGCCCTGCTGAAATCGGCCTGAGCCCGTTCCCCGCCGGAGGCACCGCCATGCAAGCCATACGCATCCATCAGAGCGGAGGCCCGGAAGTCCTCGCCCTCGAAACGCTGGCCGATCCGGCGCCGGCGCCCGGCGAGGTGCTCATCGATGTCGAGGCGGCCGGCGTCAATTTCATCGACTGCTATCACCGCAGCGGCCTGTATCCCCAGCCGCTGCCGTTCACGCTCGGCATGGAAGGGGCCGGGAAGGTGCGCGCGCTCGGCGCCGGCGTCAACGATTGGCAGATCGGGGATCGCGTCGCTTGGGCGGGCGTGCCGGGCAGCTACGCCGAACGGATCGTCGTGCCCGCCGATCGGTTGGTGCCGATCCCGGCCACGCTGACCGCCGAGCAGGCAGCTGCCGCGCTGCTGCAGGGCCTCACTGCGCGCGTCCTGACCACCGAAACCTGCCCGCTCGCACCCGGCGACTCCGTGCTGATTCATGCCGGCGCGGGCGGGATGGGGCGACTGCTGATCCAGTTGGCACGGGCGCGCGGCGCACGGGTCATCACCACCGTCGGGCATGCCGACAAGATCCCGCTGGCTCGCGCGGCCGGCGCCGAGCGGGTGATCGATCGCCGCCATGAGGATGTGCTGACCGCCTGCCGGGACTGGACGGCGGGGAAAGGCGTGCGGGCCGTGTTCGACGGCATCGGCGAGGCGACTTTCGACACCTCGCTGGCTGCCCTGGCCCGGCGCGGCATGCTGGTGCTGTTCGGTCAGGCCAGCGGCCCGGTACCGCCCGTCGACCCTGCCCGCCTGGCGGCCGGATCGCTGTTCCTCACCCGTCCCAGCCTGTTCCATTACATCGCCGAGCCCACCGCACTGCGCGCGCATGCAACAGCCGTTTTCGCCGCGCTTGCCGCCGGCGAGCTGCAGCTCCTGATCCACCAGACACTGACCCTCAGTGACGCGGCGGCCGCCCATCGGGCGCTGGAAAGCGGCCAAACCGTCGGCAAGCTCCTGCTCATCCCGTAACCGCTACAAATGCGATCGTTCTCACACGGATGCGCCATTCGATGCGGGCGGAGCCGTTCCATAACCTGTTCGCAAGGCAGGGTCAGCGGCCGGCCTGCAAACGCTGGACTATCACGGGATAAGCCTCTGCTAGATTTCCGGGAGAGAGATAAGGGGCGCGGGGATTGGCGCCATAGTGACAGTGGCGATAATCGGCCAGCTCAGGCACTGCGGCGAGCCACAATCTGCTGGAGCGCAGGATGACGATTTCCGCTTTCCGGGTGATCGCTTCGCGCACCAGCGCAAAGCTGTACTGTTGCGAGGGCAGCTTAAAACGTTTGCTGCTGCGGTACCGCTGGGAGTGGTAGGGCATGTACTGAATGCAGCCCAGACCTTGAGCCACGGCGTTAAAACAGCCTACGTCTTCGATGAGCCTCCTGACTCGTCGATGCCACCACACTCCGCCCGGCGTCTCAGCGACTGGCTGCAGGTGCAGGAACGGATGGGGCTTCAGCGCATGCGCCAAGCTCGCGCGCGCCATGGCGGCAAATTCTGGCTGAGCGTGGACCGCCGCGTCCTCCTTAGACCATCCCGGATTGAGATTGAGGACGACGACGCTCGCCGTTCGCGAGCCGAAATACGGTTCCGGAAAGAGCGAAAGATCGTACTGATACTCCGCGGCAGCTTTTTTATTGAAGGCATCCAGCAACGCAGCGTCCGCAGGGAGGACGAGTGGAGTGGTCTCAGGCAGGGCTAGCCAAGGGTTTTGCATGAAATTGAGACACCTCGTTTGCGTTGCGTTGGGAATACCCGTTTGCAAAGCGCTGGCAGGACCGCTAACCCCGTACCGGTCGAGCGTTGCAAAAACTGCGGAGCAGTCGTCGTCCAGTATGGCAGCGGGCGGAACATCCGTCGTTGGAATCGGCAACAGGCCGGCCATCCAGAAAATGCAGTGGCCGTAGTCATGGCCGAGGACCCTGCGCAGGCGCGAGGACATTGCGGGACGCCTTGTCAGGGAGCGATTACTGCACCGGTGAGTCTTTGCGCGCCGCATCAAGGGCGCTGCAGACGGCGCGGGCGCCCAGCAGCAGCCGCGGACCGGCGCGCTGCAGCCAATCAGGGTCGACGGCGTGCAGGTGCCCGGCCCGAACGGCGGGCAGATCCGGCCATTGCTGCCACCGTGCCAGCCAGGCCGGGTCCTTGCCGCCCATGCCGCCGGCCAGGATGACCTCCGGCGCCGCGGCCAGCACGGCCTCGAGCGAAACGCTCGGCGTGGGAGCGGTCAGGCCGGCGAAGACGTTCTCACCGCCGCACAGGGTGATCACCTGGTCGATCCAGTGGCCGCCGCCGACGGTCATCAGTGGCTGATCCCAGACCTGATAGAAGACCCGCAGCCGGCGCGCGTTGCGATGGCTGGCGGCGAGTTCGGCCAATCCGGTCTCGAAGGCTTCGGCAGCCCGCTCGGCCCGATCGCCGGTGCCGGCCAGTCGGCCGAGATCGCGCAAGGCGGCTGGGATGTCCGCGAGCCGCTGCGGATCGGTGCGATAGACCGGCAGACCCAGTCGCTCGAGCTGGTGCAATTGCTCCGGCCGGTTGCCGGCGCGCCAGCCGACCACAAGATCGGGCCGGACGGCCAGCACCGCCTCGACGTTCACGTCGGTATAGCTGCCCACCGTCCGCAGCCTGCGCGCGGCCGGCGGGTGGTCGCTGTAGTCGACGCCGGCGATCAGGCGATCGCCGGCGCCAGCGGCGAACAACAGTTCGGTGACGTGCGGGGCCAGACTGACGATGCGTTTTGCCGGAGCGGTGAGCGTGACCCGCTGGCCGCTGTCGTCGACGACTTCCAGGGCAGCAGCCCACGCGTGGTTTGCGGCGAGCGCGCCGAATAGCACGGCGGCCACGATCGCCATGCGCCAATTCGGGCCGCCGGCGCCTGCTCCTGAATCGGCGCGACCCCGCCCATGAACCGGGCGAGACAGCGCATCGGTCGCGTTGCCCCGATGGGCGGCGTGCTTTAGGATGAAAGCCCCACTATCTCCAAGGCCGAGCGCTTTCACGCGACGGACGGCCCCCGACATGGACCTGTTGTTACTTCCGTTTCTCATCCTGCTCAATGCCCTGTTTGCCCTGTCCGAAATGGCGGTCGTCTCTTCCCGGCACGCCCGTCTGCAACACCTGGCGGAACGCAAGCACCCGGGTGCCAGCGCCGCTCTGCAATTGCACGAATCGCCATCCAACTTCCTGTCGACCATCCAGGTGGGGATTACCACCGTGGGTATTCTCAGCGGCGCCGTCGGCGAACGCACCCTGGCCGATCCGCTGGCCGCCTGGTTGAACGGCTTTCCGACGCTGGCCCCGCACGCCCACGTGCTGGCGCTGGGCAGCGTGGTGGTGTTCCTGACCTTCGTGTCGGTGGTCGTCGGCGAACTCGTGCCCAAGCGATTGGCGCTGCTGGCCCCGGAAAGTGTGGCTTCGCGCATCGCACTGCCGATGCAGACGCTGTCGCGCGTCGCGCGTCCCTTGGTGATCATTCTGGCCACGGCGAGCGATGGGCTCCTGTGGCTGCTGGGCAACCGCAAGTCGGTCGCGCCCGCGGTGAGCGAGGAGGAAATCCGCATGCTCATCCGCCAAGGCGCGGAGGCGGGCATCTTCCACGAAAGCGAGCAGGCGCTGGTCGCCAACGTGATGCGGCTGGACGCCCAGCCGATCCGGGCGATCATGACGCCGCGTCACGAAATAGAGGCAATCGACCTGACGGCCACCACGGAGGAACTGCGCGCGCAGTTGCTGGCCAGCGAGTTCAACCGGCTGGTGGTGTGCCGCGGCGAACTCGATCACGTCGTCGGCATTCTGCCGGCTGGCGCTCTGATGCGCCGCATGCTGGCCGGGGGGCCCTTCAGTGCCGAGGAAATGGCTCGCGCCGTCCAGCCGCCGCTCTACCTCACCGAAACCATGACCACGGCGCGGTTGCTGGAGAAATTCCGCGAAGCACGTCAGGAAATGGCACTGATCGTCGACGAATATGG
Organism: Pseudomonadota bacterium; assembly: GCA_045864775.1. Lineage (GTDB taxonomy): Bacteria > Pseudomonadota > Gammaproteobacteria > UBA5335 > UBA5335 > Macondimonas. Next base: position 113,536 of record BTVR01000002.1, read on the forward strand.
CGATCTGCAAGGCCTCGTGACGCTGACCGACGTCCTCAAGGCCATCATCGGCGAACTGCATCTGCCGCAGACGCCCGAGGAGGCCAGCGTCGTGGAGCGCGAGGATGGCTCGTGGCTGGTGGACGGCAGTCTGTCGATTCACCACTTCCAGCACGCCTTTGGATTGGCCGACGACTGGCTCGGCGCGTCGGCCGGCGAGTTTCACACGCTGGGCGGTTTTGTCATGTCGAGCCTGGGGCGCATCCCCCAGGCCAGCGACGCATTCACGCACGGCGCCCTGCGCTTCGAGGTGGTCGACATGGACGGCTATCGCGTCGACAAGGTGATGGTCAACCGCGTGGCGACCGAAGCCGAACTGGCCGGCGCGGCGCCCCCCTTCGACTAGCGCCGCGCAAGCCTCGGCCCGTGCGGGGAATCAACCCCTGCCAAGCGCGCGATGGCCGATGTCGCTGCGGTAGTGCACGCCGGGCCAGTGGATGGCCTTCACGCCGCGGTAGGCCAGCGCCCGAGCCTGCGCCAGATCGTCGCCCAGCGCGCATACGCACAGCACCCGCCCGCCATCGGTGAGGATCTCCTCGCCATCGACACGGGTGGCCGCATGGAAGACTTGAGCGCCCAGTTCAGCCGCAGCCGAGATGCCGGTGATCACATCGCCCCGGCGCACCTCGCCCGGATAGCCCGCGGCCGCCATCACCACGCCCAGCGCGGGACGCGGATCCCACTGCGCCTGCATCGGGTCCAGACGCCCTTCGACGGCGGCCAGGCACAGCGCCGCCAGATCCGAACGCAGCCGCATCATCACCGGCTGCGCCTCGGGATCGCCGAAGCGGCAGTTGTATTCCAGCACGCGCGGTGTGCCGTCGGGCCCGATCATGAGACCGGCGTACAGAAAACCCATGTAGGCGATGCCGTCGGCGGCAAGTCCAGTCACCGTGGGCCGGATGATGGTGTCCATCACGCGCTCGTGCAGCGCGGGCGTCACCACGGGCGCCGGGGAATAGGCCCCCATGCCGCCGGTGTTGGGTCCGCGGTCGCCGTCGTCGCGCGTCTTGTGGTCCTGCGAGGTCGCCATGGGCAGGATCGCGCCGCCACGGCCGACCATGACGATGAAGCTGGCTTCCTCGCCGGCAAGGAAATCCTCGATCACGACCCGGGCGCCGGCCGTGCCGAACTGCCCGCCGAGCATGTCCGTGACCGCCTGGTGGGCCTCGGCGAGGTCATGGGCCACGACGACGCCCTTGCCGGCGGCCAGACCGTCGGCCTTCACGACCACCGGCGCGCCCACCTCGTCCAGATAGGCATGGGCCGCCGTCGCGTCCTCGAAACTGCGATGCCGCGCGGTCGGGATGCCGTGCCGCGCCATGAACGCCTTGCTGAATGCCTTGGAGCCTTCGAGCTGGGCTGCAGCCGCCGAGGGCCCGAAGCAGGCCAGACCGGCCGCTTCGAAGCGATCCACCACGCCGGCCACCAGCGGCTGCTCGGGCCCGACGAGGGTGAGCGCGATGCCCTCGCGCCGGGCAAACGCCACCAGGCCGTCCAGATCAGTCGCGGCGAGCGGCACGTTCTCGAGCTTCGGCTCCCGCGCCGTGCCGCCGTTGCCGGGGGCGAGGTAGACGCGTTCCACCTGCGCCGACTGGGCGCAACGCCAGGCCAAGGCGTGTTCGCGGCCACCGCCGCCGATCACGAGTACTTTCATCGCGCTGCCATCCGCAAGGAGGAAAGAAAAGCGGCTGCGGCCGCCTTCAGGGGCGCAAAGCATAGCACACGGGCCCGATTCGACCGGCCCGCAAGGCGCCGATGGTGCCGCCGGTGATCGGTAAGCGTGACGGCCGGGACGCTCAGTGGCGGAAGTGACGCACGCTGGTGAACACCATGGCCATGCCGTGTTCATCGGCCGCTGCGATCACCTCGGCGTCGCGCATCGACCCGCCCGGCTGGATCACGGCCGTGATGCCGACCTCGGCGGCAGCGTCGATGCCGTCGCGGAAGGGGAAAAAGGCATCCGAAGCGAGCACCGATCCAGCCACCGCGAGCCCTTCGTCGGCCGCCTTGATGGCCGCGATGCGGGCGCTGTAGACCCGGCTCATCTGCCCGGCGCCGACACCGATGGTGCGTCCCTCGCGGGCATAGACGATGGCATTGGACTTGACGAACTTGGCGACGCGCCAGGCGAACAGCAGGTCGGCGATTTCCGTCGGCGTCGGCGCACGGGCGCTGACGCATTTGAGCTGCTCGGGCGCGATCGAGGCGAGATCGCGGTCCTGCACCAGCATGCCGCCCGCCACGCTGCGCCACTCCAGCGCCGGCGCCGGCGCAGCAGGGATCGCGCCGCAGGCCAGCAGGCGCACGTTGGGCTTGGTGGACAGCACCTGCAGCGCGCCATCGCTGAACGCCGGGGCGACGATCACCTCGACGAACTGGCGCTGCACGATCGCCTGGGCGGTGGCCTCGTCGAGGCTGCGGTTGAAGGCGATGATGCCGCCGAAGGCCGAGGTCGGGTCGGTCGCATAGGCGCGCTCGTAGGCGACGAGGGCGCTTGCGGCTACCGCCACGCCGCAGGGATTGGCATGTTTGACGATCACGCAGGCGGGCTCATCGAAGCTCTTGACGCACTCCAGCGCCGTGTCCGTGTCGGCGATGTTGTTGTAGGACAGCGCCTTGCCCTGCACCTGAACGGCGCCGGCGACCTCGGCCGGCGCGGGGTGGGCCACGCGGTAGAAGGCGGCGCGCTGATGGGGATTCTCGCCATAGCGCAGGTCCTGCAGCTTGTGCCATTGCCCGCCCAAGGTGCCCGGAAAGGGCGCGCGTTCACCCGTCCCCTCGATGGCGCTGAGATAGCCGGCGATGGCGCTGTCGTAGCGCGCCGTATGTGCGAAGGCCTTGGCCGCGAGCTGAAACCGGCGCTGGGCGGGGATGACACCGTCCTGCTCCAGCGCCTGCATGAATCCCTCGTAGTCTGCGGGGTCTACCAGCACGCTCACGCGCTCATGGTTCTTGGCCCCGGCGCGGATCATGGCGGGCCCGCCGATGTCGATGTTCTCGATGGCGTCGTGCAGCGTGCAGCCCGGCTGCGCAATCGCGCGTTCGAAGGGGTAGAGGTTGACGATGAGAAAGTCGATGGCGCTGATGCCGTGCATGGCCATCAGATCGGCATCGCGGTCGAGTCGCCCCAGCAGGCCACCGTGGATGCGCGGATGCAGGGTCTTGACGCGGCCGTCCATGATTTCCGGAAAGCCGGTCTGCTGGGACACCTCGATGACCGGCACGCCGTCGCGGGCGAGCAGTTGCGCCGTGCCGCCGGTCGACAGGATGCGGATGCCGAGCGCCGACAGCCGCCGCGCGAGCGCCACCACGCCGGTCTTGTCGGAAACGCTGATGAGGGCATAGCGGTCGGTGGCCATGGGCGAGCTCCAGCACGAAGTGGGGATGCGGCTGAAACCGGGCCCGAACAGCCCTAGCCGCCGATCTTGTAATGCCGCAATTTCTTGCGCAGCGTGGCGCGGTTGATGCCCAGGATCTCGGCCGCCTGGGTCTGGTTCCCGGCGACATGGGCCAGCACCTGCTCGAGCAGCGGGCGCTCGACCTCTTCGATCACCAGCCGGTGCATGTCGCCGGCGTAAAAGCCACCCAGTTCCGCGAGGTAGCGGGCCACGGCTCGCTCGGCACAGATCCGCAGGGGCGGTTCTTCGGTCGGCGACTCCGCGGGGGGAACCGCCTGTTGCGCTGAACTCATCGATCGCCCCTTCCGACGTCCCTGATCATCGCCCTGACACGGGCGGAATGAAGCGTTCCTGGCGGCACGCCCCGCTTGCATCGGCGTCGCCGGCGCGAGCGGGCCTGTCGCTGTGGCGGTCATCTTAGCAGAGCAACCCGGCGTCTCAAGCCCGCCCGTCGGTGCGCCGCTCAGTCAGGCGCGAGCAGTTCGAAGCGGTAGCCGGCTGCTTGGCCGCCGGGATCGAGCAATTCGAGCCGGATCGGGACACGTGCGCCGGCCAGAAACGGTTCCTCGACCGAGCGCCCGGAAAGATACGTCTCCGGCCCGAAGGTACCGATGGCCACTGCCCCGCCCCAAGGATTCTCCACGCTCAGGCGAATGCGCGGATAGCCTTGAGCGAACCCTGCCAAATTGACCAGTTCGGCCTCGAACAGCAGCCCGCCGGCACGTTGCGGATGGGTGGTGAAGCGGTGGCCTTCCAGCGCCATCAGCCGCACGTCCATCAGGGGCGGGAGCGTGCAGGCTGCTCCCATGGCCTGCAATCGGGCGCAACCCCAGCTGAGCAGGGGTCGCCACCCCGGATCGGCTGCCCAGCGAGGGCCGAAGACCATGATGATCTGCAGGCCAAGCAAGGCGCCGGCGGCGGCGCCCAGCAATCCCCAGCGCCACTGGCCGCGCTCGGTCGCGGGGGATTCGGTTGCATCGGCGGAGGGGTCGTCCCCCCCATCAAAAATCGCCGCGTCGGCCTCGGGCGCCTCCGCGAGCGCGGTGTCGACTGCCACGGCATCGAGCGCCATGGCCTGCCCGTCGATGGGAACGGCGGACTCCTCGTCGTCCTGCAGGGCGATCAGGGCATCGAACGGATGCTGACAGACACTGCAGCACACCTGGCCGCGGCCGTTGCGCAGATGCGCCGCGCGGACCTGCAGTCGCGTGTCACAGGCGGGGCAGTCGACGAACATGCCCGTTGCCTCGCTCAGGTGCGAGGCCGCTGGCCGGCCAGACAGACCCAGCCGTCGCGCTCGGCGACCGGCTGCAAGGCGATCCAGTCCGCATAAGCGGCCTGCAGCGGCGCGACGTGGCGGGCGAGCAGGCCGGCCATGACCAGATACCCGCCCGGCGCGAGCACCGTGCGAAAGTGCGGCGCCAGCTGCTCCAGCGGCCCGGCCAGGATATTGGCGAGGAGCAACTCGGCGGAATCGGTCAGCGTCCCGGGAAATCCCGTCTGGACGCGCTCGGCAACCCCGTTGCGGCGGGCGTTTTCCTGGGTGGCGGTAAGCGCCTGTGGATCGATGTCCACGGCTGCCACATGGGCCGCGCCGAGCAGGGCCGCGGCCACACCCAGAATGCCCGAACCGCAGCCATAATCGATGACCCGCAGGCCGGTAAGCTCGGCCCCGGCCAGCCATTCCAGACACAAGGCCGTGGTCGGGTGGGTGCCGGTGCCGAAGGCCAGTCCCGGATCGAGGCGCAGATTGACGGCGGTGGGATCCGGTGGGGTATGCGCGGTGGGCACGACCCAGAGCCGCCGCCCGAAATGCATGGGCTTGAAATCCTTGAGCCACGCCCGCTCCCAGACCTCATCCGCGAGCGGGACGATCCGGTGGGGCGGCAAAGGGCTGGGATGGCAGCAGGCCGCCAGCTCCAGCAAGACGCGCACCGGATCGGCGTCCCGCGCCAGGAGCGCCGTCAGCCGCAACCGGTCCCAGAGCGGCGTGGCGCCCGGCGGCGGCTCGAACAGGGGCTGATCGCCGGCATCCTCCAGCGACACCGCCACGGCGCCCGCGCCGAGCAGGCAATCCTCGAGGCGCTCGCTGTCCTCGGGTCCGATGTCCATCACCAGCTGCTGCCACGGCATCGGATACGCCTCCGCGGGCTCAGCCCTGCAGTTTCTTCTCGAGATAGTGGATGCTTACCCCGCCCGCCTGAAAGCCGACGTCCTGCACCAGATCCTTGTGCAGCGGGGCATTGGTCTGAATGCCTTCGACCACCAGTTCGTCCAGCGCGGTGTGCATGCGCGCCATCGCCTTGTCGCGGGTATCGGCGTGGGCGATGAGCTTGCCGATCAGCGAGTCGTAGTGCGGGGGCACCTCGTAACCGCTGTAGAGATGCGAGTCCATGCGGATGCCTGGACCGCCCGGCGCATGGTAATGCGTCACCCGGCCGGGCGAGGGCACGAAGGTGCGTGCATGCTCGGCATTGATGCGGCATTCGATCGCATGGCCGCGCAGCGGAATGTCTTCCTGACGCAGGGCCAGCGGAACGCCGCTGGCGATCATGATCTGCTGGGCGACGATGTCGATCCCCGTCACCATCTCGGTCACCGGGTGCTCGACCTGAACCCGGGTGTTCATTTCGATGAAGTAGAACTCGCCGTCCTGGTAGAGAAACTCGAAGGTGCCCGCGCCGCGATAGCCGATACGCAGGCAAGCGTCGACGCAGATCGCGCCGATGCGGCGGCGCTGCTCGGCGTCGATGCCGGGCGCGGGCGCCTCCTCGATCACCTTCTGGTGACGGCGCTGGATCGAACAATCGCGCTCGCCGAGATGGACCGCATGGCCCTGGCCGTCCGCGAGTACCTGGATCTCGATGTGACGCGGCCGCTCCAGGTATTTTTCCATGTACACGGTGCCGTCGCCGAAGGCGGCCTGCGCCTCGGTCCGGGTCAGCACGATGGCCGCCGCCAGATGGGCCTCGCCATGCACGACGCGCATGCCGCGCCCACCCCCGCCGGCCGCCGCCTTGATCAGCACCGGATAGCCGATGCGGCGCGCGATAGCAGCGTTTTCGGCTGCATCGTCGCCCAAGGGCCCGCCCGATCCGGGCACGCAGGGCACACCGGCTTCCTGCATGGCGCGAATCGCCGACACCTTGTCGCCCATGAGGCGGATGGTCTCGGGTCGCGGGCCGATGAAGACGAAGCCGCTGCGCTCGACGCGTTCGGCGAAATCTGCGTTTTCGGAGAGAAACCCGTAGCCCGGATGGATGGCCTCGGCATCGGTGACCTCGGCCGCCGCGATCAGGGCCGGCATGTTGAGGTAGCTTTGGGCCGAGGGCGCCGGGCCGATGCAGACGGTCTCATCGGCGAGCAGCACGTGCTGGAGTTTGCGATCGGCGGTGGAATGCACCGCAACGGTCTTGATGCCCAGCTCGCGGCAGGCGCGCAGGATGCGCAGGGCGATCTCGCCGCGATTGGCAATGACGATCTTGTCGAACATGGCGGGCCCGGCTTACTGGATCACGAACAGGGGCTGGCCGTACTCGACCGGCTCGCCGTTGTTGATCAGGATTGCGGCCACGGTGCCGTCATATTCGGACTCGATCGGATTCATCATCTTCATCGCCTCGATGATGCACAGGGTGTCGCCCTTCCTGACGGCCTGACCGACTTCGGCAAAGGGTTTGGCGCCCGGCGCCGAGGCCCGATAGAACGTGCCCACCATGGGGGCGGTGACCGGTTGGCCGGCGGGCAGGGCGGCGGCGACGGGCGTGGCATCGATGACCACTCCGGCAGGCGCCGGCGCCGCAGGCTGCACCATCGGCGCTGGCATGGCCATGGTCGGCATCACGGTCATGCTGGCAGACTGCCGGCTCAACCGGATGCTTTCCTCGCCTTCCCGGATCTCGATCTCGTTGAGTCCGGACTCCTCCAGCAGCTCGATCAACTTCTTGATTTTGCGGATATCCATGTCGCTTTTTTTCCTGACGATGCGCAAATGACCGGACGCGGCGATGTTCAGCGGCCAGAGCCTGCCGTTCCGCCCTCGAGGTGCCGCAGGGCGGCCTCGAGGGCGAGATCGTAACCTTGATCGCCCAAGCCGCAGATCACCCCCAGCGCCACGTCCGAGAGATAGGAATGCCGCCTGAACGGCTCGCGGGCGTGGATGTTGGTGAGATGGATCTCGATGAAGGGGCGGGCTGCTGCCAGCAGGGCGTCGCGCAGGCCGATGCTGGTGTGGGTCAGTGCTCCCGGATTGATCAGCACGAAGTCGGTCCCGTCGTCCAGGATTTGTTGGACGCGATCGATCAGCGCGCCCTCGGCATTGCTCTGAAACGCGGTCAGGGTATGTCCCTGCGCTTGGGCCCGCTGCTCGAGTCGGGCCAGGATCGCTGCCAGGGTCGTGTGCCCGTAGCGCTCCGGCTCCCGCCGCCCGAGCAGGTTCAGATTCGGTCCGTTGATCAGCAGCAGATGGGCCATGGGCCGGGAGGCGCTCCAGAGAAAGAGACGGATTTTGCGGGTAACTGCATCGATCTGATGCCTATCGCGCCTATTCTGCCTGCCGTTCCGGTCAGGGCGCAACCGGTTCGGCGAGCAGCGGCGGAATCCATTCGCGCAGTTGCTCGGGACTGACGACACCCAGGTGGCGGTGACGGATCCGGCCGGTCCGATCCAGCACCACGCTGAACGGAATGGAGAGGATCTCGTTGCCGAAGGACTGAGAAAGGTCGAAGCCGTCCATGCCGGCGAGCAGGACAGGGTAGTTGATCGCCAGACGGCGGGCGAAGGCGCGCACCGGCTCGCCCTGGTCCAGGGCGATGCCCACCACCTGCAGACCGTGATCGCCCCATTGGCGTTGGGCATCGACCAGCGCCGGCACCTCTTTCACGCAGGGCGCGCACCAAGAGGCCCAGAAGTTGATGAGGAGCACCTTGCCCCGCGCCGCGTCGCTGCGCCAGGTCTGCCCCTCCAGATCCGGCAGCGCGATTTGCGGCGTTTGAACGGCGGCCGTCGGTGGAGGGGCTTCGCGGGCGCGCCAGACCGTGATGCCCAGTGTGGCCGCGCCCAAGCCCAGCACGCCCAGCAGCGCCATTTGAATCAACCGTTTCATGAGCGCTCCTCGGGTGTCGACCAGACCTGCTCCAGATGGCGCAGGAAGGGCTCGGGTTTTAGCAGGCCGACGACGCGATCATTGCGCTGCTCGCGGCCCGCGGCGTCGAAAAACAGGATGGTCGGCGGCCCGATGACGCCCAGGTGCGCCATCAGCGCGCGGTCGGTCTCATCGTTGGCCGTGACGTCGGCCTGCAGTGTCAACACCGGCTGCAGGGATTCGACCACGCGCGGATCACTGAACGTCGTGCGCGCCATGATGACGCAATCGACGCACCAGTCGGCGTAGAAGTCGAGCATCACGGTCTGGCCGCGCGCACGGGCGCCTTCGAGTTCCCGTTCCAGATCCGCCACTGTCTTGATGGGCTTGAGCGGCACATGCACGACCGTCGCGGCGCCGCCGCGCAAGTGACCGAGCGGCAGCCAGAACCGATCGCCACCCGACGCGCCGCCGGTCATCAGCAGAACGCCGTAGACGACGACCACGGCGGCCAGGCCCTGGCCGATGCGCCGCGCCGGCGTGCGGGCCGGGTGGAGGGCGCCGAGCCAGATGCCGACGATGATCAGCCACCCGCCCCAGAGCAACAAGGCCAGCGTCGGTGGCACCAGGCGATTGACGATCCACAGCGCCACCGCGAGCAGCATCAGGCCGAACAGATGCTGGATGTACACCATCCAGGGCCCGGCCCGCGGCACGAGGACGCCAGCCGAGGTGCCGACCAGCAGCAGCGGCGTGCCCATCCCCAGGCTCAGGACGAACAAGGCGCTGCCGCCGAGCCACAGATCGCCCGACTGGCCGATGTAGATCAGCGCGCCGACGAGCGGCGCCGCGACGCAGGGGCCGATGATGAGCGCCGACAGCAGGCCCATCGCCACCGTCCCGAGCAGCGTTCCGCCGCGCACCCGGCGCACCCACATGTCGATGCGGCTCTGGATGAAGCTCGGCATCTGCAACTCGTAAAGGCCGAACATGGCGAGGCCCAGGAGCGCGAAGAGACCGGCGAAACTCCACAGGACGACGGGATTCTGGAAGCTCGCCTGCAGATTGGCGCCGAGCAGCGCCGTCAGCATGCCGGCCGCGGCGTAGGTGAGGGAGACCGACAACACGTAGATCAGCGACAGCCCGAAGGCCCGCCGGGTGGAGCGCTTGCCGGGCTGACCCGCCACCAGCGCCGAGACGATGGGAATCATGGGCAGGTTGCAGGGCGTGAAGGCGAGCAGCAGCCCGAGGCCATAGAACGTGACGAGATTGGTCCACCAGCCGCCGATCTCGAGCAGCCGCGCCAGTTTGGCGGGATCATCCTGCCAACCGGACCATGGGTCGGCGCCGCCGGTGGTCGCGGGCGGCGTCTCGGTCTCGGCCCGCGGCAGGTCGGCCAGTTCGAAGGTCTGCACCATCGGCGGATAGCACACGCCGCCATCGGCACAGCCCTGGTAGCCGAGCACCAGACGGGCGCCTTCCAGCGGCGGCGCAATCCGGACCGTCAGGGATTCATGGAACACCTCGGTCTGCCCGAACTCCGGGTCATCCTTGGGCTCACCGCGCGGGATGGACACCTGGCCAGCCGCCACCAGATCGCGGCCATCCACGCTGATCGCGATCTGGTCGCGATAGAGGTAGTAGCCCGAGGCGATGGTCCAGTGCGCCTGCACTCCACCATCGGCGAGTCGTTCGGGTGCGACGAGGAAGGCTTCATCGGCGCGCAGAAAGGGTTTTGCGGCCGGGGCGAGCCCCAGCATCTCGCGCAGCCCGCCGCCTTCGGCGAGGGCCACCGGCGCAGCCGCGAAACTGGCCCATGCGAGGAGTAGCAACAGCGGTCGCACGATGCGTCGGGGGATGGATCTCACGCGGTGCGTTCCTCACGGGTCTCGGCCTCGACCCAGGCGCTGTATGCCTTAAGTCCGGCCGCCAGCGGCCAGGCAATGATTTCGGGGGTCTCGTAGGGATGTTCCCGCTCGAGAAACGAGGCCAGCGCCGGGTAGCGATCCGCGGCAGTCTTGAACAGCAGGGTGCATTCGGTGGCCTGCTCGATGGCGCCCTGCCAGCGGTAGAGCGCACGGACGCCGGCGAACAGATTCACGCACGCCGCCAGACGCAAATTCAAGGCCGCCTGGGCCAGACGCTCCGCGCTGTCCGCATCGGGGCAGTTGCACAAGACGATCCAGATCGGTGGGGACATGAGCTGCCTTCCAGTGCCTGAGGCTGACATTGTAGGCGCGGCCGGCCGATGAGGCGATTTCGTCCGGACCCGCGCGCCGTGTCATGATCCGCATCGAGGGCGCTTCCCTCAGGGACGAGGAGGACAACACCATCATGAACCCCGATACGCTGGCCCGTTCCGCACCCGACCGCAGCGCGCGGTCCTTCGGTCGCATCGTTGCGGCAGCAGCTGCCGTCCTGCTGCTGGCATGCGGCATCCTGGGTTGGTACTGGTCGCGGGAGCCCGCGGTCCCGCCCGATGCGCCCGGCGCGGCCGATGCCGTGGTCGGCGATCGCACCACCCGGACGCTGATCGACGTGGTCGGTGTGTTGCTCGACAAGCCGGGCGGTTATCTCAGCAACGACGTGTTGCCGCCGGGCGCCTGGCTGGACAACATGCCGAACTGGGAGTTCGGGGTGCTGGTTCAGGTCCGCGACCTGGCCCGCGCCCTGCGCAACGACTTCAGTCGCTCACAGTCCCAGTCGCGCGAGGACCCGGATCTGGCCATTGCCGAGCCGCAGTTCAACTTCGACAGCGAAAGCTGGCTCTTTCCGCCATCCGAGGGCGAGTATCGCCAGGGCATCCGCGCACTGGAGCGTTACCGCAAGCGCCTGATCGATCCGGAGCAACCCGATGCCCAGTTCTATGCCCGCAGCGACAACCTGCGCAGCTATCTGGCTATCGTGGAGAAGCGCCTGGGCGATCTTTCGCAACGGCTGTCGGCAAGCGCCGGTGTGATGCGCGTGGACACCGAGCTGGCGGGTGACAGTGCTGCCCGTCGCTCCACCGAGCGGCCGGCCGAGCAGTTCATCCAGACGCCATGGCTCGAGATCGACGACGTGTTCTACGAGGCGCGAGGCGCGAGCTGGGCCTTGCTGCAATTCCTGCGCGCCACGGAAACCGATTTCGCGCCGGTGCTCGCACGCAAGAGCGCCCAGCAGAGCATGCGGCAGATCATCCGCGAGCTGGAGGAAGCCCAGCAGCCGCTGCGCAGCCCGGTGGTCCTGAACGGCAGCGGTTACGGCCTGTGGGCAAACCATTCGCTGGTGCTGTCGTCCTACCTGGCGCGGGCCCACGGCGCGATCATCGATCTGCGCGAACTGCTGGAACAGGGATAGAATTCCGCCGTCCGCCAGACAACGGGCGGCTCATCTGATCGACCGGAGGTTCCCATGGCAGGCCGCGCGCTGGCGAGTAACGACACCCCGATGGCCGAAATCAACGTCACCCCGCTGGTCGACGTGATGCTCGTGTTGCTCGTCATCTTCATCGTCATGGCGCCGCTGTTTGCGCAGGCCCTGCGGGTCGACCTGCCTCAGGCCGAAGCGCCTCCCCTGGCCGAACCCCGGATCCTGGACGTGGAGCTGATGCGGTCCGGGGAGCTGCACGTCGATCATCGACCGATCGACGCGACTCAACTTCCCGCCCGGATCAGACAGGCCTTGAGTGAAACGCCGGAAGTGGTGATCCGGCTCGGCGCCGATCAGTCCGTGCCTTACGGCCGCGTGGCCCGGGTGATCGCCGATCTGCAACAGGCGGGCGCCGAAAAACTGGCCTTCGCCACCCAGCCGGGGTCCGCCGCATCCCCCTGAGGGATGCCGCGCCCGCCGATCGCTGTTGCCTTCCGGGCCGATCAGGCCACGGTGGTGCCGGTCATTCGGGAAAGACGGTGCCGGCCGTGACGCGTACCCGTTGACCGGCCGATACGCTCGGCGGCGTATCCTGCGTGAACGTCTGCAGCCGACCGTCCTCGAAGCGCACCCCGATTTCGTAGCTCATGGGCTGCCCGCGGCGCGACTGTTCGATGCGCCGCCCGGCTAGCGCGCCGCCGACGGCGCCGGCCGCCGTGGCCAGCTTCTTGCCCTTGCCCGAGCCCACCTGGTTGCCGAGCACCCCGCCGACCACGCCCCCGACCACGGTCCCGATCATGCCCGCGCCGGGGTTCGTCGGCTGTTCGTGCGGCTGGATGTATTCGACCACGCCGCAGTTGCCGCAGGCGGGCGGGGCTGCCACGGGCGCGGGCGCCGTGGCCGCCACGGGCTCTGCCTCGGCGGCGGCGACGGGCTCCGGGGCCGGCTCCGGCTTGGGTCTGGGGGCGGCTTTATGTTTCACGGGCGCTTCGGCGCGCACCACCGGTTTGGGCGACGGCTCGGGGGCGTGCGGTGCCGGAGCGGTTTCCGCGACGGGCGTCTCGGGGACGCCGGTGGCGGCGGAATCGGACCGCGGCAGCCAGCCCGTAAAGACGGCGATCCCCACCATGGACGCCAGGATGACGGATACGGCAGCTGTCGCGATCAGGGGATGTAAACGGCGTTCTTGCGTGTCCATGACGGGCCTCGACAAGCGGAAGCGGTCGCAGTCCGGCGGCGACCCACCATGGGCCGAGCCTCGCAACGACTCAATTTAATTCCAAACGGCCGCGAACGGCCAGTTGTCGCTCGCGGGTAACGAAATCGCGGGAATCGAGCGCGCTCAGGCCGCCATGTTGACCGACAGGGCCACGATGATGACGTTGAACACGAAGGCCAGCATGCTGTGCACGAGGACGCGCCGCCGCAGCCCGTGACTCGTTACCGCCACGTCCGACACCTGGAAGGTCATGCCGATGGTGAACGCAAAATAGAGAAAATCCTGTGTATCCGGAGCTTGGTCCTCTGGAAAACTCAGGCCGCCGCGACTGTAGTACAAGTCGGCGTAATGCAAGGCGAACAGGACGTTGAAGAACAGCCAGACCAGCAGCAGGCTGCTCGCCGCCAGGCTGATCGCCCATGCCGATGGCGCTTCCTTGCCCTGGAGTTCGACGACCAGCGCCACGATGACCACGGCCGTGACGAGCAGGCCGATGCCCATGACGACCCAGGGCCGGCGGCCTTCGTCCAGCGTTTCGACACGCGCCTTGAGCGCGGCGGCATCCAGGCCCAGAGCGCGCCGTGCCGTCAGCACGAGATAGATCACGCAGCCGACGTCGAAGCCGACCAGAAGTGCATCGGTCGCCGCGAGCCGGCTGCCCAGCGCCACCGCGGCCCCGGCGCAGGCGCCGAGGACGATGGCCAGCCACAGCCAATCGTGGGCCAACCCCTGGGAGGCCTCCGATTTTGCGTTCCTCATGCCTGAGCTTTCCCTGCACAGCCGATCGTCTTATGCTCGATATCCTATTACAGACCGGTTTCCCGAGGCATTTCATCGCCATGTCCCGCCTGCCCCTTTGGCCGCTGCTCGCCGTGATCCCGCTGGTCGAGATTTTCCTGCTCGGCCGGCTGGGCATGCGACTGGGCGCGATGCCGCTGCTCGTGCTCGTCACGACCACTGGCGCGCTCGGCATCTGGCTGATGCGGCGCGCTGGACGGCCGTCGCTGCAGGCGCTCACCCGGATCTCGGCCGAGCCCGATTCCGCTCGAATCGCCCGCCGCTGGGACCAGGCGCTGTTGTTCGTCGCGGGTCTGCTGCTGCTCCTGCCCGGCCCCTTGAGCGATCTGCTCGGACTGACCTTGCTCTGGCCGCGGACGCGTCGGCGCGTGGCGCGCGGGCTTCACGGCAGCGTCGCGCGCTTCATGCCCGGGCCGCCCGGCGCCGCGCAGGGCCGTGTCGTGGAGGGCGAGGTCGTGCGAAAGACCAGCCGTCGGCGCCCGCCATGAGCGGATTCGGTCTCTTGCGCCCGATCGGGTAGAATTCGCCGCCATGAATCCGCTGATCGGTCTGGTCATGGGCAGTCAATCGGACTGGGATACGCTGAAAGAGGCGTCCCAGACGCTCGATGCGCTGCAACTCGCTCACGAAACGCGCGTCGTCTCGGCCCATCGCACGCCCGACTTGCTGTTCGCCTATGCCGAAGCGGCGCGCACGCGCGGCTTGCAGGTGATCATCGCCGGCGCCGGCGGCGCTGCTCACCTGCCCGGCATGCTGGCGGCCAAGACGCCGCTGCCGGTTCTGGGTGTGCCGATCCAATCGCGCGCGCTCAACGGCATGGATTCGCTGCTGTCCATCGTGCAGATGCCGGCTGGCATTCCGGTGGGCACGCTGGCCATCGGTACCGCCGGGGCCGTGAACGCGGCCCTGCTGGCGGCTGCCATCGTCGGACTGAGCCAGCCGGCCGTCATGGCTGCGGTCGAGCGCTTCCGCAGCGAACAGCGCGAGCGCGTGCTGGCCCGGCCCGATCCGCGGCAAGCCCCGTGAATCTCGCCATCCTGGGCGCAGGCCAGCTCGGCCAGATGCTGGCGCTGGCGGGCGTTCCGCTCGGGATCAAGACCTTCTTTCTCGACCCGCAGCCGGACGCCCCTGGCAGCCGCGTCGGCGCGCAACTGATCGCAGACTATGCCGACCGCGCCGCCCTCGATCGATTGTCCACGCAATGTCGACTCGCCACCTTCGATTTCGAGAACGTCCCGGTGGACGCAGCGGGCTATCTGGAAGCGCGCATTCCCCTCTATCCATCGCCGCAGGCGCTCGCCCAGTCCCAGGACCGGCTGCGCGAGAAAACGCTGTTCCGCAGCCTGGGGATCCCCACCGCGCCTTTCCAGGCCGTCGACAGTCTGGCCGAACTCGTGGCGGCGGTGGGACGGCGCGGCTTGCCGGCCATCCTCAAGACGCGCCGTTTCGGTTATGACGGCAAGGGGCAAATCTGGTTGCGAGAGCCCTCCGACTGCGCAGCCGCCTGGCACCAGCTCGGTGGTCAGGATCTGATTCTGGAGGGTGTGGTCGTCTTCCGCCGCGAGCTGTCGCTCATTGCCGCGCGCCGCCGCAATGGAGACACCGTTTTCTATCCGCTGGCCGAGAATCAGCATCGCGGCGGTGTCCTGCACATGAGCCGTCCTGCCGCGCCTCACCCCGCCCTGCAGGCGCAGGCGGAAGAATATGGTCGGCGGCTGCTGGAAGAACTCGACTACGTCGGCGTCCTGGCGCTGGAACTGTTCGACTGCGAGGCGGGGTTGCTTGCCAACGAGTTTGCGCCGCGGGTGCACAACTCGGGGCATTGGACCATCGAAGGCGCGGTCACCAGCCAGTTCGAGAACCATCTGCGTGCCATCCTGGACTGGCCGCTCGGCGAGACCCGGCTCACGGGTCCGTGCGCCATGCGCAACTGTCTGGGCGTCATGCCGGATCCCCAAAGCGTGCTCGCCGTCCCCGGCGCCCACCTCCACGACTACGGCAAGAGCCCGCGGCCGGGGCGCAAGCTGGGCCACGTCACCGTCACGGCGCCGGACGATACGCAGCTGATCCGACGACTCGAGGCGCTCGATGCGCTGCTGATCGCGTCCTGACCCCTTACCCCACTTCCATCGTTTTGCGGTTGCCTCAGCCCCCACCGGGGTGATGTAATCGCCCGTCGTCTCGCATTCGAGGCTATGCCGTGCGCCTCGGCCGCAGCGTCTTCTGGACGGCTGCCGGAGTGCGACCAGAACGAACGCTATTCAGGCCGTGGAGAGACCCATGCCCATTACCCTTGCCGTGCCGAAGGAAATTCTCGCGGGCGAGCAGCGCGTCGCGCTCGTGCCCGCCGTCGTCGCCAAGTTGGCCGATCAGGGCGCCACCGTGCGCATCGAGCAGGGCGCCGGCGCCGGCATCCGCACGCCCGACAGCGCCTATGGCGCCGCCGAGCGGGCCACCGACGCGGCGGCTGTCTACGCGGGAGCGCAGGTGATTCTCAAGGTCCAGCCGCCGACGCTGGCCGAGATCGATCTGATGCCCAAGGAGGCCATCCTGATCGGCTTCCTCGCCCCCCACAGCCATCCCGAGGAAATCAGGCGCTTGCAGTCGCGCCGCATCACCGCCTTCGCCGTCGAGTTGATCCCGCGCATTTCGCGGGCCCAGTCGATGGATGCGCTGTCCTCGCAGGCCGCCGTGGCGGGCTATAAGTCGGTGCTCATGGGCGCGAGCCTGCTCGGGCGGTTCTTCCCCATGCTGACCACGGCCGCCGGCACCATCCGGCCCGCCAAGGTGCTGGTGATCGGCGCAGGCGTAGCCGGACTGCAGGCCATCGCCACCGCCAAGCGTCTCGGCGCCCAGGTGGAGGGCTATGACGTGCGCAGCGCCGCCAAGGAGCAGGTGGAATCGCTTGGCGCCAAGTTCGTCGCGCTGGACGTGAAGGCCGACGCGGCCGGCGGCTACGCACGCGAACTGACGGACGAGGAAAAACAGAAGCAGCAGACGCTGTTGGCCGAGCACATCGCCAAGGCCGACGTGCTCATCTGCACCGCAGCCATTCCCGGCCGCGCGGCGCCCAAGATCGTCTCCGAGGACATGGTGCGGGGCATGAAGTCCGGCGCCGTCATCGTCGATCTGGCCGCCGAGACCGGCGGCAACTGCGCGCTCACCACGCCCGGTGAAACCATCCAGGTCGGCGACGTCGTCATCCATGGCCCGCTCAACGTGCCCAGCTCGATGGCCGAGCACGCGAGCGAGATGTACGCCAAGAACCTGCAGAACTTCCTTGGCCTGATGCTGAAGGACGGCGCCCTCACGCTCAACTGGGATGATGAGATCCTCGCCAGGAGCGTCGTCACCCACGCCGGGGAAATCAAGCACGAACCCACGCGCCAGATGATCGAAGGAGGCACGCCATGATCGAGGGATTCACCGCGCTCTATATCTTCATGCTGGCGGCCTTCACCGGCTATGAAATCATCGGCCGCGTGCCGGCCATTTTGCACACACCGCTGATGTCGGGCTCCAACTTCGTGCACGGCATCGTGCTGGTGGGCGCCATGGTGGCCTTTGGTCAGGCGGAGGGCTTCTTCATGCAGCTCGTGGCCTTCCTGGGTGTCGTTCTGGCGGCCGGCAACGCGGCCGGGGGCTACGTCGTGACCGAGCGCATGCTCGACATGTTCAAGAGCAGCAAAGGGGAAAAATGAGCCATGAATGAACCCGGCGCTTTCATCAATCTGGCCTATTTCGCCACCGCGGCCCTGTTCATCCTGGGCCTCAAGCGCATGGCTTCGCCCAAGACCGCCCGCAGCGGCATCCTGTGGGCGGGCGCCGGCATGGTGGTCGCCACCCTGGTGACCCTGGGTCATCCGCACCTCGGCGAGATGGGCTTTTTCAAGTATTTCTTCCTGCTGCTCGCCATCGCTATCGGTGGCGGCGCGGCCTGGGTCTCCGGCAAGCGCGTCGCCATGACCGACATGCCGCAGATGATCGCCCTCTATAACGGCATGGGTGGCGGCGCCGCAGCCGCCATCGCGGCCGTCGAGCTGGGCGGCAAAGGCCATCACGCCGGGGTGGCGCTTGCTCTCGCCGTGATCGGCGCGGTGATCGGCAGCGTCTCCTTCAGCGGCAGCCTGATCGCCTTCGGCAAGCTGCAGGAACTGATCAAGAAGCCCGTGCGTTTCCCCAACCAGCATCTGCTGAACCTGGGCCTGTTCGCGGTGACGGCCTTGCTGGGCCTCTACATCGTGGCGCAGGGCGGTACCGCCGGCGGCTTCAGCATCCTGCTGTTCTTCCTGCTGGCGCTGGCCTTGGGTGTGAGCATGACGCTGCCCATCGGCGGCGCCGACATGCCGGTGGTGATCTCGCTCTACAACGCGCTGACGGGTCTGGCTGTGGCCTTCGAAGGTTATGTGCTCAACAATGCCGCCATGATCATCGCCGGCACGGTGGTCGGCGCGGCGGGTACCCTGCTGACCCAGCTCATGGCCAGGGCCATGAACCGGCCGATCACCAACGTCCTGTTCAGCAATTTCGGCGGAACGGGCGAGGCGGCGGCGGCGGGCGAGACGGGCGGCACGCTCAAGCCCATCGAGCCCTCCGACGCCGGCGTGCTGATGGCCTATGCCAACAAGGTCATCATCGTGCCCGGCTACGGCATGGCCGTGGCGCAGGCCCAGCACAAGGTGTGGGAGCTGTGTCAGCTCCTGATCGAACGCGGCGTGACGGTGAAATTCGCGATCCATCCGGTTGCCGGTCGCATGCCGGGGCACATGAACGTGCTGCTGGCCGAGGCGGGCGTGCCCTACGACATCATCTACGACCTCGAGGAAATCAACTCCGAGTTCCCGAGCGCCGATGCCGCGCTCGTGATCGGAGCCAACGATGTCGTCAACCCGATGGCGCGCACCAACCCTGAAAGCCCGATCTACGGCATGCCCATCCTGAACGTGGATCAGGCGAAGAACGTGCTGGTCGTCAAGCGCGGCAAGGGCACCGGTTTCTCGGGCATCGAGAACGCGCTGTTCACGCTCGACAACACCCGCATGCTCTATGGCGACGGTCAGGAGATGGCCGCCCAGCTCATTGCCACCATCAAGGAGCTTTGAGCACGTCCGGGCGTCAAAAGGCCGGCACCCGCCGGCCTTTTTTTATGGTGACGTCCATTTCAAGCTTGACTTATGCACAGAGCCGAGCATCGTCCAACGAGCGGCCTGCTGCGTCCGTTAGTTAAATCGGTCGTTCAAAAAGAGCGTTATCTGATTGATTTTCATGAGGTCACGAAACGGTCAAATTGTGTCCATCGGGGCCAACCCCCTGACACTACAACCCTTGATGAGTTTATGCCCGTGTTTTCCACAGACTTATCCACAGAAACGGTGGATATCTGACAGCCGTCAAGCTGCCGATGGATGATCGGACCGACCCGCCGGCTGACCTCGTCTGGCAAATCGTCCTGCTGGGCGGGTTGGATCGCGTGCTCGACTACCTTCCGCCGGCGGACTGGCGCGGTCCGGCGCCGCTGCACTGCCGCGTCCAGGTGCCGCTGGGCCGGCGGGAGGTCGCCGGTTGGGTCATCGGTGCGTCCACCCGAACGGACGTCTTACCGGGACAACTGCGCCGTTGCGTTCGTGTGATCGATCCGGCTCCGCTGCTCGACGCGCAGACGCTGGCCCTGATCCGATGGACCGCGCATTACTACCATCATCCGCTCGGGCGTGTCCTCGCCACGGCGCTGCCGGCGCTGCTGCGCCAGGGGGCGCCCGCCGTTGCACCCCATGTCGCCTGCTGGCGCCTCA
Organism: Pseudomonadota bacterium; assembly: GCA_045864775.1. GTDB lineage: Bacteria > Pseudomonadota > Gammaproteobacteria > UBA5335 > UBA5335 > Macondimonas. The sequence continues at coordinate 133,219 of BTVR01000002.1, forward strand.
CCGACATCGCGCGCGGCCTGGATCCCGAGCGGGTCGTGGGGGCGCGGCTGAGGGCACTGCTGGCGATGCTGGGTGGCCATCCCCTGGGTCTGTCCGAGCCACAGTTGCTGGCGGTACCCGCGATCGGGCGTGAGGTGCTGCGACGCGCGGCGGCGCGTGGCTGGATCGAGCCAGCCGCTGCGCCGCCGGCGCCCGCCGTCGATCCCGTTTTCGGGGAGTCGCCGCACGTCCTCAACGCCGACCAGCAGGCGGCGGTCGCGGCCGTTCGGGCGGCGCAGGGCTATGCGCCGGTGGTGCTCGAAGGGGTCACGGGCAGCGGCAAGACCGAGGTCTATCTGCAGGTACTGGAACCGGTGCTGAAGTCGGGTCGACAGGCGCTCTTGCTCGCGCCCGAGATCGGGCTGATCCCGCAACTCAAGCGCCGCGTGCAGGCCCGCTTCAGCAGTCCGCTGGCCTTGCTGCATTCGGGGATGACCGAGCGGGCACGACTGCAGAGCTGGCTGGCGGCGCGCGACGGCCATGCGCGTCTGGTGTTGGGCACGAGATCGGCCGTGTTCGCGCCGTTGCCGGCACTGGGCCTGATCATCGTCGATGAGGAGCACGACGGTGCGTACAAGCAGGAGGAGGGGCTGCGTTATTCGGCGCGCGACCTGGCCCTGTGGCGAGCACGCCAGTCAGGCGTGCCCATCGTGCTGGGATCGGCCACCCCCTCGCTGGAATCGTTCCATCGCGCCGAGCGGGGCGACTACCGATTGCTGCGTCTGCCGCTGCGCGCCGGCAGTGGCCAGGAGCCGGCCATCGAACTCATCGACATGCGGCCCCATGTAGCCCCGGATGGGCTTTCACCGCCTTTGCTGCAGGCCATCACGCGCGAGCTGGCGCGGGGGGGGCAGGCCATGCTGTTCCAGAACCGGCGCGGCTATGCGCCGATGGTGCGTTGCCGGGCATGCGGCTGGATCGCCGGGTGCACGCATTGCGATGCGCGCCTGACGCTGCATCGGGAGCCGGGCCGGCGGGATGTGCTGATCTGCCACCATTGCGGCGCGCGCCGCCTGCGCCCCGCGCAGTGCCCGGACTGCGGGACGCCTGACCCGGACGTCATCGGCATGGGCACGGCGCGTGTCGAGGAGGCCTTGCAACGCCATTTTCCAGACGCGTCTCTGGCGCGCATCGACCGCGACAGCACGCGTCGTCAAGGCAGCCTCGAGCGCCTGCTGGACGCAGCGGTCGATGGCCGCGTGAATCTCCTGGTCGGTACCCAGATGCTCGCCAAGGGTCATCATTTGCCGCATCTCGGCCTCGTCGCCGTACTGGACGTGGATCAAGGGCTGTACAGTCCGGATTTCCGGGCCAGTGAGCGCATGGGACAGCTGGTGGTTCAGGTCGCGGGCCGCTCGGGTCGTGAGCTGCGGGCGGGCACGACGCTGATCCAGACGCACCGGCCCGATCATCCATGGCTGCGCCAGTTGCTGACCGCGGGCTACGCCGCTTTTGCCAGCAGCCTGCTCATCGAGCGGCGGGAGGCGCAGTGGCCGCCGTTCACGCGTCTCGCGCTGCTGCGCGCGCAATCGGCCCGGCCGGAGCCGGCGCTCGCCTTTCTGGACGCTGCCGGGCGCTGCCTGCCGCCGCCGGCCGGCATGCAGGTGCTGGGCCCCGTGCCCGCGCCGATGGCCCGCCGCGCTGGCGCGCATCGCGCCCAGCTCCTGTTCGTCGCGCCCTCGGCAGCCCCCCTGCATCATCATCTCGACCAGCTCCTGCCGCGACTGCCGGCCCTGCCCGAAGGCAAAGGCGGGGTGCGCTGGTCGCTCGACGTCGATCCTCAGGACCTGTTTTAGCGGCGCACGTGCGATTCAAGCTCCCCGCCCGCAAGGCCGACTAATAGACCAGGTCCCCGCCATGGGGTCGGGTCACGGTCTGAGGAAAGGGGAAACGCATGCACCAGGATACACATCGATTTCGCCCACGTGCCGGCGGCGTCGCCCGGCTCGGGGTCGCTGGCCGCACGGAATGGAGCCGCTGGCTATGGCTCGGAGGACTCGGCGCCGGCGTGGCGGCCCTCGCGTTGGCGCCCATTGCGGAGGCCGAGGACCGGTTCGATGCCGATGGCCAGCAGCGCTGGGTGGCCGCCTTCGAAATACCCTTCGATGGCCCCGACGGGCTGGACACGCCGCGCCTGCATGTGGCGCTCGAGAATCAGCGCGCCTTGGAAAATGGAGCCCACGTCGCCAGTGTGGGCTATCAATGGGTGCTCGGTGAGGGACTCCGCGATCAGCGCCAAACCGGCTTCTACAGCGGCAACAGCTTTGCCTACATAGACAGCGCTTATGGACAGGAAGCCGACGCCGCGCTGTTCTATCGCAGCGACAAAACTGTGTTCAACGACCAGACGCTGGATGAATACAGCCACTTGTCCAATGGCGCCAAGGGCGTGCTGGTCCTGGGCGCGCTCGTCGGTGTGGTACTCGCCGTCTCCAACGGCTCCAGCAGCGACGGCCCGTCGGAGCCGGAGACCGAACCCGAACCACAACCCAACCCCGAGCCCACGCCAGGGCAGGCCGCGGCGGGGGTCGTCGGCCAGGCCTTGTCGCCCGGCAGCATTGCCGGCTTCTTCAACGCCGTGTTGGGCGGGGGAGGAACGGCCAGTCCCTGATCGGCGCGAGGTGCCGGAAGCGGCGCAGGTGGCCCGCTTCCGGCGGGCCGTTACAGCGCAAACAGATCCATGAAGGCGGGAACCGGGGTCTGTTCCAGGGTCTTCTGCGAGCTGCAGATCGCCTCGATCTGCCGGGCACGCTTGGCCGACAGACGGGTAGCCAGATTGCGTTCGAACTTTTCCACCAGCACCGGGATGCCTTCCTTGCGCCGCCGGCGATGGCCGATGGGATACTCCACCACGACGTTCTCCGTCTTGGTGCCGTCGTTGAAGAACACCTGCACCGCGTTGCCGATCGAGCGCTTCTCGGGGTCGAGGTAGTCCTTGCTGAACTGGGTGTTCTCGACCACGTCCATCTTCTTGCGCAGGGCGTCGATGCGCGGATCGCGCGCCACGGCGTCCTCGTAGTCCGCCGCCGTCAGGCGCCCGAACACCAGCGGCACGGCCACCATGTACTGGATGCAGTGGTCGCGGTCGGCGGGGTTGTCCAAGGGCCCGGTCTTGTCGATGATGCGCACGCCCGCTTCCTGGGTCTGGATCACGATGCGCTCGATGCGCTCGAGCTTGTCGCGCACCTGAGGATGCAGGCGCATGGCCGCTTCCACGGCGGTCTGGGCATGGAACTCGGCCGGGAAGGAAATCTTGAACAGCACGTTTTCCATGACGTAGCTGCCGAACGGCTGGCTGTAGCTGAGCGGATTGCCCTTGAACAGCACATCCTGGAAGCCCCAGGTCTTGGCCGTGAGCGCCGAGGGATAGCCCATCTCGCCGGTTGCCGCCGTCAGCGCCAGCCGCACACCGCGGGCGGTGGCATCCCCGGCGGCCCAGCTCTTGCGCGAGCCGGTGTTGGGCGCGTGGCGATAGGTGCGCAGCGCCGACCCGTCGATCCAGGCGTGTGAAATGGCGTTGATGACCTCATCGCGCTCCAGGCCGAGCATCTGGGCCGCCACGGCCGTGGTCGCGATGCGCACCAGCATGACGTGGTCGAGCCCGACGCGGTTGAAGCTGTTCTCCAGCGCGGTCACGCCCTGGATCTCGTGCGCCTTGATCATGGCGATCAGCACGTCGCGCATCAGCAGCGGCTCACCGCCACGGGCGATGTTGCGGCGGCTGAGGTAGTCGGCCAGCGCCAGGATGCCGCCCAGATTGTCGGAAGGGTGGCCCCATTCGGCGGCGAGCCAGGTGTCGTTGTAGTCCAGCCAGCGAATCATGCAGCCGATGTTGAACGCGGCCTGCACCGGATCGAGTTCGTAGGACGTCCCCGGCACCCGCGCGCCGCCGGGCATGACCGCGCCGGGCACCACCGGCCCCATGAGCTTGGTGCAGGCCGGGAACGACAGCGCCAGCAGGCCGCAACCCAAGGTGTCCATGAGGCAGTAGCGGGCCGTCTGCATGGCCTCCTTGCTCTTCTCGACCTTGGCGTCGAGCACATAGTCGGCCATGTCGACCAGAATCTGATCCGGCTTGGGGCGCTTGGCGGAGCGGATGTCGTGAGCCATGGAAAAGTCCTTATTTGGGCATATTGAGGATCGCCGGCCGTCGATGGGACGACCGGCGCGGTAACGCAAGCCGGGAATCAGCCGCGCGCGGCGATGGGCTGGTAAGCGCGCAAGGCCGGGCCCACATAATCCGCGCTGGGGCGGATGATGCGGTTGTTCGCCCGCTGTTCCATGACATGCGCCGCCCAGCCGGTCAGGCGCGACATCACGAAGATGGGCGTGAACAAGGGTGTCGGAATGCCCATGAAGTGGTAGGCCGAGGCGTGATAGAAATCGGCGTTGGGAAAAAGCTTCTTCTCGCGCCACATGACCGCGTCGACCCGTTCGGAGACCGGATACAGCACCTTGTCGCCGACTTCGTCGGCAAGCCGGCGCGACCAGGCCTTGATGACTTCGTTGCGCGGATCGGAGGTGCGGTAGATGGCGTGGCCGAAGCCCATGATCTTGTCCTTGCGCGCCAGCATGCCGAGGATTGCCTGCTCGGCCTCGTCGGGGCTCTGCCAGCGCTCCAGCATGGCCATGGCCGCTTCGTTGGCGCCGCCATGCAATGGGCCGCGCAGGGAGCCGATCGCGCCGGTGATGCAGGAATGCAGGTCGGAAAGTGTGGAAGCGCAGACCCGCGCGGTGAAGGTCGAGGCGTTGAATTCGTGCTCGGCATACAGGATCAGCGAGACGTTCATCACCTGCTCATGCAGCGCGCTGGGCGTCCGGCCGTGAAGCAGTTGCAGGAAATGCCCGCCGATGGAGTCGGCATCGCTTTGGGTGTCGATGCGCACGCCGTCGTGGGCATACCGCCACCAGTAGGTGATGATCGACGGAAAAATGGCAAGCAGGCGGTCGGCCACGTCCTGTTGCTGCGAGAAATCGGTTTCGGTTTCCAGATTGCCCAGCATGGAGCAGCCGGTGCGCATCACGTCCATGGGATGGGCGCTGGCCGGGATGCGTTCCAGCACCTCGCGCAGCGGCGCCGGCAGTTCGCGTAGGCCCTTGAGCTTGGCTTGATACGTCGACAGTTCGGCCGCCGTCGGCAACTCGCCGCCACGCAGCAACAGATAGGCGACTTCCTCGAAGCGGGCATTGGCCGCCAGATCGCGCACGTCATAACCGCAATAGGTCAGTCCCGCGCCTTCCTTGCCGACCGTACACAAGCGGGTCTCGCCGGCGACCTGGCCGCGCAGCCCGGCGCCGCCCAGTGCTTTTTTTTCTTCCATGACAACTCCTTGGACGCAGTCCTTCGATCCGAATTTGTTATGTGGCGAGCGCCCGCGAGGGACGCCCTCAATCCGCGTCGTTTCCGAACAAGGCGTCGAGCTTGCGCTCGTAATCGTGGTAGCCCAGGACCTCGTAGAGCTCGGCGCGCGTCTGCATGCGCTCCAGCACGCCCTGCTGGCTGCCGTCGCGGCGAATCGCCGTGTAGACCTCGAGCGCCGCGGCGCTCATCGCCCGAAACGCCGACAAGGGATAGAGCACGAGCCCCACACCCACCCCGCGCAGTTCCTCGACCGTGAACAGCGGCGTCTTGCCGAATTCGGTGATGTTGGCCAGGACGGGCACCGGCACGGCGCGGGTGAAGGCCTGATACTCATCCAGCGTGTGCAGCGCCTCGGCGAAGATCATGTCCGCGCCGGCTGCGACGTAGGCGCGCGCGCGCTCGATGGCGGCCGCTGCGCCCTCCGAGGCGTGGGCGTCGGTGCGGGCCATGATGACGAAATCCGGGTCGGTCCGACCGTCCACGGCGGCCTTGATGCGGTCGACCATCTCGCCGGTCGACACCAGCGCCTTGCCGGGCCGGTGCCCGCAGCGCTTGGCGGCGACCTGATCCTCCAGATGCATGCCGGCGGCGCCGGCGCGGATCAATTCGCGGGCGGTGCGGGCAACGGTGAAGGCATGTCCCCAGCCGGTATCGGCGTCGACCAGCAGCGGCAGGCGGGTCGCCGCCGTGATGCGGCGGACCTCCTCGCAGACCTCGGTCAGGCTGGTCATGCCCAGGTCGGGCAAACCGAACGCGGCGTTGGCGACCCCCGCGCCGGAGAGGTAGAGCGCCTGAAACCCGGCTCGCTCGGCCAGGAGCGCCGCATAGGCGTTGATGGCGCCCGCCACCTGCAAGGGCCGCTCGCGCGAGACTGCGGCGCGCAGTCTCGCGCCTGCTGAAGCCGGATCGTTCATGTCCTCATCCTTAAGGGTTGCCGAATCATAAGTAAGGCGCGTGGTGCGCCCGTACGCCATTCTAAGCGTCGGGCGCCATGGCCGACAACGAGGCTCTTCACTGACGCCGTCCGCAAGGGCCGCGACATCCGCCCAAAAAAAACCCCCGCACGAGGCGGGGGTTTTTCATCCGCGGAGGCAGATCAGCTTAGATCACGCGCACCGGGGTGAACGAAACGTTCGGGACTGGCAGCGTCAAGCCGTTCTGGAGGATGTAGGTGGTGCCCACGCCACCCAGGATGCCACCCAGCAGGCCGGTCTTGAACACGGCTTCCGGCAGGCTGATCAGGTCGGGGCCGATGCCGGGGATGACATCGAAGATGCCGATGTTCAGCGCGCTGAACGGACCGAAGGTCGGGCCGAAGTTGGTCCATTCGAAGTCGATCACGGCAGGGCCAACGGAGCCGGGCAGGCCGATGTACGACGCGCCGGTGAAGCCGGGCAGACCGATCTTGGCGGCGCCCAGGGTGAAGGGCAGGCCGAACAAGGGGGCGCCCAGAGGCCCGAAATTCACGTCATAGCCAATGGTGGTCAGGTCGATGATGCCCAGCTGGCCGCTCACGTCGGACAGGGCCTGATCCTTCATTTCGTTCATCTGGGCCGAAGCCATCAGGGGCAGAGCGGCCAGAGCGACACCGGCCAGAGTCTTCTTCATGTTCGAAACCATTGCTGTTCTCCTGCTTGAGATTGTGATTCAAACCGTAGCTCGAGCAGCGAGGTGACATGCGATATGTCCCACCGCCTTCGATTCCTACCCATCGACACCCCACCGGCCCACCCCGGCCTCTCCATGTCGGTGTCAAGGCAGGGCTGATCATAGGCGGGCCCCGCAGGCCGTGTCAACACGACTTGCGCGACATTCCTGACAAAGTTCATAAACTACAGTCAAGCAATGATCTGGCCGGCCGATAACGCGATGTTCGGTCGTCATTGATGCAATAACGCGGATACATGTGCGGCGACGCTTTCGGCCAGCGCCGTGAGGTGGTACCCCCCCTCCAGAGACGAGACGATCCGTGCGCCGCAGTGGCGGGCCGCAAAGCGGACGATCTCCTCGCTGATCCATGCGTAATCCCGCTCGTTGAGCATCAAATCCGCCATGGGATCCTCGTGATGGGCATCGAAGCCCGCCGAGATGAGCAACATCTGGGGCGCGAACCGTTCCAGCGCCGGAAACCACGCGGCGCCGATCGCCTCGCGAAAGTCCATGCCCCGCGTGCCGGCCGGCAGGGGGACGCTGATGATGCGCGAATGACCATGGTCGATGGGGGTGTTGGGGTAGAAGGGATACTGGAAACTCGAGCAGAACATGACGCGCGAGTCGTCGCGGAAGATGTCCTCGGTGCCATTGCCATGGTGCACGTCGAAATCGAGGATGGCGATGCGGTCCAGCCCGTAGATGTCCAGGGCGTGCGCGGCCGCGCACGCGATGTTGTTGTAGAAGCAGAACCCCATGGCGCGGTCGCGCTCGGCGTGATGTCCCGGCGGCCGCACACAACAGAAAGCGTTGTCGGCCTCGCCGCCGAGCACCAGATCGACTGCCCGAACCGCGGCGCCGGCCGCCCGTTCCGCCGCTTCGAGGGTGAAGGGATTCATGGCCGTGTCCGGATCGACGAAGGTGTAGCCCTCGCGCGGTGCCAGCGTGGTGATCTCATCCAGATAGGCGGCGCCGTGTACCCGCAACAGATCCGCCCGATCGATGCGGGGCGCCTCATGCGCCTGGAGGCGTGCCAACAGACCGCGGGCCTGCAGGAGGCGGTGAACGGCTTCGAGACGCGCGGGGCGTTCCGGATGATGGCTGCCCATGTCGTGCTTCAGGAAGACGGGGTGGGTGAGAAAGGCCGTTCTCATCCGCCGGCCTCCCGGGGCGCCGTGACGGGCGCCTCAGTGCCGGGCTGGCGCATCGACGGCGGGCGTCCAGCCCTCGAGCACCCGCTCGACCATGTCGAGCCGGTCCTGTCCCCAGATCACCACCCGGTCATTGACGCGGAAGGTCGGCGCGCCGCAGGCGCCGATCCGTTCGGCCGTTTCGGTATTCAGCCGCAGGGTGTTCTTGACGTCGTCCCGACCGGCCCGCGCGAGAACATCGTCCGCGGCCAGTCCGGCTTCACGGATGACCTCGGTGATCACCTCCGGCTGGCCGATGTCGCGATTGCCGCTCCAGGCGGCGCGATACAGCGGCAGGGTCAGTTGCGGCGCGACGAGCGCCACGCGCAGGGCCAGCAGGGTGTTGAGCGGGAATTCGCTGTTGAACTGAAAGGGGACCTGCCAGACCTCCGCCCAGTCCATCAGGTCGCGCGCCATGTATTCTCGGCGCGGCCTCGACATGACGCTCAAGGGAACGAGCGGCGCGTGGATTCGTTTGAACAGGCCACCGAGCAAAATCGGTCGCCACAGCAGGCTGGCGCCCCGTGCTGCGGCAAACGACTCGATCTGCGTCGCGGCCAGATAGGAGAACGGGCTGGCAAAATCGTGGAAGAATTCGATCTGCCCGCCCGAGCGACGGGGCGGCGCCTTCTCCGCGATCCGTCCCGCCGCCCGTTCGGCGAAATCGAGCCGGTCGAGTCCCCACCACAGCCGATCCGGCGTCCGGAACGTCGGCACGCCGAATACCCCGAGATTGGCCGCCTCCTCGGTCGCTTCGTCCAATGCCTTGCGGATCTCGGGGCGATCCATGAGCGCGGGATCCACCTGGCTGGCCTCGGCGATCCACGCCAGGACGCCGCGGTTGCCGATGTCCTCGCCATCGACCCAGACGACCTGGAACAGATTGCGCATCAAGGCCGCGCGCCGTTCAGCCGGCGCGCCGATGATCAGGCGCATGGCATCGACGCTGTCCGGCGGCGTCTCGACCGCGTCCGCGTTCAGGTACAGATCCAGCGTCTCGGCCTGCCGCATCAGATCCCGCTGTTCCATGCGCCGCCTGGCGGCGCTGTAGCGTGTTTGCGGCGCTTCGTCCTGCCCGGTCCAGATGCGATAGAGCCCTTGCAGGGACACGGGCCGGTAGTCGACGTCCCAGCCGTGCTGCTGTTCCAGCCCTTCCAGCCGGGTCGCCGCGAGATAGGCCTGCGGGCAGGCGACATCGAAATAGAACGCGATCTTCACCCGATCCTTGCCTCCCGTCACAAGCCGCGGCGCGCCACGATGGTTTCCATTTCGTCGAGCAGCCGGTCCATGCGCCCGATCAGTGAGCGGTACGGGGCCGGCGTCGCCAGATCGACGCCCCCCTGCTTGAGCAATTCGTACGGGTTGTTCGATCCGCCGGCCGCCAGCAGGTTCAGGTACGCCTTGCGTTCGCCTTCGTCGCCCCGCGTGACGCGGTCGGCGAGGAGGCTGGCGGCGGCGATCGAGGTGGCGTACTGGTAGACATAAAAATTGTAATAAAAATGGGGGATGTACGCCCACTCGATGGCGTAGGCAGCGTCGATGTCGACGACGCCGGCGTCCTGTCCCAGATAGCGCCGCACCAGCGCCAGATAGAGGCGGCTGAAATCGGCGCCGGTCAGTGCCTCGCCGGCGGCAAGGCGCTCATGGATGTCGTGCTCGAAGGCGGCGAACATGGCTTGCCGGAAGAACGTTCCCCGCAGGCTCTCCAGCGCTTCGTTGAGATAGAAGAGTCGTTCCTCGTCGGTCTTGGCCTTGCCGATCGCATCCTCGATCAGGAGCCGCTCGTTCACGGTGGAGGCGACTTCGGCCAGGAAGATGGGGTATTGCGCATTGAGGAAATTCTGTTGCCGGTTGGCCAGATGCGAATGCATGGCGTGGCCCCATTCGTGGGCGAGGGTCGACACCGCATCGAAATCGCCCGTGAAATGCATGAGCACGAAGGGGTGGACGGCGTCGATGGAGCCCATCATGTAGGCGCCGGAGCGCTTGCCGGGGCGCGGCTCGGAATCCATCCATCCGTTGTCGAAGCCCTCGGCCATGGCACGTTGATAGTCGGTCCCGAGCGGTGCCACCGCATCCAGCACGGCCTGTTCGGCCGCGCCCAGCGTGAATTGCGGCGCCGCCGCGGTCACCGGCGCATAGAGATCGTAGGCCGCCGGCCGGTCGAGCCCCATGAGCCGCGCGCGCAGGCGCAGATACCGCTGCAGGGTCGGCAGCCCGCGCTCGGCCTCGCGGATCAGGGTGTCGTAGACCGCGAGCGGAATGCCGTCCCGGTCGAGGCTGGCGGCGCGCGTGCTCTCGTAGCCGCGCGCCCGGGCCAGGAAGCGGTCGCGTTGCAATTGGCCGTAGAGCGCGACGCCGAGCGTCTGCTCATAGCCCGCGAACGTTTTCCAGAACGCCTCGAAGACGGCCCGCCGGTCAGCCCGATCGGGGAGTTGGCGGCCTTGCTGGTAGCCGGTCTGGTCCAGCCGCAGGCTCTGGCCGTCGTGCAGGGTCACGGTCGGCCAGGGCATCTCCGCATTCGTCAGCGTGGTCTGCAGTTGGGCGGCCGTTTCGGCCATCGGCCCGGCCATGGCGATCAGCCGTTCTTCCGGCGCCGAAAGGGTATGCGGCGCGCGCCGGATGGTTTCATTCAGCAGATGCCGGTATTCGCCGCCGAGCGTGTCGTTGCGCCGCATGAGCTTGCCGATGCGCTCGGCGCCGAGCGCCACGAGCTCCGGCTCCAGAAAGCTCGACGCTTCCGCCACGCCGGCCTGGAGCGCATCGGTTCGCTGCTTGCGGGCCAGTGCCGCGGGGTTGGTGGTATCCTCGTCATAGCGGAGTTGGGCATAGCCCGAGAGCCTCGCCGCCCGTTCCAGAAGATCGGAATAGCGGCCCAGACAGTCTGCCAGTGCAGACGCCTTCCCGAGATGCCCCGGACATTGCGCCGAAAACGCCGCTTGGGTCTGGTGCAGTCGTTCGGCGTCAGCTTCGAAGGCGGCATCGTCGCGGTAGATCCCGGTGAGATCCCACCGGCCGGGTGCGCGGTCCGCGGGGACGGGCGATGGCCCGCCGGGCTTGCCGTCGTCCGAGCAGCCGGCGAGGGTCAGCAGCAATCCCGCCACGCCCATCCTGAAACCATGACCCACGCGGCCGCGGCTGCGCGCGCCTGCCAAATGAAGGGAAGCCCGACGGTGCATATTTCGTCTGATCGCTCCAGCCGCCGGGAACAGCGGCTCACCGGGTCTCATTCTCGCGGAAGGCCGGAGCTTGCAGCAAGCGACGCGACCCCATGCCGCGGGCTCGGTCGAGCAGCGGGCGCGGCCTTGCTGGCGTTTTTCGCGGTCCAGCCTGCCTTGGCGGACGAGCCTGCGCCACCGGCCCTCGACCGGCTCACGGCCATGGGTTTGCGGGTGGAGGGCCGTTTCGAGGCGCCGGCCCAGATGACGGGTTACGTCCTGCGGGCGCGGGAGAGCCGGCGATCGGATGTGGTGTATGTGTCGCCGGACGGACGCTATCTGTTCATCGGCAATATCCTCGACGAATCGGGACGGGATCTGACGCAGACCCACGTGGAGGACCACGTCCTCGGCCCGGAACTGCAAACGCTCTGGAATGAGCTGGAATCGGCCCGCTGGGTCGCCGAAGGCGCCGCCAAGCCCACGCGCATCATTTACAGCTTCACCGATCCCAACTGCGGCTATTGCCATCTGCTCTGGCGGGTGACACGTCACTACCACGAGGCCGGGCTGCAGGTGCGCCATCTGCTGGTCGACGTGATCAAGGCGTCCAGCACCGGCAAGGCCGCCACTATCCTGCAGGCCAAGGAGCCCGCCGAGGCGCTCGCGGACAACGAAGCCCGCTTCCGGGCCGGTGGCGTGGCCGTGGCCGAGAAGATCCAGGACGAGACGCGCAAGACGCTGACCCGCCACCGCCAGATGATGGATCGACTGGGCGTCTCCGGTACTCCCGCCATGCTCTACAAAGACGCCGAGGGCAAGATTCGCCTGCAGCGCGGCATGACCGATCTGGACACCCTCACGCAGGTCATCGGTCTGCCGCCGCGGCCGATCGACGATCCCGAACTGGCCCGCTTCAAAAGCGCGCCCGCGGGCTAATCCGAGCGACGCATGATCGGATCCTTGATCCGTCGGCACGCCCTTGCGACGACCGGCTTCTTGCTGTTGGCCGGGATGGCGGTCAGCCCATTCGGTTGGGCGTGGCTGGGCGGACCGGCGCCGCAAAAACCCGAGCCGGCGATCCTGGCGCCGTTGCACCCCGACGGCAGCGCGTACCAGTCCGTGGTGCTGGGCGGCGCGCTCTGGCTGCCCCGCGAGATGCCCGACGGCGTCGCCCTGCGCGGTTTGTCGGATCTCGCCTGGTCCGAGTCCGAAGGCGTGCTCTACGCGGTGTCCGATTTCGGCTGGCTGTTTCGGCTGCAGCCGATCTTCGAGAACGATCGTCTGATCGACGTGCGCCTCCTGGACAGCCATCCCCTGACCGATGCCTCAGGCCGGCCGCTCAAAGGCCGGCAGGGCGACGCCGAAGGACTCACGTTTGCAGCCGGCCCGGACGGGACGCCGGCGCTGTTCGCGTCCTTCGAGCGCAACCCGCGCATCACCCGCATCGACCGCCGGGGCCGCTGGCAGGCCGATGTGCCGCTGCCCGCGCCGTTTGCCGATCCCCGGCGCTACGAAACCTCCAACGCCGCGCTGGAGGCGCTCGCCTGGCATCCGCGCCGCGGCCTGTTGAGCGCGGCCGAACGGCCGCCGCCGGGCTTCACCCCGGCCGGCCACACGCCACTGTTCGATCTCGCCGGGCGTCAGCATCCCTATCTGCTCCACACCGGGCCGCGCTGCGCACTGGTGGCGCTGAATGCGTGGGGGGGTGATGAACTGCTGTCGCTGGAGCGCTGCTATGACGAGGGGCGCATCGAGATTGCGCTGCGCCGCTTCGACCTGCCCGAGACCGACGGTTTCGCCATCCGTCCCGAGACGCTCGCCCTGTTCCGCCTGCAGGACGGCTGGCTGCTGGACAACTTCGAAGGCATGACCCGGATCGGTGCACGCGGCCTGCTTCTGGTCAGCGACGACAACGGCTCGGCGCGGCAGCGCACGCTGTTGGTCTACCTGCAGCGGCGCGACTGACCGCCCGCGCCTCGATTGACACCCCTGCGTCGGCCCCGTAGGCTGGCCCGACCTGAAATCCCACAGGTGTCCGCGTGGCGCGTGCCGCGCGGGTGAAACGGGAAGTTGGTGCGGCCACCCGGCCCATTCCAACGCTGCCCCCGCAACGGTGTTTGAGTTTCGCGCGGTCATCCCAGCCACTGTGCCCTCGTGCATGGGAAGGCGGCCCGCGCCGGCCGGAATCCTGGCCACTCATCAGCCCGGAGACCGGCCTGTGTGGACAAGGTCCAGATGCGTGTTGCGGCGGGCGGCACGGCCGGGCAATGGCGCCGCCGGCGCCTGCTTCGCGTCCCTCCACCTGCCTGCGCTCTGGTCGACCGACCGGACCTCCACTCAGGCAGGAACAACAGAAATGAACCATCCCTTGCGCCGCCGCTCGTTGCTGGCCTGCGCGCTGCTCCCCGTCAGTGCGGCCCAGGCCCAGGTCGACGAGGTGGCGGAAACCGTCGTCGTCACGGCCACGCGCACCGCCCAGACCGCCGATGACAGCCTCGCGCCGGTCACCGTCATCACCCGCGAGGACATCGACCGGCTGCGCCCGACCAGCCTGCCGGATCTGCTGGCCGGCCAGGCGGGCGTCGATGTGTCCAGCAGCGGCGCGTTCGGCCAGCTCAGCGCCGTCAACCTGCGTGGCACCAGCGCCGGTCAGACCCTGGTGCTGATCGACGGCATCCGGGTCGGCTCGGCGACCACCGGCACGGCGGCCCTCGAACTCATCCCCCCCGACCAGATCGAGCGCATCGAGATCGTGCGCGGACCGCGCGCCAGCCTGTACGGCGCCGACGCACTGGGTGGCGTGATCCAGATCTTCACCCGGCCCGACGCGACGGGCGGCAGCGGCTGGGAGGTAGCCGCCACCGGCGGCAGCTTCGGCACCTTCAGCGGCCGCGCCGCCGCTCGCGGCGCCCTCGGCGACACGCGCTACCACCTCACCGCCTCGGGCCTGAGCAGCGACGGCTATGACGTCCAGAAGGACGGCGTGGCCGGCAGTTTCGGGCCCACGCCGACCGAACCCGACGACGACGGTTATCGCAACACGGCGCTCAACGTCGGTGTGACGCACCGCCTCGGCAATGGCGCCGAGCTGGGCGCCCAGGCGCTGCGCGCCCAGGGCCGCACCGATTACGACGGCTTTCCCAACCGGACCGATTTCGTCCAGCAGGTCCTGAGCGCCCACCTCGGCGGCGAACTGGCCGCGGGCTGGTACAGCCGCCTCACCGTCGGCGAGAGCCGCGACGAAGCCGACAGCCTGATCGACGGCGCCGACTTTTCCACCTTCGACACCCGGCGCAGCAGCGCCAGTTGGCAAAACGATCTCAGCCTGCCGGGCGCGCAACTGCTCACCGTCGGCGTGGACGGCTGGCGCGACCGGGTCGACAGCACCACCGCCTTCACCGAGGACAGCCGCGACAACTGGGCGGTGTTCGCGCAGGACCAGTTCGCGCTGGGCCGGCACCAGTTCATCCTCGGGCTGCGCCGCGACGATGACGAATCCTTCGGCGCCGAAACCACCGGCAACGCCACCTGGGGCATGGCGCTACGCGAGGACCTGCGCCTCACCGCGAGCTACGGCACGGCCTTCAAGGCGCCGACCTTCAACGACTTGTATTACCCGAGCGACGGCTTCTACGGCGGCAATCCCGATCTGGATCCCGAAACCGCACGCAACGTCGAACTCGGCCTCCGCTACGATCTGGCGGCGCTCAGCTTCGATCTCAACGTGTTCCGCAACGACATCGACGACCTGATCATCTTCGACGCCGCGCAAGCCACGGTCGACAACATCGATCGCGCGCGCATCGACGGCGCGGAAGGCGGTGTCACCTGGCGCACCGAGGACTGGCGCGCGCATGCGGCGCTGACGCTTCTTGATACCGAGAACCGCACCACCGGCGGCGAGCTGCCGCGCCGCGCCGAAACGAGCGCCCGCGTGGAACTCGACCGCCTGTTCGGCGCCTATCGCGTGGGCGCCACCCTGCTCGCGCAGGACGGGCGTTTCGACGATGCGGCGAACACGGTTCCGCTCGCCGGCTACGGCCGCGTCGATGTTCGGGCCGAATGGCTGTTCGCGCCGCAGTGGGCGGTGCAGGCCCGCGTGGAGAACGTGCTCGACCGGGATTATGAAACGGCCGCCACCTACGCCCAGCCGGGGCGCGCCGGTTATCTCACCCTCAGCTACCGGACGCCGTGACGGCGAGGCGCATGGCACACCGCCCGTCCGCTGCCTCGAACGCGCTGTTCGCGGCGGTGGCCGGGCATCTGCTCCTGATCGGCCTGCTGATGCTGGCGCTGCCGGCGCCGCGCCCACCCACCGTTCATTCCGATCGCGTCCTGCAACTGATACCGCTCCGGGCGGCGCCGGCGGTGCCCGAACCGGCCGCGGCGCGCACGCCGGGCCCATCCGCGGTGATCGATCGGACGGCAGCGCCAGGGGCGGCTGCGCCCGGCCCGACGGACACGGCCGCAGCGCCGAGGGCTTCCCCGTCCGCGCCGCGTCCGGTTGCTCGCCGGCCCGGCGGTGAGGCAGTGCGCCCCGCAGCCGTGCCGATCGAGCGTCCTGTCGCGGTGGACGCAACGGTCGCCGCGGCGGCGCCGGTGGCGGCTGCGTCGGACCCGGATGCACCCTCGGCGCCTTCCGGGGACGAGGCCCAAGCTGCTGCACAAGCCGTCAGTCAGGGGCGGGAACGAGAGGCGGTCGAAGCCCGGCTGCGCGAGGACATCCAGCGACGCGTCCGCGTCGACTTTGCGCGCCATTTCCGCTATCCGCCGCTGGCCCGGCGCCATGGCTGGGAAGGCGCGGTGCGCCTGCGCTACGATGTGACGCCACAGGGCCGGGTGATCAACGTCCGCCTGCTGGCCAGCTCCGGCCACCCGGTGCTCGACCGGGACGCCGAGCAAACCCTGAGCAGCCTTGCACCTCTTGCGACCGCCGCATGGGCCGAGCCGGTCGAGGCGCTGGAGCTGGCCGTTCACTACCGACTGACGGAGGGATGAGGTGGGACACCGCCTGTCGAAGATCTACACCCGCACCGGGGATGCCGGCACCACGGGCCTCGGCGACGGCAATCGCGTGCCGAAGGACCATGCGCGCGTCGAGGCTTTCGGCACGGTCGATGAGCTGAATGCCCTCATCGGTCTGCTCCGCACCGCCGGCCTGCCCGCCGCATGGGACGAGCGGCTCGACGAAATCCAGCACGCGCTGTTCGACGTCGGCGGCGAGCTGTGCATCCCGGAACGCGTGAGCATCCGCGCCGAGCAGGTGAGCGCGCTGGAGGATTGGCTGGATACGCTGAACGCGGATCTGGCGCCGCTCAAGGAATTCATCCTCCCGGGCGGCAGCGCGGGTGCCGGCTGGGCGCATCTGGCCCGTACCGTCTGCCGGCGCGCGGAGCGGCGCGTGTACACGCTGTCCCGCGCCGAGCCGGTCAACCCCGAGACGCTGCGCTATCTCAACCGGCTGTCGGATCTGCTGTTCGTGCTGGCGCGGGCGGCCAATCGGCAAGCCGGGCTGGACGACGTGCTCTGGCGGCCCGACCGGAACGCCAAGCCGGAGACGGGCGCATGAGCCAGTGGCACGATGTTGGCGCGGCGGGCGAACTGCCCGAGGGCGGCTATCTGCGCCGCGACGTGGACGGCGTCACGATCGCGGTGTTCCGGATCGATGGCGCGCTGCACGCCATCGAGGACGTCTGCACCCACGACGGCGGCCGCCTCACGGGCGGGCCGCGCGAGGGCTGCCGGCTCGTCTGCCCGCGCCACGGCGCCGCCTTCGACCTGCGCACCGGCGCCGTGCTCGCCCCGCCCGCCTATGGTCCGCTCACCACCTTTGCCGTGCGCGAAGCGAACGACCGCATCGAGGTCGCGATTCCGGAGGATTTCTGATCGTTTAGCCCACTTCAATCCGCCGACTCGGACCTTCTTACGTCAATGGCTCCTTAGTCTCCCTTTCCACTCGCTATATTTGCGGCGCTTCCCGTCATCGGCAGCGGTTCGAACAGGCATTAGCTGACGGGCGGTCGGGAATTTTAAAGACGACCTTCTTGCGACTCTCGGCTCCGCGGGGCTCACAAGGCGGGTGGAACGGAACATACGACGTCCGTATCGGTGGCGCATAGGCCGAGAAGGTTCGTATTCTGCCCGTTGACACCCACGAGCTTGGGTGTGTCCGGAGCGCGATTTGTTTCGTCAGGTAATGGCGCTGAGTCATGTTGGCGTCAGAATCTCAGCGGCCATAGGGCCATCGCGTCGATCGGCGATGGGGCCTATCGTTGGATCGTGTCAGCTTATATCGCACATGGTGTTTAGGAACCCGGACATGAAAAAGGCCAACTGGAATGGTTGGCCTTGAATCCATTTGGTGGTGGACTTTACCCAAAAAGAAACAGGCATCTACAAACAGTGCGGGTTTGGGCGGAATCCATCGCGATTGTGCGGCAATCCCGGGCCCCTACGTCGGCATTTCACCAACCGGCAGAAAGTCGCCGTGATCGTCATCTCGCAGGCTGATGTACTCCAGGCGCCACTGATCCACGCGGCGGAGATCAGCCAGCGTCAGGCGCGCGTCTGCCACGGCTTCGCAAGCGTCGAGCGCGATCTCCGTGGCAACGTCGGGCTTGCCGTAGGTCTTTTCGAACAGATCGCGCAGCTGCCCGGCGACCCGCCCAGCCGACAGCCTCGCTTCGGTGCCACCCTCGGTGACGTCGTAGACAACGGACACTGAAAGCGCATAGGGCTCCCCTTCGCCCACTTCTGCGCCTCGCTGCTCACCCAGATCGAAGAACAGCCCGACCAGGTACTTCGCGTCGGGCTCCAGAATCTTGGCGATCAGCTGCTCGACGGTGCGCTTGCCAGAGAGCTTGCGCAACCGCTCCTCGAAAGCATTGGGGAAGGCCGGTCGGCCGTATCGCGCGGCAAGCCACTGCTTCAGGGCACGCTTCGCGTCAACCGGCAGCGCGAGGCTGTTGTCTTTGACTGCGCGCTCGGCGAAGTCACCTTTCGGTACGCTGCGGCGATCCCCATGCCGGAGCTCAAGAATCAACGGCGCAGCGTCGGCGCCCTCGTAGGCGAGGTGGAGTCGTCGCGGGTTTTTGGCGTAGGAGAGCTGGGGGTCAGGCTTGGGGTCCTTGGTAACCAACTCGGCGACGATGACCTCGACGCAGCGCTCGCTTTCATGCGGCAAGTCGCAGTCATGAGTGATGACGATGACGCGGCGCCCTTGGTCGGCCGGGTCAACCAAGCCCAATGCAGCAGCGGCCTCGCAAGTTAGAAGATCACCCTGTCGCCAGTCCGTATCGCGCGCCAGCATCCATCGCCCCCCGACCTATCGCTCGGGGAACCCGGGAATGGATACCTCAGCACGCCAATCGTCCGAGGGCTTCGCTTTCGACTTCGCCAAGCCTGACCGGTCGTAAGCCGCATCCATCGCCTGGGCTTCGGCGATCAGCGACTGGATGTGCGACGGCAAGAGTTGACCGGCAGCAGCGAGGTCCATCAAGGACCGGCCCTCAAATGCCTTCATCTTCAGCATTGACGAAGCACGAGTGACGCCAGCATCTCGGAAAGCGTCGGCTGCATGGCTGAGGGCACGAATCCGCTCAAACTTGTCAGGTTCGGGCGTCGCTTCTCCGCCGATCCACTTGTAGATTGCCTGTCTGGAGACGCCGAACACGGTGGCCAGATCGGCGATGGCCGGCTGCAGCACCTCGCGGATATTAGCGAGATGCTGGGCAGCGGATCGAACATCGGGACGCGATACCTGGATGTCGCCATCCGTCACCACATCAATCTGAAGGGGGGCGCGTGCCTGTACCCTCCTAGACCACTCGCTGGCCCGAGAAAGATCAAGCACGCTGCCCGTGCCGCTTCCTAGCACATTCGAACCAAGCATCACGAAAGCGGCTGCCAAACTGATCGGTGCGGTCGTCGACGTCCGGCTGTTAGTAGGTGTGATTGCGGGCATGTGCATCGCCGGTATTTCCTTTTTGTATCAATCCCACACGGTACAGGCATGATCTGTCGTCATGGCGCGAAACACATCCTTGATTGTGCCGTGGAGGGAAAGTAGCTGATCTTCGAGTCGACTCATATCGAGCGGCATACGCTCCTCGACATAGTGATCCGTATCGATGACAGCATGTTCCAGCGGCTCTTGCAGAGCGAACCTTGGATTCACTACCAAGCCGTTGGGCTGCATGTCTGGCGGAAATCCAAGCGGCGCGGTCATCCTGTGTGCCCGAGACACCAGCGTCCCGTTTGGGCAAAGAGGACTGGTTACCGTCCCAAACACCGATTCGCTCATCGTGTACCGCCGAGTGGCATTGAACTCAACACCGTGTAGTCCTCCAACCAGATACTGCTTCACCGTCTCGCCGACGCGCGGCAACACGGCATTCAGGTAACGCAGGCCTAGCCTGCTGATGTGGTCAAGGCTGGCCACCTCGTGCACGGCCGCCAACCCGCGCAGCAGTTCCGGGATGAATTCTTGGTGCGTGTCGTAGTGGGTCGTATGGTAGGTGATGGCCGACGGGGCCAGGATGAACCCGGCCGTACGGTCACTTTTGGTGATGAGCCAAGAGACCATGTGAGCAATCTGCGGTTCGGCTGGCTGTGCCTGACCCGGCCCCGGCACCACCAGATGCGTGACCTGCTGCGTTTCGAACAACGGGTACCCTTCGCGACGCAGCCGATCCTGGATTTGGTCGACATACTTGGCCATGGCGGCCACAGGATTGAACTGAGCTTGCGCCAGCGCGTAGTACACAGGCGCGTTCGACATCCTTTCGCTCACGGGTAGGCTCCGATCTCTTCTTGGTTGACAGCTTGGTTGTCAGTTTACACCGTGGTTGACGCGACGACCAGAAGGTTGGCACGCAGCACTCCCTGCACTCAAGCCGCACCGACGTTGTTCCGTCGTTGTTCCGGTTTCGCTTGACCGCAGGTGTCGGCACGCCTATGATTCATTTCGGAACAACAACTGAACAACGAGGTGCGGCATGGAAAAGCGTTTTACGGCGACCCTGAGCCGGTCGCAGGGTCGCAGTGCATGGGCGGTGATCTTCCGCCATCCGGTTCGGGTCGACCCGAATTCCGGCAAGCCAGGGCTGCGGGTCCGCCAGGGCCTCGGGACCCCCGACGAGGCCGAAGCCAACGATCTGAAGGATCAACTCAACCAGCTTCTGACGGAGGAGAGCTTCTGGAGCCTGCCGGCCAGGGCGGAGGCTGAAACGCGGTTCCATCGTCGGGTCGTCGAGATCTTCTATCACGGCATGGAACCTGAGCAGAGCGACTTCGGCGCGATCCGCGAGTCGATCATTCCGCTGCCGCCCTCGAACGATCCCGACTATCGGCGGGCGCTGCTCCTCGGGACGACCGGCGCCGGCAAGACGACGCTGCTTCGGCAGTTGATCGGCACGGACCCGGAGACCGAGCGCTTTCCGTCGACATCGACGGCGAAGACCACGGTGCATGAAACCGAGGTCGTGCTTACGCCAGGCCCTTACGAGGCTGTGGTCACCTTCTTTCCCATCGACGAGGTTCGCGAGCACCTGAACGAGTGCATCTCCGAGGCCGTGCTGTCCGCCTATCGGGGCGACGGCGACGGTGAAGTGGTGCGCAAGCTGCTGATGCACGTGAACCAAAGGTTCCGCTTCAACTACGTGCTTGGTAACGGGCCTCAGGCGGCCGGCACCGACGACGATGAGGATGACGAGGACGAAGCCGCGGAGCCGGCCGAAGAGACCGCCGAGGACGGTGTGATCGATCTCGAAGCCACCAATGCACTGCTGACGAAGACGCTGATGGCGTTGCGCGCCATCGCCGCCCGCCACGGCGACCAACTGAAGACCGAGCTGGGTGCCACCGACGAAAAGGATCAACGGGTCGTCGACGAGTTGTTCGAGGAGGAGCTTGATCGCCGGCTGCGTGAAGACGACGAGTTCCACCGCATCAGTGACGAGCTGATGGACGAGATCGAGCTTCGTTTCTCGCTGCTTACGGATGGCGCGGTACGCCGCAACAAGCAGGGCTGGCCGCAATCGTGGTCGTGGAAGACTGACGATCGTGCGACCTTCATCAAGACGGTCACGCGTTTCTCCAGCAACCACTCCTCACGCTTCGGGCGCCTGCTGACCCCGCTGGTTAACGGAGTCCGCGTGTCCGGTGCATTCCTGCCGGCATGGAACGGCGGGCAACAGCCCAAGCTCGTGCTTCTCGACGATAAAGGCCTGGGCCACACGCCCAAGTCGGTGGCGGCCATCTCAACCTCGCTGACCCGGCGCATCGAGTCGACGGATGCCATCGTGCTCGTCGACAACGCTGTTCAGCCGATGCAGGCCGCGCCGGTGGCGGCCATGAAGGAGATGATCACATCGGGCAGCGCCAACAAGCTGCTGCTCGTGTTCACGCACTTCGACGAGGTCAAGGGTGACAACCTGCCCAACGCAGCTGCCAAGGAGCAGCATGTCTTGGCTTCCGCCGAGAACGTCCTCGCTTCCATTGGCGAGGAGCTGGGCCCGTTTGCGGAACGAGCGCTTCGCGGCCGCCTGAAGGACGCCTGCTTCTTCGTCGGCGGGATCGATGGAGACCTGGACGCCACGAAGAAGACTCACAAACGGACCATCGGACAACTGCAGGCGCTGCTCGCGGCAATTGATGCCATCGTCGAGAAGCCCGAGCCCGTGCTCGCGAAGCCGGTGTACGACCGGATGAATCTTGTCCTAGCCGTAAAGAACGCTGCCGAGAGCTTCCACGATGCGTGGTGGCCGCGCCTGGGCCTCGACTACAAGCCCGGAGTCAGCAAGGAGCACTGGAAGCGCATCTGGGCATTGAGCCGACGACTCAGCACGCCCGGCCTCGGCGACGAGTACGACAACCTCAAGCCGGTCGCGGATCTCCGCAAGCAGCTCCAGGATCGGCTGTATGTGCTGCTGCAGAACCCACTCCGGTGGGACCCGGCCGAGCCGACCGACGACGCGCACAAGCAACAGGTTTTTGACGGCCTGGCCAACGCGCTGTCTGCCAAGACGCTGGACCTGGCTACCCGCCGCGTTCGGGCCGAGCGGATGGCCGACTGGCAGTCGGCGTTCAACCAGTCCGGTCGTGGATCGAGCTACGCACGCGCATCGATCATCGGCGAACGCATCTACGAGCGGGCGGTGCCGATCCCTGACGTAATACCATCGCCAGATCGTAACTCGCTCCTGCACGAAGTGGCGACCTTAGTGGAGAGCGTCTGCGAGGACGGCGGCGCAAAGCTCGCATAAGCGGCCGGGAGGTAAGGACGGCCGTTCTGCGACATCTCGACTTCATGCGATCTCCAATGAGGGCGAAAAAACGGAACGTTCGGTGTCCGTAATATGTCCGGTGTCTCAGACGAGCTAGTGCGCGGAGCGAGTGCAAATCGCTTCGAAAGAAATCCGCGCCAACTCGCCATCGCGTCAGGATTTTTGAGGCCGTAAGGTCGATGAGCGAAACGGTTTGGAAGTCCGGAAATGAAAAAGGCCAACCGGAACGGTTGGCCTTGAATCCATTTGGTGGAGCGGAGGAGGATCGAACTCCCGACCTTCGCATTGCGAACGCGACGCTCTCCCAGCTGAGCTACCGCCCCAAATGAACGGCCTAATATAGCGGATTCGGCGCGCTTGCGATAGCGTCGGGCGGCGTTTTCATGGCGCGCTGCCGTAGCCGGTGAGTTCGACGTAACCCTGCCCGGCGATGGGGCGGCCGTGCTGCTCGCCGTGGGCACTGACAGCGCCTTCCCAGTAGCGCACGGCGAGATTCAGTTCCTGATCGGCGAGGATCGGCTGCAGTTCGAGCCGTAGGTTGCGAGCCGGCAGCGACAGCTCCCAGCCGGCGGGATAGCGGATGCCGGTGTGCGGGCTGCGCCAGTGGCCCGTCTCGCGGAGCCGGACGTCGCTCGCGGCGAGCGGTTGGCTTGTTCCGTCCGGTTCGACCCAGATGCCGTAGTCGAAGGGATTCGGCGCGCCGTCGCGGCGGCGGATGCGGCAGAACATGAGCTCGCTGCCGTCGTCGAGCTGCAGCCCGAACCAGTCCCAGCCGCTGCGTTCCGGCCCCAGGGCGGAGGTGCCCCATTCCCGGTCCATCCACGATTCGCCCTCGACCGCGAAGCGCTCGCCGTTCAGCTCGAGCGTGCCGCGCGTGGGCAATCGGGTCAGGCTGTAGTAATAGGACGCATCGCCGGGCTCCGGCCCCTTGCGGCTGAGGCCGGCCTCGCCCTGCAGCACGGGCGGCTTGCCCGCGTCCAGCTCGAGGGTAAGCGCCACCGGCCCCTCTGCAGCGCGCAGCAGCAGCGGCGGGGTCGCAAGCGTCGGGTCGGCGTCGGGCCGGGCGGCGAGCGTCCAGTCGTCCAGCCAGATGCGCAGCGGCGCGGCGCTGGCACCGGCCATGTCCAGGGCCGCGCGGTTGAAGCGCTCGAAGGCGTGAAAGCGCCGGCCTTCCGGGTCGGTGAGCGCCAGATGGGCCATGTAGATCTGCCGCGTGGCCCAGGCCGATGGGCGCGCGGGCATGTCGGGGGCGAGCGCCACGCGAAAAAAGGTCAGCTCATAGCCGAAGCGCCGGCCTTGCGCGGTGCGCAGGTGGCCGGTGACGTACCACCATTCGCTGGCGGTGTCCGGATGCGGGCCGTGATCCTCCGGAAAGCGGAAGGTGCGCGGCGCCTCGGCTCGTGCAAAGCCCGCAGTCGCCTGCACGAAGGCGCGGTTGAGGTCGATCTGCCCGCCCGGCGCGGGCGGCGGCGCGGGGCGGTGCCAGATCAGGGCGAGAACGAGTCCCAGCAGGAGCAGCACCAGACCAACCCGCGCGCGGCGCATCTCAATCCTCCCGCAAGGCCAGGGCCGGCGGCGTGCGCCCCATGCGCCAGGCCGGATAGGCGCCGGCGATGAGCGCCGCCAGCACGGCGAGAACCAGCGCCTGCACCAGCAGCTCCGGTGCCACCTTGAAGGCGATGGTCCAGCCGAAGGCGCGCTGGTTCACCGCGCCGGTGAGCACCGCGGCCAGCGCCAGGCCGACCGGCACGGCGAGCAGGCCGGCCGCCGCGCCCATCAGCGCCGTTTGCAAGGTTACCCAGCGCCGCACCTGCCCGGGCGTCATCCCCAACGCGCGCAGCACGGCGCATTCGCGTGTGCGTTCCAGTTGAAGGGCCATCAGTGCGCTGGTGACGCCGACCAGGCTCACGATCAGGGTGAGCAGGCGCAACACGCCGGTCACGGCGAAGGTGCGGTCGAAGATCTGCAGCGAAAACGCCAGGATGCCGGCGGTGCGCATAACCGAGAGCGGCATGTCGGGCGTGGCCAGCGCCTGAATCTGCGACACCAGCGCCGCTTCATCGGCGCCGGGGGTGAGATAGAGCCCGATGCCGGTGACCCCCGGCCGCTGCCAATGCTGCTGGAACACGCGCTCGTCCATCAGCAGATGGCCCTGATCCGAACCGAAATCCTGATAGATCCCGACCACTTCGAAGGCGCGCCAGCCGCGATCCGTGGCCAGTTGCAGCCGGTCGCCGACTTTCAGTTGGCGGTGCCAGGCCAGCGGCTCGCTGGCGAGAACGGCGGGGACCTCGCGCGCTGCATCGGCGAGCGCGGCAAAGGCGCGCGCCGGATCGCCGCCCAGCAGTTGCAGCGCGCCGCGCAGCGAGGGCCGGAAGGTGGCCGCCGAGACGCCGACGGGGCCGTCGGGCGTGTCGATGGGTGCCGCGCGGATGCCGACGACCTCGGCCATGCCCGGCAGGGCCGCGAGGGTCGGCAACAGGCTGTCGGGCAGGCGCGCGCCGCGCGGAGCGCCGCCGCCGGGCGAGACGTAGATCTGCGCGCTCAGGGTGCGTTCCAGCCAGGTGCTCACGCTGTCGCGGAAGCTGTGGATCATGGTGCCCACTCCGACGGCGGTGGACAGCGCCACGGTGAGCGCGGCGATGGCCAGCCCCGTGCGACTCAAGGAACGCACCACGCCGCGCGCCGCCATGCGCAGCAGCAGCCCCCGCCCCGCGGGCAGCATGTGCGTCAGCAGCGCCATGAGGCCCACGGTGAGGGCCGGGACGACGAGGCTCGCGGCCAAGACCAGCGCCACCAGTCCCGCGTAGACCGGCAGCAGCGAGCGGCTCGGCCACACCAGCAGCGTCGGCAGGACCACCGCAGCCAGCAGCAGGCCGAAGGCGGCGAGACGCGGCACCAGACGGCGCATGCGCACTTCCAGATCCGAGCGGTTGAGCACCCGGCGCGGCGGGGTGCGCGCGGCCTCCCAGGCCGCCGGCAGGGCGGCGAGGACGCTGCCGCTCAGTCCGAGCAACACGCCTTTGGCCAGTCCCCACGGACTCAGGGCGAGCTGGGAAATCTGTAGCGTGTAATAGATGTCGTTGATGGTGCGCCCCACCAGTCCCACCAGGAACTGGGCCAGCGCCGTGCCGAGCAGCAGGCCCAGCAGTGTGCCCGCCGCGCCCAGCAGCAGGGCTTCGACGAGGATGGCGCGGAACACCTGCGCGCGGGTGACGCCGAGGGTGCGCAGCACGCCCAGGAGCGGCCGGCGCTGCACCACGGCAAAGCTCAGGGTGTTGTAGATGAGATAGAGGCCGACCACGAGCGCGAGCAGGCTCATCGCCATCAGGTTGAACTCGAAAGCGCGGGTCATGCCCTCCATGGCGCGCACGCGGCTGCCCGTGGTTTCCACTCGCAAGCCGGACGGCAGGCGCGTCTGCAGGGTCGCCAGTGCCGCCTCGCCGGCGGCGCCTTCGGGCAGGCGCACATCGATGCGGCTGATGCGCCCCGGCATGGCCAGCAGCTCCTGCGCCGCGGCGATGTCCATCAGCATCAGTCCGGACAGGTCGCGGTCCGTGCCGCTGTCCGGAAGGACGCCGGCCACGGTGACCGTGCCCTGACCCAGCGGCAGGCGCAGCACCAGCCGGTCGCCGGGCGTCACCTTGAGCGCCGCGGCGGCCTGCGCGGAAATCCACGCCTGGCCAGGCTGCGTCACGCCGCGGATGGCGCCGAGCAGGCCGCCGCCGTCCGCGCCGGGGCTGCCGCCTGCAGGCCCCATCTGCCCCCGGCCGAAAGCGAACTCGGCAGTGCCGTCGATGCCCAACAAACGGAAGCTGTGGCCGGGCCGGTCGGCCACGCTGACGGTTGCCTCGATGACGGGCGCCAGCGGCACACGCGCGCCGCCGAGCCGCAGGTCGCGATAAACCGTTTCGGGCAAGCCCTCGGGGCCGGCCAGAATCTGGTGCGTCGCCTCGCCGACCACGGCCGCCATGGAGGTTTTCAGGGCCAGCCGGGCGCTGGTGCTGGCCAGATCCACGGCGACGACCACGCCCACGCCGAGCGCGATGCCGATGACGGACAGCAGCGTGAGCCAGCGGTGCCGGATCAGGTGGCGCCAGCCGGCCCGGATATGGAGCGGGATCATGCGGCGCGCGGCGCTTCCGCCACCAGCCGGCCGTCCTGCAGGCGCAGGATGCGGTCGGTGTGGCGCGCGAGATCGGGGCTGTGCGTGACCAGGATCAGCGTCTTGCCGAACTGCCGCACCAGTCGGTCCAGCAGCTCGGCCACCCGATTGCCGGTCGCTGGGTCCAGGTTGCCGGTCGGTTCGTCGGCCAGGATCAGGTCCGGCTCGTGGATCAGGGCGCGCGCGACGGCCACGCGCTGCTGTTCGCCGCCCGAGAGCGTGTCGGGAAAGCGCGGGCCATAGCCGGCGAGACCGACCGCCTCCAGCAAGTCGGCCACGGCACGATCGGCTGTCGCCCCGCCGCGCCCGAGCAATTGCAGCGGCAGGCGCAGGTTCTCGGCCACCGTCAGCGTGGGCAGGAGGTTGAAGAACTGGAACACGAAGCCGATGCGCCGCCGGCGAAGCAAGGTGCGCTCGCGTTCGCTCAAGGCCGTGATATCGACGCCGCCCACGCTGACGGTGCCGGCCTGGGGTCGGTCGATGCCGCTGATGAGATTGAGCAAGGTGGACTTACCCGAGCCGCTGCGGCCCACCAGTGCCACCGCTTCGCCGGCCGGGATGGTGAGCGCCGCATCGTCCAGCACGGTGTGCCAGCCGCCGGGTTCCGCATAGCCGTGACGCACGCCCGCGAGGCGTACCATGGGTTCAGCGTCGCTCACCCAGCCGCTCCAGATCGACTTGGCCCGTGTAGCTGAAAGGAATCGGCGGCAGCCACGGCAGGGCCAGCTCGATTTCGCCCGTGATGCGATACGCCAGCGTGGGGCGCGGCGCCAGCAGCGCGCTGACCAGGGACCCGGCCAGCTTCAGCATCGACAGGCGCACGTCGACGTCGAAGGTGGTGGCATCGCGCGCGGGGATGCGGAAGGGCTCGGCGGTCTGGCCCTTGGCAAAGCGCTGGCCGGACAGCTCCACGCGATAGCGGAAGGCCCGCACCCCGAGCGCGATGCGGTTGGGATTGTGCAGGCGGATGGCGAGCTGGCCGCGCTGCTCCATCAGGCTCATCTGCCGCAGCTTCAGGCCGGTGACGGAGATTTCCGGCGTCTGGACCCAGCGGCGCAGCAGCCGGACGGCCCACTGCTTGAGGCGGTTGCGCAGCCCGGGTCGAGCCGGTGTCGGCGCGGTGGGGGCGTAAGTTTCATCGTGATCCAGATCCATCTGGACGACCCTCCTGGTGAATTCGGGCCAAAGTGGGGGCTCAGCGCGCCCGATTCAAGGCCACCTCGCCCTTGCGGGCAAACGGGAAGGGCCCGGTCATGGGCAGGTTGGGTTCCACCTCGCCGCTGATTTCGTAGTCCACGCGCCCGTTGAAGTTGGTGAGCATGTTGGCAGCCTGGCCAGCGAGTTCCAGTGCGTTGGTGCGTACCTGCAGCTTGATGTCGGTGGCGCCCTTGGCGGGCACCGTGAAGGCCTCGTCGGTTTCGCCCTCGGCCACGTTCAGCCCGGCCAGCGCGATCTTGTAGCGCACCGCCTTGACCGGCAGCGGCACCGGGTTGGGGTTGACGACGTTGAGCACCAGTTGGGTGCGCTGGGTCAGCAGGCCCATTTCAACGAGGCGCACTTCGCGCAGACTCAGCGAGGGACGCTCCAGGGTTTTTTCCGCCAGGGTCCGGCATCCGCCCGCCGTCAGGGCGAAGGCGGCCAGCAGAACGAGGGCGAGCCGGCGATGCAGAGACATGGCGTGCGTCCTATGAGTGCAGGAGGGGGCGGATCATCTTACCCCATCATGCGGGCGCCGCCGGCGCTGTCCGGGCGGCGCTGGCGCGGTCGGCCGTGCCCGCTCGTGGCGCCGATGGCCTGTCCGGCATGGAAAAAAATCAGCGTCCCGTGCATCATGAGCGGCGTGAAAAGCTGAGCTTTCGCGTTCTTTTTTCCCCGACCGATGGAACTTGCCGGCACGATGGCCGGTCCCTGTGGATCGTGCCTGAATTTGTCTCGTTCCCCTTCCCGCCATCCCTGGAAGCTGCTCATGCCCGACGCCCGACTTCTCCATCGCCGCGCCCGACCCGCCTGGGGCCGTTGCCTGATCGGCCTCGTGATGCTGATGGCCTGCGACGGCGCCGCCTTTGCCGGTCAGTTCTTCGGTTTCGAGCACGCGGTGGAGATCGCGCGGCGACGGGTCGCCCAGCCTTACGCCGAGCTGCCCTCGAACGTGCCCCGGCCCCTGAGCGAGCTGGATTTCCAGAACTACTACGGCCGCATCCACTTTCGGCCGGAGAAGGCGTTGTGGGCGGATGCCGGGCTGCCGTTCCAGGCCCAACTGTTTCACCCGGGACACTACTTCACCCGACTGGTGAAGGTGAACGTCATCGACGAAAAGGGCGTGCGGCAACTGCCTTTCGATCGGGAATTGTTCCAGTATCTCGACCCCGTGTTGCGCGATGCCGTGCCGCCGGCGTTCGGCTACGCCGGGGTACGCATCCACAGTCCCCTGAACGTTCCCGGTCGGTACGACGATCTCATCGCCTTTCTGGGTGGCACCTATTTCCGCGCGCTCGGCAAGGGCCAGCACTACGGCCTGTCGGCGCGCGGCGTGGCGCTGGACACCGCCGAACCGGGCGGTGAGGAATTCCCGCATTTCACCGAGTTCTGGCTGGTCAAGCCGGCGACCGGCTCGGATACCGTGGAAGTGTTCGCGTTGTCCGAGAGCCGGCGCATGGTCGGCGCGCACCGTTTCGTCGTCCGGCCCGGCGACACCACCCTGGTCGATTGCGAGGTCGCCCTGTTCTTCCGGGGCGCGGTGGGCAAGATCGGCGTCGCGCCGCTGACCAGCATGTTCTTCTATGGCGAGAACACCGCTCGCGAACGCCAGCCGGGCGGGGCGGCCTTCTATCCGGAGGTGCACGATTCCGATGGGCTGGCGATTCTCACCAGCGGCGGCGAGTGGATCTACCGTCCCCTCACCAATCCCCTGCGATTGCTGGTGAGCTCCTTCGCCACCCAGGCGCCGCGCGGCTTCGGCCTCATGCAGCGCGATCGCGACTTCTCCAGCTACCGCGATCTCAAGCACGAATACGAGCGTCGGCCGAGTCTCTGGGTGGAACCGCTCGAAGACTGGGGCAAGGGCCGGGTGGAGCTGGTGCAGATCCCGACCGACGCCGACCAGAACGACAACATCGTCGCCTACTGGGTTCCCGAACGGGCGCCCGGTGCCGGCGATCAGGTTCGAATGCGCTATCGGCTGCACTGGTTCATCGATCCGGCGGCTTTCCACCCGACCGGCATCGCCTCGGATACGCGGATGCGCACCCTGTCCAACGGCGGGCGCCGTTTCGTGGTCGCCTTTACCGGCCCGGCGATGGCGGCGCTCGATGCCAACGCCCGTCCGGAGGCCGTGGTGACCGTGGGCGACGGGCGCGGCGTCTCCGACCTGCAGGTGCGGCGGAACCCGTATGATGGCGGTTGGTGGGTCGAGTTCACGGTGCCCTCGGGCGGTAACGCGCCGCTGGAGCTGCGCGCCTATGTCAAGAACGGCAACGACTTTTTGACCGAGACGTGGAGCTATCTGCTGGAGCCCTGATGTGAGTGAGCCTCTGCGCTTCGAACACTGGTCGCCGATGCTCGAAGCGGTCCTGCGGCGCTATCTGACGGCGACGTCCGTGCCCGCGAGCGAGCATGCCGGGCTCCTGACGGGTGTGGCCCTGACGCTGGGTGCACAGGCAGCGCCGGGGTCGGACACCGCTTTGGCGCTGTTGGTCCAGGCGGTGCAGGGATGGCTTGCCGCGCACCACCGGGTCCCCTCCGACATGCCGGCCATCCACCGCGGCGCGATGTTGTCGCCTTCGCTCGAGCCGCTGCCATGGGGCGCTCTGCTGCGCGGCGAGACTCCCGGCAGGGAGGAGGCGACGGGTGCGACCGCCGCCGAAGCCACGCTCCGGAATCGCTCATGAGACAGACTTCACCGTCCATGCCGCACGACGCGACGCTCGGCGACTGGCGCCGCGTGGCGCGCTGGCGCCGCGTGTTCCTGACCCTGCTGGTGGCGGCGCCCACCCTCCCGGCGGCCTATGTCATGGCGCGCGTGCTGCCCGGGCCGCAGGAATTCTTTCTGCGCCTGTCGTTGCTGGCGATCTTCATGATCCTGTTCGCCTGGATCGCGATGGGTTTCTGGACCGCCATCTTCGGCTTCATCGCGCTGCTCACCGGCCGCGACCGCTTTCTGGTGCGTGCCGATCCGGCGCAGCCGCTGTCGCGCGAGGCCCGCACGGCGCTGTTGATGCCGGTGTGCAACGAGGACCCGCAGCGGGTGTTCGCCCGCTTGCGGGCGACCTGGCTGTCGCTGCAGGCCACGGGGCAGGGGGAGCAGTTCGCCTTCTTCGTGCTCAGCGACACGCGTGAGCCGGACGTGCTGGTCGAGGAAGAGCGCGCCTGGGCGCAGGCCGTGCGCGAACTGGGCGCCGAAGGGCGCATCCATTACCGCCGCCGCCGCGTCAATCTCAAGCGCAAGAGCGGCAACGTGGCCGATTTCTGCCGCCGCTGGGGACGCGATTACCGCTACATGGTGGTGCTCGACGCCGACAGCCTGATGGACGGCGACACGCTGATCCAGCTCGTGCGGCGCATGGAAGCCCATCCGCGCGTCGGCATCCTGCAGGCCATTCCGCTGATCGTGAACGCCACCACGCCGCTGGCGCGCATGCAGCAGTTCGTGCAGCGCCTGTGCGGCCCCATGTTCACCGCCGGGCTCAATTTCTGGATGATGGGCCACGCCACCTATTGGGGACACAACGCCATCATCCGCGTCGCGCCGTTCATGGCGTATTGCGGCCTGCCGCGGCTGCCGGGCCCGCCGCCCTTGGGCGGCGACATCCTGAGCCACGATTTCGTCGAGGCGGCCTGCATGGTGCGCGGCGGCTGGGAAGTGTGGCTGGCCTACGACCTGCAAGGCAGCTACGAGGAAACCCCGCCGACCTTGCTCGATGAACTGCAGCGCGACCGGCGCTGGTGCCAGGGCAACCTGCAGCATCTGCGTCTGCTGCGCGCTGGCGGCTTTCATCCCCTGCATCGCGGGATGTTCTTCCACGGCGCCATGGGCTATGTCTCGGCCCTGTTCTGGTTCGCCTTCCTGTTCCTGGGCACCGTGTTGACGGCCGTGGCCGCATTCACGGGGCATCAGTACTTCACGCCCGGCGGCGGCCTGTTCCCGGTCTGGCCGGTGGCCCGCACCTCCGAGGCCATCGCCCTCATGATCGCGACCTTGGTGATGCTGTTCCTGCCCAAGACGCTGGGCGCGGTCCTCGCCATCAGCCGCCGCACGACCCGCGAGGCCTTCGGCGGCGCCCGGCGCGTCTTCGCGGGGCTCTTGGCCGAGCTGGGTGGATCGGTGCTCATGGCCCCCATCCGCATGGTGTTCCACACGCGCTTCGTGCTCTACACCCTGTTCGGCCAGAGCGTGCGCTGGGCCGGGCAGAATCGGGGCGATGAGGGCACGTCGTGGGGCACGGCGCTGCGCCACCACGGCTTCGGCACCCTGCTGGGACTCGCCTGGGCCAGCGTGGCCTGGGCGGTGGAGCCGGTGTTCTTCCTGTGGCTGTCCCCAGTCATGGCGGGGCTGGTGCTGTCCATCCCCATCTCGGTCTACTCCAGCCGGGCGAGTCTGGGTGAGCGGCTGCGGCGGCGCGGCCTGTTTCGGGTGCCGGGCGAGCTGGAGCCGCCCGCCGTGGTGCGCGCCAGCCGCGCGGAGCCGCGCATCGAGCCGGCCGTCGGCTCGGGTTTTCTTGCCGCCGTGGTCGACCCGCAGGTGCACTTCCTGCATTTGAATCTGCTGCGCGATCCGCGCGGCGTGCGCCGGCCGCGGCGGCCCGATTTGCGCGATCGGGCCTGGGAGCAGGGGCCGGCGGCTCTGAATGCGAACGAGCGCCGCCTCTTGCTCGGCGATAGCGCCAGCCTGAGCTGGCTGCATCGGCAAATCTGGTCCGGTGGCGAGCCTGAGCGTGCGGCCGCCTGGGGCGTGCCGCCGCTGAACGCGCTCGCTGCAGCTTGACTCACTGGTGCGGCGTCCACATCTACTCGACTGCTTGGCGTGTCTTGCGTTGTAAATTACGGAACGTGCTGCCGGATCAACTATCCAGGGACGACTCTGGCGCTGCTGTAATCGCTACTGGGGGTCAGGCGCTAGCAAATAGATAGAGAATTGCTACAGCGCGGCCGCCATGCGTTTCCCTGCCGAAGGTCATTCCACGCTTTCGGCGGATACGGCGGCGCGATCGTAGCGCTGACGTCTCTCTTCGAATACCGCTATCGTCTGGCGCATTTTCTCGACTGGATTCCATTCCCCGTCGTCGGGGCTGGGCAAGTGATAGCGTTTTCGAAGATCACTGGCGATGTCGGCGGCTTTAAGGCCGAGCGCGGCGTATTGTTCCCGGCGGTATTCCATGCTCTGGTCCAAAGGAGGGGAATCCCATGAAAATGCATCGTTTACCCGATCGGTAGTCTTTGACGCCAGGCGGGGGAGGTTCAGGATCTTGTAACTGAAATCGGCCGGGATGGACTTCCAGTCGACGTCCAGGCCATGCAGATCGAAGGTAGGCTCTGGCACCTGAGGTTCTAGGCAGTCGTCGGCATTTCGGTAGCCCTCGCATAATCCATCATCGGAGGCGACCGCGGCGCAGCCTTCGATGAACGGATCCAGCAGGGTCACCACGCGAATGGCGAGATAGTGTGCGTTTTTCGCCCGATTCCGACGCTCGAGCCATATGTCTTTAGAAAGGGCAACGAAAGCGCCGATCAGGACCCCACAAAACCCGATCCATGCTTCACTCATCCAGCGGTCCTCGCGAGCACGGCGATCGGCAGGCGTCCCAAACTCGATTTCGGCCGCAACTGTTTGGGACAAGCATGGTTGGCTGCGCGGAGGGCACGATCGGTCACAACCGCCGGATCAGGAAGCGATGCCGACCCTCGCGAATGTCGCTGGACATGAGCTGGTGCCCGGCGTGTTCGAGCCAGGCGCGGATCTCGCGCGGGGCATGAGGCGCGTCGCTGATCACCGCAAGCACCTGTCCCACGCCGAGCTGTTCCAGCGCCTGTTTGGCGCGCAGGATGTAAAACGGCGCGGGTACCCCGGATACATCCAATTCCCGATTCTGAGCGCTCATGCTAGTGTCCCTCCCACATCCAGGGCGTCCGGAACGATTTATCGGCCGGGCTCGTCTAATCTTGGCTCCCGTTGCCACGCTTGTTGTCCCATGAGGTTTTCGTGTCCGTGCGACTCGTTCGTCACCCCGGCCGCATCGGCCTGATTTCGCTTGCCCTGAGTCTGGCCGCGGCGCCCGTATGGCCCGCCAACCCCCTGCCTGACATGGGCAACAGCGTGGACGAGGTGTTTTCCCCGGCGGACGAAGCCCGGCTGGGCCGCGAGGTCATCCAGCAGCTCAGAGGCATGAACGCGCTGCTCGACGATCCCCTGATCGATCGCTACCTGCAGTCGCTGGGCCAGCGGTTGGTGTCGCAGAGCAGCGCCGCCGGCGACCCCTTCCTGTTCTTCGCCGTCCGTGACGGGCGGGTGAACGCCTTTGCCCTGCCGGGCGGCTATGTCGGCGTCAACACCGGGCTGATCGTGCTCACGCGCAGCGAGAGCGAACTGGCCGGCGTGCTGGCGCACGAGGTTTCACACGTGGCCCAGCGCCACATCGCGCGGCGCATGGCCGACAGCCGCCAGGCCAACATCCTGACCGGCGCCGCGACGCTCGCGGCCATCCTGGCCGGCGCCGGCGCGGGCAGTGGGCAGATGGTGCAGGGCGCCATCTCGGCCGGCATGGCCGCGACGGTGCAGAATGCCATTTCCTTCACGCTGCAGAACGAGAAGGAGGCCGACCGGATCGGGATGCACCTGCTCGCCGATTCGGGCTTCGATCCAGCCGGCATGCCGAGTTTCTTCGAACTCATGGCCCAGCAGAGCCGCTATTACGAAACCGCCTACAGCGATTTTCTTCGCTCGCATCCGCTCAACACGGAACGCATCAGCGAGGCCACCGATCGCGCGCGCATGGTGCCGAACCGACCGGGCGTCGTGGCGTCCTCACGCGCCTATGCGCTCGCGCGCAGCCGCGTTCGCGCGCTCACGGCCCAGGATCTCATGGGGCAGGAAACCGGCTTTCGGAGCGAAATCGATCGCACTCAGGGGCTGGAGCAGGAGGCAGCCCGCTACGGTCTCGGCCTGATCCTGCTGCGCAGGGCGCAGGCTCCGGCGGCCGTGGAAGCGTTTACGGCGTTGGTCAAGGCCCATCCCGAGGTGCCGGAGTACCGTTTGGGGCTGGCCGAGGCGCAGCAGGCCAGTGAGGACACGGACGCCGCGCTGGCGACGTACCGACAGTCCCTGACGCTGTTCCCCGATGACAGTGTGCTGTCGCTGGACTACGCGCGCACGCTGCTGATCCAGGGCGATGCCGCGGCCGCCTATGCGCAGCTCGAGCGCTTGCCGGCGGAGCCCGAGGTTGCCGCTCGCCGCCTGCGTCTCCTGGCTCAGGCGGCCGAGGAGATGGGTCGCAAGGGCGAATCCCACGCCCATCTGGGGGAATATCTGGCGCTGCAGGGGCAGACGCGCGAGGCGATCGCGCAGTTCGTCTATGCCTTGAAGGAACCGGATCTCAATGCCGGTGAGCGCCAGCGCATCGAGGGTCGGCGCAAGGCGCTGTTGCAGGAACTCCGGGAAGCGCGGGACCGCTGAGCTGCCCCGCGCCGGCGCGTGCTCAGGCGGCGATGCCGCTGTGTCGCAGCAGGGCATCGACGGTGGGTTCCCGGCCGCGGAACGCGGCGAACGACTCCGCCGCCGGACGCGAACCGCCGACCTCGAGGATCTCCCGCAGGAAGCGCTGCCCGGTGACCGGATCGAACAGCCCGGCTTCCTCGAAGGCCGCGAAGGCATCGGCCGATAGCACCTCCGCCCACTTGTAGCTGTAGTAGCCCGCCGCGTAGCCGCCCGCGAACACGTGCGAGAAGCTGTTGGCGAAGCGGTTCCAGGCCGGGGGATGGATCACGGCGACCTCGCGGCGCACCTGCTCCAAGACGGCCTGCACCCGCGCGCCTGCGGCCGGATCGAAGTCGCGATGCAGGCGCAGATCGAACAGCGAGAACTCGATCTGGCGCACGAACTGGAGCCCCATCTGGAAATTGCGCGCATCGCGCAGGCGCTCGAACAGGTCATCCGGCAACCGTTCGCCGGTGTCGACGTGTGCGCTGATGAGGTCCATCACCTCCCGCTGCCAGGCCCAGTTCTCCATGAACTGGCTGGGCAGTTCGACCGCGTCCCATTCCACGCCGTGGATGCCCGAGACCGGCAGATGGTCGACCTCGGTCAGCAGGTGATGCAGGCCGTGTCCGAATTCGTGGAACAGGGTCAGCACCTCGTCGTGCGTCAACAGGGCCGGCCGCTCGCCGACAGGCGGCGTGAAATTGCCGACGATGAAGGCGACGGGTCGCTGCACCGTATTGCCGATCCGTCGCCGGCTCACCGCGTCGGCCATCCAGGCGCCGCCGCGCTTCGCCGTGCGCGCGTAGAGATCGACGTACACGTGGCCGCGCAGATGATGCTCGGCATCCCGCACGGCGAACAGCCTGACCTCGGGATGCCAACGCTCCGCAGTGTCGACCGCCTCGAAGCGCACGCCGAACAGCCGCTCGATCAGGCCGAACAGCCCCTCGATCACCCGCGGCGCCGGGAAGTAGGGCCGCAGTTCCTCCTGCGAAATCCGGTGCCGTGCCTGCAGCAGCTTTTCGCTCCAGTAGGCGATGTCCCAGGGTTCCAGCGTGTCGATGCCGCCTTCTGCGGCCGCGAATTGCGCGAGCTCGCTGCGTTCGGCGGCGGCCACGGGTCGCGCCCGCTGGGCGAGATCGAGCAGGAAATGCTCGACGCTGGCCACATCCGGCGCCATCTTGGTGGCCAGCGATTCTTCGGCATAGTTGGCGAAACCGATCAGCTGGGCGGCTTCATGGCGCAGGGCCAGGATCTGTTCCATGACCGGCGCATTGTCCCAGCGCCCCGCTTGAGGGCCCTGATCGGAGG
The DNA here is from genome assembly GCA_045864775.1 of Pseudomonadota bacterium. Lineage (GTDB taxonomy): Bacteria > Pseudomonadota > Gammaproteobacteria > UBA5335 > UBA5335 > Macondimonas. The sequence continues at coordinate 170,071 of BTVR01000002.1, forward strand.
CGCGGGTGGCGTAGGCGGTGTAGACCTCGCGGCGCAGCGCGCGGTCGTCGGCGTAGGTCATGACCGCGAGATAGGACGGCCCCTGCAGGGTGACCAGATAGCCCTCGAGCCCCTGCTGACGCGCGTTCTGGGCGAGTTGATCCAGGGCGCTCGGCGGCAGGCCGGCGAGCCCCGCTGCGTCCTCGACATGCCGCGTCCAAGCATTGGTGGCGTCGAGCACGTTCTCGCTGAACTTGTTGGAGGCCAGCGACAGGGCCTGCATGATGTCCTTGAAGCGGGCCTTCTGCGCCGGTGGCAGGGCCACGCCGGCGAGGCGGAAATCACGCAGCGCGTTGTCGATCACACGCCGCTGGGTCGGGTCCAGGCCGAGCTCGGCGCTCTGATCGGCCAACGACTGGTAGGCCGCGTGGAGCGCTTCGTTCTGTCCCACCTCGGTGGCATACTCGCTGAGCAGGGGCAGACAGGCGTTGTAAGCCGCACGCCAGGCGGGGCTGTCGCAGACCGCGCTCAAATGGCTCACCGGCGCAAATGCCCGCTCCAGCGCATCTTCCCGCGCCTCGATCGGTTCGACCAGGTTGCCCCAGGTGTAGGGCGCGCCGGCGGCAAGCCGGTCGGCCAGGGCCTTGCGATTGGCCTCGATGAGGTGGCGTACGGCCGGCTCGGCGTGCTCGGGGCGAATGCGGGAAAACGGCGGCAGTCCGGAGAAGTCGAGCAGGGGATTGTCATTCATGCGCGGCGGATTCCTGATACGGTGTGATGGTCCGATCGCACCACTCTAGCATCGGTGCATAGCCCCGCCCATCCCGACGAGAGGCCGGCCATGAGCCAAATGCAGGCGTTTGATTGTGTGGTGCTGGGCGGCGGCAGCGGCGGCCTGGCCATGGCCAAGCGCGCCGCGGACCTCGGCGCCCGCGTGGCCCTGCTCGAGCCGGCGGCACTCGGCGGCACCTGTGTCCATCGCGGCTGCGTGCCCAAGAAAATCCTCTGGAATGCCGCCGAGGTGGCGCAGCATGTGGGTCATGCGGCCGACTACGGCTGGCCCGCACCCGCGGGCGGGTCCTTCGGCTGGGCCGAGCTTGCCCGCAAGCGAGCCGCCTATCTCGAACGGCTGCGTGGCGTCTATGCCAGTCAACTGGACCAGCGTGGCATCGTGCATATCCCTGCGGCCGGGCGACTGGAAGGCGACGGCCGGGTTCGCGCCGGCGCACAGCTGCTGCATGCGCCCCATATCGTGATCGCCACGGGCGGAGTCCCCTACCGCCCGGATGTGCCGGGTGCCGAACTGGGCCTCACCTCGGATGATTTCTTTGCGTTGCCGGCCTTGCCGGCGCGCGCGGCGGTGGTCGGGGCCGGTTACATTGCCGTGGAACTGGCCAGTGTGCTCGCGGCTCTGGGCAGCGCGGTCACGCTGTTCGTGCGCGGCGAGCGGCTGCTGCGCAACTTCGACGATCGCCTGGGCGAGGCGCTGGCCGCAGCCTTCGTGCAGCAGGGCATCGGCATCGAGTTCCGGCATGCGCTGGCGAAGCTGGAGCGGCAGGCCGACGGTCAGGTCGCCGTCGTCGGCGCGGATGGCGAGCGTGCGTCCTTCGATGCCCTGTTCTGGGCCACCGGGCGTGTACCCCATCTCGCCGCGATCGGACTCGACCGCGTAGGACTCAGCCCCGACGAGAAGGGCGTGCTGCCCGTCGATGCCGCTTCGCGCACGGCGGCGCACGGCGTCTATGCGATCGGCGATGTCACCGGCGAGCCGGCCTTGACGCCGGTGGCGATCGCCGCCGGCCGTCGTCTGGCGGAGCGGCTGTTCGGCCACGGCGACCCGCCCCCGATCGACCCGGACACGGTGCCGAGCGTGGTGTTCACCCATCCGCCGCTCGCCAGCGTCGGCTTGAGCGAGGCGCGCGCACGGGAGCGCCACGGCGCCGCGGTGCGCGTCTACGAGAGCGCCTTCGTGCCGCTCTACCACGCCATGACCGAGGAAAAGCCGCGCACGCTCGTCAAGCTGATCACGGCGGGCGCCGAGGAGCGCGTCGTCGGGCTGCACATGGTCGGGCCCGGCGTCGACGAGGTGCTGCAGGGTTTTGCCGTCGCCATCCGCATGGGCGCGACCAAGGCCGATTTCGATCACACCATCGCCATCCACCCCACCACGGCCGAAGAGGTCGTGACTCTGCGCTGAAGAGATCCCGCCATGACCGTGCGTCCTTATCTCGGCATCCATCCCACCTGCGGCGAGCGGGTCTACATCGACCCGGATGCGACCGTCATCGGGCAGGTGGTGCTGGCGGAGGACGTGTCCATCTGGCCGGGGGCTGTCGTGCGCGGCGATGTCGAGCGCATCCGGATCGGTGCGCGCAGCAATGTGCAGGACGGCGCGGTGTGCCACGTCACGCATGACGGGCCCTACACCCCCGGCGGGGCGGGGCTCGTGATTGCGGAAGATGTCACGGTGGGCCACCGCGCGGTGCTCCACGCCTGCACCATCGGACCGCGCTGCCTGATCGGCATGGGCGCGCTGGTGCTCGACGGTGCGGTGCTCGACGCCGAGGTCATGCTGGGGGCGGGCGCGCTGGTGGCGCCGGGCAAGTACCTGGAAGGGGGCTGGCTCTACGTGGGGGCGCCGGCGCGTCCGGCGCGGCCCTTGCGCCCGGACGAGCGCGATTTCCTGGCCTATTCGGCGGCGCATTACGTGCGCGTCAAGGATCGCTATCGAGACCCTGCCGCCGGCTGAGCTGCAAGCACGGGGCACCAAATACCGAACGATGGCTCTAACCGGTTCGTTCGTCGGTTTTCGTCAGTTGAGGGTGCATCATGAAAGTTGGGCATTGCGCGTGTGGAAACACGCTGTTCCTGCGAAATTCCCTGTGTTCGGCCTGCGGACGCACGGTGGGTTTCCTGCCGGACCGACTGCAGATGGCGGCGCTCGAGTCCGACGACGCTGGGTTTCATCCGCCGGATGACCCCACACGCATTTACCGCGCCTGTACCAATCAGGTCGAGCATGCGGTCTGCAACTGGTTCCTGGCGCCCGAGGATGATGGCGCGCTCTGCGTCTCTTGCCGCCTGACACAGACCATCCCCGATCTGTCGGTGCCCCAGAATCTGGACTACTGGCGCGCGCTGGAACAGGCCAAGCGTCACGCGCTCTATTCGCTGATGCGGCTGGGTTTGCCGGTACGCAGCAAGCTCGAGGATCCGGAACGGGGCCTCGCCTTCGATTTTCTCGCCGACAAGGACCCGGAGAGCGAATTCACCGAGCCGATGCCCGGGCAGGAGCCCGTTCTCACCGGCCATGACAATGGCCTCATCACCCTCAACCTGGCCGAGGCCGATCCCGTAGCCCGCACCCGCCTTCGCCGTCATCTGGGCGAGGACTACCGCACCTTGCTGGGCCATTTCCGTCACGAGCTGGGGCATTACTACTGGGACCGCCTCATCGCCGGCACGGATCGCGAGGCCGCGTTCCGGGACGCTTTCGGCGACGAGCGAGCCGACTACGGCGCGGCGCTGAATCGTCACTATGAGCAGGGCCCGCCGGCCGACTGGCCCGACCGTTTCGTCAGCGCCTATGCGACCATGCATCCGTGGGAGGACTGGGCGGAGACCTGGGCGCACTACCTGCACATGGTCGACACCATGGACACGGCGGCGGACTTCGGCGTACGCCTGCGTCGCATTCCGGGAGACGCGTCCCCGGATCCCGAACTGCTCACCATCACCCTGGGCGATGATTTCGAGGCGCTGATGGATCAGTGGCTCAGCCTCAGCGTCCTGTCCAACGCGCTCAATCGCAGCATGGGGCTCGAGGACGCGTATCCCTTCGTCCTGACCCCGGCCGTGCGCGCCAAGCTGCAGTTCGTGCATGAGGTCGTGCTGCAGAACGACGCCGATGCGCTCGAGGTCGCCCCGTCTTCAACCCGAAAAGGAGCCCTTTCATGGCTGCCGAAGATCTGTTCGCCCCGGTCCAAATCGGGGACCTGACCCTCCCCAACCGCATCGTGATGGCGCCGCTGACACGCAGCCGCGCTCAGCCGGACAACACGCCCGGGGAACTTGCGGCCCGCTATTATGCGCAGCGTGCCAGTGCGGGACTGATCGTCAGCGAGGCCACGGTCATCAGCCCCGAGGGCGTCGGCTATCCCAACGTGCCGGGACTGTATACCGATGCGCACGTGCGTGCCTGGCAGCCCATCACCCAGGCCGTGCATGAGGCTGGCGGACGCATCTTCGCGCAGATCTGGCACGTCGGCCGGATCTCGCTGCCGGAATACCAGCCGGATGGCGCGCTGCCGGTTGCGCCGTCCGCCGTCTGTCCCAAAGGCAATGCCTTTACCTGGACCGGTCCCAAGCCCTTCGTCACGCCACGCGCGCTGGACCTCGAGGAAATCCCGCTCATCGTCGCGCAATACCGGGATGCGGCGGCCCGTGCGTTGCAGGCCGGCTTCGACGGGGTGGAGATCCACGGGGCCAACGGCTATCTGATCGATCAGTTCCTGCGTGACGGGAGCAATCGCCGCGCCGACGCCTACGGCGGGTCCATCGAGAACCGCCTGCGGTTTCTGACCGAGGTGGTTGAGGCCGTCATCGAGGCCGTTCCGGCCCGTCGCGTCGGGGTACGCATCTCTCCCGCCAGCACGGTCAACGACATGGCCGACAGCGATCCGCAGACGCTGTTCAATGCCGTCGCCGAGCGCCTGTCCGGATACGCCCTGGCCTATCTGCATACCGTGGAATGGGCGCCGAATGAAGACGTGCCGCCCGATTTCGACTTCCAGGCGCTGCGTCGGCGCTTCGGCGGACCGTACATCGCCAACGGCAGCTATGACCGGACGCGAGCTCTGCAAGCGCGGGCCCAGGATCGCGCCGACCTCATCGCCTTTGGTCGGCTCTACATTGCCAATCCCGATCTGGTGGCGCGGCTGGCCCGGAACGCGCCGCTGAACACCCCCGATTCGGCCACCTTTTACGGCGGCGACGCTCACGGCTACACGGATTACCCGGCGCTGCCCAGCGCCGGCTAGCACCCGCTCGGGAAGGCTTGCGCAAGGACGCGCTGCCCCCGATCATGGGCCTTTCATCGTGGTCGAATTCCGTCATCGGCATGGGCATCCTGCAGTTACCTCAGGCGCAACCTCGCATCGTGCTGTTCGATTGGCATGCCACGCTGGTCGATACGCTGGACGCGATGTATCACGCCGTCGACGACGTGCTGCCGCACCTCGAGGAACTGGGATTACTGGAGCGGGTGCTCAAGCCCAGCCAGTCCAAGACGGTCGAAGACGCGAAACTGGTGAGCTACATCCGCCGCTATCGCCGGCTGCATCCCAAGATCAAGGCCGCCCGCAAGATTTCCCGCACCGATATCTTCGAACTGCTCTTCGGTCCGGACGAAGAAGCCAAGCGTCTGGCGCATCAGGCCTTCGACAGCCACTACCGCAACCATTACGGCGAAGTGCACCCCATGGAGCCGGCCATGCGCGAGAACCTCGAAGCGCTGCGGGACCTCGGCATCACGCTCGGCGTCATCTCCAACCGCAGCCGAGAGTTCATGAGCCACGAAATCGCCGTCGTGGATGGCACCGGCTGGGAGGATCTGTTCGCTACCATGGTCTGCGGCGACGATGTGCCGCGCCGCAAACCCGCGCCGGACGTGATCCTCAAGGCATTGAAGAACCTGGGCGCCGAGCCGTCGGCGGCCTGCTGGTATGTCGGGGACAGCACCACCGACGTCGTGGCGGCGAAGAGGGCACGCGTGACCTCGGTGTTCTACAACGGCGCCCATTGGGACGCGGCTTGGATCGACAAGATCTTCCCGGGCACCACGCGCCATCCGCATCGGCCCGACGCCGTGGTGGATGACCTGCCCGCACTGCTCGCCGTGGTGCGCCGCTTCCGGGCCTCGGCGGGCCCCTGACGCGTTTCATGGCCGATTGACGCGGTCCACACATCCCGCTGCCGTCCGAAAAGCACGATCCCTCGGCCGGAACAGATCCACGTTCGGCAAGGCATGGCGCGGCGAGCGGGGGCCTCGGAGTCGCTGCCGGAAGATTTCGACCGGCAGGTTCAGCCAGGCACCGTCGCGTTCTTCCTGCGCCATGAAGGACATTCCCGTCCCGTCATTGCCGACGCCCGTTCGGGCCGCATCGGGCCTGTCGGAAACACGCCTCGGATCGTCTCGTCAGGACAGCCGGGCGTGCCGCGGACGGCGGGGATAGAGCGGCGCCTCGCCGGCGGGGCGGCGGCGGAAGCGGCGGTAATTCCAGAAGTATTGTTCCGGGCAGCGCCGGATGAGGGCCTCGACTGCGTCGCTCAGCGCTTGGGTTCCGGTCTGCGGATCGGCGTCGGCCACAGCCTCCGGCACGGGCTCGAAATGGATGCGAAAGCCGCGGCCTCGCGGCAGACGCTCGGCGAAACACAGGATCACGGGCACCCGGGCCTTGTGCGCCAGCCGGGCCAGTAGCACGGGCGTGTGCGTCATCTGGCCGAAGTGGCGCACGAAGACCCCGCCCACCTTGGGGTCCTGATCCGGCAACAGCCCGGCCAGTTCCCCGCGCCGCAACGCGGCCATGAGCGCCCGCACTCCGCCCTGATCGGCGGGTTCGAGCCGCGCACCCAGATGCTGGCGGCGCTCGCGGATCCAGGTATCGAGCGCGCCGTCCTGGGGACGATACAGGGCGGTCAACGGATAGCGCGTCGCGAGATACAGGCTGACGATTTCCCAGCAACCCAGATGCGGAGTGGCGACGATGGCGCCGCCGCGCGCCAGCGCTGCGACGATGTGCTGTTCACCGCGGGTCTCCCGCACCAGCGCGGAGAGGGCGGCGCGATCGGCGCACCACACCTTGCCGGCCTCACACAGCAGCCGTCCGAGGTGCGCCATGGAGCGCCGCCGCAAGCCCCGACGCCACACCGGCGTCCGATCGGGGAAGCACAGGGCGAGGTTGATGTCGATCATGGCGCGCAGGCGCGAGGGAAACAGCGCCAGCGCGCTGCCCAGCGCGGCGCCCGTCGCGTGCAGCAGGGGCAGGGGCAACAGCGCGAGGCCGCGCAGGAGCAGAATGCGAACATCAGGCATGGCGACACGACCGCAGGAACGAGCGGCCATTCTCGGAGCCGCGGGCGACGCTGTCCAGCGCGATGCCTGCCGGCGATTGCAACCTCCCCGACATGCGGGTCCGCTGCCGGCGCCCGGCCTTTCCCGTATACTGTCGCCCCCATCCGTCTTGCGGCCTGCCCGCTCCTGAGCCCTCCGTGATCGAAAAACTTCGCAACATCGCCATCATCGCCCACGTCGACCATGGCAAGACCACGCTCGTCGACCAGTTGCTGCGCCAGTCCGGCACCCTGCAGGAACGCATCGGCGGCGGTGAGCGGCTGATGGACTCCAACGACCTGGAAAAGGAACGCGGCATCACCATCCTGGCCAAGAACACGGCCATCCGCTGGGGTGACTATCGCATCAACATCGTCGACACGCCGGGCCATGCCGATTTCGGCGGCGAGGTCGAGCGCGTGCTGTCCATGGTGGATTCGGTGCTGCTGCTGGTCGATGCGGTCGATGGGCCGATGCCGCAAACGCGCTTCGTGACGCAGAAGGCCTTTGCCCTCGGCCTCAAGCCCATTGTCGTGATCAACAAGATCGACCGGCCCGGCGCGCGCCCGGACTGGGTGCTGGACCAAACCTTCGACTTGTTCGACCGGCTGGGCGCGACCGAGGAGCAGCTCGACTTTCCGGTCATCTACGCCTCGGCGCTCAAGGGCTTCGCGGGCCTCGAGCCCGATGTGACCGAGGGCACCATGGAGCCCTTGTTCCAGATGATCGTCGATCGCGTCTCGCCGCCCGACGTCGATCCGGACGGCCCTTTCCAGATGCAGATCAGCAGCCTGGACTACAACAGCTACGTCGGTCTGATCGGCATCGGCCGCATCAAGCGCGGCCGCGTCAAGACCAACACCCCGGTCACCGTGATCGACGCCGAAGGCCAGCGCCGGCCGGGACGGGTGCTGCAGATCCTGGGCTTTCTGGGCCTGGAGCGCGTCGAATTCCCCGAGGCCACGGCGGGCGACATCATCGCCTTCACCGGCATGGAGCAGCTCAGCATCTCCGACACGCTGTGCGACCCCACGCAGGTCGAGGCGCTGCCACCGCTGACCGTCGATGAGCCCACGGTGAGCATGAATTTCGTGGTGAACACCTCGCCCTTCGCCGGCCGCGAGGGCAAGTACGTCACCTCGCGCCAGCTGCGCGAACGGCTGCAGCGCGAGCTCAAGCACAACGTCGCACTGCGCGTCGAGGAAACCGACGACCCGGACAAGTTCAAGGTGTCCGGTCGTGGCGAGCTGCACCTGTCGATCCTGATCGAGAACATGCGCCGCGAAGGCTATGAACTCGGCGTCTCGCGCCCCGAGGTCATCATCAAGGAAATCGACGGCCAGAAATCCGAACCCTTCGAGGCACTGACCGTCGACGTCGAGGAGACGAGCCAGGGCCGGGTGATGGAAAAGCTGGGTGAGCGCGGCGGCGAACTGCGCGACATGGTGCCGGACGGCAAGGGTCGCGTGCGGCTCGATTACCTCATCCCGGCGCGCGGCCTGATCGGCTTTCAGACCGAGTTCATGACCGCCACCAGCGGCACCGGGCTCATCTACCACGTCTTCGATCACTATGGGCCGATCCGCAAGGGCGCGCTGGCGGCGCGCAACAACGGCGTGCTGATCGCCAACGGCCCCGGCAAGGCGCTCGCCTACGCGCTGTTCAACCTGCAGGAGCGCGGGCGGCTGCTCATCGGCCACGGCGAGGAAGTCTACGAAGGGATGATCATCGGCATCCATTCACGCGACAACGATCTGGTCGTCAATCCGCTCAAGGCCAAGCAGCTCACCAACATCCGCGCCGCCGGCTCGGACGAGAACATCATCCTTACCCCGCCGATCCGGCTCACCCTGGAACAGGCGCTGGAATTCATCGACGACGACGAGCTGGTCGAGGTCACGCCCAAGGCCATCCGCGTGCGCAAACGCTTCCTGAAGGAACACGAGCGCAAGCGTTCGGCGCGCAGCGAGGATTGACGGCGTCCCAGAGTCCGCTGTCCGGGATCCGCGCCGCCCAAATCGCTGGGGGACGCGGGTCCGGGTCGCCTCAGCGCAGGCCCTCTTCGAGCCACGCGACGGCCGCCGCCTCGTCGCGGAACAGCCGCACGCCGTAGCCCGCATTCTGGCTCACCGTTTCGACGAAATCGTGGCTGTGGTCATCGGGAGCGACCAGGGTCGCGGAACGCACGTCGCGTTGCAGCGCCATCTCGGACATGTCGACATTCGCGAAGCGGTAGTTTTGCAGAACGCTGGCGACATTGGGCGCCGCGCGCACGTCGACCAGAAAGCGCTTGATGCCGTGAGCGCGGCTGGCGGCGTCCAGCGCGGCCGTGAACGTCCGTGCCACGTCCATGGTGATCGGTTCCGTCACGCGGCAGATGAGATACACGCCGCTGCCGGCGATGCTGATTTCATGGCCCATCGCCACTCCTTCGGCGGTAGGTGCCCCGGTCATGATCGATTCCCTCGGCCCAGTTGCCGCGGTCGACGTGCTCGACGCGGGCGGCGGGGTGAAAGAACGGGATCGATGCCCCCCAAGCCTTGCTGCGGCCCCGCCGCGTGAGCGATGCGGATTCATCCGGGCGTCCTGCCCGAGGCCCAAGGTTCTTACACGATCGGATCGTGGACCGTCACCAGCTTGGTGCCGTCCGGAAAGGTCGCCTCCACCTGCACCTCGGGCAGCATCTCGGGGATGCCCTCCATCACCTGATCGCGCGTCAACAACTGGCGTCCCGCGTCCATCAGTTCGGCCACGGTGCGTCCGTCGCGCGCGCCTTCCAGGATCGCGGCGCTGATGTACGCCACCGACTCAGGATAGTTCAGCTTGACGCCGCGGGCGAGCCGGCGCTCGGCCACGAGCGCGGCGGTGAACAGCAGCAGCTTGTCCTTCTCGCGGGGGGTGAGTTCCATGGTGTCTCCGGTCGGTCAGGCTCAGAAGCGGACTCCGCGATGGTCACCGAAGCCGTGCCGGCCGGCAAGTCCGACTGGGTTCAGGTCGCCCAGATGCGTGGCGGTCTGGCTTCGCGGCCCAGCATCGACGGCCGCGCCAGCATCCAGGCGTGGATGAACAAGGCCCGCGCCTCGGCGGCGCTTGGGCCCCGGTAGCGCAGCGCGAGCACACGCGGCAGGCGGCTCACGCCCCAATGCGCCGGATCCGCCATCGGCGTCAGGGCGGCGCGCAGGCGCATGGTCAGCTCAGCCGGAGGATCGAGCGCCACCCAGGCGCCGGCGACGGGGTGGCTCGCCAGTCCCCATGGCGCCGTCAACAGCTCCCCGCCGCCGGCATAGCGGCCGCGCTCGATGAAGAGCGGCTCGCCCGACTCCCACAGCTCCAGCGCGATCACGCCCACGCCGGCTTCGAAGCGCTCCGCGCAATGGGGACGGCCGAGGCAGGTGATTTCCCAGCCCAGAAAACCTGCGCCTGGCGCGAGGTCGACGCGCGTGCACGAGCGCAAGCGCGCTCCCGAGTACAGGATCGTTTCCTGCGGCAACCATTCCAGCGCGGCACCCGCGGCGATCCGAAAATCCTGCCGCTGCCCGGCCACGGGCCCGGCGCTGCGATAGACCTTGGTGGCGGCCGGGGTCGTGATGAGCGCGTGCGCGCCCGGCGCGAGGGTGGCGGCGAGATGCAGACGATCGCCGCCCACCACGCCGCCAGGCGGATGCAGCAGGGTGACGTGACACACCTCGGGTCCTTCGGGGTAGAAGGGCCGCTGCACGGTCAGCGGGCCGCGGTGTCGGCGCATGGCCAGCACGCTCGCCGCGCCGCGCCGCTCGAAGCCAAGCGACAGCTCGCCCAGCCAGCCGTCGGCGCCTGTCGTTGGGTCCGCGGCAGTCTCTTCCGACGCGGGCCGCTCGGCCGGCAGCGACTGGCTCACGCACCACCTTGCAGCCAGACGACACCCAAGGCCATGGCGGCGAGCGCCAGCGCAACGCGCAGGGCGAGCGCGACTCGGGGCCGGTGGATTTGGAGCGCGCTGAGCCCGCTCCCCAGCAGGCCCCCGAAGGCCAGCATGGCCACCAGCACGCCCGCGCCGAAGGTCAGCAGATAGCCGAGCCCCGTCCACGGACTCGTCGCGCCGGCCAGCGGCACCAGGGCCAGCAGCGACGCCGAACCCGCCGCGCCGTGCAGCAGGCCCACCGCCACCGCACTGCGCCCGTGGTGCGCCGGCAGGCCGGCGACGTGCAGATGCGCCGGTCCGTCGTGCCGATGCCAGCGGACCGGCGCCTCACCGGCCAGGGCCGACCACAGCGCGCCCATGCCGAGCACGATCAGCACCCAGCCGACGGCGTACTCGGCCCAGCCGGACAGCGGTTCGGGGATGGCCATGCCGCCCACGAGCACCAGCGCGCCGATGACGAGCAGGGCCGTGCCGTGGCCCAGGGCCCAGCGCGCGCAGAAGCCCAGCGATGCCCATCGCCCCGTGCCGGTGCGCCCCCGGTCCAGATTGGCTACCGCCAGCACATGATCGGGATCCAGCGCATGCAGCAGGCCGAGGCCGAAGCCCGTGGCCAGCAGCAACGGAAATGACGTGCTCATCGCGAACTCCTCATGCGCCCCAGCCGCGGATGATGGAGCGGTGCGAGCCGAGTTTGCCATAGGCGACCAGCGTGCCCAGCACATCGACGATGGCGCGGGTGGCGAGCAAGGCGGTGATCTCGGATTGATCATAGGGCGGGGAGACTTCCACCACCTCCATGCCGCAGATGCCTTCCTTCGCCACCGCACCCAGCAGGTACAGGATCTCGCGCGGCAGGAAACCACCGGGTTCCGGCCAGCCGGTGCCGGGCACGAAGCCGCAGTCCACCGAGTCGATATCGAACGACAGATACACGGCATCCACGCCATCCCAGGCCGTCTCCAGCGCGATCTCGGCGGTCTTCTCCAGCCCCAGGCTGGTGACGTCGTTCATGGTCAGGATGGTGGTGCCGCGCTTGCGCGCCTCCTTCACCGCCGGGCGCGGCACCTGCCAGCCGCCGATACCGATCTGCACCAGGTTCTTGGCCGGCACGTTGGGCAGATTGGTGGCGTGGAACCAGGGGGTAGTATGCATGCGCTCATCGAGATCCTTCTCCTGGATGTCGGCATGACGGTCGAAGTGGATGATGCCGATCTTCTTGTCCGTGTGCTCGGCGATGCCGCGCACGGTGGCAAAGCCAATCGAATGATCACCGCCGAGCACGATGGGCAGTGCGCCGGAGGCGAAGATGTGGCCCATGCCGCGGCTGATCTGATCGAAGGTCTTCTCGATGTTGGCCGGGATGACGAACACATCGCCGGCATCGCACATATTCATCTGCTCGCGCAGGTCCACGCCCAGCTCATAGTTGTAGGGCGTGTAGAGCGCGCTGATCTTGCGGATGCCCTGCGGCCCGAAGCGCGTGCCGGGGCGGTAGGTGGTACCGCCGTCGAAAGGCACGCCAAGGATGGCCGCATCGTACTTGCCGACGTCACGGATGTTCTCGCAGAACGGGGCCTTCATGAAGGTGTTGATGCCAGCGAAATGCGGCAGTTCACCGCGCACGAAGGTGGAGATCTCGCGGTCCTGCACGCTGTCGGCAGCGGTCAGTCCGTTGTCGAGGCCATGCTGGACGTGCGCCTTCCACGCCGCATACGGCAGGTCCTTCTCCTTGTGCATGGATTTCCAGCCCTGCAGCTGCGTCTTGTCGAATGTGGGGTGGTGGTTCAGGCCGTGGCGCAAGGGGCTCTGGATGGTCAAGGGTTTGAGCGGCATGCAGCGGTCTCCTGTTGACGGTGCAGAAGTGAGGCGGATTCAGGGCGTGTGGCGGCGGCGGGAGAGCGCGGCCAGACGATCGAGCTTGTCGAGGTCGTGGCGCACGCCCGAGGTGGCGCGGATGCGATCCAGCACGATCTTTTTCCAGTGCAGCAGCGCCGGGTCGAGCTTGAGGTCCGGGTTGCGGTCGCCGGGGGGCGGCAGGTCGGGCACATGGATGCCGTCGATGCGGCCGGGATGCGGCGCGAGGATCACGATCCGGCTTGCCAGATAGATCGCTTCCTCGACGTCGTGAGTGACGAAGACGATGGTGCTGCGTTCGATCTCGAAGATCCGCAGGATCAGTTCGTGCATCACCTCGCGGGTCTGCGCGTCGAGCGCCCCGAAGGGCTCGTCCATCAACAGCACCCGCGGTTGCGCCATGAGGGCGCGGGCGATCGCCACGCGCTGGCGCATCCCGCCGGAGAGCTGGTTGGGGTAATGATTGCGAACCCCGTCCAGGCCCATCACGTCCAGCAGGGCGTAGGCGCGCTCCACGGCCGAGGCCGCCTGCGATTCGCTGGCCTCCCCCGTATGCACGCGCAGCCGGCGGCAGAAGCGCACGTTTTCCAGCACGGTGAGCCAGGGGTAGAGGCTGTAGTCCTGAAACACCACGGCGCGGTCGGGGCCGGGCCCGGTCACGGGCGCGCCATCCAGCCGGATGCGGCCATGGGTGGGGGATTCCAGGCCAGCCATGAGGCGCAGCAGGGTGGATTTGCCACAGCCCGAGGCGCCGACCAGGGCGAGGAATTCGCCTTGGCCCACGTCCAGATCCACTGCCTGCAGCGCGGGCAGGGCCTGGCCCGGGTAGGTCTTCTCGAGCCTCTCGATGCGGATGAGTGCGGGCGCGGCGTTCATCGCGTGTGCAGCCAGGGGAAGGCGCGGCGGTGCATGACCCGCAGGGCCTGATCCATCACGAGGCCCAGCAGGCCGATCAGCAGGATGCCGACGAAGATCTTGTCGGTCTGCAGAAAGCGCTGCGCGCGCAGGATGGCATAGCCCAGCCCGGAATTGGCGGCCACCAGTTCGGCGACGACCAGATAGGTCCAGGCCCAGCCCAGCGTGATGCGCAGGGTGTCGAGGATGCCGGGCAACGCCGACTTGAAGACCACGAGCGACAGCACCTCGCCCCGCGTCGCGCCCAGAGTCTGGGCCGCCTCGATCTGCGCCACGGGCACCTGACGGACGTTGTCCGAGACCATCAGCACCATCTGGAAATAGGTGCCGATGAAGATCAGCGCGACCTTCGCCGCCTCGCCGATCCCGATCCACAGCATCACCAGGGGCACGAAGGCCACCGCCGGCAGGTAGCGGGCAAACTCCATCAGGGGCTCGAAGAAGGCCTGCACGGGCCGGAAGCTGCCGATGTAGACGCCGAGCGGCACGGCCATCACGGCCGCCAGCGCAAAGCCGCTCAGGACCCGCGAGACACTGATCTTGAGGGCGGCGACAAGATCCTCCTGCGTCGCCCAGCGCACCAGTCGGCGCGCCACGGCGTCCGGCGGCGGCAGGAAAACGGGATCCACCAGATCGCTGGCGGCAAGTCCCCACCAGGCGGCCAGGAAGGTCCCGAATCCCGCCCCGGCCATGGCCAGGTAAGCGCCCCGGCCCATCCGGCCGCGGATGGCCCACCACGAGAGACTGCCCGCCATGACTCACGGACCCTTGGGCGTGGCCGCCTCGCGCACCAGGGCGGGGTCCACGGCCGCGGCGAAGTCCACCTCGCCCTCGAGCAGTTTGTTCTCCTTCAGGAACGTCGCGATGGTCGGTCCGACGGCGATCAGCGATTCGGGGCGTTTCGGTTCACCGAGCGCGACGAGGTTTTCCTTGGCGCCAAAAAACCGGGTGCCCGACAAATACGTCGCGTACTCGGCCGGCGGCAGACCGACCACCTTGGCCATGATCTGGGCGGCTTGCTCCGGCTCCTTGGCGATGAAGTCCACCGTATCGAACCAGGCGCGCACCATGGCCTGCAGCGTCGCGCGCTTGGCCGGATCGGCGAGCGCCGGTGCACGCGCCACCAAGAGATCCGGCACCAGCCCCGGCATGTCCTTGGAGGTGAACAGGGCTTTGCCCTTGCCGCTGGCCGCGATCTGGTTCACCCAGGGATTCCAGACAACGGCCGCCGGGATGCGGCCCCCGATGAAGGCCGCCGCCGCGTCACCCGCGGCGAGGTTGACCACGTTCACGTCGGAGGGCCGCATGCCGTTGCGGGCCAGCGCGGTGGCCAGCACGAAGTGGGAAATGCTGAACTGCTCCAGCGCGACCGACTTGCCCTTGAGATCGGCGAAGCTTTTGATCGACGGCGCCACCATCAAGGCGTCGTTGCCGGCCGAGTTGTCGTTGACCAGCACGACCTTGAGCGGCACCCCGGCCGCGAGTGGCGCCAGCGAGTCGCTCCAGGTTTGCGAGTTGGCGTCGAGCTGGCCGGCCGAGAATGCCTGGATGGAATCGGTGTAGTTGGGAAACCACACCAACTCCACCTCGGCGCCGTAGCGCTTGAAGTAACCTTTTTCCTTGGCCACGTACCACGCGACCCAGCCGGGCCAGTCGCTGACGCCCACCTTCAGCGGGGCGGCTGTGGCGGTAAAGGCGGAAAGACCGAGGGCGAGGGCAAGGACGACGGCGAGCAGGGGTCGGCGAGACATGTCGAGTCCTCCGGTGAGTTAAGCAAAAACGCGCAAGAGGGCCATTCGGTCCTCCCGGGCTTTTGTCCCGCCGGTGCAGCCCTGCCGGGCCGGCAACCCTCGGACCAGTCGCCTCGTGCGAGGCCGGAACCCTAGTTGCCTTCATGGATCGCGTGGGAATAATGAACGTCATGCCCCTTCGCTACAGGATGTGGAGCATGGCGCGTGCCAACACGATTGCTTGTCAATGCGCGGTCCGCCAGCGGCTCGCCTGCGGGTCTGTGCCGGATGCCTTCAACGCGGCAGACGCACGCCGCCATGGGCTTTCGCGTCACGCACCCCCGCCCTCGCCGCCGGCAGGCGCTGATGCCGCTGGGGCCCCGGCTGACGGCGCCGTGCCCGCGTCCGTTCGGCCATGCCTGCCTCTCGGCGGTGCATGGATACAGGCTGGGCGGCCATGATGGTGCCGACCGCTCCGGTGCAAAGCGTGGCGCTCGCCAACGGCATCCCGCTGCGCTTGCAAGTCCTGCCGGGCCGGCAGACGGTCGCACTGGCGCTGTGGTGGTGCGCCGGCCGCGCCGATGAAGAAGCTGGTGAAATCGGCGCCGCGCATCTGCTGGAACACCTGGTATGCGAGGCCGTGGACCGGGACGTGCTCGCGCGCGCTGGCGGACTGTTCAACGGCCAGAGCGGGCGGGAGTGGACCGTGTGGCATGCGTTGGTGCCGACCGATGCCGCGCCGGAGATGTTGCGGGCGCTGGTCCAGGCGCTGCTGGCGCCGCTGCCGGGGGCGGCGCACATCGCGCAGGAAGCGCGGGTGACGGGCCCTGAAATCCATGCCGCGGCTGCGGCCGATGCCTGGGAGAGTCTGGCGCTGCTGGCGCGCTTCGGGGAGCACCCACTCTGCCGCTCGCTGGCCGTCCTGCCGGAGATCGAGCGCGCGGGTCTCGACCGCTTCCGAGCGCGCCTGCTGCTGGGGTCCAGGCTCATGATCACCGCCGCGGGCGCCGTCGATGCAGACGCGCTCCGCGCAGCCGCCGATGCCTTGGCGTCGCTACCGGCCGGGATTCCGCCGGTTCATGGTTTCCCCCTACCGCCGGATCGACCCGTTTGCGGCCGTCTGCCCCGCGAGGCCGGCGCTGGCGCGCTGTGGCTGCTGCCGTTCGCGGCGCGGATGAACGACGCGGTTGGCGCCCTGGCCGACCTTCTGGCGCATCCCCTGCTGGGGCGTTTGCCGCGCGCGCTGCGATCCGGACCGCACGTGGTCTACGCCCTCGACAGCCGGCTCGAATGGGTCGGCGGCATGGGCCTGTGGTGGCTGCGCATCGATGACGCCCGCGCCGCGCCGCTGCTGGAAGCCGAGATCGACCGTGCGCTGGCCGGTGGCTGGAGCGATGCCGAACTCACCCGCGCGCGCGCCTTGCGTCGCGCCCGGCAGGCGATCGAGACCGAAGATCCGGTGGCACAGCTCGAGCGTCTGGCCGGTCTGCGGCCGGAGGCGCGCGCCGAATGGCCGACCGCCGGGGAGATGCGCGCCGCGCTGGTCGCGTGCTGGGGGCGGCGCTGTCGGATGACGGCCGATGAGCGCGCTGCGTCTTGAGGGTCGGCGCCGGTGTGGCATCGGGCAGCGGCCCTTGCGTCGTGCGGGCGTGCACGCGGGGGGACGAGGTGCGGTGTGGCCGCTTGCCGAGAGGGCGGCGGCCGCAGGGATCTGCGGTCGCCCGGTGTGTGGATGATGCGTGCGGGTTTTAAAGGATGTCGGCGGCGTGATCGGCCAGCCGCGAGCGCTCGCCGCGCACCAGCGTAATGTGCCCGCCGTGCGCCCAGTTGCGGAAGCGGTCCACCACATGGGTGAGCCCCGAGCTGGTTTCGGTGAGATAGGGCGTGTCGATCTGGGCGATGTTGCCCAGACAGACGATCTTGGTGCCGGGCCCGGCACGCGTGATCAGGGTTTTCATCTGCTTGGCGGTGAGGTTCTGCGCCTCGTCGATGATGAGATAGCGATTGAGGAAGGTCCGGCCGCGCATGAAATTGAGCGAGCGGATCTTGATGCGATGGGCCAGCAGATCCTGCGTCGCGGCTCGTCCCCAGTCGCCGCCTTCCTCGCTGTGGGTCAGCACCTCGAGGTTGTCCATCAGCGCGCCCATCCAAGGCGTCATCTTTTCCTCTTCCGTGCCGGGCAGAAAGCCGATGTCCTCGCCGACGGGGATGGTGACCCGTGTCATGAGGATTTCGCGGTAGCGGTTCATTTCCAGGCACTGGGTGAGGCCGGCCGCGAGCGCCAGCAGTGTCTTGCCGGTGCCGGCGCCGCCCAAGAGCGTGACGAAATCCACCTCCGGGTCCATCAAGAGATTCAGGGCGAAGCTCTGCTCGCGGTTGCGTGCCCGCACGCCCCAGACGGCGTTCTCGCGGTAGTTGCGCAGGATCTCGATGCGCGCCGCGCCTTGCGTGACCTCCCGCACGATGCCCTCGAACTGGCCATCGGGCGTGTAGAGGCAGAGGTTGGGCGTCCAGCCCGCGACCTTGGGACCGATCACCCGGTAGAAGGTCCGGCCCTTCTCGTTCCAGGAGGCCATGTCCTTGCTGTGGGTGTGCCAGAAATCCTCCGGCAGCTCCTCCCAGCCGCGATAGAGCAGGTCGGCGTCGTCGAGCACCTGGTCGTTGAAGTAGTCCTCCGCGCACAGGCCCATGATGCTGGCCTTGATGCGCAGATTGATGTCCTTGGACACCAGCACCACTTCGCGGTCGGGATGGCGCGACTGCAGGGCCATCACGGTGGCGAGCAGCGTGTTGTCGGGCTTGAGGCCCGGCAGGCTCACGGGCATGGCGGCGGCCGGCAGCGCTTCGGTCTGGAAGAACAGCCGTCCGCCGCGATCCTGGACGGGCGCGTCCGGCGCGGCCGGGCGCATCAGCGGCAGGCCCTCGACGACCGCCTGCTGGTCGGCATCCTGCATCAGCTCGTCCAGGAAACGGCTGACCTGGCGCACGTTGCGGGCGACCTCGGAGGTGCCCTTCTTGGCGGCGTCGAGTTCCTCCAGCACCACCATGGGAATGAAGACCGCGTGCTCCTCGAAGCGGAACAAGGAGGTCGGGTCGTGCATCAGCACGTTGGTGTCGAGCACGTACAGCCGGGTGCGGGCGATCCCCGGCAGGGCTTCGGCCAATTCCTCGCCGCGGATGCGCCGGCGGCGGGCAGCGCTGACCGGCGGCGTCATGCGCCACCGCCCTGGCGCAGCGCCTCGACCGCCGCCAGCACCTCCGGCACATGCCCCTCGACCGTCACCTTGCGCCAGACCCGGGCCACGCGACCCGTCGGGTCGATGAGGAAGGTGCTGCGTTCGATGCCCATCACCTTGCGGCCGTACATGTTCTTTTCCTTCAGGACCCCGAACAGGTTGCAGAGCGTCTCCTCGCCGTCGGCGATGAGGGGGAAGGGCAGGCTGTACTTGGTGCAGAATTTTTCATGCGAGGCCAGAGAGTCGCGGCTGACGCCGACGATCTGCGCTCCCTGTTCCTGAAACGCGGCCAAATGGTCGCGAAACGCCTGGCCCTCGGTGGTACAGCCGGGGGTATCGTCCTTGGGATAAAAGTACAGCACGGTGATCCGGCCTTGCAGGTCCTTGTCCGAGAAGGCAAGGCCCTGGGTAGCCATCGCATTGAAAGGAGGGATCAGATCACCCGGTTCGGGGAAGGGCATGGTGTCGACTCCGAAGTGCAGTGGCGGGGCTGGTGCTCGATCGGGGTATAAACGCTGGAGTGGCTCGTCTCCTTGGGCCTGTGCGCTTGTTGCCATGCGCGGTTGGGGGGTACCATCACAAACTTTCGCCATGGAGCCGTTCATGATCACGGGCAGTCTGGTGGCCTTGGCCACGCCCATGCACGCCGATGGGGCGATCGATTGGGACGCATTCGCCCGGCTGATCGAATTCCATGTGGCCCAGGGCACTGATGCGCTGGTGGTGGCGGGGACGACCGGCGAGGCCTCCACGCTCAGTTTCGCCGAGCACTGCGAGATCTTGCGCACGGCGGTGGTTCAGGTGCGTGGCCGCATCCCGATCATCGCCGGGACCGGGGCCAACGCCACCTCGGAGGCCATCGAGCTGACCCGGGCGGCCAAGGAAGCCGGCGTCGATGCCTGCCTGCTGGTCAGTCCCTATTACGTCAAGCCGACGCAGGAAGGACTGTATCGTCATCACAGGGCCATTGCCGAAGCGGTCGCCATTCCCCAGATCCTCTACAACGTGCCCGGTCGCACCGGCGTGGATCTCAAGCCGGAAACCGCCGTTCGCCTCGCCTCGGTGCCACACATCGTGGGCCTCAAGGAAGCGACCGGCGATCTCGACCGCATGCGGACCGTACTGCAGGCCTGCCCGTCCGATTTTGCCGTATATTCCGGCGACGACGCCACTGCCTGCGAGGCCATTTTGATGGGCGCCAAGGGCGACATCTCCGTCACGGCCAACGTCGCGCCGAAGGCCATGCACGCCATGTGCCGCGCCGCGCTGGACGGGGACGCCGAGACCGCGCGGGCGATCGATGCCGGGCTGGCGCGCCTGCACCGCGACCTGTTCGTCGAGAGCAACCCCATTCCGACCAAATGGGCGCTGATGCGCATGGGCCTGATCGGCCCCGGCATCCGCCTGCCCATGACTCCGCTTGATCCATCATGTTACGCCGTCGTCACCGAAGCGCTCGAACAGGCAGGAATTTCCCTATGATGACCCCGCTGCACCGGTTGCTGCTCGTCGCACCGGTCGTATTGCTTGCCGCATGTGCCTCCAAGCCGTCCTGCGACAAGCAGGAACCCCACTTGGCCGCCCGCTCGGGCCCCGAGGTCGAACTGCCCGGCGCCAGCGGCCGCAGCGCGTGGACCATTCCGGCCGGTGGTGCTGCCGACTCCGGGCGCGACATGCGCCGGCGCTCGGACGGGAGCTGCCTGGATGTGCCGCCGCCATTCGTGCCGCCGGCCGACGCCGCGCAGTGATTGCAGGGGAGGGCAGGCTGGGGTAACCTTCGCGCCTGCCCGAAACCGGGCACACGTCGATTCCGGAGAGATGGCCGAGCGGTCGAAGGCGCACGACTGGAAATCGTGTATACGGCAACGTATCGAGGGTTCGAATCCCTCTCTCTCCGCCATTTGCATCGGTCTCGGTTGAGGCCAATCCCATGCATCGATCTGTCTGATCCAGACCAATGCAGCTCCTCAACGATAGGGCATCCGCCCCCAATTAGCCCGCGTCAAGTTCGGCCAGCTTTGCCATATCGTGAGCATCGATCTCAGGGTCGGCCCACCCCACCTGGGCGCTCAAGTGCCTGGTCCGGTTCGCCTTGCCGGAGCGGTACCGCGGGGCAGATACCGGCGAATCCGCAGCCAGGCCCGGTGAAGGGATCAGCCGCGGCGCCGCGGCTGATCGGTGGTTGGGATCAGCCCCGATCGAACCGATCGGCGTTCATCACCTTGACCCAGGCGGCGACGAAGTCGCGGACGAACTTCTCCGCCGCATCGTCGCTGGCGTAGACCTCGGCGATCGCCCGCAGCTCGGCGTTCGAGCCGAACACCAGATCCGCCCGTGTGCCGGTCCACTTGATCGCGCCGCTGGCCCGGTCACGCGCCTCGTAGTTGCCCGCGCCGGCCGCCGTCCACTCGACGTTCATATCGAGCAAGTTGACGAAGAAGTCGTTGGTCAGCACGCCGGGGCGGGTGGTGAGCAGGCCGTGCTTCGAGCCGCCGTGCACGGCGCCGAGTGCGCGCAGGCCACCGACCAGTACGGTCATTTCCGGCGCGGTGAGCGTGAGCAGTTGCGCGCGGTCGAGCAACAGCTCCTCGGCCGGGCTGGTGACACCGGCTTTCATATAGTTGCGGAAGCCGTCCGCGGCGGGCTCCAGCACCGCGAAGGACGCGACGTCGGTCTCGTCCTGCGTCGCGTCGCCACGACCGGGCGCGAACGGCACCGCGATGTCGAAGCCGGCTGCCTTGGCCGCCTGCTCGATGCCGACGCTGCCGCCGAGCACGATCACGTCGGCGATGCTGGCACCGGTCGCGGCGGCGATGGGTTCGAGCACACCCAGCACGCGGGCGAGGCGCGCCGGCTCGTTGGCTTCCCAGTCCTTTTGCGGCGCGAGGCGAATGCGCGCGCCGTTGGCGCCGCCGCGCTTGTCCGAGCCGCGGAAGCTGCGCGCGCTGTCCCAGGCCGTGGCGACCAGTTCACTTGACCCAAGACCGCTGGCGGCGATCCGCGCCTTCACGGCGGTGACGTCGTAGTCGCGCGCACCGGCCGGCACCGGGTCCTGCCAGATCAGCACCTCGCCCGGCACTTCCGGGCCCAGATAACGGGCACGCGGGCCGAGGTCGCGGTGCGTCAGCTTGTACCAGGCGCGGGCGAAGGCGTCGGCGAACTGGTCCGGGTTCTGATGGAAGCGCCGCGCAATCGGCTCGTAGATCGCATCGAAGCGCAAGCTCAGATCGGCCGTGGTCATCATCGGCGGATGCTGTTTCGACGGGTCGTGCGCGTCCGGGATCAGGTGCTCGGGCTTGCAGTTCTTCGGCGTCCACTGGTGTGCGCCGGCGGGGCTCTTGGTCAGCTCCCATTCGTAGCCGAACAGCATGTCGAAATAGCCGTTGTCCCAGCGCGTCGGGTTCGGTTTCCAGGCGCCCTCGATGCCGCTGGTGGTGGTGTCGGCGCCCTTGCCGGTGCCGAGCGCGTTCCGCCAGCCGAGGCCCATCTGTTCGATCGCCGCCGCTTCGGGTTCGGCGCCGACCAGTTTGGGATCACCCGCGCCGTGCGCCTTGCCGAAGGTGTGGCCGCCGGCCACCAGCGCGACGGTCTCCTCGTCGTTCATCGCCATGCGGGCGAAGGTCTCGCGCACATCAACGCCGGAGGCCACCGGATCGGGCTTGCCGTCCGGGCCTTCCGGGTTCACGTAGATCAGGCCCATCTGCACCGCGCCCAAGGGATTCGCAAGCACGCGGTCGCCGGAGTAGCGGCTATTCGGCTGGTCGGAGGTGGCGAGCCACGCGGTCTCGGCGCCCCAGTCGATGTCGTCCTGCGGCTCCCAGATGTCGACGCGGCCGCCACCGAAACCGAAGGTCTTGAAGCCCATCGACTCCAGCGCCACGTTGCCGGCGAGGATCATCAGGTCGGCCCAGGAGATGCGCTTGCCGTACTTCTGCTTGATCGGCCACAGCAGCCGGCGCGCCTTGTCGAGGTTGCCGTTGTCCGGCCAGCTGTTCAGCGGCGCGAAACGCTGGTTGCCGTTGCCGGCGCCGCCGCGACCATCCGCGATGCGGTAGGTGCCGGCGCTGTGCCAGGCCATGCGGATGAACAGGCCGCCATAGTGGCCCCAGTCGGCCGGCCACCAGTCCTGCGAGTCAGTCATCAGGGCGGCGAGGTCGGCCTTCAACGCGGCGTAGTCGAGCTTGCCGAATTCGGCGGCGTAGTCGAAGCCGGCATCCATCGGGTTCCGCGCCGAGGCATGCTGGTCGAGGATGCCGAGGTTCAGCCGCCGCGGCCACCAGTTGCTGTTGGACTGCGCGGCGGCGGTGGTGCGGCTGCCGTGGAAGGGGCATTGGGGTTCGGTGGACATGGTGTTCTCCCAGGGGCTTGGTTGATCTCGGGGATGAATGTACGGCGCCGAAGGCCATATATCCAATTTATTGTTTGCATGATTTCGATAGTTAAATTGACGCGAATGGCTGCGCCCGTTCGGGTCGCCACGAACGGCGATTGAACGGAGAGTATGGTAGATTCGGGCCAGACGCTGGCGGTTTTCGACCGACCGGCGCGGGCATCAGCCGACAATACAAGAGGAGACACGACATGGCTGTTATCGATCTGTTGCATCAATCCGTCCAGAAAAAGCCGGACAAGAAGGCCGTCATCGCGCAGGACGGCGAGGTGACCTTCCGCGAGCTCGATGCCGCGAGCAGCCGCATCGCGAGCCGGCTCCATGCGGCGGGCGTGCGCCGCGGGGACAAGGTCGCGATGGTGCTGGCCAACGATCAGGCCGTGTTGTTCAACGCCAGCTATTTCGGCATCCACAAGCTGGGCGCGGTGCCGGTGCCGATCAATACGCGCTGGGCGCCGCCCGAGAAATACTATGTGCTGGAGCACAGCGACGCCGTGGCGCTGATCAGCGGCCCGGCGCATCTGGACACGCTGGCGCCGCTCACCCAAGGTCATCCGGTCGACATCGAAGGCCGGCCGGGGCAGTTCAACCTCAAGCATTTCTTCGTGACCGGCAGCGAGCCGATCGACGGCTTCGCGGCGCTGGGCAACGTGTTGCGCGAGGGGTCCACTGATTTCCCGCCGCTCGATCCACCACCGACCGACCGCGATCCGGCCGATCTGCTCTACACCTCTGGCACCACGGGGATGCCCAAGGGCGTGCTGGTGCCCGAGGGCAATCTGGCCGACCAGCCGGGCCAACAGAATCTGGCGCAGCTGCTCTCGGCGCTGTTCGGCGAAAGCCTGCTGCACGCCGTGCCGCTGTTCGGGTTCACCGGCTGTCACGGCCTGATGCTGATGAGCATCCGCGCCGGCATCACGCAGATCGTCCTGCCGCGCTTCGATCCGGAACAGTTGCTGGCATCGATCGAGCGGCATCGCGCCACTTCCATCATGGGCGTGCCGACCATGCTGAATCTGGCCATGAAACATCCCAAGGTCAGGGATTACGACTACGGCTCGCTCAAATTCGTGTTCTTCGGCGCGGCGCCGATCCAGCCGGGCACGGTGCGCAAGATGCTCGAGGTCTGGCCCCGGGTCATGATGCTCAACGGCTACGGCCTGACCGAAGGTGGCGCCGGCGCGGCCTGCATGCTGGGGCCCAATCCGCGCGACATCCTCGACCACCCGGGCTCCGTGGGCAAACCGGTGGGCTGCGAGGTGGTCATCGTCGATGACGACGGCCAGGTGCTGCCGCAGGGCGAGGTGGGCGAGATCTGCTTCAAGTCCGGCATCGAGCGGCGCAGCTATTACAAGGGCGAGAAAAATACCCAGGAACTCTGGCGCGGCGAGCTGCTGCACACCGGCGATGTGGGTTACATCGCGCCCGACGGCTATGTCTATCTCACCGACCGCAAGAAGGACATGGTGCTGCGCGGCGGTTACAACATCTTCGCCATCGAGGTGGAGCGGGTGCTGCTGGAGATGCCGGAAGTGCTGGAAGCTGCCGTCATCGCGGTGCCACATCCGGATCTGGGCGAGGACGTGCTGGCCGTGGTGGTGCCCCGGCCGGGCTTCAAGGGCGGCGAGGGCAACTTGACTCCCGAGGCGATCAACGCCTTCTGTCGCCAGCATCTGGCCGACTACAAGTGCCCGCGTCATGTGGTGTTTCTGGACGAGTTGCCCAAGAACGCCATGGCCAAGATCCTCAAGGCGGATCTGCGTCAGCGCTATCGCGACTACGTCCTGGACCTGAAGGCCGCGGAGGCCTGAACGGGCGCGGCATTCCCGACGCGTCGGTCGGGGGGCTGTGGCCCTCTTGACCGAATCCAGGGTCGCGCGCAAGCTGACACTTGAATAAAAAATCGGATTCGTCCTGCAGGACGGATCCAGGAGGAGGACACATGGACGGTATCATGGCGCCCGCGCGTTCAGCGTGGGCCTATCTGCGTTTTTTCGTTCCCATCGCCCTGTCCCTGGGCGTGATCTATGCACTCATCGTCGGGCCTGCGAATGTCCTGGTCGGCGTGCTCGCCGTTCTGGTGGGGCTGTCGCTGGCGGAGCGGCTGTCCGGTGATGATGAACAGTCCCGTACCTATGGACACCCGCGCATCTTCGTGTGGATGCTCTGGACCTATTTCCCCGTCAGCCTCGTCGCTTTCTGGGCCTTCGTCTGGATGCTGGCCCACGGGCACAATGGCGGCGACCTGCTCGGTCTGGCGACGCTGGTGCAGTCCCTGAGCGGTTTCGACATGATCGCCGCCCACGCCGGAGACGGCTGGGGCAGTTATCTCATCGGCGCGCTGCTCTTTTCCCAGATCGCCTCGATCGGCTCGGTGTCCATCGGCCATGAGCTGTCGCATCGCACCTGGGAGGCCTATTCGGTCTTCAGCTCGCGCGCGTGCTCCCTGTTCGGCCTGTTCACCTACTACGCCATCGAGCACCCCTACGGCCACCATTTCACCGTCGGGACGCCAGCCGATTCCAGCACGGCCTTCCGCGGCGAGAGCGTGTACCGCTACTTCCTGCGCACCGCGCCGCAGGACTATCAGACCGCCTGGGCCATCGAGAAGGATCGCTTGGACAAGCTGGGACTGCCGACGATGACCTGGCGCAACCGGCTCATCCAGGGCTGGCTTGCCGAGGCGGCGCTGGTGCTGTTCGTCTTTGCGGTGAGCGGCTTTCTGGGACTCTTCTGGTTCCTCGTGGCCGTGTTCAACGCCCACTTTGGCTACAAGCTCGGCACCTACAGCCAGCACTATGGCATCGTCCGGGTGCCCGGATCGGAGATCAAGGCGCACCATTCCTGGGATTCGTTCAATCGGGTGACCAACTGGTTCGTGGACAACATCGGCCGGCATTCCCAGCATCATCTGGACCCTCAGCGCGAGTTCTGGCGGCTCGAGGACGTGCATGCGCCGCGCCTGCCGCACAACATGGGCTACTTCCAGGCCATTGGTCTGGCCATCGTCCCGGCGCTGTGGCATCGCACCTGGTCACCCGTGCTGCTCGAGTGGGATCGGCTCCATGCCTCACCAGAGGAACGCCGGCTGGCGCACGAGGCCAATCTGCGCAGCGGTCGACCCGAGCTGATGGCTGCCGCGGCGCAAGCGCAAGCCCACGCGGCCCTCGCCTAGGCGTTTCGGAACACTCACCGCCGGCCGTCTGGCCGGCGGTTTTTTGCGCCGTCTCGGCAGGATCCAAGGCCGTCGGCGCCGAAAAAACCCCGCAGTCCGTCAACCGGATGTTTGGCGAAGGCGCTCGGCGAAGGGCCGGGCGCGGCGCCAGATGCGCCAGCGATGGCCCGGTGCGAAACGATGGGCATGGCCCGCAAGCGGACGGAGATCCAGGTCCGCGCCGGCCAGATGCGTTTCCAGCGCGGTCGCGAGCGCGCCTTCCAGATCCAGCAGCGCGGCCAGCCAGGCTTCGCGGTCGCCCCAAAGGGCGGGCCGCAGCAGCGCGTCGATGACCCACAGGCTACGAAGCGCCGGCGCCGATGGGTCGCGAGCAGACCAATCGGCGCACCAATCCGCGCCGCTTGCGAAGGCCAGGCCTCGGCCCATTGCGTCGCCCCCCACGATGAGACCGAATGGTGCGCGGCAGTCCGTAGGCAGCGGGCCTTCCCCCCACAGCCACAGGCTGTTGACCGGCAGTTGACCCAGGCGCTCGCGGGCGGCATTGACCGGATGGTCGTGCAGCAGCATCTGCAGTTCGGTCAGGAGCCCCTTGAAGCGCGTGGCGTCTCTCCCGCGGGGCGCCCAGAGCGCGGTGCCCAGCGCCAGACCGTCACTCAGCGGCTGGTTGGTGAGATCAACCGCAGCGGGCAAATGCAGATACCAGCGGCCGGGCGTGGGCGCTTCCAGAGCCATGCCATCGGGCTGAAGCAGGGTGTTCAGACTCGCCAGCAACTCGGCGCTTTCCTCGGCATCGAGATCCATGCGCGCCTGATCGAAGTGCACATGATGCTGGGTGCCGGCCTGCAGATGCAGGGGATCGGCCCGCAATACCGGCCCCGCGGGCGGCGCGCCGGTATCGCCCCAGCACGAAAGCGCCGCCCAAGGCGGCGGATCCGCCTCGGAAAAAAACCCGCGCAGCAGCGCGCGTTCGAAAACCGTTTCCGGATCGGGAGTGGCGCTGGCCCGTGCGACGAGGCGATCCAGTGTCGGCGTCGGCGGGAAATCGCCGACATCGCGGGGCGGCTCGGCCAGCCCCGGCACCAGCAGGGTGACCGAGCGACGCGCCATGCGTGATCAGCCCAGGTGCGGCATCAGCGCCTGTTCCACGGCCAGCCGCTCGGCCGCCACCCGCACCACCGGTCCCTGCATGCGCGCAATCGCGAGGTCTGGATCCTTGAGGCCGTGGCCGGTGAGGGTGCAGACGATGGTGCTGCCGCGGGGGATGCGGCCGGCCCGGATGTCGGTCAATGCGCCGGCCAGCGACACGGCCGAGGCCGGTTCGCAGAACACGCCCTCGCGTCGGGCCAGATATTTCTGCGTCTCCACGATCTCATCGTCGGAGAAGGCCGCGAACCAGCCGCCCGATTCCTGCTGCGCGGCCAGCGCGCCGGTCCAGCTCTGTGGATTGCCGATGCGGATCGCCGTAGCGACGGTTTCGGGATGCTCGACCGGCCCGCCCTTGAGGAAGGGCGCAGCGCCGGCTGCCTGATAGCCCAGCATGCGGGGGCGCGCGCTGATGACCGGCTCGCCTTCGCCCCGATTGCCGGCGACAGGGGTCGTCGCGCCGCTCGCGGTGGCCAGCTCCGAATAGCCCATCCAGTAGGCCGTGATGTTGCCGGCGTTGCCGACCGGCAGGCAGTGGTAGTCGGGCGCGCGCCCGAGGGCCTCGACGATTTCGAAGGCAGCGGTCTTCTGGCCCTGCAGACGGAAGGGATTGATGGAGTTGACGATGGTGATGGGTGCCTGGGCGGCGACCTCCCGCACCAGGCGCATGCCGTCGTCGAAATTGCCCTGGATCTGCAGCACCACCGCGCCGTGGGCCATGGCCTGGGCCAGTTTGCCCAGTGCGATCTTGCCCTCGGGAATGAGCACGAAGGCGGTCAGGCCGGCGCGGGCGGCATAGGCAGCTGCCGAGGCCGAGGTGTTGCCGGTGGAGGCGCAGATGATGGCGCGACTGCCTTCGGCCACGGCCTGGGTCACGGCCACCGTCATGCCGCGGTCCTTGAACGAGCCGGTGGGATTGAGTCCCTCGAACTTGGCATAGATCGCCAGGTCGCCGCCCAGGTCGCGCTCGACGTTGGCGAGCCGAATCAAGGGCGTCTGCCCTTCGCACAGGCTCACCGCCGGCACATCCGCCGGCAGCGGCAGCCGGTCGCGGTATTTGTCGATCAATCCGGTGTAGAGCGAAGCGGGCGCCATGGCGATCTCGTGTTCAAAAAGGGGAGGTTAGCACGCGCCGTCGGTGTGGACCCGGATCCGCGTGATGGGGCCGCGCACGCTGGGCAGTTGCGCGATCGCGTCGAGCGCCTCATCCATGGCGCGCTCCCATACCCTGTGGGTGAGCAGGATGATGGGCATGGTATCCGGGCGGGCGGGGTCCGGGCGCTGAAGCATGGCCTCGATGCTGATCGCGTGCTCGGCAAGGATGCGGGTGATGTCCGCCATGACGCCGGGATGATCCTCGACGCCGAGGCGCAGGTAATAGGCCGAATGGATGGCCGCCAGCGGGCGCACCGGCAGATCGGTCACGGCGCCCGGCCGCACGCCCAGATAAGGTACCCGGTGGTCGGGATCGGCCGACAGCAGGCGCAGGACGTCGACCACGTCGGCTACGACGGAGGACGCGGTGGGCAGGGCGCCGGCGCCCGCGCCATACAGCAAGGACTCGCCGACGGCGTCGCCTTCCACCAGGATGGCGTTCATGACCCCATCGACGCGGGCGAGCAGGTGGCGCTGCGGGATCAGGGTGGGATGCACCCGCAGTTCGACCGCGTCCGCGTCCCGGCGCGCGATGGCCAGATGCTTGATGCTGTAGCCGAGCGTATCGGCGTAGTGAATGTCCTCGGCGCCGATGGCGTCGATGCCCTCGATGGCCACATGGGGAAAGCTCAGCGGCGTGCCGAAGGCGATCGCGGCGAGGATGGCCAGCTTGTGGGCCGCATCGATGCCGCCGACGTCGAAGCTGGGGTCGGCCTCGGCATAACCCAGTGCCTGGGCCTCGGCCAGGGCCGCGCCGAAATCCAGCCCGCGGTCGCGCATCTCGGTCAGGATGTAGTTGGTGGTGCCGTTGACGATGCCGGCAACCGAGCGGATGTCGTTGCCCGCGAGCGCCTCGCGGATCGTCTTGATGATGGGGATGCCCCCCCCGACGGCCGCTTCGAACGCGACGATGACGCCGTGTTTCTCGGCAGCGGCGAAGATCTCGTTGCCGTGCTGGGCGATCAGCGCCTTGTTGGCGGTGATGACGTGCTTGCCGCCGGCGATGGCGCGCAGGACCCACTCGCGGGCGGGTTCGCAGCCGCCCATGAGTTCGGCCACGATGTGGATGGACGCATCGTTCAGGATGTCGTCGATGGAGGTGGTGATCGCGACGCCTTCGGCCGCGGCAGGACGCGCCTTGGCCGGGTCGCGCACCAGCGCGCGGCGCACCTGCACCCGCCGGCCGGTGCGCCGTTCGATGGCGTCGGCATGGCGCCCAAGGATCTGCAAGGTGCCGCCCCCGACCGTGCCGAGCCCCAGCAGCGCGATGTTGACCGTTTCCATGGGCGCGCTCCTCAGGGTGATGTGGCCGACGAGGTGGTTCGGAACAGACGGCGCATTTCCCGCACGGCCTGGCGGGTGCGGTGTTCGTTTTCGATCAGGCCGAAGCGCACATGATCGTCGCCATACTCGCCAAAGCCGATGCCCGGCGATACCGCCACCTTGGCCTCGGTGAGCAGCAGCTTGCTGAATTCGATCGAGCCCATGTCCCGGTAGCGTTCGGGGATGCGCGCCCAGACGAACATCGTGCCGCGCGGTTTTTCCACCTCCCAGCCCAGACGGTTCAGTCCTTCGCACAGAACGTCGCGCCGGATCTCGTAGGTGCGCCGGATCTCTTCCACGCAGTCCTGCGGGCCCTCCAGCGCGCTGATGGCGGCGACCTGGATGGGCGTGAAGATGCCGTAGTCGAGATAGGACTTCATCTTGGCCAGCGCCGCCACCAGGGTCGGGTTGCCGCACATGAAGCCGACGCGCCAGCCCGGCATGTTGTAGCTCTTGGACAGGGTGTAGAACTCCACCGCCACATCCTTGGCGCCTGGCACCTGCAGGATGGACGGCGCGACGTAGCCGTCGAAGACGAGATCGGCGTAGGCGAGGTCGTGGATCACCCAGATCTGGTGCTCGCGCGCGATGGCGACCACTTTCTCGAAGAAATCGAGCTCCACGCATTGCGCGGTCGGGTTGCCCGGGAAGTTGAGCACCAGCATCTTGGGCTTGGGCCAGGAATTGCGGATCGCCTGGTCGAGCTCGGCAAAGAAATCGATGCCCGGTACCAGCGGCACGTGACGGATGTCGGCGCCGGCGATGACGAAGCCGTAGGGATGGATGGGATAGGCCGGGTTGGGCACGAGCACCGAATCGCCGGGGCCGACCGTGGCGAGCGCAAGGTGCGCCAGGCCTTCCTTGGAGCCGATGGTGACGATGACCTCGTCCTGCGGATCCAGATGCACGTCGTAGCGGCGCTGATACCAGTTGGCCATCGCGCGGCGCAGGCGCGGAATGCCGCGCGACTGCGAATAGCGGTGGGTGTCGCCGCGCTGCACGGCTTCCACGAGCTTGTCGACGATGTGCTGCGGCGTGGGTTGGTCGGGATTGCCCATGCCGAAGTCGATGATATCCTCGCCCCTCGCGCGCGCGGCGTTTTTCAGTTCCGTCACGATGGCGAAAACGTAGGGCGGCAGCCGTTGGATGCGGGGGAAGTCTTCGATCACTGGGGTGGTCCACCTGGCGCCCGGGCGCTGGCCGCAGGCGATTTTGTAAAATCGTCAAACGTAAAGATCGCGCATCGCGCTGTCAATCGCCAGCCGTGCGAGGAGAAGCTCATGAAGCTGCATCGGGACAATCCCTATACCCAGAACCGCATTCGCGGATACGGCCCCGGCGAGATCCGCATCAACGACACGAGCCATCGCCAGAGTCTGATCGTCGGTCCGCAGATCGTGGATCTAGCGGATTTGCCGGCCGATGTTGCGGCGCTCGAGTCACGTCATCTCGACCGGGTACTGGCGCTCGCGCCGGAGATCATCCTGTTGGGGACTGGGTCTAGACTGGTGTTTCCGCCGCGCGAACTTATGCTCAGGGTGCAGGCGCGCGGCGTGGGGATGGAAGTCATGGATACCGGCGCGGCCTGTCGGACCTTCAATGTCCTTCTGGCCGAGGACCGGGTGGTGGTGGCCTTGCTGTTGCTCGGCGATTGACCGCCGCGCGGTGGCGCTGCGTTTACGCGAGCCCGGCACCGCCCAGCCGCGCGCGCAGCCGATCCAATTCCTCGAGCAGGTCGGCCACCAAGGCGGCCAGTTCCGGCTCGGCATCGAAATCACGCTCGATCTGGCGCATGCGGCGCACCCGGGCCAGCGCCGCCGGCGTCAGCCGCCACTCGTCCCCGGCCGGCTGGGCATCCGCCACCAAGCCGCGTTCGAGGTTTGCCACCAGCCAGTTGCGCTCGACGCGGCAGATCACGGCCACCTGCTCGAGGCTCAGCCCTTCCAGCGCCAGCAGATCGTCCCCCGGGATGTTCTGGTCCGCCATGACTCAGCTCCTCTGCCGCGGATCGAAGGGAAGTTCCCGCGCCATGGTTTCGTACAGCTCGCGGGCGCGCGGCGTATCGGCGGGCGGCGTCACGATGCGGATGTCGAGCAACAGATCGCCCGGCGGATCGCCGGGCAGTCCCTTGCCGCGCACCCGGAGCTGCCGACCGGTTTGCGCGCCGGCGGGGATGCGCATCTTGATCGATCCGGACGGCAGGTCGACGGGGATGAGGGCACCCAGCGCGGCTTCCCAGGGCGTCACCGGCAAATCCGTATGCAGATCGCGGCCGTCGATGCGAAACCGCGGGTGGGGCCTAAATTGCACTTCCAGCAACAGGTCTCCGGCCGGCGCGCCCCCCAGGCCCGGCTCGCCCTGACCGGCCAGACGGATCATCTGTCCATCGCGCACCCCTTTCGGAATCCTGACGCTCAGGTTGCGGGTCTCGAAGCGGCTCCGGCCTTGTGCATCGAGTTTGGGCACCCGCAGCGCGATCTCCCGGGTGGCGCCGGTGAAGCTGTCCTCGAGATCCAGCAAGACCTTGGCATGATGGTCCTGGCCACGGGCGTGGCCCCCGCGACCCTGGCGCCCGCCCATGCGTCCGAACATCTCCGCGAAGAAATCCGAAAAGTCAGCCGTTTCGCGGGCGTTGAAGCCGTCGCCCGAAAATTCGAAACCGGCATCCCAGCCCGGCGGTGGCCGGAATTCCTGTCCGGCTTGGGCATTGGCGCCCAACTGGTCGTAGGCGGCGCGTCTTTCCGCGTCGGACAGCACCGCATAGGCCTCGTTGATCTCCTTCATGCGCGCTTCCGCGTCGGCTTCCTTGGAGATGTCCGGGTGGTACTTGCGCGCCAGCTTGCGAAAGGCGCTCTTTATGTCGGCTGCCGGCGCATCCCGCGGCACGCCGAGAACGCGGTAGTAATCCTGGTATTGCATGCATCGGCTCCAAGCAGTCCGTGAGGGGATGTGGGGTCTGCGCTCGACATTTCAAGCGCTTGAAACGGGGCAATCAGAACCCATCTTGCCTGATGAAGCGGCCGCTCGTGCCCGGGCCGCCATCGATGAGGAGATGAACCATGATCTATCGCAGCCTGTTCCCACGCGATCTGCTCGCCGAATTTGCGCGGCTGCAGAACGAACTCGACCGCACGAGCGGATTTTCCCCCAGCATCCGCGGCGGCGGCCAGCACTATCCTGCCATGAACGTGGGCAGTACCCCGACCGCCGTTGAGATCTACGCCTTCGTGCCCGGCATGCATCCCGACCAACTGGAGGTGCAGATCGAAAAAGGCGTGCTCACGCTGAGCGGGGAACGAACGGAAGAATCTGGAGAGGCGCAGGCCATGACCCACGTCGCGGAGCGGTTTGCCGGCCGGTTCCGACGCGTCGTCAGCCTGCCGGACGACGTGGACGCCAGCGCGGTCACGGCCCAATACCGCGACGGCGTGCTGCATGTGCGGGTGCCCCGGCGAGAGTCCGCGCAACCCCGCCGCATCACCATTCAATGAGTGTGGAGGAGCCTGCCATGAACGATCAGATCGCAAATCTGCAGACGCCGGGACCGGCGCAGGAAGAACCTGCCCTGCGGCCCGCTGTGGACGTCATCGAAGATGCCGGCGGCATCACGCTGCTGGCCGACTTGCCCGGCGTGTCCAAGGAAGCGCTGGATATCCGGGTCGATGGCGATACCCTGACGCTGGAAGCGCAGATCAATCTGCCGTTGCCCGAGGGGATGGCGCCGCATCACGTCGAAGTGGAGTTGCCACGCTATCGGCGCCGGTTCGGATTGTCCAAGGAACTGGACGCCGAACAGATCACGGCCGAGCTGACCCACGGGGTGCTGAAGCTGCGCATTCCCAAGGCCGAGCATGCGCAACCGCGCAAGATCGCCGTCGCCGTCGGCTGAACGCATCGCGGGGCGGTGGCGTGTCCGCCGCCCCGCCACCTCGCATCTCAGCCGAACAGCGTCTCGCCGCTCAGTCCCTCGCTTTCCACGATGCGGCGCAGATGCCCGAGCGCCTCGACCTGAATCTGGCGCACGCGTTCACGGGTGAGGCCGATGTCCTTGCCCACCTGCTCCAGTGTGGCGCGTTCGTGGCCGTTCAGCCCGAAGCGCCGCTCCAGTACCTCCCGCTGCTTGGCGGACAAGCGGGCCAGCCAACCCTTGAGGCCGCGCTGCAGATCCGTGTCCTGCACGCTTGCCGCCGGGTCGGTGCCGTTTTCGTCGGGCAGCGCGTCCAGCGGGGAGCGTTCGTCGGTGCTGCCAAAGTAGCCGCTCACGGTGGTGCGTTCATTGAGCCCCAGCAGGCGTTCCACTTCCTGTGCCGGGCATTCCATTTCGCGCGCGATTTCGTCGATGGAGGCCGCGCGTTGGCTGGATTGGCTCAACTGGCGGCCGGTGCGCAGATAGCCGTTAATGCGCTTGATGACGTGGATGGGCAGGCGGACGGTGCGCGTCTGGTTCATGAGCGCCCGTTCGATGGTCTGGCGGATCCACCAGGTGGCATAGGTGGAAAAGCGGTAGCCGAGTTCCGGATTGAACTTGCCCACTGCGTGGATGAGTCCCAGGTTGCCCTCCTCGATGAGATCGAGCAGCGGCAGGCCGCGATTGAGGTAACGCCGGGCGATCTTGACGACCAGGCGCAGGTTGCTCTCGATCATGCGTGCCCGGGAGCGGGCGCAGCCTTGCTGGGCCTTGCGGGTGTAGAAGATTTCTTCTTCTGCGGTGAGCAGCGGCGAGTGGCCGATTTCGTTCAGGTAGAGCCGCGTGAGGTCGAGCGCGGGGCCGTCGTCGGCTTCCCAGGTCTCGGGCGCGCTGACGCCATCCTCTGCGGTTTGGGGCGGTGCGAGGGCGGGTGGTTCGTCCTCATCGTCGGGCGAGTCCGCATCCGCAGACGCATAGGCAAGGATATCGGCTTCTGGCCAATGGGTTACGGGGGTCTCGACGTCATCCATGATCGTCCTCCTCGGCTCCTGGTTTCGCAACCCGAGGCGCAAAGGAGGATATCGCTGAAGGGTCAGCGTGCAGGCAGGTACCGCAGCGGATCTACCGGCTGACCGTTCTGGCGAATCTCGAAATGCAGGGCGGCCCGCCGATCGGGTCCCTCACCCATCTCGGCAATCGTCTGACCGGCCTGCACCGGGTCTCCTTCCTTCACATACAACGTCCTGTTGTATGCGTACGCGCTCAGGAAATTATTGTTGTGCTTGATGATGATAAGCTCGCCGTAACCTTTGAGTCCACTCCCCGCGTAGGCGACCCGGCCGTCCCCGGCGGCGGAGATTTTGGTGCCCACTGCGCCGGCGATGTCGATGCCCTTGCTGGCGTTTTCGCCTTCGAAGAGCGTCAGCAAGGCGCCTTGCACCGGCCATCGCCACGCGACCCCGGAGGCAGGGCCCGCGCTGCCCTGCAAGGCCGCGGCCGGTTCACGGATCGGAAGGCGGAGGCGTTGGCCGACATGGATCAGGTTGGGATTTTCGATGCGGTTCCAGCGCGCGAGGTCTTCGGGGCTGACGCCATAACGCGCGGCAATGATCTTCACCGTTTCGCCTGCCTGGACCGTATGCGTGCGCCAATACGTCGGGCCTTCTGCCGGTGGCGGCGGCGCGGGGCGCGTTGGCGGAGCGGGCGTCGGCGCTGGCTCGGGCCAGTTGCGGGCACCGCCGCATCCGGCGAGCGTGAGGGCTGCCGCCAGCATCAGGGCGAGGCCGATGCGCGACGGAAGCATGATGGCGGACAGGGCGGACATGAGCAGCCTAGAGTGCCCAATAGAATGCCGCGGTGGTCGCCACCAGGCTCCACCCGACCCATTCCATGGATTGGCGCACGCGGTCCTGCATGCGGGGCCCGAGCCGCGACACCAGCAGCGCCTCGAGGTAGAAGCGGCCGCCCCGACCGATGAGCGAGGCACCGATGAAGGGCAGCAGCGGCATCGCCATGAAGCCCGAGGCGATGGTGAAAAGCTTGTAGGGGATCGGCGAGAAGCCTGCCAGAAAGACGATCCACACGCCCCATTCGAGATACAGCGCCTGGACCTGCTGCCAGGTTTCCGCGTAGCCCGCACGTTCGATCAGCGGCACCACCGCGTCGATGGCGAAGTAGCCCAAGGCATAGCCGAGCACGCCTCCGAGCACCGAACAGAGCGTGGTGAGCGTCGCCAGGTGCCAGGCCCGATGCGGCCTGGCCAGCACCATGGGCATCAGCATCACATCCGGTGGAATCGGAAAGAACGAGGATTCGGCAACGCTGACGGCGCCAAGATACCAGGGCGCGTGGCGATGCTGCGCAGCAACGAGCATGCGGTCATAGAGTGCGGTGAACAGTTTCATCCGACGCCTTCCTTCAGGGGCACGAAATGCACGGTTTCCAGGGTTTCCTCCACATGTCCGTGGGTCGTGCGGGTATGGCGCATCAGCCGTTGCTGCAGACCGCTGCCGATCGGGATCACCAGCGACCCGCCCACCTGCAGTTGCCCAATCAGGGATTCGGGCAACTCGTCGGGCGCCGCGGCCACCAGGATCGCATCGTAGGGCGCATGCTCCGGCCAGCCCCAGTGGCCGTCGCTGTGGTGGAACGTCACGTTACGGATGCGCATCCGGCCCAGTCGTCGTTGCGCCTGCGCGATCAGCGGCGCGATGCGCTCCACCGTATGGACGTGCGGCACGAGGCTGGCCAGCAGCGCTGTCTGGTAGCCCGACCCGGTACCGACTTCCAGCACGCGTTCGGGAACGCGGTTTTGCAGCAGGGCAGCGGTCATGCGGGCGACCGTGTAGGGCTGCGAGATGGTCTGCCCGTGCCCGATGGGCAGCGCGAGATCCTCGTAAGCGCGGCTGGCCAACGCTTCCTCGACGAACAGGTGCCGCGGCATGCGCGCCATCAAGGCGAGCACGCGTTCATCGGTGATGCCGCGCGCGGCGAGCCGCTCGACCATGCGCTTGCGGGTGCGCAAGGAGGTCATGCCGCTCCCGCGCAGCACCGCTTCGCTCACGGGGCGAGCCCACCGAGCCAGCGACCGACGGTGTCGATGCCCGAGTATTGGGTGAGGTCGACCTGTACCGGGGTGATGGACACCCGGCGGTTGGCGACGGCGTGAAAATCCGTTCCGGGTCCGGCATCGGCTTCGCTTCCCGCCGGTCCGATCCAGTAGATGGGGCGGCCGCGCGGATCCTGCGAGCAAATGACGCCTTCGGCACGGTGCCGCCGACCCAGCCGGGTGGCTGCGAAGCCCTGCAACGCCTCGAATGGCACATCCGGAACGTTGACGTTGAGGATGGTGTCGGCCGGCAGCGGGGTGTGCGCGAGGCGCTCGATCAAGACCCGCGCGACCCGCGCGGCGCTCTCGTAGTGGCGGCATCGTTCGCCCACCAAGGACACGGCCATCGCCGGATAACCCAGGGAGCGGCCTTCGATGGCGGCGGCGACCGTGCCCGAATAAAGGACGTCGTCGCCCATGTTGGCGCCGTCGTTGATGCCCGAGACCACCATGTCGGGGGTATGATCGAGCAGGCCGGTGATGGCCAGATGCACCGAATCGGTGGGCGTGCCGTCCACGCAGTACACCGGCTCGTCGCCATGGCGGGCCACGCGCAGCGGGCGGCCGAGGGTGAGGGAGTGGCTGGCGCCGCTGCGGTTGCGGTCCGGGGCGACCACGACCACTTCGGCGCATTGGGCGAGTTCCCGGTGCAGGGCCCGCAGGCCGGGCGCCTGGCAGCCGTCGTCATTGCTGATCAGGATGCGCACGATCGATCTTCTCAAGGTGGCGGAAACGGCCGTCCGGGCGTCGGCCCGCGGCATCGGAAACACTGGCAACACACTATACTGGAAGCGCTCTTTCAGCCGGTAGACGCCCCTCGCGGAGACTCCCGATGTGCCCACCGTCCGATGCCGTCCCTCCGCACGACGAAGCCGCCCTGTTTCGCGATGCAATGACCGGCGTCGCGCCCTTGCGATCGGTCGCGCCGGTGTCGATGCCGACGCGCAAACCGGCTGGCGCGCGTTTGCGCCGGGCCGACGAGGCCTCGGCACTGCAGGAATCGCGGTTCAGCCCGATTCATGCCGACCTCGAGACCGGGGAGGAGTTGCGCTACTTGCGCCCCGGTGCCACAGAGCACCTGTTGCGCCGCCTGCGCCGCGGTCGCTACGCGATTCAGGCCGAACTCGACCTGCACGGCCTGACGCAGCCGCAGGCGCACGAGGCGCTCAACGCGTTCCTGCGTGAATGCCGTCAGCGCGATCTGCGCTGCGTGCGCATCGTGCACGGCAAGGGGCGGGGCTCACCGCAGGGTCGCGGCGTGCTCAAGGCCGCGGTCAACCGCTGGCTGGTGCGCTGCGATCAGGTGCTCGCCTTTTGCTCGGCGCCGCCCGCCGACGGCGGCACCGGCGCGGTCTATGTGGCGCTGCGTCGATCAAGATCCTGAACCGGCGGTTTCCGCGGCCTGCGCCTCGAGGGCTTCCCAGCGCGCATAAGCCGCGGCCAGCTGCGCTTCGAGTTCCTGCAGCGAATGCTGATCGGCGGCGATCTCGCCGGCGGGGCGGCGGTAGAAGTCCGGCTCCGCCATTTGCGTGCCGCGCGTGGCCAGCTCCTGCTCCAACTGCTCGATGCGCTCCGGCAGTGCCAGCCGCTCGCGTTCGTCCTTGTAGCTGAGCTTGCGCTTGCCGGCCCCGGCAGGTGACGGCGCCCCGCCGGCGGACGCGGCGCGGGACGGCGCCGCGGCGGTCTTTCCCGTGACGCTCTGGCTTTGGCGCAGGGCGTCGCTGTAGCCGCCGACGTATTCACCCACCCGGCCCGCGCCTTCGAACACGATGCAGCTGCCGACCACGCGGTCGAGGAACTCGCGGTCGTGACTGACGATGAGCAGGGTGCCGTCGAAGGCGACCAGCCGATCTTCCAGAAGCTCCAGCGTTTCCACGTCCAGATCGTTGGTCGGCTCGTCGAGCACCAAAAGGTTGGCCGGCCGGGCGAACAGCTGGGCCAGCAGCAGACGGTTGCGCTCGCCGCCCGAGAGCTTGGCGATGGGCGCGCGGGATTGCTCGGGCGTGAACAGGAAATCCTGCAGATAACCGATGACGTGGCGCGAGCGCCCGTTCAGCGTCACCGTCTCCTTGCCGCCGCCGATGATGTCGACCGGGCGATCCTCATCGTTCAGCACGGCCCGCAATTGATCGAAATAGGCGACCTCCAGCCGTGTCCCCAGACGGACCCGGCCGCGTTGCGGGGCGAGCTCACCGAGCAGGATGCGCAACAGCGTGGTCTTGCCGCAGCCGTTGGGCCCCACGATGCCGACCTTGTCGCCGCGCATCAGCGTCGTTGAGAAATCCGTGATCAGCGGACGCTGCTCATCGAAGCCGTGGCTGACGGCGTCCAGTTCCACCACCAGGCGGCCGGAAGGCGCGGCCGATTCCAGCGCGATGCGCGCCTGACCCTGTCCATTGCGCCGGGCGGCTCGCTCGCGGCGCAGGGTCTCCAGCGCGCGGACGCGGCCCTCGTTGCGGGTGCGGCGCGCCTTGACGCCCTGCCGGATCCAGCTTTCTTCCGCCGCCAGATGCTTGTCGAACAGGGCCTCGTGGCGCGCTTCGACCTCGAGCGCCGCGTCCCGCTGTTCCACGTAGCGGTCGAAATCTCCGGGCCAGCGTGTCAATCGACCGCGATCCAGTTGCAGGATGCCGCCGGCGAGCCGGCGGACGAAGCGCCGATCGTGCGAGATGAAGATCAGGCTGCCCTTGAAGCGCTGCAGCAGCAGGTCCTCGAGCCACTCGATCTGGGCCGGATCGAGGTGGTTGGTCGGCTCATCCAGCAGCAAGAGGTCCGGCTCGCGCGCCAAGGCATGGGCCAGCAGCACGCGGCGCTTCATGCCCCCCGAGAGCGTGGCGAAGTCGGTCGCCGGATCGACACCGAGTTCGGTCAGCCAGCGTTCGGTTTGCCAAGCCGGCGTCTCGTGGTCGCCGTCCGGGTTTTGATAGCGCGCGATCTCAGCCGCCGTGCCGGTCCAGTGGATGGGAATTTCCTGCGGCAGGAGCGCGATGCAGATGCCTGGTTCCAGCCGGAGTTGCCCCGCGTCAGGCGTCAGCTCGCCGGCGAGCAGGCGCAGCAGCGAGGACTTGCCGGCGCCGTTGCGGCCGAGCAGCGCCAGCCGTTCGCCCGGTTCCACGGTGAGCGCAGCACGGTCCAGCAGCATGGGGCCGCCAAGGCGCAGGTCGACATCGTTCAGGGACAGCAGCATCACGGGCGCCTAAAAGATCACAGTTTACCCGGGAGCGCCTGCCAGTGCGCCGACTCGCTTGCTAATTAAATAAGAATCATTATCATTATCGCTCAATATCCGATGCGACTGGGGTGAAGGGAAGATGTCGAGTGCCAAAGCCGCCCGAGCCATGACGCCTGAACCGCACCGGCCCACGGCAGATGTACGTGCGCAGTTGCTCGATGCGCAAAACGCGGCGGCCTTCGTGCGCACCGCCACCGACACGGCCCGCTGGCTGGGCGAACGATGGAACGGGGTCGAGCGACCTTTCTCTGGTATCCAGCCGGCCGAGCTTGCGGGCGCTTTCGAAGAGATCACCCTCGAGCAGCCCTTGGGCTCGTTTTCCGAGGCCTACGCCGAACTGGAGCGACTGTACCTTCGCGACGCGGTCTATTTTCACCATCCGCGGTATCTTGCGCATCTGAACTGTCCCGTGGTCTACCCGGCAGTGGTGGCCGAACTCGTCGCGGCCGCCGTGAACTCCTCGGTGGACACCTGGGACCAGAGCGCCGGCGCCACATTGATCGAGCAGCGCCTGGTCGACTGGACGGCCAGCCGTATCGGGTTTGCGCTGCCTCGGGCCGATGGGGTCTTCACCAGCGGCGGCACGCAATCGAACCTGATGGCCTTGCTGCTCGCGCGCGACAATCATTGCCTCGCGCACCTCGACGGCCACAGCATCCAGCGCGATGGCCTGCCGGAATGCGCGAATCGCTTTCGCATTCTGGCGTCGCGTCTGGCCCACTTCAGCCTGCAAAAAGCGGCGGCCGTACTCGGGCTGGGCGCCAACGCCGTCATTCCCGTCGATTGCGATGCCGACTACCGGCTGTCGCCCGCAGCGCTTCGCGCCCGCATTGCGGCTTGCCGGCGCGACGGACAGATCCCCATTGCGGTGGTGGCGACCCTGGGCACCACCGATTTCGGCAGCA
The DNA here is from genome assembly GCA_045864775.1 of Pseudomonadota bacterium. GTDB lineage: Bacteria > Pseudomonadota > Gammaproteobacteria > UBA5335 > UBA5335 > Macondimonas. The sequence goes on from BTVR01000002.1 coordinate 211,136, forward strand.
TCGACCCCATGGCCGAACTGGGCCCCCTCTGCCGCGAGGAAGGGGTGTGGTTGCACGCCGATGCCGCGTACGGCGGCGGGCTGCTGGTCTCGCCCCGGTTTCGGGATCGGATCGCCGGCATCGAGCAGGCCGATTCGGTGACGGTGGACTTTCATAAATCCTTCCTGCAGCCCGTCGCCTGCAGCGCTTTGGTGGTGAAGGACCGGGCCCATCTGTCCTGCCTGACTCATCACGCCGACTACCTCAATCCCGCGAGCCAGACCCGGGAGAATATCCCCAACCTCGTCTGCAAGAGCCTCCAGACGACGCGGCGCTTCGATGCGCTCAAGTTGTGGATGAGCCTGCGCACGCTGGGGCCGGCGGCACTGGGAGAGGCGTTCGACACGGTCGTCGATCTGGCGCGGGCGGTGCATGGACTGATCGACCGTGACCCCGATTTCGAAGTCCTGCACGCCCCGATGCTCAGCACCTTGCTGTTTCGCTACAGGCCGCCCGGCGTGAACGAACCAGACCGGCTTGATGCGCTCAACACTGCCATGCGCAAGTCTTTGATGCGGGATGGTTTGGCGCTGGTGGCCGCGACGCGGGAGGGCGGGCGCTGCTATCTGAAGATGACCTTGCTCAATCCCGCGACCACCCTGGCCGACGTGCGGGAGACGCTCGATCTGCTGCGCTTGCACGGAGAGGCGTGGATGCACACGTGCGCCGGCTCTCCGGTTGGCACGGCGCGTGCCGGCGGGGCGGCGCCATGAGCGATTCCGCACGGATTCACGACTTCATCGCCGTCGGCGTGGGGCCTTTCAATCTGGGCCTGGCCTGCCTGGCCTCCGCCGTCGACGGACTGGACGGCCTGTTCCTCGATCAGAAGGCGGGCTTCGATTGGCATCCGGGTCTGATGTTCGACGATGCGCATCTGCAGACCCCCTTCCTGTCCGATCTCGTCACGCTCGCCGATCCTACCCATCCCCTGAGCTTCCTGAATTATCTGAAACAGCAGGGGCGGATCTACGCCTTTTACATCCGGGAGAATTTTTTCCTCCTGCGGCGCGAATACAACCAGTATTGCCAATGGGCGGCAGCGCAGATCCAGAGCATCCGCTGGAACAGCCGCGTGGAGGAAATTCGCCATGATCCATCGCTGGGCTGCTATCTCGTGCGTTCGCGCGATACGCGTGCGGGCACGCTGCGCACCGACCGCGCCCGGCATCTGGTGCTCGGAACAGGCCCTGCGCCCGCTTGGCCAGCCTGCTGCGACCTGGAAATGGCGGCGGCGGAGCGGGTTCATCATGCGAGCCGCTATCTCGAGCATCGCGACGCCCTCAAACGTCTGACCGCCGTGGCACTGGTGGGCGGTGGACAAAGCGCGGCCGAAATCTTCGTCGATCTGTTGCAGGACATCGACCGGCACGATTACACGCTGTACTGGGTGACGCGCTCGCCCCGCTTCGTGCCGCTGGAGTACACCAAGCTGACGCTGGAGATGACCTCGCCCGAGTACGTGGACTATTTCCACGCTCTTCCACCAGCGACGCGCGACGCGCTGATCGCCCGGCAAAGTTCGTTGTACAAGGGCATCAACGGCTCCTTGATCAACGATATCCATGAGCTGCTGTATCAGAAGCGACTGGCGCTGCAGGCGCAGGGCCAAAATCTGGACCGGCGCGTGCGACTGTTCACCAACAGCGCGCTGTGCGGCGTCGGTCGCGTCGGGGACGGCCTGCGGCTCGCGTTGCATCACCAGGAGCAAGCCCGCGATTACGCGCTGCATGCGGCAGGGGTCGTCCTCGCGACCGGCTATCGTTATGCGCCGCCCCCCTTTCTGTTGCCCATCGCTCACCGGCTTCGCCTGGACGGCCACGGACGCTTCGACGTGGCGCGCAACTACACCATCGATCGCTCCGGGCGGGAGATCTTCGTGCAAAACGCCGAGCTGCATACGCACGGCTTCGTGACGCCGGATCTGGGCATGGCCTGCTACCGCAACGCCCACATCATCAAGGCGATCACGGGCGTGGAGCACTATCACATCGAAGCGCGCGTCGCCTTTCAGGAATTCGGCGTCCCGCCGGATCTCGCATCAGACCTGCCGGCGCGGCAACAGGTGGCCTCATGACGCTCAAGCAGGCGCTGATCTTTCAGACGCTGGTGTCGGTCGTGGCCGACACGATGCTGCTGCCGTTCTACCCCCAGTTCTTTGCCGAGGAATTCGGCAACAGCAGCCCCGAGCACGTGGGTTTCTACATCGCCGCCTGCTGCTTCACGGTCATGATCGCCCTGCCGCTGTGGGCGAAGGTCGCACGGCGCGTGAATGAGTTCCCCCTCTGGGTGATGACCCAGCTCGCCGCGGGCATGCTGGCCATCGCGGCCTGGCGCGCCGAGTCGCTGATCGGCTTCTGGGTGATCACGCAGGCCATGCTGGTGTTCAAGGCCAGCTACCTGCTGATCTATCCCTTCGTCATGCGGCTGGAAGAGAAGGACCAGCATCTGGGCGTGGCGGGACTGTTCTCGGTGTTGATCCATTTCGGCGCCATCGGCGGCGCCCTGCTGGGCGGCTGGCTGCTCGAGTTCGCCGCGCCGCGCACGATCTATCTCATCATGGCCGGAACCGACGTGCTGCAGGCCGCCGTGTGCGTGTTCATCATCCGCCGCCACAGGGTGCCGTTTCGCCAGAGTCGCTTGCCCGCCCTCGAGGCGGATCGTGCCCACGTCGCCGAGCCGCGCGGCAATCCGCTGATCCTCCAGCTCGGCATCATCAGCCTGCTGTTCTATCTCAGCGCATTTTTGATGCGGCCGTTCTTTTCGCCTTACTGGACCGCCGTGTCGGGTCATGACGGCGAGCTGCTGGCGGGTGTGGTGTATGCCATTCCCGCCTGGGTCGCGCTGGCGGCGTTGTGGCTGAACCGCCGCGCCGGCAAGGAGCGAAGCAGCTATGCCGCCGTCCTGCAGGCGCTGATCGTCGCCATGATCGGCGCGGCCGTGCAAGGGATCGGCCATCCGGTGGCCGTGGTCCTGGGTCGCATCCTGTATGGATGGGCGCTGTTCCAGGGCACGGTGCGGCTCGAGGTGCTGGTCTTCGAGCTCAGCAGTCGGCACCACTACGCCATGGACTTCAGTCGCATCCACATCTTCCAGAACGTGGGCGTCCTTTTGGCGTCCTTCGCGGTCGGATCGCTGGTCTCCGGGTTCGGGCTGCAGGCGCCGTTCCCGGCGGCGCTGGCGGGATTCGCCGTGACCCTGCTCGTGTTCATCGTGATCTTCGGGAGTCGCCTGTGGCCATCACTCGCACGCATGCCTTCGGCTTGAATCGGTCCGTTCTGTTTCGGCGCACCGACCCGCTCGGCGAGTTTGCCCTGCGCCGGTTCGTGCCGGAAACGGACGCCCCCGAGGTTCAGCGCTGGTTGAGCCAGCCGTATGCCCGCTACTGGGGCATGCTGGACGCATCCGTGGCTGATGTCGCGGCCAGCTACGCCCGTTTGAACGCCACGCCGGGGCGGGCCGCTTATCTGGGTCTGTGCGATGGTACACCGTGCTTCCTGGTGGAGCGCTACGATCCGTCTGACGATGCGGTGGGCGGGTGCTACCGGGCTCTGCCAGGGGACGTCGGTATGCACCTGCTGCTCGCGCCCGCGGAAAAGCCCGTGCACGGTTTCAGCCTCGCCGTCATGCGCACGGTCATGGAGTACCTGTTCAGCGAGATCGCGACGGGGCGCGTGGTGGTGGAGCCGGATGGGCGCAACCACAAGATCCACGCCCTCAATCGGCGGGTGGGCTTCATGCATGAGCGCCTGATCCGCATCGGGGAGAAGACGGCGTGTCTGGCCTTCTGTCGACGCGAAGATTACGCCGCGGCCGTCCGCTGGCGGCTCGATCGCTCCGCGCCCGCGGCATCGGCGCAAGGCCAGTCCACCGCGCCTGCGCCGGACGCAGCCCGCTGGGAAATGGTCAACCGTGCCCTGGTACGCAAGGCGTTGGCCGAATTCGCCCACGAACGCATTCTCGAGCCGATCCGGGTGGGGGACGCCGGTGGCGACTGGAGCCTGTACGACCTCGCGGCGCCAGGCGGCGAGGTGCGCTACCGGTTCTGCGCCCGCCATCTGCCGCTGGACCATTGGGATGTCGATCCGGGATCCATCGCGCGGCAACCGCGCGGCGTGGCTCAAGCGGTCGATGCGGCGGCGTTCGTCGTCGAGTTTGCCGAGACCCTCGGCATCGCGCCGCAGAATCTTCCGGTCTACGTCGAAGAGGTGGCGGCCACCGCGGCCGCCCGCGCCCGCAAGTATCAGGCCGATCCGACAGCGTCGGAGCAACTCGCCGGCGCCGACTTTCAGGCCATCGAGACCGCCATGACCGAGGGCCATCCGGCCTTCATCGCCAATAGTGGCCGAATCGGGTTCGACGCGCAGGACATGCGACGGTTTGCTCCTGAGGCGGCCGAGCCATTGCAGCTCGTCTGGCTCGCGGCGCATCGCAGCCGCGCGCATTTCGCCGGCAGCCGGAACCTGGACTACGACCGGCTGATGGAGGAGGAACTCGACCTCACCCTGCGACAGGCGTTCGAGCGCCGGCTGGCCGAGCAGGGGCTCGCGCCCGCGGATTATCTGTTGATGCCGGTGCATCCGTGGCAATGGGTGAACAAGCTGTCGCACCTGTATGCCGGGGAGCTGGCCGCGCGCCGGCTGGTCGACCTGGGGCCGGGGGACGATCTGTACCTGGCCCAGCAGTCCATCCGCACCCTGTTCAACGTCTCCCATCCGCACAAGCGCTACGTGAAGACCGCGCTGTCGGTGCTGAACATGGGCTTCACGCGCGGGCTGTCGCCGGCCTATGCCTGCAGCAATCCGGCCGTCAGCGAGTGGGTGGGGGATCTGGTGGCAGCCGATCGCTATCTGCAGGGGCAGGGATTTCACGTCCTGCGCGAGGTCGCCGGGGTTGGCTATCGGCATCCTCTTTACGGCGAGGAGCCGCTGCGCCGCGGGCATCTCGGCAAGACGCTGGCGGCCTTGTGGCGCGAAAGCCCCGTGCGTCTGCTGGGCAGCCGCCAGCGGTTGATGAGCATGGCGGCGCTGCTGCATGTGGACGCGAGCGGCCGAGCGCTCGTGCCCGCGCTGATCCGGCGCTCGGGATTGCCGGTCGATGCATGGCTGGCGCGCTATTTCGAGGTGTATCTCGCGCCGTTGCTGCATTGCTACTACGCCTACGGGCTGGTGTTCATGCCGCACGGCGAGAACCTGATCCTGGTGCTGGAAAACGACGTGCCGGTGCGTGCGCTGATGAAAGACATCGGCGAGGAGGTCGGCGTGCTCAACGGGACCACTCCTTTGCCGGCCCGGATTGCCCGGGTGGCGGTCCGGATGCCCGAGGACAAGGAGACGCTGTCCATCTTCACGGATGTGTTCGACTGCTTCTTCCGCTATCTCAGTGCCTTGCTCTACGAGCAGATGGATTATCCGCCAGCGCGCTTCTGGGCGCAGGTGGCCGACTGCGTGACGGCTTATCAGCAGGCCCATCCCCAGCTCGCAGCGCGATTCGCGGCGCGGGATCTGTTTGCCGAGCGATTCGCGCTGTCCTGCCTGAACCGGCTGCAGCTGAAGAACAACCAGCAACTGATCGATCTGGCCGATCCGTTCGAAGCGCTGGCTTTCGCGGGCGAGCTGGACAATCCCATCGCCCTTCATCGTCCCGGCAGGAGGCCGCACTGATGTCCGCTTCGCATCTGGAACCCATGACCCGTCCGCGCACGCCGGCGAAGTCGCGCGTGTTCATCATCGATCTGGCGCGCGGCCTCGCCGTGTTCTTCATGATCTGCGTGCATACCCTGTGGATGCTCGGCAGCCACCAGCTGCAGACCGAGACGGGCTTCGGTCATTGGGTCCACCTCATGGGGCAGGGCGCCAGCGCCTTTCTGATCACCATGGGGTTCTCCTTCATGGTGACGCCCGATCGCCGGTTGAGTCGGGCCTTCGAGCGCGGCGTGTTCATCCTGCTGGTGGCCTACCTGATGAATGCGCTCAAGTTCCTGGTGCCGATCTACGTCTTCGGCACCATGCCGGAAGCGTTCATCGCAGCCTACGGTTGGCAGTCCCCGATCAGTCCGGGACAGGCGGCCTATCTGCTGGGTACCGGCGATATCCTGCAGATGGCTGGCGTGTCGCTGTTTCTGATCGGCTGGGCGCGCCGCTTCGTGCCCAACAAATACGGCATTCTCGCGCTGATGCTGGCATCGGTCGGGGTATCGGCCCTCCTGCGCGGCACACGCGTGGGCCATCCAGCGCCCGACTACGTGCTGGATGTCCTGTGGGGAACCCAATGGAACGTCTATTTCCCCGTCTTTCCGTGGATCGCGCACATTCTGGCGGGAATGTTCCTGGGCAGCGTCTATCTGGAGCATGACCGCGATGAACGCGTTCTGATGCGGGCGGTGGGTGGACTGGGTCTCGTGCTGCTGGTGGCTGGCTGGACGGTGTCGCGGAACGATTGGGCCTATCACTTCAACGACTTTTTTCACACCGGCCCGGGCGGCACCCTCTATCTGATCGGCCGCGCCTTGTGCGTGTTCTACGTGGCGGCGCGATTATTGGCGCTGCGCCCGCTGCCGGCATGGTTCAGGGCGGGAGTGAACTACCTCAGTGCCCACGTGACCACGCTGTACGTCGTGCAATGGACCTTGATCTGCTGGGCGATGGGCATCGTCGGTTACCAGACGCTCGGCCTCGCGCAGACGGTGGCCCTGATGCCGGTGATGATCGTCGCCACCTTGATCGCGGACTACGCATGGCGGCATGGCTGGCAAGCGATGCGCGGCACGCTGGCCTCGGTCGTTCGACGCCGTCCTGCGGCGGGCCTGGATGGGAACGCCTGACGGGGGGCGCCTCCCCTTGGGGGGGGGCGGGCGGCGGATTCGCCGCGAGGGAGGACCGATGGCGCCAACCAGTTATCTTGTTTATTTGATGATTATCGTTATCATTTGCTTCTGCATTCACTGATGGGGGTTTCATGTCGTCTGCGTCCAACAAGTCATTGCCGCTCACCCTGCTCGTCCTGGTGCTCGGGGCGGAAGCATCCGCTGCCGCGGCCGAGGAAGCCGCCGCCACGGAGCAGGGACTGTCTGCCGTGGTGGTGCAGGGCGATGCCTATCGCAGTACGGCGACCAAATCGGGGCTCAAGCCGGAAGAAACCCCAGGGACCATCGACGTCGTGAATCGGGAGGCACTCGAAACGCGCGGTGTGGATACGGTGGGCGAGGCGTTGCGTTATACGCCGGGCGTCACCACCGAGTTGCGCGGCGGCGCCGTTCGCGGCTACGACCCTTACAACATCCGTGGTTTCGAATACGGCCGCACGGCGTATGACGGCCTGTTGCTGTTGCCCATCGCGCAGTGGAATCTGGTGCCGCAGATCGATCCCTGGGCGGTGGAGGCGGTCGAGGTCTTCAAGGGCCCCGCATCCGTGCTCTATGGGAATCAGCCGCCCGGTGGCTTGATCAACCTGCTCGCCAAGCAGCCCAGCGCCACCCGGTACAACGACGTTCGTGTCGCGGTCGGAACCCGCAATCTGCTGGAAGCAAAAGGCGAATTCACGGGCTCCATCGGCGACGGCCCGCTCAGCTACAACGTCGTCGGTCTGGCGCGTCAAGCCGATGGCCAAGCCGTGACGTCCGAAGAAGAACGCTATCTGTTCGTGCCGTCGGTGAATTGGCAGCTCAGCCCCGATACCCTGCTGAATCTGAATCTTTACGCCCAGAAGGATCCTTCCACCGGCATCAACAATGCGGTTCCCGCCAGCGGAACCGTGTTCAGCAATCCCAACGGGCGGCTGGATCCCGATTTCTACGCGGGTGATGGAAATTTCAACACCTACGACCGGGACATTCTGATGCCCGGCTACAAGATCGTTCACCAATTCAACGACCGCTGGAGCTTCCTGCAGAATGCCCGGTTCCAGACCGGCAGTCTTTTCCAGGAGAACACTTACAACACCGGTCTCGGAGCGGATGGCCGCACCTTGTCCCGCCGCGCGTACATCACGGACGAGGACAGCGATGCGCTGACGCTGGACAATCAGCTCGCCGGCCGGGTTGACTGGGGGCGGCTCAAGCACAACGTCCTGCTCGGGGTCGATTACCTCAAGCTCGACGGCAGCGTCGTGTATAAAGAGGCCGCAACGGTTCCCCTGGATCTCTTCCAGCCCGACAATCGTGCCATCGATCCACGGACATTGCCGCTGGCCGTCGCGGCGGATTTCGACTCCGGCTACGAACAAACCGGCGTCTATCTGCAGGATCAGGTGCAGCTGGGGCAATGGGTCTTTCTGGGCGGCGGCCGCTACGATCGCTACGAATCGGACGAGAGCGGCAACAAGTACGGCGCGATCGTCGACGAGACATTTTCGCAAAACGATTTTACCGGCCGCGCCGGCGTGCTCTACCAGTTCGCCAACGGATTGGCCCCGTACCTCAGCTATTCGCAGAGCTTCGAGCCCGTCTCCGGCAGCAATCGCCGCGGCGAACGCTTCGAGCCGGCTGAAGCATCGCAGTGGGAGACGGGCGTCAAGTTCACTTCCGATGACCAACGGCATACCGCGACGGTGTCGGGCTTCACGATCACCAAGGAAAACGTCGTGACCCGTGACCCGGCCGGAAGCCCCTATGACTTGATTCAGGCAGGCGAAACCGAGTCGACGGGCGCCGAGATCAGTGTCGTGAGCGAACTGGTGACCAACCTCACGCTGGCGTTGAGCGGCAGCTTGCTCGACGTCGAGGTCACCAAGGACAACAGCGGCCTCGAGGGCAAGACGCCGATCTTCGTCGCCGAAAAAATGGCGGCCGCGTGGCTCGCCTATCGATTCACCGACGGCGCGTTGGCCGGCACGGAAGTGGGCGGCGGCGTGCGGTATTTGGGCGAGACCCAGCTTGATGCGCTGAACACCGATACCGTGCCCTCACATACACTGGTCGACGCCAATCTGCTCTACGATCTGGGCCGTCTCGCGGCCAATCTCCAGGGGTTCACAGCCTCCCTCACCGCCACCAACCTGACCGATGAGCGGTATTACAGCTGCTATGACGCCAATAACTGCTGGTTCGGAGAAGAGCGCACCGTCAAGGCCGGCCTGCGGTACAGCTTTTGATCGAACGGGAAGCGATGGCTGACGGGGTGCGCATTTGATCGCGGGAATGGCATCGGACGTCCTGGCCGCTCTGCTCGTCGTGGCGGCTGTCTGTGGGCTGTTCATCGCCTGGCGACGGAGGAACAGGACGCTAGCCATCCTTTCGGCGGTGCCAGTGGTGGGCGCCGTCGCGGCAGCAGCGGCCCGCCACGGGATCGAATACGCCTTCGTCTATGTCTGCATGGCGCTGACGATGGGGGCGTGGCTCGTGGTCTTCCTCAACCGCGACTTCATCCCTCCCCGCAGGGACGTCAAGCCTGACCGGCGTTTGCAGCCTCCCAGCCTGTCCGCGCTCGGCCGGGGGCTGGGAGGCTGCCTGCTGGCCGGCCCGCTGGCGGCGCTTGCAGGGCTGTTGCCGGCGCTTGCCGCAGTGGCCTGGTTTCCCGGCGATGCGGCCAATCGGCTGGTGCCGGGCATCTTTCTGTTCATCGGCAGTTGGGCGGCGCTGACGGTCTGGACCCTCGCCGCACGCCAGCAAAGGCGGCCGGCGCTGGTGATGCTGGTCGTGATTGGATTGAGCGGCGCATGGCTCGGCATGGGCCCGCGGCCATGAGCCGGTGGTTGTCTGCGCAAACGGTGCGCCAGTCCTTGCAGTCGCATTCAGCGTTGGGGCTCGCCTTGGCGGCGCTTTTGTACCTCATCTGCCTGACCGGCACCCTGACGGTATTCCATGCCGATTTCGAGCGCTGGGAGCAGCCTGACGTACCCGAACGACTCGAGTTCAGCGCCGTACAACTGTCCCGCGCCCTCGACGCCACCTTGGCCCGGCTGCCCCAGATCCCCGAGACCCTCTATCTCATCTTGCCGACGGCGGACATGCCGCGCCTGCACGTCCATGCTGCAGACGATGAGTGGCTGGTGACCGCCGACGGCGCTTTGGGCGATGCGGTGACGGCGCCTTGGAGCAGTCTGGTCAACGCGCTGCATGTACGCCTGCAACTGCCCGAAACGGTGGGCGGTATCGTCGTCGGGATCATGGGCGTGATGCTGGGCGCCCTGCTGCTGTCGGGCATCCTCGCTCATCCGGGCGTGTTTCGGGACGCGTTCGCGTGGCGGAGCGGCGCCACGGGCCGGCTGTTCCACGTCGACCTGCACAATCGCCTGGGCGTGTGGGGACTGCCTTTTGCGCTGATGATCGCGCTGACCGGCGCCTTCATGGGCCTCGCGGCCGTGTTCGGGGGCGGCTATGCGGCAGCCTACCTGCACAACGATCGGCAGGCGGTGTTCGACATGGTCTACGGCCCCGATATCGAAGTGACCGAGGCAAATGTCCCGCCCGCCGACTTCGGGCGGGCCTTGGCAACGCTGAAACAGCGTGTCCCGACGGCACAGCCCATCTATATCGCCCTCCAGCACCCGCGCACTCCGCGGCAGTACGTCGAGATCGCCGCGGCCCTGCCGGGACGGCTCGTGTTCTCGGAAATCTACCGCTTCTCGTCCGGCGGCGACTACATCAATCACCAGGCCCTTGCCGATGGACCCGCTGGGAGACAGGTGGCGTATTCCGTCTACCGGTTGCACTTCGGTCATTTCGGCGGCTGGCCGGTCCAGTTCGGCTACGGCCTGCTGGGCCTGGGACTGACCGTGCTGTGCGCCTCGGGTGTGAACATCTACCTGGCCAAGAGGCGTGAACAGACCGTCCTGAACGGCTTGTGGGCCGCGTGGGTGTGGGGCTGGCCGGCCGCGTTGGCCGCTGCCGCCGCGGGCGCGCTCCACGGCGTCGCGCCGGGGTTGGTCCTCGCGGTGGGAACGGTGCTCGCCTTGGCGCTCGGCTGCTCGGTACGCGATGCGGATCGATTGCGTTCGGCGCTGCTCGCCGCGCTCTGCGCCATGCTGGTCGCCATCGTATGCAGCCATTTCGCCCGATACGGCGGAGAGATAACCGATAACGCCGCGAGCTTGAGCATGAACGGAGCCCTGGCAGTCGGTGCCGTGGTGAGCGCCATCTTGGCGTACCGCGCGGCAGGCCGTGCGCGGGCGACCGCGGCCCCCGTTTCTCAATCCTGACGCGAATGGGAAGCGAGACGAGGCGCTGATTCTGCATCGCGAACCCGGTCGGCGGATCGGGCACGCCGGATCGTCTCTAAAAGGAACGTTTGGCGACAATGTCGCCCCAGGACTGCAGCGGCCCAAGGGGGTTGCGGGTCATATCACGCTCGCTGACCCGCGGCTGCCCGCCCATCACGGTATAGACCACCTCGTCGTCGACGAACAGGATCAGGGCGTTGAAGGTCCAGCCCGTCGAATCGGTGGTGCGCGTGAAGTTGAAGGCGTCGAGCCAGAAATTGCCTACGCGCTGGCGCTTGACCCGGCGCACCACTACCGAATAGCCGGTGCAGCGCTTGCCGGCCCTGAAGCAATCGGCCAATCCCGGATCGAGCGCGTCGGCGGTAACCGTGGTGCCGAGCGCAAAGCGTTGGGAAACATCGGCGAAGCTGAGCAGCGTGATCGCGGGGTTCGTGCCGGGCTCGAGGCCCTGCGTATGCAACTCGGCGCGTTGAGTGCGGTAAGGCTCGATGCGCGCGATGGCTTGGCGCGCCTGCTCGAAATCGGTCCAGGAATCGCGTACCTCGCTCGAGCTGCGCGGCAGCAGGGACTGGCAGCCGGCCAGCAGTCCCGCGCCGATCAAGGCGGTCCAGCGCAGCCGTTGAACGGCGCCAGTGGGGAAAGTTCGTCCAACGACAGCAGCGCGCTTCATGTTCACTGGCTACCTGATCGTGTATGCGTCGCCGACGGCGCGGTCTGTTCCTGAAGCAGGAGATCAATCGCCGCGGTTTTCGCCTCAAGCCGGCATGAATCGAACCTCGCCGCATGATCGGGCTGATCGACGACTAAAATCATAAGTCAAAACAGCGGTGCGTGCTGGCGCGGTGAAGCGCTAAAGCAAATGACGGATCGGGGCGCGGGTGCGAAATCAGGTGGACCGGTGAACACATCAATGGATGAGACAGGAAGCTCATTCATCTGACGGTCGGACGCCGGCAGGGGCGGGCGGCGGGACGTCTCTCCGAGGCTCTGCCCGTAGACCACATTCGCAACAAGACAGAAGTGTCCGGGGGTGGACGAGCAACGCATTGCTCTGGAGCCGGCTGCCAAGCCGGGATGGATTCCATCGGCGCAGTGAGGTCGGTCGTGCGGGGATCGGCTGGGTCGGCGCGACGACGACCGCCTAATGCTCGTGGTTCCGGAGCCCCCGTTGCGCTTCCAGTGAGCCTAGGGCCGTCATGCCGGAGCGGTGCGCCGAGTCTCCGTCAGGCCGAGGCGGCTCCGCTCAGGATCGTGGGCGGCGACACAATGTCCGGGTAGAAACGGCCCACGGGGTAGCTGGCATGAGCCAGCCGCGCGCGGCAAAAAGCAAGGATGCGCTCGCGTTCGGTCTGCCCGGCGTCCTTGTGGCGGTCCAGGGCGCCAGACTGCATGTAGCGAATGTTTTCGGGCGTGGACACGCTGAACAGATTGGGCGCGAACATCTCGAAGGCCTCCTCGTGCTCGCTCATGTACGCGAAGTCGGCCTTGTGCACGATCTTGGCGAGTTGCGCATCGGTCAGCGGCATGTCGAGAAAGGCGGCGACCTGGCGGATGCCGCCGGCGAGATCGCGCTTCAGGTCTTCGTAATGCACGAAGAGCACGTTGTCGTGTTGCTGGCTGCGCTGCCACCAGCTCTCCACGTGGTCGGGCCAAGACATCCACCACATGTCGTCGCTGCAGAACCAGTCGAGCATGTCGTCACGTGTCGGCGTCAGCGGCCCCATGCCCTTGTAGATGAAATCCACGCAGCTGGCAAAGCAGCTCACCGGGTGGCGGGTGACGTAGATGTATTTGGCGGCATTGGAATGAGGGATGAGCTGCGCCGGCATGTGGGTCTTGATGATGCGGTTGCGGCGCGGGCCGACGAGCGGGGCGCGTTCCATCGGTACGCTGGAGGTCGGGCTGGTCTCGATCCACGGGCTCACGGCGTACATGTGGCGATAGCCGGTGTCGGACAGATCGCCCTCGCCGCCGTGCAGGATCTCGAACACGATCTGCTGCATCCAGGTCGTGCCGCATTTCATCTGCGTGGCGATGAAGATGTCGGCCGCCTCCGGGCGGTAGTGCACCGTGCGCGCGTAGGACCGCTTGCTGCTCATCATCACGGGGCCGGTGACGCGACCATAGCGCATGACCGGCACATGCTTCAGGCGCTTGACGCGCGCGATGGCCTCGAAAATCGGGCGCACGTAGCGGGCATGCCATTTGAGCCGCTCGACGAAGCGGCGCCGCTCGGCCAAGGTGCGGCCAAAGTAGCGATCCCCTCGCCGCTGGACCTCGACCCAAGCCATCAAGCCCGCAAGGTAAAGCAGACCGGCGGTGAGCAGGCAGACCATGAACTGAAGCAGGGTTTTCACAACGTCTTCCCTGATCGGCGTACGCGGGCATCCTGCCCGCGTCACGATACTTCTCCGTGATGAAGTTTACCGGGATTTCAGCCCGATCGCCTCACAGAAACCGCCGTAGCAGGGAGCGGCGGGGCGGCGTCGCTGCTTGCTGACCGCGATCGGCGAGGATCTGGTAGGCGCCCCAACCCAAGGCAGCCAGACGCAGCATCGGATGACGCCGCATGATCCGCGGCAGGATCAATCCGGCCGCGCCGATCAACAAGGGATGGATGCGGGGCCCTGTGTCGTATGCGGGATCGGCATCGCCCCGGCCGATCTTGTGGCCAAACCACCCACGCCCCGGCAAGGCGCGCGTCACGCGACTGCCTTGGGTGTGCAAGCGGCCGCGTTGGCGCTCGGCGCGGCGCATCAGGCGCGCCTTCTCGGCTTCAAGCATCCGGCGTCGGGGATCGCGTCGTGTATTCATCTTTCAAGCTCTCCAGATCATCCAGCAGCACTTCGCGCGTGGCGGGCAGGAAGCGGCGGCTGCGTTTGATCGCCACCGCCAGCCCGACCAAGCACAGCGCCAGTGCTGCGCCGAAGAATGCTGCAAGGGACCATGCGGCGGTCTCACGGCACGTGTCCCAGCACTGTACGAGGATAGCCACCACCAGGGTCTGTAACGCGAACCAGGCACTGATTGCGCTGCCAATGGCAAAAATCAGTAGCCCCTTGATATCGCCGCGCCACTGGGCGAATTCCAAGCGCGCCAGATCGAGACGCGTCAGCGCGGTCTCGCAGGAAAGTGCCACCAGACGGCGAAATTGAATGCCAAGAGCGGCGGCGGGCATCGGGCTATCCTTGTTCTTGTCTCGATCCTGTCGAAGCCTAGCGAATCAGGACGAGTTTTTCATGCTGGAAATTGCCCACAGCGCCAGCGCCGCCACCCCGATCACCTGCAGCGGGTGGGCGCGCACATATTGCGACGCATGGCTGCGGTTCCAATCCTCTGGGACGACGTCCCGAAGCTCGTTCCAATGCATGCGCTGCATCCCGCCCATCACTTTTTCGCGCAATGATTGCAGGCGATCCAGAGCCATGGTCTCGAGATCGTCGAACAGATCATCGAGGGCGTCGAAATTGTGATCGCGTGCCGCGCGGCGCGCCCCATACCGAGCCCGTTCAGCTGTCGATTTGCGCGTGAAGAACATTTGTCATATCTCCCGTGTGGCTTACAGGTCGTGAAGCATTTGTCCAAATGGACTGACGGAAGTGCTTGAAGTTCCCCGATGGTCGCCTCAGCCGGCATTCGGATCGCGACACCACGCACGACGCCGTGCCTCCGCTGGCCTGGCCGCGCGGACGCGCCCCGATCCAAGCAGGCTGGCGTGCACTAGGGCACAGCCCGTCGACGCCAAGCGCGGAACCGGCGATCTGGAGTCGATCTCGGCTCGACGATGAGTCGCTGCTCAGGGCGTCTGCGCAGGGGCTGCCTTCTTGCGGCTGCGGCGGCGGGCGTTGTCCCGGTTGCGGATCAATTGTTCCAGGATGGGCATCAGGATGATTTCCATCGCCATGCCCATCTTGCCGCCGGGGACGACGATGGTGTTGCGCCGCGACATGAACGAGCCCTGCACCATGGCCAGCATCTCGGGGAAATGCACGGGCCACTGGCGCGGATTCTTGAAGCGGATCACCACGAAACTCTCGTCCTGGGTCGGGATGTCGCGGGCGATGAAGGGGTTGGAGGTGTCAACGGTCGGCACGCGCTGGAAGTTGATGTCGGTCTGCGAAAACTGCGGAACCATGTAATGCACGTAATCGTGCATGCGGCGCAGGATGGTTTCCTTGACGCGCTCGGCGCTGTAGCCGCGTTCGTTGGTGTCGCGGTGGATCTTCTGGATCCATTCGAGGTTGATGGTCGGCACCAGGCCGATCAACAGATCGACGTGCTGGGCGACGTTGACCCGATCCGTGACCAGTCCCCCGTGCAAGCCCTCGTACAGCAGCAGATCGGTGTCCGGTGGCAGCGGCGTCCAAGGCGTGAAGGTACCGGCCTTCTGGCCGAAGGCACTGGCCTCGGCGTCGGTATGCAGGTAACGGCGTGATTCCCCCTGGCCCATGGCGCCATAGCTGCGGAACAGCTCCTCGAGCTTGTCGAACAGATTGGCCGAGGGGCCGAAATGACTGAAGCGCTCGCCGCGCACGCTGGCCCGATGCAGCTGCTGCGCCATGGTCTCGCGGTCGTAAGCGTGAAAGCTGTCGCCCTCGACGATGGCCGCGCGCAGGTTCATGCGCGTGAACATGTGCTCGAAGGCGATGCGGGCGGTGCTGGTGCCGGCGCCGGAGGAGCCGGTGACCGCAATGACCGGATGCAGTTTCGACATGGTCTAATCCCCCGCCTGTTCATGTGCAGCGCGTCCGCCGCCCTCCGGAGCGCGGCAGCAGCACAGATCCCACACGCCGTGCCCGAGGCGCTGGCCGCGCTGCTCGAATCGGGTCAGCGGCCGCTCGGGCGGACGGGGAATGTACGGACCATCGCTGCGGGTGTTGATCAGCTCCGGCTGGCCAGCCAGCACGTCAGCCATCTGTAAGGCATAGTCCTCCCAGTCGGTGGCCAAGTGCAAGACCCCGCCAGGCTTGAGCTGGCGAGCGAGCAGAGCGACGAAATCCGGCTGGATGAGACGGCGTTTCTGGTGGCGTTTCTTGGGCCAGGGGTCGGGAAAGAACACATGGATCCGGTCGATCTGCCCCGGGGGCAGGCGCGTCATGAGAAACGGCACGGCGTCGTCGGCATGTACGCGCACGTGCGTGAGCGCCTCCTTTTCGAGTGCATTGAGCAAGCGCCCGACGCCGGGCTGATGGACCTCGATGCCGAGGGCATTCCAGTCGGGATGCGCGCGCACAAACGCGGCGAGCGCCTCGCCGGTGCCGAAACCGATCTCCAGCAGCGTCGGCGCCGCGCGACCGAACAGCGCGGCGAGGTCGATCTGCTCGGGCTCGCCCGGCACGCCATAGCGGTCCATCAGGCTCGCAAAGGCACGCTCCTGCGCCGGCGTAATTCGCCCCTGACGGCGCACGAAGCTGCGCACCGGACGGTGGATGGGCTGCATGCGCGGATCCTCAGGGACGGCCGACGAACAGCCCATCGACGGGCGAGGAGGCGCTGGCGAAGCGCTTGCGCGCGATGCGGCCGGCGAGGAAGGCTTCGCGCCCGGCCTCGACCGCCAGGGCCATGGCGCGCGCCATGCGCACCGGCTCGCGCGCGCCGGCGATGGCGGTATTCATCAGCACACCGTCGCAGCCCAGTTCCATGGCGAAGGCGGCATCCGACGCCGTCCCCACCCCGGCATCGACCAGCACCGGCACCTTCGCCTGCTCGACGATGGTCAGAATGTTCCACGGATTGACGATGCCCATCCCCGAGCCGATCAGCGAGCCCAGCGGCATGATGGCGATGCAGCCCATGGCCTCCAGCTCGCGTGCCACGATGGGGTCGTCGCTCGTGTAGACCATCACCTCGAAGCCGTCGCGGATCAGGATCTCGGCGGCTTTCAGCGTCGCGCGCACATCGGGATAAAGCGTTTTTTCATCGCCCAGGACCTCCAGCTTCACCAGCCGGTGGCCGCCCAGCAGCTCGCGCGCCAGCCGGCAGGTGCGCACCGCGCTGTCCGCGTCGAAGCAGCCCGCGGTGTTGGGCAGCAGGGTGTAGCGCTCCGGTGGGATCGCATCGAGCAGGTTGGGCGCCTTGGAATCCTGGCCGATGTTCACGCGCCGCACCGCGAGCGTGACGATTTCGGCGCCGCTCGCGGCCACCGCCTGCGCCGTTTCGGCCAGATCGCGGTACTTGCCGGTACCCACCAGCAGCCGCGAGTCATAGGTGCGGCCCGCCAGCGTCAGGGGTCGGTCGACGGGCGGGGTTGGGTCGGTCGGGGTCATGCGGGCTTCTCCGTCGGTCATGTCGCACCGCCGCCGATGGCATGCACCACCTCCAGCCGGTCGCCGGGCCCGAGGCGGGTGTGGGCGTAGCCGCTGCGCGGGACGATCTCGCCGTTGTATTCCACGGCGATGCGCCGCTCGAGCAGACCCTCGCGCGCCAGCAGATCGGCCAGGGTGAGGCCCGGCGCGAGCGCGGTCGGCACGCCGTTGAGTTCGATGGAAATCGTGTCGGTCACCGCAGCCCCGCGTCGCCAGCCAAAAGCGGAACCGCTGATCTTACCGCAAGAGCCGCCCCATATTGCCGTCATCGGGGCGCCGGCTGCTTTACTTCAAGGCCGAAACGCCCGAAAATCGAGCGTCATGCGGGTGTAGTTCAATGGCAGAACCTCAGCTTCCCAAGCTGATGGCGTGGGTTCGATTCCCATCACCCGCTCCAGTTCAGGTTCCATGGAGTTCCAAGGAGTTCCATAAACCACTATCAGCAAAGGCTTTTTCGCCGGATGAGCGTCCAGTGAAGGCCACCGGAATCCACCGACAGATGGACTGATTTAGTCCATCCAGTAGTCCATCAAGGCGGTTGGGTTCGAGTCCGGATTGTTGGTAGGGACGAGCGGGCCATGGGATGACGATCTGACTCCTGACTCAGTTCAGGAGCAGACATGGCACTTTCTGATGTCGCCGTTCGGCAGGCCAAGGCCACCGGGACGGACTACACCCTCCCCGACTTCGACGGCCTGTCGCTGGCCGTCTCGGCCGCGGGCACGAAGACCTGGCACTTCCGCTATACCTGGCTCGGCCGGCAGAAGCGGATGTCCTTGGGGGTGTATCCCGAGATCAGCCTGCGCGAGGCACGCACCCGCCGCGACGAGGCGCGGGCGCTCGTCGCCAAGGACATCAACCCGCAGCGCCAGCGGACGAGGGACCGACAACTGGCGACCCAGGCCGAGCAGAACACCTTCCAGGCGGTCTACGAAAAGTGGCTGAAGTTCCGGGAACAGGGTCGCCTCAAGAGGGGACGGCAAACCACGCTCGCCACGCTTCCGCGCATCTTCGGCAACGACGTGCTCCCCACGCTGGGCAAGCGCTCGATCCACGTCATCACTCGCGCCGACCTGCTGGAAATCGTCGGTCGGATCGAGAAACGCGGTGCGCCCTCGGTGGCCGAGAAGGTGCGTACCTGGCTCAACCAGCTATTCCGCTACGCGCTGGTGGTCGTGCCCGGCCTGGAACGCAACCCGGCTTCCGACCTGGATGTGGTCGCCATGCCGCAGCCGCCCGTGCGCCACAACCCGTTCCTGCGCATGTCGGAGCTACCCGAGTTCCTGCAACTGCTGCGCAAGTACCCCGGCCGGCTGCAGACCCAGCTCGGCGTCCGCATGTTGTTTCTGACGGGCGTGCGCACGGGCGAGCTGCGGCTTGCGACGCCGGATCAGTTCCACCTCGATGACGGCCTGTGGATCATTCCGCCAGATGTGGTGAAGCAGCTCGAACTGAAGATGCAGAAGGAAAACCTGCGGACGGAGGACATCCCGCCGTACATCGTGCCGCTGTCCCTGCAGGCGGTTGAAATCGTCCGGCACATGCTGGAGCGGTTCAAGCAGGGACAGAAGCACGTGTTCCCGGGGGCCAAGAGCCTGAAGCAGCGCATCAGCGAAAACACGCTCAATACGGCAGTGAAGCGGCTGGGCTACGACGGCCGGCTGACGGGCCACGGTATCCGCGCCACCCTTTCGACCACGCTCAACGAGTTGGGCTATCCCGACAAGTGGATCGACGCGCAGCTCTCGCACGTCGACCCGAACCCGGTCCGCCGCACCTACAACCATGCCGAGTACGTCGAGCAGCGTCGGTGCATGATGCAGGACTGGGCCGATCGGCTGGACCTGTTGGAGCAGGGCCAGTTGGAAGCGGCCAGCAATCCTCTGGCCCTCCACTTGGAAGGACTGCCGATGGCTGGTGACGGATCGAACACGCAAGGATCGCCTGCGAGCACAACGGTGCAGACCTTGGTGCTGTCCAAGCCGCACGACGCGCCGCCGCAGGGAGCCATCCAAATGCAACGGCTGTCTGCGGTGCGCGCTCCCAAGACGGAACCGACCATCTCGAACGTCCAGCGCGAGCGGATGATCCTGCTCGACATCCTGGAGTCGCCCCACAACCTGTCCGTCGCCGACTACGCCAAGCTCGCCGGCAAGTCGCGGCGCTGGATCACCTACGAAGTCACGGCGGGCAACTTGCTGTCGATCAGCCTGGGCAACCGGGGGCAGCGTGTGCCGGACTGGCAGCTCGACCCGCTCAAGCGTCGCCTGGTCCAGACCATCCTCAAGCAGACGGCTCGCGGCGTGGACCCCTGGGAGATCTACCACGCACTAACGCAGCCCTACGACGAATTCGGCGGCCAGTCGCCGATCGAGGCGGTGACGCTGGAGACGTTGGAAATGGCCGTACAGGTAGTGCGTCGCGCACTGCTCATCCAGCAGATCGACGGCCCCCTCCCTCGTCGGGAGGGTGGCACTACGCGATCGTCTGCGCTCGCTTGACGAAACGCTCGATGGCGGGCGAGTCGTTCCGCTCGGATCGGAACATGTGCGTTCCGATCCAGTAGGAGCCGTCCGCCAACGGTCGCATCACAACACCCCAGCTCCGGGACTGTTCGATGCGTGAACGGGGGGCGATGCCCACCCCGTAGCCGGCCGACACCATCACGGTCATCAATTCATACGACGTGACCCCGTAAAGAACGGGCCACTCTTGACCGAACAGCACTTCGCAGGCCAGGGGGCAATACTGAAACAAGGGATAGGATAGGAGTGCCCCAAGGGGGATCGCGGCATAGCGGAGCAAGGGGGAGCGATCGGGCACCGCGACCGCCAACTCTTCACGCCAAAGCGGCGCGTCGTCGGCGGGTGTCGTCGTCGCCACCAACCCGATGTCGTAGCGGCCGTTCTTCACGCCCTCAATGAGGTCCGGCGACGACGTGACTTCCTCCATCGAGACAGGCGTCTCGGGCTCTTTCGCGCGATGTAGCGCGAGCAGTGCCGCTAACCGGGACGAGGGGACGCCGGACGATATGCCGAGCATGAGCACCGAGGATGGGGGTGAGCCGCGCATGGCTGTCCTCAGTTATGGCCGGGGAAACAAGGCTCGCAGTCCTTAAGATCGCCATAGCGTTGAAGATCAGCGCCGCTGACCTGATGGTGGCTACGGAAAGCAATCTGCGCGCGGCTTCGAAGCTGAGAACGTAGCGCCGTACCAGTGTCCTCCTCAGTAGTTCAGCTGGACAGGCAGCCGGGCGATGAGCCGTTCCAATGCAGCTGTAGGCTCGTCGCTGTCCAGCCTGAGTAGGTAGGTCGTCAGCATCGCCGAATCCATCGCTAACGGCCGCATCACAACGTCGGGATGGCGGGAAAGTCCGATTCTGGGCGCGGTGGTGAAGCCAACGCCGTAGCCGGCCCCGACCAAGGTGAGCATCATTTCCAGAGAAGTCACCCGCTCGACGACGTTGGGCTCTCGCTTCAGTGGTCGGAGCAATTGGGTCAACGCCCTGCAGTAGCCTTCGCAAATGTGCTGGTTGCATAGGATAAGCGGGTAACTGACCAACTCATCGAGCGGAACTTCCTTGTGGACCAAGAGGGGATGGCGCGCGGGAACGGCAACCACGAGCGGGTCGCGCCAGATCGGTTCGGCGACGATGCCGTCTCCGACTTCCGCCGTGTGTGCGAATCCGATCTTGAAGTCACCGGATCGCAGTCCGCGCAGTTGCTCCACCAGTGGCACTTCGGAGAGCCGTATCTCGATTTCTGGCTCCTCCTCGCGACAACGCGCCAGGAACGCCGACAGTCGCGGGTCCACAGCACCATCGGAGACCGCAATACGCAGACTACCTCGAAAGCCTGCCGAAACAGCCTTGGCGTTCTCGCATGCCTGCTCCAGCATCGTGAATACCCTGCGGACGTCCTGCAGGAACACGGCCCCCGCCTGGGTTAGTTGGGTTCCTCGCCGGTCACGGGTGAACAGCAGGACGCCGAGCTCGTCTTCCAGTTCTTTGATGATGCGAGAAAGCGGTGACTGTTCGATGTGCAGACGGTCGGCCGCGCGCGTGAAATGCAGTTCTTCAGCCAGGACTATGAAGCAGCGCAGATGTCGAAGCTCCATAGATCACTCTCCTTGTGATTCATGTGCTTCGACGCCAACGAAGATGGGACTGCAACCCATGGGGCCTGCTCCCCTTAGGTCAATGAGCCAACGCCAATGGCCGGGCTAGAAATCCAGTTGGCTTGATCTTCGATGGCACTCTTGGCAATGCGAAGCGAGGACCTTCCCGAGATGCTTTCGAACGCGCGGATCTTCATAGATCGGGGAAGCCCAATCTTTAGGGTCGGCATCGGGTCACCCATGTGGATTGAGGGTGCCGAGGATGGACACAGCGGCAATGATCAGAACAGCGAGTGTTGCCTCGATGGTTACGGTGAGGCGAAGTGTCTGCAGCGAGCGCGAACCACCGCCAGCGAGAACTTCACCTTCCAATCTGGGTACCACGCGCCAGCGATGAAGTGCGGCCAGTCCCAACATGGCGGCGAACAACGCCAGCTTGACCAGCAGCAGCTTGCCATGAACGCTGTGGAACAAGGGCACCACGGACCAACCCGTGAGGTCGCCGTAGTGCAGGACGCCGGTGACCACAAGGATGCCGACGAAGACGGTGCCGGGACCTGAGAAGTCCTGCAGCGTCTGGTGGAGCACTTGCAGGGGGGCGCTCCTGGCGGATGCGCTGCGACGCGAGAGGATAATCAGGAAGGCCGCGATGGCGCCGATCCAGCCGCCAGCCGCAAGCAGGTGGGCGATGCCCGCGGCCAGTCGCAGCACGCCGGACGCGCCTTCTCCCGCAGCCGCGTGACCGTTCCACGCCAGTGTGAGTAGCGCACATCCGGCAAGCGCGGCCACCAGAGGCGAGAAGAAGGAGCGCTCTTCGCGACGCGACTGCCAACCAAGAAAGGCTATCAGCACGACCAGCACTGCGGTCCGTGCCAGTGCGGCTCGGCCAGCGGCGGTCTCGAACAGGTACCAGCCAAGCGATGCGCGGTCGAGTTCGGTGACCGGCATCCCCATGATCTCCGTCGTCTTGAAGACGACGTCGATACCGGTCAGCGCCACACCGAACACGGCGCTGACCAGAAGTGCCTCGGAGAGCGCGGACCTAGTCAGGGGCAACCACGGGTCTCCGCCAGGCACCGATCGGCGCAGGCCATACCACGAGAACAGCGGAAGGCCGAACAGCAGCATGAGGTCCAGGTACTGGACGAACCGCAAGGCATAGGCGGGCACGCTCGACAAGTCGGCGGTGCCTCAGCCGACGGTAAAGCTGAAGTCCCCCGTCATCGGGTGATTATCCGGCCCGACGGCGCGGTACTGTACGCGATAAGTACCGGCTTCCAGCGGATGATGCAGCTTGGCGCGCAACGTCTTGCCGATGACCTCGATCTCCAGATGCTCGATCGGCATGGTCGAGTTGCCGTGGATCATTGCCAGCTCCAGGCGTGAAGCACGCGGCACGAGCGTCTCGTTGAACATGAGGTCGATCTGCTGAGGAGACGCCACGACCGCATTGGCCGCCGGCGTGGACTGAACCAATGTGGCGTGCGCATAGGCGAACGAGGCCGACAGGAGGCTGACCGCGAGGCCGATGCCGAGTGTAAAAGAGCGAATGGCGCGAGTGCTGATGTTGCTCATAGTTGTTCTCCGTTATGGGTTACCTAGAATCAATACGCGAAAACTTCTCGTCGCATCGACTGTGGAGGCTTAGCGGATACCGGCCGAGCATGGTGCCCGACGGCACCGACGCCGAATTGCCGCTGTACTGGCTCGCAGAGCCGAGCCGCTTATGCCGTGCCTCCGCGGGCTGCTTACTGCGATCCGGGGTACGACTGGTACACGCTGGTGCTTCCATCGGCCTGTACCAGCAGCACGTCGTAGGCCATCACGCGGTTGCCGTAGACCGGTCCGTCCATACCCGGCGATCCCAAAGGCATGCCGGGCACGGCCAGGCCAACCGCCTTCGGCTTCTCCCTGAGCAGACGCTGGATGTCGGCTGCCGGCACATGACCCTCGATCACGTAGCCATTGATCTTGGCCGTATGACAGGAGCCCAGCTTTGCTGGGATGCCGAGGCGCGCGCGTGCGCCGGTGTTTCCTGTGTTGAAGACGCGCACAGTGATGCCCGCTTCCTTCAGGTGATCCACCCACACCTTGCAGCAGCCGCAGTTGGGATCTTTCCAGACGTCGGCGACCAGCTCGGAGGCTGCCGCCATACCTGTGACAGCCATGGCCAGCAGAACCACGACTGCTGACAAGTGACGGTGCTTTGTGCTTGAACTTTTCATGTTCGACGACTTTGCTACGGATCTCGGATTCGGTGACCACATGCTTTGGATATGCGGAATCATCGCCATGGTCCTGCTCGGAGCATGCAGAGCCGCCACTGTCAGACAGGTGACCCGTTCATTACATTCCCGTCATGAAAATGACGCCGTTTTTTGGGTCGGTCTGAGCGTGTGCAGATGAGCGTCGCTGGCGCCGTGAAGTGGGCTCGATCTGGTGGTCACCTCCCGTTATCAGGGGGCGGGTATAGACTCGCTCCGAGTTCTCACGGAGATCGTGATGTCCACTTCGCACGGAAAGCACGAGAACGCCCAGCCGCAACATCAGGGCCACTATGGCCGTTTGCTGTTGATGATGGCGCTCTCCTTCTTGGCCATGTACGCCTTGATGTATTCCATGGTCGATCAGTGGGCCAATGTCTACAACAACATCAATCAGTTCTACATGGCAGGCCTGATGGCCTCTCCCATGCTGCTCATTGAGTTGTGGCTCATGTCCGGAATGTACCCGGATCGTCGGCGAAACCTGATCCTTGCCGGCGCGGCGGTGGTATTCATGCTGTTCTGTTGGTGGGGCATTCGCAGCCAGGCTGCCGTCACAGACCGGCAGTTCATACGCTCCATGATTCCGCATCACGCGGGAGCGATCCTGATGTGTGAGGAGAACCGCCTCAAGGATCCCGAACTGGCCAAGCTATGCCAGGACATCATTGCCTCCCAAACGCAGGAGATCGCTCAGATGAAGCAGTTGCTCTCAGAGCGTTCCCGTTAACGCTGCTTCGCCTTCATCTTCGCCTTGGCGCCAGCCATGCTCCTTCCAAGGTTGGCGTCTATGGAGCAAAAATACCCCGCTCCCGTCGATCGGTGGAGCGGGGTATTTGACGTCTAACCGTCTGGCTGTTATTTCGCTGCCGCCTCAGCTTCATGGAGCTTTGCAAGCGCCTCGTACTCTGCGGCGGTCTCTTCCTGGAGCTTGGTCAGCCGGTCACAGTGCCGTGCCATCGACTGCCCCGTGGCAGCTCCAGACTTGAACTTCTGGTGGTCGTGCCGATAGGTGTTGCGCATCGCCTTGTGCTTCTCGGCTTCAGCCAGCGCGTCGCCGGCCAGCGTGCGGTAGTACGCGGCGATGGCCAGATGATTCTCCGGCTTGTCCGCCATATCGTTGAGCAGCTTCACGATCGGTTCTTCGGTGGGCTGCTGCGCGTAGACCGGAACGGCTACTGCGAACATCGCACACAACAAAATGACCCACGACGCTTTGATGGATTTCATGACAATCTCCTGGTGGCGGAGGGGAGGAACGCCCGATATCAGCCTAGGAAGGGCCTGCTTTCAGCTGAATGACCCAGTCATTACATTTGCGTAATCACCTTGTCACTTCTTGAACGCGAACAGAGTGGCATCCGAAGTGGCACTTTCTTCCGGTAGGACCTTCCTCCAGTGCCGGCGTCGTATTACGAGGAGATTGCGGCATCGTAATGTCGGGGTCATGCCATCGACAGCTTGCCGCACGTACGGTGGACGAACGAACCGACCACGCACGCGGGTCGGTTTCTTCGTGAGCGCGTTGCGCTCATCGGTTCCCGAGGGGAACCGCCGCCTACTTATCGGAGGTTGTCATGAAGCAGCACTATCGTCGGCCGTCACTTGTCATGGTCTGCATCCTGGGTGTCGCGCTCGCTGGCGCGGCACTGGCTGATGATGACATGCACAAGAAGGATGCCATGCCGGGCGCCATGGGGCAGCAGCCCGCCAGCACCCCGGCGGCACCTCACGCTCCAGCGGCGCACCCTACCGATCCGAAGTCCCCTGCTTCTCAGAATGCGCCCGCAACGCCCGATGCCATGGCCACGCACATGGAGGAGATGGCAGCCATGATGCGCGAACGGGGGCAAGCCATGGAGGCCATGGGCCGACAGATGCAGGAAGGCAGCATGCAGATGCATCAGCAGGCCATGGCGATGAAGGCTGGCGATGCCTCCGCGCATAAGGACATGGACATGCCCGCCACGATGCAGCACATGCAGCAGATGAAGGAGGACATGGAGCACTGCGAGATGCAGATGCAGAAGGTCGACGCCACCATGCAGAAGATGGATTCGAGCATGGGCGGGGGCATGGCCAAGAAGAAGATGGGCCATATGTAGCGGAGGCCGCCGCGGTGCTGACGGAAGGCTTCGTGGGGTGGAAGCGAGTCGCCGCCCTGGCCACGCTGGCGATGCTGCTGGCTCATGGAGCGGCCGGCGCTCAGTCGGCTGCTGATCCACACGCAGCCCATCCGCCAGACAAGACCGGCGGCACGACGGCTGCGCAGCCGGACGCTGCCGGCACGTCATCGGCCCGGGACAGCGGCTCGATGGCTGGTATGCCGATGGGCACCACGCCGCCGGCTGGCGCGCCGATGGGCGATGACGATCACGCCGCGCATCATCCGGACAAGGCCGGAAGCATGGCGGTACCGCAGCCGGCGCCAGCCGATGGCATGCCGGCGCAAAGCAGCAGCCCGATGAACGGCATGCCGATGGGCACCACGCCGCCGGCTGACGCATCGGCGGGCGATGACGATCACGCCGCGCATCACCCGGACGCGACTGCCAGCATGCCGGCTTCGAGTGGTGCATCGATGGCCGGTTCCATGGGCGGCATGATGGACGACATGATGCGCGGCTGCCGCGGAGACGAGTGCGGTCGGGATCGGCGCCTCAACAAGCTGCTGTATCCGCAGCTGATGGCGCTGCCGGATCTACCGCCGGAGCGGCGCGCGAGCGTTGAGCAGCTCGCCCACCACCGGATGCACGAAGGGATCCAGCTATTGGCGTCCCTGTCGTCGGAGGCGTCGCACGCGGTCCAGCGCAACGACTACGGCGGCCTGCAGGAAGCATCCGACCGCATGCGCGTGGCCTGGGGCGAATTCGACAGCGGCTTGTCGGCCTACCGCGCACTGGCCGAAGGACAGGCGCCGCGGGGGATCGCGCTGGCGTGGTTCCGGCGCGAGATGAACCTGACCGATCCCCTGACCACGGCCCCGGCGCACGGCGTCTTCGGCCTGTCGGGCTTCCACTACTTCACGATGGCGTTGCTGCTGGCCTTTGCGCTGCTGGCCGCCTGGATGTACGTGGCGCGAACCCGACGCACGAATGCGGTCCTCGCCACGTTGCGCACCGGGGCACCGGTGCCTCCGGCCCCCGCCGCTGCGCCTCGTTCCGGTGTGGCGCCGGCCCCCGCGGCGCCCGTGTCTCCGGGCGTGCCGGCCGAGGGCGAGCCGCAGGCACGCGCACCCGTGTCCACCATGGGCGGCTGGGTGGGCAAGCTGCGGGTCGCACGCGTCTTCCAGGAGACGCCCAAGGTCAAGACGTTTCGGCTGGCGCCAGTGGAGGGCGTGGGTGCGCTGCCGTTCGAGTTCGAGCCCGGCCAGTTCCTCACGCTTTCGGTGCATTCAGGCGGGAACCAGGTCAAGCGCTCGTATTCGATCGCTTCATCGCCATGCTGCCACGGCTGGTGCGACCTGACGGTCAAGCACGAAAGCGGCGGCATCGTCTCGGGTTACCTGCACGAGCAGGTGAAGGAAGGCGATCTCCTCGATGCGTCCGGCCCCTACGGCCGCTTCACCTTCCGCGGCGTCGAGTCCGACAGTGTCGTGTTCCTGGGCGGCGGCGTCGGCATCACGCCGCTGATGAGTTCCATCCGCTACCTGACCGACCAGAGCTGGAACGGCCGGATCGACCTGGTCTACGCCTGCAAGGACCTGGAAAGCGTGATCTTCCGCGACGAGCTGAATCAACTCGCCCGCCGGCATCCGAACCTGCATGTGTCCATCGTGCTGAGCGACGAGCCATCGGCGGCATGGACCGGCCCGCGTGGGTTCATCACCGCCGAACTGCTGGGGCAGATTCCGCAGATCCGTTCGCGCCGCATCCACTTGTGCGGTCCGCCGGTGATGATGGACGCGGTCCGCAACGAACTGGGCAAGCTGGGCATCGACCCGGCGTCGGTTCATTCCGAGCTGTTCCTGAGCCCCTCCAGGACAGTGCCTCCCGGCCCGGAGGTGTCGGCGGGCGACACGGCGACGGCCGTCACCTGCAGCTTCGAGCGGTCCGGAAAAAAGGCGCCGCTGGCGGCCGGCCAGACCGTTCTCGAGGCCGCCGAAGAGGTCGGCGTTCCGATCGAATATGCCTGCCGGCAGGGTTACTGCGGCCTCTGCAAGATCAAGCTGCTGTCGGGCGAGGTCACCATGGACGTGGACGACAGCCTGACGCCACTCGATCGTTCCTCGGGCGTGATCCTGGCCTGCCAGGCGAAAGCGTCGGCCGATATCTCGGTGGATGCGTAGATGCGCAACCAGGATCGCATCATCGCGACGATCATCTTCTCGATGCTGGTGGTCCTGTGGCTGGGTTTCCTGGTGCACCGCTCTTCCTTCTTCGCCGGAAGCCTCCTGGGTGGCGTGTTCGGCGTCGTAGGCGCGGCGTTCATGCTCGTCCCGCTCACCTACACCGTAATCAAGCGCAGCGCTACGCTGCGCCGCGCATTCACCAGGAAGCATGGCTTCGGCGCATTGCTGCAGGCGCACGTCTATTTCGGCTTGGTAGGCGCGCTGTTGGCCATCCTCCATAGCGGGCACAAGTTCCAGAGTGCGCTCGGCGTCGCGCTGACGGCATCGATGCTGCTGAGCGTGCTCACTGGGTTCATCGGCCAGCATTACCTGCGCTACGTCGCGGAGAACATCCGCGAGAAGAAGGCGCAGATCGACGGGCTGTGGCGCCTTCTGGATGGGCAGTACTGGGCCTACGCGCAAGGACCAACAGCGGGCGTTGCCGGTACGCCCAAGGCCAGCGCCGAACTGCTGCCACTGGCATCCGCCGCCGCCGATCTGCAGTACTCGATCCAGTTCCAGGAGCGGGTGCGCAGGCTGTTCAACGCCTGGCTGTCGGCACACATCGCGTTCTCGATCATCTTCTATCTTCTGCTGGCGTTGCATATCTGGGCTGGCATCTACTTCGGGTTGCGCTGGTTCAGATGAGTCGAAAGGGAAAGATCCTCGCCGCGCTGCTCGCGGTCCTGGCGCCGGTGTCGGCAGTCGCACTGTGGACATACCTTCCGCAAATGCAGCGCGCCGCGACGTGGCAGAACATGGCCTCTCCGGGCCCCCTGTCCAGCGCACATGCGTTTCTCAAAGAGGACTGTGCGGCGTGCCACACGCCGGTGAAGGGCGTGGAGGACGCGACTTGCGTGGCCTGCCATGCAAACGAGACCGTCCTGGTCCAGCGACAACCGACGGCATTCCATGCCGACATCGCCGGCTCGAACAACTGCGTGGCCTGCCACAAGGAACACGACGCCGGCCGCAGCCTGCGTGGTATGGACCATGCGGCTTTGACCGACATCATCGTGCGATGGCTCGATCGGGCCCCGGAGGGTCATGAGGGGGCGGTGCTGCTCGCGCACCTCAAGGCACACCGGCCCGAGGCGCTGCCGGGCAACCTCTCGCTTGCCAACGGCATGACTTACAAGGAGACGCTGCTGGACTGTGCGAGCTGCCACAAGACCACCGACCCGCACGTCCAGGTCTTCGGAAACGACTGCGCGACATGCCACGGCACGACCACATGGTCGATTGCCGAGTACCGGCATCCACCGCCGAGTTCCACCGAGTGCGGCCAGTGCCACCTCGCGCCGCTCAGCCACTACAAGGAGCACTTCGGAATGATGTCCAAGCCGATAGCGGGTGTCAGGAATGCGGAACCTGAGCAGTGCTATCTCTGCCACCAGACCACTTCATGGAACGACATCCGGGGTGTAGGGATCTACGATCACCATTGACCGGATATGCCGATGAGCGCTGATTTGCCACATGCGGCGATCGGGATCGCGGTCGCGGGATTCGAGTTGTTCGGCGTCGGGGTCATCACCCTGGGCAGCGTGTTGGCTTGCGGCCGATTCGCCTTCATCCACAAGGGGTTCGAACTGACGGCGCGATATCACTCCCTGCGGCAGGAGCTCGGCGGCGCGATCGTACTGGGCCTGGAATTTCTCGTGGCCGCCGACATCATCCGAACCGTTACGATCGATCCCTCGCTGCAGGGCGTCGCGATCCTTGCGCTGATCGTGCTGATCCGAACCTTTTTGAGCGTCGCACTTCAAATCGAGATCGAGAGAGGATGGTCGTGGCGGCGCAATCGACCCTCCCCGCCCGACCACCCGAGTACCTGCAACTGAGTGGTCGGGCCGGTCAGTTCAAGAACGGCTTCGTCCGACGACCGCACTGGCCGAGAACCTGGTCGCTTGACCCTGACGATCAACGAGGCCTGAACGAGGCCGCCAGGCGGTGCTTCACGGAGCGATCCAAACCGCCTGGTAGCCGGACTTGGTCAGTGTGGCCTCGACGATCTCACGGGGCTGGTTGGAGACGACCTGCACCCGTCGGGCAGGAACATCGGCGTGAACCCGCGCAGCCGGGTCGACGGACTGGATGGCGCGCGTGACGCCTCGGACGCAGCCGCCGCAAGTCATGTTCTGGATGTGGAACGTCTGCATGGGACAACTCCTGTTGGTTTGCGTACGGCTATCATGGACCTTGCCATCGTTGGAAGGTCAAGGGTTCACAGGCCGGCCGCGCAAGCGTTGACCTTCCCACCGTGGTAAGCCACAGACTCGGCCATCGACCCCATCGTACGGCGAGATGAACATGGATTCCCCTTCACAAGACGCCTCCCTCCGACTGGAGGCGGTGCGCCTACCCATCGCGGGAATGCGCGGCACTTCCTGCGCCGGCCGGATCGAGCAGGCACTGAGGGCCGTCCCCGGCGTTCACGGTGCGAGCGTCGATCCCGCATCCGGATGGGCCGACGTGCAGACCGTGGCACCGGCCGACCACCGGACACTGGCCCGGGCCATCGAGAGGGCGGGCTATGCGGTTCCGATCATCAAGACCGAACTCGCCATCGAGGGCATGACCTGCGCGTCCTGCGTCGGACGTGTGGAGCGCGCACTGCGTACCGTCCCCGGCGTGACGGCGGCACGCGTCAACCTGGCGACAGAGCGCGCAGTCGTGGAAGGTGGTGTGGACGCCAGGTTGCTGATCCAGGCCATCGACGACGCGGGATACGCGGCGCGGCCGATCGACCGGGCGTCCTCGCGCGAGGTCGATGACGCGGTCCGCAAGGACGCCGAGCAGGCGGCCCTGAAACGCGCCGTGGCCGTGTCCATCGCGCTGACCTTGCCGGTGGTTGTGCTGGAGATGGGTGCGCACCTCGTTCCCGGCGTGCATCACCTGATCAACCGCACCCTCGGCATGCAGTGGAACTGGGTCATCCAGTTCGCGCTGACGACACTGGTGATCCTCGGGCCGGGCCGGCGCTTTTACCAGCATGGCTTTCCCGCGCTGTTCCGCCTGGCGCCGGACATGAACTCGCTGGTCGCGGTCGGTACCCTGGCGGCTTACGCCTACTCGCTGGTTGCGACCTTCATGCCTGCGCTGTTGCCCGCGGAAGCGGTCAACGTCTATTACGAGGCGGCGGCCGTCATCGTCACTTTGATTCTCATCGGCCGCTTTCTGGAAGCGCGGGCCAGGGGGCGCGCCTCCCAGGCGATCCAGCGGCTGATCGGGTTGCAGGCGCGGACCGCGCGAGTGCGCCGTGACGAGGAGACGGCCGAGATCGCCCTCGGCAACGTCGTGCCGGGGGATATTGTCGAAGTGCGACCAGGCGAACGTGTGCCGGTCGACGGCGAAGTGATCGATGGCGACAGCTACGTCGATGAGTCCATGATCACGGGCGAGCCGGTGCCGGTGGCAAAGACCGCCGGCAGCGCGGTGGTCGGCGGTACGGTCAACCAGAACGGCGCGCTGGCTTTCCGTGCGACCGCGGTAGGCGAGGCCACGGTACTCTCCCGGATCATCCGCATGGTGGAGGAAGCGCAGGGCTCCAAGCTGCCGATCCAGGCACTGGTCGACAAGGTAACGTTGTGGTTCGTCCCGGTCGTGATCGGTGTGGCGCTGCTGACGTTCCTCGTCTGGCTCGCCTTCGGCCCGGCACCGGCGCTGACGTTCGCGCTGGTCAATGCAGTCGCCGTGCTGATCATCGCCTGTCCCTGCGCCATGGGGCTGGCCACGCCCACGTCGATCATGGTCGGCACCGGGCGCGGCGCCGAAATGGGCGTGTTGTTCCGCAAGGGCGAAGCCTTGCAGTGGCTCAAGGATGCGAAGGTCATCGCACTGGACAAGACCGGCACGCTGACCGAAGGCCGGCCGGTGCTCACCGATCTGGAACTGGCCGAAGGCTTCGATCGCGCGCAGGTACTGGCGCGGATCGCGGCCGTCGAGGCGAAGTCGGAACACCCCGTCGGCCATGCCATCGTGGAAGCCGCCCAAGCCCAAGGCCTGGTCTTGCCGGCGGTCGCTGGCTTCAGGTCCGAGACCGGGTTCGGCGTCGAGGCGATGGTGGACGGAGTGAGTATCCAGATCGGCGCCGACCGTTACATGCACCGGCTGGGCCTGGATGTGGCCACCTTTTCCAGTATCGCGGAGCGGCTGGGCGACGAGGGCAAATCGCCGCTCTACGCCGCGATCGACGGAAAGCTCGCGGCCGTCATCGCCGTTGCCGATCCGATCAAGGACACCACGCCCGAGGCCATCGCCGCGCTGCACGCGCTGGGCCTCAAGGTAGCCATGATCACCGGCGACAATCGGCGCACAGCCGAGGCCATCGCCCGCCGTCTCGGCATCGACGAGGTGGTCGCCGAAGTGCTTCCGGAGGGCAAGATCGAGACGGTGCGCCGTCTCAGGGCCGTTCACGGCCATCTGGTGTTCGTGGGTGACGGCATCAATGATGCGCCGGCCCTGGCCGAGGCCGAGGTGGGCATCGCCATCGGCACGGGCACCGACATCGCGATCGAGGCGGCCGACGTGGTGCTGATGTCGGGCAGCCTCAAGGGCGTGCCCAACGCCATCGCCCTGTCGAAGGGGACGATCCGCAACATCCGGCAGAATCTGTTCTGGGCGTTCGGCTACAACGCCGCCCTGATCCCGGTCGCCGCTGGCGTGCTCTATCCGGCCTACGGCGTCCTGCTCTCGCCAGTGTTCGCGGCAGGCGCCATGGCGTTGTCGAGCGTCTTCGTCCTCGGCAACGCACTCAGGCTGCGGCGGTTTCACCCGCCCGTGGCGTCCGCGGTGACTGGCCGGCCCGATGTTTCGAGAGAGGCCGTCGCGTCCGCCGGCCACGGTGCCACCGGGTCGGGGTCGAAAGGAGGATGACGTGAACATCGGTGAAGCAGCGAACGCTTCAGGGGTATCGGCCAAGATGATCCGCTACTACGAGGCGACCGGCTTGATCCCAGCGGCCAGCCGCACGGACGCAGGTTACCGGAACTACACAGAGAACGACGTGCACGTGCTGCGCTTCGTGCGGCGGGCGCGGGATCTGGGGTTTTCCGTCGCCGAGATCGATGGCCTGCTGCAGCTCTGGCGGAACCGCCGCCGGCGCAGTGCGGACGTCAAGCGCATCGCCCTGGGCCATATCGAAGATCTGCGGCAACGGATCGCGGACATGCAGGAGATGGCTGGCACGCTCCAGCAACTGGTGATGGGCTGCTCGGGAGACGATCGGCCCGATTGCCCGATCCTGGCCGATCTGGAACAGCCATCGGCAGCGGCGGCGGGAGAACCCAAACGCCGACGTGGCGCGGTCGATGAGCCTGGGGTCCGGAAGCGCAAGACCCCGCGCAGGTAGAACGGACCCGCGATAGGTCTTGCGACCCGCTGGCCGAGCGGGAATGACATTGCAATGACGGGAATGTAATGGACGGGTCATCCCGGCGAAAGAGACCCCCTCCTAAGCTGACCGTGATGACGCGAGTTCCATGGCCTTGTGCTCGATCCCGACCGTTGCATGATTCCTGTGTCCCTTATCCATTGGGAATTCCGGCCACTGCCGCGGCGCTCGTCTTGCGCACGCTGAACGGCATCCGTCCCCACGATGGCGTCTCCGGCGTCGCGGGTTCCCATCGCCTGGATCGTGGCGATGAACCGGGCGCCCTTGCGGCCAGCCCCTACCGATCATAGGAGATCATGCATGCGATCCAGACCTTCAGGTGCGAACGTCGAAGAACAACGCCTGCTTTCCCGAAGGCAGTTCGTTCAAGGGTTGGCGGCGGGGGGGGCGGTGCTGGGCCTGGGGCTGTGGCCGAAGCAAAGCTGGGCACTACGCTCTCCGGGCCAGCTCGAAGTTCTCGCCGGCACGCAGTTTGACCTGAGCGTGGGCGAGACCGCGGTCAACTACACGGGCAAGACGCGGCCCGCCATCACCGTCAACGGTTCGGTGCCCGCACCGATCCTGCGCTGGAAGGAAGGCACTCGGGTGCAGCTGCGGGTCCGCAACGACCTGCCCCCAGGCTCGATCCACGGCGACTCCACGTCGATCCACTGGCACGGCATCCTGCTGCCGGCCAACATGGACGGCGTGCCGGGCCTGAGCTTCGACGGGATCAATCGTGGCGAGAGCTACCTGTACGAGTTCGATGTTCGCCAGGGCGGCACCTACTGGTACCACAGCCACTCCGGCTTCCAGGAACAGGGCGGCATGTACGGGCCGCTGATCATCGATCCCATCGAACCCGAGCCGTTCTCCTACGACCGCGACTACGTGGTGTTCCTGTCCGACTGGACCGACATGGATCCTGCGCGTCTGTTCGCCCGCCTGAAGAAGTTGTCGGTGTACGACAACTACTACCAGCGGACGGTAGGGGACTTCTTCCGCGACGTAAGCAACGACGGGCTGCGTGCGACCCTGAGCGACCGCGCGGCCTGGGGCCGCATGCGGATGACCCCGACCGACCTGTCCGACGTCAATGCCCATACCTACACCTATCTGATGAACGGTACCACCTCGCTGGGCAACTGGACTGGCCTCTTTCGTCCCGGCGAGAAGATTCGGCTGCGTTTCATCAACGGCTCGGCCATGACCTATTTCGACGTGCGCATCCCGGGTCTGAAAATGACGGTTGTCGAAGTCGACGGTCAGTATGTGCACCCACTGACGGTGGACGAGTTGCGGATCGCCACTGCCGAAACATTCGACGTGATCGTCGAGCCTTCTGGTCAGGATGCTTTCACGATCTTTGCCCAGGACAGTGCCCGTACCGGCTACGTCAGCGGCACGCTGGCGGTGCGTGAAGGGCTGCGTGCACCGGTGCCGGCGGTCGATCCGCGTCCGCTGTTGACCATGGCCGACATGGGACACGGCGACCACGCCGCGCATTCGGGACACGGCGCGACGCCGGCCGCCGCCGATCCGCATGCCGGGCATGGCGCCACACCGGCTTCGGATCCACACGCTGGCCATGGTGCCGCAGCATCTGTCGATCCACATGCCGGCCACGGCGCCTCGGCCACGGCCATGCAGGGCGCGCCGGCCGGAGGCATGCAGATGCAGGCGCACCCGGCCAGCGAGACCGGCAACCCCCTGGTCGACATGCAGACCATGACGCCGGCGCCTCGACTGTCCGATCCGGGCATCGGCCTGCGCGGGAACGGCCGCAAGGTGGCGACGTATGCCGACCTGAAGAGCCTGTTCCCGGATCCCGACGGCCGCGAGCCGGGGCGCACGGTGGAGCTGCACCTGACCGGCCACATGGAGCGTTTCGCCTGGTCGTTCGACGGGATCAAGTTCGCCGACGCCGCGCCGCTGCGCCTCAACTACGGCGAGCGCATGCGCATCGTGCTGGTGAACGACACCATGATGTCGCATCCGATCCATCTGCATGGCGTGTGGAGCGACCTGGAGGACGAACAGGGCAACTTCCATTTGCGCAAGCACACCGTGGACATGCCGCCGGGCACGAAGCGCAGCTACCGGGTGCGCGCCGATGCACTCGGTCGCTGGGCCTACCACTGCCATCTCTTCTTCCACATGGAGTCTGGAATGTTCCGGGAAGTGAGGATCGAAGAATGATGCGCGCAAGGAAATCGATGCGGTGGATTGCGCTGGCCGCAGCGTTGTCGCTCCCTCCCGTTGCGGCCTCCGCGCAGCATGCCGGGCATGGCCAGCCTGCGACGTCAAGTGCGACGACGGACCGGCAGGAAGAAGATGCGACGACGCAGCCTCCCCATGCCGGCATGGATCATTCGAAGCGTTCGCAGGAGACCCATTCCGAGCACGCCGGCAGTGGTGACGACCACGCGCAGATGGATCATGGACAACAGGACCGTCCGCAGGTCGACCACTCCCAGATGGACCATTCCGAGATGGACCATTCCGAGATGGGGAACCCCGCCCTGCCACGCGAACCCATCCCTCCTCTCACCGATGCCGATCGCTCGGCGGCGTTCCCGTTGCTGAAGGATTACCACAAGCACGGCACCAGCCTGAACTCGTTCTGGCTCATGGACCAGTTGGAAGGGGCGAACACGGATGAAGGCAGGGAGATCGCCTGGGAGGGGATCGGTTGGGTCGGCAGCGACCTCAACCGCCTCTGGTTGCGAACCAAGGGTCACGCGCTGGACGAAAGCCTGCAGCGCGGGCGGATTGAAGCCTTGTACGGCCGCGCGATCCATCCCTGGTGGGATGCCGTGGTCGGCGTGCGCCAGGATTTTGGTGACTTCGGTGGAGGTGGAACGCCGGGCAACAACTGGGCCGCGTTCGGTGTCCAGGGTCTGGCGCCCTACAAGTTCGAGGTGTCGGCAACGGGCTACGTCGGAGAGGACAGCGAGACGGCGGCCATCGTCGAGGTCGAGTATGAGATGTTGTTCACCAACCGGTTGATCGCCAATTGGGGTCTCGAAGCCGATTGGTTCGGGCAGAGCGATCCGGAGGAAGTCATCGGTGCGGGCCTGAGTACCGTGGAGGGAGGCGTCCGCTTGCGTTACGAGATCACGCGGCAGTTCGCGCCCTACGTGGGATTCGAGCGCGAACGGAGTTTCGGCAAGACGTCGGACCTGCGCGGGCTTAGCAGTCATTCCAGAACCGACAACCGGTGGGTGATCGGCCTGCGCTTCTGGTTCTGACGAAGCTCTCGGGGCTGGAAAGATGGCAGGGGTGGGGCCAAGCGCTACCTTCTTCTAGGATCGCTTCTGCGACAGGCGAGCCGTCCGAGGCGATCCGGTCGACCACGACGTCCGTGTTGTGGCGTGCGAGATAGGTGGCGATGTCCGAGCCGGGTTCCGACCCATGCCGTCGTGGATGCCGGTCGGCATCCACGATCAGGACGGTCACGGATTCGGCATTGGAGATGAAAGCCATGCCCGTATTCTTCCCGGCGATGATGCCCCGGCATCGTCTGCCGCCACCCACTGCCGGCCATCGAAACGCCGTCACCGCCACTCCGCGACGGCCTGGCGGCGACGCCGGCCCTTCAGATCAGAGGCCGGTCATCTTGAGCGCTGCTTCCGGCAGGCGCTCGCCTTCCACCTTGATCTTGGCAACCTCGGCATTGAGCTGGGCGATGTCCTGAGGCTTCAGGTCGAGCGTGACCGCGCCGATGTTCTCTTCCAGGCGATTGAGCTTGGTGGTGCCGGGAATCGGCACGACCCAGGGCTTCTGCGCCAGCAGCCAAGCCAGCGCGACCTGGGCGGGCGTGGCGCCGTTGCGCCCGGCGACGGACTCGACCACCTTGACCAGCGCCATGTTGGCCTTGCGCGCTTCCACGGAGAAACGTGGCACGTGGTTGCGGAAATCGGTCGGATCGAACGTGGTCTTGTCGGTGATCTTGCCGGTCAGGAAGCCGGCGCCGAGCGGGCTGAACGGCACGAAGCCGATGCCCAGTTCCTCCAGCAGCGGCAACAGTTCCAGTTCCGGCCCGCGCCAGAACAGCGAGTACTCGCTCTGCACCGCCGTCAGCGGCTGCACGGCGTGGGCGCGGCGGATGGTCTGCACGCCGGCCTCGGACAGGCCGAAATGCTTGACCTTGCCTGCGGCGATCAGGTCCTTGACCGCGCCGGCCACGTCCTCGATCGGTACCGCCGGGTCCACGCGGTGCTGGTACAGCAGGTCGATATGGTCGGTGCGCAGGCGCTGCAGCATCTTCTCGACCGCGCGCGCGATGTGCTCGGGCCGGCTGTCGGTGCCGAGGCCGCGCTCGCCGGCCTCCGGGTCGATGTCGAAGCCGAACTTGGTGGCGATGACCACCTGGCCGCGGATCGGCTGCAGCGCCTCGCCGACCAGTTCCTCGTTGGCGAAGGGACCGTAGGCCTCGGCGGTGTCGAACAGGGTGATGCCGCGGTCGTGGGCGGCATGGATGAGCTTGATCATCTCCTGCTTGTCGGCGGCCGGGCCGTACACGGCGGTCATGCCCATGCAGCCCAGGCCGAGGGCGGAGACTTCCAGGTCGTTTCCGAGTTTGCGGGTTTTCATGCTGTGTGCTCCATTCGTTGTCGATAGTGCCGGCCTGCGTCGAGCGGCCGAATCAGAGGGTCGGCAGGGATTCGTGTAAAAAACGGCCGAAAGTGACCTAACTGCCTGTCGCAGCTGGCTTTCTTGGCCGCTCCAGAAAATCGAGGGTTGGGCAGTACTCTCCCGCCGGCACTTGGGCGCACCGCGCTACTTTCTGTTCGAGATCCCTCTCCAGCTGTCGCAGCTCGCGGATTCGTAGACGGACATCGGCGAGCTTTCGCTCGGTCAATTGACGGGTCTGCTCGCAAGAACGCTCGCCTGTGATCTGTAGCAGGCCAGCGATCTCGTCGAGGCTGAATCCCATCATCTGAGCGCGACGGATGAACTGAAGCCGATTGACATCGTTTTCGTCGTAACGACGCACGCCTCCTATCGGTCGCTCGGGTTGACGCAGCAGCCTACGGCGCTGGTAGTAGCGCACGGTTTCGACATGCACGTCGGCCGCCGCCGCCAGCTGGCTGATCGTAAACGTGTTCGGACGCACGGCTTGACTCCGTACCTAGGTACAGAGGCTAGTATGCTCCGATGCAAACAACCCCGGCCAAATCGTCTGTTCCAGCCATCGTTGGCGCGAGCATCGCCGCCATTGGCGCATCGGTCTGCTGCGTCGTGCCGCTGGCGTTGGTCCTGCTGGGCATCAGTGGCGCCTGGATCGGCAACCTGACCGCGCTGGATCCATGGCGCCCTTGGTTCAGTGCTGCCGCCCTGCTGTCGCTGGGGTTAGCCTTCTGGGGCCTGTACGGACCAGCCTCTCGATGCCGCGCCGAAGGCCAATGCGTGGATCCGGGCATCTTGAGCCGGCGGCGGCGCTGGCTTTGGTTAGCCACTGTCGTGATCGCCTTGTTGTTGTTGTTTCCGTATTACGTGATTTGGCTTCTGTAGGAGACGATCGATGCGCAAGTGGACATTGGCCTTGATGGCCGTCATATGGGCCGGAACGGCGGGGGCCGCCCCCACTGAGACGGTGGTGTTGCAGGCCGCGAACATGACCTGCCCTACGTGCAGCATCACCATTGAGAAAGCGCTCGAGAAGGTGCCCGGCGTAGCTGACACTGCGGTCGATACCAAGGCAGCCACGGTAACGGTGACCTTCGATTCCGAGCGTACAAGTGCTTCGGACATCGCACGGGCCATCACCGAAGCAGGCTTCCCGGCCAAGGCACGGACAAATGGTGGCTGATCTGCAACTGCAAAGCATGCTGACCTGCCCAGAATGCAGGCACCAGGCCAGCGAGATGATGCCTACCACGGCCTGTCAGTTTTTCTACGAGTGTCCAGGCTGCAGCACGGTACTGCGGCCCAAGCCGGGCGACTGTTGTGTGTTCTGTTCGTACGGCACCGTGCCGTGTCCACCGATCCAGCAACAGAATCCCTGCTGCGGATAGCGGTCGCGGCCACTGGATGCCGATCATCAGCCAACTCGGCGAACAAACGCCCCGGCATACGGGGCATTTCTTCTCTTGGGCCGGGCAACGGGCCGCAACTTGCTATTTCGCCTCGTCCCGGTAGCTCCGCCAAGCCATACGGAGTACCCGCCAGGCGGACCGCAGAAACATCAGCAACAGTCCACCGGCGATGACCAGATCGGGCCAGCCCGCATCGAACAGCCACACGCCGGCGGCCGCCAGCAGTACCGCAACACCCTCGTACAGATCATTGCGCGAACACTCCCACGCCGATGACATGTTCACATCGCCGAAGCGGTACGGCGTCAGCAACCACAGGCACAGTGCGTTGAACGCAAGGTTGATCACCGCAGCAATGCCGATGGCCTCGAAGATCGGTACCTCCGGATGGGCCAGGCGCCAGCCGATCTGGATGGCGACCGCCACCGCGGCGCCGAAAATCAGCAGTCCCTTGATCAGCGCCACTTTGGCCTTGGCGCGCAAGCTGGCGCCGATCACCGCCAGGCTCAGCAAGTAGGTCAGCGCATCGCCAAGATTGTCGAGGCTGCCTGACAGCAACGAGGACGATCCGCTGTAAATCGCCGCCGTGATCATCATCACGAAGGTGGCGATGTTGATCGCCAGCACGATCATCAGCACGCGCCGCTGCCCGGCCTCCAAGGCCCGGATATCCACTGTGCTTCCGCAGCCGCACGAGTCACCCATGGTCAAGTCTCCAGATGGGAGCGGACGCAGGAATTGCGGACCGCTGTCAGGTCGGCGATCCTAAAGTCTGTAGCCGCTACAGGGTCAAGCCCATGAAGATTGGAGAGGTCGCGACACGCAGCGGGTGCCATCCGGAAACCGTGCGCTACTACGAGCGCATCGGGTTGTTGCCTGCGCCGCCGCGCACAGCGAGCGGGTACCGCGATTATCGGTCAACGGACGTGGATCGATTGCGCTTCATCAGTCGTGGCCGCGACCTTGGCTTCTCCCTGGAGGAGATCCGCAGCCTGCTGGGCCTGGCCGAGGACGACGGATTGTCATGCCAAGATGTCGACCGGCTCGCCCGCGTGCACCTGGTGGACATTCAGGCCCGGCTCGGGGACCTGCAGCGGATGGCCGCTGAGCTCGAACGGGTGATCGGCAGCTGCAGTGGGGGCGAGCGCGGCCAATGTGTCATCCTGGACACGCTGCGGCGCCCACTGACAAGCACCGAGAAGTGACCTGGGCGGGCGGCAGCATGGCAGTCACGCGTTGCCACCCGTCGTATCAGCGGTATGTAGGCCAGCATTGCGATCAACTCGACCAGCGTCTGGGTCACGATCACCGCCGGTACGATGGGAAGCGCGCCGGGGATCGACAGGGCCAACGGCAATATCACCAGTGAGTTGCGCGTGCCCGACGCGAACGCCACGGCCCGTTTCGCCGGAACAGCCAGCTTGAAAATCCGTGCCACCGCAAGGCCGAGCTGTGGCGCGATGATCGCGAAGGCAATGTAGAACGGCACTACCGAGACCGCAGCATTGCTTGCTGGTCCCAGCTGCGGTGTCACCGCTGCGATCACCACGAAGAGCACCCCCGCGGTGGCGGGTACCGGCATCACCCCACCCAGGCCGGCCAAACGGGCCACTCTCGGCGAGCGCGAGGCGGCTGCCTGCAGGCCCGCCGCGAGCAGTAGCGGGACCGCGATCAGCCAGACGAATGCGTGCAGGAACGGACCTGCCTGGACCAGTGAGGCCGATGTTTCGCCCATCAGCACGCCGAAGTACAGCGGCAACAGCAACATCTGCACGAGCAATAGAACCGGCGTCGCAGCCAGCAGCAGCGCGGAGTCCGCCTTGCCCAGATGGGAAAAGGTGACCACGTAGTCGATGCATGGGCACAGCAGTACGAAGAGCACGGCGATACGGACCAGCGGGTCTGCTGGCAAAAGCGGCAACATGGCCGCGACCAGCAGCGGCACGACCAGGAAGTTTGCAACGAGCAATGCGCCCAGGAAGCGCCGGTTCGCCAGCGCGGCTCGCAGCTTGACCAACGGCACCTGCAGGAAGGTGACGAACAGCATCAATGCCAGCGCGGGATTGATCAGGACTTCCAGCCTGCCGGTGCCGGGTACGGTCAACGCGACGGCGAAGCCGAGCGCAATCGCCAGAAAATAGATCGGGATCTGGTGCCGTTCCAGTCTGTCACGCACATCGTTCAACCGACTCATGGGGTGACCGCTGTGCCCTGCCGAATGCCCCGACACAAAGCGCGGCTCCGATGGAGAAAGTACTGCAAGCCGGCTCTGCTAGCCATGCTCTTGACCTCGCGCATCCCGCAGGATCTCGATGCCCCCCTTCAGGGCGATCGCCGCCACCGCAAGACCGACGACTAGATCGGGCCAGGCCCGCCCGGTCCAGAGCACCAATCCGCCACCCACAAGCACGCCCGCGTTGGCGACAAAGTCGTTGGTGCTGAAGGTGGTCGCGGCGCGCACGTTCACGTTGGTCTGCCGGATCTTCTTGAGTAGCCACACACAGGTCGCGTTCACTATGGCGGCTCCCAGGGCCATCACCATCATCGTTGTGCCAATGGGCTCGACGTCGCCGAAAAATCGACGGCCCACGTCAACCAGGATTCCCGCGGCGAACAGGATCAGCAGCCAGCCGGACACCTTGGCCGCCGATCGTTTCCAGGCCGGTGAACGACTGAGCGCGAGCAGGGTGATGATGTGGACAGCGCTGTCGGACGCATTGTCCAGTCCATTCGCAATCAGGGCGCTTGAGCCGGCAGCGAGGCCCGTGACCCAGAACCCGCGGCAAGCGCGAGGTTCAAGGCAAGGACGATCAACAGGATCCGGCGTTGGTGGGCGTCGTGTATTTCGATCTTCTCTTCGCTCACGTCAGTGGGCCTCCCGTTGCGACTTCGCTGCGTCGCCGCGGTGCAGAAGACGGTAGAGGGTCGGCAGCACTAGCAGGGTGAGCAGCGTGGAGGACACGATCCCGCCGATCACCACGGTGGCGAGCGGACGCTGCACCTCCGCGCCCGTGCCGACATTGAGCGCCATCGGGACGAAGCCGAGCGATGCCACCAGGGCGGTCATCAAGACCGGCCGTAGGCGCTCGAGTGCGCCGTTGAAGACGGCGTCATCCAGCGACTGCCCTTGCTCCCGCAGGTTGCGAATGAAGGCGATCATGACCAGGCCGTTGAGCACCGCCACGCCCGACAGGGCGATGAAGCCGACCCCGGCGGTGATCGACAACGGGATGCCACGCAGTGCCAGTGCGGCCACACCGCCGGTCAGGGCCAACGGCACGCCGCTGAACACGATCACCGCATCCCTGGCCGAGCCGAACGCCATGAACAACAGGCCGAAGATGAGGACCAGGGTCACCGGTACCACTACTGCGAGCCGTTGGCTGGCCGAGATCAACTGCTCGAACGTGCCGCCGTAGTCGATCCAGTAGCCTTCTGGAACGCTCACCTGCTGCTCGATGCGCTGCTGCAGGTCTTCAACGAAGCCGCCCAAGTCGCGATCACGCACGTTGGCCGTGACCACCACCCGGCGCTTTCCGTTCTCGCGGTTGATCTGGTTTGGTCCGAGCAGGCTCTCGATTTTCGCAACCTCCCGCAGCGGTACGGTCCGCGCGGTCGCCCAGCGTGGCTCCAAGCTCGACCGGTCCGCGGCCGGCGCGTTGGAGGTCGGCCGCATCACGACAGGTCCGCCGGCAGCGCAGCAGGTGTTGGCCGCTTCCTGGCCAGCTGCCGCTGCTTGATCAGCGAGTACAGCGCCGGGATCACGACCAGGGTGAGGATGGTCGAAGACACCATGCCACCTACCATCGGCGCGGCGATGCGACGCATGACCTCCGAGCCTGTGCCGCTGCTCCACATGATCGGCAGCAGGCCGGCCATGATCGCAACCACGGTCATCATCTTCGGGCGCACGCGGTCGACCGCGCCTTCGATGATCGCGTCGCGGAGGTCGCCGGCATCCAGCGAGCGGCCTTCGGCCTGGCGCTGCGCGGCACGTGTCTCGAGTGCGTGGTCGAGGTAGATCAGCATCACCACGCCGGTTTCCGCGGCAACGCCCGCCAGTGCAATGAAGCCCACGATCACCGCGACGCTGACGTTGTAGTCAAGCAGCCACATCAGCCAGACGCCGCCGACGAGTGCGAACGGTACCGACAGCATCACGATCAGCGACTCGGTGACGCGGCGGAAGTTGAGGTACAGCAGCAGGAAGATCAGTGCCAGCGTCACCGGGACGACGACGCGCATCTTTTCGGCGGCGCGCTGCATGTATTCGTACTGTCCGCTCCAGGTCACGTAGTAGCCCGGCGGGAACTGCACCTGCTCGGCGACCGCATCCTGCGCGGCCTGCACGTAGCGGCCCAGGTCGCTCTCGCGCGTGTCGACGT
Organism: Pseudomonadota bacterium; assembly: GCA_045864775.1. GTDB lineage: Bacteria > Pseudomonadota > Gammaproteobacteria > UBA5335 > UBA5335 > Macondimonas. The sequence goes on from BTVR01000002.1 coordinate 255,144, forward strand.
AGATGTAGGCCGCCAGCATCGCGTTTTCGGTGCGGATGCTCGGTGCCCCTTTCGTGACCTCGATGCGCGCCAACTCGCCAAGGGGCACCTGCGCGCCGCCGGGCACGGGCACCAGGACCTGGTTGCCGATACGGTGCGGATCGTCTCGCAGCTCGCGCGGATAGCGCACGATCGCGCTGAATCGCTCGCGGCCCTGAAGGATGGTGGTGACGATCTCGCCGCCCAGAGCGGCCGCCACCACGTCCTGCACCTCGCCCAGGGTCACGCCGTACTGCGCCAGGCTGGGCAGGTCCGGGGTGATGTCGAGGTAGTAGGCGCCGGTCAGGCGTTCGGCGAACGCGCTGGTCGTCCCCGGCACTTCGCGCACCACCGCTTCGATCTCGGTGGCCAGCGCGTCGAGTTGCTCAAGATCCGTGCCGAACAACTTGATGCCCACGGGCGTGCGGATGCCGGTGGCCAGCATGTCGGTCCGGGCCTTGATCGGCATCGTCCAGGAGTTGGCCACGCCCGGGAACTTCAGCGCCTCGTCCAACTCGGCGATGAGCTTGTCGGTGGTCATGCCGTCCCGCCACTCGTCCTCGGGCTTGAGGTTGATGACGGTTTCGAACATCTCCAGCGGTGCGGGATCGGTGGCCGTCAGGGCACGGCCCGCCTTGCCGAACACCGACTCCACCTCCGGGAAGCCCTTGATGATCCGGTCCTGCTGCTGCAGCAGTTCGGAGGCCTTCGTCACCGACATGCCGGGGAGCGATGCGGGCATGTACAGGAGGGTGCCCTCGTTGAGCGTGGGCATGAACTCGCTGCCCAGGCGTGACGCCGGCCACAGGCTGGCGAACAGGGCGACCAGCGCGATCGCGATCGTGGCCATGCGGTACCGCAGCACGACGTCGATCACGGGCCGATAGGCCGCGACCAGGAACCGGTTCACCGGGTTCTTCTGCTCGGGCATGATCTTGCCGCGCACGAACAGGAGCATGAGCACCGGCACCAAGGTCACCGAAAGCAGCGCACCACCGGCCAGGGCGAAGGTCTTGGTGAAGGCCAGCGGCTTGAACAGGCGGCCTTCCTGCGCCTCCAGGGCGAACACCGGAAGGAACGAGACGGTGATGATCATCAGGCTGAAGAACAGCGCCGGCCCGACCTCCCGGCAGGCGTCGATGATCAGCTGGGCTCGGCTTCGGGAGCCGTCGGAGCGCTCGATGTGCTTGTGCGCGTTCTCGATCATCACGATCGCCGCGTCGACCATCACGCCGATCGAGATCGCGATGCCGCCCAAGCTCATGATGTTGGAGTTCATGCCGAGCGCACGCATCGCGATGACTGCGATCAGCACGCCGACCGGTAGCATGACGATCGCGACCAGCGCGCTGCGCGCATGGAACAGGAACAGCAGGCAAACCAGCGCGACGATCAGGCTCTCCTCGAGCAAGGTCGTGCGCAGCGTCTTGATCGCACGCACGATGAGATCTGACCGGTCGTAGACCGCCTGGACGCTGACGCCTTCGGGCAAGCCGCGTGCAAGTTCCGCGATCTTGTCCTTTACCCCGCCGATCACGGCCAGGGCGTTCTCGCCGAACCGCGCAATGACGATCCCCGCCACGACGTCGCCTTCGCCGTCCAGGTCGGCGATGCCACGGCGCTCGTCGGGCACCAGTTCGACCCGGGCGACGTCGCCGATCAGCACCGGTGCGCCGCCTTCGGCGCGCAGCACCAGGCTCTCGATGTCCTCGATGCCGCGCAGGTAGCCACGTCCCCGGACCATGTACTCGGTCTCGGTCATTTCGATCACGCGGCCGCCGACGTCGCGGTTGCTCGCGGCGATCACTTCGGACACCCGTGAGATCGGGATGTCGAACTCGCGCAGGCGCACGGGGTCGACGGTGATCGAGTACTGGCGCACGAAGCCGCCGACGCTGGCGACCTCGGCCACGCCGGGCGCGGTGGTGAGCTGGTAGCGCAGGTACCAGTCCTGCATGGCGCGCAGCTCGTCCAACGAGTGGCGGTCGCTCTTGAGGACGTATTCGTAAACCCAGCCCACGCCCGTGGCGTCGGGACCCAGTGCGGGCGCCACGCCGGGGGGCAGGTTCTTCGACGCGACGTTGAGGTTTTCGAGCACGCGCGAGCGCGCCCAGTACAGGTCCGTGCCCTCCTCGAAGATGACGTAGATGAAGGAGGCGCCGAAGAACGAGAAGCCGCGGACGTCCTTTGATTTCGGCACCGCGAGCAGGGCGCTGGTCAGCGGATAGGTGACCTGGTCTTCGACCACCTGGGGCGCCTGCCCCGGATACTCGGTGAACACGATCACCTGCACGTCCGACAGGTCCGGCTGGGCATCCAGCGGCGTGTTCATCAGTGCGTAGATGCCACCGGCGACGATCGCCAGTGTCATCACCAGGACCAGGAAGACGTTGCGGACCGACCATTCGATGAGGCGGCCAAGCATGTCAGTGCCCCTCGTGGCTGCTGGGGGAGGGCGGAGTCTTCTCCGGGGCGGCGGGCATGGAGTGGCCGGCGTGCGGATCAGCAACCTCATCACCATGGGCTGCGTGCGGGTCAGCGGCGTCCTCACCGTGCCCGGCGTGCGGATCCTCAGTGGTGCCCGAGGGGGTCCCGTGTCCTGTGTGACCTTCAAGTCCTTGGAGCGCCGACTGCAGGTTGCTTTCTGCGTCGATCAGGAAGTTGGCCGAGACCACGACCTGCTCGCCCTCGGCGACCCCGTCCAGAATCTCGATACGATCGCCGCCGCGCCGCCCCAGGGTGACATCCCGCGGCGCGAAACTGCCGGGGCCGGTCTCGACCAGCACCACCTGGCGGGTGCCGCTGTCGAGCACGGCCGAGCGCGGGACGGTCAGGACCGGTCCGGACCCCGGCTCCTCGAGCAGCACCGTTCCGTAGAGCCCTGGACGCAGATCGCCGGCCGGGTTGGGCAGCGCGATGCGCACGTCCACCGTGCGGGTCATGGCATCGATGATGGGCTGCACGAAGGCGACTTCGCCCTCGGCCACCTGGCCAGGCAGGGCCACGGTTTCAAACCGGGCCGCCTGGCCGGGCTTGATGTCCGCGGCCTGCGCCGCGGGCACCTTGGCGATCACCCACACCGTCGACAGGTCGGCCAGGCGCAGGATGGTCTCGCCCGGCTCGAAGCGCGCGCCCTGGACCACCGGCTTCTCGATCACGACCGCGTCCGCGGGTGCGGTGAGCACCAGGGCCGTCTTGCCGAGCTGCGCGTCGCTGATTTCCCAGTTGCGCAGGCGGGTGCGGGCGGCATCGCGCAGCCGGATCATTGACGCCGCGCTCGCGGGGTCGGACGCCGCCAGCCTGCGGGCGGTCTCGTCGGCCAGCTGGTATTCCTGCTGCGCCGCGGCCAGCTGCGGGCTGTAGACGGACAGCAGCGGTTGCCCCGCGCGGACCCGCATGCCGGTCTGGTTCGCGTACAGCCGCTCCACCCAGCCTTCGAAGCGTGGCGCGATCGCGTACTGCCGGGTCTCGTCAACCTCGACGGTGCCGCTGGTGCGCACGGTCGCAGCCAGGACTGCGCGCTGGACCGCTTCGGTGCGCACGCCCAGCGCCTGCACCTTGTCGGGTGGCATCACCACCGTTCCCGGCGCCGCGGCAGGCGCGTCGCCGGCGTAGACCGGAATGTAGTCCATGCCCATCGGGTCCTTCTTCGGCACCGGCGAGGTGTCCGGAAGGCCCATGGGATTGCGGTAATAGAGCACCTTGCGTTCCGCGGCCGGCGCTTCGGCGGACGTGGCTGCGCTCGGAGCATCGTTCGTCGCGCGGCCGGCCATCCAGCCGACGGCGAGGGCGGCGAGTGCGACGCCGATGGCGAGCGACAGGGTCTGGACACGGGTCATCGGATCTCTCCTTCGATGGCGCGCACGGCGGCGGCGCCCAACAGTTCGTCACGCAGTGCATCGACCCGTGCGAGGTCGGCGCCCTGCCATTCATTGAGTGCTTCCAGCAGCGTCCCGAAGTCGACTTCGCCGACCTGGTAGCTGGCCAGCGCGGACTGCCAGGTGGCGTCGGCCTGCGGCAGCAGCGTGTTCTCGATCAGCGCGCGGCGCTCGCGTGCGCTGGTCCACTGCGACCAGGCGGAGGCGCCGCTTTCCTCGACGGCCCGCAACGTGGCATCTCTGCGGGCCAGCGCCGCGTCTTCGAGCAGGCGCGACTCGCGCTCGCGTTCGCGGCGGGCGCGCTGCTGGAACGGGATCTCGACCTCGAGCATCAGCTCGGTGCTTTCGAGGCCGTTGCCGAGCTGCATCGCACCCACGCCCAGGGTGATGTCCGGAAAGCGGTTGCGACGCTGCAGCACCACGTTCGTGCGCGCCGCCTCGGCGCGGGCCTGCTGCGAGCGCACCGCGGGATGCGCATCGGCGTCATCCAGTGCCTCGGCAAGCGAGGCGCTGTGGACGGCGAGGCGCGGCGCCTCGCCGGGAGTCGCCAGCGGTGCATCGGACCGGCGCCCCAGCACCGCGTTCAAGGTGGCGGCCGCCTCCTGCTTGGTCGCGAGGCGTTCGATCCGCTCGCGCTGTAGGCTGGTCTGCTCGACCTGGGCGCGGATGGCATCCTGCTGCGCCGCGCGACCCAGGGCGTAGCGCACGCCGGCTATTTCCTCGACCTGCCGGAGCAGGGCGATGCGGCGGTCGAGCACGGCCACGGCCTGATCGGCATGCCAGTAGCGCACGTACGCCGCTTCAGCCTCTGCCAGCAGGTCGCGCGCCGCGGTGATGCGGTCAAGCCCGACCGCGACCGCGTCCTGGCTGGCCGCGGTCCGCGCCAGACCACGCTTGCCCCAGAGCGGGAAGCGCTGGCGCAATGCGTAGTCGACTTGGCGGTCTGCACCGGCGGAGCGCCAGGGCTTGTCCGGATCGAGGCCGCGGAATCCAAGGGAAGCCGTCGGGTCGGGTAGGGCGCCCGCTGGCTGGATCCGTGCCTCAGCGGCCTGGGCCTCGAAGTCCATGGCCCGCAATTCCGGGTTGTGTTCCAGAACCCAGGCGCGGATCGACTCGAGGCTGTGCCCCGGCACGGGTTCACTTGCGGTCACAGGTAGCGCCAGCGTCCACAGGGCGCCGGCGAGCACGCCGGCAAGAAGGTGCCGGAGTGGTTGCCGACGGCGGAACAGCGGGCGAGGGTGCGGGCGCCAGGCCTGCAATCGGTGGAACAGGGATGCCATATCAGTGTCCTTGGGCCGACACGACGCAGGTCGCTCGGACGAGGGCAGGAACCCATGCCGTGACGCAGCCACGGCGCGAACGCACAGGACCGCGCCGCACAGAGGTGCGGAGCAGTTCGCTGGCGTTGATCGCCATCGGACTGTCCAGATAGATGGGCACCGAACCCAGGCGTCCGGCCTGGCGCAGCTTCCACAGGTAGTAGAGCAGGAGTTGCGCGCGGCCCACCGCGAAGGCGGGAATGACCACCGTGCCGCCGCGGCCGACCGTCTTTTCGATGACGGCCCCGAGGGCTTCGGCCGCGTCGCTCGGCGCATGGGTCCGGTTGCCGTAGGTGGACTCGATCACCACGTAGTCGGCTTCGGCCACGGGCTGCGGATCGAACAGCATCGGGTCGTCGTAGCGACCCAAGTCGCCGGAGAACACGATGCGCTTGCCACCCCAGTCGATCTCCGCCGTGGCGGCGCCCAGGATATGTCCGGCATAGCGGAAAGTCAGTGTCGCGCCGTCGGCAAGCGAGACCGGCTTGCCGAACGGTACGTTGGAGAACTGCTTGAGCGCGCGCTCGGCATCCTGCACTGTATACAGCGGCAGCGCGGGCTTGTGCTTGCTGAAACCCTTTCGATTGGCGTACTCGGCATCCTTTTCCTGCAGGTGGCCGCTGTCCTTGAGGATCAGTTCGGCCACGTCGCGGGTTGCGGCGGTGGCGTAGATGCGTCCGCGAAAGCCATCACGCACGAGCTTGGGCAGGTAGCCGGAGTGGTCCAGGTGCGCGTGCGTCAATACCACCGCGTCGAGTGCCTTCGGCGCGACCGGCAATGGCTCCCAGTTCAGCTCGCGCAGGTTCTTCAGGCCCTGGAACAGGCCGCAGTCGACCAGGATGTGCTTTCCATTGTGGCTCAGCAGATGCTTGGAGCCGGTGACGGTGCCGGCACCGCCGAATGAGGTGAGCTTCAAGATCGGAATCCTCAGGGTGTGAATGCAGCGATGTCGGCCGGGGGGCCATCGAAGCGACGCATCAAGTGTGGCCGCTCGTCCAGGCGGGAGGATCGCTGGCCGGGAAAGAATCGATACTCGCCCGGTCCACCTCGTCGAGCGGCTCGGGCGAGCGACGATGACGCACCAGGTTCGTCGCGCCCTCCTTGTCCGCGGCCAGCGCAAGCGCGATCAGTGGCGCCAGCGCGATCGCATTGCTCTCATGCCGCACGGCATCGGTGGAGACGATACGGCTGCACAGCGACGTGAGCTGCTGGTAGGCGTCTTCGGCGAAGATGGCATGCACCACGGCAACGATGGGCTTCACAAAGCCCTGCTGAGGCAACTGCCGGGCGGCTTCGACCAGCGTGCGGCCGGAGGAGGCAATGTCATCGACCAGCACCGGTTGACGACCATGCCAGGCGGACAGGTCGGACACCGCGACCTCGACGTTGCGATCGCCGTGGCGGATCTTGCGCAGGACCGCGTGGGGGGCGCCGATGCGCTGGGCAAAGGCGGCCACCCATTGCTCGCTTTCTTCGTCCGGACCGATCACCAAAGGGCTCTCCACCTCGGCGGCGATCCAGTCGGCCAGTAGCGGCGCGGCGTGCAGTGTGTCGGCTGGCACGGTGTAGAGTGCCGACAGCGCCGGGTAGCGATGTAGATGGGGATCGACCGTGACCAGGCGGTCGAAGCTCGACGACACGAGACGGGCGAAGCTGCGGGACGTAATCGCTTCTCCCGGGTGGAACCGGCGATCTTGCCGCATGTAGGCCAGGTAAGGCGCCACCAGGGTCACCTCGCGGGCACCCAGGTCACGGGCGGCATCGGCCGCAAACACCAGCGACAGGAAGCCGGGATCCGGCTGCGCCAGTGTCTGCACGAGAACCACGGACTTGTCCGCCACGTCGGCGGCGATGCGCACGTAGCTTTCGCCGTCGGGAAACCGGCGGGTTTCCAGCGTCCCCTGTTCCCACTTTCCGGCGGCGGCCAGTTGACGGGCGAATGCGTCGTTGCCCGGAAGCGGCAAGATCAGTCGATCGGAGGACGCCATCGCGGTCATGCGTGCCGCCTGTAGAAACGAAGGAGTTGGGCATTGATGGCGACGATCACCGTGCTGGCCGACATGAAGACGGCAGCGATGGCGGGCGTCATCAGGAAGCCCGTCCCGAAGGTGATGCCCGCGGCCATCGGCACCGCGACGGTGTTGTAGCCGGTCGCCCAGATCAGGTTCTGGACCATCTTGCGATAGGTCGCGCGCGACAGGCCCAGGATCGCTCCCACGTCGCGCGGATCGCTGCGGACGAGTACGACGTCGGCGGACTCCACGGCCACGTCCGTGCCTGCGCCGATGGCCACGCCCAGGTCGGCCTGCACCAGCGCCGGGGCGTCGTTCACGCCGTCGCCCACCATGGCCACCGACAGGCCGCGTGCCTGCAGCTCCCGGATCTTCTCGGATTTCTGGTCGGGCAGCACCTCGGCGAAGTACTCGGAGATCCCGAGTTCCTTGGACACCGATTCGGCCACGCCCCGTGCATCGCCCGTCAGCATCACCGAGCGAATCCCCAACCGGGTCAATTCCGCGATGGCCTCCTTGGACTCCGGCCGTACGATATCGGCGAGCGCGAAGAGCGCGCGCGCCTGGCCGTCGCGTTCGAGCACGACGACGGTCTTTCCCGCGGATTCGAGCTGTCCAAGCCGCTCGTGGGTGATGGCGTTGCCCTGGCGGGCCAGGTGGCCCGGGCTGACGATGCGCACGCGCACATCGCCGACGACGGCGACGATGCCTTCGCCGGTGATGTTGCTCACTTCACTGGCCTTGGGGAGGGCGATGCCGCGGCGCTTGGCCTCGGCCACGATGCCATGGGCGATCGGGTGTTCCGACTGGCTTTCCGCCGCCGCGGCGAAGGCCAGCTCCTGGCTCTCGTCACCCTCCTGCAGCAACACGATGTCGCTGACCCCGAAGCGCCCCTCGGTCAGGGTGCCCGTCTTGTCGAACACGACCGCATCCAGCCGGCGCGCGCGCTCGAACGCGGCCCGGTCACGGATCAGCAAGCCATTGCTTGCGCTCAGCGACGTGCTGACCGCGACCACCAACGGCACCGCCAGCCCCAGCGCGTGCGGGCAGGCGACGACCATGACGGTGACCATGCGCTCGATGGCGAAATTGAGCGGCGCGTCGAGCATCAGCCACCAGACCAGCAGCGTACCGACGCCCACAGCCAAGGCGATGTAGGTCAGCCAGGCCGCGGCGCGGTTGGCGATGTCCTGCGTACGCGAACGGGTCTGCTGCGCCTTCTTGACCAGCTCGATCACCTGCGACAGATACGTGGCATCGCCCGTGGCCGTGACGCGGATGGTGACGGCGTTCGCCCCGTTGATGGCGCCGCCGATCGCGGTGGCGCCGACTCCCTTGGTGACCGGCCGGGATTCGCCGGTGAGCATGGCTTCATTGAAGCCCGAGGAACCCTCGGTTATCTCGCCGTCCACCGGTACCTTGGCGCCCGGGCGGACTATCACGCGGTCGCCCGGCTGCAACGCACTGATCGGCACGTCATGCAGGCTGCCATCGCCGTCGATGCGGGTGGCGCTGTCGGGCAGCAGCTTGACCAGTTCCTCCAGGGCGCGCGAGGCGCCCATGACCGAGCGCATTTCGACCCAGTGCCCCAGCAGCATGATCGCGATCAGCGTCACCAGCTCCCAGTAGAACTCCTGGCCCGGAAAGCCGAAGGTCACGGCCACCGAGAAGACGTAGGCCGCCGAGATGGCCAACGCGATCAGCGTCATCATGCCGGGCTGGCGCTTGCGCAGTTCGGAGACGACGCCGACCAGGAACGGCCAGCCGCCATAGAGATAGGCCACGGTCGACAAGGCGAACAGGACGTAACGATCGCCGCGGAAGGCCAGCACCTCGCCCAGGCCCAGGGCGTGCTGGATCATGGGCGACAGCGCGAGGACGAACGGAGTCAGCAGCAGCGTGACCCAGAAGCGCCTGCGGAAGTCGGCGACCATGGCACCGTGGTCGTGGCCGGCATGCCCGGAATGTCCGGCGTGAGTGGAGCCCGCAGCGCTCACCACGGCTTTGGCCGGCGGCGACGGAGAATGGGCGTGATTGCCGTGATCGTGATGATGCTGCGCGTGCGGATCATGGGGATTCATTCGATCTGGCCTTCTTTGGTTTTGAACAGGCGACCGAGCCGCGGCAGGAAGGCCGGCACATCGCTCGCGTAGCGTCGATACTGATCCCCGAACGCCGTCTCGATCTCGCGTTCCTCCTGCTTGGCGAGCCGCCAGTACATGACGAGCAGGATCGGCAGCATCACGCCCGTCACCAGGGTGGGCCACTGCAGGAAAAATCCGATCAGCACAAGGACGAAGCCCACGTACTGCGGATGTCGCACGTGGGCGTAGGGCCCGGTCGTGGCAAGGGCGCCGGCGCGCTGAGCCTCGTGCAGCACTCGCCAGCCGGAGGCGATCAGCCAGAATCCGGCACCGATCAGGACATAGCTCAACAGGTGGAATGGATTGAGGTGGGGATCTCCGGACCAGCCGAAAAGTGCGGGCCAGATATGGCCCGCGTCGTGGGACAGGGGGTCCAGCCCGGGAAAGCGATTGCCCAGCCAGCCCGCCAGCAGGTAGAGCGTCAGCGGGAAACCGTACATCTCCACGAACAGCGCGACGATGAAGGCCGAGAAGGCACCAAGCGAGCGCCAGTCGCGGGCCGTCGCCGGCTTGAAGAAGCTCAGGGCAAAAAGGATGAAGATGCCGGCGTTCACCAGGGCCAGGAACCAGAGCCCATAGGCAGGCGGGTCACCGACCATCGCGATCGCCCTCCTTGCGATGGTCATCGTGCGCGCCATGACCGCTATGACCGCCATGACCGCGGTGCATGAAGAAATGCATGCCGACGCAGATCAGCAGAGGCAGCAAAAGGGGGAGCGCCCCGAGCAGGTGCGCCCGATGCTCCAGCCACAGGAAGAGCCCCGCAATGAAGAGAAAGACGCACAGGGTGAGGACAGCCGGGCTGCGCCACGCTCCTCGCTTCCGACCAGGGATTCCGCTCATCTCGACGCTCCAGAGGGTGTGTTTGACGGTCGATGGGACGGCCATGACGACATGCCGATCGTAGGAATGGCGCGCTGTCGGGCCAGTTACGCGTCGATTACAATCATGTAATGTTTCAGTCACCTTCGTGGCAGCTTTGCCTCGCTACAGTGAAGGGCAATCTCAGGAACCGCGTCCTGACGTGCCAGAGGCGCCGAACCGGCGCATGCGTGGACTTACGATGAAACTTCTGGTTGTCGAAGACGAGCACAAGACTGCGGACTACGTACGCCAAGGGCTTACCGAGGCCGGGTTCGTTGTCGACTTGGCGCGCGATGGGCCCGATGGCCTGCACTTGGCCACGACCGAGCACTACGACCTGATCGTGCTCGACGTCATGCTCCCGGGCATTGATGGGCGGAAGGTCCTGCAGTCCATTCGCGCCACCGGCAACCAGGTTCCGGTGCTTTTCCTGACCGCCCGCAGCAGTGTCGACGATCGCGTCCAAGGGCTGGAACTGGGGGCCGATGACTACCTGATCAAACCATTCGCGTTCTCGGAGCTGCTTGCACGCGTGCGGACCCTGTTGCGCAGGGGAGGCTCGCCCGCGCCTCACGACCGCATTCAGATCGCCGATCTGGAGCTGGACCTTGCGCGCCGGCGCGCCATCCGGGCCGGGCACCGTATCACCCTGACCAGCAAGGAATTCGCCTTGCTCGAACTACTGGCACGACGCCAAGGTGAAGTGCTGCCGCGTTCGCTGATCGCCTCGCAAGTCTGGGACATGAATTTCGACAGCGACACCAATGTCATCGACGTCGCAATCCGGCGGTTGCGCGCCAAGATAGACGACAGCTACGAGCCCAAGCTCATCCAGACCGTGCGCGGCATGGGGTACACGCTGGACATCCCGGATGCCTGACAGGCTCGCATTTCTTCGCCGCCCGGCGTCGCTCTCGTCGCGGGTGACCGGGCTGGTCGGCATCGCGATGATGGTGGTGTTCCTGATCTTCAACTGGATCAGCGTGCGATCGCTGGAGCGGCATTTCGCCGAGATGGACGAGGAGGAACTGGGCGTGATCTCCAGTTCGGTCATCCGGGCATTGGGAGAGGTGCGCGACGGAAGCGATGAACAGGCCCTGCGCCGTGCCGTTCGAGGGCATCACGGCGTTTACTACTTTGTCGCCGACGCCGCCGGAAAGACGCTCTATGCCCCGAAGGATGGCCCGGACATGGCGAGCTTCGCCCAGCGCGTGCCTCCCGTCCCTCTCAGGGGAAAGCACAGCATGACGATCTGGGAGGAGGACGGCAAATCCTATCGTGGTGGCGTTGTTGTTGCTGGCGGCGACGCCGACCTGGGCGAGGTCTACACGATTGCGGTGGCCATGGATATCGGCGGCCATCTCGACTTCATCAAGAGCTTCCAGCGCATCCAATGGTGGACCATTTGCGTGGTCATGTGCATCGCGATCCTGGTGGCCTGGTTCGCTGTCCGATGGGGGCACATTCCGATCCGCAGGGCCAATGAAAAGATTCGCGCCATCACCTCCTCGAAACTGTATCTGCGGTTGGATCCCAAGTCCGTCCCGATCGAGCTGGAGGAAACCATCGCCTCGTTCAACGACATGTTGGGGCGCATCGAAGACGGTTTCGAACAGTTGGCGAATTTCTCCGCCGACATCGCCCACGAGTTGCGCACGCCCGTCACCAACTTGATGACGCAAACGGAGGTGGTGCTCGGCCAGGCCCGATCGGCCGATGAGTATCGGGAGATTCTCTACTCCAACCTGGAAGAGTTCGGGCGGCTGAACCGCACGATCAACGACATGCTCTTCCTTGCGCAGACCGAGAACGATCCGGGAAACCTGAATCTGGAGAGCGTGAACTTGAAGGACGCCATCCAGGGGTTGTTCGAGTACTTCGAGGCCCTGGTCGAGGAACGGGGCGTGAAACTCGAGGTTCGCGGTCAGAGCGTTCCGGTTCGTGGCGACCGGGAGATGCTGCGTCGGGCCCTCAGCAACCTGATCTCCAATGCGATCCGATATACACCCAACGGCCGAACGATCACGGTGAGATTCATGCAGAACGATCGGGACGTCGTGATCAGCGTGGAGAACCCCGGTGAGAAGATCCCGACCGAGGAGCTCTCGCGAATATTCAATCGCTTCTATCGGGTGGATCATGCCGCGCACAGGAAGGGTGAAGGCGCCGGCCTGGGGTTGGCCATCGTCAAGTCCATCGTCGAGGCGCATGGCGGGTCGGTCAGCGTATTGTCCGACGAGAGGATGACCAAGTTCATCATCCTTTTGCCGCTGGCCGATGGTTGAGACGCACGCCCTTCATCGGCACGTATAAGCGGCCTGCTTGATTATTGGGAAGGCTTGATGCCGCATCGCCTCCTTCAGACTTCGCCATATCGAGGGCTGCCGCTGCGCCCTGCCGAAGCCAATCCATGCCGCGCGTTCCCAACTGACTCGCCAAGGATCAATGGCGAGGACAACTGCAGAATCGGGCACCTCGTTCTGGCCAGAGTCGTGAAAGGCCGAGTGTCATCATGAGCGAAGACAGGGCCAGTGCCCAGACGATGACAAACTGCCTGTCCGCGCTGATGACGGCGACGGCGAGCGGTGCCAGTGCCGGTCCCAGGCTGGTAGCCGATTGCTGCAGACCGAGCCTCGCTCCGGAAGGTGTTCCTTCGCCACCGATCCAGAGGCTGGTTAACAGCCGCAGGCTGGCGCCGGCCCAGCCGGCCATTGCAACAAGAACCGCAATTGCGACCGGGCTCCTTGCCATCGGAAACAAGAGCAGGGAGGTGCTGAACAGCGTCAGCATCAGGAAGGCCAGCGCTCTAGGGCTCGCAATCAACCAGGGAAAGTAGACGTGGAAGAGTTGGGCGGCGAGCATCGCAAAACCACAAAGAGCAAGCATCCCTGCCACGTGCTCTCGCGAGAGAATGAGTTGACTGCCAGGCACGAGCAATACCATATGAAGAACGGCGAGGCCGCTCGTGCCCAGCAGCGTGAGGGTTAGCAGTCCAAGCGCTCCGGCTGGTGTCGGCCGGTTCCCGCAGGCCTCGGCGCGATAGCCCGTCGAGCGTGGTGGCAGGCAAGCAAAAAGCATTAACCCTGCGGTGAGTCCGATGATCAAAGCGACCATCGCCAGAGGCAGGGTTGGCAGGAAGCGCGTCGAAAGCTCACCGAACAGTGGACCCAACATGTCGCCTAGAAAGACGAAGGCTGTCAGCCAGGTGAATCTTCTCGCTTGAGTGCCCCTATCGCCGGCACCGAGACTGGCTGCAAGTAGCGCCAAAGGGATGATGGCAGCGGAGCAGGCGCCAGCCAGCGCGCGCAGCACATACAACCATGCCAGTGGTGTTGCTCCGGTCGCGGTTGTCGCCAGCGCGAGGATGACGAGCGTGGTGCGCAGCAGGATGCGATAGTCGTAGCGGTCAGCAAGCCAGCCCCACAATGGCGCCAGCAGCAAGGCACCCACGGGATGAGCGGCTGCCAGTCCGGCAGTGTGGAAGCCTTGTGAATCGACAGTTGATTCACCGAGGCCCTCCCGGACGAGATCAGGAAGAAAGGCAAGGACGCCCGTCTGACTGGCCCCGGCGGCGGCCACGGCGATGAGGAGTAGCGCGAAATCGCTTGGTCCCGATTCCCCTTGGCGCGAACGGGTCAGCGACTTGCCTGAGCGCTCTCCTTGTCGTGCGTAGGCGTATCGATGACTCGTGTCCATGCATAAACGATGCTTGATGATCGAGAAGGGTTCGAGGCGTCCAACGTCGCCGCACCCTCGCCGACGACGACCTGAGAGGCGCCGAGGCGACTGAAAATGGTTCGGGACGGCCGCCCGCTCCCCGGTTATCAGCCGAGATCGAGCACGATCCTTCCTTCGATATCGCCCTCGTGCATGCGTGCGAAAATGTCGTTGATCTTCTCAAGCTTCTCTGTATGCACGGTGGCATGAACCTTCCCTTCCCCAGCGAAGGCGAGAGCCTCTTGGAGATCGAGACGGGTTCCAACGATTGATCCCCGGATGGTGATCCCGTTGAGTACGGTATCGAAGATCGATATCGGGAAATCTCCAGGGGGGAGTCCGTTGAGCGTCACCACGCCTCCACGACGGACCATGCCCAGGGCCTGTTGGAATGCCTTGGTCGAGACCGCCGTGACGAGAACTCCTTGGGCGCCGCCGATCTCCTTGCGGATGCGAGCGCCGGGATCTTCGTTGCGAGCATTGACCGTGAACGTCGCACCCAGTCTTGAGGCCAGCGCAAGCTTGCGGTCGTCGATATCGACCGCGACGACATTCAGCCCCATCGCCTTAGCGAACTGCACCGCCATGTGGCCCAAGCCACCGATGCCGGAGATGGCGACCCAGTCGCCTGGCTTGGTCTTGGTCACCTTGAGGGCCTTGTACACCGTCACTCCGGCGCATAGCACGGGGGCGATCTCGACGAAGCCGACGTTCGCCGGCAAGAGGCCCACATAGTTGGCGTCCGCAAGGACATACTCTGCGAAGCTGCCGTTGATGGAATAGCCGGTATTGATCTGTTGTTCGCAGAGCGTTTCCCAGCCTCCGAGGCAGTGCACGCAGTGTCCACAGGCACTGTAGAGCCAGGGCACTCCCACTCGATCGCCTTCCCGAAGGTGGCCGACTCCGGGGCCGACCGCCACCACGTCCCCCACGCCCTCATGTCCCGGAATGAACGGCGGTGTCGGCTTGATGGGCCAGTCACCCTCGGCGGCATGGAGATCGGTATGGCATACACCAGACGCCGCGATCTTCACGAGAATCTGTCCGCGGCCGACGGATGGCACTGGGGTTTCCTCGATGACGAGGGGCTCCCCAAATGCGCGGACCACTGCAGCTTTCATGGTTTTTTGCATGACGTCCTCGCCTAAGTTGTTGGATTCATGGCTAGAGAATGGCGATCAAGCGATTCTCAATCGCCGGGTGCTCAAGCTTCGTTCGATATGGATGGCGGTTCGTGAGGTCCAAGCCGCATTCGCACACGAGCGCCCCTCAGCAATCTCCGCGCAAAGCGGGCGAAGTCTGAGTGATTCATCGGTCTTGGGCAGTGCGTGAAGGCCGCTCGGGGTAGCGGTTTCACGTTAAGAGGGCAAATCTGTCGGAGACATGACCCGAGTATTACGGTATGGAAATCACCAAGTCATGTAGGCAGCGTTGATATCGAATGTGCCGTGAAGCGAAAGAGCGAGTTCTTCCTGTGGCAGACATCCGTTAGCTCTTAAGGAGTGAGAGATAGGGATTGTTCGGGGGAAGCTGCTCGAAAAATCCATGTGGATTGTCGAGCAGGTAGCCATGCAGTCGCCGCGACTTGCGTTGGCCCGTGACCTCGCATGTCCAGATGTTCAGGCCACTGTCCTGCTTGCGATGGAGTTGCAGCTTCTCGAACCGCTTCTGCAGCCACCGCCAATCAGCCATGCCCTCCTGCTTGGCGAGAAGGGCCGTCTGCGGATGCTCCTGCGCGTAGCGCTGGAATACCCCGGGGCTGACCAGGTATGCGGTGTCCGCAACGGTATGTACCAGCGCCTTCGCGTCATTGATGATGAGCTTGCGCGATCGGATGGCCCGGATGAGCCATTCGATGAAGTGCTCGCCCGAGGGTTCTTGCGCGTGACCGCTCGCCTCGGGGGCGGCGTGCGTCGGAGTCAGCGTCTTGGCGGCGGTCTGGCCGGCTGGCTTCGCGAAGGCCGACGCCATGGCATCGGTGGCGGTAGGCTCAGAAGCGGCGAACAGTTCGAGTAGCGCATCCACTCCGTCCGCGGCGGTCGGCTCGGCAGGCGGATCCCTTGCCGTTGACCCACTGGTGGCAGGCGGCGACAAATGCACGGGGGTCTCAATACGCATGCCTGCCACGCCCGGCGCGTCGGCCGTGGCGCTGGCCGGTTCCGGTGCGGTGTCCTGCTCCACTTGGACCGTACCGTCGTAGGGTGCGGGCCGTTCGGCCGATTCCCAGATCAGAGCGGGCGACAGCTTGAGGAAGGTGAAGCTGTGCGACCAGCCTGTGTCGCTGGTGACGGTCGCCTTCCAGATGGCCTTGCCATCGGCCGTCGCTTGCGCGATCCCGTGATCCTGCAGCACATTGAACACCGACGTGTTGTTGGCCGGGATGCCGTCCACGCCTTGTGCCAGCAGATGGGCGCGCAGCTTGTCGCTGACCGTCTTGCTGACCAACCACAAAGCATCCTGCGTCAACCACCCGTCCGAGGCCTGGGGCTGGTTGAGCTTGAACTCCTCCTTGAGCAGGTAGCGCAGGCCATCCAATAGTTTGCGCTGGAGCGCGTGGCGCGGCGCGGCCAGCGCCTTGCTGGGATCGCCGCCCAGCTCTTGCGCCACCGAGGCCTGGTCGGCCAGCCGCACCAGCTCGCCCAGCGTGCCGGCGTGCTCGTACTGGCCGGCCAGCACGTACAGCAGCGCGGCCCACAGGTCCGGATACCCGCTGAGCCAGTCGAGGATGTACCGGTCGAGCAGCTGGGTGTAGAGCAGCCCGGTGGCGGCGCTGTGCAGCCGGTACTCGCGCTCCTTGCGATACCGGAAGCGATATGGGCGTTTCAGCGGCCCGTGCCACGGATGCCAGGCGGTTCCGTCTGCGTACTCGACGTACAGGTCGACTGCCACCTTGCCGATGTCGTGCAGCAAGGCGGCGTAGGCGGCTCCGGCGGTCCACGCCTCGGCCTGCGCGGCCTGGATCTCGGGCGGTGCGCCCGCGGGCAGCAGATGGGACTGCCGCAGCTTCAAGGCATAGGCCACGATTTCCAGCCCGTGGTCGAGCATGCCACCCGGGTAGGCGTGGTGATGGCTTTCGGAGGCGGGAAAGGCTTGCACCAGCTCGGCGTATCGTTCCAGTGGCGCCAGGTACAGCGACGCGAACTGCTTGCGCGAGAGCGAGGTTCGCTGCCAGATGTGTTCCAGCAGTCGCTGCCGGCGCGAGGTCGCCAGCAGCGACGCGGCCGACGCCGGCCGCGTTAGCCCTTTGGGAGGCTCGCTGACGGGCGTAGGCGACGGGCCGGTGGTCGGGTGAGTCCGTTTGCGCTGGAACAAGGAGAGCATGCTGAAACCCGAGTGATGGGCCGACAGGGAGAACCTTTTCGCCTTTTTGGGTAGGGCCTTTCCCCTTGACCCCGTTCCCTTCGCCCCTTGCCGGCCCTTTGGCCTTGACCCTTTGCGTATAGGGCAGCGACGGTTCGGATGCCTGGATCAAAGCGATACCCGGCAGCCCGGCATCTTGGGCGGTCACGCCGAGGGTCGATTGACGTGGTAAGGAAATTTCCTTACCATGCAACCGTTGAAACAGGAACCCGACCATGCCGACCGTCCGCGAGCAGGCCACCATCACCTCCAAGGGGCAGATCACCCTCCCCAAGCCGATCCGGCAGGCGCTGGGTGTCGACGCTGGCGGCAAGGTGGACTTCGAGCTGCGCGAGGACGGCCAGGTCGTGGTCAGCCGCGCCGAGGCGGAGCACGAGGATCCGGCCATTGGGGCCTTCCTGGGCCTGCTGGCCGAGGACATCCAGGCCGGGCGACACATCCGCGGCCTGCCCGACGAACTGGCGCGGGCCATGCTGGCGCAAGTCGGTCGCGACGACGGCCTGGGTGAGGAGATCGAAGGCGAAGTGGCGCTCTGATGCAGCGGCACGGCTGGACGCTGCTGTTCCACGCGTGCGTGGTCGAGCAGTTGCAGAAGCTCCACGCCGCCGCGCAGCGCGCCGAGCAGAACGAACCGGAGGGGTTCGAGTCGAACGCCAACGTCAAGCTGTTCCGGGGGTTGAGCCAGTTGATGCTGGAGACCGTGCCGACTGATCCGGCTCGGGACGAGTATCGCCAGGGCAACACCCTGGGACCAGCCCACCGCCACTGGCGGCGGGCCAAGATCGGAAGACGGTTCCGGCTGTTCTTCCGGTACGACTCCAAGGCGAAGGTGATCGTCTACGCCTGGGTCAACGACGAAACGACGCTGCGGTCGTCGGGCAGCAAGTCCGATCCGTATGCGGTCTTCAAAAAAGATGCTGGGCCGCGGAAATCCGCCCGACGACTGGAACGCATTGGTGGCCGTAGCCCGACAGGATTGGAGCAAACTGGAGTAGCCATCCCACGCATGTAGCAGGTGACGACGATGGGCACGAAAACCCGCATCAGCAACGCAGAGCGCTTCGGCCGCTGGGCCGGCGGGATGTGGCGTGGCGGCGTCCGTCGCGAGCGCCGGCTCGCCGGCCGGTTGGTAGCGCGCGGTCTGCCCCCAGGCGCGGCGACGGCGCTGCTGTGGCTCGTGAAGCTGGCCGTGCTGGGAGTACTGCTGTACGCCGCGTTCTGGCTGGCGCTCCTGCTGGTATTCGCGGTCGCCGCCGCCTGGGCCATGCAGCACGGCACCGCGGACCAGGAAGAACCCGACCTGCTGAATCGCCAGGCCGAGGAACGCGATCACCGCGAAGGCCTCTTCTACCACCCCGCATCCTACAACGACGATCCCGATCCTCGATTCGAGGACGACTGATCCCGGTCGCGCTACTTCTTGCCGGGACTCGCCGCACTGATCAGGATGCCTGAGCCCCTGCCTCCCGCCTGCGCCGCATCCCTGGTGCCCGCGGCCAGTCCCTGCAAGAAGTTGCCGGCCCGGATGCCCGTCCAGGCCAGTGCCGTCACCCAGAACGCGGGGAGCACCAGGAACATCGTTGCGAGCACGTAGTTGAGCAACATGTCGCCGAATGCGTTGTTCAGCCCGATCAATGGATCGAAATTGCTGTGCGGCCGATTCCAGCCGAATCCCCAGCCATAGAGCGCATCCAAAATGGTCGAGTCGATCCACCTGGCCAACTGGAACCAGAAGTCCACGAAGAAGAGCGCGAACTGCACCACGCTGACGGTCACCAAGGTCTTGAGGTCATAGGTGCCAACCAGGAGCGCGAGCGGAATGCAGATCACCAACGCCATCTTCAGCAGCGCCAGCACCATCGGCAGTGCTTGCCGCATCACGTCCATCGCAGGAAAGAAGCCCAGCGCACCGACCGTCATGCCGACGTCGCTCGCAGCGCGCGTGACGATGTTCGGCAACGTCATCTCGATCTGCCCGCCGTAGTCGGAATAGACCGCACCCTGGTTCAACTTCTGCTGCCGCGGCGACGCGATCGCGCGGATCACAGAGTCATCCACCTGATCCCTACTCAGGAAGCCGGCCCACCCCGCAACACGCGTCAGCAAGCTGGGGTCCACCTGTTGCAGTAGCCGCGAGCGCAGCCCATTGCCGTCCGACCACCACTGCCGGCAGGTTGGATAGCCGGCGCCGCTGGGCACCTCGGCCAGGCCGGCATCGCGATTGCTGTCGTAGGGCCAACCCTCGCGGGGGGACCTGGAGCGATAGGTGTCGTAGAAGCCCGGCGTGTCCACGAAGAAGCGCGAGCCGATCCAGGTGACGTCGTGCATCTGCTCCTCGGTGAGATCGGGACGGTCCATGAACAGCCGCGCACGCGCAGGCCCGTAGCAGTTGTGGGTGAAGTCGGCCACCTCCTGGGCCAGCACCGGGTCGGCGATGCGCGTGTTGTCGATGTCCATGCGGATCTGTCGCAGGTCCGTCCCACACGGAATGGCCGCGACGGATGCGCCCGTCACCGCGCGCGAGATCGCGTGCATGAAGAACCACCACACCGGCACCCGCGCCGACTGATTGTTGAGCGTGCTGAACGACTGCGACCAGCCCGTCTCCGAAGGCTCCGGCACGTTGACCTGGCATTGCGCCGAGCGTGAGCGATCGAACTGCAGCGTGGTGAAATCGACGTCGATGAACGGGATGCCCGCGAACATGATGACGACGATCGCGACGAAGACGCGGTTCTCGATACGGGCCGAACTCAGCACGCCCTTGTTACCTTCGTCCGCGCCTTCGGCTCGTGCCTTGAGCCATTCCTGGATCACGATCGCCAGGAAGGGAATCGCGAACACGCCGCTGGCGACCAGCACGTTCCAGACGCCGTTGTGGACAATCCACGAAACCAGCGTCAGGTAGTACTCCAGGTAGTCGGTCGTGTAGAGGGTCATGGGGGACTCCGGCTCATCCGGCCTGCATGAATTGGCTGACTTCCAGCGCGACGACCGCGAGCACCGCGGCCACCTCCACGCGCAGCAGGCGCTGGCGCGCGCCGCCTTCCGGCTCCCGTGCGTGCAGGCGCCGGCGCATCCACAGCCAGCCGTAGACCGTGACGGCATAGAGCAGCAACCGCCAGACCAGGAACCAGCCCGCGTGCGCATCCATCCACTGTCGCCAGCCGTCGATGCCGCCGGCCATGCGGATGCCGACCAGGTTGACCACGGCGGCGGCGATCAGCACCAGGACCAGTACCAGCAACGCCAGCAGCGCGCGGGCACTGTAGCGGCGGACGGCGACCCAGCTCACGGGTTGTTCCCGCTCGGTGGTCGTTGCAACTCGTCGATCCGGTTGCGGGTCGGATCGCCCTCGTAGATGCCGCGCGAGCCGGTCGAGCGCGTGCTGTGCCGCTGGATGATGGCGGTCGGCGAGTTGCTCGCCAGTTCGCGGCGCAGTTCGAGCTCCGTCTTCAGGTTGAGGATCTCGCGGTCAAGGATGTCGCTCTCGTGGGAGACGGCCTTCTGCGCCAGTTCGTTGGCAGAGACGTTGGGCTCCTTGCGCCCGGTCAACAGCGTGCGCTGCAGTAGCAGTGCCTTCTCCAGCACGCTCGCCAGCGCCACCTCCGACGCGAGGCGCCTGGCCAGGATGTCTTGGTCGGGCTCGTCGCGCAGCGCTTCGATCACGCCGCGCGTGATCGGCAGGGACGCGGCGCTGGCGTCCTGCAGATTGGCGAAGCTGGTCGGCCGGCTGCCGGCCACCAGTTCCTGTAGCGCTTGCAGCTTGGCTTCGTACTCCTCCTGGATCAGCGGCGTCAGGCCGACGCCCGGCGTGGTCGTCGTCTTGGTGCAGGACTCGCAGGTGCGCTGCTCCTGCTCGCCCAGCACGCGCACGGCCCAGGCGGCCGCGTCGTCGGGCGAGCGCCAGGTCTCGCAGGCCAGGTTACCGTTGCAACTGCCGGGGTCGATGCTGCCGGTGGCGGCGACGTCGCGGCCGTTGAGCAGGTTGTAGCCGGCGCGGGTCACGTCGCCGACCACGCGCACCGGGCGCTGGCCCTGGCCGCCGGCGTTGCTGCCGCCCACCCAGGGCACGCCGTTGTTGCCGCGGTTGGCTTCGGCCTCGTCGATGGCGGACACCGCATCGGTGCTGGCGACGGCCTGCGTGAGCGCCATGCCCTCGGCGATCTGGTCCCAGCCGAGTTGGCCGCCGGCCGCGTCCGCCATGCGGTTGGCGATGGCGCGGCAGGTCATCTTGCTGCGGTCGAAATCCAACCGCGCCTGCAGCACGCCGTTGGTGAGCAGGTTGTAGAGGCCGGGGTCGGCGCGCTGGATGATCAGCGCCGGCAGCGAGGCGACCGCGGCGGTGGCGTTCTGGATCACCGACGACATGATGGTCTGGAAGCCGTTGGTGAGCCCGTTGAGCTGGTTCTGGATCGTGGTCGAGAGCGACATGTCCCCGCAGATCAGGTTGCTGTTCCAGCCGATGCCGACGCCGATCGAACGCATGTTGGCCGCGCCGCTCATCGAGACGGCGCGGCCGCCGCCGATGCTGTAGAGCACGTCGTCGCCGATCACGCTGCCCTGGTGCTGCACGCCGTATTCGTTGACGCTGGTCTGCGCGCGCACGTCGAGGCCGGTCAGCAGCAGCGCGACGACGAGCGCGGCCATCTGCAGGCGATGGGAGGGACGGGAGGGAATGTGGGCGGTCATGGCGTGCCTCAGTCGAAGTCGGTGCTGCCCAGGAAGACCTGGCCGCGCCGCTCGCAGCAGCTGTACGGCCGCCAGAGCGCCCAGGCGTAGTCGCCCTGCTGGGCCTGCACGCGGGTGTTGGTGTGGGGGAAGACGGCGCAGCTGTTGGAGAGCGTGGGCGTCAGCTCCTGCCACTTGCCGGTGCTGGCGTCGCTTTCCATCAGCTCGCCGGCCGGCCAGTAGCCGTCGCGCGCCTCGGCCAGCAGCGACTGGTAGACGTGGATCTGCCCGCGGCGGGTCACGATGTCGCCGGCGCGCTGGGCGACGACGGCGCTGGACTTGTAGTCGTCGGTCTGGTGCAGGAAGCCGCCGCGCGGGTAGACGTTGCCCCACAGGTTCAGGCCGGTCCGAGTGCCGACCTCGCGCCGGCCCGGGATCAGCGATTCGGGGTACACCATCTCGGGCACGTTGTAGCGCCAGGCGAGCGTGTCGAGCGTGCTCAGCAGGTACGGCATGAAGGCCGTGCCCGCGCCCTCGCAGGCGTAGCCGGAGGCGCTGGCGAACTGGCTGAATACCTGGCCCCCAGGGTGGCCGATCACGTCGGCGTTTTTGAACTTGGCGAGGTTGTTCTCGTTGTCGTGGTTGGTGGTGCCGTCGCCGCCGTCCTCGGCCGTCGGATTGGGCGGGCTCATGAACCGCACTTCGGTCCACGGGTTCTCGCCGGTGTTGCTGTAGCTCGACACCACGGCGTCGGGAACGTAGTGGCGCACCTTCACCGAGGTGCGCACGGTGCAGCCGGTCCAGGTGCAGTAGAGCCAGTAGCAGATGCCGACGACGCGGTATTCGAGGCAGTCCGGCGAGAGCGTCGAGGCGACGATCGTGCCGGTGTTGATGGCGTAGGACGAGCCGGCGGCCGCGAGCATGACGGCGGCCGCGCCGTTGCGCATGCGGCGCGAGAGCTTCATGGCCGGCTCCTGCGGTGGGCGTCGATGCGGGCGACGGCCTTGGCCACGTCGGGTTCGCCGTAGACCACGTAGCGCTGGTCCACGACCACGGCGGGGATGGTGGTGACGCCGAGGCTCCAGGCGTCGACCACACCCTGATAGGCGGTGGCGAGGCGCGTCTGCAGCGGGGCGCCGCCGTCCTTGAGGCGCTGCCGGACGAGCGCGGCGCCGCGGGCGGGATCGCTCGGCAGGTCGGCGGCCAACTCGGCCTCGATGCGCGCGGCTTGGTCCAGCAGGATAACGCGCGCGCCGGCCGGCGCCTGGACGGGATGGCGGCTGTCGGTCACGACGATCAGATCGTCGTTCGCGTGGGCCGCTGCGCCGGCCAGCGCGGCGAGCAGCGCGACGGCCATCAGGCCGCGCCGCCACGCCGGCGAATGAAGGGACGAAGTGGGCATGTTGGAACCGCCGTGGATGGGTGATGGCGATAGTCCACTCCAGCCGGCGGGCGGGCACGACAAACAAACTGGCAGCGCCGTGTCCCGATTTACCGGGCAGGCCGGCGCGCGGCAACGCGGCGCCGTAGCCTCGAAGACCTCGGCTACCTGGGCATGTCGCCATCGGGGATGGTGGACAGTTCGGGCGTCCCGGCCGGGGAGGCCGGCGATTCGTTGGACGTGAGCAGGTCCAGCGCGGACAGCAGCGCGTCGGCTTCGACCGGGCCGGGCAGCAGCAGGGACTGGCCGGTGGTCTCGTCGCGCATGCGCACGGTCGGCGTGGCGACGATGCCGTCGCGGCTGCTTTCGCGCGCCTGGACCTGGACGCGCGCCAGCGCGCGCTCGCTGTCCACGCAGCGTTGCAGCGCGGCGGACTGGCCAGGAAAGCGGGCCTGCTCGGGCAGGCCCTGGCCGTCGCCGCGGGTGTGCTGGTAGATCCAGGTCACGGCCTGCCAGAAGGCGGCCGGGCCGCCGGTCTCGCCGGCGCACTCGGCCAGGCTGGCGAGCCGGGAGGCCGCTGGTTCATGCGCCGGTAGCGGCAGGTGGTGCCATTGCAGGCGGGTGTCCGGGTGCTGCTCGATCCAGGCCAGCACCTCGGGGAAGTAGGTCTTGCAGTGCGGGCACTCCAGGTCGGCGTACAGGACCAGCGTGAAGCGGGCGTTGGCGGCGCCGTGGTGCCAGGGCGGCCCGGCCGGCCGGGCCGGTGCCGGCGCCTGGTCGCCATCCGACAGGATGGGCGCTGGCGTCGGGGCGTCGGGCGCCGATGGCCCCGACAGGCGCCAGGCCAGCAGCAACAGGAGCACCAGCGCCCCGGCGGCGGCGAGCCAGACAAGGCGGCGCCGGGCGCCGCGGGAGGAAGGAACGGTCGGTCGCATCGCTGTCGCTGTGGTCGGGTCCGGGGCGGGTTGCCGTGGTCCGAGTCGAGCACGAGGGCGTTCGCGCATGGTTCAACAATCCGGCATGGCCGGCGTCCCGTTGTCGGGAAGCCTGTGACGAAACCTCGGCGGTAATAGGCGCTTGGCCGAGGAAACGTCACATCGGCGATTGCCGGATGGTTGTAGCGATTCCTAGTCAGTTATTGACAAATGCCTAGTAATCGCTACATTACCCCGCATGCCTCAACGACCAGACATGAGCCTCGAAGATGCCGCCCTCGTGCTGGCCAGGCGCCAGCCGCTGCTGCGCGCGCGCGATCTGACCCAGCGCGGCCTGTCGACGGTGATCCTTGGCCGGCTGGTGGCGGCCGGCAAGCTGGAACGGGTCGCACGCGGCGTCTACAGCCTGCCGGGACGTGGCCTCAGCGAGCACCGCTCACTGGCCGAGGCGGCGCTGCGCGTGCCCAAGGGCGTGGTCTGCCTGCTGTCGGCGCTGCGCGTGCATGGCATCGGCACGCAGGCGCCGCACGAGGTCTGGATGGCGATCCCGCACAACTCGCCATCGCCGAGCCTGGACCAGCCGGCGCTGCGCGTGGTGCGCATGTCGGGCGCGGCGCTGACCGAAGGCATCGCGCCGGTGGCGATCGATGGCGTATCGGTGCCCGTGTTCGATCCGAACAAGACCGTGGCCGACTGCTTCAAATACCGCAACAAGATCGGGCTGGACGTGGCCCTGGAGGCGCTGCACGACGGGTGGTCGCAGGGCAAGCTGTCGATGGATGCACTCTGGCGCTACGCGACGGTGGATCGCGTGGCCACGGTGATGCGCCCCTATCTGGAAAGCGTGACCGCGTGAGCCGAACCAATCTACCCGCTTCGATCCGTGCCCGCCTGAAACAGCGCGCGGACGCGCCGCGCCAGGACTTCAACCTGACGCTGACCCATTACGGCCTGGAACGGCTGCTGTACCGGCTGTCGATCTCCCAATATGCCGATCGCTACCTGCTCAAGGGCGCGCTGCTGTTTTCGCTGTGGTACGACCAGCCGCATCGGCCGACGCGCGATGTGGACCTGCTCGGCTATGGGCCGGACGACGTGGAGACGGCCGTGGCCACGTTCCGCGAGATCAGCCAGATCGCGGTGGACGACGGCATCGTGTTCGACCCCGCTTCGGTCGCGGGGTCGGTGATTCGCAAGGAAGCCGGCTACGGAGGCGTGCGGGTCGATCTGCGGGCGACACTGGACGGGGCGCGCATCGCCTTGCAGGTGGACATCGGTTTCGGCGATGTGGTGACGCCGGCGCCGGAGCCGATCCACTATCCGGTGCTGCTCGACGATCTGCCCGCACCACGACTGCGCGCCTATCCCAAGTACACGGTGGTTGCGGAGAAGCTCCATGCCATCTGCCTGCTGGGCATGACGAACAGCCGCATGAAGGACTACTTCGACCTGTGGGTGCTGCTGACCGAGGAGGACCTGGCGCCGGACGAACTGCGTCGAGCGGTCGAGGCGACCTTCGCGCGGCGGCGGCTGGCGATGCCGGCCGACCTTCCCATTGGCCTGAGCGACGCTTTCGCGCAGGATCCGATCAAGCAGCGACAGTGGGCGGCGTTCTTCAAGAAGAACGGACTGGCGCCGCGGGAACTGGCCGAGGTCGTCGCACGGCTGCGCGATGTCTTCCTGGCGCTGCAGTCGGCGTGACGCGAGTGGTTCCGGCGGAACCTCAACCCGACACGGTGAGCAGGTCGCCGTTGGCGTTCATCGCCAGCGGTTCGATGCCGCGTGCGCGGTCGATCATCTCGGCGACCTTGAATGCCGCGTCCAGCTCGCCGATGCCGAATTCCTGCATCAGCCGGTAGCGTTCGGCCTTCTCCTCGGGCTCGGTCTGCGCGAGCGCCAGATAAAGACTCGGCGGCACTGCGCGGAACAGCAGTTCCATGCTCCTGGAGAGGATGACACCCTCGGTGTACTTGCCCGCTTCCTTGCGCGCCGAGAGCATCAGCGCCTTCTGCGCCGGCGTGAGTTCGCGGAAGCGGGCGATCTTCTCGACTTCATCGGGCGGCATGCTGAGGCAAATCCACCATTCGATCATGTTCAGCATCGGCTCGGCCGCCTTCGGCAGGTCGTCGAGGTTCTGCGTGGCGAGCCAGAACCAGGCGCCGAGCTTGCGCCACATCTTCGTGATCTTGACCACGTAGGGCGCCAGCAGCGGGTTCTTGGTAATGATATGGCCCTCGTCCGTGACGTTGATGATCGGCCGGCCCAGGAACTGGTCGCGTTCGGCGATGTTGTTGACCGTGTTGATCAGCGACGTGTAGGCGATCGAGAGCTGCGCGTTGTAGCCCTCCCTCGCGTAGGTCGCGAGGTCGACGATGGTGATGTCCGCTTCGGGCCATGGCGTACCCGGCCGGTCGAACATTTCGCCGTCCGCGCCCTGGCAGAACATGTCCATGGCGTCGGCCATTTCCAGCAGCCGCGTACGCCGGGTTTCCGGGAGCGTGGCATCGCGGCCGCGCTCGCGCAGCGCGTCGCGCACATCGCGCGTGAGTACGGTGCGCTGCTCGGCAACGCAGCGCTGGGCAGCGACGAGGATGCACTGGCGGATCAGGCTGCGGTCGGCGCGCGTCATGCGCGCTTCTTCCTTGTCCTCGCCGCCGGTGATCATCAGCCGGGCGGTGATCTCCAGTTCGCCCAGCACGTCACGCTGCTCGTCGCCGACGTCCTCCTCGCCCCCCTCCTCGTCGAGCGCATCGGCATCGAGCGTCTGCACCTGGCTGGGGGTCTCGACCAGGCGATGCGCGTCGGCGAACGGGGCCAGGCTCACGCCGGAGCTGGGCGCGAGCTTGACGCGGTGGACGCTGAGCCCGAGCCGTGCGGCGAACTCTCCGAACAATCCGAAGCTGTTGCCGGCTTCGACGATGAACAGCCGCGGCCGGTAGATCGCGGTGACTTGGTTGAGGATGTTGTTGAGGGTGGCCGACTTGCCCGAGCCGGTGGGACCGAACAGGAACAGGTGGGCGTTCATCTGCCGGTCGAGCCGGTTCAGCGGGTCGAACGTAATCGTGCCGCCGCCGCGGTTGAACAGCGTGATGCCGGGATGTCCGGTGCCCTGGCTGCGCCCCCACAGCGGCGCCACGTTGACGCCGTGCTGCACGAACATCAGCTGCGTGTACCACTGGCGCTTGTCCTTGTCCGGGTCGTAGACGCAGGGCAGCCAGCGCAGGTAGGTGTTGAGCGGGGCCACCTCGTCGTCTTCGCGCACGGGCTGCATGCCGGCGTTGAGCAGGACGTTGCCCAACTGCAGGCCGCGCGCATCGAGTTCGGCCTGGTCGCGTCCGCGCAGGTAGAACGTCAGCGCGCCGCGGTACAGCTTGTGCGCGCTGCCGATCAGCCCGCGCGCCTGCTGCACGTCGTGGCGGGCCTGTTCGGACGCCAGGGTCTCGCCGACGGCTTTGCGCGCCAGGTGGTTCAGGTGCGCTTCGAGCACGTCCTGCGGCGTCGCCACGAGCGTCAGGCACAGGGTCGTGTCTTCCGGCATCTGGTCGAACAGCGCGTTGATCGCGTCGCCGCCCTTGCGGGTTTCGCCGGTGATGTGGCCGGTGGCCGGCGGCATCCGCAGGCGGTCGACGCTGATCGCACGGTGCGGCAGGCCGTCGAAGTACCACAGGCCTTCGGCCACGTCGGAGCGCGGCTGGCCGAAGAACAGCCGCTGCGCGAAGTCCGTGCCGCTGGCCAGCTCGATCTCGCCGGGCTCGGCTTCATCGGGATAGCGCGCCAGCGCGTAGAACCGCTCGCGGTCGGCTTCGCTCGGGCCGAGCAGCGTTGGGTTCGGGTTGAACCAGCGCAGTAGCCAGGCATGGATGTCGGTCGCGCCGAGGCGGCGGGCGCGCACGCCGGCGTTGGCCAGCCCGCCGACCAGGCGGTCGCAGACGATGTGCAGCGCCTGCTCGGGCGATTGGCCGCGGCGGGCCGGCGCCTGGCCGACGCGGCGATACACCACCATGCGCGTGCGGCGCGACTGGCCGCGCCAGGGCAAGCGCGTGACGGTGCTGTCCTCGAACAGCCCGCCGGTCTTGACGATCGCGTGCAGGTGGTGGCCGAAGAAGCGCAGGTAGAAGTCGCTAAAGGCGCTGCCGTGTGCGCGCGGCTGCAGGTAGGCGCGCAGGTCCTCCAGATAGCGGTCCCAATTGGTCTCGTCCTGGGCGTAGAGCTGGACGACCCAGGGGTTCTCGTCCAGTTCGTCGAACGAGTCCTGCAGCGCGTTCTCGAGAGTGTCGCGGACCTGGCCCAGCCAGCCCGGCTCGCGGCCTTCGGTGCCGACCGGCTGCAGCTCGAAGAACGCGGCGACCGAGGCGCCGTCCTCCAGCAGCATGCACTGCGACTCGGAAAGGTACTCGGCCCACGGCAGCATGTCCGCGAACGACGGGGCGATGTCGTACAGAGCCTGCTCGTCGGCGACGGTGGCGGGACGGCGCGAGCGCCGGCCGGGGCGACCGGGTTCGGGCAGGCCATGCGTGCGCAGCTCGGCGACGTGGCGCTCCCAGGCATCGGCCGGTGCCGGCGACGCCGCAGCCGGCGCCGGGCGCGGCCGGCGCTTGAGCGAGGGCCACGCCATCGTCAGTAGTCCTCGGTCCGTTCGCCCGGCAGCGCGTACTGGACGCGCTGGTAGAGCGGGAACACCGTCGTGTAGCCGGGCACCGGCACCGGGTCCGAACCGGCCAAGTGCGGGAACACATACATGAGCAGGTCCGGGTTGGGCAGGCGGTGGAACTGGCGGTGGATCTCGTTCTGCGCGGTGCGCGTGTAGCGCGCCTGCTCGGCGGGCGCGGCCTGCACGTCGGCCGGCGTGAGCGGACGGCGCAGCGACTGCCGGGCATCGAGCAGGCCGCGCTCGCTCGGGCCGGCCGCGCCGCCGCCGGTCTCGACGTTCCAGATGTCGAGCATGGTCCGGTCGGAGCGCGGCAGCAGCTCCTCCTTGGTGGTTGCACAACTGGCCAGCGCGAGTGCAACGCCCAGCGCCGCCAGGGCGTCAGTCCAGTTCCTGCGCATGGGTCGCGTCTCCGAGGCGGTGGTCGACGCGGCGGCCGGCCGGGTCGTAGTCGATGGTCAGGGGTTCTTCGAGATGCACGGCGACCTTGGCGCCGGGCTGCACGTACACCGCGGCGAAGGCCTGGCCGTAGAGCTTGTTCACCCAGTCGGCCATGTCGCGGACGCCACCGGCGAGGATCTGGCCCATCGCTTCGTTGCCGGTGATGCCGACGGTGCCGATGGCGCCGTCGGGGCCGACGTAGGACAGGCGGCCGGTGTCCGAGTCGATCAGCGAGGCGACGCCGGCGCCGGCGGCGGTGATCAGCGCCCTGCTGCCGAGGTACTGCTGCGCGTTGGAACGGCGGTCGCCGGTGACGCAGGGAATGCCGTGCGGGTCGCTGATCCAGCCGAGGCCGTCCTGGGTGGTGTTGCCCTGGGCGTTGTCTTGGCGGTTGCCGCCACGCTCGCGATCCTCGGGGATGGTGCGGATGGTCCCGTCGTTGAACACGAAGGTCACGGAGCGAACCTGGCCGCGCACGCACGAGAGCGTCCAGTCGCCCGACGCGGTGCCACTGACGACCGCACCGGCGACGTCGGGGATGTCGATGCCGTTCGCGGTCAGGTTGTCGGGTCCGATCAGGACCTTGAACGGATACGGATCGTTGACCGTCCCGTCGATCGGCACGCGGCCGATCAGCGCCGTCATCGCGACCGATCCCATCAAGGTGGAGTTCGTCGGCACGGTGTAGACGGCCTTCGCAGCCGGCGCACCGGCTGCGCGGCGACCGGCGTCCACCGCCGCACCGGTGGCGTCGCCGATGCTTTCACCGGCTTCCCCGAAGCTCGTGGGGAAGCTGAAGCCGCTTGCGTTGTTGGCGGGCGAACGTCCGCGGCCCTCCTGGCGGGCATCATCCGGCTCGACCCAGCGCATGGTCTCGCCGCTGCCGCCGGTGCTGGCGTTGTCGCCCGGCTCCAGCCCCAGGCCCACCGGCAGGTCGGCGTGGCCGTCGCGGCGGCCGCTCACGCCTTCAAGGCGTTGCTGCAGTTCCTGCAACAGGCCCTGGGTCTGCTGGCGCTCGGCGGCGGCCTGCTCACGATCTTGCCGCAGCTGGTTGCGCTCTCCCTCGATCGCGCTCTGGATGCGCCGGTCGACCGCGCCCTCGCGCTGCCGCAGCCGTTCGTTCTCCTGGCGCTGGGTCCTGTTGTCCGTCAACGCCGTCTGCAACTCGGTGCGCAGTTGCCGGACCTGCGCGACCAGCGTGGCGACGGTATCGCGCGGCGTGTCGCCTTCGATGCCCAGGGCCTTGGCTTCGTCCGCGGTGAGCTGACCGGCCCCCTGCTGCGCGGGTGCGCGGTCGCCGCCGGACAACAGCTTGAAGCCGACGAACACCAGCAGCAGCACCATCGGGATCATCAGCCACTTGAGCAGGCCATTACTCTTCATCGCGGCCTCCGTCGCGGTCGCTCGGCGCGGCGGGCGCCGGCAGGTTGAGGGAGGCGTCGACGGGTGCGATCGCGGGCAGCAGCGACTGCGGCAAGCCGCGGCCGCGGGTGACGAGGTAGACGACGGTTGTGTCTTCCGGCGTGCCGGCCGGCCCGAGGTCGGGGTGCTGGAACGTCGCGGTCAGGAAGTCGCCTTGCAGCGCGCGCGGATCCAGATCGAACCCGCGCGGCGCGGTGTTGCGCAGGCGCACGGCGCTGACCCACAGGTCGCCCAGGCGCCAGGCAGCCAGTGCCTGCGCCTGGATGGGCAGCGTCGGCAGCAGCGAGTGCAGCGGCAGGTCCCGGCGCACGTTGGCGCGGGTAATGCCCGGCACCGGCTCGACCGTGCGCAGCGGCGCGTAGAGGCTTTGCGCGGCGTAGCGCGTCAGCACCACCGGCACGGGCGTCGGCGGTGCCGGACGGTCGGTGCGCGCGGCGCGTGCCTGTGGATCGTCCTCGGCCGCGACGCCCTGGCCGCCGGCCGGCGCCGCGATGACGATGCGCACCGGCTCCAGCGGCGGCTGTCCTTCCTGCGGCGCTTCGGCGGCAATGTCCAGCAGGATCACCGTGCCGCTGCCGGCATCCTGGAGTTGCAGCCGCGTCGGTTCGATCGGCTCGCTGGCGCGCAGGTAAACGGCGCCGGCCGCGCTCTGCACGCGCAGTCGAGCGCCCACCGACGCGGGGACGCCGACGCGCACGTTGCGGTCGATGAAGATGACCCGCTCCTCGCCGACGACGAGCGGCAGCGCCAGGGGCAGTCGCTCCCAGCGCAGGATCTCGACGGCATGGACGGGGACGGACAGCGCCAGCAGCAACGCGGCGCCGAGCGTGGCGAGAAGACGGTTCATGGCGTGGTTTCCGCGGGAGGGGTCGGCGCGGCGCTGGGTGCCGGGTCGGCAGGCGTGGCGATCCGCTGCGGGGTGCCGTCGTAGCAGTCGATCGCTAGGCCGAAGGGGTTGCGCTGCGGATCGACATCAGCGCGCACGACCTTCAGCGGGTAGCGCACGAACGCGCGCTTGACCTGTTCGGCGCCGTAGTACTCGTCCGCGGTGACGTCGAGCGTCACGACCCAATCGTGGTCGGAGACGGTGCGAACGCGCATGGCGGGGCTGGACCCGTAACCGCGTCCCGGAATCTCGTAGATACCGCGCACGCGCTGACGCAGCTCGCCTGCGTTGCGGCGGTACTCGTAGTCCTGGCGCAGGAAGGCTTGGCAGGCCGGCGTGAAGTACGCAGACAGCGCATGCAGGTTGCGCGGGTAGTCGTCATCGCCGTTGGTCGGCCAGCGCTGCAACTGCTGCCAGACGTAGAAGGTGAAGGCGTAGACGGACTCCGGCGGCACCTCCCACCATTTCCGGGTGCTGCCCGAGCGCAGATCGGGCGGGACGTGGATCGTCAGGTCGCGCGGCGCGCTCCACCAGCCGAGCCCCATCACCAGCGCCAGCGCGACGACCACGCCGGCCCCGATGCGCAAGGTCTTGATGTGCGCCTCCAGGCGCAGGACCTCGTTCTTGAACCGGCTCATGGCGTCCGGCTCCTGCGCGTGGTCCAGTAGCCCGAACGGGTCACCAACTGCCGGCCGCCGACGAAGCGGCCCAGCAGCGGCTGGCGCGAGGTCAGCCGCCATTGCAGCTGGCGGTACAACCAGGTGTCCGGGCGTCCGCGCTTGAGGCGACGCAGCGCGCTGCCGCCGCCGAACACGCCGATGGCGATCGCGACCACGATGGCGGTGGGCAGCAGCGCGATCTTGGAGAACGCCAGCGCCAGCGGCACGCCGGCGCCGAATCCCATTGCCGCCGACAAGCCCGCGCACACCCACAGTTCGTCCGCGGTCAAACCGCGTACCACGACCGGATGACGGTTCAGCCGATGGGGCAGGAACGCAACCGTGCCGTCCGGCCGGATGTCCTGGTCAGCCATGCCGACGGCCTCAGAGGATGCCGGTGGCTTCGGTCAGCAGCCAGATCCCCACGACCAGCAGGATCGCGCCGATGGCGACCGTCAGGCCGAATTGGCCCCACGTGGCGCGACCGTTGTGGATCTCGGCGTAGCGCGAGTAGGCGTGGTAGCACACGCCCACGAACATCGCCGCGACGACCAGCAAGGCCACCAACAGCACAATGTCGTAGCCGTAGTTGCGCAGCGTTTCCATGATGCCGCTGCCCCGGCCGCGCGAGGGGTCTTCGATCGTCGGCAGGCCCTGGGCCTGAACGAGCGGCGCGAGCAGGAAGGCGGCCGGCAATGCGGCCAGTTGCGAGAGGCGCGGAAAGCGAAAGCGACGTGAGAGCGGATTCATGTTGGGTGACCTTTAGGAGAGCAGGAAGAAGGTCAGCACCAGGTACAGCGCGACGAAGCGCACCACGACACCAAGGAACTGACGCTGGGATATCCGCTGCTCGGCCCATCCGACATAGGCGGTCCGCATCGCCCACACGCCCCACACGAGGAGTACGGCGAAGACGGCGCCGATGACGACGACCGAGACGGCGGAAGGGGGAAAGCCACCGTTGGCCTGAAAGGCGGCGGTCTGGGCGGCATTCATGGGGTGGCCTCCGGTTCACAGGAGGCGGCAGCGGTGGACTGGCGGTAGTCACCGAGCAGCACGGCCGGATCGCGCGGCTGCGCGCGCGATGGGGTCAGGTAGTCGCGGATGCCGGCGCGGACGCGCTCAAGGTCGGCGCTCAGGCGGCCATAGTCGAAGTGGTAGCGGGCGCGCTCATCGCGCGGGCGCGTGGCTTCCTGCGCGATCAGCCGGTCGATGGCGTCGAGCTGGCGCAGCGCAGCGGCCAGGCGCGCGTGCTCGGGGCTTGCGTCGTCGGCCTGGGCACGTACCGGGAAACCCAGCACGATGCACAGCGCCAGCAACAGGCCCAGCACGCAGCGCCAGTCGGCGATAGGAGGAACGGTCATCCGCATTTGCCAGCCCGCGAATCACGAGGAATGGCGAAATGCTCTCGACGCAGGCCGATGCGCGCCGCAAACAATCCGGACCTGCGCAGGCCCCGATTGATGGACGGAAATGCGTGGCGGCTAGAGGTACTTCTTGAAGGTGCTCGCGGTGATGCACACGGCGACACCCAGGAGGATCGCGCTGGGCAGCAGGATCAGCAGCGGATGCACGCTGATCGGCAACGCCAGGTAGACGACCCACGGCAACACGATCAGCGGCATCACCGAGGCTTTCGCGCGGTGGTAGACGAAGCCGGACTCGCGGCCGGCACCGAACTTGCGCACGTCGCGCCGCGCCAATCCATCGACGAAGCCGACGAACGCCGCCATCAGGAACAGCGGCAACGTCAGCACCAGCACCAGCAGCCGGACGATGAAGGTAAGCGTGGTGTATGCCGCGGCGATCAGGTAGCTCTCGCTCCAGACGTAGACCTGGCTCACGTAGTAGCGGAAGTCCTTCGTGCCGCCGTGGCTGGGCGCGCGCGCCTGCGCGGCGGCGTTGCTCATCCAGTCGAGCAGGCCGCTCTTGACGAAGATCCATTCGTACGAGCGCTCGACCAGCCAGTGCGCCGTGCGGCCCGGCTCCTGCACGACGGCGCTGCGGGTGAAGTGCGTCGAGAGTTGGTTCAGCTCGAAGTCGAGCATGCCCTGGGCGTGGCGCCAGCCCTGCTCGGGCCAGAAGAAGTGCATGCCGATGCACTCGACCAGGATGCAGAGCAGCAGCGATCCGATCAGCACGCCGAAGAACCGCAGGGGCATCGTCACGATGCTGGCCAGCAGTCCCTGCTGCCGGACCTGCTGGCGCTGGGCGGTGGCGGCCGGGTCCTTCACGGCCGCGCCTCCTCCGCCGCGCCTTCGGTGCCGGCGATGTGGCGGAAGCCTTCGAGCAGGTCGTCCGGCAAAGGCGTGTCCTGCAGGCCCGGCGTGGCGCGGCCCTCCCACCAGTCGCCGGCCTCAGCGTAGTGCTGCCGCATGTAGCCGGCGAGCTGTTGCAGATCCTGCGGCATCACTTCGTCGGGGTCGGGCGCCGGCAGCGGCATGCGCACTTTCCAGAGGTTGCCGCCCTGCATCAGCGCGAAGGCTTGGCCCTTGGGAAGCCCGACGACGTGCGCCGGTTCGATCATCGGGACGCTCGTGCTGGAGATGCGGTCGTGGGTATTGGAGGTGAAGTCGGTCGGGCCGTGGATGTCGGAGCTGTCGGTGGCGCCGCTCATCAAGGTCGTGGCGTAGACCTCGACCTTGGGCAGTTGTCGGGTCAGCAGCTCCGCGGTCGCCGACTCGCGCACGCGCAACATGATCAGGTTGTTGAAATTACCAATCACCTGACCGGCCTTCGCCTTGCTGCCGATTCGTGCCTCGATGTCGCTGAGGGTCTGCGTGTAGGCAGTCATTTGCAGATCCGCGCCGCCGCCCTTGTTGACGAGCGGGATGAATTCGTCGCCCATCAGTTCGTTGAATTCATCCGCGTGAACGTTGATGGGCACCCTCATGCCCGCTGCCGCGCCCGGCAGGCCGTCGTCGATGCCGAACTTGTAGATGTGCCCGGCGACCGACACGAGATCGCTGAACATGCTGTTGCCGACCGCTGCGGCGACTTCGGCATCCGATAGCGCGTCCAGGCCGATGTAGACGACGGCGCGCTTGCGCACGATCTGCATCCAGTCGAAGATCGGACGCGGGTCGTTGAGGTCCGAATAGTCGGGCGCCAGCAGCTGCGCGATCTTGCCGGTGGTCAGCTTCTCCAGCAGCGGCAACAGGCTGGCGACGATCTTGTCGAAGTAGGTACGGTCGTAGCGCACGGCGCTGCGCAGGCCGTCCAGCACCGGGTCGTACACGCGCACCTGCGAGAGGTACTGTTCGAGCGCGACCACGCGCTTCTCGCGGCCGATCATGTTGCGCGGGATGTTCTTATCGTTGAGCCGCGCTTCGAGTTGGACGATCACCTCCCAGGCCTTCGGCTCCGTGCGCGCGAAGAAATGGCTGGCGTACTCGATGAACAGCGCGTCGATGTTGACGACGTGTCGCTGGATCAGCATGTAGTCCGGGCGCTGCCCCAGTTCCACGAGCGCGCGCGCGATGATGTTGACGAACCTCCACGCGAACTCCCGGAAAGCCGCCGAATTGCCTTCGCCAGAAAGCTGACCTGCAATGCGTGTGGCGACTTCGCTGATGCGGCTGAAGCGCCCCACGGCGTTGTAGCGCGCGCTGATTTCAGGCCAGCCCAAATGGAGGATGTAGAACTCGCGTTCGCGGCCGGCGCGCTTGGCCTCGACGTACATGCGCTTGAGCAGGTCCGCGTCGCCCTTGGGATCGAAGACGATGACCACTTCGTGCTCGCCCGCAGCGTTGCGCCGGCGGATGTCCTGCGTGATGAACAGCTCGGCCAGCCGCGTCTTCCCAACGCGCGTGGTGCCCAGGACCAGGGTGTGGCCTACGCGCTCGGGCAGCGGCAGGGACACGTCGACTTCGTTCGGTTCGATGCCGTGCAGCCGCGGCATGCCGCCGACCGGCGGCAGCGGCCGCGCGGGATTGAGCGGGCTGTCCCAGGCCAGTACCTTGGCGAGCCTGGAAACCGGGTAAGGCGCAAACTCCAGTCGCTCCTCGAGCTGGCGCGCGATGCGATAGGTCGCCGTCGGCTCGACGTAGCGCCGGAACTCTGGCCGGTAGGTCTGCATCAGCCGGTGCGTGTGCTGCTGTTCCCAGCGGAAGCCCTTGCCGATGAACAGCCGCTGCTGGCTGACCGGGACGTCGCGGCTGGTCATCACGTAGCGCGGCAGCCGGCGGATGTTGCGCCGGTAGCGCAGGATCACGAGCGCGTCGCGCAGGCGGATGGCGCCGTAGCCGAGGAAGGCCAAGGCGCTGCCCAGGCCCAGCAGCGGACTCAGCGCGAGCGACCACGGTGCCGCCAGGCACACCAGCGCGGCGCCCGCACACACCGCGACGGTGTAAAGCTCCACCGCTGGCCGCAGCAATACCTCGATCGAGTAGCGCTGGGCCATGGCGGGCGCTTCACTGCTCGATGCCCGTGGCCGTCACCAGCACCGGGTAGTGGCGCAGCCCCAGGCGCGCGGCCAGGTCATCGCCTGCCGCGGGCGCGATCGGCACGCCCGGCACCAGCTGGCGCAGCGTGCGGAGGCCCTCGACCGTCTCGACGTTGACGACCAGGCCCATCGCGCCGAGCGCACGCAAGGCGTCGGCACGCTTGCTCAGCCAGGCGCGCGAACGGTCGTCATCGCCGACCAAGAAAATCGGCTTCAGGCCCGGTGCCTGGATCACCCTGCGGCTCACATCGCCGGGTGACAGCCGTGCGGAGCGCACGGGCAGCATGTCGGCCTCGCTGAAGCGCGTCGCCGGCGGCCGCGGAACGTCGATGCGCGGCGTCGGCCGGTCGGTGCGCGGCTGGAGGTTCAGCGCTTCGTAGTACGGCAGCGCCGAGGTGCTACCCCGGTCCTCGACGACGACCAGCGGAGGCGACTGCCCGAACGCGGCCGGCATCGCCAGGGCCGATACCAGGCCATACAGCCAGAAACAGGAGCGAACGTGGCGAAGCGTCATGGCGGCGTGTCCTCAAAGTTGGGGGAAGTGCCTGCCGCCAGCGCGGAGGTGCGTGCAGCAGTGGCTTTGGTGCGGCGCGGTGGCGCCTCGCAGAGGCCGAGGTCGGAGGTGCATCCGCTGCCGGGCTGTTCGTCGAAGAACAGGGCGAACTGCCTGCCGCCGCGCGTCGTGCGGCTCCATGCCACCAGCGCGTCGATGCGGGAATAGGTGCCGGGACGATCAGCGTCGGTCGGATCGGTGACGGCGGGAAAGAAGGTGGCCGAGCGGCGCTTGTTGGCGGCCGATACCACGTCCTCCCATCGCCGGATGCGGTCGATGTGCGCGGAGAAGCGGTCGGCGATGCGGCGGAGCTCGTCCTTCCTGCAGTTGATGCAGGGCATGCAGCCGACGCGCCCCATGCCGAGGGCATACAGCGGGTTCGGGCGCATGCCGTGGCGCCGGTGTTGCGCCCAGACGTCCTCGATGCTCCAGCGGAAGATCGGCCGCCAGAGCATCGAGCCGGACTCGTGGCGGTTGAACCGCGGCTGTCGCGCGCGATGTGCGCTCTCGGCCGCGCGCACGCCCAGCCATTGCAGCACCGGGCCTTGCTTCAGCATCGGCCCGACGATCTGCGTCGTGATCGGGATTTCCTTGAGTTCGCCGGTGCAGAACTGCGCCATCCGCGACGGGAACCGGCCTTTGCTGATGCACAGGTCAAGGAAGGGATTCCCGGTCGGCTCGTGGAGTCGCGCGGCTTCCTGCACGATCTCGTCCGCGATGCCCTGTTTCGGCCATTCGCGCAGCACGTAGTCGCGGTGGACGGCGAGCTGTCGGGAGAAGTCGGCCCTGACGGTCTCGACCCTCGGCCCGCCGGTGCGTTCGTGCAGGCGGGCAAGGTACTCGTGCGTCAGTTCGTGCTCGTTGCCGGTGTCGGCGAAGATGGCGCGGAACGAGCGGCCGGATTCAAGCGCCAGCAGGTAGACGGCGGTCGAGTCCTTGCCGCCGCTGACGTTGACTAGGTGCTGGATCTCGATGCCCGTCGCTGCCGGCTGGGCGCGCAGGGCGACCGTCACGGCAGCACCCTCCGTGTGTCGGCGTCCAGCCGGTGGCGGCCGAGCACGCGCGCGAGGTGTTGGTCGACGCTGCGGCGGTAGCGCGCGGCGGGCGCGCCGCCGGCGGGACGGTGGTAGCGGCCGATCGCGACGAGCCAGTCCTCGCCGGGCGTGTGCTGCTCGCGCAGGATCTCGGCCGCGATGGCGAGGTTGACGTAGGGGTCGAGCAGGTCGCAGGGCTGCCGGTAGCGATGCCGCTGGTAGCCGAGGTTGATCTGTCCGAGGCCGGCGTCGATGCGGGTCGCGGGCACCTGCCGCAGCGCCTGGTGCAGGCCGGTGCAGGCTTCGGCACGGGTGCTGTAGCGCTTCGAGACGCCTGCGACGTTCAGGCTCCACGGCCAGGGGATCAGTCGGCCGTTGAGGCGGGCGCCGCTTTCTTGCAGCGCCACCGCGTAGAGCACGGTGGACGGCACGCCGGCGCGCTGCGCGGCGAGCTGGTAGGCCGGCGGCGGAACCTCCTGCGCTGCGGCGGCGAGCGTTGCCAACCCACACAGCAGGCCCAGTGCGAAGCGGGTTACCGCTGACGCTGCCATTGGCCGCCGACCTGCCGCACGACGGCGGGCAAGTCGCCCTGTACGCCCAGGGAGAGCCACCGGCCGGCATCGTGGTTGAGGGTGATGTGGCCGTTGCGCACCTTCGCCGGGTCGATGCGGGTGCGGCGCGCCCATTCGCGGATGCGCGCGTCGTCGCCGCGGCTGCCGACCACGTAAATGTCGAAGTTCGCGCCTTCGGCCTGCAGGCGCTGGACCGTCTCGTCGCAGCTGGTGCAGGCGTCCTTGACGAACACTGCCGTGCGCGCGCCGGCCTGCGCCATGCCGGGCGCTGCCGCGCCTGCGCCGGGCAGGTTGACCCGCTGCATGCCCGGAGCGAGTCGCTGCCAGGCCGCGTCGTAGGCGCGCTGGTAGGCCAGCAGCTTCTCCACGCGGCGGGCCTCGATCTGCACTTGCAGCTCGGCGAACCTGCGCCGCTCCTCGTCGCTGCGGGCTTCGATGCCCAGTGCGGTCAGCGGGTCGAGGTTGGGCGACGACAGGCCCAGCGGTCCCTGCATCAATTCGCGGTAGCGGGTCCACTCCTCCGGTCGTAGCCCCCAGTCGCGCGCCACGTCCTCATCGCTGCGTGCGATGGGGGCGGGTCGTTCACGGCTGGGAGCCACGTTCGTTGCAGCAGCCTGCGACTGCTGCGCTATGGCGGTCTGCGGCGCGGTGGACAGGAGCGCGGCCAGCAGGCCCAAGGCGGTCGCGGTGTGCCTCATTACCGGCTCCTATCGCGCCGGCACAGGCAGGCGCCGGGTCTCGGTGCCGTGCCGTAACACCGCGACGTCGCCCTCGATGGCGGTCAGGCGCCAGCCGTCCGCCTCCTCGCCCGGCCGCAGCAGACGGACCTGGGCCAAACCACCGCCTTCGGCCGAGAGAATCGACAGGAAGCGCTCGCCGGCGCGTAGTTCGGCGCCGGTGATGCGGAACGCGGGCTCGACCGGCTTCGGCGGGGCGTCGGGCGCGGTGCTGCGAGGCGCTGCGGCGCGCGGTGCCGCCCGCGTGGTCAGCCGCGCCTCCAACTGTTCGATGCGCGTTTGCAGTGGTTGCAGCGCGTCGGCCGCCATGCGCTCTCCCAAAGACTGTTCGAGCGCCGCCAGCCTGCGGTCGAATGCCTGGCGATCGGTGTCGTAGCGCGCCTGCGGCACGGCGGCCGGCTGTTTGCGCGCCTGTTCCGAGTCCTGCGCAAGCTCGGCCAGGTGCTGTTCCAGCGCCGCGACCTGCGTTCTCACGGTGGTGGTCTCGGCCTGATCGGCGAGCTTGGTCAGGGCGACGTGGTTGACCACCACCCCCATGCTGATCAGCAGCACCCAGGTGATGGCGGCGACACGCAGCATCGCCGCCCGCTGCGGTTGCGCGGAGCCCGGCATCGTCATGGCTGGACCTCCGTCGCGAGCGGGAAGGTCTGAACGTCGGCGTCCGGGTCGATCGGCGGCAGGGGTCGGGCTGGTGCCGCGGTGACGTGGCTGAAGCACACCAGTCGCGTGCCGTCGTCCACGTGCAGATCCCAGGCGGGACCGGTCAGGGTCAGCAGGGCATCGCGCAGCAACAGCGGTCCGAGCTGGTAGTGGGCGGCTGGCAGCGGGAGCCGGTCCAGGGAGTCGGTGTCCTGGCCGGTGCAGAGCTGATAGCCCGAGCGCCGCAAGACATGGCGCAGGGCGTCGGCGACAGTGGCATGCAGCGTGTCGGGGGCAGACACCTCCACGACCTGCAGCATCAGATCCTGCTGCGCGGCACTCGGCGCCAACTCGATCAGGGTGTAGCGGCCGTAGCGGACCACCGGGACGAACTCAGGCGGCGGCTCCGGCGAGGCTGAAATCGGCGCGTCGGGTGGCGCCGAGGGCGTGGGAGTCGTCGCGCATCCACCGATCAACGCGGTCCAGAGCAGCGCGAGCACGCCGGGCAGCAGGCGGTGTTCGGGATGGTGAAACCAGGGATGGGATGGGCACATGGCATGGCGTCCTGAAGCGTCGAGCCATCACCATCGCCGCGGCAGCATCTTCCGACAGCAAACAAAGCGAATCCTTTGGCGTCCGATTTGCCGGCGTGGTGGTGTGAAAAAAAGACGGCCCCGAAGGGCCGTCGTGATGCTGGAAATGCGAGGATCAGCCGCGGGCTTTAATCAAGCCCGGATCGGCATCCGCGATCTGGACGTGTGCCCAACAGCGGACCAGCTGACCGTTCTCGCCGACAGGGTGTTCGGCGATGGCTTCGCAGTCCTCGTCGGTATTGCTCTCGTCGTAGCAGATCACCTTGATGCTGCCGGTGTCGCAACACACCGAACGGACGAAACCGTCGGTCATGTCTATCACGACGATCTGGGGAACCAGGTCCAGCGTGTGGGCCGCCGACAGGATGGCGCCCTGTTCGGTGGCATCGAAGCAGACGAAGGGCCGTTTATAACCGGCTTCTGCAGCCAGCACCTCGGCCTTGTCGTAGTGGGCGCCGAGGCGGTACTCGGCCTGCGTCACGCTAACGGTAAAGATGGGCATGTCAGCCATGCCCGAAGCGCTGCGGGACGCGACCGCAATGTGCAGGGGTTTCATGGGATGCTCCTTACCTCGTTGTCGAGGCTATTGAAGGAAGAAAAGAGGTCAGCGGCTCGCATGGGCCATAGGCCAGGCTGGCCTTGGTCAATCACCGTGGCGGGGCGAAGACGTGGCATCCAGGCCCGGGTTCTCAGCGCCTGGCACCAGGTTGAAGTGAGAGACCAGATCGCCTATCGGCAACTGCTCGCTACTGATCTCGATGTCGGTGTGCTTGAGATACGCTGCAAACCAGAAATGGGTATCGGAGACGTTGAGCGTATCTGCTTCCGTGCGAACGAACCGGTCGTCTTCGACCGAGTCGGTCCGATCCAAGGCCTCCTCGTCGCTACACGACAAGTATTGGGCGCGGTAGTCGAACTTCTCGACTTTGTAGAGACCATGTGTCTTCACGACCGCTGAGAGAAGAAGAATCTCGCGCGCGGTAGAGAGGTCGATCGAGAATTCGACGGCGGCCGGCAGATCGGCATACTCGTCGGTGGAGGACACTTCTGTACGAAACAGCTTGTCGTCTTGCAATGATGATTCTCCTTGGCAGGATGAGTGATGAGATAGGGATGCGTCAGAAAGAAGGCGGCCCCCTGAAGGGGCCGCCGGCATGGAGGAGCTAGGCGGCGACTAGTTGCCTGGCCAGCGCCACTTCGACGGAATCCCCGTCTTGGTTCAGGACATCGAGTCCCGACTCGGGCACGTCTCCCGACGTGCTCTGCGACACCATGATCTTGCGGGCCATCAATCCCAGGCAGGTCATCTGCGAGGAATTGGCGTAGCCGAGATAGATCACGCGCACGGGCTGCTTCTGCCCGATGCGCCACGAGCGCCGTGCCGCCTGCTGCAACGAGTAGACGTTGTAGCCGCTCTGCATGAACACGATCGTCGGGAACTCCAACAGATCGAGGCCCGTCTTGACCAGCTCCGGGTTCGTGATCAGGACATCGATCCCGCGATCCAACTGCTCGGCGATCCAGTCTTCCCGGCGGGACGCATCTACGCTCGCGCGCAGCACGGCCACCTTGAAACCTTCTTGCTCCAGCAGCACCTTCAGGCGCGAGGTCGTATCGCGCGTGCCGGTGTAGACCGAGTAGACCAGGGTCTTGCGACCTTCCGCCTTCTCCTGCTTGCAGACGTCGATCAGCTCGCGCTCTTTCGGCGTGATCTCGAACTCGTTGAACTGAGCCGGGACGAACGCCAAGGTGTTGCGCGTGCGCGGATGCACCACCGTTTCCGATCGGAAGCAGCAGTCCGGCCACGCCAGCAGGACATTGAGGACCACACCCAGCAAGGTGGTGTCCCTCCTCGCCAGGGCCTGCTTCAGCTCCTGGGTCAGACGGCTGGACAGACCACGGTAGGCGGTGGCTTGATCCGCCTCCATTGCGACTTCGCGGAACTCCTCGTCGTAGGGTGGCAGCACGTTGCCGCCGATGTCCTTCAACTTGAGGAAGACCGTGAACGGCAGGATGCAACGCAGGACGCCCTTGGGGCCGAAGCCCGGCGCCTTGACGGTGCGCACCGACACCTTCGAGCCCTTGGCCGTCTTGTGTGCGGTGCTCTTGCTCTCGGAGTAGATGTCCTTCAGGACCCCGTGGTCCCTCATGAACGCCATCGCGGCCGACGTCATGCTTCCGCTCTTGGTCGGCCGGTAGCCATCTTCGATCATGCGTCCGGGCAGCGCCCGGAACAGCAGGTGGAACAGGTCGTCGCCGTAGCCGCCCATGAGCGTGCCGGTCAGCAGCACGCATTTGCGCGCCTTCGCTGCGAGCACGCCCATCGCCTGGCCCTGGGC
Organism: Pseudomonadota bacterium; assembly: GCA_045864775.1. Classification (GTDB taxonomy): domain Bacteria; phylum Pseudomonadota; class Gammaproteobacteria; order UBA5335; family UBA5335; genus Macondimonas. The sequence goes on from BTVR01000002.1 coordinate 298,410, forward strand.
GCTTCCGCCGTTCTTGTACTCGTGCGCCTCGTCGGCGATCAGAAGATCGAACGTACCCTGCGGCAGGTATCGCTTGATGTACTCGCTGGGCTGATAGCCGCCCTCGCCGAAGCCGAACTCCATGTTCGCCATCGCGCGTTCCATCCGGTGCGCCTGGCGGTCCGAGAAGACCAGCTCGCCGTTGCCATCCATGAGGTTGATGAACTCGTGGATGTTGTCGCCGAGCATCGAGGCCAGGAAGCCGTCGCCGAAGCGCTTCATCAGCTTCTGTGCGGTGACTTGCCCGATCGTCGGAATGCGCGTCAGCGCCTTTTGAACCGCGGAGGACTGGTCGCTGGCGGATAGGCCCTTGGGACGGATCAGGCTCCACAGCGCGGAGCCGCACTGACCGCACTTGCGGCGCTGCTCCTCGGCTTCGAGGTCGAGTGGGTTGATCGGCTCGCCGTCGAGGTCGGTGATGACCTGGCCGCAGTCGGGGCACGCGCCCACGTCGCCGTGGGGCGTCCGATGCCGGGTGAAGGCGGGCTTCCAGTGGAATCCCATCCGCATCCGGACGCGGCCGAGAACGAAGAACTCCTGGCCCTGCGTCGGCACATTCAGCTGCTCGCGCAGCTTCATGAGTTTGACGAGCGTATCCGGGCCATTGAGCACCCAGACGCGCGCACCGGCGACGGTCTCCTGAATTTCCCGCCGCCACTTGTAGACCAGGTGGGGAGGACTCAGGACCAGCGTGCGCCGATAGCCTTCGGCGTTGAGCACCGCCGCCGTGGCGATGCCCACCGTCGTCTTGCCGCAGCCCATTTCGCCATTGACGATCGCGGCACGCTCGCCGCGATCGATCAACAGCTCGCTGACGGCATGCACGACATCGGCCTGGGCCGGGAACAACTGGCGCTTCAGACTTGCCAGGATCAACTGGCGGTGCGCCTGGGGCCGCCCGGTGTAGACGGGCGGATTGGCGCGATTGAGGGAATCCAGCAGGTCGTCGCCGCATTCGGCGACGAAATCCTGCAAGCTCATCGTGAGCGGGGACGATTCCGCGTCGAGCAGCTCGCCCTGCAAGGACGTGCCTTCCGCGGAGGACGGAACGGTGTCGAGATCGAGAGACATGGTGGTGCTCCAAGTGAATGGGGCACGCACCTCCCCCGCGGGGCGATGACATGCCCCTGGGTGGGATGAATGGCGACGGCTTGCGCCGTCAGGTTTCGATGAAGGCGGCGTTGCGCCGCCCGAGATCAGCGGATCGTCAGAACCTCGCCCCGCGTGGGCGAGTCAGGTGTCATGTCCCAGGCACGAATGACCGGGACGAACTTGTCGGTCAGGATGCGTGTTTCGGCGACGGAGCCGTCGTCACGCTCGGTGTACTCGGTCTGGAGCGTCTTCTCTTTGTGCGTATCGCCCTTGACTGCGAGCACGCGCCCGGTCTTGGACTTCACCACGCCGGAGATCGCGCCCGCGGCCAGCGCCAGGGCGAGATGCCACTGAGACAAGGCCCTGGCCGGCGGTCGCAGCGACTGCTGCGCCGGCCCGAGATGGACATCCAGCGAAGGCCAGAGTCCTTGCAGCCGGCCAACTTCGTCGGCGAACTGCTCGGGCTCCATGGTCACGCGATAGAAGTGCTCCGGCTCGGCGTGGATGCCGGGAACGACATACGGCAGGAACGGCCATTCGGCCGGCAGTTCCTCGGCCTCGGCATCGCCTTGCCCGATCTGCAGGAGCAGACCACGCGTGGCTTTGACCGAATCCGTTGCCTGGTCGCGCTGACGCGCGCGCCGACCGAAGATCACCACCTGCTTGAACTGCGTCTCCACCGCACGGTAGATGCGCAGGCCGGCGAAGTGGCGCGTCAGCCACCCGACCAGCTCGGCGTCGAGGACGTAGCTCGGCACGATGAACACCAGCACGCCGCCGTATTGCAGCAGCGGCAGCGAGCGCTGGTAGAACAGCTTCTCCAGTCGTGCACGGCCTTGGCCCTGGTAGCCGATGTTGCCGTTCGCGTCGTTGGACAGGTCACCGTAAGGCGGGTTAAGCCAGAGCAGGCCGAACGACTGCCTGGAGATCAGCGTGTCCATGAGATCACCATGGATGCAGTGATCGACCATCGTGCGTGCGTGGCGGGCACGCTCGGCGTCGTACTCGACGGCGAACGCGCTGACCTGCTCGCGCCCGAGGGCATGAGCGGCTTCGGCGATGGCCACGCCTTCGCCGGCGCACGGATCGAGAATGCACATCGGCCCGTCGGTGGGCGCCAGTGCGGCGAGTGCTCTTTCGAGCGTGTGTTCGTCGGTAGGGAAGTACCCGTTCTTTGCGAAATTGCGGGCGAGCCGCGGGAACATAAGTGCCATCGGATTCTCCTGGGTAGCGAAGATGAAGGTGAGCGGACGTGCTGGCGCACGTCCGTTCGTGAAGTCCTTACGCTGCTGTTGCGAGCAGTCGTTCGGATGCAGTGCGGGACACGGATGCGTCCGGACCGAGCACGCCGTTGCGGATCAGCGTCCCCAGCGCCTTGGTCAGCGCGGGCACGTCGATGGCGAGTCGATGACCTTCCAGCGGCCCGAGGGCAGCGGGAAGACGGCTCAGCATCGATTGCGTCTGCAACAGCTCCAGCACGGTGTCGCGCCAGTGATCAAGCAAGGGCAGCGGGCAGGTGTCTCGCACCAGCGCCCACAGCCGGTCGACCCGGTGATCCGAGCCTCGTGGCAGCAGCGCCAGCGCGCTGGCGTTGGCCTTATCGGGCTTCACGCAGCGGCGGTCGAACAGCCACAGGTGGACGAGAGAGCCGAACAGCGTGCGGCGGTATGCACGATTGCTGCACTTGTCCAGCTGCTCGACGTTGCCGACGAAGACCGGGATCGAGCCGCCTTGCTCGGTGAGGATGTGGAACTGGTCCAGTCCTTGCTCGTCGCGCCCGAGGGTCAGGCGAGCAATGAACTCCTGGGTGGCGGTATCGCGTCCCCAGACGGACAGGAAGATCAGGTTGCCTTGCTCGTCGCCGACGAAGCCGTCGGTCATGAGGTCCGGGCATTCGTCGATGCGGTACAGCGTATTGAAGTTGGGCATGGTGATGTCCTCGAAGAAGATGGAGGACAGCACCCGCCCGAGGGCGGATGCCGCCCCTTGGGGTGGAAGGAAGATGCTCAGTCCGGCTCGAACTGCCGGGTGTGCGGGTTGAAATGAAGCGACTCGTCTACCGCGGTGATCGGCGTGAAGCCGGTCAGGTAGATGTTGTTGAGGTACTGGTCGCGGTAGGTCAGTGCTTGCCGCGCCTGTTCCTCGGTGAGGCCGTTGCTGATGAAGTGCTCCAGCATTTCCTCGTCGGATGACACTTCATCGTTGGACAACTGCCCTTCGACAAACGCCAACAACGCGGACGGCAGCGCTGCCAGGATCGGGTCCATGTTGGTTCCTCCTGGCTCAGTACGAACCGCAACCGGCCGGGCAGCAGCCCAGTGTGATGCCGTGCGTGCAGCAGCCGTCTTCAGCGAGCCAGTCCTGGGTTTCCTGCCTTTCGGCAGGTGTTGCGTAGTCCCATTCCTGTGCAATCTGCAGAGCCTGTGCACGCTGGTCTTCGGGCAATCGACCGACTTGCGCGTCGATCTCGGAACTGAAAAGCGTCACGTAGTGCTCGTAAGAAAGGCCGCAACCGCGCTGCGCATGTTCGGCAGCCGTCTTGCAGAGAGCCCGCCACGCGGGTTCATCCAACGCGGAACGGGGGGTATCGAAAGCGACGGTGGACATGATGAAGACCTCCAGAAAGAAAGAATCCGGAGTCCTCCCCCGCGTGGGGAAGGAACCCCGGCGGGTGGTAGGTAAGAAGCCGCGGCTGCGTCTGGCGATCAGGCCGCCTCCAGCACCGGCGTGCGTTGCCACTGCTGAGACGTGGCATCGAAGCTGTAGCCGAGCTTGTTGAGGCGGGCACACTGCAGGCGCAACGTGCGGCGATCGATGGTCGAGTCCAGCTTGAAGGTCTCGGCCAGCGGCCACAGCAGGCCGAACAGCGCAGCATCCTCGGCATCAGGTCCGTCCGCCGCCGTGACGGTGGCGGGCGCGTCCATACCGAAGGGCCGCGTGTCGATCAGAGGATCGTTCGAGCTTGGCGCCGACGCGGCCGTGGGTGTTGCCAACGCGGTCGCCGGCTGGTCCTCGTCGATCGGATCGACTTCCTGGACGTTGAAGTTGCGAGCTTCCTCCCTGCCCAGCTTGTCGATGCCGGAGAGGGTCATGCCGTTGAGGCTGGCGCGGATCTCGACCCTGACGCCGCCCAGGGACACGAAGGACTTGGCGAAGATGCGTCCGATGGCGAACTCGCCGTCGTACTTGCCTTCCTTGTACTGCTCGAACTCCGGGTCTTTGACGACGAACTCGCCCAGGGGGCAAGCGAGCAGTCCGACGTTGAATGGCCCATGACGGCCACGGATGGTGCGCAGCTTGAGTTGGCCGGGGACGATGATGGATTCCAGATGAGCTTGGTTTGCAGCGGTCATGTGACGACTCCTTTGATGGCAGAAAGCAAGGGACCCGACCGGCCGGATGGACGGGGGCGACCTCGTGGGGAAACGGAAACGTGGTGCCGGCCCGCGAGGGACGCAGGACGGTTAGCGAGAGGGACTAGACGGACGCGAAACGCGCTCGGAAAGATCGAGACCAGTGCGGTTAGATGCACCGCAGCCTTGAAGGTCGAGGCTGCCTGGGCATGTTGCCGGCGAGGCCGGCGGACATGGGGGGTAGGTTGCGACCTGTTCTGGCACCAGGGGGAGCAGCAATGCGATTCCGGCCGACCCCCTGTTTTCCGGCACAGCGGCCCGTCTTGCAGGCCCGGCGATGCGTCGCGCAAGAAAAAGCGGACCAAGCCCGCGAGGGTCTGGTCCGCTGGACGCTTACGCTTTCAGTTTCTGCATGCCTTCGGCCAGCAGCCAAAGGGCGCGGTTCAGGCGCACGTTCTGGTCGATGCCTTGCACCGGCCGTGTGTGTTGCCGGCGCCCGTTGGCAGTGCGACCGTCCAGGCCCCCCTTGACCAGGTTCTCCTGCACGCGGTTGAACGTGGACCACAAGTCGGAACCACGGTCTTCGTACCGCCGTGGACGCAGCAGCTGGCTCTCCGTGATCGGCGCCGGCTTGGAACCGTCGTACTTCAGTTCCAGCGCCGAGCGCGCGAACACTTCCGCCTCGCCGCTGTCCAGCGAGATGGCGCGCATCGCCTCGCGGGACTGATCGACGCGCTCGAAGCCGCTTAGGACTTCGTAGGCGCCTTCGATGACGTGGGACGCGACGTCTCCCTTGTGGGGGACGCGCACGTCGGCAGTCATGTCGCCGAACACCAGACCGTTGTGGCAGGCAAAGACGAGGACGCCGGCCAGCATCTGGTAGCTGCTGGTGCCATCGTGCGAGTTGAGCAAGATGATTTCGTTGGCCTCGCTGCTGTTGATCTGACTGGCGTGCCGCAGCCGCAGCATGTGCTTGGTGTAGTCGCGGCGATCCTCCTGCCGCACGCGGGTCTGGCACACGAAGAACGGCTCGAAGCCTTCGTCGCGCAGCTTCGTCAGCACGGTGGCCGTGGGGATGTAGCTATAGCGCTCCGACCGGCTCTCGTGCGCGGCCTCGGCGAAGATGGACGGGGCGACGGTGCGGATCTGATCGTCCGACAGCGGGCGATCCGAACGCAGCACGGGAGATCCCGATCCGAAGCGAGATGCGAGTTGCATAGAAGTCTCCTTGAGAAAAAGCGCAAGCCGCCGCGCAGGCCCGAGGCCGGCGAGGATGGTTTGCAGGGATGAAGAACAGCCCGGACGGGCTGCGGGATGAGGGATGAACCGAGGCAACCGCATGCCGCCGACACCGAAGTGCCGGCGGCATGGATGCTTGGAGGAACGAACAGAGCCCGGATGGGCCTTGCGGATCAGAACGACGCCGCGAGGGCGGGCTCCTCCTCGGGCACTTCGACTTCCGCTTCCCGCGGGGCGGGCTGTGCGGACACCTCGGTGCCTTCTACGTCCTCGGCCTGGCCGCTTGCTTCGGGCGCGGGAGCGTCCTGGGTCGCGTCAGTCTCGGACCGCGGTGGATACACCTGTTGGCCATCGATCTTGATCAGGCCGATGTGGACCAGCTTCGATTCCAGGCTGGCCGCGGCTTCGCCGGCCTGCTCGCCCTTGGTGCGGATGTACGGATCGGCCTTCATGTCGTTGAGACGAAAAGCGATCAGTACCTTCTTCTCCGCCTCGACGGCCGACATGCAGCGCCGCACGAGATGCTGGGCATCGCGGTTGGCGACTATGGTGTCGATGTACCGGTAGTCCGGGTCATCGACGAGGCCAGCCAGCGCCGCGACAGTGCACGCCAGGAACGGATCGTTGTCCGCCGGCTTCACCATCTTGGGACGGTTGAGATAACCGATGCCGCGGGTGATCAGCTCGTGCTGTTCGATCGTCGCCAGTTCGGCACGATCCAGCAGCTCGGCCTTGAGCAGCCGCGCCTTGAGGCTGGCCGCCGGGTCGCCCTTGCGATCGCCCTTGGGACGGATGAACGGATCGACCCAGAGGTCGCCGAGACGGAAGCGCACGAGCGGACGACGCTTGGGATCGTCGATGCCGATGTAGCGCTGGACCAGCTTCTTGGCCTCTGCGCCGGACACCTTCACATCGAAGTAGCGGAAGGCTGGGTCCTTGGCGGAACCCACGAACGCGGCGATGGTGCAGGCCAGGAACGGCTGCGCCTTGCGGCCGCCGGTGGTCTTCACTTCGCGGGCGCGCTGGATGTAGCCGATGCCCGAGGTGTGAAGGTCGAAGTAGGACTTTGCGTTGGATGCTGTGGTCATGGTGAATCTCCAGACTTGGGATCAAGAATGCGGAGACACACCTGTCCCACGGCGGGGAGGTGCGTAACCCCGCGGTGGGTTGAGGAACATCGAGTGCATCACCACCAGCAGGCCGGTGGTCGTTCGCGCGAGGATGCGATGCGAACTGGTTCGGTCACACGGGCAAGCCGTGCGCAACCTGGAAGACCGAAAGTTGCTGGTTGACGCTGACAACATCAGCGGAACGTATCTGGCAGCGTACGCGCGGGGGCTGCCGATACGAGCAGGAATCGGCACCGGCTGGCGACCGCATTCGGCAGCGGGAAGCGAGCCGCCAAGTCTGCGCAAAGAAAAGCCCCCGGTGACGGGGGCTAGTGGGACGGGCGCTCAGTGATTGGCGGGTGCGGGGTCCACGGTCTGTAGTGACAGGTGCGTTTGGGTCGCCGAGAGTTCGAGGTCGTCCTCGCTGCTCTGGATCCGAGCGAACAGGCGATCCTGCGGATCGAAGTACTCGGCGAAGTCATCTCCGCCCAACTCGACGCGTGCCTGCTCCCACCAGGCGTTGAAGGGATCGACGTCTGGATTGCAGCCGACAGCGTAAGCGACCAGCTTCTGCCGCCCGTCGGGACGCCGCTCTCCGCGCTCGGCTAGGAAGTAGACGCCCTGATCCTTCACCAGGACAACGTGGCACCGGTTGGCCGCGGCTTCAGCGAGCACGGGCCGCAGATTCGCGTTCTTGAATCGAAGAGACATGGTGATCTCCTGAAGATGGGAAAAGAGGGAGGCTTCCCGCCGTGGGGCGGGAAGCGAGGCTGTGATCAGTGCCGGACGGCTTTGCGTCCTGACACGCATTGCACGCGGATGAACCGCCAGGAGCCGTCGTCGATCAGCCGCTCCAGTGTTTCGCCAAGATCGTCGAAGTACACCTCGTCGATCCGATCCACGAGCTCGTCGCCGCGGTGAAGCTCCATCACGTAGACGTCGGCGCCGCGGTCGTACAGCACGGTGACCTGTCCCGCGAACTTTCCAGTAGCGACGGTGAAGCCGATCGCCGGGGGCGTCTCGATGATCTTGTCCGGCGTCGGATCGACCCAGGTGAAGTCCTTCGCGCCCGCATCGACCAGCATGTGAGTGATACGCCGAAAGCCGTCGGGAGCCGGCAACCTCTCCAACTGCTCGATCAGGTCACGCAGTTCGGGGCAGTTCGGCTCCGGGATCGGCAGCTTGGCCGGCGCGCTGCCCAGGATGTAGGTCTGCACCGTGTAAGGCACGCCTTCGGCCGTTCGTTCGGTCCGCTCTTCGGGCGTGTCCGCCCGCAGACCGTCGAAGCGACGCCTGGCATACGGTTCGACATGCACCTTGGCTCCCTCGTCGGGGTCGTCGGTCACGAGCGTCCGGTCGAGCACCGCGAACTCGGCGCGTCCGGTCTTGACGACGACGGCCTCGGCGGTCTTGGCGATGACCTTGCCGTCGAATGGCTTGGGATCGAAAGGGAACCCCAGGGCCGAAACCTTGGGCTGGCCATCGAAGATGTTGAACTTGAAGCTGCGGACGTTGGATGGCACGTGGCCCTGAACCAGCGTCGGCATCTGAGCACGAATGGCTTGGGTATCCATGGGAGACTCCTTGTGGAAAGCCAAGGGACTCCCGCCCGCAAGGGAGGAAAGTCCCTTGTGGGTGATGGACGCGACATGCGCCCGGGGATGAGGAACGACCGACGCGGCGAACCGCGTTGCAGTCTTGAAGGTCTCGACTGCCTGGGATGCTGCCGGCAGCGCCAGCAAACATGCAGGGAGCCTGACGGAATGCGTGGTCGGGATCGGCGGGAAATCGGAACTCCGCCGGCACCGGGTTCTGGAAAAGAAAGAGCCCCCGCGTGGGGGGCTCAGGGGTCTACTCTTCTTCGTACAGCTTCAGGCCTTCCAGTATCGGGGCATCGGCGTCGAACACCAGCACGCGAACGTCTGCCAATGCGGCAAGATGAAGCACCTCGACGAGACATTCCGGCATGCCTTTCTTCCGATGTTCCTGGCGCAGTCGTTCGGCGGAAATGCCTTCGACGTGCTGCAGGTTCTCGTCCGACCAAGGTGTGGCAATCAGCTTTACGCCGATCGCCGGGCTGTACGGAATGCGGAAGGCGACGAACAGGAAGCGGCTCGGCGTCGCGAGATCGGCCAGCTCGGCAAGATAGCGACCCGCCTCCTCGGTGATGTGCGCCGAACTGATTTCCCAGCACCGGCTGTAGAAGCCGGTCTCGAACTTCAGGCGTCGCACCACCTCGCGGGCGGTTGCCTCTGAGTAGGTATCGCCTATGTGCACGGGCTGACCGTCGAAGTCGTCCGCCCCGATGGCATAGGCGACGGTGCGTACGATGCCTTCAGTCTGGCACTGGTTCTCCAGCTCTTCGGGCACCTCCTGCCCTTCGGTGATCAGCGCGAAGTCCTTGCCGATGAGGCAAGGAAACAACGCGACTTGGCCGTCGGGAAGATGCGCCTGGCTGGCGTGTAGCGGCCGCCAAACCGGCGAGCAGTCGTCCTCATACGTGATGAGGAGCGTTCGGACAACGCGCGGGTTCTGATAACCGCGGGAAAATGGGTTGTCGATTTTGGACATGGGATTTGCTCCAGCAAAAGTATGGCTGGGTCAATCCCCTGCTGGGGACTGAATCCCCAGCGGGTGAATGAAGTCGCGGCCGATCAGACGGGCGCGGGTGATGACGCGGTGCCGAGCAGTTGCTCGATGACACGCCTACGCAGGCGATCGCGAATCGATTCCTCGCTGACGCCCGCAAGTAGCGACAGCGTTTCCTTGGCGATCCTGGCGGCGGCCTGGTCGAGGTCGTCGGCGAGAATCGCCTGGCGCAGGTCCAGTCCCAGGTCCAGGGCTTGTCTGGATCCGCTGAATACGCTCAGCTCCCGGCTCAGGAAACAGCCCTCGCCGCCGAACTCGAATAGCCGAGGCTTGCTGCAGTGCCAGCAGCCCTCGAACTGGATGGCGGCCAGGTTGTAGCCGTCGTTGAAGCACGAAGCGATCAGCATCAGCGCTTCCAGGTCCGCCGAATCCTCGAACTGATGGTGTTCCACCAGGTTCTGCAGCTCCGGGTTCTGGTCTGTGCCGAAGTGCTTGGCCAGCACTTCGATGATCGTTCCCATCGGATCATTTTCCGAGTCGTCGTCGTCCGGTACAGGCAGGTCGAGCTGGCTGGCCAGATCGGTCAGGGCCTCCAGCACATCGCTCCACTGCGGGTCGCTGGATTCGGAGAGACGAGCGATGTAAGCCTGCCCGTCGCCGGGGTAGGACTCGTCCAGATCGAAACCGCCGAACAGCGCGGTGATGACGGGTGTGACGCGTTCAAGCATCAGGACGCCGGTGGCGTCGTAGTAGTTGTTGGCCATGGTGGCTCCTTTGGGATGAAAGCGCGGAGCCACGCCCCTGCGGACGATGGCATCCGCAGGGAAAAGCCCGAGGCCGCAAGGCTCCGGGCGGTGAAAGGCCAGCGAGGATCAGTCGCCGAAGTCCGTGGGATCGCCCAGGGTCTTCAACAGGTCGATCAAGCCGCCGTTGGCAAGCTGGTACAGCGCGTTGTAGTCGTCGCCGGTCGGCGCCTGTTCCAGGCGGTCGAGCCGGCCGTCCAGGTCGAGGATGCTCTGGCGTACTTCTCGGGCGAGCACCAGCGCCGATGAGGGTTTCTCGTCATCGTCGGTCTCGCCCAACGCCGCAAGCAAGGCTCTGGGTGACAGCGCATCCCGGAGGGATTCGTACACGCCTGGTGTCTCGATGCGGCAGACCGCTTCGGCCGGGTCGTCGCCAATGGAGAAGCGGGTGATCTCGTCGTCGTCGGCACCTTCGGTGTCGTAGTCGACGATCGCGATCCGCGGAAGCGGGATCGCACCGGACCAATCCTGGACGATGATGGCTTGGACGAGGCCGCCTCCAAGGACGACGGCGATAGAGGGAATTCGGGACATGATCGCTCCTGGGAAAAGAAGGAGGGACATGGCCCCGAACGGGGACGCATGTCCCTCGTGGGGTTGGAAAAGGAAAGGTGCTGGATTGCCGGAGGCGGCTCACCAGCCGGTGTAGTGCAGCGTCAGGTCCGCGATGACCTTGCGCCGCTCCAGATCGAGGCCGCCGAGATCGGACAGACCCTCGAAGCCGCAGCGCTTGAGCATCGCACCGCCTTCGCGGGAGTTGTAGAAGCTCACCATGGCGGAGAGGAACATCCGCTGGCCGCTGCTGAGGACGCCCAGGGCGTCATTGAGCATCAGCATGTTGGGACGCAGATCCCACTTGCTGTTGGCCCGCTGCAGGCCTTCGCGCGTGCCATCGCCGAACCATTCGGCACCGGCGATTTCCGCGCCGCGCTTCCAGGCCTCGAAGAAGGCCTTTGGCGCCTCGGCGAAGTGCCGTTCCTCCAGCGCGATCTGATCAAGTACTTCGATGGGAAGAGACAGGTTCATGAGAGTGCTCCGGGGTGGTTGGATTTCAGGGTTCGAGACGCTGTTGCCATCGCCCGGTCGTCAGGGCGTGGTTGGCCGCTTGATGGGAACGGAAGTACTCGACGGACTCTCGGGAAACGGGGCCGTCGTCGTCGGCGGTGCCGATGTAGTGGCCTGCGGCGCTGTGACGTATCTGCAGCAGCAGGCGCTTGCCCGTGTAGGCCAAGGCGAGATAGCCGATGGATTCGGCACGGGCTTGTGCAGCGCTCAATGACGCTGGTGTGGAGGCAAGGGGCATGGCTTCTCCTGGCTGAGGGAGCGGGAGGCCATGTCCTGACGGGCATGGAACTTCCGTGGAGGTGGACAAGAAGGCATCGGCGTCGGGATGGACGCTCGTCCGCAATACGATGCGAAGCGGACTGGTTCGGTCATGCGGGGGAACCGCATCGCAGCCTGGAAGACCGAGGCTGCTGGCATGGTGCTGACAGGAGTCAGCGACGAATGGGCACAGGATTGGGCGTGCGCGCGTGCGCGTCATTCAGCAATCGGGACTGGCTGCCTCCCGATTGCCGGTTCGCAAGAATTCGGTTCGCGCGCCCGCCAGTGGTCGGTCGGGATGGGGTGCACTCGGTGTCGGCCGCTCGACGACAGGGGGCGTGCCAGGTTCGTCGGTCCCGCGTTTCTGGAAGGCAGGAGAAAGGCGCCGAAGGCTTGCGCCTTCGGCGACGGAGGAAGAAACCACCCGTGGGCTGTCGCAGGGACTTGGCCGTCGGTGGAGCCTGTCGCTGCATCAGCAGTCGCACCCGACCCATGTCGTGGCTGGGGTCGAAATTCTTCGGCACACATCCGTGCACAAAGGGAGCCCGTTGTTTCACCGGCGGGCACCGGCACTGATTACCGTCGACCCGAGGGGTCTCCCGACGACTCGCATCACGCTGGAAGCGGCAAGCCTTCGGGGGACCCCTCGCGGTGGACGCAACGACGCCGATCATGGGAACCGCGCAGATGCGATTCGAGGAGCAAGGGCCTTCTCGTCCCGCGGGCCGTGGGGCATGGCGGGACGCGCACACCGTTGCAGAAGGTGACGCGCGCTGGGGAGTCCCGCGGGGTGCGCGGGCGTTGGGCCATGCCGCCGGTGGAACGGCTGGCGCGGCGCGGGGTTCGTGGAGCGTCAGGACGCCTTGGGTGCGGTGCGCCGCTTGCGCGGCGCGCTGCGCTTGCCGCCGGTCGCGGATTCGATGGCCATCGTGCCCTTGCAGTCCGGATAGCGGCTACAGGACCAGAAGGCACCGCTCTTGCCCGTGCGCTGGCGCATCGGCGAGCCGCATTGCGGACAGGCTGGCGCGGGTGGCAGTTGGATGGAGAGCGTTGCGGTGCGGTATTGCTGCACGAGCTGGGCGACCCAGGCGGATTGCTTGGCGATGAAGGCGTCCAGCGTCATCTGCCGCGCTTCGATCATGTCCAGCGCCTGTTCCCACACGGCGGTCGTGCCCGGATCTGCGATCGCTGGCGGCACCGCGTCGATCAGGGTGAAGGCCGCATCGGAAGCCCGGATCGCGCGGCCCTTCTTCAGCAGATAGCCGCGGCCCAGCAGTCCGTTGATGATGTTGGCGCGCGTGGCCTCGGTGCCGATGCCGGTGGTGTCCTTGAGCTTCTGCTTGAGCCGCGGGTCGGTGACCAGCCTGGCGACGCCCTTCATGGCCTTGACCAGCTCGCCCTGCGTGTACGGCTTGGGCGGCAGGGTCTTCAATGCCTTCAGATCGACGGCGCCGATGGGGCATGACAAGCCGGCGTGCAGCGCGGGCAGCACCTGGCTGCGCTGTGCGTCCTCGTCCGGTTCGTCCGGTGCCGGCGCCGCCAGCACCTGGCGCCAGCCGGTCACGACAATCTGCTTGCCGACCGCGGTGAGCGACTGGCCGGCGCACGCGAACTGCGCCACGGTGCGGTCGAACTCGTGATGCGGCAGGAACTGTGCGAGGTAGTGGGCGCGGATCAGTCGGTAGACGGCCAGCTCCTTGTCGTTCAGGGCCGATAGGTTCGCCGGTTCGAGCGTTGGAATGATGCCGTGGTGCGCCGTGACCTTGGCGTCGTTCCATGCGCGCGAGCGCTGATGGGGATCGAGCTTGGCGACCAGCGGGCGAAGGCTTGGATCGGTCTTGACCAGGCTGTCGAGTACGGTCGGCACTTCGGCCAGCATGTTCTCGGGCAGATAGCCCGAATCCGAGCGAGGATAGGTCGTGGCCTTGTGCGTCTCGTAGAGGGACTGCGCGATGTCCAGCGTCTCCTGCACGTCCAGCCCAAGCTGCTTGGAACACACTTCCTGAAGCGTTCCCAGGTCGAACGGCAGCGGCGGTCCCTCGCGCATGCGCTCGGTCTCGACGGACACCACTTGCGCGCTGACGGCCGCGCGCATGCGTTCGTCCGCCTGCTGCGCGACGGGCTGCTGCAGGCAGCGCCCGGCGTCGTCGGTGCAACCCGCCGGAGGCGTCCAGTTGGCCACGAAGGACTGGCCGGCATGAGCCAGCAACACCTCGATCGTCCAGAACGGCACGGAGACGAAGCGCGCGATCTCGCGGTCGCGGTCCACGACGAGCTTCAGCGTCGGCGTCTGCACGCGACCGACCGACAGCACGCCGGAATAGCCGGCCTGGCGCCCGAGCACAGTGAATAGCCGGCTCAGGTTCATGCCGATCAGCCAGTCGGCGCGCGAGCGCGCCAGGGCCGAGTAGTACAGCGGCAACGTCTCGCCGGACGGCTTGAGCGCGCCGAGTGCCTTGCGGATCGACGCATCGTTGAGCGCGGACAACCACAGCCGTTGGATCGGGCCGCGGTAGCCGCAGTAGTCGATCAGCTCGCGGGCGATCATCTCGCCCTCGCGATCGGCGTCGGTCGCGATCACCAGATCGGTGGCCTGTGCCAGCAGCTGCTTGACGACCTTGAACTGCGTGGCGGTCTTGGCCTTGACCACGACCTGCCAGTGCTGGGGAATGATGGGCAGCGGTTCCAGCGCCCATCGCTTGTACTGCTCACCGTAGGCTTCCGGGGGAGCGGTCTCGATCAGATGGCCGATGCCCCAGGTCACGCCGAGGCCAGAGCCGGTGTAGCAGCCGTTGCCTCGCTGCGTGGCGCCCAGGACGCGGGCGATGTCCTTGCCCTGGGAAGGCTTCTCGCACAGAACCACGCGCATGAAGCCTCCTGATGTGCGTGAGGGTCATTGAATGACCGTCAGCATTCCCCGGCAGCCGCGAATGTGGCAGCAAACAACACGGCAGCGGGGGATCCCAGGTTCTGCTGGCGCAAGCGCGCCGTCATCCAGGCTGCGGCCGCAGTGCACGGGCCTGCACGGTCCGGAAGCGTCTGCTTCGGCGCTGGCGCAGCGCTCCATGGACGCCAGTGGAACTATCCCCTGGGGATAGGGCGCGTCCGGGCGCTGCGAAGAAGTGGAGCAGCTCTCCGCGAGCGCGGCGCTGCTCCACCGGGTTTCACGTGGCGTCCGGGTCCGGATCGGTGCTGGCCGGCTTGGCGCTGAGCTTCACGGACTCCACGCGGAACGGCAGGATGCCGACGCGGCGCGCTTCGATCTTGAACGTGGTGCGCTCGTTCTCCTCGGCATCTTCCCACTCGTCCTTGACCGTGCGGCCCTCGACCAGCACCCGCATCCCCTTCTGATACAGGGTCTGCCAATGCTCGGCATCGCGATGCCACAGTTCGACCGGCGCCCAATAGCCGCCGCGGTCCTCGTAGCCGTCCTTGGTCGGGACGGGGTTGTCGAAGTAGACGTTCAGGCGCAGCAGCCTGCGCGGCTCCTCGTTGCCGTGGGGGAACTCCCGGAAATCCGGCGCAGAACCGATGTTGCCTTCGCCGACGAAATGCGTGCTCATGTGTGGACTCCTGTGGTGGTGGGAATGACCTGCGCTACCGTGGTTGGCGCAGTGGCTGGGGGTCGAAGTCGGTCAGGTGTGCGCTGCGCCGTTCGACGCGGGCTGGGATGCAGCGGTCCCGCTGCGGCGCTGGTAGACCGCATGCGCCTGGTCGAGCTTGCTGGCGCAGTCGACGGCTTGCCGGCCCAGGGTATGCAGCAGGCTGATCTGCATGTTCAGCACGACGCGCTGGACCTCCATCGCGAACAGGTCGTCGATCAGGGTGTCCGGCGTGGCGGGGCTCTCCATCAGCTCCTGCCACAGGGCCACGCCCATCGCGGAGCGGTCCTGCCTGCGCCAGCGCAGGAAGACGGTGCCTGCGCCAGTGGTTTGCTGGGCCAGTTGAATGGGCAGCAGGCGGAAGGGATAGGTGCCGGCCTGCGCCAGCACGCGCCGCTGCGCCAGTTCGATCAGCCCGTCCCGCAGCGCGTGGCACTGGCCGGCCCAGTCCTGAAGGGTCCTCTTACCCTTAAAGGGTCTTAAAAGGCCTTTTAGAGAGGCTGCGTGTTCCAGTTGCTGGAAGTCCGCCTGTTCCAGATTGAAGAAGCGCCGGGGAGCGCTCGCGTCGAGGGAGGGCTTCATGCTGGCTCACCCCCATCGGCTTCTGACGGCGTTGCCCCCGGTTCGGCGCGGTCATCCTCGTTCGATTCGTGCTCGTCCACCGCCGCCGAGCGGCGCGATGGCGACGACGACAGTGGGGAGCGACGCGCGATGGGAGGGGCGTAGCGCGAACGGCGCGTGCCTTCGAGAACGTCCTGTGGCAGCTCTCCATACTTCTCGACTGCGGCACGCGCGGCGGCGTTCTTGGCGGCGAAGTCATCGCGCGTGCAGCCGGAATAGCGGTACTGCTGCGCCAGCGAGAACAGGCTGCGCAGCGCATGGGCGCCCTCATTGAGCCAGCGCTCCAGCGTCGAGCGATCGATCAGCGCGGTGTGATGGGCCAGGATCAGCTTCCGCGCCAGGTCGTCGTAGTCCGCCAGCAGGTAGACGGCCATGAAGCCGAGCTGGGCGTTGACGAACAAGGGCAGCTTGACCGGCTGTACGTTGAGGTTCTCACCCAGCGACAGCGCTGGCGGCACGTCCGAGAGCGCTTGGTCGACCTGCTCGCGCAGCGTCTGCAAGCTGGCTTTGGTTTGCGCGAGCTTGTCTTCGATCCGAAGCATCCACCAGTCGCTATACGGATCGTCCTGCTCGGCGCCGCGCTTCATCTTGTTCATGACGGCGATGTAGCCGTTGAGGCCGACGATGCCGGGCCGTCCTTCGGCGGCAGCGCGGCCGTGCCAGATGCGCGAGGCATGATGGGTGTGCAGCGTCAGTGACATCGCACTGCGCAGCGACCCGAGATTGAGTTGCAAGGGTTCGTTGGCCATGGAGACGACTCACAGTTGGTGAACGAGTTGCGAGCATCCCGGCGAGCAGGAAGGCCGTCAGTCAACAAAGCGCACTAGCGCCCCGCCAGTTTCCGGTCGCGGAAGGCAAGCTGTTCCAACTATCCCCAGGGGATAGCTCCAGGGAGAGCCAAGGCGGTCTGATCACGCGGACGAAACGCCGTCACGACTTGCTCAACAACGATCGCAGCTCCGACAGGCGGGCCTGGACGACTTCGGGACTCGCCGGTTTGGCGGCGGGTGCGGGATTGCCGGCGTGCTTGGCGGCGCCGGATTCGGCGTCTGATTGGCCTGCCCACGCCTTGAACTCCCCGCGGATCGCCTTCTGGATGATGCCGAACAGGTAGCCCGCAGGATTGCGCACCGTGCTGCCCCGGCAGCGCGCATTCCATTCGTCGAGCACGGACTGGCGCAGGTCGGCGTCGACCTGCTGCAGGGCCACCAGCGCGCCGGCCTGCTGCTCGTGTTTCAGGTACCCGAAGCGTTCGGGCAGGCGGAGGTTCTGCAACGCGCGCGGTACTGTACGTACTTCATTTATACGACTACTCAGTACTTCAGTACGGTCCTGCTTCGGATTCCGAAGAGAGGCGGATTCGCCGGGTTTCCCGCCTGCTTCGGAATCGGAAGACGGCTGCGATCGGTTCCGAAGAGGGGGTGCGGCGCCTTCTTCGGATTCCTGGTCCGCTTGATCCTGTGGATAAGTCTCTTGCTCGTCGGCGGGCTGTCGGGCCATGCGCTGTGCCAGCACTTGGAGACGTGTTGGCAGCACGCGGCCGTTGAGCAAGGGATCATCGGTCAGTTCGCGCAGCGCCTGCTGTCCTACGCGCTGAACGGCCTTGCTCGCATGGGTCAGGGCCTGGCTGATCAGCTCCAGGTAGCCCGAGTCGAGCTGCATGGCCTCGAACGGGCTCAACGGTTCGTCGTGCAGCACGTACAGGTTGCCGAGGATGCGACCGCTTCTGGCGTCGCGCCGCCGGCGCACCAGGCTGAACCAGCGCGTGAGCCGCAACACCGTCAAGGCGCGTGCGACGGTTTCGTGGGACGCTTTCGGCACGCAGGGCATCGAGGTCAGCCATGGGCGCAGTTGCTCGTAGGTCGGCCACGCAGTCAGGCCGTCGTCGTTGAGCATCAAGCGACACACCTGCCAGGCGTTGCGCTCCAATGGCGTGAGCCGTCGATCGAAGAACAAGGCTCGCGGCACCGCCTCGTGGCGATTGCCACTGAACAGAAAGCCGTCTTGGGGGCCGCTGTCGCGGGTGCGCGCAGCTTCCAGGCGCTGCAAGGCGCCGTCGAGGATGGTCGATAGCGAAACGGGGCCAGTCGCGTCAGAGCGTGGCGTCGTCATGGGCCTACACCAGCCCTTGATCGATCCAGCTCCGTATCGCGGCCCAGAGCACCGACATGGGCAAGGACAGCGACTCGGCCAGGTCCATCGTCAACGTCAGCATCGCGCTTTCGTCATCCAGTGCGATGCCGCGCTCCGCGATGGCGGGCTTCCAGCGATGCCACAGGGCAGTCTCCTGCTCCTCGTTCAGCACCGGGTGCCGACCCTTGCGCTTCGGTAGCCCCAGGATCTCGCGCCGCAAGGCGACTTCCTGGTGGGTGAGTCCATAGAACTTGCTGACCATCTCGGTACTGGCACCGAGTCTGAGCATGCGATCGACCGTGCTGATCTCGTGCTCAATGTCGTGCATCTGGCTGACCAGCCGCCACAGCATGTCTTGGTTCACCTTGACCGTGCACCAGGGCACGCGCGCGTTGGCCAACAGCGCGACCAACGCCGGCTGCTTGAGCACGTCCAGCTCGCGCTCTCCGAACCCCATCGCCAGGCAGCGGCGCAGTTGGCCGTTGCGCAGGTCGTGCAGGGCCTGGGCGACAACAGCTTGGTTCAAGGGATGGGGTGCCGTCATGATCGCCTCCGATCCGATCAGCCCGAGGATGCGTCGCTGGCGTCTGCTTCCAGGTCCAACAGGCGACGCGCCAGCCGCAACAGGCGAAAGAGCTTGACCAGCCCGGTATCGCTGAGGCGAGGCATGGTGGCGGGCGCGCTTCCCAGCAGCAGCGTGCCGAGCGCCGTTTCCAGGGGGAACGGGTCGCGCCGCGCGCCGGCAGGTGGTTCAGCGCCATGGCCCATGGCCTGCAGCAGGGCCAGCACCGCCCGGCCGAACGGCCGCAGCGCGGCCGTGCGGGGAGCGAGGCATACGAAACCGAGACCGGCGTCCGACGCGCCGATGCAGTCGGCCAGCTGCGCCTCCTCGGCGATCTCGCGGGCAAACTGCGCGATGTGCGTGCGCAATCCTTCGGGCGTGTCCAGTCCCGGCTCGATGTACCAAACGTCGGTGATGGGAAAGAGACCGCCGGCCTGGACTGGAATGGCGCGCAGCACGTTATCGCGGAAGTCCGGCCGGTCTTCGCCGGTGTGCTCGGCGACCAGCTGTTGAATCGCCTGCAGCCGTTCGGTGCTGGTCGCCGGCGAGACGATGTGGTCTTGCAGCCGCTGGTTCTCTTCGTCCTCGGGTGCTGCCTGTGCCGGAGGAAGCATCGGCGGCGCTTCGGGTGGCGGCGCCTGCTTGGCTGCTGGCCTCGGCTGGCTCTCCTTCGAGGCTTCGCCTGTCTGCCGGCTTGGCGGCGCTGCCGCTGTCCCGGGTGGTGGTGCCGACGCGGGTAGTTGAGACGCAGATGCAGGATTCGATGACGACGGTGGCGCCGGTGTTTCCGCCGGCAACGTCGGCGGGCTGTTCACCGCGCGCTGTCGGCCTTCGACGTTGACGATATCCAGTTCCAGCGCGTTGTAATCGATGCCGAGCAGGTCCGACATCTGGCCGATCAATTCGTCCTGAACGCGCTGTGCGGTGAAATCGTCGGGCTGTGCGTCGAACTGCGCCAGGACCTCGTGGAACAGCGTGTCGAAGTCGGTCGGCTGCACCTTGCCGTGTACGCGCGTCTCCCAGGCCCACTCGGCGGCCTTGCGCAGGACCGCCAGCCGCTCGACCTGATGCCGGCCAAGTCCGCCGTAGAGCACATTGGGGATCGCGGGCAGCAGGTAGCGCACAGTGTCCTGCATCCGGCTGATGTGCGACTGCTGGATCGGATAGCCGTCTGCGGCAAGACGGCGGGCGAGTTCGGACTGCGACAGCGGCTTGCCGACTTCCTGTTCGTACAGCTCGCGCGCCTTCTCGATGCCAAGGGCACGTTCGATGAACGTGAGGCCGCCATGCAGTTCGTTCTCGGCCAGGTGGCCGGTCAGCGCGATGATCTCGCCGCGTTCAGGCCAGGGCCTGAACAGGCACGAGATGCGGAAGAAGCGCTCGTCCTTCGTCTCCGACCACAGCTCGCGCAGGATCGCCAGCCGCGTGTTGCCGCCATTGCGGATGATGTAGTGGTCGGCGTCGGGCCGCCGGGTGATCGGTGGCGGCGCGTCCAGGCCGCGCTCACGGATCGACGCCTTGATTTCGTCGTAAAGCGGATTGCGGGTGATGCGTGGATCCAGCTCGTAGGAGCGCAGTTCGTCGAGCGTCACGACCATCGGCGTGTCCGCGATGGGATCGCTCAATGCCCGCGCGACGGGGCTTTGTCGTTGGAAGCCCTCGGCCAGGAGCTTCGAGGCCATGTCGGCTGGCGTCAGGTCAGCCATGGCCGTCTCCTGGCGCGCTTGCCTGCCGATCGGCACGTCGGAGCTGGGCGCGCGCGTTGCGCGCGGCGCGGTGGTCGCTTGCGGTGGAGCCGGTATAGATCGGCGGCAGGCCCGGCTTCGTGAATTTCAGATGGCCGCCGGGCGTCCGCACGACGTCCCAGCCCTCGCGCAGCGCGAAGTCGATCAGGCCGCGAAGCTGCTTGTGCCCACGCGTCAGGTCATGGGCGCTGGACACGGCCTGTCTCCTTCGGCGTTTTCCCGTCGACCTGGCTGAAAGCCTCCCGCCATTGGGGGAGCAGCTCGCAGGCAACCGCCCGGATCGTCTCCAGCGCGGAAGGCGCGCTGCGTCCGGTGGGGCGCCGGTTCTCTACGCGATGGACGGGCAAGCCCTGCGTCGCCGCGCGCGGATAGGCTTCGATCGCCGGAATGGCCGTGTCCAGCACGCGCACGTCGCTGCGTCCCTCGAATATCTGGCGCAATGCCTGCTGGATCACGCGGGCGTTGGCCGATACCGGATGCACGCGGTTGATCAGCAGGTTCAGCGGGGGCGGCTTGATGCCCAGGTGCCGGTAGGGGGCGATGTCCTCGATCAGTTGCAATGTCCCCCGGCGCAGCTCGCGCGCCGCGAGAATCTCGGGTGTCACTGGCGACAGCGCCACGTCCGAGGCCAGCACGGCCATCTCCAGCAGCGCACTGCGCGCGCCCTGCGTGTCGAGCAGCACCAGGTCGTAGCTCGCCTGGAATGCGGGCAGCAGATGCCGCAGGCGCAGGCGCCCATCGGGCGCGTGCAGCAGCAGCGTGTTCAACTGCCCCCTGTCGTCGTTGGAGAGCACCAAGCTGAGGCCGTCGATGCAGGTATGGGAGACGAGCCGCTCCAGGTTCTGTTCGTTGAACGCGAGCAGTTCGTAGATCCCACAGGGCGCCCGATGCATAAGCGGGTAGTAGCTCGATAGCGTGGGTTGCACGTCAAGGTCGAGCAACAGGACGCGCAGGCCAGCGTCCGCGGCGAAACCGCCCAGATTCGCGGTCGTCGTGGTCTTGCCAACGCCGCCCTTGGTGGAAATGATGGAGATGACTAACATCGTCTCGCTCCTCGTCGTATGGGTGAAGGGCGAGTTCAGACGCGCTGTTTTCGGCGCTCGGCGATCCACTGCTCTACTTCGAGTGAATCCCAACCGACGGCACGAATCCCGAGGCGAATGGCTTTCGGGAACTTGCCGGCTCTCATCAGGTTGTAGAGGTGCGCGCGCTTGAATCCAGTCTTGGCTTCAACTTCGTCGCGACGCAGGATGCGATGCTCGACCGCGGGGAGCGGGAGGGGTGTTTCCTCCGACATGGAGTCACTCCTTAGCGCTCAGGAGCGCTTGTTAGGGTGACTCGTAATTGAATAGACCAAGACGAGGATAACCACCGCAAATGCGGTTTCCGCGACCGCAGATACGGGCTTGCATTGCTGTCAGTTGGCCGATCGCAGCTTCCGGCGTGCCTGAGCAAACTTGGCTTGCAGCGTCCGCTCGGCGATGCCCATGAGATTCCCGTGGTGCGCGATCAGGGCGCTGATCACCGCTTCCTGGCTGGTGAAGCGGGAGTAAGGAGTTCCAGACGGCGTGTGCCCGAGCATCACTTCCAGCAATGCGCCGACGATGTTCAAATAGGTCGCCTCGGCTCGATCGCTGAGCGGACAAAGCGCGCAGGAGGCAGTAGGCGCGTCCTGCTTCTTCAGTTGGTCTTGCAGCGCCTGCACTTGGTGCCGGCACAGATCCAGTTGAGACTTCAGAGCCTCGCGCTCCACCAGGAGGGCCTGGCCGGCCTCGACCGTGATGACCGGATGGACAACTCGCTCGGCACGGGAGAAGAGAAATGCTGGTCGTTGGCCCGGATAGGTGTGAGCCATCCAGCGCTTGAGGTCGACATGGCGAATGGTGAGGTCGGGCGAATCCCATAAGGACTCGTCGTGCATCGTGATGCCGTTTTGCCCGTAGGGCAATTCGCCATGAATGATCGCATCGTAGATGCGATCGGTGCACAGGCGTAGCTCGTTGCAACGAGGGCAATCCAGAGTCGCTGGCAACCTCCGTGATCGTACGGTTGCCAGGATCTCGTCCCTAAACCGGAACAGCCCGGCCCATCGGATAGCAGCGTCGATGGGCCGGTAGTACACGGCCGACAATGAAGTCCTTTGCATGTCGCTGTCTCCCAGCCGCCGCTACCTCATCGAAGACTCCTCAGTGCCCAGCCATCGGGCGGTGCGTAGAAGATCGCAACTCGACGTGGTTCGATGTCGAGCCACGCTGCCGGACGGATCGCGATCAACCGCGCCGAAGGGGTTGCACTCAACCCCGCTGGCAGTAGGATGTGAATTGCCTACGACCGAGCCATTGCCAGGGCTGGCGGGGGCTGGCCGCTATGGTGGATGCTGGCGCTGAGCCCCAGGAGCGACAGGCGGCCAGTCACACCACTGTCATGTACGCGAGGGTCATGTCGGCGGCGAGCCGTGACAAGACCCGTTACGCATGCGTTGTTCTCTTGCCGGTCTATCAGGTCAGTTACACAGTCCCGTTCGTCTTGAGCGGAGGCTCGGAACTGGGCCAAATTCGGATGAGCAGACTTGCCCAGTCTGCTGATAGACCAAATGGGAATTGTGTTGAGGGCAGACGTGGAACAAGTAACGCTTTACTCTGCAGCCAGTAGCAGAGCTTCTAAGAGGGGCTTCGGCATGAAGCCAGCGACGCTCGGCAGGTGTCGTCGAGCCTGTGTCGAACATAGCTGTCTGTAGCCGTGGCTAGTTCTCGCCGGACGAGTGCGTTGCCCGGTTTTTGGCAGGTGGTTTAAACTAGTCCAGTCGATAGTCCATATCGAGCGCGGGTACTCAAGAGAATCGTTTTAATTCAACCACTTAGGGGTCAAATTCGATTCCCATCACCCGCTCCACTTCTAGCCGTCTCTGTCTCCGTCTCCCCAGTTCCGATCAAATCCTTTCGGCTGGACGGACAACGTGACCGATCCTGACGGGCGGTCCCGACTCTTGAAGGCGGTGGTCTCGTTCGGCAACTGTCGCAATCCGTGAAACGAAATCTCGCTTCGATCCAAAGAAGTGTCGATTTTTAGATTGGCTTCCGGGCGCGTTCGCGTCGCAGCCGCGACTCTTTTACGCCAAGGGCTGTGTGCGCGTTATCTGAAGATGCTTCCTTCCGGTGGCGTTTGAGGGTCACGTGGGTTTTCTTGGGTACCAGCTTCACCTGAAGCTCGCAACCGACTGCAACAGCGTATCTCTTCAGTGTCGCAAGCGAAGGCGCGTGGCGCCCAGCGGCTTCCAGTCTTGAAATTGCGCTCTTGGTCGTGCCCATGCGTTCGGCGACGGCATCTTGGGTCAGGCCCGCCTTGGCGCGCGCTTTCAGCATTTGATTAGAGAGCGCATATTCAAGTTCGAGCGACTCGTAGGCCTCGGTGAAACCAGGGCGTTGCTTGGCCTTGGCCAGAAACTCCTCATGATCGTGGTGAACCGGGCTGTATTTCAAATCAGTCATCTTGCACCTCTCTGAGGCGCTTGCGCGCGAGTTTCAATTCATTGTCCGGCGTTTGCTGTGATTTCTTGATGAATGCGTGAAGGATGACGACACGCTTGCCACTGAGGAAACAGTAACAGGCTCGGCCGATTCCCGCACGCCCGCGAGGACGCAGTTCAAACAGTCCATCGCTCAAGGCGCGCGAGTGCGGAAGACGGAGGCTCGGGCCGTGCTCAGCTAGGAGTTCGACTAAGCGGCTGTAATCGGCCAGGACATCAGTCGGCCATGCTTCGATCTCGGAGCGAACGCGTTCATGGAAGTAGATGATCTCAAACGCCATGCGGCATGTTAGCAAGTTCGCTAACCCTAGGCAACCGTGTCGTGTTGCTAACTGAGCGGAATCGCTCGCGATGAAGGTTGGCGGCCTTGATTGGCCCAGCAGCGGTCCGGGCTGCTCGCCAAACCAAGAGCAATATGCCCGTAAATTCTTGCGAAGAATGCCAGAATAATGTGCTGCTACATAATTTGATCTTTGGTTCCTTTTGGCGCGTTAACGGGGGGTCTGTTCTTTTTTGTCGTGGCAACTATTTGATTCATGGAGTTTATTGCGTATGTGGCGCCTCCGAGATCGAATCGTAGTATGACGAAATTATCACTCTGTAACGGGAGTGCAAGACCGATTCTAAGCCCGTTTCTTATTAGGTTATCGATTTTCGAGAAATCGGTGAACACATACTGATATAAATCTTTGTCAAGTTGTTTCCCGCAATATACCTCTAGCTGTCCAGCGCCTCGGTCGGAATTTGCTAAGACCGGATGTCGATTGCCATCCTTGCAGGCACTGGATGTGCCGAGAGTCCAAACGCAGCTTCCGTCCTGTAAAGTGCAACACTGACCTATTATGCTGCCGCTTTCATTGGCCGTACCTGCATATGCAACGCCGCTTTCTTCGATAATCCCTGTCTCCCAATGGCGGTATGTGTCAGCGTGTGCATGGAGCATATACGTGCAAGTGAGCGCACATACAAAAATGTTTGTCTGGCTCATACATCGGCCCTCGAAACTTGGTTTCAATCCGTGAAGCGGTTTTCCGGCCAATCGGCCGCTTTGACTCGTATGTGTGACCCATGGGAGGCTGCCCTTCGGTGGAAGTTATCGGCTGCGAGAGCAGGTTTTCAAGCCATTTGGTTTCCGTCGACGTCAGAGGGTGGCCTGAGTCATTTCGAAATCGCAGACGGCTTGTTGGTGCTGAACACTGCACCCATCGTCGCTGCTTGCTAAAGTTGCGATCACGTCGATCAACCAAGGTGAGAATCATGGGATTGCGGGAAACGCTGGAGGCGCGACTGGCCGGCGGGCAGGACGATGCCATGCTCCGGCTGTCGCTGGCGCAGCTTCATCTGCGCGAATCGGACTGGGCGGCGGCGCGGGATCACGCAGTGGCGTGCCTGGGTCATGATCCCGGGCAGGCGGCGGCGAGCAAGGTGCTGGGCAAGGCGCTGGAAGCGCTCGGCGATACGCCCGGGGCGGCGGCGGCCTATCGGGCGGGCATCGAGCGCGCCCGCACCGGCGGGCAGATTCAGACCGCCCGCGAGATGGAGGTCTTCCTGCGGCGCCTGGAGAGCCGCTCGTCCGGATCATGAAACGGTCGCCTGAGGCGCGTAGCATCCCATCGTGAAAGCTCATTCACGTGCCGCTGAAACGGGAGGAACGGCATGCATCTGTTGATCAATACCGGCGGCGGCGATGCGCCGGGTCTGAATGCGGTGATCCGCGCCGTCACGCTGAGCGCGCTCAACCGGGGCTGGCGGGTGACGGGCATCCGCTACGGCTACGAAGGCCTGCGCAGCGGCGATCCGGACGGGCTGGTCCCGCTGGATCGGGACCGGGTGCGCGGCATCGCCCACTTGGGCGGGACCATTCTCGGCGCGATCAACAAGGGCAATCCCTTCGAATACCCGGTCCGGCGCGGTGATGAGGTGGTGCTGACCGACGTGTCGGCCGAGGTGCTGGCGCGCTTCCGGGCGGTCGGCGCCGACGCATTGATCGCTGTGGGCGGTGACGGATCGCTGCGCATCGCCAAGCGCTTCTGTGACCTGGGATTGCCGGTGGTGGGCGTGCCCAAGACCATCGACAACGATCTCGACGGGACGCTGTTCACCTTCGGTTTCGATACGGCCGTGTCGGTCGCCACCGAAGCCATCGGGCGGCTACACACCACCGCCGAGGCGCACCGGCGCGTCATGGTGGTCGAGGTCATGGGACGCGACGCCGGATGGATTGCGCTGCATGCGGGTATCGCCGGCGGCGCGGATGTGATCCTGATTCCCGAGATTCCCTTCGACATCGGCGCGGTATGCGAGAAGATCCGCCAGCGCGAGCAGGCCGGGCGCGGCTTTTCCATCGTGGTGGTCGCCGAAGGTGCAACGCCGCGCGACGGCGAGCGGGCGATCCGCGCGCGCGAGGCGGGGCGGGATGTGCAACTCGGCGGCATGGGCGAGCAGGTCGCCGAGGAGATTCGCGCGCTGACCGGCAAGGAGACGCGTACGACAGTGCTCGGCCACATCCAGCGCGGCGGCACGCCCAGCGCATTCGATCGCGTGCTGGCGCTGCGTTTCGGCGCGGCGGCCGTGCATCTGGTGGAGCAGGGCCTGTTCGGCCACATGGTCGGCTATCAACCGCCCGACATGGTGCCGGTGCCGATCCCCGAGGCCGTGGCGCAGCTGCGGCGCGTGCCGCTCGATTCGGGTACGGTCCGCACGGCGCGGGCGCTGGGAATGTGCCTAGGCGACTAGCGTACGGAGCCGGTGGTGACAGGGCTTCGAGAGGGCATCTGGCGGGAAAAAAGGCGGGAACCTTTGAGGGCTCCCGCCTGCAGATCAGGCAGACGCTGAGCGCGGTTCAGTCGATGATCGTGTGATGGACGTCAAACTGGAAAATCGGGTTCTGACCCGGGGCGCCTGGGTAGAGGGGATTCTGCCCTGGCGGGAGTGTGTTGGCAGCTTGCGCGGGCAGGAAAACGCGTTTGCCAGCCATGCCGAGATCGATCCGCTTGCCGAAATTCAAGTTGAGCTGACCAGCGGTCCTCGACAGTTCCGGGAGGTCCATCTTGGTCATGGCGGCTTGGCCGCTCAAGGGGGCAAGGGCAAGCAAGCCCATCAGACACAGCGATTTAAGTTTCATCACGCATTCCTGGATTGAGTCGGTTTCAACGGGCCTTTGAACGAGCGATTCCAAAGGCGAGCGCATTGTTCGGCGATCTGATCAAGGGGGCAACGAAATTCCGACGAACGGTACATGTCCCCGCGCCAATCTTCGAACGGCTTCTATCTGATTGGTTTTTGACAAGCAATGCGACTATTTACGTCGTTGCGTCGACGATTCCGGATCGTTGCCGGGTTCGCGGAGAAGTCGGCGTTTTATTGGGCGCGGACGCGGACGAAGCCGGCTGGTGTCCAGCGCCAGGCGTGCAGCCGCGGCCGTCCGCCGGCCAGCCCGACGATCAGGCACAGCGCTTCGGGATAAGACCATTCGCAGAGATCGCGCGTCGAAGGAATGGGCGGTCCTGCGGGATGAGAGTGATAGATCGCGGCCAGCACTTCGCCGCGCAGGCGCATGGCGCGAAACGCGGCGATCTGGGCGGCGGGGTCCATGTGATAGCGCCGGTTCGCATCCGGCGCGATGTTGGCAATCGGATAATGGGCGACCGCCGTCCCATCACGGGCGCCGATCAGGCCGCAGACCTCGCGCGTGGGCTGGGCGGCCGCTTCGGCGCGCAGCCGATGGCACAGGGTGCGGCTGAAACGGACCGGCGAGGCGGGTGCGGCGTTCACGCGCAGACGGGGCAGCCGGGATCGCGCTTCAGGCGCAGGGTGCGCCATTCATGGGCGAGGCCGTCGAAGACGAGCAAACGGCCGACCAGCGGCCGGCCAATGCCGGTGAGCACCTTGAGCGTCTCCAGCGCCTGCAGGCTGCCCAGGGCGCCGACGATGGGTGGCAGGACGCCGTTCAGCGCGCAGGTTTCGGCCTGTTCGGCGCTGTCGCGATACAGGCAGCGATAGCACGGACTGGCCGCATCGCGCGGATCGAACACCGAGAGCTGGCCTTCGAAGCGGATCGCCGCGGCGCTGATGAGGGGGATCCGGACGGCGCGGCTGGCGGCGTTGACGGCAAAGCGGGTGGCGAAGTTGTCCGAGCCGTCGACCACGGCGTCGCAGCCGGCGAGCGCGCCGCTCAGCGTGTCGGCGTCGAGGCGCGTGGCCAGCGGCGTGATGCGCACCTCGGGATTGAGCTGTTCCAGCCGCGCGCGCGCCGAGTCCACCTTGGGCCGGCCGACATCCGCGGTGGTGTGCAGCAACTGGCGGTGCAGGTTGCTCAGCTCCACGATGTCGGCATCGGCGATGATCAGCTCCCCCACGCCGCTCGCGGCGAGATAGGGCGCGCAGCCGGAACCCAGCCCGCCGGCGCCGACGACGAGCACCCGGCTTGCGGCCAGACGTTCCTGCCCGGACAGACCCAGTTCGGGCAGGCGCAGCTGGCGGCTGTAGCGGATCAGGGCGTCGCGGTGCAGGGTCATGCCGGGTCCTCTTGTTCGGGTTCGTGCCGGCCGAGGGCCACGCGGTCATGGCCGGCGAAGTCCTGATGGCTCGAGACCGCCCGATAGCTGGCAGCGCTGAGCAATTCCCGCACGGCCGGCCCTTGGTCCCAGCCATGCTCGAGGATCAGCCAGCCACCCGGCATCAGGACGTCCCGGGCGGTGTCGATGATGCGCGCCAGATCCTCGAGCCCGGTGGGGCCGGCCACCAATGCGCTGCGCGGTTCGTGGCGCAGCGCGGGCAGATGCGGATCTGTCTCCGCAAGATAGGGCGGATTGGCGACGATCAGCCCGAAGGCGCCCGGCGCCAGCGGGGCGCACCAATCGCCCGCGACGAAGCGCATCCGGTCCATCAATCCCAATCGGCGCGCGTTGTATTCAGCGACGGCGAGCGCGGCGGCGCTGCGGTCCACCGCATGCACCTGCCAGTCCGGCCGTGCGGCGGCCAGCGCCAGGGCGATGGCGCCGCTGCCGGTGCCGAGGTCGGCCACCTGCGGCGCTGGGATCGCCAGGGTGAGCGCGATTTCGACCAGAAGCTCGGTTTCGGGGCGCGGGATCAGGGTATCGGGGGTGACGGTCAGCGTCAGGTCATGAAAGCCGGCTTCGCCCAACACATAGGCCACGGGCTCGCCGGCCCGCCTTCGCTCGGCGAGCTGGACCAGGCGCTCGCGCTGCGGCGGTGTCAGCGCCGTCTCGCCGTGCGACCACAGCCGGTTGCGCGGCCAGCCCAGCACAAAGGCGAGCAGCCATTCAGCCTCCTGCGCGGCGGCCTGAGCGCTGCCTGCCGGCACGGCGAGCGTCTCACGCACCAGACGCAGCGCCTCGCGCGCCGGCAGCGGATCAGGCGCCGAGCGCAGCAAGCTGCTGGGCCTGATGGGCGTCCTGCAGGGCATCGAGCACCTCGTCGAGATCGCCGTCCATGATCGCCTCGAGCCGATAGAGCGTAAGGTTGATGCGATGATCGGTGAGACGGCCCTGCGGGAAATTGTAGGTCCGGATGCGTTCGGAACGATCACCGCTGCCGACCAGCGCGCGGCGCTGTTCGGCGGTCTGCTGCTGCTGGCTGTCGCGCGCCTGGGCGAGCAGGCGCGCTTTCAGGAGCGAGAGCGCCTTGGCGCGGTTCTTGTGCTGCGAGCGTTCATCTTGGCACTCCACCACGATGCCGCTCGGCAGATGGGTGATGCGCACGGCCGAATCGGTCTTGTTGATGTGTTGCCCGCCGGCGCCCGAGGCGCGGTAGGTGTCGATGCGCAGCTCCGCGGGATTGACCTCGAGGCCGGTGACCTCCTCGACTTCGGGCAGGACGGCCACGGTGCAGGCGGAGGTGTGGATGCGGCCTTGCGATTCGGTGGCGGGGACGCGCTGCACGCGATGGGCGCCGGATTCGAACTTGAGGCGCGAATAGACGCCCTCGCCGATGAGCCGGGCGATGATTTCCTTGAAGCCGCCGTGCTCGCCGGCGTTCTGGCTGATGATCTCCACCGGCCAGCCGCGGCGCTCGGCGTAGCGGCTGTACATGCGGAACAGATCGCCGGCGAAGATCGCTGCCTCGTCGCCGCCGGTGCCGGCGCGGATTTCCAGGAACACGTTGCTGGCATCGAAGGGATCGGGCGGCAGCAGCAGACGCTGAAGCGCGTGCTTGAGGTGGGCGAGTTCCTGCTGCGCTGCCTCGGCTTCCTCGCCGGCCAGGGCCCGCAGTTCGGGATCGCTGTCCTGACGCAGCGCTTCGGCTTCGGCCAAGCGTGTTTCAGCAGCCGCGCAGGCATGAAAGGTCGCGACCAGATCTTCCAGATGCGCGTACTCGCGGCCGAGGGCGCGCATGCGCGTCGCATCGCCCAGCACGGCGGGTTCGCTGAGCAGCGCCGAGACTTCGCGATGGCGATAGCGCAGCCGTTCCAGCTCGGAGGCAAGGCCCGGGGTGATGTTCATGGCGCCGGTTCGTCCAGATCGAACAGGCGCCGGGCATCGTCGATGAGGTCCTGTCGGGACTCGTGGATGGCCTCGCGCAGGCGCTGGGTCGGCGCGTGCAGGAGGCGGTTGGTCAGCGCGCGGGAAAAGTCTTCCAGCACGGCAGCCGGATCCTCCCCACGTTCCAGCCGCTCATGGGCCTGGATGAGCGCCGCGCGGCGGGTTTGCTCGCTGCGTTCGCGCCATTGCTGCAACCAGCGGCGATGATCGTGATTGCGAAGCCACAGACTGAAACGCTCTGTTTCATCCTCGACGATGGTCTCGGCCAGCAGGGCCTGTTCGGAGCGGATCTCGCGGTTATGCCGGCTCTCCGCTGCCAAGTCGTCGAGTGAATGGAGAAAGACATCGTCCAGCCGTGCGATGTCCGGCTCGATGTCGCGCGGCATGCCCAGATCGATCATGAGCATCGGGCGATGCTTGCGCCGACGCAGCGCCTGGCGCACCGCGGGCAGGCGAATGATCGGATCGGGGCTGGCCGTGCAGGCGATCAGAATGTCCGCTTCGGCCAGATGCACGTCCAGGTCGGTCAGACCGATGCCGAATCCCTGGACGTTCTGAGCCAGGGCGACCGCGCGGCCGACGTCGCGGTTGGCGATGATGATGCGCCCGACGCCTTGGGTATGCAGGTGCCGCGCGCACAGGGCAATCATCTGGCCAGCGCCGACCAGAACCGCGGTGTGTTCGCGAAAATCGCTGAAGATGCGCCGTGCGAGATCGGTCGCGATGGAGGCGACCGATACGGGTTGCGCGCCGATGAGCGTGTCGGTGCGCACCCGTTTGGCGGTGGCGAAACTGCAGGCAAACAGCCGGTTCAGTCCGTGGCCCACATGGCCGTTTTCCAGTGCGAGCGCGTAGGCTTGCTTGAGCTGGCCCAGGATCTGGGCCTCGCCGACGACCATCGAATCGAGCCCGGCTGCGACCCGGAGCAGGTGACGCACCACGGCATCGCCGGTCAGGCGGTACAGGCAGAGGTCGAGTTCGGCGCGCGGCATGGCCCGATCGCGGCTCAGCCAGTCGATGACCCCTACGTCATCGTCCGCCCGGAAGTAGATCTCGGTGCGGTTGCAGGTCGACAGCAGGACGGCTTCCTCGACGGCGGCCTCGTGGCGGAGGTCTGTCAGTGCCCGCGCCAGATCCTCCGTCGAGAAGGCCACGCGTTCCCGTACCGGCACGGCGGCGGTGGTGTGATTGAGTCCGACGCTGAAGAGGGGCATTGCGGGGCGCGAGGCGAACGAGAGCTGCGATTCTGCGTCAAACGGTCGTCGCAAGACAAGAATCGGGTCGGTGGCGCCGTCGCTTGCCACCACGCTATAGTCCATCGCTTTGTTGATGTGACGGGTATGAGGCGGCTGTTCGCGTGAACCTTTCTGGCTGGCCCCGCTACGCGGGATTTGCATTGCTGCCCCTACTCTGCGCCTGCGTTCCCACCACACAGGTTCGGGAGCGGTCCGCAGCGGCAGCCCCCCGTCCAACCCCTGATCTGGCCGAGCAGAGCCCGACCTACTGGGCGCTGGCGGGCGAGCGCCTGCTGCGGGAGAACAATCCGGCGGAGGCCGCACGTGCCTATGCCCGCGCAGCAGCGCTCACGGACGAGGTGGACTTGCTGCAGCGAGGCGCTCAGGCGGCTCTGGCGGCGGGCGATCTGACGCTCGCGGCCGAACTGGCCGATCGCTGGCACCGGCAGGATCCGGCGGCCCTGCCGCCCCTCCAGATACAATTCACCGCAGCGGTGACCGCCGGCGATCTCGCTGCAGCCGGCGGCGTATTGGCTCAGCTGGTTGCGGCGCAACCCGATGGCGAGGCGGAAGCGCTGCTGGATTTACCCGCGGTGCTCGCCGAAGAGGTGCGCAATCGACCGGAACGACTTGCGCTGCTCGATGCCGTGGCCCGGCAGTACGCCGGATGGGCTGAGTTCCACTACGCCGACGCGCGGCTCGCCTTGATCGCCGGTGACGTCGATCGGGCCCAGCGTTCGATCGCGCGCACGCGCGAGCTGGCGCCGAACTGGTATCAGGCACAGGCATTGGCCGCGCAGGTACAGATTCGCCAAGGCAACACCGAGGCCGGGCTGGCGCAGTTGCGCGCCGTCGTTCGCAAGCATGGGGACGATCAGGCGCTGCGACTGGATGAGGCGCGCGTCCTGTTGCAATTGGATCGACCCGAGGAGGCCACGCAATCGTTCGAGGCGATTTTGAAGGCGACCCCAGACCAGCCGGAGGCGCTCTACGCGCTGGGCCTGCTGAAAATGCAGGAGGGCGACGATGATGCTGCCTTCGACTATCTGTCGCGACTCGCGGCAAGCGGTAATCGATCCACCGATGCCTATTACTATCTCGGGGTGCTCGAGCGCCGCCGCGGCAGGCCGCAAAACGCGCTGCAGTGGCTGTCGCAGGTGGGCGGCGGCAGCCATGTGATCCAGGCACAATTGCTGATCGCCGAGACGCTGGGCGATTTGGGTCGCATCGAGGCGGGTCGGGCGCATCTGGCCCAGTTGCGCGAGCGCAACCCGAGCCTCGCGCCCGCGCTGTATCAAGGGGAAGGTGAATGGCTGTATCGAGCCGGGGTTCCCGATCAGTCGGCGGCGATTTTCACCGAAGCACTGAACCGCTACCCGGACAACCGCGATTTTCGGTATTGGCGCTCGCTCGCGGCGGAGCAGGCCGGCAATCTGGATGTGGCCGAGGCCGATCTGCGCGCGCTGATCACGAGCAAACCCGACGATGGGCTGGTCCTCAACGCCTTGGGCTATTTCCTGGCGGTTCATACCGATCGGCTGCAGGAAGCCGAGGATCTCGTTCGGCGCGCACTGGCCAGCGATCCCGAAAACCCGGCGATGCTCGACAGTCTGGGCTGGGTCTACTTCCGTCAGGGCGATCTGGATGCCGCGGATCGCTATCTCGTCCAAGCCTATGAACGGCTGAATGATCCCGAGGTGGCGGCGCACCTGGGCGAACTGCGTTGGCGCCAGGGAAGGCGCGGCGAGGCGCGGCAAATCTGGCAGAAGGCTCGCGAGGCATTCCCGGACCATCCGGTGCTTCGGCAAACCTTGCGGCGCTATGGTGAAGAATGAGGCGGCTCGCCTACTGCGGCTGCTTCTCGGCGTGGCGGCCGTGCTCCTTGTCGGCTGTGCGCCGCTTGCGCCCCGAAAGGCGCCCGCTCCGTCGCCTGCGGACGCCGCGAGCCAAGCCTTGGCTTGCGTACAGGACTGGAGCTTGCAGGGACGGCTGGCGTTTCGCGTCCCCGATCAATCGGGCAGCTTCCGGTTGCGCTGGGAGCAGCATGGCGCCGCTTACCGCCTGAATGCCGAGGGGCCGCTTGGCGCCGGCGGTGCCCGTATCGAGGGCGATGAGGCAAGCGTGGTCGTGGAGGCGCGGGGCGAACGGCGTGACTATCAGGCCGCGCCGGAGGCGGTGCTGGCCGCCGTTCTCGGCTACCCCTTGCCGGTGCGCTCGCTGCGTTATTGGGCGTTGGGCGTGCCCGACCCGACAGCCGGCCCCGCGCAATGGCGCGTACAGTCGGATCAACGCGTGCTCGAACAGGCGGGCTGGATGGTTCGGTATGAGGCCATGGATCATGCGGCTGGCCCCATTCCCTTGCCCTCCCGGTTGCGCCTCGAGCAGGATGCGAGCACGGTGCGCCTGCTGATCGAACGCTGGGAGCTTGATCCGGCGCAACTGTGCCGCGAGCCGGCGCGATGAGCATGACGTGCTGGCCGGCGCCGGCCAAGCTGAATCTGTTTCTGCATGTGCTGGGGCGTCGGGCGGACGGCTATCATGAACTGCAGACGCTGTTCCAGTTCGTCGATTTTGCCGACGAAATCCTGCTCGAGCCCACCACGGATGGCACGATCCTCCTTCTGAAAGGGGCGTCAGGCGTCGCAGCCGGCCAGGATCTCGCCGAACGCGCGGCGCGCCTGCTGCAATCGCGCGCCCGTGTTCGTGCCGGGGCGAAGATTGCCGTACGTAAACGGATTCCCCAAGGGGCAGGGCTGGGCGGTGGCAGCTCGGATGCTGCAACCGTACTGGTCGCGCTCAACCATCTCTGGCAGACGGGACTCTCCCTGGACGATCTGGCCGAGCTAGGCTTGACGCTGGGGGCGGACGTGCCGGTCTTCGTGCGGGGCCATGCGGCATGGGCAGAAGGGGTCGGCGAACGACTCGTTCCCGTGGACATCGCCGAGCCATGGTATGTGATCACTTGGCCCGACGTGCTCGTTTCGACCGCGCGGGTGTTTGAAGCGCCTGATTTGACAAGAAACACGCCGCGCATGACAATGGCCGACTTTCTCGACGGGGCGGGTCGCAACGATTGCGAGCCCGTGGTGCGCCGCCTGTACCCGGCGGTGGCGCAGCGGATGGACTGGGTCGGTCGATATGCGCAGGCGCGTCTCACCGGCACCGGCGGCGCGGTTTTTGCGGCCTTCGAGAACGCCGAAGCCGCTCATGCGGTGCTCAGCCAGCGGCCGGCGGGCTGTGCCGGCGTGGTGGCGCGGGGGCGCAATCGCTCACCCTTGCACGAGAGGCTCGCCGCGGCAACGACCGCGAGAGCGCAACCGGTTTGATGGAGTTTACTGGGGCGTAGCCAAGCGGTAAGGCACGGGGTTTTGATCCCCGCATTCCTAGGTTCGAATCCTGGCGCCCCAGCCAGTTGTCATGATCCCTCGCGCATGCCGGGGGATTGCTGCCCCACATGGGAATGACGATGACATTCGAAGGGCAAGGTCCAGGCCTCGACGGCGGCAGATTCATGGTCTTCTCGGGCACGGCGAACCGGCCCTTGGCGCAGGCCATTGCCAATCACCTCATGGTCCCGCTGGGCAAGGCCGCCGTCGGCCGCTTCAGCGATGGCGAGGTCACGGTCGAAATCGAGGACAACGTCCGTGGCCGCGACATCTTCCTGATCCAGACCACCAGCGCGCCCACCAACGATCACGTGATGGAAATGCTCATCATGACCGATGCGCTGCGTCGCGCGTCGGCCCGCAAGGTGATCGCTGTGGTGCCCTACTTCGGTTACGCGCGCCAGGATCGGCGCGTGCGCTCGGCCCGTGTGCCCATCACGGCCAAGCTGATCGCCAACATGATGGTCTCGGCGGGCATCCGGCATCTGCTCACGGTCGATCTGCATGCCGACCAGATCCAGGGTTTTTTCGACATTCCGGTGGACAACGTCTACGCCTCGCCCATCCTCCTGGGCGACATCTGGCAGCAGCGCCAGGACCGCAAGCTGATCGTGGTGTCCCCGGACGTCGGCGGCGTGGTGCGCGCGCGGGCGATCGCCAAGCGGCTCGACGACACGGATCTGGCCATCATCGACAAGCGCCGGGCGCGGGCCAATGAATCCCAGGTCATGCACATCATCGGCAATGTGCAGGACAAGTTCTGCGTGCTGGTCGACGACATCGTCGACACCGCCGGTACCCTCTGCCAGGCCGCGGCAGCGCTCAAGCAGCAGGGGGCGGCTCAGGTCGTCGCCTATGCGACGCATGCGGTGCTGTCGGGTCCTGCGATCGAGCGGATCGAGTCCTCGGTGCTCGATGAATTGGTGGTGACCGATACCATCCCGCTCACCGATGCCGCAGACCGTTGCGCCAAGATCCGCCAAGTGAGCGTGGCGCAAGTCCTGGCCGAAACGATCCGTCGCATCGCAAGCGACGAATCGGTGAGTTCGCTCTATATCGATTGAAGAGTACGAGGCGGCGATCCAGCCGTCTTCTGGTGTCCGCCGTGGTCGCGCGGGGGGCAGATTGACCGCAAGGTCGTTTGGAGTAATGGAAATGAGTGTCGAAACCTTCAAAGTAACGGCCACGAGCCGGTCGGACGCGGGGAAAGGTGCGAGCCGCCGCCTGCGTCGGCAGGGCGACGTGCCGGGTATCGTCTACGGCGGAGATCAGCCGCCCCAGGCGATCAACCTCAGCAACAATGAAATGATGAAGCATCTGGAGCACGAGGCGTTTTATTCGCACGTCCTGGAGCTGGAGGTAGACGGCGTGGCGCAGAACGTCATCCTGAAAGCCCTGCAGCGCCACGTCTACCGCGCCGGCATTCTCCAGCACGTCGACTTCCAGCGTGTGGTCGCCGGTCAGGCACTGCATGTGCATGTGCCGCTGCATTTCGTCGGCGACGGGGCTTCGGTTGGCGCCAAGCGCGGCGGTGTGATCTCGCATTTGCTCAATGAAGTCGAGGTGATCTGTTTGCCCAAGGATCTGCCCGAGTTCATCGAGGTGGACGTGAGTGGTCTGAACATCGGCGAGAGTCTCCATCTGTCCGATCTGGCGCTGCCTGGATCCGTGCGTCTCGCTTCCCTTAGCCACGGGGAATCCGGTGATCTTGCCGTGGTGACCGTGGTGCCGCCGAAGGTCGAGCCGACCGAAACACCTGAAGCGGGTTGAGCATGGGGCGGGGTTCCGCAGCGAGTGCCCCGCCGCCTCCCCAGGCCGTGATCGGCCTGGGAAATCCCGGCGCCGAGTATGACCAGACACGGCACAACGCCGGTTTCTGGTGGGTCAACCTGCTGGCTGATCGGGCCGGCGTCCGCCTCAGGCCCGACGCGCGGCTCAAGGGTGATCTGGGCCGGTTGGAACTGCCCGGTGCGTCGGTCTGGCTGTTTAAACCCCGTACGTTCATGAATCACAGCGGTCAGGCGGTGGAGGCATTCGCTTCCTATTACCGCTTGGAGCCCGGCGCGTTGCTCGTTGCCCACGACGAGCTGGACCTGCCGGTCGGAACGGTGCGCCTGAAGCAGGGCGGTGGTCATGGCGGACACAATGGACTGCGCGACATCATCGCGCGGCTGGGGGGCGATTTCACACGGCTGCGTATCGGTATCGGACACCCGGGGCATCGCGATCAGGTGGTGAGCTATGTGCTGCATCCGCCCGGACGCGAGGAGCGCGGCCAGATCGATGAGGCACTGACCTGTGCGGCGGCCGTATTCCCGGACATGCTGAGCGGCCGGATGGCGTGGGCGATGCAGACGCTCAACACCGCTCGTGCATCTCTACCGCATCCTTGAGGCAAGCGAAAAGATTATGGGAATTCAATGCGGTATCGTCGGCCTGCCCAACGTGGGCAAATCGACGCTGTTCAATGCCTTGACGCGCGCCGCCATTGCGGCCGAGAACTATCCGTTCTGTACCATCGACCCCAATGTCGGCGTCGTGCCGGTCCCCGACCCCCGGCTGATGGCGCTGGCGGAGATCGTGCGTCCTGAGCGCATCCTGCCCACCCACGTCGAGTTCGTGGACATTGCCGGGCTGGTGGCGGGCGCTGCCAAAGGCGAGGGACTGGGTAACCAGTTTCTGGCGCATATCCGTGAGACCGATGCCATTGCTCACGTGGTGCGCTGCTTCGACGACCCGAACGTCATCCACGTCGCCGGCCGCGTGGATCCTTTGTCCGACGTCGAGGTGATCCAGACCGAGCTGGCGCTGGCGGATCTGTCCACGGTCGAAAAGGCGCTGACCCGGCTGGAGCGCAAGGCCAAGAGCGGTGATGCGGCAGCCAAAGCCGATGTGGCTCTGCTGCAGGAAGTATCCCAGTTGCTCGATCAGGGGCGGGCGGCTCGCCTCCGGGTGACCGACGAGCATGCGCGCGAGCTGCTCTTGCGCGAGCTGCATCTGATCACCGCCAAGCCGCTGATGTATGTGGCCAATGTGGATGAATCCGGCGGTGGCCCGCATCTGGAAGCATTGCAGCGCATGGCGGCGGCAGAAGGCGCGCAGGTGGTGCCGATCTGCGCCGCCATCGAGGCCGAGATCGCCCAACTGGATGAGGCCGACCGGGCGGTGTTTCTGGATGATCTGGGCATGACCGAGGCGGGGCTCGACCGGGTCATCCGCGCGGCGTATGAGTTACTGCGCCTGCAAACTTTTTTCACGGCCGGGGTCAAAGAAGTCAGGGCGTGGACGGTGCGCGTCGGGGCCACGGCGCCGCAGGGCGCCGGTGTCATCCACACCGACTTCGAGCGCGGCTTCATCCGCGCCGAGGTCATCGCCTACGAGGACTTCGTTGCGCACAAGGGCGAGGCGGGCGCCAAGGAAGCGGGCAAATGGCGTCTGGAAGGCAAGGATTACGTCCTGCGCGAAGGCGACGTGGTCCATTTCCGTTTCAATGTGTAAGACTGCTCGCAAGAGTAGATAGACGAGGGTCCACATCATGGCTCAGGCAGGCGCAAACGCGATGACTCCGCAGGCAGCGACGCCGCTGCTGTTTACCGACGCTGCGGCCGAGAAGGTGCGGCAGCTCTTGGAAGAGGAAAAGAATCCGGACCTGAAGCTGCGCGTGTTCGTCTCCGGTGGCGGCTGTTCAGGGTTCCAGTACGGATTCACTTTCGATGAAACCGAACAGGAAGGCGATTTACAGGTGTCCAATGCCGGTGTCGTTCTTCTGGTCGACGCCACCAGCATCCATTACCTGCAGGGTGCGGAGATCGACTACGCGGAGGGATTGGAGGGTGAGCGTTTCGTGATCCGCAATCCCAACGCCAGCACGACCTGCGGGTGCGGTTCGTCGTTTTCGATATAGGATTGCGGGTTGCCGGCACAGTGACAGCAGCCCTGAAAAGGCTTTTTGATGGGTTCAACCCGGTAAAAAAACGGCGCCCATGATACCGGCTCGCCGGGCGCCGGTAACGGCCGGCGCATTACCCGGTTCGCCGTTCATAGTGCGGTAGGCCAGCCAGGCAAACGCCGCAGCTTCAATCCATTCCGGATCCCAGCCCAGCGACGCTGTCGATGCGACGGGCACGGGCCTCAGCCGGTCGGCCAGGCGTTCCATGACAAAGCCGTTATGTGCGCCGCCGCCGCACACCAAGAGGCGCTGCGGCGAGGGCGTCATCTGCTCCAGTGCGGTGGCCACGGATTCGACTGTGAGTTCGAGCAGCGTGCGTTGAACGTCTGCGGGCGTTGCCGATGTATCGCTCCTGGCCAAGACTTGCTGAAGCCAGCCGGGATTGAACCGGTCGAGACCTGTGCTCTTGGGCGGTCGGGCGGCGAAATAGGGTTCCGCCAGCAGCTCCATCAGCAGTCCCGGCAAGACCCGGCCGGTCCGTGCCCACGCCCCGTCCGCATCGTGGCTGAACCCCTGATGCCGCCTTGTCCAAGCATCCATCAGACAGTTTGCCGGTCCGCAGTCGAAGCCGGCGACGATGCGTCCCGCGGCATCCAGCAGCGTCAGATTGGCGATGCCGCCCAGATTGAGGACCGCCCGCGTTTCGTCGGGGGCGCTGAATTGCGCCGCATGAAACAGCGGCACCAGCGGCGCGCCTTCTCCACCCAGCAGGATGTCGCGCATGCGCCAATCGGCGACCGTCAGAATGCCGGTCTCGAGCGCCACGCGCTGGGCATTGGCCATCTGCAGAGAGTAGGCGTACCGATGCTTCGGGCGATGGCGCAGGGTCTGACCGTGCAGGCCGATCGCATGAATCGCCGCGGGGCGCAGAGCGGCACGCCGGACGAGGGTCAGCGCGGCGCGGGCGAAACAGGCGCCCAGTTGCAGATCGAGCGTAAGGGATGCATCCAGGGTCCCGCCCGTCGGATGACGCGATATGGCGCGGATTTGCCGTGCGAGGCGGCCGGGCAGGGGTTCGCTGTGCACGGCCTCCAAGGTGGATACGCCGTCCCGGATACGAAGCAGCGCTGCATCGATGCCATCCGCGCTGGTGCCTGACATGAGCCCGATCAGGCGCATAGCGGATGCTGCGATTTCAGTTGGTGGTAGCGGCTGCGCGCGTCTGCGCCAGTTGCGTAGGACGGGCGGGTTCGAGGCTCGCCAGAAGCGAGGCGGCTTGCTGTTTGAACGCTTGGAGTTCGCGCCCGGTCAGGTTGTCCGCGAGAGCGGTATTGACCTTGAGCGGGTCGCGATGAACCCCGTCGACGCGCAGCTCGTAGTGCAGATGCGGGCCGGTGGCGAGACCCGTCGACCCGACATAACCGATGGTCTGGCCGGCGCGAACCGCCGCGCCGACCGATGTACCCTTGGCGAAGCCGCTCATGTGCGCATACAGCGTGCTGTGATGCTTGCCGTGGGCAATCTCGACGACGTTGCCGTAGCCGCCTTTTCGGCCCTGAAAGATGACTTTGCCGTCACCCGCTGCCTTGATGGCGGTGCCCTGCGGGGCGGCGTAGTCCACGCCCTTGTGGGCGCGGATGGTATTGAGGATGGGATGGCGCCGCCCGAGATTGAATCCCGAACTGATGCGGCTGAAGTCGACCGGCGTGCGCAGAAAGGCCTTGCGCAGGCTCGTGCCGTCCGGCGCGTAATAACGGCCCTGATCCCCGCTTCCGTATCGAATGGCTTTGTAGGTCTT
Source organism: Pseudomonadota bacterium (assembly GCA_045864775.1). Taxonomy (GTDB): domain Bacteria; phylum Pseudomonadota; class Gammaproteobacteria; order UBA5335; family UBA5335; genus Macondimonas. The sequence goes on from BTVR01000002.1 coordinate 338,957, forward strand.
GCCCCGATTTTTGAATGCGGCGGCGAGAATGGGGCCGGAGACGACTTTCTCGCCGTCGCGGAAGCCCGCCTCGTACACGACGGTGAGCTCATCGCCTTCGCGCAGATCCAGCGCGAAGTCGATTTCGTAGCCGAAGATTTGCGCGAACTGCATGATGGCGGCATAGCTCAGTCCGGCATCGGCGCCCGCCTGAGCCAGTGAGCTTCGGACGACGCCACGCGCCGTGACAGGTCGCGTTTCCACGGGGTGAGTGATCAGCTCAGATTTGAACTGCTCGCCGGCGCGCGTCAGATGGAGAGTCTTCAGGGAATCGACGTCGTGGACCAACTCGGCAATGCGGCCGCCATCATCGATCTTGATGCGAAACTCGTCGCCCGGTTGCAACTCGCGCAAGTAGCGTTTGTGCTTGCCGATCTGTGAAATGGCTTGAAGATCTTCGTGCGCCAACTCGAAGCGCTCGAAGATGCGCGACAGCGAGTCACCGGCCGTCACCGTGAGCGAGATCCAATCGGGGTCAACGAACGGATCGTCGGCCGGATTCAGCGCAAACGGGCGCTCTTCCCGCAGCAGGTCCGCGGAGGCCCCCAGGTATTTCTCGCCCAGGATCTCGTCCAAGGTTTGAGCGGTCAGTCGGAGTATGCCTTCGGACTGCTCCTCGTCCATGACGATGGGCGACTCTCCAACCCCGGGCTCGATCATCTGCCGCATGGCGGCCGCGTCGCCCATGTGGAGCGCAAAGCTCAGGGAGAGAATGGGGAGCGCGGCCCCGAAAACAAACCAGTGCAAGGGACTGCTTTTGGGTGATTGAGGCTTTGCGGGGAGGAGGGCCTTATAATCGTCCGAAACACGGGTGCCGAGGTCCTTCATGCCTGCTCTTCCATCCTGATCGCCGCCTTCCATTCGAGCCGTCGCTCAATGATCGGTGCAAGGTAACCTGTGCCGCCTGCGTGTGGCAAGTCAGCGATCGTCACTCTGAACAGCGGTTGGCATGACTGGTCGGTGCCGACGACTTGGCGATGCCATATCTATTAATTAAGGAGTCCCCAATGAGCGCCGAGCCTGACGGCTGGGAGTTGTTGACGCGAGGCGTCGATGAAATTCTGCCCGCCGAGGGTTTGCGGGAACGTCTGGCCCGTGGTGGGCCGTTGCGGATCAAGGCCGGCTTCGATCCGACGGCGCCTGATCTGCATCTGGGGCATACCGTGTTGCTGACCAAGATGCGCCAGTTCCAGGACCTCGGCCATCACGTCATCTTCCTGATCGGCGACTTCACGGGGCGCATAGGCGACCCTACCGGCAAGAACGTGACGCGCAAGCCGCTGACCGACGATCAGGTTCGGGAAAATGCCCAAACCTACGCCGATCAGGTGTTTCGTATCCTGGACCCCGAGCGGACCGAGATCGCTTTCAATTCGACCTGGATGGACGCGATGGCCGTGGCCGATCTGATCCGCCTGGCGTCGCACTACACGGTTGCCCGCATGCTCGAGCGCGACGACTTCACCAAGCGATATGCCTCGGGGCAAAGCATTGCCATCCACGAATTCCTCTATCCGTTGATCCAGGGCTATGACTCTGTGGCCTTGCGGGCCGATGTCGAGCTGGGAGGGACGGACCAGAAATTCAACCTGCTCATGGGGAGGCACTTGCAGCAGGTGCATGGCCAGCCTGCGCAGGTGGTGATGACCCTGCCTCTGCTCGAGGGGCTCGACGGTGTACAAAAGATGTCGAAGTCGCTGGGCAATACGGTTGCCATTGAAGACCCGCCGGAGGAAATGTTCGGCAAGCTCATGTCGATATCCGACGAGCTGATGTGGCGGTACTACGATCTCCTGAGCGCGAGTGATGCGGCTCAGATCCGTCGGCATAAGGAGCGAATCGCGGAAGGGGGGAATCCGCGGGACGTCAAGATCGAGCTTGCCTTGGAGTTGGTGACGCGATTTCATGACTCGCAGGCCGCGCGTCTCGCCCATGAGTCGTTCGTCAAGCGGTTTCAGCAGGGCGGCGTACCAGACGACATGCCGGTGCATACGGTCGTGGCCGGCAGTGAGGGACAGTGGTTGCCCGCGGTGATGAAGGCTGTCGCAGTCGCGGGTAGCACGTCGGAAGCCATGCGCCTCATTCGCGAGGGCGCCGTTCGCATCGACGGCCAGCGGGTTGAGGATCCTGACCTCAGGATCGCCGGCCCCGGGAGCGTCGTCCTCCAGGTTGGACGTCGCCGATTCGCGCGCATCATTCTCGAATAATGGCGTCAGGCGGAAAGCAGCCCATTAAAACCAGCATGTTATGCGACCTCTCGCCAGCGCAGCAGAAAGGGCTTGACCGCCCTTCGGATCCCCGTATAATGCGCCCTCTCAGCACGGCTGAGCGTTGAGCGGAACTTGAAGAAAGACGCTCAGGCCAAACGAAAGTTTGACAACGCAAAAAAAAGTGCTAGAATGATCGACCTCAAAGCGGCGACGCATTGAGGGGTCAACTCAAGAAATCGATCAGCGGAAACGCTAACGAAAAAAAGAGTTGACAAGCCCATACGGGCTGGTAAAATGGCCGACCTCAACACGAGGTGGCCAAGGAAGACGAAAGTCTTCCAGCCCCAAGTGGGCGCTCTTTAAAAATTTGGAATCAAGCAGCTTATGTGGGCGCTTTCGTCGAATGTTGATGCAATAGTATCAATAAATTGCGCCTTGGGCAACCAAGGTAAGCGACCAAATTGATGGATAGCGATATCCATCTTCAAGATTAAACTCAAGAGTTTGATCCTGGCTCAGATTGAACGCTGGCGGCATGCCTAACACATGCAAGTCGAACGGTAACAGGCCTTCGGGCGCTGACGAGTGGCGGACGGGTGCGTAACGCGTGGGAATCTGCCCAATAGTGGGGGATAACCCGGGGAAACTCGGGCTAATACCGCATACTCCCCATGGGGGAAAGCGGGGGACCGCAAGGCCTCGCGCTATTGGATGAGCCCGCGTCCGATTAGCTAGTTGGTGGGGTAAAGGCCTACCAAGGCGACGATCGGTAGCTGGTCTGAGAGGACGACCAGCCACACTGGGACTGAGACACGGCCCAGACTCCTACGGGAGGCAGCAGTGGGGAATATTGGACAATGGGGGAAACCCTGATCCAGCAATGCCGCGTGTGTGAAGAAGGCCTGCGGGTTGTAAAGCACTTTCAGTAGGGAAGAAAAGCTCGGGGTTAATACCCCCGGGTCTTGACGTTACCTAAAGAAGAAGCACCGGCTAACTCCGTGCCAGCAGCCGCGGTAATACGGAGGGTGCAAGCGTTAATCGGAATTACTGGGCGTAAAGCGCACGTAGGCGGGAAATTAAGTCGGATGTGAAATCCCCGGGCTTAACCTGGGAACTGCATCCGATACTGGTTGCCTAGAGTATGGAAGAGGGAAGCGGAATTCCAGGTGTAGCGGTGAAATGCGTAGATATCTGGAGGAACATCAGTGGCGAAGGCGGCTTCCTGGTCCAATACTGACGCTGAGGTGCGAAAGCGTGGGGAGCAAACAGGATTAGATACCCTGGTAGTCCACGCCCTAAACGGGTTGTAGGCCTCGAACTCCTCGCGCTCGAAGCCCGACGCCACCCGGTCGGCCGTAGCGATGATCCACTGCAGGAAGGTGTCGGGCTTGTGATGGCGCGCGGCGGCATTGATCAGCGAGTCGTCCGCGTCGCGGTCGCTCCAGGGCCGGAACGGCGTCATGTCCGCGCCGACCAGTTCGGGCAGGTGGCGCTCCAGCAGGTCGAAAGCGATGGCCGTGTAGGCGGCATGCACATGCGTGTAGCGGCCGTCGAACTGCGGGCAGTAGAGCTGCTTGCTGATCTCGGCGCGGCTGTTGCCGTCGGCGTCTTTTTGCTGTGCCTCCTCGATCCGCGCGCGCTCGGCGAATTTGCCGAGATCGTGCAGATAGGCCGCCAGCGCGACGCGGCACGCGGGTTCCAAAAGCTCATGCGGCTGCATCGACAGCTCCCTCGATTTCGATCACTGAGCGGTGTGAAGACACCGCGGCCATTGTCTTCGTGAATCTTTCCCTACCTTGGATTGCCACAAGCTTGCCGTCGTCCATCCCCGCGCCGACCCCGGCCCGGCGTCCGCGCTGTTTCAAGGGCAGCCAAGGCGCCATGCGGATACACATTCGGAGGGGTATGCCATGCGAACCAACGTCGTGATCGACGACGAACTGGTGGCCGAAGTCATGCGCGTCACCCATGCCCGCACCAAGCGCGAGGCGGTCGATCTGGCGCTGCGCGAGCTGCTCGCGCGCCGGGGCCAGCGCGAACTGAAGGCACTGGCCGGCAGCGAACTGATCGACCCGGACTACGACGTGCGCGCGGTGCGTCGCGGCATGAGCCGTGGTACTGGCTGACGCGGCGGTCGGGATCGACTGGCTGCGCCGCCGCGCCACGCCCGCGACCGCGCGGCTCGACGCGCTGCTCGACGAGGGCGATGCCTGCATCGCGCCGGTGATCCTGCAGGAGCTGCTGCAGGGCGCGCGCTCGCCCCAGGCGCTGGCGGAACTGCGCCGCCGCTTTGCCGTGCTGCCGATGCTGGAGCCCGCGCCGGGTGGGACCACCCATGCCGAGGCCGGTGCGCTGTACGCGCGCTGCCGCTGGGCCGGGGTCACGCCCCGCAGCCCGCGAGACTGCGTGATCGCCCGGCTCGCCATCGAATACGAACTGCCGTTGCTGCACGACGACCGCCACTTCGAGGCCATTGCCGGCGTCGAGCCGACCTTCCGGCTGCTGCGGGCGTAGTCGCCGCGGCAAGGGGCCAGCGGCCTCACGCCTCCAACCTCTGCAAACACCTTTGGATCTCCGCAGCGAGATTGTCTCGGTCGCGCAGGAGGCGTTGCAGCGCCTCGCGCGTGGGTGGCGTACCGTGCGCCAGCGCGTTGCGCAGGTTTTTGAGCGTCAGAAAAGCATTGCGCTTCCCGTCGGTATGCTCACCGGCGTGCAGTTCGGCGCCGAATGCCTGGGCCACTTGCTCCCGGACGGGGTAATCCAGCGGATCGCATCCCTGCTCGATGCACAGCCGGCTGACCAGGCTCTCGTAGCCAAAAATGGCGGCACGCACGACGTCGCCCCGGTGCAGGTACTGATGCGCAAGCTTGCGCTGACGTGCCGCCAGGTTCGATTCGCGCGCCCAGGCCAGACGTTCGCGCAGACGCTTTTGGAACAGGCCGCTGGCGCCCGGCAGCGGCGCATCGAGCGCCGGCAGGAAGGTGCGCAGTTGCCGGGTGGCGTCGGCCACGTTGGATATGCGTTCGAAAAAGGCGGCGTCTTGCAGGCAGCGGGTCTTGTCCGCCGGCACGCCGTCGGCCGCCAGCAGCGGCGCGAACACGCCGTAATCGCCGCTGGCGTCGAATACGGCCAGCGCCTCCACCCAGCGCTGGATGGTGAGCAGGCCGTCCAGTCGCAGCACTGGCGTGTGGTCGTCCGCGGTCATTTCGAGAGCGCCGTAGTAGATGCCGGTGACCGTGCGCCCCAGGCGTTCGAGCACGAAGGCGGATACCAGGCTCAGCATCGGCAGATGACGGAAGCCGTGCGTCACATCGATGCTCACCTCGCCGTGCCCGGCGGCCTGTTCGATGCACTCCAGAATCTGTCGCTGCTCGGCCGCGTCACGCCCAAAAGGGATCAGCCTGAGGCGCACCGGCCGGGCGACGGCACGCTGGACCAGCGGCTGGGCGCGGTCGAGCAGGTTCACTGTGACGCTTCCGGCGGCCACTGCCTCCATCATTTCGAGGCGCAGCGCCTCTTCGGCCTCGGCGATGCCGGGCAGGTTCTCGATCAACACGTCCCACATGCTGGACTCGGTGCCGAGCAACACCAGCAGGTCGGGTTTGAGATGCCGGGCCAGCGCCAGGCCGAAGAACGGCGTGGCGTCGGCTGTACCGTCGGCAAAGCGATAGCTCGCCTTGCGATAGCCTGAAGTGGGATTGTCGCGGCCGCGGCCCAGAAGGCTCACCAGGGTGTGCATCGGCGTTCAATCCTCCCGGACGATGATGGCGCGCGGCGGCAGGTCGAGACGGTAGGTCTTCGGCCGGCCGCTCCCATGGATGAGATAAACGGCCGCCTCGCGCGGACCGAGCGCGGCCACCAGTACCTGATTCACCCGTGTGCGGCGTTCGTCGAAATCGGCCGGCGACATGCCGTCGCGGTAGCGCGCGTCGGTGCGCGCGTTCCTTCCTTGCAGGCGGTCGTATTCGGCTAGGTACTCGCGCGCGTAATCGGCATCCGGCACGCCATCGGCCGGGCGGCGCAGGCCCGGCAGCCCTGCGCGGGCGCGGCGCGCGAACCACAATAAAAAGGCGAGATCTGCCGGGCGCATCGCCACAGGCTGGCCGCCGGCCTCGAGCCGTCCGTCGGCGACGTCGATCGCCAGCCGTGGCGGCGCCAGCGCACGATTCAATGCAGCCACGACATCGGAAAAGCGCGCGCTGCCTGCCAGCAGCGCCGCCGGCTGGCCCTCGCGCAGGCGCACGAAGGGAATCTCGGCCAGCGTCACCTCGGCGCGCTGGCAGTCGAGCGGGCGCGGATTGGGCCCGAGCGTGTGGATCACCCGCTCGGACGGGCTCGGGTAGTAGAACTGCGGATGGCCCTCGAAGCCGTCGTCCACCAGCACGTGGGAGAGCCGGTCCTGGGCGCGGCCGAACAGGGATAGCGCATAACCGAGGTAATAACCCATGGTCTTGCGCCCGCCGGCGATGGAGACGTGCAGCGCACAGTCCGGATCGGCCGTAAGCGCGCGCACGGCTTCGGTCAGCGCATCGGCGGTGGCGTCGTTGTCGGCCTGGCTGCGGATGTCGGCCAGCGGCGCGCCGGCGGCGTCGTGGATCACCTCGATGCACCCGGCATCGAAACGGATCGGCGGCAGGCCGTAGTCGGCACGCAGGCGCTCGAACCAGCGATCGCCGGCGAGCAGATTCAGCCGCGCGTGCTCGGCGCCGCGCGCGGTGGTCAGCAGGCGGATTTCGGTGGGAATCCACGGCCGCGCGGCGCGCGCCGCGAGCGCGTACAGCGTCTCGGTGACGATCTGCGGCGACAGGCCACTGACCGCCAGTAGCACGCGGCGCGGGAAATCAGCAGGGTCGCGGGCAGCACTTGGGGGCGTGTTCATGGCCACAGTCTGTCGCCGTTCGTCCATCCCCTCGCACGCCCGCAAGCTTGCCGTCATGCGGGCGCTGATCCATTCGGCGCTTGCGGGGTGCGGGACCGCAGGCGCCGACAGGCAGCGAAGGCGTAAGCCAGGGGGTCACGCAGCGCAGGGCGGGCGCGGACGGCGCCGCGGCGCGCAACACCCCAAGGATGGTGGTTTTTTCGCATTCCCCTATTCGTCCAGCCGGTAGCGACCCAGGCCCATCACCGCGCCCTTGCCGGCGTGCGCCCACTGCCCGAGCCACAGATACGGCCAGAACGGCGCCAACGCCGCGCCCGGTAGCACGAAGGTGCCGACCAGTCCGCCCATCTGCAGCAGCGCGTCCTGGCGCGACGAGTAGCGCGTCCAGTCGTGCCAGCGCAGGTCCGCATCCTCGATGGGAACCGCATCGGCCGCCTGCACCAAGGCGCGAAAGTCGGTGTCGAGCGGCGTGTCGGTGTGGAAATAGGAGAGCAGCGACAACCGCCGCAGCAACGCCGAGAAGAAATCGCGAAAGCGCAGCCGCTCGGCCGTCACCAGATCCTCGGCCACCCTCAGGCGCAGCGGCGTCGAGAGTTCCACGCGCACCGGGCCGGCGGGCGGCGGCGGAAGGACCGGTGTCTGCGCAGGCAGCGATTCGAGCCGCCCGCCGGCGGTGTAGATCGTCTGCCAGCCGGCGGCGGTCTGCTGCTCGACGCGGGCGAGCGCATAGCGGCCGGCTCCCTGCGCCCCGCCCTGGCCGACGCCGCCCCGCCCCGCGCGGCGCAGCGCCTCGATGAAATATGCGAGCTGGGCCTGGCCGCGACCGATCAGCACCAGGTCGACGCCGAAGGCCGCCCCAGGCGCGACCTCGCGGCAAGCCGGCCAAGGTTCGATCACGAACGGATGCGGCGCCGCCGGGTATTTGCGCAGCTTCCCGGCGCGCTCGGGCGGCGGCGTCTCGAACAGGTAGGGATAGACACAGGAGCGGTACAGCAGGCAGTCCGGGCAATGCCGCGCGCCGGTGACGCACACGGCGCGCTTGAGCGCATGGCCCAGCGCGCCGCGCCAGGCAGAGCCGGCGTAGGCCGGCAGGCGCACAGCGGTTTCGGCGATCAGGTGCAGGCGGTGGCGGGCAACAGGCAAATCGAGTGTGACGGCGGCCGGCGCGTCGGCATGCTGGCCCGGACCGATTGCGACAACATCCATGGATTGCGTCCCGTAAACGCGAGTGATGGCCCATCTTCCCTGCGGCCCGCGCCACCCCGGCGCCCTCGCAAGCTTGCCGTCGCCAAAGCCGGGGCTCGACCGACTTTAAGCTGCCCGCATGGTAAATCAACCGCACGGTTTATCGGTATGCCCGAACGCAAGCTTTACCTCGCCGCCTACGACGTCGCCGACCCCGAGCGGCTGCGCGAGGTCATGCTGCTGGTGCGCGGGCACGCCACCGGCGGCCAGCTGTCGGTCTACGAGTGCTACCTCACGGCCGGCGAGCGTACCGACCTGCTCGTCGCGGTCCGGGACGTCCTGCACCCGCAGCAGGACCGATTCTTTCTGCTCCGGCTCGACCCGCGCTCGCGTGTACGCACGCTCGGGCGCGGTCTCGTGCCGAACGATCCCAGCTACTTCTATGCCGGGTGAAGGACGATGACCACGCTCGTGCTCGACCGCCGCGACCTCGCGCTGGAACTGCAGCCCGGCCGTCTGCGCATCCGCGCCCCCGACGAAAGCCCGCGCGACGTGCCGCTCGCCCTGCTCGAGCGCGTGGTCATCCACAGCCGAACCCTGCTGGACAGCGCCGTGCTCGGCGCGCTGGCCGAGGCCGGCGTCGCCGTGCTGGTGCTCAGCCCGCGCCGCCACCAGCGCATGGCCATCCTCCTCGGCCGGTCGCACAACGACCTGGCCACCCGCCTCGCCCAAGCCGAGCGCCTGCGCGACGCCGCATGGTGCCTGCATTGGGCGCGTCGTCTGGTACGCGCCAAGCTGCGCGGCCAGATCCACTTCAACCGAACCGCGCTCAGCCTGCGCCCCGACGCGCGCCGCGAGCTCATGCGCAGCCACGACAGCCTCCAGCGCATCGGCGAGCGCCTGTCCGGCGCGGCCGACCTTTCCAGCCTGCGCGGCCTCGAAGGCGCGGCCGCCGCAGCGCACTTCCAGTCCCTGGGCGCCGTGCTGCCGCCCGCGCTGGGCTTCACGGGTCGCAACCGCCGCCCGCCGCGCGACCCGGCCAACGCCGTGCTCTCGCTGGCCTATACCCTGCTGCATTTCGAGGCCGTGCGCGCCGGCCATGCCGCCGGGCTCGACCCCTATATCGGCTTCTACCACCGGCCCAGCTTCGCGCGCGCCTCGCTGGCCTCGGATCTGATCGAACCCTTGCGCCCCTGGCTCGATCAGCACCTCTGGCGGCTGTTCGCCGAGCGCGTCCTTCGCCCCGAGCACTTCACGCTGGACCGCGGCGCCTGTCTGCTCGGCAAGGCCGGCCGCGAGCGCTTCTATCCCTGTTACGAAACGCTCATCCGCCCCGCCCGCCGCGCCCTGCGGCGCAGCGCGCGCCATCTCGCCGTGGCCCTCGCCCGCGGCCTTGCACTCGAGATCAGCGATGACGACGATGAAGAAACCCCTCTACCTTGATGCCCGGCGCCCGCTGGGCGTCGAGGTGCAGGGCCCGGCGCTGAGCGTCGAACGCGAGGATCGCGCGCCCGGCTGGTATCCCTTCGCGCGCCTGTCGCGCATCGTCAGCCGCGGTCCCGTCCACTGGAGCGGCGAGGCCCTGTGCGCCTGCATGACCGCCGCCGTGCCGGTGCTGTTTTTGGACGAGGACGGCCGGCCCGCCGGCCTGTGCACCGGCAGCCTGCGGCGCGTCGCGGGCCTGGATGAACATCTTGAAACCGCTCTCGCCGCTCCCGACGGCGCGGCGCGCTTCGCCGACTGGCAGCGCAGCCAGGAACATCGCCTCATCCACCACCTCGCCCGTGCGCTCGGCTGGGCGCAGGCGCCCGAACGTCCGCTCGACGCCGCTCGCCGGCTCGAGCGCGCGCTCCGCGAGCGGCACGGCGAGGACCACGGCGAACGCCTGCGCTGGTACATGTCCCTGCTCGCCGCACACGCGCACCACGTCCTGACCGACGCCGGCATCAGCCCCGCCCGCTTGGGCGGTGAAATCGGCGGCCTCAACCTGGGACAGGAAATCACCCACCTCGCCGCCTGGAGCCTGCGCGGCCACGTCCTCGCCGATGGTCGCCCGTTGCCCCGAGGCCTGGATCAAGCCGCCCGTGGCTACGCCGAACGGCTGGAACGCCCCATGACGCATTGCCTGGACCGGCTCGTGCACCACCTCTGGCGGATCCGGCTGTGAAGCCGCGCGCGACCTGGCTCGTCGCCTACGACATTCGCGACCCGCGCCGGCTGGGGCGGGTCTATCGCTGCTGCAAGCGTGCCGGGCTGCATGTGCAATATTCCGTGTTTCTCGTGCGCGCCACGCCGCCGCAGCTCGACCGTCTCATCCGCGAACTGGGATCCCTGATCGACCCCAGGCGCGACGACGTGCGCATCTATCCCGTGCCGGAGCGGCCCGACTGGACCCATCTCGGCCGTTCGCTCTGGCCCCGCGAGGTCGGGTTCTTCCACGAAGGACTGGACTTCTTGCCACCACCGCAGCCCGCGCCTAATCTTGACCACGGCATTGCCCCCGACGAGGACGCCATGGCCGACATTCACTTCGACACGCAGCCGTTTCCCCGCAACCGCCCCGGCAAGGCATTGACGCCCAAGCAGAAATCGACGCGAGCAGACCAACCGAAGACCTGAAAAAGAAGGGATTAAGACATGGCCGCGTCATCTGGATCAACTCCCCATTGTTGACCAACCGAAGACCTGAAAAAGAAGGGATTAAGACTTCACTGTATGGCCCTCTTTGTTCATCGTTCGGACCAACCGAAGACCTGAAAAAGAAGGGATTAAGACCGATGGCCAGGGAGAGACTCGCGCAATTGAGCGGACCAACCGAAGACCTGAAAAAGAAGGGATTAAGACGTCCAAAGCCGGAGCGCATCGGCGTAGGCGATACGACCAACCGAAGACCTGAAAAAGAAGGGATTAAGACGTAGATCATCTCCTCAAGGTCACCGGGGATCTCCGACCAACCGAAGACCTGAAAAAGAAGGGATTAAGACAGGAGCGGTGCTTCGATTGCTGCTGTCAGCAGCGACCAACCGAAGACCTGAAAAAGAAGGGATTAAGACCTTGAACGGCCTCATACACGTTGAGGGTACGAGACCAACCGAAGACCTGAAAAAGAAGGGATTAAGACTTGGCGAGGACATTCTTGCCGGGATGAGCTTGGAGACCAACCGAAGACCTGAAAAAGAAGGGATTAAGACTCTTCGTTCCTCGTTCAGTGTTCAGTGTTTCGACCAACCGAAGACCTGAAAAAGAAGGGATTAAGACGGCTACTCATGATCTTCATTCGCTGTGCTCCGTGGACCAACCGAAGACCTGAAAAAGAAGGGATTAAGACAGGAGAAGGCGCAGGAGTCACGGTATCAGGTGGACCAACCGAAGACCTGAAAAAGAAGGGATTAAGACTCGGTTCAGTCTTCGAAGTCTTCGAAGTCTTCATGACCAACCGAAGACCTGAAAAAGAAGGGATTAAGACGCCATGCTTCGGTCAGTCTTCGAATTCGTGGTCAGACCAACCGAAGACCTGAAAAAGAAGGGATTAAGACGCGACGAAGATACGCGATGCGATCAGCCGGTGCAGACCAACCGAAGACCTGAAAAAGAAGGGATTAAGACTCGGGCACGTTCGCCCAAGCAGCGGTTTCAAGGGGACCAACCGAAGACCTGAAAAAGAAGGGATTAAGACTGGTTGGATCAACGGGTGTTGGGCGCTTGGGGGGGACCAACCGAAGACCTGAAAAAGAAGGGATTAAGACCGCCCCCATACAAGCGTCTTCTTCGTGTAGGGGTGACCAACCGAAGACCTGAAAAAGAAGGGATTAAGACCGCGCAATTGAGCGCGAATTTGTCTAGGGTAGACGACCAACCGAAGACCTGAAAAAGAAGGGATTAAGACGCGTCGATTGCTTCCCTCGTCGTGCGGGCAATGGGACCAACCGAAGACCTGAAAAAGAAGGGATTAAGACATCACCGCATTCCAATTCATGCCAGCGCGAAAGACCAACCGAAGACCTGAAAAAGAAGGGATTAAGACCGCATAGCGTCATCGTATGCAATGCCATGGTGGACCAACCGAAGACCTGAAAAAGAAGGGATTAAGACGCAGCAAAGCGCGATAACGTCGAGTTCGAGCGGCGACCAACCGAAGACCTGAAAAAGAAGGGATTAAGACATCGTTCGGTCCTCGCTTTCTCAATGGCTTTCAGGACCAACCGAAGACCTGAAAAAGAAGGGATTAAGACAGAAGCTCCGTTACCTCATCAGCGGGGGAGAAGCGACCAACCGAAGACCTGAAAAAGAAGGGATTAAGACGAGCGCCGCGCCGCGCGGGTCGCCCTGGACATAGGACCAACCGAAGACCTGAAAAAGAAGGGATTAAGACCCAGTCGGCAAGGTCGGTTTTGTCTGACAGGCCGGACCAACCGAAGACCTGAAAAAGAAGGGATTAAGACATAGCCGTGTTTGTGGCGTTTGCGCCTACACCCTGACCAACCGAAGACCTGAAAAAGAAGGGATTAAGACGCCCACACGTTGCGGCACTTACCCGCGCCGAGGGGACCAACCGAAGACCTGAAAAAGAAGGGATTAAGACGGAGGAGAGATTTGATGGGTTGCCATCTGGCCATGGACCAACCGAAGACCTGAAAAAGAAGGGATTAAGACACGGCTCGAAACCTTCCTTGCGAAGCGCCGTCAGGACCAACCGAAGACCTGAAAAAGAAGGGATTAAGACACGATGTGGACTGGCTTTTGCATGACGTCCAGGACCAACCGAAGACCTGAAAAAGAAGGGATGTCGGCAAGTCCGGACGCCGAATGGGAAGGAGAACATGCATGCAGCCGTTGCGCGCTTTCGCGTTTGCCCTGATGGGTGGCACGGTCTTGGCCGCTGCGCCGTCGGCCGGGGCCGATGATGTCCCCTACGAGCGCTATCGTGGCTACCGCTCCGAGCGCACGGCGGAGGAGGACCGGCGCGCCTACGCGCTGGAGCAGCACTACCGGAACATCCTGAGCGGCCGACGGCTGAGCCTGGACGGCAGTCATCTCGGCTGGCAACTGTGTTACCTGCAGGCCGGCAACGGCTGGATCAGCCGGCAGGAGTGCGACGCCAGCGTGACCGATGCCCGGCGCCTCAAGCACTGGAAAGACCTCGAGGCGGCCCGCGACCGCCTGCCCGCGGTGGAGGCCTACCCGGCCGGCGACGGCGAGGATTGATGCCGGGCGCGCGCGTGGCCGAACGGCCGCATTGCGGAATGCGCGTCATGCGCCCAGACGGAGGCGCGCAGGATCAGGACGGCGCGCGCTCCAGCGTGACCTGAACCTGGCACGCGCCCGGCGTCGCGGCCGGCGTAAGGCTCAAGGCGCGCACGCGCAAGCGCTGGGCCGGCAGGAGGTCGAGCCAGCGCAACAGGCTCTCATAGGGCAGATCGTGAAAGCCGAGCTGGACCGCGGTGTCGCCCTGGCTCTGCGCCGCGCCGACGAAGGACTCGAGCGCCAGTTCGCGCACCGTCTGCTGCGCGGCAAGGAGCGGGCTTTGCGCGCCGGCATCGGCGTCCGCCGGCGCCGCGCGCGGGCGCAGTTGGCCTATCTCGACGGCATCGGCCTGCATTTGCGTCCATTGTGCGCGCTGGAGCGCGACCGCGGTTTCGAGGCGGTGTCGATGATGCAGCAGCGGCCGGACCACGCCCGCGATCCACCCGCCCGCGATCACGACCAGCGCGGCCACGGCAAGCAGGCGCTGTTCACGCACGCTGCGTTCGGTCCACCAGGCGCGCGGGTTCATGGGCGTGCCTCCAGCCGGATGCGCGTGCGCGTCGCGCCGGCGTCGGCGCTGGCCGAGAGCCGGGTCATGCCGACCCCGGCCTGCGCCAAACGGGGCGCCAGCGCTTCCAGCGCGGCCAGATCGTCGGTGCGCACGGCGAGTTCGAGCGCGCCGTCCTGATAGCGCACCTCTTCCAGCGCATAGCCCGGCAGGCCGGACAGGGGCTCCGAGATGGCTCCGAGCAGCGCGAGCAGCGGGTCGGCGCCGCTGCCGCGCTGCAGCAGCGCCCGTTGCTGGGCCATCTGCGCGGCGGGGTCGACCACGCGGCGGGCCCCGGGGACGGTGTCGCGGTAGAGCTGGGCCATCTGCTCGGCGAGGCGCGTGCGCTCGGCCTCGAGCGTGGCGGCCTGATAGGCCGGCACCGCCGCGGCGAGCACGGCCCACAGACCGGCCACCGCCAAGGGCAGGCGCCACCGTTTGAGCAGCGCGGGCACGCTGTCCGCGCGCGCGCCCCCCACCCCATCCAGCCCGAAGGCGGCCAGGGCATCGTCCGCCGGCACCTGCCAGCCCGCGTCGGCCGGCAGCCGGGATATCGGCAGGTCGGGCCATGCGGCCGCGAGGCGGTCCGCCAGCGCGTCGCCATCGATGATCCACATCCGGCCAGGCCTCCCAGCCGGCTCGCCGAGGCAGCGGTGCAACAGGGGTTCGAGAACGGCCGCTTCGCATCCCCATCCGGACCAGCGTCCGGTGCGCACGCTGGCTTCCCCGCCCGGCCCCACCGCCACGGTCCAGCAGCCCGGCTCCCAGGCGAGCGCGAGGCAGGCCGGCAGCAGCGGCACCTCCGCCAGCCCGCGCTCGGCGAGTTGCGCGCGCCAGCGACCGAGGTCCGCGCGAGCGGCGACAACGACGGGCACGGTGCCGTCGTCCTGGCGCGGGCCGATCGTGAAGGCGTAGTCCTCGACCTCGCCGGGCAGCGATTCTTCCAGCGCAAAGGGCACGGCGCGCGCGAGCGCCGACCGGCGCCGCGCCGGGACCCGCACGGGCTGCAGCAACAGCCGTGAGGTCGGCGCCAGCGCGCAGCGCGCCGTCCCGCCTGCCGCCGCCTGCGGCGACGCGCCGGCCGGGCTGATCGGCGTGCCATCAGGCCACCACACCGGCGGCTCGGCCGCATCGACGCTGAGGTGAATCAGGCCGTCACGCATCGGCTTCGATCCTCTGGCGCGCCCAGACGGAAACCCGCTGGCCATCGCGCCGCAGTTGGGTGTGGTAACGCCGGGTGCCGCTCGGGGCGGTGATGCGGGCATCGAGTTCGAAGGCGCCGCTCGCCGTGGTCACGAGCCCGGCATAGTCCGCTGGAGCGCCCGGTGCCGCCGCCAGCCAGTCCTGCACGCTGGCGAAGGGCCGCACCAGCCGGCGGCGGGCCAGCGCCTCGCCGCTCTGCCCGCCCGAGAGCAATTCCAGCAGCAAGGGCGGCGCAGTGTTGACGTTGATCGCCGCAGGCTCCGGCAGGGCCGTCACATAGGGCGCCAGTCGCGCGAGCGCGGCGCCGTCGATGCCGGCGACGAAACGCAGCTCCTGCACGGAGGCGAGCGGCCCGTTGGCGGCGCGATACGGCGGCTCGGCGCGCAGATAGAGCGCATCTTCGCCGCCGCCGGGCAAGGCCAGATTGTCCGCGTCGATCCAGTCGACGATGGCCTCGACGCGCACCGCCGGCAAGTCCAGTCGTTGCAGCAGCGCCTTGAAGAACCGGATCGCCGGCGCATTGGGCTGGCCGGCGATCACCAGCGCGTTGAGATTGAACCGGCCCTGCAGATCGGTGAGCGTCCCGGCCACGGCGCCGCCCTGCACCTCGGGCGCCACGGCGGGAAGCGCCCAGGCCTCGCCCATGTGATCCACGGCCGGGCCGCGACTGTCGCGCCGCAGCGCCGCGATCGCCCAGGCCTCGAGGCTCGCCACATCCTGCGCCGCCCGCATCTCCTCCAGCATCCCCGCGGTGCGCCCGCCGAAGGCGTCGAGCCGCTCCAGCCAGCTCACCGCCAGCGCAGTCACCAGCGCCGCCAGCAGCACCGCGCCCAGCAGCGCCACGCCCCGCTCCCCCGCGCGACCCGCCCCGTTCACGGCAGCACCCAGCGCCGTTCGAGCACGCCCCAGTCCGCGATGTCCCAGCGCAGCGAGAGGGCGCGCGGCAAGGCATCGGGCGCGGCGCCGGGCGGCGGCCAGTCGGCGCGCCACCGGCCTTCCTCGTCGAGCCAGGTCAGATCCGCCGCGCGCACCCCCGAGAACACGGTCGTGAACGACGGCGCATCCCCGGGCGCGGCGTCCAGGACCGGACTCGCCGCGCGCTCCCAGCGCCCGTCCCGCAGGCGATATTGCACACGCAACAGGTCGGAGCGTGGAAAATCCAGGGGGTTGGGCACCCCTGCGCGCACCAGTTGCCACATGCCGGGCCGCGCGCGCAGGGGCGGCTCGGCATCGCCGCGGGCATCGCGCACGCTGCGCCGCGCAAGCTGAGTGAGGTCGCGCTCGAACAGGGCCTGCGCGCGCTGCAGGGCCGTCCAGCGTGCCTGCACCTCGCGGGCCGCCTCCTCGGCGCGCATGGCGCCGCGCAGCCCCTGATAGGCGAGCACCCCGAGCACGGCGAACACCATCAGCGCCACCAAGAGCTCCAGCAAGGTGAATCCCGCCGCACGCCGCCTCATGGCCGGCCCAGATGGATGAGCCAGCGGCCGAGCACGTCGGCTGCGTCCGCATCGCGCGCCACGAGGACCTCGGCCCGCCGCAGGTCCGGATCGGCCACCGGCGTGATGCGCACCTGCCAGAACCAGCGCCGGCCCAGCATCAGGGCCTGGCCGCGCTGCGTGCCGGGCGCCGGCCATTCCGGGGCCAGGCGCAGATCGGTGATCACGTTCTGGGCCACCCACGCCGCCTCGGTGCGGTCGCGCAGATGCCCGGTATCCGATGCCGCGCGTCCGGCGGCGCCGACCAGCGCCGCCAGCGCCAGCGCCGTGACCAAGAGCGCGATCATGACCTCGAGCAAGGTGAACCCGACCTGCCGGCGCATCGCTCAGGGCTCCCCGGCCGCGCTGCGAATCTCGCCCCAGCCGGTGCCGCTCACCACGCGCCGCGCGCCGGCGTGCGCCAGCTCGATCCGGAACGGACTCACCTCGCCGCTGCCAAGCAGGTAGATCTGCGGCAGGACGGCGCCGGGACGGGCCTTGGGCAGCGCGCGGCCTTCCACCGCGGCGCGCCAGCTCAAGCCCGCCGGCCAGGCGTGATCAGCGCAGGGCGGATCGGCCGGCGCCTGCCACGCGCCGGCCCGGTAGACGAGAAAGCCATAGCGTTGCGCGTTCAGGTACAAACCGAAATGCCGCGGGCCGGCCACGGCGGCGTCGACGGCGCGCTCCAGGCACAGCGCCAGCCGATCGGCCTCGCGCGCCAGGACGCGCCCCGGATCGGGGCCGCGCGTGGAGAGCAGGACGGCCGCGCTGACGATACCGATGACGACCAGCACCACCATCAACTCCACCAGCGTGAAGCCGGCCACGCGCCGCATGCGCTAGTCCAGCGCCCAGCTCTGGATGTCGGCGTTGACGCCTTCGCCGCCCGGCTGGCCGTCGGCGCCCAGGCTGCTGATGTCGACCTCGCCGTGCAGGCCCGGGCTGAGATAGAGATAGGGCCGGCCCCAGGCGTCCTTGGGCATGCGCTCCAGATAGCCGCCCTTGCGGTAGGCCGGCGGCAGGGGTTCGATCGCCGGCTGCTCGACCAGCGCCTCGAGCCCCTGGTCGGTGGTCGGGTAACGGTAGTTGTCCAGGCGGTAGAGGTTGAGCGCGGTCTGCAGCGCCCGGATGTCCTGTCGGGTCCGCGTCACCCGCGCCATGTCGGGCCGATCCATGATGTTCGGCACGATGAGCGCCGCCAGGATGCCCAGAATCACCACCACCACCATGATCTCGATGAGGGTGAAGCCCGCCATGCGCTTGCGCTTGTCCATGATCGCTCCCTAGGCCATGAGTTGATTCAGGTCGAAGATCGGCAACAGGATCGCGAGCACGATGACGAGCACGATCCCGCCCATGAGCAGGATGAGCATCGGCTCCAGGACCCGCACGGCCGCGGTGATCCAGGCTTCCTGATCCTGTTCGAGCTGCTGCGCCGCCCGCTCCAGCATCTCGCCGAGGCGGCCGCTGCCCTCACCGCTGGCGATCAGGTGCAGCGTCATGGGCGGGATGCGCCCGGTGCGCTGCAGACTGGCGAATACCGTGGAACCCTCGCGCACCTGCTCGGCCGCCGCCAGCGCCGCCTCGCGCAAGGGCAGGCGCAACAGCACCGCCGCGGCGATGCGCAGGGCCTCCACCACGGGCACGCCGCTGCTCACCAAGAGGCCGAAGGTGCGCGTGAAATGCGCGATGTCGTTGCCGGCCAGCAGGCTGCCAACGAGCGGCAGGCGCAGCAGCGCCTGCTCGAAGCGGCGCCGGAAACCCTCGCGGCGCAGGGCGCGCAGCAAGGCTACGAGTCCCAGCGTGCCCACGGCCAGGATGGCCAGCCCCCAATCGCGCAAAAAGGCGCTGAGGGCGATGAGCGCGCGCGTCAGCCACGGCAGGGGCCGGCCCAGGCCGGTGAACACCTGCACCACCTCGGGCACCACGAACACCAGCATGGCGACGACGATGCCGACCGACACCAGGCTCAGCAGCGCGGGATAGATCAGCGCAGCGGTCACGCTGCGGCGCAGCCGGTCGCGATTCTCGGTGTGCTCGGCGAGGCGCTCCAGCACGGCGTCGAGATGCCCGGTCTGCTCGCCCGCCGCGACGGTGGCGACGTAGTCGGCCGGAAAGGTGCCCGCGAAGCGGCGCATGGCGCCGGCAAGCGGCTGGCCCTCGCTCACCTGGGCGTGCAGCGCGAGCAGAATGGCGCGCGGCGCCCGCTTGGGCGTCTGGGCGGCCACGGCCTGCAGGGCTTCGGCGAGCGGCACGCCCGCGCGCAGCAGGGTGGCGATCTGGCGGGTCATGAGCGCCAGCGCCCGCACCCCGACGCGTCCGGCGCGCAGCCGGCCGCGGCGCTCGGCGGTCTCGACCACCGGCGTGACCCCGAGCGGCGTCAGCCCCTGTTCGCGCAGCCGCGCCCGCACCTGGCGCGGATGATCGCCCTCCTGCACCCCGCGGTGGTGCCGGCCGCGCGCGTCGATGGCTTCGAAGTGGAACGCCGCCACGCCTCAATCCTGCCGGCTGACGCGCAGCACTTCGTCGAGCGTGGTGATGCCGGCGCGCACCTTGGCCAGACCCGCCTCGCGCAGGGGCAGCGATTGCTCGCGGGCGACGCGCGCCATGTCCGCCTCCGGCGCGCCGTCGTGGATCATGCGGCGCAGGCGCGTGTCGATGCCGATCATCTCGTAGATCGCCGTGCGGCCCCGGTAGCCGGTGTGGCGGCAGGCCGGACAGCCGACGGGATGATGGATCGGTGTCTGCGCGTCCGCGTTGAGGCCCAGCAGGCCCCGTTCGCGCGCATCGGGCAACTCGGCGCGCTTGCACGCCGGACACAGCCGGCGCACCAGGCGCTGCGCGGTGGTGGCAAGCAGGGTCGAGGCGATCAGAAAGGGCTCGATGCCCATGTCCACGAGGCGCGTCACGGCGCCGATGGCGCTGTTGGTGTGCAGGGTGGAGAGCACCAGATGCCCGGTCAGGCTGGCCTGCACCGCGATGCGGGCGGTTTCCAGATCGCGGATTTCCCCCACCATCACCACGTCCGGGTCCTGGCGCAGGATCGCCCGCAGCCCGCGCGCGAAGCTCATGTCGACCTTGGTGTTGACCGCGGTCTGGCTGATGCCTTCGAGGAAATACTCGATGGGATCCTCCACGGTCATGATGTTGCGGCTGGCCTCGTTCAGATGGCTCAGGGCCGCGTAGAGCGTGGTGGTCTTGCCCGAGCCGGTGGGCCCGGTGACCAGCACGATGCCGTGCGGCTCGGCGATCCAGGACAGCAGGCGCTCGCGCTCGGCCGGCTCGAAACCGATCTCGGTCAGCGACAGCCTTCCGGCCTGCTGGTCGAGCAGGCGCATGACCACGCGCTCGCCGTGCCCCGAGGGCAGCACCGACACGCGCACGTCCACCGGCCGGCCCGCCACGCGCAGCGAGATGCGCCCGTCCTGGGGCACGCGTTTCTCGGCGATGTCGAGCCGCGCCATGACCTTGATGCGCGAGACCAGCAGCGGCGCCAGCGCCGCCTTGGGGCGCAGCACCTCGCGCAGCACGCCGTCCACGCGCAGGCGCACCCGCAGCGTCCGGGCGAAAGGCTCGAAATGGATGTCGGAGGCGCCCTCGCGCACCGCCTCGGTGAGGATGGCGTTGATCAGCCGGATGATGGGCGCATCGTCGGCCTGCTCGAGCAGATCCGCGGGTTCCGGCAGGGCCAGCGCGAGATCGTGCAGATCGCCGGCCTGGTCCAGGCTGTCGATCACTTCGGCGGCCGCGCCGCCCTCGCCGCTGTAGAGGCGGTTGAGCGCCGTCTCGAAGTCCTCGGGCGAAAGTTCGACCAGCCGCAGCGGCCGATCGAGCCGCGCGCGCAGGCTGGCCAGCACCTCGAGCCGGGCGTCGGGCCGGTAGCCGATCAGCGCGTGATCGGCATGCAGCTCGGTCACCACCAGCCCGTGCCGGCGCGCGAAGGTGAAGGGCAGCGCGCCGCCTTCTTCAGCGACGGACACCGCCGCCCTCCTCGATGGGCGCCATTTCCTCGCCCGGCGCCACCTCGGGCAGCAGCGTCGGACGCCCCGGCGCCGGCTCGCGCTGGCGCAGTTGCTGCTCGCGGATCGCCTGGTACTTGCCGTGCGTGGCGGTCACGCTGTCCTGGGCGAGGAGCAGAACGGTGGGGCGTAGGAACACCATCAGGTTGCGCTTGACCACGCGGCTGTTGTCGAAGCGGAACAGGGCGCCGAGCACCGGGATCGACGCCAGCCCCGGCACGCGGCTCTGCCCCTCCGAGAGCTGATCGTCGATCAGGCCGCCGAGCACGATGGTCGCGCCGTTGTCGACCAGCACGTTGGTCTTGATGGCGCGCTTGTTGGTGACCACGTCCACCGCGCCGATGCGCGCCTTGCTCGCTTGCTCCACGCTGGCGACCTCCTGCTCCACCGCCAGCAGCACGGTGCCGTCCTCGTTGATCTGAGGCTTGACCTTGAGCGTGAGGCCCACGTCCTGACGGTCGATGGTCTGGAAGGGATTCAGCGCCGAGTTGGCCGCGCCAGTGTTGGTGAACTGGCCGGTGAGGAAGGGCACGGTCTGGGCCACCACGATCTCGGCTTCCTCGTTGTCCAGCGTGAGCAAGGTCGGGGTCGACAGGATGTTGGTATCGGTGTCGCTGAGCAGGGCGCGCAAGAGGACGGCCCAGTCGGTGCCGCTGCCGTTGACCTTGCCGATGGCGAGCGTGCCGCCCTCGCCGACGTTGAGCGCGCCGGTGCCGGAGCTACCGCCGGTGCCGAGGCCCGGGGTGGTGGTGCCCAGGCCGCCCGTATCGCCGCCGGTGCCCGAGCCCAGCAAGGCGGTGGCCAGCGTTCCCAGGCTGAGGCCGCTGTTGGCGAAGTTGATCAGGCCCGCCGGCCCGGTGCCATCGGCGATGCCGCTGATGGCCCATTGCACGCCGATTTCCTTGCTGCGGTCGGCGGAGACCTCGACGATGAGGGCTTCCACCATGACCTGCGGCCTGCGGATGTCGAGTTGCTCGATCACCGAGCGGCCGGTGGCGATCTGATCGGGCGCGGCGGTGATGACCACGGCGTTGGTGGCCGGGTAGGCCTGCACCCGCGCCTTGTCGGTCCCCGCCGGCGTGGCCGGCGCGGCGCCCTCGCCCGTCTTGCCGGCCACACTGCCGCCCAGAATGCTGGCGATGATGGGCGCCACCTGCTCGGCGCGCGCATAGCGCAGCGCGGCCACAAACGTGTTGCCGCCGGCGCTGCGCGGCCCGTCGAGCTGCTGCGCCAACTGGCGCAGCCGGGCGCGCGTGGCGGCGTCCCCGCTCAGGATCACGCTGTTGGTGCGCTCATCGGCAACCACCTGCCCGGCCGCGCCCTCGCCGGCCAGCGCCTTGAGCGCGCGGGCGACCTCGCCCGCCGAGGCTTGGGTGAGCGCGACCACTTCCTGCTGGTTGTGGGTCGGCCGGTCGAGACTGCGCACGATCTCGACCAGCCGCCCGACATTGGCCGCAAGATCCGAGATGATCAGCGTGTTGGTGTCGGCATAGGCCGCCACCAGACCGTTCTGCGGCACCAGCGGCCGCAGCACCGGCACCAGCTGGGCGGCCGGGATGTATCGCAGCGGGACGACCTGCGTGACCAGGCCGGCGCCGGCCGGCTCGGTGGCGCCGACGCGCACCGGGGTGCCGCTCTGGCGGGCGTTGACGTCGGGCACGATCTTGGTGACCGCCCCTTCATCGACGGCGGCGTAGCCGTTGACCTCGAGTACCGAGAGAAAGATCTGATACACCTCGGCCGGCGCCAGCGGGCCGGGGGAGACCACCGTCACCCGACCCTTGACGCGCGGATCGACCACGAAATTGCGCCCCGTGATGCGCCCGACCGTCTCGATGACCGCGGCCAGATCGGCTTCCTGGAAGTTGAGCGTCACGGGCTCGACCGCCCCGGCGGGAAACGGCGTCTGCAGCCCCAGCAGGAGCAGCATCAGCAGCGGGCCGGCCCAGCGCCGGAGGGGTTCAATCATTCGCCGGTTGCTCATGCAGTTCCCGCATCCTTTCGCGCAGCCACGCGGCCGTTTCCGGATCCGCTTCGGACAGGTTGTTCATCCACTGATCCATATCGGAGTCCCGCGCCGCCGATCCCTCCGCCCCGGCATCGACGGACGGCTGCCCGCCGCCTGCGCTCGCCGTCGCCTCGCGACGCCACGAGAGTGTTTCGATCCGGCCCTCATGCTCGAGCAGGATCCGATCGGGCAGGATGCGCTCGATGCGCGCGGCGCCCAGGGCGTCCCCTTCGCCCACCACCCGCGTTCGACCGCCGTGGTCGATGATCGCCACCGGCGCCTTCAGGCCGGTGCTGATGCCGCGCAGCCGCGCATCGAGCGCCGCCTGCTGCGGCGCCGTCGCCGATGCGTTCGTTGCAGCAGCCGGCAGCAAGGGATGATCGAGACTCTGCGCAAGCACGTCGGCCGGCGCGCCCGGGCCGGCCATGGGG
The DNA here is from genome assembly GCA_045864775.1 of Pseudomonadota bacterium. Lineage (GTDB taxonomy): Bacteria > Pseudomonadota > Gammaproteobacteria > UBA5335 > UBA5335 > Macondimonas. Next base: position 362,197 of record BTVR01000002.1, read on the forward strand.
GCTGCCGCGATCGGCGTGTCCGGCTTCGGCGCCGCCACCCAGCGCAGATGGACCAGCATCGATACCGCAAGCACGAGGGCCGCCAAGAGCGGCGGGCGCATGTTCGTCACGAATCGACCTGAACCGACCACCGCCATCACCCGCCGGCGCCACCGCGAGGGCCGGTCCCTCTGCAAACCCGTGGCGCGCAGACTGTAGCGATCCCAAATGACATTCTGGCGTCAATCATGACCAGGCGGGAGGCGATCATGGGACCGCGGTGGCCGCCATCTCAAGCGCATCCCTTTGACTCGTCTATCGCGCTGCATTAATCTTCCTCCCCTTCCAATCGTTCAGCTTGGCCGGCGGCTTCCCGCCCGCTCGCGCGAGCCTGCGCCCCGCTTCGCATCCGACACGACACGACCGACGCATCAGGAGACCCGGCTTCATGAGCACAGACCGCATTCACCTGGGTGACGTGATCAAGCAGACCCCCCGGCTGATCGCCCGCATCCCCAACTTCATCAAGGCCGGCCGGATCCTGAATCCCCTGCGTCATCATGCTTCCTTGGGCTCGGTCATCGAAGACTCGGCGCGGCGTTACCCGGACAACCCTGCCATCTTCTATCAGGATCGGCGCTATACCTACAAGGAATTCAACGCCCAGGCCAACCGGGTCGCGCATTTCCTCATCCAGCAGGGCGTCAAGAAGGGCGACGTGGTGGCCCTGTTCATGGAAAACCGGCCGGAATTCCTTTTTTGCGCAGTCGGCATCGCAAAGGTCGGCGCCGTCGCAGCGCTCATCAACACCTCGCAGACCGGCAAGGTGCTGTCCCACAGCATCAACCTGGTCAAGCCGGTGGCCGCCATCGTGGCCGAGGAACTCGTCGCCCCGCTGGACGCCGTGAAGGGCGACCTCGAGCTTCCCGCCGATGCCTTCTACTTCATGGCCGATCGTGACACGACGCGGGATTTCGGCGCCGAACCGGCCGGCTATCAGAATCTCGCCCGCATTCTCGCGGGCATGAGCGATGCCAACCCGCCGACCACCGCCACGGTCACCAAGTCGGATTTCCTGTTCTACATCTATACCTCGGGCACGACCGGCATGCCCAAGGCGTCGATCACCAATCACGAGCGCTGGCTCGCGGCGCACGCCGGCTTCGGCCACGTCATTTCCGGCATGCGGCCCGACGACATCTTCTACCTGACCCTGCCGCTCTATCACGCCACCGGCCTGCTCGTCTGCTGGGGCGCCATCGTTTCCGGCCCGGCGGCCGTGGTCATTCGCCGCCGCTTCAGCGCCAGCGAATTCTGGAAGGACATCCATCATTACCGCTGCACCGGCTTCGGCTATGTGGGCGAGCTGTGCCGTTACCTGCTCAACCGTCCGCCCCAGGACGACGATGCCCACAACCCCGTGCGGATGATGATCGGCAACGGGCTGCGCCCCACCATCTGGAAGGAATTCCGCCAGCGCTTCGCCATCGACAACATCTATGAGTTCTACGCGTCCAGCGAGGGCAACGTCGCCTTCCTGAACATCTTCAACATGGACAACACCATCGGTTTCGGCGGCGGCAACATCGCGCTGGTGAAATACGACAAGGAAGCCGAGCAGCCGGTGCGCGGCGCGGACGGCCACCTGATCGCGGCCGACGACGGCGAACCGGGCCTGCTGCTGGGCAAGATCACCAAGGCCACGCCCTTCGTCGGCTACACCCAGAAAGAAAAGACCGAGGCCGCGATCCTGCGCAACGTGTTCACGCAGGGGGATGCCTATTTCAACACCGGGGATCTGATCCGCCACATCGGCTGCCGGCACTACCAGTTCGTCGACCGCACCGGCGACACCTTCCGCTGGAAGGGCGAGAACGTCTCGACCACCGAGCTGGAAAGCATCCTCAGCAGCCACCCGCACATCGAGGAAGCCGTGGTCTATGGGGTGCAGATCCCCAACACCGACGGCCGCGCCGGCATGGCCGCCATCACGCCGTCCACTCCCGAGTCCGAGATCGACTTCAAGGCGCTGCTGGCTTTTGCGCGCAAGGAGTTGCCGCACTACGCCGTGCCGGTCTTCCTGCGCCTGCGCGAACAGATGGAAACCACCGGCACCTTCAAATACAAGAAGACCGACCTGAAATCCGACGGCTTCGACGTCAACAAGGTGTCAGATCCGCTCTACGTGTGGCTGCCGGGCACCGACACCTACACCTTGCTGACCCTGCCGATCTACCAGGCAATCCAGAACGGCGAATACCGCTACTGAAACACACGCAACCCTGCGGCGCGGCCCTACCTCGGCCGGCCGCAGGGCGTCGTCGATGGGGTGCCCGAGCTTCGACTCATTAGGCGACAAGCGCCCCGGCGTCGAGCGGCGCCGGCTTCAGGGACCCGCCCCGCGCGACGGATCGGCATCGTCCAGGCGCCCATGAGCCAACACGGGTGTAGCCCAGTAGTGCACTTCCGTCCCCGCAAGATCGGCCCGCAAGCCCTGCAGAAATGCCGCGAGCGCGGCCTGCGGCAGAACGGCGCTGAAGAAGGTCCGCGGCCGACCCCCCGCCACCTGCTCGGTGACGGAGAACTGCTGCGGGTCCTGGCCATGATCCATGCCGTCGTGCGAACTGAAGCCCCGGATCAGGGGTTGCTGCAACAGCCAGTCGATCAGCGCGTCCGCAACCGTCGGCGACACGACCAGCGTCACCAGCACAAGCACGCCGTCCGCGGGCGTCATTGCGCGTTCGTTCATCGGCCCACCTCTCCGTAGCGGCGATAGAGGACGGGCAGCAGCAGCAGGGTGAGCAGCGTGGAAGACATCAACCCCCCGATCACCACGATGGCGAGCGGCCGCTGGATCTCGCTGCCGGGACCCGTGGCGAACAACAGCGGCACCAGCCCCAGCGCGGCGATGCTGGCCGTCATCAGCACCGGCCGCAGCCGCCTTTGCGCGCCCTCGATCACCGTCGCCTCCAAGGACCGTCCCGCCGCGCGCAGCTGGTTGAAATAACTGACCATCACCACGCCGTTGAGCACGGCGATGCCGAGCAGCGCGATGAAGCCGACCGACGCGGGCACCGAAAGATACTCGCCCGTCGCCCACAAGGCTGCGATGCCCCCGATCATGGCGAAAGGAATGTTGGTCAGCACCAGCACCGCCTGGCGAACCGAGCCGAACGTGGAGAACAGCAGCAGGAACACCAGCCCGACGGCCAGCGGGACCACGATCGCCAGCCGCTGGGCCGCCCGTTGCTGGTTTTCGAACTCGCCGCCCCAGGCGAGGTAATAGCCGCTCGGCAAGCTGACCTCCTGGCCGATGCGGGACTGCGCCTGTGCAACGAAGCCGACCAGGTCGCGACCCCCGACGTTGGCAATGGCCACCGCGTTGCGGACCCCCTGCTCGCGCTTGATGGCCACCGGCCCTTCGGTACGCTCGACCGACACCAGATTGGCCAGGGGCACCCACCGCCCGTCGGGCAGGACGACCTGCTGAGCCAGGAAGTCGCCGGGCGCACGGCGCAGATCGGCATCCCCGCGGATCATCAGCGCGATGCGCCGATCGCCTTCATAGACGATGCCCGCGGGCCAGCCTTCGACCAGCATGCGCAGCTGATTCTGCAGCGCCTCGACGCTCAAACCGAGCCGTCCCAGTGCCAGGCGATCAGGAACAAGGCGGAAGTACAGCGCCCCGTCGCTGGCCGGGATATAAACGTCCTCGGCACCGGGGATGGTCTGCAGAACGGCGCCGATCTGGTGCGCGAGCCGGGTCAGCGTGACATGGTCGGGCCCGAAGATCTTGACCGCGAGATCCCCGCGTACCCCGGTCAGCATTTCCGAGACGCGCATCTCGATGGGCTGGTTGAACACGTAGTTCAGGCCGGCGAATCCGTCGAGCTTCTCGCGCAGTGCAGCCAACAGCGCGTCCTTGCCGGTCATGCGCCATTCGGCCGGGGGCTTGAGCTGAAGGAAGCTGTCGGTTTCGTTCAGACCCATGGGGTCGAGCCCGAGCTCGTCGCTGCCGGTGCGGGCCACGACCCCGATCACCTCGGGCAAGGTCATCAGCGACCGCTGCACGCGCTGGTCGATCGCCAGCGATTCCTCCAGGGTGATGGACGGCAACTTTTCGAGCTGGACGATGACGGTGCCCTCGTCCAGGGTCGGCATGAAGGTCTTGCCGACCTGGGTATAGAGGACGCCGGCCAGGACCAGCAGCCCCCCGGCGACGGCCATGAGGATGGGCGCATGACCCAGCGCCCAGTGCAACAGCGGCGTGTAGGCGCGGTGCAGCCATCGCACCAGAAACGGCTCGACATGGCTCACCCGCCCCAGCAGCACGGATGCCAGGACGGGAATGACCGTCAGCGACAGCAGCAGGGAGCTGGTGAGCGCGAACACGATGGTGGCCGCCACCGGCATGAACAGCTTGCCTTCCAGACCCTGCAGGCTGAGCAGCGGCAAGAAGACGATGACGATGATCAGAATGCCCGACGTCATGGGCGCCGCCACCTCGCGCGCCGAACGGTAGATCACGTGCAAGCGGGGCAGGCGATCGCCGTCGCGCGGGTGGGCCAGATGGGTCACGACGTTCTCCACCATCACCACCGCCGCATCGACCAGCATGCCGATGGCGATCGCCAGCCCGCCCAGACTCATCAGGTTGGCCGTCAGCCCGAAAGTGCGCATGCACAGAAAGGTCGCCAGCGCCGAAAGCGGCAAGATCAACGCCACCGTGAGCGCGGCGCGCAGGTCGCCGAGGAACAGCACCAGCAGCACCAGTACCAGCACCACCGCCTCGAGCAAGGCTCGGCTCACGGTGTGGACGGCGCGATCCACCAGATCGCCACGGTCATAGAAAATCCTGACCTGAACGCCCTCCGGCAGGGACGGGGTGAGCGCGTCCAGCTTGGCGCGCACACCGCGCACCACCTCGCGCGCATTGGCGCCACGCAGCCCCAGGACCAGACCCTCGACCGTCTCGCCACGACCGTCGTGAGTGACGCCGCCATAACGGGTCAGCGACCCCTCCCGCACGTCCGCCACATCGGCCAGTCGGACCGGCTCGACCGGATCGGAGCGCACCACGATGCCGGCCAGATCCGCCAGGTGGCGGACGCTGCCCTCCGAACGCACCAGCCAGGCTTCTTCCCCTTCGGAAAGTCTGCCGGCGCCATCGTTGCGGTTGTTAACCGCCAGCGTTTCGCGCAACTGCTCCAAGGAAATCCCCTGGGCGGCGAGACGCTCGATGTCCGGGACTACCTCGAAGCTGCGCACCTCGCCGCCCAGTGCATTGACGTCCGCGACCCCCGGGACCGTGCGCAGCGCCGGCCGGATCACCCAGTCGAGCAAGCTGCGGCGCTCGGCCAAAGACAGCCCCTCGCCTTCCACGGTGAACATCAGCATTTCGCCGAGCGGCGTGGTCATGGGCGCCATTCCGCCCGTGACACTCGCGGGCAGCCGGTCCCAGACGCCATTCAGCCGTTCGGCCACCTGCTGGCGCGCCCAGTAGATGTCGGTCCCTTCCTCGAAATCGATGGTGATGTCGGCGAGGGCATACTTGGTCGTGGAGCGCAGCATCACCTGATGCGGGATGCCCAGCATCTCGACTTCGATGGGCGCGCTCACGCGGGTTTCCATTTCCTCCGGGGTGAGCCCAGCCACCTTCACGACCATCTTCACCTGGGTCGTGGAAATGTCGGGATAGGCGTCGATGGGCATGCTGGTCATGACCCACGCGCCGGCACCCGCCAGCAGCACGACCCCGAGAAAGACCAGCAGCCGTTGCCCGAGGGCGAAGCGCACCAAGCCGGCCAGCATCACTGCCCCCCGCCGATGCCGCTCGCCAGCGCCTTGAGGGCCGCGACACCAGCCACGGCCACCTGCTCGTTCGCCGACACGGCGCCTTGTATGATCCGGCGCTCGCCGTTCTCGCTCACCACCGTCACCGGTACCGCTCGAAAGCCGGTCGGCGTCTGGACGAAGACATGGGCGGCGCCGTCGAGATACGCCAATGCGGCTGTGGGCACTTCATGCAAGGTGCCAGCGGCGTCCTTCAGCCCGAGCGCCACCTCGACGAACTGCCCAGGCAGCAGGACGGTCTCGCCGGGCACCACGCGCGCGCGCAGCAGAACGCCTTGATCCGTCTCATGGATCTGGCGCCCGACCGCGATGATTTCCCCGGTCACGGCGCCGTTGTCGACGCGCACCGGATCGCCCAGACGGACGCGTGCGGCGATGGCTTGCGGGGCATGGATTTCGAGCCACAGCACCTTGAGATCGCCAAGCGTGTAGAGCGGGCTGTCGAGCGTGACCTGTTGGCCGGAATTGACCGATTGCGTCAGGACCACGCCCGAGATCGGCGCGGTCACGGCGAGCGTGCCGGTCGAGCGGCGCGTCCGCTCCAGCACCTGAATCTGCCGGGGATCGAGACCGGCCAGCGTCAATCGGGTGCGGCTGTGATCGAGCGCGACCTGTGCCTCACGCCATTGGGCCTCAGTGTCTTCGAAGCGCCGCCGGGCAATGATGCCCAGTTCATGCAGTTCACGATCCCGCTTCATGGCCGCATCGGCGAGTGCGAATCGGCTCATGGCCGATAGGTGCTCGCTCTGGAGCGCCGCGAGATCCGGGCTGTGCAGTTCGGCCAGGGTTTGGCCGGCCGTCACGGGCTCGCCCTCGCCCACCGTCAGGGTGGCCACGATGCCCGGCACCCGCGCGCCCACCACGCGCAGACGATCATTCGGCACCGCGACCCGCGCGGGCAGACGCGTGTCGAGCCGATCCGCGGCGACGGTCGGTCGCTCGGTACGGATCCCGGAGGCGGTCCGCTGCGCGGCGCTCACCGCCAGTTCCTCACGCGCCAGGGCGGGCGCCGCGATCAACGCGCTCGCCAGTATCGTCCATCGCAACCAGGGCCTCACGGCACGTCCCCCATGATTTGATTGAGTCGGGCGCGCTGCCAGCCGATGCGGATGCGCTGGCGGTCCACTTCCTGAACCGCCAGCCGGGTCTGCTCACGGATGCGCAGCAAATCCATCAGGTCGACTTCACCAGCCGTGAAGGCGGCCTGTGCCAGGTCCTGCTGGCGCTGTGCCAAGGCCCCCCGGCGCTGGATCAGCGGCCAGGCCTCCTCGGCCGACTGCAGCGCAGCTTCGGCTTCCTGCCCCGCCACGGCCTGATCCCGGATGCCCTGACGCCAGCGCAGGCGGGCCTCGGCCATGGCGCGCTCGGCAGCCGCCCGTTCATCGATGCGCGCCCGCGATGCAAACGGAATGCTCACCCCGACGCCGAGCGAATTCACGTCCTCTTCATCCCGACTGCCCCGTTCGCGCCGGGTGCCCAGCTGCACGACCGGCGCCCCGGCACCTGTCGCAAGACTTTTTTGCCATTCGGCCTCGGCTCGGCTGGCCTCCTGGGCCAACACGGCCAGCCCCGGATGGGCATCCACAGCCATCGGCGCGGGCGGCTCGGCCGTAAGGCCGCGCAGGTCGGGGTCGAGTCCCACCAGAAACCGGAAGCTGGCGCGCTGAGCGCGGTATTCACGTTCCAGTGCGGCGCGCTCGGCCTCGCGCGCCAGACGCTCCTGTTCGCTCATGAGCTCATCGGTATGGGCGAGATCGCCGGCCCGCACCCGCGCCAGCACCTGTTCATGCAACTGGGCCGCGCTGCGTTCGGCCGCGCGCGCTTGGGCCAGATCCGCGTCCGCCAGCCCCAGTGCCCACAGGCGCTCGCGGACAACACCGGCGGCTTGCCAGCGGTTGTACCGGGACCGCAAGGCGGCCTGCGACGCACTGGCCTGCGCCAACGACCGGCTCGCCTCGCGGACCGAGGGCCACCACAGGGGCCACTCCACACCGGCCTCGGCTTCGCGCAAACCGGCATCGGACAAGGCGGAGTCGTCCTGCCAGTGCAGGGCCAGCGCCGGAGGCTCTGACAACCAGCTCCGGCTGCGCTGCGCCAAGGCTTGGGATTCCCGGGTCAAGGCCGGCAACAACTCCTGAGCCGGGTCGCGTGCCAGCGCGGCATCCACCCACACCGTGAGCGGGTGAGGTGGCAGATCTGGCGGGCGCGCGGACGCCGCCGGCTCGGCGCCGGCAGCGGCAGCGGCAGCGGCAGCGGCACACGCCAGGATCCCCGCCATCAGGAGGGCCCTCCGCCATCGCGCGCCTGATCCTGACCCCATGCATGATCCTCCCCGGACGTTCGCGACCAGCATCGCTGATCCGCCTTAAGACCCACTTAACGATCCAGACGCCGGACAGACGCCATTGCGCGCGCGCGGGCCGGGCAGCGCCACCGGGATCAGTCAGCAGGCGCCACCGCACGAGCGCCGCCACTGGGCATCGTGCGCCAGGCCGCGATCAGCGCCAATGCAGCGGCGCACGTGGCTATCAGATACACCTCGCCGCGCCAGCCTGCCGACCAGAGCAGGCCGGCGAGCACGCCGCCGGTCAGGCCGCCGGCACCGAACCCGAGCGCGCTGTAGAGCGCTTGCCCGCGTCCCTGCAGAGGACCGGGAAACAGAGCGTACACATAGCTCATGCCCACGGCGTGACACAGCCCGAAGCTGGCCAGATGCAGCACCTGGGCAAGGGCGAGCCATGCCGGGTGAGCGGCCAAGGTCGCAACGAGCAGCCAGCGCAGAGCCGTGAGCAACAGGCCGGCGAGCCAGAGCGGGCGCAGACCGCAACGGGCGAACAGCGCCGGCGCCGCCCAGAACAGGCCGATTTCGGCGACCACCCCGAGCACCCAAAGCGCGCCGATATGGGCCCGGCCGACCCTGTATCCCTCGAGATAGAGCGTAAAAAACGCGTAATAAGGGCCGTGGCTCAGGTGGAGCAGGAACAAGGTCAGCAGAAACCCGGGGATTCCCGGACGGCGCAGGAGCTCGCGCCAGCGCGCCGCGCCGCCAGATGGCGCGCGCGACACGCGCTCGTGCTGCAGGAGTCCACAGATCAGCATGCCGATGACCAGCCCCAGTGCGATGATCGGCAGGCCGTCCAGCAACCGCTCCGGCGCAGCCAGCAGCAGCGTTCCGGACAGGCCGGCGACGATGAAACCGACCGACCCCCACAGCCGGATGCGTCCGTACCGGCTGATCCGCTGCGGACCGAGGCGCTGGAGGGTCAGCGACTCGAAGGCCGGCAGGCTGCCGTTCCAGGCACAGGTAAACAGCGCCAGCGCCACAGCCAGCGCGCGGTCGCCCTGTACGTGCATGAACATCAGCCAGGCCAACAGCGCGGTGACGAGGCAGGCCCGAAGGGGGCCGACGAGATCCCCGCGCCGGTCGATCCAGCGCATGATCAGCGGCGGACCGATGAGCTTGGTGCCCATGAAACAGCCCATCAGCAGGCCGATGAGGCCGCTGGATAAGCCCCGCTCCTGCAGGTAGAGCGGCAGATACGGCATGAGCAGGCCGAGCAGGCCGAAATGGAAGAAGTAGAAGCCGGCCAGCGTCGCGGTGCGGGGCGCCGCCATCACCGCTCGGGCGTGGCGGGGATGATCGGCGTCAGGCTGTGCACGTCGGCATTCTGGGCCCGGTGGCGCAGATAGTGATCCATCAGCACCAGCGCGACCATGGCCTCGGCAATCGGGGTCGCCCGGATGCCGACGCAGGGATCGTGGCGGCCCGTGGTGCGCACGGTGACGGGCTCGCCGGCTCGGTTCACGCTGCGTCCCGGCAGGTGCAGGCTGCTGGTGGGTTTCAGCGCGATGCTGGCCACGATGTCCTGACCCGAGGCGATGCCACCCAGCACACCGCCGGCATGGTTGCTGAGAAAGCCCTCGGGGGTGATTTCATCGCGAAACGCGGTCCCTTTGGCGTCCACGCAACCGAAGCCGTCGCCGATCTCGACCCCCTTGACGGCATTGATGCCCATCAGGGCATGGGCGAGATCGGCGTCCAGCCGGTCGAACACCGGCTCACCGAGGCCGGGCGGCACGCCGGTCGCGATCACGGTCACGCGCGCGCCGACCGAATCGCCGCTCTTGCGCAGGGCGTTCATGTAGTCCTCGAGCTCGCCCACCCGGGGCGGATCGGGACAGAAAAACGGATTGTCGTCGACGCGGTCGAGATCGACCGGATCGAGCACGATCGGTCCGAGCTGGGCGAGATAGCCGCGGATGCGGATTCCTAAGCGTGTCGCCAGATAGTGCCGGGCGATGGCACCACCCGCGACCCGGATGGCGGTCTCACGCGCCGAGGATCGCCCGCCGCCGCGATAGTCGCGCACGCCATACTTCTGCTGGTAGGTGTAGTCGGCATGGCCCGGCCGGAAGGTGTCCGCGATGTTGGCGTAGTCCTTGGACTTCTGGTCGACGTTCTCGATCAAAAGGCCGATCGGCGTGCCCGTGGTGACACCCTCGAACACCCCGGACAGAATGCGCACCTGGTCGGGCTCGCGACGCTGGGTGGTGTAGCGCGACGTGCCCGGCCGGCGCCGGTCCAGATCGCGCTGCAGGATGGTCTCGTCGAGCGGCAGTCCCGGCGGGCAGCCGTCGACGATGCCGCCCAGGGCGGGCCCGTGGCTTTCGCCGCAGCTGGTGAGCGTGAACAGCCGGCCGATGGTGTTGCCCGACATCGCCTTATCCTTCCGCCCGGCCCGCGCTCAGCGCCGCCGCGTGTTCGTGAAGCTGCTCGGCGGTGAGCAGGAAAACGCCGTCCTCGCCGTGTTCGAAATCCAGCCAGGTGAACGGCACCTCGGGCCAGGTCCGCGCGACGGCCTCGGCGCTGTTGCCCACCTCGACCACCAGAATGCCGCCCGGCTGCAGCCGGGCCGCCGCGCCGGCGAGGATGCGGCGCACGACATCCAGCCCGTCGATGCCCGCGGCCAGGGCATGGCGGGGTTCGTGGCGGTATTCGGGGGGCAGCGCCGCCAGGTCGGCAGCATCGACATAGGGCGGATTGCTGATGATCAGATCGTAGGCAAGCGCCGGCAGGCCGTCATAAACGTCACTGCGAACGGGATGAACGCGGTCCTCGAGATGATGACGGGCCACGTTGCGCGCGGCCACCGCCAACGCGCCGGCATCGATATCCGCTGCGTCCACCTCCGCTTCCGGAAAAGCCAGGGCGCAGGCGATCGCGATGCAGCCGCTGCCAGTTCCCAGATCAAGCACGCGGCCGACCGTCGCCGCATCGAGCCAAGGCGCAAAACCGCGCGCGATCCACTCGGCCAGCGGCGAGCGGGGAATCAGCACCCGCTCGTCGACGAAGAACGGCAGACCCGCGAACCACGCCTCGCCGGTAAGGTAGGCGGCCGGCCGGCGCTCGCGAACGCGCCTGTCGAACAGGCGCAGGATGGCGAGCCGCTCCTCCGGCGTGAGCCGGGCGTCGAGATAGCGGGGGTGCAGATCAAAAGGCAGATGGATCGCTTGCAGCGCCAGACCAAACGCCTCGTCCAGCGCATTGTCGGTGCCATGGCCGAAATGCAGGCCGGCGGCGTTGAAGCGGCTGGCGCCCCAGCGAACGCAGTCGGTGAGGGTCAGCAGGCTCTCCGCCACCTGTTCCAGTTGCGCCATGGGCTATCCTCTGCATGGGTGCAATCGCCTATGATAATCGACCGTCCGGAATCGAAACCACGTCCGTCATGCCTCTCCTCAAAATCCTCGCCGCTCTGCTCGTCCTGGCCGTGGGCATCGCACTGGTCCTGCGTACAGGCGCGCTCACTTCCTTTCCATTGCATCCTGAGGACACCATGACCGAACCGAGTCGTGCCGATCGCGCCAACGCCTGGCTGCAGGAGCATCTGCCCCAGCACGCGCTTTCGGGCCTCATGCACCGGCTGACCCGGATCACGTGGCGGCCGTTCAAGAACACGCTGATTCGCGGCTTCGCCAGGCTTTATGACGTCGACCTCACCGAGGCCGTGAGCGCTGATCCCGATCATTACCGGGACTTCAATGCCTTTTTTACCCGGGCACTGCGCGAAGGCGCCCGCCCGCTCGCACCGGGCGAGACGGTCATCGCCAGTCCGGTGGATGGGCTGATCGGTCAGATCGGCGCAATCCAGGGGACGAGCCTGATTCAGGCCAAGGGACGCGACTTCTCACTGCTGGAGCTGCTCGGCGGCGATGCCGCGCTCACCGAGATATTTGCGGGCGGCAACTACGCCGTGATCTATCTTTCGCCGCGCGACTACCACCGCATCCACATGCCGCTCGCCGGCACGCTGCTGCGCACGGGCTACATCCCCGGACGGCTGTTCAGCGTCAACGAAGCCACCGTGCGCGCCGTCCCCAATCTCTACGCCCGCAATGAACGCCTGATCACCGTCTTCGATACCGGCGGCGGACCCATGGCCGTCATCCTGGTGGGCGCCATCTTCGTGGGCAGCATGCAGACCGTCTGGTCCGGCATCGTGACGCCGCCCTATGGGGACGCTCCCGACTGGCACCGATTCGGCGAGGACGAGGTGCGCCTGGCCCGCGGCGCGGAGATGGGGCGCTTCAACATGGGCTCGACCGTTATTGTGCTGCTGCCGGCGGGGCGCACTGCATGGGACGCTGGCGCAACGGCAGGGACTTTCCTGCAGATGGGACAGGCCCTGGGCCGGGTGACCCGGATCGAGTAGTGACGCGCAAGGTCATCCCGGCCGTCAGAAGCTGACCCGCCGAGGCGGTTCCGCGCCGGTGCCGCGGGCATACCCTATTAAAAACAAATACTTCACGTGTGGCATGCCTCTTGCTTCTGGATCAGCAACCAGCCCGGAAGGGCGGGGAGAACGACAAGCACCGATCCTCCAAGGGGAGACACATTCATGAAACCGTTTCGCACCCTGATGACGCTTTCCGCTCTGGCCTTGCTGCCCATCGCCGGTCAAGCGGAGATGCAAGCCATGAACGCCGATGAACTGGCCGCTGTGGAAGGCCAGGCCGGTAAATACACCTTCAGTGCCGGAAGCATCAGCCTCTACACTTTCGATACGGCCGTGCTCGCCGCGACCCCGGCGGCCCCCGTCTATCAGGCCGTGAGCACCCGCAAACCGAATCTCGTCCCGGGTGTCCGCGATAAAGGCCTGACGGTGGTGAACGGCGTCATCCTGCCGCCTGTGAACGCGGCCGTTCGCACCACCCTGATCGCTTCCATCCCGCTCTTCGGCGGCACGGTGGCGGATATGGTGACCCCCATCGGCATCAGCTTTACCCCCTGAGCCAACGACTGCAATCGCCAGTCGACTCTCCTGGGCCTTCTCGCGAAGGCCCTTTTCTTTTGCGGGTGCCGGCGCACCTTAGCCCGCCTCAAGATTCCCGATCGACGGTAGCGCTCGACGTGCGTCTTGATCCCGACACGGGGCCGGCATAAAGTGGCGCCGACGCTGAACCTCCTCGCGTAGAGAGCATCATGTCGACCAAGGCCCTGCACGTCCGCCACAACCTCACTCATCGCCGGGACAAATACCGGCAGTTTCTCGGCATTGCGCTGATCGCCCTGTTGTGCGTGATGGGCCGGCCGGCGAGCGGCATGCTGTTTGCGCTCGCGGCCGGGCTGGTTCTGACGGGCATCGTCATCCGGCTCTGGGCCTCCGGCCACATCAAGAAGGATCAGGAACTGGCGCAGGACGGCCCCTACGCGTTGGTTCGCCATCCCCTGTACGTCGGAAATCTGACTCTCCTGCTGGGTTACTGCCTCGCCAGCGGCCTATGGTGGTCCGTCCCGCTGGCCATCGCCGTCGTCTGGGGGTTCTATCCCCCAGCGATCCGGCGCGAGGATGCCAAGCTGGAGCGTCTGTTCCAGGAGCGCTGGCGGAACTGGGCAGCCAGCACCCACGCCTTGCTGCCGCGCTTCGATCGGCTGGCGCAAGCATCCGGCGGCCACTGGTCGTTCACCCAGAGCCTGCGCGCCAACGGCGAGCCGGTGATCGCGGCCTTGCTCGCCTGGGGTCTTTGGGCACTGTTCCAGCGGCTGGGGTGAGCTTGGCGCTGTCGTCTCTGGCACCCCCGGCGCCCGACCCACTCATCGTCGCCCGATTCGTGCATGAACAAATCCGCGCCGGCCGCGATCCTCTGAGCCGCGGCGCCCAGTCCCGGGTCTACCTCTACCATGACCAGACTGGCCGCTACGTCATCAAGACCCCGCGCGACGGGGTCATCGGTGCGTTCGTCGGACGCTGGATGATGCTCCGCGAGCGCCGCATCTATCAGAGGCTGGAGGGCTTGACCGGAGTGCCCCGCTGTCACGGCCTGATCGACGGAAGATATCTGCTGCTGGATTTCGTCGATGGCGAAACCTTTCGCAGTGCCCAGCATCGCCTGACGGCAGATGACCCCTTCTTCGATCGACTCGGCCGGCTCATCGCGGCGCTGCACGCGCGCGGCGTGGCGCATACCGACCTCAAGCGCAAGGACAATCTGCTGGTGCTGGCCGACGGCACACCCTGCCTGATCGATTTCGGCGCGGCGATGATGCGCCGCGACGGGCCGCTCTCGCATGCGCTTTTCCTGATGGGACGACAGTTCGATCGCAATGCCTGGATCAAGCTGAAATACAACGGGTATCGTGGCGTCTCCCCGGATGATCTGCATCACCTGCGCCGTTTGCCCATCGAGCGGGCGTCGCATTGGATCAAACGTCGGCTGCGCCATCTCCGCCGGGCCGTCGCGACCAATCGGAGACCTGATCCGCCATGAAGGCGTCACACCGCCTTGTGCATCCCGCGATGCGCGCCGCCGTCTCTTTCGCTCTCATGGCGTGGATCGTCACCGGCGCCCCGGCCCGGGCCGCCCAGAATCTGTTCGTCAGCGATCAACTGAGCGCTGAATTGCGGCAACAGCCCGGCGACAGCAAACCGGTGACCGGCCAGATCGCCGCGGGTACGCCGGTGGAAACGGTGACCACCGCGCCGGGCGGCTGGACGCAGGTGCGCACGCGCGCCGGCCAGATCGGATGGCTCCGCAGCAGCCAACTCATGAACCTGCCCCCCATTCGCCCGCGTATGGATCAGGCGAGTCGCGAGTTTGCCGAACTGCGGGAACAGAACCAGCAATTGCGCAATCAAGCCGAAGCCTTGGAAGCGGCCTCCTTGCAGAACGGGCCCGAACTGGAACGACTGCGCGCCGAAACGCAGCATTTGCGGGACTCGCTCAAGCTCTCTCAGGACGGCTTGCACATGGCCGAAGCCAACCAGAAATTGCGCGAGGAAGTCGCCAGCCTGCGCCTGCAGATTCAGGCGCTGGAACAGCAAACCGAACGGCTGACGGACCGCAGCCGTCGCGACAGCTTCCTCGCCGGCGCGCTGGTGATGATCCTGGGCACGCTCGCGGGGCTGGGTCTGCCCCGGTTGTTCGGCCTGAAGCGGGCCAAGCGCTGGGATCGCTGGTAATCAGCCGGCCCGGTAGAGGTCGCCCTCCCCTTCGCGAAACTCCTGCGCCTTGTCCGTGAGCCCACGGGACAGGGCCTCGGTCTCTTCCATACCGCGCTTGGCCGCGTAGTCGCGCACTTCCTGCGTGATCTGCATCGAACAGAACTTGGGGCCGCACATGGAGCAGAAATGCGCGGCCTTGTGGCCTTCCTTCGGCAGCGTTTCGTCGTGGAACTCCTGCGCCTTCTCCGGATCGAGCCCCAGGTTGAACTGATCCTGCCAGCGAAACTCGAAACGCGCCTTGGACAGCGCATTGTCGCGCAGTTGCGCGGTGGGGTGCCCCTTGGCGAGATCGGCGGCGTGGGCGGCGATCTTGTAGGTGACGATGCCCTCGCGCACGTCCTCGCGATTGGGCAGCCCCAGATGCTCCTTGGGCGTCACGTAACACAGCATTGCCGTGCCGTACCAGCCGATCTGCGCCGCGCCGATGGCGGAGGTGATGTGGTCATAGCCCGGCGCGATGTCCGTGGTCAGCGGCCCCAGCGTGTAGAACGGGGCCTCGAAGCATTCGGCCAGCTCCTTGTCCATGTTCTCCTTGATGAGCTGCATGGGGACGTGGCCCGGACCTTCGATCATCACCTGCACGTCGTGCCGCCAAGCAATCTGGGTCAGCTCGCCCAGCGTCTTGAGCTCGGCGAACTGGGCGGCATCGTTGGCATCGGCGATCGACCCTGGGCGCAGTCCATCGCCCAGCGAGAAGCTTACGTCGTACGCCTTCATGATCGCGCAGATGTCCTCGAAGTGCGTGTAGAGGAAGTTCTCCTTGTGATGCGCCAGACACCACTTCGCCATGATGGAGCCGCCGCGCGAAACGATGCCGGTCACCCGATCGGCCGTGAGCGGGATGAAGCCCAGGCGCACGCCCGCGTGGATGGTGAAGTAGTCCACGCCCTGCTCGGCCTGCTCGATCAGGGTGTCGCGGAAGATCTCCCAGGTCAGCGCCTCGGCGCGGCCGTCGACCTTTTCCAGGGCCTGGTAGATCGGCACCGTGCCAATGGGCACCGGTGCGTTGCGAATGATCCACTCGCGCGTCTCGTGGATGTGCTTGCCGGTGGACAGGTCCATCACGGTGTCGCCGCCCCAGCGGATGGCCCAGACGAGCTTCTCCACCTCCTCGGCGATCGAACTGCTCACCGCCGAGTTGCCGATATTGGCGTTGACCTTCACCAGGAAGTTGCGCCCGATGATCATCGGCTCGCTTTCGGGATGGTTGATGTTGGCCGGGATGATGGCGCGCCCCGCCGCCACCTCGGCGCGAACGAATTCCGGCGTCACAAACTCGGGCAGCCGCGCGCCGAAGGCCTGGCCCCGGTGGCGCCGCAAGAGTCCGGCCTGCTCGTAAGTCACGCGCAGAACGTCCAGGCGCTGGTTCTCGCGGATGGCAACGTATTCCATCTCAGGCGTGACGATGCCCCGCCGGGCGTAGTGCATCTGGGTGACGTTGGCGCCGTCGCGGGCGCGGCGCGGCAGGCGCTGGGCTGAGAAGCGCAGCGCCCGGGTTTCCGTATCCCGCAGGCGCATTCGGCTGAAATCCGAACTCGGCGCAGACAAGGCTTCCGTGTCACCGCGTTCGGCGATCCACCCGTCCCGCAGCGGCGCAAGCCCGGCTTTCAGGTCGATGGCGACGTCCGGATCCGTGTAAGGACCCGAGGTGTCGTAGATCGTGACGGCTGGATTGTCCACGATCCCTTCCGCGGTGCGGGTCGGCGACTGGGCGATCTCGCGCATGGGAACCCGGAGGTCCGGTCGCGAGCCGCCAACGTGGACCTTGCGGGAGCCGGGATAGCCCTGCGTCAGCTCGGCTTCCAGCAGATGATCGATCTGCTTCGATTCGGACGGAACGGCGTTCATGTGTGTTTTCCTCGATGGCGCCCGCGCCCCGTCGACGACCGGGCCTGCAGCGGCGTTCATTGTATCGCCTGCGCGCCGGGGGGAAGAACGCGGCGGCTGCGTGCTACCATGAGCGCCTTTGGTCCAGCATCTTCGGGGAGTGTCGAGCCGTGGATCCCAAGCAGGCCCGTATCAGCATGGTGGAGCAGCAGATCCGCACCTGGCTCGTCTCGGACGAGCGCGTTCTGCAGGTGATGGAAACCGTGCCGCGGGAACGCTTCGTGCCACCTGCCCATCGCGCACTGGCCTATGCCGACCTCGCGCTGCCGCTGGGCCACGGGCAGGTGATGGAAGAACCCAAGATTGCCGCCCGCATGCTGCAGGAGCTCGATATCGGTCCGCTGGATCAGGTGCTGGAAGTCGGCACCGGCAGCGGTTACCTGACCGCCTGCCTGGCCCGTCTGGGGCGCCACGTCGACAGCGTCGACATCCACGACGACTTCATCGCCGCGGCAAGCGATCGGCTGATGCATGCCGACGTGTCCAACGTGACGCTCGCCTGCCGGGATCTCGGCGGCGGGCTGCCCGGCCTCGAACAGCAGCACGACGTCATCGTGGTGACCGGCTCGCTGCCGCTCTACCACGAGGGTTTTCACCGCGCGCTGACGGTCGGCGGCCGGCTGTTGCTGGTCGTGGGCACCGAACCGGCCATGGAAGTCGTGCTGTTCACGCGCGTCGACGTGGATCGCTGGGTCCGCCGCAGCCTGTTCGAAACCTGTCTGCCGCCGCTGATACACGCGCCCCGCCCGCCGGCGTTCACGTTCTGAAGGCCGCCGACATGCAAAGCGTGGACGTCCGTCGCCTGTCCGCCTGGCTGCAGGAAAGCGCCCCGCCGCTGCTGCTCGACGTCCGCGAAGATTGGGAATACGCCATCGCCCACCTGCCGGGCAGTACGCTCATGCCGATGGGCGAGGTGCCCGCCCGCCACGATACGCTGCCGCGCGACCGGCCGCTGGTGGTGTACTGCCATCACGGCCTGCGCAGCGCGCAGGTCGTCGCCTTCCTGTCGAGCTGTGGCTTCACGCAGGCCCACAATCTCGCCGGCGGCATTGACGCCTGGTCGGTGCAGATCGACCCATCGGTGCCCCGTTACTGAGCCTGCGCAGGCCGGCCAGCCAGCCGCTCGTCCACGGGCCCGCAAGCCGGGCCGTTCCCGGCGAGATACGGCTCGATGACGGCCCAGAGCCGATCGACCGCGCCGCGATTCTCCGCCATCCAGCGCTGCCCCCGTGCTCCGGCTCGCAACGCGGCCTGCGGGTCCGCGAGCCAGATCTCGACGCCGTGCGCGAGCGCTGCGGCGTCGTCCACCATCACCGCCGCACCGAGGGCACGCAGCGCGGCATAGATCTCACGGAAGTTGGATACGGCAGGGCCGGTCAGCACCGGTACGCCGTGGTCGATGGCCTCAAGGGCATTGTGCCCGCCCACGGGGGCGAGGCTGCCGCCGATGAAGGCGAAATCCGCCGCCTCATAAAGCATCCCCAGCTCGCCCATGGTGTCGATGAGAAACACGGGCATGGCGGGCGTGGGCCACTGCCCCTCGCTGCGCCGCGCGTATCCGATCCCGCGGGCATCGAGCAGCGCACGCACCGCCTCGAAACGCTGCGGGTGGCGTGGCACGAGAACGAGCAAGAGATCCGGCCAGCGCGCGTGCAGCATCGCCAGCGCGTCGAGCAACAGCGCCTCTTCCCCCTCGTGGGTGCTGCCGGCGACCCAGACCCGCCGCGTCGTGCCCCACCCGTGACGCCAATTGGGCGTTGCGACATCGATCGCGCGACGCTCGCGATCGAACTTCAGATTTCCCGTCACCCGGATACGGGAGCGCGCCAAGCCCAAAGCGACCAGACGCTCGGCGTCGGCCTCGCTTTGGGCAGCGGCACAACTGATCTGGGCGAGCAGGCTCGCCATCATCGGACGCAACCGACGATACTGGCGGAAGGAGCGCTCCGAAATGCGGGCGTTGGCGAGGACCACCGGGACATTGCGGCGCCCACAGGCGGCCAGCAGATTCGGCCACAACTCGGTCTCCATGACGATGGCCACGCGCGGCGCCATGCGCTCGAGCAGGCGGCCGACCATCCATGGCAAGTCCAGCGGCAGGTAGCAATGAGTCACGGTATCGCCGAAGGTCCGGCGCACCCGTTCGGCTCCCGTGGGCGTCAGCGTGGTGACGACGATGGTCCAATGCGGGTAGCGCAACTGCAAGCGCCGGATGAGCGGCGTGGCGGCCACGACCTCGCCCACCGACACCGCATGCACCCAGACGCTCGGCCGCTGCGCGGGCACGATCGGCACACCGAGCCCGAGCCTTTGCCACCAGCGGTCGCGGTACTCCGGCCGGCGCCAGGCTCGCCAGGCAAACAGCGCCAGCAGCGGCAGGAGCGCCATCGCCAGCAACAGCGTGTAAAGTCGGCGAAACATCAGCCCTTCCCTCGACGCATGCGTTCCAGCAGCCCCGTCGTCGAATAGCCGGTCACGAACGGGAGCACGCGCACCTCGCCCCCGCTGGCCCGCACCTGGTCGCCCCCTGCGATGTCATCGAGCGCGTAATCGCCGCCCTTGACCAGCACGTCCGGCTCGACGGCCCCGATCAGCCGCGCCGGCGTATCTTCACTGAACGCCACGACCCAGTCGACACACGTCAGCGCCGCCAGCATGGCCATGCGATCCGCCAACGGGTTGATCGGTCGTTGCGCACCCTTGAGGCGGCGCACCGACGCATCATCATTCACGGCCACGACGAGCCGATCGCCGAGGGCGCGGGCCTGATCCAGATAACGGACGTGTCCGGGGTGCAGGACGTCGAAGCAGCCGTTGGTCATCACGATCCGTTCGCCTTTGGCGCGGGCGCGCTCGACCGCAACGATCAAGGCGGACTCTTCGAGCACACCGTGAGCTTCATCCGGCACCTCGCTGGCCGCTTCTCGCAACTGCGCGGCGCTGATCGCCACCGTGCCCAGGCGGCCCACCACCCAGCCGGCGGCGACGTTGGCCAGGGCAGCGGCGTCCGGCCATGCCACGCCCCTGGCGCAGCAGGCCGCGAGCACGGCGATCACGGTGTCGCCTGCGCCGGTCACGTCGAACACGTCGCGGGCCCGCGCCGGCAAGTGTTGGTGGCCGCCCGCCCCATCGAACAGACTGATGCCTTCCTCGCCGCGGGTCACGATCAGACGCTCGAGATCCAGCCTGCGGCACCATGCGTCGCCGGCCGCGGCGAAAGTCGCGGGTGTCTGGCGCGGCCCCGCAACGGCCAGAAACTCGTTGAGATTGGGCGTCATGGCGGTTGCGCCGCGGTACCGCTCGAAATCGTTGCCCTTGGGATCGACCAGCACGGGAATGCCGGCGGCTCGGGCGGCCGCGATCAAGGCCGGTGCCTGACGCAAGGTCCCCTTGCCGTAATCGGAAAGCACCAGCACATCGATCCCTTCCAGCAGAGCGGCGAACCCCTCGACGAGATCGTTTCCGGCGTGATCGGGGAAAGGCGTTTCGAAATCCAGACGCAGGAGCTGCTGATGACGGCTGAGAATCCGCAACTTGGTGATGGTCGGGCAATCGGGGACGACCCGCAGGTATGCGTCGACGCCTGCCGCCGAAAGCTCCGCGCGCAACCGTTCGGCGGCCTCGTCATCACCGCATAAACCGGCCAGGCGCGTCCGGACCCCGAGCGCAGCCAGATTCAAGGCCACGTTGCCCGCCCCTCCGACCCGATCTTCCGTGCCTCTCACGTGCACGACCGGGACCGGCGCTTCGGGTGAAATTCGCGCCGTGTCGCCCTGCCAGTAGCGATCGAGCATCACATCGCCCGCCACAAGCGCTTTTAGTCCTTTGAAATCATACATATGAATGAGATTCGGACGCCTTCGAAAAGTGCCCGGATCATAACACAGGCCCATGTCCGTCTTGGTAAACTGCGCCTTTCAGCACAGAGCACTTCCTCATGCCTTCGGTGCCGCCGCGCCTGCTTCATCCCCGTCACTGGCCCACATGGATCGTGATGGGCGTCCTGTGGCTGATCGCGCAGGCCCCTTACCGGACACAGATGGCCATCGGGCGGGCGCTGGGGCGGCTCGCTTACCACACCATCCGGCGCCGACGCCATGTCGCCGAGTGCAATCTTGTCCTGTGCCTCCCGGAGTTGAGCCCCCCGGAACGAAGGACCCTGCTGCGCCGACACTTCGAATCCCTCGGCATGGGGATCATCGAACTGCCCATGTCGTGGTGGGCGCCGGCTGCCGCAGTCGACGGGCGGCTCACGCTGGAGGGTCTGGAGCATTTGCAGGCGGTGCAGGCGCGCGGCCAAGGGGCCATCTTGCTCAGCGGCCACTTCACGTCGATCGACATCTGCGGCCGGCTGCTCGCGCCATGCATCGACATGGACATCCTGTTTCGTCCCCAGGACAACGCCGTCATCGAGCATTTCCTCGGCGGTCATCGCAAACGCCGCTTTGCTCACGCCATTGAACGCCATGACATCCGCGGCATGGTGCGGGCGCTGCGGCAGGGGCGCACGATCTGGTACGCGCCCGATCAAAACTATCGCGGCAGCAACAGCGCGCTCGTCCCGTTTTTCGGTCATCCCGCGCCGACCAATACGGGCACCGCGCGTCTGGCGCGCATGACAGGCGCCGCTGTGCTGCCGTTTTACATGGAGCGTCGCCGGGACACGGGTCGGTACATCGTCAGGATCGACCCACCGCTCGAAGATTTCCCAAGCAGCGACCCGATCGCCGATACCGCGCGGCAGAACCGCATTCTGGAGCGGCAAATCCGGCGGTGTCCCGAACAATATCTATGGGTGCACGAGCGCTTCAAAAAGCGGCCCGCGCCGCTGCCGGATGTTTACGGGCGCCGTCAGCCCTCCGCGTAACCGATCAGCAGCTCGCTCCAATCGGCCGGCGAGAAGGAAAGATCGGGCGTACGCATCTGCGCCTTCAACAGGGAGCGCCGCAGCCGGCGCAGATTCGCATTTTGCCAGGACGCGCGCGGCCGTCGGCGGCGGCTCTTGTCGAAATCGAGAAGACAGACCCGCTGATCCGGTTCGATAAGGATGTTGTCGAGGTTGAGGTCGGCGTGATAAACACCCGCCCGGTGAAAGCAGCGGATCTGGGCTCCGATGTGGTACCACAGACGCTGCGGGACGACGGCGCGGCGCAGGACGACCGAAAGGGGCTCGCCGTCCACCCGCTCGCTGATGAGATCCGCCCGATACCACCAACGTTGTATGCGCTGCACGCGGGCGGCAATCGGGCGCGGAACCGGAAACCCCGCCCGATAAAGGTCATACAGGAGGTGCCATTCGCGCCACGGACGACTGCGCGCCAATCCCGTCCATAGATAGCGATCCGCCGTGACAGAGCCCATCCAGCCGCCCCGGTGGAAATGACGCAGGATCCAGTCCTGGCCAGGCAGGACGATACGCAGCACGCGGGCGCGCCCCCCAGGAACCGGCAGGACGTCGGCCCGCCCGCGCCAGTGCTCGGGATCGAAGCAATGCGGCCCGGGCGTGGTGATGCGGTGGACGTCATAGACCATCGCGCCGTCATCCGCCGCGAGGTAAGCAGCCTTGATGTCCATCCCGGCTCGCGCGGGCAGGCCGGGGCAGCCTCCCGCCTCTTCGATCTGCAACACGCTCAACCCGGATGCTCCTGCTCCAAGGTCATGAACGGCCGACTCAGGGCAGCACCTCCACCGTGATGCGTTCGGACAGCACAGGCGGCTCGTGCGGGACGTGATTCGCGTCCCCCATCAGCAGTTGCAGGGTATGTCGACCCGGCGCCAGATCCAGCGAGGTCTCGGTCTGGCCGTTGCCGAAGTGCCGATGATGCGCATCGGAGGGAATGGGCTGCCCCTTGACGGGTGGCTGGTCCCAATCGACCAGCAGATGGTGATGACCGGTCGCCTCCTTGGCGGTACCCGCCGGCGCCACGCCCATGCCTTTCAGACCGAAGCGGACCACGACCGGACCACGGATGCGCTCGCCGTCCTTGGGAGAGATGAAATAGACCGCGGCGCCGGCCGGCGCAGGCGCGCTCGGCAATTCCGCCGCAGCAACCGTTGCAACCCACATCAGGCAAAGCAAAGAGATGATTCGGCGTCGGCAGCGCATGATGACCTCTCACGAGTGTTGGTTCGGACCGAACGTAGGCTTGGGTCAGCATAACATCCCTTCGCAACCCATCCCCCCCGCGGCAGGATGACGACCACGCCATGACCGGGGCTGCTGGCGAATCGTGATTCTGCTCGCTCGCGCAAGGCGTGGACTCGCGAGGGGCACCCGCGAGCGAGACACAGGGCGGAAGCCCAGCGCTCCACATGTGGAATGCGGCGCTGACGCCCTGCTTGGGTGCTGCTCGGTCAGGAATGTGGCGGAGAGAGAGGGATTCGAACCCTCGATGGGCTTTTGACCCATACTCCCTTAGCAGGGGAGCGCCTTCGGCCTCTCGGCCATCTCTCCGTAAACGTGTTGCGCCGGCCGCCGCTTTGGAACGAGGCCGTGGCTCTTGAGAAGAGCGCCGATTCTATCGGCAACCGGCTTGGAGGTAAAGCCGCGCCGGGGCCTCAGCGCCCAAGCGCGTTGCCCGGTTCCACGTCGTCATGCTCGTGCTTGATGCGCTGGTAGATCTCTTCGCGATGCACCGCGACATCCTTGGGGGCATTGATTCCCAAACGGACCTGATTGCCTTTGACCCCCAGCACGGTGATGGTGATTTCGTCGCCCACCATGACCGTTTCACCCACTCGTCTCGTCAGAATCAGCATTTAGAGCTCCTTGCCATCCATCCGCTTATCCGGGATAGGCCACGTCCTGTGATGTCCCGCTGATATCGGCCCTGAATCTTCGACATTAACGTTCCGGACCCTTGTGCAGCGCGAACGCCTCATGCAACGCGCGCACCGCGAGTTCGACGTACTTCTCCCCAACCACGACGGAGATCTTGATCTCGGACGTCGAAATCATCCGGATGTTGATTCCTTCGGCAGCCAAGGTCGAAAACATCCGCGCTGCAACCCCGGCGTGGCTGCGCATGCCCACGCCCACGACCGACACCTTGGCGATGGCGACGTCGCCCGCGATCTCACGTGCCCCGAGTTCGGCCTGACGCGCGCGCAAAATGTCGACCGCCCGCTCGTGGTCGTTGCGATGCACCGTGAAGGTGAGATCGGTGGTGCCATCGCGGGCAACGTTCTGCACGATCATGTCGACTTCGATGTTCGCATCGGCGACCGGCCCCAGGACACGATAGGCGACGCCCGGCTGATCGGGAATACCGCTCACGGTAATCTGCGCCTCATCCCGATTGTGCGCGATCCCTGAAATGATGACCTCTTCCACCGGCTGCTCCTCGTAGGTGATCAGCGTGCCCGGACCTTCCTGAAAGGTCGACAGGACGCGCAGCGGCACATTGTACTTGCCGGCAAATTCCACCGAGCGGATCTGCAGCACCTTGGCACCCAGACTCGCTAGTTCGAGCATTTCCTCGAAGGTGATGCGGTCCAGGCGCCGGGCAGTGGGCACGATGCGCGGGTCGGCCGTATAGACGCCGTCGACATCGGTGAAGATCTGGCACTCGTCCGCCTTGAGCGCCGCTGCCAGAGCAACACCGGTCGTGTCCGACCCGCCGCGGCCCAGTGTGGTGATGTTGCCCTCGGGATCGACGCCCTGGAATCCCGCGACCACCACAACCCGGCCGGCATCGAGATCGCTCTGCATGCGCGCGGCATCGATGTGCGCGATGCGCGCCTTGCCGTGGGCCGCGTCGGTGACGATGGGCACCTGCGCGCCGGTGTAGGAACGCGCCGGACAACCGAGTTTCTGCAGAGTCATGGCGAGCAGGGCGATGGTGACCTGCTCGCCGGTGGCGATCAGGACATCGACCTCGCGCGGCTCCGGCCGAGGCGCAATCTGGCGCGCGAGTCCCAGCAGGCGATCGGTCTCGCCGCTCATGGCCGACACCACGACGACCACGCGATCACCGCGTTCGCGGGCCGCGATGACTTTGCGCGCCACCTGTTCGATGCGCTCGATCGTGCCGACCGAGGTGCCGCCATATTTCTGGACGATGAGGGCCATGGTGAGTGAGGTAATCCTTGGTATGAGCCGGTCCGCGCGCCGCCCCGAGCACATTCGCCGTGGCTGGGCGGAAGCGGGCGATTATATCGCGGCGGCCCACGTTCAGGGCCTTGCGACGCTCACAGATCGATCCAGACACGCCCGTCCTTGATCTCCACGGGATAAGTCGTGAGCGGCTTTTGTCCGCGCAGGAAAGTGAGCAGTTGCACGCCCGGCGGAAAGCAGGCCCATTGCTTGACCGCCCCGGTCCGCACATCGAAGCGCGCCCGATGCAAGGGGCAGACCACCTCACCCTGCTCCAGCCGCCCGCGATCGAGCGGCCCCCAAGTGTGGGTGCACGAGCGTTGGGTGGCGTAGTAGCCATCCTCCAGCCGAAACAGGATGACCGATTTGTCGGCCACGTCGAACTTCTGCATGGCGCCCACCGCCAGATCATCCATGCCGCAAACTTGCCTCAACATCTGAATCGCTCCCTCGGTGCAAATCACAGCTCACGCCGACCGGCATGCCGATGAGATAGTAGCCCTGTTTTTGACAGGACGGGGCCCATGTGAAGCACCCGCAGGGTCCTCCTGCGCGGCTCAGGGCGTATCGGCACCCGGTCTCAGTTCGCCTGCGCAGGTCCGGCAGCGGTAGATCGTCCCGCTCTGCATGCGTCGATGCCGAATGGCACTGACGTCGTGGGACTGACACGCGCAGCGATATCGGTGGCTGCTCATGGTGCGGGTCCGTGCCCGCGCGACATCGAAGTCATGACAGCGCCGCGCCGGCGCCCCGAGCCAAGCCATCACCCGACGCCACTCGGGCCCGTGCGGCGCCGCGCGCGGCCGCCAGCGAAACACGACCCAGTGCGCCACTTCGTGCGGCAGGGTCTGCGCCATGAAAGCGGTCAGATTCTCCCGCAGCAACACGGGATTGAGACGGATCAGCCCGGCCCGGTTCGCCGAACCGGCAAGCGTTCCCCGCAGATCGAAGGCCAACCGCGGCGCGCGGGCGGGAAGCCCCGCCTGCCGGGCGGCGCGGCGTTCCAGATCCGCGGCGTGTCGCTCGAGCGCGTGCACCTGCTCGGGCCGTTCCATCAGCCACTGCAACGCATCATCGTAGGCACGCATGGATCAGGCCCGAGATCCGGACCCATGCGGACGCACGATATGGCGCACCCGGGCCGTATCGGGACGCACGCCGCGCCAGCGCTCGAAGGAAACCGCCGCCTGCTCGATGAGCATCCCCAGGCCGTCCTCGGTGCGTGCGGCCCCCTGCTCTCGAGCCCAGCGCATGAAGGCCGTCGGTTCCGGTCCGTAGGCGAGGTCGTAGCAGACCGTCGCGCTGGCCACCAGTCCCAGCGGCAGGGCCGGCAGCGCTTCGGACAGGCTAGCGGAGGTTGCGTTCAGGATGAGATCGAAGGCCCCGGCTCCGAACAGATCGGCCAAGCCACACCCGTGTGCCGGCCCCAGGCAGCGGAAGCGGTGCGCCAGCGCCTCGGCCTTGGCAGCGGTGCGATTGGCTACGATCAACCCGGCGGGGCCTTCCGCAAGCAGCGGTCCCAGGATGCCGCACGCCGCGCCCCCTGCGCCCAGTACCAGCAGCCGGCGCTCGCACAGCGTCAGGCCCAGCGCTTCTTTCAGATCCCGCACCAACCCCACGCCATCGGTGTTGTCGCCCCACAGGCGCCCGTCGGCATCGAGCCCCAGCGTATTGACGGCGCTGGCCTGCATGGCCTGCGCAGCGCAGTGATCCGCCAGGACGTAGGCTTCCGCCTTGAAGGGCACGGTGACATTGAGGCCCTTGCCGCCCTGGCTGAAGAATTGCCGTACGGTCGCAGCAAAGCCATCGAGTGGAGCCAGCAGGGTTTCATAGACCATGTCCTGTCCGGTCTGCTCGGCGAACAGGCGATGGATCAAGGGCGATTTGCTGTGCGCTACCGGATGACCCACCACGGCATAGCGATCCGTCATCGCCGCGTCCTCCCCTGTAGGCGCAGCGTCACGCCCGGCGCAACCAGTGCAGCGCCTGGGGCGTGAAATAGGTCAGCACGGCATCGGCACCCGCGCGCTTGAACGCCAGCAGGGATTCGATCACCACGGCCCGCTCGTCCAGCCAGCCGGCCTGCGCCGCGGCCTTGAGCATGGCGTACTCGCCGCTGACCTGATAGGCGAGCGTGGGCACCCCGAAGCGCTCCTTCACCCGCCGGACCACGTCCAGATACGGCATACCGGGCTTGACCATCACCATGTCCGCGCCTTCCGCCAGATCGAGCGCCACCTCACGCAGCGCTTCGTCGCCATTGGCCGGGTCCATCTGATAGGTGCGCTTGTCGGCCTTGCCCAGCGCCCGGGCCGAACCCACCGCCTCGCGGAAGGGACCGTAGAACGCAGAGGCATATTTGGCGGCGTAGGCGAGGATGCGCGTGTCACGATGTCCGGCCGCCTCCAGCGCTGCGCGAATGGCGCCGATGCGCCCATCCATCATGTCCGAAGGCGCCACCACCTGGGCGCCGGCTTCCGCATGCGACAGCGCCTGGCGCACCAGCACCGCCACCGTTTCATCGTTCAGGATTCGGCCGTCCTCACCCATGAGCCCATCCTGCCCATGCGTGGTGTAGGGATCGAGGGCGACGTCGGTGATGACGCCCAGCTCGGGAAAGCCGGACCGGAGCGCGCGGACGGCGCGCTGCACGAGGCCGTCCGGACGATAGGCTTCAGCAGCGTCGAGGGATTTGCCGGCCTCGGGCACCACCGGGAACAGCGCCACGGCGGGCAGCCCCCACGCCACCAGCGTTTCCAGTTCAGCCTGCAGCACATCCAGACTCATGCGTGCGACGCCGGGCATCGATGCCACCGGCTCGCGCCGCCGCTCGCCGTCCAGCACGAACACGGGCCAGACCAGATCATCGGCCGTCAGGGTGTGTTCCCGCATCAGGCGTCGGGAAAAATCATCACGGCGCATGCGACGCATGCGCAACTGGGGAAAGGCCATCTCGGTCACGGCAGACTCTCGTCGCAGGAACGCCCCATTGTGCCGACGTATCCCGGACCGGACAACGTGCGCCGTCTAGCGAGACTCAGTTCAGACGCTGCGCTTGTGCCTGCGACTGCGACGGCGGAGGAATCGGCTCGGCCGTCGCCTGGTGCGAGCGGTCCGCCGGCGCGGGCATCGACTCGGGGCTGAAGTACGTCGCGACGATGGCGTTATGGCAGGCCGCGAGCTTGAGCTGCAGTTCGTCCATGTACAGATGCAGCGTGCCGGATTCATGCGCCAGCGCGGCAATGTCGGCGCGCTGCAGCAGGCTCTTCAACTGGGCGACGGCTCGCAGAGGCGCCTCCTGATGAGGCAGCTTGGCGAGGCCTTCCTCGACGGTCCGGATGCAGGCCTGCAACGAGCGCGGAAAGCGCTCCTCACGCAGCAGGAAGCGCACGACGTCGACCCCCGACACGCGGCTGCGCACCAGTCGTCGGTACATCTGGTAGGCGGTGAGCGACTTGAGCACACTCATCCACTGCAGGCGGCTGTAAGCCATGAGATCGCTCGGAATCTCGGCGAGCAGATCGCCGGAGCGCACATCGAGAATGCGGGTGGTCATGTCGGCGCGCTCGAGATAACGGCCGAGCCGCATGAACACATAGGCTTCGTCGCGGCTCATCGCCCCACCGAGCAAGCCGACGATCTGCTGACAGTGACCGACGATCGCCTGCAGGAACTCGTGGCGACCGCGCCGGGACAAGGCCTCGCCCACCTTGTCCTGGGCCATGAGATGGATGCGGTTGATCTGCTCCCAGGCCTCCGACGGGACGATGTCGCGCGTGGTGCGCAGATTCTCCCGCGCCTTGGTGAGCGAACTGATGAGGGATCCGGGGTTGTCCCGGTCGGCGAGGAGAAACTGGACGACGCGATGCTCGCTGATCTCCCCGTGCCGGGCCGTGAAGGCCTCTCGGCTGCCGGTGATGTCGACCAGCGGGCCCCAGTCCGCCGTCACCTGTCGCGGGAGATCCAGCATCAGATTGGTCGTTACGGTGACCAACCGGGCCACGTTCTCCGCCCGTTCGAGATAGCGGGCGAACCAATACATGTTTTCGGCCATGCGCGACAGCATTCCAGTCTCCTCGTGCAGCAGCGCTGCGTTCAGCCCTGCGTCTCGGCATCCCCGGTCTCGACCACCCAGGTGTCCTTGCTGCCGCCGCCCTGCGACGAGTTCACCACCAGAGATCCCTTGACCATGGCCACCCGCGTCAGTCCGCCGGTCGTGACCTGGGTTTCGTTGCCGCTCAGGATAAAGGGCCGTAGATCCACGTGGCGTGGCTCGGGCACGTGATCGGTCAGCGTCGGCACGGTCGAAAGCGCGAGGGTCGGCTGGGCGATGTAATTGCGCGGATCGCTACGGATGAGGTCGGCGAACCGCTCGCATTCCGCGCGACTGGCCTTGGGGCCGACGATCATGCCGTAGCCCCCCGACTCGTTGGCGGGCTTGACCACCAGCTCCGGCAGATGCTGAAGGACGTGATCCAGCGAGGCCGGATCCTCGCAGCGCCAGGTCGGGACGTTGGGGAGGATGGGATCCTCATCCAGATAATACTTGATGAAATCGGGGACATAGGTGTAGACGACCTTGTCATCGGCCACACCGGCGCCCGGCGCATTGGCCAAGGCGACCTTGCCGGCGCGCCAGGCCCGCAAAAGGCCGGGGACACCCAAGGCCGAATCGGCTCGAAAGGCCTCGGGATCCAGGAAATCATCGTCGATGCGCCGATAGATCACATCGACGCGCTCGGGCCCCTGGATGGTGCGCATATAGACGCCGTCGTCCTCGCCGACGTAAAGGTCCGAACCCACCACCAGCTCCACGCCCATCTGCTGGGCGAGATAGGCATGCTCGAAGTACGCCGAGTTGTAGATCCCCGGCGTCAGCACCACCACGCAGGGGCGATCGCCCGGCCGCGGCGAGAGGGCGGCCAGCATGTCGAAAAGCTGGGAGGGATAGTCGTCCACCGGCAGGATGATCTGGTTTTCGAACAATTCGGGAAAGACGTGCTTCATCACCAGGCGGTTCATCATCATGTAGGAGACGCCGGAGGGCACGCGCAGATTGTCCTCGAGGACGTAGAGCGTGCCGTCGGCGTCACGCACCATGTCCGAGCCGCAGATATGCGCCCAGACCCCCAGGGGCGGCGTGAAATCTCGGCACTGCGGGCGGAAATTCCGGGAACTGGCAATCAAGGCCTCGGGAAAATGCTTGTCGCGGATGATGTGCTGGGGACCATAGATGTCGTTGATGAACAGATTCAGCGCCTGCACCCGCTGCTTGAGGCCGGCCTCCGTGCGACGCCACTCGGTCGCCGCGATCACCCGCGGAATGATGTCCATCGGCCAGGCACGATCGATCGCATTGCCGTCACTGTAGACGGTGAAGGTGATGCCCAGCGTCTTGATTTCGAGCTCGGCGGCCCGTTGCCGCTCACGCAGGGTCTCCGGGCCCAGCTTGCTCAGCAGATCGAGCAAGGGGCGCGCAGCCGGTCGCGGGCCGTCCGGTCCGATCAGCTCGTCGAAGAAATCCGGCTGCAGATATTCGCGCCATTGCTGCGACATGCGGGCTCCGTGGAGAGGGATCAGGGACGCCGTTCGTGGCGGGCTCGCCATTCGCTTACAAAAATCGCGCCCACTGTTGCATGGCGCGCGGCTGCTGCGGGCCCGCGGGTGTTGCGCCGCATTTCGGGGCGCACGCACCATGCCGCCGCACGAGGCGCGCCGCGGGCCCCATGATGATGCACCGCCTGCCGCCGCGGTGCACACTTGCGCTTGACACATCACCGCCACGAGCCCCATGGCCGGACGCCACTGCGGAGTGGCATGATGCTCGCTAAGCAAGCATCGCCCCGAAGCCCTGACGCGGTCCACAACGACTGCCGTCGTCCCCCTGGAGGCCCGAATGTCCCTGCGCGTGGCGCTCACTCACAAGACCGTCTATCACTATGACCGCCCGGTCGCCCTTTCGCCGCAGGTGATCAGGCTGCGGCCGGCGGTCCATAGCCGGACGCCCATCCTGTCGTATTCCCTTCGGGTGACGCCCGAAAAACATTTCATCAACTGGCAGCAGGACCCGTTCGGCAACATCCTGGCGCGGGTGGTGTTCCAGGAAGAAACGCAGAGCCTGGGCATCGAGGTCGACGTCGTCGCCGAGATGGTGGTCATCAATCCCTTCGACTTTTTCGTCGAGGAGTACGCCAAGCATTTTCCCTTCACCTACGATCGCCAGTTGCGCAAGGAACTGACGCCCTACATGGAGATCGTCGAGAATGGACCGCTGCTGCGCAAGTGGCTGGCCGGCGTGGATCGCAGCGAGCGGCCCTATGTCGTCGACTTTCTGGTGGCACTCAACAGCCGCCTGCAGGGCGACATCGGCTACCTGATCCGCATGGAGCCCGGGGTTCAGACCTGCGAACAGACCCTGGCCACGGCGACCGGGTCCTGTCGCGACTCGGCGTGGCTGCTGGTGCAGATCATGCGACACATGGGGCTGGCGGCGCGTTTCGTGTCCGGCTACCTCGTGCAGCTCACGCCGGATGTGAAATCACTGGATGGTCCCTCCGGACCCGAGTCCGATTTCACCGACCTGCACGCGTGGTGCGAGGTCTACGTGCCCGGTGCGGGATGGATCGGTCTGGATCCCACCTCGGGCCTGTTCGCCGGGGAAGGGCACATCCCGCTCGCCTGCACACCCGATCCGGTGAGCGCGGCCCCCGTCTCGGGTAGCTTCTGGGGCGATCCCGACACGGGCGTGACCTTCGAGCATCACAACGAGGTCCGGCGCATCCACGAAGATCCCCGGGTCACGAAACCCTATACCGAGGATCAATGGCAGGCCATCAATCTGCTCGGCCGGGCCGTGGACGAGCAATTGCGCGCCGGGGACGTGCGCCTGACCTTGGGCGGCGAGCCGACTTTCGTGTCGGTGGATGACATGGAATCGCCGCAATGGAACACCGCCGCGCTGGGTCCGCACAAGCGCGAACGGGCCGGGGTGCTGCTGCGCAGGCTGCGCGATCGCTTCGCCCCCGGCGGCGTGTTTCACGTCGGACAAGGCAAATGGTATCCGGGGGAGGAATTGCCCCGCTGGGCGCTGTCGCTGTTCTGGCGTCCGGACGGCCAGCCGGTGTGGCGGCGCCCCGACCTGCTGGCCGAGGATGACAAGGACTACGGCTGCACCATCGACGATGCGCTGTGCTTCGGGCGCGAACTGGCACGGCGGCTGGGCGTGGCCGCCGAGCATGTGCAGGCCGGCTACGAAGACGCGCTCTACCACCTTTGGAAATCCGACGGCCTGCCCATCGACCTCGACGTCCTTAAACTGGACGACAAGCAGCATCCCGATCACGCGCGGTTGCGCCAGATCCTCGCCGGCGGGCTCGGCATGCCGGTCGGCTACTGCCTGCCGCTCCAATGGAACTACAGCGCCAGCCGCTGGCAGAGCGTCCATTGGCCATTCCGGCGCGACACGATGTTCCTGTTGCCGGGCGACTCGCCGATGGGGCTGCGCTTGCCGCTGGATCGTCTGCCCTGGAGCGCGCAACAGCGCGAACGGCGCGAGGTCGTCCCCGAACCGAGCCCCTTCGAGCCGCGTCCGCCGCTCGATGCGTTGCAAGGCGAAGTCGCCAGGCATTACAGCAGCTGGACGCCAGCGACCCCGACCGTCAGCACCATGGATCACGCCGATGACCCGCAGGCAAACCGCTGGGTCGAGGTGTTCCGTACCGCCTTGTGTCTGGAGCCGCGCGGGGGCTGCCTGCACATCTTCATGCCTCCGGTCAGCTATCTGGAACATTATCTCGACCTCTTGGGCTGCATCGAGGCGACGGCTGCCCAGCTGGGCATCCCGGTCCGACTCGAAGGCTACGAGCCGCCGCACGACTGGCGTCTCCAACGTCTGCACATCACCCCGGACCCCGGCGTCATCGAGGTCAACGTCCATCCCGCCGAGCGCTGGGACGAGATGGTCGAGATCACCGAATCGCTGTACGAGGAAGCGCGGCAGACGCGCCTTGGCACCGAAAAATTCATGCTCGACGGCCGGCACACCGGCACGGGTGGCGGCAATCACGTGACGCTGGGTGGCGCGACGCCCGCGGACAGCCCGTTTCTGCGCCGGCCCGACCTGCTGCGGAGCCTGATCACGTTCTGGCAGCACCATCCCGCGATGAGCTATCTCTTTTCGGGGCTGTTCATCGGCCCGACCAGCCAGGCGCCGCGCGTGGACGAAGCGCGCGTCGAGAGCCTCTATGAGCTCGACATCGCCTTCAAGGAGATGCCGCGAGGAGACGTCTCGCAGCCTTGGCTGGTCGATCGCCTGCTGCGCAATCTGCTCATCGACCTGACCGGAAACACGCACCGCGCCGAGTTCTGCATCGACAAGCTCTATTCGCCGGACAGCCAGCGCGGCCGGCTGGGGCTGCTCGAACTGCGCGCCTTCGAGATGCCGCCGCATGCCCGCATGAGCTTGGTGCAGATGCTGCTGCTGCGCACCCTCGTGGCGCACTTCTGGCAACGCCCGTACCGGCACGACCTGGTGCGCTGGGGAACCTCGCTGCATGACCGGTTCATGTTGCCCCATTTCGTCTGGCGGGACATGCAGGACGTCGTGCGTTTCATGCGTGAAGCCGGCTTCCCGTTCCACCCCGACTGGCTGGCGCCGTTTCTGGAATTCCGCTTCCCGCATTACGGCGAAGTGCGGGTTGACGACATCCACCTGGAGCTGCGCGCTGCGCTCGAGCCTTGGCACGTGCTGGGCGAGGAGTCGACCAATCTCGGCACGGCGCGTTTCGTGGACTCTTCCGTGGAGCGCCTGCAGGTGCGCATCAACGGGCTGACGGACTCGCGATACGTCGTTGCCTGCAACGGCCGCCGCGTGCCCTTGCACAACACCGGCACGCATGGCGAATACGTCGCCGGCGTGCGCTACCGCGCCTGGCAACCCCCTTCGGCGCTGCATCCGACCATCGGCGTGCACTCGCCCTTGGTGTTCGACATCATCGACACCTGGAACGGCCGTTCCATTGGTGGGTGCACCTATCATGTCGCCCATCCGGGCGGGCGCAGCTACGACGTTTATCCCGTCAACGCCTATGCCGCCGAGACGCGCCGGGTCAGTCGCTTCTGGGCATTCGGCCACACACCCGGCGTGCTGGAAGTGCCGCCCGACATCGCGCGCCTCGGCCGCTTCCTGCCCGAAGGGCACCCCTTGGGGCCCATGCAGCCTCCTCCGGAGGAAACCAATCGCGAGTACCCGCACACCCTCGACCTGCGTCGTCGCTCCGACTGGACGCGCTGAGCGAGCCGCGACGGTGCGCCGGGTGGAGTAAACTATCTCCGTGCCCGGCATGCGGCCGGATTCGGGGTCCAGAGTGTCAATGAGACGAACGCGCGTCAGTGCGCGACAAGGGCGGCGCGGAACCGACGAGCTGATCATCCTGGCCTCAGGGCTTGGCCGTTCAGGGTGCGCGCAGGAAGATCGCTACTATCAGGCGCGGCTGCGGCCCTTGGTCCGGCGCCTGCTGGCTGAAGGTCGCGAGTCGCTGCTGGGCGATGCACTCGACGGTGCCGATGCGGCTAACCCGCATGCCTACGAGGTGCTGTCCGATGCGATCGAGTCCGAAGCGATGGGCGGTGAGACCGGCCTGCTGATCGCGCTGCCGGTGCTGGCTTGGTCACGCTATGAAATCCCGAGCCGCAAGCTCAGCCCCGCGCAATGCCGCGACTTGCATGCGCTGGTCACGGAGGGAATCGCGGCCGAGGGTTGCCCCGTAATCCTCGCCGACTACCTGTTTGGACCTGACCAGTTGCCCGTCGGCTTTTGCGGGACATTCGAACTCGCGAAGCAGTTACAGGACCGTCTGGCGCGCGGCGAGACCGTCCTGCCCATACACGATCGCGACTTGCCCGCGACGCGCCACTACCTTGCCGACCCGCGCTATGTGCTGGCCTTCATCCAGGCACGCCCGTCCGACCATGCACTGTTCCGGTGGCACCAAGCCGGGCGCTCCCGCGAATCTTTCGAGGATGCATGGAAAAACGTGGCCCAGCCCTTGTTTTCCACCTTTCTGCCCAACTGCGCGGCCGAACCACTGGCACCGGATGCCTATTTCTCCATCCTGCGCCGTGTCGATGATCTCGGTCGCCCGTTCACGCTGCGCGCGTGCATCGCGCAGTTGCAGACCCAATACGACATCCCACCCGAAAACGTTCACGCCATCCTTGCCGCATGCTACGACAACGCAGTGCTCGCCGAATACCGGATCGCCTTGCTTCGGGCCGGACAGCCCCAGATCCTGCAAGGCGCGGTGTGGGGGGTTCTGGACGGCGAGGAAGATGCGTCCGATGTGCCGCGCCGAATTCTGGACGAACTCGCCCATGCCGGCGTACTCTCGGTCAGGGTACTCGACAAGCGGTTCGGACTTGCAGAGTGCGAGGATTGTGGCGCACCGCTGTTTCCAGGACCGGATGGCGAGCTGACCCACACCGAAACGCCCGATGAACCGATGCCGATGTCTCGGCATCTGCACTGAAGGATTGCGCCGTGCCCGCCCCTCACGACGTCATTGCCTTGTCGGACGCCGAGTACGCCCGCCTGGTGGCCCCGCCCCTCAGGATCAGCGCCGAGCTGGCGGCCCGCCGGGGTCATCGCCGGTTGTTCGATGACTTGCCGGTGATGCTGACCCTCCTCCACCTCGTCCATGGACTGACGGAATGGTACTGGCTCCAGAATGACGGCGTGGCCCAGCGATCATCCTGGGCCACGCTGTCGCTGGCGCCGCTGGGTGCCTGCCGCATGGCATTGACGCTGGCCGAGCTGGAAGAAACCGCCTGCGTGACCTGTCTGCAGGCGCTCCAGGCTGGCTACCAGCTCCTGCTCCGGGATCACGCGCTGCCGGCCGCCACGGAACTGACGGCGGCCGCATGGCAGGCCTTGCAGGGGCCTGATCCGGCATTCGCCGAGTCAGCCCTCACGGCGGCGGCAGGCCAAGCCGTGCAGGCGATCGAACACTGGGAAGCCCACCGGTCGCCCGCCGTTCGCGCTGCGAACTGAGCCCATCGCCGCATCTTCGCTCATCCCCGATTGCCGCCCAGACGATCCGCCCCACCGCAGACTTTCCCACTCTGAGGGCGGAGATCACCTGCGTCGCATCAATTGTCATCCGCCGCGGTCTATAGTAGGGTTCAGATCTCTTGAAGCCTCTGAATTCCAAGGAAGGATGTCATGCCGAAAGGCTTTGCGCGCGCCCTCTTGCTCGGATTTGCCCTGCTGCTGACCGCGGTCGTGCTGCAACGCCTGTTTTTCTCCGCCGACGAAAAGCTCGCTGTTTCGGATGCCGTGGCCGTCGAAGTCGCGCCCGTGCGCGTGCTGGATCTCAACGACTACCGGTATTTCAACGGCACCCTGCGTCCGAACGCGCAATTCTTGATCACGCCCAAGGTGGGCGGACTACTGCTCAAGCTCACCGTCGGCTCGGGCGACACGGTCGAGAAAGGTCAGCTGATTGCGGAAATCGAGGATGACGAGATCGCTCAGGAAGTGGTCCGCATCCGCGCCCAGTTGAGCGTCGCCCAAGCCCAGCTGACCGAAGCCACGGCATCGGCCCAGGTGGCCGAGCGGGATTTCCAGCGCAGCCAGCAACTGCTGGAACGCAAGATTGCCTCGGAAGCCGAGTACGACGCGGCGCTAACCCGTGTCACCGCCAGCCGCGCTCGGCTGAGCGTCGCCAAGGCACAGCTTGAGCAGGCTCAGGCAGGACTGAAGGCTGCCGAACTCAAGCTGTCCTACACCAAGATCTACGCCGACTGGCCGGACGCCGATACCCAGCGGGTGGTGGGTCAGCGGTTCGTCGATGAGGGCGCCCTGCTGCGCCCGAGCGAACCGATCGTTCAGGTGCTGGCGCTACATCCCATCGTGGCCCAGATGAACGTCACCGAGCGCGATTACGGTCGCCTGCAGATCGGCCAGACGGTCGCCCTCACCACCGCCGCATATCCGGATCGGGAGTTCGCCGGCACGATCTCGCGCATTTCGCCGCAGTTCAACGAATTGTCCCGCCAGGCCTTGCTGGAAGTCCAAATCCCGAACGAGAGCGGCGACCTCAAGCCCGGCATGTTCGGTCGCGCCAAGATTCTGTTCGACCGCGCTCCGAATGCCGTGGCGGTCCCGACCGAGGCCTTGATCGAGCGGCGCGGCCGGACGGGAGTCTTCGCAGTCCAGCCGCAAGACGACGGTCGCCTGATGGCCCGTTTCGTTCCGGTCACGACGGGACTGCGCGACGGAAATCTCGTCCAGATCATCGAGCCGGCGCTGACCGGTCAGGTCGCCACGCTGGGCCTTCATCTGCTGCGGGACGAGGGATCGACCGTCGAAATCACGCATACGCGGGACGGAGCGGGATAGGGCAAGGCCGCTGATCGCGAACGACGGCTGCCTCAAGGACGCACAGGACTGCACCGATGAACTTGCCCCGCTTCACCGTTACCCATCCGGTCTTCACGGCCATGCTCATGCTGATCATGGTGCTGCTCGGCGGCTTCACGCTGATGCGCACCAGCATCGATCTGATGCCCGAACTGAGCCTGCCAACGCTCACCGTCATCACCACCTATGAAAACGCCAGCCCCGAGGAGATCGAGGAACTGATCACCAAGCCGCTGGAAGAGGTGCTCGCGACCATCCCGGGCGTCGAAACCCTGTCCTCGACCTCCCGCGAGGGACAAAGCGTCATTCGCGTCAGCTTCGTCTGGGGCACCTATCTGGACGGCGCGGCCAACAACATTCGTGACGGTTTCGATCGCATACGCGACTTCCTGCCGGCCGATGCCGATCAGCCCATCATGCTCAAATTCGACACCAACGCCTTCCCGGTCATGATCCTGGGCGTGGGCAGCCAGCTCGATGCATTGACACTTCGCAAACTGATCGACGAACAGATCAAGTTCCGTATCGAACGACTGGAAGGCGTGGCGGCGCTGAACATCTGGGGCGGATTGGAGCGCGAAATCCAGGTCCAGATTCATCCCGACAAGATCCGGGCCTTGCGCCTCAGCCTGGACGAGGTGGTGCAGGCCCTGCGCACGGCCAACGTGACCCTGCCGGCCGGTAGCATCGACCAGGGCGCCAGCAGTATCCGCATCCAGGTGCCGGGGCGCTTCCACAGCCTCGACGACATCCGCGGCACGCTGATCGCCAATCGCGGCGGGCCGATCTATCTCTACCAGATCGCCGACGTGGTCGACACCACGGCCAAGATCGAGCGCAAGGCGCTGGTCAACGGCGTGCCGGGCGTCCAGCTCATGGTGCGCAAGCAATCGGGCTACAACACGGTTGAGGTGACCAAGCGCGTCGAGGCGGAAATGGAGAAGATCCGCCGCGATTTTCCCCAGCTCTCCTTCGTCACCGTGGTCAACACCGGTCACTACATCCAGCTCGCCATCGACAACCTCACCGACTCGCTGTGGCAGGGCTCCATCCTGGCCTTCCTCATCCTGCTGTTCTTCCTCCGCAATCTGCGGGCCGCCGTCCTGGTCGGCACGGCCATGCCCATTTCCATGCTGGTGACGTTCGTTCTCATGTACTTCGCCGGCTACACCATCAACATGATGACCCTGGGCGCGCTCGCCCTGGGCATCGGCATGGTCGTCGACAGCGCCATCGCGGTGCTGGAAAACATCACGCGCAAGCGGGAGGAAGAAGGGCTCGATCCGATGAACTCGGCCATCGAGGGCGCGGGACAGATCGCGCTCGCCGTGACCGGTGGAGCGTTCACGTCCATGGTGGTGTTCCTGCCGCTGATCTTCGCCCAGGGCATCGCCGGCGAGATGTTCGGACAACTCGGCTGGGTGGTGGCGTTTTCCAACCTCGCCGCACTGATCGTGGCCCTCACCTTCACCCCCATGCTGGCCGCCAAGCTGCTGCAGCGCGAGGTCAGTCTCGGGGAGCAGGTGCACGGCATCGGCAAGGTGCTGGGCGACTTCATCGTCGGGCTCGAAAACCGGTACAAGACCGCGCTGGCGCCGTGCCTGGATCACCCGTGGCGGACGCTGGCGCTCGCCGCGGGCGCGGTGCTTGCGTCCTGCCTGCTGGTCCCGCTCATCGGCACCGAGTTCATGCCGCCGTCCGATGAAAGCGAGGTGCGCGTCGAATTCGAGATGCGGCCCGGCACGCGCCTCGATCTGGTGGAAGAGAAGATGCGGGAGATCGGAGATCTGGTCCGCGAGGCGGTCCCGGAACTCAAGCACATGGTGGTCTCCATCGGCCCGACCCTGTTCAAGCCCGAGGCGACCTCCACCGGGGAGCTGATCGCTGCGCTGGTGCCGGTCGAGGATCGTCAGCGCTCGAGCAACGAGATCGCCGAAGTGTTGCGCCAGGAACTGGCCCATTTTCCGGGCGGCACGCTGCGCTCGCGCGCGCCGCAGGACATCATGCTGCAGATGATCGGCGGCGGCGAAGCCATCCAGCTCGAGGTGCGCGGCTACGATCTCAAGACGCTCCACGATCTGGCCGACACCATCGCCGACGCGATGGAACAACTGCCTTTCATCACCGATGTGCGCCGCTCCGACCGCGAAGGCGTGCCGATGCAGGAAATCCGCATCGACCGCCAGAAGGCCCACGACCTCGGGCTCAGCGTGGCCCAGATCGCGCGCACCCTCGAAATCGGTCTGGGCGGCACGATCGCCAGCCGCTATTCGGAGCAGGGCGATGAAGCGAGCATCGTCGTCAAGCTCAAGGACGCCCGGCACTTTACGCTCGACGACATCCTCGATCTCAATCTGCTCAATGCGCAGGGTCAGCAGATCACCCTGCGCAACGTCGTCACCGCCGAGCCGGGAACGAGTCCGGTCAAGATCCAGCGTAATGAACAGCAAAGAACCGTGACGGTATCCGCCAACATCCTCGATGCCGACCTCGGCACCGTCGTGGACAGCATCCGCCAGGCCATTGCCACCATTCCCATGCCGGCGGGTTATCAAGTGATCTTCGCGGGCGAATACGAGCAACTGCGCGACGCTTTCAAGGACCTCGCCATGGTGATGCTGCTCGGCGTCATTCTGGTCTATGTGATCATGGCCATGCTCTATGAGTCGTTGCGCGACCCCTTGGTCGTCATGTTCTCGGTGCCGCTTGCCATCATCGGCGTGAATCTGATGCTGCTGCTCACCGGTACGAGCTACAACGTCGTGTCGCTCATCGGCGTGGTGATTCTGATCGGTGTCGTCGTCAACAATGCCATTCTGCTGGTGGATCAGGCGAACTATCTCCGTTACGAACGCCATCTGGCGCTGCGCGAGGCGTTGCTCGAAGCCGGCCGCACCCGTCTGCGCCCCATCCTGATGACGGCGCTGACCACCATCCTCGGGCTGATTCCACTCGCCGTCGCGCAGGGAGAAGGCGCGCAGATCCAGCAGAGCATGGCTCGCTCGCTGATCGGCGGCCTGATCAGCTCGACCTTCATCACGCTGTTCGTGGTCCCCGTGGTCTATACCCTGTTCCACCGCAAGGATGCTCCGCGATGAATCGCCGCCTCTTCCGTCAGCGCTCGTTCGGCGCGGCCCTGCTTGCCTTGGTCATGCCCGCGCAGGCGGAGCTGCCCGCCACCCCTGCTCCGCAGTCGCAACCCGGCCCGAGTCCCTTGCAGGGCAAGGTGAGCCGCGACGCCAAGCCGGCGTTCAATCAGGTCAAGGGCGAGAAGGCGGCGCCCGCCGCGGCGCAGGGATCGTTGCGGATCACCCGCGAGGAGGCTGTGCTCCTGGCGCTGCAGAACAACAAGCTCCTCAACATCCAGATGCTCACCCCCGTGCTGCGGGGCGCTTTCGAGGACATCGAGCGGGCGCGGTATGACACCAGTCTCTTTGCGCAGGGCTCCGTGGGCCGCGAAAAGTCGGAATTCTTCTTCCCCGGGGTGGGCACGATCCCCGAGAATCTCGATTTCAATCCGCGCGTTGCCCTGCCCAGTCCACTGCGGCGCAATCGCGACCGAAATCTGGTGGAGGTCACCGAATCCGACCAGGGCAGTGTCATCGACGGCGAGCGCAGCGAAGTTCGGGCCGGCGCCACGAAACGCTTCGTCACGGGGACACAGGTAGAAGTTGCCCTATCCAACGAGCGCATCAAAAGCCAGAGCGACACCATCGAGCGCATCATCCTGGAGGATCTGCAAGGCAGCGCACGTGACGCCCAGAACCAGACACGGGTAGGACTGACGCTGAGTCAGGCCCTCCTCAAGGGCGGCAGCCCGACCGCGAATCTTGCCCGGATCCAGCAGGCCGAGGCCGAGACGCTGGCCACGCAATATCAACTGCGCGGTTTCGCACAAACCCTGGTGGGCCAGATCGAATCGCTGTACTGGGATTACTACCTGCTCAAGCGGCAACTGGAAATCCTCGAAGACTCGGTACGCCTGTCCGAGCAGCAGTTGAACGAGATCGAACAGCGCGTCGAAGTGGGCCAGATCGCCCAAACGCAGCTGCCGGCGCCGCGCGCGGAACTGGCCTTTCGCCGACAGGCCTTGATCGACGCGCGCAGCGCCTTCGAGAAGGTGCGTCTGCGTTTCCTGCAGCAGCTCAATCCGCCAAGCGCGCAGGGCTGGGACCGCTCGATCGAGATCGCCGATGTCCCCACGCTGCCGCCCCCATTCACCGGTCAGGTCGACGAGCATGTCGCGCTGGCGCTGAAGAACCGTCCCGACCTCAACGAGGCGCGGATGCAGCTGCGCAGCGGCGATCTGCAGGTGGTTCAAACGCGCAACGGCCTTCTGCCCGCGCTCAATCTGTTCATCACCTTGGGGCGCAGCGGTTACGCGGAGTCCTTCAGCGACAGCGTGGACAATCTGCGCGATGGTGATGAGGAGGAATTCTGGGATGCAGGTGCCGGTCTGCGGCTCGACTTTCCGATCCGCAACCGCCAGGCCCGCGCCCTGCATCTGCAGTCGACGACCGCCCGGGATCAGCGGGAGTTGGCCCTGCAGAATCTCGAGCAACTGGCGGAACTCGACGTGCGCAGCGCCTTTGCCGAAGTCAAGCGCGCCGAGGAACAGATCGGCGCCGCGCGTGCCACCCGCCTCCTGCAGGAAGCCGCGCAGGTCGCCGAGCGGGAAAACTTCCTGGTCGGCAAATCCACAGCCACCCTGCTATCGCGGGCCCAGCGCGATCTGGTTTCGGCTCAGATCGAAGAAGTCCGTTCCGTGGTCAACCTGCGCAAGGCCATGATCGATCTCTACCGGCAGGACGGGACGCTGCTCACCTATCGCGGCATCACGGCACCAGGCGCAACGGAGTGATGGCTTCGGCGAATCCGGCAGCGGGCGAATGCCGATGTTCCTGTCAGCCTGAGCGGACACGGCAGCGAACCGTCGGCGCCTCAATGGCTTAATGCAGCGTGCATCGAGAGGGTCCGCAGAATTTACCGCATTAATAGGTTGACCTGTTTTTATCAAACCTCAATAATAGCTTAAGGTCCTGAAATCAGGATTTTTCGTTTGAGATCGCCTCAGCCTGGCGCGAGCCACCGAACGCGGGCTGTTTTTCATCGAGGACTTCTCCCCATGCAACGGACCACTGAACCCTCCACGGATGGGAGCTGGCTCAGCTTCAGGAACCTTGGCCAGATCTGGCGAGGACGGCGCCGCTACGTCAACGCGATCGTGACGGTCTACAAGATCGACCGGTCCTATCGCAAGGTCCGGGCGCGCAC
Source organism: Pseudomonadota bacterium (assembly GCA_045864775.1). Classification (GTDB taxonomy): domain Bacteria; phylum Pseudomonadota; class Gammaproteobacteria; order UBA5335; family UBA5335; genus Macondimonas. The sequence goes on from BTVR01000002.1 coordinate 405,203, forward strand.
CAAGCATTTGTCCGACTGGAAGGAACGCAAGCCCTATTTCAAGGCGGTTCATCCGCAGAACGCCGAGCTGTTGTACAACCTCTGCAAGCACAACGGCGCGACTTGGGTCAAGCTGGCCCAGTTCATGAGCGCGCGGCCCGACATGCTGCCGCGCGAGTATATCGACGCGCTGAAAAAGCTGCAGAACGACGCCAAGCCGGTTCCTTTCCACGACGTCGTCCCGGTTATGGAAGACCAGCTGGGTCCCAATTGGCGCAGCTACTTCGAGTGGGTCGAGGAAACCCCCACCGCCACCGCTTCCATCGGCCAGGTCCACAAGGCCAAGATGAAGGACGGCCGGTTGGTCGCCATCAAGGTCCAGCTGCCCAACGTCAAGGAACTGTTCTACCAGGATTTCGGTCTGTTCCGGATGATGGCCGAGCTGCTCAAGAGCCGCGTGCCCCAGATCGACATCAAGCAGATGATCGAGCAGCTCCTGAAGATGACCGCCGAGGAACTCGATTTCCGCATCGAAGCCGAGAACATGCGCATCTTCTCGCAGCAGAAGCACCATCCTCGCGTTCGCATTCCTGTGCTGGTGGAAGAGCTTTCGAAAGAAAAAGTCATTGTCACCGAGTGGATCGACGGTACCCGTCTGGTGAGTCACCTCGATCGCAACAACAAGGAAGAAGCGCGCGATCTGCTGTCCGTCGTGCAGGACAGCTACATGCAGCAGATCACCAAGTTCGGGGTGTTCCAGGCCGATCCGCATCCGGGCAACTTCATGGTGGACAAGGACAACAATGTCTGGATCCTCGACTACGGCGTCATCGGCCGCCTGACGCCGAAAGAGACCATGAACTACACCCGTCTCATGTTGTACATGCTCAATCAGGGCAAGGGACAGGACGAGACGCAGGCACAGGAAAGCCTGGGCAAGCTCATGCTGGAATGCGGCTTCGGCGGCATCGATGCCGAGACGGTCGAGGATTTGTCGCAGTACTTCATCCGCACCAAGCGCGGCAAGCCCGAAGCCAAGACACGCGCGGGCGAGATCATGCGCGACATGAAAAAGAAGGGCGTGGACGAGGTCATCGAAGAACTGATGGAGGTGTTCCAGGAACACCGCATCATCGTCCCGGATTCCTTCGTGGGCATGAGCCGCGTGCTGATGACCATCGGCGGTCTGATGCAGATCTACCGCGTGCCGTTCAACATGATGCCCGGGATGTCCAAGGCATCCTGAGCGCCGCGAGGACTCCGAAACGAAGCCGGCTTGATGCCGGCTTTTTTTCGCGTCCGCGAGTTCAACCATTTTCCACTGATGCGGCGCTCCTCCACCGTTCAGGCCGGCGAGGCAATCCGATCCTGCTCAGGGACTCCCTTGTCGATGCCGCTGCGCGTAGCGTCCTTCGCCTTCTTGACGAATCCAGTCATCGGTAAAGCCGGGTCGTGAAGAGGCAGACCGCGCTAGGCCACGATGCACGCCTTCTCAGGTCGAGCCGGACGGCCGGGTCTTCCTTTAGAGCCCGTGCTTACCCACCCTAACCTCCGATGAGCGTTCCGAGTCTACGGATGCGCATGGTCCGAGGCACCCTCGCGCTCCCGTTGGCCTAACCCGGCAGGGCGGTGAGCACAAACGGGCGCTTAGTAGGGGCCGCCAGTCCATACGCGCACGTGCTCAGGCCCTGCGGCAGCCGGTAGCCTCCAGCGATCATGGGCGGGTGCGATCACGTCAATACCGGCCCACCCTTGCCTTGCGTGCATCTCTAAAACACCGGCTCAATACTCAGGCGATGGTGACGCTCGCGTCCAGATAGACGTCCTGGATGACGTTGAGAAGCTTGACGCCATCGGCAAACGGGCGCTGGAAGGCCTTGCGTCCGGAGATCAGTCCCATGCCGCCCGCCCGCTTGTTGATGACCGCGGTGCGCACCGCCTGGGCGAAATCATTGGCTCCGGATTCGCCACCGGAATTGATCAAACCGCAGCGTCCCATGTAGCAATTCGCCACCTGGTAACGCACCAGATCGATGGGATGATCAGTGGTCAGCTCGGTGTAGACCTTCTCATGAGTCTTGCCGAAATTGATCGCCTTGTAGCCACCGTTGTTCTCCGCCATTTTCTGCTTGACGATGTCAGCGCCGATGGTCGAGGCGATGTGGTTCGCCTGACCGGTGAGATCGGCGGCGAGGTGGTAATCGACGCCGTCTTTCTTGAAGGCGTTGTTGCGCGTGTAGGCCCAAAGGATCGTCACCATGCCGAGCTCATGGGCCCGAGCGAACGCTTCGCTCACCTCCTGGATTTGCCGACGGGACTCCGGCGCACCGAAATAGACGGTCGCGCCCACTCCGATGGCACCCATATCGAACGCCTGATCGACGCTGGCAAAGAGCGTCTGATCGTACTGCACGGGCAGACTGAGAATCTCGTTGTGGTTGAACTTCATGATGAAGGGAATCTTGTGCGCGTAACGACGCGACATCATCGCCAGCACGCCGTAGGTCGAAGCCACCGCGTTGCAGCCGCCCTCCAGCGCGAGGTCGCAGATCGCACGCGGATCGAAGAAATCGGGGTTGGGGGCAAACGAAGCCGCGGCGGAATGCTCGATCCCCTGATCGACGGGCAGAATCGACAGGTAGCCCGTGCCCCCCAAACGACCGTGATCGAAGAGCGTCTGCAGATTCCGCAAGACATTCGGGTTGCGATCGCTCTGAACGAACACGCGGTCCACGAAATCGGCGCCCGGCAGTTCGAGACGCTCCTTGGTGATGCCGCGACAGGTATGGCTCAACAATGATGGGGCTTCGTCGCCCAGCAACGCGGTGAGATCGGTCATGTGGTCTGCTCCCGTGCAGGATGGAAGGGGACATGAGTGCGGATGAGGCCGGCGCGCGACACGAGGGCTCATCTTAACGTGCCTGAACGGCGCTCGAACAGGGCCGCGCCGCCATCCATCCCGTCCTCGAAGCCCTCTGCCTTCTGCGTGACATCACAAGCCGATGCTTGTCCGTGTTACAGCAACGCGCTAGGATTCCCGAGCAAGCCACCGCAATATCGGGGTGTCGGCCGCAGGCGACACTGGCGGGGCCGATCGAGGTGTATTAGGCTATGCTTGGTTTCGGGACCGGAAACAGCGTCCGCGGACCGGTTAGCATGTGTTGACTTCACCGCGAAGGCGGTCGTGTGAATTTCATTCCGTTCACAATTTTTTCCAACAAAAATGGAGGAATCATCATGAAGCGTCTGTCTTGTGCGGCTCTGATGCTGTTTGCGCCGCTGGTCGGCCATGCGGAGCTTTCGTCGATGGAAGATGCGGCCCTTGCCGACGTCAAGGGTCAGGCCATCGTCGACTTCGGTGGCGGGTTTGTCGGATCCGAGAACGGCATCTTCCAAACCTACACCGTTTTCGATCAGACCCTTTACGTTCCGTTTGAAATCCCCGATGAGACCGATCCGACCGGCCCCGGCCATCGCCCGATCATCATCGGCAACTTCGTCTGCGATACCTGCCTGATCGTGGCCGGCATCAAGCTCGGATTGGTTGCTTCTTATCTTGGCGCAGAGGCCAGCCTCCTCGCGCTCGACCCGTTCCCGATCGGCCAGACCCTCTCCGCACTGCACTACGCGAAGGCGGTTCGCGTCAACGCGGTGGCCGAGCGCTTTTTCTATGGTCCTTCCGTGAGCGCCAGCGCTTCGGCGAGCGTTTCCGTCAACTGAGCCCCTGATCGCGACTGGGTAGAGAACTTAAAGGAGCCAAACGAATGAAATCGCAATTGAAGAAGATCACCAGCGCCTCCGCGCTGCTGCTGCTGACAGCGCCGGCCGCGCACGCCGCCGTCGAAAGCGGCTTCGTGGTATCGCCAGGTGCCGTCTACCAGTGGTTCGATGACGACAAGGCGGGTGTGGAAGGCGATGTCGGCTACCGCTTGGGCTTGGGTTATCAGTTCACCCCGAACTGGGTGCTGGAACTGGTCGGCTCCCGCGTAGAAAGCGAAGTCGAGGGCTCCAATGTCGTCGACTTCAAGATGACGCAAGCCACCCTCGACCTGATGTACAACTTCATGCCCGAGTGGACGGTGACCCCGTATGCCCTGCTGTCCGCTGGCTACGCGTGGTATGAGTCGGACGGTTACAAGAAGATCTCGCCCACTCTTGAAGACTTCGACGAAGACGAACCGGTCATCGGCGCGGGTCTGGGCCTGAAGGCCAACCTGACGGACAACCTGTTTGCCCGTCTGGACGGACGTTATGTCTCCTATACCGACAGCAACATCGAGGACTACATCGCCCATCTGGTGATCGGCTACACCTTCGGTGAAAGCACCGAAGTCGCGCCGCCCGCCGCTGAGCCGGTGGTCATGGAAGCGCCGGTGGATGGCGATGCCGACGGCGACGGCATCCCGGACTCGCGTGACAAGTGCCCGGGCACCGCGGCCGGTGCCAAGGTGGATGCCGAGGGCTGCTACATCATCATCGAGAAGCCCGTGACGATCCGTCTGGAAGTCCTCTTCGACTTCGACAAGTCGGTTGTCAAGCCGGAGTACTATCCCGAGATCAAGAAGGTCGCCGACTTCATGAAGCAGTATCCGATGACGGATACCGTGATCGAAGGTCACACCGACTCCAAGGGCACCAACGCCTACAACCTGAGCCTGTCCCAGCGTCGTGCTGAAGCCGTGCGTCAGGTGCTGATCGACCAGTTCAAGGTCGAGCCCAGCCGCCTGTCGAGCGTGGGCTATGGCGAAGAACGCCCGGTCGCCGACAACAAGACCGAGCAGGGCCGTCAGCTGAACCGTCGCGTGGTTGCGGTGGTCTCTGCGACCAAGAAGGAAAAGCTGAAGCAGTAAGCTGCCTCAGACCAAACTGGAAAAGCCCGGACCGGTCCGGGCTTTTCTTTTTTTAGAAGCCGTTTGGTTTTGCCGCGGCTCGATGATCGGTGAACCGCTCAGTCCTTCGCCGATTGAACCACGCGGTCCCGAATGTAGACAGGTGTCGCTGCTTCGGGCGGAAGCACCAGGCCACCGGCCGCGCAGGCTCGCACCGCCAATCGGGCCAAGTTGAGGGCCGACGGCAGCTCCACTGTCGCGGGGTCGTCCACGCCCTGGGAAAAGCGCGCCTTGTCATACACCGCCCACGCATTCCCAACCCCGCGCGCGCGCGTCACCGGTGCAGGAAGCACCATCCCCTCCGGCGCACTAAGCGTGTCGTCGGTCATCCGCGCCAGCCCCTGTTCCGCGGCATGGAACGCTGCCCAGTAAACCTCCCCCATCCTCGCATCGAGGGCGGCAAGGATATGGCCATCGGCGCGCATCGCTTCGGCATCAGCCAGCATCTCCAGGTCCGAGACCGGGATGACCCCCAGATCGGATCCGAATGCCAAGCCCTGAACCAGCGCCGCGACCACCCGCAGGCCCGTGAAGCTGCCCGGTCCGCGCCCGAAGGCAATTGCGTCCAGGGCAGATAGCGCATACCCCGAGGTGGACAGGGTTTCCCGGACGGTCTGCAGCAACCATTCACCATGTCCGCCGGTGGCCATGCGATCGTGGTAAAGGGTGTCGCCGTTGTCCCACAGCGCGACGCTCGCCCGCTCCGTCGCGCCGTCAATCGCCAGCAGGCGCATCGATTTTCTCTCCATCGTGGGTTCGCAGAGCGCGGAAAAATTCCGCCACCCTCGTCTCATCGCGAGTCAGCGGTATGGGCGGCAAACTGTCCAAGAAGGCCCGGCCATAGGGCCGCTCCACAATCCGTCGATCGCCGACGAGCAATACGCCGCGGTCGCGAGCATCCCGTATCAAGCGCCCGGCGCCCTGGCGCAGTGCCCTCACAGCCGCGGGCAACTGCACTTCCCGAAAGGCGTTGCCACCCCGCTGTTCTGCCGCCTTGAGGCGCGCCTGCAGTACCGGATCGTCCGGCGCCGCGAAGGGCAAGCGATCGATCGCAACGAGTTGCAAAGCCTCTCCACGCACGTCGACACCCGCCCAGAAGCTCGCGGCGCCGAGCAGAACGGCATTGCCGGCCGCGACGAATCGCTCCAGCAAACGGGCTGGCGGCGCATCACCCTGGGTGAGGACCGGGAACGGCAGATCCGCGAGCGCGGCGACTGCGAGACGCAGCGCGCGGTGGCTCGTGAACAGCAGGAAAGCGCGCCCCTGGCTCCACTCGAGCACTGGACGCACGGCTGCAATGAAGCGGGCGTCGTACTCCGGCGCATTGGGCAAGGGCAGCCCCGTCGGCACATGGATCAAGGCTTGCCGGGCGTAGTCGAAGGGACTTTCGAGCTTGAGGCAGGGCGTGTGCTCGTCCAGCCCCACATCCCGCAGGAAGTGCGAAAAACGCTTGCCGACGGTCAAGGTGGCCGACGTGTAGATCCACGGGCACGGCCGCAGGTTCCGGTACGCCTGCAATGCCTCGCCCACCTCGAGCGGGGTGCTGTGAAACACCAGTGCGCCGCGCGTCGTTTGCAGCCAGTGCACCTGCTGTCGTTCGGCCGGTTCCGCGCCCCATTGAGCGAACCGCTCGCTCAAGTGCCGAACCCGGCGCGTGAGATGATTCATTCCCGGACTGCGCTCGGCCACAGCATCCAGGCCGCTCGCCAAGAACTCGAGCGCGCCTTGCAGTCGCGCCCTTTGGTCGACAAAAGAGTCGGAGAGGCGCCCGTCCGGCGGATAAGCGAGCCGTTGGTCGGCATCAGGCAGACAGGCGCGCAGCAACCGCGCCTCCCGGTCGACGCCCTCGGCCGCTTGCAGCAACTCCGGCTGATCGTCGCCGAGCGTGGCCACCTCGGCCCGCAAATCGCGGAACAGAAAACCCATTTGCCGGGTGCTGACCGCTGAGCCGAAGAACTGACTCGCGACTTCGCGGATCTGATGCGCCTCATCCACCACGACGGCATCGGCGCCGGGCAGCAATTCGCCGAATCCATCCTCGCGTAGCGCCATGTCGGCGAACAGCAGGTGATGATTGACAACCACCACTTCGGCATCCATGGCCGCACGACGCGCCTTCAAGACATGGCAATTCCGGAGTTCCGGACATTCCTGACCGAGACAATTGTCTCCGCTGGACGTGATCCGCGCGATCAGCTCAGGCTCGTGGACGAGTGTCCCGCATTCGGACAGGTCGCCCGACCGGGTCTGCTCCATCCACGGACGGATCTGGCCCAATGCGGATCGAGCACCAAACCACAGGTCCTGTTCGCTTTGCATGAAACGGTAACGACACAGGTATCGTCCCCTCCCCTTCAGCAAGACGGCCTCGCGCCGGACACCGAGCGCATGCTGCAGCGCCGGCAGGTCGCGGCCGATCAACTGGTCCTGCAGGGCCACGGTCGCCGTGGAAATCAGTACACGCTGCGATCCCAGCAAGACGGGCGCGAGGTAGGCAAAGGTCTTGCCGATGCCGGTTCCCGCTTCGATGACGCGTGTTTGCCCGTCATCCAGCGCGTCCTGCACCCAGCGGCTCATCTCGACCTGCCCGGGCCGGATCTGGTAGCCCGGCACCTCACGTTGCAGCTGTGGGCCCGTCCAGAATGCCTGCAAGACGCTTTCGGTCATGCGTCGCGATCGGCGCGGTTCCGCGCCTCACGTGCGCCTGCGCTGTCGCCCTGCATCTGCCGGGCTTCGGCAACCATCGTCCAGGCGCGATGCCGAATCGCGCGGGTCTTGCCGCCGAGCGAGAGCGCCCGTCGGGCCATCGCTTCGGCTTCCGCCCCTCGTTGCTGAGCCAGACGGACACCGGCAAGACGCAGCCAGGGTTCAGGATGCGCGGGGGCCAGACGCAAGGCCCGTTCCGCCGTGGCGGCGGCCACATCCAGCTGTCCCCGCGCTTGCTCCGACTCGACCTGACGCAACAAGGCCTGCGCTGCGGGGCTCAAGGGCGGCAGCGGCGCGTCTTCCCGGACAGCCGGCGACGGACGGGTCGACTCCGGTTGCCCCGCGTCCGGCACGGTGGCAGGCGCCTCGGCCGAACGTCCCGGAGACGCGGGCGGCACACGCAAGCCCGCGCTGCAGGCCGTTAGGACACTGAGCGCCGCTGCGAGCAGCGCGCCGGATCGTTTCATGGTCATTTATCCACCGTATGCCGACATCATCGCGTGAGAAGCTCCTGCCACCATGGTCGGATCTGCAGACCCGGCGAGTCACGCAGGTCAGACCAGCCATCGCCAGGCGCGCAGGGCAAGGGGTCGACCGGCGCCCCGCCCTCGCGGAACGGCAACTCGATGGCGCCGGGGCACTCCGGGCCGGCCGCGCGACCAGTGAGGGGGTCGACCCAGTGTAAAGCGATTCCTTCGGGCAGTGCCCGCGGAACCGGATGCAGGTCGGTGTGGCGCATGAAATCGAGCCAGATCGGCAATGCGCCCGCCGATCCGGACAGTCCCATCGGCGTGTTGTCGTCCCGCCCCACCCAGACCACTGCGAGACGGTCGCCGGCATAACCGGCAAACCAGGCGTCACGCTGATCGTCCGTCGTACCCGTCTTGCCGGCCGCTTCCAGGGACGCCGGAAGGCCGGCAGCGGCGCGCGCCGTGCCTTGGCGCACGACCTGCTGCAATGCCGCATGCAGCATGGCCATGGCTTGCGGCGCGGCAGCCGTCTGCACTGCGAGCGGATAGCGCTGCAGGGGTTTCCCATCGGGAGACACGACCTGCTGGATGACCTGCAAGGGGGCGCGGATGCCCCCTCCGGCAATCGTCTGATACATCTGCGCCACTTCAACGGGCGTGAGCTCGACGGCGCCGAGAAGCAACGCCGGTACGGGCTGGACATCGGCTTCCACACCGAGGCGCCGCAGGGTCTTCACGACCGCAGGGACGCCGACCGCCAGACCCAGCCGGACCGTCGCCGCGTTGTGCGATTGGGCGAGGGATTGAAACAATGGCTCGGTACCGGCAAAGCGGCCCGACGCGTTTCCGGGACGCCAGAGCTTGCCATCGACCAGCTTCACGGCGACCGGCGCGTCCTCGAGCGGCGTGACGAGCGTGTAGGCGTCGGATTCGAGCGCTGTCAGATACACGGCCGGCTTGACGAGAGAGCCGATGGGCCGGCGGGCGAACAGGGCCCGGTTGAGCCCTTCGGCGGCATCATTGCGGCCGCCGGCGACCGCCTGCACGGCCCCGGTCAGCGCATCCGTCACCACCATGGCCCCTTCCAGGCGAGCCTTGCCCTGCTGGCCCAAGCGCTGGAGCTGCCGGCTCAACGCACCCGTCGCCTGTTCCTGCGCCTCGGGATCGATCGTTGTGAAGACGCGCAGCCCCTCCGCGGTCAGGGCATCCGCCGAGTAGTCCCGCATGAGGTGATCGCGCACCAGGCCCAGGGCGGCGGTATAGCTCCCGCTCCGCGCCAAGGCCGCTCGGACACCCAAGGGCTTGGCTTGCGTCGGAGCGAGGCGCTTCGGATCCAGCAGCCCGGCCTGGGCATACAGCCCGAGGACCAAATCACGGCGGGCCTTGGCGCGCGCCGGTTGCCGTAGCGGGTGATAGTAGGACGGGCCCTTGACCAGCCCCACCAGCAAGGCCTGCTCCTCGATCGCGAGTTCATCGAGGGGCTTGCCGAAGTAATACTGGCTCGCCAGCCCGAAGCCGTGGATGGCGCGACCACCTTGCTGGCCCAGATAAACCTCGTTGACATAAGTCTCGAGGATCTCGCCCTTTTCGTAATGCCACTCGAGCAGCAAGGCCATCAGCGCTTCGTCGAACTTGCGACGAAAGCTCCGCTCGCTGTCCAGAAAGAGATTCTTGACCAGTTGCTGAGTGAGCGTGCTGCCGCCCTGAACCACACGGCCCGCACGCAGATTGGCCACCGCGGCTCGCAGCACGGCGCCCGGATCGACACCGGCATGGCGCGCGAAGTGCCGGTCTTCCACCGTGAGCAGCCCCAGCACCAATGGCTCGGGCACGGTCTTGAGCGGCAGCAGGACCCGGTCTTCGCCATCGGCTCCGTAAAGAGAGCCGATGAGCTCCGGATCCAGCCGGATCAGCGTCAACGCCGTCCGGCGATCCATGTCCATCAGTTCGGTGATGCCACTTGCATCGAATGCGATGCGAATCCGGCGCGCCGGTTGCGGGCCATCCCAGAAGACCAGATGCCTGACATGGATCAGGAGGCGATTGCTGCCGTCGGCTTGATAGGTTCCCGGCGTGTCGATCCCGGCGCTGGGCCTGTAGCCCACGCGCTGCAGTTCGCGCAGGACGCGCGCCCGACTCATGGACTCGCCGACTCCGAGTTCCAGCGGCCGTCCGAAGACCTGGGCCGGCAGAGACCAGCGCCGGGTCTCGAAACGCGTCACGACCTCGTGGTCGAGATAGGCGGCATACACGATCACGGCGCTTGTGGCGACGAGGATGAGCCACATTACCCATGATCCGAACGGCAATAAACGGCGAAGCGCGGACAGCAAGGCGTGTGTCCCAGATGCACCAATCCTGGCGATTTCGGACAGACCCATGCACCAAGGCGCACCACAGTTCCCGAGCGGAAACGGGCCGGTTCCGAGGCGGCCATTTCAACATATTGATTCGTGGAATGGAATCGTGTTGGCCCGATCCATGCGTGGAAGGAGATGCACACCGTCTTGACAGTGTGCTCAGATCCTCCACGATCTCCCTCTCTCGCACTTCGCGCCCCCTCGGGGCGCTTTTTTTTAATGCGGCTCTGATTGCACCGGTTGTAGTCGCTCCACGGCAGCCCGCATTTCCTGCAGGGAGATGTGTCGCACATCCCGACCGCCGACCAGGAAAATCACATACTCGGCTATGTTACGGGAGTGATCGCCGATGCGTTCCAAGGCGCGCGCGCACCAGATGATGTCCAGCATGCGTCGGATCGTGCGCGGATCCTCCATCATGAAGGTAATGTTCTGGCGCCAGATCGACTCGTATTCCCGGTCCACTTCTTCGTCCGCGTGCACCACCTCGAGCGCGGCCCGCGGATCCATCCGGGCGAATGCGTCGAGCGCGTCCGTCAACATGGCGCGGGCGCGGAGTGCCAGATGCTCCAGCGCCTGGTATCCATGCGGCGATCGATCCATCTGGCTCAGATGTGCCGCCATGCGGGCGATCTTGCACGACTCATCGCCGATGCGCTCGAGATCCGTGATGATCTTCAGCACGGTGATGATGAGCCGCAGGTCGCCAGCGGCCGGCTGCCGCCGTGCCAGAATACGGTTGCACTCCTCGTCGAGCATGACTTCCTGCATGTTGATTCGCTGATCGGCAGCGACCACTTCCTCCGCGCTCTGACCATCAGCGGCGACGAGTGCCCGCATGGCTTGCACGACCTGATCCTCGACTGCGCCCCCCATGGCCAGAACCCGACTGCGTATGCCCTCGAGTTCCTCGTTGTAACGGCGCGAGGTGTGTTGTGTGATGTCACCGGCTTCCATGGTTTTCTCCAGGCATTTCAGATTCGTCGCTGACTCGGCCAGACGGCCCCACCCGCTCGCTGCAGCCCTGCGCAAAGGGCGCCATGGCCGGTGCGCGTGCGCCTTGCCCGCGGCCACATTCGGCCATCCTAACCTGTCCGTGTTTCACTTTGTGGTGCCATCGCACCCGACCCGCGATGTGCGCGGAGGCGCCGCTGCCCGAAGGTTCGCCTTTCGGCGCGGAGGGGATGGGCGCCGAGAGGCGGCCGGCGCCTGTCGGGGGACCTGGCACACCCGGGGCGTCGGCGGGAAACACGCTTCCCACACGATCCCGCCAGCCTCCGCTCATAAAAAAGGCGGGCCCGAAGGCCCGCCCATATCGTCGCGGCGCCGATGAACGGCGCCCGGGATCAGAAGCTGTAGATCAGACCCAGGCCATAACTGTCGGTCTGCGGATCATCGATGCCACCGACCGTGCGGTCCTTGTCTTCGTAGGTCACATAGTAGGCCTGCGCGATGAGCGCCTTGCTCAGCTTGTAGTCCACGCCGACCGCCATTTCCGTGCGCTCGATGTCGGTCTGATCGCCAGAGGTCTGGCCATATTGGACCTTGAACTTGAATGCATCGAAGGTATAGGCGATCGAGCCCAGATAGCTGGCTTCCTCGGCATCGCTGCCTTCTGCGTTCGTGTCGCTGTTGTCTTGGTCGATGCCACTGGCTTGCTGATAAAGCGCGCCGATCTCGAGCGCCTCAAGCAGTTTGACCGCTGCCGTGGCCCGGATGATATCGACACCGGCGGTCTTGCCGTCGAACTTCAAGCTGCCTTCCTGATTACCCGCGTAGGCCAGCGCGCCGTAAAACGGTCCCTGCTCGAACTCGGCCGCAGCGTAATAGGTGTCTGCAACGCCGTTGTCCTTGTCCTCGGCATCGTCCAGCGCCTTGCGACCTTCGCCGGGGGCGACGGCAGCGGTGATCGTCACCAGATCGCCCAGCTTGGGCGTGCTGTACTGGATCATGTTGTTGGCGCGCGTCTCGCCGACCATCAGGTTGATGATGTCGCCGATGGATTGGTCATTGAACTGGTCGGCCTTGGCGCCGGTTTCCTTCACCGGGGTATCGAATTTACCGACCTTGGCGGTACCAAAGTCACCTTTCAGGCCCACGAAGATGTTGCGCTCGGAAAATTCATCGCTCTCGCTGCCGTCGGGGTTAGTGCCGTACTCCAGCTGATAGATGACCGACATGTCGGCCAGGCCGATGTCCGTGCTCCCCTTGAAACCGAGACGCGAAGAATTGTTCTGATCCTGCAGCCGCCAGGTGGTGCTGGTCTCCTTGGAATCCAGACCGATCTCGTCCTTCTGGCCGTCGAGACCGACGTTGAACCGGCCGTAGACCTTCGCATCGGCGAGCGCCGCGCCCGGCAGCACGACCAGACTCCCCATCGCCATCGCCATCCAATTCCTGTTCACTGAACTCTCCCTTTCGGCACCCTGAGTGATGAATGAATTTGCCCTCGACGACTTCCCGCGGATCGCGTGATGAGGAGCTGTTTTGCGCACCCGATGATGGCGTCATTCGATGCGACCCATCGAACGACGTCGAAATCGGATGCAGTATGGGAATAACGAGTGAAGTTAATCTTTCAAAAAGATTTCATTTTCATGACAGCCGAAGCGCCGGCACGGACGCCGTCTGACGTCCGCTGCACACACCGCGATCAGTGCTCTGTCGCAACCCAGCGCAAGAAGGCGCGCCGTTCCTCGGCGCTGGCCTGCTTCCACCAGGCCTGCATGAGGGTCAGCCAGTCTCCTTGCCCGGTAACGGTCGCCGAGGGCGCCATCGTCTCGGGAGCGGCCGGCGTCGGTTGGCTGGCTGTCATGGCCGCGCGGCTCTCCGGTGGGGCGTCCAGAGGCGCCACGACCTGGGTCGAGCTGCCGGAGCCGTTGTCCGGCAGCAATTCGCTGGCGCCGGCAATCTGCCCCATGATGCCCGTGGGGAAACGCACGCCACTGGGCTGCGACGCCGCGCGTGCGCCGCTCGACTCGTCGACCAGCGCGCCGCTGAAGGCAGCCGCCAACTTTTGCGCCTGTCCATAGTCGGACGGCCGGGCGTAATCGATGCGATAGCGGCTGCCAGGGCGCGCGTCCAGAATGAAAAGCGCGGGATCCGAGCGCAACACGTCGTGCTGGTCGCCCTGCGTCCAGATTTCGCGGTAGTAGGCCAGCAGCTCATAACGCCCCGGCGCCAGTTCCATGACCTTGTCGCCGCGCGTCCACATCCCGCTGGCGCCTTTCACTTCGACACCGTTGATGCGTGCCACTTCGATCGCCTCGGGTACGGTGAGACGCGCAGCCTGAGCTGCCGGGTTGCGTGCGCCGTCATACAACTTGAGTTGCGGGCTCGAGCACCCCATGAGCGTCGCGATGAGCGCCGCGGCAATGACCGTGAACAGGCGATGAGACACTGAACATCCTCCGCTGATACAGGAAAACCGGCGCATCGCGCAGCCGGTCGGTGAACTCGCGCAGCGTCGGCCTGGATCGCCGTCGTGGCGACGCAAGCATGCGCCCGCCGCGTGACGGTTTCGTGACGACAGCGGCCGTTCGCCGTCAGGGTGTGGGAAGACCCGCAGCAGTCTCTTCGGTCGCCACGCGGTGCGCCGGAAAACGGCACTCGAAGCGGCTGCCGACGCCCGGCTCACTGTGAATCACGAGGTGTGCATCGTGGCGCTGCAGCGCGTGTTTGGCGATGGCCAGTCCCAGGCCCGTCCCACCCTGGTCGCGCCCTCGCCCGCCATCCACCCGGTAGAATCGTTCGGTCAGCCGCGGCAGATGCTCTGCGGCGATGCCGATGCCGGTGTCCGCGACCTCGATCAGGAGCCCCTCGGCGGTGGACCGCGCGGCAACGGTCACCGTGCCGCCCGACGGCGTGTATTTGACGGCGTTCGACAGCAGATTGTCGAAGACGCTGCGCAACTCGCTCTCGATACCCTTGATCCATATGCCAGCCGGCACGCGCGCTTGCACGACCAGCTTGCCGGCAGCCGCCCGATCGGCCTCGGCGCAACAGCGTGCGAGCAAGCGGCTCATGTCGACGCGTTCGGTCCGGCCTGTGCCTGGGGTTTCATCCAGCCGCGACAGCAACAGCAGATCGGCCAGCAATTGTTCCATGCGCGCTGCTTGCTCGCGCATCGCGGTGAGCGGCATCAGCCACTCGGAACGCTCGTCCTGGGCCTCCTCCAGCAGCATTTCGACGTAGCCTGAGAGCACCGTGAGCGGCGTGCGCAGTTCATGGGACGCATTGGCCACGAAATCCTTGCGCACCCGATCCAGTCGGCGCTCCCGGCTGATGTCGCGTGCCACCAGCAAGCGCTGATCCGCGCCATAGGGGACGATCTGCAGCGACAGCAGCACATCCGGGACGTGGGGCGAGGGAATCTCGATGGCTTCCTCGTAGAGGCCGCCTTCGAGGTAGCGAACGAAGGCAGGCGTGCGGATCAGGTTGGCCACCCATTGACCCTGGTCGTGCGGCGAGCGCAAACCGAGCAGGCGTTGCGCCGCCTGATTGAACCAGACGATGCGCGACTCCGCGGAAAGCACGACCGTCCCGTCGGGCAACGCGGCGGTGGAGCGGAGAAACTGCTTGAGGATGGTGGACAGGCGGCGCTTGCGTTTCTGGCTGCGGCGCTTGATCCGCATCACCTCACCGGTCATCTCGGCCCATAGATCCATACGCTCGTCGGCGGGCCGTCGTCCCCGGCCGCCGAGCCACAACTCGAAGCGGCGCAACTGCCACAAGTGCCAGGCCAACCGGCCGCCGAGTGCCGCGGACAATGCCCAGCCGATCTGTCCGAGCCAGATCCCGATGCCCGCAGCGAACGCCAGCAGCAGGCTCAGGGATCGGAACTCCCGACTCCAGGGCGACATTCCTCAGCCTTGGGCGGAAAACCGGTATCCCGCGCCCCGCACGGTCTGCACCAGATGCGCCACACCGTAGTTCTCGAGCACCTTGCGCAGGCGCCGGATATGCACGTCGACCGTGCGCTCCTCGACGTACACACTCGGGCCCCACACGCGATCGAGCAACTGGCTCCGGCTGTAGACCCGGTCCGGATGACCCATGAAGAAATGCAGCAGGCGAAACTCGGTCGGCCCCAGGCTGACCTTCTCCGGACCAATCGCTACGCGGTGGCTCGTCACGTCGAGCCGCATGCCGCCGGCCTCGAGGACTTCCTCCTGCGCCGTATGGATGCTCCGACGCATGACTGCGTGCACGCGCGCGATCAGCTCGCGCGGCGAGAACGGCTTGGTCACATAGTCATCGGCGCCGACGTTGAGGCCGCGGATCTTGTCGTCCTCCTCGGTCCGAGCCGTCAGCATGATGATGGGGATCTCGCGCGTCAGGCTGTCCTTGCGCAAGGTGCGGGCGAACTCCAGGCCCGACACCCCCGGCAGCATCCAGTCGAGCAGGATCACCTGGGGACGGCCGTCCGCCACCAGGGTGCGCGCCTCGGCGGCATCGGCAGCCTCGAGCACACTGAAGCCTTCCCGCGCCAGCGAAAAGGCGACCATCTGGCGGACCGCCTTTTCATCGTCAACGACCAGAACCGTCTTGTTTTCCATTGTGCCGGACCCCGTGCTTGAAGGCGGTTGTATTACAGCAACGCGCCATGACACTTCCGTGACAACGCCCTTCGGGCCGCTCATCCGCGAGCTTCACGCCCTGCCGCAGGGCTTTGTTACAATATCAAGCTCTGGCATGCCGCACGATCGCGGGCTGCAGCGGCCACGGATCGGCCACCGACCGCGTTCCGTTGCGAGGCCTTCCGATGCACGACGCCAAAAGCGCCCGTCCCTCTCCTCCGCGCCGCGCCGCCTGGCTGGGCATGCTGGGTTGGCCACTGCTGTTTGCCGCCCTGAGCCTTGCATGGCTCAATCTCAGCGATACCCTGCTGCGCATCGCGGCCCCGGATGCCGAAATGATGCCGCTTTTGCGCGCGCTCAATCACTTCGTGTTCGTGGCCCTGTCGACCCTGGCGTGGTCCGGTTGGGTCCTGCGGGAACGTGCGGCCCTTCGACGCCGGGAGACGCTGAATCGCACGCTGCTGGAGCAGGCCCCGACGCCGCTCGCACTGGCGCGGCGCGGGCGTGTCGTGAACTGCAATCCCGCTTTCGCGCGACTGCTGGGCTCGGCGGATCCCGAGGCGATCCGCGGCGATGCCCTGCTGACGCATGTCCCGCCCGAAGCGCGCGGGCCGCTGCTGGATCACATCCGCGAGATCGACGCGCGCTCGCCGCGCACGACACGCATCGAAACCACGGTCACCGATCGACAGGGCCAGCATCGAGCGCTGGCGTTCCTGCTGCGACGCTTCGGCACCGGGCGCGAACCCATGGATGTCCTCGCCTGTCTGCCGCCCGACGCCATGGGTGAAGCCTTGGCCGTTCGGGATGAACTGGGACTGCAAGTGCTCGAGCGCCTGCCGCGCCCGGTCTGGATCTGGACGCCGCACGGCCTGTGTCTCTGGCGCAATGCGGCAGCGGGCGACGAAGGCCAACCGGCGGTGCGCGCCCTCCGGGAGCGCTACGGCAGCTGGCGCGATGGCAGCCGGCTCGCGCCGGCGGCAGCACGCGACATACTGCAGCCGGCCCTGGCCGCCGACGCCGGAACAGACATCACCGTCCCTCTGGCACCGCACGCATCGTCCATGCAGCTTTGCATTCTGCCGATCGCGGATCGGCAGGGCCGCGTTCAGGCCGTCGCCGCGGTCGTGGATGCGCCGGCCGCGCAGGGAGAGGATACCGCCTCCGAATCGACGATCGTGCGGCGCCTCGAGGGGATGTTGCAGCAAACGGTCACGCAGCCGTCCCAAGACGGCCTGGCTCGCGTCCTGCTCGAAGCGCTCCAGCAACATGTCGGGGCCGAAAGCTGGGTCGCGCTCCTGCAGGTCGATTTCCCGACGCGGCAGGCGTCCTTCTGGAGCCTGACCAGCGTGGGCGTGCTAAGCCATGCCACGGCGGCTCTGCCGCCCGACCTGGCCGCCGAGTGCGGCCACCCGGGCACTGCAGACGTGGCCAGCCTGACGCCTCTGGAGTCACTGCCTGCCATTCTCGCTGTGATGGAAGGCGCCGGAATCGACCGCTTCGAGCGCATCGTTCCGGCGCACGCCGCGCCGGGCAAGCTGCAAACGCTGCTGGTGGCGGGATCCGCACGCGGCACGGCCACCATGACGCGCTGCTGGACGAGCGTCATCTTCAGCCTCGCCGCATTGCTCCTGCACACACCTGAGACGAACGATCGCAACCCCGGATCCCGGCGGGCCGAGGGCTGACCCAGCTCTGCCATGCCCCGCATGGCTCGTCGTCACACAGCGGTCTCTCGCACCGCCTTGCCCAGCACCTCCACCAGATCGGGCGGCAGGTCCGGCAGATCGGCCAACCGCACGAGCTGTGCCCGCATCCGATCCCGATAAGGCGGCGCCAGATCGCGCCAGCTGGCGAACGCGCCGGCCAGCCGCGCCGCCAGTTGCGGGTTCAGCGGAATCAGCGCCGCGACACGGTCCGCGACCCAGGCATAACCGCTGCCGTCCGGCGCATGGAAATGCAGCGGATTGCCTTGCGCGAATGCGCCGACGACCGCGCGGACCTTGTTGGGTTGACTCAGGCGGAAGGCGGGGTGCGTCATCAGCCGGTCCAGGCGGTCCAGTGCCGCTCCCGGGCGGGCCTGGGCCTGGATGCGAAACCACTTGTCCAGCACCAGATCATCCGCGGCGTGGCGGTCATGAAATGCCGCAAGCGCAGCCGCGGCCGGCTCGCCACCTTGATCGGCGAGCAGGGCGAGCGCGGCCAGCCGCTCCGTCATGGTCTCCGCCGCGTTGAACTGCGCCTGTGCACGCGCACTGTGGCGCTCGGCCAGGTCATCGGCCATCAAGAAATACAGGCACCGGTTGCGCAGCGCACGCGAGGCCGGATCGGCGCGCCCGGCCAGAGCGTCGTAGCGGCCGACCCAGTCCGCTTCGAGGGCGGTCGCCAGCTGGCCGCGCAGGCGATGACGCAGGGTTTCCAGCCGGTGCGGATCGGCCGGAGCGCAGGCGTCGAGCAGGATCTCGAACGGTGGCGGCGCCAGGAGTTCGGCCGCCAGCGCCGGATCAAGCGCCGGGTCGGTGAGCACGCTGCCGAATCCGGCAATGGCCTCGGGTCCGAGCCCATCGTCTGCGCCCGCCAGCGCCCGGCGCACGCCGTCGATCCATGCCCGGCGCGCTGCCTGCCAGCGGACCACGGCGTCGTCGTCATGGCGCAGCAGGTGCAGGCGATCCGTCAGCGTCAGGCCATCGTCGAGCTGTACCGGCGCGGAAAAACCCCGCAGCAAGGACGGCACCGGCGGTGCGTCAACATCCTCGAAACAAAAGCGGGCGGCCTCCTCGCGCAGCAGCAGCACGCGTTCATGGCCGGCCGCCTGCCCCTCCCCCGTCAGGCGCAGCGGCAAGCGCGCGCCCGATGCATCGAGCAAGGCCATCCGCACGGGGATCGGCACCGCCTGCTTCTCGCTCTGCCCCGGCGTCGGTGGCGTCTGCTGGGCCAACTCCAGCGTATAGGTCCCACGTGCAGGATCGTGAACGCCCCGCGCGGTCAGACGCGGCGTTCCGGCCTGCCGGTACCAGATGAGAAAATCGGACAGATCCTGTCCGCCGCCCGCGCCGAGCGCCGCGATGAAATCCTCCACCGTCACGGCCTCGCCGTCATGGCGCTCGAAATAGCAGTCCATGCCGCGACGAAAGCTCGCCGGCCCCAAGGTGTTGGCCATCATGCGCACCACCTCGGCGCCTTTTTCGTAAACCGTCGCCGTATAGAAATTGTTGATCTCGAGATAGGTTTCGGGACGCACGGGATGCGCCAGAGGGCCGGCGTCCTCACGAAACTGCGTCGCGGTCAGGCGCGCCACGTCGCGAATGCGCTGCACCGCCCCGCCGGGCTGGTCGGCGGAAAAACACTGATCGCGAAACACGGTCAGCCCTTCCTTCAGGCTGAGCTGGAACCAGTCGCGGCAGGTGATGCGGTTGCCGGTCCAGTTGTGGAAATACTCGTGCGCCACCACCGAGGCGATGTTGTGATAGTCATCATCCGTAGCGGTATCGGGCCGGGCCAGCACGAACTGGCTGTTGAAGATGTTGAGGCCCTTGTTTTCCATGGCGCCCATGTTGAAATCGGACACCGCCACGATCATGTAACGATCCAGGTCGTATTCGCGGCCGTAGTTTTCTTCATCCCAGCGCATCGCGGCCTTGAGCGAATCCAGCGCGTGGGCACAGCGGTCCTCGAGGCCATGCGCCACATAACAAGCCAGCGCCACCTCGCGCCCGGAGGCGGTGACGAAGCGGTCCTCGACACAGGCCAGATCGGCCGCGACCACGGCGAACAGATAGGCCGGCTTGAGGTAGGGGTCGACCCAGCGCGCCCAGTGCCGATCGCCGTCGCGGCCGCTCTCGACGCAGTTGCCGTTGGCGAGCAGCACCGGGAAGCGTTGCCGGTCGGCGTGCAGCGTCACCTCGAAAGGCGCCAGCACGTCGGGCCGGTCCAGATAAGGCGTGATGCGCCGGAAGCCTTCGGCCTCGCACTGCGTGAAATAGCCCCCACCGCAGGGAAAGAGGCCCTCCAGACGCGTATTGCGATCCGGATCGATGCGCACACGGGTGCGGACGCTGGTCGTGGGCCATGGGATCGTCAGGTGTGCGCCGTCGTAGCGGTACTCGTGGGGCGCGAGCGTGCGGCCGTCGACCCCAATCTCCAGCACCTCCATCGCCTCGGCATCCAGCACCAGCACCGGTTCGGGCACTTGCCCGGCGCGCGGCGCAACCGCAAGTTCACTCACCACCTCCACCGACTCGGCGATTGCGATGGTGAGGCGCACAGACCGAATCTCCAGCGGCGGCGGCGTGTAATCGGCAAGATGCTTGGGGGTCGACATGCAATGAATCCTCCGGTGCGACGAGGCGCCCTTGGGCAAGATGAATCAGGCCGCTCGCGCGCCGGGCGGCTCGGCTGCCACCCAGATGCCGATCTCGACCGCCCGCTCAGGCGGAATCTTGTAAAAATCGATGGCCCGCATGCTGTTGCGGAACATGAAGGCGTAGATGCGCTCGCGCAACCGCCGGTACCACGAGATGTGTCGGTCGATGACGAGGGTTTCGCGACCGATGAAAAAGGTGGTGTCCGACAGATCGATGTTGAGTCCCGCCCGGCGCGCCTGTGCCAGGGCCGCCGGCAGATCGGGACTCTGCATGAAGCCATAGTGAATCAGCAGCCGGTCGAAGCCGTGACCGAGCGGCGTCCACTCGATGCGCTGCGCGGGGGGCACGCGCGGCGTCTCCTCGATCAGGACCGTCAGCAGAATGACGCGTTCGTGCAGCGCGTGCGTGTGGCGCATCAGGTATTGCAACGAGGGCGGCGCGCCCAGGCGCGGCGCGGTGAGGAAAATGGCCGTGCCGGGCAGACGCACGGGCGGGTGGTGGTCGAGGCGGTCGAATAGCGTATCGAGCGGCTCGGATTCGGCGCGCAGACGCGTGATCAGATTGCGCCGCCCCTCGTCCCAGGTCCGCATGATGAAGAAGAGCACGGCGGCCGCGGCCAGCGTTACCCAGCCGCCCTCGTGCAGCTTGTGCAGATTGGCGATCAGGAAGGGCAGTTCGATCAGGATCATGGTCCCGGCCAGGAAGCCCGCGAGCACGCCCGACCAGAGCCAGACCCGGCGCATGGTGAAGTAGAGCAGGCTGGAGGTGATGAGCATGGTGATCGTGATGGCCACGCCATAGGCCGCCGCCAGGTTGCCCGAGGTGCGAAACGTCACCACCAGCGCCATGCAGGCCAGCATCAGCGCGAAATTGGCGGCCGGCGCGTAGATCTGGCCGATCTCGGCCGAGGAGGTCTGAACCAGGCGCATGCGCGGCATGACGCCCAGTTGGATCGACTGGCGCACCAACGAGAACACGCCCGAAATCAGGGCCTGCGAGGCAATCACCGTGGCCAGGGTAGCGAGAATGACCAGCGGATAAAGCGCCCAGCGCGGGGCCAGCGCGTAAAACGGGTTCTCGATGGCGGTCGGCTCGGCCAGCACCAGCGCGCCCTGCCCCAGATAGTTCAGCACCAGGGCCGGCAGCACCAGCGCAAACCAGGCCCGACGGATCGGCCCACGCCCGAAATGCCCCAGATCGGCGTACAACGCCTCGGCGCCGGTGACGACCAGAAACACCCCGCCCAGCACCAGCAACGCCGCGCGGCTTTCCGTCAGCAGGAAGCTCAGGGCATACCAGGGGTTGAGCGCAATCACGACGCCGGGATTGTGGCTGATGCCATAGAGGCCGAGGGCGGCGAGGGTCGTGAACCAGACCAGCATCACCGGGCCGAATACCGAACCGACCCGGGCGGTGCCGAAGCGCTGCAGCGAAAAAAGGGCGGCGAGGATGACCAGCGTCAGCGGAACCACGAAGGGCTCCGCGCCCGGCGCGGCGATCTTGAGGCCCTCCACGGCGCTGAGCACCGAGATGGCCGGCGTGATCATGCCGTCGCAATAAAGCAGGGCGGCGCCGAAAACCCCCAGCGCCATCAGGACCGATGCCGCCCGTCCCTGGCCAAGCGTGCGCCAGGGATTGAGCAAGGCCAGCAGCGCCAGGATGCCGCCTTCGCCCCGGTTGTCGGCGCGCAGCACCAGCGCCTGGTACTTGAGCGAGACGATCAGGATCAGCGCCCAGAAGATGAGCGACAGCACGCCCAGCACGTGGGACGGCGTGAGTTCGACGCCAAGGTGTGGCGAAAAGCATTCGCGCAAGGCATACAGGGGACTGGTCCCGATGTCCCCATACACGACACCCAGGGCCGCGAGAGGCGCCCAGCCGGGGGAATGTGACAGGGCTGCGGGCAAGGATGGCAACTGGGGCGTCTTCATGGACCCATCCGAAACAGGGGGGAAGATGACGGCAGGCAGGCGATCGGCATGAGGACGGTATGATAGGCGCCATCGCTGCGGAGCGGGAGTAGGCCTCGCATCCGCGCTACCCTGTCCGTCACATCGGCCTCGTAAAGTCCCGTGCCGTCCTCCTCGACAGACGATTCGTTCCGCAACAGGCAGGCCCGCAATGACCCTCGTTCTTTGGCTCACGGCTGGATTCGGCGCGGCACTCGGCGCGCTCGCGGTGCACGACCTCCTGCAGCGCCATCATGCCATCCTGCGCATCTACCCCGTCATCGGCCATTTCCGCTATCTGCTGGAAGGCTTCGGGCCGGAACTGCGCCAGTACATCGTCACCAGCAACGAAGAGGAACGTCCCTTCAGCCGCAACCAGCGGCGCTGGGTCTACGCCACGGCCAAGCGCGAGAACAATCAGTTCGCGTTCGGCACCGACCAGGACCTCGAGCACAGCGAAGGGACGCTGGTCATCCGCCATCACGCCTTTCCGCTGGCCCAGTTCCATCCGGGCGACGCCGTCGACCAGGCCGGCTATCCGCTGCCGGCCGGCAAGATCCTGGGCGGGGCGCGCGGAAGGCGTCAGGCGTTTCGGCCTGCCTCGATCGTGAACGTCTCCGGCATGAGCTTCGGCGCGCTCAGCGGTGTGGCCATCGAAGCCCTCAACCGGGGCGCGCATCTGGCCGGCTGCTGGCACAACACGGGCGAGGGCGGCCTCAGCGCCTATCATCGCAAGGGCGGGGACGTCGTTTTCCAGATCGGCACCGGCTATTTCGGTTGCCGTGACGCCGAAGGCGCTTTCAGTCTCGCCGCGCTGGAACGCACGCTGGACAGCGGCGCTCCGGTGCGCGCGCTGGAGATCAAGCTCAGCCAGGGCGCCAAGCCCGGGCTTGGGGGGCTGCTTCCCGGGGTCAAGGTCACCCCGGAGATCGCCGCCGCCCGCGGCGTCCTGCCGGGGCGGGACTGCAAGAGTCCGGCGCGCCACGCGGCCTTCGGGGATGTGGACGCCCTGCTCGATTTCGTGGAATCCCTCGCCCACCACACGGGCCTGCCGGTCGGCATCAAATCCGCCGTGGGCGATGCGGGCTTCTGGGAAGAGCTGGCCATGCGCATGGCCTCGGGCGAGCGCGGCGTCGATTTCATCAGCATCGACGGCGGCGAGGGCGGCACCGGCGCGGCGCCGCTGGTCTTCGCCGATCGGGTGGCGCTGCCGTTCAAGGCGGCGTTTCCGCTGGTCTACAGGATCTTCCATCGCCACGGCCTGACCGACCGGGTGGTCTTCATCGGCTCGGCTCGGCTGGGGTTGCCCGACGCCGCGCTGTGGGGGCTCGCCATGGGCTGCGACCTCATCAACGTCGGGCGCGAAGCCCTGTTCGCCATTGGCTGCATCCAGTCGCAGAAATGCCACACCGGCCGCTGCCCCACCGGCGTCACCACGCACACGCCGTGGCGGACGCGCGGCCTGGACCCGGCGCTGAAATCGGTGCGGCTGGCCAATTACATGATCGGCCTGCGCCGGGAACTGACCGCCCTGGCGCGCGCCTGCGGCGAGGTGCATCCCGCGCTGATCCCGCTGCAACGACTGGCGCTGGTCGAGAACGGCTACCGCATTCGCGACCTGCAGGAAATTCTCGACTACCCCGCCGGCATGGGCCAGATCGGCGCCGATCTGCGCGCGGCCTTGATCGACCAGATGGCGCCGCTGTTCGACGACCGGTTGCGCCAGCCTACCACCCGCGTAAGCTAAGCCCATGACCTGGCGCTTCACCAAGATGCACGGCCTCGGCAACGACTTCGTCGTGCTCGACGCCGTGCGCCAGACCATCGACTTGCAACCCGCCCAGGCGCGCTGGCTGGCCGATCGCCACCGCGGCGTGGGCTGCGACCAGATCCTGCTGGTGGAACGGGCCCGGAACCCGGAAGCCGATTTCCGCTACCGCATCTTCAACGCAGACGGCGGCGAGGTGGGTCAGTGCGGCAACGGCGCGCGCTGCTTCGCTCGCTTCGTGGCGACAGAAGGACTCACCGACCGGCGCGAGATCACGGTCGAGACCGCCGCCGGGCTGCTGCAGCTTTATCTGGAAGGCGAGGATGACGTGCGAGTGAACATGGGCGTGCCGCATCTGGAGCCTGACCAGATTCCCCTGCGCGCACCGGCGCGCGCCGAGCGCTATCGCATCGGTCCGGGCGGGCGATGGGAAATCGGCGCGGTGTCCATGGGCAACCCTCATGCCGTGCTCACGGTCGCCGACGTGGAGGCGGCGCCGGTCGCCGAGATCGGTCCCGCCATCCAGGCTCTGCCCGATTTTCCCGAAGGCGTGAACGTCGGCTTCATGGAGCGCGCGGCGGCCGATCACATCCGGCTGCGCGTGTATGAGCGCGGCAGTGGTGAAACGCTGGCCTGCGGCAGCGGCGCGTGCGCGGCCGTGGTCATCGGCCGGCTCTGGGACGCACTGGCGGAATCCGTGAGTGTGGATCTGCCCGGCGGGCGGCTGCGCATCGACTGGGCCGGCGAAGGTGCGCCCGTGTGGATGATCGGCCCGGCGGTGCGCGTCTTCGACGGGCAGTTGTCCCGTCTGCCGGCCTGACCGACGTGGCGCCCTCGGAACCCGACGAACGCGAGCGCGTGCTGACCTATCTGCGCAGCCACCCCGATCTGCTCGATCGACATCCCGAAATCCTGGCCGATCTCGCCATCCCCCACGGCACCGGGCTGGGCGCCGCCTCGCTCATCGAGCGTCAGGTGCAGGTCCTGCGGGACCGCAACCTGCGTCTGGAAGGCACGCTCGACGAACTGCTGCGCCATGCCCGGCAGAACGAGGCCCTGCTCGACAAGACCCACGAACTGGCGCTGACGCTGCTGCGCGCCGGCGAAATCGGCGCCCGGCTGCGCGGCCTGGTCGACGCCCTGCTGCGCCATTTTCATGCGGACATGGTGCGGGTCGTTCTGCCGACGGGGCATCCCGCCCTGCGCTGCGATCTCGACGGGCCGCTGTGCCTGACGCGGGATGCCTGGCCCGCGCCGCCGCTCGACGGCGAACCGCGGTGCGGCGCGCTCGACGCGGCGCTTGGCATGTGGCTGTTTCCCTCGCCGCAGCCGGTGCCCGCCTCGGCGGCGCTGATCCCGTTTGCGCAAAACGGCAGCGTCCTGGTGATCGGCAGCCTGGACCCGCAGCGCTTTCATGCCCATATGGGCACGGCCGTGCTGCGCCGGCTGGGCGATCTGGCCGGCGCCGCGCTGCCCATGGACCGTGTCCCTTGAAAGCGCAGCTGGACGCCTTCCTGGCCGATCTCGCACGCGGCCGGCGCCACTCCCCGCACACGCTCGCCGCCTATCGTCGCGACCTCACGACCCTGCTGACCTGGTGCGCGGCCCAAGGCCATGACGCCTGGCCGTCGGGCGTCGCGCCGGTGCAGCAATGGCTGGCCACCGGTCATGCCGACGGTCTGGACCCCCGCACCTTGGCCCGCCGCCTCTCGGCCGTGCGGCGCTTCTACCGTCACCTGCGCCGGAGCGGACAGATCGGCAATGACCCCACCCAGGGCCTGCGCGCGCCGCGCCGGGCTCACCGCTTGCCGGCGCTCATCGATCCGGATACGACCGCCCGGCTGCTCGAAGATCAGCCTCAGACCCCCTTGCAATGGCGCGACCGGGCGCTGTGCGAACTGCTGTATTCCAGCGGGCTGCGCCTCAGCGAACTGGTGGGGCTCGACCTGGCTCATCTCGATCTCGCGGCGGGAGAAATGCGCGTCATGGGCAAGGGCCAGCGGATGCGGCAATTGCCGGTCGGCGCCAAGGCCCGCGAGGCACTCGGCGCCTGGCTGGCCGCGCGCGCGCAACTGGCCCGTTCCGAGGAAAGCGCTCTGTTCGTCAACCATCGCGGCACGCGACTGACCGGGCGCAGCGTGCAGCGCCTCTTGGCCCGGCGCGCGGTCGCCCAAGGCCTCGCGCAGCACGTCCATCCGCATCTGCTGCGCCACGCCTTTGCCACCCATCTGCTCGAATCCAGCGGCGACCTGCGCGCCGTGCAGGAACTGCTGGGCCATCAACGCCTGTCCACGACCCAGATCTACACGCATCTGGATTTCCAGCATCTGGCCCAGGGCTATGATCGCGCGCATCCCCGCGCGCAGCGCCAGCGCCGCGCCAAGCCCGACGGCATGCAGTAGAATCGGCTCTTTTCAAGATTCGCCACCCTTGGGCGCGGCAGGACGAGGCGCAATGCAACAGTTCCACGGCACGACCATTCTTTCCGTGCGCCGCGAAGGGCGCGTGGCGATGGGCGGCGACGGCCAGGTCTCCATGGGCGACACCGTCATGAAGGCCAACGCCCGCAAGGTGCGCCGGCTCTATCGCGAACGCGTGCTGGCCGGGTTTGCCGGCGGCACCGCCGATGCCTTCACCCTGTTCGAGCGCTTCGAGGCCAAGCTCGAAGCGCACAGCGGCCACCTCACCCGCGCCGCCGTGGAACTGGCCAAGGACTGGCGCACCGACCGCATGCTGCGGCGACTGGAAGCGCTGATGTGCGTCGCCGATGCCCAGGCCTCGCTCATCATCACTGGCAACGGC
The DNA here is from genome assembly GCA_045864775.1 of Pseudomonadota bacterium. GTDB lineage: Bacteria > Pseudomonadota > Gammaproteobacteria > UBA5335 > UBA5335 > Macondimonas. The sequence continues at coordinate 432,069 of BTVR01000002.1, forward strand.
GATGTCATCGAGCCGGTCGATGCCATCATGGCCATCGGCTCGGGCGGCAACTACGCGCTCGCCGCCGCGCGCGCGCTGGTGGCCGAGACCGCGCTGCCCGCCCGCGACATCGTCGAAAAAGCGCTGCACATCGCCGGCGACATCTGCGTCTACACCAACCACAATCTCACCATCGAGGCTCTGGACGCCGCCTGACGGCGCGCCCGGACGAGGAAGCCTTCATGTCCCAGATGACCCCGCGGGAAATCACCGAGGAGTTGGACAAGCACATCATCGGCCAGCAATCGGCCAAGCGCGCCGTGGCCATCGCCCTGCGCAACCGCTGGCGGCGTCAGCAGGTCCCGGCGCCCCTGTCGCACGAGATCACGCCCAAGAACATCCTCATGATCGGCCCGACCGGCGTCGGCAAGACCGAGATCGCCCGGCGACTGGCCAAGCTCGCCCGCGCGCCCTTCGTCAAGGTCGAGGCGACCAAGTTCACCGAAGTCGGCTATGTCGGCCGCGATGTCGACACCATCATCCGTGATCTCGTCGAGATGTCCTTCAAGATGACGCGCGAGCAGGCGGTCGCCGCCGTGCGCATGCGCGCCGAGGACGCCGCGGAGGAACGCATTCTGGACGCGCTGCTCGGCACGCCCCGAGGAACCTCGCCCGCCGCTCCGGACCGCAGCGACACCCGCCAGAAAATGCGCAAGATGCTGCGCGAAGGCGCGCTCGATGAGCGCGACATCGAAATCGAAGTGCGCGCCCCGCAAGTCGGCATGGAAATCATGGCGCCGCCCGGCATGGAAGAAATGACCGGCCAATTGCAGTCCATGTTCCAGAACCTGACCAGCAATCTGCAAAGCCGGCAGCGGCGCATGAAGGTGAAGGACGCCCTGACGGCGCTCACCGACGAGGAAGCCGCGCGGCTGGTGAACGAAGAGGAAATCAAGCGCGAGGCCGTGCGCAGCGCCGAGGAGAACGGCATCGTCTTCATCGACGAGATCGACAAGGTCTGCCGGCGCGCCGAACACACCTCCGGCGCCGATGTCTCGCGAGAGGGGGTGCAGCGCGATCTGTTGCCGCTCATCGAAGGCTGCACGGTGAGCACCAAATACGGCACGCTGCGCACCGATCACGTCCTGTTCATCGCCTCGGGCGCCTTCCACGTCGCCAAGCCATCCGACCTCATCCCGGAGCTGCAGGGCCGGCTGCCCATCCGCGTCGAACTGCAATCCCTGAGCGTCGAGGACTTCGAGCGCATCCTGACCGAGCCCGATGCTGCGCTGACGCGCCAGTACCAGGCGCTGCTCGCGACCGAAGGCGTCACGCTCGCGTTCAGCCCGGACGGCATCCGGCGACTGGCGGAGATTGCCTTCGAGGTCAACGAGCGCACCGAGAACATCGGCGCCCGGCGCCTGCACACCGTGCTCGAGCGCCTGCTGGAATCGATTTCCTACGAGGCGCCGGATCACGCCGGCTCGCGCATCGAAGTCGACGCCGCCTATGTGGATCGGCATCTCGCCGATGTCGCGCGCGACGAAGACCTCAGTCGCTACATCCTCTGAGCGCGCGCCGTGAGCCCCGCCGAAACCCCGCGCCTGACCGAGCTGACGCTGCATCGCGGCTCGCGGGTGCTCGAGGCCCGCTTCGACTCGGGCGAGGTGTTCGCGCTGCCCTGTGAATACCTGCGGGTCTTTTCGCCCTCGGCCGAGGTGCGCGGCCATGGCGCCGGGCCCGGCCTGCTGGTGGTCGGCAAGGAAGCGGTCAACATCCGCGCCATCGAGCCCACCGGCCACTACGCCGTGCGGCTCGTTTTCGACGACGGGCATGACAGTGGCATCTACACCTTCGCTCAGCTCCATGCCCTGGGAAAAGCCCGCGAGGCCAACTGGAACGCCTATCTGGCGCGCCTGGCCGCCGCCGGCTATGTCCGCAAATCCGAACCGTGAGGACGGCGCCATGACCCCGGATCAGCCCCCCGCCCCGGACGAAACCGATTTCGGCTTCCAGCGCGTGCGCCGGGAGGACAAGCAGCAGCGGGTGCGCGGCGTGTTCGATTCGGTGGCGGGCCGCTACGACCTCATGAACGACCTCATGTCGATGGGGCTGCACCGGATCTGGAAACGCTTCACGGTCGCGCTGGCCGGCGTCCGTCCGGGCGAGCGCGTGCTGGATCTGGCGGGCGGCACCGGCGATCTGGCCGGCGCCTTCCTGCCGCAGGTCGGCCGCGACGGCTGGGTCGTGCTGAGCGACATCAACGCCGCCATGCTCGGCCGCGGCCGTGAACGACAGGTGGACGCCGGCCGCGCCGGCAATCTGATGTATGTGCAGATCAACGCCGAGGCCCTGCCCTTTCCCGCTGCGAGCGTCGATTGCATCACCATAGGCTTCGGCCTGCGCAACGTCACCGACAAGCCCGCCGCGCTGCGCGAGATGGTGCGCGTACTGCGCCCCGGCGGCCGGGCGCTGGTGCTCGAGTTCTCGCAGCCCCGCCTCGCGCCGCTGAAACCGGCCTACGACTGGTATTCCTTCAACGTGCTGCCGCGTCTGGGACGGCTGGTGGCCGGGGATGCGGACAGCTACCGCTATCTGGCCGAGAGCATTCGCATGCATCCGGATCAGGACACCTTGAAATCGATGATGGTGGAAGCAGGCTTTGCGCATTGCCAGTATTTCAATCTGGCGGGCGGCATCGTCGCGGTTCACCGGGGGTTCAAGGTCTGATCATGCCTGGCAACGACGCCCTGCCGCTGGCCCTGCTGGAACAGGCGCTGAACCACAACCTGCGGGACAGTCCGGCGGCGACGCGCCTGCTGGACCGGCTGCGCGGTCGCGTTCTGGCGCTGCACCTGCGCGAGTTGGATCGCACGCTCCATCTGCGTGCGCACCCGGCTGGCATCCAGGTGCTCGTGGCGACCGCACAACCCGCCGATGCGCGGCTCTCCGGCACCTTGGCGGGTTTGACCCGGCTGGCCGCCGGCGCGTCCACCGGGCGGCTGCCGCCGGGCGTGAGCCTCGGCGGCGCGGCCGAGGTTGCCGAGGGCTTCCAGCAGCTGCTCACGCTGGCCCGGCCGGATTTCGAAACGCTCCTGAGCCGCGCCCTGGGCGACGCCCTGGCCCACACGGTGGGCACTGGCCTGCGCCGGGTGGGCGGCTGGGTGCGGCGCAGCTTGACCAGCCTGGGGCTGGACGCCAGCGAATACCTGCGCTACGAGACGGACATCCTGCCCGATCGGGCCGAGGTGACGGCCTTCGTCGACGAGGTCGACCGGCTGCGCGACGACGTGGCGCGGCTCGCAGCGCGCGTGGCCCGATTGCAACCATCGTCCCCCGACGTTCACGCTCAACCCGACTGAACGCCAAAGGGTCCCGCATGCTCCGAGCCACACTGCGCATCCTGCAAGCGACCCGGGTCGTGCTGCGCTACCGCCTCGACGAACCGCTGTTCCATCTGGCGCTGATGCGCAACTGGCGCTGGGCGCGCCATGCCCTGCCCTGGCACTGGCGCGCCGAGGAACGCAGCTTCGGCCTGCGCCTGCGCCTGGCGCTGGAGGAACTGGGACCCGTCGCCATCAAGATGGGCCAGGCGCTGGCCACCCGCCGCGATCTGTTGCCACTCGAGGTCGCCGATGAACTGGCGCGACTGCAGGACCGGGTGCCGCCTTTCCCCGGCGCCGTCGCCCGCCGCATCGTCGAGGAAACCTACAACGCGCCGGTCGAGCGCGTGTTTGCCGAGTTTTCGGAGACCCCGCTCGCCGCCGCGTCCATCGCCCAGGTTCATGCCGCACGGCTGAAGGACGGCCGCGAGGTGGTGGTGAAGCTGCTGCGGCCCGGCGTGGACCAGCGCATCCGGGACGATCTGAGGGTGATGTATCTGATGGCCCGCTTCGTCGAGCGCTTCGTGCCGGACGGCCGCCGGCTGCGCGCGCGCGAGGTGATCGAGGATTACGAGAAGACCATCCTCGATGAACTCGATCTGGTGCGCGAGGGTGCCAACGCGGCGCAGACCCGGCGCAACTTCGAGGACCGGCCCATCCTCTATGTGCCGATGGTGCACTGGGAACTCACCCACCGCCACGTGCTCGTCATGGAGCGCATCCACGGCATTCCGATCAGCGACATCGCCGCGCTGAAGGCCCGCGGCGTCAATTTCCGCTTCCTCGCCGAACGCGGCGTGGAGATCTTTTTCACCCAGGTGTTTCGCCACAATTTCTTCCATGCCGACATGCACGCCGGCAACATCTTCGTCGACACCCGCGACCCCGCCCGGCCGGGCTATCTGGCCGTCGATTTCGGTATCGTCGGCAGCCTGGGCCGCGACGATCAGCGCTACATCGCCCACAACATCTATGCCTTTTTCAACGGCGACTATCGGCGCGTCGCCGAGCTGCACGTCGCCTCGGGCTGGGTGCGTCCCGACACACGCGTCGAGGATCTGGAATCGGTGATCCGCACGCTGTGCGAACCCATCCTGTTCCGTCCCTTCAAGGACATCCACCTGGATCAGTTGCTGCTGCGCCTGTTCGAGATCGCGCGGCGCTTCGACATGGAAGTGCAGCCCCAGCTCGTGCTGCTGCAGAAAACCCTGGTCCAGATCGAGGGGCTGGGTCGCCAGCTCTATCCCGATCTGGATCTTTGGACCACTGCCAAGCCCTTCATGGAACGCTGGATGCGCGAGCAGCTCGGCCCGCGTGGCATCTACCGCGAATTCAAGGAACGCCTGCCCGATCTCGCCCAGCGCCTGCCGCTCTTGCCGCTCACGCTCGACCATGCCCTGCAGGCGGTCACGGAGCTGCCGGCTCGTCAGCAGGCCTTGACGCTGCAAATTGCGCAGCTGGAGCAACGCCTGCCGGTGCGCCGCCATGGCGCCTGGTTGGGGCTCGGCGGCAGCCTGCTGCTGCTGGCCGGCTTTCTGGGTGGCGTCGCGGCGGCGCATCCCTTTGCCGCGCCACCGGCGCTCCTCGTCGCGACGCTCAGCGCGATGGGGGGCCTGTTCAGCCTGCTGCGTGCCCGGCGCACCTGAGCCTTACGCCAAGAGGAACGAGACCATGGCCAACCTGTTGCAGGAACAACTGCTGAAAGCCGGGCTGGCCAAGCCCGATCAACTGCAGAAAGCGGCCAAGGAAAAACGCCGCGAAAAGCGCCAGGGCGCGCCCGATCAGGCCGCCGAACAGGCCCGCCGCGCGCAGGAGGAAAAGGCCGCGCAGGATCGCGCCCGCAATCTGGAGCGCCAGGCGGCGCAGGAGCGCAAGGCGCAGGCGGCCGAGATCCGCCAGATCATCCAGACCCACAAGCTCGATCGCGCCAAGGGGGATACACCCTATCAGTTCGTCGATCGGGGCAAGATCTGCAAGATCTATGTGGAAGCCGGCCAGCGCGCGCAGCTCATCGAAGGGCGGTTGGTGCTGGTGCGCGTCGGCGAGCGCTTCGAGGTCATTCCGCCGGCGGCGGCCGAGAAGATCGCCCAGCGCGACGCCGGCCGCCTCGTCCCGCGCGAACCCCAGGCCCCCTCGACCGAGGCGCCGGCGGCAGACGATCCCTATGCCGACTACGCGGTACCCGACGATCTGATGTGGTGAGCCTTGCTCAGGACGCCGCGAGCAAGGCGTGGAACGCGGCCTCGTCAAGCACCGCAACCCCCAGGGCGCGCGCCTTGTCCAGCTTGCTGCCGGGTTCGTCTCCCGCCACCACATAATCGGTTCGCGCCGAAACGCTGCCGCTCACCGTTCCACCCCGCGCCTCGATCTCGGCCGTGGCAGCCTCGCGCGTGAAACCGGCGAGGCTGCCGGTCAGGACGAATCGTTTGCCCTGCAAGGGTCCGCCGCGCACGGAGTCCGACGCGGTCACGGCGACCGGCGGCCAACGCACCCCCGCGGCACGGAGCCGCGCGATGACCTCGCGGTTGTGGGATTCTGCGAAAAACGCGGCGATCTGAGCGCTGACCGCAGGTCCGACGTCGGGCACCGCCTGCAGGGCTGCTTCATCTGCCGCCATCAAGGGTTCGAGGTCGCCGAAGTGCTGCGCCAATGTGCGCGCCGTGGCCTCCCCGACTTCCGGAATCCCCAAGGCGTAGAGAAAGCGCGGCAATGTGGTGGCACGCGACCGGGCGATGGCCGCGAACAGATTGGCGGCCGATTTCTCGCCCATGCGCGGCAGCGCGGCCAATGTCTCGGCCGGCAGGACGTACAGATCGGCCGGGTCATGCACGAGTCCGCCGTCGACCAGTGCGTCGATGAGCTTCTCGCCCAGCCCTTCGATGTCCATGGCGCGACGCGACGCGAAATGCTGCAAGGCTCGGCGGCGCTGGGCGGGACAGCCGAGCTGGCCGCTGCAGCGGGCGATGACCTCGCCCGCAGGCCGCACCACGGCGGCGCCGCACGCCGGGCAGTGCGTCGGCAGCGCCACCTCGCGGGCATCTGTGGGGCGCTGCTCGACGACCACCCGCACGACTTCGGGGATCACGTCCCCGGCGCGTCGCACGATGACGGTATCGCCGATGCGCACGTCCTTGCGCCGCAACTCGTCGAAATTGTGCAGACTCACGTTGGTGACCGTCACCCCGCCGACGCTGACGGGCGCGAGCCGGGCCACCGGCGTCACGGCGCCGGTACGGCCGACGTTGAAGCCGACATCCACAACCTGCGTGCGGGCTTCCTCGGCCGGATATTTGTGTGCGATCGCCCAGCGCGGCGCCCGCGAAACGAATCCCAGCCGCTGTTGCGCCGCGATGTCGTCGACCTTGTAGACGACTCCGTCGATGTCGTAGTCGAGCTGGGCGCGCCGCGCCTGCATGCGGCGGTAGTAATCCAGGAGTCCCTCGACGCCGGTCACCCGCTCGTTGAGCGGGCACACGGGCAAACCCCAACTGCGCAGCGCCGCGAGGCGCTCGAAATGCGTCACCGGCAGATCGGCATCGGGCTCGACCGCGCCCAGCGCGTAGGCAAACCAGCTCAGCGGGCGCCGCGCCGTGACGCGTGCATCGAGCTGGCGCAGGCTGCCGGCCGCGGCGTTGCGCGGATTGGCAAAGAGCCGTTCACCGGCTGCCTGCAGACGCGCGTTCATGGCCGCAAAGCCCGCACGCGGCATGTAGACCTCGCCGCGCACCTCGAGCGCTTGTGGCCAACCCATACCCTGCAAGCACAGCGGCACACTGGGGATGGCACGCAGATTGGCGGTCACCTCCTCACCCGTGGTCCCGTCGCCGCGCGTTGCGCCGCGCACCAGTCGCCCGTCTTCGTAGAGCAGGCTCACGGCGAGCCCGTCCAGCTTGGGTTCGGCGCAGTACACAACGGCGCCATCGAACCCCAGGCGTTCCCGCACCCGGCGGTCGAAGGCCACGACCTCGCCGTCCTCGAAGGCGTTTTCGAGCGACAACATGGGCTCGCGATGGGTGACGCTGCCAAAAGTGGGAGATGGCGCGCCGCCCACGCGCTGGGTCGGCGAATCGGGCGTGACGAGCGCCGGATAGGCCGCCTCCAGCCCCTGCAGGCGACGCATCAGCGCGTCGTACTCGGCATCGCTGATTTCGGGGGCGTCGAGGACGTAGTAGCAATGGTCGTGATGGCGTATGGCGGCGCGCAGAGCCTCGATCTCGGCCTGCGCTGCCGCACGGTCGAAATCGGCCATCACGCCTCCGCCGGCAACTCGTCGAGCAGCGACTGATAACTCATGGCCGTGAGAGGCGCGCGCCGCCCATCGAGCACTTCGCCATCCAGACGATCGGCCAGCGTCAGGGCCGCCCGATGCATGGCGGTCAGGATGTGGCGCGCCGACCAAGGGCCGGGCAAGACGGCAAACACGGTGAGCCCCGGGGTCCGCAGCTCGTCCAGCGCCGCCAGATCGAACCTGCCGGGCTCGATCGCATTGGCCACGCAGAACACCGCCTGCCGCCCGTCTTCGGCATGCCGGTAGAAGATGTCGCGGTCGCCGGCCTCGAGATGCAATTCGCGAAACACCCGCGCCAGATGGCTACCGGCGAAGCCCTCCGGGTCGCGCGCCATGACGTAGAACACCAGCACGCGACCATCGAGCCGACTCTCGCGGGCCGATGGCGCGCGCGGCGCCGGCTCCAGCACCGGGGCGATCGGGGTGCTGGCCATGCCTTGAGGCGCGTGCGACGGCGCGTGGCTGTGGGACGCCATCACGGACTCCTTCTCGAGGCGCTCGGTGTGTGACGCAGGCGATCCGTCCCAGTCATCGGACGTCTCGCCCTCCGGCACTTCCGCCTCCCAGGTGTCCTCGGCTTCCCAGGCCGGTTCGAGACGCTCATGATCCTCATCCGCCCGGGCCTTGCGGGACTGCGTCCAGCGCCAATGCGCATAGATGCCGACCAGCACGACGAGGCCCGCGACGAAGATCAATCCCTGCAATGCACTCATGGCTTACCTGCTTGGCTTACACGTGGGCGGTGGACGCCACCAGCGCACTGGCGCGTTCCAGATCGACCGCCACCATGCGCGACACGCCCGGCTCCTGCATGGTGATCCCGATCAGGTGCTCGGCCGCGGTCATGGTGGTCTTGTTGTGAGTGACAAAAATGCACTGTACCCGTTCCGCCATCTCCCGCACCAGATCGCAGAAGCGGCCGACATTGGCCTCGTCCAGCGGCGCATCGACCTCATCGAGCATACAGAACGGCGCCGGGTTGAGCTCGAAGATGGCGAACACCAGCGCCACCGCGGTGAGCGCCTTCTCGCCGCCGGAGAGCAGATGGATGGAGCTGTTGCGCTTGCCGGGCGGGCGGGCGATGACCCGGATGCCAGGCAGAAGGCCCCCGTCGCCCTCGAGTTCCAGCCGCGCCTCGCCGCCCCCGAACAGCTTGGGGAAGGTGGTCTGGAACACCGTGTTCAGGCGCTCGAAGGTCTCGGCGAACAGCGCGCGGGTGTCATGGTCCATGCGCCGCATGGCGGCCTCCAGGGTCTCCAGCGCCTCGGCGAGATCGGCATGCTGGGCTTCGAGTCCCGCGATCCGATCTGATAGTTCGGCGTGATCCTCGACCGCCGCGAGGTTCACTGCGCCCATGCGCTCGATGCGCCGCGCCAGACTGTCGCCTTCCTCCAGCAGTTTTTCCTCGGTGTCGCGCACATCCAGACGCGCCGCCGCGGCCGCAGGATCCTCGCCCTGGACCTCGAGCCAGCCGGCCAGATCCTCGCTGCGCAGACGGGCTTCCTGATGGCGCAGGCTCAGGGCCTCCAGCTCGGCGTCCTCGGCCTTGATCCGGTAGGCGAGGCTCTGGGCGTCCAGCCTGAGCTGCTGCAGGGTCTGATCGAGCGATTCGACCCGCTGTCGCGCCGCAGTCAGCTCGGCATCGATCCGCTCGCGTTCGGCGCGTGCCTCGGTGAGCGCCGCATCCAGCGCCTGCAGCGGCGCCTGCCGCGCGGCTTCATCGCTGTCGATCTCGGCGAGCCGCGCGCCCAGCCGCTCGGCTTCGGCCTGCAGCGCCTGCAGCCGCAGCGCCTGGGCGCGCCCCTCGCCCTGGGCGCGTTCGAGCTGGAGCGTGAGGTCATGGCGCCGCCGGTCGAGCGCCGCCGCCTCCTGCGCGAGGCCGTCCCGGCGCGCAGCCTCGGCGGCGCGCTGCCGGGTCTGTGCATCGAGCTCGGCGCGGGTCGCCGCGATGCGCTCATCCAGCGCCAGCAGCGCCGCGCGTGCCTCGGTCAACGCCGCCTCGAGCGTGGCTTGCTGTTCCCCGATTTCGGATTCTTCCCGCTGGTGCCGGGCGACATGCGCCTCGGCCTGCGCCGCCGCGAGCTGCGCCCGCTCCAGATCGTAGCGGGCCGCCGCATGCGCCTGCTGAGCGCTGCGCCACGATGCCTCGGCGGCCTGACGCGCAGCGTCCTGCGCGGCGAGCGCCGCGAGCGCCGCCTCATGCTCGCCGCGCGCCGTGTTCGCCGCGGCTTCCAGTCCAGCGGCCGCTTGGCATGCCTCGCGCCACTGCCGCTCCCGCAGCAGCACGCCCTCGGCGCCAGCCGCACCGGCGCGACCGCCGCGCACCCAGCCCGCTCCCAGCCACCATCCCTCGGGTGTGATCACCGATTCATGCGGCGCAAGCTGCGCCACGCGGGCACGCGCCGTCGCGAGATCAGGCGCGATCTGGATCGTTTCAAGGATAGATTCAAGCGCGCCGGCACCCTGCACCTGTCCGGCCAAGCGCTCCGGTAGCGGGGTCCGCTGCGCCGCAGCGCCGTCGATCCAGGCCAGCGCCGGCCCCTCGGAATCGGCCTTTGCCGGCAACTGTCCCAGAGGGTCGTCCAATACCTGGGCATGCAGCCAATGGGCCAGCACGGTTTCCACCGCCCGTTCCCAGCCCGGCGCGATCGTCATGCGCTCGATCAGCGGCGTGGCAGCAGGCGGAATCTTGAGGTCCGCAGCCTTGGGTTTGTGCTGACGACGCAGCGTCTCCAGCGCAGCGAGCTGGCCGCGGGCGCGCTGCCAGTCGCCGCGCATCTGATCGAGGACATGCCGGGCCGCTTGCTCCACCTCCCGCTGGTGGCTCCAGGCCGCGCGCGCCTGGTCGAGCACGGCCTTTGCCGCAGCTTCCTGCATCTGCGCCTGTTTGAGCCTTTCCTCCGCCGCGCTCACCGCCGCCGCCAGCGCCGCCACATCCGGCGCCGCCTCGCCCTGCAGACGCTGCAGCCGCCGCGCGCACTCCGCCAGGCGCTGCTGCAACTGCTCGACCTGGGTGGCGGCGCCGGTCTGCTCGCGGCGCAGGCGCTCCCAGGCGCCGCGCGCCGCCTCCGTCGCCTGATCGCGCTGCCGCAGCGCCGCCGCCCGTTCGGCCTGCGCGGTCTGCGCGGCCTGCCGCTGGACGTCGAGCGCGGCGAGCATTGGGCCCAGCTCGGCCGTCCGCACCTGCGCCTGCTCGGCCAGCGCCGCCGTCGCGTCCCGTTCGCGGGCCAGCTCTGCCATGCGCGCGGTGAGTTGCTCGCGCTCGGCGCGCGCGCGGACGGCGGCGGCCCGCTGGTGATCGCGCTCCTGTTCGAGGCGGGCGAGCGTGGCCCCGGCCGTGAATTGGCGCTGCTGCAAGGATTCGAAGGCCCGCGCCGCATCGAGCCGCGCCGCCTCTGTTTGCTGCTGAGCGGCTTCCCTGCGTTCTTGCTCGGCCTCGAGCCCGGCACGGATGGCCGCGTGGCGCGCGCGCTCGGCCTCGAGCCCGGCCAGTTCGGCATGGCGCTGGCGCCAGCGCCAGGCGGCGAGCCGGATGGCGACCGCCCGCTCACGTTCGCGCAGCTCCAGGAATTGGCGGGCGCTCTGCGCCTGACGCGCCAGGGTCTGCAACTGCCGGCCGAGTTCCTCGCGCACGTCGCCGAGGCGCGCGAGGTTGTCGCGGGTCTGGGCGATGCGGGTTTCGGTTTCCCGGCGCCGCTCGCGGTAGCGCGAGACCCCCGCGGCTTCCTCGACCAGCGTGCGCAGTTCCTCGGGACGCGCCTCGATCAGGCGGCTGATCATGCCCTGCTCGATGATGGCGTAGCTGCGCGGACCCAGGCCGGTGCCGAGGAACAGGTCGGTGACGTCGCGCCGGCGGCAGCGCGTGTCGTTGAGGAAATACTGCGACTGGCCGTCGCGATTCAGCACCCGGCGCACGACGATCTCGCGATAGCGTCCCCACGGGCCGTCCAGCCGCCCGGCGCTGTTGTCGAAATGCAGCTCGATGCTGGCCTGGGCGATGGGCGCGCGACTGCCCGAGCCGTTGAAGATGACATCGGCCATGGCGTCGCCGCGCAGATGGCGCGCCGCGCTCTCCCCCATCACCCAGCGCACGGCGTCGATGAGGTTGGATTTGCCGCAGCCGTTGGGGCCCACGATGCCCACCCGGTTGCCGGGGATGGGGATCAGGGTCGGTTCGACGAAGGATTTGAATCCGGCCAGCCGGATGGCCGTCAGACGCATGGGGCGGTTGGCACGTCGGAGAGGCCCGTCTCGAGGCACTGGGATATAATGCCGGGCTCGATTTTGCACAGGATGGCCACGCCATGTCCATGCCCGCCCCCGGCGCGCCCACGCTCGCGCTGCTCGAAACCTTCCCCAACCCGCATCCGGAACGTGACTACACCATCCGCATCCGGATCCCGGAGTTCACCTGCCTGTGCCCCAAGACCGGCCAGCCGGACTTCGCCGTGCTGCATCTGGAATACGTCGCCGATCAGCGCTGCGTGGAACTCAAATCGCTCAAGCAGTACATCTGGGCCTACCGCGACCAGGGCGCGTTTCACGAGGCCGTGACCAACCGCATCCTCGGCGACCTCGTCACCGCCTGCGCCCCGCGCGCCATGCGCCTCACTGCCGAGTTCAACGTGCGCGGCGGCATCTACACCCACGTCGTCGTCGAACATCGCGCCCCCGGCTGGACCCCGCCCGCGCCGCTGCATCTGCCCTGATCCGTCGTCGCCGCGGCGCCGCGAGCCCGATTCCAGGCCAGCGCCAATATGGGGATACGGACATCCACCGCGGCAGACATCGTGGTTCGCGCCACCCCAGCGCCCGTGAGCGATGGCCTGCAGCGGATCGCCGCACCGCGCATGTAACGGCCGATGATCCATGTCGAGCATCCTCACCGCCAGCCATCGGCGGTCAACGATCCGGACCACCTTCAACCCATCGGGAAAAGTCGTCGAATGACGACATACGCAAAATCGGTTCGCGTGAACTAATGTCCATTGCGCGCCACGGCGGGCCACTTGCAATCGACGCGCAAGTCGGCGCGCAAGACATCGAGAACCCTTCACTTTCGGTGAACGACGTTATCACTCATTGAGGCTTTGAAACATGGGGCGATGTGTATTCTTCAATCTTCCAGGCGCGTCCGGACACATCAATCCCACGGTCGGCCTGGTTCGAGAACTGATCGCCCGCGGCGAGCAAGTGATCTATTACGCCGGCGAGGATTCACGCGCCAAATTCACGCGATTGGGCGTCGAATTTCGCACCTATGACGAATGGTTCCAGTACACGCACAGCGCCAGCACGGCAAAGAACATCCTCGATTTTGCATTGGTCGAGATCGACATGGCGCTCAAGTGCATCGAACCTCTTCTCGAGCGCACTCGCCAGGACAACCCGGATTACGTTATTTATGACTCCTGTTGCGTCTGGGGCAAATACATCGGGGAAGCCTTGCAAAAACCGACCATTGCATGCATCACGACCCTGGTCAGCTCACCCTGGGTCATGCTCAGCGACCTACCCCTGTCGCTGCATGTGACAGGCGTTCTGATTCGTGGCATTCCCTTGATCACATGGGCGCGTCGTCAAGGCATCGAATTGATGGCGAAGATCGGCGTCGAGTTTCGTGGCATTCTCTATCACATCTTCGATTTCTTCGCCTGCCTCGGCGAACTCAACATCGTCTTCAACACGCGCGAGTTTCAACCGTTTGCCGACCGCCTGAAAGGCCGCTTTCACTATGTCGGCGCCTCGATTCCCGAAGGCCGCGACGAGGGAAGCCTGGACTTCGAGCGCTTCGGGAACCGGCCATTGATCTATGTCTCCATGGGCACGGTCCACAACCACAATGCCGAGTTCTATCGCACCGTCATGGAAGCGCTGGCAAACGAACCCGTTGGCGTCATCATGTCGATCGGCTACAACATCGACGCCCGAGAGCTCGGCAGGATTCCCGACAACTTCATCGTGGAACAATTCGTGCCCCAGCTCGAAGTGCTGAAGCACGCCGATGTCTTCATTACCCATGGCGGCATGAACAGCCTGAATGAAGCGCTGTATTTCGGGGTTCCAGTGATCGTCGTCCCCCAACAGATCGAACAGGGCTTCAACATGCGGCGCCTGAAAAAAATCGGCGTGGCCCAGCCCATGCCGAAAGAATTGACGCCACAGTCGATCCGGGAGACGGTGTATTGCGTACTCAAGGATGAACGCTACACGGACAACGCCAGAACCTACAGTGAGGTGCTCCGAAAAGGCGGCGGTCACAAGGCAGCCGCTCAGCACATCCTGGATTTCATCTCTAGCCGCGCCGAAACACCCCTATTCACCATGGATAACAACCGATCGGTTCGGTCGCAAGGCAGATAGGAGCATCACCCCTGAGCCGTGCGATCTCGCGCGAAGATCGGCTGAGATTCACAAAGATCACCCGAACACGCCGTCGAGAAACAGCGAACGGATGGCGCAGACAACGGCGACGACCATTTGCGTAAACCGACCCAGGTTCGGCTCTGCTCGGGGATATAACTGGGCATCGCCACCGTCAGCCGGCGAGCGAACGGACATATACGGCGGACAGGAAATATCCGATGATGTTCAGCCACACAGTGGCCCAAAAGACCGAACGGAACTCCCGCTTCGAGGATTTATGCCTCAGCGTTCGTTGGGCAATCAGCGCTCCCGGCCACCCACCGAAAAACGCCAGCAAATGAAGGGTTTGTTCAGGAGTACGCCATTCGCCCCGCTGCGCGGCTGATTTATCAATGGCGTAAGCCACAAAGGTCGCCAGACTGACGCCGAGATAGACCAAGGGCAGCCAGATCGGTGAATCCCCTTTGATACAACCCAGCAAAAGTACACCGGCAAACAGCGGGATCAGAACGAGGCTGCCGTTCCCCCATGGCGGGGGTGGTTGATTCCTGCGCAGGGGGGCTCGCGCGGCGCGCTTCGGTTCGACGACCACGACGTCGACCGCGCGCCGTTTGCCTTCTGGGCCAGGCCTCACCTGAAAGCTCACGCGCTGATTCACCTGCGGGCGCCCCGGGAAGGCATTGAACGCCTTGATATGGACGAAAACGTCTGGGCCGCCTTCAGTCGGCTGGATGAAGCCGAATCCACGTTCATCGTTCCAGGACTTGATGGTTCCGTCGAAGCGCATCATTAGGGTTACCTACGGATTGATTCGAGAGAACGCCCACGTGTCGGCGGAACGCTCCCATGGCGAAACCCCACTCGGCGGGCGGCTAATCCAATCGGACAAACAGGAATACGGCTTGCGTCCAAATTTTCTATGAAGAATGGGAAATAGTGGTCTGTCGCCTGCCGCACCGATCACCGGCGCTGCGCGGCTTTATCGCGCAGCGTCCGGTGAACCGCAGGGTTGGGCATCACTTGAGCCTATTGAAGTTATTGTTCACCGTTTCCTTGCTTCGCTTTTGGATACCCTGTTGCTTGGCGGTGAGTTCATGAATTGCAGTAATGTAGGAATTGAATGCATCCAAGTCGGACTGGTCGGCAAACAGTATCTGGCCATTTTGTACTGCCCAAGCCCCTTTACGCGCTGAAAGCAGGGCAAAGATGTTTTCAAACTCCGATATTGTTTTGCCTTCCAAATCCCACATTGCGTCTATTTGCGCCCGCGAATTTGCCATCCCCTTGTCGAAACCATGAAGGATATCGTTCTTGTTGATTTCACTGACATTGAGACTAACGATGTCGTTCCGAGCATTCGCCAGAAGCGTATACGTCCGGGCTTTATACTTGCGAACAATGTCGTTGGCTTTCTGAATCATCATCTTGCTTTCGATTAGCGTTCTATCTTGGCTCACTCGGCTAGGGTCGAGAATCTTTTCCCAACCGATTGCATCAAGCTCAAGCAGGTAGTCGTTTCGTTGGGCGGCCATCTTGTTCATGAAAATCTTCATGAACCGTTCCATCTCGCCAAATTCCTTTTTGGTCTTTGGCGTCGCGTCCAGGTTACTTTCGATGCGCTGCGGAATTCCTTGAGCGTCATTCGCTGCGCTCGTGATAGAGGAATAGCTTTTTTGGATTTCGGTGACGGCTTGTGTGGCGGCATGTCTTTGTTGCGAGTAGCCAAAAAGGCTTCCTCCGATCAAAGCAGCGAAGATAGCCAAGAATGACAGCCCACCCTTCTTCGTTCCTTGCTTTCGCCCAACGGCACCCTGAAAAATAGCCCAAATAACCAGACCTATCGGTAAGTTGTATCCGAACAGGAAAGCCAGATCGCTGGTGGTATTCGTCGAGTATGTGACCGCGTATGCGACTATCCCTACGCAAAGAACGGCAAGCGAGATAGCCCAGGTGCGTGTCGGTTTGTCGTTAGCAGCGGTAGTCGTCGTTAGCGGGTTCATTGTTCCTCCTTGGTGATGCCCGACGCCGCCGTTAACCCGGAGAGTGCGTTTTCGCGCGCGATCGAGTTGAACGGCTTGTTATACGTCTCGACTCGGGTGCCACAGATGTAATGCGTAGTACATGCTTCTTATCTCCGGAACCGCCGCGGATGATTAAGTTGCCGTCCCGTTCGAACCGTAGGTCTTCAAGCGTCTCCTTCCACTCCTTCAACTTCTTGTCTTGCCCTTTGAAGAGAGTTTTGGCCGATTTCTCGAACGTCTTATCCAAGACATCGATAACCGCCTTCGTATGCTCGTCGATTGCTTCATCAAGTTTCACCGTGCGATCGCCGCAATTTCCGGTTACCTCACATGTAAAACCCGCGAGCCCAACGCGAACAGGAACAAATGCCTGTTTCGAGTTACTTCCGGGCGCGAGAAAATCGAGGCTATGCGACGCCAACTGATGCCTTAAAGCTGTCACTTCTAGCATACGGAAAGTTGACTGAACTTCCTTCGGAGACGGACAGTTCATGAGAGAATATAGCTTCAACACAGCCTGTTGCTGCATGTACGCTGCGCTCAGAACACCGTAGAGGCGTAGATACTTTTCGCCCATGTCTTCATAGCGAGACGGCCCGTCCAATCCAAATGCAAGGAAATTGCCGATCGCCAATGAGGCGTCGCCGACGATATCCATTGCGACGCAGACGAAGTTCCAGTCTTCCTTGCTGTTCAAGCAAAGAAGAATAGCTGGATCCTCATCCTTCTCCCATACACGATCATTCACCAAGCGGCGAAATGACTCTGCGTATGTGTCCAGGACGTCAATGCGCTGCTTAATCATCTCTTACGTATAACCTTCAAAGTGAGGCGCGTAGCGAGCGGAAGAAGCCCGTACGCGGAGCCTCCCTCTCGGCGGCAGGGTTGGGGGGCTCTTTGCACCTCAGCGGGGCCTCACCCTGTACGTATTCCCATCTTGATCGCGTAGCCTGCCGTAACCATCACTGTCAATGGTTCCACGGAGGATGTCGCCGTTCATATTCTTCATGCGAATCGAGCCATCGCTGTCGATTTCTCCTCGATATTTACTTGATGGGTCATAGTCGTACTTCTTGCGCATCTCGATGTCAGTGCTTCCTCCTATGGAACTACCATAGGGGTCGGTATTGATTTCGTAGCGGTCGTCCCAAGCGAAAGCGGACGCAGCCAACATGCACAAGGCCATGCCAAAGATTAGCCGTCTCATTGAACCTCCTTCATTGAAAGCTGCGGATAAAGGCAAGACCAGCTACAGATGCAGCACACGAAAACTTAATCTGTTATACAGCTCTATCCGACTTCGATGAGCTAAAATTTCCCGGGTGGATGATCTTCCTTCGCCCCAGCTGCCGACCCTGCACGAATGCATGCGTGATGCGCTGTGAGCGGCGCGTGCTCTAACCGGGAGCAAAACACATCCTTCACTGAGAATGTCCATCCGCAGAGTTGTTTCGGCGCCTTTTGGGTATTCTTGAACCATTTCTGACAGGCGGACGGTGAACCAGGCGATGGAAGTGCGTCTGCTCTATATCAAGAGCTGAACGCCGGGTTCATCCAGACCAGAAATGGATCGGAAAACTGACGGAGGAAATTGGCGAGAAAACCGGTCGCGAGGAGTTCACACCCTTCTAGTGGAACGGTAAAGCCGTCACCCTTACCGCCTTCCGTTCAGCCACGAGTCGCGCGGAAACGGCCCTTGGCCGGACCGGCCATTCGCACGAAAACGGCAGTTCAACCGCCTGACGGAATCGCAGATGCCCAACCACGCGTACGCGAGACGGCTTCGCGCCAGCGGGCGAGGCGCATCGCCGCCTCGTCCCGGGAGATCGCAGGCTCGAAGCGGCGCGCGGATTGCCAATAAGCGCCGACATCCGCCGCCGAGCGCCACACGCCGGCCTGGAGGCCGGCGAGATAGGCCGCGCCCAATGCGGTGGTTTCCTGCACCTCGGCGACGAGGACCGGGATGCCGAGCAAGTCAGCCTGGAGCTGCATCAGCAGCGCGTTGGCGGTGGCGCCGCCGTCGACGCGCAGCGTCGCGATCGGTTGGGCCGCGTCGGCCTGCATCGCCTGGAGCAGTTCTGCGGACTGAAAGGCGATGGCCTCCAGCGCGGCGCGCGCGATGTGGGCGCGATTGGCGCCGCGCGTGAGGCCGAACAGGGCGCCGCGCGCGTCGGCGTCCCAATACGGCGAGCCGAGCCCGGCGAAGGCCGGGACGAGGTACACTCCGGCGGTGTCCGGCACCGAGGCGGCGAGCGCCTCGACCTCGGCCGCGCTGCGGATGAGGCCCAGTTCGTCGCGCAGCCACTGCACCACGGCGCCGGCCACGAAGACGCTGCCTTCCAGCGCGTAACCGGGCTCGGGGCCGACCTGGGCGACCGGCGTGGTGAGCAATCCATGGCGCGAGGCGACCGGCGTCTGCCCCGTATGCAGCAGCATGAAGCAGCCGGTGCCATAGGTGTTCTTGACCATGCCGGGCGCGGTGCAGGCCTGCCCGAACAGCGCCGCCTGCTGGTCCCCAGCCACCCCGCCGATGCGCACCGGCGCGCCCAGAAGATCGGCCTGCGTGGTGCCGAAGTCGTCAGCTGAGTCCCGCACGTCCGGCAGCAGGGCGCGGGGGATGCGCAGGTGACCCAGCAGTTCCTCGTCCCAGCAGCGGCGGTGGATGTCGAACATCAGCGTGCGCGCGGCGTTGGTCACGTCGGTGAGGTGCGCACGTCCGCCGGTGAGGCGCCAGATGAGGTAGCTGTCCACGGTGCCGAAGGCCAGTTCGCCGCGCTCGGCGCGCGCCCGCGCGCCGGGGATGTGGTCGAGCAGCCAGGCGAGCTTGGTGCCGGAGAAATAGGGATCGAGCAACAGTCCCGTGCGCTCGCGGAAGATCGGCTCCAAGCCCTGCGCCTTGAGCGCGGCGCATGCGGCGGCCGTGCGCCGATCCTGCCAGACGATGGCGCGGGCGAGCGGCCGGCCGCTGGCGCGTTCCCACAGCAAGGTCGTCTCGCGCTGGTTGGTGATGCCCAGCGCCAGCAGCGCCTCGGCGCGGATGCCGGCCTGCGCGAGCGCCGCGCGTGCGGTCGCAATCTGGGTCTGCCAGATTTCCTCGGGATCGTGCTCCACCCAGCCGGGCTGCGGATAGTGCTGGGTGAATTCGCGCTGCGCGACGGTGACGAGTCGTCCGTCCGTGTCGAACACCAGCGCGCGAGAGCTGGTCGTGCCCTGATCCAGCGCCAAGAGATAACCCATGATCCGCCTCCTTGCCCGTCCTTCAGATCGCGCGCTGCACCCCGGCCCCGGCCGATTGCAGCCACGCCTCGAGCCGCGCCACCTCCTCCGGCGGCACGATCAGGCCCAGATGGCTGCGCCGCCACAGGATGTCCTCGGCCGTGCGCGCGAATTCATGCTGCACGAGATAACGCAGCTCACAAGGGTAAAGATTCGCCACCACCGGCTCGCCCAGCGCCGCAGCGCTGTCGATTCCGTCCAGGATCCATAGTGCCCGCGTGCCATAGCTGCCTGCCAGACGTTGGGCCAGAGAAGGTGCAAGAAACGGAAATTGCCGGCACAGGCGCGCCTCGAAGGCCGCCGGGTCGCCGTCCGCGATGTCGCCGCCCGGCAGGGCCGCGCCGGCGGTCCAGGCCGCCCCGCCGCCCAGCAGCGGCGCGATGCGATCCACCGCCTGTTCGGCCAGCTTGCGGTAGGTGGTGAGCTTGCCGCCGAACACGGACAGCACCGGCGCACCCGCCTCGTCGAGCGCCAGACGATAATCGCGCGTCACGCGGGCGGCGTCGTGCGCCGTGTCGTCCAGCAGCGGGCGCACGCCGGCAAAGTGCCACACCACCTGCGCCGGACTGATCGGACGGGCCAGATAGCGGTTCACCGTGTCGCACAGGTAGTCGATTTCCGCGCCTGAGATGACGGCCTGCGCCGGATCGCCCTCGTAGTCGACGTCGGTGGTGCCAATCAGCGTGAAGCGCCCCTCGAACGGCAGCGCGAACACCACCCGCCCGTCCGGATGCTGGAAGAGATAGCCGAAATCGTGGGCGAACAGCCGCGGCACCACGATGTGGCTGCCCTTGACGAGGCGCAGGCGGTGCCCGCCGCTGACGCCGAGCGCGCCGGCCAGCAGTGCGCCGGCCCAGGGCCCGGCGGCGTTGACCACCAGACGCGCCTGCACGCTGCGCATCGCGCCATCCTCGGTGCGCAGGTCCAGCGACCACGCATCCGCCGCGCGGCGCGCACCGACCAGCGCCGTGCGGGTGGCGATCTGCGCCCCGCGCTCGCGTGCCGCGCCGGCGTTCAGCACCACCAGCCGAGCATCGTGGGTCCAGGCATCGGAATAGACGAAACCGCGCCGGAACGCGGGCTTGAGCCCGGCGCCGGCCGGATGCCGGCACAGATCGACGCCGCCGGAAGCCTGCAGGCGCCCGCGCGGCGCCAGATGGTCGTACAGGAACAGGCCCAGCCGGATCAGCCAGGCCGGCCGCTGACCGGCATCGTGCGGCAGCACCAGACGCAGCGGACGGATGAGGTGCGGCGCCGCCGCCAGCAGGACCTCGCGCTCCTGCAGCGCCTTGCGCACCAGCCGAAACTCGTAGTGCTCGAGATAGCGCAGGCCGCCGTGGATCAGCTTGCTGCTGGCGCTCGAGGTGTGGGCGGCCAGATCGTGCTGCTCCACCAGCAGCACCGACAGGCCGCGGCCGGCCGCATCGCGGGCGATGCCGGCGCCGTTGATGCCGCCGCCGACCACCACCACGTCATAGCTTGATCGCCACACGGCCCCTCCATGGTTCCCGCATGAGCTGGGCCGGATCAGTCGCCGCCCGGGGCGCAGGCCATCGGGCAGGGCTCGCTGGTCCAGGCGGCCGCGTCCTCGGGGGCGGCGTCGAGCCGCAGTGCCGTCAGGCTGCCGCCCCAGACACAGCCGGTGTCGAGGCCGTAGGCGCCGCCCCGGGCCACCGCGCCCAGGGTGGACCAGTGCCCGAACACGATCTTCAGCCCTCGATCCGCTGGCGGATGGATCTCGAACCAGGGCCGCAGCGGCGGGGCGACCCCATTTGGCGCCCCCTTGGCGCGCAGGTCGATGCGCCCGTCGGGTGTGCAGTAGCGCATGCGGGTCAGGGCATTGATGGTGAAGCGCCAGCGTGCGAGGCCGGTGAGCGCACCCGACCAGCGATCGGGCTGATCGCCGTACATGTCGTGCAAAAATGCGACGCCGTCGTCCCCCGCCAGGACGGCCGCGACTTCAGCGGCGCAGTCCTGCGCGGTGGCGAGATCCCAGGGCGGCGGCAGGCCGGCATGGACGAGGGTGTAGCCCAGCGCCGCGTCGTGATGCAGCAGCGGACGACGCAGCAGCCAGTCCATGAGCTCGTCGCGATCCGGGGCCCGCAACACGGGAAGCAGCGTGGGATCGGCCTTCGCACTTCCGGCCATGCCGCGTGCGTGCAGCGACAACAGATGCAGGTCGTGGTTGCCCAGCACCGTCACCGCCGAGCGGCCCAACGCGCGCACGAAGCGCAGGCATTCCAGGCTCTGCGGGCCGCGATTGACCAGATCGCCGGTCAGCCACAAAGCATCCGCGCCGGGATCGAAACGCAGCCGCTCGAGCAACCGCTGCAGCGGATCGAGGCAGCCTTGCAGATCACCGACGGCGTAGCAGGCCATGGCGCGCGCTAGTGCAACTGGCTGCGCACGGCGAGGGTGAACACGGGGATCTCGGCCTCGAAGTGGGCGCCGTCCTCGGCCACCATCTGGTAGCTGCCGCGCATCGAGCCGACCGGGGTTTCCAGCATGGCGCCGCTGGTGTAGGTGTAGGTGCCGCCCGGCTCCAGCACCGGCTGTTCGCCCACCACGCCCTCGCCGCGGACTTCCTGCACATGCCCTTCGCCGTCGGTGATGTACCAGTGACGGGACAGCAAGCGCGCCGTCACCGTGCCGGTATTGCGCAGGGTCACGGTGTAGGAAAACACGAAGCGATCGGTCGCCGCGTCCGATTCCAGCGGCAGGTATTCGCTGGCCACCGAGACCTCGATGCTGTAAACGGGGCGGGAGTCTTCTGTCTTGGATGATGCCATCTGCTCAGTCCTGAAAAGGGTTTTGCGCCCGCAAGCCGACATGAACGAGCCAGTCGCCGGATGCGACGTCAAGGTGATGTCCCATGCGAAGGCGTCTCGTCACACAGCACGCCTGCAAGCGCTGCATAGCCGGCCGGCTCGATGGTTTCGGGGCGGGCACCCGGATCGAGGCCGGCGGCGCGCATCTGCCCCTCATCCGCCAGCCCCTTGAGGGCGTTGCGCAGCGTCTTGCGGCGCTGGCTGAACGCCGCGCTCACCAGCTTGGCGTAAAGCACGGAGTCGGGCAAGGCAAAAGGCGGCGCAGCATGCGGTACCAGCCGCACGAAGGCCGATTCCACCTGCGGCGCCGGCGTGAAACAGCCGGGCGCGATGTGAAACAGGGGCGTCACCGCGACCTGCGCCGCCAGCATCACGGTCAGCCGGCCGTAATCGCCGCCGCTGGGCGCTGCCGCCATGCGCGCGACCACCTCGCGCTGCAGCATGAAATGCATGTCGGCGATGGCGTCGATCTGATCGAGCAGATGGAAAATCAGCGGGGTGGAAATGTTGTAGGGCAGGTTGCCGACCACCCGCAGGCGCTGCCCACGCTCGCGCGCCAGGGCGCGAAAGTCGAAGCGCAGCACATCGCCTTCATGCACGGTCAGTCCGTCCAGGCCTGCGCCCGGTGCGCGCAGCAGCGCAATGAGATCGCGGTCGATCTCCACCGCATCGAGCCGCCCGCACGCCGCCAGCAGCGGGCGGGTGATGGCGCCGCGGCCGGGACCGATCTCGACCACGGTCTCACCGGGCTGCGGCGCGACCGATTGCACGATGCGGCGGATGACACCTTGATCGTGCAGGAAATTCTGGCCGAAGCGCTTGCGGGCCAGCATCACCGGGCCGCCACCAGACGCAGCGCCTCATGGACCGCCGCGCGCAGACTGCTCACCTCCGCCCGGCCGGTACCGGCCAGCGCGAAGGCGGTGCCGTGGTCGACCGAGGTGCGCACGATGGGCAGCCCCAGCGTGACGTTCACCGCCTCGCCGAAGCCGCTTGCCTTCAGGACCGGCAGGCCCTGGTCATGGTACATGGCGAGCACGACGTCGCAGTTGGCAAGCCGCTCGGGCGTGAAGGCGGTGTCCGCCGGGACGGGGCCGACCAGATCGAACCCCTGGCCGCGCAGCGCCTCCAGCACCGGCATGATGAAACGCAGTTCCTCATCCCCCAGATGCCCGCCTTCGCCGGCATGGGGGTTGAGGCCGCAGACCAGCACACGCGGGGCCGCCAGACCGTAGCGTCGACGCAGGTCGCGCTCGAGCACCGTCAGCACCTGGGTCAGGCTCTCGCGCGTGATCGCATCGGGCACGGCCCGCAGCGGCAGATGGGTGGTCGCCAGCGCGACGCGCAGCCCCGGCGCGACAAGCATCATCACCGGCAGGGCCGCGCCCGTGCGCTCGGCGAGCCATTCGGTGTGGCCGCTGAAGGGGATGCCCGCCTCGTTGATGAGCCCCTTGTGCACCGGCCCCGTCACCAGCGCGTCGAACTCGCCGGCCAGACAGCCTGCAACGGCTCGCTCCAGGGTCGCGAGCACATGACGCGCCTGCGCGGCGTCGCCCTGGCCGCAGCGCGCCGGCACGGCCAGCGGCACCGGCTCGACGTACAAACGGCCGGCCTGTTGCGACTGCGGCGGGGCGTGGCCGTCAAATCGGTACAAGGTCAGCGACAAGCCGAGCTGACGGGCACGGGCATCGAGCAGCTCGGGATCACTGATCACGACGAGCTCCGCCGGCAGCGCCCCTTGCGCCAGTTGCACCACGAGATCCGGCCCGATGCCGGCCGGCTCACCCGGCGTCAGGGCCAGACGGGGCAGGCGCATGCGGCGGCTCAAGAACCTGGGTCGGGGCGAATCTCGACGTAGGCTTCCTCGCGCAAGCGCCGCGCCCAGGCGGCCGTGGATTCCTCCAGCTTGCGCTGGAACACGGCCTGACGGGCCCGCTCGCGCAGCGCCTCGTCCGTGGCGTCGCGCTCCCGGCGCTCCACCACCTGCACGATGTGCCAACCGAAACGGGAGCGGAACGGCTCGCTGACCTGCCCGGGCTCGAGGCCGTCCATCACCTGCTGGAACTCGGGGACGACGGCGCCACGGGCCACCCAGCCCAGATCGCCGCCCTGATCGGCCGTGGCGTCATCGGAGTATTGCTTGGCCAAAGCCGCGAAATCCCCACCGGCCAGCAACTGACTCCGCACATTGGTCAGCGTGGCGCGAATCTTGGCGTCATTCATGACGACACTGGGGCGCATCAAGATATGGCGCGCGTGGGTTTCGCGCACGAGGGTCTTGCCATCCTTGCTGCCCGCCTCGGTTTCTCGCGTGGTGAGCGTCTCGATCTGGTTGTCGATCTCGCGGTCCGTGACCACGATCCGGCGGCCGACTTCGCGCTGACGCAACTGGTCGATCGCCAGATCCTTGCGAATGTCTTCCCGCAGCGCCTGGTAGTTCTGACCCTCGGCCTCGAGGGCGCCGATGAATTCGTCGAGACGCATGTTGTTGCGCCGCGCGATGCCGGCCACCGCCTGATTGACCGCATCATCCGAGACCCGAATGCCGGTCCGGTCGGCCATCTGGAGCTGGATCTCGTTCTGGATCATCTGCTCCAGCACCTGCTTGCGCAGAGCCACCTCAGACGGCAGACGGGCATTGGGCTGCCCGGCCGCGCGCGCCTGGACCTCCCGGACCTGCGCGTCCAGTTCGCTGCGCAGGATCACGCCGTTGTTCACGACGGCGACGACCTGATCGAGTTCGGCCGCAGCCCCGCTCGCGCACAGGCAGAGCAGCAACAGTCCGATCACTGCCCGGCTGGCCGGACTCCCACCAAGAGTCCGCTTACGGCATTGCTTCATCATCCACCATCGTACGGTCCAAGAAACTCTGGATTCCATCGCCGAGCCGGCCGAGTCCGGTCAGCTCGAGTTGGAGATAAACACCCTGATCGATTTCATCGATGTTGCGGACATAACGCCGCGCGGCCACTTGAACGGCCCAGCAACAACTGCGGTACTCGACGCCGACCAGCGATTCCAGGTCCTGCTCGTCGCGCAGCGAGTAGTTCCACCGCCCGACCGCCGACCATTCGTGCGTCAGCGGCCAACTCGCCAGAACATCCACCTGCTCGAGGGGTTCGCCCAGGTCGCGGCGCAACCGATAGGCCACACCCACCAGCTTGCGCGGCTCCGGCTGGTAGCGAACCTCGGCAACCTGCTGAATCGCCGTCTGTTCGTTCTCGTCCCATTCTATCTGAAGACGCGTCCGGGTGTCCGGGCCGAGATGTGCGACCACCTCGCCGAGGGTGGAGGAATCGCCGATCTCCGAGCCCGTCTCTTCCGGGAGTAGCGTCGGCGTCGGCGTGAAGCGCGTGATCCGGCCGATCGTGCCTTCCAGCTTGGGCGCGCCGGTCTGCTCGTCCCGCACCGCCGAGGTCAGCGCGGTCGTCACCTGATTGGCGCTGGCCTGCCGGTCCGCGCCGACGTAGCGGTTGGTGTCGAACAGGCGCAGGAAGTCGAACTCCGGCAAGCGGGTGTCGAAGACCGGCAAATCGGTCTGATTCCGCTCGGGGACGTAAAGGTAGAAGATGCGCGGCTCGAGTGTCTGCAGCAGGGGGCGCCCGGCCAGGGCCAGATCCCGCTCGAAGCGCAGCCCCGTGTCGAACGAGGCGATCGGAAGCGTGCGCGTGGGCTGTTCCTCGCCGGCGACCGCCGCGGTCTCGATGAGGTTGTACTGGGTCTGGCGATAGGCCAGACGCGGCTTGGCGAAATAGCTGCCGCGGTCCCACGGAATGCCGAGGCCGAACTCGCCGTCCCAGCGCTCGCCCTGGCGATTGCCGTCGCGCCCGAAGCGCACCGCCTCGGCGTTGAAATCGTAGGCGACCGGTCCCAGCAACGGATTGGGATTGCGCGTCCGGGCCAGCATTTGCGGCAAACGCTGATAGGGCTCGGGCTCGCCGCGTCGGCGCGGGTCGATGAGCTGGAAATCCTGGGCGCGCACCAGGAAATCCCATTGCGGTCCGCCGTAGGCCAGCAGCGCCTGCCGGGGGAGATAGCGCGAACTGGCGCGACTCAGCGTCGTGCTGAGATCCTCGAAGTAGTCGATGTCGCTCACCGAACTGTAATCGACCTTGGCTTCCCAGTTCGGCGCGGGGTTGACCTGGTGGCGATACAGCCAGAGTGTGCGGTCCTCGCCGAACGCCCGATCGTCGGCCAGGTACTCGTTGTAGAGCAGGCCGCGCCCGTAGTCGCCGAGATAGCGATATTCGGTCTGCAACTGCAGGCCGCGCTTGCTCATCAGCCGCGGCGTGACGGTGGCGTCGCGCTCGGGTGCAATGTTCCAGTAATACGGCGTGGCGACGTCCAGGCCGCGATCGTTGGAACTGCCGAACCGGGGCGCGAGAAAGCCGCTCATGCGATCGTTGCTGACGGGAAAGGCCATCCAGGGCGTATACAGCACGGGAACGCCCTTGAAGACCACTTGCGCGTTCCGCGCCGTGCCCCGGCCGCGGTCGACATCGAGCCGCACGTCGCGGGCGCGCAGGAACCAGTCGCCATCGCCCTGATCCGCGGGGCAGGTGGTGAAACGCGCCTCCCGCAGCCGGTAGGATCCGCCTTCGTCGGTGCGAATGGTGCTGGCGACGCCCCGTCCCGGCCGTTTGCGCAAGTAGAACCGCGC
This sequence comes from Pseudomonadota bacterium, assembly GCA_045864775.1. Taxonomy (GTDB): domain Bacteria; phylum Pseudomonadota; class Gammaproteobacteria; order UBA5335; family UBA5335; genus Macondimonas. The sequence goes on from BTVR01000002.1 coordinate 458,870, forward strand.
ATCCTCGAAGCGCCCCTCGCCGCCGACGGTTCCCACACGGCCGATCCGCGCCTGCAGATCCAGGGCATCGCTGAGGACGGTGAGCCCCGATTCGCCGGCCAACACCTCCCGGCCGCGGTCATAGCGAAGTTCCGGAGCGAGCAGCAGGGTGCTGCCGCGTTGCGCCACCACGCCGCCCTGCAACAGGCTCACCCCTTGCGCCGCCACGGACGCCTGGGCCGCATCGATGTGCAGGCGCGGATCGCGCGGATCGCCCGGCGGGTACGGCTTGCGCAGATCCTCCAGGACGTTGACCGGCCCGCAGGCGACACCCGTTTCATCACCCGCCAACGCCGCAGCCGGCAGCGAGCCCACAGCAAGCATCATGCCCCACGGGACAAGCCGCCATCGCTGACGGGCTCTGCGCTTATTCGATACCATCGCGGGCATTCGCCGTTCCTGTGCCAGGGCTGCCTTGCGCGGCTGCCCGCCAAACGGCGCACAGCATATCAATTCTCGCCTTTCACGGAGAACCGCCCATGCATGCACCGGACGGCGCGAGCGCCACCGAACTCGAACGCTGGGTGCGCCGCGAGGCCGGTGCGGATGTGCTGCACTGGCAGCCGATCCCCGGCGATGCCAGTCCGCGGTGCTACCACCGCCTCACGTTCGACGGCTATACGCGCGTATTGATGGACGCAAGCGCCGAACCGAGGAGCTGCGCGCCTTTCGCCCAGGTGGCAGGGCTGCTGCGCGAGGCCGGGGTGCATGCGCCCGCGGTGCTGGCCTGGGAGCCATCCCGCGGCTGGATGTTGCTGGAGGATCTGGGTGAGCGCGGCTACCTCGAAGCGCTGCGCCACGAGCCACCCGATGCCTTGATCGAGGCGGCGCTGACGGCGCTGGTCCGCTGGCAGGCCAGCAGCCGCCCCGATGTACTTCCCCCGTATGACCGGGCGCACCTGGCCGCCGAACTGGCCCTGTTTCCCGACTGGTACGTGGCCCATCATCTGGGTCGCTCGCTGACGCCGGCTCAACGACAGACCTGGGATGGCCTCGCCGATGCGCTGGTAACGGCCGCCCTCGCGCAGACGCAGGTGTTCGTGCACCGGGATTTCATGGCCCGCAATCTGCTCGTGGGCGCGACCGGGCCCGGCGTCATCGACTTTCAGGACGCGGTGTATGGTCCCGTGACCTACGATGTGGCCTCGCTGCTGCGCGATGCCTTCATCAGCTGGCCGGATGATCGGACCCAGGCCTGGGCGCTGTTCTACTGGGAAGCCGCGCGCCGCGCCGGTATCGCGGTGCCGGCGCGGGCTGAGGATTTCCTGCGCGATCTGGACTGGATGGGCACGCAGCGCCACCTGAAAGTGTTGGGCATCTTTGCCCGCCTCAGGCATCGCGACGGCAAGCCGCGCTATCTGGAGGAGGCGCCGCGTTTTCTCGGCTACCTCGACGCCGCCATCCGCCGCCGCAGCGATCTCGCCCCCTTGGGCGCGCTGCTGGCCGAGCTGCACGCCGATGCGGGTGCGGTGTGAAACTCATGATCCTCGCGGCCGGCCGCGGCACGCGCATGCGCCCGCTGACCGACCATACGCCCAAGCCGCTGCTGCCGGTGGGCGGCAAGCCGCTGCTCTTCCACCACCTCGAACGCGCCGCCGCGGCCGGTTTTTACGAGGTGGTGATCAATCTGGCGCACCTCGGCCCGATGATCCGCGCCGCGGTCGGCGACGGCTCGGCGTTCGGTCTTGCCGTGCGCTATTCGGACGAGGGCGATCAGGCGCTCGAAACCGGCGGCGGCATCGCCCGGGCCCTGCCGCTGCTGGGCCCCGAACCTTTCGTCGTGCTCAATGGCGATGTCTGGACCGACCACCCGCTGGACGCGCTCACCCTGCCCCCGGGAGATTTGGCGCATCTGGTCCTGGTCGACAACCCGGCACATCACCCGCGGGGCGATTTTCATCTGGACGAATCAGGCCGGGTGCGAGCCGAAGGCGGGACGCGGCTCACCTTCGCCGGGCTCGGCGTTTACCATCCGGCGCTCTTCGATCGCCTGCCGACGGGGGCGTTTCCGCTCGCGCCGCTGCTGCGCGCCGCCATGGCGGCGGGGCGCGTCGGCGGCACACATCACCGCGGCGTCTGGGTGGATGTGGGCACGCCCGAGCGGCTCATGGCGCTGGACCTGGCGCTGAGGGATCAAGCGCCGCATTGAGCACCCACGCCAGACGCCAGCCGGCCTGGCGCACCCGCGTCGTGACGACAGCCTGCGCGGCTGCGATCTCGCCCAGGTCGATCACGCCATCGGCGGCTTGGTCGTAGACCTGCGATTCGGTCAGACCAAAGCTCTCCATGGCCCAATCCGCGGCGTCACCCTGCGACCAGAGCCGCCGCTCGCGCACCCCGATGCCGCGGGCCAGCTCGCGGCTCGTCGATTGCCAATCGGCGGCCCATGCCTCGAGCAGCAGATCGTCCCAAACGAGGTGCAGACTGACCGGCTCGAGCCGGTCGGCATAGCGCACCATCCGGCGGGTGCCGCCCCGATCCTCGGCATAGCCGACGTGCAGCGGCTGGTGGATGTCGCCCACGAAATGGCCCAGCAGCTTGAGCGCCTGCAGCCGTTCCTGAGGCGGGCGACGCGCATCACCCAGCGCGATTCGCAGCGTCTCGATGGCGCGCACCACACAACCCTGGCGCGGACAAAGGCGGTCGGTATAGCGGGTCGTGCCCGGCGGCAGGTTCAGGTAATGCCATGGCGCCAGAAAATCGTAGCGGGCATCACCCCGCACGCGGTCGGCCCAGGTGCAGCCTTCACTGAAGCGATGCGAGCCGCGTTCGAGGCGCATCAGCGTCTGCACCTCGCCGCGCGCCGCCGGCGTCATCTGCTGCCAGGCGATTTCGCAGATCATGCGGTGCCCCGTGCCGCCCCAGCCCCAGGCGGGCAGCGCGGCGAAGCCCATGGCGAGCGCCAGCAGGGCGCGCCTCAGGCCCTGCGACAATTTGCCGCATCCATGACGACGCTGGGATTGACTATCATCTGCCATTTGCGCTCGCCCCCGCATCTCCATACCTCCGAGCCCTCATGCCCAACACTGAACGCAGCGCCGGTACGACGATTCCTCCGCGCGAGCAGAACACCAGGCTCGACATCGGTCGCGTGCACCGCTGGCACATGCAGACCGGCCTGTGGGTTGCGCTGGCCGTCATTCTTTGGGCCTTGAGCGGGCTCGGCCATCCCGTCCTCTCCCGCCTGAATCCAAAGCCCGCCGCCATGGTTGTCCCGTCGGAGCCGCTGAACGGCGCGGGCCTGGTGGCGCCGGGCGCTGCGCTCGCTGCCGCGGGCATCGATCGCTTCGAAGCCCTGCGCCTGTGGCAGCCCGCCGGGGAGAGCCCGTTCTACCGGATCGAGGCACGCGGAACAACATACTGGATCGACGCCCGCACCGGCGCCATGCGCAGCGATGGTGATCGCCGCTGGGCGGAGCGGCTGGCAAGGCACTACGCGGGGGACGCGGCAAGCCCCATTCGTGACGCAAGACTTCTCTTGTCATTTAACAATGATTATCATTACATCGACCGCCTGCTGCCCGTCTGGGAAATCGCCTTCGACCGACCGGACGGATTGCGGGCCTATGTCGATCCGGCTTCCGGACGGCTCGCCACCCTGACCGATCGCCGCAAGGACTGGACCGGAAAATTGTTTCGCTGGATGCACTCCTGGAGCCCGATTCAATCCTCAATCTGGATTCAGGGCGTGATGCTGGCCTTGCTGCTCGCCACGGCGGGTCTGGCTGCGGCAGGCCTTGCGGTCTACCTCAGGCTCCGGCGCCGGGGGGCTAGGGGGCTGGCGCGGCCCTTGGCGGTCCGCTGGCATCATCGCCTTGCGCTGCCGACCGCCCTCGTCGCCTTGACGTTATCGCTTTCGGGGGCGCTGCATCTGGCGGTCAAGGCCTGGCAGGGCGACGCGACGGCGACGGCGCCCACGCTGTGGTTTACCGCGGCGGAACTGAGCGCCCCCATCCCCGCCTTGCTTGGCGCTCTGGCGGCGGATGGTCCGGTTGCAGCGCTCACCCTGACCCGGCTCGAGGGCCGTCCTGTCTGGATCGCACAACCGCCCGCCGCCCCTGTGGCTGGCGCCCATCACGGCGGCCATGCGACGACGCCGCCGCCGGCCGACCGTTACGTGGACGCCGTCTCAGGCGCAGCGATGGCTGAGGGCGCCGAGCGTCATGCCACGGCGCTGGCCCGCCAGCATGCCGGCCTCCCCGACGGCACCGTGTCGCGCCTGGAGGCTGTGCACCGCTTCGGCGACGGCTATGGCTTCGTGTTCAAGCGCCTGCCGGTCACGGCCGTGGAATTCGTCGAGCGCCCGGGTGAGAGCTGGTTCGTGGAGACCCGCACGGGCGCGCTGGCCGCCCACCTGACGCCGCTCAACCGGCTCGAGGGCTGGGTGTTCAGCGCGGTGCACAAATGGAGCTTCCTCGATGCCGCAATGGGCAAGGCGGGACGGGAAGCGCTGCAATCCGTCGCGGCGCTCGCTCTCGCGCTCACAGTCGCCCTGGGACTGAGCCGCCACATCAGCCGATGGAGGCAACGAACCGCATGACGGCTTCCTCGGTGCCTTTGGTGTTCCCGGCCGCGCGGGCGCCGTCGGCCGAGCCTGTCAAGCCGGCGCGGCGGACGCCGGCGCTGCCCGTCCTGGGTCCACAAAAGGCACCCGATCCGTTCGTTCGGCTTGCGCTTCTTTCGCTGGGCTTGCATGCGTTGGCGGTCTCAGGCGCGCTGATCTGGCCCGCCGAACCGCCGATCACGCCAGCGCAACCCGAGCCGATGACGATGGTCACACTCCCCCCCATGGCACCGCCCACTCCGCCGACGGCGCAGCCGAAGCCTGCCCCCACCCCCCCGCGTCCGCCCGAACCGGTGGCCAAGGCCGTCGTCAAGCCGGCCACCAAGCCTGTGACCAAGCCGGTGGCCAAACCCGCGCCGACAGCCCCGCCTGCGCCGAATCCGGCCGCACCCGAGGTCAGTGCATCGTCTGCCCCACCGAGCAGTTCCGCGTCGAGCGAGTCGACGTCCGCGCCGTCCGGGCCTGCCAGCGCCGAGCCCGCCTCCCCTGCTCCGGTGGCCATCGATCTCGGTGCGGCCTACCGGCTCAACCCGGCCCCCGACTATCCGCCGCTGGCGTTGCGCCGCGGCTGGCAGGGGACGGTGCGGCTGCGCGTGACCCTCGATCCCGAAGGTCATCCCACTCACGTGGGACTCGCAGTCTCCTCCGGCTATCCAATGCTGGACGAATCGGCGCTTGATGCCGTCCGGCGCTGGCGCTTCAGCCCGGCCACGCGCCTGGGCAAGCCGGTCGCCGCAACCGTGGAAGTCCCCATCGTCTTCAAGATCAGCCGCTGAATCACCCCATAAATCCGGACGGCCGCCGGGGCCGGTTTCCGATCAACGCCAAGGAGCGCTCAATGGAACCCTCTTCTCCCCTCTGGCTGGGCTGGTGGGCGCATGCCGATCCGGTGATCCGGGGCGTTTTCATGACGCTCGTCGTGATGTCCGTCCTGAGCTGGGCGGTCATGCTTGAGAAATTCTGGCAATTGCGGCGCTGGCAGCGGCTGGAAAGGCAGGCCGCGGAACTGATCGAACGGGGTGATCTCGGCGCCCTCGAGCAGTTGCCTGCCGACTGCCCCACTGCGCGGCTGCGTCAGGCCGCGGCGCGGCTGCTGGCCCGGCGCGACGCCGATGCGTCCGAACTCGAAGCCCGTTTGGCCGATGCCCAGGCGCCCGTACGCAGCGATCAGGAGCGCCGCCTCATTGTGCTGGCCACGGTCGGGAGCACGGCGCCGTTCGTGGGCCTCCTGGGCACGGTCTGGGGCATCATGCACGCCCTGCAAACGCTCACCGGCAAAGCCTTGACGCTCGACGCCGTCGCCGGCCCGGTCGGCGAGGCGCTGATCGCCACGGCCGTCGGCCTGTTTGCCGCGATTCCCGCGCTGATCGGCTACAACTTGGCCGTGCGCGCTCTGAGCCGGCTCACCACCCTGACTGCCGACAACGGCCGGCATCTCGTCGACCTGCTCTACGCCCGGACGGATTCGCATTCGTCCTGAACCCTGGCACAACCCGATGCCCGCGCCGGCCCGGAGCGGCGCGGCTTCCATCAAATGCCCCCGCGTCGGCGATGCCGGCTCTCAAATGGCGGCCTGCATGCGCGTCGATTTGTCGCATCCTCTTTTTTCCGCTGGCACCAAGATCCTGCTGCGGGTCCGGGGTATCGCCACTGGCGCCGCAAGCCGCGCAAGCGCCATTTGGGCGCCGATCCGCTACAATGGCGCGGCTGCGCCCATTCCGGGCCGGTGTTTCGCTTCCTTGGAAGCGCTGATTTCTCCCGCGCCGGTGGTGGCGCGATTGCCTCGCAGGCGCCCGAGAGTCCCCTTCACCGCATGGAACGCGCGGTCGGCCTTTCCACGCGCGCCTTCTCTCTCGGGTGAACCTTTCCATGACGACCGACGCTTCCGATTCCCAAGTCCTGTTCAGCGACCTCGGCCTCGCCGAACCCGTGCTCCGCGCCGTGGGTGAGCTGGGCTATGAAACGCCCTCGCCGATCCAGGCGCGCATCATCCCCCACGTGCTCGCGGGCCAGGACGTGCTGGGCCAGGCACAGACCGGTACCGGCAAGACCGCTGCCTTTGCGCTGCCGCTGCTGTCGCGCCTCACGCCGGACGCCCGCGGCGTCCAGGCGCTGGTGCTGGCGCCGACGCGCGAGCTGGCCTTGCAGGTCGCCGCCGCCTTCCAGCGCTACGCCGCGCATCTGCCCGGTTTCCGGGCGCTCGCTGTGTACGGCGGACAGGGCTACGCCGAGCAGTTGCGCGGCCTGCGCCAAGGCGCCCAGGTGGTGGTCGGGACCCCGGGCCGCATCATGGACCACATGCGTCGCGGCAGTCTCGATCTGGCTCACCTGCGCTGTCTGGTGTTGGACGAGGCCGACGAAATGCTGCGCATGGGCTTCATCGAGGATGTGGAGTGGATCTTGGAGCAGACGCCGGCGACCCGCCAGATCGCGCTGTTCTCGGCCACCATGCCGGCCCCGGTCAAGCGCATCGCCCAGCGGCACCTGAAGAACGCCGCCGAGGTTGCCATTGCCGTGCGCACCACCACTGCGCCGACCATCCATCAGCGCTACTGGCGCGTCGGCGGGCTACCCAAGTTCGAGGCGCTGAGCCGCATCCTGGAAACGGAGGAAACCGACGGCGTCATCATCTTCGTACGCACCAAGGTCGAAACCGAGCAGCTCGCCGACAGTCTCGCCGCACGGGGTTACGCCGCCGCCGCGCTGAATGGCGACATCCCCCAGAACCTGCGCGAACAGACCGTGACCAAGCTCAAGACCGGGCGCATCGACATCCTGGTCGCCACCGACGTCGCCGCCCGCGGCCTCGATGTGGAACGCATCAGCCACGTCATCAACTACGACATCCCGCATGACACCGAGGCCTATGTGCACCGCATCGGCCGCACCGGCCGCGCCGGTCGCAGCGGGGAGGCCATCCTGTTCGTCGCGCCGCGCGAGACGCGCATGCTGCAGGCCATCGAGCGCGCCACCGGCCAGCGCATTGAGTCCATGGAATTGCCCAGCGTCGCGCGCATCAACGAGCGGCGCATCGCCCGCTTCAAGGCCGCGATCGATGCGGCGCTCACGCACGCCCAGCAGCCGTTCTACCGGCAACTGATCGACGCGTTCTGTGCCGAAAAAGCGGTCGATCCGCTCGACGCGGCCGCGGCACTGGCCGCGCTGCTGCATGGCGAGGCGCCGATGCTGCTCGACGGGGCCCGAGAATCGGCCCTCGCATCCACGGCCGAGCGAACCCGCGTGCAAGCGCGCGAGCCTATGCGCGAAGCGGCGCGGCCGGCGGTCCGCGGTGAGGGTCCCGCCAAAACGCGCACCGGCGCTCGCCCTGAGATTGCAGAAAACATGGAAACCTTCCGGGTCGACGTCGGCCGCGAGCACGGCGTACAACCGGGCAATCTGGTCGGCGCCATCGCCAATGAGGGCGGCATCGACAGCCGCTCGATCGGCCGCATCAAGATCCACGACAGCTACAGCACCGTGGATCTGCCCGCCGATCTGCCGCCGGCCGTGCTGGCCACGCTGAAGAAGGCGTGGGTGGCCGGTCGGCCGCTGGCCATCGCGCGCGTCAGCGAAAAGACGACTGCGCCCCGAGCCGCAGGCAAACCGGCGCGCATCACGCTCGCCAAGGCCGGTGAAGGCCGGTCGTTCGAAAAACCACGGCCAACCGGCAAGCCGCGCGCGGCGGCCAAGCCGGCCAAGAGTCGCGTCAAGCCGAAATAGACAAGGCCCGCCGCGCCGTTACGGCGTTCGCCAATGGCATGCTGGAGCCGCTACGGCCTCGCGCCTGAAACCAAACGGGCATTTTCGGCGACTATGATGAGGATGCGCTGACCGCCAGCGTGTCTTCGTCATCGACTGGAATGCGGTCGTGATCGGTCACGCGCGCCCGTGATCCGCGCATTCCTGCAGCCTCTGGAGCCGCCGCATGAGCGCCGAGACCCCGCCCGGGACCCGGGGCGATGCATCCCCGGTACCGGAAAGCCTGCTCGGGCTGTTCCTGATCTTCCTGCGCCTGGGGCTGACCTCCTTCGGTGGCCCGGTCGCACACCTCGGTTATTTCCGCGACGAATTCGTCACCCGTCGGCGCTGGCTCGGCGAGCGCGCCTACGCCGATCTGGTCGCGCTGTGCCAATTCCTGCCGGGGCCGGCAAGCAGCCAGGTCGGCATGGCGATCGGCCTCGCCCGGCACGGAAACCGCGGCGCGTTTGCCGCATGGGCCGGGTTCACGCTGCCCTCGGCGCTGGTCATGATCCTGTTCGCGCTGGGACTTGCCCGCCACGGCGAGCTACTGCCGGCGGGCGCGCTGCACGGGCTCAAGATCGTCGCCGTGGCGGTGGTCGCCCAGGCGGTGTGGGGCATGGCGCGCAGCCTGTGCCCCGACGCGCCGCGCGTGACGCTGATGGCGCTGGCCGCGTGCGTCGTGCTGGCGCTGCCGGGCTCTGGGGCGCAGGTCGGCGTGATCGCCGCCGCCGGTCTCGTAGGGCTGGTGCTGCTGCGGCCCGAGCCGGTCGCCGCGCACGAGCCGCTGCCGCTCACCCTGCGCCGCCGCGCCGGCGTCTTCTGGCTGGCGCTGTTCTTCGCGCTGCTGATCGGCCTGCCGATCCTGGCCCAGTTGTGGCCGGCGCCGGCGCTGACCGTCACGGATGCCTTCTTTCGCGCCGGCGCCCTGGTGTTCGGCGGCGGTCACGTGGTGCTGCCGCTGCTGCAGGCGGCGGTGGTACCGCCCGGCTGGGTGGATGCCCAGACCTTCCTCGCCGGCTACGGCGCGGCGCAGGCCCTGCCGGGGCCGCTGTTCACCTTCGCGGCGTTTCTGGGTGCCGCGATGCACGGCAGCCCGTCCGGCTGGCTCGGTGGGTTGCTGTGTCTCGCCGCGATCTTCGCGCCCTCGTTCCTGCTGGTGGCCGGCGCCCTGCCGTTCTGGGAAGCGCTGCGGCGCAACGCGCGCATGCGCGCAGCGCTCGCCAGCGTCAACGCCGCGGTGGTGGGGGTGCTGCTGGCGGCGCTCTACGATCCGGTGTGGGTACAGGCCATTACGGGGCCGCGGGATTTCGCGCTTGCGCTGCTCGGCTTCGTGGCGCTCGTGTTCTGGCGGCTGCCGCCGTGGCTGGTGGTGCTGGGCTGCGGCCTTGCGGGGTGGGCGGTCGACCTCGTCGCGTGATCGTGCCGATGCCCCATGCGAGACGCAGGGACCTCGGCACGGCCGAACGGCCCGTCACTTCCCGAAACGCTGGCGCAGCCAAGCGTCCACGACCGCGGTCGCCGGGTAATCCGGATTGCCCAGTTCGCGATTGATGGCGATATGCCCGCGCAAGCCTTCGCCCGGAAAATCCCGGCGTTCGACCGCAGCCCCCGCCGCCGCCAGCGCGTGGCCCAGCGCTACGGCTGCAGCACGCCGTCAGGCCGCTGCACATGCAGCAGCAGGAAGGCCGCCACGTTGGGCGCCACGGCCTGGGCCGTCGGAGAGAGGGCGCGCTGGCGGGCGGGATCGGTCCCGAACACCTCGGCATAGGTGCGGCGCATCCAGCGCGCATCTTCCCGCATCTGGGCGGGCACGTCGTAAGCCGCGCCATCGTTGGCGATCACGCCCGCGACATCGGCGAAGCGCAACCCGGCCGACTGCAGATAGCGCTCATCGGTTCCGACCAGCGCCACGAGATGCGCGCCGGCGCTGTGCCCCATCAGCACCACGCGATCGCGATCGATACCGAACGCCCGCGCGCGATCTAGCAGCGCCTTGAGCGCATGGGCCACATCCTCGCCCTGCTGCTCGACGGCTACGGCCGGCACCAGCCGGTAATCGATGGAAGCGTAGGTATAACCCTGCCGCCTCAGATGCGCCGGCAGCCACCGGCTGGAGGCGTTGTCCTTGTTGCCGTGCTTCCACGCCCCGCCGTGTACGAACAGCACCAAAGGCGCCGGACCCGCGCGACCGTCGGCCTGCCAGACATCGATCCGCTGCAGCGGATCGCTCCCATAGGCGAGGGTGACGGGGGCGGGTTCACGGCCCGCGGCCGCGCCTTTCTGGCGGTCGCCCAGACGGGCATCGGCCGTCGCCGCCAGCAACAGCGGGGCTGCGGCCATCCAGAGCCGCCCCAGTCCGGCCCTGAGCGCGGACGACATCACCGGTCGTTGTGCCAATCGAAGATCACGCACAATGGCTGTCCTTGTACTGAAGACGGAGGCTCAGCCGACCTATCGGAGCCCGCTCGCCGCAATTCCCGCGTTTCCCGACGACGCACCGATTGCGATCGATGGCCACACGAGGAGCCTCGCCCGCCACCGGGTCTTTGAACGTCGTCCCGCGCAACCGCCTGACCCCTGGAATGGTGAAGCCCCTATGGAGGCCGTCACCGGTGACGCCGATGCGGGCACGGACCCCCGATCGACGTTGTAAGTTACCCAAAAATGGCCCGGGGCATGCCGCCGAGCCGGTCGGCGAAGGTCTGGGTCATCACGCCGCGTTGCGCATGGCGGCCGCAGGCGTTGCGACGAACACGGCATGGCCGTTGCCGTCGCGGATCGCCCCGAGCCGGTCGGCTACGCCTGCTGGCGTTGACGGACAAGGATATGCCCGGCCGGCCCGTTTTTTTCGTGGATCGTCAGGCCCGATACCCATTCATCCGATGCTCGAGGTCGGGGGGCCGGCCACCACGAACGCCGTCCCTGAAGAACGCCGCGCCGAGAGGCGTCCCCCGGCCAGCCAAAATTCCCCGCCGCGGAGCGGAAGACCAGGACGAGTGGCAATGACACGAGGTGGCTTTGCATGCCTGCGGGGTCGCCGCCCCGGGCGTGGGGCATTCATCGGCCGCCCGATCCGGTCGCGCGGCATGGCCGACATCGTCAACCGCTACCCGCTACCCGGCCATGTCGGCTATCCTTCACCGCTCCTCGGTGAACCAATGGATTCCCCAGCGCGCATGCGTCCCGACGCCCTCCTGTCCATGGCCAAAGCCGTCCTGAACATCGAAGCCCAGGCCGTCGCCGCCTTGGCCGAGCGCATCGACGGCGAGTTCCTGCGCGCGTGCGAGCTGCTGCTCGCCTGCCAAGGCCGGGTGGTGGTGATCGGCATGGGAAAATCGGGCCACATCGCACGCAAGCTCGCCGCCACCCTGGCCAGCACCGGCACGCCCGCGTTTTTCCTTCATCCGGCCGAGGCCAGTCACGGCGACCTCGGCATGGTGACCCGCACCGACACGGTCATCGCCCTGTCCAATTCGGGCGAAACCGCCGAAATTCTGGCCCTGCTGCCCCTGCTCAAGCGCCAAGGGGTGCCGGTGATCGGCATGACCGGACAGCTGCGCTCGACGCTGGCCCAGGCGTCATCGGTCTGCCTCGACGTAACGGTCACGCAAGAGGCCTGCCCGCTGGGGCTCGCGCCGACGGCCAGTACCACGGCGATGCTGGCCATGGGCGACGCCCTGGCGGTGTCGCTGCTGGAATCGCGCGGCTTCACCGAGGCCGATTTTGCCCGCTCCCATCCCGGCGGCACGCTGGGCAAGCGCTTGCTGCTGCATGTCGAGGACCTCATGCACCGGCCGCCGCGGGTGCCGCGCGTACCACTGGGCACACCGCTGGCCATCGCGCTGCTCGAGATGACGCAGCAAGGCCTGGGCATGACCACGGTCGTCGACGACGACATGCGCCTGCAGGGCGTCTTCACCGACGGCGATTTGCGTCGCGCGCTCGCCGACGCCACGGACCTGCAACACACGCCCATCGAGGCGGTGATGACGCCCCATGGCACCACGGTCGCGCCCGATGCGCTGGCGGTCGATGCGCTGAACCTCATGGAGGCGCGCACCATCACGGCCGTCATCGTGGTCGACGCCGCGGATCGGGTGATCGGCGCTGTGCACATGCACGATCTGTTGCGGGCGGGCGTGGCATGACGGTCACCGCGGAGATCCTCGAACGGGCGCGCCGGATCCGGCTGGTGGTGTTCGACGTCGACGGCGTGCTGACCGATGGGCGGCTGTATTTCTCGCCCGAGGGGGCGGAGATGAAGGTGTTCCACGCCCGGGACGGGCTCGGCATCAAGCACTTGCGCCAACATGGCATCGAAGTGGCCGTCATTTCCGGGCGCGACTCGCCCGTCGTCACCCGGCGGATGGAGGCCTTGGGCGTCCGTCGGGTGCATCAGGGCCAGGACGACAAGCTGCCGGTGCTGCGCGCGGTCCTCGACGACCTGCGCCTCGAGCCCGCGGCCTGCGCCTACGTCGGGGACGACGTCGTCGACGTGCCGCCCATGGCGGTGGTCGGGCTCGCCTGCGCCGTGGCCGACGCCCATCCGGCGGCGCTTGGGATAGCCCATTGGGTCGCGCCGCAGGGCGGCGGCAGGGGTGGCGCGCGGGCCGTCTGCGACCTGATTCTCGGAGCGCAGGGCATCGACACCGATCGCTGGCCCGACCGTCCATGAACACGACCTTCGGCCGTTTCTGGCGGGTGCTGTTGCCGATCGGCGGGCTGATCGTCTTCCTGATCTTCAACCCCTTCCGGCAGCAGGGCGGAGAACCGGCCGATACCGAGCCCTCGGCGGACTACGAACTCCACGACGCGCGCATCGACCGACTCGGGGCAGACGGCGCCTTGAGCCTGCAGCTGCTGACCGCCACGGCTCTGCACCGCCCGGCCATGGGCGGCACCGAGGTCCAGGACGTCACGGTGCTGCAGCCGACCGGTGAAGCCGCCCCCAACCGGCTGCATGCCCCCCGCGGCTTCGTACCGGATGACGGCGCGCTGCCGATGCGCCTCGCAGCACCGGTGCGCGTGGAGGTCCAGGACGTCAACCGCCGGCAGCCCTGGCAGGTCGAGGCCGGCGAGATGGATTACCACGCCCGCGCGCAGCGACTCGAATCGCGACAACCGGTCACGGTGACGCAGGGCGGCACGCGACTGGAAGCACAGGGGCTGGAGGCCGACATGCCCGCCGGCCGGCTCGTCCTGATTGGCAGAGTGAGAGCCCTTTATGCACCTTGATATCGTCCGCAGCGGCACCCTGGCGATTGCGCTCGCCATGTCGTCCTGGTCCCTATCGGCGCGCGCGGCGGCGCCGGAGGCGCCCATCCAGATCGAGGCCGACCGCGCCGAGCTCGACCAGAATCAGCTCCTCAGCACCTATATGGGCCGGGTCCGCATCACCCAGGGCCCCACCGAGTTTCGCGGCGAAAAAGTCACGGTGACGCACGCAAAAGACGGCTTGCCGCGTCAGATCGAGGTGGTCGGCGATCCGGCCCGATTCAACCAGCCGGCATCCGGGGATGCGCCGGCCATGGAAGCCAAGGCCAGCCGCATGCGCTACGACGCCGCTTCGGGTCAGATGGAACTGCTCGGCGGCGCCTGGGTCCGCCAAGGCACGGATGAGGTGACGGGTGAGCGCCTGGTCTACGACCGGCGTAACCAACGTATCCTCGCCAGCGGCGAAAGTGCGGGCGGCGACCGCGTGCGCATCACCATCCAGCCGCGCGCACCGGACGAATCGGCGCCATGACCAGCGTTCTGCATGCCGAGACCCTGACCAAGCACTACCGGGGTCGCACGGTGGTCAATGCGGTGTCGCTCGACGTCAAGGCCGGCGAAGTCGTCGGACTACTGGGTCCGAACGGCGCCGGCAAGACGACCATGTTCTACATGATGGCCGGCCTGATCCGCGCCGATGGCGGACGCATCCTGCTGGACGACGACGACATCTCGTCACTGCCCATCCACGTCCGGGCGCGTCGCGGCATCGGCTATCTGCCGCAGGAAGCCTCGGTGTTCCGGCGCCTGACGGTCGCGGACAATCTTCTGGCCGTCCTCGAGTTGCGACCCGGGCTTTCGCGCGCGGACCGCGAGCGGCGTTGCCGCGCCCTGCTGGAAGAGTTCCACATCGCGCATCTCAGCGAGTCGCGCGGCATGAGTCTGTCGGGCGGGGAACGGCGGCGGCTCGAGATCGCCCGCGCGCTGGCCGCCGAGCCGCGCTTCATTCTGCTGGACGAACCCTTCGCCGGGGTCGATCCGATTTCGGTGGTGGACATTCAGCGCATCGTGGTGCATCTGCGCGAACGGCGGATCGGTGTCTTGATCACCGATCACAACGTGCGCGAAACCCTGCACATCTGCCAACGCGCCTATATCCTGAGCGAGGGAACCGTCATCGCCCAGGGTGAGCCCGAGCAGATTCTGGCCGATAGGACCGTCAGAGACGTTTATCTGGGCCAGGCCTTCCGGCTCTGACCCAAGCGCATGCCACAAGACTTTCGAGCGAGTAGAATCGAGCCATGACCGCCGCCATCCTCCCTGCGCGTCCATGAAACAATCCCTGCACCTCAAACTGGGTCAGCGGCTGGCGATGACGCCGCAACTGCAACAGGCCATCCGTCTGCTGCAATTGTCATCCCTCGAACTGCAGCAGGAAATCCAGACCATCCTCGACACCAACCTCATGATCGAGAATGGGCCGGGCGACAACGACGACGAAGCCACCCCCGATTACCCGGAGGGCGAATCTGAGGCCACCGCGTCGGAGGTGGCGACCGAGGTCGCGTCCGAACCGGACGGCGAGGAATTCGATTCGGCCTGGGAAGACCCGTGGTCACAGGGTGACGATACCGGCGGCGGCAGCGCGGAAGCCTGGGATTTCAATCAGACGCCCAGCCAGGACGGCGGCGAATTACGCGACCACCTGCTCTGGCAGATGCGTCTCGGTCACTTCAGCGAGAGCGATGAAGCCATCGCCCTGGCCATCATCGATGCGATCAATGAAGATGGCTACCTCACCGAATCCCTGGAAGATCTGGTAGCCGAGGTCGGGCCTGAACTGGCGACGGAGCCAGAGGAAATCCTGGCCGTCCTCAAACGGGTGCAGGGATTCGATCCGGTCGGCATCGGCGCGCGGGATCTGCGTGAAGCCCTCCTGCTCCAACTGCGCGCGCAGGGTCCCTCGGAGGCGCACGCGACGGCAACGGCCTTGGTCGAACATCACCTCGATCTCCTGGCGAGCCGCGATTTCGCGACGCTCCAGCGCCGCCTGAAGACCACCGAAGAGCAGCTCTGCACTGCCATCGAGCTGATTCAGCGCCTGAATCCACGGCCCGGCGCGCAAATTTCGCAGAAAACCGCGAGCTATGTGGTTCCGGACGTGATCGTCAGGCGGTCAGGTAAAAGCTGGCGGGTCGACCTCAATAGTGAAACCACACCCCGGCTGCGCATCAACCGGATGTACGCCGGACTCATCAAGCGCGCCGACAACAGCCGTGACAACGAAACCATGCGGCAGCATCTCCAGGAAGCACGATGGTTTCTCAAGAGCCTGCAGAGCCGCAACGAAACGCTGCTGAAGGTCGCCACCAGCATCGTCGAACGCCAGCAGGGCTTTTTCGACCATGGCGAGGAAGCCATGCAACCCATGGTGCTGCGCGAGATCGCCGAAGCCGTCAGCATGCACGAGAGCACGATTTCGCGGGTGACCAATCAAAAGTACATGCATACGCCGCGCGGCATCTTCGAGTTCAAGTATTTCTTTTCGAGCCATGTGGCCACCGTGGATGGCGGCGAATGCTCGGCAACCGCCATCCAGGCCATGATTCGCAAGCTGATCGCGGCGGAAAACCCGCGCAAGCCGCTGAGCGACAGCAAGTTGACCGAGATGTTGCTGGCGGGCGGCATCAACGTGGCGCGCCGCACCGTGGCCAAATACCGAGAGTTCATGTCCATTCCGCCCTCGAACGAGCGCAAGCGTCTCGTTTGAGCATTTCATCCCGATAACGTTTGCGACGACAGGGGACTCCGATGAAGATCGACGTAACCGGCCAGAACATCGAAATCACCGCCGCCATCCGGCAGTATGCCGCCGAGAAGCTCGGACGCATCCAGCGCCACCTGGACCAGTCCCTCGACGCCCACATGGTGTTGCGCGTCGAAAAGGAACGGCATCACGCCGAAGCCAAGATTCCCGTGAACGGCGGCGCGCTGTTCGCGGACGCCACCAGCGAGGACATGTACGCGGCCATCGACGCTCTGGCCGACAAACTCGACCGCCAGGCGCTCCGCTACAAGGACAAACACACGGACCATCACCCCCGTGAATCGCTCAAGACCGGGTTTTCGGAAACATGACCGCGATCAGGCGCATGCGGCGGACCGTCATCACGGCGGAAGTCTCGCCCGGCTGTTCTGCGGCATGCGTGCGGTGAGGAGCCCGTGAGGCTCCTGATCCTCAGCGGGCTGTCCGGCGCCGGCAAAAGCGTGGCGTTGCACATGCTGGAAGATCTCGGGCTCTATTGCGTCGACAATCTGCCCTTGTCGTTGCTCGAGTCGCTGGTCGAGGAATTCGCCCGGCACGGCGATTTTTCGGTTCAGGGCGTGGCCGTCGGCATCGATGCCCGGTCGCATGCGTCGGAATTGCCCACCTTCGCCGATTGCCTCGCCCGGCTCCGCCACAACGGCGTGCAGGTGGAAACGATCTTCGTCCAGGCGGAAGCCGATACCCTGCTCAAGCGCTATAGCGAAACACGGCGGCGTCACCCGCTCAGCAGTACCCAGACCGCCTTGATCGAGGCCATCGAGGACGAGCGACGGATCCTCAGCCCCATCGCGCAGCAAGCGGATCTGGTCATCGACACCACCCGGACGAACATTCATCAGCTCCGTGATCTGATCCGTCAGCGCGTACAGGGGCGCGACGGCTTTCTTTCCATCATGATCCAGTCTTTCGCGTTCAAGAACGGGGTCCCCACGGATGCCGATTTCGTGTTCGACATCCGCTGTCTGCCGAATCCTCATTGGCAGCAGGCGCTGCGCCCCTTGACGGGCCTGGACGCCGAGGTGGCGGCCTACCTCGAAAGCGAACCCGTGACGACGGCCTTGTTCGACGACATTCGCGGCTTTCTGGAACGCTGGCTGCCGCGTTTCGAAGCCGAGAACCGCAGCTACCTCACCGTGGCGATCGGCCGCACCGGCGGCCAGCACCGCTCGGTGTACATGGCCGAGCGGCTGCGGGCTCACCTCGGCCAGACCTATCCCCACGTGCTGGTCCGCCACTCCGGGTTGCCGCATTAACGACATTAGCAATTTGCGTGCCCAAGGCGCGATTTGCCATGGACCGGCTCGCGCACATCCCGTAGACTAGCGTCTTGCCACCCTGGACTGAACGTCCACCCCTGATCCAGCCGGAGCCAGGCGATGCCAGACGCCGAACGTCCAGAAAATCAGGCGAACGCAACGGCCGCCCTGCGGAGCGCCCTTACCGGCGGGACCTATGAGCAGGCGCGGCGACTGTTGCGTAACCTGCATCCGGCCGAGATCGCGGCCCTGCTCGAGTCCACGCCTTCTCCGGAACGGGAACTGCTCTGGTCGCTCGTCCCTGCCGAGGACGACGGCGAGGTGTTGCTGCACGTCAACGACGCCGTGCGCGGCGCCCTGATCCGCAACATGGATGCGGCCGAAATCATCGCTGCGACCGAGCAGCTGGATCTGGACGATCTGGCCGACCTCATCGACGACCTGCCGCGCGCGGTCACGAATCAGATCCTCCAGGCCCTTGATCAGCAGGAACGTCTCCGCCTCGAGAAAGTCCTCTCCTATGCCCCGGAGAGCGCGGGTGGATTGATGAATCCGGAGGTGGTCACGGTCCGCCCGGACGTCACGCTGGATGTCGTCTTGCGCTATCTGCGCCTCAAGGGCGAATTGCCGGATCAAACCGATCAGCTGGTGGTGGTGGACCGGTATGGCCACTATGTGGGCGTGCTGCCCTTGCAAAGTCTGCTCGTCAGCGACCTGGATGAAACGGTGGCCGATGTCATGGACACGGAAGCCGAGCCCATCCCGGTCGATCAGCCCGCACGCAAGGTCGCCCGGCGCTTCGCCGACCGCGACCTCCTCTCGGCGGCGGTGGTCAACGACGAGGGCATGGTCCTCGGACGCATCACGATCGACGACGTCGTGGACGTCATCCGCGATGAAAGCGAGCATTCGCTGATGAGCCAGGTCGGTCTGGATGAAGAGGAGGACATGTTCGCGCCCGTTCTGCAGAGCTTCCGGCGCCGCACCCTCTGGCTCGGCATCAACCTGGTCACGGCGTTCATTGCATCCGCCGTGGTCGGCCTGTTCGAGGCCACCCTGCAGGAGGTCGTGGCGCTCGCCGTCCTGATGCCGATCGTTGCCAGCATGGGCGGTATCGCTGGCAGCCAGACGCAAACCCTGATCATTCGCGGTTTTGCGCAAGGCCGCCTCACGGCCGGCAACACACCGCGATTCATCAACAAGGAACTGCTGCTGGGTGTGTTGAACGGTCTGGCCTGGGCGTCTGTAACGGCCCTGCTGGCCTACCTGTGGTTTGGCCGCAGTGATCTCGCCGGCGTCATCGGACTCGCCATGGTCGTGAATTTGCTGCTCGCCGCCACCAGCGGTATCGCCGTACCCCTGATCATGCGCCGACTCTCGATCGATCCCGCGCTGGCCGGCCACGTGGTGCTGACGACCGTGACGGACGTCGCGGGGTTCTTCGCGTTTCTGGGCCTGGGGACCGTGCTTTTGCGCTGAACGGCACCCATGACGGTCGTGATCCGTTCCGAGTGCGCGGTGCGCGCGTTCCTTTGCTAGAATTCGCCACCTTCATTCCGACAGCACTCGGGAAGTCCGCCGCATGCACCATGGCATCACCCTGTCCGCGTTCCTCCACAACGAACAGCGCCTTCATGGCCTCAGCCCCGATTTGGCAGGCGTCGTCGAGGACATGGCCCGCGCCATCAAACAGATTTCCCATCTGGTCAGCCTCGGGGCGCTGGGCGATGTCCTGGGCAATGCCAATGCCACCAACATTCAGGGCGAAGTCCAGAAGAAGCTGGACGTGCTGGCCAATGACATCATCCTGCGACACCACGAGCGGTCGGGTCGTGTCGCCGCCATGGCGTCCGAGGAAATGGACTCGATCTACCTGCTGCCGATCGGCGAGCAGCGTGGCGATTATCTGCTGGTCTTCGATCCGCTGGACGGTTCGACCAACATCGACATCAACCTGTCGATCGGGACGATCTTTTCGGTTCTCCCCTGTCCACCCGGGGTCAACGAGCCGCGCGAGCCGGATTTCCTCCAGCCCGGCCGCAAGCAGCTCTGTGCGGGCTATGCCGTTTACGGCCAAGCCACCTTGCTGGTCCTCACCCTGGGCCGCGGCGTCGTGAGCTTCACCCTGGATCGCGCTGTCGGGGAGTTCGTGCTGGCGCAGGAAAACCTGCGCATCGCCGAAGAAGGCCACGAGTACGCGATCAACACCTCGAACTGGCGGTTCTGGGACCCTCCAGTACGCCGCTACATCGAGGAATGCCACGCCGGTGCCACGGGCCCGAGAGGCAAGGATTTCAACATGCGCTGGATGGGCGCAATGGTTGCGGATTGCCATCGCGTCCTGAGTCGCGGTGGCGTCTTTCTCTACCCGCACGACAGCAGGGACCCCAAGAAACCGGGCAAGCTCCGGCAGATCTACGAGGCCAACCCGATCGCCCTCTTGATGGAACAGGCTGGAGGGGCGGCAAGCACGGGGCGCACGCCCATTCTTGATACCTTGCCGCAAACCCTGCATCAGCGTATCGCGGTCATCATGGGCGCGCGTGAGGAAGTCCGCCTCATCGAGGCCTACCATGCGCAAAATCCCTGACCTCGGGCCCGTCACGGCTCGGCTTGAGTCTGCCGAAAAGCTCGCCTAGAATGGCACCGCCTCCATGCGTTGGGCGTCGCAAGCGTGCTGCCAAGACAGCCACTGATCGCGTCTTCGCACGACTGGATCCGTCCCGACAAGCAAGGAAACGCCATGCGTGCACGATTGTCCAGCCTCGCCCTGTTGGGCCTTCTGGTCCTCCCCCCTTCCGGTCATGCAGCGCCTGGCCAAATCGACGTCCCGATTCTGGGACCCAACGGCCCTTCGCGCGAGCACATCGGGGTGGTCTCCTGGAACGCCGCCAAGAACCAGAACGTCGTGCGGCAACAATATGATTTCAGTTGCGGCTCGGCCTCGCTCACGACCTTGCTGCAGGAATACATCGGACTCAGCGTCACCGAAACCGACGCGATGAACGGCATGCTGCGTTATGGGGAAACCCAGAAAATCATCGAGCGACGCGGCTTTTCATTGCTGGACATGAAGCGCTACGCCGCGCAGATCGGCTATCGCAGCGCGGGTTTCAAGGCGGCCTTTTCGGATCTCGAAACGCTGGAGCATCCGGGAATCGTCCCCATTAAATACGGGGGATTCGATCACTTCGTGGTGTTGAAATCCATACACGCCGGCCATGTGCTCATTGCCGACCCTGCGCTCGGCAATTTCACCATGACCACATCCCAGTTCAAGAAGTTCTGGGAGCCGCAGGTGATTTTCATCGTCTATCCCAAGGCCGGCGAGGAACGCGATGCCGGATTTGCCCTTTCCGACAGTGATCTGAGCTTCATCGGCGAGGATCGCATCCGGCGCACGGCGCTGCTTGAGATTCCGGGCTTCTGGTCCGCATTGCAACCCACCAATTTCAGATCGATCGGCATTCGCTGAGAACGCGGATGACTTGTCGTGAGTGCTTTCGGTGGCCCTTTTGTTTGCTCATTGACGGAAATACCATGACCTCAACCTCGGCATCCTCGTTGAAATCCGTAAAAAGACCTCTGGGTCAACTGATTTTCGTATCCATGACGGCCTTGACCCTGGTCGCGACCACCATCCCTGCGGCGTGGGCACAAACTGCCGAAGAGGCCTCTCCCGCGGAACAGGAAAAAGCTCGCGAAGCGCTGCGACAGAAAGAATCCGATCCCAGCAAGGAAGAGAATCTGGAACAGATTCTCAACAAGACCCAGCAAGACTATTCGCTGGTGAAGCAGGGCTGGTGGGACATCTTCCTCAACATCGACTACACCTACTTCGGCGATGCTCGTTCCCAGGACGCCCTGATTCTCGAACAGACGCGCGGCGGACGTAATCAGCCGGCATCCTTGCAGGTCTTGGATTTCCGGCCCATCGACGTGGTTCAGGATGCGCAACATACCCTGACGCCCCGGCTGACGGTCGATTACGGCCTGCTCGACAACCTGAGCCTGGGCTTCGCGCTACCCGTCGTTGGCAAGTACGACAATGTGGACGATGTCAGCGAATTCGATATCGGGGACGTATCCATGCGACTGCGCTGGCAGCCGTTCAGCGCCATGCCGGGTGACGCCCGATGGACACTGCTGGGTGAAGTCACCGCCCCCACCGGTTCCAGCCCCTTCGAAACCGAACTGGGCGAGGAACTCGGCACGGGTGAAGGCTATTACTCCGCCAGCCTGGGTGTAAACGTCTCCAAGGTGATCGACCCGGTGGTGGCGTTCGGTTCGTTCAGCCTCATCCAAGGCTTCAAGGAAGACGGCCTGGATCAGGTGCGCCAGACGGTAGACGGTCAACCGCTGATTCTGACGGAAGTCGAACCCGGCCTTCAGGCGCAACTCGGTCTCGGCGTGGCGTTCGCGCTGTCATACGACGTGTCCATGACCTTCCAGTATCAGCTCGGGTATGCGCAGGAAACCGATCTGAAGTTCGCCAACGGACTGGCTGCGTCCAGCCTCGATCAGACGATCGGCGTATTCAACCTCACGACAGGTTTTCGTCTGAGCCCGGACCGCGTCTTGAACGTGTCGGTCGGCTTCGGCAATACCGACGCCTCCCCGGATGTCTTCCTGGGCGTCAGCCTGCCGTTTACGGTGGAAAAACTGTCTGATTTGATCTGATACCGACGAATCGGCCAACATCGCACAGAGCGGGCTCACCAAAGGTGAGTCCGCTTTTTTTATGAGGAAAAGTTGATTTTCGCCTCGAGGTTGGGCTGAGAATCGGCATGCGCCAACGCCTCATCCTTATCGATCAGGTCACCTCGATACAATCGATAGAGCACCGAGTCCATGTCCTGCATCCCGCGGACCTTGCTGTCCTCCATCGCCGGCTTGATCTTGTCGAACTGCCCTTTTGCAATCAGTTCGGCAAGGTAGGGCGTGTTGATCATGATCTCCACCGCAGGCAGCCGATGGCCGTCACGGCCCATCACCAGCCGCTGCGAAACGATTGCCTTCAAGTAGAGCGACAGATCCAGAAACAATTGCGCGTGCTGAGCCGGTGGATAGAGATTGGCGATGCGATCAAGCGCCTGCGGTGCGTTGTTGGCGTGCAGCGTGGCCAAGACAAGATGCCCCGTTCCGGCAAGTTCCACGGTCGCCGCCAGCGTATCACCGTCGCGAACCTCCCCGACCATGATGACATCTGGTGCCGCGCGCAACGCGCTTTTCAGCGCTGCAGTATAGGACACGGCATCGACGCCGAGTTCACGCTGATTGACGACCGATTTGCGGCTCTCGAGGTAGAACTCGACCGGGTCCTCGATGGTCAGAATATGGCCCGAGACGTGCTCGTTGCGATGTTGCAGCATCGCAGCCATCGTCGTCGACTTTCCGCATCCCGTCGATCCGACGACAAGTACCAGGCCTTGCCGATGCAGCGCGAGATCCTGAAGAATCAACGGCAAACCCAGGTCACGAATTCGTGGCAGTGCGGGTTGTACGTAGCGCACCACCAGCGCGACTTCTCCGCGCTGACGAAAAGCCGTCAGACGAAACCGGCCCACGTCCGGCATGATGTACGAATAGTCCACCTGCAACTGGGCCTTGAAGAGACTTCGTTCACGCTCGTCAAAGGTTTCATCGACGGCGTCAGCCACCTGCTCGGCCGACAACGGCATCTTGCCAATCGAGCGATTGCGCCCCTCGAGACGCAACTGCGGCAACGAGCCCGGACTCAGGTAAAGATCCGAGGCCCGCTGGGCAACCATCATTTCCAGAAAGGGCTTGAGCAGCATGGCAGCGTCATCCTCTCCAGATCTCTATCCCAAGGGTTCCATCATGGAAAGCCGCTCGTCGTCCCGACGGGCGGCCTTGGCGCTTTCGAGCTTGATCCTGAGGCGCAGCTCGTTTTTTGAATCCGCGTTGCGCAACGCTTCTTCGTAACTGATCTGATCCTGCTCATACAGCTCAAAGAGATACTGATCGAAGGTGCACATGCCCTGCGCGGTCGATTTGGCCATCACTTCCTTGATTTGATGTACGGCGCCCTTGAAGATCAGATCGGACACCAGGGGCGTGCCGAGCATGATCTCGAACGCCGCGACGCGTCCGGATCCGCTCACGTGCGGAATCAATCGCTGGGAGATGATCGCGCGCAGGTTCAGCGAAAGGTCCATCAACACCTGTTCGCGCTTCTCCAGTGGGAAGAGATTGATGATGCGATCCAGCGCCTGATTGGCGCTGTTGGCGTGCAGTGTGCAAAGACAGAGATGACCTGTTTCGGCAAATTGCACCGCGTATTCCATGGTTTCCCGGTCGCGCACCTCGCCGATCAGGATGACGTCGGGCGCCTGACGCAAGGTGTTCTTGAGCGCGACGCCCCAGTTCTGCGTATCCACGCCGACCTCGCGCTGAGTCACGATGCTGTTCATGTGCGGATGCACGAATTCGACTGGATCCTCGATGGTGATGATGTGCCCTTGGGCATGCGCGTTGCGATGACCCACCAGGGCCGCAAGCGTCGTCGACTTGCCCGACCCGGTTGCGCCCACCATGATCGCCAGGCCCCGCTTCGACATCACGACTTCTTTCAACACTTCCGGTAGTGCCAGGGAATCGAAATCCGGAATCTCGGTCTTGATCGTGCGCAGCACGAGCGCGACTTTCCCTTGCTGGACCAGAGCGCTGACCCGGAATCGCCCGATCCCTCGGGGCGCGATTGCGAAGTTGCACTCGTTGGTCGACTCGAACTCGCGAGCCTGACGGTCGTTCATGATCGCCCGCGCGATGGTGGCCGTATGCTCCGCAATGAAAGGCTTTTCGGCCACCGGATTCATGGCTCCGTCGATCTTGATGGCGGGCGGAAACCCGGCCGTGATGAACAGATCGGATCCGCCACGTCGCACCAACACCCGCAGCAAGTCGTGCATGATGCGTACGGCCTGATCACGGTCCATTGCCCGTCCTCCTCAGAAATTCTCTTTGTGCGCCGCCTTGACCCGGGCGATTTCCTTGGCAATCATGTTTTTCTTGACCAGGTCCTGCAGACACTGATCCAGCGTCTGCATGCCGTATTGCTGACCGGTCTGAATCGAGGAGTACATCTGCGCGATCTTGTTTTCCCGGATCAGGTTCCGAATCGCCGGCGTACCGATCATGATCTCGTGCGCCGCAATGCGTCCTCCCGCCTTTCTCTTCAGAAGCGTTTGGGAAATGACTGCCTGCAAGGACTCGGACAGCATGGCGCGCACCATGTCCTTTTCCGCCGCCGGAAAGACATCGACGATGCGGTCGATGGTCTTGGCCGCAGAACTGGTGTGCAGGGTTCCGAACACCATGTGTCCCGTCTCCGCTGCCGTCAGCGCCAGGCGAATGGTTTCGAGGTCGCGCATTTCTCCCACCAGAATGACGTCGGGGTCTTCACGCAGAGCCGAACGCAAAGCCTCGGCGAAGCCATGGGTGTCCCGCTTGAGTTCGCGCTGATTGACGAGGCAACGCTTGCTCGCGTGCACGAATTCAATCGGATCCTCGATCGTGAGAATGTGCCCGGCCTCGTTGTCGTTGACGTAGTCGATCATTGCGGCCAAGGTAGTGGACTTGCCGGATCCGGTCGGGCCGGTGACCAGCACGATGCCGCGGGGCTTGAGCGCGAGATCCTTGAAAATCCCGGGACAGGCAAGCTGCTCCAGCGTCAGGATCTTTTCGGGAATGGTTCGAAATACCGCCGCCGGCCCGCGGTTCTGGTTGAAGGCGTTGACCCGAAAGCGGGCCAAGCCACCAATGGCAAAGGAGAAGTCGGTCTCGAAGTGCTCCTCGTATTCCTTGCGCTGGCGGTCGTTCATAATGTCGTAGATGAGGTCGTGGGTCTGCTTGGCCTCCATGGGCGGCAGATTGATCCGACGAATGTCCCCGTCCACGCGAATCATCGGTGGCAGCCCCGCAGAAAGATGCAGATCCGATGCACCGTTTTTCACCGAAAATGACAGCAACTGCGCGATATCCATCGCCCGCCTCGAACGACATGACCGACTCTGGATTTAACGACCAATCGCACCGCCGGCTTGAGGCCTCGCGCCGCGCGGATGCCTATCGGACCGTTGTGCATCGGCTCGAAGCGGCAGCGAAGCAGGCCGGCCGCCGGCCCGCCGACATCCTGTTACTCGCCGTTTCCAAAGGCCAGCCCGCCGCCGCCATCGAGGAGCTGTCAGGGCTGGGTCAGCGTGATTTCGGCGAGAGCTATCTGCAGGAAGCGCTGCCCAAGATTGCCCACTTGGGCGATCAGCGGCTGATCTGGCATTTCATCGGCCCCCTGCAGTCGAACAAGTGCCGCGACGTGGCCGCCCGGTTCGACTGGGTCCACAGCGTGGATCGGCCGCAAGCGGCCGACCGCCTCGACCGGCTACGCCCCGCCCATCTACCGCCACTCCAGGTCTGCCTGCAGGTCAAATTGAGCCCGGAGACCCAAAAATCCGGCGCTGAACCCGACGACCTATTGACCTTGGCGCGGCATGTGAGTCTGCGACCCCGGCTCCGCCTGCGCGGTCTCATGACCATCCCGGAACCATCGCCAGACTCGGCTGTGCAACGCGCAAACTATGCGCGGCTCACGGCGTTGTTTCGCATGCTGCGAGCGGCCGGCCACGACCTGGACACGCTGTCGATGGGAATGTCGGACGATCTGGAAGCCGCCATCCTCGAAGGCAGCACGCTGGTACGGGTGGGCCGCGCACTGTTTGGCGCTCGAACCGCCCGCTAACACGCGGCTGTCCGGACTTGCACCCCCGGTTGTGGATGCCGATCATAGGGGCCCATCCTGCGGAGCACACCGAATTCCATGAGCCCTTTTATCGGTTTCATCGGCGCGGGCAACATGGCCTCCAGCCTGCTCGCCGGGCTCGTTCAGCAAGGCATCCCGGGCACGCAATTGGGCGCCGCCGACCCGGATCCCGACAAGCGCGGCGCGGTCGCCCGCATCGACGGCCTGCTGGCGACGCCGGACAACGCCACGATCGCACGACGGGCGGACGTCCTGGTGCTGGCGGTCAAGCCGCAGGCGCTCGAGGCGGCATGCCGTGACCTGCCCCATGCGTTAGCCGGCCGCGCTCCGGTCGTCGTGTCGATTGCAGCCGGGATCACCACCGGCACGTTGAAGCACTGGCTCGGCCGCGAACTGCCGCTGGTGCGCGCGATGCCCAATACGCCGGCGATGCTCGGCCTGGGCGCGACCGGCCTTTTTGCCACGGATCAGGTGACGGACGCCCAGCGCGGCATGGCCGATCAACTGTTCCGTGGCGTCGGCCAGGTTCATTGGCTCGAAACGGAAGCCGAACTGGATCTGGTGACGGCGCTGTCGGGGAGCGGGCCGGCATATTTCTTCCTGTTCATGGAGGCGTTGGTCGATGGGGCGCGGGAATTGGGCATGCCCGTCGAACTTGCCCGGGCGTTGACGCTCCAGACGGCTGTGGGGGCTGCCCGCATGGCCCAGGAGAGCGGGCGGGATTTGGCCGAGTTGCGGCGCCAGGTCACTTCGCCGGGCGGCACGACCGAACAAGGATTGGCCGTCATGGAACGCGAGGGCATACGCCGCATCGCGCGCGAGGTGCTGATGGCTGCGCGCACCCGCGCCACGGAACTGGCGCACGAATTGGGGAGCCGACCGGATGCCCGCTGAATACTGGCATGAGCCCCTGTTGTTCCTCGTGTCGAGCCTGTTCAAGCTCGCTGCCGTCCTGTTCTGGATCCGCCTGATGGTGATTCTGACGGCTCGAGACCGTTTTGATCCCCTGCTGCGCACCGTCGTCCGCATGACCGAACCCGTGCTGGCGCCCTTGCGCCGAGTCGTTCCCAACTATCGAGGTCACGAACTCGGTGCGCTGGTGGTGATGATCGTTCTGCAAATCGGCTTTTACGTCGCTGTCGCGGCCCTCGCAGGCCGTCAGCTTCCGATTGCTGCGCTCCCGCGGTATGCCGCAGCCGACCTGACGGTGTTCGTCTTGAATCTCTATTCGATCGCCATCCTCATCCAGGTCCTGTTGAGCTGGCTCGCCTCCGCGCCCTACCCGCCGGCCGCGCTGTTGCTGTTCCGACTCACCGGACCGATCCTGGATCGCGCCCGACGCCTCTTGCCCGACACCGGGGCCATCGACTTCTCTCCCATCCTGGTCCTGTTCGTCATCCAGTTCCTCAAGCGTTTCATCGCGCCGCTGGGAACCGGCCTTTGACGGGGGCTCGTGAGGCGCCGTTCTGGCATCACGAAGGCGCCGATGTGGTGCTCACGGTGCATGTCCAAGCCGGGGCGCGTCGCGAAGGCATCGCCGGCATCCACGGTGGACGCCTCAAGATCGCGGTATCTGCCCCGGCCCGCGACGGCAGCGCCAACGCACGGCTGCTGGCCTGGCTGGCCGAACAATGTGGCGTAGCCATCCGGCAGGTGGAGCTCGTTCACGGCTCGAACTCGCGCATCAAGCGCATTCGCATTCGTCAGGCGCCACCATCCCTCGGTCGGCTCTTCGCACGTTGGGGCGCGAGCCCGTGACACCCTGAACCGGCTTGCGCCGCCTCCGGCGCGCCACTACACTCGGCCGGTCATGCCACCCCTGCCGTCGCGCTGCTGAACCATGTCCTCGACCATCGATCCGCCCGACACCACGCCCTCGCACGCAGGTTTCGGTCCCGACTCGGTGGGTCTTGTCGCGCCCCGCCGCATGGTCTTCGACACGCCCCTCGACCTGGAGGGCGGCAAGCGGCTGGACCGGTACGAACTGGTCTACGAGACCTATGGGACGCTCAACAGCGACCGCAGCAACGCCATCTTGGTCTGTCATGCCCTGTCCGGCGATCATCATGCCGCCGGTTACCACACACCAGAGGATCGCAAGCCGGGCTGGTGGGACGTGTGCATCGGTCCAGGCAAGCCCTTCGACACACGCAAGTTCTTCGTGGTGTCGCTCAACAATCTCGGCAGTTGCAAAGGCAGCACCGGGCCCAACAGCATCAACCCGGAAACCGGCGTCGCCTTCGGCCCGGATTTTCCCATCGTAACGGTGGGCGACTGGGTCAACAGCCAGCGCCGTCTCGGCGAACGGCTGGGCATCCGGCAATGGGCAGCCGTCGCCGGCGGCAGTCTGGGCGGCATGCAGGTCATGCAATGGGCCATCCACCATAGCGAAGCCGTGCGCCATGCGCTCATCATCGCGGCGACGCCCAAGCTGTCCGCGCAGAACATCGCTTTCAACGAAGTCGCGCGTCAGGCGATCCTCTCGGATCCGGATTTTCACGATGGCCGCTACGAGGAACGGGGCGTCATCCCGCGGCGCGGGCTGATGCTGGCGCGCATGCTGGGACACATCACCTATCTCTCCGAAGACGCCATGCGCGAACGCTTCGGCCGGGAACTGCGCGCCGGCCGGATTCAATACGGATTCGACGTCGAATTCCAAGTCGAAAGTTATCTGCGTTACCAGGGAACTTCCTTCGTAGACCGATTCGACGCCAACACCTATCTGCTGATGACCAAGGCGCTCGACTATTTCGATCCGGCCCAGGATTTTGCGGGCAGCCTCGCCGAAGCTTTCAAGGCCAGCCGCTCGCATTTTCTGGTCGCCTCGTTCACCAGCGACTGGCGGTTTTCTTCAGCCCGATCCCGAGAAATCGTCAACGCGCTGCTCGAAGTCAGAAAACCGGTCTGCTACGCCGACATCCGCTCGACCCAGGGTCACGACGATTTCCTCATGCCGAATCCGGAATACCTCGCCGTGCTCCGCGCTTACATGCGACGGGTTGCGGCGGAGTTGCCGGCATGAGTACGCTGCGTCCCGATCTCGAGTTCATCTCCCACTGGGTCCAGCCGCGCACCCACGTGCTCGATCTGGGGTGCGGAGACGGAACGCTGTTGCGGCATCTCCAGGAAACGCGCCATGTCACGGGCTATGGACTGGAAATCGATCCCGACAACGTCGTGAAGTCCATGGAGGCCGGCATTCAGGTCGTCCAGATGGACATCGACCAGGGACTGGACGCTTTTGCCGATCAGTCCTTCGACTATGTCATCCTGACGCAGGCCCTGCAGGTGGTGCGTCATCCGGATCGGCTATTGGCGGAGATGCTGCGGATCGGGCGAAAGGGAATCGTGACTTTTCCCAACTTCGGCTATTGGCGTAGCCGTCTTCAGATTGGGTGGCGCGGCCGGATGCCGGTGTCCGAGACGTTGCCAGATGCCTGGTACGACACACCGAACATCCACCTCTGCACGGTGAAGGATTTCGAAGCCCTGTGCCGGGAGCAGGGCTATCACATCATACGCCGGCAAGTCGTTGATTCCGCCCACCACGGCAATCGCTTGATGAGCCATCTGCCGAATCTTCTCGGCGAGATCGCGCTCTACAGCCTGACCGCAGGCCATCCACGACCGAATCTTGAATAATGTCCATTTTGCGTTAGAGTGAATCCGAATTCGAGATGTTCAGGGAGACTGACATGACAATACCAAGGTTCCAGGCACTCGCGTGGGCTGCCGCATTCGCGTTGATGGCCGCTCTGGCGTCCGTGGCGCAGGCCAACAGCTTTGAGTACGAGAACTATGTCTTTCACTACAACGCGCTGCGCACCGACGAGTTGCCCGTCGAGTCCACGCAGAAAGCCGGCATCACGCGGAGCCGCAATCGCGGCATGATCAATCTCGCGCTACGGCAGAAAACCGCTGCGGGCGCCACCATGGCCCTGCCTGCGGAGATCTCGGCCAGCGCCGTGAACCTGAACAATCAGTATCGGGAGCTGACGCTGCGCGAGATGCGCGACGGCGATGCCATCTACTACATCAGTGATTTTCCCATCAGCGGACAGGAAACCCTGCGCTTCCAGATCAATGTCCTGCCTGAAGGGGCCAAGAAACCCTTCAAGGTTCAATTTGAAAAGCAATTCTTTACCGATCCGTGAGGCACGCGCCCTGTTGCAGGGCGTTTTCGCCACCCAGGCTGGCTCTTCGGCGCCCACCGAAGAGCCAGTTCAGCAATCGCATCAGTTGGGAAGCCATCTCGGCTGATAACGTCCGCTTCGAAACTCCTTGAAGAACACACGCAGAGACAGGTGTTCCACCGGACTGTCCTGAGCATCGTGAGACAAGGCCGACTCTGGCGCATAGGTCTGATACTCGCGGCCATCGACGAGCAAGCGGTACCACGGCTGCTCACGCTCAGGGGCCGGAAGGGCTTGTTGAGGGTACCATTCCTCGCGGCCCAGGAAACGCGGGTCCACGTCGAGGACCACGCCGCGGTAACCGAGTTCGCGATGTTCCACCACGTGACCCGGTGCGAACTTTGCCTGACAGACAATCGCCATAACCTGCTCCTTTACTGTTCTTCTAGGTGGATGTCCGGAAGAAGGGGATTTTCTTCCTCATTCATCCGACAGTGTCGGTAGCGACTTGTTCAATCTAGCGGCCCCACCAGCGGCGCCTTGAGGGTCAGGTTTCGTTGAACCGCGGCAGAAGGGCAACCAGATTGCACGGCTGATATCGTGCGTCGAGCTGGTGCCGGATGATGTGGTCCCAGCCTGTTTGGCACGCGTTTTTGGAACCGGGGAGGCAAAACACGATGGTCGCGTTGGCGACGCCGGCGAACGCGCGCGATTCCATCGTCGAGACGCCGATTTCAGAGAAGGAAATCTGCCGAAACAGCTCACCGAAGCCATCGATATGGCGATCCAGCAGCGGCCGGATGGCCTCCGGAGTCCGGTCCCGCCCCGTCAAACCCGTCCCCCCGGTGGTGAGGATCACCTCGACCCGAGGATCGGCAATCCACGCGCTGATCTGCGCCCGTAGACGGTAGAGATCATCGGGCAAGAGTGCCCGATCCTGCAGGCGATGGCCCGCGGACTGCAATCGCTCCACGAGCACATCCCCGGACGTATCGGTCTCGGGCGTGCGGGTGTCCGACAGCGTCAGCACGGCGCATCGCAGGGAACGGAATTCGGCTTGTGCAGGCATGTCAGTTCGCTTCCTGGAAAAACTCGCGCGCGATCCCGCGCAATACGGCAAGCTGTCCGTGAAAGAAATGGGTCACGCCGGGCAACGCAACGATGCGCGGCGGAGCGGCCAGGGCTTCTGCCCAGCCGATCACCCGAGCGGCGTCGACCACTTCATCGGCCATCCCTTGGATCAGCCACCACGGACAGTCGGGGGCGCGAACCGGGCTATCGGCAAAACGGTCGATGGGCGGCGCGACCGTCAGCAGACGAGACAACGATGTCCCGGACGCGAGCCTCATTGCCACCCAGGCGCCGAAGGAAAACCCGGCCAGACCGGGCGCGCCCGCGGACCACCGGTCTGCCGCCCAGTCGAGAACAGCCCGCGCGTCCTCGGTTTCTCCTCGCCCCTCGTCGTAAGTTCCCGCGCTGCTGCCGACGCCGCGGAAATTGAAGCGCACGGCATGCCAGCCGACATCCGTCGCGGCGCGGGCGAGCGTGGTGACAACCTTGTTGTCCATCGTGCCGCCGAACTGCGGATGCGGATGACAGACCACGACCACCCGCGGCGGCGTGGCGACGGTCAACGGCCGATCGACGTTCACCTGCAGGTTTCCGGCCGGGCCTGCGATCAGTCCGGGGCCCTCAGGGCCGGCACCCTGTTCGGCCTGGTTCGCGCCGATCATGTCGCCAGTGTCACCGTGCCGAAAGCATACAGCCGACCGGAATCCCGCCCGTAGATGAAGCTCTGGTTGGAAATGAGCGGTCCGACCTTGCCCAGGCTGCGTCCGACCACGATCAGCGATTCATCGCGGACGGGCGCCACGAAGCTCAACTTGAGCGCAGCCGTCGACATGCGCGTGATGCGCGCGCTGAGCCCGAACCCTGCAAAGACACCGACGTTGTCACAGGCGAGCAGTTGCGCTCCGGCCGCCAGCCCCCCGCCGGCATCTCGCATGTCGGCGATGTCGGCGGCCTCGATCACGCAGCGTCCAGGCCCCATCTCGCGAAGCGACAGGCCCGGCAAGCGCTTTTGCATGTTGGCCTCGAGCAGCGCGCCCATGCGACCGGTGTCGGCCGCGCCGTTCCAGACCTGACCGAGACTCGGAACCTCCGGAACGTCCTCGGGCGCCTCGGCCCCTGCATGCGCGAAAACCCATTGTCCCTGCGCGACGAGTTGTCCCTGCCCATCGTGAATTTCGGAAACGGCAAACGCCAGCGTGCGCCCCGCCCGCAACAATCGCGCCGAAGCGGTGACATCGCCCTCCCGTGCCGGTCGCAGGTAGACGATCTGCCCATCAAGGGGTCGGATGGATGTCAGGCCAGCCTCGGCAGTCCAGGAGGCCGCGACCTCGATTCGCGCGGCATCCAGCAATAAGGTGGCGAGAATCCCGCCATGGATCACACCGCCGTCGGCATTGAGCAAACGCGTATCGTAGGCCAGCCTGAGCCTCTGGGCGCAATTGCGCGGGTCAAGCTCGATTCCCAGAAAGCGCGCCCACCCGTCCTGCGCGTAACTTGCCGTCACGGGCTCTGGGAGAGCGGCAGAAGTCCTTTCCATACGCATGTGCTTCCCTGTCGTGATGTCGAGAAAACTAGAACCGCCACCCCAGGCGCAGGAGATGAAATTCAACGCCGTCGTTGGGCGGGGCGATGCTGGCGTTCGAAAGATGCTGGAAACGATAGCCGATGCGCCACGGCACGCCGTCCGGTTGCCATTCGATGCCGACATGATCGCCGAATTGGAAAGCCGAGGCGAGATTGTTGTCCTCGAAACGCACGGCCGACAAGAGATGAACACCGATCCCGAGTTCCAACGCCACAGATCCACCTGAAGCGTCTCGGCGCGCCGCCAGCACGGGGGTGAAGCCCGCGTCCCACACACCCTTGTCGTTCTGCTCGTCCCGCCAGCGGCCCAGCGTGACCTCCGGCGTGACGGTCCAGGACCATGCGCCGCTTCGGCCGAAAGGCTCGCTCGCCGGTGCGCTCAGCGTGAAACGCGCCAGCTGACCCGAGTCCCCGGTGGTGCCGATCTCGACACTGGGTCGCCAAGTGACATGCGCCGGCGCGACCGTCGAAAAACCCAATAAGATCACTGACGCTGTGAATCTCCCGTACTTCATGGCTCCTCGCCGAGTCTGATTTCTTGCGTCTGGAATGGACCGATATTACCGTCTCCAGTTCGGCTGACCCGTTTGGCGAGTCCCCTCCGTCTGCCCCTCATCAAAGGAATTTCCGCCGTGTGGACCGAACTGCTGGGCCAATATGGCCTGTTTGCCGCCAAACTCGCGACGCTGCTGGCGGGCGTGATCGCCGTCATCCTGGTCGCCGCGAGCCTGGGGCGTCGCCGGCCCTCGCTCAAGCGGGGCCAGTTGCAACTCGAGCATGTGAACCGCCACTACGAACGGCTGCGCGAGGCCCTGAACCGACGCCTGCAGCCGGTCAAGACCAGCCGCTGGCAACGCCTGCGCCCCCGTGGCCCCTGGCGCGCCAAGTCCAAAGCCATCGCGACACCCGAGGCCGGCAGGCGCGTCTTCGTGCTGAACTTCCACGGCGATCTGCAAGCCTCGGCCACGGCCGCGCTGCGTGAGGAAGTGACGGCCTTGCTCCAGGTGGCCGACGGCCGGGATGAAGTCGTGGTCCGACTGGAGAGCAGCGGCGGGCTGGTACACGCCTATGGCTTCGCCGCTTCGCAATTGCAGCGATTGCGCGACCGCGGGATCCCGCTTACCGTCTGCGTCGACAAGATCGCGGCGAGCGGGGGGTACATGATGGCCTGCGTGGGCCAACGCATCGTCGCCGCGCCGTTCGCCATCATCGGTTCCATCGGGGTCGTCGCCCAGCTGCCCAACCTCCGCCGGCTGCTCCAAAAGCATGATGTCGATGTCGAACTGCACACCGCGGGTGAATTCAAGCGCACGCTGACGGTACTCGGTGAAAACACCCCGGAAGGACGCGAAAAATTTCGTGAGGAACTGGAGGAAACGCACGCGCTGTTCAAACAGTTCGTCCGCCAGCATCGCAGCAGGCTGGATATCGAGCGCGTCGCCACCGGCGAGCATTGGTATGGCACGCAAGCCCTGGAACTGCGCCTGATCGATGAAATCGCGACCAGCGACGACTATCTGCTGCGTCAACTGGACCAGGCGCAGATCTATCGCTTGCAGTATCGCCTCCCTCAGCCCGCGGCACGTCGGCTGGCGCGTATCGCCGGTCGGGTTGCCGACGGCGTGATGGCGTGGCTCGCACGCGCAAATGGCATGGGTTGATAACGATCATTAACAGAAAACGAAAACTTTTTTATCGTGATTGACAAACCCCAGATGACGCCATAAGATGCCTGCCCATGGACCGGCGCCATCCAATCGCCGGTCGCCGAGCAAGTTCATGGCACAGTGTCTCCTCCTGAAAGGACCCCCTCGTCCTTTCACGCACTTGACCCCCTGATTCGTCAGGGGGTTTTTTTTGCGCTCGTCGTGGGCGATCGGCCTCGGGTACACTGCCATGCAGATCGACGCAGGGTCGATCCTCGCCACCCGATTGGAGCCCGCGATGAAATCTCGGAAAGCACGCCTCGTGTCTGGACTTGCCCTCGCTCTGCCCATGCTGGCAGGCGCCCACGGCGGTGACCACGCCGACCCCGTCGAATATCGCCACGCGGGTTTCTACATGGTCGGTTGGCATTTCCAGCCCCTGGCCGACATGGTCAAAGGCGAGAAACCGATGGACGCCAAGGCGTTCGCGAGGCATGCCGCCGCCGTGGCCCACATCGCCCCGCTCCTCGCCGAGGGCTTTGCCGATGGCCCGCACAAGGGCAAGACCGATGCGCGGCCGGAAATCTGGAAGAACTACGCCGACTTCTCAAAGAAGATGCAGGCCTTCGAGACCGAGTCGGCGCGACTGGCCCAAGTGGCCCAGGCCGGCGATGCGGCCCAGGTCAAGGATCAGTTCATGAAAACGGCGCAAAGTTGCAAGGCCTGCCACGACGACTACCGCAAGGATTGATCTCTAAAACCCATTGACGATCCAGACGACCCCGCCCACGCTCAGCAGCGACAATGCCACGGCCCGCCAGACGGAAACGCTCGTCTGAGCGGGCGTTTCATCGGCCGCCACGGTTTTCCTGCCCGTCAGCATCGCCCTGACCAGATGCTCACCGAACCGCCACCGATAGTAGGCGATGGCGGCTACGTGAAGCGCCACCGAGGCGATCAGCACGTTGACGTTCACCGTGTGGATGGCCGTCGCAAGCCGGCTGAAACGAGCGGCGACCGTGTGAGCCAGCGGCCCTTCGATCAGGATGTCGTCGGAGGCGAACAGGCCGGTCACCACCTGGATCAGCACCAAGGCAAGCAACAGCAGCACCATGTAGCCGCCCAACGGATTGTGGCCCAGGTAGGCGTGATGACGACCCCGCGCAAGATCCGCCGCATAGCGCCATGCCGCTCGGGGCGATGCCACGAAATGCGCGAAACGGGCATGAAAGGAACCGGCGAATCCCCACATCAGCCGAAACAGGATGAGCGCCAGGATCGCATAGCCCGCATAGAGGTGATAACGCATCCAATCCAGGCCGCCCTGCGCGGTCGACCAGGCGATGATCAGCAGAAGCACGAGCGCCCAGTGAAACAGGCGAATGGGGAAATCCCAAACGACGACGGTCCGGCGGCGGTCTGTCGGAAGGTTCATGCGATGCGATTCCTGTGTGGTTCGGCCCCGGCCCGGCGAACGCCTTGCACGGCAGGTCCGTGCGGCATCGTGCCTCAGATCAAGGACCCTGATGGCCCGGTTTGCCGATGCCCGAGCAGAGCGGTAAGCTTGCGCACGCCGCCCATTTTCATGGCGAGTCCGGGGCGTCGTCCAGTGAAGATTTTCAAGGAGACACGATGAACAAGCTAACGACGGGCATGGTGCTGGTCCTCATGTGCAGCCTGCCCGGCTGGGTATCCGCAGAAGACGCGGCGGAACCGATGACGGCGGAAGTCGGCGCCAGTCTGCCCGATCGCGATCAAATCTACGGTTTCGACATCATGACCAAGGACGAACGCAAGCAGTACCGCGAGCAGTACGAAGCGATCGGGTCCGATGCCGAACGCAAGGTCTTTCTCGAAGGGCACCGCAAGCGGATGATGGAACGCGCTCGCGCGCTGGGCTTCGGCACGCCCGAGCAGGGTCAGGCCATGGCCCGCGAAGGAAGCCTCGTCAAAGGGGGCCACGGCGGCGAAAAGGCACAGAAGACGGGGCACGGCATCCACGACTACCTGCACTATTGATCCCTCCGCGGCTCATGGTCGCAAGGCGCCTTCGGGCGCCTTTTTTTCCCTTTTTTCCGTCAAGAAGCGGCCTGACGCGCCGCTATCTGGATTGAAACCACCGCAACATCGCGCTCGGCCGTTGCGGCGTGGTTCGAAGATCATTTGACGGGAGTGCCTCCATGAAGATTCATCAACTGTGCTGCGCAGCGCTGCTGGGTGGTGCGGCCATGCTGGCCCATGCCGACATGGCTCGCCTGAACTATGAGGAAATGGCCGACATCAGCGGACAGGCCTATTATCTCTCGTTGGGCTCGGTCGCGCTGCCCGGACTCAAGACCCTCGCGGAACGACACATCCAGATCGGCCCGTTCGGCATCAGCGCGTTCGCGCAGGGCGTCGAGACCCGCGCACAACCGCTCTTCTCGTTCTCCCGCAACCTGTTCGTTGCTTCGTTCAATGGCGTCAATACGACGCTCTATGGCGCCGTCGAAGCAGCGCTCGGGGCGGCGCCGGCGCCCTACAGTACGATCGGGACCACGGCGTGGGGATACGTCCCCTTGGCGACGATCAAGTTCGAGTAACGCGGCTGCGCAAACCGCGCGGCTCCGCGAAACGCCCCGCGCTCAGCGCTGAGCCGCCACCTCCGCATACACGGCAAGGGTTTGCGCGGCCACCTGCGCTTCGGTGAACTGGTCGATCACCAGCTGGCGGCCGGCCTGGCCCATCCGGCGACAGCGCTCCGGATCGGCAAGGAGCCGCGCCAAGGCGCGGGCGAGCGCAACGGCATCGCGCGGCGGCACGAGGAGTCCGTTGACACCGTCCCGGACGATCTCGCGGCAGCCCGGGCGATCGGCCGCGATCAAGGCACATCCGCTGGCCGCCGCCTCGATCAGGATGCGGGGCACGCCTTCCCCGTAGGCCGTGGGCAGGCAAACGATGGCGCTCGTCGCCAGAATCTCCTGCATGTCCTGCCGATGACCCCACCACTGCACGGCGCCTTCGGCGTGCCAATCCGCCAACTGCTGCTCGGTCAGACTGTCCGGATTGCCCTCGTCAGGCGCGCCCAACAGCACGAACGCGGCCGATACGCCAGCGGCCTTGAGTTGCCGGGCCGCCGCGACGAATTCCGCCACGCCCTTGTCATGCAGCATGCGTGAGGCGAACACCACACGGGGCGGCTGCGCCGCGACGCGCGAGTCTGGTCGAAAGCGATCCGGGTCGACGCCCGATCCCAGCACCACGCGGGCCTGATCGGGCCGCACCATCGACTCGGCGATGAAAAACGCGCGGTCGTCCGGGTTCTGGAAGATGGCGCGGCATGAAGGGCTGCCCAGGGCGAGGCGGTAAGCCCAAGTGACACCGCTGCGCAAACCACGCCCCTGGATACCCGCAGCCGTGGTGAACACCCACCCCCGGCCCGGCACCGTGGCGACGTATGACCCCGCGCGGCAGAGACGCGCCATCACGCCGCCATAGAGCACCGGCTTGATGGTGACGAGATGAATCAGCGCGGGCTGCACCTGCCGGTAGAGCCGCGCGAGCGCCCACAGGCTTGCCAGTTCATGCAGTGGAGACATGCCCCGGCGCGTGAGAGGAAGGGCGTGAAAGGTGATGCCTTCGTCCGTCAGGCGGGCGCGATCCGCCGCACCCGCTTCGGGCGCCGCCAGATGGATGTCCCAACCCGCCGCGCGCGCCGCGCGGGCCACGGGCAGCCGGTGCGACAAAAAATACGGGACTGCGTTGTGGACGTACAGCAGACGGCGTCCGGTCATGACTCCTCCTGGAAACCGTGCATTCTAAGCCCCTCTCGGGTCCATCAAGCGGGGGTAGAATGGCCGCTTTCGCCCTGGATGTGCCCGTGCCCCCGCGTGTCAGCGTCGTGCTTCCCACTTACAACCGCGCCGGCGTACTCGGCCGCGCGGTGCGCAGCGTGCTGGCCCAGAGCGAATCCGATCTCGAGCTCATCGTGGTGGATGATGCCTCCACTGACGAGACGCCGCGCGTCTTGGCCAGTTTCGACGACCCACGCCTGCATGTGTTGCGCCACGACAGCCGGCGCGGCGGCGCGGCCGCGCGCAACACCGGCCTTGCCGAGGCGCGCGCAGATTGGGTCGCGTTTCAGGACAGCGACGATGAATGGCTGCTCGACAAACTCGCCCGCCAACTCGCCTTGACCGCAGAGAATTCGGCACTGGGCGCAGTCTACTGCGCCTTCGTGCGCTTCAGCGGGGAGGATGCCACACGCACGCCGGCTCCGAAGCACAAGCGGCGTGCCGGCTGGCTGCATGCCGACATCCTGCGCGACAGCTTCATCAGCACGCAGACGCTCCTGGTGCGGCGCGCGGCGCTGGACGCGGCGGGCGGATTCGACGCCGAGCTGCCGCGTTTCCAGGACTGGGAACTGATGATGCGCCTCAGTCGCCAGCATCCCATCGGCTGCGTGGATGAGCCGCTCGTGATCGTGCATACCCTGCCGGATGCCATCACGCACGACGCTGTCGCCCGACTGCGCGCTCGGACGCGTATCGTCGAGCGCCATACGCCGTGGCTGGCGGCATATCCGCGCATCTTGGCCGAGCATCTCTACGCCGTCGGTCATCTGCATGCCCTGGCCGGCGACGCGGCCTCGGCGCGGCACTGGCTGCGCCGCGCCGTAGCAGTCGATCGCCGGTTGCTGAAAGCCTGGGCCGCGTTGGCCCTGACCGGCCTCGGCACGGCGGGCTACGCCCGGGCCACCCGGCTGCGCGGACAGTGGCGCGACGCATGAATGCACCGGCCCTGCCGACCCTCGCCATCGTCATCGTCAACTGGAACGCCGGCGATCAGCTGCGCGCCTGCCTGCAGGCCGTCGCTGCCGCCGGACGAATACGGTTCCGCCTGCAGCAGGTCGTGGTGGTGGACAACGCCTCGAGCGATGATTCGTTGCTCGATCTGCCGGACGACGCCCTGCCGCTGCAGGTCATCCGCAATCCGGACAACCGCGGCTTCGGCGCTGCCTGCAACCAGGGTGCACGGCTGTGCACGACCGATTTGCTGCTCTTTCTGAACCCGGACACGCGGGTGGAAACCGATGCCCTCGATCGGGCCATCGCCCATCTGCAGAGCGCCGACGGAGCCGCGGCGGGGGTGTGTGGCGCCCATCTGCTCGATGCGCGCGGCGGTACCCATCGCCATTGCGCACGGCGGGCCAGACCGCT
This sequence comes from Pseudomonadota bacterium, assembly GCA_045864775.1. GTDB lineage: Bacteria > Pseudomonadota > Gammaproteobacteria > UBA5335 > UBA5335 > Macondimonas. The sequence continues at coordinate 498,925 of BTVR01000002.1, forward strand.
GCGCATGCTGGCGCACCTCAGCGGGCTGGACCAACTGACGCCCTGGACCAGCGGCTATCTGATGCGCCGCTGGGATCACGCCGGCAGTCGCCCAGTCGATCACGTCATGGGCGCGTTCTACCTCATCCGGCGCCCGCTGTTCGACGCGCTGAACGGCTTCGACGAGCGTTTTTTCGTCTATCTGGAGGACCTCGACCTGTCCGAACGGGTGCGTCAGGCCGGCTGGGCCATCCATTACCGCGCCGACGTGCGCGTCTTCCACAAGGGCGGCGGTACCTCGGAACGGATCAAGGCGCGCCGGCTCTACTACAGCCTGAATAGCCGCCTGCGCTATGCGCGCAAACATTTTTCGCTTCCCGGCGCCGCCGCGATCTGGGCCGGCACGCTCCTGCTCGAACCACCGCTAAGGCTGGGCCAAGCCCTGGCGCGCGGCTCCATGGCGCAGGCCGGCGAGACGCTGCGGGCCTACCGCTGGCTGCTGCGCGATCTTCCCGCCTGCTGGCGTCTGCCGAAGTCATCCGTTCGATGAAGGTCCTGTTGCTCAGCCGCTACGGCCGCCAGGGCGCCAGCACCCGTCTGCGTGCCCTGCAGTATCTGCCACGTCTCGCGGCCGCGGGCATCGACGTGACGTGGGCACCGCTGCTCGATGATGCCTACCTCGAGGCGCTCTACGGCGCCGGACGACGGCCGTGGCCGCAGGTGGCGCGAGCCTATCTCGCGCGCCTGGGCCGGCTGCTCGGGGCGCGTGATTTCGATCTGCTGTGGATCGAAAAAGAACTGTTTCCCATGCTGCCGGCCACGGTCGAGCGCCTGCTGGCAGCAACCGGCGCGCCCTATGTCGTCGATTACGACGATGCCCTGTTCCACAACTACGACCTGCACCGCAGCGCGCTCGTGCGTCGCCTGCTGGGACACAAGATCGACCGTGTCATGGCCGGGGCGCGTCTGGTCATCGCCGGAAACGACTATCTGGCCGCGCGCGCCGAGCAGGCCGGCGCGCGCTGGATCGAGCAATTGCCGACCGTGATCGATCTCGATCGCTATCCCGCCGTGCCGGATGCGGCGCCCGATCCGGCCCGCCCGTTCACCATCGGCTGGATCGGGTCCCCGCAGACCGCCGAGTATCTCGCCGCGGTCGCAGAACCCCTGCGCCGGTTGCTGGCGCGTGGCGATGCGCGCCTGGTGCTCATCGGTGCCGGCCGCGGCGCGCCGGCGGACCTTCCCGCCGAGGTCCGTCCCTGGTCGGAAGCGGGCGAGGTGGCGGACATCGGCGCATTCGACGTCGGCATCATGCCCTTGCCCGATGCACCCTGGGAGCGGGGCAAGTGTGGCTACAAGCTGATCCAGTACATGGCCTGCGCCAAGCCGGTGGTGGCCTCACCGGTGGGCGTCAACCGGCAACTGGTAACGCCCGGGGTGAACGGTTACCTCGCAACGACCGCTGAGGATTGGCTGCAGGCGCTGGAAAGACTGCAGGCGGACCGCGCGCTCGGCCAGCGTCTGGGGGCAGTGGGCCGCACCCTGGTCGTCGAGCGCTACTGCCTGCAGGTGACCGCGCCGCGACTGGCGACACTTCTGCGCCGCGCCGCGCATTCCTGATTCAGGCCATCGCGCGACAGGTTTCTCTACAATCAACCATGGCGCCACCGGGACGGCATGCCGGGATGCCGCCGTGCCCGCGTCGTCGGCAGAGCGGCAAGCGCCGCAAGCGGAGGGGCAGAGACGTGTTCAAGCGCTGGGGCATACGCGATCGCATGCTGCTGATGGCACTGGTGCCGCCAACACTCATCGCGCTCATTCTGGGCTTCTACGTGATCAACCTGCGCATCCAGGAACTCGCCCAGATCCATCAGGACAAGGGTGAGGCGCTCACGCGCCAGATGGTCCCGGTCGCCCGCGACGCGCTCGCGAGCGGAAATCGATCGCTTTTGGCCGATCAAGTCGCCGTGATGCTGGGCACGCCGAGCGTGGTGGACGTCGTGATCACCGATCGGCGCGGAGAAATCGTGCTGCGTCGCAGCCGACCGCCGCAGGACGATCTCGCCGGCGCCTCACGCTTCAGTCGCTGGCTGCGCGTGCGGGAACGCGACGAGACGCTCTTCACCCGGGCCATTCCCAGAACAGGCAGCGAGGACGAGGTGCTTGGCGAGGTGACCATCCGCCTTTCGCGCACCCTGACGCGCATGCGCCAGATGGAAGTCCTGTTCAACGGCACCCTGATCATCGGTGTGGGGCTGCTGATCAGTTACTTCCTCGCCCTCAGCACCAGCCGCGACATCGTGGTGCCGATCCTGCGCCTGACGCGGGCGGTGCGGAGCTTCCGGCGGGGACAGCTCACCCGGCGCGTACCCGAGGTTTCGGGGGGCGAGTTGGGGACCCTGGAACGCGGCATCAACGCCATGGCCGATGCCCTGCTGGCGATTCGGCAGGACCTGCAAGGCCAGATCTACCAATCGAACGCCGAATTGCGCACCACGCTGGAAGAACTGGAGGTCAAGAACGTGGAACTGGATCTCGCGCGCCAACGCGCCGAGGAAGCCAGCCGCGTCAAATCCCGATTTCTGGCCAACATGAGCCACGAGATTCGCACGCCGATCAACGGCATTCTGGGCTTCGCCCGGCTGCTCGCGGACAAGGCCTTGCCGATGGATGCGCGCGAATATGCCGACATCATCCACCAATCCGCGGAAAACCTGCTGGGAATCATCGAGGACATTCTCGACTTCTCGCGCATCGAGGCCGGCAAACTGAGTCTGCAACCGATCGATTTCAATCTGCATCGACTGGTGGAGGAAGTGACCAACCTGCTGGCCCCCATGGCCTTCGAAAAGCGCCTGGAACTGGTCGCGCTGATCTATCGCGATGTACCCGAATGGGTGCACGGCGACGCGCACCGCGTTCGCCAGGTACTGACCAATCTGGTTGGAAATGCGGTCAAGTTCACCCTGCACGGCCAAATCGCCGTGCGCGCCGTGCTCGAGGATGACACCGACGCCGGACCCGTCATCCGCCTGACCGTCAACGACACCGGCATCGGCATCGAGCCGCGGCAACAACAGCAGATCTTTCAGCCCTTCACGCAGGTCGATGCGCGCGCCACACGGCAGTTCGGAGGCACGGGTCTGGGCCTGTTCATCTCGGAGCGGCTGGTACGGGCCATGGGCGGACAGATCGGGCTGGAAAGTACCCCGGGCAAGGGTTCGGCATTCTGGTTCACCGTCCCCCTGCAACGCAGCGCCTCTCGGCCCGGCAACGCCCCCGTGCCGCCATCTTTGCAAGGCCGCCGGGTCTTGGTCTGGGACGGCTTCGCCTTGAGCCGGTTGGCCCTGCGCCATCGCCTGGAGTCCTGGGGGTTGGCCGTGGAAGAAGCGGAAACGCCCCAGCAACTGCAGCAACGCGCCCGCGAGCGCCCGGCGCCGGTCGTCATCGGACTCGCGGCGCAGGGCCTGGCGCTGCCTGAAGTCAAGACGCTGTTCCAGACCCTGCGTGCCGAGGGCTGCGAGATCGTCGCGCTGATCAATTCGCTCGATGAGAGCCTGCACGAACAGATTCGATCGGCCGGGGCCACGGCCTGCCTGCCCAAGCTGCTCAGTGGGCGGGAATTGAACGCGCGCCTCAGTCATGCCTTGCTTCCGGACCGCGCAGCCGCTACATCCACCGACGGCGGGACTGCCGCTGGCCCCCTGCAGGGATATCGACTGCTCGTCGCCGATGACAACCGGATCAACCTGCGGTTGCTGGCAACGCTGCTGCGGCGTCAGGGGGCCGATGTGGATGAGGTGGGCGACGGTCAGGGAGCCGTCGAGGCCTTCGCCCAACGCGCCTACGACGCCGTCCTGCTGGATGTGCACATGCCCGTGATGAGCGGGCTGGATGCGGTGCGCGCCATGCGTCGGCTGGAATTACCCGGTCAGCGCACACCCATCCTCGCCGTCACGGCCAACGCGGTTCCCGAGGATTGGGCCGCCTTCCGCGCGGCGGGAATGGATGACTGTCTGGTCAAGCCCGTCGATGAAAACCGTCTGGGGGCGCTGTTGGGACACTACGGGATCGGCCGGCACGCGACATCCGATCAGGCACCCGCCGCTGCCCCACCGGTGCAGGATGCGGAGTTGCAGTCGATGCTGCAGGCCGACCTCACCGATCAGCAGCGCGAGCTCCTCGCCTCCTACGCGCAGGCCGACATGCCGTCCGTGCAAGCGCTCGCCCACAAGATCCACGGCTCGGCGGCTTTTTGCCGGCTGCCGGCCCTCAAGGCCGCCGCCGCGGCGCTCGAAGATCATCTGCGCGAAACCGGCGGCAACGAGCACACGACGGACTTGATCCGACAGTTATCCGAAGCCATCACCAGCGTTTTGGACACGCTGAGACCGCCTCAAGCGGCCACACTCTCCAGCAAGGCGTAGGCAACCGCATAATCGCGCTCGTCACTGATGCTGAGCCACAGGCGCGCCTGGCCCCGTGCCGCGGCGCACGCTGCGGCAGCGCCGTGCAGACGCGCCCCCGGGGCGCCCCGCGCATCATGCACGACCTCGATCTGCGACGGACCCACGCCGTCGCGAAACCCCGTTCCCAAGGCCTTGGCCACGGCCTCCTTGGCCGCGAAACGGCGCGCGAGCAGCCGTGCCGGATCGGCTGCGTCTCGATAGCCGGACCATTCGCCCGTGTGCAGGATGCGCCGGGCGAACCGCTCGCCGCGCCGTTCACACACGGCGCGTATACGGCTCACTGCGACGATGTCGGTGCCGATCCCCAGGATCACCCCCGCCTTGCCTCGACCATCAGCCGTTTCATCTCGCGCACCGCCTCGGCCATGCCGGTCAACACCGCCCGCGCCACGATGGCGTGACCGATGTTGAGCTCGACGACGGGCGTCAAGGCAGCGACGGGCCCGACGTTGTGATAATTGAGGCCATGCCCGGCATGCACCTTGAGTCCCTCCTGCGCAGCCAGGCTCGCCGCCGCCGCGAGTCGCGCCACCTCCCGCGCACGCTCGCCGGGGCTTGAGGCGTCCGCGTAGCCGCCGGTATGCAGTTCCACGGCCGCAGCGCCGGTCCGCAGGCTGGCCGCGATCTGTTCCGGGTCCGGATCGACGAACAGGGCGACCTCGATTCCGGCGTTGGCCAAACGGCAGCAGGCCTCGGCGATGTCCGCCTCATGGCCGCGCACATCCAAGCCGCCCTCGGTGGTCAGTTCCGCGCGCCGCTCGGGCACGAGGCAGCAGGCATGTGGCGCCGTCGCGACGGCGAAGGCCACCATTTCGGCTGTGGCCGCCATTTCGAGATTCAGCCGGGTCTGCACGAGCTCCCGCAGCAAGCGCACATCCCGATCCTGGATATGGCGCCGGTCCTCGCGCAGGTGGACGGTGATGCTGTCGGCGCCGGCCTGCTCGGCGATCAAGGCCGCCTGCACCGGATCGGGATACGCCGTGCGTCGCGCCTGACGCAAGGTCGCCACGTGATCGATGTTCACGCCCAGAGCGGGGAGCAGGGCCGGTGCACGCATGGGATGTCAAACCTCTGGTTGCGATGGGGCTGGGTCGGTTGCGCGGTGCATCGCCTGCCAGAGGGCGCGGGTGCGCAGCGGCGCGGCGCCCAGTTGCTCGGCGATCAGCGCGCGAAACAGGCCATTGACCGCTGCCCGGCAGTCGGGCGGGATGACCAGCGGCTCGACCTCCAGCACCAGCAGGGCCGCCCCCCTCACCTCCCAAGGGCCGCGCCCCGGTCCCATGATGGGTCGGGGCAGCGCCTGAGGCGCGCAACGATACCATTGCTCGGCACGAATCGCCCTGCCGTCGCCATCGCGCGCCCACGCGGGCTCGACGCCCAGACTGCCGAGCAGCGCTTTGTCGAAACGGCGCAGCGCACTGCTCAGACAGCGCTCGGTCACCAGGTCGTGCAACGCCTGCCCGTAGGCGGCGAACAGCGCCGGGTCCGCGTCGTGACGACGACACAAGCGCAACAGGAGTTCATTGAGATAGAAACCGCCCAGCAAAGCCTCGCCACGCGGAGTGAAGGGCGGCCGAGTCGCCTCCCACTCGGTGAGCACCGGCAGCTCGCCGCGCCCGCTCCAGGACACCAGCATCGGTTGAAACGGCTGCAGAGCCAGGTGGCGACGGCGTGCCCGCGCGCCCTTCGCGAGCACACCGACCCGTCCGGCGACGGGCGTGAACAGCTCCACGATCTGGCTGGTTTCGCCATACGCCCGGGCGTGCAGGACATAAGCCGGCACTTGGGCGGCGCGCGGCATCATCAGTCGTAGCCGAAGCGCGTCAGCGCGGCCGGTTCATCGGCCCAATTCTCGCGCACCTTCACCCAGAGGCTCAGGAACACGGGCTCCTGCCATTGCCGGCTGATTTCCAACCGTGCGGCCCGGCCGATGCGCTTGAGCTGCTCGCCTTGCTTGCCGATCACCATGCCCTTGTGGGAATCCTTCATGACCCAGATGACCGCTCCCAGCTCCAGCCCATTCTCGGTGCGTGCAAATCGCTCCACCTCGACGGTCATGCCGTAAGGCAGCTCTTCATGCAACTGCAGCAGGAGTTGCTCGCGCAACAGCTCGCCGGCGAGGAAGCGCTCGCTGCGATCGGTGGGGATGTCCTGCTCAAACGCAGGCGGCGAGACCGGGAGATGTTGGACCAGTTCCTGCTCGAGGGCAGCGACGTTGTCGCCCTGGCTGGCCGACAGCGGTACCACGAACGCAAACTCGGCGCGCTCGCGTCCCGACGCAATGAGCGACAGCAGCCGGCTGCGCGGCTGCACGCGATCGATCTTGTTGAGGACCCAGCCCAACGGCAGACCGCAGCCTTGCAGGGCGTCGAGCACGCGCTGATCCTGGTCCGTCCACCGCGCGGCCTCCGTGACCAGCACCACGACATCGGCATCGTCCACCGCGCCGCGCGCGGCCTGAACCATATACCGCCCCAGCGCGTTGCCGGCACGATGGATACCCGGCGTGTCGATGAACACGATTTGCGCGTCCGGGAGATTGTGGATGCCGAGAATCCGGTGACGTGTGGTCTGCGCCTTGTGCGTCACGATGCTGATCTTCTGCCCGAGCAGTCGATTGAGCAAGGAAGACTTGCCGACGTTCGGGCGGCCGACCAGGGCGACACGACCACAGCGATGGATGCCGTTATCAGCCATTGGTCACGCTCAACAGGGCAAGGCTCGCGGCCTGCTGTTCGGCGTCGCGCCGGCTGCTGCCGACGCCCCGGAACGACGCCGCCGCGGCAGGGACCTGACAGACCACCTCGAAGCGCTGTTCGTGCTCGGGCCCTGTCACGGCTTCGAGTCGATAGACGGGCAGCGGTGCGGCCCGCGCCTGAAGGTATTCCTGAAGCCGTGTCTTGGGGTCCCTGAGTTCACCCTCGGCCGGCAGATTCGCCAGACGATCCGCGAACAAGCGCTGGACCACATCCGTGCCCGCCTCCGTCCCGCCGTCGAGACAGACGGCGCCCAGCACGGCTTCCAGCGCGTCCGCCAGGATCGATTTGCTGCGATGCCCACCGGTCTTGCGCGCGCCGGCGCCCAAACGCAGGCTGCGCCCGAGGTCGAGATCGAAGGCGATGGCCGCCAAGGTATCCCCCTTCACCAGATTGGCGCGCAACCGGCTCAGGACGCCCTCCGGCGCTTGCGGACAGCGATCGTACAAGGCGCGACCGATGACGAAGTTGAGCAGCGCGTCGCCAAGAAACTCCAGCCGTTCATTGTTGCGCCGCCCGGCACTGCGATGCGTCAGGGCCGCCTCGAGCAGCTCGGGGTCCCGGAACCGATACCCCAGTCGAACGGATAGCTGATCCAGACTTTGCGTCAAGGTCGCTTCACCTGTGTCGCATGTTGAAACTTCATGACGAGATCGATGTTGGCGACCCAGGGAACGCGGACCTCATAGTCCACGGCGACCTGGAACGCGTGCTGTCCCGGAACCACTGCGATGTTATCGGCCTTGGCATGCTGGATCGAGTTCACCTGAAAACGGCGCAGCAGGAGATCCTTGAGGCGCCTCGCATTGAGGTCGGTTTCGCTCACGCCTTGGCTCAACGAGTCGACCGACGAACGAACCTCCAGGTACTCCATGTAGACCGGCAACACGGCGAAGACCGTGTACACGGCGAATCCCCCGATGCCGATGTAGATCATCAGGCTCCACAGCCCAATGCCCCGCTGTCTGTGTCTGGCTTGCACGGTCACCCTCCTGCGCACTTGTTCCCGGACGTCCCCGGGCAAGGCGGGCACGAGGCCGGTCCGTCATTCGATCTTCTTGCCGATTCGCGACCACAGGGGCATGCCGGCATCGGGATCCCAATTCATCCAGATGGCAAAGGCATGACCCACCAGATTGGCATCGGGGACGGTACCCCAGCGGCGGCTGTCGTCACTGTTGTCCCGGTTGTCGCCCATGACGAAATACTGGTCCGGCGGGACCACCGCGCGCATGTTGTAGGATGGCCTGCCGGTGGTCTTGAGCAGACGATGCGTCGCCCCGCCGACCTGCTCCTCGAACTCCCATGCTTCCCAGCGGGCCGGCACGCCCGGCCCGGTGTAACGGCCTGTCGGGGTTATCGGCAGGGGTTCCCCGTTCAGATAGACCTGTTTGTCCCGATAGACGATTTCATCCCCGGGCAGGCCGATGACCCGCTTGATGAAGTCCTTTGACGGATCCTCCGGGAATCGGAACACCATCACGTCCCCGCGCTCGGGGTAGCCCAGGGGCAGCAGACGCGTATTGAAGACGGGCAGGCGCACGCCATAGGCGAATTTGTTGACGAGGATGAAATCGCCGGTCAACAGGGTAGGCACCATGGAGCCGGAGGGAATGCGAAAAGGCTCGACGAGGAAGGACCGGACCAGGAACACCGCCAGCACGACGGGAAACAGGCTGCGGCCGAACTCGACCAGACCGGATGGGCCCTTGCCATTACCATTGCGACGCCGCGCCGGTTCCCAGCGATAGCGATCCAGCGCCCACAGCGCGCCGGTGATCACCGTGAGGACGACAAGCAACAGGGAAAAATCGGCGCGCATGCGGACTCCTTGACGATGGTTCTTCTGCGGTCACTCGGGTTTCTTGCCCACGTCCAGAATGGCAAGGAAGGCCTCCTGCGGCACCTCGACCTTCCCGATCTGCTTCATGCGCTTTTTACCCGCTTTTTGCTTTTCCAGCAGCTTTTTCTTGCGGGTGATGTCGCCGCCATAACATTTGGCGGTGACGTTCTTGCGCATCGCCTTGACGGTGGTGCGCGCGATGATGTGGCTGCCGATGGCGGCCTGGATCGCCACCTCGAACATCTGCCGGGGAATCAGTTCGCGCATGCGCTCGGCGAGCTGGCGACCGCGATAGGCCGTCTGTGCCCGGTGCACGATCACCGACAGCGCATCGACCCGCTGGCCGTTGATCAACAGATCCAGCCGCACCAGATCAGCGGGCTGGAAGCGCTCCAGATGATAGTCGAAGGACGCATAGCCCCGGCTGACCGATTTGAGCTGGTCGAAGAAATCCAGCACCACCTCGCTCAGCGGCAATTCATAGACGATCGAAACTTGACTGCCCAGATATTGCAGCTTCATCTGCACGCCGCGGCGCTGTTCACACAGGGTCAACACCCCGCCCACGTAATCCTGCGGGCAAAGAATGTTGGCCTGGATGATGGGCTCGCGAATCTCGGCCATTTCGTTGACCGGCGGCAGCTTGGACGGGTTGTCGACGTGCAGCAGTTCCCCGGCGTGCGTCAGGACCTCATAAACCACGGTCGGCGCCGTGGTGATGAGGTCGAGGTCGTACTCGCGCTCCAGGCGCTCCTGGATGATCTCCATGTGGAGCATGCCCAGGAATCCGCAACGAAACCCGAACCCCAGGGCCGTGGACGTCTCGGGCTCGAAGTGCAACGCCGCATCGTTCAGGCGCAGCTTCTGCAGCGCTTCGCGCAAGTGTTCGTAGTCGTCGGTGTTCACCGTATAGAGCCCGGCGAACACGCGCGGCTGCACCTGCTTGAAGCCCGGCAGGCGCTCGGCACACGGTCGATCGGCCAGAGTCACGGTATCGCCGACCGGAGCGCCATCGATTTCCTTGATGCCCGCGATCAGAAATCCCACCTCGCCCGTCTCGAGGCGCGGGCGATCAACCATCTTGGGGGTGAAGACGCCCACGCGGGCGCCGGCGTGGCTGCGGCCGCTCGACATCATCATGACTTTGTCGCCGGCAGAGACGCCACCGTTGACGACCCGGACCAGGGACACCACGCCGACGAAATTGTCGAACCAGGAATCGATGATCAGCGCCTGCAGCGGCGCGTCGGGATCGCCCTGGGGCGGCGGGATGCGCGCCAGCACGGCCTCGAGCAGTTCAGCGACGCCCTGGCCGGTTTTTGCGCTCACCTGCAGGGCGTCATGGGCGTCGATGCCGATGACGTCCTCGATTTCCTGCGCCACCCGGTCCGGGTCGGCCTGCGGCAGATCGATCTTGTTCAGCACCGGCACGACCTCGAGGCCCTGATCCAGCGCCGTATAACAGTTGGCCACGCTCTGGGCCTCCACGCCCTGCGCGGCATCCACCACGAGCAGCGCCCCCTCGCAGGCGGCGAGCGAGCGGGACACCTCGTAGGAAAAATCGACATGGCCGGGCGTGTCGATGAGATTGAGCTGATAGGTCTGCCCGTCGCGGGCGCGATACGGCAGGGTCACCGATTGCGCCTTGATGGTGATGCCGCGCTCGCGCTCGAGATCCATGGAGTCGAGCACCTGCGCCTGCATTTCGCGATCGCTCAGGCCGCCACAGAGCTGGATGAAACGATCCGCCAGCGTCGACTTGCCGTGGTCGATGTGGGCAATGATGGAAAAATTGCGTGTCCGGGATTGCATGATCGTCAGGCAGCCCCTGTCATCGGCGCGTGCCGATCCAAAAAAGCACGCACGGCCGATGCATCAGACCGGCCTTCACACAGCACGGCGCCGTCGCCGACCACGACCGGAACGCGGGCGCCGTAGCGAGTCTTGAGATCCGGGTCGCCGTCGACATCGACGGGCACGATCTCCACTGGACGGCTGCGACACAGGGCCATCAGGTCCTCGTAAAGGAGGTCGCACAGCCCGCAGCGGGACCGGGTGTACAGGGTCAGTCGCAGTGTCATCGAGGGGAAAACCGCCAAAATTTCAAAGGGGCCGATTCTACTCCATCAGCCAACTGCCCGGGACGTTGCCGAGCACGAGACGGCATCTGCGCAGCGGGGACGACCGCTTTGCGCGATCCTTACGCCATCAATGGCGACGGCGCAGTGAGTCGGCCATGGCCTTCAGCGCGGCGTAGGGCACCTCGCCCACGACCAAGACCTGATGCCCGTCACGGACATCGCCGTAGGCATTCATGCTGCCGCGACTGGTCTGCCCGACGATGGGCTTGCCCCGCACGGGGCTGGCATCGACGAAGACCGATATAGCCGACAGGCCATCGCTGTAAACGAGATGTTCCTGTCCGCCGCCGTTGGGGACGACGTGGTCGGCCCCGAAGACCAGACGGTAACCGGACGGCGGGTCGGGCACGTCCCAGTGGCGCCCCTCCATCGTCTTGGCGGTATCGGCGGTGGTCTTCACGACTTTGCGCTTCAGCTTGGATGCGTCCACTGCGGGCGCCAGCAGCCGCGGGTCGATGCGATCCTTCACGGTCAGCGCGGTGAACATGACCTCCTGACGGATGCGATTGTTCTCTCCGACCATCTGCGCCTGCAGGATCAGACCGGTCTCGTGATCGACGCAGAGCCGATAACCGTATCGGTAAGCATCGCGCGGTCGCACCTGCAACCGTTGACACGACCGCCCCGCCACACGGTCCGCGGGACCCAGTTCAAGTCCGTAGTGAGCAGCCAATCGACCCATGTCTTCAGGCTGGGCCGAAAAAAAAGGGTTGCTCCAGCGCAGCCCTTCGATCATCAGCCCACGCTCGGGGAGATAGCGGGTCATTTGCTCGCCCCGGCGATGGATCTCGTTCATTTCGCCGTTCAGCGCAACCAGACGCGTCTGACCGTCCTTTTCCGGCGAGTGGATGACCTGCATGGTTTCGAGTGCATCATTCTTCTGATAGACGAACGTCCCCTCGTAACTCAACTGACTGTAGGCCTTGACGGTGCGCAGGATCCACTCCGACGGAGCCTCGTCGGCATGGACCCATGGCATAAGGGCGCACAGGGAAGCGAGCAGGAAGGCAGCTCGGGTGCCGAAGCGGGCGGACCTCACGGAGCGGTAGCGGAAACAGGCTCGTTCGCCGATTCGGCCATGCTGAGATAGGGCAGCATGCGCGCCGGTTCGCCGGTGTCTACCAGGGCCAGCGTGTGGTTGCGAAGATATTGATCGAGTTCGGATGTATCGGCGCGCTCTGGCTCCGCATCAGCCGTGGCGACCACGGCGGGGGCTGCATCGGGGCCGGCAGCGATGTCGACGTGGGGCGTGCCCGGTCGTTGCCATGAATTGACGAGGATGACCGACGCCAGTACCAGGGACGCAGCAAGCCCCCACGCGCGGGGATGATTGACGAAGGGGACGCGCGCGACCCGCGCGTCCGATTCATCCTGGTCGATCGCGCTCCTGATGCCTGCGGAGAGGTCGACGATACCCGAAGCCGGGACATTGTCCCGCAGCACGTCGCCGATCAAATGATAACGTGACCACCGCGTTCGCATGGAGGGATCGGCCATCATGCCCTGCGCGACCAGACGCGCCCGTCCGCCGCTGATCTCGCCATCCATCCAGGCAGACAGGTCCGCCGCGAACTCGTGGGCCGTGTCGATGGGTCGCCCAAGCTGTGACTTCGTGGATCCCGACAGGGTGGTCTTGTCATTCATGATTCAGGTCAATCCCTCGATTTTCTTGAGCTCGGCATCGATGGTATCCCGCGCTCGAAACAGCCTAGACCGGACAGTCCCCACCGGGCATTCCATCGTTTTGGCAATCTCTTCGTAACTCATGCCTTCGATCTCCCGCAAGATCAGTGCCGTCCTGAGATCCTGCGGCAGGGCGTCGATCGCCGACAGAATGGTCCGGCGGACCTCGTCCGTGAGCAACAACGCCTCGGGCGTGTCGATGTCGCTCAGGCGCGACGAGAAGTCCACGTCCGAATCCTCGGTACCAAACTCCGACACCGAACTGATCGGTGCGCGGATCCTGGCCGCCACATGATTCTTGGCGGTATTGATCGCGATCCGGTACAGCCACGTATAAAAGGCGCTGTCGCCGCGAAACCCGGGCAAGGCCCGGTATGCCTTGATGAACGCTTCCTGCGCTACATCGTGGGCATCGCTCGGGTCGTACACATAACGGGACACAAGCTTGATCACCTTGTGCTGGTACTTGCGCACCAGCAGATCATAAGCCGTCTTGTCGCCCCGCTGGACCCGCTTCACCAGATCCTGGTCAACTGCAACTGCATCGCCCATCGGGGGCATCACTCCGGCCCCCGGCGATCTCTTGCCCACTAGACAAGCTCAGACCGGGAGAGTTCGTTCTTTCGATCAAAAAAGCGGTTTATAGTAGGCCCGCACTTCATCGGGCCCCCTATCCGTACTGGTGGGCGATTCTATCAGCCGTTTTCCATTCCCGCGATGACCACCTACACGACAGACGTTCTCATCATCGGCAGCGGCGCTGCCGGGCTCTCGCTTGCATTGCGCCTGGCGCCTCACTGTGCCGTTACGGTGGTGTGCAAGGCCGCTCCCCATGAGGGCAGCACTGCATACGCCCAAGGCGGCATCTCGGCCGTGCTGGACATCGAAGACTCGGTCGAGGCGCATGTCGAAGACACGCTGATCGCCGGCGCCGGCCTTTGCGATCCCGCCGCGGTCCGCTACACGGCGGAGCGTGGCGCATCCGTCATTGCCTGGCTGAGCACGCTGGGTGTGGCTTTCACCCGCCAGGATAATGAGGGAGGCGCGGACAGCCCCCTGCATCTGACCCGGGAGGGCGGCCATCGCCATCGGCGGGTCGTCCATGCCGCCGATGCCACGGGAAAGGCCGTCTCGGATGTGCTGCTCGCCGCCTGCCGGGCGCAGCCGCGCATCCGGTTGCTGGAGCGACACATGGCGGTCGATCTCATCACCGGCGATGGGACGCTGCGCGGGGCACGCGCCTGCCACGGCATACGGTTGCTGAACCTTGAAACCGGCGCCGTGCAATCCTGGCACGCGCGCAGCGTCGCCCTTGCCACCGGCGGGGCCAGTCGCGTCTATCCCTATAGCAGCAATCCCGAGGTCGCCACCGGCGACGGCATCGCCATGGCCTGGCGCGCGGGCTGCCGCGTGGCCAACCTCGAATTCATGCAATTCCACCCCACCTGCCTGTATCTGCCGGCCCAAGGCTCGCGGGTATTCCTCGTCAGCGAAGCGGTGCGCGGGGAAGGCGGACGTCTGTTGTTGCCCAGCGGCACGGCGTTCATGGACGGCTTCGATCCGCGCGGCGATCTGGCGCCACGCGATGTCGTGGCCCGCGCCATCGATCACGAAATGAAACGGCTGGGCATCCCGTGCGTGTATCTCGATATCCGTCATCGCGGCGCCGCGTTCATCCGCGCGCATTTCCCGACCATCCACGCCCAGTGCCTGGCCCTGGGGCTCGACATGACCCAGCAGCCCTTGCCGGTGGTGCCCGCCGCGCACTACACCTGCGGCGGCGTCGTCACCGATCTGCGTGCGCGCACCGATCTCGAGAACCTTTATGCGATCGGGGAGACGGCGCATACCGGCCTGCACGGCGCCAACCGCATGGCCAGCAACTCGCTGCTGGAATGCTTCGTGTTCGCCGAGGCCGCCGCCGAGGATATCCGCGCGCGCCTGCCGCATGTGCCCCTCGCTGGCGCGGCGGGCGAGCGGCCCGCTCCGGCAAAGGCGTCGCGCATCGAACAGGGGACCATTCACCACAACTGGGCGGAATTGCGCCGGGCGATGTGGGATTACGTCGGTATCGTGCGCAGCGACGAGCGCTTGCAACGGGCGCAGCGGCGCGTCGCGATGATTCGCAGCGAAACCGAGGCGCAGTGGCAAGGGCACGGCGGCGATCCCGATCTTCTGGAGCTGCGCAATCTGGCAACCGTGGCGGAACTGATCGTGCGCAGCGCGCTGAATCGCCGCGAGAGTCGCGGCCTGCACTACACCTTGGACCATCGGCAAACCTCGCCCGTCGCGCGAGACAGCGTCTTGGTTCCCGAGAATCTTGCCCTGCCCTTGCAGGCCATGCGCTGGGGTGATGAGAGCGATCCGGCGGGAAGCCCCGAACGCCGGCCATAAAAAAACCGCCGGCATCGCCGGCGGTCTTCCAGGCACATTCCCCGAGCGGGGAAACGACCTCACTTGTACATGGACTTCTTGAACATCCGGTTCAGCTTCTCGTCGGTCGCCTCGGCGGTGCTCTTGGCATCGGCCGCCATGGCCTTGGCTTCCGCGGCTGCACGGGCAGCGGCAGCGGCGTCACGCTTGGCGGACTCGGCAGCAGAGGCGGCAGCCTTGGCATCAGCAGCGATGCTGTCCAGCTTGGTGTTCATCGCTTCTTTTTCCTTGGTGCTGGAGCAGCCAACCAGACCACCACCCAGCGCCACGGCCACGATCAAGGGAGCTGCAAACTTCTTAGCCAGCATAGAAATTCTCCTGATAAATTCGATCAACGGGTTTCGGTTGAAATAGGATCAAGGGCGTCGAATACGCTGCGGCATTCAACGCTCACCGCCGGTCACGCCCCCAAAACCGGCGCTCGGCGCGTGCACAGTGTCCGGGTTTCACCGTCATATTTCAAGCGCCCAAACGGTTCTCTTTGACCAGAACATCAAAAAGCCGTGGCACTCATCGAATGGAGACCCGCGCGCCTACTCCGATCAGGCTCTGCAGCTGCGCGATCTGGTCGTTGGTCATCGCGATGCAGCCTTGGGTCCAGTCAAATTGACGATGGATGCTCAGATCGCCGCGGCCCACGCCGTGGATGCCGATCTGGCCGCCCAGCCGCGTGTTCTGCGGCGGCACCAAGCCCTGCATGCCTGCGTACTCGACCGCCCAGAACTCCTCTTCGCTGATCCTCCCGGCGTCAAGGGCCGCCTTCGCATGGCTGAGGTTGGGATAGCTGAGCTGCATGAAGGTCTGAAACAGGCCGCTCTTGCGGATTTCCGTGATGTAGAATTCGCCCAGCGGCGTCTTGTAATCCTTCGTCAGCTTCGACCGCGTGACTCCGCCTCGTCCCAAGGCAATGCGCTCGAACACCCAAACCGGCTCATCGCCATCCATGACCGCCAGTTCATGCGTTTCGGTGTCGATGAGCACCCACCGGTTCGGGAATGGACTTGCCCATGCGCAGCCGGCCGCCCCCGCCCAGAAAAAAACAGCCAGCATCCACCCTGTCAGCCACTTCATGTCAGTTACTATCCGCAATCGTTCGCACGCTCGGCCGCGTGCGTCGCCCCGAATTGTACGGGATGCCCCCTGACATCGCCCATAACCACAGGCAGGCCACTCTCCTCGCCAGACATCCCCCCCAGCACTCGATGCAAAACGGAGAAGCGCCCGCTGAGGGGCGAGCCAAGATCTTGCGACACAACCATCGGCGCACAGACCAAACTCAAGATCGGTTGGACCTATCCAGCCCGGAAAGATCGTACGCGCCCTGTGATCGCGCCAAAGAGATCCGACGCGCTCTGCGGGATTCCCGGCCTGCGATCCAGCACGTCGAGCCACGCCCGGAATTCCCTCTGATAGAGCGCCGGGTGCAACGTCGAGTGACTCAGCCACACCAAGAGAAGGCTGGCAGCCTCCTCAACTGGCCGCTCGGGGTCTTGAAGGATGGACTTCAGCTTCAGCTCTGCCTCGCCCAAAAACCGCAGATCGTCGTCGCGCCGCCAGGCGAGGTACGCGGCGGCCGCGTGATCGTCGGTCCACGCCTGCGTTTTGATGCGCCGCGCCTTGTCCTCGAGGCCGGCGCGAAGAACGGCCCCTAAGGCATCCAGCCGCTGCCGTGCCTCCCTTTCCCACTGGCGATAACTCTCCCCTCGGAATATCCAGCCGAGAGCCCCTTTGGCGCGTTCCAACTGCCAGCGGCTCAGCACCGGCAGCACCGAGCCGAGAACGACCGCGCCCGCTGGACCGAACACAAGCAGTCCGATCCCCACGCCCACGTAGTTGCCGGTCACTGCCAGGCCCGTGCGAACCACACCATTGACGATGACATCCTGGACGGCTTGCGAGCCGGTCATCTGGCCCGAGTGATAGCGATCGACGTTGCGCACGGCATTGATCAGCACCGCAAAGGTCCTCACATGCGGATGCAACATGCCGTCCCCAGCGCTCAGCGAGTGATCCACAACTGCCTGAACGTCGTGCTGGCTGTAGCCCTCGACGAAGTGGACCTTGTCCGCCCATGCGGGCAGCGCGCCGTGTTCCTTTGCCTGCGCCAGCAGGTCCGCGACCTCGGCATTGGCCAGCACCGGGTAGTCGTAGTGCTCGAAATGACGCTCCAGCAGGCCGAGATCCGCCGCGTTCTTGATCTGGAAAGGGATTCCGTCCACTTCGAGATCCCAACCGGCCTGATTGGCGTGGTCGGGGAAACGCACGACGTGACCCTGATCAACGAGGCGGCTCGCCACCACCCGCTCGGCCACGTAGCCCTTGAGATTGCTGATCGCGCCCAGTTTGCCGTCATCCGCCATCGCCTCGATCTGGTGCGCGAATGCCGCAAAGTTCACCGGGTCTGCCAGATCGGCCGCGTGCGAAAAATCCGCTGCCTGCAACACGGTGGGATCGAGTGCGTGGATGTTGTAAAGCAACTCGCCCAGGGTCAGCGCACCTATGCCTGCCGTATCCGCCAAGGCGTCATCGCCCTTGTTCAGCAAGGGCCGCCAGCGCTCGGGTTGCTCTCTTACCGGTAGGCCACGATCCATCGCCGCAGCAAGCACAGGATCGAGCGTGGTGGCCCGTCGGTGCGCGTCACGAATGGCCGACCAGTCCGCCTGGTAGCGTTGCAGAACGTTGCGCTTGAGTGTGCCGATCTCGCGTATGCCGGGCAGGCGCGCAAACGCACGGGCGATTTGCCTCAGCGCATCCTCGCCGGCGGAAAGACCGTTCAACGCCAGCAATGCGATGACGCGCAGGGCAATGGCAGATTTGATTTCGCTGCCGGCCGAGCGCGCGGCCCACCAACCGGCACCAACAGTGGCCAGAACGATGGTGATCGGACTGGACAGCACCGCCACCACAGAGACCAGCGCCGGCCCGCTGACCAGCGGAATGAAGGCCGATACCTGAGCCGCAAGGATGTAGGCCGAGAAACCGGCGATATTGACTGCCGTCCCAAAAGAGGTCAGCCCGCCGCCTGTCAACAGAAGCGTCCGAATCGCGTCGTCGTTGAGTTCGTCCGCCTTAACGCCCGCGAGCAGCCGTTTCTGCGTCTCAGGGTCCAGCTTTGCCACTCGCTCTTTCATTTTCTGAATCAGAGCGTTGCGAGCCGCCTCCTGGGTTGCGTCGTCGGGCTGCATCACCCCTTTGATCAACTCGTCCAAGGTCTGTGTGGCGAGTGCGTCAAGAGAATCCGGGATTTCCCGCTTGGTGCCCAGCCGCGTCCAATCCTTGATCTTCTCGACGACGCCGGCCTGTATGGAGGCCAGCGCGGCCGTCACGAGATCGTCGGCCGCGCCCCGGGTCGAACGCAGACTCCCGAACGTCGAGGCCGGCAAGTCAAATGCCTCGCGCAGATGCATCCACAAAAGCAGACGCAAGTCGTCGTCATGAGCCGATGCATTCATCCACGCCAGCGCACGATTGTGCAGTGAAGCGATGGCACGCTCATCCGTGGACGCGGAGAAAGGCCTCGGCCATTTTTCCTTGAATTCACCGACCCGCCGGGCGAGGTGCTGCTGCAGGGTGTTGTCTTCGAACAGCGCCAGACAGGTCGCCAGCAACTCGCGTGGCGCCGCGCCGAGCCCTGCCAGGACGTCCTGCGATTTCAGGGCGGGCGAGTGTGGCGTGGACGTCGGCGTCGTGGATGAGGCACGCATGGTGAACTCCCTGCTGACTGTGGATGGGACGACGCGGGATCTTCGAACGGAATCACAAGGCAAACGACGCAGATGGGTTTCAGCCATCGCTCATCGCCGATCGAGGAACTGACGGCGCCCATGTTTTTCCATCTCCTTGTTCAGACGTCCACACGTCCTTTTACATACAAGACCTTGGAGCCACCTCCGGGGGGCACGCGCTCTTCCGTGAGAAACAGCTCCGCATGCCCGCGCACCAGGTCGGACAGCTTCTTGAAGCCGTACAGACGCGAATCGAAATCCGGCTGAATCTTCTGCAAATAGCTGCCGAAGGTGCCGAGATGCGACCAACCCGATTCATCCGCGGACTTCTCCAGCGCCTCGATCAGGAACTCCCTCGGAAAACGCGGTTTGGACGGCTCGAGAGGAGGATCCTGTAGGCGCTGCGCTGGCTCGACTGGGCTGGAGATTCGCGCCTGTGCCTCCCGTGCGTGGGTCGGTGAACGGAGAATCTCCGTAAAGAAAAATTTGTGGCAGGCATTTCGGAACGCCTCGGGCGTCTTTTGCTCACCGAAGCCGAACACCTTCAAGCCTTCTTCTCGCAGACGGATGGCCAGCCCGGTGAAGTCGCTGTCGCTCGTAACCAGACAAAAGCCGTCGAAGCGGCGTGTGTACAGAAGGTCCATCGCATCGATGATCATCGTGCTGTCGGTGGCGTTCTTGCCCGTCGTATAGGCGAACTGCTGCACCGGCTTGATGGAGTGCTTGTTCAGAAACTTCTTCCAGCTGGCGCTGGCCTGTGACGTGAAGTCGCCATAAATCCGGCGCACCGTCGCTTCGCCGAAGCGAGCCACTTCAGCCAAGAGTGATTCGATCACCGCGGGCTGGGCGTTGTCGGCGTCGATGAGCAAAGCCAGTCGCCCCATCGATTCACCCAATACCGTCGACGGAGAGGGCGGCCGTGAACCATGGGATGTATCCAGCGCCGTTGAGTGCCCGTTCATCAAG
Source organism: Pseudomonadota bacterium (assembly GCA_045864775.1). GTDB lineage: Bacteria > Pseudomonadota > Gammaproteobacteria > UBA5335 > UBA5335 > Macondimonas. The sequence continues at coordinate 518,920 of BTVR01000002.1, forward strand.
GGATCCCTGCGGTTTTCGGTATGAAATACACTCGGCGCCGATCCGGGCAACTTGAACAACCGCGGCTTCCGTCGGCTCAACCAGCGACCTGCTGTGGCGGCCTCATACCCGTGATCGGCTCGCGCGCGACAGGCTTCCAGAAGGGCCCGGGGCATTCCGACGCGATCGAGGAACCGGTTGACGCGATCACCGAGGGGACAGCCCACCGACGGGGGATGACCCCGAGATGTTGGCTATACTGCGGCCCCAACGCAGAGGAACGACCATGACCCAAGGCGCGGAGCTGATCCTCGGCGGTGTGCGTTCGGGCAAGAGCGCTTACGCCGAGGCACAGGCCGGAGCAAGTGGGCTGGCCGTGCACGTCATCGCCACCGCCACGGCGGGCGATGCGGAAATGGCCGCCCGCATCGCCACGCATCGCGCGCGTCGGCCCACCGACTGGATCACCCACGAGGTCGAAACGGCGCTGGCACAGGCGCTGGCACAGACGGCTGCGCCGGATCGCTGCCTGCTGGTCGATTGCCTGGGATTGTGGGTCTCCAATCTGCTGCATGCGGGAGAAGCAGTATTCGCAGCCGAACGCGCGGCCTTGCTCGACCGGCTGCCCGCGCTACCGGGGCGGGTGCTGCTGGTCAGCAACGAGGTCGGCTGGGGTCTGGTACCGACCCACGCCTTGGCGCGGCGCTTCGCTGATGAGCTGGGTTGGCTGAACCAAGCCGTGGCGCAGCGTTGCGGACGCGTAGTGCTGCTGGCGGCCGGCCTGCCGTTGGTGCTGAAGGACACGCCATGACCGCGTGGTGGATGGCTCGGCCCCCGCGGCCCGATGCGGACACGGGTGCCGCCGCTGCAGCCCGCTGGGACGGCCTCACCAAGCCGCCCGGCTCGCTGGGCCGGCTGGAACACGCGGTGACTCGGCTGGCCGCGCAGCAGGGTCGGCTCACCCCCACGATCGAGCGCGTGCACATCGCCATCTTTGCCGGTGACCACGGCGTCGCGCGGCGCGGCGTGTCGGCTTACCCGCAGGTGGTCACCAGCCAGATGCTGGCCAATTTCGCCGAGGGCGGCGCGGCCATCGCGGTCCTCTCGCGCCAGCTCGGCGCCGCGCTCACCATCGTCGATGTCGGCAGCGTCCACGCCGAGCATCCGCTGCCCGGCGTGCTCGATCGGCGCGTGGCCCGCGGCACGGCCGATTTCACCCAGGCCCCGGCCATGACGGCGGCACAGGCCGAGGCCGCACTGTCCGTCGGCGCCGCGTGCGTGGCGGCAGCACGCGCGGCCGGAGCGGATCTGTTCATCGGCGGCGAGATGGGCATCGGCAATACCACGGCGGCCGCGGCGCTCGGCTGCGCGTTGCTGGCCGCCCCGCCCGAGGCGTTGCTCGGACCGGGCACCGGCCTCGATGCGGCAGGACTCGCGCGCAAGCGCCACGCGCTGGCCCTCGCGCTCGCCCGCCACGGCGCGACAACGCAGACACCGTTCGAGATCCTGCGCTCGCTGGGCGGGCTGGAACTGGCGGCGCTGGCGGGCGCCTACGTCGCCGCCGCCCAGGCGCGCCTGCCGGCACTGGTCGACGGCTTCATCGCCACGGCCGCCGCGCTCGTGGCGGCGCGACTCAATCCGGGCGTGATCGAGTGGCTGCATTTCGCCCACCGCTCGGCCGAGCCGGGACATGCACGGCTGCTGGACGCGCTCGGCGGCTGCGCGCTGCTCGATCTGGATCTGCGCCTCGGCGAGGGCAGCGGCGCGGCGCTGGCGGTGCCGCTGTTGCGCGCGGCCTGCGCGCTGCACGCCGAGATGGCCACCTTCGACGGGGCCGGCGTGAGCACCACCGCCATCTGACCGGCTAGAACGGCGGCCGGCGCCACCCTATAGGCGGTAATGCACGCTTTGGCCGTCGATGTTGATGTGCCCCGCCTGCTGCAGTGCCGCGATGAGGCCCGCGATTTCCACTTCCGACAGCGATTTGCGGAATAGATTATTGATGGAATTGGCCAACGTGGTGATCTTCCGCGGACGCGCATTTCCGTGTGCGGTGAGGTTCTGAACGATAGAGGCGAGTCGTTCCAGTCGCTCTTCGCGCTCAGTCGCTTCAGCAGGGGAATCTCGGCAATCGCAACGCTGCGCTGCACCGCGATGCGCCGCCCTCGGGCGTAGCGGATGAGCGGATCGAATCCCGTGTCCTTCGAGATGATGTGGAAACAGCCCTCGGGATCGGCGCGCGCCAACTCGCCGATCGTGAACACGATGTGGAAATCGAGCGCGTTGGGTCCGTTGCCCTCGATGCGAACATATCGGGCCCGCTCGCCCAGTTGCTGCAACTGCGTGGCCAGCGCAAGGGGGATCTTGGTCTGATGAGCGCCGACGAAGAGCAGAATCGTGAACTCGAGCCCGTCCAGCAGCGCGATGCTCTCCGGCTGCACGTTCTCGAAATCGATCAGCAGGTAATTGTTGGCCATGCTCCCGACCCGTCCCGCCCGGTGCGGCGACTCATTCCGGCCAGACCCGCCATGACGACAGAGCGACAACCACGCCCTCAGACACGCACGCTGGTCATGCCACGGCGCCCCAGGTTCACGTCGCCATGGGCGGTATAGAGCGGTCGCTCGGACACGACGCCGAGCGCCTGCAGCCCGAGCGCGACCTGCCGCTGCCGCGCGAGCAACACCGCCCCATTGCGCTGATTCAGCCGCTGGCAGGTCTCCAGGACCAACTGCATCCGATGCACGACTTCCGGGAGCGGCGCCTGTTTCAAGAGCCAGTCGCGAAGCAGGCTCTTCGCATCTTTTGTCTCCGCATCGGCAGCATGCACGCGCAGCGCGCGATCCAGCGGCAGCAAAGCGTCCAGACAGTGCGTCTTTTCGGCGGCGATCGCAGCCAGATCCGGCGTTCCCGGCTGGACGAGACTCCATGCTTCGCGCTCCAGGCACGCCTGGAGACGATCGAGCGCCCCCAGCACCGCGTCAAGCGACGGGGCGTCGGCACTCGGTTGATCGGATGTGTCCATGTCACTCTCCTTGATCTCAAAATTCGACGCGCACCCGCCCGTCGGGCCTGACCGTCGCTTCGACCACTCGCCCACTGCCCACGTTGCGGACCTTGATCCGCTCGCCCGGCATGCCGTCGGCCAGCGCTTCCCCGCTGCCGTTCACCTGCATGGCTCCGCGGACCGCTTCGATCACCACCCGCTGACCCCGGCGTACGGCCCGCGGCTGGACCAACTGCCCGGGAAGAATCACGGCGCCCTCGGCCACCGGCTGGCGCAAGGTGCTGCCGACCGCCGTATCGAGTTGCCGCAGATAGCCCTGGGACAAGTCGGTCAGCGCGCGGCGCTCTCTCGCCACGTCCTGCGGCGTCAGCATCGCGCCCGCCGCGAGCGGACGCCTCGCCACGACCACCTCGCCCATGGCGCTGACCCGCGCCGGGACATACACGCGCCAAGGACGTGCGCCCCGGCATGAAACCATCATCGTCACGGCGGCACGCAACGGGCCGGGATGCAGGGACGCCGCCTCGAGCGGCTGTTCACAGGGCGACAGGTTCAGTCGCGCGTCCGGTTCGACCAGATCGATCCGCAGCTCCTGCTCAGGCCATTGCGCCTGCAAGGCGGTCTGGACCGCGCGGCGGATCTGATCGGTGACAGCCTCGTCCGCATGCACCGCGACGGTCATGCCGAGGAGGATGGCGAGTGTGGTGCCGGTGCGTCCGACTCTGCGGGGGGTCCTCCTCACCTGGAGTCGCCGCCCATCGTCACGCACTGCCCTGCGGGCCCGGCGCCACGCCGGGCGTGGCGTGCAGCCGCACCACCAACTCGGCTTCAGCCCGCCCGAGACCGCAGGATTCGGTCAAATCGTCGACGCGCGCGCCCTGTCGGGCCATGCGGATCGCCCGGTCATAAAGGCGCTCGACTCCCGCCGCCGGCTCGGGCGACGGGGCGGTGCCGGTCGGCACGGCGCCCGGCTGGACCAGACATTGCCGCAGGGTCCAATACTGGCCCTGCAAATCCGCCATGCTGCGCTGCAACGCCTCCGCGGCCCGCATCTGACGGCGCATGGATCGGCGCAGCACGAGCCCGATCAGCAGGGCGCCCCACGCCCCCCCGAACAGCGCGGCGCCGATGGCCGTCACGAACGTCATCGACCTGCGCTCCGATTACTGGGCTTTCGCGACGCGAACGAGTCGTTGTTCATGGCGCGGCTACTCCGTCCGAATCCGGCCGCACCCCCGGCGGCACGGCCGCCATCGCCCCCGGGTCCAGCACGACCAGAACGACCCGGCGGTTGCGATTTCGGCCCTCGACCGTATCGTTTGTGGCCGCCGGGCGGTGTTCCCCGAGACCCAGGACCGTCATGCGCGAGGATTCGATGCCCAAGGTTTCGAAGCGGCGCACCACCGTGGCCGCCCGCGCCGCCGACAGCTCCCAGTTGGACGGGAAAAGTGCGGTGCTGATCGGCTGCGTGTCGGTGTGTCCTTCCACGTGTATGGGATTGGAGAAGGGCTGCAGCACCTCGGCAAGGCGATCGATGGCAGGCAGGGCGCGGGCGTCGAGCGCGGCCGCACCACTCTGGAACAACAGGTCGGTCTGGATCTCCACCTCGATCCACTGCCGGTTGCGACGGACGACCACCCATTCGGCCGGCAAGGCCTCGCCGATGAGTCGCTCGATCTGGCTGGCGATCCGGTCCAAAGGATCGGAGCCCGCCGACCGCTCGGGACTTTCGCCGGCTGGCATCATCGGCGCCACCGGCGGCGCAGCCAGCGGCAAGTGAATCATGGTGGGTTCCTCGCGAGGTTCGGCGCCCTTGCGTACCTCGCCGATCTGGATCGGTTCGAGCGTCCGGGTGTCCCCGCGGAAGGCGGCCTGAAGCGCGTCGGACAGGATGCGATATTTACCCTCGTTGACCGACGACAGGGAATACATGACCACGAAGAAAGCCAGCAGCAAGGTCACCAGATCGCCGTAGGGAATGGCCCAGGCCTCGTGATTGGCGTGTTCCTCATGTCCTTTCTTCGGCATCGCATGGCTCTCAATGGTGGAGATAACCCTTCAGGCGGGTCTCGATGTTGCGCGGATTCTCGCCGTGCGCGATGGCCAGGAAGCCCTCGATCAGCACCTCCTTGGCCTGGGTCTGCTCCTGCACGGCCGCCTTGAGCTTCGCCGACGCCGGCAGCAGCAGGAGGTTGGCGAAGCCGATGCCATAGATGGTCGCCACGAAGGCCGCAGCGATCCCGGTGCCGAGATGGCTGGGATCATCCAGATGCTGCATCACCGACATCAGGCCCAGCACCGCCCCGATGATGCCGAGGGTGGGCGAGTAGATGCCCATGGATTCGAACACCTTGGCCCCCTGCAGATCGCGGTGTTCCTTGACCGACACGTCGACCTCGAGGATCTGGCGGATGGTTTCGGGCCCGGTGCCGTCAACGAGCAGTTGGATGCCCTTGCGCTCGAACTCGCCCTGTTCCTGCTCGATGACCTTCTCCAGACCGAGCAGCCCGTCCTTGCGGGCAATCTGGCTCCAGCTCACCACTTTCTCGATGATCTCGTTCAAATCGGCGCGCGGCGGCGCGAAAAGCATCCGCAGCATCTTCAGCGCATGCATGAACACCGGCATGGGCGTGTGCAGGCAAATGGACGCCAAGGTCCCCACCACCACGATCACGAAGGCCGCAGGATTGAGCAGTGCCGCCACCCCGCTGCCTTTCAGGATGCTGCCGCCGATCACGGCGACCACGGCGAGGACCAGACCGATGAGACTGAAAATATCCACAGGTTCGATCTCTTGCTCTTGTTTTCCGCCGCGATCCGGCGGCAGTGACGGCACAACAAAAAACCGGATCGGCAGAGCCTGTGTCGGCGTTGGCCCTGGCAGTGCCCTAAGCGACCCCCGCCGAACCCTCGAGGACGTGACGCAACACGGCCCGTCCGTCCAACTTATCGACCGCGCGGGCCAATCGCTTGAACGCCAGGCTCGCCGCGGCGTGGGGATGGCAGGCCATCAGCGCGCACTGCCGTTCGAGCGCATCGCGCACGCATCGGTCGAACGGAATGGCGCCCCGATAGACCAGCGGCACCGCAAGGAATCGCTCGACGACGCCGGCCAGCTTCCCGTACAGCCGCTCGGCCGCCCGCACACTCCCGGTCTGGTTGGCCATCACCCCGAAGTGCAGAACACCTTCTTCCTGATGAAGGATCTTGATCAGGGCATAGGCATCCGTAAGCGAGGTCGGGTCGTCACACACGACCACCAGCACCTCGTCGGCCAGCGCGGCAAACTCGCGCACCGAGGGCGCGATGCCGGCCCCCAGATCCAGCACCAGCCACTCCGCCGCCCCGCGCAACTGACCGATGGCAGCCAGGAGCCGGTGCCGCCCGTGCGCATCCAGGTCGGCCATGGCGCGTGCACCCGAACTGGCGGCCACCAATTGCACGTGATCGGCGACCTCCACGAGCAAACGATCGAGGGGCACCCGTCCGTCGAGCCATTGCCCGAGGTGCGCGCGCGGCTGGATCCCGAGCAGCACATCGACGTTGGCCAGCGCGAGATCCGCATCGACCAGAATCACCCGCCGTCCCAGCTGCCCGAGACCGATCGCGAGGTTGACCGCCACCGTGGTTTTGCCCGCCCCGCCCTTGCCGCTGGCGATGGCCAGCAATCGTGCCCCAGCCGGCTTATCGAGCCCCGCTGCCTGCGTCGGTAACCGCATGCCGATCCCCTTGTCTCACCCGGCTCGGGCGGTATGCCAGGCATCACGCGTCGCGGCCATCCGGTGCTGGCGGACGTACGCACGAGCGCGCAGCACCAGATCGGCCGGACGCACGCGCAACAGGTCCTCCGGCACCCGCTGGCCGTTGGCAAGGTAGGCGGCGCCCAGTCGGTGCCGGATCAGCACCGACAAGATCGGCCCCAGGGACAGCGCCTCGTCGAGCTTGCTGATCAGGGCCCCGGCGAGATGTTCCGGGCCCAGGGCCATGATCGTCTGCTCGAGAATGTCCAGCGGCGCCGACGCCGGAAGGACCACGTAGGCGCGGAGACGGTCCGCGACGCTGCGCAGGCGCTGCAGTTGGTCGATCAGACGCCGGTCCCGTTGGCCCATGCCCGCGCTGTCCACCAGCACCAGCGGCACGTGGCTCAACTCGCCCAGGACGTGCCGCAATTCATCGGCCGTCTCGGCCACGTGCACGCCGACCCCGAGGAGACGGCCGTAGGTGATGAGCTGTTCATGCGCGCCGATCCGGTGCCCGTCGCTGGACACCAGACGGACCGACTGGGGCCCTCGCGCGAGGACCTGCCGGGCAGCCAGCTTCGCCAACGTGGTCGTCTTGCCCACACCCGTGGTGCCGACCAGCGCGACGATGCCGCCCTGTGACAGGGGATCATCGACGGGCACCGACAGCAGCCGCACCAGGGCGACCATCGCCTCGCGTCGCGACTGCTCCCCGTCCGGCGCGGTGCCGAGCCTCGAGAGCACGTGCCGGATGGCGCCCGGACTCAGGTCCAGGCTCTGCAGTTCCTGGCACGCCGCGCGATGCTGCGGATGGTGTCGAAGCCACCGCCGCCACGACAGCCCGTCGATCCGCTCCTCCAGCAGACTCTTGATTCGGGACAGTTCCTCGCGAACCTCATCCAGACCCGGCGAGGAGGGTTCCGGCACGGCTTGGGAAACGCCGCACCCACGGCCATCCCCAGCGGACGGACTGGCCGCCTGGCCGGGTTCGGGACGCGCGGCCGCCTGCCAGACGCTGGCCTCGTCGTAGTCCGTCGCCGCCACGATCTCCACGCCGGCGCCGTCCCTGCGGTTGGACAGGATGACCGCATCCGGCCCCAGCGCCTCGCGCACCTGCCCCAGGACATTGCGGACATTCGCCCCCTGAAAACGTCTGATCTTCATTGCCCTTCCTTCCCCTGACCCATGAGCGAGCGGCTCAGGCGCCGATGGTGGTTATCAATCGGATGTGTCGATCGTCCGGAATTTCGCCAAACGCGAGCACGTGCAGGCCACGCACGGTGCGTCGGGTCATGCGCGCCAGCAGCGGGCGCAGACGCGGCGACACGAGAAGAACCGCAGGCTCTCCTCGCCCTTCCTGGCGTTGCGTCGCCTCGGCGAGCGATTTGAGCAGGCGCTCGGCGAGGGCAGGCTCGATCCCCATGCCCTCCTGCACACCGCCGCCCAGCAGTTGCTCGAGGCCATGATCGAGCGCGATCACCGGTAATTCGTCGCCGCTGAAGCGCAGTTGCTGCAGGATCATCCGTCCGAGGCGCTCGCGCACGATCCGCAGGAGTTCGGCCGGATCCTGGCTGCCGCCGCCACGGCCGACCAACACCTCGGCGATGGTGCGCATGTCGCGGATCGACACGCCGTCCTCGAGCAGGCCGCGCAGCACCTGCACCAGCGTCGCCATGCTCACCGCCTTGGGCACGAGCTCCTCGACCAGCTTCGGCGCCGTGCGGCCCAACTGGCTCAGCAACTGGTGAATCTCGTCGTGGCCCAGCAACTCCTGCGCATGCTGACGCAGCAACTGACTGAGGTGGGTGGCCAGCACGGTGCCGGCATCGACCACGGTGTAACCCAGCATCTGGGCCTGTTCGCGCTGACTCTTCTCGATCCACAGTGCGTCCAGGCCGAATGCTGGTTCGTGCGTGGCGATGCCGTCGAGCGAGCCGAACACCTGACCGGGATCGATGGCCATCTCGCGCTCGGGTTGCAGCTCTCCCTGCCCGATCACCACCCCTTTGAGGGAGATGCGATAGGCGGTCGGCGCGAGTTCCAGATTGTCCCGGATGTGGACCGGCGGAATGAGGAATCCCAGTTCCTGGGAAAGGGTCTTGCGAACCGACTTGATGCGCTCCATGACTTCGCCGCCTTGATGCGGATCGACCAGCGGCACCAGCCGATACCCGACCTCGAGCCCCAGCAGATCGATCGGCGCCAGCTCGTCCCAACCCAGTTCACGCGGCGCGGGCTCCGTCGCGGATGGCTCGCCGGCGGTCGGCTCGAGTTCCGGACGGGATGCCCGTCGCGAAAGGGCATAGCCCCCCCAGAGCCCCGCGCCACCGAGGGCGAGAAACACCAGGCTGGGCATCCCCGGAACGAGTCCCAGCGCCATCAAGATGCCGCCGGCGACCATCAGGGAGCGCGGCTGACCGAGCAGTTGCGTGACCATCTGCCCGCCCATGTCGAGCGTGCCCGCGACGCGGGTGAGAATCACGGCGGTGGCGACCGAGATCAGCAACGCCGGGATCTGGGCCACCAGGCCGTCGCCGATGGTCAGGAGCGTATAGTTCTGCACGGCCTCCATGAACGGCTGGCCATGCTGCAGCATGCCGATGACCATGCCGCCGATCAGATTGATGAACAGGACCAGAATCCCGGCGACGGCATCGCCCCGCACGAATTTCCCCGCGCCGTCCATGGCCCCGTAGAAGTCCGCTTCCTGACGCACTTCCTGACGCATCTGCCGCGCCTGTTCCTGGGAAATCAGGCCGGCCCCGACATCGGCGTCGATGGCCATCTGCTTGCCCGGCAGGGCGTCCAGGGTGAAGCGCGCGGCGACCTCGGAGATACGCCCGGCCCCCTTCGTGACCACGACGAAATTGACGATCACCAGGATGACGAAGACCACCAGGCCCACCGCGTAGTTGCCGCCGATGACGAAATGGCCGAAGGCCTCGATCACCTTGCCGGCCGCATCTCCGCCTTCATGACCGTGCAGCAGGATGACCCGCGTCGAGGCCACGTTCATGGCCAGACGCAGCAACGTCGTGATCAGCAGCACCGACGGAAAGATGCCCAGGTCCAGCGGGCGCAGCACGTAAACGGTGGCCAGCAACACGACCAGCGACACGGCGATGTTGAAAGTGAACAGCAGATCCAGCAGCGGTGCCGGCAACGGCAACACCACCATGGCCAGCATGAGCGTGACGACCAGCGGCGTGCCGATGCCGAATTCGAGGATGCGCGTGCGTACGGGCAGGGCGTCGCTGGCCATGAGAACTACCCCTGCGCCCCGCCGCGCGCTTCATCCGCCGCGGACGGGTCCGCCGGCTGCGCAGCCGCCTCGGGCGCCACCCGATAGCCGGCCGGCACCTCGAACTCGGGCGGCACCGGCGCCTGATGAGGTTGATGTTTGACCTGATAGACGTACGCCAGCACCTGGGCGACGACGAGGTAGAGATCCACGGGAATGGGCTGGTCCAGCGCCGCGTGCCGATACAACGCGCGCGCCAGCGCCGCGGATTCGAGCACCGGGACGCCGTGCTCGTCGGCGATGGCGCGGATGCGCAGCGCGATCAGTCCGGTCCCCTTGGCCACGACGACCGGTGCGCGCATGCGCTCGGCGTCGTACCGCAGGGCAATGGCGTAGTGGGTCGGGTTGGTCAGCACCACGTCGGCGAGCGGCACCTGTTCCATCATGCGCCGCCGGCCGCGCTCGCGTTGCAACTGGCGGATGCGCGCCCGCACCTCGGGCCGCCCTTCCATTTCCTTGTGCTCCTCCCGCAATTCGTGCCGGCTCATGCGGAGCTGGCGCCCGTATTGCCAACGCTGCAACGGAACGTCCAGCATGGCGATCAGGCCCATGCCCAGCGCCAGCGCGGCCCACAGCGTCAGGCACAGACCGATCAGCGCCGACATGGCCACCGGCAGGGCCGACAGGGCCAGCGCCGGCAACTGTGGGATGGCGCGCCGGAAAGCGAAGAAGCCGAGGGCGCCGATCACGACCACCTTGATCAACCCCTTGGCGGTTTCGACGAGGCCCTGGCTGGAGAACAATCGACCCAGGCCCTTGAGCGGGTCGACGCGCTCGGCGCGCCACTCGACGCCCTGGAGCGTGAAATTCCAGCCCCCGACCGCAATGCTGGCGCCCGTGGCGATGGCGGCGAGCATCGCAATCAGGGGCAACACGGCCAGGACCGCGGCCCCGAGGGCTTCGCCCAGAACGGCTGGCAGTCGATCGGGCAGCGGGTGAACCCCCTGCTGCAACGCGACGCGCATCGACTGGCCCAGGAACTCCGCCAGCGCGGGGCCCAGCAACGAGATCCCCAGCACGCCGCCACCCACCAGCCCCAGACTGACCAGTTCCCGCGAGCGCGGAAGCTGCCCGCGTTCCCGTGCCTGTTCGAGGCGGCGCGCACTGGCCTCCTCGGTGCGGTCTTCTGCAGCCGAATCGGCCATGGTGACTCAGCCCTCCAGGCCGATGAGGCGGCGCAGCGTCATCAGCGCCGCTTCCAGCCAGGGCTCGAACAGACGCGCCATCACGGGCAGCGTCCACATGACGGCGAGCAATCCGACACTCAAAGAAACGGGGAAACCGACCGCGAACAGATTGAGCGCCGGCGCGGCGCGCGTGGTGACGCCCAGGATCAGGTTGACCATCATCAGCGCCGCCAGCGCCGGCAGTGCCAACTGGATGGCACCGCTGAACAGATGGGCACTCCAGCGCAACAGCGTTTCCAGACGGTCGGGCGGGAGATTGCCGAGCCCGACGGGGAGCAATCGGAAACTTTCCGCGACCAAGCCGATGACGGCCAGATGACCGTCCAACGCGAGAAACAGCAGACTGGCAACCAGCTGGAAATATTGGCCGAGCACCACCTCGCTGACGCCGTTCACCGGATCGACCGTGACCGCGAAACCGAGCCCCATCGCGGTGGCGATCGTCTGGCCCGCCATCAGCACCGCCTGAAAAAGCACTTGCAACACCATCCCCATCGCCACCCCAAGCAGGATCTGCTCGATCGCCACCAGAACGCCCTCGGGACCGAGCAGCGCCATGCCGGCCGGTGGCACGACGGGCAGGATCATCCAGGTCACCGCCAACGCCAGCATCAACCGCACCCGCACCGGCACCGCGGGTCCCGAAAAGAGCGGCATGGCCATGAAAAAGCCGCCGACGCGCAGGAAGACGCCACCGGCCTGTTCCAGGGTCTGCATGAGCAGGCGTTCGTCCATGCCGGTCGCCCTAGCCGATCCAGAGCGGGATGGACTGATAGAGCTCGCGGGTGTAATCCACCAGCACGCCCAGCATCCAGCCTCCGGCGAGGAGCAGCGCCAAGGCAATGGCCCCCAGCTTGGGCACGAAACTCAAGGTGGCCTCGTTGATCTGCGTGGCCGCCTGGAACAGCCCCACGACCACGCCGACCACCAGGGCGGCCGCGAGCAGGGGACCGGCGAGCAACAACGTGATCCAGAGCCCGTGGCGGGCGATTTCCATTGCGCTTTCGGGCGTCATCCCGTGACGCCTCCGGCAGTGGAAAAACTCGAGGCCAGCGTCCCCAGCAGCAGCACCCAGCCGTCCACCAGCACGAACAGCAACAGTTTGAACGGCAGCGACACCAGCATGGGGGAGAGCATCATCATGCCCATGGCCATCAGCACGCTCGCCACCACCAGATCGATGATCAGAAAGGGAATGAAGATCACGAAGCCGATCTGGAAGGCGGTCTTCAGTTCGCTGGTCATGAAGGCCGCCACCAGCACCGGCAAGGGCACCGCGGCCGGGGTCTGGGGCGCCGGATCCCCGCGCATCTCCAGGAAAAGCTGGATGTCCTGCTCGCGGGTCTGGGCCAGCATGAAGCCCTTGAGCGGCTCCACCCCCGTCTCGACGGCCTGTTCCAGACCCATGCGATCGTTGAGATAGGGTTCCAGCCCGCGCGTGTAGACCTCCTGGAACACCGGCGCCATGATGAACAGGGTCAGGAACAGGGCCAGCCCCAGCAGCACCTGATTGGGCGGGGTTTGCGGCATGCCCAGCGCTTGGCGCAGCACCGCCAGCACAATGATGATGCGGGTAAACGCCGTCATGGCCAGCAGCAGGGACGGCAATAGCGTGAGCGCCGTCATCAGTGCCACGATCTGCAGGCTCAGCGAATAGGTCTGCGCGCCATCGGCGCCTTGGACGGTTACGGCCGGCAGTGCGGGCGCCGCGAGCGCGGGTGTGGCCAGCAAGACCAGCGGAAGGGCGGCCACCCAGGGGCACCCGCGCCTCATCGGATGCTCCCCGAGGCCGCCAGCACCGGTTCCGCTCGCCCGGAAGACGCCGTCGGCATCGGTACCCGGGCATCGTCGGCAGGCAGGACATGCAGGGGCTGCACACGGCCCGGCGCCACGCCCACCAACACGCGGACGCCGCCCGTCTCGAGCAGCACGACCCGCTCGCGATGGCCGACCGCCACCGTTCCCAGGAGCCGTAGCTCACCGCCGCGAGCCATGCCCAATCCGGGCAGCCGGCGCAACACCACGGCCAGCGCGCCGATGAGCGCGATCACCAGCAGCAGGCTGATCGCGACCCGCAGCGACATCGCGGACGCGGTGACCGCCTCTGCCGCTGCGACCGGCCCGGTCAGCGTCATGAGCCCGGCCGGCAGGACAACGCCTCGCGCGCCGGTCACGTGAGCCGCCCCAGGCGCTCGGTCGGGCTGACCACCTCGGTCAGCCGTATCCCGAAGGTGTCGTTGACGATGACCACCTCGCCGCGCGCCACCAGCGCCCCATTGACGAACACGCCGAGGGGCTCGCCCGCATGGCGATCCAGGGTGACCACCGCGCCCTCGTGCAAGGCGAGCACCTCCCGGATACTCAGCCGGCTGCGTCCCACTTCGATCGACAGGGTCACCGGGACATCCATCAGCAGATCCAGGCTGACTGCGCCGCGCTCCGCCGGCGTGACGACCCCCGGGGCGCCGTCGGGGTCGCTCCTTGCCGGCGACGCGGTCTCGCGTGGCGCCGCGGGCGCGGATTGTTCGGTTCGCTCCATGGTCTCGGCCATCACGCCGCTCCCTCACCCATAGGGTCCAGTTGTTCGATACGGCGCTTGAGCCGTATCACCTTGCGGCCCCCGGCCATGCCGAGTTCGCCGCTCATCAGCACCCGGTCTTCGAGATACACGGCGACCCGATCGGGCTCTTCGATCGGCAGGATGTCGCCATTGCGCAGGGCGAGCAGTTCGCCCATCGTCAACTGGACCTCGGCCAGCCGCGCGGACAGCAAGACGGGCGCTTCGCGCAAGGCACAGCCCAGGGATTGCTGCCAGCCGTTCTGCTGCGAGCCAGACCGCGGCGCTTCCGGAGCGGCCATGCGGGCCAGCAGGGAGAGGGGAAACACCAGCGCGAATTCCGCCTCATGCGCGGCCATCTGCAGTGAAAAGGGCTGCAGTACGCCCTTTTCACTCGCTTGACCTTCGCTCGAGGGCGGGGAGGCGAACGGCAGCTCGGCCGTGTCCAATACCAAGGGATGCGCGGCCGGCCAGGCCGCCAGCAAATCCGCGCGAGTCCAGCCGAGGAAGCGATGCAGAGCCCATCGAGCCGCGAGAGAGGCAGCCGGGTCGCTGCCCGGGCCGGTCTCCCCGGCACCGCCGTAACAGGCATCCACCATGCGATCGACCCAGGAGGTCTCGACGGCGAGCCACAGGACACCCGCGGGGTCGGCGCTCGTCAGGCAGGCGGTCGTCACCGAACCGAGCGAGGCCACGGCGGCCGCGGCCGAGCCATGGCACAGCGCCGGCCGCGCCCCGACGCGCACGGATTGGCGCATCGCCACGCTCAAGGTGTGTTGCAGCCGCCGGGCAAAGTGCCGGGCGACGGCATCCAGCGCCGGCAGGACGGCGCGGACCTGATGCTCATCCGAGCTGAAGTCGAACGGCGCCACCACCGGCTCCGACGCGGACGCCGCGGCCCCGTGAAGCAAGGCCGTGATCTCTTCCCGGGAAAGAATGTTGCCAGCTGCGTCCATGCGCTTGCCTACTGCATGACGAAATGGGTGAAGTACACCTGCGTGACGCCGTCGCGGCCGGCACGCTCCTTCACGATCGCGCGCACCTCGGCCAGCACCGCCTCGCGCAGCCGTTCCTTGCCCTCGCGGGTGCGCAGCCCCTCGTAGTTCTGGCTGCCGAACAACAGCAACAGGTTGTTGCGGATGACCGGCAACTGCGCCCGCACAGCGTCCTGATCGGCGGCGCTGCGCAGTTCCAATTCCACGGTCACTTGCAGAAAGCGCACGGGCGAGGGCAGCTCGAAGTTGACCACGAAGGAGGGATCGATCGTGAAGAACACGGTGTCGGCGGGCGTCGCCGCTGCGCCGCCATGCGCCGCGTCGGACGAGGTGGCCTGTTGGGCATCGGCCGGCGGGCGCTGCGGCAGGAGCAGCCAGGCCGCGGCCGCGCCGCCGGCCGCGAGCGCCAATGCGAGCACGCCGAACAGCACCCCTTTTTTCATCCGCCCGGCCGCGGGCGCGGCGGGAACGGACTGCTCGGCTGGCTGCGCCACGAAACCCCCTTCTGCTTAAAAAGTTCCTTTGCGAGCCAAAAGCAAGCTTCGGGCCAGAACAGCCTTGCAATGCCGTCAATGACTTCCGGACGATCTCGCGGGTGGGCGCCCGGCCCGCGTCAAAACACCGGAGCCGGAAGGCCCGCCACGAGGCGCGCGATGACGTGATCTTGACGCTGCGGGATGGCGTGATCGCCGAGGGCCGTTCAGGCGTAGGCTTCGAACAGCCCCCGGTGCGGCAGCGTCGCGTTCCCGGACGCAACCGGCGCCGATGCGTCCACGGGATGAAGGACAGGGAGTGCGCCCATCGGCCGCTCATCCCCGCGGGAAGCCTCCCCGCCACCGGACGAGACACCCGTCTGTCCCAGTTGCAGACCGTGCTGACCGAACATGTCGCGCAACCTGGGCAAGGCCGTTTCCAGCGCCTCCCGCACGGTTGCCGATGGAGCCGAGAACCAGACCTCGGCCCCCCCTTCACGCAGGGTGATGTGGACCTCGATCTCGCCCAATTGCGGGGGATCAAGCCGGATGTGGGCCGTTTTCACCTGCGCCCGCTGCATCCAGATCACCCGCTCCCCGACATCCGATGCCCATTCGGGATGCCGAAAGGTGCGCGGCAAGGAAAAAACCGGCTCGGTCCCGGATGGGAAGGCCGCCGTCCGGTCAGAACCGGGACCGTCCGGGGTAGCGAGGGCGGCCGGGCCTTCCGGAACCAGCGGGGACGGCGGCATGTCAGTCGGTTCGGGCGCCTCGACTCCCGGCGGCCTTACGGGTTCGGCCTCGCCCGACAGCGGCATGGGCACCGGCGCCTGCGCCGCCCCCAGGGCCGGCGCGACCGATCGGCCGGCCGCCGTCGGCTGGCCCGGCGCCGTCTCCGATGGGGGATCGGTGTCAGGGGCGATCGCCTCGACCATCATCGAGGACGCATCGACCGCCGCCGGCCCGGTCGCGCGCTCCTCGAGCCCGTCCGCCGCAGTTGCGCTGGCGGCCACCGGTTGCGGGGCCACCTCGGCTTGGCTGCCGGACACGGGAAGCAGCGGCATCGGCGCCCCGGCGGAGATGGCCGGGCTCGCAGTCGGCGTTGCGTCGGCCGCGGGATACCGGCCGCCCGACAGGTCCGGGCGTGGTCCGAGCCAGCCGGCCTCCAGAGCCGCCCAAAGCCCCTGCGGGGCGGGACCGGCCTCATCCGTCGACGCTTGCAAGGGTGCTGCCTCTTCCTCGGTGTTTGAACGAGTCGGCGAAGCGGCAGCGGTGTCCCCGCGCTGCGGCGCGAACCCGTCCCGGAGGGCAGCGACCCCCGAGGCCTCGAGCGGAGCCGCGAGCCCGCCGGCAGAGCGCGCGCCGCTCCCCGCCGGCGCCGGGGACGGTTCCGCCGTCGGCAGGCCCCCGGGCGCGGCGCCATCGGGATTTGTGCCCGGGGCGCCGGCCGTGCCCAAGGCCTCGAGCAGCGCAGCGAATCCCCCGGCGGGCCGCGCGCCGCCGTCCGCCGACGCAGCGGGAGCGCGCACCTCCGGCCTGCCCGCCGGGGCGGCACCATCGACGGCGGCTCCCGGCAGCGCCACGAAGGGACCCATCATGACGGCGCTCCCGCCGCGCGCCATCGCGCCTGCGCCAGGTCATCGAGCATGTGTTGCTCGCGCACGCCCCGGCGTGAACGTTCGGCCTTGCGGCGGCCCGCGATCAGATCGTCCAGCGCCTGCAGCCTAGCCTGGCGCTCGACATACCGGCGCTGGGCCTGCGTGCAGATCGCTGCCTGCTGGTCGAGGAGGCCCTGCTGCCGCTCGAGCGCGCTGCCAAGCCGGTCGAGCATGTGCCGATAGGCCTGCAGCCGGTCGACGCGCAGCCCATGGGCCAGGGCCCGGTCCAACTCGGCGCGATAGTCGTTCAGATAGCGCAAAAGATCGGCGTGCTGGCGATGCAGGGCTTCCTGGCGGGTCAACGCCTGCCCCAAGTCGCGCGCGGCCTGCTCGGCTTCGCGCCGCGCCATGTGCTGCAATGGCTCGAGACGTTCCACCTCGCTCATGCGCGCAGGCTCTCGGCGGTGTTCGTCACGGCGGCCGTCACCACCTCGGGCGGCAGCACCGCGGCCAGGGCACTGAGGCTGTCCGTGAAGGAGACCGCTTCGCGCAGATCCTGCCGCAAGAAGGCCTGCAACCGCGGCCAAAGCGCGATCGCCTCGTCGATCGCGGCATCGCTGCCGCGCTGGTAGGCACCGACGCGGATGAGATCGCCGTGCTGGGCGTAAGTCGCGTAGATCTGGCGGAAACGCCGGATCCAGCGCAAATGCTCGGGCCCGGCGATATCGGTCAACACACGGCTCACCGACGCTTCGACGTCGATGGCCGGAAACTGCCCGGCTTCGGCCAGTCGTCGGCTCAGCACGATGTGCCCGTCGAGAATGGCCCGCGCCGCGTCCACGACCGGATCGTTCTGATCATCTCCTTCGGCCAGGACGGTATAGAACGCGGTCAGGGAGCCGGAGCCGGTCGTGTTGCCCGCCCGTTCGACGAGCCGCGGGATCTGGGCAAACACCGACGGTGGATAACCTTTGGTCGCCGGCGGCTCGCCGATCGCCAGCGCGATCTCGCGCTGGGCCTGCGCCACACGCGTCAACGAATCCATCAGCAACAGCACGTTCTTGCCCTGATCGCGAAAGGACTCGGCGATGGCCGTGGCGACCCAGGCGCCCTGCAGGCGCATCAGCGGCGGATGGTCGGCCGGCGTGGCCACCACCACTGCACGCTGCAGGCCGTCGCGACCCAGGATCTGCTCCACGAACTCGCGCACTTCACGGCCCCGTTCGCCGATCAGCGCCACCACGGTGACGTCCGCCTCGGTATAGCGGGTCATCATGCCCAGCAGCACGCTCTTGCCCACCCCGCTGCCGGCAAAAAGGCCCAGTCGCTGTCCCCGGCCGACGGTCAGGAGCGCATTGAGCGTGCGCACCCCCACATCCAGCGGCTGGCGGATCAGTCCGCGTTCGAGCGGGTTGATCGGTGTGCCGTACAGCGGTCGCGCCCCACTGCATTGCAGCGGCCCCAGGCCGTCGATCGGCTCACCCGCGCCGTCGAGCACCCGGCCCAGGAGGCCCGCCCCCGTCCCGACGCGCCAATGCGTATTCGACGGAAACACCCGCGCGTCGGGGGCGAGACCCTGAACCGGATGGGTCGGCATCAGATAGAGCCGCTCCCCGGCGAACCCGACCACTTCAGCTTCCAGCCGTCCCCCTTCCCGGGTTTCGACCAGGCAGCGCTCGCCCACCGCCGCGCGACAGCCGCTGGCTTCCAGCGTCAAACCGACCACGCGCCGCAGGCGACCGGCCGGCCGGGGGCGAAAGACGAAGTCTTGCGCGCGCCGCACGCGCGCCTGCCAGTCGGCCGCCCGTGTCGCAGTTCGGTCGATCGGGGTCGGCTCAAGCGCCATCGGACCGCTCCATGTCCGTGCGGGGATGGGCGCCGGATGCGTCGAAGACATGCGCGAAGGCGGCCGCCAGGCGCGCGTCCAGACCGACATCGATCAAGGCATCGGCGCCCTCGATGCGGCAGGCCCCCGTCGCAAGTCGTTCATCCTCCACGAGGCGCCACTGCGGCTGATCCGCCATCGCCTCACGCACGCGGTCCGCGTCGGCCGGATGCAGGCGGATCTCGAGCGCGCCGGTCGTTGCGGGCAGAGCGGCCACTCCGGCCTTGATCCATCCCAGGACCGTGGCTGGGGCCTCGCGCAATTCGCGCTCCAGGATCTGGCGCACCAACATCTGGACCAGCCGCGCCAGGGCCTGTTCGACCGCAGCGTCGACTGCCCCCAGGGGCTGATGGAGGGCTTCGACCAGCGCCCGCCAGCGCGCGATCTCGGCAGTCGACTGATCGCGCCCCGCAGCGCGTCCTTCCTGCATCCCCAGGGCATACGCCTCTTCGTAGGCCTCGCGCTGGAGCTGCTCGAGCGAGGATGCGGCAAGCGGTTCGTGCGCCGTCAATTCCGGGGTCGATGCCGCGCCGGTCTCGACCGCGTCCCAGACCGGGGGCTGCCACCGATGGACAGCCGCCTCGGCGGCCCGCGCGGATGGTTTGCGCTCAGACATAGGCTTCCCCCCCGCGCCCGGCAAGCACCAGACTCCCCTGCTCCGCCAGCCGCCGCGCGTGACCCAGAATGTCCTTCTGGGCGGCCTCGACTTCCGACAGCCGCACCGGACCCTTGGCGGCCAAGTCATCGCGCAGCATTTCCGCCGCCCGTTTCGACATGTTGCGCAAGACCTTGTCGAGCATCCGCTCGTCGGCGCCCTTGAGGGAAAGCACCAGCAGTTCCGGGCGGACCTCGCGCAACAGGGTCTGCATGCCCCGATCATCCAGCGACAGCAGGTGCTCGAACACGAACATCCGGTCGCGGATCTGGTCTGCCAGTTGGGGCGCGCGTTCGGCCAGACCTTCCAGCAGATGGTCATCGGGACCGCTGTTCAGGGCGTTGAGGATATCGGCCGCGGCCTTGACGCCTCCCAGGCCGTAACGCTTGCCCGGACGGGCGCCTGCCAGCTGGTCCTGCAGCAGTTCGTCCAAGGCCTCCAGCGCGTCCTGCGGGACGCCGTCGAGGTTGGCGATGCGCAGGATCACCTCTGCGCGCAGCGCTTCCGGCAGCAAATCGACCACCTGCGCCGCCCGATCGGCTTCCAGATGCGCCAGCACGATGGCGATCACCTGCGGATGCTCGGCGGCAATGGTCTCGGCGATGGTGCGGGCATCGCACCACTTGACCGTTTCCAAGCCCTTTCCCGGCGCCGCAGCGCCGAACAGCCGTTCCGTCATGACCCGGCCCCGCATCTCCCCCAGCGCATGCGACAGGATGCGCTGGACCTGCTCCCGGGGCTCCTGGGCGAGGGACGCCTCGGTCCCCATGCGCGCGATGAACTCGTCCAGCACGGTTGCCGCCGTGGCCCGTGCCACGCCCCGCAGCCCGGCCATGGCCACGCTCAGCCGCTCGACCTCCTGGGGCGCCATCAGCCGCAGCACGGCAGCGGCGTCCTGCTCTTCGAGCGAGAGCAACAGCACCGCCGCACGATCGCAGCCCCTCAGCGTTTGGACCGGGTCAGCCATCCTGGGCCATCCAGTCCCTTACCAGCGTCGCCGCTTGTCTGGGGTTGCGCGCCGCAAGTGCGCGCGCGGTCTCAAGGCGGGTTTCGTGATCGGGCGCGGCCCGCCCGGCGGCATCGGCCGCCGCGGACAACGGGGGGGTGGCCAGCGTGAGGCTATCCTCGGCAAGGTCCGCGCCGGCATGGGGCGGACTCAACGACGGCGGCCCCATCACCTGCACCGACCGGGCCGGCGCAGGGCCCCGCCGCCGGCGCCGAGCGAACATCACGAGCCCCAGCAGCACCACTGCGCCCACAGAGCCGCCGATCAGGCCCAGCCATCCCGGTTGCCGCCACCATGACGGGTCGGGCGCGCCCTCTTCGAAATTCATGCTGTGGAAGGACTGATTCACGACGTTGATGCTGTCGCCGCGTCCAGCGCTGAACCCGACGGCTTCCTTTACCAGCGCGGTCAGTTGTGCCACCTCGCTTTCCGTGAGGGGCACCCGGGCGAGCGCACCGTTCTCCGCGGTGGCTTCCCGGTGATCGACCAGGACCGCGATGGACAGCCGGCGCACCGAGCCCACCGGCTGGCTGATGCGGCTGACGGTCTTGTCGATCTCGTAGTTGCGGGTGCTCTGGCGGCTGACGTCCTGCGGGGTGACATCGCCGGTCTCGTTCCGGACGCCGGCGGCGCGGGTCGCCGCCGCAGGTGCCCCGGGTGGCGCCAACGCCACCGGACCCGGCGGTTGGTTGCTGAGCGCGCCGGGGATCCCGCCGGGAAGCGTGCCCGGCGTACGGCGCTCCTCGCTCGACTGTTCGCTGCGCAGCACCTGGCCGGCAGGATCGAAACGCTCCTGGGTCTGTTCGACCACGGTGAAATCGACGTCGGCGCTGACCTGGGCATGCACGCGGCCGGGACCGAGGATCGGTATCAGCAGCGATTCGATCCGGTTGACGTACTCCTGCTCCAGCCGCCGGGCATAGGCGAACTGGTCGCTGCTCATTCCCAACGGATTCCTGGCGTCATCCTGGGCGCGCGTCAAAAGATTGCCGCGCTGATCCACCACCATCACCTGCGCCGAATCCATGCCCGGAACACTGGCCGCCACCAGATGCACGATCGCCGCCACCTGGCCCGCTTCCAGCATGCGTCCGGGATGCAGTTGCACGATGACCGACGCGCTGGGCTTCCTTTGATCGCGCACGAAGGCCGAGGGCTTGGGAAGGGCCAGATGCACCCGCGCCTCCTGCACCGGCTGGAGACTGGCGACGCTGCGGCCCAGCTCGACTTCGAGGGCATGCTGATAGCGCGCGCTCTCCATGAACTGGGACACGCCCAAACCCTGCGGCTGTCCGAGCATCTCCAGTCCCACGCCGGCCCCCTGCGGCAAGCCCTGCGTGGCGAGTTTCAGACGCGCCGCATGAACCTGATCGCTGGGGATTTCGATGGACCCGGTGGTCTCATTGAGGCGAAAGGCGGTTCCCTGAGCTTGCAGAAACTCGACGATCTGCCCGGACTCCTTATCGGACAAGCCGTTGTAAAGCACGCGATAAGGCGGCTGACGCATCCACAGGACGGCAGCAACCAGAAGGGCGGCGAGCAGCGCCAGGGCGATGCCGGGCCCGAGCACCTGGGCACCCGGCCGCGTCGCCAAGGTACGCAAACGCTCCTGCCAGGCCGGCCAGGCGGCAAAGCGGCCGAGCACGTTTTTTTCAGCAAGCTCCATGGCTCGGCATCTCCGGTCAGATCGTCATGCGCATCACGTCTTGGTAGGCACTGACCACCTGGTTGCGGATCTGCGTCAGTGCCCGGAACGCGAGGCCGGCCTTTTGGGAGGCGATCATGACCTCGGCCAGATCCACGTTCTCCTGCCCCGCCTCGAACCCCTTGGCCAGCGCGGCGGCCTCTTGTTGCTGGGCATTGACCGCGTCGATGCCCTGCTTGAGCGCCCGCGCAAACGATGTGCTCGCGTCGGCGCCGGTGTCCGCCTGCGGCAGCCGTAGCGCGCCGACCTGTCGCGCCGCATCGGCGCCGCCGATCCCGCTGATGTCCACCATGGTGTCCTCCGTCAAGAAAATGTTCCCGGGGCCACAGAGGCATGTTTCGGGCCAAGCCCGAGCGCCGGTCACCGGCACTGGCGGACGCGGGCCACTTCCTGCCGGTGCAAGCGGAACAGCAGCCGTTCGAGCGACTCCCGGGTCTGTGCGTTCTGACCCTGCCACCGCACACGGATGCGCCAACCGTCCGGCTCCGGGGTCACGGCCTCGACCTCTGCCCACAAGGCCAGGGATCGCGGCAGACGCGGCTCGGGATAAAGGCGCAGGACGCCCCAGTCGCCGGCGGCCGACGCGCTCGACTCGAGCCATTGCGCGGTCTCCGGCGTGAGCACGACGGGCCGGGGCATCTGACGCCAGTCCGGATCCGCCTCTCGATCGGCGAGCACCCATTGCAGCAGCCAGTCGACGCGCGCGGCCAGCGGCGCCAGATCACCGGTGAATTCACTTGGGGTCCCGGCAGCGCAGATCTCCTCGAAGCCGAGCATGAGCGCCAGCAGCCGGCCGGTGTTCCGGCCCGCGCTCGCCAGTTGCGCCGCATCGGGAGGCGCCGCACGCGTCCACTCGTAGGCCAGCAGCGCATTGACCTCGCCCGGTGACAGCTCACCGCCGCGCATCAGCCGCGCTCTCCGGCCCCGATCGGGCCGCCGACGGCGCCGTAGAGCCGGGCGCAGTCCTGCTGGCGCTGCGCCCGCTGCAGGTAGCTCGACAGTTCGGCCTGCCGCGATCGCGTCAGCACCTCGAGTTCTTCGATGCGCTCCTGGAGGCGGAGAAGGCCCAGCGTCAAGGGCGTGACCTCAGCCGGCTTGGGCGCAGGGACGCACAGCCGGCGCAGCACGAACTCGAACTCGGACTGCGCCGCGATCACCGCGTCCCATTCGCCTGCTTGTGCGCCCTCCAGCATCGATTGGCTCAAGGCATCCAGATCATCGAGCAGGCGCCGGCGCTCCGGCTGCAGGCAGGACACGACGGTGGTCATCGGGCGGCTCACGGACTGACCGGAGCCGACGAGGCCCGACCCGTCCCGCCGGGACCGGACTGCGGATCGATCGCCTCCCAGGCCGAGCGGATCTGCCGCAGCAGGGCCACGACTTCATCGAGGACCTCGGCGCGGTCCTCCAGATTGGCGACGAGCAGTCGCTGCTCCAGGTAGAGATAGAGCGCATCCAGATTGCCTGCAATCTCGCCGCCCTGCGCATGATCGAGGCCGCTGCGCAGCCCTTCGATCAACGTGATCGCACGCCCGATCTGGCCGCCCTTGGGCCCCGGCTCGCCGCGCATCAGGTGACCCCGTGCGCAGCCGACGGCCCGTTCCGCCCCATCCATCAGCATCAGCACCAGACGGTGCGGAGAAGCCGCTTCCAGCGCCCTGAGCGTGTCCACCTGGCGATAGGCCCGCAACGCCTCTTCATGACCCATGTTCCCGCCGCTCCCAATGGTCTCGTGCAACAGGGTTTGTAGCGACCGGGCCGATGTGATCTTGAGCATCGAGGCAGCAGGGCCACTCGATCCTCAAGCTTGGCGTGCCTTCGACCGATAGCGTAACGGGAGAGTTGAATCAGGACGGGATCGCCGCCTGCGACTCCGGATCCCATCAGCATCGAAAAACGAAAGACCAGGAGAACCCCATGGCCGTGATCAACACCAACGTGATGTCGCTGAACACCCAGCGCACGCTCAATTCCTCGCAAGGCATGCTGCAGACCGCCATGCAGCGGCTGTCGTCCGGCCTGCGCATCAACAGCGCGAAGGACGACGCGGCCGGCTTGGCCATTTCCGATCGCATGACCGCCCAGATCCGCGGGCTGAACCAGGCCGCGCGCAATGCCAACGACGGCATCTCCGTCGCACAGACCGCCGAAGGCGCCCTGGGGGACGTCACCAGCGCGTTGCAACGCATCCGCGAACTGGCCGTGCAGTCGGCGAACGACACGAACTCGGCCACCGACCGCGCTTCCCTGCAGAAGGAAGTGGGTCAGCTGCAGCAGGAAATCACGCGCATCGCGACCCAGACCTCCTTCAACGGCAAGACGCTGCTCGACGGGAGCTTTTCCAACGCCGTGTTCCAGGTCGGGGCCTACCAGGGACAGACCATCAGCTTCGGCATCGGCAGCTCCAAGGCGACCGACATCGGCTCGAATCAGGCCAGCTCGAACACGAACGTGGGCGGTGCGCTGACGGCCGCCGCCGACGTCAGCGGTGGCAACAACGTCGTCGCCCAGTCACTGACGATCTCCGGCACCACCGGCACGGCCGCCGTCAACGTGGGCGCGGACGCCACCGCGCGCGATGTGGCCGCACTGGTCAACGCCCAGAGCGCCACCACCGGCGTGACCGCCAAGGCCCGCACCGAGGCGACCATCGACGGCCTGAGCGCGGCCGGCACGGTGAGCTTTGATCTGTATGGCGCGAACGGCACCGCGGAAACCATCTCGGCCAACGTCGTCGCCACCTCCGATCTCTCGGCGCTGTCCGAGGCGATCAACAGCAAGGCGGCTTCGACGGGCATCACCGCGGAGCTGTCCTCGGACAAAGCCTCCATCATGCTCGTCAGTGCGGAAGGTTATGACATCGGTGTGGAAAACTTCGTCCATTCGGGCGATGCCGGGGAAACGCTGGACGTCGAGGGCATCACTTTGACTGGCCCCACCGGCGGCACCGCAGCGGCCACCGACAGCCTGGTCGTCGGCGGCGAAGTATCGTTCAACGCGGCGACCAACTACACCCTGACCAGCGACGACGGCACCGATACCCTGCTCGGCGCCGGCACGGTGGCGAGCAGCCTGGCTTCGGTGGCCAGCGTGTCGGTCGGCACGCAGACGGGGGCCAGCGACGCCCTGGCGGTGATCGACGGCGCACTGGCGTTCGTGAACGACCTGCGCGCCGGGCTGGGCGCCGTGCAGAATCGCTTCAGCACGGCCATTTCCAATGCCGAGGCCACCTCCGAGAACGTGAGCGCCGCCCGTTCCCGGATCATGGACGCCGACTTCGCGGCTGAAACCGCGAACCTGACCAAGGCCCAGATCCTGCAGCAGGCCGGCACGGCGATCCTGGCTCAGGCCAACCAGGTGCCCCAGACCGTGCTGTCGCTGTTGCGATAAGACCGCCCCAGGGCCATCCACGCTGCAGCCCGTTCGTTCGGGCTGCAGCCATTCGTTTCACAAGGCCTCGGCGGGCCGCGGTCCTCGACCGCAAAGCCGCGCTTTTTGCTGAACACTCGAGGGGGAGTCGATCATGGCCTCCATCAGTTCTCCGGGAATCGGTTCGGGACTGGACGTCAATGCGTTGGTGCAAGGACTCGTCCAGGCAGAGCAAAAACCGGCACAGCTGCGCCTGGACCAGCGCGAAGCTCAACTGCAGACTCGTCTGTCGGCCTTTGGCGCCATCAAGGGCGCCCTGGTCGCCCTGCGCGACAGCCTGAGCGCCCTGGGTGCCACCGACCTCTTCGGCCGGATCAAGGCCACGGCCTCATCCTCCGAGCTGTTTACCGCGACCGCTGCCCCCGGGGCCAGCATCGGCGAATACCGCATCGAGGTGATCCAGCTGGCGAGCAGTCAGAAACTGCTCTCGAACGCTTTCGCAGCCGACAGCGAGGTCGGAACCGGCACGCTGACCCTGACCGCCGGCGGCCGCTCGTTCGACGTGGCCATTGGCGAGGGCGATCAAACGCTCGGCGCCATCCGGGACCGCATCAATGCCGCCACGGGCAACCCCGGCATCGTGGCCCGCGTCGTCACCGGCGACGACGGGCAACACCTCGTCCTCACCCAGAGCAAGACCGGCCGCGATCAGGCCATCACCCTCACCGCAAGCGGCGGCGATGGTGGCCTCAGCCGCCTGGCGCATGATCCGGCCAATGCCATCGACGGCAACTACACGGAGCAAGCGCCCGCCGCAGACGCGCAGATTCGCGTCGACGGCGTGCTGCGCAGCAGCGCCGGAAACCGCATCGAAGACGTCGTCGACGGAGTGGACCTCGAATTGCGCGCCGCCGATCCCGGTCATCCGGTCGATCTTGCGGTGGCCCCTGATGCCAGCGGTGCCAAGGATGCGATCCGCAAGTTCGTCGACACCTACAACGCCCTGGCGGGCACCCTCGCCAACCTCAGTCGCTATGACGCCGAATCCCGATCGGCCGGTCCCCTGGTGGGCGACTCGGCCACGCGCGCCTTGGGCGCCACGCTCCGCCGCGAACTCGGCACCCCTCTGCCCGCCGGCGCGGAAGGCGTGCGGGTGCTGAGCGCCATCGGCCTCACGACAGACAAGTCCGGCAAGCTGACGCTGTCCGAATCACGTCTGGATGAAGCGCTGAAGAACGCGCCTCTGGCCGTGTCGGCGCTGTTCACGGGAAATGGCGGCCTGCTCGATCGCTTGGATCCATTGGTCGACGGTTATGGGGGCGCGAGCGGTGTGGTCGATGCCCGCACACGCAGCCTGCAGGACGCCATTCGCGGGGTGAATCAGGATCGGGAGCGACTCGAGACGCGGATGGAAAATCTCCAGAACCGTTACCTCGCCCAGTTCACCGCGCTGGACAAACTCGTCGGCCAGCTGCAGAGCACCAGCAGCTTCCTGACCCAGCAGATCGCCAACATGAACGCCATCAACAACTCATGAAAATGCGTCATCGGCTTGACGCAGACCGCGCGGCGTCCACGGTTTTCCGGCGCAGCGCTCGTTCAAACCACGCCAGGATCAGGCAACTGATTGACACAGAAGGCGCGAGAAAGGCTGGACCGACATTTGCTTATGCTCCTGCCATGTGACGCCTTTGCGGAGACGGCGACGATGAAAGCGGATTTTTCGAACAGTCTGGGGATCCACGAAACGGCGCTGAAAGTCTGGACGGCGCGGACGCGCCTGCTCGCCACGAACATCGCGAATGCCGACACGCCGGGCTTCGCCGCGCGGGATGTCGATTTCAAGGCCGTCCTGTCACGCGCAGCCGGGCAGTCCGGACCGCCTGCCCTTGCCACGACCGATCCGCGGCATCTGCCGGCCGCCGGGGCAAGCGGGGCCGTCCGTTATCGGGTCCCCAGCCAGCCCGCACTGGACGGCAACAGTGTCGATCTGCAACAGGAACAGGGCGCCTTCGCACAGAATGCGGTGCGCTACCAGGCCACCCTGCAGTTCATCCAGAACCGCGTGCGCAGCCTGCAGCAGGCCATTAGCGGCGGAGAGCGCTGAACATGTCTCTGTTCGACGTCTTCACCATCGCCGGCTCGGCGCTCGAGGCGCAGTCGGTCCGACTCAACCTGACTGCCAGCAACATGGCCAACGCCAACAACGTGGCCGGCTCGGCGCAGGACGCCTATCGCGCGCGCCAGCCCTATTTCGCTCCCTTGCTGAACCGCGCACTGACCTCGGCCGGTCCGGGGGCGAGCGGTGCGAGCGGCGCAGGCGTCCGCACCCTGGGCGTCCTGGAAAACCCGGCGCCGCCGCCCCGCCTCTATCAACCGGGCCATGCGCTGGCCGATAAGGACGGATATGTGTACGGCAGCAACGTCAACCCGATCGACGAGCTGGTCAACATGATTTCAGCGTCCCGCTCGTATCAGAACAACGTCGAGGTGCTCAACACCAGCAAGGAGCTGCTGCTGCGCACCCTCATGCTGGGCCAATAGGAGGCACCTCATGTCGGCCATTCCTGCGAACAGTGCGATCGATGCGCTCGGCCTTTCCGTGGCACAGAAATCCCCGTCCGCCGCGACCCGCGGCGAATTGGGACAGGACGATTTCCTGCTGCTGATGACCACCCAGCTCCGCAATCAGGATCCGACGCAACCGATGGACAATGGCGCCTTTCTTGGCCAATTGGCTCAATTCAGCACCGTAAGCGGCATACAGGACATGCAGGCCGGTTTCGCCGACCTCGCCAACAGCCTGTACACCAACCAGGCCTTGCTCGGCTCGTCGCTGGTCGGCCGCACGGTCCTCGTGCCCACGAGCACCTTGACCCTCGGCGAACAAGGCAGCATCCAGGGGCGGATAGCCGGCGCCGCCGACGCCGATGTACGGGTGCGCATCCTCGATGCCGCCGGCAAGCCGATCCGCACGCTCGCGCCCAGTTCCGACGAGAACGGCATGGTTTTCACCTGGGACGGTCTGGATGCCGCCGGCCAGCGGCTGCCCGCCGGGGACTATGAGGTGGAAGTCGTCGGCGATGCCGAAAACGGCAGCCCAACCGTTGGCCTCGAGCAGGAAGTGGTCAGCGTCAGCCTGGGCCGCGCCGGTCAGCCGTTGCAACTGAATCTCGCCAACGGCGAGCAGGTCGAACTCACTCAAGTGCAACAAATTCGCTAGCCACAACAGCCAATCCCCACCACGCTTTTTCGAGGATTCCGCCATGAGTTTCCAAGTCGCCTTGACCGGTCTGTCGGCCGCTTCCACCGACCTTGCCGTGACCGCCAACAACATCGCGAACAGCAACACGACGGGCTTCAAGGAATCGCGCACCACGTTCGCCGACGTCTACGCGGTGTCCTCGCAGGGCATCGGCGCCACCACGCCCGGCAGTGGGGTGCGGGTGGCCGGGGTCCAGCAGCAGTTCAGCCAGGGAAGCATCGACTACACGAACAACAACCTCGACCTGGCCATCAGCGGTGATGGCTTTTTCATCGTCAAGCAGGGCGGAAGCACCGAGTACACCCGTGCCGGCTCATTCGCCGTGGATCGGGACGGTTATGTGGTCGCGCCCAGCGACGGCGCACGCCTGCAGGTCTATCCCCCCATTGCCGGCAGCAACAGCTTCAATACCGGCGGTCTCGGCGACCTGCGGCTGGAAGCGACCGCGGGCGCCCCGCAAGCCTCCAGCCTCATCGAGCTCGGCGCGAACTTCAAGGCCGACGCCGTACCGCCGACCGTGGCGACGTTCGATCCGGCTGATCCGGCGAGCTACAGCAACGCGGTCTCGACCACGGTCTACGACTCGCTGGGCACGGCGCGAACGGCGACGCTCTACGTCGTCAAGGACGGGAGTACGCCGAATACCTGGGCCAGCTACCTCTATGTCGATGGCGCCGCCGTGGGCGCGGCGCAACCGGTCACCTTCAACCCCGATGGCACCCTGGCGACCCCGGCCGGTGGCAGCGTGGCCTACGGCGCTTTCACGCCGACCAATGGCGCCGACCCGCTGAACCTGACCATCGACTTCGCCGGCAGCACCCAGTACGGCGGGAGCTTCAGCACCAACCAGTTGACCCAG
The DNA here is from genome assembly GCA_045864775.1 of Pseudomonadota bacterium. Taxonomy (GTDB): domain Bacteria; phylum Pseudomonadota; class Gammaproteobacteria; order UBA5335; family UBA5335; genus Macondimonas. The sequence goes on from BTVR01000002.1 coordinate 548,501, forward strand.
GACGGCTATGCCAGCGGAGAACTGAGCGGCATCGACATCGACAGCAGCGGCATCGTCCAGGCGCGCTACAGCAACGGCCGCTCGGTCCCGCTCGGCAAGATTGCCCTGGCCGACTTTCCCAACCCGCAAGGACTCCAGAAGCAGGGCGACACGCGCTGGTCCGAGACCTTCGCCTCCGGGTCGCCGCTGCGCGGCGAGGCCGGCACCAGCAGCCTGGGCCTGATCCAGTCCGGCGCTCTTGAAGCCTCCAACGTGGACCTGACGGCCGAACTGGTGCAAATGATCGTCTCGCAGCGCGGCTTTCAGGCCAATGCGCAGATGATCTCCACCATGGATGAGATCACCCAGACCGTGATCAACATCCGCTGATCCCGTCGCAGGCGCTAAACACCATGGACAAAATGCTGTACATCGCCATGAGCGGCGCCGATCAGATCCAGCGGGCGCAGACTCAGGTCAGCCACAACCTCGCCAATGCCGCAACGGTCGGCTTCAAGGCGGATCTGGACAGCTTTCAGGCCCGCGCCCTGTACGGCGAGGGCCATCCGAGCCGCGTCTACACCCAGGCCGGAGGATCGGGATTCGATCGCAGCGCAGGGGCGCTCATGGCGACCGGCGGGGAACTCGACGTCGCCATCGAAGCAAGCGGCTACATCGCCGTTCAGGCACCCGACGGCGGCGTGGCCTACACGCGCGCCGGCAACATGCGCGTGACGCCGTCCGGGCTGCTGGAAACCGGCGCCGGCCATCCGGTCCTGGGTCAAGCCGGTCCGATCGTGCTGCCGCCCGGCAGTCGCATCGAGATCGGCCGTGACGGCACGGTCTCTCTCATCCCGCCGGGCGAGCGTCCCAATACGCTGGCCGTGCTGGACCGGATCGAACTTGCCGACCCGGATCCGGCGCTGCTCACCAAGGACGGCGCGGGCCTGTTCCGTTTGCCCGGCGATCCGCGTGCCGAGCCTTCGGCAGCCGTCCGGCTGGTCCCGGGCATGCTCGAGGCCAGCAACGTCCAGCCCAGCCGCGCCTTGATCGACATGATCGCCTTGGCCCGGCAATACGAAATGCAGGTCAAGCTGATGAAGACCGCCGAAGACAACGACGCCGCAGCGACGCAGTTGCTGCGGATGGGATGACGCATCGCCATAGGGGAAACGACCATGGATCCGGCACTTTGGGCCTCGAAAACCGGTCTGGACGCCCAGCAGACCCGCATGGCGACCATCGCCAACAATCTGGCCAACGCCAACACCACGGGCTTCAAGCGCGGACGCGTGGTGTTCGAGGACCTCATCTATCAGAACCTGCGTCAGGTGGGCGCCCAGAGCAGTCAGCAGACCCAATATCCCTCCGGCCTCAACCTCGGCACCGGCGTGCGGGTGGTGGCCACCGAGAAGATCTTCACCCAGGGCAACCTCGTCCAGTCCGGCAACGCGCTCGATCTCGCCGTCCAGGGGCGTGGCTTTTTCCAGATCCTGATGCCGGATGGCAGCCTGGCCTACACCCGTGACGGTTCGTTCAATCTGAACGATCAGGGCCAGATGGTGACCGCGAACGGCTATGTGGTTCAGCCCGGCATCACCATTCCCGAAGGCGCGCAGAGCGTCACCATCGGCAGCGACGGAACGGTGACCGTGCAGCTCGCCGGACAGACGGCACCGGTTCAGCTCGGTGCCCTGCAGACGGCGGACTTCATCAACCCTTCCGGCCTGCAGCCACAGGGTCAGAACCTGTTCCTCGAGTCCGCCGCGTCCGGGCCGGCCCAGCTCGGCACGCCCGGACTCAACGGCCTGGGCACCCTGCTGCAGGGCACCGTGGAAAGCGGGAATGTGAACGTCGTGGAGGAGCTCGTGAACATGATCGAGACCCAGCGGGCCTATGAGATGAACTCCAAAGCCATCAGCACGACCGATCGCATGCTCGAGTACCTCAACAACAATCTGTAGGCCAGCCACTCGTGAGCGCTTCGGTGTTTCCCATGCGCCTCTTGCAACAGACGGCTCTGGCGACAGCCCTGCTGCTCGCCGGCTGCGCCGCTGCGCCACCGACCCGCATGACGGAGGTGCCCCCGCCGGCCCTGCCGGCCATCGCGCCCGTCGAGCGGCATGCCGACGGGGCGATCTACCGGCCGGAGACCGAACGGGCCCTGTTCGAAGACCGCACGGCGCGGCGCGTGGGCGATGTGCTGACCATCGTCCTGACGGAGCGCACCGACGCAAGCAAGAGCGCCTCCACCCAGGCGTCCAAGAGCCAGAGCGTGCAGCTCGCCGACCCCATCCTGTTCGGGCGCAACGTTACCTGGGGCGGCAAGCCACTGCTGAGCGCCTCCATCGAAGGCGACCGGGATTTCAACGGCGAGGGCGCCAGCCAGCAAAGCAATCGGCTTACGGGCAATGTGACCGTGCAGGTGATCGGCCGTCACCCCAACGGCAATCTGCTGGTGAAAGGGGAAAAGTGGTTGACCCTGAACCAGGGGCAGGAACTGGTGCGCATCGAGGGCATCGTCAGACCCACCGACATCGCAGCGGACAACACCGTCGCCTCGACGCAGGTGGCCGATGCGCGCATCACCTACAACGGCCGCGGCGCCTTGGCCGACAGCAATGCGATGGGCTGGCTGGCGCGATTCTTCAACCACCCCGTATGGCCGTTCTAGCAGAGGCATGATCGTGATGCAGCCGTTCTTCTCATGGCGCTCGACGCGACCGATCCTCCCCTGCCTGCTGCTGGTCCTCCTCGGCGGCATTGCCCCGGCCCAGGCGGAACGCGTCAAGGATCTGGCCAGCGTCCAGGGCGTGCGCAGCAACCAGCTCGTCGGCTACGGCCTGGTGGTCGGTCTGGACGGCACGGGCGATCAGACCAGCCAGGCGCCGTTCACCATTCAGAGCATCCGCAACATGCTGGCCGAGTTCGGCATCGTCGTGCCGCCCGACGCCAATCCGCAGCTCAAGAACGTGGCCTCGGTATCCGTGCAGGCGGAGTTGCCGGCCTTCGCCAAGCCCGGCCAGCGCATCGACGTGACGGTGGCGTCCATCGGCAACGCCAAGAGCCTGCGGGGCGGCAGCCTGCTGATGACCCCGCTCAAGGGAGCCGACGGGCGGGTGTATGCCATGGCGCAGGGCAATCTGGCGGTCGGCGGCCTGGGGGTCTCCGGCCGGGACGGTTCGCGCATCAGCATCAACATTCCGAGCGCCGGGCGAATTCCCGGCGGCGCTTCGGTCGAGCGCGAAGTTCCCAGCGGCTTTGCCCAGGGGGACGAGATTCGGCTCAATCTGCACAACCCCGATTTCACCACCGCCAATCGTCTGGTCGAGGCCATCGATCGGCGCTTCGGAGCGGGCATCGCGCGCGCGCAGGATGCGGCCTCGGTGAGCCTGCAGGCGCCGGCGAGCGCCGAACACCGGGTGGCCTTTCTCGCCGCGCTCGAAACGTTGGAGCTGGAGCCGGGCGGCGCGCCGGCGCGCATCATCGTCAACAGCCGCACCGGCACGGTGGTCATCAACCAGGAAGTGCGCGTGTCCCCGGCGGCGGTGACGCACGGCAGTCTGACCGTCACCATCCGCGAGGATTTCCCGGTTTCCCAACCCGAGCCGTTCGGCCAGGGTCGCACCGTGGTGGCCCCGGACACCGGCATCGAGGTCAGCCAGGCCAACAATCGCATGTTTCTGTTCGCGCCCGGCGTGGGGCTGGCCGAGATCGTGCGCGCCGTCAACGAAGTCGGTGCAGCGCCCGGGGATCTGGTTGCCATCTTGGAAGCGCTCAAGGAAGCGGGCGCCTTGCGCGCCGAACTGGTCGTCATCTGACGCGAGGATGTTTACATGATTCCCCTCTCCCCCGGCCTGGCCGCCGATCCGAAAAACCTGGACACCCTGCGCCGGGAGTTGCGCGATGCGCCGGACGAGGGTCGCGCCGAGGTGGGTCGACAGTTCGAGTCGCTGTTCATCCAGATCATGCTCAAGAACATGCGCAGCGCCACCCTCAGTCCGGGCGTGGCCGATTCGGACCAGAGCCGTTTCTATCAGGACCTGTTCGATACCCAGATCAGTCAACAGTTGGCCCAAGGCCGGGGACTCGGCATCGGTCAGGCCCTCACCCCCCCGGGCCATCCCACCTCGTTGCCGCGTCCTACCCGCTCGCCATCCGAACTCCCCGCGATGGCATCCGATCCCTTTCAGCGGCTGACGCTGAACCGGCCGGCCCTGGTGCGACCCCCGCAAACGCTGATGCCGGCCGGGCCGGAGACGATCGCCTCGAGCATTCCCGCCCCGCTCGCCGTAGCCGAGGAGGTCCGCTCGGGGCTCGATGGTCCGGCGCAGCCACCCCATGCGCCGCAGCCCTCGCCGCCGGCTCCTGTCCGGCCGGCGCGAGCCGCGCCGGACCTCGCTGGCGCGGCGGCCGTCGACTGGCCGCCGCGCTCGCCCGAGGACTTCATCCGCGCGCTCTGGCCTCATGCGCAGCAGGCGGGCGCAGAGTTGGGCGTATCGCCCAAGGTGCTGTTGGCGCAGGCGGCGCTGGAGAGCGGGTGGGGCAAACAACAGATCCGTCATCCCGACGGCCGGCCCAGCTTCAACCTGTTCGGCATCAAGGCGGGCAAGAACTGGACCGGCGACGCCGTGCGGGTATCCACGCTGGAGTATTCCGGCGCCGCCAGCGAGCGGCGCCTGGAACGCTTCCGCGCCTACGACTCCTTGTCCGACGCCTTTGCCGATTACACCCGTCTGCTCAAAGACAATCCGCGATATCAGCAGGCGCTGGACGCAGGCGACGACCACAGCGGCTTTGCCGACGCACTGCAGCGTGCCGGTTATGCCACCGACCCCGGCTACGCGGCGAAGATCAAGCGCATCATGGCGACCCGCATGGCCCATCTGGATCAACCGGAGCCGGGCGCGAGCCTGGTCTGATCGGAGCGCGTTGTCATGGCCGACATGTTTTCCTCAGGGGTATCCGGGCTGCTGGCCTTCCAGAATGCCCTGACCACCACCGGTCACAACATCAGCAACGTCGCCACGCCGGGCTATAGTCGGCAGCGCGTCGAGCTCGGTACGCGGCCCGCCGAGATGCAGGGCGATTTCTACATCGGCACGGGCGTCAACAGCCAGACCGTGCGGCGCAGCTACGATCAGCTGCTGACCGAGCAGGTGCGCAGCACGGGCAGTGCTGCGGCGCAGATGGATCGCTATGCCACCTTCGCGACCCGTCTCGACAACCTGCTCGGCGCCCAGGGAACATCGGTCTCGCCCATGCTGTCGCAGTTCTTCAACGACCTCGAGTTGCTGGCGGAAAACCCGGCCGGCATCCCCGAGCGACAGGTCGTGCTGACCGATGCCGACCTGCTTGCCGATCGCTTCAATGCGCTCGACACCCAACTCGATCAGCTACAGACGGACGTCAACCAGCAGATCGCCCAGGACGTGACCGACATCAATCGGCTGTCGGCGAACGTCGCTGAACTCAATGGCCAGATCGCGCTGGCCCAGAGCCGCGCCAACGGCGCACCGCCCAATGATCTGCTCGATGCGCGCGATGAGGCGCTGCGGCAGTTGGGAGAGAAAGTCGCGGTCCAGACCGTGGCGCAGGACAACGGCGCGGTCAACGTCTTCGTCGGCACCGGTCAGGCGCTGGTCGTGGGAAAAACCGCAACGCCGCTGACAACGGTCACCAATGCCTATGATCCCGCGCGGCTCGAAGTCGCCTACGGCAGCGCGACGGGGCCGCTGATCAGCAACCAGATCACCGGCGGCAGTCTCGGCGGCGCGCTCGCCTTTCGCAGCGAAACCCTCGACGTGGCCCGCAACAGTCTCGGGCAGCTGGCCCTGGGCGTGGCAGGCACGGTCAATGAACAACACCGCATGGGCATGGATCTCGACGGCCAACTGGGCGGCGATGTGTTTGCCGTCACTGCGCCGGCGGTCCGGCCGCATCGGGACAACGGCGGGGATGCGAGCCTCGCGGCCACCATCGACGATGCCCAGGCGGTGACGATCTCCGACTACCAGGCGCGCTACGACGGTAGCCAATGGGAAATCACTCGCCTGGCGGACGGCGCGCGGACCACGGGCAGCCTGCCGCTGGCCCTGGACGGCTTCACGCTCGATGTGACGGGCACACCGGCTGCCGGTGACCGCTTCCTGATCCAGCCGACCGCCGGGGCGGCGGGCGGCCTGAGCGTGGCGCTTGATGACCCCCGCGCGCTTGCGGCGGCCAGTCCGATTCGCACCGGCGCCGCGCTCGGCAACACGGGCACGGGACAGATCGATTCGGGGACGGTGCTCGATCCGACCGACCCGGCGCTGCTGGACACCGTGAACCTCGAGTTTCTCACCCCGACGACCTATGCCATCAACGGTGCCGGCACTTATGCCTACACTGCCGGTGCGCCCATCGCCCTCAACGGCTGGCAGGTCCGTCTGGAGGGCGCGCCACAGGCCGGCGACCAGTTCACCGTGTCCGCCAACAGCGGCGGCGTGGGCAACAATCGCAACGCCCTCGCGCTCGCCGCGCTGCAGTCGCAGGGTCTCCTGGAGGGCGGCAGCGCCACCTACGGCGAGCGCTACGATAGCCTCGTGGGGGAGGTCGCCAATCGCAGCCGTCAGGCGAGCCTCGGGCGCGACACCCAGCGCCTGCTCGCCGACCAGGCCGTGGCGGCGCGCGAGGCGGTCGCCGGCGTGAATCTCGATGAAGAAGCCGCTCAGATGCTGCGCTTTCAGCAGGCCTATCAAGCGGCCGCACAGGTCATCGCCACAGCCGACAACCTGTTCCAGACCTTGTTGGACGCCGTGCGGAGGTAAGCATGCGCATCGCAACCGCCCAAGCCCAAAACCAGCTGGTGCAGGCCATGCTGGACAAGCAGAGTCAGCTCGCCCGCACGCAGCAGCAACTGGCGACCGGCCAGCGCCTGCTCGCGCCCGCCGACGATCCGACCGCCGCCGTGCGGACGCTGGCGCTCGATCGCGCGCTGGAGCGGCTCGCGACCTTCGGACGCAATGGCGATCTGGCCGAAAGTCGCCTGCAGGCCGAGGAAGGCGCGTTGGCGACTTTGAGCGACATTCTGCTGCGGGCGCGGGACCTGGCGCTGGCGGCCAACACCGCCGCTCAGGACGACCTCAGCCGCGAGGCCATCGCGACCGAGCTGAAGACGCTGCATGACCAGTTGCTGCAGGTCGCCAACCAGCGTGACGCCAACGGCGACTATCTCTTCGGCGGCGATCAGAGCCGGCAGATCCCTTTCGTACGTGAAGCCGGCGGCACCGTTCGGTATACCGGAGATGCGGGGCAGCGCCAGGTGGCGATCGGGGAACACCGGCTGGTGGCCGTCAGCGATTCCGGCGAGCGGGTGCTGCTCACCGCTCGCGACGGCAACGGCCTGTTTCGGAGCGATGCGGCCGCCGCCAACACAGGCACCGGCCGGATCGACGCCGGCAGTGTGACCGATCGCTCGGCATGGGTTGCGGACACCTACACCCTGAACATGATCTCCGCCGACCAGTACGAGGTCCGTGATTCCGGAGGAGGCGTCGTGGCCTCCGGCGTGTACGCTCCCGACAGCGCCATTTCCTTCAGCGGCATTCAGGTGACGGTCGGCGGCGCACCCGCCGCGGGGGATCGGTTCGAAATCCGGCCGAGCGGCAAGCAGGACATGTTCCAGACGCTGGCGCAGGTGACCCAAGCCGTGGCCGACCTCGACGCGGACCCCGCCACAGCCGCCCGCAGCATCGGCGCGCTGGGGCGCGGTATCGAGGAAATCGATCAGGCCCTGGGCCATCTGCAAACGATCCGTACCGAGGTCGGCAGCCGCCTGAACGCCCTGGACGGGCAGCGGGAGAGCCATGCCGACGAGGTGCTGAACCTGCAATCGCTGCGTTCGCAGCTGCAGGACCTGGACTACACCGAGGCCATTGGCCGGCTGAATCTTCAAACCGTAGCGCTTCAGGCCGCGCAGCAGAGCTACCTCAAGCTTCAGGGGCTCTCGCTGTTCGATCTGCTGCGCTGAACATCTCGTCCCGCCATGCAGCACCCGCCCAGCGCAGACGGGTGCCGACCGTGCCGGCTGCGCCCGCAAAAGGCGCGCCGACCCACAGATCAGCCACTGCCGCGAGTTCGCCGTCGACCCACAGCAGGGGCAAGCGATCCCGCAGCCAAGGCGCCATCCCGGCCGCTCGGCACAGCTCGCTGAGGGCCGTGTGGTGCGCTCGCCCCGGCAATTGCAGGCGTTCGCCGCCCTGCCGGAAGCCGACTTCCAGATGCCGTCCCCGCAATCTCGCGACATCGAGCCCCCCTGGGCCCTGCTGCGTCGACAGCGTGCCCAAGCCGGCCGGCAGCACCAGCGGGCGGTTTAGATCCGGCCAAGGCACGCGCGACCGGGGCACCGCGTCCAGCGGGGCCATCGCATGCGCGCGGTCGCGATGACGCCGGATTTCCACGCCCGAGTAGCGCAGCACCACTTGCCGATCGGCTGCAGCGTCGGCCAGTTGCTCGGCGATGGTGGCGAGCACGCGCGCACTGGGCAGAGGCCGCCCGCCCGCCTTGAGCCAATGGCGCAACAGCAGCTCCTGCTCGGGCGCCGTCCGCAGCCGCCAAGGCGCCAGCATCAGCGCTCCGTCGACGATCAGGCCTGCCCGGGCCTCCGCCTCCGCCCAAGCGCCAAGCTGCGCGTCGGCCATGGCGCATTGGCGAGCGCTGCGCGACACCGTGCCCGCCGCCTGGGGCCAGCGTACGCGCAGCGCCGGCAACACCGCATGGCGCAAGTAGTTGCGGTCCAGTCCCGGGTCGGTATTGCTCGGATCCTCGAGCCACTCGAGCCCACGCGCGCGCGCATAGGCCGTCAGCTGCTCACGCGTCGCGTCGAGCAGCGGTCGGGCGAGGAAGCCGGGATCGAAGGGCCGCCAGGGCGCCATGGCCGCGAGGCCCGCCGGCCCCGCCCCGCGCAAGGCCTGGAGCAGAAACGTTTCGAGCTGATCGTCGGCATGGTGGGCGGTGAGCAACAGGTCGCCGGCGCCCATCTGTGCCGCGAGCGCGGCGTAGCGGGCCTCCCGCGCCCACGCCTCGAGGCTGGCGCCGGGCGGCAGCGTGCGCGGAATGCTCATCGCCGTGCACTGAATCTGCAGACGTGCGCACCACGCTCGGCAATGCTCGGCCCAGCGTGCGCTGTCGGGGTGCAGTCCGTGATCGATGTGGATGGCTTGAAACGGCGGCAGATCGGCCTGGTCGGCGCGCATCAGATCGAGCAGTACGGTCGAATCCAGACCCCCGCTGAAGGCGACCCAGCAGCGTGGGACGGGCGGCCAGGCCCGCCAAGCCGCGCGAAACGCCGCACGCAGCGCCTCGACGGTCACGATGCCTCAGCTTTCCTTGTACGGCCCGTAACCCATCAGCCGTTCCTGCCGACGCCGGACGAGGGCATCCCGATCCAGGGTCTGCAGTTCATCGAGGCTGTGGAGGAAAAACGCTTTCAGGCGCTGGGCCATGAGTGCGGGATCGCGGTGCGCGCCGCCGAGCGGCTCTTCGATGACCGTGTCGATCAAGCCCAGTTCGAGCACCCGGTCGGACGTGATGCCCATGGCCGCGGCGGCTTCCTCCGCCCGCGCCGCATCCTTCCACAGGATGGACGCACAGCCCTCCGGGGAGATCACCGAGTAGATCGCGTACTGCAGCATGGCGACCCGATCACCCACACCGATGGCGAGCGCCCCGCCGGACCCGCCTTCACCGATGACGACACAGACGATGGGGATTCCGAGGCGAGCCATGACGAACAGATTGCGCGCGATGGCCTCGCTCTGCCCGCGCTCCTCGGCGTCGATTCCGGGGTAGGCACCCGGCGTATCGATCAACGTCAGCACCGGCAGACCGAAGCGTTCGGCGAGCTGCATCAGGCGCTGCGCCTTGCGATAGCCTTCGGGGCGCGGCATGCCGAAGTTGCGGCGGATTTTCTCCTTCGTGTCGCGGCCCTTTTCCTGCCCGATCACGACGACGGGGCGTCCCTCGAGCCGGGCGACCCCGCCCACGATGGCCGGATCGTCGGCGAAGGCGCGGTCGCCATGGAGTTCTTCGAAGTCGGTGAAGATGGCGTGGATGTAATCGAGCGTATGCGGGCGGCGAGCGTGACGCGCGAGCTGCGAGATCTGCCAGGGCGTGAGCTTGGCGAAGACGGAGGCTGTCAGCGCCTGTTGCTTGACTTCCAGCCGCTGGATTTCTTCGCTGATGTTGACCGCCGAGTCATTGCCGACATGGCGCAGTTCTTCGATTTTCGCCTCGAGTTCGGCGATGGGTTTTTCAAATTCGAGAAAAATCGACTGCATGGCGGCTCATGGTTCTTGTTCGGCGAGGGCCACATTGCATCAGAAAAGCCCGCATCTGTCCAAGCCGCACAGGGCGCGCCCTCATCGACGAGCCGGCATCGCCAAGCTCAGGATCTGCTTTGGCAGACCGATAACTTACATGAACGACCTCTCTATTGAATAGCGGCTGAACGAGCTGGGGCGACCGTCATGAAACATCTCTTGTCACTTACCGCGCTGGCCTCGCTCACGGCTGCGGGGCCATGCTCCGCACAGGCCTCTTGGGTCGCCCTGTCCGACGCCGAACTGCGCGCCGTTCAGGGCCAGGGCTTCGTGTCGGACCCCTCGCTGTTTCCCCAGGAGTATCGGGCCACCTTGACCCGGATGTGGACGGGCCTGAACACCGTGCAAGGCCGCAGCGCCCTCCTGCACTACGCCGGCATGGGGACGATAATCGCCGGCTATGCCTTCGGCGCGCCGGCCTTGGCCACCGCAGCGGCGGTCATCGACAACCCGCCGCCCCCCGGGCCGCTCTGGGTGGTGGCGGCTGTGACACTGACCGCGCCACCCATCGTTGCCGGCGGCTCACTGATGCTGGCAGGGGGCTACATGCTGCAGTTCAACGGGGGATAAATACCCGCGCGGGGCGCTGGGGGGGCGACGAGATCCGGCGCCCTGACCGGATCCAAAACGCCTCCGCCGCTGTTCTCGAGCGACCGCATCATTAATCGTCGCCATCAGGAGATCCCAACCATGAAATGCTCAGCAAAATGGCCGGCATGCATCGCATTTGTCGCCTTCATGCCCGTGGCGGCCCAGGCCGTGATGCAGCCGCTCACCGACGGCGAACTTCGAGCGGTCGAGGGACGGGCCAGCCTCGGCCCGGGCTTTCAGATCTACAAGCAGAACATGGGCGAACTGTGGACCGACATGACCACCAGCCAAGGCAAGAGCGCGGTCCTCCATTATGCGGGCCACGGCTCGGTCATGACGGGCTATACCCTCATCGCCGCGAGTAACGCGGCAGCCGTCGCCATCAACAAGGCGCCGCCACCCGTCAATCGGCTGGATGGCGCCGTCGTTCCGCTCTGGCTCTCAGGATACGGCATCGGCACCGCCGGACTCATGATGCTGAGCGTGAACGGTGAATGACTGCGGCCGCGGGCCGCTGCGTCTTCCGGCGACTCGCTTGCGGAAAGACACGACTGACGGAGGTGACCCGTGAAGTATCTGCCGACATCGGCCTCATTGCTTGCCATGGCCCTTCTGACGCCCGCTGCCGCTCAGGCCGCGATGATCGAGATGACCGACGCCGAACTCGGGTCAGTGCAGGCGGAGAGTCGCCCCGGCTGGTCGACCTTCGCAGCTGCGGTCAGGGAAGATCTCGCCGACTTCCGCGTCGATCGGATGCCGATGTCCCTTGATGAGGTGGATGTGGGGCTGACGGCCTTGGGCATCGGCCAGGCCGGGCGGGCGCCAGGTTCCGGCCAGCCGCCGGACGCCGGCGGGGCAGGCGGCTGGCCCTTCCATCCTCTGGCTTGGCGGCGTTATCCGCTGCAGAAAGTCGCCGCCCTGCCGGCCGCGGTCGGCAAGGCGGTTCTGGAGGCGGAGCTCGGCTTTCTGGACCTGGACGGCCAGCTGATCGACCTGCGATGAGCGGTCACACGGCGGTGCCGCCATCGGCGCCTCACCCTGGCGCCTGCGCACCGCCCCATACGCCGCGGCTTCGGCGGCGCATCGGCATCGTGATGTGCCTTTCGGCGCGGCCGACCTACACGATCCGGCGTTTCAATCGGCCGTAACGGCCCTGCGAGAGGAACGCGCCGGCGCGGAAGGTGCCGGGCGCGCATAGGCCAGTTGCACGGCCGCCGCGCCGAATCGGTCCCGCAGGCGCTGCAGCAAGTCCCCGGACGGCTGCACGCGCCAGGCATCGCCCAGGCTCAACATGGCCTCTGCCAGCGCGTTGCGGTAGACGATGCGCACCGCACAACCGCCACCCCGAAAAGGCTCCAGGGCATCGACCAGCCGCTCGGCGAGCGCATCGCCTGAGCTTTCCGCAAGTTCCAGTGTGAGGCATCGGCCATAGCGCAAGCGCATCTGTTCCAGATCGAACAACTGGCGCGGCGTCAGACGCCAATTGCCGGAGTAGTCGTCAAATCCCAGACTGCCTTCGACGATGAGCAACTGATCCTTGACGATCAGGTGCTGAAAGCGCTGGTATTGATCCTCGAACACCGCCACTTCCATCCGGGCGCTGCGGTCATCGAGGGTCAGGAAGGCGCGCTTGCCGGCCTGGCGGCGGATGGCCACCACGAGACCGGCGACGACGACGTCGCGCCGCTGCCCCGGCCCCGCATCGAGCGCAGCGCCGGTCAGATCGCTCAACCGGTCGGTCACGAACTGGCGCAGATCCGCCTCGAATTGTGCGATCGGGTGCCCGGTGAGGTACAGCCCGAGCGTTTCCTTCTCTTCCTGCAGGCGCTGTGCCTCGGGCCACTCGGGGATGTCCTCGGTGGACGCACACGCAGGTCGCACCGCCTCAGTAGCCAGTCCGAACAGATCGTCCTGCCCGACCGCACCGGCGCGTCCCTGCTGATCGGCCAGACGCAGCGCTTCGTCCAGGTCGTGCATCAGGCCCGCGCGCGATGCCCCCAGCCGGTCCAGAGCGCCTGCCCGGATCATGGCCTCGAGCGTGCGCCGATTCACCCGCCGTCCATCAATACGGCCGCACAGCTCGACCAGATCCTTGAATGGCCCTCCGCGGGCGCGTTCTTGCTCGATCGCTTCGATCGCCCCCTGGCCGACGCCCTTGATCGCGCCCAGGCCGTACTGCAGCCGGTCCGGAGCCGGCGCACTGAAGCGATAGCAGGACTGATTCACGTCGGGGGGCTGCACGGTGAGCCCCATGGAGCGGCATTCATCGATCAGGGTCACCACCTTGTCGGTGTGATCCATGTCGGCGGACAGCACGGCGGCCATGAATGCGGCCGGATGATGGGCCTTGAGATACGCGGTCTGGTAGGACAGCAGCGCATAGGCGGCCGAGTGCGACTTGTTGAATCCGTAGCCGGCGAACTTCTCCATCAGGTCGAAGATGTGTGTCGCCGTTGCCTCCGGCACGCCGCCGGCCAGCGCGCCGGCCACGAAGATCTCGCGCTGCTTGGCCATTTCCTCGGGTTTTTTCTTGCCCATGGCGCGGCGCAGCAGATCGGCGCCGCCGAGCGTGTAGCCCGCCAGCACCTGGGCGATCTGCATCACCTGTTCCTGATACAGGATCACGCCGTAGGTCGGCTTGAGGATGGGCTCCAGCGCCGGGTGGGGGTAGTCGACCTTCGCCCGTCCGTGCTTGCGGTTGATGAAGTCGTCCACCATGCCGGACTGCAAGGGCCCGGGACGGAACAGCGCCACCAGCGCGACGATGTCCTCGAAGCAGTCCGGCTGCAGACGCTTGATCAGGTCCTTCATGCCGCGTGATTCGAGCTGGAACACCGCCGTGGTCTCGCAGCGCTTGAGCAGGGTGAAGGTCGCGGCGTCATCCAGCGGCAGGGCATCGAGCGCGATGGTTGCCGCGCCGCGCGCCGCGCTCTGGTCGTTGATGGCGGCCACCGCCCAGTCGAGGATGGTGAGCGTGCGCAGGCCGAGAAAGTCGAACTTGACGAGCCCGGCGGCTTCCACGTCGTCCTTGTCGAACTGGCTGACCAGATTCGCGCCGCCGGCTTCGCAGTAGAGCGGCGTGAAGTCCGTCAGTTCGGAAGGCGCGATCACGACCCCTCCCGCATGTTTGCCGGCGTTGCGGGCGAGTCCCTCGAGCGCGCGCGCCAGATCGATCAGCGCCTGCACCGCCTCGTCCTCGCGGTAGAGCCGGCCCAGTTCGGGTTCCTGCTCCAGCGCCTTGTCCAGCGTGATGCCGAGTTCGAAGGGGATGAGCTTGGCGATGCGGTCGACGAAGCCGTAGGGATGGCCGAGCACGCGGCCCACGTCGCGCACCACGGCCTTGGCCGCCATGCTGCCGAAAGTGATGATCTGGCTGACCTGCTCGCGACCGTAGCGCTGAGCCACGTAGTCGATCACCCGGTCGCGGCCTTCCATGCAGAAGTCGATGTCGAAATCCGGCATCGAGACCCGCTCGGGATTCAGGAAACGCTCGAACAGCAAATCGTAGGCGATGGGGTCGAGGTCCGTGATGCCCAGCGCGTAGGCCACCAGCGAGCCGGCGCCCGAGCCGCGTCCCGGGCCCACCGGCACGCCGTTGTCCCGCGCCCAGCCGATGAAATCCGCCACGATCAGGAAGTAGCCGGCAAAGCCCATGCCGTTGATCACGGCGAGTTCGCGCGCCAGGCGCTCGTCATACGCCGCGGCCGGCGCGGCGCTGGCGCGTCCGGCATTGCGCCGCTGCACGAGCCCCGCGCGAGCCAGATCGGCAAGATGATCCTCTGGCGTGCGCGCATCCGGGACGGGAAAGCGCGGCAGCACGTTTTCGCCGAGCTGCAGCTGCAGGCTGCAGCGGCGCGCGATCTCGACACTGTTGGCCAGCGCCTCGGGCACCTCGGCAAACAGCTCGGCCATCTGCTCGGGTGAGCGCAAGAACTGCTCGGGCGTGTAGTCGCGCGGCCGGCGCGGGTCGTCGAGCAGGCGGCCACGGTTGATGCACACCCGCACCTCGTGGGCCTCGAAGTCCGACCGCTCCAGAAAACGCACGTCGTTGGTCGCCACCAGCGGCACGCCGAGGCGGCCGGCCAGGTCGACCGCCGCCGGCAGATAGGCGCCCTCGTCGGGATGGCCGATGCGGGTCAGCTCGAGGTAATAGCGATCCTTGAAGAGGTGCAGCGCCGTGTCCAGCAGACCGCGCGCCTGCTCGTCCCGTCCGGCGATGAGCGCACGACCAATGGTCCCTTCCCGACCGCCGGAAAGTGCGATCAGCCCATCGGTGCCTTCCTCCGCCAGCCACTCCCAGTTCAGCAGCGGCGTCCCGCGGCGCTGGCCGTCACGGTACAGCCGGGTCACCAGACGCGTGAGATGGCGGTAGCCGGCGAGGTTCTGGCAGAACAGCGTCAGCCGGCTGGGCGGTTGCGCATCCCCTTCATCCACCCAGACATCCACCCCGGCGATCGGTTTGATGCCGGCATTGCGCGCTGCCTTGTAGAACTTCACCAAGCCGAACAGATTGGACTGGTCCGTGATGCCGACGGCCGGCATGCCCAGATCCCGGGCGCGGCCGATCAGCGGTTTGATGCGCACCACGCCGTCCACCAGCGAGTACTCGGTGTGAACCCGCAGGTGGACGAAGGAAACGGTCACGCCGGATCTCCGGCGAGCGCGCGCCGGACCGGCGCGAAGCTGCGCCGATGCACCGGGCTCGGGCCGTGCTGCAGCAAGGCGGCCAGGTGCATTGCGGTCGGATAGCCCTGGTGGCGATCGAAGCCATATTCAGGATGGCGCTCCGCCAATTCGGCCATCGCGCGGTCGCGGGCGACCTTGGCGAGGATCGACGCCGCACTGATGGCGCCCCGGTCGCGGTCGCCGCCGATGATGGTGCGGACGGCGAACGGCAATGGCGGCGCCTGATTGCCGTCGATCCAGACCGCATCGGGCTGAACGGCCAGCGCCGCCACCGCGCGGGACATGGCCAGCAGGCTCGCCTGCAGGATGTTGATCTCGTCGATTTCCGTGACCTCGGCCCGGCCGATCGCCCAGGCATGGGCGTGCGCGACGATGACGTCGAACAGCGCCTCGCGGCGCTTGGGAGCGAGGCGTTTGGAGTCGTCGAGCCCCGTGATCGGCCGGTCGGGGTGCAGGATGACCGCCGCCGCCATGACCGGCCCCGCCAGCGGTCCCCGACCGGCCTCGTCGACGCCGGCGATCCAGCGCCCAGCGCACGCGCCCGTCATGCCGCCGCCCACCCTCGCGCCACGCGCAGCACGGCGTCGGCGGCCGCGTCGGCGCCGCCGGCGCGGAGCAGCCCCCGCAGCGCGGCGAAGCGGGCCCGCAAGGACGCGCAGCGTCCCGGATCGTCCAGCAAGCCTTGCATGGCCGCGCCGAGCGCCTCGGGCGTGGCCGCATCCTGAATCAGCTCCGGTACCAGCCGTTCTCCGGCCAGGAGGTTCGGCAGGGCCACATGATCGGTGCGCACGAGGTGACGCGCCAACGCATGGGTCAGCGGGGCCAGCCGGTAGCCCACCACCATCGGGCAGCCGAGCAGCATGGCCTCGAGTGTCGCCGTCCCACTGGCCACCCAGGCTGCGTCGCTGGCTTCCAGGACATCGTGCGCGCCGCCCTCCAGGATCTGCAGCGGCACCTCCGGCGCCACTCGAGCGCGGATGGTCTCGATCGGCTCGCGCAGGTCCGCATGGGCCAGCGGCAGCAGGAACCGGGCCTCGGGGGTCGTCGCGGCAACCCGGCTCGCGGCCGCAAGAAACGGCTCCGCCAGCCGGTCGATCTCGCCGCGGCGGCTGCCCGGCAACAGGCCGATGAGGCGCGCCGTTTCGGGCAGCGCCAGACGGCGCCGCGCGGCCCCTCGATCCGGCGGATCCGGGAAGCGATCGGCCATCGGGTGACCCACGAACCGCACCGGGACATCGTGCTGCTGGTAAAACTCGGCCTCGAAGGGCAACAGGGTCAGCATGGCATCGACCGCGCGACGAATGCCCCGGATCCGGCCTTGCCGCCACGCCCAGACCGAGGGACTCACGTAATGCACGGTGCGGATGCCTGCCGCATGCAGGTGGCGCTCCAGCCCCAAATTGAAATCCGGCGCATCGATACCGACGAAGACATCGGGGCGATTGCGCAGGAAATGGTCGCGCAGTTCATGGCGCAAGCGCATGAGCCGGGGCACATGGCGGATCACCTCGGCCAGACCCATCACCGCCAGCTCGCGGCAGTCGGCGAGCGGCCGCACCCCGGCTGCACGCATCGACGGGCCGGCGACGCCGGTCAACTCGAGCCGCCCGCCCGTCTGCCGCACGAGGCTTGCGGCCAGCGCGCCGCCCAACTGATCGCCGGATAGCTCGCCGGCCACGATGGCGACGCGCAAAGTCATGTCAGCGGATGATGCTGCGGGGATTGGATTCCAGGAAATGGCCGAACCGGGCCACGTCCGGAGACGCCGCAGCCAAGGCGGCGATTTCCGTACGCGCTGCCTCCAGGCGCAAACCGCTGCGGTAAAGCAACTTATAGGCTTTCTTGAGCGCGGCGACGCGCTCGGCATCGAACCCGTGCCGGCGCAATCCCTCGGTATTCAGACCCGCGGGCTTGGCGGGTATCCCCGAGGCCACGACGAACGGCGGCACGTCCCGATTCACGCCCGCGGCGAACTGCAAAAAGGCGTAGGCGCCGATCTTGCAGAACTGGTGCACCATGGCAAAACCGCCCAGGATGGCGTGGTCGTCGATGTGCACGTGGCCGGCCAGGCTGGCGTTGTTGGCCATGACGATGTCGTTGCCCAGCACACAATCATGGGCAATGTGGACATAGGCCATGATCCAGTTGCGGCTGCCGATGCGGGTCACGCCTGCGTCCTGCACCGTACCGCGGTTGAGGGTGCAGTATTCCCGGATCGTGTTGTCGTCGCCGATCTCGAGTCGCGTGGGTTCGCCGCGGTATTTCTTGTCCTGCGGATCATCGCCGATGGACGCGAACTGAAAGATCCGGTTGTTGCGGCCGATGCGGGTGGGGCCCTTGATGACGACATGCGGACCGATGACGCAGCCCGGTCCGATCTCCACGCCAGCGCCGATGACGCTGTAAGGCCCGATGGACACATCCTCGGCCAGCACCGCGCCGGGATCGATGATTGCGCGCGCATCAATCACGGTCGTATCTCCGCGCCGCGCACATGATGGCGGCTTCCGCCACGCAGACGCCGTCGACGTCGGCGTGTGTTTCGAAGCGCCAGATCTGTTTGAGGGTCCGCACCAGCGCCACGTGAATCTGCAATTGGTCTCCCGGGCCGACAGGCTTCTTGAAGCGCGCCCGATCAATCCCGACCAGATAGTAGAGTTCAGAGGGATCAGGGGGCGTCGCGGCACTGCGATACGCCAGAATCCCGGTGGCCTGGGCCATCGCTTCCAGGATCAGCACGCCCGGCATCACGGGTCGTCCCGGGAAATGCCCCTGAAAAAACGGTTCGTTGATGGTGACGTTCTTGAGTGCGTGTAGCTGCCGCCCGGGCTCGAGGGCGACCACGCGGTCCAGCAGCAGGAACGGGTACCGGTGCGGCAGGAGTGCCTGTATCTGCGGGATGTCCATTTCGCTCAAGCAGTGGATCCTTCTTCGTCGCTTCCGCATGCAGGGACCGCTGCGGACCGCTCCAGCCGTCGCACCCGGTCCGCCAATTCGTCCAGATGTCGAAAGCGCGCTGCATTGCGCTGCCAGCGGCGATTGGTGTCTGCCGGAATGCCGGACGAGTAAACACCCGCTGCGCGGAGGGAATGCGTCACCATGGTCATCCCCGTGACCACCACCCCGTCGGCAATCTGGAGATGGCCGCTCATGCCGACCCCGCCGGCGATCATGCAGCGCTCACCGATGACCGTACTGCCGGAGATACCCGCACAGGCGGCAATGGCGGTGTGCCGGCCGATTTTCACGTTATGTCCGATCTGGATCTGGTTGTCGAGCTTGACCCCGTCTTCGATCACCGTGTCCTCGAGCGCGCCGCGATCCACCGTCGTGTTGGCCCCGATTTCCACATCATCGCCGATCCGGACCGTACCGAGTTGGGGAACCTTGATCCAGCG
This sequence comes from Pseudomonadota bacterium, assembly GCA_045864775.1. Taxonomy (GTDB): domain Bacteria; phylum Pseudomonadota; class Gammaproteobacteria; order UBA5335; family UBA5335; genus Macondimonas. The sequence continues at coordinate 567,516 of BTVR01000002.1, forward strand.
CGCCCCGTCCTGCGCAAACCCGAAGCCGTCGGCGCCGATCACCGTGCCCGGATGCAGGACGCAGCGCAAGCCGATGCACACCTCAGGGCCGATGTAGACGCGAGCCGTCAGGCGCGTCCCGTCACCGATCCGTACTCCTCGACGAACGACACATTGGGGCCCCAGCACGACGCCCGCGCCGATCACGGCCCCGGCCTCGACCACGCAATACGGTCCGATCTCTGCCTGGGGATGGATCGATGCGCTGGCATCGATCACCGCCGTCGGATGGCACCCGGGCTGAGCCGCCTCCGGCGGATGCAGCAGGGCGGCCAGTTCCGCGAAGGCCAGATGGGGACGATCGGTCACCAGCGCCGGCACCGGGCACAGGGGCGCGTCCTCGGGCTTGAGTATCACCGCTGCCGCCTGCGTGTCGGCGAGCAGGCGACGATACGCCGCGGCGGCGAGAAATCCGACGCATCCGGGGCGACCCGGCGACAACGGACAAACACCGGACACGCGCACCTCGTCTCGACCGATCAGTCGGCAATCGAGCCGCTCGGCCAGTTCAGCCAGACTGTATGCCGCCATATCGCCCCCCACAGGCGGGTTCAGGGCACCTTGCCCTGCAGTTCCTGGATCACCTTGGCGGTGATGTCCATTCGCGGGGAGGCATAGAGCACGCCTTCGGAAAGAATCAGATCGAACTTCTCGCGCTCGGCAAGCTGCCGAATGACCCGCGTCACACTGCGATCGATTTCCCGCAGTCCCTCCATCCGACGGGCCTGCAGCTCCTCCTCGAACTGTCGGCGCTTGCGGATGAGTTCGCGTTGCGCCACCAGCAATTCACGCTCGGCCTGCTCGCGCCGCTCCGGGGACAGCGAGGGCGCCTCGCGATCAAAGCTTTCCTGCCGTTGCGTAAAGGTCGTCTCCTCGCGCGCCAGCGTGCGCTTGCGCTGTTCCAGGTCGGCCTCGAGGCTCTCCCGCAAATCCCGCGCCTGTGGCGCCTCGCGCAGGAGCTGTGCCAGATCGATCACCCCGACCTTCATCTCCGCATGCGCCAGGCTGCCGACCCCGAGCAGGGCTACCGTCACGATTGCTCGCATGTCCATCGCTAAACCGCCCCGCTCTCAGAAAGTGGCCCCGAAGGTAAAGCTGAAGACCTCCGTATCGTCACCCGGCTCGTCATTCAGCGGATAGGCCACCGCGAACTCGAGCAAGCCCAGGATCGGTGTCAGCCACTGGAAGCCGACGCCCGTGGACGTGCGCAGCTCGCCGGCATCGAAATCCTCATAAGTGTCGAAGACATTGCCCGCATCGAGAAAGACACTCAGACGCGAATTGCGGCTCTCGCCGAGCAGGGTCGGGAAGAACATTTCGAGCTGCGTGATGGTGCGGAAGTTGCCGCCCAGCGGATTGTTGTATTCATCCCGCGTACCCAGCGAGCTGCCCTGGTAGCCGCGCACCGAGTTGATGCCGCCGGCGAAGAACTTCTCGTAGGGCGGCAGGTCCGTCGTCTCCCCGTAGCTGTCCGCGTAGCCGATGCCGACCCGCGCCGCGCCGGTCAGATAGCGAGTGAACGGGAAATACTGCTCGTAGTCGTAGCTGAGCTTGTAATACTCCAGATCGACGACGGGCACCGCGACGTCGGCGAACAGGCGGTGGATGTAGCCCTTGTCGGCGAAGACCGTGCGGTTGCGCGTGTCGCGGATCCAGCCGGTGTCGAAGGTCAGTGCATTGAACGAATCGCCGTTCTGATCGACGAAATCGATGATCTGCTGCGGCGTGCTCCCTTCCAGCACGGTCAACTGCGTCGCGCGGAAGCTCCCGCCGAGCCGAACGCTGTCGTATTCGGTAATGGGAATGCCGTAGCGCAGCGAGCCGCCCCAAGTGTCGGTGTCGAAGCGCGAACTCACGCGGGTCAGCGAGTCGGTCGAGCGCTGGAACAGGGACACGGTGCGGCTCACCCCGTCGAGCGTATAGAACGGCTGGGTCAACGAGGCGCTGTAGTTGCGACTGAATTCGCTGGTGACGAAGTCCAGGCTGACACGGTTGCCGGTCCCGAACCAGTTGCTGTGCGATACGTTCGCATTGAGCAGTACGCCTTGCCCGCTGGAATAGCCCACGCCGACCTGGAAGGCGCCGGCACTGCGCTCGGTCACCTCGAAATCGACGTCGACCCGGTCACTTTCCCCGGGCACCGGATTGACCTTGACGTCGGCCTGTTCAATGAAGGGCAGGCGGGCCAGGCGGACCCGTGAGCGCGCGATTTCGCTGGCGGCGAAGGAAGCACCCTCATACTGGCGCATCTCGCGCCGGAGCGCCTGGTCCTGGGTGGTGACGTTGCCGCGGAAGTTGACGTTGCGCACGTAATAGCGATTGCCGGGTTTCACCAGCAGGTTGATCTTCACCTGCCGATTCGCCTCGTCGATGTCCGTCATGGGCTCGACCTGGGCAAATGCGTAGCCTTCATCACCCAGTCGCTCGGAAATCTTCTTGGCCGACTCGGTCGCCTCCTGACGGGAGAAGGTACTGCCCGGGCGAACGGTCACGAGCGGTCTCAACTGAGACTCCGGCAGGACGAGTTCGCCCAGCAGCGCCACGTCGCTCACCTGATACTTCGGACCTTCGTAGACATTCACGGTGAGATAGATGCTCTCCTTGTCCGGCGACAGGGAGACCTGCGTCGATTCGACGCGGAAATTCAGATAACCGCGATCCTGATAGAACGAAGTCAGCGTCTCCAGATCGCCCGAGAACGTCTGCTGGGAATAGCGATCGCGGCTGCCGAACAAGCGCCACCAGTTCTTGCTCCGCGAGCGCAGCGGCGCAAGCAGTTCTTCGTCGCTGAACGCTTCGTTGCCGACGATGTTGATGCGGCGGATGCTCGCGACCTCGCCTTCATCGATGGTGATGGCCACGGCGACGCGATTGTCGGATTCCTCGTTGACCTGGGTATCGATCTTCACGGCGTAACGGCCGTTGGCGAAATACTGACGACGCAATTCCTGCTCGACCTGCTCCAGCACCGATCGATCGAAGGCGCGCCCCTCTGCCAGACCCACGTCACGCAGCCCTTGCAGCAGCTTGTCCGACGGAATTTCCTTGTTGCCGGTCACCGTGAAGCGGGCAATGCTGGGGCGCTCGACCACGCGCACCACCAGGGTGTCGCCCTGCCGCGTGAAGCCGACGTCGCTGAAATAGCCGGTCTTGAACAGCTCACGCGTCATCTGCCGCACGCGTTCGTCATCGACCCGCTCGCCCACGTTCAGGTTGATGGCCCGATTGACCCGTGAAACGTCGTGACGCGCCAGTCCCTGAATTTCGATGCTCTGGACGACGAAGGGGTCGAATGCCCATGCCGATCCCAGACACAGCCACAACACAGCCCCTGTCAGGCGCGACCACAGTTTTCTGTTCATAAAGACCTTGATGATGATGGAAGCCAAGCCTGCGCGATCGTGCAGCTCATGGCGCCAGAAGTCGAACCAAATCGTTGTAGAACGCAAGCCCCATCATGAGCACCAGCGCGACCACGCCGAGCTGTTGCCCCCATTGCTGAAACCGTTCGGAAAGGGGTCGCCCCCGAACCCATTCCACCAGATAAAACGCCAGGTGACCGCCATCGAGCACCGGCACCGGCAGCAGGTTGAGGACCCCGAGACTGATGCTGATGACCGCCAGGAAACCCAGATACGAGACCAGCCCGATCTGGGCCGAGTACCCCGCATACTGGGCGATGTTGATGGGTCCGCTCAGATTCTCCAGCCCCAACTGGCCCGTCACCATCCGGCCGATCATGCGCAAGGTCATCAGGCTCATTTGCCAGGTGCGCTCGGCGGCGACCGGCAAGGCCGCTGCCGGGGCATAACGGTACTCGGCACGCAGCCTCTCTTGCAACTCTTTCGGAACGCGGGGACTGAGGCCGACGAAACCGATGGCGGCGCCATCCTGCTGCCGCATGCCGATGCGCAAGGTGAGGTGAAGCACCTGTTCGCCCCGCGCCACCTCGAGTCCGACGGTCCGGTCGGGACGCGCGCGCACCCGCGCGACCCAGTCCTCCCAGTCGGCGACAGGAACGCCTTCCATCGCAAGGATGCGGTCGTTCGGTTGGAGTCCCGACCGCGCCGCCGGACCGTCGGCCTGCAGCGTGCCGACGTCCGCCGGCAGCGAGGGCTGGTAGGGAGCGAGCCCGAGAAACTCGTTCAAACGGGCCGGGTCATCGAGCGATCCCGCCCAGTCGGCGTTGAGGGTCACCGCGCGCTGCGCGGCATCATCGCGCCGGACCTGCAGTTCGAGCGCGCCTTCGTCAAGCGCGGCATCCACAAGGTTGATGCCCAGTTGCTCCCAAGTCGGCGTCGGCGTGCCGTTGACGCTCAGGATCTCGTCGCCGGCATGCAGACCGGCCAGCGCCGCTGCCGTGCCGGGCGCGGGCTCGTCGATCAGCGTGCGCATGCCGGGCACGCCCAGACACAGCACCACCCAATACAGAGCGATGGCCAGCAAGAGATTGGCGATCGGCCCTGCTGCCACGATGGCGGCGCGCACCGCTACCGGCTGGCGGTTGAACGCACGCCCCAACTCCTCGGCGGGGACCGGTCCTTCCCGTTCATCCAGCATCTTGACGTAGCCACCGAGGGGGATCACGGCGAGCCGGTACTCGGTGCCGTCCGACCCGGTGCGCTGCCAGATCGAACGCCCGAAGCCGACACTGAAGCGCAGAACCTTGACGCCCATCCGGCGGGCGACCCAGAAATGCCCCGCCTCATGGATGGCGATGAGAATGGCCAGGGCCACCACAAAGGCCAGCGCGGATGACAGCACCTGAGTCATGACCCCTCCTCCAGCCAGACCGCGCAGTGTGCGCGCGTGCTGCGGTCCAATTCTATCACCGCCTCCCAGCATCCCGCGGCTTGCCCGCAGAGGTGCTGCAAAGCGCGGCCGATCAACTCCGGAATGCCGAGAAACGACAAGCGCCGGTCGAGAAACGCCGCCACGGCCATCTCGTTGGCCGCATTGAGCACCACCGGCGCGCCGCCCCCAGCCCGCAAGGCGTCATAGGCCAGGCCCAGGCATGGAAATCTGGCGTGGTCGGGCGCCTCGAAGCCAAGCTTGCTGATCTGCACGAGATCGAGCGGCGGCACATCGATCGCAAGTCGATCCGGCCAACCCAGGGCGTGAGCGATCGGAGTGCGCATGTCGGGATGGCCCAGTTGCGCAAGCGTCGATCCGTCGATGTATTCCACCAGTGAATGGATCACGCTCTGCGGATGGACCACCACCTCGATCCGTTCAGGCGGCAGGCCGAACAGCCAGTGCGCCTCGATCACTTCCAGTCCCTTGTTCATCAGGGTTGCCGAATCGACCGAGATCTTGCGGCCCATGACCCAGTTGGGATGGGCGCACGCGGCCTCCGGCGTCACCGTCGCCATGTCGGCGGCCGTCAAGGTCCGGAACGGCCCTCCCGACGCGGTCAGCATCACGCGGCGGACGCCGGCGTCCGCCAGGCCGGGCGCGTAGGCTCGCGGCAAGCACTGGAAGATGGCGTTGTGCTCGCTGTCGATGGGAATGAGCCGCGCGCCGTGGCGCTGCACTTCGTCCATGAACAAGGCGCCGCCCATGACGAGCGATTCCTTGTTGGCGAGCAGCACGGTTTTGCCGGCGCGCACGGCGCTCAACGTCGGCATAAGGCCGGCGGCACCGACGATGGCAGCCATCGTCATGTCCACCTCGGGCAAGGCGGCGGCGCGGACCAGCCCTTCCTCGCCATGCCAGACCTGTGTGGCCACCCGGGCGGCCTCCAGCGCGTCCTGCAGGCGCCCTGCGGCAGCGGCATCGCTCACCACAGCCACGTCGGGCCGAAATCGCTGGCATTGCTCGAACAGTCGGTCCCACTGATGACGGGCGGTCAGTGCCACGACCCGAAACCGATCCGGGTGCTGGGCCACGACGTCCAGCGTGCTGCAGCCGATGCTGCCGGTGGCGCCCAGGATGCACAGCCCTCTCACAGCCATCCCTGCGCCTGCCCCAGCCCAAAGGTGAAAATCGGCGCGGCCGCCGTGAGGCTGTCGATGCGATCCAGTATCCCGCCGTGTCCGGGCAGCAAGTGTCCCGTATCCTTGACGCCCATCTGGCGCTTGAACATGCTCACGGTCAAGTCGCCCACCACCGAGCCCGCCACGGTGACCAGACAGATACAGGCATAGCCCATCCCCGCCGTGACGTCCAACCGCAACAGCCACGGCAGCGCGATTCCGGCGGCCGTGCCGGCGGCCAGCCCGCCCCATACGCCCGCCCAGGTCTTGCCGGGACTCACCTGCGGCGCCAGCTTGCGCTTCCCACAGCGGCGCCCGACGTAATAGGCGCCCGCATCGGCCACCCAGATCATGACCAGCAGCACCAGTACCCAGCGCGCGCCCTGCGGCGCCGCATGCAGCTTCACCAGCGCCGTCCACGCCGGCACCAGCAGCAACACGCCCACGATCAGCTTGCGGCCACGCAACAGGCCGCCTTGCGGCAACCCCCGAGGGAACAAGCCGATCCAGGCGGCGGCGGCCACCCACCAGACCAAGGCGGCACGCAACAGGGCGCGCACCGTCCCGTCATCGGCCCAGGCATACAGCGCGATCAGCATGGGCAGCAGCACGATGCCGGCAGCCCGCCCGCCGTCACGCCGCCAACCCATGAGCGCGGACCATTCCTGCCCCGCCCCCCACACGATCGCGGCGAACATCACGGCGACCCATGCGGTCGGCAGCAGCAGCACCGCCGCGACGAGCGGCGGCACGATCCACAGCGCCGTGCGAACGCGCTCGTTCAGCTTCATTCGCTCGTTCCTTCGTTGGACATCGGAACGGCCGTGCGGCCAAAGCGACGCTCGCGCTGAGCGTACCAGGCCAGGGCACGCTGCAGGTCGGCTACCCCGAAGTCCGGCCAGAGCAGATCGCAGAAGTAGAGTTCGGTGTAGGCGAGGTGCCAGAGGAGGAAGTTGCTGACGCGGTATTCCCCGCCGGTGCGGATCAGCAGATCGGGATCGGGCAGATCGGCCAGATCGAGTTGCGCGCCCACGGCGGCCTCGTCGATCTGGTCCGGCGCCATCACGCCAGCGGCGATGCGCTCAGCCAGCCGGCGCACCGCGCGCACGAGATCCTGACGCCCGCCATAGGCCAGCGCGATCACCAGCACCATGCCGCCATTGCCGGCGGTTCGCTGCTCCGTGTGCTCAAGGACGGCCCGCAAGGACGGCGGCAACGAGACCCGGTCGCCGATGAATCGCACCCGCACGCCCTCGGCATGCAGCGTGTCGAGTTCGGTCGCCATGGAACGGACGAACAGTTCAAGCAGGAAATCGACCTCCGCGTGCGGACGGAGCCAGTTTTCGCTGCTGAACGCATAGAGCGTCAGCACGCGGACGCCTGCGTCGCGACAGGCCCGCACGGCTGTCCGCGCCGCATGCACGCCAGCCTCATGCCCGGCCGCACGCGGCTGCCCGCGCCGGGTCGCCCATCGCCCGTTGCCGTCCATGATGATGGCCACGTGCCGCGGCAGGGAAGAAGGGGCGGTCGGCATCATCGGCGGCGGATTCCTGCCTTCGGAGAACGGATCGGCGACGCAGTCCGGTCGTTGCGGACGCTCAGATCTGCAGCAGCTCCTGCTCCTTCTCGTCGAGCACCCGGTCGACCTGCGCGATGTGCTCGTCGGTGATTTTCTGAATCTCGTCCTGCGCCTTGCGCACGAGATCCTCCCCGATCAGCTTGTCTTTCTCCAATTGCTTGAAGCGGTCGTTCGCGTCGCGGCGGATGGCCCGGACGGCGACCTTGGCGCCCTCGCCCTCATGCCGGACCACCTTGACCAGATCGCGGCGGCGCTCCTCGGTCAGGGGCGGCAGGATGATCCGGATGGCCATGCCGGCCGTGTTGGGGGTGACGCCGAGATCGGAGGCCATGAGCGCCTTTTCGACCGGCCCGACCATGTTTTTTTCCCACGGGCTGATGGTCAGCGTACGGGCATCGGTCACCGTCACGCTGGCCACCTGGGTCAGGGGAACATCGCTGCCGTAATACGGGACCTGGATGTGATCCACCAGACTGGTGTGGGCACGGCCGGTGCGGATCTTCGAGAGCCCCTGACGCAGCACCTCGATGGTCTTTTTCATCCGTTCGACAGCGTCCTTGCGGATCGGATCGATCATGTCATGCTCCTGGCGCAGGTCAGTTGCGTGCGGTCGGCCGCGTTTCCACCGTGGTGCCGATGCTGCGGTCGCCGGTCATGATACGCATCAAGGCGCCGTCATGCTTGATGTCGAAGACCCGCAGCGGCAGATTGTTGTCGCGGCACAGGACAATGGCCGTGGTGTCCATCACCATGAGCCGCTGATCGATGACCTCGTCATAGCTCAGGCGGTCGTAGCGCCGCGCCGAGGCATTCTTGACGGGATCGGCGTCATAGACCCCGTCGACCTTGGTCGCCTTGAGCAACAGTTCCGCCCCGACCTCGACCGCCCGCAGGCTGGCAGCCGTGTCCGTGGTAAAGAAGGGATTGCCCGTGCCGGCCGCGAACAGCACGACGCGCCCTTTTTCCAAGTGGCGGATCGCGCGGCGGCGGATGTAGTCCTCGCAGACCTCGTTGATGCGCAGGGCCGACATGACCCGCGCAAACACGCCGATCCGCTCCAGAGCATCCTGCAGCGCCAGTGCGTTCATCACGGTCGCGAGCATGCCCATGTGGTCGGCTGCGACGCGATCCATGCCGGCATTGGCCAGCCCAGCGCCGCGGAAGATGTTGCCGCCGCCGATGACCACCCCGATCTGGACACCCAGATCGCGCACCTCGCCGATTTCCCGGGCGAGGCGGGCGATGATCGCGGGATCGATGCCATAGTCGGCATCGCCCAGCAGGGCCTCACCGCTGAGCTTGAGCATGATGCGGCGAAAGACGGGGGCAGACGGACTCATAGACTCCTCGGAAGGGGATCGATCGTAGTCGGCCATTCGTCCGGATCGCCCACGTCGAACCGACTGGGCGACCCGGCGCTCGCGTGGATCAGCCGCCGCGAACCTGCGCCATGACTTCCTCGGCGAAGTTCTCGGTCTTCTTTTCCACACCCTCGCCCACTTCCAGACGCACAAAACGCATGACCTCGGCGCCGGCCTGCTTCAGGCGTTGGCCGACGGTGATATCGGCATCCTTTACGAAGGGCTGACCGACGAGCGCAACCTCGTTCAGGTATTTGCGAATGCGACCGTCGACCATCTTCTGGATGATGTCCTCGGGCTTGCCGCTTTCCCGGGCCTGGGCCTCGAAAATCTCGCGCTCCTTGGCCACGAGTTCCGCGGGCACCTCGTCCGCCGAGATGCAGATCGGGCGACTGGCCGCGATGTGCATGGCCACGTCCCGCGCCAAGGCCTCGTCACCCCCCTTCAGGTCGACCACCACGCCGATGCGGCTGCCGTGGCTGTACAAGCCGAACACGTCGCCCTGGCGGGCGAGGCGCTCGAAGCGGCGCACGGCGATGTTCTCGCCGATCTTGGCCACCAGCTCGCGGCGACGCTCATCGATCTGCTGCCCGCCCTCGAGCGGCAGCGCGAGCAGGGCATCGACATCGACGGGCGCCCCGGCCAGCGCCGCGGCGGCGACCTGGGCCGCAAAGGACTGAAACTCGTCCCCGCCGCTGACGAAGTCGGTTTCGCAGTTGACTTCGATCGCAATCGCTGCGCTACCCGCGGCATCGCGCTGCACGATGACCCGGCCTTCGGCGGCCACGCGGCCGGCCTTCTTGTCGGCCTTGGCGAGCCCTTGCTTGCGCATCAATTCGATGGCCTGATCGAGATCCCCGGCGGTTTCCGTCAGGGCTTTCTTGCATTCCATCATCCCTGCGCCGGTGCGTTCACGCAGTTCCTTGACCATGGCGGCTGTCACAGACATCAGTAACGTTCCTCGAAAACGGTTTCAGTCGCTCGCGTCTTTAGTGAGCGGTATCGGTGGTCTCACCGAGGGTCGCCGCGGCGGCCTCCGAGTCCACTTCGACGAAATCATCGCCCAGACCGCCTTCGCCGCGACTCAGCTTGCCCTCGAGCACGGCGTCGGCCATGAGCTGCGCGTACAGTCCTACCGCCCGCATGGCGTCGTCGTTGCCGGGAATCGGGAAGTGCACGCCCGAGGGCGAATTGTTCGTGTCGACCACACCGATCACGGGAATGCCGAGCTTGGCTGCTTCGCTGACCGCGATCGATTCGTGACCGACATCGACGATGAACAGCGCGTCGGGCAGACGGTTCATGTCCTTGATGCCGCCCAGGCTGCGCTCGAGCTTCTCGCTTTCGCGGCTCAGCATCAGGGCCTCTTTCTTGCTGAGGCGGTCCAGCGTGCCGTCTTCGGCCATCTGCTCGAGACCCTTGAGGCGACGGATCGACTGGCGCACCGTCTGCCAGTTGGTGAGCATGCCGCCCAACCAGCGGTGAGCCACGAACGGCATGCCGCAGCGCGCCGCCTGCTCCCGCATGTGGTCGGATGCCGCGCGCTTGGTTCCCACGAACAGGATCGTGCCACCCTGGGCCACGATACGACGGCCCTGGTCCAGCGCATCGCGCAGCATGGGCAGCGTGTGTTCGAGGTTGATGATGTGGATGTTGTTGCGGGCGCCGAAGATGTACGGCGCCATGCGCGGGTTCCAGAACCGCGTCTGGTGGCCGAAATGGACCCCGGCCTCAAGCAACTGGCGCATGGAAATGTCAGGCATGATCAAAACTCCGAATGTTTGGGTTGAGCCTCCGCGCATCCCGGCGGGCCACCCCGTGGGGCACCCAGCCAGCCGTGACGACGCGCGTGCGGATTGTGTTTTCGTGTCCGGCCCGGAGGGATGGACATCGACGCGGCAATTGCCGAAAAAGCCGGCGCTTTATACCATAGACCCCTGTTTCTCGACAAATGAACCGGGAGCCGCGTCGGCGTACCGGCCCCGCATCGCGCCCCCGCCCACCGACGAGCCTTTCCATGCAAGTGAATCTGAAGACGCCTGACGAACAGGAAAAAATGCGCGTGGCCGGTCGCCTCGCCGCCCAGGTGCTGGAGATGATCGGGCCCCACGTCCGTCCCGGCGTGACCACCGAGCGGCTGGATCGCATCTGCCACGAGTACATCGTCGGCGAACAGCGCGCCATTCCCGCACCGCTCGACTACAACGGCTTCCCCCGTTCAATCTGCACGTCCGTCAACCATGTGGTCTGCCACGGCATTCCCGGCCCCAAGATGCTGAAATCGGGGGATATCGTCAACATCGACATCACCGTCATCAAGGATGGATTCCATGGCGATACCAGCGCCATGTTCCTGGTCGGCGAGGCATCGGTTCTGGCCCAGCGACTGACGCGAGTAACGCGAGACGCGCTGTTCATCGGCGTCAACATGGTCCGTCCCGGGGTGCGGCTCGGCGACATCGGCGCCGCCATCCAGACCTATGTCGAGCGGGAAGGGTTCTCCGTCGTCCGGGAGTATTGCGGACACGGCATCGGGCGCGTGTTCCACGAAGATCCGCAGGTGCTGCACTACGGCACGCCCGGCACGGGGCTCGTCCTGGAACCGGGCATGTGCTTCACGATCGAGCCGATGGTCAACGCGGGCAAGCGTCATGTGAAACTGCTCCCGGACGGTTGGACGGTCGTGACCAAGGACCACAGCCTGTCGGCGCAGTGGGAACATACCCTGCTCGTCACCGAGACCGGGCACGAGATCCTCACGCTGCGGTCCAACGAGGACATTCCGTCACCGCCGCGACGCTGACCGGAGCCGCAACACCATGTCCACGAACGCCGTGCCGGACCTGCAGACCCGGAAACCGGGCATCCCCGACGAAGCAGCCTTGGCGCAGATGTTCGCCCAAGGCGCCTCGGGCATCGCCGCGCTGCGTCAGCGGGTGCGCGAACTCGATCACCGGCAGTGGCTCGAATTCCAGGATGGGCTACCGATCGAACAGCTCATGCAGGATCGCCTGACCGAGATCGACCGGCTGCTGCGCGTCGCGTGGTGCCATTTCGCCGACGACCAGGCACACCGTCTCTGTCTCGTCGCCACCGGGGGTTACGGCCGGGGCGAGCTGCAACCCCACTCCGACATCGACCTGCTGATCCTCCTGCCGGCGGATCCGGGCGACCGGTGGGCCGGTGCCATCGGCCGTTTCGTCACCGCCTTGTGGGACATCGGCCTGCAGGTCGGGCACAGCGTGCGCGACGTGGCCGAATGCGCCGCGCTGGCCGGCGCCGATCTCACCATCATGTCCAACCTGCTGGAATCGCGACTGGTCGCGGGCGACCGGCATCTGCTCGAGGCCATGCGCGCGGCCACCTCTCCGCGGCGGATGTGGGACAGCCGTGCATTTTTTGCCGCCAAGGTCGCCGAGCAGACGGCTCGCCACCACAAGTTCCACGACACGGGCTACCAGCTCGAGCCCAACGTCAAGGAAAGCCCCGGCGGGCTGCGCGATATCCAGACCGTGGGCTGGGTGGCCAAGCGTCACTTCCAGGCCGAAACACTGGCCGAGTTGCAGGAGCATGGCTTTCTGACCGAGCGGGAACTGTGCTCCCTGGTCGACAGCCAGCGCTTTCTGTGGCGCGTGCGCTGGGCCCTGCACATGCTCACCGGGCGGCGTGAGGACCGCCTGCTGTTCGACGTGCAGCTCAAGCTCGCGGGCCTGTTCGGCTACAGCGACCAGGACCACAATCTGGCCGTCGAACAGTTCATGCAGCACTACTACCGCACGGTCACCCGCGTCGCCCGACTCAACGAGCTTTTGCTGCAGCTGTTCGAGGAGACGCTCCTGTTTCACAGCGAGACCGCGCAGGCCGTGCCGCTGAACAATCGCTTCCAGGTCCGCAACGGCTACATCGAGGTGACCCGCCCCGACGTCTTCCGCCGCTATCCCTTTGCCTTGCTGGAAATCTTCCTGCTGCTGATGCAGCACCCCGACATTCAAGGCGTGCGCGCCGCCACCATCCGCCTCATCCGCCAGCATCGCTATCTCATCGACGGCCCGTTCCGGGACGACATCCGCGCCCGCAGCCTGTTCATGGAAATGCTGCACCAGCCCCACGGCATTACCCACGAACTGCGGCGCATGAACCGCTACGGCATCCTGGCCCGCTATCTGCCCGAGTTCGGCGCACTGGTCGGCCGCATGCAATTCGATCTGTTCCATGCCTATACGGTCGATCAGCACCTCCTGTTCGTGCTGCGCAACCTGCGTCGCATCACGGTGCCCGAGTTCGCCCACGAATACCCGTTGTGCAGCGAGGTCGTGGCGCGCATCCCCAAGCGCGAGCTGCTCTACATCGCCGGGCTCTACCACGACATGGGCAAGGGCCGGGGCGGCGACCATTCCGACATCGGCGCCCATCTGGCCAGCGCGTTCTGTTGCCGGCACGGCTTGAGCGAACGAGACACCGAACTGGTCGCGTGGCTGGTGAGCAACCACTTGCTGATGTCCATGACGGCGCAGCGGCGCGACATCGCCGATCCGCAGGAGATCCATGCCTTTGCGCGCAAGGTCCGCACCCGCTCGCGGCTGGACTACCTGTTTTTGCTCACCGTCGCCGATATGCGCGGCACCAACCCTGCCCTGCTCACCGACTGGAAGTTTCGGCTGCTGAGCCAGCTCTATCGCGCCACGCGCGAGGCGCTGGACCGCGGGCTGGACCGTCCGCTCGATGCCGGGACGGTCACGGCCGAGAATCGCGAGGAAGCGCTGACGCAGCTGGCGCGCAGCGGCATCGATCCCGATGCCGCCGCGAGCCTGTGGCGGGTCTTCCCCGACGACTATTTCCTCCGCCATCAGGGCGACGAAATCGCCTGGCAAACCCGCGCCCTGCTCGCGGCCGGCCCGGACGCTGCGCCCATCGTGCAATTGCGTCCCGACAATGACCGAGGCGGCACCGCCATTTTTCTTTACGCCGCGGATCGCGACTACTTGTTCGGTCGGGTCTGCGCCGTGCTGAACCAGCTCGGGCTGACGGTGCAGGACGCCCGGATCGGCTCGACCGCCGATGGCCATGCGCTCGACACCTTCATGGTGCTGGAGCAGGACGGCCGCTTCGTCGACGACCATTTCCGGCTGCAGGAGATCCGTGAACAACTGATTCACGCGCTGGAGCGTCCGGCGGGTGACGGTTTCCAGGTGTCGCGGCGTGCCTCGCGCCTCGCGCGCATCTTCAGCGTCGCCCCCCGCATCGCGTTCCGTGATGATCCGGGCCCGCAGACCGCGATGGAACTGGTGGCCACCGACCAGCCAGGGCTGCTCTCGCGGGTCGGCCAGGTCTTCGCCGACCAGGGCATCCGCGTGCAGGCCGCCAAGATCGCGACCATCGGCGAACGCGCCGAGGACGTGTTCTGGATCAGTGACGCCGCAGGCCGCATCGACGACCCTGCACGGCGCGCCCAGCTTGCCGATGCGCTCGTCGAGGCATTGGAGCAGCCGGTGTAACGGCCGTCGTTCCGCGTGCGGCCGGCTGTTAGAATGAGCGGCCATTTTCACGAGGGGCGATCCATGACATCACTGCAAAGCCGCATCGAGGCCGCCTTCGAGGATCGCGCTCACATCTCCCCTCAGGCCGCGCCCGAGGACGTGCGTCAGGCGGTGTATGAAGCGCTCGACCTGCTGGAGCGCGGCACCCTCCGGGTGGCCAAACCCCTGGATGGTGGCGGCTGGCGGGTCCATGAATGGCTGAAAAAAGCCGTCCTGCTGTCCTTTAGGCTCGCCGACAACCAGCCGGTGGAAGGCGGTTTCAGCCGTTTCTACGACAAGGTCCCCACGCGCTTCGCGGCCTACTCCGAAGCGGACTTCCGCGCCCTGGGCGCGCGCGTCGTGCCGCCGGCCACCGTCCGGCGCGGCGCCTACATCGGCCGCGGCGCGGTGCTGATGCCGAGCTACGTCAATATCGGTGCCTACGTCGGCGAAAACACCATGGTCGACACCTGGGCCACGGTCGGCTCCTGCGCTCAAATCGGCAAGAACGTGCACCTCTCGGGCGGCGTCGGCATCGGCGGCGTGCTGGAACCCCTGCAGGCCGCGCCCACCATCATCGAGGACGACTGCTTCATCGGCGCCCGCTCCGAGGTCGTCGAAGGCGTCATCGTCGAGCGCGGCGCGGTGCTGTCGATGGGCGTCTTCATCGGCCAGAGCACCCGCATCTACAACCGCACGACCGGCGAGATCAGCTACGGCCGCGTGCCGGCCGGGGCGGTGGTGGTGCCGGGCAGCCTGCCATCGGCTGATGGCCGCTACAGCCTCGCCTGCGCCGTCATCGTCAAGCAGGTGGACGAGAAGACCCGCGCCAAGGTGGGCATCAACGCGCTGCTGCGCGACGTGGATTGAGGCGCCGTGTCCGCGACCCTGGATCTGGCGCAGGCCCTCGTTGCCCATCCGTCCGTCACACCCGAGGACGCCGGCTGTCAGGAGCTGATCGGCGCCCGTCTGCGCGCCTTGGGTTTCCGCTGCGAGGCTCTGCCGTTCGGCGCGGTGCGCAACCTGTGGGCCGTGTATGGCGACGCCGGCCCCTTGCTGGCCTTTGCGGGGCATACCGACGTCGTGCCGAGCGGGCCGGAAGAGGCGTGGATCACGCCGCCCTTCCAGCCCAGCGTGCGCGACGGGCTGCTGTACGGTCGCGGCGCGGCCGACATGAAGGGCAGCCTCGCCGCCATGGTGAGTGCCATCGCCGCCTTCCTCGCGCGCCATCCCGCGCCGCAGGGACGCATCGGCCTCTTGCTCACCAGCGACGAAGAAGGCCCTGCCGTGGATGGCACCGCCCGGGTGGTCGACGTTCTGGCCCGGCGCGGCGAGGTCCCCGACTGGTGCATCGTCGGCGAGCCGACCAGCGAGCGGGCCGTGGGGGATGTGATCAAGAACGGCCGGCGCGGCTCCCTGAGCGGCACGCTGACGGTGCGGGGCATCCAGGGCCATGTCGCCTACCCCTACAAGGCCGCCAATCCGGTGCATCTGGCCGCTCCCGCCCTCGCGGATCTGGTGGCCGAGCACTGGGACGACGGCAGCGCGGAGTTCCCGCCCACGACCTTCCAGATCTCGAACATCCACGCCGGCACCGGCGCGGGGAACGTCATCCCCGGCACCTTGGCCGTGCAGTTCAATTTCCGCTTCAACCCGGCCAGCCCGGCCGAAGTCTTACGTCAGCGCACCGAGCAAATCCTTGCCCAGCACGGCCTTGACTTCAGCGTCGATTGGACACTCGGCGCCGAGCCCTTCCTGACCCCGGCCGGCCTTCTGGTCGAGGCGGTCCGGGCGGCGGTGCTCGAGGTCACCGGCCGGGAAGCGCAGTGTTCGACCACCGGCGGCACCTCGGATGCCCGCTTTCTCGCGCGGCACTGCTCGCAGGTGATCGAACTGGGTCCCGTCAATGCCTCCATCCACCAGATCGACGAATGGGTAGATGTGGCCGAACTCGATCAACTGGCGGCCATCTACGAACAGATCCTGGAGCGCTTGCTGGCATGAGTCGGCGCGTAGCGAGGCGCGCGTGAAACCGGCTGGATCAGGGGCAGGCGAACCCGCGCCGCTCGAAAGCCCGGCGCCAGAGGACTCGGCCTACATGGCGCGCGCGCTGGCGCTGGCCCGGCAGGCCGAAGCGGCCGGCGAGGTCCCGGTCGGCGCCGTGCTGGTGCTGGACGACGTCGTCATCGGCGAGGGCTTCAATCAACCCATCGGCCTGCACGACGCCACCGCGCACGCCGAAATCATGGCCTTGCGCGCCGGCGGACGCTTGCGCGGCAACTACCGCCTGCCGGGAAGTGTTTTATACGTCACCTTGGAGCCCTGCCTGATGTGTGTCGGCGCCATGCTCCACGCCCGCATCGCCCGGCTCGTCTACGGCGCCAACGACCCCAAGGTCGGCGCGGCGGGCCATCTGCTGAGCGGTTTCGGCAACCGCATGCTCAACCATCGGATCGAGGTCACCGGGGGCGTGCGGGCGGCCGAATCCGGCGCATTGCTGCGCGCCTTTTTCCGTGCGCGTCGCTGACCCATGATCGCCTTCGAGGATTTCTCGCTCCAGCGCGGTGGAAAACCGCTGTTCGACACGGCGCGCACCACGATCCAGCCCGGCGAGCGCGTCGGCCTGATCGGTGCCAACGGTGCCGGCAAGTCGAGCCTGTTCGCGCTGATGCAAGGCCAACTCCACACCGACGCGGGAGAGGTGCGCGTGCCTGCGCAGTGGCGCATCGCTCACGTGGCGCAGGAAACCCCGGCACTGGCCCGCAGCGCGCTGGCGTACGTGCTCGACGGCGATGGGCCCTTGCGCGCAGCCGAGGCACGCATTGCCGCAGCGCAGGCGCGCGGCGACGGGGCGGCCGAGGCCGAAGCGCATGCCGCCTTTGCCGACGTGGACGGCTACACGGCTCCGGCTCGAGCCGAAGCGCTGCTGCTGGGGCTGGGATTCACGCTGGCGCAAACCCGCGCCGAGGTGGCGAGCTTCTCCGGCGGATGGCGCATGCGGCTCAATCTCGCCCAGGCACTGATGGCCCCGTCTGATCTGCTCCTGCTGGACGAACCCACCAATCACCTCGATCTCGATGCCATCGTCTGGCTGGAAGACTGGCTGACGCGCTATCCGGGCACGCTGATCGCGATTTCCCACGACCGCGAATTCCTGGACGCCGTGTGCACGGCGATCGTTCACCTGGAGCAGTGCAAGCTCGTCCGCTACAGCGGCAATTATTCGGCCTTCGAAAGCCTGCGCGCCGAGCGCATGAGCCTGCAGCAGGCGGCCTTCGACAAGCAGCAACAGCACATCGCCCACCTGCAAAGCTTCATCACCCGCTTCAAGGCCAAGGCGAGCAAGGCCAAGCAGGCCCAGAGCCGCGTCAAGGCGCTGGAAAAGCTGGAGAAGCTGAGCGCCGTCCAGGCCGCCGGCGCGTTCACCTTCGCCTTTCGCCCCGCGGGCGCCGTCGCCAATCCCCTGCTGGCGCTGGAAGCGGTGGACTGCGGATATGCCGCAGACGCCGCGACGCGCACCGTCCTGCGCGCCGTCACGCTGTCGATCCAGTCGGGCCAGCGCATCGGCCTGCTCGGCGCCAACGGCCAGGGCAAATCGACCTTCATCAAGACCCTGGCAGGCACACTGAACCCGCTTGCCGGCCGGCTGCAGACCGCCAAGGGCCTGCGGATCGGCTATTTCGCCCAGCACCAGCTCGAGACGCTCCGGCCCACCGATTCGGCGCTCCAGCACCTGATGCGGCTGGCGCCGGCCGCGCGCGAGCAGGAATTGCGCAACTTTCTCGGCAGCTTCAACTTTCGCGGCGACATGGCCACGACGCCGATCGCGCCGTTCTCGGGCGGGGAAAAGGCGCGGCTCGCCCTCGCGCTCATCGTCTGGGACAAGCCCAATCTGTTGCTGCTGGACGAGCCGACCAACCACCTCGATCTTGAGACCCGCGAGGCGCTGGTGCTGGCCTTGGCGCAGTTCGATGGCACGCTCATCGTCGTCTCCCACGACCGCCATCTGCTGCGCGCCACGACCGACCAGTTCCTGCTGGTTGCAGGCGGCGCGGTGCGGCCTTATGACGGCGATCTGGACGACTATCGCGTCTGGCTGCTCAAGGAAGCCGCGCAGCGGCGCGCCACACCGGTCAAAGCAGAACCGGCCCCAACCATCCCCGCCCCGACCCGCCCAAAACCCTGGCTGGGCCCGCTCACCAAGGAACTCGGGCGGATCGAAGCGCAGTTGGAGCAGATCGCCGGCGACATCGCCGGGATCGAAATTGCTCTCGCAGACCCGATGCTTTACACCGGCGCTGCGGATCGCGAGCGGTTGACCGAGTTGTTGCGCCAGCAAACCCAGGCGCGCTCGGCTCAGGAACGGCTAGAGGCGCGCTGGCTTGAGTTGCAGAGCGAGATCGAAGCCGCCTCGTCCTGAAGTACCCGCCAGGTGTTTCCTCACAAATGAGCCGTGCGAGAAATCACGGATCGCTCCATCCGCGTCCGGATCAAGGATTCCAACGAGTAACGAACGCACTCGGCAGGCCTTCGCCCGCAGGCCCGGCCGAGGCGATCGGAGCGGCATCGTCCGCCAGGAGCGCGGGATCGAACCGTCTCTCAAGACGGTGCAGTGTCTCCGAGACCCGAAGACTTGGCCCCGGTGAATCGCCCGTGTGATGGGCGACGGTTCGCGGCCCACCCATAAAATCGAAGGTCGGGATGAAGTGCGCAACCCCGTCAAGGCGCATGAACTTGTATGTATCCACGATTTTCGCCGGTATCGAATGTGCGCATGCCGTTAACCAACGTCGCCGCCGACATCCAGACCCAGCCGGCGCCTACGGGATTCACGTCCAGCACGAGGAACGAGTCGGACGCTTCGTCATACGCACCCAACGGGGAAAGATGTCCCCCGCCGTGCTGGCCGACCGCATCGCGTTTGTATGAGATGATGACGTAGTCACCGCGACGCTTGAGATTTTCAGCCAACTCGAAACGAACGGTTTGTTCGTCTGCCTCGTCGTCCACGATGGTGAGTCTGGTGCTCGCCCCGTTTGCCCTGAGCATTTCATCGAGCTGGCGGAGCTGGTAGCCGAAATCCTGGAGCCGTTTGCCGTTGATCGTGACCGGCTCACCGAAGACCTGCGCGCGCGTCTTCTGACCCTTCGCTATCACGTTATCCTGAGTGAAACGCGCAATGGTCGGGTCGAAGTTGCTCGGAACGTACTTGAGGTCCCCGGCAGCCAAGCGGCTGCGATCCCGGGGGAGATCAGCGTCCCGGCCCCGAGCGGCATTGAGCACGATGGCGGCTGACGTAGGCCCACAAAAAGCGCCGTTCGACTGCGGCTCGAATTGATTGCTGAGCATCGGAAAATCGACTTTCACATTCGATCTGGCCAAGCGGGCGAGGTCCTCGTCGGAAGCAAATGGCACAAGCTCCTGAACGACGCTCGCCGGCGCATCATCGCGAGCGAGGGCCGGAAGCTGGGCCGTCGCGAGCAAAAATGCAGTGGCGATGCGAACGATGAGCGTGATGGCTGACTTCGAGTTTGACATGGCAATCTCCGTCGTCGATTTTGCCTTTGAGGCAGTGAGAATTTGCGTCTGACGAAAGCGGTTCATCGCCTTTTTTATCGCGGCCGATGGCTGCGACCGGTCACGGCGCTCGTGCGAACGCGACCGCGCAGAACGAAAACGTCATCGTTGCTGTTTCCGCGGAATCACGATGACTCCATGGATGAGCAGACGCATGGCCCACCCCGACCGGCCGATCACGTTCTTCGCGACCCGAAGATGCTGCGCCCTCGAGCAGGGGCGGCATTCGCGCGTCACACGCTGCCGTCCATGTGGCTGCGGATACAAGTACAAGAAATGCCGCCCCAGCTCCGGCTGACCGGGATGGCACCCAGCCGCGACAGCCTATTTCCGATCAGGCCGAGCGTTCGACGTTGGGGCAGGCAGAAACGCTGAAGGCTTCAGATAGGTCAAGTGTTTGCCGCGCTATGCTCGCGCATGGATCAGGGTTCAACCCAGAAACTGCATCGGCCGGAGCACGAGACATTGGTCCACGCGCCCGATCGGGCCACGGGTGTCGTAGAGCCGTGTGTGGGTGGTGCCGAGACCCGTGGGTTCCATGTGGGTCCGGCTTTCGAGGCAGATCCACTCCCCGTCCGGGTAGCGGTTGAGGTGCAGGTCGATGTCGGCGTTGATGCAGCCCATCCTGCCGCCGAGATAGAGCTGGCCGATGCCGTTGCCGAAGTCCGACATCATGCCCATGTAGCTGATGGCCGTGGTGGGTTCACCCGCCACCACGTCGGCATCGATCCTCAGCCAGGCCGTGCCCTCGCCCTTGAAGGCGAACCCCGACACGCGCCGCATCTCGATAGCGGCGTTGAGCCCCGGCGGCCGCTTGCCGGGCTGGCCGCGCCCGCCCAGAAATCCTTCCGGCGCCAAGCCTTCGGGACCCTCGGGCACGCCGCCCGTTACCACCGCATGGTCCGGTAGTTCGACCGGCTGGACCCGGCCCCGCAGCGCCGTACTGCGCGCGACTTCCTGGCTGTCCGCCAGCATGCGCGCCTGGATGAGCTGGATGCGCTGGCCGGCACGCAGGGTCTCGGTGACGATCGTGAGGGGGACGCGCGGCGCCGGCCGGCAGAGGTCATGGGTCAGGCGCAGGATGCGCCACTCGGGGTCGGGTTCGTGCCGGTCGATGACGTGCGCCATGATGCCGGCGATCGCGCCGCCGTGCAGCAAACGGCTGTCCCATGGCGAGTTGGTGCGCTCGGTGGGGACATAAAGCTCCCCCTCGCGGTGGTAAAGCGCATCTTTCATGGCGTCATTCCTTTGACGGCAGGCCGGCGTTGCAGCGGCTCAGGACTCAGAATCGGGGCGCTCGTCGATGCGCAGGCGATGCCCGTCCGGATCCTCGATTTCGAAGTGGCGGTGCCCATCGGCCGCGCGGCGCAGATAACCGGCAACGGTGGCGCCTGCTGCGTTGCAGCGTCGGTACAGGGATTCGGCTTCGGCGACCTCGAAACAGGCCGTGCTGGGGTGCGGTTCGCGCTGCTCGGCGAGGCAGATCTGCCAATCGCCATGGGAGAGGAATGCGCGGCGTTCAGTGTTGATGAACTGGGCCAGTTCGAGGCCCAGGGCCTGCTCGTAAAAACGGATGGATTTGACCAGATCTCGAACTTCAAGCGCGGCAGTGGCGGGAGATGCACTCGCCCATCGTTGGGGCACATCCATAAAGCGAAGACCTCGACACGGCGCACATGCGCCGTCGCTATGTTGAGACAAGTCGTGTCCACGCGCAAGCGCGCCGCTCGGCCGGCTTGGCTTCAATCGCCCGCTCGTGTCGGCCGATCGATCCCGGAGGTGCGACAAATTGTCGCAGTCCGCTCAAAGTGCCGGAATCCAAAGGACAATCGCGGACCTCATTCACAGGGACGGAAAGCATCTTTCATGAAAACGACGCAGCCACCGCTCTTTGGCCTGTTCGCCGTCCTGGCGGCGGTCCTGCCCCCTGGCGCGCACGCCGAGGACGAGGCCGGTAATCCGATACTGCCGCCCGTCACGGTCGAGGGAACGGCCAGCAGCCTGATCGTGCCGGACGCGGCGGCGGCCGAGGCGCGCATCCGGGAAATCCCCGGCAGCGCGGCCGTGATCGACGCTGAAAGCTATGAGAACACCCGGGCGGTCACGATCAAGGACATGCTGGACTACGTGCCGGGCGTGTATGCGCAGCCGCGCTACGCCGAGGAACTGCGCCTGTCCATCCGCGGCTCCGGCCTCTCACGCACCTTCCACCTGCGCGGCATCGGGCTGTTCCAGGATGGCATTCCCATCAACCTGGCCGACGGCGGCGGCGATTTCCAGGACATCGACCCCCTCGCCTTTCAGTACGTCGAGGTTCTCAAGGGCGCCAACGCGCTCGAACTGGGTACCGCCGCGCTCGGTGGCGCGATCAATTTCGTGACACCGACCGGATACGACGCCGACCGGCTCAAGCTCCGCCTGGAGGGCGGTAGTTTCAGTACCGGCCGCGCCCAGATCGCCACCGGCGATGTCATCGGCAAAGGGGATTACTTCCTGTCCGTCAGCCACCTGCGCTCCGACGGCTATCGGGAATTCATGGACCAGGCCAACACCCGCCTGTTCAGCAACGCCGGCTACCGCCTGAGCGACGACCTGGAGACCCGCTTCTACCTCACCTACGGCGACATCAACCAAGAGATCCCGGGGAGCCTGTCCAAGGCCCAGCTCGAGGACGATCCCTCTCAGGCCAATCCCGGCAATGTCCGCAACAACTATCAGCGGGACTGGGAAATTCTGCGCGTCGCCAACAAGACCACGTGGAAGGGGGAGGATCAGGAAATCACGGGCGGCGTCTATGCCGTCAGCAAGCAGCTCTACCACCCCATCTTCCAGCTCATCGACCAGGATTCGATGGATTACGGCGCCTATGCCACTCTTCGACAGGACAGCGAACTGGCCGGCCATGCCAACCGGCTGACGGTCGGCACGCGTGTCGGCACCGGCGACACCGACAGCCGGCGCTATGTGAACCTCGCCGGTGACTATGGCGATCTCACCTCCAATGCCCGCGAGCAGTCGCGCAATGCCATCCTGTTCGGCGAGAACCGCACCGAACTCGCGCCGGACTGGACCGGCATCGTTGCGGCGCAGGGGACCTACGCCGAGCGCGATTACGATGACCGCTTCGCCAGCGATGGCGACCGCAGCGGCACCAAGACCTATCGCGGCCTGAGCCCGCGGCTGGGCTTGCTCTGGGACGCCGCCGAGACGCTGCAGCTGTTCGCCAACGTGAGTCAGGCCTACGAGCCGCCGACCTTCTCCGAACTCACCCAGAGCATCCCCGGCGTGAGCGGGCTTGCGGACATCGACGCTCAGCGATCCACCACGGTGGAAGTGGGCAGCCGCGGCGAATGGCAAGCGCTGAGCTGGGATGCCAGCCTCTACCGCAGCTGGGTGCGCGACGAGCTGATGTTCATCGCCCTCGGCGACGGCGGCCAGAGCGCCGTGGTCAACACCGACAAGACCGTCCATCAAGGCGTGGAACTGGGCGTGGGCGCGAGGCTCGCCGAATTCGACGGCCCGAGCCTCACCAGCCGCCTCGCCTACACCTACAACGATTTCAAGTTCGACGGCGACCCGCAGTGGGGCGACAACGCCATTCCCGGCATTCCCGATCACTACCTGCGCGCGGAGCTGCGCTATCGCCATCCGGCGGGATTCGCGCTCGGGCCGAACGTGGAATGGGCGCCGCAGGGTTATCCGATCGACTTCAGGAACAGCCTCGAGACGGACGCCTACGCGCTGCTGGGGCTCACGGCCAGCTACGAGATCACGCGCCAGATCGAGATCTTTCTCGATGCACGCAACCTGACCGACGAGAAATATGCCGCCACCACCGGGCTCATCACCGAACCGGCCGTGGGCGCGTTCGGCCCCAACACCGCCCAGTTCATTCCGGGCGACGGCCGGGCGGTCTACGCCGGACTGACCATGCGCTGGTGAGTCTGCCCATCCGGAACCCGGGCGCTGCAGACGCTGCGGCGCCCGCTTTTTCCCAGGGCTTCCCGACGTCCCTGACCACAGCCTTCAGTCCCCGCCCTCGCGAAAACTCATCCAGACGTAGAGCGCCGCGCCGATCGTGATGGCCGAATCGGCGAGATTGAAGGCGGGCCAGTACCAGTCGCGGTAATAGAGTTGGATGAAGTCGATGACGTGGCCGTGCAGCGCCCGGTCGACCGCATTGCCGATGGCGCCGCCGAGGATGAGGGTGTAGGCGAGCGGCCAGAGGATTTCCCGCGCCGGACGCAGCAGCAGCCAGCGCAGCAGCACGCCGCCCACGACCAGCGCCAGAGCCAGAAAGAACCAGCGCTGCCAGCCGCCGGCGCCGGCCAGAAAGCTGAACGCGGCGCCAGGATTGTAGGCCAGCGTCAGATTGAAAAAGCTCGGCACGACCGCGTGCGGCGTGTAGGGCGCGAGCAGGGCTTCGGCGAGTTGCTTGCTGGCCTGATCCAGTCCCACGAGCGCCGCCACCAGCCCCAGCCAGAGCGCCATGCGCCCGGGCCGGTGGAGAATCCGCGGCGCCTGCGGCGCGCCGTCTGCCGCAGCTTCGCTCACGCCCACTGCCGGTCCTCGCCGGGTCCCTCGACATTGCTGGCGCAGCGCCCGCACAGGTCGGGATGGTCGGGATGGCTGCCGACATCGGCGCGGCGATGCCAACAGCGCGGGCACTTGGCGTGCTCGGCGGGTCGGATGGCGATCCACAGCTCATCGCCGCCAGGAAGGGTTGCATGCACCGCCTCGGGCCCACGCGCCGTCTCCCGGGCGAGACGGACCTCGGAGGTGATCAGCGCAAAGCGCAACTCGCCCGCCAGCGGCGCAAGCGCTTCAAAAAGCTCCTGGCCGGCATAGAGATCGACCTCGGCCTCGAGATTGGCACCGGCGCCGGTCGCCACACGCCAGCGCTCGAGTTCGGGACCGACGCTTTCGCGTACCGCCAGCACGCGCGCCCACAGCGCCTCGTCCGCCGCGACCTCGGGCAGCACGTGCCATTCCGCCAGAAACACAGAGTCCGCGCGCGCGCCGGGCAGATGCCGCCAGATTTCCTCGGCCGTGAAGCTCAACACCGGCGCGATCCATCGCGCCAGCGCTTCCGCCAGATGGTGGAGCGCGCTCTGCGCCGAGCGCCGGGCGCGGCTCTCGGCTGGGGTGGTGTAGAGCCGGTCCTTGATCACATCCAGATAGAACGCGCCCAAGTCCACCGAACAGAAATTGTGGACGTCCTGATAGACACGGTGGAACTCGAAACGCGTGTAGGCCTCGCGCAGCCGGTCCTGCAGGGCGCTCGCGCGGTGGATGATCCAGCGATCGAGAGACAACAAGTCAGCGGCGGGAAGCAGGTCGGTCGCCGGATCGAAGCCCTTGAGATTGGCGAGCAGGAAGCGCGCCGTGTTGCGGATGCGCCGGTAGGCGTCGCTGATGCGGTTCAGGATCTGCTGCGAGACCGCCATCTCGGCCCGGTAATCGGTGGCCGCCACCCACAGCCGCAGCACGTCGGCGCCGAGGGTGTCCACCACCGCCTGCGGCGCCACCACGTTGCCGCGCGACTTGGACATCTTCTGGCCTTTCTCATCGACCGTGAAGCCGTGGGTGAGCACGGCGCGATAGGGCGCCTCGCCACGCCGCGCCACCGCGGTCAAGAGCGAGGACTGGAACCAGCCGCGGTGCTGATCCGATCCCTCCAGATACAGATCGGCCGGAAAGCCCAGCTCCTCGCGCCGTTCGAGCACCGCCGCGCTGCTCACCCCGGAGTCGAACCAGACATCCAGCGTATCGTTCACCTTCTCATAGTCGGCTGCCTCTGCGCCCAACAGCTCGGCCGGATCGAGATCGAACCAGGCCTGGATGCCGGCCTGCGCGATGCGCGCGGCGACCTGTTCCATCAGCAGGGCCGTGTCGGGATGCAGCGCGCCGGTGCGGCGATGGACGAACAGGGCCAGCGGCACGCCCCACAGCCGCTGGCGCGACACGCACCAGTCCGGGCGCTCGGCCACCATGCCGCGGATGCGCTCCTCGCCCCAGGCCGGCAGCCATGTCACGCGCCCGATCTCGCGCAAGGCCGTATCGCGCAGACCGGCGGCATCCATGGCGATGAACCATTGCGGCGTGGCGCGGAAGATGACCGGCGTCTTGTGCCGCCAGCAATGCGGATAGCTGTGCCGCAGCCGCTCGACGTGCACCAGCGTGCCGGCCGTCTTGAGCAAGTCGAGCACGGCGTCGTGCGCCGTGAGGACGGGCTTGCCGGCCAGATCGGGCACATCGGCGCGGTAACGGCCATCCGGCCCCACTGGATTGTCCACTGCCAAACCGTTGCGCTGCCCCACCGCATAGTCGTCCGGACCGTGCGCGGGGGCGATGTGCACCAGACCCGTGCCGGTGCCAGTGGTCACGAAATCGGCCAGGATCACCGGCACTTCGCGCGCCTGGAACGGATGGCGCAGTCGCACGCCTTCGAGCGCGGCGCCCGGCCCGTAGGCCAGCACGCGATGGGTCTCGATGCCCCACCGCGCAAGCACGGCGTCGACCTCGGCCTGGGCGACCACGAGCCGCTCACGGCCCCGCGCGCCCTCTACCTCGATCAGCACATAGTCCAGCTCGGGATGCACCGCCACGGCCTGATTGGCCGGCAATGTCCAGGTCGTGGTGGTCCAGATGACGACGGAAACCGGACCCTCGCCCTTGCCCTCGGGCGCGTGCTGCAACCGGGCAAACAGCACTTCGGGTTCCGGGCAGGGGAAGCGCACGTCGATGGCGAGCGACTGGTGCTCGGCATACTCCACCTCGGCCTCGGCCAGCGCCGAGCCGCAATCGACACACCAGTGCACCGGCTTGGCCCCGCGCTGCAGATGGCCGTTGGCGACGATCTGCGCCAGGGCGCGCACAATGTCGGCCTCGTAGGCCGGATCCATGGTGAGGTAAGGATGATCCCAGTCCGCCAGCACGCCGAGCCGGATGAAGTCCTCACGCTGACGAGCGACCTGGGCCTCTGCATAGGCGCGGCAGGCGCGGCGGAAGTCCCGCGCGCCGTCCACGCCCGGCTTGCCCTGCATCTTTTCCACGGCCAATTCGATCGGCAGGCCATGGCAATCCCAGCCCGGCACGTAAGGCACGTCCAGCCCGTCGAGCAGGCGGCTTTTGTTGATGATGTCCTTCAGGATCTTGTTGACCGCATGGCCGATGTGGATCTCGCCATTGGCATAGGG
Source organism: Pseudomonadota bacterium (assembly GCA_045864775.1). Taxonomy (GTDB): domain Bacteria; phylum Pseudomonadota; class Gammaproteobacteria; order UBA5335; family UBA5335; genus Macondimonas. The sequence goes on from BTVR01000002.1 coordinate 594,762, forward strand.
CGGCCCGTCGTGCAGCACGAAACGCGGGCGGCCCGCGCGCGCCGCACGCACCTGAGCATAAAGCCGGGTCTGTTGCCAATGCGCGAGCAGCGCCGGCTCGCGCCGGGCGAGGTCGGCCTTCATGGGAAAATCGGTGCCGGGCAGATTGAGCGTTTGCTTGTAATCCATGGGTCTCTCGGTCGACCGGGTCATTCGGCCCAGCCGGGTTGGCTGAAATGGTCGCGCGCCGCCTGCGCGTCGCGGGCGATCTGCTCGCGCATGAGCTCAACGGACGCAAAGCGCTGCTCATCGCGCAGATGTTTGAGGAAAAACACCCGCATGCGCTGGCCGTACAGATCGCCGGCCGGCTCCAGCAGGTGCACCTCCAGCAGCGTTTCCCGACCGTTGACGGTCGGCCGCGTGCCGAGGCTCGCGACGCCAGGCCGGGCCGCGCCGTGGCTGAGTTGCGCCTGGACCACGAAGATGCCGCGCAAGGGGCTCACGCGCCGGCGCACCGGCAGGTTCGCCGTGGGAAAGCCCAGCTCGCGGCCCAGCTTCTCGCCGTGCACCACGCGCCCGCACAGGCTGTAGGGCCGCCCCAGCAAGCGTCGGGCCGCCGGCAAATCGCCCGCCGCCAGACAGGCCCGGATGCGGCTGCTGCTCACTCGCTCGCCGTCCACGCTCAGGGTCCGGGTCCGGTGCACACCAAAGCCGGCCTGCTCGCCCATGCGGCTGAGCAGGGCGAAATCCCCCTCGCGGCCGTGCCCGAACCGGAAATCATCGCCGACGACCAGTTCGCGCACACCCAGACCCTGGATCAGCAGGCGCTCGACGAACGCCGTCGCCGGCAGGCGGGCCAAGGCCCGATCGAAGCGCAGACACAACACCCGATCGACGCCTGCCCCAGCCAGTTCGCCCAGCTTCTCCGGCAGCCGGCTGAGGCGCGCCGGCGCCCCTTCGGCGGCGAAGTATTCCTGCGGCGAGGGCTCGAACGTCACGACGGTGACGGGCAAGCGCAGCGGGCGGGCCAGCTGGCGCACCTGATCCAGCACCGCCTGATGGCCCAGATGCACGCCGTCGTAGTTGCCGATCGTGGCCACGCAACCGCGGTGCGACGGACGGAGATTATGGGCACCGCGGATCAGTTCCATGGCCGGCCTGCAGCGAAAGGGTTTGATTATAAAGTCTCGGCCGCGCTTGTCACCGCAGCTTCGGCGGGCATACGGAAATGGCGCGGCCGCAGGCCCAGAATCCACAGCAGGGCGGCATAGGCCAGCGCCACGGCCATCAACACCATACCCAAGGCCAGCAGACGCTCGCGACCGGCGATGGCGACCCAATACGGCGCTGCCGGTACCCAGAACCACAGGCCGGCGCCGATCGCGCCATTGGCGAGCCCCATCCGCGTCAGAAACCGCGGCCAGCCGGGGCTCGGTGTGTAGACTCCCGCCGTCCGAAGGCCGCGATAGAGCATCAAGGCGTTGAGATAGGCGGCGAGGCTGGTGGACAAGGCCAGAAACGCATGCGGCGCCGGCAAGCTGCGCTGCACGGCCGGAACCAGTAACAGCAGATTGAGCCCGGTATTGACGCCCATGGCGATCAGGCCGATCCGCACCGGCGTGCGGGTGTCCTGGCGCGCGTAGTAGCCCGGCACCAGCACCTTGACCAGGATGAAGCCGGTCAGCCCCAGGCCATAAGTGGACAGCGCCGCCGCGGACATGGCCACGTCGTGCCCCTCGAACGCCCCGCCGTGGAACAGGGTCGCCAGCAGCGGATGCGCGATGACGCCCATCATCACCGCGGCGGGCAGGCTGATCAGCAAGGCGCTGCGCAGAGCCCAATCGAGCGTCGTCGAGAAATGGGCCGGGTCCGCCGCGGCATGACGGGCCGAAAGGTGCGGCAAGATCACGGTGGACAGCGCAATGCCGAACACGCCGAGCGGAAACTCCATCAGCCGATCGGCGTAATAAAGCCAGCTCACGCTGCCCACCGCGAGAAAGGATGCGATCAGCGTGTCGACGAGCAGATTGACCTGGGCCACCGAGGAACCGAACAACGTCGGCACCATCAGCCTCATCACCCGCCGCACCGGCGGATAGTGCCAGCCCCAGCGCGGCCGCGGCAGCAGGCCCTGACGCGCCAGAAACGGCAGCTGGAAGGCCAGCTGCACCGCGCCGGCGATGAACACCCCCCAGGCCAGTGCATAGACGGGCTCGGCCATGCGCGGCGCCACCCATAAGGTCGCCGCGATCAGGCAGAGGTTGAGCAGCACCGGCGTGAAGGCCGGTACGGCGAACTGCCCGTAGGTGTTGAGCAGGCCGGAAGCGAACGCCGTGAGCGAGATGAACAACAGATAGGGGAAGGTGATGCGCAACAGGCTGATGGCCAGTTCGCGCTGGCCGTTGGCGCCATCGAAACCGGGAGCAAACAGGAAAATCAACGCCGGCGCGAGGATCACGCCCAGCACCGTCACGATGAGCAGGATGCCCCCGAGCGTGCCCGCCACGCGATCGGCAAAGGCGCGCACCTCGGCCAGATCGCCCTGCGCCCGCCGCTCGGCCAGCACGGGAATGAAGGCCTGCGAGAACGACCCTTCGGCAAACAGGCGGCGCAGGAAATTCGGGATCTTGAAGGCGACGAAGAAGGCGTCCATGGCCGGGCCGGCGCCAAAGGCGCGCGCCATGAGCAGATCGCGCACGAATCCGAAGCCACGCGACAGCAGCGTCATGGCGCTGACCACCGCCGTCGATCGCATCAGGCTATGAGCCATGCAAAAGCGCCTTTACCGTCTGAAGCAGGGCCGCCGGTCCGGCGGAAGGCCGCCATGGTAACCATCGGCTTCCGATGCCGCCATCGGGCGCCGGCCGCTCGCCTGCGGTTTGACATCGCCTTCACCCTGACGCATGATTCGCTCCTTTCACTCGGTGGGTCTTCCCCCGTTCACCCCCCAATTGCAAGCGGACAGACAGACGATGGCGAACACCAAGCAGGCCGAAAAGCGGGCACGTCAGGCCGAAGACGCGCGCCAGCGCAACATCAGCCACAAGACGCGCATGCGCACGGCGATCAAGAAAGTGATCAAGTCGGCCGAAGGGGGCGATCTGGCGGCAGCCCAATCGCAGTTCGCTGAGGCAGTTCCGGTCATCGACAGCATGGTCAACAAGGGCCTCGTTCATCGCAACAAGGCCGCCCGCCACAAGAGCCGTCTGAACAAGCGACTGAAAGTGCTGAGTCAGTCCAGCGCAGGCTGATCCGCAGGCCGGCGCCCGGGAAAGACCCCGCTCCATGCGGGGTTTTTTTTCGCAGGCGACCGCGCTGAAACAACCGTTCGATGACCGTGAAGTTCGGCTACCATTAGGCCGCCGGAGCGATACCCGCTCCCCAGGGAAGGAGAACCTCGCATGACGACTGCCTATTGGTGCGTGCTGATCGCCGCCATCATCCCCATGCTGATGTCCATGCTGGCCAAGGCCGGCGGCAAGGGTTTCGACAATCATGCCGTGCGCAGCTACCTGGACACCCAGACCGGCTGGCGTCAGCGCGCCAATTGGGCGCAGCAGAACGGCTATGAAGCCTTTCCTCCGTTCGCTGCCGCCGTCATCATCGCGCACCAGGCCGGCGCCGCCCAAAGCACGATCGACACCTTGGCCATCGCTTTCATCATCATCCGCCTGGTCTACGGAGCGATGTACGTGGCCAATCTGGCGACGCTGCGCAGTCTCGTGTGGACTGCGGGGTTCGCGTGCGTGGTGGGCCTGTTCATCGCGGCCACCTGACGAGGCGCCCTTGCCTGGACTCGACGCCGGCGAACCCGGCGGCAGATCCGGGCCATGCTGCACTCACCACGGCGCGCCGCCTCAGCTCAGTACCATGTTGTCCCGGTGGATCAGTTCCGGCTCGTCGACGTAACCCAGCAGTTCCGCAATGCGGCTGCTGGGCTGCCCCTGAACACGCCGGCATTCCTCGGCGCTGTAGTTGATCAGCCCCCGGGCCACCTCGATACCATCGGGACCCCGGCAGAGAACCACGTCGCCGCGCCGGAAGTGTCCCGTTACGGCCGTGACCCCGACCGGCAACAGGCTGCGCCCGGCTTCCCGCAACACCCGGACGGCGCCCGCATCGAGCACAAGCTCGCCGCGCACCTGCAGATGACCGTTGATCCATTGCTTGCGGGCCGCCAACGGCTCGCTGGCCGGATGCAGCAGCGTGCCCACCGCTTCCCCGCGCGCGATACGCAGCAGCACATCGGGATGCCTGCCGCTGGCAATCACGGTCGCGGCGCCGCTGCGCGCCGCCCGGGCCGCGGCCGTCAGCTTGGTGAACATGCCGCCCCGACCCAGCGCGCCCGGCGTCGGCGTTGCCATCGCCAGCAATTCCGCGTCGCCGGCGCGCCCTTCCTGAATCAATCTGGCCTGGGGGTCGTTACGGGGATCGCGCTCATACAGGCCCTCCTGGTCGGTCAGGATCACCATGAGTTCCGCCTCGACCAGATTGGCGACCAGCGAGGCCAGGCTATCGTTGTCGCCGAAGCGCAGTTCGTCGGTGCTGACCGTGTCGTTCTCGTTGATGATGGGGATGGTGTCGAGCGCGAGCAGCGTCTTCAGGGTGCTGCGCGCGTTGAGGTGACGCTGGCGATCGGTGAGATCGGCATAGCTCAGGAGGATCTGCGCGGCGTGCAGGCCATGGCGCGCAAACTCCGTCTCATAGGCCTGGATGAGCCGCATCTGTCCGACTGCGGCGGCGGCCTGCAATTCATGCAGGGCCTGGGGCCGGCGGCTCCAGCCGAGTCGCTGCATACCGGCGGCCACGGCGCCCGAAGACACCAAGCAGACCTGCTTGCCCTGCCCGTGAAGCGCCGCGATCTGGGTCGCCCAGCCCGCCAGCGCCGACTCGTCGAGCCCGCGTCCGTTGTCGGTCACCAGTGCGCTGCCGACCTTGACCACCCAGCGCCGACTCTGGCCCAGCCCTTCGCGATCCTTCATCCGCCGACTTCCTTCATCACACGCATGCTCTTCCACCGCGATGACTTCGCGCCTGGAGCCTGGCCCTCGCCCCGACCCCGCCTCAGCTCCGGGTGGGATCATAAGGCACAGGCGCGGGGGGATTTTCCGTGTCCGTCTGCTCACCCTTGAGTGCCTGCAAGCGCAGGAACAGCGCGTCGCACAAAGGTCCGACGCCCTCACCCGTCGCGCCCGAGACGACGAACACCGGCCCCGACCAGGCGAGCGCCTGCGTCAAGGCAGCAACCCGCTCGGCGCGTTCCGGCTCGGGGAGCAAATCGGCCTTGTTGAACACCAGCCACCGCTCCCGTCCGGCGAGTTCCTCGCTGTATCCGGTCAGCTCTGCATTCAGCGTCCGGACGCCATGCACCACGTCCTCGGGGGCTGCGGCCGGATCGATGTCGACGACCTGCAACAGCAGGCGCGTGCGCTGCAGGTGGCGCAGAAAGCGCAAGCCGAGACCGGCCCCTTCGGCCGCGCCTGCGATGAGTCCCGGGATGTCCGCCATCACGAAGCTGCGATTCAGGCCCAGACTGACGACCCCCAGATGCGGGTGCAGGGTCGTGAAGGGATAGTCGGCGACCTTGGGTCGCGCGGCCGAAACGGCCCGCAGCAAGGTCGATTTGCCAGCGTTCGGCAGACCCAGCAAGCCGACGTCCGCCAAAAGCTTGAGCTCCAGCCGAAGTCGGCGCACATCGCCCAGGCTGCCTTCGGTGAACTGGCGGGGCGAGCGGTTGACACTGCTCTTGAAGCGCAGGTTGCCGAGACCGTGAAAACCGCCTTGCGCGACCTTGAGCCGCTGTCCGGGCGTCACCAGATCGCCGAGCAACTCGTCGGTATCGGCCTCATACACCAGAGTCCCTGCGGGGACAGAAACGACGCAGTCTGCGCCGCTGCGCCCGGTGCACTGGCTGCCGCCGCCGCTCGCGCCGTGTTCGGCGCGGTAAGTGCGCTGGACGCGAAAATCGGCCAGGGTGTTGATGTTCCCGTCGGCCACGAGGTACACGCTTCCGCCATCGCCGCCATCACCGCCGTCTGGACCGCCGAACGGGATGAATTTCTCGCGCCGAAAGCTGACGCAGCCGTTACCGCCGTTGCCGGCCTGAACCGTGATGATGGCTTCGTCGACAAAACGCATGGGCTTGCCCCGCCGTAAAAAGCAAAACGGCCCCGCGCCAAGTTACGCGGGGCCGCTCGGGAACGACTCGGGAGGAAGCGATCAGTCCGCGAGAATGCTGACGAACTTACGATTCCGAGGCCCCTTGACTTCGAACACCACGCGGCCATCGGCCTTGGCGAAGAGCGTATGGTCCTTGCCGCAACCGACGTTCACGCCGGCGTGAAACTTGGTGCCGCGCTGGCGCACCAGGATATGGCCCGAGATGACCTGCTCGCCGCCGAAATGCTTCACGCCGAGACGCTTGGAATGCGAATCGCGACCGTTGCGGGTGCTACCGCCTGCTTTCTTGTGTGCCATGGATCGATACCTGCTCGCTTGACTGGAGTGCCAACACCGGGACTCAGGCGCCCTGGATGGCCGTGATCTCGACTTCCGTGAAGGACTGGCGATGCCCCTTGCGGCGCATGTAGTGCTTGCGACGGCGGAACTTGACGATTTCCACCTTCTCGCCCTTGCCGTGGCTGCGCACCGTGGCGGTCACCTTGCCCCCTTCGACGAAGGGCCGGCCGACGGCGAGATTCTCGCCTTCGCCGATCAGCAGCACGCGGTCGAATTCGACCTGACTGCCTGTCTCCGCGCACAGTTTTTCAACGCGCAGGACTTCGCCCTGCTGCACCCGATATTGCTTGCCACCGGTATGGATCACCGCGTACATTACTGACCGTCTCCGCTGGGGCCTGCAAGGCCCGAGTCACAAAGGTCGGAAAGTCTAACCCTACCTCGAGAACAGGTCAAACAGGACGTTCGTCCGGGGTACGGCGCGGAGCCCGTCATCGGGCCCACGATCCACATGTCCGCCCCGCGGCAGCATCAGACATCAGGCACAACACGGAACGCCTCCATGCACAACCCCGAGATGATCGAAATCCTGGCGCCGATCGCGCAGGACATGCAGCGCATGGACGCCGTTCTCAAGCGTGCGACGGGCTCGGTCGTCCCGCTCGTCGGCGAAATCAACCAGCACATCGTCGGCGGCGGCGGCAAGCGCCTGCGGCCGGCAGTGCTATTGCTGGCGGCGCGCGCTTGCGGCTATGCCGGCGATGAGCACCTGCGACTCGCGGCCGCCGTCGAGGGCGTGCACACCGCGACGCTGCTCCACGATGACGTCGTCGATCGCTCGCGGCTCCGTCGCGGACGCCCGACGGCCAATCAGGTCTGGGGCAACGAGGCGAGCGTGCTGGTCGGCGATTTCATGTATTCGCGCGCCACCCAGATGATCGTGGAAAGCGGGCGGCTGGATATCGTCGCCGTCTTGTCCGCCGCAGCCAACGACATTGCCGAAGGGGAAGTGGTGCAGCTCAGCAACCGCCACAATCCGGGACTGACGGAGCAGCAATACTTCGATGTCATCCGCAACAAGACCGCTCGCCTGTTCGAGGCCAGCGCTCAGGCCGGCGCCCTGATCGCCCACGCCCCCAAGGGCCGCGAACGCGCGCTGGCGCGCTACGGCGTGCACCTGGGCAACGCCTTCCAACTCATCGACGACGCGCTCGATTTCACCGGCTCGGTCGATGCCATCGGGAAAAACCTGGGCGACGATCTCGCCGACGGCAAAGCCACGCTGCCGCTCATTCACGCCATGCGCGAGTCGGGCGCCGAGCAAGCCGAACACATCCGTCAGGCGATCCGCAAGGGCAACCTCGACCGCTTGCCGGACATTCTCGCCGCGATTGAATCGACGGGCGCCATCGAATACACTACCCGGCTTGCAGCTCACGAAAGCGAGCAGGCCATCGACGCGCTGTCGGCGCTGGATGACTCGCCGTTCCGCGCAGCGCTCGCAACGCTGGCCCGCTTCGCCGTCCAGCGCGATCGCTAGCTGCAAGTATCGCCGAATTCGGGGTGTAGCTCAGCTTGGTAGAGCGCTGCTTTCGGGAAGCAGAGGTCGTAGGTTCGAATCCTGTCACCCCGACCAATTGATTCAGTCGCAACGGTCTTCGTCACCGCACGACACGGGCCTTTTCGCCTGCGGCACCGGATCAAATCCCGATCCGCCCCAAGGATGACAGCGCATCAAGCGTCGCACGGCGTACCGACTGCCGTGCCAAGGGCCATGGCATTGCAGCGCCTCGATGGCGTATGCCGAACAGGTCGGCGTGTACCGACAGCGCGGGGCGAGATACGGCGACACCGCAAGGCGGTAAACGCGCACCATCGCGATCAGCATGCGCTGCATGACCCGTCCGCACCATTGCATCATCCACATTCTCCGCTCCATGCCCAGTCACGGCCCGTCAACGCTACGCTGCGCAAGTGAAACGTTATACCATTACACGATGAAAGCCCTCGTGCACGCCTGCCGCAGCCTCGCGGGGCGCATCATCGTCTGGTCTTGCGCCCTGCTGTGCAACGGTCCGGCCTTCGCAGATCCGGCATTGCGCGTGGCCGTCGGCGTTCCGGTGCTGCAGACCTTCGTCCAGCGCATCGCAGGCGAACGCGTAGAGACCCTCGTCCTGCAAGGCAGTGGCGACCCGCATGCCTTCGAGCCGTCGGCGCGCCAGATCGCGGCTCTGACGAGCGCGCAACTGTACCTCTCGGCAGGCCTGCCGTTCGAGAATGCCTGGCTGCCGCGATTGAAAACCATCAACGCCACGATGAAGGTTGTCCACCTGCAGGCCGGCTCGCCCACCCGGACGCTCGGCGACGCTGCCGGTCGGCGGCCGGCGGCGCCCGATCCGCACCTGTGGACCGACCCCGCCAGCGCGATGGGCATGGCCGATTTCATTCGGGATCGCCTCATCGAGTTCGATCCCGCCGGTGAGGCCGTGTATCGCGCCGGAAGCCGCGATCTCAACCGCGACCTGAGCGCGCTGGAAGCGGACATCGCCGCGCAGCTCGCGTCGCAGCGAGGGCGTGTTCTACTCGTTTTTCATCCCGGCTGGGGCTATCTCGCCGACCATCATGGCCTGCGCCAGCTTCCGCTCGAGGTGTCCGGCCGCGAGCCGGGGGCCGCGCAACTGCGGGATACGATTGCCACGGCGCGCAGGGATGGCGCGAGCGCCGTGTTTCTCCAGCCCGGGCACGGCGACCGGCTGGCAGGGCAGGTCGCACAGGAACTCGGCGTCCCCCTGGTCCTCGTCGATCCCTTGGCCGCCGATTACTTCGGCAACGTCCGCCGGCTGGTGCAGGCCCTGGTCGATCCATCGCCATGACGCATGCCGTCCGGATCCAAGGCCTGTGCTTCGGTTATCGCGGTCGGCCGCCCCTCCTGGAGGACATCGATCTGCTGGTCGAGCGCGGCGAGTTCCTGGGCATCCTGGGACCCAACGGAGCAGGCAAGAGCACCCTGATTCAGTTGGTGGCCGGCCTGCTCAAGCCGGACAGCGGCGCGATCGAGATCATGGGCCGGCCTCTGCGCGAGATGCGCCACCGCATTGGCTACATGCCCCAGCAGGCCCCGCCGGTGCGCCATCTGCCGGTCACGGTCGCGGCGCTCGCCCAGCTCGGCTGCCTGCAAGGCTGGCATCCGCTCGGACGAACCGGATCCGGCGAGCGGCAGCGCGCTCAGGCGGCCTTGGCTCAGATGGAGCTTGGCGAGCAGTCGACGCGTCTGCTGCGGGAACTGTCCGGCGGCGAATTGCAGCGTGCCTTGCTGGCTCGCACCCTCGCCGCCGATCCCGCGGTTCTGCTGCTGGATGAGCCCACCGCGCACATCGATCCGGCAGCGGAGAGCCGCATCTGGTCCCTGCTGCGCCGTATGACTCCCGAACGGACCGTGATCGCAATCTCCCACGACCCTGCCCTACTTCGGATGCATGCGGATCGAATCGCGCTGCTCAACGGCCGCCTGCGCATGGTCACGCCCGAGGCGATGGACGCTGCGGCGCTGCAATGGGCCTACAGCCGCCATCCCGAAGGGTCTGCCGAAATCCCGTTGCGGCGCGGAGCAGCCGGATGAATTTCATGGCCGCGCTGCTCGCCGAACCGTTTCTGCAGCGTGCGCTGCTGGCGGGAATCCTGGCCAGCATCGGCTGCGGCCTCATCGGTCCCTGGGTGCTGATCCGCCGCATGAGCCATCTGGCGGGCGGCATCGCCCATGCCGTCCTCGGCGGCATGGGCATCGCTTACTTTCTCGGCGGTTCGCCGCTGTGGGGGGCCGCCGTGGCTGCGCTCGTGGTGGCGCTGCTGATCGGCCTCATTCACCTGCATTGGGAAGCGCAGGAGGACGTGCTCACCGGTGCCCTGTGGTCGGTCGGCATGGCGGTCGGCCTGCTGTTCATCCATCGCACGCCGGGAGCGGGCGCGGATCTCATGAGTTACCTGTTCGGCAGCATCCTGCTGGTCAGTCGAGACGATCTGTGGTTCATGCTCGCGGTCGACGCCGTGGTCCTGACGGTGGTGGGCCTGCTGCATCGCCAATTTCTCGCCATCAGCCTGGATGAGGCATTTGCCCGATCGCGGGGACTGCCGGTTGCGGCGCTCTATCTGATCCTGCTGGTGCTGGTGGCGCTGACCGTCGTCGCCCTCATACGCGTGGCCGGGCTCATCCTGGTCATGGCGCTGGTGACCCTGCCCGCCGCAGCCTGCAGCCTGTACGCCCGATCCATCCTCGCCTTGACGCTCGGCGCCACCGCGCTGGCGGTGGCCTGCACGGCGACGGGTCTGGCATTGTCCTATGCCCCCGACTGGCCGGCTGGCCCCACCATCATTCTCGTTTGCGCGATCGCCTACGCCCTTGCGCTGGTGGCCACCACCCTGCGACACCGGGCCCTGACTGCCGGGAGTTGACGACATGTCCGCCGCACGCATTCTCGGCGCCCCGACGGGCGCAAGACACGACCACCGCCGCTGCGTGGGGCAGGCGCTGGCCGAAGCCGAACAGGCTTGCCGTCGACAAGGGCTGCGCCTGACGCCCATCCGGCGCCAGGTGCTGGAACTCATCTGGCGGGATCATCAGCCCATCAAGGCCTATGATCTGATCGATGCCCTGCGCGATCGCGGCATCAGGACCGGACCGCCGACCGTGTATCGAGCGCTCGATTTCCTTCGCGAGGCCGGCTTGGTCCATCGCCTCGATACCGTGAACGCCTTCGTCGGCTGCGGGGCCCATGGCCGACCGCACGCCGGGATGTTCCTCATCTGCCGATCGTGCGGCGTCGTGCTGGAGCTCGATGCCCCCGCGCCCCTCGGTCTCATCGGCATGGAGGCCGATCGCCTGGGGTTCGAACTCGTGACGCAGGCCGTCGAGATTCTAGGCCACTGCAATGACTGCCGCGCGGCCGGCACTCCCAGCGATGCGAGTCGCGCCGCGGCCTGTGGACCCGACCGACCGATCGAGGCGGGGCAGGCCTGATCCCGCCCGCTTGCGGAGCGGCATGCCGCCGAACGGTCCGGCCGCCATGGATGCCGAGCGGCTGCCTGCGGTAAAGTGGTCCCCCATCCTGACTCGCCGAGGCCCGATGCCCGATGTACAGCGGTGACCCTGCCTCCGCCCCGCCGATCACCCTCGACACCCTGCGGCGCATGAAGGCCGCGGGAGAGAAGATCGTCTCGCTGACCGCCTATGACGCCAGCTTCGCCGCCCAGATGGATGCGGCCGGCGTCGAATGGGTTCTGGTGGGCGACTCGCTGGGGATGGTGATCGAAGGCCACGACAGCACGCTGCCGGTGACCCTGGACACCATGGTTCATCACACCAAGGCTGTCGCGCGCGGATTGCGCCGCGGATTTCTGGTGGCCGACCTGCCCTTCGGGACGTGCAATACGCCTGAGCAGGCGATGCAGGGCGCGGTTCGGCTGATGCAGGAAGGCGGCGCCCGCATGATCAAGCTCGAGGGCGGCGCCTTGCAGCGGGAGCTGGTGACTCATCTGACGGCGCGCGGCGTGCCGGTCTGCGCGCACATCGGCCTGCAACCGCAGTTCGTCCACAAGCTGGGGGGATACAAGGTGCAAGGCCGCAGCGCCGAGGCCGCCGCCGGCATGCGCGCGGAAGCCAGCGCCCTGGTCGCCGCCGGCGCGGACATGCTGGTGCTCGAATGCGTGCCCGCGGCCTTGGCGGCCGAGATTACCGCCAGCGTGCCGGTGCCGGTCATCGGCATCGGCGCCGGATCCGGGGTCGATGGCCAAGTCCTCGTCGTCTATGACATTCTGGGCATCTCCATCGGCAAGCGACCGCGATTCTCGAAGGATTTTCTCGCCGGTCAGGACAGCATCGCGGGCGCCCTGAACGCCTATGTGCGTGCCGTGAAACGAGGCGAATTCCCTGCAGCCGAGCACGCTTTTTGAAGCGGGCGGCGATGGAACGCATCGAAACCGCCGAGGCGCTGCGTGAACGGATCGGCCGCTGGCGCCGCGCCGGCGAGCGCATCGCCTTGGTGCCGACCATGGGCAACCTCCACGCTGGTCATCTGACACTGGTCGAGAGGGCCCGCGAGCAGGCGGACCGCGTGGTGGTGAGCATCTTCGTCAATCCGACCCAGTTCGGTCCCGGGGAGGATTTCGCCGTCTACCCGCGCACCCCGGACGCCGATTGCGCGGCCTTGATCGCGCACGGCGTCGATGTCGCCTTTCTGCCGACCGTCGCGGTCATGTATCCGGGCGGCGTCCCCGGTGCGGTGCGTGTCGAGGTCGGCGGCCCGCTGACGGCCGGTCTGTGCGGCGCCTCCCGCCCCGGACATTTCGGCGGCGTGGCCACGGTCGTGACCAAGCTGTTCAACCTGGCGCAGCCGGACGTTGCGGTGTTCGGCGAGAAGGATTATCAGCAACTCGCCGTCATCCGGGCGCTGGTGCGCGAACTGGCCATGCCCATCGACATCGTCGGCGTAGCGACCCGCCGCGAGGCCGACGGGCTGGCGCTCAGTTCGCGCAATCAGTATCTGGATCCGGAGCAGCGCGCTCGTGCCCCGCTGCTGCATGCCGTTCTGTCCGACAGCGCTGCGGCCCTGGCAGCCGGCGCGCGCGATTACACGGCGATCGAGAGAGGCGCCAGCGCTCGTTTGGTCGCTGCCGGATTCGACGTCGAGTATGTGCGTATCGTCCGGGCGGACGATCTGCAAGCGCCGCAGGGCCGAGAATCGCGTCTGGTCCTGCTCGTCGCGGCGCGGCTGGGATCAACAAGACTTATTGACAATATTGAGGTGAAGATCTCAGAATGATGAATCCTGCCCGCGTGGGTTCGGGAGAACAGAGACGCTGACCATTCGGCGTTTGGACCGAGATAAAAGCTGCGTTTGATGCACTTGGGGGGCGGCCGCCACGGATGAAGGCTGCGCCAAAGGCCCTGGATCGTTCCATCCACATCACTGCCGAGATGGGTGATATGCACTTGACCTTGCTCAAAGCCAAACTGCACCGCGCGCGCGTGACCCACGCCGAGCTCGAGTATGAAGGCTCCTGCGCCATCGATGGTCGCCTGCTGGATGCAGCCGGCATCCTGGATTACGAACAGATCCAGATCTACAACGTCACCAACGGCGAGCGCTTCACCACCTACGCCATTCGCGCCGAGGAAGACTCGCGCATCATTTCGATCAACGGCGCGGCTGCGCACAAGGCCAATGTGGGCGACTGCATCATCATCTGCGCGTATGTGGGCCTGGACGCGGCCGAAGCCGCGCGCTTCAAGCCCAAGCTGGTCTATCTGGACGCACAGAACTACGTGACCCATACCCGCAACACGATCCCGGTGCAACTCGCCACCGCCTGATCGGCCGCTGCGTCAGTTTCATGAAAGCCCCCGCATTCGCCCGGATGCGGGGGCTTTTGTTTTGTACGCCCGCGCAGGCTGTGTAAGCTGCAAGCTTGGCTATACCGTCTGCTGAAGGAGCGTGCCGTGACTGCCGTCGATCAACTGCCTGCGTGGAAAGCGCTCGAACGTCATGCCTGCGATCTGCAAGGGCGCCATCTGCGTGAGCTGTGCATCGAGGACCCCGGTCGCGGCGCGCGCTGGCGCGGCCGAGTCGGTGCCCTGCAGGTCGACTATGCCAAGCATCGCGTTCGTGAGGAGACCTTCGCGCTGCTATTCGCCTTGGCCGAGGAAGTTGCGCTGCCCGCGCAGATCGCCCGGCTGTTCGCCGGCGAGCGCATCAACTCCACCGAGCAGCGGGCGGTGTTACACATGGCCTTGCGCGGCGGTGCGAGCAGCGTGTTCCGGGTGGACGGCGCGGACGTCATGCCGGAGATTCTGGCAACGCGGGCCCGCATGCGGGCGCTCTGCGACGCGCTTCGCGCCGGCGCCTGGCTGGGCGCAGCCGGGGAGCCCGTCACCGATGTGGTGAACATCGGCATCGGGGGATCGGATCTCGGGCCCTACATGGTCTGCGAAGCCCTCGCCCCCTACGCGGCCGCCACCCCGCGTGTGCATTTCGTGTCCAACATCGACGGCGCGCAGATCAGCCGGGTGCTGGCGCCGCTGGATCCACGCCGAACGCTGTTCATCGTCAACTCCAAAAGCTTCGGCACCCTCGAAACCAAGACCAACGCCGAAACCGCCAAGCACTGGCTGCTGCAGTCGGGCTTGCCGTCCGAAGCCGTCATGGCGCGGCATTTCCTAGCGGTCTCGGCCAACCAGACGGCACTGTCCGCGTTCGGCATCCCCGAAGCGAATCGCTTCCCCATCTGGGACTGGGTCGGCGGCCGCTACTCGCTGTGGTCCGCCACCGGTCTGGCCATCGCCATTGCCGTCGGCATGGACGCGTTCGAAGCGCTGCTCAGCGGCGCGCGAGCGATGGACGAGCATTTCCGCGACACGCCGATGCCGCACAACCTGCCGGTGCGGCTCGGCCTCCTGGGCGTCTGGTACGCCGATTTCCTCGGCGCCGCCAGCCATGCCGTGCTGCCCTACGATGATCGGCTGCGCAGCCTACCGGCTTACCTGCAGCAGGCTGACATGGAAAGCAACGGCAAGCGCGTCACCCGTGATGGTCACCCCGTGACCTGGTCCACCGGACCCATCGTCTGGGGCGCGCCCGGCACCAATGGCCAGCATGCGTTTTTCCAGCTCATGCACCAGGGCACGCACCTCATTCCCGCCGACTTCATCGGCTGCATCCGGCCCCATCACCCGCACGCCGATCACCACCGCGCGCTGCTCGCCAATCTGCTGGCGCAGAGCGAGGCCTTGATGCGCGGCCGCACCGAGGCAGAGACGCGCGCCGCTCTCGCCGCTCGCGGATTGGATGCGGCGCGTGTTGACGCATTGACACCGCACAACCTGTTTCCCGGCAATCAGCCCAGCACGACCATCCTGCTCGATGCGCTCACGCCCGAGGCGCTCGGCAGCCTCATTGCGCTGTATGAGCACCGCATCTTCACCCAGGGCGCCGTCTGGGGCATCAACTCCTTCGATCAATGGGGCGTGGAGTTGGGCAAGATCATGGCGCAGACCGTCATCGGCGAGCTTGCGAGCGGCGAGGTCGGTCCCGCACACGACCCTTGGTCCGCCGCGCTGATCGCCGCGTGCCTGCCCGGCGCGCATGGCGATGCCGTCTCTAACGAAGCTGAAAGATAATGCTTTTGGCGTGCAGGGTATCAGCCGGCCGTAAGTTCGTACTGATGGTGGTCGGTCACAACCGCGGCGGCAAGCGCTCGGCATGAAGCCTCTCCGAAGCGCATGCTTTAGCGGCCTGACCCGTGTAGAAACCGATTGGTCATTGCATTCACCGGCCCACGCGCATTTTCGCAAAGGTCCGGTGGAATGATGGGTTGGGCTTCGCGAAATTAGACGATGCATTGATTGTTTCGGAGCCACGTTTCAAACTGAGTCGTAACCTTAGGAGTAGGAAGATCCAATTTCCGCACAAGCTCCCTTATTCGTTTGCGACGTCGTTCTAGGGCGACCGGAACCTGAACGGCAGAGTATCCGTGACACGCCTTCCAACGGCTCAAGAAAGCATTTTCAGCCCACATGGACTTGGAGAATTCGGCATCAAGCGTTGATACGAGGCGAAGAACGACATCCCCGAAGCCGACGACACCGCGAAGGCTGAGTTTGATCGGACTTCCCTCCGTATGGCTACTGATAGCCGGCACTTCCTTTAGTCCCACTTCCTCATGGGTAAGCTGCTTATATGCTTTTTCCGCCGAAACAAAGTGAATTGATGCGCTACCACCGGCGTGGACGAGGGAATTTCTCGCCTCTTTGAAATAGCGGTAGCAGATCAAGAGTTGCTCGATATGCTGAGGCAAGTTCTTCTTGTTATCAGCGATAGCGGGATAAATCGACTCAGCCATGATCGGCGAACCATTGTTCACTATTGAATTGACAGCATGGCGGAGGCCCTTTGAAGGCTCTCCGTTTGTAAATGTGGTTGGAAATTGCAGGTCTTTAGATAGCGATGCGGTAGCGCAGAGCTCGTTGACCGCGCCTTTGCACCAAGCTTCATATAGAGAGCAAAACTCAAAAAGTAGAAAGCGCGCGAACTCCTGCTGTTGATCTTCCCAAGAAGTGTCAATGCAGGAACGGCGCAAATTGGCTCCTCGAATACCGCTTCCAGCAATAAAGCGTCCAGCCAACTCGCTATCGGTGGCAGCAGGAGACGCGGAGACATAGCCTGCTACTTGCCAACGGAG
This sequence comes from Pseudomonadota bacterium, assembly GCA_045864775.1. Lineage (GTDB taxonomy): Bacteria > Pseudomonadota > Gammaproteobacteria > UBA5335 > UBA5335 > Macondimonas. The sequence continues at coordinate 611,430 of BTVR01000002.1, forward strand.
ATTCCAGATTGCTGTAGCAGTAGGCCATACAAAATCAAATACCTCGGTCAATCGACGGGCAACTTGCTTCGATGTGAGTAAGAACAGCTTCTCTTGCATATGCGCTCAGCCTTAAGAGACCATACGTAAATTAGACGACTCGGCTTTTTCCGAACAGACAATCCCGCTCCTCCCAAACCACGCGGGCTGCCGGACCGGATAGATGATGCGCTGTGGGTGCGCCATTGTAGTCATCGCGTAACGCTGGCCCTGGATCTGTTCGACTGCGAAGGTGGTATCCACCAGACGACTCAGGAGACCGCGAAGGTGCCGGCTGAACCGCCGGTGGAAGCGCTACGGGCAACTGCTTCGGGCCCCGATGAATCCGTTTGAAGCGCAGCATGTCTTGCTGCCTCCAAAGCCTGAACACGCGCTCGGGGAATTATGCCCCCTCTGGCGAGGACAGAGAGATTTTTGCAGTGTCAACGGGACAAAAAAACCGGCCCACGCAAAAAGGTGGGCCGGCCGCATGAATGGCCCTTGACGGACCCCAGCGATGGCGAATCGGGTCTACTCGGCCCGGATCCAGTTGAACAGTTCGACGGCGTTGACCAGATCGGTTTCGGTCGCGATGCCGATGATCTCTCCGCGCTCTTCCACCAGCAAGCGCCGGATGCGGTTCTTCAGCATGCGGTCGATGCAAGCGCTGATCGGCTCGGTCATGGGCACGGTGATGACGGGCGTGGTGGCCATTTCGGCGACCGTCACCTCGGCGGAATTGAGACCCGCCTGTGCCACGCGACCCATCACGTCGCGCCGGGTCAAGATGCCCCAACCGAGGCCGTCATGCGGCTTGACGATGAGCGAGCTCACCCCGAATTCGCGCATGATGCGCACGGCCTCGTCGATGGTGGCATCGTGCCCGATCGTCACCAGCTTGCGCGTCATGATGTGGCCGATGGCGGTCGGCTTGCGCCCGGACTCCAGCATGGCTTCCATGGGCGCGCTGATCCGCTGGCTTTCGCGCCGTTGCCGCTCCGCCAGCCGCCACCGCTGCCGCGCCTCGGCGCGCGCCTTGACGTCGATGCCGGCACGGATGCGACTGATGATTTCATCGGCAAAGGCGCTGGTGCTGACCTCGCGGGCGCCTTCCATCTGGCGCGCGAAATCGTAGGTGACGACCTTGTCCTGCACCACGTCCTGGAAGGCCTCGCGGATCACGTCGCCGGCCTCGCTCCAGCCGATGTAATCCAGCATGTCGACGCCACTGAACAGCAGGGAGCCGGGGTTGACCTTGTCCTGATTGGCGTATTTCGGCGCGGTGCCGTGCGTGGCCTCGAACACCGCAACGCCGTCACCGATATTGGCGCCGGGCGCGATACCGACCCCGCCCACCTGCGCCGCGATGGCATCGGACAGATAGTCGCCGTTGAGATTCATCGTGGCGAGCACGTCGAATTCCTGCGGGCGCAGCAGCATGAGCTGGAAGATGATGTCGGCGATGCGGTCCTTGATGACGATCTTGCCTTCGGGCACCTTGCCGCCGTGCTCCTCGAACACCTCGGTTTCGGTGATGGTGCGATCGCCGAACTCCTCGCGCGCCACCTGGTAGCCCCAGCCGCGAAAGGCACCTTCGGTGTATTTCATGATGTTGCCCTTGTGCACCAGGGTCACGCTCTCGCGACCGTGGTCGATCGCGTACTGGATCGCCTGACGCACGAGGCGCTTGCTGCCGAAGGGGCTGATCGGCTTGATGCCGAGACCGGCATCCTCGAAGAACTCCGCGCCCATCTCCTGACGCAGGAACTGCGCCAGTTTCTTGTTCTCCGGCGTGCCCGAGGCGTATTCGATGCCGGCATAGACGTCCTCGGTGTTCTCGCGAAAGATCACCACATCGATCGACTGGGGTTCGCGCACCGGCGAGGGCACGCCGGCGTAATAGCGCACCGGGCGCACGCAGGCATACAGATCGAGGTCCTGGCGCAGCGAGACGTTCAGCGAGCGGAATCCGCCGCCCACCGGCGTGGTGAGAGGTCCCTTGATCGACACCCCGAGATCGCGAAGCGCGGCCAGGGTTTCCTCGGGATAATAATTTCCGTCGTAGAGCGACGCGGCCTTTTCACCGAGAAACAGTTCGCACCAGTGGATCTTGCGGCGGCCGCCATAGACGACGTCGACCGCGGCATCCCAGATCCGCAGACAGGCCCGGGTAATGTCCGGCCCGATGCCGTCGCCTTCGATATAGCCCAGGATGGGCTGGTCTGACACCTGCGGTCGGCCATCGGGCCCGAACTGGATCTTGTCGCCCGTCGCGGGCAACTGGATGTGACGATAAGTCATGGGCAGCGCATCTCCTGAACCGGGGGATCAGCCCGGGGGTTGCAACATCCGCTTGGGGAGGGTCGCTCCGCAAGCGGTCTCTTCGTTGGCCTCCGCGGCGGATCGGCGCCGACAGAGAGTCGAATCGGCAGGCGCTGCCCGGTCATTCCAGCGGAACGGGACGCCCTTGTCGATGGAATTCGAAATAGTCGTTCAGGATGCGGCCGTGATCGAAGGCGAGCCTCGGCAGGCGGTCCCGGGTAAAGATGGCCGCGGTGCGCGCATCATCTGCGCCGACGGGCGTGCCGGAGGCGGTGGCGATGTAGACGGTACTGATCGTCTGCCCCCGGGGATCCCGAGCGGGATCGGAATAACAGCCCAGCAGCGCTTTCAGGGTAACCTCGAGGCCGGTTTCTTCCTTCGCTTCGCGCCGCGCGGCGGCCGTCAGGGTCTCGCCCACCTCGACGAAACCGCCGGGCAGCGCCCAGCCAAACGGGGGGTAGCGGCGCTCGATGAGCACGATGGCCGCCTCCGATCCATCGTTCATTTCGATGATCAGGTCGACGGCAACGGGCGGGGTACGTACATCGATGGGCACCGGGAACTTCCTGCCGCATTCAACGCCCGCAGTATACCGAAAGCGGCCCGATCTCGCGGCGCCCGCTGGCCTCAGCCCGAGCGGTTCAACGCCACCAGGCGGCGGCGCGCCCGTTTGTCGGGACGCTGACCCGGATCCGGAACCGGTGCGAGCCGCCGGTCTTCACGCTCTCGCTCACGCCGCGCATGACTCTCGGGGGTTTCCGCATACAGGGTCATCGCCTCGCACGCGGGGCCGCGCCGCGTCGAGAGCCCCCTGACCTCGATATCGAGCCTTTCGTGCCCGCGCTGCACACGCAACAGATCGCCGATCCGCACCGCGTGCGCGGGTTTGATCGCCGCGCCGTTGCAATGAACCTTGCCGCCTGCCACGGCCGCGCTCGCAAGTTCTCGCGTCTTGAAGAATCGGGCGGCCCACAGCCAACGGTCCAAGCGCACCCGCTCCGCAGCAGGGTCCGGACCGGGACCACGACTCACGCGCTGGCGTCCTTCAGCAATTCACGCCGAAAGCCCGGCTCACTGGTGCGCGGATCCAACCAGATGCCGAAAAAAGCAGGGCCGAAGGCGGGATCCGGCACGGTCGAAAAAAGCTTGCCGTTCAAATAGAAACGGGTCTCGCGCCCCGGCAGATTGACACCGATCAGACGGTCGCCGGCCTTGATTTCGGGAAATGCCCGCTGCATCACCTCGCCCCACCGTGTCAGTCGATCCGCATCCACCCCGCCGATACGCCGCATCTCCTGCACCGACCGTTCGGCCAGATCCCTGGCCTTGAAGGCCAGTGCATAGGTGAGATCCAGCGCGTACAGCCCCTGCGGATCGTAGCGCCCGGCGGGCGTCCACAGCCGGCCGTCATAGACGTTCACCAGATACTTGCGAAAGCGCGCGCTCCCCTGCAGCTGCCAATCCTTGCCCAGCGCCTGAATTTCGGGCGGCAGGGACGCTTCGGGCACGGTAGCCGATGCGGGTGTCGGCACTCCCGAGATCATGATGACCATCGCCACAACGAGCATCGCGACGCATTTGCGCATGTATCCACTCCCTCAGGAAAAGCCCGGTCTCACCTGTTCTGGACAGTCGTTGTAGACTTCGCGGAACCCGCAAAGTTGCGGGCCGTCCAAGGCAAAATCGAGACGTCCGATGCGGGCGTACACCCAATGCGGGAGACCGGTCCAACATGCGGCGCATCATCTGTCATCTGTCCATTGCCGCGGTATTGGCATCGCTCGCGGGCTGCGCAACCAACCCGGTCACCGGGCAAAACGAGCTGAACATTATCTCGACACAGCAGGAAATCAGCCTTGGCGCCGAAAACTACGGCCCGGCCCAGCAGATGCAGGGCGGGCTCTACAAGGTAGATCCGCAGGTTGGCGCCTATGTGCGGGAAGTCGGCCAACGTCTGTCTGCCGTCTCCGACCGGCCTCTGCCCTACGAATTCGTGGTGCTCAACAGCTCGGTGCCCAATGCGTGGGCGATGCCCGGCGGCAAACTCGCGATCAACCGCGGACTGCTGACGGCGCTCAACAACGAGGCGGAACTCGCGGCCGTGTTGGGGCACGAAATCACGCATGCTGCGGCCAGGCACAGCGCCCAGCAGATGCAACGCGGGCTGCTGCTCCAGGCCGGCGTGCTGGCCGCGGCCGCAGCGGCAGGCAGCGCCAACGAGCGCTATGCGCCGCTCGCGGTGGGCACCGCCGCGCTTGCGGCATCCGTGGTCAATCAGCGCTACAGCCGTGAAGCGGAGCTCGAGGCGGATTACTACGGCATGGGCTACATGGCGCGCGCCGGCTACGATCCGGCCGCGGCGGTGAGCCTGCAGGAAACCTTCGTGCGCCTGTCGGAAGGACGGCAGAGCGGCTGGTTGCAGGGCCTGCTCGCCTCACATCCGCCGTCCACCGAGCGGGTGGCACAGAATCGGCTGCGCGCCCAGCAGCTCGGCGTCAAGGGCGAGATGGATACCGATCGTTTCAAGGCGCGCATGGCGACCCTGCTGCGCGATCAACCGGCTTACGCCGCTTACGATGACGCCGTCAAAGCGGTGGCGAACAAGGACTACGCCAAGGCGGGCGATCTTGCGGCGCGAGCCGTGGCGCTCCAGCCCAAGGAAGCGCTGTTCCACGGCATGCAGGGCTTCGTGGCGCTGCAAAAAGGCCAGCCCAGTGAGGCGCTCGCAGACTATCAGCGCGCCTTGGCGCTGGACGGCGATTACTACCAGCACTATGTGGGCGCAGGCTTGGCCGCGAAGGGGCTCAACCGGGGTCCGGAGGCCACGCGATACCTCGAGAAGAGCGTCAGCCTGCTGCCCACCGCGACGGCGCACAATGCACTGGGCGAGCTTGCGCTGGCGCGCGGCGACCGCCAGGCAGCGGTGAGCCATCTGCGCATCGCGGCGCAGTCGGATAGCCCCGTCGGCAAGCAGGCGCGTGATACGCTGGCGCAACTGGGTGTTCCGGTCGCTGCCCCAGCAGGCAATTGACCGTCGGGGGCAAGACGGCCGATCGAGTCGGCGCGGCCTTTGCTCGGCGGCGCGGCCACTCCGGTTGCCAGGGAAGGCCGCCGGATGTGCGGTGACGGGTCTGATGCGTCGCGATAGGTATCTCGACCGCATCTACATCCGCGTGAACCAGAATGCGAGCGCGCTGAATCCGATCAGTGCGAGCGAGCCCAAGCCGACCAGATGGCGGCGGGTGCGTCGGACGGAACCGATCACGGTGGGGTCCGGCATCATGCCCTGCCCGACCAGCCGCAGCGAAAACCGGCTTGCCGCAATCCCGGCCAGCAGGATGACCAGCACGGAGGCCAATACGCCCGTCAGCGTCAGGGGTGGAATCAGCGTCAGCCAATAGGCCCAATCGACGCGCCCATAGCATTCCCCGCGCGCCAGACAGATCACGTCCAGATAACGCTCGATCTGCTGCGCGGCGAGACCCCCGAGCCCGACGGCGAGCACCACGATTCCGGCGCCGAGCCCCTTGCCTGCAGGGACAGACATCATCGTTGACATCTTTTTCTCTCCTTGTGCGTGGGCCATCGATCGCCACATGCGATGATCGCCTCTAAGGAGAAGATAAGCGCGAACAGCCGGAAGTTCCATGCGACCGATTGTCGCAGACCAGATCCGGACAGGGATGGGTTGAAGGATGGTGATGCATGGTGGGCTGCCCGGGACTCGAACCCGGAACCAATGGCTTAAAAGGCCACTGCTCTACCGATTGAGCTAACAGCCCGCGTTGGAATCAGCGGGTCGCCATGATACCCCAGCAGGCGCAAATGACAAGGGCGAGTCTTCTCAAGCCCGATAACGGGTGGGATCCGCGACACCGGCCTCGGTAAAGCCGGCCGCGCGCAAGCGGCAGGCGTCACAGACACCGCATGCAGCGCCGGTGACATCCGCCTGGTAACACGAAACGGTCAGACCGTAGTCCACGCCGAGCGCTATCCCCTGGCGGATGATTTCGGCCTTCGACCAATGGATGAGGGGCGCGTGGATCCGGAAGTGCTCACCCTCGACACCCGCGCGCGTGGCCAGGTTGGCGAGCTGCTCAAAGGCCTCGATGAAGGCCGGCCGACAGTCCGGGTATCCCGAATAATCGACCGCGTTGACGCCGATGAACAGGTCGCGGGCCGGCAAGACCTCCGCCCAGGCGAGCGCATAAGACAGGAATACCGTGTTGCGGGCCGGCACATAGGTGACCGGAATGCCTGCAGACGGCGCCGTCGGGACCGCGATCGCCGGGTCGGTCAGCGCCGATCCGCCGAATGCCGCGAGATCGAGCGTCACCGTACGGTGGTCCCGGGCGCCCAACTGCGCTGCAACGCGGGCCGCTGCGGCCAGTTCCGCTGCATGCCGCTGGCCATAGTCGAAACTCAGGGCCACGCAGTCGAAGCCCTGATCGCGAGCCCAGGCCAAGGTGGTGGCGGAGTCGAGTCCACCAGACAACAGAACGATCGCGGCACGCTCCATCTCGCCTCCGTCGGTCAGTGCCCGGGCGCCTCGCCCCAGAGCAGTTTGTGCAGTTGGAGTTGCAGACGCACCGGCAGGCCGTCTTCGAGAATCCACTCGGCCAGACTGCGAGGATCGAGGCGCTGGTGTACCGGCGAAAACCAGATCACGCAGCGCCGCGCCAGATCCCGGCGGCGCACCCGCTCGACGGCCCATTCGTAGTCGAGCCGATCGCTGAGCACGAACTTGATCTGGTCCTGCTCACCAAGCAGGTCCACATTGGTCCAGTCGTTGCGGTCGACCTCGCCGGAACTGGGGGTCTTGAGGTCCAGGACGCGGCTGACGCGCGGATCGATTGCGGCAATCGACAAGGCGCCGGACGTCTCCAGCGAAACGGCGTAACCCCGATCGCACAACGCCGTCAGCAGACCCCGACAGGCCTCGCCCTGCGCCAGCGGCTCGCCTCCAGTCACGCAGACATGGCGCGCCGGATAGCGCTCGACTTCCCGCAGCACGTCCTCCATGTCGCGGACCACGCCGCCATGAAAGGCGTAGGCGGTATCGCAATAGACGCAGCGCAGCGGACAACCGGTCAGACGCACGAACACGGTGGGCCAGCCAGCCGCGGCGGCCTCCCCTTGCAGCGAATGAAAGATCTCCGTGATGCGAAGACGCGGGCCGCCGGCACCCTGCGCGGCGTTCACCCCGGCAGACGCCCTTCCCGCTCGAGCCGATTGAGTCGCTGGCGTGCCAGATCGGCCGCGCCGCTCTGTGGATACTCCCGGATGACGCGATCCAGCGCCGCCTTGGCATCCGACCACTGCTGCTTCTCGGCATAGATATAGCCGATCTTCAACAGGGCGTCGGGAACCTTGGGATTACCCGGATACTGCTCGGCCACCTTGCGGAACTGGAGCAAGGCGGCGTCGTAATCGCGGGACACATACTGCGACTCGCCCAGCCAGTACTGGGCATTGGGGGCCAGCCGACTCGACGGGTATTGCTGCAGGAATCGGCCGAAGGCTTCGGCTGCCTGCGGGTAGCGTCCTTCTTTCAGGAAATTGAACGCCACATCGTAGCTGGCCTGTTCACCGGCCACCGGCGGCGCCGACGCGACCGGCACGGGCGCCAAGGGGTCGGCAGGCGGGACCTGATCGGCCGTGGGGGGCGGGCTCACCGGAGCAGCAGTGACCGATCCCGCTGCCGCCGCTGCGGCCGGAGCCGAAAGCTGATTCAACCGCTGTTCCTGGCTCTGCAACTGAAAGGCGTGCTGCTCTATCTGCCCCTTGATCTGGCGCATCTCTTCCTGGATCTGCTGCTGACCCGACACGGCCTCGACCGAGCGAGCGTTCTGCTGGCCTTGCTCGAGCTTTTCGATGCGGCTTTCGATCTGATTCAGGCGATAGACGATCGGGTCTTCCTGCGGTTGAGGCGGCAAGGGAGCGCAGCCGGTCAAGGTCGCCACGCCGACCATCAGGCCCCATGTCCGGAAGTTTGTCATGTGATGGATCCCCGACCTCGTTTGGGTTCGCAGGCGGGGGCGGGCCCATGCCCGCCTTGCCGCCGCTCATTCACTGCGCGTAACGCACCTCGACGCGGCGATTCTTCGCCCAGGCTTCTTCGCCATTGCCGTAAGCAGCGGGCTTTTCTTCACCAAAGCTGACCGACGACAATTGCGCAGCGGACACCCCCTGCGCGATCAGCAACTGCATGACGGCATCGCTGCGCCGCTGGGCCAGCGCGACGTTGTACTCGCGCGAACCGCGTTCGTCGGTGTGGCCTTCGAGATTCGCGCGCGCGCCCGAGTTCTTCTTGAGATACTCGCCATGGGCACGAACCACCTCGAGATACTGGGGCCCGACCACGCTGCTGTCGTACTCGAAGTAAATCACCTGCGACTGCAGCGCCGCAGCACGCGGGTCGCTCGGCGAGCCGTATGCGCTGTTGCCGGCATTGGCGCCTTCCACGGCGCCCCACTCGTCGCCGCGCAGCCCGCCGCCTTCGCCCAGCGGGCTGGTTTCAGCCCCACCGGCACCTGCGGCCCATTCGCCGCCGGCGCCCGCCTTGGCGTTCTTTTTGGCACTGCCGGCGCAGCCTGCCAAGGCCAACGCCGCCATCCCGATGACCATCCATTTTGAAAACCGCCCCATGATCCCTTTACTCCATGAGATTGTTGATCTTTATCTCTGGTGACCTCAGCGCGGCCGGAACGGCGACCAGGCCGCCTCGCGAATATCGCCGGTCCCGGCCACCCGCTGCCGCACCTTGCCATCGAAGGACACGGTCGACAGGACGCCGTTGCCGCCGTATTGGCTGGCATAGATTATCATGGCCCCGTTGGGCGCAAAGCTGGGGGACTCGTCTTCCGGCCCACCGCTCAGGACCCGCACCGTGCCGGTCTGCAGATCCTGCACCGCGATCCGGAAGGTCGAGCCGCCCTGGATCATGACGATGGACTTGCCGTCCGGGCTGTAACGCGGACGCGCATTGTAGTTGCCCTGAAAGGTGACGCGGCGGATCTGCCCGCTGCCCATGTCCATTTCGTAGATCTGCGGTCGGCCGCCACGGTCGGAGGTAAACGCGAGCTTGCTGCCATCGGGTGACCAGGTCGGTTCGGTGTCGATGGCCGCACCTTGGGTGATCTGACGCTGGCTGTCGGTCTCGAGGTCGACCAGATAGATGTGGGTGTTGGGCCCGTCGGAAAGCGCCACCGCCATGCGCCGGCCGTCCGGGGACCAGCTCGGCGCGCCGTTGATGCCCGGCTTGGACGAAAGCAGGCGACGCTTGCCGGTGGACAGGTCCTGCGAAAAGATCTGCGAGCGCCCAGCCTCGAAACTCACATAGGCGAGCTGCCGGCCATCGGGCGACCAGACCGGCGACATCAGCGGTTCCTTCGACTTGAGTACCGTCCGGCCATTCTCGCCATCGGCGTCGGAGACCATCAGGAGATACTCGGCCGGCTGCCCGACCCGTGGACGATTGGGGACGCTGACATAGGCAATGCGCGTATTGAAGGCGCCGCGCTCCCCCAGCAGCTGTTCGTAGATCAGGTCGCTGACGCGGTGGGCCGCGCTGCGCATGTCGTCGGCACTGGCCGGCACCTGAAATGCTGCGAGTTGCTGCCCCCGGGGGATATCCACGATCTGGAAGCGGATCACGTAGCTGCCGCCGCCCTGGGGAACGACTTGACCCACGGCGGCGTAGTTCACGCCCGTCGTGCGCCAGGCCGGAATATTCATCTGTTCGAGGCTGCTCGGCTGCTGCGGCATCTCGCCGGTGGCCAGGGTATCGAACCGGCCGCTGCGGGCAAGATCGGCGTTCACAATGGCGTGCACCGGCGCGCCCGGCGCCTGCTCCGCGCCGGCGAACGGCACGATGGCGATCGGCAGCGCACTGCTGACGCCTTCGGTGACTTCGATGCGCAAGGGCTCGGCCAGCACCTGCAGCGAAACCATCAGCAATCCCAACATCCAAACGGCACGCCGTTTCATCATGCTCATCGATCCCTCAGGGTTTGAAGTCAAACAGCAGATCCCGCGCCTGATCCACGAGTTCGGGCGGCGGCGGCGGCAAGGGCGAGGCGCGAAAGACCGCCTGCTCGATGGACCGATCGAGTATGGGATCCCCGCAACTCTTGACGACCCGCGCTGACGTCACCTGCCCGGACGGGGTCTGCGACACGCGCAGCTCGCACCGGAAGCTGCCCAGCGTATCGGCAACCGGCGGCCTTAGCCAGTTCCGCTTGACGGCTTGGGATACGGCACCGACGTAGCGCGACAACAGGTCGGCGCGCAACGCGGCGTCGCGGGCCGCTTGCTCAGCAGCCAGTTCGGCGCGCATCGCAGCTTCGCGAGCAGCCTGCTCGGCCTTGGCACGGGCCTCGGCTTCGGCTTTCGCCCGGGCCTCGGCGTCGGCCTTCGCCTTGGCCTCCGCTTCCGCCTTTTTGCGCGCCGCGTCGGCTGCGGCCTTCTCACGCGCCTCGGCGTCCGCCTTGGCCTTTGCTTCCGCGTCGGCTTGCCGCTTGGCCTCTGCAGCCGCCTTGGCCTCAGCCTCTGCCTGACGCTTTGCCTCGGCTGCGGCTTTGGACTTGGCGTCGGCATCGGCTTTCGCGCGCGCCTCGACGGCCGCCTTGGCCTTCAGGTCCGCCGCCTGCTTCGCCGCCGCCTCGGCCTTCATCTTGGCTGCAGCGTCGGCCTGGGCCTTGGCCTCGGTTTCCGTCTTCTTCCGGGCGGCGTCGGCCGCCCTCTCGCGCGCCTCGGCGTCCAACTTGACCTTCAGATCGGCCTTCCGCTTCGCTGCCGCTTGGGCGTCGGCTTCGGCTTTTGCCTTGGCGTCGGCCTTTGCGCGTGCCTCGGCGGCTGCCTTGGCCTTGGTGTCGGCTTCGGCTTTGGCCTGGGCTTGCGCGGCCGCCGCCTTGGCCTTGGCATCCGCCTCGGCTTTTGCGCGCGCGGCCTCGGCGGCTGCCTTGGCCTCGGCGGCTGCCTTGGCCTCGGCATCCGCATCAGCCTGGCGCTTGGCCTCAGCCGCCGCTTCCGCCCGTTCACGGGCCTCACGCTGCTGCTCGGCGCGCTCCCGCTCCGCTTCCTGTCGCCTGCGCTCGGCCAGCATTTGCTCACGCTTGCGTTCGGCCTGACGATTGGCCTCGCGCGTATCGACCAGATTGGCCTGGATGATGGTGCCGCCGCTGGGCTGAACGGGACGCGATCGAGGCCACAGGGTCGCCAGTGCAAGCATCAGCACAAGCGCCAGATGCAGGCAGATGGAGAACCCCAGGTAGCGCGCGCGGGAGGAGGGCTCGGTCGGCCGTGATGCGTCGTTGTCCGCCATCAGCGCCGCCGACGATCCGCATCTGGCGGCGGATCGGTCATGAGGCCCACGTTGGGTGCGCCGGCCTGTTGCAGGATCACCATCGCCTCGACGACACGCCCATAGTCGACCGTGTGGTCGCCCTGTACGAGCACAGGGTTGTCCTTCCTCTGGGAGAGCACGGCTCCGACCTCGCTCAGGATCGTGCCCTCGTCGACCTCGCGATCACCGCCATCCACCAAGTTGAGATACATCCGTCCCTGAGCGTCGACGCTCAGGATGACCGGCTTTTTGTCCTCCAGATCCTCCAGCGTCAGCGGCTTGGCATCGGCCTTGGGCAGATCGACCTGTACACCGCGCGACAGGAGCGGCGTCGTCGCCATGAAAATGATCAGCAAGACGAGCATGACGTCGATGTAGGGAACGACGTTCATTTCGCCGATGAGCCCGCGCTTACCCGTTACTTGCGCCATGAGCACTCTCCGCGTAAAGCAAGGTCAGGGTGCGTCGGCCGCGGCCATCTTCCGGCCAGCCTCGCCGCCCGAAAAAACGTTGCGCTGCAGGATGTTCGAGAACTCATCCCGAAAGCCGTCCATCTGGGCGATAAGCACCGCGATCTGCGATGCGTAGCGGTTGTAGGCGATGACCGCAGGAATGGCGGCAAAAAGCCCCATGGCCGTGGCGATGAGCGCTTCCGAAATGCCCGGCGCCACCATGCTCAAGGTGGCCTGCTGCACTTTCGCGAGGCCCTGAAAGGAGTGCATGATGCCCCACACCGTGCCGAACAGGCCGACATAGGGCGTCACCGATCCAATCGTTGCCAATGTCGGCAGGTGCTCCTCGAGTCGCTCGGTCTCGCGCAACTGGGCAGCGCGCATCGCGCGATTGGCAGCCTCGACGCACTCCTCCGGGCTCGGGCTGGGCTGCTGCCGCAAGCGCACGTATTCGCCGAAACCCGCGACGAACACGCTGGAGAGTCCTTCCCGAACGCGATCGCGGCTGGCTTGACGAAACAGCTCGCCGAGCTCCATGCCCGACCAGAATCGATCCTCGAAACTGCGGCTCAGCTTGCGCGCATTGGCGAGTTGCGCCCGCTTCTGGAAGATCACGTACCAGGAAAAAACCGACGCAATAAGCAGCATCGCCATGATCGCCTGGACCAGCACGCTGGCATGCAGGATCAGCGAAACGATCGACATTTCGGGGCTAGGGGTGTCCATGGGACCATTCCTCGGAAAAAAAACGGGGCAGGCGAACGGGCTTGAGATCGGATGCACGGACGCAGACGACGATTACCTCGGCACGACAGTACACGGTCCCGGCGGCATCTCGGATCTCCTGGCGCATGGGCAGCCGGACCCCGCCCGCACTGGCGACGGTGACGGTGGCGCGAAGCGCTTGATTGAATCGGGCGGGACGCAGGTAATCAATGGCGAGTCGGGCAACGAGAAAAATCAATCCCTGTTCGGAGATCATTCGGTCCTGCTCGACGCCCAAGGACCGCAGCCACTCGGTTCGGGCACGTTCGAGAAAATGCAGGTAACGGGCGTGGTACACGACCCCGCCGGCGTCCGTGTCCTCGTAGTACACGCGGATCGGCCACTCAAAATCGGTCAAATGTCCCATCCGTTTGCCGCCGAAGCGCGCCGCCGAAGTGGGCCAAATATAAACAGAATCAAGTCATTTGTCATGGCATCATGAATCTGGCGCCGGCTTCCGACACAAAAAAAGCCCCCGCGAACGAGGGCCAAATAAGGGGGAGTCTGAAAAAACCCGCTTTGGCAAACCAAAAGCAGGATCGCGGTGGCCGAGGGCTTGCTCGCGCTCGGCCACCGCCCCAAGGACATGACAAGAATCAGGCCAATCGTTCGTGATGAAAATTTTCAATGGTTTATCACCGATGACTGGCCCCGTAGCCGACGGATGCCCGTCCGGGACGATTTCAGTGTCGCCATTCAGAAACGGCCCGCGGGTCGCCGGTCGGCCAAGTCGTTGATGGCGCGCCAAAAGCGCCTGTCGCTCCAAGACGACAGGCTAGTCCTTGAATTGAGCCGGATCGAGCGAATGCCGATGCAGCAGCTTGTAAAACTCGGTGCGATTGCGTCCGGCAAGTCGAGCCGCCTGGGTGACGTTGCCGCGAGTCATCTGCAGCAGGCCGACCAGATAATCGAACTCGAATTGCCGCCGCGCGTCGGCGAAGGGCACGACGTCTTCGACACGGTCCTTGATGGCGTCCTGCAAGACACTCGCCTGAATCTGCGGCCCGGTACTCAAGGCAATCGCCTGTTCCACGACGTTGTAGAGCTGGCGGACATTACCGGTCCAGTCGGCGGCCATAAGCAGCTCGATCGCGCCTTTGGAAAAGGCCGTGACCGGCTTCTGGTAGCGCTGCGCCAGCTCGGCGCGAAAGTATTCCGCCAGCAACGGAATGTCGTCCCGGCGCTGGTTCAGCGGCGGCAGGGAGAGGGTGACGACGTTGAGACGATAGAACAGGTCCTCCCGGAAACGACCCGCCTTCATTTCCTCTTCCAGATCGCGGTGGGTCGCCGAAATGACTCGCACGTCGACCGCCACCGACCGGGTCGCCCCGACAGGCCGCACTTCCCGCTCCTGCAGCACCCGCAACAGCTTGACCTGCAAGGGCAGCGGCATGTCCCCGATTTCATCCAGGAACAGGGTTCCGCCGCTGGCCGAGACGAACAGCCCTTGATGGTCCTGAACGGCCCCCGTGAAAGCGCCGCGGCGGTGGCCGAAAAGCTCGGACTCGAGCAGATTTTCCGGGATGGCGCCGCAGTTGACTGCAATGAACGGCGCCTGCGCTCGGCGACTTGCGCGGTGAATCGCCTTGGCGAGGAGCTCCTTGCCGGTCCCGCTTTCCCCTTCGATGAAGACGCTCGCATCGCCGCCCGCCACGCGATAGGCACGTCCCAGCAAGTCCTCCATCGCTGCGTTGCGTGTGATGATCTCAGCGCGCCACTGCGAGTCGTCTCCGGAGCCCGACAGCGCCTCGCTCAGGCGCGACTGGTCGAGCGCCTGACGGATCTGCTCCAGCAGGTCGCGGCTCTCGAAAGGCTTGGTCAGGAAGCTGAACACCCCCTGCTTGGTGGCGTGGACAGCGTCGGGAATGGTGCCATGGGCGGTGAGAATGATGGTCGGCAGAAACGGATGTCGGCGGTGGACCTGGTCGAACAAGGCCATGCCGTCCATGCCATCCATGCGCAGATCCGTAATCAGGAGATCCGGCCGGAAGCCGGGCAGGCGATCCAGGGCCAGCCGGCCGCTTTCGACAGGCAGGACCTCGAAGCCGGCCGCTTCCAGACGCAGGGACAGCAAGCGCAGGAGGCTCAGGTCGTCGTCGACGAGCAAGATTCGGGCAGATGAAGACATGGGCTTCGAAGTCCTGTTATCCGGTCGGGAACAACTCCCGGTTCACCGCTGGAGCGCGCGCTCGACCTCCTTGAGCGCCTGAACCTGCCGACGCAGTTCTGTCAATTCCTGAGAGGTCGCGCGCTCACGGGCACTCTGGCGATCGAGCAGGGCTGCCTGCTTAAGCAATAAAGAGGCCAATACGGCGGTGTCCGACCCTGCCCAGCCCGGCGCGGCTTCGCACCCTCGAAGCAGGCTCTCGTTCTTGTCAAACTCGCCATCGCCCGCGAGATCGGCCCGCGTGAGCAACATCAGGATCTCGATCGCGCCTTCGCCGCACTCATACGTTTCGAGTTCCTTGCGCCGCTGCCTGTAAAGCTGGCGCGCATCGCGCAAAGGCATCGCGGTCAACTCGGCATGACGCTCGATCCACGCACGCATGGATTTCTGGGCGCCGCCCACCGCAACCGGCACGACGATCGGCTGCACATAATCATTTCGGGACACCGCCGTGCAGCCGGCGACGGCGAGGATGAACACCAGAGACGCCGCGCGAAGGAGCCGCGTCCTCATGCCAGCGTTCCCCCGGGCAACCGCAACCGGATCCACGCGCCGCGCTCGGCCGGCAACACCTCGATATCGCCGCCGTGGACCCGCGCGAATTCGCGCGCGATGGCCAGCCCAATGCCGGAGCCCTTCACCACACTGCCCCCCGGAATCACAGCCTTGCCCTGAAAAAACGCCTCGAATATCCGTTCCCGCTCCTCGGCGGGGACCCCTGGGCCTTCGTCGCACACGTCGATCCAGACCTCGTTGACTTGCAGGCCGCAGCGCACGGACAGGCGCCCCTCGCGCGGCGAAAATTTGACAGCGTTCGACAACATATTGTCGATGATGGTCCGTAACTTGCCTTCGTCCGCCACCACGCAGACCGGCTCTATCTGCGTCTCCAAGGCCAGCGCCTTGCTGAGCAGCGCCGGCTTGTGGTCCTGCAGCAGGCTGTCGATCAGCCGCTTCAGATCCACTGGCCGGGGATTGAGCGCCGGGCGATGACTCTGCGACATGTTGAAATTGAGCATGTCCTCGATCAGTTGCTGCAGCTGAATGGCGTTGCGCGACAGGATCTCGAGGATCTCTGCCTGCGCGGGGTTCAGCGGGCCCGCGACGTCGTCCGACAGCAGCTGCGACCCTTCGCGGATGGCGCTCAGCGGAGTCTTCAGCTCATGGGACACCTGACGCAGAAATTGGGCTTTTTGTTCTTCCAGATCGACGAGTCGCTGCCGCAGCCAGTCGAGCCGCTGCCCCACCATGGCAATGTCGCGCGGCCCACGCAACCGGATCGGACGCGTGAACAAGCCATCCCCCAGCCCCTCGATCGCTCGGCGCAGTTCGCGCAGCGGATGACCGATCAGCAAGGTGAACACGATCGCCGCCAGAATCGCCAGCGGCACCTGTATCGCCGCGATGCCGATGATGGTCCAGCGCGAGCGTTCGCTGCGCCGCTGGATCGACAGCACTTCCTGATTGATGACCGCGCTGCTCTGGTCGAGAACGCCCTGCGCGGCTGCCCGCACCACATCGAACTCATCGCCGATGGCAGCGATATCGCCGGCGGAGACGTCGGGCGACTGGAGCCGCGCCGCGACGCGAGCCTCCTGCTCCCGGAATACCTCCAGTTGGGCCGCGAACGCGGGCGAGCGCGTGAGGGGCGCCAGCGCATCGGCGCTCGCCAGAAGCGCAGCGCGGGTGCGCAGATAGGACTGCATGAATACCGGATCGCCGACCGCCAGAAATTGCAGGGCGCTGCGCTCCATGACCGTGACCTGCTCCATCAGCCCGCGGCCGTTCTCGGCGGCGCGAACGGAATCGAAGACGGCGGTCCGTCCTTGCGCCAAGAGCCCCTCGAGCGATCCGATGGCGACAAAGATCGCGAGGATGGGCGGGATCAGGACGACGACATAACTGATCAGGATCAGTCGGAGGATGGAGCGCGGCTGGTAGAAAAACCGGCGTCTCACGGGTCGTCGCCCGGCGCCCCGAACGGCAATTCGACGCTTCCGAGTTCGGCAGGCCTGCCCCAGTGACGCAAGGCGCGGGGAGCGGCGACGCGCCCGCGGGCGGTGCGCTGCAGGAAACCTTCTTGGATGAGGTAGGGCTCGATGACCTCCTCGAGCGTGCCCTTGTCCTCGCCCAGGGCAGCGGCCAGGCTCTCGATGCCGACCGGCCCGCCGTCGTAGCGCTCGATCAGGCAGCCCAGCAGTTTGCGATCCTGCACATCCAGGCCGTGGGCATCGACCGCGAGCATGTCGAGCGCCCCGCGCGCGCTGGCCAGATCCACCGTCCCGTCGCCGCGCACCTCGGCGTAATCACGCACCCGGCGAAGCAGCCGGTTGGCGATGCGCGGGGTGCCGCGGGAACGGCGCGCGATTTCAGCGGCCCCTTCGGGCACGACCCGGACACCGGACAGCTGCGCCGAGCGCATCACGATGCGGGTCAGGTCCTCGGCGTTGTAGTATTCGAGCCGCTGCACGATGCCGAAGCGATCGCGCAGTGGCGCGCTCAGCAGGCCCGCGCGCGTGGTCGCGCCGACGAGCGTGAACGGCGGCAGGTCGAGCTTGATCGAGCGCGCGGCCGGCCCCTCGCCGATGACGATGTCGAGCTGATAATCCTCCAGCGCCGGGTAGAGGATCTCCTCCACGGCCACCGGCAGACGGTGGATTTCATCGACGAACAGCACATCGCCCGCTTCCAGATGGGTGAGCAGCGCCGCCAGATCGCCCGGCCGTTCCAGCACGGGACCCGCGGTCTGGCGCAGCCGGGCGCCCATCTCGTGGGCGATGATGTGCGCCAGCGTCGTCTTGCCGAGCCCCGGCGGACCGAACAGCAGGACGTGATCCAGCGCCTCGCCGCGTCCGCGGGCCGCGGCGATGAAGATTTCCATCTGGCTGCGCACGGCGGGCTGGCCGACATAATCGGCCAGCTGACGCGGGCGCAAGGCGCGGTCGATCGACTCCTCGCCGCCCTGCGGCGCGGGTGTCACCAGCCGATCGCGCTCAATGGCCATGGCGGTTCACTGGAACGCCGAGCGCAGCGCGAGGCGGATCAGGGTCTCGCTGTCGGTGATGGCCGGGTCGAGTGATTGCAGGAGATCGCGCGCCTCGTTGGCGCGATAGCCCAAGGCCACGAGCGCGGCGTAGGCTTCCTCGAAGGCCCCACGCGGCGGGACGGCCGTGCCCGATGCGCTCGCCGATGTCATCGCCGGCAAGGCACCCATGCGATCGCGCAGTTCCATCACCAGCCGCTCGGCGGTCTTGCGGCCCACGCCGGAAACGCGGGTCAGCGCCGCGACGTCCCCGCGCATCAGGCAGTCCTGCAGCAGCGCGGCGGGCATGGCCGACAGCAGCGCCAAGGCCAGCTTGGCCCCCACACCATTGACGCGCAGCAGCGCGCGAAACAGCGCCCGCTCGGCCCGGTGCCCGAAGCCATAGAGTTGCAGGGCATCCTCGCGCGGGATCAGATGCGTCCACAGCAGCGCCGCCTGCCCCGATTCCGCCGCCTCCAGCAGTCCCGCAGGCACCTCGACCTCATAGCCGACCCCGGCAACGTCGATCACCAGACACGGCGGCGCCACCTCGATCACCTCGCCGCGCAAACAGCCGATCATCCCCAGCCTCCGCCCGCCTGACCGGCGGCGAGCCGATGGCGCTGGTGGGCATGGCAGATAGCCAATGCGAGCGCATCGGCCGCATCGGCCGCCGGCGTGCCGTTGAGATTGAGCAATTGACGCACCATGTGCTGGATCTGCTCCTTGGTCGCTGCCCCGGTCCCCGTGACGGTCTGTTTCACCAGGCGCGGCGCATACTCGGCCAGCGGCAGCGCCGCGCGGCCGATCGCGCACAGGATGACGCCGCGCGCCTGCCCCAGCTTCAGCGCGCTGTCGACGTTGCGCATCACGAACACCCGTTCCAGGCTGACCTCCTGCGGCCGCCACTGCGCGATCAACTGCGCCAGGGCGTCGTCGAGTTCGGCCAGACGCGCCGCCATGTCGGCCTTGCCCAGACGAATGCAGCCGCTGTCGACATAGCTCAGCCGGCCGCCTGCCTGCCGTTCCAGCATCCCGAAGCCCGTGATGCGCGAGCCCGGATCGATCCCCAGGATGCGCAGCGGCGCAACGCCAGCACCGGCATTCAGGCCAGCAACTCCTCGGGAAAATCGGCGTTGGAATAGACGTTCTGGACGTCGTCCAGATCTTCCAGCCGCTCGAGCAGTTTGAGCACGCTCATCGCCGCCTCGCCTTCCAGGCTCACCAGCGTGGCTGCCCGCTCGGTGACTTCCGCCGCCGCGGGCTCGAAGCCGGCCGCCCGCAGGCTGGCCAAGGCCGTCTCGAAATCCTCGGGCGAGACCAGCACATCCACCGAATCGTCCGCGTTGCGCACGATGTCGTCGGCGCCGGCCTCGAGCGCCGCTTCCATCAGCGCGTCATCGTCCGTCCCGGGCGCGTAGGTGAGCACGCCGGTGCGGCTAAACAGGTAGCCGACCGAGCCGTCCGCGCCGAGATTGCCGCCATGCTTGGTGAAGGCGTGCCGGACCTCGGCGACGGTGCGATTGCGGTTGTCGGTCATGCATTCGACCAGGACCGCGACCCCGCCGGGACCGTAGCCTTCATAACGCACTTCCTCCAGCACCACCCCGTCCATATCGCCGCTGCCGCGTTTGATGGCCCGCTCCACGGTGTCGCGCGTCATGTTGGCCGTGAAGGCCTTGTCCATGGCCAGACGCAGCCGGGGATTACTGGCCGCGTCCGCTCCGCCGGCGCGCGCCGCGATGGTGATTTCCCGGATCAGCTTGGTGAAAAGTTTGCCGCGCCGCGCATCCTGAGCATTCTTGCGATGCTGGATGTTGGCCCATTTGCTATGTCCTGCCATCGATCGACCACTGTTGCCGTCAAGACACGCTCCGGGGCACGCGACCCCGGGCGACCTCAGAACGTGATGTTCAGCCCGAGTTGGGCGCCCTTCTGCAGATCCTGATCGCCGGCATCTTCCAGCTCCACGCGGCTCAGGCGGTAGCCCACATAGACGCGCGTCTCGTTCAGCACCTCGTATTCGATCCGGGCGGCGCCATCCAGCAGCGATTTGCCCTCGCCGAAGGTGAGCACTTCCGGCGCGTAGTTGAGCGCGAGCGCCAGTCGGGCCCGGTTGAAATCCTGCGGGGTGACATACACCTCACCCGTCAACGCGACGGCGCTGACATCCTCATCCGGCTGGTCGAGCGACGCGCCGTAGAGCGTTGCCCCCAATGCCCCTTCCACCCCGGCGGTATTGCCACCGGCATCCCCGTGAACTTTCAGGCCGAGATGGATCAAATCGCCTTCGTCGGCATTGTGCAGCGCACCGACCTCGGCCTTGAGCGTCCCACCCGCCGCGGGCGCCACATCGCCGACATAGGCGGCTCGAAAGGCGTCTTCGCCAATCGCCAAATCGACGGTATGGGCCGAGACCGCCATGGGCGTCAGGAAGCCGATCCATATGGAACGCGAAAACAAACGCATGAAAACACTCCTTTACTTCACGAGCGGCGCGGACGACCCGCAGGCCAAACCGCCAAATGGCGTTTATCATACCCGGATTGCACACCCGCCCACATCCGAAGACGCAGGCACGATGACGGCTACTCCCCTTTCGCCGCCGACCACGGTCGCCGCCGCCGAGGACTATCTCGCGGGCTTCCCGACGCATGCCGCCCGCGCGCTGCAGGCCGGTCACATGGTGCAGGAGCTGGGCCTCGGGCAGGACGCCGTCGTGGCGGCCATGATCTACCCTCTGCTCGAGGCCGGCAGCCTGCCGCAGGCGTGGGTCGATCCGCCGCACCCGGATTTGCCGTGGCGCCTGCTGAAAGGCCTGGATCGCCTGCGCATGATGGACGACCTTGCGCCGAGCCAGGCGGCCGTGGCGCCCGACGTCCAGCTCGAGCGGCTGCGCAAGATGCTGCTGGCCATGGTCGAGGACGCGCGCATCGTCGTCATCAAGCTCTGCTATCGCCTGCATACCCTGGAGTCGGCCAAGACCCTGCCGGCCGAGGAGCAGCAACGTCTCGCCCAACAGACGCTCGACCTCTTCGCGCCCTTGGCCAACCGGCTCGGCATCTGGCAGATCAAATGGCAACTCGAGGACTGGTCGCTGCGCTACCTGCACCCGGAGGCCTACCACAAGATCGCCCGCTGGCTGGATGAGCGGCGCGCCGATCGCGAACGCTACATCCGCGACACCATCGCCGCCGTCCAGACCGAACTCGACCGCCACCACATCCGGGCCACCGTCACCGGCCGCCCCAAGCACCTCTACAGCATCTGGCGCAAGCTGGAGCGCAAGGGCATGAGCTTCAACGGCCTGTTCGATGCGCGCGCGATCCGGGTGCTGGTGGATGACATTCCCGCCTGCTACGCCGTGCTGGGCCTGATTCACGGCCGTTGGCAACCGATTCCGGGACAGTTCGACGACTACATCGCCTCCCCAAAGGAAAACAACTACCAGTCCTTGCATACCGCCGTGATCGGCCCGGCCGGCAAGACACTGGAAATCCAGATTCGCACCCAGCGCATGCACGAACAGGCCGAGCTGGGCGTCGCTGCGCACTGGCGCTACAAGGAAAGCGGCGTCTCCCCGGATGCCGGGCTGGAGCGCCGCATCAGCTGGTTGCGCAAGCTGCTCGAAAGCAGCGGCGAGGACGGCAATGCCGAGGATTTCCTGGACCGGTTCCGCGCCGAGATCGGCGAGGAGCGGGTCTACGTCATCACCCCGCGCGGCGACATCCAGGACCTGACCGCCGGAGCCACCGCGCTCGACTTCGCCTACGCGGTCCACACCGACGTGGGGCATCGCTGCCGCGGCGCGCGCATCAACGGCGCCATCGCACCGCTGACACGCCCGCTGCAGAACGGCGACCGGGTGGAAATCCTCACCGCCAAAGAGCCGCGCCCCAGCCGCGACTGGCTCATCCCGCAATTCGGCTATCTGACCACCAGCCGTGCCCGGGCCAAGGTGCGCCAGTGGTTCAAGCACGAGGACTACAATCAGAACGTCGCCACCGGGCGCGACCTCCTGGAACGTGAGCTGGGTCGCCTGAGCATGGGCGATGAACCCTACGACGCGCTCGCCGCCCAGTTCAATTTCAGCAAGGTCAACGATTTCCTTGCGGCCATCGGCGCCGGCGACATCACCACCGCGCAGATCGCCGGGCGGCTGCAGCCGATCGTGCCCAAGGAGATGGTCCCACCGCCCGCGACCGGCCGGGAACGGCCTGCGGCCGAACGCAGCGGCATCCACGTCCACGGCGTCGGCCGCATGCTCACCGCGCTGGCGCGCTGCTGCAGCCCGGTGCCGCCCGAACCCATCATCGGCTACATCACCAAGGGCCGCGGCATCACCGTCCACCGCCGCGACTGCCGCAACGCCCTGCGCCTGGAAAGCGGCGCCGCCGGCCGCATGGTGGAAGTGAGCTGGGGCGACACCACGGCCCAAACCTACCCCGTCACCATCCGGGTCGAAGCCTATGACCGCCCCGGGCTGTTGCGCGACATCACCATGCTGCTGGCCAGCCAGCGCATCAACGTGCTGGGCGCCAACACGCACACCGACAAGGAATCGGGCCACGCCGTCATGGACCTCATCCTCGAGATCACCGGCATCGCCCAGCTCAGCAGCGTCCTGGCACGCATCAGCCGCTTCCCCAACATCACCAGCGCCCGCCGTCACGACTGACGGGCGCCGCGCTCTTCAAGCGAGCGGCCGATAAAGATGTGCGAGTCCAGATCACTTGGAGCACATTCGCTATGCTGTAAATCCAAAGCCACAGCAAAACAGCCCCACGCAAATCCCACCCTGAACCGGCCCGCATGTTCGACGTGACACCCGATGACATCCGCCAGCTCGATGACACCGACCTGCGTGACTTGGTCGGCCGCCTGTGCGAGGCCGAGTTGCACGATCAAGGGCTTTCGCCGGCAGCGGTCACCTACGGTGGCCATCAGAATGCACCGGACGGCGGGATCGACGTCCGCGTGGATTTGAGCGCACCGCTGCCGAATCAGCTCTCCGACAACGGTTTCATTCCGCGACCGGCCACAGGCTTCCAAGTTAAGGCGCAAAAGATGCCGCGGGCCGCGATCGAGCAAGAGATGCGGCCGTCAGGCTCCGTTCGCTCGGTCATCAGGGATCTCGCTGCCGAAGCCGGCGCCTACATCATCGCCAGCTCCGAGGAAGCAGTCACCGATGGCGCCCGCCAATCGCGCCGAAACGCGATGCGATACGCCGTGGCCGATATGCCCGATGCAGATCGGCTCCATGTGGATTTCTACGATCGCACCCGGCTGGCGACGTGGGTGCGTCAGCATCCCGGAGTCGGTCTTTGGGTCAAAGAGCAAATCGGGAGCGCTGTTCGCGGTTGGCGTTCATACGGCCCCTGGAGCGGCGCCGCCGAGGGCACGACGGGCCCTTTCCTGCCGGACGAGAAACTTCGCATCCATCTACAAAGCACGAATGCGCCCGAACCGATCACGGTCGTCGATGCCATCGATCAACTCCGCACTTGGCTGGCGCAGCCGAAGGGATGTGTGCGCCTCGTCGGCTTGTCGGGGGTCGGCAAGACGCGCCTCGTCCAGGCCTTGTTCGAAGCGGACATCGGCGCACGCCCATTGTTGCCGTCCCTTGCGGTGTATACGAATCTCTCCGATGAACCGGACCCTCAGCCGCCGGGAATGATCTCCGACTTGATCGCGAACCAACGGCTCGCGGTGGTGATCGTGGACACTGCCCTGCGGATCTGCACCGCAGGCTCTCGGACCTTTGCAACGCTCGGGATAGCACCGTGAGCGTCCTGACCATCGAGTACGACATCCGGGACGATCAGCCCGAGGGCACGGAAGTCGTGAAAATCGACGCCGCTTCCCCCGAACTGATCGAACAACTGGTCGAACGACGCTATCACGGGCTCTCGCAGGTGGACGCACGAACGATCGGCCGATTCTCGGATGGA
The DNA here is from genome assembly GCA_045864775.1 of Pseudomonadota bacterium. Lineage (GTDB taxonomy): Bacteria > Pseudomonadota > Gammaproteobacteria > UBA5335 > UBA5335 > Macondimonas. The sequence goes on from BTVR01000002.1 coordinate 635,473, forward strand.
AACGCCCGCATCGCCATTGCCCTCGCCGAGACGGTGCGACGCAAGGACAGCCTGAGCGGCCTGTCGGATGACGACTTGTTCCAGCGGCTTTTCTGGCAGCGGCATATACCCTCCCCCGACTCCGCTCTGCTTCGTGCCGCAGCGGTATGCGCGCTGGTGTACTCGTTTGATGGTGAGACGCTCGACGGCTCTGATGCCGATGAGCTGTCCCGATTGGCCACACTTGCCAATCAAACTCCTGTTGAACTCTATCGCCATGTCAGCGAGTTGCTCCGCCGCGATCTCGCCCAACAGCGGGGCGTCTGGCGCGCGGTCCTGCCCCATGCCCTCGCCAATCGGCTGGCCGCGCGAGCGCTTGAAGACATTCCTCTCGCGTCCATCCAGCGCGCGCTGGTCGAGCCCGCGCCGGCGCGTCTCGCCCGGTCTTTCTCGCGGCGTCTGTCCTTTCTGCACGATCAGCCGGCGGCCCAAGCCATCGTTCGGCAATGGTTATCGCCCAGCGGCCTGCTGGGTGACGCGTGGATACTCGATGATACGAAATGGGAGATGTTCGAGAACGCAGCGCCGGTGCTGCCCGCGGCGGCGTTTGCTGCCATCGAGCGCGCGCCTGTGCGTCCCGCGGCGGGGTTCGTGGCCATCGAAAGCCCACTGGGACAGGGGTTTGCGGCCGCGACGGAATATTCGCGGCGACGCGCGTTTTCGCGATTGCTGCGATCCATCGCCTACGACGCTTCATTGTTTGATCGATGCGCGCAGGCGCTCATCGGCATCGTCGAGAGTTCTCCACCGCAGAGTCAAGAAATCAAGGAGGCGACTGAGCTTTTCACGTCCCTGTTCACCATCGAGCTCTCCGGAACGCACGCGACCGTCGAGCAGCGGCTTGCGGTAATCGACGGTCTGCTCAAATCGCCTGACCTGCAATGGCTTGGCCAGGAAGCCTTGGGGAAAATGCTGCAGACGGGACATTTCATGTCGCTCCACCCGTTCGAGTTCGGCGCCCGTTCGAGAGACTACGGTTACCGGCCAAGAACACAGACTGAGAAAGCGCATTGGTATCGTGCGTCGCTGGTGTTGATCGAGCGTCTGGCGCTCGATGAGTCCGTATGTCCTGACGAACTGCGCCGCTTGCTCGCGCAACATCTGCGCGGATTATGGAAAACGGGCGTGCATGAGGAACTCGACGCACTGTGCCGCCGGTTCGCAACGAATGGTTTCTGGCGCGAGGGCTGGACTGCCAATCGGGAAGCGCTGAAATTCGATCAGGACACCTGCCCGCCGGATGCCCTGGCCCGATTGCAGGCACTGGAAGCCGTTCTCCGTCCTGCCACGCTGGCCGACCAATGCCGGGCCATGGTGCCGGGTGACTGGAAGATTCGTCGCTTGCACCGAATACAGAGAAATGAATCCGACCCGCCTTACGAGCATCGTTTCGAAGAAGAATTGATCGATCTGGGACAGGCGGTTGGGGCCGATGAATCGGCATGGGCCGAGTTCCTGCCCGAGTGCTTCGATGAAGGGTCCTACGGGCTGCGCTTGTTCGGCCGCGGCCTCGCCCGAACGGTTCCCGACGCTCGCGGAGCTTGGGACGAACTCGTCGACGCATTTGAACGGCAGGGATCAACGCCGCCGCGCACCGACATCCTCGAAGGCTTTCTGACGGGACTGTGGGAACGGAATCGGGCACTCGCCCACGCGTTGCTCGACGAAGCGCTCAAAAACCCCGTGCTTGGCGAGTGGTTTCCGGTACTGCAGTGCGCGGTGGAACTGGACGAGCGAGCCATCGGGCGCTTGCAATCCTCGCTCCGGGACAGCCGCGTCCCGATGGATCGCTATCGTTGCTTGGCTGTCGGTCGGTGTACGGACGATGTGCCGGGTGTACTGCTCCGGGATCTGCTGCTGTCGATGGCTGATCAGACGCGCGGGGTCGAAGTCGCGCTCAACATTCTCTCCATGCGCTTCTTTTCCGACGGTGCCCAACGTCCCCATGATCCGGTGCTTATCAAGACGGGCCAGGATTTGCTGGCGCGCGCAGGCGTCCTGCACGGCAATCTTGAGGACGATGCGCTTGGACAGGTCGTAAGAGTCTGCCTGTCAGACGCTGATGCCGGACCGATCGCGGCATTGCTCGCCGTACGATGGGGACAGACGAGGGATGCATGGTCCGAGGGCACCGACACGCTCGAGGCCCTGCTGGAGACGCAACCAATAGCAGTCCTGAACGCACTCTTTCAGGCTTCGAGCGAAGAATGGCCTGGAAGTCGTTCACTTTTTGATAGAGATGAGCGCAGCCCCCTCAGTGCGTTGCCACATACCATCCTTCTAGAATGGTGTGATGCCGATCCCGAACGGCGTTATCCATGGATCGCCAAACTGATCCGTTTCATGGAGCGTCCGAACCATGACGGCCCGCCGCTATGGTCTGAACAAGCCATCGCGCTACTGACCCATGCGCCCGATCCGAACAAGCTGTTGGATGTTTTTGTTCCTCGCTTCGCGCCCAATGCATGGAGCGGATCACGCGCCGTGATCGTGGCCACCAATGCCCAGTTGCTCGATCAGTTGAGCGCTTTTGCCTCGACGGATTTACAGCAGTATGCCCGCGACGCCAAGACCCGAGTGATGCGTTACGTCGCGGAGGAACGGCAACGGGAGACCGAACGGGAACGCCGCCAGAACGAGCGTTTTGAATGACGATCGACCGGTTTCAATCAGCCGGCGATCGGATTACGCAAGCACTCACAGCGCCCTCCCCAATTGCGTGGCGTCCAAGCTTGGATTAGCTGCTTCCCCACGTCACCCGCGCCTGCCATTACGGCTGACGAGCGCCGAGTCAGGGTCAGCGATTGCGCATATGGATGGCGCTCTTGCCGACCTGATGGGCCGCCGCACGGTGTTTGCCTATGACGCGGTACGCAATCTCATCGCCCTGACCGATCCGGCCGGGGGCCCGGTGCGCTACGGCCATGATCCCGACGGACGGGTGACGCAGCTGACGGACGGCCGGGGCAACCTGACGCGGTTCGAGCGCGACATCCAGGGCCGGCTGGTGGGGCGGGTGTATGCGGACGGCAGCCGGGAGGGGTATGGCTACGATGCGGCGGCTGGCCGGCTGAGTGCGCGGATCGACGCGCTGGGGCAGCGCACGGACTACCGCCATGCCCGCGACGACCGGCTGGCGGGAATGGATTATGCGGGGGCGCTGGAAGAGACGGCGCCGGTTCGGTTCGAGGACGACCCGAGCTATCCGCGCCGGGTGCGCATGATCGACGGCACCGGGGAGACGCGCTACCAGTATTACCCGGCCGGCGGCCCGGGCGGGCTGCAGCTGGCGGAGGAGGCCGGACCGTCGGAGGTCGACACCATCGGCTATGGCTACGATGCGCTGGGGCGGCTGGGCAGCCGGCAGGTGGGCGCTGCCGAGGAGCGCTGGAGCTACGATGCGCTGGGACGCATCGGCGAGCACCGCAACCCCTTGGGGGTGTTTGGGTACACCTACCTGAGAGACAGCGGACAGGTGACCGGCGAGCTGCTGGAGGGGTGCCGGTGGCGCTGGCCGCCAGCGTGGTCTTGCCGACCCCGCCCTTCGTCGAAACAATCGTCAATGTCAGAGCCATCGGACTCATCCCTGTGTGTTGCTGATTGACACCACGGGTGAGGTTTGCGATGATCCCCGGCTGTTTCGACTTTGTCTCTTGCCAAATTCTCCTGATCGTTTCGGGCCGTTAGCTCAATGGTAGAGCAGCTGACTCTTAATCAGTAGGTTCGGGGTTCGAGTCCCTGACGGCCCACCATCTTTCCGCATCCGTACACCCGCTGCTCGCGCGCGCCTCGCTTCCGAAATTGGCGAACGAGCATCTTCACGGACATTTCCTGCCAAGAACGAGGTGCCAGCAAGGACACGTCGCCTTCAGCATGGGGCGAACGCCCCGTGACGATGAGGAAAGCGGCGAGGGGCGCGAGGGCCGCGTGTCAGCCCAGACCGCGCGCCAGATCCCGAATAAGGTCGTCCACGGCTTCCAGCCCCACCGACAGGCGCACCAGGCCGTCGGTGATGCCCGCCGCCACCCGGTCCTCGCTGCCGAGCCGGCCGTGGGTGGTGGTGGCCGGATGGGTGATGGTGCTCTTGGCGTCGCCTAGATTGGCCGTGATGGAAATCAGCCGCGTCGCATCGATCAGTCGCCAGGCCGCGGCCTGCCCGCCCTCGAGTTCGAAGGAAACCATGCCGCCAAAAGCCGACTGCTGGGCAGCGGCGAGCGCGTGCTGCGGATGATCCGGCAAGCCGGGATAGTGCACCCGCCTCACCCCCGGCTGGTCCTGCAGCCAGCGCGCCAGCACCAGTGCGTTTTCGCTATGGGCGCGCATGCGCAGCGCCAGGGTTTCGAGCCCTTTCAGAAACACCCAGGCGTTGAATGGGCTCAAGGTCGGCCCGGCGGTGCGCAGAAAACCGAACACTTCCTTGCCGACGGTCTCGGCATCCCCCACGACCGCGCCGCCGAGACAGCGCCCCTGGCCGTCGAGGTATTTGGTGGCCGAATGGACGATGAGATCAGCGCCGAGACCGAGCGGGCGCTGCAAGGCGGGCGTGCAGAAACAGTTGTCCACCACCAGCCGCGCGCCCGCGGCATGCGCGAGATCCGCCAGCCGCCGGATGTCCAGCACCTCGCTCAAGGGATTGGTCGGGGTCTCGATGATCAGCAACCGGGTGAGACCCGCGCCGACCGCCTGCTCCCATGCCGCATAATCGGTGGCCGGCACGAAACGGACCGACACACCGAAGCGTGTCAGGTACTGGCTGAGCAGACTGGTCGTCGTGCCAAATAGGCCGCGCGCGGCGACCACCTGATCGCCCTGGCGCAGCAGCGCCATGCACACCGCGAGGATCGCCGCCATGCCGGAACTGGTCGCCACGCACGCCTCGCCGCCCTCCAGCGCGGCCAGGCGTCGCTCGAACATGCGCACGGTCGGGTTGGTGAAGCGGCTGTAGATGTTGCCGGGTTGCTCGCCGCCAAAACGGGCGGCCGCCTCGGCGGCACTGGTGAACACGAAGCTCGAGGTCGCGTAGATGGCCTCGGCGTGTTCGCCCTGGTCGCTGCGCTCGATGCCGGCGCGGACGGCGCGGGTCTCGAAGGCGAATTCGTCGAAATCCTGCGCCATGGCCTTCAGATCCCGTTGTAGATTTCGATCACCGGGAAATCGGCGCCCGCGGCATCCGCCCGCGAGCCATCCGAACGCTGCAGGGCGAGCGCGGCCAGATACGCGGGCGTGACGTCCCCCGTCACGTATTCGCCGGAGAAACAGGAACTGTCGAAGCGATCGATGCGCTCGCCGTCCTTCTCCCAGCGCACGGCGCGCTCCAGATCGGCCAGGTCCTGATAAATGAGCCGGTCCGCGCCGATTTCGCGGCAGATTTCCTCTTCACTGCGGCCGTAGCCGACCAGCTCCGCGGACACCGGCATGTCGATGCCGTAGACGTTCGGGTAGCGCACCGGCGGGGCGGCGGAGGCAAAGTACACCTTGTTCGCGCCCGCCTCGCGCGCCATTTCGATGATCTGGCGCGAGGTGGTGCCGCGGACGATGGAATCGTCCACCAAGAGCACGTTCTTGCCGCGAAACTCCAGATCGATGGCGTTGAGCTTCTGGCGCACGGATTTCTTGCGCAGCTGCTGGCCCGGCATGATGAACGTGCGCCCGATGTAGCGGTTTTTCATGAAGCCTTCGCGGTACTTCACGTTGAGGTGGTGCGCGAGCTGGACCGCGACCGTGCGGCTGGTGTCGGGGATCGGGATTACCACGTCGATGTCGTGGCTGCGCCATTCCCGCTCGATCTTCTTGGCGAGGTAATCGCCCATGCGCAGCCGCGCCTTGTAGACCGAGACGTTCTCGATGATGGAATCGGGCCGCGCGAAGTAGACGTATTCGAAGATGCAGGGCGAGTGCAGGGTGTGCTCGGCGCAGACCTTGCGGTGGACCTGGCCCGAGCGGTCGATGAACACGGCCTCGCCCGGCTGCACGTCGGCGATCGGCTCGAAACCGAGCACCTTCAGCGCCACGCTCTCCGAGGCGATCATGTAGCTCACGCCCTGCGCGGTTTCGCGCCGACCGTAGATCAGGGGACGGATGCCGAAGGGATCGCGAAAGCCGACGATGCCGTAGCCCGTGATCATGGCCACGACGGCATAGGCGCCGCGGCAGCGGCGGTGCACCCCGGCCACGGCGGCAAACACGTCCTCGGGCTGGATGCGGATCTTGCCCTGCACCTGCAGCTCGTGCGCGAACACGTTGAGCAGCACTTCCGAGTCGGAGGTGGTGTTGATGTGGCGCATGTCCTGTTCGAACAGTTCGCGCTTGAGCGCCTCGGCGTTGGTGAGATTGCCGTTGTGCGAGAGCGAGATGCCGAAGGGCGAGTTGACGTAGAAGGGCTGCGCCTCACCCGCCGTGGCGCACCCGGCGGTGGGGTAGCGGGTGTGGCCGATGCCCATGTCGCCGAGCAGACCGTACATGTGCTGCGCCTGGAAGATGTCGCGCACCAAGCCATTGTCCTTGCGCAGGTAGAGCCGGTCGCCGTCGCAGGTCATGATGCCGCCTGCGTCCTGTCCGCGGTGCTGGAGCACGGTCAGGGCATCGTACAGATCCTGATTCACGGGCGCCTGACCCGCGATGCCGACTACACCACACATGCGGTAACTCCTCGTAAGAAACGGCCGATCAAGCCCGCACGCCTTGGGCAGGGGCGGACGTCGGGACGTCGGCTGGTAGCCGGGCCTGCAGCCTGGCTGCCAGCGGAAGAAAATAAGGCACGAGCGCCGAGCGCGCCCACCAGTCGGATCGTGGCAGCGGCGTGAGTTGGGCGAGCATCACGGCCAGGGTGATCAGCGCAGTCGCCCGAGCGGCGCCGAACACCATCCCCAGCAGCCGGTCGACGCCCCCCAGGCCCAGTCGGCGGATCGTCTGGCCCATCATCCGGTTGATCAGTCCGCCCAGAATCAGCACCACCGCGAACACGAGCACACCGGCCACGACGTGGCGCAGACCGTCCTGCGCGATGAGCCCCGACAGGTAGGGTTGAACCGCGGCGGCGCCCCAATAACCCGCGGCGGCTGCGGCAAACCAAGTCGCCAGCGACAGCGCCTCCTGGACCAGTCCCCGCAGCAGGGCGATCCCGAGCGAGATGGCCACGACCACCAGAATCAGGACGTCTATGGGGTTGACCATGGCCGGCTTCCGTCCAAAGGCCGCGGGGCCTTCATGGCGTGGGGACGACCTTGCCGTTCAGACCCATCGACTGCTCGATCTGTGAACGCAGCGCTTCGGCGTCTTCCCGTCGGGCCAGTTGCCCGACCCGAACCCGGTACAGGGTTCGGCCATCGACGACGAGCGTGCTCACCTGGGCGCTGTGCTGACGCTGGACCAGCCGCGTGGCCAGACTCTGGGCGTTCTGCAGATCACCGAAGCTGCCGACCTGCACCGCCCAGCCCGCCATCGCCGCAGGCGTCGGCGCGGGCGGAGACGCTGGCTTGGAGGTCGTCGCAGGCGCCGCAGGGCTGCGCGCCGGCGGGGCCGCCGGCCGCAGCGCTGCGGTCGGGCTCGACTGGGGCGGCTTCGATGGAACGGCCGCAGCAGGAGGGGTTCGGGGCTTGGTGGCGGCTTCGGGCGGAGCCTGCGGCGTCTTCGGCGTCGGAGCCGCGGACGGCACGGATGGCGCGGCGTGCTCGGGCGGGATGCGCGCCGTCTCGTCCTCGAGCGGCGGTGGCTCGGACATCGACGGCGCCTGCGCCATGGCGGCAGGTGTTTCCGCCGTTTCCGGCCGGGCTGGCTGAGTCGGCGCCGGCGGCGTCTCGCGGAGCGGCGGGGGCGCCAGATCGATGGTCCGCATCTCGCGCTCGGAATCCCCGCCGGCCACCAGCTGCGGCTCGGTCGACGCGGGTTCGCGATCGACCACCCAGGGCAGCAACACCATCGCCCCGGCCCAGAGAACCGCCGCTCCGACCAATCGTCGTCTCAGGATCGGATCCATGCCGTCACTCCACGCCGCCCGCATCACCAACGGGCAATTATACGGGCTCGGGTGTGGCGAGGGCCACGGTCAGGAAGGAACCCGTCACGACGATGCGATCCCCGGCTTGGCTCTCGAGGAGTGCGGCGCGGGAGGCATCGGCCGGGTGTTCGAAGTGCTGAATGATGGCCTCAGGGACCCGCCGAAGGATGGCATCCGCCACCCACTCCGCGCCCCCGCCACGGGCTCCGGGCAGCGCTGCGACGTACCAGCGGTCGGTATGCGGCACAAGCGCCGCGACCATGGCGTCCACCTCCTTGTCCCGCAGGATACCCAGGATCGTGCGGCGCACCCCGGTCATGGGCAGCCCGGCCAGATGATCGGCCAGAACCCGCGCGCCGGCGGGGTTGTGCGCGACGTCGAATATCCGCGTCACCGCGCCGGGACGATGATCGAGACGCCCGGGCAGGTGTGCCGCGCGCAATCCCTGCACCACCGCGGCCCGGTCCGGTCGCAGCCCCGCCGGCAATTGCAGGAGGGCGGCCAGCGCGCCCGCCGCATTGCGATATTGATGCGTTCCAAGCAGCGCCGGCGGCGGCAGGTCGGTCCAATTGCCAGCGACGCTCCGAAAATCCCATTGCCCGTTGCCGCCCTCCAGCAGGCGAAAATCGCTGCCCAAACACCAGCGCGGCGTCCCCAGCCCATGCTGCAAGAGCCCGTCGGGTGGCGCTGGATCGGCGCAGATCAAAGCTTGCGTCGCGCGGCTGATGCCCGCTTTTTCGCGCGCGATGCTGTCCCGGTCCGGGCCCAGCCAGTCGGTGTGATCCAGATCGATGGCGGTGATGAGCGCAATGTCCGCATCGACCACGTTGACCGCATCGAGCCGCCCCCCCAGACCAACCTCGAGCACCGCCACGTCGAGATCGGCGCGGGCGAACAGATCCAGCGCCGCCAGGGTGCCGAACTCGAAATAGCTCAGGCTGGTGTCACCGCGCGCCTGCTCCACCCGCGCGAAAGCGGCGCACAAGGCGACGTCGTCCACGGGCACACCGTTCAGACGCACCCGTTCGTTGTAGCGCCACAGATGCGGCGAGGTGTAGCTGCCGACGCGCCGCCCGGCCGCCGCGAGAATGGCCTCCAGGAAGGCGACGCTGGAGCCCTTGCCGTTCGTGCCGGCGACGGTGATGACCCGTCGCGCCGGGCGCGGCCGGCCCATCGCCTCGTACACGGCGCGCACCCGGCCCAATCCCAGTTCGATTTCGCGCGGATGAAGCCGCTCGAGATGAGCCAGCCAGCCGGCCAGATCGCGCGTGGGCGCCGCAGCGCTCACTCGGCCGGCGGCGCCGGCTGGCGCATGAAGATGCGAAGGATGCTGGCCAGCCGATCGCGCATCTGGCGCCGGTCCAGAATGACATCGACGGTCCCGTGCTCCAGCAGGAACTCGCTGCGCTGAAAGCCTTCGGGCAAGGTCTGCCCGACGGTCTGCTGAATCACGCGGGGCCCGGCAAAGCCGATCAGCGCCCGGGGTTCGGCCACGTTCACATCCCCCAGCATGGCGAGCGAGGCCGATACCCCACCGGTGGTGGGATGGGTCAGCACGGACACGAAAGGGACGCCAGCCGCCGACAGCTCGGCCAAAGCCGCGCTGGTCTTGGCCATCTGCATCAGGGAGAACAGGTTTTCCTGCATGCGCGCCCCGCCGCTGGCCGCGAAGCAGACCAGCGGGGCGCGGTCGGTGAGGCTCTGGCGGGCGGCGCGGACGAACTTCTCGCCCACGACAGCGCCCATCGAGCCGGCCATGAACCGAAAATCGAAGGCCGCCGCGACCACCGGCAACTGCTTGAGCAAGCCCTTCATGACCAGCAGTGCATCCTTCTCGCCGATGGCTTTCTGGGCCTGCGCGAGGCGATCCTTGTATTTCTTGCTGTCGCGAAACTTCAGGGCATCGACCGGCTCGACTGCGGCGAACAGTTCCACCGCCGTCTCCGGGTCGAAGAACTGGGCCAGCCGTCGCCGGGGTTCGATCGGACCGTGGTGGCCGCACTTGGGACACACTTCCAGATTGCGTTCGAGCTCGGGCCGGTAGAGCATCGCTTCGCAGGATTCGCAGCGGTCCCACACCCCTTCCGGCACCGCCCGCTTCTGCTCGCTTTCGGTACGGATGCGGGAGGGCATCAGTTTGGTGAACCAGTTCATGGCGCGATGCCTCCGGCGCGCGGCGCCTCATCCATGGCCGTCCGCAGCGCCCGCACCTGCGCCTCGATCTGTTGCGGCAGGGTGTCGGACGCGCCGCCCGCAATGGTCTTGACCAGCGCGCTGCCGACGACCACGGCGTCTGCAATCGCGCCCACCGCCGCAGCCTGTTCAGGCCCCGTGATTCCGAATCCGACCCCGACCGGCAGGCTCGTCAGGCCCCGCACGACCGCCAGGCGCTCGTTCACGGTTTCCAGATCCAGACTGGCGGCGCCGGTCACGCCCTTGAGCGAGACGTAATAGACGAACCCCTGCGCCTGCTCGCAGATCCAGGCCATGCGCCGATCGGTGCTCGTCGGGGCCACGAGGAAAATGGGCGCGAGCCGCGCCTCACGCAAGGCCGGCAACAAGCCCTCACCTTCCTCCGGCGGCAGGTCCACGGTGAGCACGCCGTCGACCCCGGCGGCAGCGGCGGCCGCTGCAAAGGCCCCGTAGCCCATGCGTTCGATCGGGTTGAGATAGCCCATCAGCACGACGGGTGTCTCGGCATTCCGCTCCCGAAAGCGCCGCACCAGATCGAGCACGCCCGGCAGGTTCATCCCGGCTTGCAGGGCACGGCCGGCGGCCAACTGGATGGCGACCCCGTCGGCGACCGGATCGGAAAACGGCACCCCCAGTTCGAGGATGTCCGCGCCGCCCGCCACGAGGGCGTGCATGAGGTCGAGCGTCGTGTCGGCGTCGGGGTCGCCGGCCATGATGTAGGTGACCAGCGCCGCCTTGCTCTGCTCGCGCAGGCTCGCGAAGCGCCGATCGATGCGCAACGGTCGTTCGGCACTCATAGCGCGATGCCCTCCCGCGCGGCGATGGTGAAGATGTCCTTGTCGCCGCGCCCGGAAAGGTTGACGACAAGGGTTTGCTCCGGCGCCATGCGCGCCGCGAGGCGCTCGGCGTACGCCAGGGCATGAGCACTTTCCAGCGCGGGGATGATGCCTTCGGTGCGGGTTAGGCGGTGAAAGGCGGCCAGCGCCTCCTCATCGGTGGCATAGACGTAGTGCGCACGCCCACTGTCCTTCAGCCAGCTGTGTTCCGGCCCGACGCCCGGGTAATCGAGCCCCGCGGAGATGGAATGCGCCTCCTGGATCTGGCCGTCGGCGTCGTCGAGCAGATAGGTGCGGCTGCCGTGCAGCACGCCCGGCCGGCCCGCCGACAGCGGCGCCGAGTGCTGTCCCGACTCCACCCCGTGACCGGCGGCCTCGACGCCGTAGAGCGCCACGGCTGGGTCGTCCAGAAAGGGATGAAACAGCCCCATGGCGTTGGACCCGCCGCCGACGCAAGCCACCAGCGCATCGGGCAGTCGCCCCTCCTGCGCCAGCATCTGTTCACGGGTTTCCCGTCCGATGATGCACTGGAAATCGCGCACCATCATGGGGTAGGGATGCGGCCCCGCCACCGAGCCGATGACGTAAAAGGTGTCGTCCACATGGGTGACCCAGTCGCGCATGGCCTCGTTCATGGCGTCCTTGAGCGTGCGGCTGCCGGACTCCACGGGCCGCACCTCGGCGCCCAGCAGCTTCATGCGATAGACGTTCGGCGCCTGACGCTTGACGTCCTCGGCGCCCATGTAGACCACGCACGCGAGCCCCAGCCGGGCCGCGACGGTGGCGGTCGCCACGCCATGCTGGCCGGCGCCGGTCTCGGCGATGATGCGCCGCTTGCCCATGCGCTGGGCGAGCAGGATCTGGCCGACCGTGTTGTTCACCTTGTGCGCGCCGGTGTGGTTCAGATCCTCGCGCTTGAGGTAGATGCGCGCGCCACCCACCTCACGCGTGAGACGCTCGGCCAGATACAGCGGCGAGGGCCGCCCCACGTAGTGCGCGAGATCGGCATCGAGTCGTCGGCGGAATTCGGCGTCCCGGCCGACCTCGTGATAGGCCTCCGTCAGCGCCTCCAGCGCGGCCATCAAGGTCTCGGGGACGAACCGTCCCCCGTAGGGGCCGAAATGACCCCGCGCATCGGGCAGCGGGCTTCCCGCACCCTCAAGTTTCGGCATCGGCACGTCTGACAGCCTCCATGAATTCCTGCATGCGCCCCGGATCCTTGATCCCGGGCGCGCTTTCGACCGCGCTGCTCACATCCACCGCCCACGGATGAACCTGGCGGATGGCAGCGCCGACGTTTCCGGCGTCCAGCCCGCCGGCCAAAATCAGCGGCAACGGCCGCTCGGCCGGAATGGCATCCCAGGCAAAGCGCAGCCCGCGACCGCCCGCCTCGCCCGGCGCATGGCTGTCGAGCAGCATTCCGCGCGCGCGGGTGTGTGCGCTGGCTTGGGCAAGGACGTCCGTGCTGCCACCACCCATGCCCAGCGCCTTGATGTAGGGTCGACCGTGGCGCTCGCAGTTCGCCGGCGTTTCGCGGCCGTGGAATTGCAGCAGGTCCAGATCGATCTCGGCCAGCATCCCGTCGACAAGGGACGGCTCGGCATCGAGGAACAAGCCCACCAGGGTCACGAAGGCCGGGACGCGGTGCGCCCAGCGCGCCGCGTCGGCCACCTCCACATACCGGCGGCTGCCCGGATAAAACACCAGCCCGATGGCATCGACGCCTAAATCGGCCGCCCGCAGCGCGTCGTCGAGACGGGTGATGCCACAGATCTTGACCCTCGTGCGGATCGCCACCCAGCGCTCCCAAAAGCGATCAGCTTACCAAAAGCCGCCTAGGCCCGGCACGCCTCAGTCGCCACGCGGGCCTCCGCCGACATGAAGCGAGGGTCTGCCGGCGGGCACACCCTCGGCGATCCTCGGCCACAGGTAGTCGATCGGCGCTTCGGCGACCCATCCGGCAAAAAGCGCGCGCAGGGCCTCATCATTCAGCCCGCCGCGTCCCAGCGGCGCGCCCACCGCCAACCACGACCGCCCATCGATGCGCCGGCACAACAAGGGCAGTACCACCGCCCCGGTCGTGCGCGCCAGCCGCTCAATCCGGTCCGTGGCCGTCGGCGACGCTGCCGATTGGGGATAGTCGGCCAAGATCAATACGGTTTCGCCGCGCCGGAGACTGCGGCAGATGGCTCGCGGGTCCTCACCATCGATGAGACTGCCCCCGGTACGACGGGCCAGAGCCGCGAGCGGTTGCTGCGCCAGCGGATGCCGGAACATGCGCGCCACCAGCCCGATCGGCACCCGCTCGGCCAATACCCGGATGGGCAAAGGCAGATCGATGAAATGGGCGCCGAGCAAGATGACCGGCACGCCGCGCCGTTGCAGGGCCAGGATATCCGGCCATCCGGTCACGGAGACCTGCGCCAGCACGCGGCCGGGCTCGCCCCACACCGCCTCAGCCAGATTGAACAACGCCATCGCGCGCCGCATGAAGTGGGGCCGGAGCCGGCCCCTCAACGCCGCGGGCGCGCCGTCCGGAAAGAGCGCCGGGAAGGGCGGCGGGCGATGGATTTCGCACCGCCACAGCACCCATCCCAACACCACGGCTGCGCTCGCCTTCGCGCGGCGGGGCAGCCGGGTCAGGCAGCGGCCGGTCACATCGAGCGCTGCCCCCGCCATGCGCATGTTCAGCCCGACCAGCGGATCAGGCGACACGCGCTCTCCTCCTCAGGCCGACAGCTGCGCCGCCCGCCAGGGGTGCAGCGCCTGCGCCACGACGGACCAATCCGCACCCGGGCGACACACCCGTTCACTCAGGTGGCGCCGGAAAGCGCGGGCGCCCGGCAGTCCGTTGAACATGCCCAGCAGCGGCCGCGTCAGCGCATTGAGTGGTGTCCCGGCCGCCAATTCGTCCCGTGCGTACGCGCCGTAGGCCTCGATCACCTCGACGCGGTCGGGCACCGGGTCGTCATCGCCGTAGCAGCGCGCATCCACCTCGGCGAGCAGCCAGGGACTGTCGTACACGGCCCGCCCCAGCATCACCCCGTCCAGCCCCGCGCCCGCGGCGAGCGCGCCATCGAGATCGGTCAAGCCGCCGTTGAGGATGATCTCAAGCTCCGGCATGGCCGCTTTGACGCCGTGCACGCGTGCGTACTGCAGCGGCGGCACGGTGCGGTTTTCGTGCGGGCTCAAGCCCTTGAGCCAGGCCTTGCGCGCGTGGAGAATGAAGGTCCGGCAGCCGGCCGCGGCCACCGTGTCGATGAAATGGTGCAAGTGCACATCATTGTCGAGATCATCGATCCCGAGCCGCGTCTTGACGGTCACCGGAATCCCCACCGCGGCCTGCATCGCCGCGACGCAGTCGGCGACGAGCGCGGGCTCGGCCATGAGGCAGGCCCCGAACCGCCCGCCCTGCACACGGTCGCTGGGACACCCCACGTTCAAATTGATTTCGTCATACCCCCAGTCCGCGCCGAGGCGGGCGCATCGGGCCAGCGCGGCGGGATCGCTGCCGCCGAGCTGCAGCGCCAGCGGATGCTGGATGGCGCTGTAGGCCAGATGGCGCGCGGGCTGCCCGCGCAGGAGCGCCCCGGTCGTCACCATCTCGGTGTAGAGCCAGGCGTGGCGGCTGATCAGGCGCATCAGATGGCGCGCGTGGCGGTCGGTGCAATCCAGCATCGGCGCCACGCAGAAGCGGCGGGAGAAGGCGGTGCTCATGCGCCGAGTCTAGCAGCCGCTCGCGCCGGACCGCGAAAACCGTCCTGAACGCCGCAGCACGGCCGACCGGTCGGCGGTCAGCTTGCGGCGAGTCCCGCGGCGATGGCCTGACGCAGATCCGCATCCTCGGGCGGCGTCTGCGGCGAGAAGCGCGCCGCCACCTTTCCGTCTCCATCGATCAGGAATTTCTCGAAATTCCAGCGGATGGCGCCGGGATGGCCTTGCTCCGGCGCGGTGAGCCAGGCGTAGAGGGGGTGCGCGCCCGGGCCGTTGACCTCGAGTTTTGCGCTCAGTGGGAAACTCACCTCATAGCGCGTGCTGCAGAAAGACCGGATGGCCTCGGCGTCGCCCGGTTCCTGATTCATGAACTGGTTGCACGGGCAACCCAGGACGACGAGCCCCTGATCGCGGTATTCGCGGTACAAGGCCTCGAGCCCGGCGTATTGCGGCGTGAGCCCGCAGCGGCTGGCGACGTTGACCACCAGCACAGGGCGGCCGCGAAACGACGCCAGCGGCAGCGGCTCGCCTTCCAGACTCTGTAACGTGAACGCGTGAAATCCATCCATGGCGCTTGGTCCTCGCAGGGTGTCGAGCCGGGTCATCCGGCCTCAGGCCGTGGCGGACGCCTGTGCGCCGGCCAGACGCGCCGGCAGCGCGTCCTTCAGTTTGAGTCGCAGCTCGCGCAGGAGTTTCTCAGTGCTGGGCCAATCGATGCAGGCGTCGGTCACCGACACCCCATAGGCCATCTGGCTGCGATCGGCGGCGATCTTCTGGTTGCCCCAGCCGATGTTGCTTTCCAGCATCAGCCCGAGGATGGAGCGGTTGCCTTCCAGGATCTGGTTGGCGACGTTTTCCGCGACCAAGGCTTGCAAGCCGGGGTCCTTGTTGGAGTTCGCGTGGCTACAGTCGATGACGATGTTCTCGGGCAGCTTGGCCTCGCGCAGCGCCCGCTCGCACAGGGCGACGCTGACCGAGTCGTAGTTCGGCTGATGTCCGCCGCGGAGCACCACGTGGCCATAGGCGTTGCCGCGCGTGCGGATGACAGCGCTTTGCCCATTGGGATCGATGCCGAGGAAGCTGTGCGGACTGGACACCGAGTGTAACGCATTGATGGCGACCGTCAGGCTGCCGTCGGTGCCGTTCTTGAAGCCCACCGGCGTCGATAGGCCGCTCGCCATTTCCCGGTGGGTCTGCGATTCGGTGGTGCGCGCGCCGATGGCCGTCCAGGTGATGAGATCGGACAGATACTGCGGCACGATGGGATCGAGTGCCTCGGTGCCGGCCGGCAGGCCCATATCGGCCAGATCGACCAGCAGCCGGCGCGCGATATGCAGGCCGTCCTCGATGTGGAAGGAATCGTCGAGATAAGGGTCGTTGATCAGGCCCTTCCAGCCCGTCGTGGTACGCGGCTTTTCAAAATACACGCGCATAACGATGAACAAGGTGTCACTCACCTCGCTGGCCAGCGCCAGCAGACGCTGCGCATAATCCCGCGCCGCGTCGACGTCGTGCACCGAGCACGGACCGATCACCACCAGGAGTCGATGATCCGCGCGATCGAGGATGCGGCGCATATTGCGGCGCCCCTCCAGAACGGTCCGTTCCCCTGTCGCACCGAGCGGAATCTCAGCCTTGAGCTGCCGCGGCGTGATCAGTACGTCCTGCGCGGCGACATTGACGTTGTTCAACAATTGATTGGACATCGGCTCTTCCATTCGTTCGTGATCGGCCTGCGGGGAAAACGCACCTTGCGCATCGGCCTCGGTCCAAGGGCAACCCCCGGCCGTTCTGCTTCGCCGGGTAAGGTAAGATTCCACCACCCCGGGCCAACAAGCTGCACCATGACCGAACGCCATCATCTCAAGCTGCTAACCTACAACATCCAGGTCGGCGTCGAAACCAGCCGCTATCATCACTATCTCACACGTGCCTGGCGCTACGCCCTGCCCTTCCGCTCGCGGCATGAAAACCTCAATCGCATCGCGCAGATCTTGGCGCCCTACGATCTGGTCGCCTTGCAGGAGACCGACGCCGGCAGCCTGCGCAGCAACTACGTCGACCAGGTTGCGCACCTCGCCGAGCAGGCGGGCTTCCCCTACTGGCACACCCGCGTCAACCGCCGCCTGGGTCGCTGGGCCCGGCACAGCATGGGTCTGCTCAGCCGCTACCGGCCCACGGAGGTGCGTGAGGTCAGCCTACCCAGCCGGATTCCCGGCCGTGGCGCCCTCATCGCCCGGTTCGGGGAGGAAACCGAAGGCCTGCTGGTGATCGTCGCCCACCTGTCGCTCGACCGGCGCACCCAGGAAAACCAGTTGGCCTTCCTCAGCAGCCTGATCGGCAACAATCCCCATGCCATCCTGATGGGCGACCTGAACTGCAGCTGGGACGCGGTCCGCAACCACAGCGCGCTGGCCGGCCTGCGCGGTTCACCTCATCCACTGCCGAGCTATCCGAGCTGGCGCCCGACCCGCAGCCTGGACCACATCCTGGTCACCCCCAGCCTCGACATCCAGCACACGCAGGTGGTCAGCCACGTCACCTCCGACCATCTCCCGCTCGCCATGCACGTCACGCTGCCACAGCACCTGCGCCTGTCCGACGATCCGGCGAGCTGAGGCCACCCATGGATCTCAAGCCCTACATTCGCCAGATGCCGGATTTCCCGCGACAGGGGATCCTCTTCTACGACATGTCGCCACTGCTCGCCTGCCCCGACGCCTGGCAGGTCGCACTCGGACGTATGGCCCGACAGGTGCTCGCCCATGCGCCGGAGGTCCTGGTGGGGATCGAATCACGCGGCTTCCTGCTCGCGGCGCCCTTGGCGCTGAAGCTGGGCTGCGGCCTGGTGATGGTGCGCAAGCCGGGCAAGCTGCCCGGGCCCTGTGTCGGCCACGACTATGCGCTCGAGTACGGCACGGACCGCCTCGAGGTTCAGCAAGGCCTGCTGGCACCGGGACAGCGCGTGGTCGTGGTGGATGACGTGCTCGCCACCGGCGGAACGCTCGCCGCCGCCTGCGCGCTGGTGCGCCAGAGCGGCGCCCAGGTCGCAGGCGCCGCGACTTTGATCGAACTCGGCTGCCTCGGCGGGTGCCAGCGCCTCGACGTGCCCTATACCCGCGTCATCGCCTACGATTGACAGGCGCCGCGGCGGCGGGGCGCATACCCTCGTTCAAACCTGATAGTAATCCCGGTACCACGCGACGAAGCGGGCAATGCCCTCGCTCACCGGCGTGGACGGCTTGTAGCCGGTGTCGCGTTGCAAGGGCGTGCAGTCGGCCCAGGTGTCGGGCACATCTCCGGGTTGCATCGGCTGCAGGTCGAGGCGCGCGGCCCGCCCCAGCGCGGCCTCCAGGGTGCGGATGTAGGTGATGAGATCCACCGGCTGGCCGTTGCCGATGTTGTAGAGCCGATACGGCGCGCTGCTGGCCGAAGGATCGGGCCGGGCCGGATCGAACGCGGGGTCGGGCCGAGCCGGGCGGTCGAGCACGCGCACGATGCCCTCCACCACGTCGTCGACGTAGGTAAAGTCGCGCTTGTGGTGGCCGTGGTTGAACACCGGAATGGGCTCACCGGCCAGAATCGCGCGGGTGAAGCTGAACAGTGCCATGTCCGGCCGGCCCCACGGCCCGTACACGGTAAAGAAACGCAGGCCGGTGGTCGGGATGCCGTACAGATGGCTGTAGGCATGCGCCATGGCCTCGTTGGCCTTCTTGGCCGCGCCGTACAGGGCGAGCGGGTGATCGGCCGACGCCTCGGCCCGAAACGGCATGGCGGTGTTGCCGCCATAGACCGAACTGCTGGAGGCATAGACCAGATGCGCCACGCTGCGTGACCGGCAGCCTTCCAGGACGTGCAGGAATCCGGTCAGGTTGCTCTCGGCATAGGCATGCGGATGGGTGAGGGAATAGCGCACCCCGGCCTGCGCGGCCAGATGCACCACCCGATCGATCGACTCATCGCCAAACAAGCGCTCCATCCCGGCCCGATCGGCGAGATCGAGCCTGTGAAACGCAAAACCCGCCTGCGCCTGCAATCGGGCCAACCGGGCCTCCTTGAGGGCGACCTCGTAGTAGTCATTGAGGTTGTCCAGCCCGATGACCGTCTCGCCGCGCGCCAGCAAGCGCTCGGTCAGATGAAAACCGATGAAACCGGCCGCGCCGGTGACCAGAATCGCCATGTGCAGATCCCGTGGAAGATGGGGCCGGCCTCACAGACCGGCGTTGTTGCGGGCAAAGACGCGCTCGGCGCGATAGCTCGAACGCACCAGAGGTCCGGCCACCACCTCGAGAAACCCCATCTCCAGTCCCCGGGCGCGGTAACGCGCGAAATCCTCCGGCGGCACGTAGCGTTCGACCGGCAGGTGGTTGGCCGTGGGCCGCAGATACTGACCGAAGGTGACAATATCGACCCCGGCCGCGCGGGCATCGCCGAGGGTTTCCTCGATTTCGGCGTCCGTTTCGCCCAGGCCCAGCATCAGGCTGGTCTTGGTCAGCACCTCGGGCGCGGCGGCCTTGGCGATCCGCAGCACCGCGAGCGTCCGCTCGTAGCCCGCCCGGGGATCGCGGACCGGGTGGGTCAGCCGGCGCACGGTTTCCAGATTCTGCGCATAGACCTGAAGGCCGGATGTGGCCACCGCGGCCACCGCCTCCGGCCGACCGCCGAAATCGGGGGTGAGCGCCTCGACCGCCGTTTCAGGACACGCCGCGCGGATGGCCCGCACGCAGGCCGCGTAATGCGAGGCCCCACCATCGGGCAGATCGTCGCGGTCGACCGAGGTCAGGACGACGTATTTGAGCCCCATGAGCCGCACGGCCTCGGCCGCATGGGCCGGCTCATCCGCGTCGAGCCGCCCTTGCGGATTGCCCGTCGACACGGCACAAAAGCGGCAGGCCCGTGTGCACACCGCGCCCAGGATCATCAGCGTGGCCGTGCCGTGACTCCAGCACTCGGCGAGGTTGGGGCACAACGACTCCTCGCACACCGTCGCCAGGCGGTTGTCGCGCACGATCTGCCGCACCTCGACATAGCGCCCCGCCCCAGGCACGGACACCCGCAGCCAGGGCGGTTTGTCGCCCCGCGGCGGCGGCGCGGCATCGCGCCGCAGCTTGACGCCATGCTTGACCGCCGTCACGCCGTCTTGTGTGAATTTCTCGCCGCTGCGGACCAGCGCTTTGGAAGAGGACGATTCGCTCATGGCGGGGGCCTTGGTAGCCGTCATCGGCCGGGCCATGATACCAGCCCGACCGCTTGGCAAGAGCGCGCCTGCTTTGGATAATGCCGGACTTATCGCTGCCGATAAACGGCTTATTCCAAATAGTTTTAATCCTCGACTCTTATTCTGGAAACCCCTATGGATTGGGCCGCCTGGCTGACGCTCGCAATCCTCGCCGGCATGGTCGGCACGCTGATCTTCACGAATCTCGCCGCCGATGCGGTGTTTCTGGGCGCCGTGACCCTGCTCATGGTCTCTGGCATCCTCACGCCCAAGGAAGCGTTCGCGGGCTTCGGCAACGAAGGCATGATCACCGTCGGCGTGCTGTGCATCGTGGCCGTGGCGCTGGAGGAGACGGGCGGCATCCACTGGCTGGTGCAGAACGTGCTGCGCCGCCCGCGCTCGCTGCGCCATGCGCTGTGGCGCACGATGGCACCGACCGCCGTCTTCAGCGCCTTTCTGAACAACACGCCGCAGGTCGCGATGATGATCCCGGCCATCAACGGCTGGGCCAAGAAGTTCAACCTGCCCGCCTCCAAGCTGCTGTTGCCCATGAACTACGCGACGATCCTGGGCGGCACCTGCGCCCTGATCGGGACCAGCACCAATCTCGTCGTCGCCAGCATGCTGATCGGCGAGGACATTCATCTCAGCCTCTTCAGCATCGCGCCGGTCGGCATTCCGGTGGCCATCGTGGGCATCGGGTTCCTGCTGCTCTTCACCGACCGGCTGCTGCCCGACCGGCGCCCGGCCATCAGCCACATGGCCGATCCGCGCGAGTACAGCGTCGAGATGCTGGTGGAAAGCAATGGACCGCTGGTCGGCCAGAGCATCGAACAGGCGGGCCTGCGCCACCTGCCGGGCCTGTACCTGGCCGAAATCGACCGGCGCGGCCAGATCCTCGCGGCGGTCTCGCCCCGGGAGCCGCTGCAGGCCGGCGACCGCCTGCTGTTCGTGGGCATGGTCGACTCGGTGGTCGAACTGCAGAAAATCCGCGGATTGACGCCGGCCACCCAGCAGATCTTCAAGCTGGAAGGCCCGCGCTCGGGTCGCAGCCTGGTGGAAGCCGTGGTCTCCGGCAGCGGACCGCTGGCCGGCAGCAGCATCCGCGACGTCGGTTTCCGCACGCGCTACAACGCCGTGGTCATCGCCGTGGCCCGCAGCGGTGAGCGCCTCGATCAGAAAGTCGGCGACATCGAGCTGGAACGCGGCGATACGCTGCTGCTGGAGGCGCGCCCCAACTTCTTCGAGGAACACCGCAACTCGCGCGACTTCCTGCTGGTGCGCCGCATCGAGGATTCCAGCCCGCCGCGCCATGAGCACGCCCGCCGCGCGGTCCTGATCATGCTGGGCATGATCCTGAGCGTTTCCTTCGGGCTGTTCAGCATGCTGGAAGCCGCCCTGCTCGCCGCCGGCCTGATGATTGCGTCGGGCTGCGTCGGCGGCGATACCGCCCGACGCAGCATCGACTGGCCCACGCTGATCGTCATCGGCGCCTCCTTCGGGCTCAGCGCCGCGCTGGAGAAGACCGGCGCGGCGCGCGCGGTCACCGATGCGCTGATGGGCTTCACCGGCACCGATCCGACCGGCAACCTCATCATGATCTATGCCGTGACCGTGCTGCTCACCAACATCATCACCAACAACGCGGCGGCCGCGCTCATGTTCCCGTTCGCGGTCAGCACGGCGCACCAGCTGGATGTCAGCCTGCTGCCCTTCGGCATGGCGATCCTGATGGGCGCCTCGGCTGCCTATGCCACGCCCATGGGCTATCAGACCAATCTCATGGTGATGGGCCCGGGTGGCTACCGATTCATCGACTATGTACGATTGGGCGTGCCGTTGACGCTGATCACCTCGGTCGTCACGCTGATCCTGATTCCACGCATCTGGTCTTTCTAGCGCGTCTGCCGGGCCGTTCCGCACCGATGGACGCTACACCACATCTTCCCCAGGCTATCCGACAGGCAAACCGATGTCCGAACTGATCCCTCCCCATGGCGGCACGCTCAAGCAACTCTATCTCGACGGCGACGCGCGCCAGCGGATGCGGGAACAGGCCCGCAACTATGTCGGCTGGAATCTCACCGCCCGTCAGCTCTGCGACCTGGAACTGCTGCTCAACGGCGGCTTCTCGCCGCTGGAAGGCTTCATGGGACAGGCGGACTACGACGCCGTCCTCACCGGCATGCGCCTGGCCGACGGGACGCTGTGGCCCATGCCGATCACGCTCGATGTGGACCCCGCGTTCGCCGACAAGCTCGAACTGGGCGGCTGGATCGGCCTGCACGATCCCGAGGGCGTGCTGATCGCGGTCATGCGCGTCGACGATCGCTGGCAGCCGGACCTCGGCGCCGAGGGCGAGGCGGTGTTCGGTACGCGCGACGAGGCCCATCCGGGCGTCGCGCATCTGCTGCGCCGCAGCCATCCGGTCTATCTCGGCGGCCCGGTGCACGGTCTGGACGCGCCGACGCACTATGACTTCAAGAGCCGCCGTCACAGCCCGCTCGAAATGCGCACCCTGTTCGACAAGCTGGGCTGGCGCCGCATCGTCGCCTTCCAGACCCGCAATCCCATGCACCGCGCGCACCAGGAACTCACCATCCGCGCCGCGCGCGAGGCCGAGGCCAACCTGCTCATCCATCCCGTGGTCGGCATGACCAAGCCGGGCGACATCGACTACTACACGCGCGTGCGCTGCTACGAACAACTGCTCAAGCGCTACCCGGAGCAGACCACCCAGCTCAGCCTGTTGCCGCTGGCCATGCGCATGGGCGGTCCGCGCGAGGCGCTCTGGCACGCCATCATCCGCAAGAACCACGGCTGCACCCACTTCATCGTCGGGCGCGACCATGCCGGTCCCGGCAAGGACAGCCAGGGACGCGACTTCTACGGCCCTTACGACGCCCAGGAACTGGTCGCGCGCCATCAGGACGAACTGGGCATCACCATGGTGCCCTTCCAGGAAATGGTCTACGTCGAGAACCGCGCCCAGTACGCGCCCGACAACGAGATCCAGCCCGGCGAAACGGTGCTGAACATCTCGGGCACCGAATTCCGCCGCCGCCTGCGCGAGGGCGCCGAGATCCCCGAGTGGTTCTCCTATCCCGAGGTGGTCGCCGAACTCAAGCGCAGCTATCCGCCGCGGCGCCAGCAGGGCTTCACCGTGTTCTTCACCGGCCTGTCGGGCTCCGGCAAGTCCACCATCGCCAATGCGCTCATGGTCAAGCTCATGGAAATGGGTGGCCGGCCGGTCACCCTGCTGGACGGCGATCTGGTGCGCAAGCACCTGTCCAGCGAGCTGGGCTTCTCCAAGGAGCACCGCAACCTCAATATCCTGCGCATCGGCTACGTCGCGGCCGAGATCACCAAGCACCGCGGCATCGCCGTGTGCGCGCCGATTGCGCCCTATGCCGACACCCGGCGTCAGGTGCGCGACATGGTGCAGGCCGGCGGCGGCTTCATCGAGGTGCATGTGGCGACCCCGATCGAGGTCTGCGAGGCGCGCGATCGCAAGGGGCTCTACGCCAAGGCCCGCGCTGGCCTGATCCCCGAGTTCACCGGCGTGTCCGATCCCTACGAGGTGCCCGAACAGCCCGAGCTGGTGATCGACACCCGGGATTGCTCGGCGGACGAGGCGGCACAGCGCGTCTTGCTCAAGCTGGAAAGCCTGGGTTACATCGGCTGACGCCGGTTGGGCATGGATCCTGCTGCTCGGTAGAGCATATTTCCGGAGGAGTCGTCGCGATGGGCCTGGAATTTCATTGTGTGGACGCCTTCAGCGACACGCCCTATCAGGGCGCGCCCATTCTGGTGTTTCCGCGCGCAGAGGGGCTGGTGGAAGCCCAGATGCGGCGCATCGCCCGCGAATTCGGCTACGCGGACGCGGTGTTCCTGCAACGCGAAGCGGACACCCAGCGCTGGCAGATGCATCTGTTCGACGCACGCGGCATGCCCCAGCCCTTTGCCGGCCATCCAGTGGTCGCGGCCGGCGCCGTGCTGGTCGAGGCGGGCGTCCTGCCGGCCGCCGAGGGTGAACTGCAGTGCAGCTTCGGGCTGCCGATCGGGCAGTTGGATGTGCTGCTGCAGTGCAAGGATGGGCGCGTGGTGCACAGCGCCTTTCGCATGGCCTGCGATCTGGCCGTGGATGCCTATGTCCCGAGCGCTCGGGACATCGCCGCCATACTGAGCCTTCCCGATCCCGACGTGATCGGCCTGTCGGGACACGTTCCGCTGAGCCTGCGCGGGCCGCTCGCCTGCTTCGTCGTCCCGCTCAAGGATGCGCTGATCCTGCGCCAGGCCGCTTTCGACCGCGCCGCCTGGGTGCGTTCCAGCGCGACCGCCACCCTGCCGCCGCAGATCCTGGCCATCGCGCCCGCCGCGGGACCCAAGCAAAAGGGCGCACTGCGTCTGGAAGCGCGTCTGTTCGGTCTGGACATCGCGCCGAACGAGGATCCGCCCATCGGCTCGGCGATGCCGGCGCTGGCCAGCTTCATGGCCTTGTCGGAACCGGCCGATCCCTTGCGGTTCACCGTCCTGCGCGGCATGGGACACGGCCGCCTCAGCACGCTGGAAGTCGGCGCGGAACGCAGCGGACAGACCGTGATGCAGGTCATCGTCGGCGGCGCCGTCACCCCCGTTGCCAAGGGCCAACTCGTGACCGAATGATGCGGCGCGGGTGCAGACGGGCATCCCACGGGGTATCATACGGCCCAAATCCCGAGCCGGCATCGCCCAACCTGCGAAGACAAGTCCATGAAAATCCCAGAGATTCTGATCGTCGAATCCGCCCATAAGCCCGGCAGCCTGGGCAAGATCCTCACCGTCATCGGCGAGGCGGGCATCGTGGTGGAACATCTCAACGCCATCCGCCGCGACCAGGATCAGACGATCTGGGAAATGACCCTTGAAATGGACCCGGCGACCGACTACGGCGTCATCGACCAGATCAACGCCCTGCCGAATGCCAAGATCCTCGGCCGTTCCGACCGCATCATGGACCGGCATCGCGACGGCAAGATCCGCATGACCTCGCGCGTGCCCCTGTCTTCCACCCAGCAGTTGCGCGACATCTATACGCCCGGCGTGGCGCGGGTCTCCCTGGCGATCCAGGCGGACCCGGCGCTGCAATGGGAATACACGGCGCTCAAGCACACCGTCGCCATCATCACCAACGGCACCGCCGTGCTGGGCCTGGGCGATGTCGGCGTCGCGGCCTCACTGCCCGTGATGGAGGGCAAATCGGCCCTCTTCGCCAAGCTGATCGGCATCAGCGGCATCCCCATCCTGATCGACGAGAAAGACCCCCAGCGGCTGATCGACACCATCTGCGCCATCGCCCCTTCCTTCGGCGCCATCCAGCTCGAGGACATCGCCGCGCCCCTGTGCTTCGAGGTGGAAGAAGGGCTCAAGGCACGCCTGGACCGACCGGTGATGCACGACGATCAGCACGGCACGGCCGTGGTTACCCTGGCGGCGCTCATCAACGCCGCCGCCCGCGTGGGCGTCGACCTGCGCGACAGCGTCGTCGGCCAGATCGGGCTGGGCGCCGCCGGCATCGGCATCGCCCGCCTGCTGCGCAGCTACGGCGTCAAGCGGGTGCTGGGCACGGATCTGCGCGCCCATGCCGTCGACCGGCTCGAGCGCAGTGGCGGCGAGGGCCGCAGCCTGGAAGCGCTGATGGCCGAAGCCGACATCGTCGTCGCGACCACCGGCGTGCCCGGGCTGATCAAGCCCGAATATGTGCGGCCGGGCCAGATCATCCTGGCGCTGTCGAACCCCGATCCCGAAATCGCCCCGCGCAAGGCATTGCAACAGGGCGCCATCTTCGCCGCCGACGGCGGCAGCGTGAACAATGCGCTGGGCTTCCCCGGCCTGTTCCGCGGCGCGCTGGACGCCCGTGCAACGCAGTTTACCGACGCCATGCTCTTTGCGGCGGCCAACACTCTCGCCGAGCTGACCCCGCCCGACGCCCTCGTGCCCTATGTGCTGGATCTCGACGTCCACACCCGGGTTGCGGCGGCTGTCAAGGACGCCGCCCTCGGGCTGGCCTCCCGGGGAACCTTGCAACTCAGCATCTAGGTCGGCGCCGTCACGGCCCGCCGAAAGGTCGGCTCCATCGGTTCACGACGACGTCGAAATCTTCGCGCATTTCATTGTGAACCCGACAGTGAAAGGTGGACGCAGAGGCAGCCGCGACGCAATGGCTCACGGGGACATGACTGGCCAGGGCAGGCGTGCGGGCATCGGCGGGGCGGGCAGTTCGAGCCGCCCGGGATCGATGGGCGCACGGGACAGTCGCTCCAGCCGGATATCCTTGCCGTAGCGCAGCAACGCAAGCCCGCCCTCGCGTTCCAGTTCGGGTGGCAGGTCGAGCGGCCCGGCGCCCAGCAGGCGGCCATAGCGGCGCAGTTGCTGCACCAGCGCGACCTGCACCCGCTGCAGTTCGGGGTCGGCCGCGAGCACAACGGTTTCAGCGACAGTCGTTCCATCGGGCAGTCGGCCGCTGGCGTTGTAGACGGCGCCGGCAATGCCGGCGACTTGCTCCTGCGCGCCGGTCGCGCCCCTCAGCCGGAAGGCCACCGGCCCGAGCGGCCCGGCCTCGCTGAGCAGCGACTGCAACACCGGCCCCAGCGGACCCTGCTGGGCATCGTCCAGATCGATGACCTGCCACATGCCGTCCAGCCAGCGCACCCAATATCCGCTGCCTTCGCGAAACAGCAGCACCTGGCCGTTCCAGCTCAGGCGCAGCGCGGCGTCGTCGCGGTACTCCACCGTCAGCGGCGCGCCGTCCTCGACCCGCCAGACTTCGGTGACGTCGGCCGAGGCCGTCGATGTGAACAGCGCGGCCAGCGCCAGCAGCGCCCAGCACCACAGGCGCTTGCCCGCCCGGCCGGCCGATGGGGTAGTCTTCCGCATCCTGAAATGTCTCCGCGATTTCGCCAAACCATGAGCGTACCCGAATCGATCTGCCTGTTGCGCCTGTCCGCCCTGGGCGACGTGACGCATGTCCTGCCCATTGTCCACACCCTGCGCCGGCACTGGCCGCAAACCCGGCTGACCTGGGTCATCGGCAAGCTCGAGGCGCGCCTGGTGGGCGATCTGCCGGATGTGGAATTCATCGTCTTCGACAAGGGTGCAGGCTGGCGCGGCTACCGCGATCTGCACCGCCAACTGGCGGGCCGGCGCTTCGATCTCGCCTTCATCATGCAGGTCGCGCTGCGTGCCAACCTCGCCAGCCTGGCCATCCGCGCGCCGGTCCGCATCGGTTTCGACCGCGCGCGCGCCAAGGACGGCCATGGCCTCTTCGTCAATCGGCGCATTGCGCCAGGCCCGGGCGCGCACGTCATCGAGGGTTTCTTCGGCTTTCTGCAAGCAGCCGGGCTCGCGGCGCGTGAATGGTGCTGGGATTTGCCCATTCCGGCGGAGGCGCAGGCGTGGGCGGCGGCGCAATGCCCGCCTGATCGACGGGTGCTGCTGCTCAGCCCCTGCTCCAGCCACCCGCGGCGCAACTGGCGCGCGGAACGCTACGCCCGTGTGGCCGATCATGCGGCGCGGCGCCACGGTCTGCGCGTGGTGCTGTGCGGCGGGCCGTCGGCGGCCGAGCGCGCCATGGGCGATGCCATCCTCGCGGCCACGACCGGCGAGCCGCCGGTCGATCTGATCGGCAAGGACACCCTCAAACGCTTCCTGGCGCTGCTGGAACGCGCCTGCGTGCTCATCAGCCCGGATTCGGGACCGGCCCACATGGCCACCTGCACCGGCACGCCGGTCATCGGCCTCTACGCCGCCAGCAATCCGGCCCGCAGCGGACCTTACAACAGCCGGCCGTGGTGCGTGGACCGCTACGATGCGGCGGCGCGGCATTTCCTCGGCAGACCGGCAAGCGAACTCGCCTGGGGCCGCAAGCTGGAGTTTCCCGGCGTGATGGACCTCATCGAGCCCGAAGCCGTGATCGAGCGGCTCGACGCCCTCATGGCCCGATAGCGATCGAGCCGTTTCCGCGCTGGTCGGGTGGCGAGCGGATGACACCGCCGAGGTGGCCTCGTGCCCCGAGGGCTGACGCGGTTAACGCCGCGCGTGGACGCCATCCCCGATGCGCGGTGACGCAGGGATCCGGCTCGCGGCGGCGCCGATCGTCGCAGCGCTTCGGTGTCCGATCGCCTGTACCATCCGAAACGCTGCGGCGCCCGGCGCGCCAAGCCTGACCTCAGCGATTGCGGATGTGAATGGCGCGCTTGTCGACGGCGAGGGCGGCTTCGTGCACCGCCTCGGCCAGCGTGGGGTGTGCATGGACGGTGCGCGCCAGATCCTCGCTGCTGGCACCGAAACTCATGGCGACCACGGCCTCGGCAATGAGCTCGGAGGCGCCCGGCCCCAGAATGTGCACGCCCAGAACACGGTCGGTACGGGAATCGGCGATGATCTTGACCATGCCTTCGCTGGTTCCCACGGCGAGCGCACGTCCGCTGGCCGCAAAGGGGAAGGTGCCGACCCGATACTCCTCGCCGGCGGCCTTGATCGCGGCCTCACTGCGCCCGACCCAGGCCATTTCGGGGTGGGTATAGAGCACCGAGGGAATGAGATCGTAATCGACGTGGCCCGCAAGGCCGGCAATGCGTTCGGCGACCGCCACGCCCTCCTCCGAGCCCTTGTGCGCCAGCATGGGTCCACGCACGACATCGCCGATGGCATAGACGTTGGGCAGATTGGTGCGGCAATGCTCGTCGATGTCGACATAGCCCTTTTCGTCCAGTTGCAGGCGCGCGCCGACTGCGGCCAGAGCATCGGTATTGGGGCGGCGACCAACGGCGACCACCAGCCGGTCGACCTTCAGCTCCTGGACCTCGCCCTCGGCATCCTGGTAGGCGATCTGGACCTGCCGGCGGGCGGTCTTGACTCCCGTGACGCGGCAACCGAGCCGGATGTCCAGCCCTTGGCTCGTGAAGATCTTCAGGGCCTGCCCCGCGAGATCGGCATCGGCCATGGACAGAAACTCCTTCTGCGCCTCGAGCAGCACCACCTCGGAGCCGAGCCGCCGCCAGACACTGCCCAGTTCCAGGCCGATCACGCCGGCGCCGATGATGCCGAGCCGCTTGGGCACCTCGCCAAAGGCCAAGGCCCCGCTGGAATCCACCACCAGATCGCCGTCCTGCGGCGCGGCGCCCAGCGTCACGGGGCGCGAGCCGGGGGCGAGAATGATGTGCTGCGCACCGATCACTTCCTGCGTCTCCGTCCCAGCGGGGGTAAAGCCGACCCGGCCGGATTCCAGGAGCTGGCCCTTGCCGGTGAGCGCCGTGATCCGGTTGGTCTTGAACAGCCCGGCGATACCCTGGGTCAACGAGGCGACGACCTTGGCCTTGCGCGCCTGCATGGCGGCGAGATCGAGCCGGACGCCGCTCGTCACGATGCCATGCTCGCCCAGGCCGGCCTTGATCTCGTGGTAGCGTTCGGAGGATTCGAGCAGCGCCTTGGACGGAATGCAGCCGACGTTGAGGCAGGTGCCGCCGAGGGAGGGCTTGCCGGCGGCGTCGATCCAATCGTCGATACAGGCCGTCTTAAATCCCAGCTGCGCGCAGCGGATCGCCGCCACATAGCCCGCGGGGCCCGCCCCGATCACCACCACGTCGAATGACTTTGCCATCGTGAGTCCCTGTTCGTTGAAATGTCGCGAGCGTCGCCCGGCGTTCAGACCTGCAGCAGGAGCCGCGCCGGATCTTCCAGCAAATCCTTGACCGCCACCAGGAACTGCACCGCCTCGCGGCCGTCGATCAGGCGATGGTCGTAGGACAGCGCCAGGTACATCATGGGGCGCACCACGATCTGGCCGTCGACCACGACCGGCCGCTCCTGGATCTTGTGCATGCCCAGGATGGCGCTCTGGGGCGGATTGAGGATCGGGGTCGACAGCAGGGAGCCGAACACGCCGCCATTGGTGATGCTGAAGGTGCCGCCGGTCAGGTCTTCGATGCTGAGCCCACCGTCGCGGGCCTTCTCGCCGTATCCCTGCACCTGTTTCTCGAGTTCGGCGAAGCCGAGCTGGTCGGCGTCGCGCACGATCGGCACCACCAGACCGCGCGGCGAGGCGACCGCGATGCCGATATCGAAATAGCCGTGGTAGACGATGTCGGTGCCGTCGACCGAGGCGTTGATCACCGGAAAGCGCTTGAGGGCTTCCACGCAGGCCTTGATGAAGAACGACATGAAGCCCAGCCGCACGCCGTGGGCCTTCTCGAAACTGTCGCGGTAGTGCCTGCGCAGTTCGTTCACCGCCGAGAGATCGACTTCATTGAAGGTCGTGAGGATGGCCGCGGTCTGCTGCGCCTGCACCAGCCGCTCGGCCACGCGCGCGCGCAGCCGCGTCATGGCGACGCGTTGTTCCAGGCGCCCGCGATCGCCCGGCTCGGCGGCCGGCTCGCGGGCGCTCGCCGCGGGCGGAGTCGCAGTCCCGGTGGCCGGCGCCGGGGACGCTGCAGGCGCCGGCGCGCTCGGCTTGCCCTGCGCCATGAAGGCGAGCACGTCTTCCTTGGTCAGCCGGCCGTCGCGCCCGGATGCCGGAATCGCCTTGGCATCCAGGTTGTTCTCCACGACCAGCCGCCGAACAGCCGGCGACAGCGCCTGCTCGGCATCGGTCTCTGGCGTCGGTGATGCCGACTGCGGCGCCTCGGTCGGTGCAGTCGCCGCCGGCGCGGTCTTGTCGGCCGGAGCAGGCGCAGCGGGCGCGGCTGCACCCTCCCCGCTCCCCTCCGTCAGGATCGCCACCACGTCACCGGCCTTGACCACGTCGCCCTGCTTGACGAGCACCTCGGCCAAGACCCCCGGACCGGGCGCCGGCACTTCCAGCACGACCTTGTCGGTTTCCAGATCGAGCAGATTGTCCGCACGTTCGATCGCCTCGCCCGGCTGCTTGTGCCAGGCCATGACGGTGGCGTCTTCGACGGATTCCGGCAGTTGGGGAACCTTGACCTCGATACGCATGATGATCGTCTCTCTCCAGAAGGTTCAATGAGCGGCGGTGGCGGCGGCGTCCGGGGTGGACAGCCCGAAGGCGGCTTCCAGCAATTGCTTTTGCTGCTGGACGTGCAGATCGTGATACCCGGCCGCGGTGGAGGCCGATGCCGGGCGCCCGGCGTAGCACAGGGTCTGATTGGTCTTCAGGACCTTGCGGATGCGGTGCTCGATGTAATACCAGGCGCCCTGGTTCTTGGGTTCGTCCTGACACCACACCACCTCCCGCAGCCGCGGGTAGGTGGCCAGCGCGGCTTCGAAAGCGGCGTGCGGGAACGGATAGAGTTGCTCGACGCGCACCAGCGCGGCGTCGTCGATGCCGCGTTCCTGGCGGGTTTCGAGCAGATCGTAGTACACCCGTCCACTGCACAGGATCAGCCGCCGCACCTTGTTCCTGGCCAAGGACTCGGTCTCCGGCAGGACCGGCGCAAAGCCGCCTTGCGTCAACTCGTCGAGGGAGGACATGGCGCTGCGGCGACGCAACAGGCTCTTGGGCGTCATCACGATCAGCGGCTTGCGATAGGGACGCAGCATCTGCCGGCGCAGCATGTGAAACATCTGCGCCGGTGTCGAAGGGACGCAGACCTGCATGTTGTGCTCGGCGCACAGCTGCAGGTAGCGCTCCAGACGCGCCGAGGAATGCTCGGGCCCCTGCCCTTCATAGCCGTGCGGCAGGAACATGGCGAGGCCGCACAACCGCCGCCACTTGGCCTCCCCGGAGCTGATGAACTGGTCGATGACCACCTGGGCGCCGTTGGCGAAATCGCCGAACTGCGCCTCCCAGATCACCAGCGTGCGCGGATCGGCCGTGGCGTAGCCGTATTCGAAGCCCAGCACGGCCTCCTCGGAGAGCAGCGAGTCGATGACCCTGAAGGGTGCCTTGCCATATTCGGCCAGCGGCACATAGGCCGCCGCGTCCTGCTGGTTGTGGAACACGGCGTGACGGTGGAAGAAGGTGCCGCGACCGCTGTCCTGACCGCTGATGCGCACCGGATAGCCGTCCTCGGTCAGCGCGCCATAGGCCAGGAGTTCGGCAAAGCCCCAGTCGACGGGCAGGGCGCCGGCCGCCATCTTGCGGCGATCATCGACGATGCGCTCCACGCGCGGATGCAGGCGGAAGTTGTCCGGGAACCGGTTCATCGCCTCGGCGATGCGCTGGACACGCGCCTTCGGCAGGGCGGTGTCGACCGCCTGATCCCAATCGCCCCGGCGAAAGTCGTCCCATTTCACCGTGAACTGATTGCCGATCATGCCGGCCCACTCGCGCACGATGTTGCGCCCCTCGTCCAGACCGTCGCGATAGGCCTCGACGACCGCATCGGCATCCGGCGGCGCGAGCACGCCGCCCCGAGCCAGATGATCGGCGTAGAGCGCGCGGCAGGTCGGGCGTTGCTTGATGCGCTGGTACATCAGCGGCTGCGTCACCGCCGGCTCGTCGGCCTCGTTGTGGCCCTGCCGGCGGTAGCAGACCAGATCGATCACCACGTCCTCGTGGAACTCCATGCGGTATTCCAGCGCCAGCCGGGTGACGAACAGCACGGCCTCGGGATCATCCGCGTTCACGTGGAAAATCGGCGCCTGCACCATCTTGGCCACGTCGGTGCAGTACATCGTCGAGCGCGCGTCTTCCGGATTGCTGGTGGTGAAGCCCACTTGATTGTTGATGACGATGTGCACCGAGCCCCCGACACGGTAACCCCGCGTCTGGGACATGTTGAACACCTCCATCACCACGCCCTGGCCGGCAAACGAGGCATCGCCGTGGATCAGCACCGGCAGGACACGGTCGCCGGCGCCGTCGCTGCGGCGGTCCTGGCGCGAGCGCACCGAACCCAGCACGACCGGGTTGACGATTTCCAGATGCGAGGGGTTGAACGCCAGCACCAGATGCACGAGCCGATCATCGACGCCCACATCGGATGAAAAGCCCATGTGGTACTTCACGTCGCCCGAATAGAAGGGATCGGACAGATCGTGCTTGCCCTCGAATTCCTCGAACAGCTCGCGCGGCGACTTGCCGAGGATGTTGACCAGCACGTTGAGCCGCCCGCGGTGGGCCATGCCGATCACCACCTCGTCGACGCCGCGCCGGCCGGCATGGCGGATCAGGTCATCGAGCTGGGGGATGAGGGCGTCACCGCCTTCGAGTGAAAAACGTTTCTGTCCCACATAGCGGGTATGCAGGTATTTCTCGATCCCCTCGGCGGCCGTCAGTTGCATCAGCACATGACGGCGGTCCTCGGCCGAGAGCTGCAGACGGGCCAGACTCGCTTCCAGCCGCTGCTGGATCCAGCGCTTGCGGCGGGTATCGACGATGTGCATGTATTCCGAGCCGATCGTGCCCGTATAGACCGTGCGCACCAGTTCCAGGATGCGTCGCAGCGGCAGCCGTTCCTCGGCGAACAGCGAGCCGGTGTTGAACACCGTGTCCATGTCGCTCTCGCCGAGGCCGTGGAACCCGGGATCGAGATCGGGCACCGGCGGACGCTGCCACAAGCCCAGGGGATCAAGCTGCGCCACCTCGTGGCCGCGCACGCGATAGGCGTTGATGAGGCGCAACACCGCGGCCTGCTGCTGGGCCGCCGCCGCGGCCATGCCGCCGCGCTCGACCGTCCCCGGCGCCGCGAGACCGCCGTTGCCCTTGCGTTGCACGTAGTGCGCGAACGATCGCTGGATGGGGCCATGCGGTACATCGCGTGGCTGGCCCGACGCTTCGCTCAGGCCCTGGAAATAGGCGCGCCAGCGTGGGTCGGTCACGCTGTCGGGATTGCGCAGGAATTCTTCGTAGTAGCTTTCGATGAACGCGGCATTGCCGCCGTAGAGCGGCGTGCTGCGGTACTTGTCCCGCAAGTCCTGACTCATGGTAGGTCACCCTGCTGTGGCGGAGTGGAGGGGAGGCGCGATGGGCGGCGGCGAGCGGACGCGGCGCCAAGGGAAAAGGGAGCGGTGATCGATGACGGCGGCGAAGCGAAGCGGATGAGCAATCGCCTCGGTGAGGCGGGACGGTCGGGTTCGGGTATGGGCACCGGGGCCGACCGCCGCTGACGCAGGGCGCGGCGATGTCCAGGGCCGTCTGTCCTCAACCAAACGCGCAGCATGGCTATCCTTCAGGGCCGCAGGGTCTCCGCCGGTCTTGCGAGGCGCAAGCCAAAACCAGAACCAGGAAACGGCGAGGGTTTGCGGGCCCGTCAAACGGGGCTGCATTTTAACGCAAGTCGACGCTCATCGGTATCGCGGGAGAGGGTCGCGACGCGGCGGAAAGGAACGCGACAGGAGGTGCAGGCGCGCGGGCGCATCCGAACGAGCAACGCTGCGGCGACCATCGGGACCGCGTGGGACGTGCCAGGCTCGCCGATGACGATACAGCGCCTTCACACTCTGGCCGGTGCGGCGTCCAGATATTGGCAGAGCAGTTCGCGATCGGCGTCGCCCAGGTCGAGGAAGCGTACGCAGATCCAGTGGCTGCCATCGCGTTGCGGTTCATCGCAGTGCACCACCCGGCCCAGGGTACGGATCCCGACCCCCGTGCCCGGCAGCAGAAACCGCAGATCGAGCACACTGCCGCGCACCAGTCCCTGCTCGTGACGGAAGCTCAAGCCGTCCGGATGCAACTCCACCTTGCGCCAGAGGTTTTCCGTGTCCCCGCCCAGTTCGCGCAGCATCAATGCCTCGAGCAGCCGGCCGAGATGGCGATCCACCGCCTGGACATAGGCGGAGGTGGCGGGCGCCTCGTGCGTGGCCAGTTCGCGCCATGCATTGAGTTCCCGACGGATGAGATTGAATTCGGCGGCCAGAAACAACAGATCGCTCTGCGTGGCGACGACTTCCGGCGCCGCGCTGATCGCTTCGTCCACCACAGCGAATCGCAGCGGCATCAGACTGGATCCGGCATCCCGAGTGGGGGACTCGACCGGGCCTGCCGGGGCGCAGGCGTCGGCCACCGGTTTGCCGGCGGCTGGAGCGGAATGAACCGGGCGGGAACCGGGAACGTCCGGAACGCCGCGCGCGGGATGGGATCGATGCATCGTTCGCTCTCCGGGCGCATCGTGTCCCTCCATCGGGACCGCAGGCGCCTCAAGCTGGCTATCGTCCCGGCACGCGCCTCCTGAAGCTCCCGCCGGCACCGAGCCGACGAACGGCGGCGGCAGCGCCTTTAGAGTCCCTCGGGAGGCGTTGTCTCATAGGCCGCGATGCGGGCCTTCAGCCCGTCCGGCACGACTGCAGGCCGCTGGGACGGAAAGTCGAACCACACCAGCACGCTGCGCGAGGTGGCCACGAGCAGATCCCCGCCCTGCAGAATGATCTGCTCCATGGTCATGCTGGTCCGCCCGATGCTCGCCGTGCGCGTCAGGATCACGATATCGGCGGGATAATGCAGCTGTCGCTTGAAGGCACACTGGGTGTCGGCGAGGATGATGCTCTGCTCGCCCGCTTCGACGGGGCGGTCATAGACTTCATGCGCATAGGCGACTCGGCCGCTTTCCAGATAGCGCAGGAAATTCACGTTGTTGACATGGCCGTAGGCATCCATGTCTCCCCAGCGCACCGCGAGCGGAAACCGATGAACAAACCCCCGGGAATGGTCGATCGCATCAGACATCCAATCAGGCTCCACGAGAACAGGGAAGCCGCATTGTACGTTCCTGCGCCGGAAGCGCGCGCATGACACGGAAGACCAGCCATGCCGTGCCCGCCGGTTTCGCGCAGGCCGACGGCCATGTGCTGATCGAAATCCGGCTGGCCCGCCTGGCCCAGTTGTTCCATAGCCTCGACCCCGCGCCGTTCCGTGAAAAGGATCTCGACCCGGCTGCCGACGCCTATCTGGTCGAATCGGCCGAGGAAATCGGCATCGAGCCGCCCATCGCGCTCGTCTTCGAGTTGCCCGCGACGGAAATCCCCGCGGCCCGGGCACTGCTGCCCGAGGCCTTGCACAACTATTTCACGGCGCGCGCCTTGAGCACCCGGCGCGCGCTCAACCGGCTCCTGCGCGAAGGCCGCGCGGCGCTGGTGATCGGTCTGGTGTTTCTCGGGCTGTGTCTCCTCGCGAGCGAAGCGGTGACCCAATGGGCCCCCGGGCTCGCGACGCGGCTGCTGGGCGAAGGGCTGCTGATCGTGGGCTGGGTCGCACTCTGGCGGCCGCTGGAGATCTTTCTGTACGAATGGTGGCCCATTCAACGCCGCCTGCGGGTGCATCAGCGGCTCGGCGCGGCGCCGGTCTGGATCCGCGCCGCGCCGGCCAGCCCTTTGTCGCAACCCGAGGTCAGCCGCTAAGATGAGCCGCCCTTGCGACACGAACCGAGCCTGCCGCCCATGTCCGTTCCCCTTCTCGAAGCCCGCGCCCTGATCAAGGACTACGGCGCCAAGCGCGCCGTAAACGGCGTCAGCTTCTGCGTGGCGCCGGGCCGCTGCTTCGGTCTGCTGGGCCCCAACGGTGCCGGCAAGACCACGACCGTGGAGATGCTGGAGGGCATCACGGCGCCCAGCGGCGGCGAGATCCTGTTCCGCGGCGCGCCGGTGGGGCGGGACTATCCCCAGGAAATCGGCCTGATGTTCCAGAGCACGGCGCTGCAGGATTTCCTGACCGTGCGCGAGGCCTTGGACACCTTCGGCCACCTCTATCGCCGCCGCGCCGCCTTCGACGAATTGGTCCGGCACTGCGCCCTGGAAGACTTTCTGGATCAGTACGCCAATACGCTCTCCGGCGGCCAGCGCCAGCGCGTGCTGCTCGCCATTGCGCTCGCCAACCAGCCGGCGCTGCTGTTCCTCGACGAACCCACCACCGGTCTGGATCCGCAGGCCCGGCGCCGCTTCTGGGAGCTGATCCGCGACATCAAGGCCGGCGGCAGCACCATCGTGCTCACCACGCATTATCTGGAGGAGGCGCATGCCTTGTGCGACGAGATCGCCATCATGGACCACGGCCGCATCATCGCCCAGGGTCGTCCCGCCGCGCTCTTGGCCGATCATTTCGATGAATCGATCCTGATCCTGCCGCCCGATCAGGCGCCCGCCCTGGCGCGCGCCGGCCTCGCCGCCCAGGAAACGCTGCACGGCCTCGAGATCGCCACACGCGAGGTGAATGCGACGCTGCGCCGGCTGCTCGAGGTCGATGCCGATCTGTCGGGTCTGCGCATCCGCACCGCCACGCTGGAAGACCTGTTTCTGGAACTGACCGGCCGGGAGCTGCGCGGATGAACGGCCTGATCCGCTTCTGGGTGGTGTGGAAGGCACGCAACCGCGAATTTCTGCGCGACCGGGCCTCCATGGCCTGGAATATCCTGCTGCCGCTCTTGATCGTGTTCGGCTTCAGCATGGCCTACACCGGCGACGGGCCGGCCCAGTACCGGGTCGGGCTCTATGGCGGTGCGGCCGCGCAAGACGATCCGCTCGGCGATCTGCCGCACATCCGCCGCGTGCCGGTCGCGGATCTGGACGCGGCCATCGTGAAAGTCGAGCGCCATCAGCTCGATCTGCTGCTCGACGTGCCCGGTGGCCGCTACTGGGTGAATCGCGACTCGCCGCACGGCGAGATGCTGGCGCGGGCGCTGGAGGCGGTGCGCCAGCCATCGCCGATGCGCCAGCAGGTGAGCGGCGCGGCCGTGCGCTACGCCCACTGGCTGCTGCCCGGCATCCTCGCCATGAACATGATGTTCAGCTGCCTGTTCGGGGTGGGCTATGTGGTGGTGCGCTATCGCAAGAACGGCGTGCTCAAGCGGTTCAAGGCCACCCCGCTCTCGGCGCTTGAGTTCCTCACCGCGCAATTGCTCTCGCGCCTGTGGCTGACCTTGAGCATCACCACGGGCGTCTTCACGCTCGCCTGGGTCCTGCTCGACGTGCCCCTGACAGGCAATCCCCTCGCCCTGTTCACGGTGTACGCCTGCGGCGCGATGGCGCTCATCTGCCTGGGGCTGATCGTGGCGGCGCGCCTGTCCAGCCAAGAGCTCGCCGACGGCCTGCTCAATCTCATCACCTGGCCGATGATGTTTCTCTCCGGGGTGTGGTTTTCCAACGAGGGGCTGCATCCCTGGCTGCAGTGGCTGGCCGAGCTGCTGCCCTTGACCCACGTCACCGAGGCGGCGCGGGCCATCATGTTCGATGGGGCGGGATTCGTGGCAGTGGCGCCGCATCTGGCCGCGCTGCTGGCGATGGCGGCGGGTTTCCTGCTGGTGGGCGCGCGCAGCTTCCGCTGGGAGTGAACCGGCTACTCGTGTTCATCGCGCCAGGGGTGGCGCGGCGGTGGAATCAGCGGCGGCTTGTGCGCGCGGCGACGGATCCAGTTCAGCCCCTTGAGCACGGCCGGGCGCCGGATGATCGCACCCTCCAGGTGATACTTGCCCGGAAAGTCCATCACCATCAGTCCGGCGAGGACCGTGAGGATGCCTTGACCCGGCAGGGCCAGCATGGCGATGCCGGCCAGCACCATGACGAACCCCAAGGCATTCTTGCCGAGCACCAGCGCCACGTGCAGCGCCCAATGGCGTTCGCGCCGCGCCAGCGGATGGCGCTGGCCCCTGATGAAATAGTCGGCCGGCATCTGGATGATGAGCCAGGGCAGCAGGACCGTGCTACCCACCATCACGGCGACGGTGAGGGGAAGGACCCACCAGATGTCGAGCGCATTGCGATAAAGCGCCTCGGCGGCGGCGAAAACATCCGGCATGGAGTGGTGACTGGCGGTGTCGGCAGGGCGATCCGGGGTGGATCGCTGGCCATTGTAGGCGCGTGTCCGCATTGGCGCCACCGACCGCACCGGCGGTCATGAGCCGGCGAATCGCAGGGCGCGGAGCGCATGAAGCGGACCCCTGCGCGCCGGGCCTCAGCGGGTCTGCGCCGCCGCGGCGTCCTTCATCACGCTCGCCACCAGGGTAGGTCTTCGCCCACGCCTGTCGGGTTTGGGGCGTAAAGGCAGAGCCCGATCCGGCTTCCAGGGTCCAGAGCAGGGCCGCGCCGACCGTGTCGGAGTGCTGCGCCTCAACGCCATAGCCCACGTGGCGGCGCCCCAGATCCTGCACCGCGGGCAGGATCGCATCCGGCCGCGTCAGACCGCCGACCGCCGTTGCGATCATGGCCATGAGCTTTTGCCCCTGCGCGTTCATATCGCCCTTGAACTAGGGCTTGAGCGACGGATCCAGCGCGAACAGCCGGCCGTAGAACAACTCCGCGGCCTGCTCCTTGATCGGCACGACCCGGGCCCCGGTCGATTGCACGCGTGTGATTTCCTCGGGAGTCATGGGCATGTTTCTCCGTTGTCGACGATCCGTTTCCGGTGCCCGCACGCACCGGGCTGTCCCGAACAGCATAAAGCAGGTGATGGACGACCCGATCCCGGCACGCTAGCCTACAGCGACCCGAACGCCGGCGGTTCCGCTCGCCCGAGCCTCCGAGCGCCACACATCCGCTTTTCCTGCCGACGGCCTTCATGAACCCAGCGCCTCCCGCCACGCCCTCCGCCCCGCTCGATCGCCACACGCCCATGATGCAGCAGTATCTGCGCATCAAGGCCGAGCATCCGGATCACCTGCTGTTCTATCGCATGGGGGACTTCTACGAGCTGTTCTTCGAGGACGCGCGGCGCGGGGCGGCGCTGCTGGATCTGACGCTCACCCATCGCGGCGAATCGGCGGGCATGCCCATCCCCATGGCCGGGGTGCCGCACCACACGCTGGAAAGTTATCTTGCCCGGCTGCTGCGGCTCGGCGAATCGGCGGTGATCTGCGAGCAGGTCGGCACGCCCACGCCGGGCAAGGGGCCGGTCGAGCGCAGCGTCAGCCGCATCGTCACCCCCGGCACGGTCACCGACGACGGGCTGCTGGAGTCGAGCCGCGACAACCTGCTCGCCGCGCTCTACCAAGGTGGCACGCATTACGCGCTCGCCTGGCTGGATCTCTCCGGCGGGCGGTTCTGCGTCCTCGAAACCCCGCACCAGGCCGACTGGCTGGCGGAACTGGAACGGCTGCGCCCGGCCGAGCTGCTGATCCCCGAGGACCTCGCCCTGCCCGCGCCATGGGCCGCCCACCGCGCCCTGCGCCGCCGCCCGGTCTGGCATTTCGACGCCGCCGGGGCGCGTACCCGGCTCTGCCAGCAGTTCCGGACCCATGACCTCGGCGGCTTCGGGGCCGAGAGTCTGGACGCCGGCATCGCCGCCGCCGGGGCGCTGCTCGGCTATGTCGAGGACACCCAGCGCGGCGCACTGCCCCACCTGCGGGCGCTGCATGTCGAGCAGCCCGAGGACAGCCTGCTGCTCGATGCGGCAACGCGGCGCAATCTGGAACTCGAGACCAACCTGCGCGGCGGCAGCGACCACACGCTGGCGTCGGTGCTGGACCGTGCCCAGACCCCGATGGGCAGCCGGTTGCTGCGGCGCTGGATGCAGCGTCCGCTGCGCGATCAGCACGCGCTGCGTTGCCGCTATCAGGCCGTGAGCGCGCTGCGCGAGGCGTTCGAGCGCGAATCCTTGCAGCAATCCTTGCGCGGCATGGGCGATCTGGAGCGCATCCTCACCCGCGTCGCGCTCGCCACCGCCCGGCCGCGCGACCTCACCACCCTGCGCGCCGGCCTGGCGCGGCTGCCCGAGCTGCGCGCACTGATCGCGGAACTGGACAGCCCGCTGCTGGACCGACTGCGCGCCGAGTTGCACGACCATGGCGCGGTCCATGACCGGCTGGCGCGAGCGCTGGTCGCGGAGCCGCCGGCCCTGCTGCGCGACGGCGGCGTGATTGCGACCGGCTTCGACGCCGAACTCGACCATCTGCGCGCGCTGTCGGAAAACGCCGATGGCTTTCTGCTCGATCTGGAACGGCGCGAGCGCGAGCGTACCGGCATCGCCACGCTGAAAGTGGGCTACAACCGCGTGCACGGCTATTACATCGAGCTGGGGCGCAGCCACGCCGAGCGCATCCCGCCCGAGTACACCCGGCGCCAGACGCTCAAGGGCGCCGAGCGCTACATCACCGAGGAGCTGAAGCGCTTCGAGGACCAGGTGCTGGGCGCGCGCGAACGGGCCCTGATGAGGGAGAAGGCGCTCTTCGAGGCCCTGCTTGCAGAACTCGCCGGAGAACTGGCCGCGTTGCAGGAAACCGTGACCGCCGTCGCCACGCTGGACGTGCTCGCCTGCCTCGCCGAACGGGCCCTGACGCTCGACTGGAGCGAGCCGGAGCTGACCGGTGAGGCGCGGCTCGAGATCGAGGCGGGCCGCCACCCCGTGGTCGAACAGGCGCTGGACGAGCCCTTCGTCCCCAACGATCTGCGCCTCGACCCGGACCGGCGCCTGCTCGTCATCACCGGTCCGAACATGGGCGGCAAATCGACCTACATGCGCCAGGTTGCGCTGATCGTGCTGCTCGCCCACATGGGCAGCCACGTGCCCGCCCGCGCCGCGTGCATCGGCCCCGTGGACCGCATCTTTACCCGCATCGGCGCCGCCGACGAGTTGGCCTCCGGGCGCTCGACCTTCATGGTGGAGATGACCGAAACCGCCAACATCCTGCACCACGCCACGGCCCGCAGCCTGGTGCTGATGGACGAGATCGGCCGCGGCACCGGCACCTACGACGGCCTCGCACTGGCGCGCGCCTGCGCCGAGGATCTGGCCACGCGCATCGGCGCCTTCACCCTGTTCGCGACGCACTACTTCGAGCTGACCGAGCTGGCGCAAAGCCTCGCCGGGGTGGCCAACGTGCACCTGCAGGTCGCCGAGCACGGCGAGTCGCTGATCTTTCTGCACAGCGTGCAGGACGGCCCCGCCAGCCGCAGCTACGGGCTGCAGGTCGCTGCCCTGGCCGGCGTGCCGCGCGCCGTCGTCGCCGCCGCCCGGCGCCATCTCGACGCGCTCGAAGCCCTGCCGGCTGTGCCACCGCCCGCCCCCTCGCCCCAGCTTCCCCTGTTCGCGCCGCCCGAGCCCGAGGCGCTGACGATGCTGCGGGCGCTCGACCCCGACCGCCTGAGCCCGCGCGAGGCGCTTGATCTGCTCTATCGGCTGCGCGAGGCGCTGGACGCTGAAAAGTGATCCTGCAACTCATTTGAATTTGGCCCGGCTCGGCGCAGGGATCCGGCCGCAGGCGGCGGACGAAAGACGCCCGCACCGCCGGTTTGACGGGATGGTGCATCGATGTGGGCGGCGCTCCGGTTATCCTGACGGCGACGGCGCGACCAAGCGCGACGATTTGCGGGCATTGCCCAGCAACTGTCTGGAAGACCTGCACAGCGAGCGGCGAGGCCAGTTCAGCACCTGTATCAATATGCAGTGCGAGTCTGCTTTGAATGGCCTACCGGTGCCCCCGGCCCATCCGTCGTCGAGATAGCGGGCTACCACTGACCAGGACATCACCATGCGACCCCCCGTCCATCCCGGCGAGGTGCGTGCCGACGAATTGGTGGCACTGAACATCACGCCGACCGAACTGCCCCCCCCCGATCGCGGTGCCGGCCGACCCCTGTCACAAATCATCCGCGGCAAGCGGTCGATCACTGGCGACACCGCCCTGCGGCTCGGCCACTGGTTCGCCACCAGCCCGCAGTTCTGGTTGAACTTGCAGGCCGCCTACGACATTCGCATGGCCGAAGCCGCCGTTGGCCCAGAGATCAGTCGTCTGCCGGTTCGCCCGCGGCGCGAAAAGCGGGCTGGTGCTTGAGCGCGTGACGGGGGGGCTG
The DNA here is from genome assembly GCA_045864775.1 of Pseudomonadota bacterium. GTDB lineage: Bacteria > Pseudomonadota > Gammaproteobacteria > UBA5335 > UBA5335 > Macondimonas. The sequence continues at coordinate 678,122 of BTVR01000002.1, forward strand.
ATAGGTCATTGAAAGCGTCACAAGGGCGGCGCGATTATGTGCCCGGTTGGCGTCTTGGCTGATACATGCACCTGCAGGAGACGCCCGGTCACCGGTCGACAGGGATAAGGGTCAGGCTCCCCGCAAGACACTGAACTCCTGGAACAGCGCAACCGGCAGCGGAACTACGAGCTTCCAGTAGATGGTCATGGGCTTGGCGCCTTCGGCGCGCTCCAGCGTCACCGGCCCGCAGGCGCGGTAGGGATCGCCCTTGGCCTTGCGCACGAAGAGTTGAAAGGTCCAGCCGTTGCCGGGGCTCTCCAGATAGCGGCGCCCGGCCATGGTTTCGGGGCCGGCCGAATTCTGCGACTGCCAGTGAAAGCGCTCCGGGCTGATGGCGTAGTCGTGATAGGCAATGCGCTCGTGGTAGCCCTCGCGTTTGTCGAGGGTGACGAACAGCAACTCAACCTTGCGCTGCGGCAAGGCGAGCGTGCCAGCCTGGAAGGGCTGCCGGCGCTCGGCGGACAGCCAGCCGACCGCGGTCAGGATCTCGCGGATGCCGTAGCCGGCGTGCAGGCACAGCGGCAGGTCGTCGAGTCCCGGCACGGGCTTGTGCAGCAGGACGCTTCTGGCCTGAAGTACTTCGCCAAGTTCGACCAGTTCGGCGCGCTGCTCCGGTTGCAGGCGGCTCAGGAACTGCTCGCCGCTGCCCCGTTGCTGGTGCTGGGCGTCTATCTGATAGGCGAGCATCTGCAGCAGTCGGCCCTCGTGTTCGCCTTGCGGTCGGTACTCGGGCGCCGGTTCGGCAACCTTCAGCAGCAGGTCGATGCGCTGCGGGTCATCCAGGTGCAGCAGATCGCCGAAGCGGCGCCCGAAATAATCGTCCTCGCTGCCTGGGGGCGTGGTCAGCAGCCCGGCGTCGCGCTTGAGGTTGGTCCAGCCGGAACGGCCGCTGTCGCGGTAGAGGTCTTCGAGCTCGATGGCCTGTTCGCACAGGAAATCGACCAGGCGCACATGGTTCCGGCCGCGCAACGCGGCGTAGGCCTGCAGCTCCGTGCGCAGGCGGCGCCAGTTCTGCTGCACCAGCCGGCGCAGGCTGCCCAGCACCTGCTCCCGCGCCTGGCGCTGCAGGTGGATGTGGCAGCCGGGTGGCAGGGCACCGAAACCCTTGTCGACGGCTTCGAGCAACTGGCCGCGCGGCAATCCGGTGAGGGTGGACAGCAGGCGGTCGAAGCGGAATTCCTGCCGGTGCCGGCCGACGAAGTCGAGAATCAGGCAGCTTTCCTTGCCGGCAGCCAGGCGCAGGCCGCGGCCGATCTGCTGCTGAAACAGCACCGGGCTCTGCGTGGGACGCAGCAGCAACAGGGTATCGACCAGCGGCAGATCGACGCCTTCGTTGTACAGGTCGCAGGTGACGATGGCGGCGATCTCGCCGCGGGCGAGCCGCTCCGGCGCGCGGCGCCGTTCCTCGGTCGCGGTATCGCCGACGACGCAGACCGCCGGGATGCCGGCCGCGTTGAGCTTGGCGGTCATGTACTGCGCATGGGCGACCGAGACGCAAAACACCAGCGCCCGGCCACGCGCCGGGTCGCCCGCCAGGCGGCGCCATTCGTTGAGCACCAGCCGCGCACGGACGTCGTTGCCAGTCACCAGCTTGTCGATGGCGGAAACTTCACCCGGTTGCTGCCAGGGCACATCGGAAAAATCGGTGTCGTCGTCGCAGGCGTAGTACTCGAACGGGCAGAGCAGTTGCAGGTCGAGCGCGTGCCACAGCCGCAATTCGACCGCCGGCGAACCATCCGGGCGATTGTCGAAGTAACCGAGGATGGGCTTGCCGTCGCTGCGCTCGGGGGTGGCCGTGAGGCCGAGCAGCACGCGCGGGCGAACGGTGGTGACGAAGGCGTCGAAGCGATCGGCCGCCAGCCGGTGGCACTCATCCACCACCACGGTGTGCCAGTACTCTCGCCCCCAGCGGTCCACGAGACCGCGCGAGGTCAGGCTGTCGATGGTGGCGAACACATGGTCGACCTGCTCCGGCTCGTAGCCACCGGCCAGTAGCCCGCCAAAGGAATGATCGCGCAGCACCTCCCGGTAGGTGCGCAGCGCCTGCCTGAGGATTTCCTCCCGATGGGCGACGAACAGCAGCCGCGGACGACCGCCCGCCAGCGCGCAACTGCGCCGGTAGTCGAAGGCGGCGACCACGGTCTTGCCGGTGCCGGTGGCCGCGACGACCAGATTGCGCCAGCGCCCGTGATCGCGCTCGTTGTGCAGCTGATCGAGCATCTGCTGCTGGTAGGCCTTGGGTTGCAGGTCGAAATAGGTCGGACGGGCGACGAGGTCGTCGCCGGCTTCGCGCTGGAGCGCTACCCCGAGCGCTGCCCGGTGCTGTGGATTGGCCGGATCGTAGGGCTGAAATTCGCTGTCTTCCCACAGGGTCTCGAAGTGCGCCTTGGCACGCCCGAACAGGTCCGACTGGCCGCGCTCGGTGAACTTCACGGTCCACTCCAGGCCACCCATCAGCGCGGCGCCCGACAGATTGGCGCTGCCCACATAGGCCGAGCCGAAACCGCTGCGGCGCTGGAACAGCCAGGCCTTGGCATGCAGGCGGGTGCGGCGGCCGTCCAGCGACACCCGGATTTCGCAGCCGGGCAGGCCGGCCAGTTCGTCGAGCGCCCGGATTTCCGTGGCGCCGGTATAGGTGGTGGTCAGGATGCGCAGTCGCGTGCGCGGCTGGCCGTCGGCGCCGATCGCGGTCGCGGATTGCAGGATGTCGAGCAGTTTGCGTACGCCCGAATGGGTGATGAAGCTGACCAGAATGTCCACCTGATCGCAGGCCGCCAGCTCGCGGCGCAGCTCGGACAGCAGCGACGGCGAACCCTTGCCGGCGGTGAACAGCCAGGGCAGCGCCAAGCCGGTATCAGGCAGCGCTGGCGGTGACGAGTGGCGATGCACAGCTTGCAGCAACTGCAACGGTGCGGCCAGTGGATCGATTTCTGCCGCCGGTGGTGACAGGCGCTGACGCGCGTTCATCAGCAGCGCGTTGGCCAGTTCCAGTTGGCGTTGCAGCTTGTCGGCGCCATCGCCCTGCAGGTCATCGAGTATCCGGGCGATCTGCGCCGCGATCGCCTCGGCCAGCCGCTCCGGCGCGTCTTCGGCCGACAGGGAAGCGAGTGTGCGGCTGTGCTCGTCCGTCGCGCTGACGAGGGCACGGCGCAGCGATTCGGTCAGTAGCTGGTCGTAGAGGCCGTCAGGGAGATTCATCACAGAGGCTGCCGTCGTGTTGACTTCCTGGTCGACGCGGACCCCGCGCGTCTGACAGCCGGATATTGATCAACTGCAGCGACACATTTCACGCCGCACCGCGCTCATGCACCGAATTCGCGGCGCGATCCTGTCCTTGGGCTCGCGCGTGGCGACGCGCATGTCGTATTCCGTTTGCAGGTTGAGCCAGTACCGCGCGTCCATGCCGAAATAGAGTCCAAGGCGCAACGCGGTGTCGGCCGTGGTGGGGCGGCGGCCGTTGACGAGTTCGCTGATGCGGCTGGGGGAGACATCCATGTCGGCCGCGAGCTGGCGCGCGGTGATGCCCATCGGCTTCATGAACTCTTCCCGCAGGATTTCGCCGGGGTGGATTTCGTCGAGCAATCCCGCCATGTCCCGCTCCTCGTGGCAGTCCCGGATCTCGATCTGGCGCGCGCCTCATGGTCGGCTCAGCGCCTCTCGCCGAACTGGGCAAGCAGGCCCGCATCGTAAGTTGGCCGGCCGGATCCTCTCCCGAAAAGTCAGCCTACCCATCCTTCCACGGGTTGATGACCGTCACACCGGCTGCCTCAAAAGGCAAGGTGTCGCGTGATGCCACGATGAACCCCCGCGATGCGGCGATGGCCGCGATGTAGCCATCCGGAGTCGGGAAGCCGCGTCCGCCGTTCTGGGCCGTCACAGCCAGGTCGGCGTAGTGGCGCGCGGCATCCGGGTCGAATGGAAGCACCCGATCCTGGAACAGCGCCAGCAGCTGGTTCAGCGCTCGGTCAAGCAGGTTCTTGCGCTTGCCCGCCGGCAGTGCGCGGATGCCGAACAGCAACTCGGCCAGCGTGACGCTCGACAGGTACAGGGTTTCCGCCGCCTGATCGTTCAGCCAAGCCCGCACGGCCGTGTCTGGCGCGGGCTTCATCGCCTCGGAAACCACGTTTGTATCGAGGACGATCATTCAGTCGAAGCTCAGCGGTTTGGCGGGCGTGTTGTCGCGCACGTTCTCGAAGACGGCGAAATCGTCATTGGTCAGACCGAGCTTGCGGCCAATGGCTGCCAGAGCATCCCCCACCCGCACGCGGCTTGAAGGCTTGACTGCGGCCGCCAGAATCTCGCGCACCTCCGCTTCCGTGCTGCGGCCGTGCTGGGCCGCCCGCACCCGCAACGCGCGATGTACGTCATCGGGCACATTCCTTACGGTCAGAATTGCCATGCGTCAATACCTCTTGTCTGCTTGCCATGACTGCAAGAATAGACAAATGCAGTCACCGGCTCAATCGTGGCCGGCGGCTTGCGGGAGACGCCGCAGACTCCGCGGGAGAGGCTGCGCACCTCGCTGATGACGCGCCATGCGGACGGGCGTCACTCGCTCAGCCAGTCATCGCCGGGCATGATCCGCCGCATGAACGCGTCGAACATCGGGACGGTGAAGGCGGTGTCGCCGTGGCTCGGGCTCCAGATCATGCCCTTGGCGATGAGCTGGTTGCGAGTCGGACCCAGCGAGGTCACTTTCCTTTGCAGCATGTCGGCGATGTCGCCCGATCGGTGCGGGCCTGGGCCGAGTTCCGCCATGGCGCGCAGATAGCGCTTTTGGCTCGGTGTCAGGCGATCGAGGCGGACGCGGAAAAAGCTCTCGTCGAGCGCCGCGATCACCTCGCGGGTCGCTGTTTGCACATCATCCAGACCGATGGGCGAGCCGGGCGCGACGTCCCAGACGTGCTTGCCCCACTCCTGCAGGAAGCAGGGATAACCCTGCGTTTCCTGAACCAGGAGATCGAGCGCGGCGGGCGCGAACGCTACGCCGAGGTCCGCGGCGGGCCTGGCGAGCGCGGCGCGGGCCGCGTCGGGAGGCAGCGGGCCGATGTCCGGAAAATCGAACAGCCGCTCGGCGTAGGACTTGGCCCGTCCCATACGGCCCGGGAGCTGCGGCAGCCCGGCACCCACCAGCATGACCGGCAGTTGCCGTTGCGCGGTCCGGTGGAGCGCCGTGGTGAGGGCGGCCAATTGGTCTTCCTCGACGTATTGCAGCTCATCCACGATCAGAATCAGGGTGGTGCCAGCCTGCCGCGCCGCGAGCCCCGCCGCTTCCAGCAGTGCCTGGAGGTCGTATTCCAGATCGCCGTTGTCGGCAAGACCCGGCTCGGGCTCGAAATCGAGGCCAACTTCGATGTCCTCGTACTTGAACTTGAGCGCCTTGACGAAGCCGGCCAGCGCCCGCAGGGCACGATGCGCCAAATCTCTCGCCTGATCGGTGCGCGACAGCCGCAGCAGCGCCTGGCGCAGTTGGGGCGCGAGCATCGCCGGCAGGGAACGTCCCTCCGGCGCTTCGATGCGCACCGTGTGCAGGCCCGCGGCTTCGGCATCGGTCCGCAGGCGATCCAGCAACACGGTCTTGCCCACCCCGCGCAGGCCCACCATCAGCACGCTCTTGGCATGGCGGCCCAGCCGCACGCGCTCGGTGGCGATGCGCATGGCTTCGCGCAGTGCGTCGCGGCCGGCAAGCTCCGGCGGCGGCGCGCCGGCGCCCGGGGCATAGGGATTGGTGATCGGGTCCATGAGGTAATTATGGGGTCGTTACGGACTTTATCCGCGCGATATAAATTCGGTAAATTCGCTCAAATCGCTTGATACAGGCTCGCGTTCCCGACGACGAAAAATGCCCGGTCGCTGCCCAAAGCGGCTCTCGGGCGCCCCATCGAAAGGCCCGTGCCTAACGCGGCACGAACACGCGGACGCCGCCGTCGTCGAGGCAGGCGAAGGGATGGCGATAGAGCCAGCCGAGGCGCTGGGCGGTGAGCAGCTCGGCCGAAGGTCCCCATTCCGCAGCGCCGTCGGGCCCGAGCAGCAGGACGTGCGCGCAATAGCGCGCGGCGAGATTGGGGTCGTGCAGGCTGACCAGCGCGGTCTTGCCGCCCTCGCGCGTCAGGCGCGCGAGGTGATCCATGATCAGGATCTGGTGATGCCAGTCCAGATGATTGACCGGTTCATCGAGCAGCATCACCGGCGGGTCCTGGGCCAGCAGGGTCGCCAGCGCGACCCGTCGCCGCTCACCGCCCGAGAGCGCGTCCAGCGGGCGCCCGGCGAGATCGCCGAGCTGCATCACGGCCAGCGCGTCCGTGATCGCCTGCCGGTCGGCGCCCGACAGACCACGCCACATCGGCTGATGGGCGAAGCGCCCGGCGGCGACGGTTTCCTCGACCGTGGCGGGGAAGGTCACGACATCGTCCTGAAACAGCAGCCCCAAGCGCTGCGCCCGCGCCCGCGCCGACCAGGCGCCGATGGCGCGCCCCGCGAGCAGGATGGTGCCGCTGCGCGGCGCACGTAGGCCAGCCAGCGTCTGCAGCAGAGTGGTCTTGCCGCTGCCGTTGGCCCCGAGGATCGCGACCATCTGCCCACCCGCCAGCGCGAAATCCAGCGGCGCCCCCGGTGCGCGTCCCGGCACGTCGAGCACCAGTTGGCGGGCGGCGAGCCGGGCCGTCACGTGCCGCGCCGGTTCAGCAGATAGAGAAAGACCGGCACGCCGAGCAGCGCCGTCACCACGCCGACCGGCAAGGCGCGCGGCGCCAGCAGCGTGCGCGCGAGGGTGTCGGCGAGCACCAGCAAGCCCCCGCCGGCGAGCGCCGCGGCGGGGATCAGCAGGCGCTGGTCGTTGCCGATCGCGAGGCGCACGAGGTGCGGCACGATGAGGCCGACGAAGCCGACGCTGCCGGCCACGGTCACGGCCAGCGCCGTGGCCAGCGCGGCCAGCACATGCACCACGGGTTGCAGTTGCGCCACGGGCACGCCAAGGGCTTGCGCCTCGAGGCTACCGCGCGCCATCACGTTCAGGCTGCGCCCCAACGGCCAGGCGAGACACGCCAGCATCGCCAGGGCCGCCAGCGCCCACCACGGCGCCTGCGTCACGCCGCCGAGATCGCCCATGAGCCAGAACAGCATGCCCGGCAGCCGGGCCGGATCGGCCACCGCCAGCAGGAAGCTGATCACGGCGCCCCAGCCGGCTGCCAGCCCGACGCCGCTCAAAAGCAGCCGCGCGGGGTTCCAGCCGCCGCCCCGGCGCGCCAGACCGAACACCAGGGCAATCGAGCCCAGGGCGCCGGCAAAGGCCGGCCCGGCCAATTGACCCGTCCCCAACCCCGCCATCAGCCCCAGCAGGGCGGCCACGGCCGCGCCGCCGGACACCCCGAGCACATAGGGGTCGGCCAGGGGATTGCGCAGCATCACCTGCATCAGCGCGCCGGCCACCGCCAGCAGGCCCCCGACCGCGAAGGCCGCGAGCGCGCGCGGCAGCCGCACCGTCCAGACGATCTGACGGGCGAGCGCGTCGCCCTGCCCCGCCAGCGCCAGGGCGACGCGCTGCGGGGCGAGCGGGAGCGCGCCCGTCGTGAGCGCAAGCACGCCGGCCGCCAGGGCGGCGCCGGTGAGCACGATCAGGATGACGACGGCGCGGGGCATGGCTGGCTAGAATAAAAGCATCGGGCGCCGACAGCCGCCGCCCACGTCCCATCCCCAAAGGACATCCCCATGACCATGAGCCCCCAGCTGGAAACCGCCATCGCCGCCGCCCGCGCCGCCGAGGCCATCATCCGCCGCTATTACGAAGGCGACGTCGCGGTCCAGATCAAGGCCGATCAGACGCCGGTGACGGCGGCCGACATCGAGAGCGAGGAGGCGATCCGCCTGATCATCCGCGAGCGCTTCCCGGATCACGGCTTCTACGGCGAGGAAGGCGGCATGGAAAACGCCGACGCCGAGTGGGTATGGCTGATCGACCCCATCGACGGGACCAAGAGCTTCGTGCGCCGCTATCCGTTCTTCTCCACCCAGATCGCGCTCATGCATCACGGCGAGCTGGTGCTGGGCGTGTCCAACGCGCCCCTGTTCGGCGAAATGGCCTGGGCCGAGCGCGGCCACGGCGCCTTTCTCAACGGCGAACGCGTAAGGGTCAGCGACATCAGTCTGCTCGAGGCCGCCACGCTGTCGCTGGGCAACATCAAGACGCTCGCCGCCTCGCACGGCTGGGCGGGGCTCGGCCGGCTGGTGCAGGCCATGAACCGCACGCGCGGTTACGGAGACTTCTACCACTACCACCTCCTGGCGGCGGGCAAGATCGATGTCGTGATCGAATCGGACCTCAACATCCTGGACATCGCGGCGCTCACCGTCATCGTTCGAGAGGCGGGCGGGGATGTGACCCAGCTCGACGGCGGCCCCGTCGGCCTCAAGACCACTTCGCTGCTCGCCACCAACGGCCGGCTGCGCCACGCGGTCAACGAACTGCTTCAGTCCTGAGGCAGCGGCATGGGCTGCTCGCCCCGGCGCAGCGTGAGGACGGGCCAGCCGCGCCGGCGTGCCTCGCCGCGCAGCACGGGATCCGGATCGACCGCGACGGGATGATCGACCTCGGCCAGAAGCGGCAGGTCGTTGTGCGAATCGCTGTAGAACCACGTCGGGGCCGGCCGATCACCCGCGAGCCACTCGGCCAGCCGCGTCACCTTGCCCTCGCGATAGCACGGCACGCCCGCCACCCGGCCGGTGTAGACGCCGGCCAGTTCCTCGGGCTCGGTGGCGATCAGCGCATCGACACCGAACAGCCGGGCGATCGGCTCGGTGACGAAGCGGTTGGTGGCGGTGATGATCGCCGTGCGGTGTCCCTGCCGGCGGTGGTGCTCGACCAGCGCCCGCGCGGCCGGCAGCACGATCGGGTCGATCGCCTCGGCCATGAAGCGCTCGCGCCAGGCCTCCAGCCGCTCGCGTGGATGCTCGGCCAGCGGCCGGAGCGCGAAGGCGAGGAACTCGAAGATGTCGAGCGTGCCCGCGCGGTAGGCATCATAGAAGCGCTGGTTCTCGGCGCGGTAATGCGCGCCGTCGACCGCGCCGAGCCCGACCAGATAGTCACCCCAGAGGTGATCGCTGTCGCCTGCCAGAAGGGTGTTGTCCAGATCGAAAAGAGCCAAGCTCACGCGCCACGATCCCCATATCAATGTGCGGCGAAGCATACCCACTCGCGCTGGCCGGGTCGAGGCACGCTTCAAACCCGAAGGGTTTTCTGCTATCTAATCATCCAATTGAATCGCGGAGTCCCGCTGTGATCGACGTCGACGGCTTTCGCCCCAATGTGGGAATCATGCTGGCCAACGCCCGGCATGAACTCCTGTGGGCGCGCCGCATCGGCCAGAACGCGTGGCAGTTCCCGCAGGGCGGCATCGACCCGGGCGAGAGCGCGGAAGAGGCTCTTTTTCGCGAACTCTACGAGGAAATCGGCCTCGGCGAAGCCGACGTGGAGATCCTGGGCTGCACCCGTGGCTGGCTGCGCTATTACCTGCCCAAACGCTTCATCCGCCGCAACGCCTGGCCCCGCTGCATCGGCCAGAAGCAGGTCTGGTTCCTGCTGCGGCTCACCGCGCCCGAGGAGCGGGTGCGCTTCGATCTCGGCCCCAAACCGGAATTCGACCATTGGCGCTGGGTGCCGTACTGGCATCCGGTCAACGAAGTCGTGTTCTTCAAGCGGCGCGTCTATCGCCGGGCGCTGCAGGAACTCGAACCGCTGCTGCCCGGCCCGCCGCCCACGCCTGTTCATTTCCACGTGCCCCGCAACTCTGCCTGACGCTCAAGCCCAAGCCGCAGTATCACGATATTAGGAATGACGGCGCCGGACCTCCCCGCGCCGCTCCGACCTGTCGAGGAACGCCGGTCCATGGCTATCAGCCCGCTGACACCCTCCCGCCTGTCAGGCTTGACGCGCCGTTTGGTGCAGGCCGGCCTGCTCGCCGACGACGCCGCCCTGCGCGCCCAGGAAGAGTCCACCGCCAGCCGACAGGGGCTCGTGGCTCACCTCTATGAGCACAAGCTGGTGGGTGAACGGGACCTGGCGCGGATGGTGGCGGAGGAATTCGGCGCGCCACTGATCGATCTGAATGCGATCGAGCCCCGCACCATGCCGATCCGGATGGTGGATGAAAAGCTGCTGCGACGCCATCAGGTGCTGCCCATCCATCAGCGCGGCCCGCGGCTCTACGTCGCCACCAGCGATCCGACCAACCAGCAAGCCCTCGACGATGTGGGCTTCGCCACGCGCAAGCAGATCGTCGCCATCATCGCCGAGCACTCCCAGTTGCTCGAGATCCTGGACAAGATGCTGGATGCCTACGACACGCGGCTCAGCGCGCTGGCCGATGCCGACCTCGAGAAACTCGAAGTGGGCAGCGCCGACGCCGACGCCACGGGGCGCGGCACCGAACCGGACGTGGACGATGCGCCGGTGGTGCGCTTCATCAACAAGATTCTGCTCGACGCGGTGAACAAGGGCGCCTCGGACATCCACTTCGAGCCCTACGAACAGTTCTACCGCATCCGGCGCCGGCAGGACGGCATCCTGCACGACATCAACCGGCCACCGGTGACGCTGGGGATGCGGCTGGCCGCGCGCCTGAAGGTCATGGCGCGTCTCGACATCGCCGAGCGGCGCATCCCGCAGGACGGCCGCATCAAGCTCAAGCTGTCCAAGCAGCGCGCCATCGACTTTCGCGTCAGCACCTGCCCGACTCTCTGGGGCGAAAAGATCGTGCTGCGTCTGCTCGATGCCACCAGCGCCCAGATCGGCATCGACGCGCTGGGCTTCGAGCCGCACCAGAAGGACATCTACCTCAGGACGCTCTCCAAGCCGCAGGGCATGATCCTGGTGACCGGCCCCACTGGCAGCGGCAAGACCGTCACGCTCTATACGGGCCTGAACATCCTCAACACCACCGACCGCAACATTTCCACCGCGGAGGACCCGGTCGAAATCAACCTTGCGGGCATCAACCAGGTCAACGTGAACCCGCGCATCGGGCTGGATTTCGCCAATGCGTTGCGCGCCTTCCTGCGCCAGGACCCGGACGTGATCATGGTGGGGGAAATCCGCGATCTCGAAACCGCCGAAATCGCCATCAAGGCCGCGCAGACCGGCCACATGGTGCTCTCGACGCTGCACACCAACGACGCCCCTCAGAGCCTCGAGCGTCTGGTCAACATGGGCGTGGCGCCGTTCAACATCGCCTCGTCGGTGCATCTCATCATCGCCCAGCGCCTCGCGCGCCGACTGTGCCGCCATTGCCGCACCCGCCGGGACGTACCGCGCGACGCCCTGTTGCAGGCAGGTTTTCTGCCCGACGAGATCGACGAGCGCCTCGCCATCTACGGGCCTAAAGGTTGCGATCAATGCACCGATGGTTACAAGGGACGGGTGGGGATCTACCAGGTCCTCCCCGTCTCGCCCGCCATCGGTCGCATCATCATGGACGGCGGCAACTCGCTGGACATCGCCCGGCAGGCCGAGGCAGAAGGCGTGATCGATCTGCGCCGGGCCGGACTCAACAAGGTCAAGCAGGGACTCACCAGCCTGGAAGAAATCCACCGCGTCACCATCGAATAACGGATCGCCCATGGCCAGCAATCAAGCCGTCAAGAACACCCTGTTCGTCTGGGAAGGCAAGAACAAGAACGGCCAGACCGTCAAAGGGGTACAGAATGCCCCCAGCGAGGCCGTGATCCGGTCGCTGCTGCGCCGCCAGGGTATCAAGCCGACGGCCATCAAGAAGCAGAGCGGTCGCGCGGCGCGCAAGAACAAGCAGAAGATCAAGCCCGTCGACATCGCCATCTTCTCCCGCCAGCTCGCCACCATGATCGCGGCCGGGGTACCGCTGGTGCAGGCCTTGGACATCGTGGCGCGCGGCAACGAAAACCTGTCCATGCGCGAGCTGATCATGACCATCCGCGCATCGATCGAAGGCGGTTCGTCCCTGTCCGAGGCGCTGGCCGAACAACCGATGTATTTCGACGACCTGTTCGTCAATCTGGTCAATGCCGGCGAAAAATCAGGCGCGCTCGAAACCCTGCTGGACAAGATCGCGACCTACAAGGAAAAGGCCGAGGCCATCAAGGCCAAGGTGCGCAAGGCGCTGACCTATCCCAGCGTGGTCACCATCGTGGCCTTCGTGGTGACCGGCATCCTGCTCTACTTCGTCGTCCCTCAGTTCGAAGGTCTGTTCAGCAGCTTCGGGGCGGATCTGCCGGCCTTCACGCGCATGGTCATCAATCTGTCGGAATTCGTGCAGAGCTGGTGGTGGATCATTCTGGGCTCCATCGCCGCGATCGTCGCCATCATCCGGTTCTTCAACCGCACCTCGCCGGAATTCCGGCGCGGACGCGACCGGCTGCTGCTGCGTATCCCCATCATCGGGAAGATCCTGCACAAGGCGGCACTGGCGCGATTCACGCGCACGCTCTCGACCATGTTCGCCGCCGGCGTGCCGCTGGTGGAAGCGATGGAGTCGGTCGCCGGCGCGACCGGCAACATCGTGTTCCAGGAGGCCGTGATGAAGATGCGCGAGCAGGTTGCCACAGGTCAGCAGCTGCATCTCTCGATGCAGGAACGGACGGATCTGTTTCCCAATATGGCGGTACAGATGATCGCCATCGGGGAGGAATCGGGCGCGTTGGACGACATGTCGGCGAAAGTGGCCGAGTTCTACGAAGCCGAGGTCGACAATCTCGTGGACAATCTCAGCACCCTGCTGGAGCCCATGATCATGGCCATCCTCGGCGTTCTGGTCGGCGGCCTCGTCACGGCGATGTACCTGCCGATCTTCCAAATGGGCAACGCCATCTGATGCTGGCCCCCGCACGCCCACGAACCGAGGACCGGCATTCGCATGGATGAGCTGTTGCACCTCCTGCAGACGCATGACGGTCTGCGCATCGCCGTGTTCGCCGTGTTCGGCCTGCTGGTCGGGAGCTTCCTGAACGTCGTCATCCTGCGCCTGCCGCCACGGCTGGCGTACCGCTGGCGTCAGGAGGCTCGCGAAACGCTTGATCTGCCCGCAGAGGCATCCGACACGGCTCCGCCGGGCATCGTACGCCCGCCCTCGCGCTGTCCCCATTGCCAGACGCTGCTGCGCCCCTGGCACAACATCCCCGTGCTGAGCTATCTCGCGCTGCGCGGCCGCTGCGGCCATTGCGGCGCGCCGATCAGCCTGCGCTATCCATTGGTCGAGGGGCTCACTGCGCTCGCCTTTGCGCTCGTCGCCTGGCGCTTCGGCGCCGGCCCCGAGGCGCTGGGCGCGCTGACGCTCACCGCGCTGCTGATCGCGCTCGCGGGCATCGATCTGGACCACCAGATCCTGCCGGATGGCCTCACGCTGCCGGGGCTCTGGCTCGGGCTGGTGTTCAACCTGCCCGCCACCTTCGCGCCGCTCGGCGAGGCGGTGATCGGCGCCATGGCGGGCTATCTCGCGCTGTGGAGCGTCTATCAGGCGTTTCGCCTCCTCACCGGCAAGGAAGGCATGGGCTACGGCGACTTCAAGCTGCTGGCACTGCTCGGCGCCTGGCTGGGCTGGACCCACCTGCCGGGCGTCATTCTGATCGGCTCGATCGTCGGTGCGCTCGTCGGCACCGTCGCCCTGCGGCTCGCCGGGCGCGACCGCCAGACGCCCATCCCCTTCGGACCCTTTCTCGCCGCCGGCGGCTGGATCATGCTGATGGCCGGGGACCACCTGAATCGCGGCTACCTGCAGATGTCCGGCGTGGCGTAAGCTTGCCCTTTTGCCAGGTTCGCGAGGGGCCGCACATGTTCATCGTCGGACTCACGGGCGGCATCGCCAGCGGCAAGTCCACCGTCGCGGAGCGCTTCGCCCGCCACGGCGTGCCGGTCATCGATGCCGACGCGCTGGCTCGGCAGGTGGTCGAACCGGGCCAGCCGACGCTCGCGCGGCTGATCGAGACCTTCGGGCCCGACATTCTGGACGCGGACGGCCGGCTCGACCGGGAACGCCTGCGCCAACGCGTCTTCGCGGACGCCGAGCAGCGTCGCACCCTCGACCGCATCATGCACCCGGCCATTGGTCTGGCCATGCAACAGGCCCTGCGCGCCGCACAAGGCCCTTATGTGATCCTCATGGTGCCGCTGCTGGTGGAAACCGGCCAGCACCGCATGGTGAACCGCGTGCTGGTCGTGGACGTGCCCGAGGCCGTGCAGATCGAGCGGCTGATGGCGCGCGACGGGAGCGATGCCGATCAGGCCGCTGCCATCCTCGCCGCGCAGGCCAGTCGCGCCCAACGCTTGGCAGCGGCGCACGATATCGTGAACAATGCCGGTTTACCCGACGCGCTCGATGCTGCGGTCGACCGCCTGCACGCCGCCTACAGGGCCATGGCCGTCGACTCCAAGGCCCGCGAGAGTCGCCTGTCGCTGCCATGACGCCCCACCGGCGCCGACCCGCCTGCTGATCCCGAGGCACCGTGCATTTCGAACATCCCCTCAACGAGCGCATGCGCAAGTTCCTTCGGCTCGAGTTCGTGCTCGCGCAGGCGCGCCATACGCTCCACGGTCGCACGGCGTGGGATACACGGGCGACGCTGTCCCATCTGCTCGAGATTCTGGACACCCTGGGGCGAGGCGACATCAAGGGCGAACTCATCGCGGAACTGGAACGCCACAGCCTCGCCCTCGAACGGCTGCGGCAGCGCGAGGCGGTCGACCAAGCCCAATTGGCCGAGGTGACCGCGCGCGTGCGGCAGTTCCTGGACCGGCTGCATGGCTTTCCAGGCCAACCGGGCCAAGCGTTGCGGCACCACGATCTGCTGAACATGTTCCGGCAGCGGGCCGCCATCCCCGGCGGCGCGGCGCCGTTCGACCTGCCCGCCCTGCATTGCTGGCTGCAGCAACCGCACGAACAGCGCCAGAGCCAGCTCGAGAACTGGCTGGGCCAGTTCGACCTGCTGGCCGAATGCGTCGAGCTGAACAACCGGCTGGTGCGCGAAACCGCGCGCCGCAGTCAGGAAATCGCTCATCAGGGTTGCTTCGAGCAGAGTATGGACGCCGACCGATCGTGCCAGTTGCTGCGCATCAGCCTTGCGGCCGACAGTCAGCTTTTCCCGGAAGTGAGCGCCGGGCGCCACCGGCTCACGATCCGTTTCATGCACCAGCCGGACCTGTCGCAGCGCGTCGTGCTGTGCCGGGACAACGTGCCTTTCCGGCTTGCCTACTGCGGCATCTCATGAAGCACGGAGATGCCACCCGCGGACTGCGCTGTCCCCGTTGCGGAACGATCGTTCCGGCTGCGGGCAACGCGTTCCGGCCGTTTTGCAGCGAGCGCTGCAAGCTGATCGACCTCGGCGCCTGGCTGGGCGAGAGCTACCGCATCCCGGCCGAGCACCCGCCCGAGTCCGCCGGCGAGCCCGGCGACCCGAACCCACCCGAACCGAATTGACACCCGAGCGCGCGCCATGGGCTTGAGATTTCAGAAACGCATCCGGATCGCCCCCGGCCTGACGCTCAACCTCAGCAAGCGCGGGGTGTCGTTGTCGGTGGGCCGCCGCGGCGCGACGCTCAACGTCGGCGCGCCCGGTGGTCCGCGCGCCACCGTCGGCCTGCCCGGCAGCGGGCTCTCTTACTCGGTGCGGCTGCACCGGTTGCGCGCCTGGGCAACGGCACACCCGGTGCTGGCCGGCGTGCTGAGCCTCGCCCTGGTGCTGGGCGTGGTGCTCGCGCTCGGGCTGTCTCGCTGAGCGCCGCCAGCCGCCTCATCGAGGCCATACGGGCGCCGCTTGCCAGCGGGTAGAATCAGCAGAACCCCCTCCGGAGCGCTCGATGAGCACCGCGACATCTGCCGAGCAAAACGCGCGCCTGCTGCGCTTGGCCAGCAACGCGTCGGTGGCCACCGCCGTCGTGCTGATCCTGGTCAAGGCAGGGGCCTGGGTGCTGACCGACTCGGTCGCCCTCCTGGCATCCCTGGTCGATTCGATGATGGATTCGGCCGCGTCGCTCATCAATCTCCTGGCCATCCGCTACGCGCTGGTACCGGCCGATGAGGAGCACCGCTTCGGCCATGGCAAGGCCGAAGCCCTGGCCGGTCTGGGTCAGGCGATGTTCATCGCCGGCTCGTCGGTGTTTCTGGTGCTGGAAGCCGTCGATCGGCTGGTGCATCCGGTGCCCGTCACGGACACCGCCACGGGCATCGCCGTGATGGCGTTCAGCATCGCGGTGACCCTGGCGCTGATCGCCCTGCAGCGCCACACCATCCGCCGCACCGGCTCCACGGCTATCCGCGCCGACTCCCTGCACTACCTCAGCGACCTGACGGTGAACCTCAGCATCATCCTCGCGCTGCTCGCCGCCTCGGCCGGCTACGGGTCGCTCGATGCCTGGGCCGGCATCGCGATCGCCGCCTACATCCTCTACAGCGCCTGGCATATCGCCCGGGACGCCTTTCATCACCTGCTGGACCGCGAAGTGGACGGCGCCGTGCGCGAGACGATCCTGGCGCTGGCACACCAGCCGGAGGAGGTACGCGGCGTGCATGATCTGCGCACCCGTCAGTCGGGCCAGCAGATGTTCGTGCAGATCCACCTCGAGATGAGCCGCGATCTGCCGCTCTGGCAGGCGCACCGGGCGGCGGAGTGGGTGGAAACGGCGGTGCGCGCGCGTTTTCCCGGCAGCGACGTCATCGCTCACCAGGACCCGTGGCCGATGTTGCCGAGCGACGAGGAACTCCCCATGCCCCTCGCCGAGCCACCGCCCCGACGCTAGCGGCATCCTGAAAGCCCGCCGAAATCCAGGCGAAGGGCGCAGGCGCCTCGGCTCATCGAGCGCGGCTGCCTAAGCGGCATCGCTGGGCCCATTCAGGGCAGATCGCGCACAAGCGCTGGGCTCATTGACGGTCAGTGCGTGTCCCCAGGCCGATTCAGCGGCGCCGCGATGAACCCACGCCGATAGGGAGCGTGCCGCAGCCGCGAGTCAGGCGACGCGCGGGCTCACGTGGCGGCGAGTTCGCGGAACGTCTCGTCCGCCGCCAGCAACGTCGCCGCCAGTTCGCCTTCGCCGTGCATGGCCGAGACGAACCCCGCCTCGAAGGCCGAAGGCGCGAGGTACACGCCACGGTCCAGCATGCCGTGAAAAAACCGCTTGAAGCGCGCCACGTCGCAGGCCATGACGTCCTCGAAATAGCGCACGTCCGCCTTATCCGTGAAAAACAGCCCGAACATGCCGCCCACGGCGTGGGTGGCGAGCGCGATCCCGTGCGCCGCCGCCCGCTCGGCGAGGCCGTCGACCAGCCGCTGGGTCATGTTTTCCAGCCGCTCGAAGAAGCCCGGCTGGCCGAGGATGTTCAAGGTCGCGAGCCCCGCCGTCATCGCCAGCGGATTGCCGGACAGCGTGCCCGCCTGATAGACCGGGCCGTCCGGCGCGAGCTGGTTCATCAGATCGGCCCGGCCGCCAAAGGCGCCGACCGGCATGCCGCCGCCGATGACCTTGCCCAGCGTGGTGAGATCGGGCCGCACGCCGTAGCGCGCCTGCGCCCCGCCGAGCGCCACCCGAAAGCCGGTCATCACCTCATCGAAGATCAGCACGCTGCCGTGCTCGTCGCACAGCGCGCGCAAACCGGCGAGAAAGCCGTCGACCGGCGGCACGCAGTTCATGTTGCCCGCCACCGGCTCGACGATGACCGCCGCGATCTCCGCCCCCCATTGCGCGAAAGCCTCGCGCACGGTGGACAAGTCGTTGTAGCGCAGGGTCAGCGTCTGCGCCGCCAGCGCCGCCGGGACACCCGGGGAGGTCGGCACGCCCAGCGTCAGGGCGCCGGAACCGGCCTTGACCAGCAGGCTGTCGGCGTGGCCGTGATAGCAGCCTTCGAACTTCACGATCCTGTCGCGTCCCGTGGCGCCGCGCGCCAGGCGGATGGCGCTCATGGTGGCCTCGGTGCCGGAGTTGACGAAGCGCACCTTCTCGATCGACGGCATGAGTTGGCACACCCGCCGCGCGAGCTGGGTTTCCAGCGCCGTCGGCGCGCCGAAGCTGAGGCCCCGGGCCGCCGCCTGCTGCACCGCACCGACCACCTCGGGATGGGCATGGCCGACGATCATCGGCCCCCAGGACCCGACGTAGTCGACGTAGCGCCGCCCGGCCGCGTCCACCACATAGGCGCCCTGCGCGCGCTCGATGAAGACCGGCGTTCCGCCCACGCCGCGAAAGGCGCGTACCGGCGAGTCCACGCCGCCCGGAATGTAACGCTGCGCTTCTTCGAACAAGGCTTCGGAACTGGGCATGATCAGGCTCCTGTGGGCAAAGATGCGGCCGCGGATGCGGCAAACCGTTCGGCATAGGCGCGCGCCCGCGCCGCCGGATCGGCGCCGGACAGGCCGCCGATGACCGCGACCAGATCGGCGCCGGCCGCGATGAGCACCGGCGCATTATCGGGCGTGATGCCGCCGATGGCGACGATCGGCACCGGCAGCGCCACCCGAGCCGCATGCAGCACCTCGATCGGCGCCGGCGGCGCGTCGGGCTTGGTGGCGGAGGCGAAAAAGCGCCCGAAGGCGACGTAATCGGCGCCCTGCGCGACCGCGGCGCGCGCCCGATCGAGATCGGCGTAACAGCTCACCCCGATCAGCGCTCCCGCGCCGAGCTGCGCCCGCGCCTGCGCCGGGTCGACGTCGTCGCGGCCCAGATGCACCCCATCGGCGCCCACGGCGGTGGCAAGCGCGACGTCGTCGTTGATCAGAAGCGGCACCCCGCCGGCGCGGCAGGCCCCCTGCAAGGCCTCCACCTCCGCCATGCGGCGATCGATATCGCGGCCCTTGTCCCGGTATTGCACCACCCGCGCGCCACCGGCGATCCAGGCCGCCACCCGCTCGGCCAGGGCCGCTGCCGAGGGCGCACCACTCGTAATCGCATACAACCCGCACACCGGCCAGCGCCGCGCGGGTTCAGCCATGGCCGACGTCATCGCGCAGCCAGCGCCGGGGAATCGCCGCGCCGCGGCCGGGATGAAACGCCGCCTCCAAGGTGCGGGCCACATAAGCCTGCGCCCGCTCGGCGGCGAGCGGCACCGGCTCCCCCAGCGCCAGCCGCGCCGCCAGCGCCGCCGCCAGCGTGCAGCCAGAACCATGGAACGGGCCCGGCAAGCGCGGCCATGTGAACACCTGCGCACCCTCGGGACCATGCAGACGGTTTTCGACCTGCGCGCCCGGTTCATCGCCGCCGGTCACCAGCACATAGCGGGCGCCCAGCGCACGCAGCGCCTCGGCGCAGGCGGCGAGATCGTCCGCGCCGGCCAGGGTGCGCGCTTCGGGAGCGTTGGGGGTCAGCACCGTGGTGCGCGGCAACAAGGCTTCGCGCACCGCCGGGATGAGGTCGTCGGCCGCGAGCCGCCCGCCGCCGGTCGCCACCAGCACCGGATCGGTCACCACCCGAATCGCCGGATAGCGAGCGAGCAGCGTCGCCACCGCCGTCACGATCGCGCCGGTGCCGAGCAGACCCAGCTTGATCGCCGCCACCGGCTGATCGGCCAGCACCGCCTCGGCCTGCGCGATGATCAACTCCGGGGCGACCGCCTCGACGCGGCGAACGTTGGCCGTGTCCTGCACCGTCAGGCAGGTGATCGCCACGGCCGCGTGTACGCCCTGCGCCGCGATGGCTTCGATATCGGCTTGCTGACCGGCGCCGCCGCTCGGGTCGTGTCCGGAGAGCACCAGCACCGTGGGGGGGGAAGAAGGTTGCGTCATAGAGACCGGAGTCTATCACCCGCCGCTGCGCGTCCGGCGGCATAGCGACGGGCCAGCCCAGTGCGGCACGCATCCCAGCCGCGCCTCCCTCGACTATGCTTGAATCGTCGACATCCAAGCCGGCAGCGCCGGATCAGCCGAGGAGCGAACCATGCGAGCAGTCATCCGGATCATCGGCATCCTGGCCCTGTTGCTGGGCATCTGGTGGATTCTGCAGGGCACCGGGCTCGCGCCGGTCGGCTTCATGGCCAACCAGATGCCGTGGGCCTATCGCGGCATCGGTCTCGTCGTCACCGGGGCGGCGCTGCTGCTCTTCGCGCGCCAAAAGCGGTAGCATTCGGACGCGACCCAGATTCGGCCCGGCTCACGCTGCGTCCCGGAGTTTGCTCATCGACACTCCTACCAGTAGTGCAAATCGTCGAGATGGAGCTAGCGCCACACGGGATCAACTCCGGCCAGAGATCACCGAAATGGACTACGACATGCGCGACGGCGTCTTCGGACAAAGCTGCGCGCCGCCATAGCCGAATACATTCTTGCGCAAACGGAGGGTCTACTGCTCCCCGGATCACTCTCTGCGCGATTACGATTCAGTCTCTGGTCGAAAGACCACCTGGCACTGTATGGCGTCACGAACGCCGTGTTGGCACCGAACTACCGTTCATCTGACCAAAACGAGGGAAAGCAATAGCGTGGTCTACGATTCTAAACGCGCGCTGGAACTGCTCCGGATTGGCTCCGGACGCGCCGATGCCACTTTTCGCGACTGCCAAGAAGATGCCATTCGTCACATCGTCGAAGGCAAAGGCCGCTTGCTGGTCGTGCAGAAGACCGGGTGGGGCAAGAGCTTTGTCTACTTCATCGCGACCAAGTTGCTGCGGGAAGCTGGAGCCGGCCCGGCGTTATTGATCTCACCGCTGCTGGCGCTGATGCGAAACCAGATCGCAGCGGCAGAGCGGATGGGGGTTCGCGCCGCCACCATCAACTCCGACAACATGGACGACTGGGCAGCAGTCGAGGGCAAGCTGACCAAGGGGGAGATCGACATTCTCTTGATCTCGCCGGAGCGCCTGGCGAACGAGCGCTTTCAGACGCAGGTTCTGGCCGGCATCGCTGCACAGATCTCGATGCTGGTCATCGACGAAGCGCACTGCATTTCTGACTGGGGCCACGACTTCCGCCCTCACTATCGACTGTTGGAGCGGATCGTCAAAACGCTGCCGCCAAACCTGCGCTTGCTCGCCACCACGGCAACGGCGAACAACCGCGTGATGGAGGACCTTGCTGCCGTGCTCGGTCCG
Source organism: Pseudomonadota bacterium (assembly GCA_045864775.1). Taxonomy (GTDB): domain Bacteria; phylum Pseudomonadota; class Gammaproteobacteria; order UBA5335; family UBA5335; genus Macondimonas. The sequence continues at coordinate 699,190 of BTVR01000002.1, forward strand.
AAGCTGGACGTTTCGCGTGGCGACTTGAATCGTACCTCGCTTTCCCTGCAAACGATCCGCTTACCCAGCCAGGCCGAGCGCCTTGCCTGGCTGGCAGAGCAACTGGCCACGCTGCAGGGCCACGGCATCATCTACACGCTGACGGTTCGTGATGCCAATCAAGTGGCGCAATGGCTGAAGACCCAAGGCTTCAACGTGGAAGCCTACACCGGTGAAACCGGCGATCGCCGAGAACAGCTTGAACAGGCGCTGCTCAACAACCAAGTCAAAGCGCTGGTTGCCACAACAGCTCTAGGCATGGGGTATGACAAGCCGGATCTGGCGTTTGTCATCCACTACCAAATGCCGGGATCGGTCGTCGCTTACTACCAGCAGGTTGGTCGCGCGGGACGCGCACTGGACTCCGCGTATGGAGTACTCCTCAGCGGTCAGGAAGAGTCTGACATTAATGACTGGTTTATCCGGAGCGCCTTCCCGACCCGACAAGAAGTTGCCGACGTCCTGGGAGCACTTGAAGACGAGCCCAACGGGCTGTCTGTCCCCGAGCTGCTGAGCCGAGTCAATCTGAGCAAAGGACGTGTCGACAAGACAATTGCACTGCTTTCGCTCGAGGCGCCGGCACCCATCGCCAAACAAGGCAGCAGGTGGCAGCTCACGGCGGCAACGCTGAGTGAAGCGTTCTGGGATCGAGCGGAACGCCTCACCGCGCTGCGGCAAGACGAGCACCAGCAGATGCATGACTACGTCAGCCTGCCGTTTGGTGAGCACATGGGCTTTTTGATTGGCGCGCTCGACGGCGATCCAAGTGTTGTCACAGAACCTGCATTACCGCCACTGCCTGCAACCGTGGATACCGAGCTGGTCAAAGCCGCGGTCGAATTTCTTCGTCGAACCAGCTTGCCCATCGAGCCCCGGAAAAAATGGCCCGATGGTGGAATGCCTCAGTACGGCGTCAAGGGATTCATCGCACCTGCCCATCAGGCCGAATCCGGTAAGGCGCTATGCGTCTGGGGCGATGCCGGTTGGGGTGGCTTGGTTCGACAGGGCAAATACCACGACGGCCACTTTTCCGATGACCTCGTTGCTGCGTGCGTAAAGATGATTCAAGAGTGGAATCCGCAGCCGAGCCCGACCTGGGTGACCTGCGTTCCTTCGCTTCGGCATCCCGAATTGGTACCGAATTTCGCGCAACGCTTGGCTGCTGCGCTGGGTCTGCCGTTTCATATGATCATCGCAAAAACAGACGCAAGGCCCGAACAGAAAACGATGGCAAACAGTACACAACAGGCGCGAAACATTGATGGTTCGCTCGCACTCAACGGCCAGCCCATTCCTCCCGGCGCGGTCCTCCTGGTTGATGACATGGTCGACTCGCGCTGGACGCTGACGGTGTCTGCATGGCTGCTGCGCAAAAGCGGTAGTGGCGCGGTTTGGCCTATGGCCCTTTCACAGACGGGGCACGACGAATGACGCCAGTCCTTTCACCCAACACCCAAGCGATCCTGCTGCTGACTGCGCCGCTCATTGCCGGACGAGGCACTGCGTCATCGGATCTGCTCTCTTCTGGTGAATACAAACGTCTCGCGCGTCATTTGCGCGAGATCCAGCGTCAGCCTGCGGACCTCCTCTCGCCGGATGCAGCTGAGATCCTGCATGCGTGCCAACCGGTGATTTACGAGAGCCGCCTGCAGAAATTGTTGGGGCGGGGATTTCTTCTGAGCCAAGTGATCGAGCGCTGGCAAGCACGCGCCATCTGGGTAGTCAGCCGCGCCGATGCAGAGTATCCACGCCGTCTGAAGGCCCGCCTGCGCGAAGACGCCCCGGCAGTGCTCTACGGCTGTGGCGACATGGCTTTGCTCGAAACCGGCGGGCTTGCCGTTGTTGGATCGCGCCATGTCGACGACGCCCTCATCGACTACACAATGGCAGTTGGCCGGCTCGCTGCTCGGGCAGGGAGAACGCTTGTCTCCGGTGGCGCCAAGGGCATAGATCAGGCCGCCATGCGTGGCGCACTCGAGGGTGGTGGAAAAGTTTGTGGCGTGCTGGCGGACAGTCTGGAAAAGACCACCATGAACCGCGAGCACCGCAACCTGCTGCTCGATGGGCAGCTGGTCCTGATTTCGCCCTACGACCCGAGTGTCGGGTTCAATGTTGGCAACGCCATGCAGCGGAACAAGCTGATTTATGCATTGGCAGACACCTCACTGGTGGTCAGTTCCGACCTCAACAAAGGGGGTACCTGGGCAGGCGCTGTCGAGCAGCTCGACAAACTCAAGTTTGTTCCAGTCTTCATTCGATCGACGGGTGAGTCTTCCGTCGGATTGGATGGTTTGCGAAAGAAGGGAGCACTTTCCTGGCCGAACCCGCAAGACGTGGATTCCTTCGAGGACGTGTTCAACGTGGCGATGGCGACGCCGAAGGCCTCCCCACAGGTTGGTTTTGCGCTGTTCTCGAACGAAGACCCATCGTCGGCTGATACCAAGCCAACGGCGCCCGTGCCACGCGACGTCGCGCCAGCGCCCCAGGCCGCGAGCGAGCCATCGGCACCGGTCGACGTTGTTTCCGATGCGCAGCCAACCGCTGAGGCATCGGAAGAATTGCCGCCAGTCACACCAGAGGCCTTAACGCCGATAGACGAGGCCAAGGAATCTCCGCAGCCGGAATCGACCCCTGCCGAAGTGCTCTTCGCTGCCGTGCGCACAGCAATTCAGCAGCTAATGACCACGCCAAAAAAAGACGCGGAGGTCGCTACAGCGCTCAAGGTGTCCCATACGCAGGCCAAGGCATGGTTGCAGCGTCTGGTCGACGAAGGCGTACTGGAAAAGCAGAAGAAACATTCGGCCTATACCGTCAAGCAGGAGCGGCTGTTCGAGTAACCGATGAACACCAAGGCAGCACGCAAGCCGCAGTGCGGCTGTACTTATATAGAAAGGCCATGCGTTTGAGCGACCTACTTCGGGTATAGATTGTAGGCAATCCTGTGGTGATGTTCACGGGCTAACGTGAATGGAACCCCATGAACCAAGCCACCCGGTCCGACGATCGAACTGCTCAATAGATGATTTGGCTGCCGCGCTGAAGAATCCTCATGTGAACGCGACGTGTTCGGGTCAAGCGGGATTAGTGGGAGACATTTCGGGCGTAGCGTTGCGTGGATTGCGGAAGATGAGCGGGGCCGCATCGCCCTCCCGGCAGGCGGTGTCGATGGCCTCGAGGACGCGGCCGTGGTGCGGCGAGAGGCGGCAGGCGGGATCGGCGGCTTCGGCCTCCCCGGCCAGCAGATACGCCTGACAGCGGCAGCCGCCAAAGTCGACCTCGCGCTCGGGGCAGGTGCTGCAGGGTGGCTGCATCCACGCCGTGCCGCGATAGCGGTTGAAGGCGGGCGCGCCGTGCCAGATTTCGGCCAGGGACTGCTGGCGCACGTTGGGGAACACGAGATCCGGCAGTACGCGCGCGGCATGACAGGGCAGCGCGGTGCCGTCGGGGGCAATGGTGAGGTGCAGCCGCGCCCAGCCGCCCATGCAGGCCTTCGGCGTGCCCTCGAAATAATCCGGCACCACGTAGTAGATCTTCATCGGGCCGTCGTAGGCGGCGCGAAAGGCGGCGACGTCGATTTCCGCCTGGCGCAACTGCTCGCGGGTGGGCAGGAGCGCGGTGCGGTTGGCGAGCGCCCAGCCGTAATACTGCGTCGTCGCCAGCTCCACGTAATCGGCGCCCAGCGCCTCGGCCAGCGCCAGCATGGCGGGGATCTGGTGCAGGTTGAGCCGGTGCAGCACGAAGCACAGCACCATGGGGAAGCCGGCGTCCTTCACGGCGCGGGCGATGGCGCGCTTGTGCTCGAAGCTGCGCGTGCCGGCGATGCGGTCGTTGAGCACAGCGTCCGCGGCCTGGAAGCTGACCTGGATGTGGTCGAGTCCGGCGGCGCGCAGCGCCTCGATGCGCCGGGCGTCGAGACCCAGCCCTGAGGTGATCAGGTTGCTGTAAAAGCCCAGCCCGCGGGCTTCCTGGATGATCGTTTCGAGATCGCGGCGCACCGCAGGCTCGCCGCCCGACAGGCCCAGCTGCACGGCGCCGAGGGCGCGCGCCTGACGCAGTACGTCGATCCACTGCGCGGTATCGAGCTCATTGCGGGCGGACGGGTAATCGAGCGGGTTGCTGCAATAGGGGCATTGCAGCGGACAGGCATAGGTCAGCTCGGCGAGCAGCCACAGGGGCGGCGGCGCGGGCCGCTCAGCGCAGTTCGATCCAGCCGCGCTGTCGGGCAAGGTCGATGAATTCACGAATGTCCTCCGCCAGGGTCGCTTCGCCGGGGTACTCTGCGGCCAGCGCGTCGATCAGCGTGCCGAGGCTGGTCTGCCCATCGCAGCGGGTCAGGATGGCCGCCGCCGAGTCGTTGAGCCGGATCATGCCCTCGGGGTAGAGCAGCACGTGGCTGTGCTGGGCACCTTCCCACTGCAGCCGGTAGCCGGGCCGCAGACCGGGGATCCGCGCCGCATCGGCCGCCGCGCCGCTCATGGCGCTTTGGGCGCCGTGAAATAGGGCGGCATGTCGAGCACATAGGCCAACATCATGGCATCGAGCATGGACCAGAGCACGTCGAGCTTGAACTGCACGATGGCCAGCGCGCGTTCCTGCAGCGGGCGGGTGTTGAAGTGCGCCAGCGTGAAGGCAAGGCCATGCTCGACGTCGCGCCGCGCTTCGCTGAGGCGGTTGCGGAAATACTGCAGGCCGGCGGCTTCGATCCACGGATAGCGGTCCGGCCAGCTGTTCAGCCGCTGCTGATGGATCTCGGGCGCGAACAGCTCGGTGAGCGAGGAGCAGATGCCCTCCTCCCATGGGGCCTGGCGCACGAAATTGACGTAGGCATCCACGGCAAAGCGCACGCCCGGCAGCACCAGACGCTGGCTTTCTAGCGTCTCGCGGTCCAGCCCCACCGCCGCCCCCAGCCGCGTCCAGGCCTCGATGCCGCCCTCGTCCCCGGCCCGGCCGTCGTGGTCGATGATGCGCTGGATCCAGTGCCGGCGCACCGCGCGATCGGGGCACTTGGCCATGAGCGCGGCGTCTTTCAGCGGGATGCTGATCTGGTAGTAGTAGCGGTTGGCGACCCAGCCGCGGATCTGTTCCGGCTCGAGGCTGCCCTCGTACATGCGCACGTGGAACGGATGGTGGATGTGGTAGCGCGCGCCCAGCGCCCGCAGCCGGGCCTCGAACGCGGCCACCGGCCAGGGTGCCTGATCCGCCGGATTCGTCATTGCGCCGTCCTCACAACACCAGTTCCAGGCCGTCCTCGGCCACTTCGATTCCGGCGGCATCGAGCTGCCGGCGCTCGGGGGAATCTTCGTCCAGAATGGGGTTGGTGTTGTTGATGTGAATCAGGATCTTGCGGGCGCGCGGAAAGGCCGCGAGCTGCTCGATCATGCCGCCCGGCCCGCTCTGCGGCAAATGCCCCATCTCCAGCGCGCGCTTGGTGCCCACGCCGCGGTCGATCAGGTCCTCGTCGCGCCAGGCCGTGCCATCCACCAGCAGCACGTCGGCCTCGCGCATGGGCGCGCCGAGGTGCGGCTCGAACGCGCCCAGCCCCGGCGCGTAGAACAGCCGCCCGCCGGTGGCCGGATCGGTGATGAGCAGGCCGATGTTGTCGCCGGGATGCGGATCATGGCGATGCGGCGAATAGGGGGGCGCCTTGCTCGACAGGGCAAAGGCCTGGAAGCGCAATCCCGGCGCCTCGGCCATCTCGAACGGCGTGCCGTCGGGGGAAACGGGATGCCAGTCGACGCCGCAGTAATGGCCAAGCATGGGAATGACCGGGAAACCCGTGGAGAGATCCTGATGCACCGCGGCCGTGGTGTAGAGCGCGATCCGCGGCCCCTCGCGCAGCATCAAGAGGCCCGTGGCATGGTCGATCTGGGCGTCCACCAGGAGAACCGCCGCGATCCCGGTGTCGCGCACCGCCCGATGGGGATGCAGCGGCGCGAAGGATGCGATCTGGGCGCGGATGTCGGGGGATGCGTTGATCAGCACCCAGCGCTCGCCGTCGGCGCTCACCGTGATCGAAGACTGGGTGCGCGGCCGCGCGCGGAGCGTTCCGGCGCGCACGCCGGCGCAATAGGTGCAATGGCAGTTCCACTGGGGAAAGCCGCCCCCCGCGCCCGATCCCAGGACATGAACACGCATGGGGTCACTCCTTCCCCTCGCCTGAAACGACAAAGCCCGGCGGTGGGGCCGGGCCTTGCGAGAAACCGGAAACCGGCTTCAGCGGTTGAAGATGTACATCGTCACTTCGAAGCCCAACCGGAGGTCTTCGAAAGCAGGCTTGGTCCAGCGCATGGTATCTCCCTCGTCGAACTCGGCGTGTGATGGTGCGGGCGTTCTGCTGCTGCCGAAAACAGCGGATCCTGAACGATCATCTTATCGACCCGCTGATGCCCTGCCAAGGGGCCGCGCTTGCCGCGTGTTTCGCCCGCATGCGAGAATCGCGGCCCGATCTTCTCCTGCCGGTTCGGGTTCCATGCCGTCCGCCGCCTCATCCACGTCCCTTTCGGGTTCATCCGCATGAGCGCGCGCACCCTCGACGGCCGCGCCCTGTCTCTGGAAGTCCGCAGCCGCGTCGCGGCGCAGGTCGAACGCTGGCGCAGCGAAGGCCGCCGCGCGCCGGGTCTGGCCGTGGTGCTGGTCGGCGAGGACCCGGCCTCGGCGATCTATGTGCGCAACAAGCGCGCGGCCTGCGAAGCCGCCGGCTTCGCCTCGCACCATCACGCCTTGCCGGCGGACATCTCGCAGGCCGAACTGCTGGCCCTGATCGGCAGGCTCAATGCCGATCCGGCCATCGACGGGATTCTGGTGCAGTTGCCGCTGCCGGGCCACATCGACAGCGAAGCCATCATCGAGGGCATCGATCCTGCCAAGGACGTCGACGGCTTTCATCCCTACAACATGGGCCGGCTCGCCCTGCGCCTGCCCCTGCTGCGCCCCTGCACGCCCTACGGCATCATGCGGCTCTTGGAGCGCACCGGGCTCGATCTGCGCGGCCGCCGCGCCGCCATCGTCGGCGCTTCGAACATCGTCGGGCGCCCGATGGCGCTGGAACTCCTGCTGGCCGGCGCCACGGTGACCGTCTGTCACCGCTTCACGCGCAATCTGGCGGCCGAAGTCGGCGCGGCCGAAATCGTGGTCGCCGCCGTCGGCAAGCCGGGGCTCATCCCCGGTGGCTGGATCCAGCCGGGCGCCATCGTGATCGACGTCGGCATCAACCGCCTGCCCGACGGCTCGCTGGTGGGCGACGTGGCGCCGGAGGCCGCGGAACGCGCGGGTTGGCTCACCCCCGTGCCGGGCGGCGTCGGACCGATGACGGTGGCCATGCTGCTGCAGAACACGCTCGAAGCCTACGCCGCGCGCGAAGGCGTTCCCTGCCTGCCGGCCTGACCCGCCCCACCGCCGAGGGCCAGACCGCTGGGCGCGGCAAACCCGCGAGTCGGCCGGCGCGCGCGCTCGAGGCAACGTCGCATCGGGTCCCAGCGCTCGCACTGATGGTCCGCGCACGCAGGAGCGGGTGCCCCAATGCCCGTCTGGGGCCAGGCGTTTCCTGCGTCCGCAGCGACCGTGCCTGATGGCGTGGCCACAGGCACGGTCGGATGTTCAGCGTTTCCGAGCCCTTCGCGGGCCGATGCGCGGCCGTCGCGGCGGGCCTACAGCTCCGCCGCCGCGCGCAGCAGATTGTGGTAGACGCCGGCCAGGGTGAGAATCTCCGGGCTTTCGGGCGCCCGTTCGCGCAGGGAGCGGATGGCGCGGTCCAGATCGTAGAGCGCGCGGCGTTGCCCGGCCTCGCGCACCAGGCTCTGGATCCACAGGATGGCCACGTCGCGCTGGCCGCGCGTGACCGGCTGCACCGCGTGAATGCTGCTCGCCGGATAGACGACCAGGTCGCCAGCTTGCCCCTTGACCAGGCGCGCACCGTAGCTGTCGTCGATGGCGAGCGCGCCGCCCTCGTAATCCTCAGGCGCGTTCAGGAACAGCGTGGCCGCCAGATCGGCGCGCAGCAGCTTGCTGCCGTCGAAGCGAATCGCGTTGTCGACGTGCGCGCCGAAGGCCATGCCGGGCAGATAGCGATTGATCAGCGCAGGGTGGATCTGTCGCGGCAGCGCGGCGCTGACGAATTCCACGTTCGCCTCCAGCGCAGCGCCGATCATTGCCTGCAGGGTGCGGGTCGCCGGCGCATCGGCGGGAAGCTGGAGATTCTGTTTCGCCGCGGCCGCCAGTGCGCCCGCCGTCACACGCCCATCGCCAAACGCCGCCGCATCGAGCAGCGCTCGGGCACGCGCCAGCGCGGCCTCGTCCAGCAACCGTGGGATGACGACCAACATCACAGTCCCCAGAGCACGAGCGCGGCGCCAAGGACCGTGGTGCCGCCGATCAGCCCGACGGCCAGCAGCCGGCCCGGATGCAGCTTGGTCCAGAGCAGCACGCCGCTCAGCGTGAGGGCGATCATGGCCCCGGCGAGCGTATCGGCGAACAGGATCCAGCCCGCGCCGAGCCCCGCTCCGGTATGCAGCCGTGCCAGCGTGGCGAAGAAGTTCGCGCGCTCGCGCGTCACCTCGGCGCGCGGATCACCCGCCCAATAGACGACGTTGATGCGCTCCTGCGGTGTGTTGAGCATCACGGTCCAGCGCCGCGCACCGTCAGCGTTGGGCGGGGGCGTGTCGGCGCCGGGGCGGCGCTTCTCCTCGGGAATGCGCACCTTGGCCCGCGGCAAGGCCAGCGCGTGCGGCAGCCAGGCTGCAAGCGCCTGGGGACTCGCGCCCGCCTCAGTCGGTACCTCGAGGCGCTGGTGCGTCGGGGCATAGGCCATCAGATCCAGCTTCAGCACGGCGCGGTGATTGAGCACGAATCCGGACACGCCGAACACCAGGCCCAGCACCGCCCCCCACAACCCGATCCAGCCATGCAGCCGCGCGATCCAGGCCACGGCGGCCGGGCTCATGCGTGGCCGTTCCGCCGCCGGGCCGAGACGCGCCCTGTCCGGGCGATCACAGGGCCACCCTCAGCGACAGGATCGCGGCCCGCGGCGAACCCGGCAGGGCCGAACGCAACTGGCCGGACTCGTAGTATTCCTCGTCCGTGAGATTCTGGACGTTGAGTTGCAGCGCCCACTGCGCCTGTTCATAGCCCAGCATCAGATCGAGCCGTTCATACCCCGGCAGCTCGGCCGTATTGCCGTTGTCGGTATAGCGCGAGGAGACGAAATACACGCCGCCCCCCAAGGTCCACTGCGGCGCGAAGGCCCAGTCCGCCCAGACCACGCCCTGCTGGCGCGCCACGTTGGGCGGCCGGTTGCCTTCGATCGGCATGCCGTCCTGCAGCGCGTTGGATTCGGCGATCTCGGCGTCCAGCCAGGCCACGCTGGCGAAGGCGCTCACCGTCTCCGTGAGCTTGCCGTTCAGTTCGACTTCCAGGCCATTGGTGACTTGCTGGCCGGCCAGCACCGTCAGCGAGGGATCGTTGGGATCCGGCGTGCGCGCCTTGTCCTTGTCCAGCCGGAACAGCGCGGCGGCCAGCCCCATGCGGCCGTCCAGCAGTTCGTGACGGGTGCCGACCTCGTAGTTGGTCGACTCCTCGGGCGAGAGGTCCTGCGTCGCGGCGCTGAGGGTGAAGGTCTCGGCGGACGGGTTGAACGAGCGTCCGACGCTGGCGTACCAGGAGGCGAGCTCCGTCGGCTGCCAGACAACCCCGGCGCGCGGGCTCCAGAAATCGGTGGTCTCGGAAAATGCGTCATCGGTCAGTCGATCGTCGAAATCGGCCTCGAACCGGTCGAAGCGCGCGCCCCCGACCAGCTTCCACTGCGCATCCAGCGCCAACTGTTCCTGAACGTAAAGCGCGCGGGTGGTGGCCTCGGTATCCCGATCGGTGGCCAGGGTGCCGTCCAGATCATTGGCGCGCCCGGCGCCGACACTGGACGCCGATACGGGATCGAAGATCGAGATCGCGGCCACGTCGGTCGAGTTCCGGCTGCGAAAATCGTAGTCCTCGCGTGCCAGCTCCGCGCCGAACAGCACCGTGTGCTCGTAACCGAGCCAGTTCCCCTTCAGGATGAGGTCGGTCTGGTTGATCAGGTTCTGCTGGCCGCTCGCCCGCAGGGCCTGGGAGCGCGCGACGGTCGAATCACGGCCCAGGTCGGTCACATCACCGAACAGATGGGTGCGGTAGTCGCGCTGATAATCCCCGTAGCGGGTGGTGTTGCGCAGGCGCAAATGGTCGCTCAGACCCATGTCCAGCGTCGCCGTCGTCACGGCCACGTCGAATTCCTGAAAGCGGTCGTCACTGAAGCCGTAGAAGGTATCGCGATCGACATCGGCGGGCCGACCCCGGAACATGGGCACGCCGTAGTCGAACACGGAATCCTCGCGCTGATACAGACCGGACAGCGTGAGCGAGCTGTCGCTGCCCAGCTTCACTCGGCCCGTGGGCGCGATGGCCTTGCGCTCGAGGAAATTCTCATCGCGAAAGCTGTCCGAGTCGTGGTACAGCGCGCTGACCCGCCCGGCCAACTCTTCCGTGCCGAAATTGCCATCGACCGTGGCGCGCCGCAGATCGTAACTGCCAAGACTGAGATCGGCCTCGGCCGACTGGCCGGGATGCGGCTGCTTGGATAGCAGATTGATCACGCCGCCCGTGCTGCCGCGTCCGAACAGCATCGACGAAGGTCCTTTCAGAACGTCCACGCCCTCGAGGAAAAAAGTGTCGCGGAAATACTGGCCGTTGTCCTTCACGCCATCGAGGTAGGTGTCGGAGTTGGCCGCGAAGCCGCGCAGGGTGATGGAATCCCCGGTGCGCCCGCCCTCGCCGGCTGCCAGGGTCAGGCCGGGGACGTTGCGCAAGGCATCGCGCAGGTTGAACGCCGCCTGTGCCTCCATCAGGGCTTCGGGCACCACGGTCACCGACTGGGGAATGTCGCGCAGCGGGGTATCGGTCCGCGTGGCGGTGCTGGAACGCTCGCTTTTGTACCCGTCCACGGGCGCGGCGCCCTGCACCTCCACCGAGGGCAGCACAGCGTCTGCGTCCTCAGCCGCGGCCACGATCGGGCACAGCGCTGCGAGAGCCAGCGACAGCGTGGCGCAGGTGGATGGTGCGGATTCGGGCTTGGTCATCGAGAGTTCCTCCTGAGTAGATGCATCGTCGGACCTGCGGACCGGCTGGGCTGGCTACTCGGTGAACCCTTTGGCTGCCTGGAAACTTTCTGGAATGGCTATTTGGTCAGCAAGAGCTTGCCGGCCGCCGTCAATTGCAGGCGATAGATTTCGCCGGCGTGATGGATACGCACTTCCCGGGCGCCGCCGAACAAGGTCTCGGCCCGCACCTCCGGCGGCTGCGTCGTCGGCGCGCGCGGGCGATGGGGTCCGGTCTTATCGCTCATGGTTTTGCTTGTAATACACATCCCCCCTGCGATGGCCCGCCGGGAACGGCCGCCCTCCGGGTCCGGCAGTCACCAAGCGATCGTCGCGGCCAGCCTCCAACCCATCCGCGCAGCCTCGAAACACCGTTTCCGGCGCGTCGATCCCCTCAAAGCGCCCGGTGAACGCGCAGACCCGGCGGCCTAGGGCGCCGCGCCGCCGCGCTATATCGCAAGAATGATAGCTGTTCTGATTTGAGTCAGTCAACGATAACTATTATCGTTTACTCGAACGGCGGTGATGCATGGGCGCGGGGATGGGACGAGCGGCCCTGGCATCGCCCTTGAGCCCGCCTGCATGACCGGGCGCGCGAGGGGGCGCCTCAGGCGCGCCGCCAGACCGTGCCGGCGGCGCCGTCTTCGAGCACGACGCCGCGCTGCGTCAGCTCATCGCGGATGCGATCGGCTTCGGCCCAGTCGCGACGGGCGCGAGCCGCGCGCCGCGCGGCGATCAGCGCCTCGATGGCTGCGGCATCGAGGCCCGCGTCCGTCGGGCCGCCCTGAAAATAGGCCTCGACGGGGGTTTGCAGCAAGCCCAGCACACCGCCCAGGGCGCGCAGCTCAGCGCCCAGCGCCGCTGCCTGCGCCGGATCCGTCTCGCGCAGCCGGTTGACTTCGCGAGCCATCTCGAAGAGCACGGCCAGCCCTTTCGCCGTGTTGAAATCGTCATTCAGGGCATCGGTGAACGACGCCATGAAGGACTCGGTTTCCGGCGCGGGAACCGCCGGCAGGCCGCGCAGGCTGATATACAGCCGGTCCAGACCCTCCCGCGCCGCGTCCAGATTGGCTTCGGTGTAAACCAGCGGGCTGCGGTAGTGGCTGCCGAGGATGAAAAAGCGCAGCACCTCACCGGAATAGCGCTTGAGTACCTCGCGGATGGTGGTGAAATTGCCCAGCGACTTGGCCATCTTCTCCTCGCCCACCTGGACGAAGCCGACATGCATCCAGGTCTCGACGAAGGGCTCGCCGGTGGCCGCTTCGCTCTGGGCGATCTCGTTTTCGTGGTGCGGAAACATGAGGTCCATGCCGCCGCCGTGCAGATCGAAATGCGCGCCCAGGCAATGCGTGGCCATGGCCGAGCACTCGATGTGCCAGCCGGGGCGACCCGGCCCCCAAGGCGAGTCCCAGGCTGGCTCGCCCGGCTTGGCCGGTTTCCAGAGCACGAAATCCAGGGGGTCGTCCTTGCCGGCATCGATTTCGACCCGCGCACCGGCGAGCAGGTCTTCGGGCCGCCGTCCGGAGAGCTTCCCGTAGGGCGCGAAACGACTCACATCGTAGAGCACATCCCCGCTCGTCCCGACATAGGCGTAGCCCTTGTCGATGAGGGTCTGGATCATGGCGAGGATGTCGCCGATGTGGGCGGTCGCGCGCGGCTGATGATCGGGCGGCAGCACGCCGAGCGCCGCGGCGTCCTCGTCCATGGCGCGGATGAATCGCTCCGTGAGCGCCCCGATGGGCTCGCCGTTCTCGGCGGCGCGACGGATGATCTTGTCGTCGATATCGGTGATGTTGCGCACATAGGTCAGCTCGAAACCCAGATGCCGCAGATAGCGGGCCACCACGTCGAACACCACCAGCACCCGGGCATGGCCAAGATGACAGTAGTCATAGACCGTCATCCCACAGACGTACATGCCGACCCGCCCCGGATGCAACGGCCGAAATGCCGTCTTGGTACCGGTCAGGCTGTTGTGAATGGCGAGCGCGCTCATGGACGATCCTTATGAAGGCGTATCGGTTGCGGCCAGCCGGCTGGCGGCGGCCAGTCGTCCGGACACGATGGGGGCCGGCATCAAGGCCAGCAAGTCGCGCAGTTCCGGGCCATGTTCCAGGCCCGTCAGGGCGAGGCGCAGCGGGATGAACAGCGCCTTGCCGCTGCGCCCGGACTGCTCGCGCAAAGCCGCGGTCCAGGCGCGGGCATCGGTGCCGTGCACCGCGAACAACTGCGCCGCAAGCGCGAAGAACGCCGGCCCGGCCTCGCGCAACGCGGGCGGCGGATCGCTGTCGATCACCGGCCGGTCGGCGAAGAGTCGATCGGCCCACTCCTGCGCCTCGGCCGGAAAGCTCACGTTGGGCGCCACGGCGCGGACGAAATCACTGCGTGCGAGGGCCGGTACACGCGACTCATCAAGACTGGCGAAGGCCAGGAAGGCGTCCACGGACAGCGCGGCCGTGGCGAGCTTCTGGTAATGCAGGAGCTGGGCCGGATCGAATCGCGCCGGCGCACGGCCGACGGCCGCCAGATCGAATGCCGCCGCCAGCGCCTCGGGCGACAACAGTCCCGGGGCCTCCAGGTGATGCCCCAGGCGCGCGAGGTAATTGAGCAGTGCCAGCGGCGAAAAGCCCGCCGCACGCAACTCCGCCACGCTCTGGCTGCCGTTGCGCTTGGATAGGGGGGCGCCGTCGTGGCCGGTGATGAGCGGCAGATGCCCATAGCGCGGGGCGGGCAGACCCAGCGCCTCCAGCAGCAGGAGCTGGCGCGGGGTGTTGCTCAGGTGATCCTCACCGCGCAGCACATGGGTGATGCCCATTTCGGCATCGTCCACCGCATTGCTGAAAAAAAAGGCTGGCGTTCCGTCGGTGCGCCGCACCACGAAATCGCCGATGTCGCCGGAATCGAAGCGCTGCGGGCCGCGGATCAGATCCTCGAACACGATCGTCTGTCCGACGGGCACCCTGAAGCGCAGCGCCGCCGCCTCCCCTGCCGCCAGACGCCGGGCGGTCTCATCAGGGGCGAGCGGCGCGCAGCGGCCGTCATACCGTGGCGGCCGGCCCGCGGCGAGCTGCGCCCGTCGCTGCTCGGCCAGCGCCTCGGGCGTGCAAAAGCAGGGATAAAGCCGTCCCTGCGCCTGCAAGGCGGCGAAATGGGCAGCGTAGAGACCCTGGCGCCGTGACTGGTAAAACGGACCCTCGTCCCAGGTCAGGCCCAGCCAGCGCAGGTCCTCCAGCACGCCCTCGGCATGGAGCAGCGTGCTGCGCGCCGCGTCGGTGTCCTCGATGCGCAGCACGAAATGCCCGCTCTCCCGGCGCGCAAGGAGGGCGCTGAACAGGGCCGTGCGCGCATTGCCGAGATGCATGCGGCCGGTCGGGCTGGGCGCAAATCGGGTTTTGAGCACGGCGTCGGGATCTCGGCAGTTGCAACAACCCGTCATCATACCAGCGGCCGCCATCGCACCGATCGGCCCGGCTTGGCCGCACCGGAGTGGCGCCGTATGATGGCGCCGGTCCATCAGGAGTCACACCATGCGGAGATTGGGAATGTTGTCGATGCTTTTGATGCTGCTCAGCCATCCGGCGGCGGCCGAACCTGGTGAGGGCGGAACCGCCGCGCCGCGCGTGCGTCTGGAAACCACGCAGGGCCCCATCGATGTCGTACTCTTTCCCGATCGCGCGCCCGAGACGGTGAAGAACTTCCTCGCCTATGTGGATGCCGGCGCGTACGACGGCACGGTGTTCCACCGCGTCATCCCCGGTTTCATGATCCAGGGCGGCGGTATGGACGAACAGATGAACCAGCGGCCGACGCGCGCACCCATCACGAACGAAGCCCGCGCCGACACCCCCAACCGCGTCGGCACGCTGGCCATGGCCCGCACCAGCGCGCCGCACTCGGCCACCGCGCAGTTCTTCATCAACCTGGTCGACAACGGCTTTTTGAACCACACCGCGCCCACCCCGCAGGGCTTCGGCTACGCCGTCTTCGGCGAGGTCGTCTCGGGCATGGACGTGGTGAACAAGATCGCGCAGGTGCCCACCGGCTCGCGCGGCATGCATCAGGACGTGCCCAAGACGGCGGTCGTCATCACCTCGGCACGGCGCATCACGCCCTGATCCGTGCCCGCCACGCTGCTGTTTTCGGATGTTCATCTCAGCCCCGCCCGGCCGCCGATCCAGGACATCCTGATCGACCTGTTGCAAGGTGAAGCGCGCCGGGCGGCGGCGGTCTACATCCTGGGCGATCTGTTCGAGTACTGGGTGGGGGACGATATGGTGCCCCCGGAATTCGTGCCGGTGATCGACGCCATCCGGACGCTGTCGGCTGGTGGCGTGCCCGTCTTTTTCCAGCACGGCAACCGGGATTTCCTCATCGGCGCGGCGCTGGCGCGGCGCTGCGGCATGCAGTTGCTGCCCGATCCCGCGCTCGTCGAGCTGCACGGCCGACGTGTCGTGCTGACTCACGGCGATCTGTTGTGCACCGCCGATATCGGCTACCAACGCTTCCGACGCGTGGTTCACAACCGTCCCCTGCAGCGCCTCTTCCTCGCACTCCCCCGCGCCGCGCGCAGCCGCATCGCGAGTGGCCTGCGCGCGCGCACCCAACAGGCGGTGCAGGCCAAGCCGGCCGCTCTCATGGACGTCGATCCGGCCGCAGCTGTCGCCCTGCTGGACCGATTCGGCGCCGACTGGCTCATCCACGGCCACACCCATCGCCCCGCCATCCACCGGCTGGACGGCTCAGCGGCCGGCCGGCTGCGCATCGACCTCGGCGACTGGTACCGCGAGGGACGCGGGCTCTGGGTCGACGAAACAGGTCCCCGGCCGACGACCTTCCCCGCCGACTGACCCTCACGATCCCGGCAGCACGAGGCGACACCCAGCTCGCCTTGACAAGGGATAGACCTGCACCTTCACTGGACAAGGATATTCGCGTCTGCCCCAGGGGATCGCCCGATCGGCGAGGTGGGCGGCGCGGATCACAGGGTTCCATGGAACGAGAAACCCGCTCAACGTCAAGGAGACACCGCATGAACGCGCGACTCGCCGCCCTGGCGTGCGCCGGTGTGCTGGGCTTGGCCCAGACCGCCTTCGCCGCCGCCGAATATGGCTCGGTCAACGACACGGAATACCAGCAGATCGTCAAGGACCTGGACGCCAAACCCAGCCTGATGGCCGATCGGCCGGAGATTTCCCGGCGCCTGACCACCGCCCAGATCGACCAACTCACCAAGGACATGGGCCTCAACCCCTACACGTGGGTGGCTCCAGTGGCCGTGGGCGCCAAGCAGGCCGACAAGCTGTCCGGGCACGACATCGCGGACATCTCGGTCATGGCGGTCCGCGCCGGCAAGCTGGTCCCGATTCCCTTCCAGATCGATGAACGCGACAAGGACGGGTGGGTCTACGTCGAGGGCGTGTCGAAGAGCGAACTGGACGGCGCGCCCGGGAAATTCGATGCCAGGGACGAAATCGTCTTCATGCACCGCGATACCGGCAAGGAGCAGTACGACGCCGCCAGCATGGCGCTCACGGACGGAAAAATCGTTCAGGAGGTCTCCCTGAGCGACAACGGCAGCACGCGCTACGCCTATCTCGTCACCGGCAGCCAGGCGCGCGATCCGGCCCGGTATGTGAAGTACGACGAAAGCACCTACCGTTTCACCGGCAACTTCCACAACTTCAAGCAGAGCAAGGACAACCTGCTGTTGTTCGAGGACTACCGGGCCAACGCGGGCCCCACGCCGTCGCATCGGGTCCTCGACACCATCTTTCTCGACCTGTCCACGGGCGTGGTGACGCCCTGGCCGCGCGTCTCGGTGGGCATCCAGAACATCGAGGCCAGGCTGCTGGGCGTGAAGCACGGCCCGGTCCGCGAGGTGCTGCTGCTCTCCATCCGCGTGGTGGTGGCCGGCATTCCGGTGTTTTTCATCCGCGCCGACATGACGCTCTATGACGAGGGCATCGACCTGCCGGTGCGGCTCAACATCCCGGGCGGCGAGATCCTCACCCGCGTGCTCAACAAACCGGTCATCGACATCGGTCTGGACCTGAACGACATGAAGGGCGGCCGTTTCTCGGCGGCGGTCAACCCGTCGGGCCAGTACGCCAAGATCGACGGCAAGGTCGATGCGACCGAAAAGCAACTCGCCATTCGCGTCCCCGACAAGAACTGGCTGTGGCTCGAAAGCGGCAAGGGCTTCGACATCATGATGCAGGTGCGCATTCCGCCGGACTGGCCGGTGAAAGCCGAGCTGTACTATGAGGACGCCGACAAGCCCGAGAAGAAATTCGCCACCGAGAAATTCCCGGGGGCACTGCCGCGCATGGGCGTACGGGTGACCGAACTGCCGGTGGGCAAGCTCAACATCGACCTGTCGGTGGTGCTCTGGTTCCCCGCGACGGTAGGCGAAGCGGGCCCGAACGGCTTTGCCAAGCGCATGGACAGCCCGGTCAAACCGGTGCTGAAAGCGCTGTAAGCTGCCACATGCGCACCCTGAAACCCCGCTTCGGCGGGGTTTCTTTTTTTTGGCACATTCCGCCTCGAGCCGGATCGCGGCTAGGATAGGATTCGATAACGACAAACTCGAGGAGACCCGCTCCATGACCCCGCTGCCCTATCCGCACCTGCTGAGCCCGCTCGATCTGGGCTTCGTCACCCTGCCGAACCGGGTGATGATGGGCTCGATGCACACCGGCCTCGAGGAACATCCCAAGGGGCTGGGCGCCATGGCGGACTATTTCGCGGCGCGGGCACGCGGCGGCACGGCGCTGATGGTGACGGGCGGCTTCGGCGTCAGCCCGACCGGCGCGCTGGCACTCGGTGCGCGGATGATGGCATCCGAGAAAGACGTGGAGATGCATCGGGTGGTACCGGAGCGGGTGCACGAGGCCGGGGGCCGGATCGCGCTGCAGCTCATTCATGCCGGCCGCTACGCCTACAACCCCAAGTCGGCGGCGCCCTCGGCGATCCAGGCGCCCATCAATCCCTTCCGGCCGCGGGCGATGCCGCCGGAGGAAGTCGAACAGACCATCGCCGATTTCGCCCAGGCCGCCGCGCTGGCGCGCCAGGCCGGCTACGACGGCGTGGAGATCATGGGCTCGGAAGGCTATCTCCTCAACCAATGGCTGGCGGCGCGCACCAACCAGCGCGACGACGCCTGGGGCGGGGATTTCGAGCGGCGCATGCGCCTGCCGGTGGCCATTGTGCGGCGGGTGCGCCAGGCCGTCGGCCCCGACTTCATCGTCATCTACCGCGAATCGATGCTCGATCTGGTCACGGGCGGCAGCACCGGCGAGGAGATCATCACCCTCGCCCGCGCCATCGCCGCGGCCGGCGCGACGATGATCAACACCGGCATCGGCTGGCACGAGGCGCGCGTGCCCACCATCGCGACGATGGTTCCGCGCGCCGCCTTTGCCTGGGCCACGGCGCGGGTGAAGGCGGCCGTCGACATTCCGGTCATCGCCAGCAACCGCATCAACGTCCCCGAGGTCGCCGAGGACCTGATCGCGCGGGGCATGGCCGACATGGTGTCGATGGCCCGTCCGCTGCTGGCCGACGCGGATTGGGTGGCCAAGGCACGCGCGGGACGGCGCGCCGCCATCAACATCTGCATCGCCTGCAACCAGGCCTGCCTCGACCACACCTTCAACGGCAAGCTGGCGAGCTGCCTAGTCAATCCCAGCGCCTGTCGCGAAGCGGAATTCATGCTCACCCCGGCCGCCCGGCCGCTGCGCGTGGCCGTGGTCGGCGGCGGCCCGGCGGGCATGGCGGCGGCGATGGTCGCGGCCGAACGCGGCCATCGGGTGACGCTCTTCGAGGCGCAGGACGCGCTCGGCGGCCAGTTCCGCCTCGCCTGCCGGGTGCCGGGCAAGGAAGAGTACGCTGAGACGCCGCGCTACTACGGGACCCGGCTGGCCGAGCTAGGCGTCGAGGTTCGCCTGGGTCAGCGCGCCGACGCCCGCGCGCTGATCGCGGGCGGCTATGCGCACGTCATCCTCGCCAGCGGCGTGGTGCCGCGCCGACCGGACATCCCCGGCATCGATCATCCCCGGGTGCTGACCTATACCGCGGTCCTGAGCGGCGCCGCTCCGGTCGGGGCGCGCGTCGCCATCCTGGGCGGCGGCGGCATCGGCGTCGATACGGCGCACTTTCTGGCGCATGATCCGGCCCGGCCGTCACCCGGCGTCGATGTGGCAACGTTCCTGGACCAGTGGGGCGTGTCGCAGGACCCGCGCACGCCCGGTGGGCTCACGGGTGCCGCAGCGCCGCCGCATATGGCACGCGAAATTCACCTGCTGCAGCGTTCCACGGGCAGGGTCGGCGCGCGGCTCGGCAAGACCACCGCCTGGGCCCACCGCGAGCTGCTGGACCGGCTGGGGGTGCAGGTCTTGAGTGGCGTGCAGTACGAGCGCATCGACGATGCGGGCCTGCACCTGACGCACCAGGGCCAGCGGCGCTGCCTCGGCGTCGACCACATTGTCATCTGCGCCGGCCAGGAGCCGCTGCGCGAACTGGAAGCGCCGCTTGCAGAGGCCGGCATCACCGTGACCCGGATCGGCGGCGCGGACGTGGCGGCGGAACTGGACGCCAAACGCGCCATCGAACAGGGGTGGCGCGCGGCCATGGGGCTTTGACAGCCCCCGCGCAACCTCGACGATCCAACCGGGAGATCGACCATGGATGAAAGCGTTCAGGCCGCGTTGCGCAAATGGCCCAACGTGCCGGCCGCCTACGGCTGGCTGGCGCTGGACCGGCGCGGCGGCTGGCTGCTCGAAGGCCGCCCGCTGCGCCATGCGCGCACCATCGCCTTCATCAACCGCAACTATCTCCCCGATGCGCAAGGCGCCTGGCTGTTCCAGAACGGACCACAAAAGGTCTATGTCGCCCTCGCCTATACGCCGTGGGTGCTGCACCGCCATCCGGATCACGCACCGGGCACGGCGGGCGCGCTGCTGACCCATACCGGCGCGGCGGTGGAGGGGGTGACCGGCGCGTGGGTCGACGAGGAAGGCAATCTGCTGCTCGAAACCCCGCACGGCATCGGCCTGCTCGATGACCGTGACCTGGTGGCCTATGGCGCGGCGTTTTGTGATGCAGACGGCCGGGCCCTGGACGATGCCGCGCTTGAAACGGCCCTGGCCGCGCTCATGGATGGCGAGGCCGCGGCCCTGGGTCTGCGGGATGGGCAGCGCGTTCTGTCGGTGCAAGCCATCCGCCGGGCCGAGGTGCCAAGCCGCTTCGGATTCATCCCGGATCCCGCCCCCGAATCCGCATGAGCGAGCGTTTGCCGTGGTCGGGCCCCTTCATCGGGGGCCAGACGCTCCTGCCCGAAGGCCATTTCAGCGGCATCGCCAAACGCGCCGTGACCGGACCGGTCTGGCTCGGGGCAAGCGGATTCGCCGAGGATGTGCAGGTCGACCGACGTGTGCACGGCGGTCCGGAACGGGCGGTGTGCGTGTTCACCGTGGCCGGCTATCGCCACTGGGCAACGGTCTACCCGCGCCGTGCAGCGGACTTCGTGCCCGGCGCCTTCGGCGAGAATCTGTGCTGGGGCGATATCGACGAGAGCGAGGCCTGCATCGGCGATCGCTGGCAGCTCGGCGAGGCCGTCCTGGAAATCAGCCAGCCGCGCAATCCCTGCTGGAAGCTGAGCCAGCACATGGAACTGCCGGATCTGTCCAAGCGCATCGTCAAAACGGGTTACGGCGCCGGCTGGCTGTGCCGCGTCATTCAGCCGGGTCACGCCCAGGCCGGCGACCGGCTGTCGGTCGCGGATCGCCACCCGGCGCATGTTGCGATCACGCAAATCTGGGCGCTCACGCTCTGCGGTGCGCCCGATCGTTCCGAATTGGCAGCGGCTGCCGAGCTCGAAGTCCTGGCGCCGACGTGGCGCGAGCGCCTGCGCGCCCGGGCACGGCTGCTGTCTCCGCCGATCCGCGAAGCGTAACCGGGTGACCCTCGCGATCGGCCGATTTCATCGCCGCTCCGCCGGCTTGCGCGGACATCCACGCTTCATCTGGAGGACTCATTCATGGCCAAGATCCTGGTCCTTTACTATTCGATGTACGGTCACGTTGAAACGCTGGCGCACCATGTCGCCGACGGCGCACGCGCCGTGCGCGGCGCCGAGGTCACACTCAAGCGGGTGCCGGAAACCATCCCCGAGGAACAGGCGCGCCAGTTCGGCGCCAAGCTCGATCAGGCGGCCCCCGTGGCGACACCGGCTGAACTGGCGGACTACGACGCAATCCTGTTCGGCTCCCCCACCCGCTTCGGCAACATGACCGGGCAGATGCGCAGCTTTCTTGACCAGACCGGCGGCCTGTGGGCCAAGGCCGCGTTGAACGGCAAGCTGGCCAGCGTCTTTACCAGCACGGGCGTGGGGGGCGGACAGGAAACCACCGTCGTGTCTTTCTGGCACACGCTGGCCCATCACGGCATGCTGATCGTGCCGCTGGGCTATGGGGACGTGGCCGGGCAGATCCTGTCCGATCTCTCCGAGGTCACCGCCGGCTCGCCCTATGGCGCGGCGACGCTGGCCGGCGGCGACGGCAGCCGGCAGGTCTCCGAGAAGGAAGCCACGGTGGCCCGCTACCAGGGCCGCCGTGTGGCGGAACTGGCCGTGCGTCTGGCCGGCTGAGCGCAGGCTCTCGGCCTTCCGCTTCGGATGGCGGCCTCGCCGCCATCCGAAGCAGGGTGTGATCCACAGTCCTGAGTCACCGCGATGTATTGCCGCGGCAGGAAACCCCCGATTACCGTTCCTATGATTCCGCGTGTCCGAAAGGCTCAAAATCGCCCCCTTGTCGCCGCCTGGGATGTTGCTGAGTCGCTCAACAAGACCCGGGAAGCCTTTCTCAACGCCATCAATCCCGTTGTCAGGAAGCGTTAATCCATAAACTCATGGACATGTAACCAATTCAACAAAAAGATATATATCTGCATTCCGACGGCACGCGATTCCGTAAGAAAATATTAACTATCCTGCCATCGAACCGACGATCTCCTTGGCGTAAGGTGAGCGTCGTCCAGCTACCCCGTGTGCGCCGGGGATCTGGACACCCGACACCCAACCCCTCTGTCGAGGAGCAAGATATGAACGTCAAATCCCTGATGATGCTTGGACTTCTGACTGCCGTCCCGGTCGCTTCCCAGGCGGCGATGAGCAATATGAACGATGCCGCTCTGTCGAACGTGGCAGGTCAGGCCTTCACCTTCGGCTGGGCGCTGAATCCGTCCATGGGCTTCGGCTTCAGCAACAGCCCCACCGCTTACAGCTTCGGTTACACCGTGGGCGTGGCCCCCACGACGACCTACACCGCGGTGAACGATCTGTATCCCACCCGCACCGTGTCCTACACCGGCGGCTTCAACATCGGCGCCGGCAACACGTTCGTGCGCAACAAGTAATAACGAAAACAGTCGAACGGCGATCGTGGGGATGGAGGTCGCCTCCATCCCTTTCGTTTTTTGACTCTGGTTTCATCGCTGGCCGATCTCGGTGCAGCGGCTGTAGCGCTCAACCGCGCCAGATCAGCGTCGCCATGCGGCCGGTTACGCCATCGCGGCGGTAGGAAAAAAACCGGTCTGGACCGCTGGCGGTGCACCACTGACCGCCCCAGACACCGTGCACCCCCAACCGGTTGAGCCGGAGGCGCGCGAGCTGCGCCAGATCGGCGCACCAGCGATCGCCAGCGCCACGGCGAAAGGCCGTTTCAGCCGACGCGTCGACGTCGAGGAATACCTCGCGCACCTCCGGCCCCACCTCGAAGGCCGCGGCCCCGATGGCTGGGCCAATCCAGACCAGCAGTTGGTCCGGCGCCACATCCAGTACCGCGATCGTGGCTTCCAGCACGCCGGCCGCCAGCCCGCGCCAACCGGCATGCGCAGCGGCCACATGCGTGCCCGCAAGATCGCAGAACAGGACCGGCAGACAATCCGCCGTGCCCACCACGCACACCACGCCGGCCTCATCCGTCCAGGACCCGTCCGCCTCGACGGGGGGAGCTTCACGACGACCGGCGCGCACGACGCGCGTGCCGTGCACCTGGCGCAGCCAATAGGGGGGCGCCGGCAGCGCCAGCGCCTCCGTCAAAAGCCTCCGGTTCGCGGTCACGGCCGCCAGATCGTCACCGACATGATCGCCGAGGTTGAAACTCGCGTACGGGCCGGTGCTCACGCCGCCCAGGCGGGTGGTGGCCACCGCGTGCACCGAGGGCGGCGCCGGCCAGTCGGGCACGATCAGTGGCAGTCCTGCGTGGTGAACAAGACCGGGCACCGCGCCGCTCATGCCCCGCCCTGCGCCCGCAGCGCCATGATCAGCGCCTGCATGTCGGCTGGCGGCGGGCGCTCCCAGACTCGTTCCGATCCGTCTCCCGGATGGACGAGACCCAGCCGCGTGGCGTGCAGCGCCTGGCGTTTGAATCCCCGCAAGACATCGGCCAGCGCGGGGTCGATGCCGGCCGGCAGCCGCAAACGGCCCGCATACAAGGGATCACCCAGGACCGGATGCCCCAGGTGCGCCATGTGCACGCGGATCTGGTGGGTCCGGCCGGTCTCCAGTCGCAGCGCAAGGCGGGTATGGTGGGCGTAGCGCTCGCTCACCCGGTAATGGGTGACCGCGTCCCGTCCGCCGTCCCGCACCGCGATGCGCAGCCGGTCGCGCGGGTGGCGCCCCAGCGGCGCGTCCACCGTGCCCCCGGCGAGCAGGGCGCCGATGACCACGGCGTCGTACTCCCGCCGGATCTCCCGCGCCTGCAACGCGCTGACGAGCCGGGTATGGCTGGTCAGCGTCTTGGCCACCACCATCAGGCCCGAGGTGTCCTTGTCGAGGCGATGCACCAGCCCGGCCCGGGGCAGGTTCACCAGCGCGGGGGCATGGTGGAGCAAGGCGTTTTGCAGCGTTCCGGCCGGATTGCCGGCACCGGGATGAACCACCAGGCCCGGCGGCTTGTCAATGACGAGCAGATCGTCATCCTCGTGGATGATGTCGAGGGCGATAAGCTCGGGCTGCAACGGGATCACCGGCGAGGGCGCAGGAACCTGCACGTCGATGCGCTGGCCCGACTGCAGGCGGTCGCTGGGCTTACCCGGACGGCCGTCGACCTGGACCGAGCCGCCCTTGATCCAGTCGACCAGACGGCTGCGCGAGTGATCGGCGAAGCGCTCGGCCAGAATCTGGTCGAGGCGGCGACCGGCCAGCGCGGCCGTGACGTCGAAGCTCACGGCATCCTCGCAAGAGGCGGGCGCCGGGGATTCATCGCGAGACGTGGTCATCGGTTCCAATGGCTTTGTTATACTCCAGAATATTTCGTTCATCCGGCTGCGGCCGGCCTCGAGGTCAAGTCTAAATCATGCGCTCCGTCGCCCGCCCCGTTCTCGTGCTGCTGCTCGCACTGTGTCTTTCGGCCTGTTCACTGCTGTCCTACCTGCCCGGCGGCTCGGGCGATGCCGATGAGGACGACAAGACCCCTGCGGTGGATACCAACCGGCCGGCCGCCGAAATCTACCGCGAAGCGCACGAGGCCTTGAAGAGCGAGAGCTTCGACGGCGCCGTGAAGCGTTTCAATGCGCTCGAGTCGCGCTATCCCTTCGGCCCCTACGCACAGCAGGCGCAGATCGAACTGATCTACGCCTACTATCGCCAGCGCGAATGGGAGCAGGGCATCGCCACGGCCCAACGCTTCCTGCGCGAATACCCCAGTCATCCGAGCGCCGATTATGTGCTCTATATGCAGGGACGCATCAATTTCGAGCGCAGCCTGGGGCTGCTCGAGAGCACCGTGCGCTGGCGATGGCTCGACATCGACGGCGCCGAACGAGACACTCAATATGCCCGAGGCGCCTTTGCCTCGTTCAGCAATCTGCTGCGACGCTATCCGGACAGCATCTATGCGGCCGATGCCCGCCAGCGCATGCTGTTTCTGAAAGATCGTGTCGCCCGCCATGATCTGTCCGTCGCGCGCTACTACCTGGAACGCGGCACCTACGTCGCTGCCGCCAATCGGGCGCAGGACATCCTGGCCGAGTTTTCGGGCACCGACGCGGTTGGTCCGGCGCTGGACATTCTGATCGAGTCCTACAAGGCGCTGGGGCTCTCGGACATGGAACAGCAGATGCGCTCACTGCGCGCGCAAAGCGCTGGCTGAAGGCTGTTTTCCGCTGGGCCTGCGAGGAACGGTGATGTGGGATTTTTTTGAGACCATCCGCCATCGTCACTCCGTCAGGCGCTACAGGAGCGAGCAACCGGTTTCCCGCGAACAGCTCCACGCCATCCTGGAGGTCGCCTGCGCCGCACCCTCTGCCGGCGATCTGCAATCCTATCGCATCGCCATCGCAACGGCGCCCGAGCAACGCCTGGCATTGCAGGCTGCTGCCGGCCAACAGGCCTTTCTGGCCGAAGCGCCGGCCTGTCTCGTATTTTGCGCAGACGCCGAGCGCGCTGCGAGCCGGTATGGAGAGCGCGGCGCCATGCTTTACGCGCTTCAGGACGCCACGATTGCGGCGAGCTACACGCAACTCGCCGCGGTCGCGGCAGGCCTCGCCAGCGCTTGGGTCGGCGATTTCGATGAAGCGGCGGTGCGGGCCGCATTGAACATCCCGTCGGAACTGCGTCCGATCGCGCTCATCGCCATCGGTACCGCGGCCGAGGTGCCGGAAGAAACGCCGCGCCGCCCGCTTGACGACATGCTGCTGTAGACCCGGGCGACGCGTAGGCAGAAGCAGCCACAAAATCAAAACGATCCAAGAGGAGACACCGCATGCACAGCCGCGCACTGCCCTGGGCGATTGCCGCCTACGCCTTTTCCATGCTCAGTCTGGCCGGACTGATCGTGTTCATGAACGACATCTGGTTGCCCTGGACGGCCGGCAGCGGCGAGCTGCAGGGCGGCTGGGGCCGCACCATGGCCATCAATCTCGGACTCGTCATGCTGTTCGGGTTGCAGCACAGCGTCATGGTCCGCCCCGCCTTCAAGCGTCGTATGACGCAGATCGTCCCCGCGCACCTGGAGCGCAGCATCTACGTCGTGGCCTCGGGCCTGGCGCTGATCGTGCTCATGGCATTCTGGCAGCCCATGCCGGGTGTCCTCTGGCATTTCACCTGGCAGCCCCTCGTCACCACATGCCTGGTGCTGCTCGGCCTCGGCGGCATCATCGCCGCGTGGTCGACCTTTCTCACCGACCACTTCGAACTGTTCGGCCTGCGCCAGGCGTATCTGCATGACAAGGGCCTGCCCTACACGCCGGTACCGTTCAAGATGGGCGTCCTGTATCGCTACGTGCGCCATCCGATGATGCTGGGTATGTTGATCCTGTTCTGGGTCACGCCCTACATGACCGTCGGTCATCTGTTCCTGGCCGCAGCGCTGACGGTCTACATCCTGGTCGGAGTTCACTACGAGGAACGCGACCTGATGCGCCATCTGGGACCGGACTACGTGCGGTACCGCGCAACCACGCCCATGCTGTTCCCCCGTTTCGTCCACGCCCAGCCGCTGCCGCAACACTGATGGGGCACCGTTCGGAAGGAATTTCGAAATGGGCGCAAAAGGGGTATGCTAACGACCCTTCGAAGCCGGGGTAGCTCAGTCGGTAGAGCAGCTGATTCGTAACCAGCAGGTCGGAGGTTCGATTCCTCTCTCCGGCACCAGTCGACACAAAACGGACGGCTCACGTGAGCCGTCCGTTTTTGCATGGCGCTCGCCAGGGCCGGGCAAGGTGACCGGTTGCGCCGTGATCCGCAACGCCTGGCCGTAACTTTACGCTCTCAGTGCGCCTTCGATATGTAAACCACGCCACTTCACGCATGCGCTCACCGCCACCACCGGCGGGCGATATCCACGACCGTGGCCCTGTTGCAGATGTCGGGCAAAGGGCTATCGCGCAGTCTCCGCGGCTGGTGCAACAGCGCTGACGCGGGCATCATCGAATGCGAAGCACTCGATCCTGAACTCCGCCTGATCGGTTCCGCTACTGACTGTCGCGCGCCGCCTGGATCCGGCGCGGCTATAGAGACTCACCATCGCGTCCTCGTCTCCTGGATGGCTGTCCCGCGATCATGCCGACGACGAGGGTCAAGTCGCGCTGGCCATCGATGCGCAAGCCCCTCTACACTGAACGGACCATCCCATACCCTGACGCCGGAGACATCATGCGCGCCTCACTGGATCTCAATCCCGATATCGTCTGCGCCCTGATCACCCGATTCAAGGAGTTCCATGCCAAGGAGGCTGTCGTCATCCCCGAAGCGGAAGGCAGCTGGAGCGACGACTGGGCGCTGCAGGTGCTGGCCGATCACGCGGACGACCTGACCTATCAGGAAATCAGCACCACGATCGAGGATCTCGAACCGGATCAGCAGGCCAGCCTGGTGGCCCTGATGTGGACCGGCCGTGGGGACTATGACGAAAATGAATGGACCGATGCCTTGGCCGAGGCGACACGCAGCGCCACGAATCGCACGGCTGCATACCTGCTCACGACCCCGATGGTGGCGGACTATCTCGCAGAAGGGCTGGCGGCCTTCGGTCATACCTGCGAGGAATGAGTCGCTGCGTGCGACTGCGTATCCGGGCACGCATGACGCTGCTGCCTCTCCCGTCGGCCGGGACCGTCAATCCAGTCGCGGAAACCGCTCTGCGAGCGTGTCGCCGGTAAAACGCGCGATCCAGCCGTCGGGATTGTTGAACAAGCGAATGGCGGTGAAACGCGGGCGGTCGCCCATGTCGAACCAATGCCGGGTGCCCGCCGGGACGCTGATCAGATCCCCTTTGGTGCACAGCACGGCATAGACTCGCTCGTCCAGATGCAGGCAGAACAAGCCGGCGCCCTCCACGAAAAAGCGCACCTCGTCCTCGCCGTGCGTGTGTTCACTGAGGAACTTCTGCCGCAAGGCGACCCGGTCCGGGTGATCCGGATACATGTTGACCACATCCATGCTCTGATACCCGGCCTCCGCGACGAGACGATCGATCTCGGTGCGATAGGCGGCCAGGATGTCGGCCTCCTCCGCCCGTTCCTCGAGCGGCGCCGTGGCGGCCCAGCGCCGGAACAGGACGCCGGCATCGGCCAGCGTCCGCCGGATGGCGTCGCCGTCCTCGGTCGCGAGGATCGGCTGGGCGGCGTCGGCAGCGGAATAGACGGTCAGGCGGCTCATGGCGCGACCTCCTGCAGTTGCGGAATGTGATGAAAATCCCGGGCGACGGCGTGCTCGCTCGTCATCTCGCCACCCCGCGCCAGAAGACAGGTGGCAAGCCCCGCGGTTCGCGCCGCGTCGAGTTCGGCCTCGATGTCGGAGAGAAACACAATCCGATCAGGAGGGAGTCCGAGCGTCTCGGCGATTCGCCGATAGCTGTCGGGCTCGCGCTTGGCGCCGATGCGGGTATCGAAATACCCGCTGAAGAGCCCGGTCAGATCGCCATGGTCGCTATGGCCGAACAGCAAGCGCTGGGCCTCCTCCGATCCGGAGGAGTAGACATACAGCCGCAGGCCGGCCGCGTGCCAGCGGCGCAGGCAGACGGCCGCGTCCGGATAGACATGCCCGGTGAAATCGCCGCGCTCATAGCCTTCGCGCCAGATCCAGCCCTGCAGTGTCTTCAGGGGCGTGAGCTTGAGATCCAGCTTGATCCATTCCAAGAGCTGATCCACGATTTCGGCCTCGCTTGCCTCGGGCCGCCCGCTCTGGACCGCGACCTCCCGCAACAGCGCCTGCAGGGCCAGCTCGGCGCGATGGGCGGCGACATAGGCCGGCAGCGCGCGGGCGGCATAGGGAAACAGCACCCGATGCACGAAACCGATGTCGGTGGTCGTGCCTTCGATGTCCGTGACGACGGCCTCGATCCTCATCGGCGGCTCTCCAGCAGGCGTTCGTTCAGCAGGCAGCTCAGCAGAAATTCCCAGCCTTCGACGTGGCGCCGCGCTTCGGCCACCGACGCGCCCCAGGCGTAAAGGCCGTGGCCGCGCACCAGCAGCCCGCAGGGCAGGCCCTCAGGCCCCCAACGACGGGCGAGCGCGTCCGCCAAGGCGGGGATGTCTTGCGTGTTGTCGAACAGCGGCAAGGCCAGCGGCGTCTCATGCGTGGTGTGGCCACGGATGGCTTTTTGCATTTCGTAGCCCGTGAAGGCGATGCAATCTCCCTCGCAGCCTCGTGAGATCACGGTCGCAGGCACCGAATGGGTATGCAGGACGCAGCCGATGCGCGCATCGAGCCGGTAGAGCCGCTGGTGCAATGCGGTCTCGGCCGAAGGCGCCGGCGTCGTCACCGGCAGCGCCCCCGGCACGGGCACACGGATGAAATCGGCAGGCGTCAAGGCGCGTTTGTCACAACCCGAGGCCGTGATGCAAAACGCATCCTCGCCCGCGCGCACCGAAAAATTGCCGCCCGTGGCCGGCGACAGCCCCATCGCGGCCAGGTCGGCCACGGTCTGGATGAGGGGATCGAGCATCTCGGCGCAGGCCATGGGCACATCGCTCCGGCGGGGACGGGCAAGGGCCGTGATGATAGCTCAAGGACCGTGGCGCGTCGTCGACGCGGGCATGACATCGGCGCGCATGCCGTGGGTTAGAATCGCGCATCCCTCCACGGCGAGATCGTCATGCGCATCGGCACCCCGCTTACCCCCTCAGCCACCCGCGTCATGCTGCTCGGCGCCGGCGAACTGGGCAAGGAGGTGATCATCGCCCTGCAGCGGTTCGGGGTCGAGGTGATCGCGGTGGACCGATATGCGCATGCACCGGGTCATGCCCTCGCCCACCGCGCCCATGTGCTGGACATGACGGACGGCGCCGCGCTGCGCGCGCTCATCGCAGAGGAACGGCCGCACTTCGTGGTCCCGGAAATCGAGGCCATCGCCACCGAAACCCTGCGCGAACTGGAAAGCGAGGGTCTCACGCAAGTCATCCCGACCGCCGAAGCCGCCTGGCTGACGATGCAGCGCGAAGGCATCCGGCGGCTCGCCGCCGAAACCTTGGGCCTGCCCACCTCGCGCTACGCCTTTGCCGACTCCAAAGCCGCGCTTCACGCCGCCATCACGGACGGCATCGGCCTGCCGTGTGTGGTCAAGCCGGTCATGTCCTCGTCCGGCAAAGGCCAGTCGGTGGTCCGGACGATCGACGAGGTGCCCGCCGCCTGGGCCGCCGCCCGCAGCGGGGGGCGGGTGGACCGGGAGCGAGTCATCGCCGAGCAATGGATCACGTTTGATTTCGAGATCACGCTGCTCACCGTGCGGGCGGCCGACGCCTCGGGACGCATTCAGACCCAGTTCTGCGCGCCCATCGGCCATCGCCAGGTCGACGGTGATTATGTCGAGAGCTGGCAGCCGCAACCGATGAGTCCGCTGGCACTCGAGCGAGCCCACGACATCGCGCGCCGGGTCACCGACCGGCTCGGCGGCCGGGGGATCTTCGGAGTGGAGCTGTTCGTGCGCGGCGATGAGGTGTGGTTCAGCGAAGTCAGTCCGCGCCCGCACGACACCGGGCTCGTGACGCTCGCCAGCCAGATGCAGAGCGAGTTCGAGCTGCATGCCCGCGCGATCCTGGGCCTGCCGGTGGATATCCGGCTGCTGCGCCCGGCCGCCAGCGCCGTCATCTATGGTGGCGTGGATGCACCCGAGGTCGCCTTCGAGGGTGTGGCAGAGGCGCTCGCCGTGCCGGAGAGTGATCTGCGTCTGTTCGGCAAGCCCGTGTCGTATGTGAAGCGGCGCATGGGGGTGGCACTTACGCGGGCGGACACCGTCGACGAGGCGCGCGATCGGGCCCGGGACGCGGCGCGGCGGGTGCGCGTCACAGCCTGCTGATCCGCCCGTTCAGCGCGGCGGTCGGGGAGCGCCCGGATTATCGAGCGCGTTGACCTCCCATGGCTCGAGCGGCCGCCAAGCGCCTTTGGGCAGATCACCCAAAGGCAGCGGGCCGATGGCGACGCGCACCAAGCGCCGCACCTCGAAACCGCAGGCCGCGAGCAGCCGGCGCAGATGGCGGTTACGCCCCTCGGTCAAACCCAGTTCCAGCCAGCTGTTCCTCTCCCCGCGCCGAAGCAGAGACGCTGACGCGACCCGCAGCCACTCGCCCTGACAATTCGCTCCGGCCCGCAACGCCGCCAGCAGCGATTCATCCCCCAAGCCGTCGATCTGGACGTGGTAGCGCTTCTCCAGGCCGCTTGCGGGCGCAGACACGCCGGCAGCCCATGCGTGATCGTTGCTGAACAGCAAGAGCCCTTCGCTGGCCTGATCGAGCCGGCCGACCGGCGAAAGACCCGGCGTGTCCGCCGCCTCCCCGAGCGCCGCATAGACGGTCGGCCGGCCGCGTTCATCGCGTCGCGTGCTGACCAAGCCGCGAGGCTTGTTGAACATGAGATAGCGTGGCGTCGACGCCGTCACAGGCTCTCCGTCGATCGTCAGCCGATCCCGGTTCAGACGCACGCGGCGCGCGGGGTCAAGCACCACCCCGCCATTCAGTGCCACGCGCCCCGCGCGGACAGCCGCTTCGGCTTCCGTCCGAGAGCAGACACCGAGCTTCGACAAGGCTCGCGTGATGGCAAGCGCGTCCTTCAATGTAGGCATCGCCAACGCCCCAACTTTCAATGCTCCAAGATCAATTCATACATCTGGCCAATAGCAATCACACGCGTGTTGACTGACCGTTCAGGCGGGCGTAGTGTTGACGATACATGACACAGATCATGGCTATTCATAACGCTGATTGAATAATTAACGAGGAGATACATCATGAGTGCCGTAATGCCATCGAGTGGGGCCCTCCCTGCCTCGACTGAAGCAGCCCCATCCGCCCGCGGACCTTGGCTATTCGCCGTGGGAGTCGGACTTCTTGCAGCCCTGCTGTTCGGCGTCTATCGCTGGTATCAGCAGAACTATTCCTTCTCGGTCGGCATGGACTATTTCGAGCCGGAATTCCAAACCTACTGGATGAGCCTGTTTTATGTCCAGATGACCGTGATCCCGCTCATCGGCGTGATTGCCGTGGCCGTCCTGTGGTTCACTCGGGACCGCAACATTCTCGCCATTTCGCCCCAGGAAGAGCTGAAGCGCTATTACTATGTGCTGACTCTGCTGGCCGTCGCGAGCATCCTGGCCGCGGTGATCTTCGGACTCTTCGTTGAAGCCGATGCTGCGTGGCATCAGACCACCATCCGCGACACCGACTTCACACCGACGCACATCGCGCTGTTCTATTTTGCGATTCCGGCAGCCTTGGTCGGCCTGACGTTTGCTTGGATGTGGGTGCACACCCGACTGCCGGAGTTCACGCAGCGCGTTTCCGTACCGCTGTCTCTGGTGGTGGCTGGCCCGATCCTGATCATGCCCAATTTGGGCCTGAACGAGTGGGGGCACACCTTCTTCTATGCCGAAGAACTGTTCGCTGCGCCCATTCACTGGGGATTCGTGGTCCTGGCCTGGGGCATCTATGCGCTGGGTGGCTTCGCCGTCCAGTGCGTGGCCCGCATCGCCGAATTGACCCGGCTCACCAAGGCCCAGACGGTCTGATCTCGGGTCCATTGTGAACAAAAAGCCGCCGGAAATCCGGCGGCTTTTTTGCGTGCGGACGGCCGCGCATCAACCCGGCTGGCAGACCTCATCCTCAAATGCCGGACCCGTCTCCTGATGCAGTGCGCGAACATCCATCCTCTTGAATAGCCCCGGATAGGTCTCCTGGTAGGAGGCAACCAATCGCTCAAGCGGGAAATCCGCGAAATCCCCGTGATCCCTCAGGTATTCCATGTGGCGCTGGCCATGGCGATCACAGGGATGAAACAAGGAGTCACTGCGGCCATCGAATGCTAGCGGAATCACGCCCGCCTTTTCGCACAGGCTCAGGTTGAAGGCCGGTGTGCATTTGACCCAGCGCCCCTCCAAAAAGAAGCCCGTGTTGCCGTGAAAGGCAAAAATGTCCGTTCCCATCAACGTGGCAAGTCGTTCGGATGTCAAGTGGTTGCGGACATCGGCAAAGCCGAGCCGCGTCGGAATGCCGATCGATCGGCCTGCTGCAGCCAGCAAGATAGCCTTGGGTACGCAGAATGCCCTGCCTGCTTTCAACACCTCGCTCGCGACGAAAGTTCGGTCGCCGAAACCGAAGGCGTACGGGTCATAGCGCACGTCGTCGCGGACCGCATCGTAAAGGGCCACGGCCTTATCGACGGGCGAGGTGAGTCCTGCCGTCACACGCTCGGCATACGCGGTGATCTCAGGATGATCCGCATCGAGATAACGCGTCGGGCGCAGGTATTCGCGCATCTCCTCAGGGCTCATGGTCATTCCGGCCTCCACAAATGTCTGCCTATGGAATGCAAGTCTAGAGCAGATGGCCACCGGCCGTTACGCGCAGCCGGCAAGGGAATGGCGGGATACGTGGTGGGACTGACAGGCGAACGGCGCCCGGTGCGTGCGCCGCTTCGAACGTCGGAATCTCCGGGTGCCGGTACCGCCGTTGCGGGTGTCTGCAGCGCCCTCGATGGCTGGAAGTAGACCCAGCAGTCGACCCGCCTGGCCATTCCATCCGCAAGTGCTCCGCATGGGACCGCAGAGATCCCGATCCTAACGGAATACCTGTAACCGTCATCGCAACGCCGCCAGCTTACGCAGTGACGGACGCCTGATCACCCGCTGACACGATCGATCGGACGCAGGCCCATGCCACCGGCTGGCCTGGAATTCAAACACGCGACGATCGAGAAGCATGTCCCGGTAAGCGAGGACCGGGCTGTCTTCCCGACTCCGACGTCGCAACGTCCGGTACCGGGAATGACGGAATGTCCCCTAGGCGGGATTGCCGATCGCGGTGCTGGGCGCGCCGTAGTCGGCGTAGGATTTTTCCTCCACCAGCGCCGAGCCCAGACGCAGATTGATCTCGCGCTTGAGCGCCGCGCGCCGGTCGTTCTGGCGGTAGACGGCGCGCGCCAGTGCGATGAAGCCCGCGTCGAACGCCTGTGCCCGTTCCTTGCCGCGAATGTCGTCCTCGATGTCCCACAACGCCTCATTGACCGCTTTCAGCGCCACCCGCAGATCGTCGATCGCAACCCCCTGCGCGGCGGCCGACGCTTCCCATGCCGCCTGCAGCAGCGCCAGTTCATGGCTTACGTTGCGACGCTTGCCGGGGTCGGTGATGCGCGCCTGCTTGATTTCGAGGATGGTGATCTTGTCGATCAGCTCTCCATAGGAAACGGGGATCTGGATTTCACTCATGGGCCATTCCTGTAGGCTCGATCTCAAGGGGGCGCCGGTCAGCGGCGCAGGAATCTTGGGGTTAGCCTGCAGCGCTCAAGGGGTGGCACCCGGTTGAATCGGTTTGCCGCCGATCCGCAGCGACACCCGCTCCCCCGCCTTCCAGTGGGCCGCCACCGGCTCGGTGCGAGGGTCATCGGGCGCGCCTTGTGCGCTGCCGCTCGTGGAAACGCGGGCGCTGATCCACAGCGTCTCGAGCGCGGAAAGGCGCCGCGTCGGCACGAGACTCATGTCGTCGGTCAGTACCAGGTCGAGGGGCAGATCGGCAACGCGCCTGCGTACTGCGGCGACCGGCATGCCGCCTTGCGGATTGTCGCGGATCACCACGAAGACCGTGGCATCCCCCGGCAGTGTCGCCGCGAGGTCCGGGGAGAGGCCGATCCGCACCGTCGGTCCGGCGGAGGCCGTCGGCTCGGCTGACGCGGGCCCCGGTTCGTCCGGCGATTGACCGATCTGGGTCAGCGCCTGACGCAGACTTTGCGCCACGGGTGCATCGGGCTCGATCAACGTCAAAAGATGCCGCCAATGCCGTCCGGCCGTCCCGGCGTCGCCGGCCGCCATGGCCGCTACCCCGGCCAGCCACAGGCTTTGCGCGTGATCGGCATCGATCGCCAAGGCGTCGGCCAACAGTCGGTTCGCCTCGGCCGACCATTGCGGCGGCTCGGTTTGCAAGGCCAGCGCCTGAGCACGCTGGGCGAGCACGTCTGGATCCCTGGGCTCGAGCGCCAGCGCGCGGCCAAAGGCCTGCGCGGCATCGGCCTGTCGGCCCAGCCCCGCATACGCCCGGCCAAGCAGAATCCAGCCCTCTCGCTCATCCGGATGGCTTTCCAGACGCTCTGCCAGCGTCTGGGCCAGCTTGTTCAGATCGGCCTGCACGGGCGCGGGATCGACGGTGCGCCAGTCGCCCACTTGGGCGTACACGACTGCGGCCAGCAGCGGAACGGCAAACGCCATGAAAACAGCCGTGCGACGGCGCGGCACGGACGCGGGCACCGCGACAGACGCGTCCTCCGGCCCGGCCCAATCGGACAGCAGCGCGGCGTCAAGTTCCGCGCGCCGCACCCGGGCTTGCTCCTCGTCGATCAGGCCTTCGGCCAGTTCCGCGGCCAGCTCGGCTTGCTTGCGCCGATGGATGGCCAGGAGCGCGTCCCGCTCCTCCTGCACCGGAGGGGCACCGCGCCATAGAGGCCGGGCCACCAGAAAGGCGGCGAGGAGCGCGGCGAGCAGGCACGAAGCCACGAACACAGCGGTCGTCATGGCGCCTTGTCCTCGTCGCGCTCGAGCAAGGCGCGCACGCGATGCTGCTCATCGGCGCTGAGCACCGGTGCAGCCGCGCCCGTCCGGCGCTGGCGGCGGGCGACGGTGAACCAGATACCGACACCGAACAGCAGCAATGCAAAGGGCCCGAACCACAGCGCATAGGTAAGGGTCTTCACGGGCGGCCGGTAGAGCACGAAATCGCCATAACGCGCGACGAGAAATGCCCGAATCCCGGCATCGCTTTCGCCGCGCCGGACCCGTTCGGCCACCTCGCGGCGCAGATCATCGGCGAGCGGCGCTTCGGATTCGGCCAGCGTCTCGTTCTGACACACCAGGCACCGCAGTTCGGTGAGCAGTTGCTCATATTGACGCTGCTGGGCGGGTTCCTCGAAGCGTTGCGGCGTCACGGCCGCCGCCGGGCCGCCGATGAGGAGGAGCGCGGTCATCCCGATCACGCGGGCGGTCGGCCTCATCGCTGGACCTCGGGCGCGCGCATCCGGTCGATCAAGGGGTCGAGCCGTTCGGCGATCACCTGGGGCGTCAGAGGACCGATGTGTTTGTAACGGATGATGCCGGCGCGATCGATGAGGAAGGTTTCAGGCACGCCATACACGCCCCAATCGATCCCGACACGGCCCTCGCGGTCCACGGCGATCTTGTGGAAGGGGTTGCCGAAGCGGCTGAGCCAGGCGCTGGCGGCGTTCGGATCGTCCTTGTAGTTAAGCCCCACCAGCGGCAACTCGCGGCGTTTGGCCCAGGCGCTGAGGACGGGGTGTTCCTCAATGCAGGCCGCGCACCAGGATGCCCAGACATTGAGCACGGTCACCGGCGCGCCGGCGAGATCGCGCTCGCTGACCGTGCTGGCGTCCGACCCCAGCGCCGGCAGTACGAATGCGGGCGCCGGGCGACCCACCAGCGGCGAGGGCACCTCGCGCGGATTGAGTCCGAGGCCCACATAAAGCAGCGCCACGAGGATCAAAAAGCCGATCAGGGGTGCGACGAAACGCATCATGCCGCTTGCACCCGGGCCGCTCCGCTGCGGCGCGCGCGCGCCGCCTCCAACCGGTAGCGACGATCACTGACCGCCAAGAGACCACCC
The DNA here is from genome assembly GCA_045864775.1 of Pseudomonadota bacterium. Classification (GTDB taxonomy): domain Bacteria; phylum Pseudomonadota; class Gammaproteobacteria; order UBA5335; family UBA5335; genus Macondimonas. Next base: position 735,942 of record BTVR01000002.1, read on the forward strand.
AGCGCCATCAGCGCGGTGCCCAGCCAGATCCAACGCACCATGGGCTTGTAGTGGACCCGCACGGACCAGGCGCCATCGGGCAGGCGATCGCCCAGCGCCGCAAACAGATCGCGCGTCATGCCGGCATCGAAAGCGGTCTGGGTCATCATCTGCTGGCGGACGGTATAGAGCCGCTTCTGCGGCCGCAGTCGGGCCAACTCCCGCCCCTGCTGCGACACCACGATCAGCGCCTCATCCGCCGTGTAATTGGGGCCCGTGACCGGATAGACCGCGTCGAGCCTGAAGCTGTAGCCGGCCAGTTCGGTCGCCTCCCCCGGCGCAAGGCGCACCACCCGTTCGGCCTCCAGGGTGCTGACCACGCCCGCCCCGATCATGAACAGCGCAATGCCGGCATGCGCCAGATGCATGCCGTAGAACCCGCGCGGCAGTTGCCGCCATGCCTGCAAGGTGTAGCCCCGGCGCCCGAGCCGCTGGGCGATGCCGTAGGCCGACAGGCCGAGCGTCCAGAAAGCGAGCCACAGACTGACCCCCAGCACATAACGGCGCCAGCCCAGCCCCAGGATCGCCAGGCAGGCCACCGCGACGATGAGCGTCGGCAGGCCGATGCGCCAAGCGAGGCGGGTCAGATCCGCGGCTTTGCCCTGCCGCCAGGCGACCAGCGGGCCGAGCCCCATCAGAACGACCAGCGGCAACATGAGCGGCACGAAGACGGTGTTGAAATAGGGCGGCCCGACCGAGAGCTTGCCCAGCCCCAGAGCATCCACCGCCAAGGGATACAGTGTGCCGAGCAGTACGGCGGCTGCCGCGACCATCAGCAACACGTTATTGGCCAGCAGCAGGGCCTCCCGCGACAACGGGGCGAAATGGATCAGCGCGCGCACGCGCGGTGCGCGCCAGGCGTAGAGCACGAGCGAGCCGCCCACCACGAGCGTGAGAAAAGTCAGAATGAACAACCCACGCCCGGGGTCGGTGGCGAAGGCGTGCACCGAAGTCAGCACCCCCGAGCGCACCAGGAAGGTGCCCAGCAGGCTCAGGGAAAAGGTCGTCAGCGCGAGCAGCACCGACCAGGCCTTGAAGCCGTCGCGCTTTTCCGTGACGGCGAGGGAATGAATCAGCGCCGTACCGGTCAGCCACGGCATGAAAGACGCGTTTTCCACCGGGTCCCAGAACCACCAGCCGCCCCAGCCCAGTTCGTAGTAGGCCCAGTGGCTGCCCAGCGCAATGCCGATGGTCAGGAACATCCACGCCGCCGTGGTCCAGGGCCGCGACCAGCGCGCCCAGGTCGCATCCAGCCGGCCGCCCAGGAGCGCCGCGACCGCCAACGCGAAGGCGACCGAAAAGCCGACATAGCCCATGTACAGCATCGGTGGATGGATCACCATGCCGGGATCCTGCAGCAGCGGGTTGAGGTCCGCGCCGTCGGCCGGCACCGGGAACACGCGCTCGAAGGGATTGGACGTAAACAGGATGAACGCCAGGAAACCGACACTGATGAGCCCCATCACGCCGATGACACGCGCCGCATACACGGTCGGCAGGCTGCGGGCGCCGGCGGCCACCGCGACGGTCCAGCCGGCCAGGATGAGCGCCCAGAGCAGGATCGATCCCTCATGACCGCCCCAGACGCCGGTGATGCGATAGATCAGGGGCAGTGTGCTGTTGGAATTTTGCGCCACATACAGCACCGAAAAATCGTGCACGACGAAGGCGTAGGTCAGCACGCCATAAGCCAGCACCAGAAACAGCCCCTGACCCCAGGCGGCCGGCACCGCGACGGCCATCCAGTCCGCCCGGTTGCGCGCCGCGCCCCACAGCGGCAGCACGCTCTGGACGAGCGCGAGCACGAAGGCGACGACCAGCGCGAAGTGCCCCCATTCGACGATCATGGCTGCATCTTCCGCATCATTTCATGATCGGGCATTGCGCCCTGGGCCTTGAGCGCATCGGCGACCTCGGGCGGCATGTAGTTCTCATCGTGCTTGGCCAGCACCTGATCGGCCACGAACAAACCGGTGCCGTCCAGCGCGCCGCGTGCGACGATGCCCTGACCTTCCTTGAACAGGTCCGGCAACACCCCCGTGTATTGGACCGGCACCTCGGATTGGGTGTCGGTCAAGCGAAATCGCACCGTCACGCCATCGGGCTGGCGCTCGACGCTGCCGGGAATGACCAACCCCCCGACGCGAAAGGGCTGGCCCGGCCGGACCTCGCCCGCCGCGACCTGGGCCGGAGTGAAGAAAAACGTCAGGTTCTCGCGGAATGCGAGGCTGACGAGAAAGGCCGCGAGGCCCACTCCCGCCACCAGCGTCACGATCAGCAGCAAACGGTTCTTACGGGCTGTTTTCATCGTCAATCCGGTGAGTCGGTGCAGCCACTGCTGCGGAGCCCCGCCGCCCGTTGGCCAGGATCGCGCGACGCAGGCGCGCGTGGCGACGCAGGGGCGCCCAGGCGTTGTAGATGAAAATGATCAGGGCGAGCCCGTAGGAACCCCAGACGTAGGGCGCATAACCGCCCATTGCGAAAAACTCGGCCACAGCGCTCATCGCGCGACCTCATCGATCACCCAGCGCCGATGCTGCTCCCGCTCAAGGATCTCCGAGCGCGCCCGCACCAGCACGGCCGCCGCGAAGTAGACCATGAAGCCCAGCGCCATGGTGAGCAGCGGCCAGAGCATGTCCCAGGTCATCGACGGGTTGTCGAACTTCGACACCGTCGCGCCCTGATGCAGCGTGTTCCACCACTCCACCGAGTAATGGATGATGGGAATGTTCACCACGCCGACCAAGGCCAGCACGGCGCCGGCACGGGCGGCGCGGCGCCGGTCCTCGATGGCCGCCTGCAGCGCCATGAAACCCAGATACAGGAAGAACAGCAGCAGCACGGAAGTCAGCCGGGCATCCCAGACCCACCAGGTGTTCCACATGCGCGCGCCCCACAGCGAGCCCGTCGCCAGGGCCAGCCCCGTGAACGCCGCGCCGAGCGGCGCGCTCACCCGGGCCAGGATTTCTGCCAGTTTCACATGCCAGATAAACGCGGAGGCGCTCGCACCGGCCATGAACACATAGACGAACATCGCCATCCAGGCGCTCGGCACATGGACGAACAGGATGCGATAGGCCTCGCCCTGCTGATAGTCCACCGGCGCGAGCACCAGACCGCCTACCGCGCCGATGACGAGGAGGCCGGCCGCCGTCGCCCACAGCCAGGGGATCCAGCGCCCGGCTCGGCGATAGAAGGCGGGCAAAGAGGCCCAGCGACTGAAAAAGGCAATCATTTCAAGACCCCAGGCTGGCACGCAGCGCGGCCGCCGTCGCCAGAGGCACCACGGTCACGGCGAGCGCGAGTTCTGCGCCGAGCATGTAGAAATAAGGCAACACCGGCATCTCCAGCAGCGCGCTGCCGACCGCCCCCGCGCCGAACACCAGCACCGGCGCGAACAGCGGCAGCAACAGCACCGAGATCAACAAGCCGCCGCGTGGCAGGCCCAGCGTCAAGGCCACCGCGACCGAGCCGAGCAGACTCAGGGTCGGCGTTCCCAGGAGCAGGCCGCCGAACAGCACGCCCTGCGCCAGGGGTGACAAGTTTAACAACACGCCCAGCAAGGGTGTGATGAGCAACAAGGGCACGCCCGTCACCAGCCAATGCGCCAGGATCTTCGCCGACACCAGGACGCTGGCGGGGTGGGGACTGAGCAGCAACTGTTCCAGGCTGCCATCCTCGAAATCCGCCCTGAACAGGCCCTCGAGCGACAACAGCGTGGCCAGCAGCGCGCCGACCCACACGACGCCCGGACCGACGCCGCGGAGCAGGGCGGCGTCGGCGCCCAGGGCGAGTGGAAAGAGACTCACCACGGCCGCAAAGAACACCACGGGGTTGCCCAACTCGCCCAGCCGTCGCACCGACAGTAGAAGATCCCGGCGCAGCACCGCCCACCAGGCCGTCGCCAGTGAGGCCTTCATGAGACCGCCAGCGTCAACGTCTGCTGCCGGAGGCCGGCGGACAGCGTCAGGGATTGGTGTGTGCTGATCACGGCAACGCCGTCGCTCATGAGGTGATCGGTCAACAACCGGCTGACCAATGCCTGCCCGTCGCGGTCCAAGGCATTCAATGGCTCGTCGAGGATCCAGATTCCGGCCTGGCCCAGAAGGAGGCGCGCCAAGGCGAGCCGGCGCCTTTGACCGGACGAAAGGCGGACCGCCGGCGTAGCGCCCGCGTGGGACAGCCCAACCGCCGCAAGGACGGTCTCCAAGGAGGCCGCGTCGCTGACGGCTCCCTGCAATGCGGCCGCTACCCGCAGGTTCTCGCGCGCGGTCAGCGCCAGTCCGTGCCCATTCTGATGGCCGATGTAACGTCGATCGCCGGCATAGTCGCCTGGATGCGCGGCGATGTCCTGCCCACGCCAGGTGACCGAGCCCGTCTCCGGCCGCAGCAGCCCCGCCAGAATCCGCAGCAGGCTGGTCTTGCCCGCGCCGTTGGGGCCTTCCACCTTGAGCAGGGTGCCCGGCAAGAGCGCGAAGGATAGCCCCTGAAACAGCAACCTGTCCCCGCGCACGGACACCAGGTCGCGCGCGGCCAGCAGGGCCTCATCGGTCAACGCCATGGTTCCACGCATGATCGGCCACGCCGGGCGAACACAGCGGTCGCCCGACGATGGATAGCCGTTACTCCTTGATCCGGCTCCCCATGGCCTCGCCCACCTTGCGCGAGCCTTCCTGCATGGCGGCGTCGAGCGCCTTGGATCGCGCCTTGAAGTACTTCTTGCCGACATCCGACTCGGCGAAGTCGAGGTAAGCCTTCACATCGCTGTCGGGAACGTCTTTATACAGATAGGCGAACTTGATCAGGTTGATCTGCTGCATGAAGCTCGTGGCTTGCGGACGCTGGGCTTCGATCTTTTCGTTGATCTCGGCATCGCTCAGCTTCTTCTCACTCTTGGCCGTCTTGTTCATGGCCTTGACCATGGCGACACGGGAGTTGAGCTGCATGTCGACCGTGGTCTGTGTGGTCAGGGTCGCCTTGTCGACGCTCTGGTAGAGCGCCTGACGGGCCTCCGGGATCGGCTTCTCCTGCGCCTGCTTGGCAAATTCAACCAGTTCCTTGGCCTTTTCAGGATCGGACAACTGGTTTTCCAGCTTGCTGAGCTTCAGACCCGGATTGCCCTCATACCAGCTCAGCACTTTCTGGAGTTCAGACTCGCTCAACTGATCGGCGAGCTGCTTGCCGACCGACGCCAGGATCGTCTGGGTGCCGAATGATTGCAGCATGACCTCACCAATCTCGCGCTGCTCGGGCGTCCCCTTGCCGCTTTCTTCGGCTTTCTTCAGGCTCTCGTTGATGGAGCGGGTGGTCTGTCCGAGTTGCTGCTCGAGGCCCGAGGCGCGCATCACCTGGGTGGCGAGGCCGCGCTTGTCCGCTGCCTGCACCGAGCCCAGAGCGGACAGCAGCACCAGCGCCAGGGCGAGCGGCGCGAAACGGGACCGTAATACAGATACCTCACGCATCGATCTCAATCTCTATTGGGTGAATGACGACGGGTAGACCCCGCTTCCGTGGCAAAGGTTCTCGCCCGAGCGCGTAGCATACGCGGGCCGGCGAACCCGGTCGATGGGCATCACGTCGCCCGCACCCGTTCCAGGACGGCCGCATAGAAGCCGTCCGTTCCGTGGCGATGCGGTGCCGGCTGGAGGTCATCGTCACGGAACATGGACGCGGGCAAGGTCAGGTTCCGCTGCGTCATCAGCGCCTGAGCCGGGAGACGGACGAATTCCGGGTGAGCTTGAAGGAAATCCGTGACGACCGCGCGATTCTCGACGTCCATCACGCTGCAGGTCGCGTAGATCAGCCGCCCCCCCGGCGCAACCAGGGCCGATGCAGTCTCGAGGATCTGGCGCTGCAGCGCGGTGAGCGCTGTCAGGTCGAGCGGCCGATTGCGCAGATCCGGGTTGCGCCGCAAGGTCCCGGATCCGGAGCAGGGCGCGTCGACCAGCACACGGGCGTGGCGCCCCGCCTGGGCCCGCACGAAAGCATCCGGATCGCTCGGCAGGCAGTGCGTGCGGACGTTGTGTACGCCCGCCCGGCGCGCACGGCGCATCAACTCCTCCAGCTTGCGGTTCACGATGTCGCACGCAAGGATTTCGCCCTTGTTTTCAAGCTCCATCGCCAGTGCCAGCGTCTTGCCGCCCGCACCGGCACAAAAATCCACGACGCGCCCCCGCGGCGGCACGTCTACCAGACAGGCCAGCAACTGGCTGCCTTCGTCCTGCACCTCGAAGGCGCCTTCCTTGAAGCCCGGCGCCGTGAACAGCGCGGCGCGATCCTGGCGCCGCAGCCCATAGGGCGAAAACGGCGTCGGATCGAGCGCAATTCCGGCCCGCGCCAGACGCGCGCGCAGCGTTTCCCGATCGGTGCGCAGCGTATTCACGCGCAGGTCGAGCGGCGCCTCGGTGGCGAGCGCCTGCGCCAGCGACTCGGCTTCCTCGCCCCAATCCCGCACCAGCGCGTCGGCGAGCGCCTCGGGCAGACTGTGACGTATTGCAAACGGGAGCGTGGCGGGATCAACGGCCCGCAGCGCATCGGCAAGCCGCCCCGCCTGATCGGCCGGCAGAAATCGGGCCAGCGCGCGCTGTGACCAGCCGTTTGACAGGAGATACAGGCCCGCAAGGTCGGTCGCCTCGATCGACGCCCCGGCGTCGAGACGCAGACAATGCGCATAGAATCGCCGGCGACGCAGGACGCCAAAAACAGCCTCGGCGATGAAGCGGCGATCGCGCCCGCCGAGGAACCTCCGCGAGCGGAAAAACCGATCCAGAGCGCGGTCTGCGGGCAACGCATTCGCCTCGAGATCGGCCAGTGCTTCGGTCAATTGCCGAAATTGGGCTGCGCGTACGGCGGCGCTCGGGTCGGGGGGTGCAGACATGCCATTCCGGTGGGCGCGGCGTCGGGGCCGCTGCCCGGGGGTCAGGGAAGCGGGTCGGACAGCCGGTCGGCCAAAGCGCGCATTTTATCGTCGAGCCGCTGGGGCTTGTCCACCCGGGTGCCGACCTTGAGCGTGGTCATCAGCCGCGGAACGCCCGCCGCATGCAGGGCCTCATGGCAGGCACGGATGGCTCCGAACACGGCGTCCCAGTCACCCTCGACCGCCGTGCCGAAGGGATGGGGCCTGGGGTGCAGGCCATGGCGCTGGAGGATGTCGACGCAGCGCGCCACTTCGGCCGACACCGATGCGCCGACGCCCATGGGAATCACGCAGACATCCACGCTCACCCACACAGGGACGCCGCTTCATCCGGTGTGCCGGCCAGGCCAGCCCATGGACCCGATCGCATCAGCCCATCCCATTGCGCGGTGCTCGAGATCGCGAAGACACCGGCATAGTCCAGCGCTGCGCCGATCGGCCGTGGCACCATCCACATCCAGCGTCGCGTCACCAGCAGATGAAAATCGCCGTCGCCGTGCTTGCCCTGCAGGGCGCGGCGCATGCGCAGGTAAAGCACCCAGGCGATACGGCCGCCCCGGTCCGGTCGCGCCAGCCAGTCCGGCGGTACCGCCACCACACGGTGGGGGAAGGTCCAGCCCGGCACGGAGCCCATGTGCATGCGCAGGTCAGCGCGAATCAGGGCTGCGGCGGCCGGAAGCGCCACCTGCGGATGCAAGGGGAGGGGAAACACGTCCACGGTGCGCGGGGTTTCGCTCATTGAGTCGTGATGGGCAGGCAATACGGCCAAGGCGTCACGGCCGCGCAGGCAACGCCAGAGCAGCGCAAAGTCATCGGCATCGAGACCGCCCCGGCGTCGACAAGCCTGACGCCGCGCAAGGCGCAATTGTCCCGCGATGACCGGCTGCTTCACGAGGCCGATCTGATGCCGGCCCTCAGCGGCGATATCGCCCACGAGCAGAGGCAACGTGCCGGCGACACCGCTCCGATCACTCTCCGGGTCAGCGTGTGCAACGACCAGAAAGGGTCCGTCCGGACCCGGGCAGGCCACGAGCGTCGGCGTGGCTGCCACAAGACCCGCCGTCGCGGCCTGATCCCGGAGCCGATCAACCACCATCCACCATGCCGACGACCCTGTCTGCATTGGTCGACGCCTCCCGCCGTGACAGAATGAAGCCGTTTTCCCCTGAGACTAAACCAAGTCCTTCAGAACGCAAGCGCATTTTCATGTCATCGACACGGCGCCGCATGCGCCATCACGGACAAGAATGACCCCGCCACCCATCAACAGAACCGCGCGGCTCGACGGCATGAGCCTGTTTTTCCTTGCTCTGGCGCTGGGCGCAGGGGCCGTGCTGCATGGCCGCGGCGGAGCGGGGGCCGTTGCGCTCGGCCTTGAAAAAGGCGTGTTTCTGTTGATCGCGGTCACGCCCATCGTCCTGCTTGCGGTGGTGCTCGCAGGCTACGCACAGACACTCATTCCACGCCGGTGGGTCGAAACGCGCCTGGGCCAGAGCGGTGGACGCGGAGGCACGGCCCTGGCCTGCCTGGCCGGCGCGCTGATGCCGGGCGGGCCCTTCGCCGCGTTTCCCGTCGTGCTGGTCCTGCGCCAGTCCGGCGCGGCGGTGGGGACCTGCGTCGCCTTTCTCACCGCCTGGTCGGTGCTGGGACTGCACCGGATGATCATCTGGGAAATCCCTTGGCTGGGCTGGCGCTTTGCGATCCTGCGCTGGCTGATCTCCTTGCCGCTGCCTTGGCTGGCCGCATGGGCCATGCATCATCTCGACCGCCGGATTCGCCGGCAGGACGCCGCCTGATGGGGTCCGCGCTCGTCGTGCTGGCAATCGTGCTGGGCGCATTGGCAGCGCTCGCGCATCGACGCGACCCCGCATCGCATCGCCAGGCCCTCGGCATGGCCCGGGATCAGCTGCGGCTGATCGCGCTGCGTCTGCCATTGGCCTTGCTGGCGGCCTCGCTGCTTGGAGAGCTCCTGCCGCGCGAGGGCATGGTCGGCCTGCTGGGGCCCCAGAGCGGCTGGCGCGGCATCGTGCTCGCCTCCGCCTTCGGCGCCTTGCTGCCCGGCGGACCGATGGTGAGCTTCCCCTTCGTGATCCTCCTCCAGCAGGCCGGAATGGGCTTTGCGCCGCTGGTCGCCCTCATGACCGCCTGGTCCGTGCTCGCCGTGCATCGCGTTTTGAGCTTCGAGTTGCCCCTCATGGGTCCGCGTTTTGTCTCGATGCGCCTCCTGGCTTCGTTGCCACTGCCCTTGATTGCCGGAGCGCTGGCCTCGCTGATCGATCCGGCCATCACTCACGGCTGACCGCCTCCCGGCATGCCTGAATCCGCTCTGCGGGGGTCACACCTCCGCTGGTCCGATGATCCGTCAGGGGCGCCGTGATCCAGATCAATGTCCCTCCCGACGACAGACGATAAGTTCACCCGCAGGCTGCGCAGGCAGCCACGACCGAACAAACAAGGTAGGTGAACGATGAAACGATCCCTGAAGCGCCCATACCTCGCCGCTGCCGCGATCTCGATGCTCGGCCTGAGCGGCACGGCAAGCGCCTATGAGGCCGGAGACGTGCTGCTGCGTGCGGGCCCCACCTGGGTCCTGCCCAACGACGACAGCAGCGCGGTCAAACCCATCCCGGGCAGTGGTGTAGAAGTCGACGACGGCATCAGCCTCGGCTTTTCGGTCACCTATCTGCTCACACCGCAGATCGGTGTGGAGTTGCTGGCCGCCCTGCCCTTCGAGCACGACATCAAGGGCGAAGGCTCGCTGGATGGCGTCGACATCGGCAGCATCAAGCACCTGCCGCCGACCGTGACGCTGCAGTGGTACCCGGATCTGGGCGTGGACTGGGTGCAACCCTACGTCGGCGCGGGCATCAACTACACCACCTTCTTCGATGAGGACGCCGACGGCGAACTCGAAGCCATCGTCGGCAAGACCGACATCTCGCTCGACGATTCCTGGGGCTATGCGCTTGAGCTGGGCGCCGACTGGCGGGTCTCCGACCGCTGGTATGTCAACACCAGCCTGTGGTACGTCGATATCGCCACCGACGCCACCCTGAAGACGGCCGGAGCCGGCACGCTGAAGACGGATGTCGACATTGATCCGCTGGTGGTGATGGTCGGCGTCGGCATGCGCTTCTGAGGCCGCTTGCACGCAGCGCAGAACAAGGGGGTTTTGCATCCATGCGCCGGGGGAACCCGGCGCATGTCGTGATTGCGCAGGGCGACGGATTGGGGTTGAATCCACTCCATCGTTGCGCGCCGATCCGGCCCGAGGAACCCCCGACGCATGAATACCACCGCTCTTGCCTTTGACGTCACCCTTCAGGATTTTCCGGATCGCGTCATCGATGCGTCCAGGACCCAGCCGGTTCTGGTCGACTTCTGGGCCACCTGGTGCGCCCCGTGCAAGACCCTGAAGCCGGTTCTCGAGCAGTTGGCGCAGGACTATGGCGGTGCCTTCCTGCTGGCCAAAGTCGACATCGACAAGGAACAGGCCTTGGCCAGCCACCACGGCGTGCGCAGCGTGCCCACGGTGCTCCTCTACAAGGACGGGCGACCGGTGGACGGCTTCACGGGCGCCCAGCCGGAAGGCGCGATTCGCGCGCTGCTCGCCCATCACGGCATCGAACCGCCCCCCTTGTCTGCGCTGGAAGAAGGACTGCAGGCTCTGGAAGTAGGCCGTCTGGATGTGGCCCAGCAGCTGCTGGAGGCTGTGCTGACCGAAGAACCCGGCAATGTCCAGGCCATCGTCGCTCTGGCCCGGGTGGCCGCCGCGCGCGGGGACATTGCCGCAGCGCGCCAGCAACTCGAGCGCCTTCCGGAGGATCAGCAACAGAGTCCTGATGCCGCCTCGCTCAAGGCGTGGCTGGGCTTCAACGACCGGATTGCCGCCGGGCCGCCGCCTCAGGACCTCCAGGCGAGAATCGACAAAAACCCGAATGATCTGGAAGCGTGCTTCGATCTGGCGATCTGGCGCCTGCTGGGCGGAGACGCCGAGGCGACCATCGACGCGTTGCTGGCCATCATGCAGAAGGATCGGACATTCCAGGAAGACGGCGCGCGCAAGACGCTGCTGCAGGTCTTCGACTACCTCGGCAACGATCACCCCTTGGTGCGCCGCGCCCGCGCCCGCATGGCGATGCTGTTGCACTGATCCAGTGCGGTCATCCACCTTCGCTCAGGGAAGAGCACATGGACAGACAGACGCTGCCCCCCATTGCCGTGCACGGCGATCGTTTCATCGACGCCCACGGCCGCGAGGTGATGCTGCGCGGGGTCAACCTGGGCGGGGATTGCAAGGTCCCTTACCCGAACGGCGGCACCCACATCCCCAGCGATTTTTCCGACCACCGCACCGTGTCGTTCGTCGGGCGGCCGTTTCCGCTGGACGAGGCCGACACTCACTTGCGTCGGCTCCGCCACTGGGGATTCAACAGCCTGCGCCTGCTGACGACCTGGGAGGCTGTCGCGCATGCCGGGCCGGGCTGCTACGACGAGGCCTATCTCGATTATTACGCCCGCATTTGCGAACTCGCCGGCACGCATGGCTTTTATGTGCTGGTCGACTTTCATCAGGACGTGTTCAGCCGGATGACGGGTGGCGACGGGGCGCCCGGCTGGGTGTTCGAGGCGGTCGGCCTGGACTTCACCCGCTTTGCCGCCGCCGATGCCGCGCACGTCATGCAGGCCTGCTACGACTACCACGACCCGCGCCCGCGCCAGCCGGAACGCTATGCCCAGATGAGCTGGGCCAATAACTACAACATGCCGGCCAACGGCGTGATGTGGACGCTGTTTTTCGGCGGCGCGCGGTTCACGCCCGATTTTCATATCGACGGGCAGAATGTCCAGGACTACCTGCAGGGCCATTTCTTCGGCGCGCAGCGCGCCTTGGCCGAGCGCGTCGCGCACCTGCCCCATGTGATGGGTTTCGACATCCTGAACGAGCCGAGCGGTGGCTGGATCGGCCGCTCCTTGAGTCGCCCGCACCTCAAGAAAACGGCGGAGGATCCTCGGCTCGTCCTGCCCGGCCCGGCCTGGACACCGCTCGACAGCCTGGCTGCGCTTCAAGGGATGCGCCGGGAACTGGCGAACATGGCGATTTCCCTGCCGCGTTTGGGCATCGTCCAGAAAGGTACGCGAATCGCCAATCCAGAGGGCGTTCGCGTCTGGCTGCCGGGCCGCGAGGATCCGTTCGAGGCCGCCGGCGTCTACCGGCGGGAAGGTCGCCAGATCACTGCCCTGCGCGAGGATTTCTTTCAGCAACAGGCCGGGCAACGCGTCGATTTCGCCAACGATCACCTGGCGCCGTTTTATGAGCGCGCCGCGGCCAATCTGCGCGCCGTTCGCCCCGACTGGCTGGTGTTCGCCGAGCCCGACCTGTTGGCTGCAACGCAGCACAGCTTCCCCGATCGTCTTCCGCCCAACACGGTCAACGCGGGACATTGCTACGAGGTCACCACGCTGGTTATGAAACGGGTGCTGGAGCCCATCGGCGTCAATCTCATGCATGGGCGCGTGTTGTTCGGTGCCCGCCGGATCGAGGCGGATTACCGGCGCGAGCTGATGCAGGTGCAGCGCTGCTCGGAGCGCGTCAACGGCGGCTGCCCGACGCTGATCGGCGAGTTTGGCATTCCTTTCGATTTGCGCGACGGTCGCGCCTATCGCGCCTTCGCCGCCGGCGATCACGGCCCCCGTCCCTGGCACGCGCATGTACGCGCCCTGGAGCGCATGTACAACGCGCTGGACAGCCTGGGGCTCAGCGCCATGCAGTGGAACTACACGGCGAGCAATCGTAATCATCTGGCGATCGGGGACGGCTGGAATCAGGAGGACTTGAGCATCTTCAGCGAAGATCAGCGCACGAATCCAGACGATCTCGACAGTGGCGGGCGGGCGCTGGACGGTTTCGTGCGCCCCTACCCCCGGTTCATCCAAGGACGCTTGCACCGGATGCATTTCGATCCGCGCGGGCCGAGCTTCGAACTCTGTTTCGATGCTGATCCCGACATCGCGGCGCCGACCGAAATCTTCATCCCGGCCCGCCGCTTTCCGAAAGGCTATCGCGTCGACGCCCTGGGTCTGAGCAGGGAAGATGGCGAGAACGCCGAAACCCTCCGCTTGCGAACCGTGACGAAGCAGCGCTGCACCGTCCGCATCGTCGGCTGAGCGGATGGCGGCGCGGGACGCTGCCGGAATTTGACATGGCTCACGCAAGAGCCTCTCGGGGTAACGCCGAAGCAGCCTCGAATTCTTTTCCAGCGCCAGTGAGGTCAAAAGAGTCGCTTTGCCGTCGATTTCAACAGTATCGGTGCAGCCACTCACCTACCCGGACGTCGAATGTCCAGGCACTTTGTTGACCGAAGTCTCTCATGCTTGCGCACGGTTAACACTGCCGAAACCGCGGCGGCCGCAGATGATCGTCTCCTGCCGGCCGCGGGCCCGGCTTGAGGTGCGGCAGATCGAGAGTGCGCAATCAGTCACCAGAGTCGTCGCCCAAATTCAGTTCCGATACCATGATCAGAATCCTCGCTTTTTCTGGCATTTTTTATTTTTTATTCAAGATTTTATGCGGATTCAATACCATGAGCGTCCGCGAGGCGGCCACATGGTATCGACGAGCTCTCATGATACGAAAGCCGTCGATACCATGATCAATACCATGAAAAATGGTTGCCTGGGGATGCCCGGAAATGCCGATTGGCGCAGAACGAAATCAGAACATTCGCTTTATTTTTATTTACTTGAGTGTGCTTGCCTGTCACTGGGCGCCACTCCCTGCCAGACGCCGAATCATTCCCACTCAATCGTCGCCGGTGGCTTGCCGGAGACGTCGTAGACCACCCGCGACAGGCCGGGCACTTCGTTGATGATGCGGCGCGAGCAGACGTCGAGCAGTTCGTAGGGCAGGTGCGCCCAGCGGGCGGTCATGAAGTCGACGGTCTCGACGGCGCGCAGCGCCACCACTGGTTCGTAGCGGCGGCCGTCGCCGGTGACGCCGACGCTTTTCACGGGCAGGTAGACGGCGAACGCCTGGCTGGTCCTGTCGTACCAGCCGGCGCGGCGCAGTTCTTCGATGAAGATGTGGTCGGCCAGGCGCAGGGTGTCGGCGGCGGCCTTGGTCACCTCACCCAGGATGCGCACGCCCAGGCCCGGCCCGGGGAAGGGGTGGCGCTGCACCATCTCGGCGGGCAGGCCAAGTTCGAGGCCGATGGCGCGCACTTCGTCCTTGAACAGCTCGCGCAGCGGCTCGACCAGTTTGAGCTTCATCTGCTCGGGCAGGCCGCCGACGTTGTGGTGGCTCTTGATGACGTGCGCCTTGCCGGTCTTGCTGCCGGCGGATTCGATTACGTCCGGGTAGATGGTGCCCTGGGCGAGGAAGTCGACGCCTTCGATCCTGGCCGCTTCCTCGTCGAACACGTCAATAAACAGACCACCGATGATCTTGCGCTTGGCCTCGGGGTCGGCGACGCCCTTGAGTGCATCCAGAAAGCGCGCTTCGGCATTGACGCGGATCACGCGCACGCCGAGGTTGCGGGCGAACACCTGCATCACCTGGTCGCCTTCGTGGTGGCGCAGTAGGCCGTTGTCGACGAACACGCAGGTGAGCTGGTCGCCGATCGCCTTGTGCAGCAGCGCGGCGACCACGGACGAGTCGACCCCGCCCGACAGACCCAGCAGCACCTTGCCGTTGCCGACCTGCCGGCGCACGGCGGCGATGGCGTCGTCGATGATGTTGCCGGGGGTCCAGGCGCTGCCGCAGCCGCAGATGTCGTGCACGAAGCGCGCGTAGATGCGCGTGCCCTGGGTGGTGTGGGTGACCTCGGGGTGGAACTGGATGGCGTAGAAGCGCCGCGCTTCGTCGGCCATGCCGGCCAGCGGCACGTCGGCCGTGGAGGCGATGCGCTTGAAGCCCTCCGGCAGCGCGCTGACGCGGTCGCCGTGGCTCATCCAGACATCGAGCAGGCCGTGGCCTTCGGCGTTGACGCGGTCCTCGATGCCGTCGAGCAGCCGCGAGTGGCTGTGGGCGCGAGTCTCGGCGTAACCGAACTCCTTGACCTCGCCCGGCTCCACGGTGCCGCCCAGCTGCACCGCCATGGTCTGCATGCCGTAGCAGATGCCGAGCACCGGCACGCCAAGCGTCCAGACGACATCGGCCGCGCGCGGTGAACCGGCCTCGGTGACCGACTCCGGCCCGCCGGAGAGAATGATGCCCTTCGGCGCAAACGCCCGCAGCGCGGCGGCGTCCATGTCCCAGGGGTGAATCTCGCTGTAGACGCCGAGCTCGCGCACGCGCCGGGCGATCAGCTGCGTGTACTGGGAGCCGAAGTCGAGGATCAGGATGCGGTCGGCGTGGATGTCGGTCATGGCAGCGTTCCAGACAGGGGAAGCGCCGGCCGGGGCCGGCGGAGAGGAGGCAGAAACGTCAGCCCACGTCGACGCGGTAGTTCGGCGGTTCCTTGGTGATGACGACGTCATGTGCATGGCTTTCGCGCATGCCGGCCTGGGTCACCTTCACGAAGCGGGGACGGGTGCGCATCTGGGCAATGTCGTTGCAGCCGGTGTAGCCCATGCTGGCGCGCAGACCGCCGATGAGCTGATGCACGATGGCGAGCACGCTGCCCTTGTAGGGCACGCGCCCTTCGATGCCCTCGGGAACGAGCTTTTCGAGTTCCTCGGTCGTGTCCTGGAAATAGCGGTCCTTGGACCCCTGCTGCATCGCGGCGACCGAGCCCATGCCGCGGTAGGACTTGTAGGAGCGGCCCTGATAGAGCTCGACTTCGCCCGGCGCTTCCTCAGTGCCCGCGAACATGCCGCCGATCATCACGCAATGCGCGCCGGCCGCGAGTGCCTTGGCCAGATCGCCGGAATAGCGGATGCCACCATCGGCGATGACGGGGGCGCCGCTTTCGCGCAGCGCCGCCGCGACATTGGCCACCGCCGTGATCTGCGGAACGCCGACGCCGGCGATGATGCGCGTGGTGCAGATCGAGCCCGGCCCGATGCCGACCTTGATCGCATCGGCGCCCGCCTCCACCAGCGCCAAGGCGGCCTCCGCGGTGGCGACATTGCCGGCGATCACCTGCAGCGCCGCATAGCGCCGCTTGAGCACGCGCACGCGCTCGATCACACCGCGGGAATGACCGTGCGCGGTGTCAACCACGATCACGTCGACGCCCGCGTCGATCAGGGCAGCCACCCGCTCGTCGCTCTCGATGCTGGTCCCGACCGCGGCGCCGACGCGCAGCCGGCCCTGGCTGTCCTTGCAGGCGTTCGGAAAGTCGCTGGCTTTCTGGATGTCCTTGACGGTGATCAGACCGCGCAACTGAAAGCGATCGTTGATCACCAGGACCTTTTCGATGCGGTGCTCATGCAGCAGCTCGATGACCTCGGCGGTCTCGGCGCCTTCACGCACGGTCACCAAGCGGTCCTTCGGCGTCATGATGCTGGCGACGGGCTTGTCGAGTTCGTCCTCGAAGCGCAGGTCACGCCCGGTCACGATCCCGACCAGATCCTCGCCGTCGACCACCGGCAGGCCCGAGATGCCATGCGCGCGGGTGAGCGCCAGCACTTCGCGGATGCTCTGGTCCGGGCGCACGGTGATGGGATCCTTGATCACGCCGCTTTCGAACTTCTTCACCCGCGCGACTTCGGCGGCCTGGCGTTCGATGGACATGTTCTTGTGGACGATGCCGATGCCGCCTTCCTGCGCCAGCGCAATGGCGAGGCGCGCCTCGGTGACGGTGTCCATGGCCGCGCTGATGAGCGGCACGTTGAGTTCGATGTCGCGGGTGAGGGTGGTGCGCAAACTGACTTCGCGCGGCAGGATTTCGGAATACTCCGGCAACAGGAGCACATCGTCGAAGGTCAGCGCTTCCTCGGTGAGTCTCATCCTCGGGATCCGCTCGGGTCGCAAAAAGGCAGTTGATTATAGGGGCTTCGGGCGACGCCGGCCAAGCGCTGACCCTGTCAACCCCGACGGTCCGAACCCGCTGCCGATGGACATGTCGCGTCTGGACGGCTCGCCCAGAGCCGATCGATGCGCAACGACGGCTGGCCGTGAACCTCTCCCCTGCGCTGCGCTTCCACCCATTGCGCCTCCACGTTGACCCAAAGCCCGTTCTCGCGGCCGGATTCCTGCGCCGCCCGCGCCAGGGCGGGCGCATCGCCGACGTCGCCGAGCACCGGCAGCGACTGGCCGGTCCCGCACAGCGCCACCCGTCCGCTGCGGGCATCATAAATACCCGAGACCCGCATCGGTTCGGCGATGGGATCGACCTGCGCCGCCCGGCTGAGGCTGTAGGCCATCACGCCGGTGAGCGGTTCGCCGTCGCGGCCGATCTGGATGAGCCGGGTGGAGTCCGCAAGCTGATAGTCCCCGCCGCGAGCACTTTCGCTGCGCAGGCCGAGTCGCTTGCCGGTGAGCGTCCAGCGCCCCACCTCGTGCAGGACCATGCCGCTGCCGCCATGGGCGGACTCATAGCGCTGACGCAATCGGTAGCTCCCATCGGCGAGCAAGGTCAGGGTGCGACGCATGCCGCCGCAGGCCTTGCAGGGCATTTCGCCCTCGAAGGTAACAGGCGGGATCAGCGCAGCCTGGGCCCGCACATCGGGCGCCGCAAGCGGCGGTGGCACGGACGGAGGCTTGGGATGCCTGGCGGCGCACGACCCCAGCATCGTCGCCGATGCCAGCGCCAGCAATCCGCTCCGCCACCGAATACCGGTCTTCCCGTGGCGCGCGCTCATCGGGTGGAACCCATTGCGATCGCGCACCGAAAATCACGGGGCGCCGCCTGCGCGGCATGCCCGCGCACCGGCGTTCCGAGGCCGAGACCGATCACTCGGCTGGCGCCGGGCTGCGACGTTCCTTGCGGGGGATGGGGGACGCCGTTCCGCGGGATGATTGAAGATAATTGCGGAGGGTGGCCACGCTGACGGTGATGTTCTCCGACTTGAGCACGCCAGCGATCATGTCCATCGTATAACCGCGCTTCTGCATGGCGCGGATGTCCTTGGAAAGCTTCCGGATCGCTTCCTGCTTGCTCATTTCGGTGGATTTCTTGACGGACTCGACGGGCGGCAAATCCCGCAGTTTCTGCGCGACGCTGTCGACGAATTCCGGGGTGTATTTCACGCGCTTCTTTCTCGTCTTCTCCACTGGGTTTCTCCACTCCGGTAATGTTCTGGGCCGCTTTAAAAAGCATAACGCGTTTTTCGCGCACTGAAAAGAATACGTGCTTTCTTCACCACGCCGATCATCGTGCGCAAAATGTGGTCGATGGGGCACTACTCCTTGCTCGCACCGTTCCTTCTGCCCGTGATGCCACAGAGCCGACCATCCGTCATCTGCCCATGGCGGCGTCAGCGCTGAATGGGTACGCTCCACTCGCTTTCCCCCGTCGGTCGCCCCCACCTGCGGTCACTCCCCTTGCGGGTGCATCCCGGGGCGCGCTAACCTGCGTTCAGACCTTGAACGGAGCCGCCGATGACCGCAGACGAAGTTCGTTATCGCCTCATGCAGCGCCTCTCCCGAGAGCCTGCGGCGACACAGCGCGAACTGGCCGAGGAGATGGGTGTCAGCGTCGGCAAGATCAACTATTGCCTGCGGGCCCTGATTGAAAAAGGGCACATCAAGCTCGACAACTTCCGCCGGAATCCCGACAAGAAGCATTACACCTATCTCCTCACCCCCGCGGGCATCGAGGCCAAGGCGTGGGCAACCGTGCAGTTCCTGCGACGCAAGCGTGCCGAGTATGAAGCGATCCGCAGCGAGATCGATGCCCTGCAGCGCGAACTCGTGGCTCTGGGGATCGAAAGTCCCGATCCGTCGGTCGCAGACCCCCCACCAGCCGCCCCTCCGGATACCCGTTGCTGATGTCCCGCTGGTACGCCATCCATACCAAACCCCGGCAGGAACAAACCGCCCTCGTGCACCTCGAGCGCCAAGGATACACCTGCTACCTGCCGCTGATCCGCGAACGCAAACGCGTCCGCGGGCAAGCGCAATGGGTCAGCGCGGCCTTCTTCCCGCGCTATCTCTTCGCGCAACTCGATCTGACTAAGCAGAATACCGCGCCCATCCGCTCGACGCAGGGCGTGGTCGGTCTGGTTCGCTTCGGGCTCGAGCCTGCGGCGCTGCCCGACGGTTTCGTCGACCGTTTGCGTCTCGAATGCGGCGAGGACGGCGCGACCCACGTCGTGGAATGGCAGACGGGCGAAGCGCTGGAAGTGACGGACGGGCCCTTCGCCGGGCTCCGTGCCGTCTTTGCAGCCCGCGACGGCGAGGCGCGGGTCATCATTCTCATGGATCTGCTCGGGCGCACCCAGCGTTTGACGCTCGAGGAACATCAGTTGCGGCGCGCGGAACGCTGAGCGCCTGCGCGCCCGCTGCAGACCGTCGGCGCTGCGCCCTCGATGTGTCGTCGCTGCTGGGGCGCGGCGGCATCGGGTACCGACTGATACACTGCCGCCACTGCAACATGACTGGCGTTGAAAAAATGGCCGCGTCGATCCAGCACAGCCTCAACGAGCACCGCGCCGCCCTTGAGGCGGTGACCGCCATGGCGCCCGACATCCTGCGCGCCGCCGACCGCATCAGCCGGGCGCTGCGCCAAGGCGGCCGCGTCTTCGCCTGCGGCAACGGCGGGTCGGCCGCCGACGCCCAGCATTTCGCGGCCGAGCTCACGGGGCGCTTCGAGCGCGAACGCCGGGGTCTCGCTGGCGTCGCGCTCACCACCGACACCTCGGCGCTCACCGCCATCGGCAACGACTACGGCTTCGAGGCGATCTTCGCGCGCCAGCTCGAGGCGCTGGGCCGGCCGGGGGATGTGTTGCTCGCGCTCAGCACTTCCGGCAACTCGCCGAACGTCCTGCGCGCCGTGGAAGCGGCCCGCAGGCTGGAGATCACCACCGTCGGCCTGCTCGGCCGCGACGGCGGCGCGCTGGCGGATCAGGTCGACCAGGCGCTCGTCGTGCCCGCGACTCGCACCGCACGCGTCCAGGAGATGCACATCCTGATCCTGCATCTGCTGTGCGAGGCCATCGACGCGGCCGATGGCCACTGACCGCGGCGATCTCAGCAAGCAGCAGCGCCAGATGACGACTCGTCCGCTCCCGGAAACCGCGTCCATGCCGGCTTCGACCCCGCGCAAAGGCATCCTGCTCGCCGGCGGCTCCGGCACCCGGCTCTATCCGCTGACCGTCGCCGTGAGCAAGCAGCTCATGCCGGTCTACGACAAACCCATGGTGTACTACCCCCTGTCCACGCTGATGCTGGCCGGCATCCGCGAGGTGCTGGTCATCACCACGCCGCATGACGCCGCGGCCTTCGCCCGCGTCCTCGGCGACGGCAGCCAATGGGGCATGACGCTGCGCTACGCCGTGCAGCCCGAACCGGACGGCATCGCCCAGGCGCTGCTGATCGGCGCCGACTTCCTCGCCGGTGCGCCCTCGGCGCTGATCCTCGGCGACAACATCTTCTTCGGCCACGGCCTCGCCGAATCGCTCGGCGCCGCGAGCGCGCAGACAAACGGCGCAACCGTGTTCGGCTACTGGGTGCGCGATCCCGAGCGCTACGGCGTGGTGGCCTTCGATGCCGACGGCCGGGCCTCCTCCATCGAGGAAAAGCCCGCCCGGCCGCGCTCGAACTACGCCGTCACCGGGCTGTACTTCTACGATGACACCGCCCCCGCACGCGCCGCCCGGCTGCGCCCTTCGGCGCGCGGCGAACTCGAGATCACCGACCTCAACAACGCCTATCTCGCAGGCGGCAGCCTGCGGGTGGAACGGCTCGGCCGCGGGCAGGCCTGGCTCGACACCGGCACCCACGATTCCCTGCTCGATGCGGCCAATTTCGTGCAGGTGATGCAGGCGCGCCAGGGGCTGCAGATCGCCTGTCCCGAGGAGATCGCCTACCGCCAGGGCTGGATCGATGCCGAGGCCGTGCTGCGTCTCGCCGAACCGCTCAAGAAGAACGGCTACGGCCGTTATCTCATCGACCTCGTCACGCAGGGCGGGGCCACATGAAGATCCGCGCAACGGCCCTGCCCGGCGTGCTGCTTATCGAACCCGTCGTGCATGGCGACACGCGCGGTTTTTTCCTCGAAACCAGCCGCGACAACGTGCTGGCGGCGCATGGCATCACGGGGGCCTTCGTGCAGGACAACCATTCCCGCTCCGGCCGCGGCGTGCTGCGCGGGCTGCACTATCAGCTCGCGCGACCGCAGGGGAAGCTGGTGCGCGTCGCCCGCGGGCGGGTGCTGGACGTGGCGGTGGACCTCCGGCGCGGCTCGCCCCACTTCGGCCGCGCGCTCGCGGTCGAGCTGGACGATGTCGAGCATCGCCAGCTCTACATCCCCCCCGGTTTTGCCCACGGCTTCCTCGTGCTCTCCGAGGTCGCCGATTTTCTCTACCGCTGCACCGACTACTACGACCCGGCGAGCGAAGGCGGGGTGCGCTGGGACGATCCGGCGCTCGGCATCGCCTGGCCGGTGCTGGACGCGCCCATACGCGTCTCGGACAAAGACGCGCGCCTGCCGCCACTCGCCGAGATCCCGACCGCGCAACTGCCGGTCTATCCGGGGGCGGCGTGAGCATGCTCGTCACCGGCGCGGGCGGCCAGCTCGGCCGCGAGCTGGCGCTGCGCCTCGCGCCCGATGAGGCCGTCTGCCTGCCCCGCGCCGCGCTGGACCTGACCGATGCGCCGGCCGTGCAGGCGACGCTCGCGCGCCTGCGGCCCCGGGTCGTGATCAATGCTGCCGCCTACACGGCCGTGGACCGCGCCGAAACCGAGCCCGAGCGCGCCTTCGCCGCCAATCGCGATGCGCCGGCGACGCTCGCCCGCGCCTGCGCCAAGGTCGGCGCCGCGCTGCTGCACGTGTCGACCGATTATGTCTTCGAAGGCGCGAGCCGGCGCCCGTGGCGCGAGGACGATGCCACCAGCCCCATCAACGTCTATGGCGCCAGCAAGCTCGCCGGCGAGCAGGCCATCCAGCGCGCCCTGCCGCGGCACCTCATCGTGCGCACCGCCTGGCTGTTCGGCGCCCACGGCCCCAATTTCGTGCGCACCGTGCTGCGCCTGGCGCGTGAGTGCGGCAGCCTGCGCATCGTGGCCGACCAGACCGGCAGCCCCACCTGGGCCGGGCACCTCGCCGAGGCGCTGATCACGCTCGCCCGGCGCATCGCGGCCGGCGAAGCGCTCCCCTTCGGCGTCTATCACTACGCCGGGGCGCCGGCCGCGAGCTGGCACGGCTTTGCCGAGGCCATCGTCCACGCCGCCGTGGCGCAGGGCCTGCTTGCCGCCCACGTGCCCGTCGTGCCCATCGCCACCGCCGAGTTCCCCACACCCGCGCGACGCCCGGCGTGGTCGGCGCTGGACGGCGCGCGCATGGCGGCGACCTTCGGCCTCGCTCCGCCCGACTGGCGCGCCGGCCTCGACCACACGCTCGCCCTCTGGAAGGCCGCTGAGGCGACATCGTGAGCACATGCCCCGATCCGGGCATGAACTGCGCGCCAGGAGAAATTCCGTGTCGCGCGCAATGATTCTGATTTGTCCGTCATTCTCGGCGCCGCCTGTCGGAGAACCGGTTTCCAATCTGCGGGCACTCATTGCGTCAAAGAACATTGACGCACGCCTCACGCGTTGAAGCCGACAGGGGCGGTCCGGGAGCGAAAAAGCAAGTATTCCCCTGCGTTCTCAGCACGGCAGGCCACCATCTGCCGTTATGTGCCAAGATCGTTCCACATGCTTGGGGACCTACCGTGGAGAGTCCGATGAGTACAGCCAAAGATGAATTCAAGCGACTGATCGACAAGCAGCCAGAAGACAGCACCGCCGAAGAGATCATCCGCGAGCTGGCGTTTCACGCGATGATCGAACGGGGTTTGGCCGACGCCGATGCAGATCGCGTCGTGTCGCATCGGGACGTGAAGGATCGGATTCGCTCGTGGCAGAAATAGTCTGGACGGAAGAAGCACTGGCCTGGTTGCGGAGCATCCATGACTACATCGCCGAAGAGAATCCCGCTGCCGCCATGCGCGTGGCCGAAGGCATCTACGAACGCGTCGATCAACTCAGGGATCACCCTGAAAGCGGTTATCGCTACGAACAGTCCAACCGGCATGTCCGCATCCTGCTCTACGGCCACTATCGCATCGCCTACGAGGTCGACTCGGAAAGAGACGTCACGATCCTGGGTGTTTTTCATGCGGCTCTGGACATCGCGCGCTATGCGCTCTGAGATGCACATGGCCATACGTCGCGCGGGACCAGTTGAAACCTCCACAGCGCCTGACTCCTCGCGCAGCGCCAAACCACTCGCACCCGCCATCCAAGACACAAGCCGCCCATGACCCACCACCCGCAGCGCCTGCTCGTCACCGGCGGCGCCGGCTTCATCGGCGCCAATTTCGTGCACCACTGGCTGGCCGAGCACGCCGGCGGGCGCGTGGTCGTGCTCGACGCGCTCACCTACGCCGGTAACCGGGCCAACCTCGACCCCGTGCGCACGCATCCGGCGCTGCGCTTCGTCCACGGCGACATCTGCGACACGGCGCTCGTCAGCGACCTGCTGCGCGCGGAAGCCATCGACACCCTGGTGCATTTCGCCGCCGAATCGCACGTCGACCGCTCCATCCACGGCCCCGACGCCTTCATCGACACCAACGTCAACGGCACGCACAGCCTGCTGAAAGCCGCGCGCCAGGTCTGGCTGATCGAGCGGCGCGTGCCCGCGCACCGCTTCCATCACGTCTCCACCGACGAGGTCTACGGCTCGCTCGGGGCCACTGCCCCCGCCTTCACCGAAACCACGCCTTACGCCCCCAACTCGCCCTACGCCGCGAGCAAGGCGGCCTCGGACCATCTGGTGCGCGCCTACCACCACACCTACGGCCTCGCCGTCACCACCAGCAACTGCTCGAACAATTACGGGCCCTACCACTTCCCCGAGAAGCTCATCCCGCTCGCCATCGTCAACCTGCTGGACGGCAAGCCCGTCCCGATCTACGGCGACGGGCGCAACATCCGCGACTGGCTGTACGTCGAGGACCACTGCCGGGGCATCGCGCGCGTCCTCACCCACGGCCGGACTGGCGAGACCTACAACATCGGCGGGCGCAATGAGTGGGCCAACCTCGACATCGTGCGCCACCTGTGCCGACTGGTGGATGAGGCTTTCGCCGCCGATCCCGCGCTTGCCACGCGCTTCCCGCACTCGCCCGCCGCGCAGGGTGCCTTGAGCGAAACGCTGATCCGCTTCGTCGCCGACCGCCCCGGACACGACCGGCGCTACGCCATCGACGCCGCCAAAATCGGCCGCGACCTGGGCTTTGCCCCCGCCGAGCGCTTCGAGACCGGCATCGCCAAGACGCTCGACTGGTATCTCGCCCACGAGGACTGGTGGCGCGGCGTCATGGACGGCAGCTACCGGCAGTGGGTCGAGCGCCACTACGCACCGGCCGGGGTATAGCCCCCCGAATCCGCATCAAGTCGCACCCGTCCGCGCCTCGCCGCTTTCCAGTCAAGACCGCCATTCTCTTTCCCCCTGCGGAAGCTCTCGCGCCGGCCGATAAGGCGTTTGAGATGACATACCCACCGACCCACACCCTCGAGGCCCGGCGCCATGCCGCCGTCGCCCGCCAGCGACCCGCCCCCAAGCGCACCACGGGGCTTGGCGGTAGCGTGCGCGCTGCCAAGCAATGCTTGACTGTCAATCCGGCCGGAACGTTCCAGGCAGTCCGTCTCGGCCGGCGCGGTTCGGCATGCATCGACTCGCTTGTTCCAGACGCACGACGATTCCCCACCCAAGAGCCCGCGACATGAAGGCCGTAATCCTCGCCGGCGGACTCGGCACCCGGATTTCCGAGGAAACCCACCTCAAGCCCAAGCCCATGATCGAGATCGGCGGACGGCCCATCCTGTGGCACATCCTGAAAATCTATTCCGCGCACGACGTCAACGATTTCATCATCTGCTGCGGCTACAAGGGCTACGTCATCAAGGAATATTTCGCCAACTATTTCCTGCACATGTCGGACGTCACCTTCAACATGAGCACCAATCAGATGGTGGTCCACCATCGCCACGCCGAGCCCTGGCAGGTCACGCTGGTGGACACCGGTGAGGACACGCTGACGGGCGGACGGCTCAAGCGCGTTGCCGAACATATCCGGCACGAGTCCTCGTTCTGCTTCACCTACGGCGACGGCATCGCCGACATCGACATCACCGCCCAGATCGCGTTTCACCGCGCGCACGGCAAGCTCGCCACCGTCACGGCCGTGCAGCCCCCGGGGCGTTACGGCGCCCTCGTGCGCGATGGCACCACCGTCGTCGGATTCCAGGAAAAACCTCCCGGCGACGGCGCCTGGATCAACGGCGGGTTTTTCGTGCTGAATCCCGGCGTGCTCGACTACATCGACGGCGACCAATGTTCCTGGGAAGGCGGGCCTCTGGAGACGATCGCCCGCTGCGGCCAGCTCAAGTCCTTCGAGCATCGCGGATTCTGGCAACCCATGGACACACTGCGCGACAAGAACAACCTCGAAGAACTCTGGGCCTCCGGTCGGGCCCCGTGGAAATGCTGGTCATGACCACGCTCGCGGACGTCTATCGCGGCCGGCGCGTGCTGATCACCGGCCACACCGGCTTCAAGGGGAGCTGGCTCGCGCTGTGGCTGCATGAACTCGGCAGCGCGCTTGCCGGGATCGCGCTCGCGCCGGCATCAATTCCCAACCATTGGACGCTGCTGGATCTGCCGGTCGACGATCGGCGCCTCGATGTCCGCGACGGCGCCGCGCTCGCCCGGGCGCTCACCGAGTTCCAGCCCGAAATCGTTTTCCACCTGGCGGCTCAACCGCTGGTTCGTCGCAGCTACTGCGACCCCATCGAAACCTGGTCCACCAACGTCATGGGCACGGCCCACCTGCTCGAAGCCTGCCGCAAGACAGCCAGCGTTCGCGCCGTCGTCGTCGTCACCTCTGACAAGTGCTACGAAAACCACGAATGGCCGTGGGGTTATCGCGAAAACGACCGGCTGGGTGGTCACGACCCCTACAGCGCCTCCAAGGCGGGCACCGAACTCGTCGTCGCCAGTTATCGCAGCGCCTTTTTCAGCGCGCCGGACGCCCCGCTGCTGGCCAGCGCCCGCGCCGGCAACGTGATCGGCGGCGGGGACTGGTCGGAAGATCGCCTGATTCCCGATCTGGTGCGCAGCATCCAAGGCAACGCGCCGCTCGCCATCCGCTCGCCCGACGCCACGCGCCCCTGGCAACACGTTCTGGAATCGCTGCACGGCTATCTGTTGCTGGGCCAGAAGCTGTTGGAAGGCGACCGCGCCTTTGCGCAGGCCTGGAATTTTGGTCCCGAGCCGGAAGCCAATCGCAGCGTCGCCGAAGTCCTCGATCGGGTGCGGCGCGACTGGCCGGCGCTGCGCTGGCGGATCACCAGCGAGCCGCAGCCACATGAAGCGCGGCTGCTCTACCTCGACAGCGCCCAGGCGCGCAGCAGGCTGAACTGGCAGCCGGTTTGGACCTTCGATCAGGCCATCGCGGCCACGACCGATTGGTATCGCGCCTGGCTCGAGCGGGACAGCGTCGTCAGCCGCCAGCAACTGGGCGCTTACATCGCCGCCATGAGTGCAACCCTTCCGCGCCGGGTCTGCGCATGAAGGTCGCCCGCACCGATCTTCCCGGCGTGATGGTTGTCACCGGCAGCCCCCACACCGATCCGCGCGGCAACTTTGAGCGCCTGTTCTGCGCGCGCGAGTTGGCGGGCGTGCTGGATGGGCGGCGCATCGTACAGATCAACCACTCGCGGACCGCCACCGTGGGCGCCGTCCGCGGCCTGCACTTCCAGCGCGCGCCGCACGCGGAGATGAAACTGGTGCGGTGTCTCAGCGGCCGGGTTTGCGACGTGGCCGTGGACCTGCGCGCCGATTCGCCAACCTTTCTGCGCTGGCATGCGGAGGAACTGACGCCAGAGAATCACCGCATGCTGGTGATCCCGGAAGGCTGCGCGCACGGCTTTCAGGTGCTGGCGCCGGACAGCGAGCTGCTCTACCTGCACACCGCGTTTTACGCGCCCGAGGCCGAAGGCGGCGTCCGCCACGACGACCCGGCACTCGGCATCCGCTGGCCGCTGCCCGTCACGGACCTCTCGCCGCGCGACCGCAGCCACCCGCCGATCGACGACCGGTTCGGACGGGCGCCGTGAACTGCCGCCACTGCGCCCAGCCGCTCAAGCATGTGTTTCTGGACCTCGGCTTCGCTCCGCCGTCCAATGCCTATCTGACCGCGGACGACCTGCACGCGCCGGAGACCTGGTACCCGCTGAAGCTCCATGTCTGCGCGCACTGCTGGCTGGTGCAGACCGAGGACTACGCCCGCGCCGATGCGCTGTTCCGGCCCGACTACGCCTATTTCTCATCCACCTCCAGCACCTGGCTGGAGCACGCCCGGCGCTACGTCGACGCCATGCGCAAGCGGCTCGCGCTCGGCGCGGACAGCTTCGTCATCGAAGTCGCCGCCAACGACGGCTACCTGCTGCGGCACGTGGTGGCCGCCGGCATCCCGTGCCTGGGCATCGAGCCCACCGCCAGCACCGCCGCGGCCGCGGAACAGCTCGGCATCCCGATACTCCGGGAGTTCTTCGGCGAGGCGCTGGCGCGTCAGCTCGCCGCCCAAGGCAAGCAGGCAGACCTCATCATCGGCAACAACGTCTACGCCCACGTGCCGGACATCAACGACTTCACCCGCGGCCTCAAGGCAGCGCTCAAGCCGGGCGGCACCGTCACGCTGGAATTCCCGCACCTGATGCGGCTGATCGAGCACACCCAGTTCGACACCGTCTATCACGAGCATTACTCCTACCTGTCGCTGCACTCCGCAAGCCGCATCCTGGCGACCGTCGGCCTGCGGGTGTTCGACGTGGAGGAACTGCCCACCCACGGCGGCAGCCTGCGCCTGTTCGCCTGCCACGCCGACGACGCGCGTGCTGCCACCGCCGCCGTCGGCGCGCTGCTGGCGGAGGAATCCCACCGCGGCTTGCAACGCCTGCACCCCTACGCCGGCTTTCAGGCCCGCGCCGACCGCATCAAGGACGACCTGCTCGAATTCCTCATCCAGCAGAAGCGAGCGGGCAAGAAGGTCGCCGCCTACGGCGCCGCCGCCAAGGGCAATACCCTGCTCAACTACGCCGGCGTGAAGCCCGACCTGCTGCCCTTCGTCTGCGACGCCGCGCCGTCCAAGCAGGGCAAGTTCCTGCCCGGCAGCCATATCCCCATCCTGCCGCCCGATGCGTTGCGGGAGCAGGCGCCGAACTACGTGCTGATCCTGCCGTGGAATATCGCGCCGGAGATCGAGCAGCAGAACGCATACCTGACGGCGCACGGCACACGCTTTGTCACCGCGGTTCCGGAGCTACGCATCGCATGAAACCGCGCATCCCCTACACCAAGCCGTCGATCACGGAACTGGAAGTCCGGTACGCAACGGATGCGGCGGCCAACGGCTGGGGCGAACACTGCTACGACTACATCGTGCGTTTTGAAGAAGCCTTCAAGACCCACCTCGGCGTCGAGTACGCCATCGCCACCTCCAGTTGCACCGGCGCGCTGCACATGGGCATGGCCGCACTCGGCGTCGGGCCGGGCGACGACGTCATCATGGCCGACACCAACTGGATCGCCAGCGCCGCGCCCATCGTGCACCTGGGCGCAACGCCGGTGTTCGTGGACATCCTGCCCGACTCCTGGTGTCTGGACCCGGCGCTGGTCGAACAGGCCATCACCCCGCGCACCAAGGCGATTCTGGCGGTTCACCTCTACGGCAACCTCTGCGCGATGGATGAACTGCTGGCGATCGGCGAGCGGCACGGCATCCCGGTCATCGAGGATGCAGCGGAGGCCATCGGCTCCGTGTATCACGGCCGGCGCGCCGGCTCGATGGGCCGGTTCGGCGCCTTTTCGTTCCACGGCACCAAGACGCTCACCACCGGCGAAGGCGGCATGTTCGTCACCAACGACGCCGATCTCTACGAGCGGGTACTGACGCTCAGCAACCACGGCCGCGCGCGCGGGCAAACCAAGCAGTTCTGGCCGGAAGTCGTGGGTTTCAAATACAAGATGTCCAACATCCAGGCCGCCATCGGCTGCGCCCAACTGGAACGCATCGACGAACTGGTCAACCGCAAGCGGGAGATTCTCGCCTACTACAAGTCCGTGCTGGAAAAGCTCCCTGGCGTGGTGATGAACCCAGAGCCGCCGGGCACCATCAATGGCGCCTGGATGCCGACGGTTGTGTTCGATCCGTCAACGGGTGTCACGCGCGCGATGCTGCAAGCAGCGTTTGCCGAGGAAAATATCGACGCACGGGTATTTTTCCATCCACTTTCCAGTTTACCTATGTTCCAGCCAGAATTGCGTAGCATTCTGGCACATGACATTCCGGAAAGGGCAATCAACGTGCCGAGTTATCACGACATAAACGAAATGGATCTTTCCAGCGTTTGTAGCGTTGTCAGCCAAATTCAACGAGTCAGACGATAGTCCAGCGCTGGACGCTCTTCTCTCCGAGGCGATCTGAACGTGAAAAATATCTTGTTCGCCGATGGCAGCGTCGGGCTTCAGATTTGCGAATGGCTGCTTGACAACTACCGAGATGATGTCGGATTTGTATTTACTACAGCGGAAAACGGGGTTACGCAGGCAGCACAGAATGCGCGGATACCAAGTGCGCTTTTTTCCACTGAGCATGACCTCGCATCCGCCATCCAACAGGGGCGTGAAAAGCAGTTTGATTGGGGACTATTGCTTTGGTGGCCATACATCGTTCGTCAGTCGACATTGGGTCTCGCGCGTCGCGGATTCATTAACACACATCCCAGCTTACTGCCGTTCAACAGAGGAAAGCACTACAATTTTTGGGCACTTGTCGAGCAGGCGCCATTTGGCGTCAGTCTCCATATCGTTGACGATGGCGTTGATTCTGGCGACGTGATTGCACAAAGACAGATCGCCTATGACTGGGAAGACACTGGGGCCACGCTCTACGAGAAAGCAGCCTCGTCCATGCTCGAACTGTTCAAGTCGACCTATCCCGAAATCCGTGAAGGCCGCATTGTTCGCGTTCCGCAAGATCTCTCGAAAGGGAGCTTCCACCGAGCGAATGAACTGGATGAAGCCAGCCGTATTGATATCGAAGCATCGTATTGCGCACGGGATCTTTTCAATCTTTTGCGCGCGAGGACTTTCCCAGGGTATCCCGCGTGCAGTTTTCGGGAGGATACCGGCGAGGAATTTGAGGTTCGTATCGAGATTCGGAGGAAGAAAACGTGACGCGCTTGTCAGACTTCAAAACGGAATGCGAGAACGAGATCAGAGCGCAAGGAAATGACGTTGATCTAGCTGAATTGACGCGAAGGTGGGTAAACAACGCGAACCTCCGTAAATATTCCTATCACTTTGAGTGGCTTGGCCGCCCCATCATCCAGTATCCACAAGACATCGTGGCCATGCAGGAGCTAATCTGGCAGGTCAAGCCCGACCTAATTATCGAGACAGGTATCGCCCATGGCGGCTCCCTGATCTTCAGTGCCTCGATGCTCGCTCAGCTCGACATCTGCGAGGCCATTGAGGCCGGCATCAGCTTCAACCCGCGGGAATCGCGGCGCAAGGTGCTGGGCATCGACATCGACATCCGCGCCCACAACCGCGTGGCGATCGAGGCACATCCGATGGCGACGCGCATCCAGATGATCCAGGGCTCCAGCATCGCGCCGGACGTTGTCGCACAGGTGTATGCAATCGCCGCCGACTATTCTCGCGTGCTGGTGTACCTCGACAGCAACCACACCCATGACCACGTGCTGGCGGAGCTGCAAGCCTACGCGCCGCTGGTGAGTACGGGCAGCTATTGTGTGGTGTTCGACACCATCATCGAGGACATGCCGGGCAGCATGTTCCCCGACCGCCCATGGGGGCCGGGCAATAACCCCAAGACCGCGGTCTGGGAATACCTGAAAACCCATCCCGAATTCGAGATCGATCAGAGCATCCCCCACAAGTTGCTGATCACCGTGGCGCCGGATGGCTATCTCAAACGCATCTGAGGCCGCGGCGCCATCGGCATCCCCACCCCCCAGCGTCCGCCGGAACATCATCGCCAACTATCTGGGCAACGCCTGGTCGGCCATCATGGGCCTGGCCTTCGTTCCGCTGTATATCCACTATCTCGGCATGGAGGCCTACGGCCTGATCGGCGTGTTTGCTCTGCTGCAAGCCTGGATGAGCGTGCTGGACATGGGCTTGACGCCCATGCTGACCCGCGAGATGGCACGTCTCACGGCCGGCGCGCACACCCCGCAAAGCATCCGCGATCTGCTGCGCTCCGTCGAACTGATCTATACGGCCGTTGCGGCAGCCATCGCGATGGGCATCGCGGCTGCGGCGCCGTGGCTGTCCGCTCACTGGCTGCGCGCCGAACATCTGCCCGACGCAAGCATCGCGCAGGCGCTGGCGATTGCTGGCGTAGTGATCGCGCTGCGTTGGCTGAACGGGCTGTATCGGGGGGCAATCAACGGCCTGCAGGATCAAGTCTGGCTGAATGGCTGCACCGCCCTGTTCGCCACCGTGCGTGGGCTGGGCGCCGTGCTGGTTCTGGCCCTGATCGCTCCCCGCATCCAGCTTTTCTTCATCTTTCAGGGCATCGTGGTCATACTCGAAACTGCCGTCCTGGCGTTGCACATGCATCGGCTGCTTCCCCCCTCACGCCGCCCGGCACGGTTCGATTGGCGGGCGCTGCATCAGGTGCGCCACTTTGCCGGCGGCATGGCCTTGATCACCATCCTTTCGCTGCTGCTGAGCCATGTGGACAAGGTCATTCTTTCCCGTTTGCTGCCGCTTTCCGAGTTCGGTTACTACACGCTGGCGACCACGCTTTGCGGGGCGCTGTATCTGATGATCGCGCCGATCCACAACGCGACCTATCCGCGTCTCACCGCGCTGGTGGGCGCCGGGGACGTCGTTGCCTTGCGGGAGACGTATCACCGGTTTGCACAGATTCTCACCGTGATGATCGCGCCGTCGGCGATCGTGCTGTCCCTCTTCGCCGAGGATGTTCTGTTGCTCTGGACCCGAAATGCCGCGACGGCCGCCGCCACGGCGCCGTTGGTCAGCATTCTCGCCGTCGGCACGCTGTGCAACGGGCTGATGCACACCCCTTACGCGCTCCAACTCGCGCATGGTCGGACCCGTTTTGCAATTGTTGTGAACCTCCTGGCCGTGTGCATTCTTGTTCCAGGCCTTTACATCGGAATTTCCGCCTATGGCGCCGTTGCGGCCGCGATCATCTGGGCGGTTCTCAACATTTGCTATGTGGTGATTGCAACCCCGATTCTCCATCGTAGTCTGCTTCCCGGTGAATTCTGGCGCTGGTATGGGCAGGACATCCTCGCGCCAGCATCAGCCGCCCTTGTTCCTGCTTCACTCATTCGCTTTGCGGGTCCCGCACCCACATTAGACCAGCCGCTGCGAAACGCTTCGGTACTCATCATCGCGGCCGTGGTCGCACAAGTCGCGTGTCTGCTGGCTACGCACGTCAGCAGGGCAGTGCTTGCACAGTACCTTAGACCGAGAGCACTTACGATTTGATCGCCATCCCCTCGATTCCAACGTAAGATTCAACGGAAAGGCACAAGAATCCATGTCGAACGACATCAAATTCACCGTGATCATTCCGACGCGCGAGAGGGCCGACGTTCTCGTACACTGCCTTCGCACAGTCGTCGCCCAGGATTACGAGAATCTGGAAATCATCGTCAGCGACAACCACAGCAACGACAACACCCGGGAAGTGGTCGAGTCGTTCCGCGACGAGCGCATTCGATACATCAACACGGGACGCCGGTTGAGCATGTCCAGCAACTGGGAATATGCGCTGTCGTTTGTCTCCGAAGGGTACGTCGGTTTCCTTGGCGACGATGACGGGCTGCTTCCCGGCTCCATAGCACGGTTAAGCGAGATCATTGATGAATACTGTCCGGACGCTATCAACGCTCCTTACGTCGATTACAACTGGCCCGACAATGGAACTGACGAAGCCTGGAAAATTTGCGTACCAAGCAGAAGAACGACGAAATACTACTCATCGGCAAAATACATCAGCGACCTGCTGTCGGGATACCTGAGTTATGTCGACGGCCCGCTTATCTACAACGGAAGTTTTGCGAAGATTGACAAGATCAACGCCGCGCGCGATCACGACAGAGTTTTTTTCAAGGCTCAGTCGCCAGATGTCTATTCTGCGGTTGCATTGAGCTGCGTGACTTCCAAATTCCTGAGAATAAAAGATCCGATCGCAGTTGCAGGACGGTCGCGGCACAGCAATGGAAGCTCTGCGATGAAAAAAGGCGCGCCCCCTGGTCCGTTTCAGGCGTTTATGAAAGAAAACGACTTATCCATTCACTCAGTTTTTGGATCGTTAGTTCCCGAATCAATCCAATTACTATGCTACGACAGCTATCTTCAAGCGTCTCACCTCCATCGGCAGCGGAGTCATAATCTTGGAAAGCAACTTACGCTGGCAGTGCTTCTTGCAGAACCACAAACACGAGAGCGTATCGCGGATCAGTGTTGCGAGATCGCAAAGTTGAATTCGCTATTATGGGCTCCCTCATGGCGGCTGCATCCTCTCGCTTCAGAAGCGTTCCTGAAATACAGAAGTTTGAGGAACGGGATTCTCGGCGTTAAAACGAGGATAAAGCAGCTCGATGGAAAAGATTTCGGGCTGGACGACGTTCACAAAGTCGCTCTCGCATACGGAACAAACGCGTTTTTCTCGGCGTAACCATAGTGACATTGCATACCTTCGCTTGATCAATCTCTTGGAACACCTGCCAGAATGGAGAAACGGCCGCGTGCGGATTGGCATTGACGGAACCCCACTGAGCCTGAAGCTGACCGGCATCGGCCGTTATACCTATGAAATATGCAAGGGTCTCGATGCCCTGCTGCCCGATGCCCGGTTCTTCGTCTACAGCAAGCAGCCCGTCGTGGTTCCCACGATTTCGGATCGCTGGACGTACCGGGTCGATTCATGGCGCGGCAAGAAGCATCTCAAGAATGCCGCCTGGCTGAAATTCAGAGCCGGGCGGCTCTGCGAAGAAGACGGAGTCGATGTGTTCTGGGCCAGCGGGACCCTTTTGCCGTGGTTTCGCTCGGCCGTCCGGACGGTATCGACCGTCTACGACCTCAACTATCTCGTCGCGCCGGATTCCATGGCCCGCCCGACGCTGTGGGCCCATCGCCTATTCTTTCGGCGCGACGTTCGCAAGGCGAATCTCGTCTGCGCTATCTCCCAAGGGACGGCGGATCGGCTCGAGCGGCATCTCGGCCGCAAGGTCGATGCGGTGATGCCGCCGGCCGTGGGAGGTTCGTTTGCGGTCGTGCCGCAGCAGGACATCGATCGCACGCTCGCGGCGCTTGGCATCGGTCCGCCT
This sequence comes from Pseudomonadota bacterium, assembly GCA_045864775.1. Classification (GTDB taxonomy): domain Bacteria; phylum Pseudomonadota; class Gammaproteobacteria; order UBA5335; family UBA5335; genus Macondimonas. Next base: position 770,390 of record BTVR01000002.1, read on the forward strand.
TATCTATTGGCACTGGGCACGCTCGAGCCCCGCAAGAATCTGGACCGGCTGGTGAGGGCCTTCCTCGACCTAAAGCAGGCGGGCGCGATTCCCGGCCACAAACTCGTGCTGGTTGGCGGAAAAGGGTGGCGGGACGGCGCGCTGACCCGGTTGCTTCAGGAAAGCGCCGGGCGGGATGTCCTGTCGTTGGGTTATGTGAGCGACGAACATCTGCCTGCCCTGTATGGCGGCGCCGATCTGTTCGTCTTTCCGTCGCTGTACGAGGGCTTCGGCATGCCGGTTGCCGAAGCTCTGGCCTGCGGGACGCGGGTGGTCTGCACGGATAGTCCGGAAATCCGCGAGGCGGGCGGCGAGTCGCCCGTCTATGTGGCACCGACGGTCGAGGGCATCCGGCGCGGGATCCTGCAGGCCTTGGATACGACACATCGCCCCCCCGTCCTAGACCCGCGCTGGGCATGGACGGACAGCGCACAGGTGTTGGCCAAGCTCCTTGCGCGCCATTGACTACGCCCCTTCTCCGCCTTCTTCACTTCCTCAAGGTCCGAATCCGCGCGCCGATTCATTCCACAGGACCGTAGCGTCGGACGCGCCGGCTCGCCACCACCAGCGTGGAGATTCAGGAGACTTCAAGAGGATTCGCAACATGCTTTCGCCAGGCAAACCCGCTACGTCAAAAGACGGGGAGCTGGCCACCATACGCCCACAACGTGTGGTCCTGCTGACCGGTTCGCGTGGATTCACGGGATCTTACTTGCGTCAAATACTGCAGGCGGCCGGTTACCGCGTCGTCGGACTGGTCCGCGACGACCCGGTCGGCAACGACGAGATCGCGGGCAGCCTGACCGATGCCGCGCGGTTGCGCGAGGTGGTGGCTAAGGTGCAGCCGACTCACGTCGTGCATCTGGCCGCCATCTCGTTTGCCAACCATCAGGACGCGTCAGCGCTCTATCAGGTGAACCTGTTCGGCACGCTGAACCTGCTCGATGCGCTGATCGCCGAGCGGGCGCCGGTGCAGAAGGTCGTCCTGTCCAGCAGCGCGACGGTGTACGGCGGCACGAAGGGTTCGCCGATGACCGAAACCGCGACGCCCGCCCCGATCAATCACTACGCGATCAGCAAGCTGGCCATGGAACACATGGCCCGCACGCGGCAGGAGGATCTGCCGATCGTGCTCACCCGGCCCTTCAACTACACCGGCGTCGGCCAGAACGAGAACTTCCTGGTGCCCAAGATCGTCGGGCATTTCCAGCGTCGGGAGGCGCGCATCCGGCTCGGCAACACCGACGTCGTGCGCGAATTCAACGACGTGCGCCGCGTGGCGCAGGCCTATCTCGCCCTTCTGGAGCGCTGCCCGGCGGGGGAGACCGTCAACATCTGCTCGGGGCGGGGGCATCGGGTGAGTGACGTGGTCGATCTGTTGCGGGCGCTCTCCGGCAACCCGATCGCGGTCGACGTCGATCACAGCCTCGTCCGCGCCATTGATGCCAAGTGCCTGATCGGCGATCCGGCCAAGCTTTACGCGACGGTGGGGGCGCTGCCCGACTACGCGCTGGAGGAAACGTTGTCCTGGATGCTGGCCGACCCGTTGCACAGCTACGGCCTCAAGCGCGCCGCGGATGCGGCCTGACCGATGAAGCCCCTCGCCCCGGAGCGCCGCCGGTACCCGTCAAAAGGCCGCGGATGCTGACCATCAACGGGCGGTTTCTCACCCAGCGCACGAGCGGCGTACAACGCTACGCGCGCGAGATGCTGCTGGCCCTCGATGACTTGCTGACGACGCGCGCGCCGGCCGACGACATGACGGTGCAGGTGCTGGTGCCACCCGATGCGCCGACCTCGCTTCCCGCGCTGCGCTCGATCCCCGTTCGCCGCGTCGGCCGGCTACGCGGGCATCTGTGGGAGCAACTGGAGCTGCCGCGCCATGCACGCGGCGTGCTGCTCAACTGGTGCAACACCTTTCCCGTCCTTGCGCGTCACCAAGTGGTCGTGCTGCACGACGCGTCCGTTTTTTCGTGTCCCGCGGGCTACACGCGCGCCTTCCGGGCGTATTACCGCGCCTTGTTTGCGCTGGCGGCGCGCAGCCCCGGTTTACGCGTGGCGACCGATTCGGCTTTTTCCGCCATGGAGTTGCGGCTGCTGGCCGGCATTCCCGCCTCGCGCCTGCGCGTCATTGCCTGCGGCGCCGATCATTGGCGTGGCGTGATACCCGATGAGACCATTCTGGATCGGCTGGGTCTGCGAGACGCACCGTTCATCCTTACCGTGGCCAGCGACAATCCGAACAAGAACACCGCCCGGCTCGTGGCCGCCTACGGCCGTCTCGCCCCGCGCGGCGTACGGCTGGTTCTGGCGGGGGCCAGCCATGCGCGCGTGTTCGCGCAAACCGCCTCGCCTGCGACGGCCGGTCTGGTCCGCACCGGCTATCTCGCCGATGCCGAGCTTGCGGCGCTGTACCGCCATGCGCGCGCCTTCGTGTTCCCTTCGCTGTACGAAGGCTTTGGTTTGCCGCCGCTGGAGGCGATGACGTTCGGCTGCCCGGTGCTGTGTTCCTACGCGGCCTCGCTGCCCGAGGTCGCGGGCGATGCGGCGCTGTATTGCGATGCCGAGGATGTCGACGAGATCGCGCGCCGGCTGCAGCAGATCCTGGAGGACGACGCCCTGCGGGAACGTCTGATCGCGGCGGGGACGCGCCAGATCCAGCGCTTCCTCTGGCGCGATGCGGCGGCGAAGATGCTCACGCTGGCGCAGGACGCACAGCCTCGAGCCATGCCAAGCGCTGTCGCGCGCCTCAACGGATAAACCCCTACGCCGGATGATGACGAACCTGCCCGCCAAAACCGCGCTGGTGCACGACTGGCTGTACGTCTATGGCGGCGCCGAGCGTGTGCTGGAGCAGATGCTGGACTGTTATCCGCAGGCCGAGCTGTTCAGCCTGATCGACTTTCTGCCGCCCGGGGAGCGCGGCTGCATCCGCCACAAGCCGGTCACCACCTCCTTCATCCAGCGGCTGCCCGGCGCGCGCACGCACCACCGCGCCTATCTGCCGCTGATGCCGCTGGCGATCGAGCAGCTCGACCTCTCGCCCTACGAACTCGTGCTCTCGAGCAGCTATGCCGTGGCAAGCGGCGTGCTGACCGGGCCCGACCAACTGCACCTGTGCATGTGCTATTCGCCCATCCGCTACGCCTGGGACCTGCAGCATCAATACCTGCGCGAAGCGGGCCTCGAGCGCGGCATCAAGAGCGTCCTTGCGCGGGGGATCCTGCATTACATGCGCCTGTGGGAAAGCCGCACCGTAAACGGCGTGGACGCCTACATCGCCATCTCCGAATTCATCGCCCGGCGCATCCGCAAGGTCTACGGCCGCGCGTCCAGGGTGATCTATCCGCCGGTGGACGTCGCCGCCTTCACGCTGCGCGAGCAAAAGGAGGATTTCTACCTCACCGTCGCGCGCATGGTGCCCTACAAGCAGATTCCGCTCATCGTGGAGGCCTTCGCGGCGATGCCGAACCGGCGCCTGGTCGTGATCGGCGACGGGCCGGATCTGGCGCGGTGCAAAGCGGTCGCCGCGCCCAATGTGGAATTGCTCGGCCATCAGCCCTTCGAGGTGTTGCGCGATCACCTGCAGCGCGCCCGGGCCTTCGTCTTCGCCGCCGAGGAAGACTTCGGCATTGCGCCGGTGGAGGCGCAGGCTTGCGGCACGCCCGTCATCGCCTTCGGCCGGGGCGGCGCGCGCGAAACCATCGTCGGCCTGGATGCGTCCGGGGTGATCGAGGGAACGCGAGCCGCGCCGACGGGGCTGTTCTTCGCCGAACAGTCGGTCGCTGCCATCGTGGCCGCGATCGAGCGCTTCGAGCGGGTGCGCGATGACCTCGCGCCCGCCGCCTGCCGCGACAACGCGCTGCGCTTCGCGCCGGAGCGCTTTCGCGCCGAATTCAGCGCGTTTGTGGAAGGGAGCTGGGGCCGGCACCAGGCCGGCGAGCGCATCGACGGCTGGTGGTTGCCCGACCATCGAGCGCGGCGAGACAAATGAAAACCCCCGCCGGGGGCGGGGGCTGTACGCGCGTTCCGTGAAGAACGCGGCGCTGATCAGTGAAGGTCTTTTTCGAAGGCCTTCAACTGTTCCTCGGCACGATCCTTGGCAAGGCCGTAGCGTTCCTGGATTTTGCCCAGCAGGTAATCCCGGTTGCCTTCGGCGTAGCTCAGGTCGTCATCGGTGAGTTCGCCCCACTTGGCCTTGAGCTGGCCCTTGATCTGCTTCCACTTGCCTTGAATCCGATCTTCATTCATGAGTGCTTCCTCTCTCCGGACGCTAATTTTGCCGTTTGATTGACGCGTGTCACTTGGCCTTTAGCGCGTCGGAATTGACGCTCTTGACGCCCTTCACGCCTTTCGCAATGGAGATCGCCTTATCGCGGACCATTTTGGAGGGGACCATACCAGCCAGCGTGACCACGCCGTCCTTGGTCGACACGTTGATGTCCAGTCCCTTGATGTCGGAATCGGCCAGAAGCTGCGCCTTGACCTTGGTGGTGATCCACGCATCGCCGGCCGCATGCTCACCTTCTTCGGCGACTTCTTTCGCCTTAGCGGTGACCGTCTGCGGATTCATGGACGAGTCGCCGACGATCAGCGAATTGGCCACGACCTGCACGCCTTCGACAGACTTGGCCACCTGCTCAGCCTTGGCTTTCGCCTCGGCGGTCGGTGCCGTGCCGCGCAAGGTCACCACACCAGCTTCGGTGTCGACATTGATGTTGATGCTGCGCGTCACTTCGTCGGCCAGCAGCCGCGTCTTGACCTGAGCCGTGATGGCGGCGTCGTCGACGCGCTGTGTCGCACTGCGTTCAGCGGCCACCGCGGTGTGCAACGGACTGATTGCGGCAACGGCGAGAAATCCGGTCGCAACCACTGCGCCCCTGTAATAACGACGGCCCTTCTTGACGCTCTTCATTTGTTATCCTCCAGCGATTTATTCAAACGACTTTTCGACGGGTGAAAAAAGAAATAACGAACAACACAAGAAACAGAATGAACAGAACCTGAGCAATCCAGCTCGCCGTTCCGGCAATGCCGCTGAAACCCAAGGCGCCAGCCACGATCGCTATCACAAGGAACCACAATGCATAGCCCAGCATGAGTTTCTCCTTCACTTATCAAAACCGATATGGCCCTTGGCAATTTGATCGGGCCACGATCATCTTCGTTGCATCAACACGAATCTTTCCAACGATTCTCTGCCGTTCCAAGCTTGCTTATGTAGCTGATGGGACCGGGCCGATTCGGAAAAGTTCGCCGGTTGCGATGCGCACAAACATGCACACCCAGAATCTCCACAGTGCAATCGAAGCGAAGCGCGCGACGAAGAACGACTTAAGTTACTGACATCAGTATAGTTTGACCGCAGAGACGCATTACGAGCAGCAAGCATTTGCAAACAGATCAAGCAGCGACCAGGGTCGCGCATATCTTTGTCACAGAAGTGCCGCCGCGATGTCACAATGTCGTCAGATAGAGACACGAGACTGTCTCCCGATCGTGGCAGAGCTGTCACGATCCATTACACCAATCTTGAAACCGTTCCAGGGAGCCTCAGAGATGAACCTCAAAGCGATTCTTGCGAGCGCCACGCTGTTCTGCATGGGCAGCGCCGTTTCTGCCGCCGAAATGAACGATCGCCAGTTGGCGGAAATTCGCGGCCAGGGTTTTGTCATCGGCATCGAGCTGCCCATCATCGGCAGCCGCGACCTGGCCACCATCCCGACCCCGCGCGAGCTGGCGCTGGAAACCGGCGTGCCGCAGGCCTACGGCGAACTGAACCAGACCTACATCGCCACCCAGCCGAACCGTGACGCTGCCCGCGAAGGTCGTCAGGCCGTGGCCGACGCCCGCAACAAGTTCCTCGCGACCACGGCCAGCACCCTCATCGGTCTGCAGCTGCCGGTCAGCATCCGCTTCGAATAATCCGCATCGTTTGTGCACTGACCCCGGGGCACCGCCTCGGGGTTTTTTATTGCACGGCCGTTCAAAAGGGGCATGCGAGCGGTGTGCGGTCCGCCCTCCGAAGCTGGCGGCAAAGCCGACGTCGATTCGGGGCTGTCGCTCCGTGGCGCTTCCTGTCCCAACCGCAAACCGGATCATCGGACAGTGCTCGGCGGATGCGATGACCGGCCGGAGCGGTGAACGCGACGTTTCAGCGCTCTGCGCCGTGTCCGTGCCGGTGATGCAGATCCGGATAGTGCGGGTGGCGGTGCGTGATCGGCGGGTGGACGTGCTCGTGGCTGTGCGGCTCACGGCCGTCCCAGGCGATGTCGTGCGCATGCTCGTGGTGCGCGTCATGCACATGGCGATGGGCATGGCGCAGCGGCTCGTGGGTGTGCGGGTGGCTGTGTCGCTCGGTGAGGTGCAGCCACACGCCCAGCGCCATGAGCGCGGCGGCGACCCAGAATACCGGGCCAGGCCGCTCGCCGAGCAACGTCATGGCGACGAGCACACCCGCGAACGGCGCCGCCGAGAAGTAGGCGCCGGTGCGCGCCGCGCCGAGCTGGGCGAGCGCGCGCACGAACAGGACCAGACTCACGCCGTAGCCGACGAGCCCCAGCACCAGCGCCCCGGCAATCTGGGCCGGCGGCGGCCAATTCCCCGCAAACGCCACACCCAGCGCCAGATTGGTGCCACCCGCGACCAATCCCTTCAGCGCCGCAATGGTGAGCGCATCGCCGCCCGCGACCTTGCGCGTGAGGTTGTTGTCGATGCCCCAGCACAGGCAGGCGCCGATCACCGCCAGCGCGCCCACCGGCGACGCAAGGCTCGCGGCGCCCTGCCAGGAGAGCAGCGCGCCGGCCGCGACGATGAGCGCCATGCCGATCGCGATGCGCGCATCGACGTTCTCGCGGAACACGCACCAGGCGATCAGAGCGGTGAAGACACCCTCGAGGTTGAGCAGCAGCGCGGCGCTCGCGCCCGGCACGCTGGCGAGCCCCCACAGCAAGAGCGCCGGACCGAACACACCGCCCGCGATCACGGCGCCTGCCAGCCACGGCCAGTCGGTGCGGGCGATGGGCGCCTCGGCTCTGGCACGCCGCAGTGCCCGCCAGCCGAGCAGCCCCAAGCCGCTGCCGAGATACAGCAGGCCGGCCAGCACGAGTGGCGAGGCCGTGCCCGTCAGTGCCTTGGCCAGCGGCGTGCTCGCCCCGAACAGCAGGGCGGCCAGCAGCGCCTGACCAATGCCCGGGGGCAGCGGCACCGATCGGGTCATCGGATCATCCCTTCATGGACGCGGAACGAGCGGCTTCGGCCGATGTGCCATAGGCCAGCAAGCGCAAGGCATTGATCACCACCACCAGCGTCGAGCCCTCGTGGATCGCCACCGCCACGCCGATCCCCGCCCAGCCGAACAAGGTTGCGGGGATGAGCAGCGCCACCACGCCCAGGGAGACGAACAGATTCTGCCGGATGATGCGCCTCGCCGCGCGACTCAAGGCGACTGCGAAGGGCAGCTTGGCGAGGTCGTCTGCCATCAGTGCGACATCGGCGGTCTCCAGCGCCACGTCGGTGCCGGCGCCGCCCATGGCGATGCCGACGGTGGCACGTGCCATGGCAGGGGCGTCGTTGACGCCGTCGCCGACCATCGCCGCCCGGCCGTGGCGTCGCGCCAGCTCTTCCATCGCCGCGACCTTGTCCTGGGGCAGAAGACCGGCGCGGACTTCGTCCAGACCGATCTCCTTGCCGATGACGCGGCCCACCTGCTCGTTGTCGCCGGTGAGCATGATGGTCTGGCGGATGCCGAGTTGATGCAGACTCGCCAGCACCTCGCGCACGCCGGCGCGCGGCGTGTCGGCCAAGGCGAGGACACCGAGGAAGTGGCCGTCCGCCTGGACCAGCATGGTGGTCTTGCCCTCCGTTTGCAGGCGAGTCGCGTGCTGCCGCAGCGCATCGGGCATGGCTTCACTTTCAAACAGGCGGGCGTTGCCGATAGCGACCTTGCGCCCGTCGATCTCGGCGCGCAGACCCTGGCCGGTCACGGCTTCGACCGATTCGGCCTCACTCCATGTCAAGCCGCGCCGCTGCGCCTCCGTCACCACCGCCTGCGCCAGCGGATGGGCGCTGCGGCTTTCCACGGCGGCGGCGAGTTGGAGCAGCGCATCCTCGCTGCCTTCGATGGCGACGACATCGGTCACCCGCGGCTTGCCCACCGTCAGCGTGCCGGTCTTGTCGAAGGCGATGGCGCTCAAGGTCCCAAGATTTTCCAGATGCGCGCCGCCCTTGATCAGCACGCCGCCGCGCGCGGCACGGGCGATGCCGGCGAGGACCGCCGAGGGTGTAGCGATGGCCAGCGCGCAGGGCGAGGCCGCCACCAGCACCGCCATGGCGCGGTAGAACGAGTCTGCGAAAGGCAAGCCGAAGAGCGACGGCAGCACGATGAGCAGCGCCGCCCCCGCCAACACCACGGGCACGAAGATGCGCTCGAAGCGGTCTGTGAAACGCTGGGTCGGCGATTTTTGCGTTTGCGCTTCGGCCACCATCGCCACCATGCGCGCGAGCGTGCTCTCGCGCGCGAGCTTGGTCACTTCGATGAGGAGCGCGCCCTCGCCGTTGACCGTGCCGGCGAACACCGGATCGTCGGGCTGCTTGTCCACCGGCATGGACTCGCCGGTGAGCGGGGACTGGTCCACCGCCGATTCGCCCGAGACCACTCGCCCGTCGGCGGGGATGCGGCTGCCGGGCTTGACGATGACGTGGTCGCCGCGCAGCAAGTCTGCCACCCGCACCTCGATCTCGGCGCCATCGCGCTGCACGAGCGCGGTCTTCGGCGCAAACTCGGCCAGCGCCTCGATGGCCCGGCGCGCGCGGTCCATGGCCAGGTGCTCCAGCGCATGGCCCAGGCTGAACAGGAACAGCAGCAGCGCGCCTTCCGCCCAGGCGCCCAGAACGCCGGCGCCGGCCGCGGCGACGATCATCAGGGTGTCGATGTCGAAGCGCCGGCTCCTCATGCTCTGCCAGGCATCGCGCAGGGTGTAGAAGCCACCGGCCGCGTAGGCACCGAGCAGCAGGCCGAGTGACAGCGCCCCCGGCGCCCCCGCTAGGGCCGCGAGCCAGCCGACGAGCAACAGCAGGCCGGACACGCCGCTCAGGATCAGCTCGCGGTGCTCGGCGAACCAGCCGGCCGCGTGTCCTTCTTCCAGCACGCCATAACCCAGCGCCGCGATGCGCCGGACGATGGCGTCACGCGTGATCGTCTCGCTGTCGAACTCCAGCCGCAGGCGCTCAGCGGCATAGCTCACCGAGGCCTCCAGCACGCCGTCGGTGCGTTGCAGGGCGTGCTCGATCACCGTGGCGCAGGTGGCGCAATCCATGCCGTCGATGCGCAGGTTTTCGTGATGAAAGCGGTGGGCGATCTTTGCGCCCGCCGCCTGCGCCAGCTCGCGCACCCGGCTCACGCTGAAGCGCTGCGGGTCGTGGTGCAGGCACAGGCGCGCGGCGCCATCCTCATGGACGAGATGCGCCTTCTCCAATCCTTCGGCCTGCAACAGCTCGGTCAGCCGCCCCACGCAGGCGTCCCGCTCATCGGGGACGCCGGGCAGGAGCAGCGGCAGGTCCAATACATATTTCGCGGTCACGAAATTCTCCTCCCGTTCAAGACACTTGAGTGTGCGGCCCGGCGCCTTTCTCGACGATTGCTTCCTCCGCATCGCGCCGATGGGCCATGCGGTACAGCATGGGCAGCACCAGCAGGGTGAGCGCCGTCGAGGACAGGATGCCGCCGATCACCACCGTCGCCAGCGGACGCTGCACCTCGGCGCCGGTGCCGGTGGCGAGCGCCATGGGGACGAAGCCGAGCGAGGCCACCAGCGCCGTCATCAGCACCGGACGCAGCCGCGTCATGGCGCCCTCGCGGATCGCCGCGTCCAGCGGCCGGCCCTGCTCGCGCAGGTCGCGAATGAAGGCAATCATCACCAGCCCGTTGAGCACGGCGACGCCCGAGAGCGCGATGAAGCCGACGCCGGCCGAGATGGAGAGCGGGATGCCGCGCAGCCACAGCGCGAGGATGCCGCCGGTCAGCGCGAAGGGCACGCCGGTGAATACCAAGAGCCCGTCCTTGACGTTGTTGAACATGGCGAACAGCAGCAGGAAGATCAAGAGCAGCGCCACCGGCACCACGATCTGCAGGCGCTTGGCCGCCGACTGCAACTGCTCGAAAGTGCCGCCCCAGGTGATCCAGTAGCCGCTGGGCACCTTGACCTGCGCATCGAGCCGCGCCTGCGCCTCGGCGACGAAGGAGCCGATGTCGCGCCCGCGCACGTTGGAGGTCACCACCACCCGCCGTTTGCCGTTCTCGCGGCTGATCTGGTTGGGGCCGGGCGCGATTTCGAGGCTGGCCACATCGCCGAGCCGCACGTAGGGCGCGTTGCCGCCCGCGCCTGCGGCGGGCAGCCGGATCGGTATCTGTTTGATCGCTTCCAGATCGCCGCGCAAGGATTCCGGCAGACGCACGAGGATGTCGAAACGACGGTCGCCCTGGAACATCTGGCCGGCCTCGCGCCCGCCCACGGCGATGGCGAGCGCGTCCTGCACGTCGCTGACATTGAGCCCGAAGCGGGCGATCTTCGCCCGATCGATGGCGAGCGTCAGCATGGGCAGGCCGGTGGTCTGCTCGACCTTGACGTCCGCCGCGCCGGGTATTTTCTCCAGCACCTCCGCGATTTCGGCGGCGGTGGCGTTCATCGTCTCCATGTCGTCGCCGAAGACCTTCACCGCCACGTCGCTGCGCACGCCGGACAGCAGCTCGTTGAAGCGCATCTGGATCGGCTGGGTGAACTCGTAGTTGTTGCCGGGCACCTTGCCCACCGCCGCCTGCATGGCCGCGACCAGATCGTCCTTGCTGCGCGAGGGATCGGGCCATTCGGATTGCGGCTTGAGCATCACGAAATTGTCCGCGACGTTGGGCGGCATCGGGTCGGTGGCGATTTCCGCCGTGCCGATCTTGGCGAAGATCTTGTCCACCTCCGGAAACCGCTTGATGGTGCGCTCCAGCTCGGCCTGCATGTCGATCGCCTGGGTCAGGCTGGTGCCGGGGATGCGCAGCGCGTGCAACGCGATGTCGCCCTCGTTGAGGCTGGGCACGAACTCGCTGCCCATGCGGGTGGCGAGCAACAGCGACAGCGCCACCGCCACGACCGCGCCGGTCAGCACCACCGGCTGGTTGGCCATCACCCGGTCGAACAGCGGGCCATAGACGCGCTTGGCCCCACTCATCAGGCGGTTCTCCTTCTCGTCCACCTTGTTGCCGATCAACAGCGCCACGGCGGCGGGGATGAAGGTCACCGACAGGATCATGGCGCCCAGCAATGCCGCCACCACGGTGAAGGCCATGGGATGGAACATCTTGCCCTCCACCCCGGTGAGGGCGAAGATCGGCAGGTACACCACCATGATGATGAGCTGGCCATACAGCAGCGGCCGGCGCGCCTCTCTCGATGCGGCGAACACCTCATGGAAGCGTTCGTTGCGCGTCAGCGGCCTGCCCGCCCTGGCCTGGGCATGCGCGAGCCGCCGCACGCAGTTCTCCACGATCACGACCGCGCCGTCGATGATGATGCCGAAATCCAGCGCGCCCAGGCTCATCAGGTTGGCGCTGACCTTGTTGCCCACCATGCCGGTGAAGGTGAACAGCATCGACAGCGGAATCACCAGCGCGGTGATGAGCGCGGCGCGGATATTGCCGAGGAACAGGAACAGAACCGCGATCACCAGCGCCGCGCCTTCGATCAGGTTTTTCTTGACCGTATTGATCGCCTTGTCCACCAGCACGGTGCGGTCGTAGACCGGATTGGCGACCACGCCGGGCGGCAGCGTGCGGTTGATTTCCTGCATCTTCGCATCCACCGCGCGGGACACCGTGCGGCTGTTCTCGCCGATCAGCATGAACACCGTGCCCAGCACCACTTCGCGGCCGTTCTCGGTCGCGGCGCCGGTGCGCAGCTCGCGGCCCAGCGCCACCTCGGCCACGTCGCGGATGCGCACCGGCACGCCCTCGGGCGCGCCGATGACGATGTTGCCGATGTCTTCCAGACTCGCGACCTGGCCCGGCGCGCGGATCAGATACTGCTCGCCGCGCCGCTCGATGTAGCCCGCGCCGACGTTGGCGTTGTTGCGCTCCAGCGCCGCGACCAGATCGGACAGCGCCAGGTCGTGGGCGACCAGACGGTCGGGCCAGGGCGCGACCTGAAACTCCTTGGCATAGCCGCCGATGGTGTTGATTTCGGTCACGCCCGGCACGTTGCGCAATTGCGGCTTGACGATCCAGTCCTGGATCTCGCGCAAATCCATGGGGGTGTACTGCGTGCCATCGGGCTTCATCGCGCCCTCCTCGGCCTCCACGGTCCACATGTAGATCTCGCCGAGACCGGTCGAGATCGGTCCCATCATCGGGGTCAGCCCGGATGGCAAGCGCTCCTTCGCCTGCTGGATGCGCTCGTTGACGAGCTGGCGCGCGAAGTAGATGTCGGTGCCGTCCTCGAAGATCACCGTCACCTGCGACAGGCCGTAGCGGGACAGCGAACGCGTCTGCTGCAGGCCCGGCAATCCGGCCATGACGGTCTCGATCGGGAAGGTGACCCGCTGCTCGGCCTCGATCGGCGAGAACCCGGGGGCTTCGGTGTTGACCTGCACCTGGACGTTGGTGATGTCGGGTACGGCATCGATCGGCAGCCGCTGGTAACTGTAGAGGCCAAGCGCGGCCATGCCGAGCACGGCCAGAAGCACCAGGGCGCGCTGCTCGATGGCGAAACGGAGAATCCTGTCGAACATGGCGCGCTCCTAGTGATCGTGACTGGCGCCGGCCTTGCCCAGCTCGGCCTTGATGAGGAAGCTGTTCTTCGCGGCATACTGCTCGCCGGCATTCAAGCCGCCGACCACCTCGACGAACTTGCCGTCGCTGCGCCCAAGTTCCACCGGCCGCGCCTCGAACTGGTCGCCGTAGCGACCGAAGACGACGGTCCAGTCGCGCACCGTCTGGATCGCTTCCTGCGATACCGCCACCGGCACCTCCACCTCACCGGCCGTCAGTTCGACGTTGACCGGCAACCCGGGCCGCCAGACGCCGTCCGGATTGGGCAGGACGATGCGCGCCGTGGCGGTGCGGGTCTCTTCCCCGACGAGGGGCCCGACGTAGGACACCGTGCCCGTGCTCGCGGACTCGAAAGCAGTGGCCTTGACGGTGGCCGCCTGACCGACTTTCACCGCGTTCAAGTCTTTGGCATAGATGGCCATTTCGGCCCATACCGTGGACAGGTCGGCGATGACGAAGACGGTGGCATCGGCCTTGACGGCTTCTCCGGGCGTGATGTGCTTTTCGACGATCGTGCCGTCGATGGGGGCTCGCAGCTCGTAGCGGGCGAGGTCGGAATGACCGCCCAGGCCGTCCAGAGCGGCCAGCTTCTGCCTCGCGGTGCGCTCGGCGATTTCAGCTTCCTGCAGCGCGGCGCGGGCCGCCAGATAATCCTGCTCCGCCGAGATCTTCTCCTGCCAGAGGGATTTCTCGCGCTCGTGCGTCGACCGGGCCAAGGCCAGTCGCTGCTGCGCCGCAAGCCATGCCGCGCGCTGGTCGGCGAGGTCGCGACTGGTGATGACGGCGAGCACCTGCCCCCGACGCACGCGGTCGCCGGCATTGGCGGTGGCCGACTGGACGATGCCGTCGAGCACAGGCACCACATGCGCCGTGCGGTCCGCATCGAGCCGGATCTCGCCGATGAGTTGCCGTACATCGCGGATGCGCGCCGGCCCGGCGGTGAGCACCTCGACCTTGTTTGCCAGCAACGCGGCATCGCTCATGGCGACGCGCGCCTCGACCTGCTCATACCCGAAGCGATAGGCTTTTTCACCCTGCCGCGCCGCGAGGGTCACCTTGAACGAGTGCGGCTCCTCGACGACGGCGTCGCCCTTCAGATAGTCCCGTTCGGGCGCAAAGGAGAACCGCTGCGGCGCCCGGCCGAGCCGCTCGAGGATGACACTGACGTCGCTTGCGCGTGGATCGAGGGGCTTGCCGTCGCGATAGGTGTACACGCGGAACTGGGGTTCCACGCCCTGCTCTACGATGGTGAGTTCCACGCCGTAGCCATCTTGGGCGAAGAGCTTGCCGCCGTGCGGGCCGTCGCTCGGTTCAGTCTTGTCCTCGTGATGTTCAACGTCGGTATGTTCTTTATCGTCGGCGTGATCCTCATCGGCTTTGCTTCCGTGGTGCTCCTGGTCCTCATGGCCGTTTGCCTCTGTATGTCCGATATCGTCCGTGACTGGACGCACCTTTTCAGTTCCCAGAATCAATCCGCCAAGCACCACCCCTACCACTAGCACGAGAAGCACGAGCAAAACGGAGATAGCTTGTCGCTTGTTCATTTGTAGTTTCACGGCAGATCCCTATGGTTGGCCGGCAATGGATGCCGATGCGGGCACGGTTTCACCGAGCAGGCGGTCAATGGTGGCAGCGGCATGGTGCGCCTCGCGCAAGGCATCGAGTCCCTGGGATCGCGCTGCGCTCAAGGTGCGTTGCGCATCCAGCACGTCGAGAAAGCCGAATTTGCCAAGTTCGAATCCCTTGAGCACGGCGTCGTGGGCGCTCTGCGCGCCCGGCAGGATGTCGCGTTCGAGAGATTCCAGTTCGTTGCGCGCGGTCGTGAGGCGCCCAAGCGCCTTGGCGAGATCGACGGAGAGGCGAAGCTCGGCAGCGGACAGTTCATCCCGCGCCTGGTCTGCGCGGCGCAGCGACTCCTCCAGGTTGCCCTGGTTGCGATCGAACAGCGGGACCGGGACCGAAACGCCCATGACTGCCTGATCTAGACCGAGTTCGTTGTCACGCTGCGCGCCCAAGCTGACGGTCACGTCCGGGATGCGCCGGCGACGTTCGACCTCGACCAGCGCGCGCCGGCGCTCGAGCTCGATCCGGGCGCGTTGCAGATGGGGTGATGTCTCGGTGCGACGCGCCAGATCGCCACGAAGCGGCAGCGGTGGCGCGGCGAGATCGCCCGCGAGGCGCTCGAAACGTGGCGCTGTCTCGCCCAGCACACCGGCCAGTTGCTGGCGTGCAGCGGCCAATTCTTGCTCGGCCGTGTTCAGCACCACACGCACACCGGCCTCACTCACCTGCGCCCGGGTTTCCTCGATGGGTGAAACCTTGCCGGCATGCACGCGGCGCTGGGTCGCCTCCGTCGTGCGACGCGCCAGATCGGCATTGGCAAGGGCAATCCCCAACTGCTCCTGAGCGATCAGGGTGTCGAAAAATGCTGTCGTCACATCCGCCCGAATTTCGGCCTGTTTGGCACGCAGCGACGCCTCGGCAACGGCGCGACCTTGAACCGCCGCTTCGATCCGAGCGGCGCGCTTGCCGCCCAGCTCAACCGGTTGGTTGATCTGCAAGCGGGTCGTGCGGGTTGCCGAACGTGTGTCGTCCATCGTGGCGGCGAGTTCGGGATTGGGCAGGGTACGTGCCTGCACGATGCCCGCCTCGAGCGCCTCCAGCTCGCGCCGGGCGGCCGCGAGATCGGGATTGGCGCGCGCAGCCATCTCGCGCGCGGCATCGAGGGTCAATGGCGGAGAGGATCGACCATCGCCCGCGACCGTCGTGCCGGCCATTCGGGCTACATCGATGTCGGCGACATCGAGCGTCTGAGCAAAGGATGGGTTGAGAAACAATGCCGCCAACCCCAGCGGCCAAAGCAGTCTTCGCATCGAATTCTCCACGAACAGGGAGCGGATTCGTGCGGGCGCGGCTGTGCGATGGACGTGTTTAGTGGATCGCGAGTGTGGCCGTCGTCCCGCCCGTCAGGCGAGGACGGACCACTGCGGAGGCTCGGGAGGCGGGGTGGCGTGAGACAGGTAGCGGCTGTCGATGTCGGCCGGAACGGGACGTGACGCCAGCAATGCGACCGGCATGAAGCTGGCGGCGACGCCGACGAAGCCGGCCAGATGGCAGTGGTCGTGACCTGACGGCAGGCTGCCGTGACCGCGTTCAGAGGGTTCGCTTCCCGACTGGCCGGTCGCGAAGTCGTGACTGGCGCCGACCAAGGTCGCTTTGGCGCCGGCGAGATGGGCATGCTCGGAGTAATGCGCCACCACCGCCCAGGATCCCTGGAGCGGGACCAGAACGAGGAGCAGGATCACGATCAAGCGGCGCATGGCTGGGAACCTTACTCAGCCGATCGACCGCTTGTCAATGCAACATGTCGCGCTGCAGTCGTCGTTCCGCCGCCGGCGCCGCACGGAGCTCGCTTCTCGCTTGGCGCACGATAGCCCACGCGGCCGAAATCCCGAGCACACCCATCACGGCAGCCACCAGCAGATCCGGCCAAGCCTGGCCGGTGCCGAATACCCCGAGCGCGGCCAGCATGACCGCGACGTTGCCGATGGCGTCGTTGCGACTGCACAGCCAGACCGAGCGCATGTTGGCGTCGCCGCTGCGAAAGGCATACAGCGTCAGTGCGACTCCGACGTTCGCCGTCAGGGCGAGCACGGCAATGACGCCCATGGTCAGGGGCTCCGGTGGCACGCCGCCGGCCGCGCCGAATGCCGCCTTGCCCAGCACGAACAGGCCGAACACCCCCATGGTCAGCCCCTTGAGCAAGGCTGCCCTGGCACGCCAGATCAGGCCCATCGACAACACTGCCAGCGAAAGCCCGTAATTGCCCGCATCACCGAGGAAATCCGCCGCGTCGGCGAGCAGGGACACCGACCCCGCGGCAAAGGCCCCGCCGAGTTCGACGCCGAACATGAGGGCATTGACGGCAAGCGCCGCCCACAGCGCCTTGCGGTAGCGGGGGTCTACGGCCCCGCTTGAACACGGCGCAGTCGCGCAGCAATCCTCGCTCATCGCATCACTCTCCACCGCAGCCAAGGGCTCCAGTTGACGTCTGCCTCATCGCTGTTGTCAAGGGAATAACGAGGAAACCGACAGCGCGCGTGAGTGCCGCACGTGACGCACGGCCGAAAGATGAAGGGGGAAAAGCTGGGAATGTGGTGGTTTCACCGGAAGAAAACCGGCATCTATAACCAGCGCGGGTTTGGGCGGAATCCATCGCAATGGCGCGGCAATCATAGGGCCCTACGCCGGCATTTCGCCGACCGGCAGAAAGTCGGCTTGGTCGCAATCTCGCAGGCTGATGTACTCGAGACGCCACTGGTCCACGCGGCGCAGATCAGCCAATGTCAGGTGCGTGTCTGCCACGGCCTCGCAAGTGTCGAGCGCGATCTCCGTGGCAACGTCGGGCTTGCCGTAGGTCTTTTCGAACAGCTCGCGCAGCCGCCTGGCGACCTGCTCAGCCGACAGCCTCGCATCGCTGCCACCCTCGGTTGCGTCGTAGACGACGGACACCGACAGCGCGTAGGGTTCTCCTCCGACCGCTTCTGCGCCCCGCTGCTCACTCAGATCGAAGAACAGCCCGACCAAGTACTTGGCGTTGGGCTCCAAGATCTTTGCAATCTTCCTCTCGACCTTGCCCTTGCGCAGTCGCTCTTCGAACTCGTTGGGAAAGGCTGGTCGGCCGTATCGCGCGGCAAGCCATTGCTTCAACGCCCGCTTCGCGTCAACCGGTAGCGCGAGACTGTTGTCTTTGACTGCGCACTCGGCGAAGTCGCCTTTCGGTACGCTGCGGCGGTCACCATGCCGCAGCTCAAGAATCAACGGCAAAGCGTCGGAGTTCTGATAGGCGAGGTGGAGTCTTCGCGGGTTCTTGGCATAGGAAAGCTGCGGGTCAGGCTTGACGACCGACTCGGCGATGATGACTTCGACGTACGATTCGCCGTCATGCGGCAGGTCGCAGTCGTGGGTGATGACGATGACGCGGCGTCCATCCTCGGCCGCCGCGACCAAATTCAGCGCAGCAGCAGTTTCGCAAATGAGAAGATCGCCCTGTCGCCAGGCGGTATCACGCGCCAGCATCCACCGTCCCCCGACCTATCGCTCGGGGGAACCGGGAATGGACACCTCGGTACGCCAGTCGTCCGACGGCTTCGCTTTCGATTTCGCCAAGCCTGATCGGTCGTAAGCCGCATCCATCGCCTGGGCCTCGGCGATCAGCGACTGGATGTGCGACGGCAAGAGCTGACCGGCAGCAGCGAGGTCCATCAAGGACCGGCCCTCAAATGCCTTGATCTTAAGCATGGACGATGCACGAGTGATGCCAGCGTCTCGGAAAGCGTCGGCTGCATGGCTGAGGGCGCGAATCCGCTCGAACTTGTCAGGTTCGGGCGTCGCTTCCCCGCCGATCCACTTGTAGATCGCCTGTCGGGAGACGCCGAACACTGTGGCCAGATCGGCGATGGCCGGATTCAGTCCTTCCCGGATATTGGCGAGATGCTGGGCAGCGGATCGAACATCGGGACGCGATACCTGGACATCGTCGCCCGCACCCACATCGATTCGCAGGGAGGCGCGTGCTTCAACCCTCTCGCGCCACTCATGGGCGCGAGAAAGATCGAGCACGCTGCCCGTGCCACCGATTGGTAGCGTTGATCCAGACAACACGAAAGCGGCTGCCAAACCGAGCGGCATCGCCGATGGCATCCATCTGTTTGGGGGCGCCCCTGCGACTATGTGCATGGCCTGAATGCCCATCTTGTTTCAATTCCACACGGTACGGGCAAGATCAGTCGTCATAGCACCAAACACGTCCTTGATTTTGCCATGGAGCGAAAGCAACTGCTCTCTGAGCATATCCGTGCCGATTGGCATCCGCCCTTCGACATAGTGATCCGTGTCTATGACGGCATGCTCCAGCGGCTCCTGCAGCGCGAACCTTGGATTCACCACCAAATCGTTGAGCTGCAAGTCCGGCGGGAATCCTAGGGGCCCGGTCATCTTGTGTACCCGGGCGACCAGCGTCCCGTTTGGACACAGGGGACGGGTTTCTGTCGCAAACACCGACTCGGTCATCGTGTAACGCCGAGCGGCGCTGAACTCAATGCCGTGCAGTCCTCCGACCAGATACTGTTCCACCGTCTCGCCTCTGTCGACCCGCGGCAAAACAGCATCCAAATAACGCAGCCCGAGTCGACCGACGTGGTCGAGGGTGACCGTCTCATGCACGGCCGCCAACCCACGTAGCAGCTCCGGGATGAATTCTTTGTGCGTGTCGTAGTGGGTCGTATGGTAGGTGATGGCGGACGGGGCCAAGATGAATCCGGCCGTACGGTCGCTCTTGGTGATGAGCCAGGAGACCCTGTGAGCAATCTGCGGCTCGGCTGATTGCGCTTGGCCCGCCGCCGGTACAACCAAATGCGTGACCTGTTGTGTCTCGAACAACGGATATCCCTCGCGCCGCAGCCGATCCTGGATTTGGTCGACATACTTGGCCATCGCGGCGACAGGATTGAACTGCGCTTGCGCCAGCGCGTAGTACACGGGCGCGTTCGACATTCGTTCGCTCACGGGAGGCTCCAGGAAGGCGGTTGACAACTTAGTTGTCAGTCTACGCTCTGACGCGCAGAGATTGAAGACAAGATGGGCCATTTCGCTGGGATTCATAAGCCGGCTTGTGCGCTGAGTCTGCGGCACAAACCCTCACTTGGCGCGCGGATGAGACGAAGGATAAGCATGGGGAATGGTGGCCAGGGACGGAATCGAACCGCCGACACGGGGATTTTCAGTCCCCTGCTCTACCGACTGAGCTACCTGGCCTGATCGACGCGGGAGCAGCCGGATCAGGCTGCCCACGGTGGGAAAGAGGCGAGAATTTACCTGCCGGGTGACCGTGCGTCAAGCCAGGCCGGCATCAGCCCGCCGATGCGGGGGGTACGAAATCCGGCGGCGCGGCGCTTTGGCCACCGAAGAAGAACTTTTCCATTTCCTGCTCGAGGAACTTGCGCGCCTTGGGGTCGATGGGCGTCAGGCGATACTCGTTGATCAGCATGGTCTGGTGGCGCAGCCAGTCCTGCCAGGCCTGTTTGGACACCGATTCGAAGATGCGCTTGCCCAACTCGCCGGGGTAAGGGGGGAAATCCAGCCCTTCGGCATCCTGCCCGAGTCGGACGCAATGAACCGTGCGTGTCATACCGTATGCTCCCGCTGCCGCGTTCGTGAATCGGATGGCCCTGCGCGCTGCTTCCTTCCGGGCGTCGCCTCCCTGCCGTTGCCGATTCTATACCAGACGCGCCCCCGGCAGACCAAGGTGGGCCGCCGTAGGCACGCTTATCGCCGCAGGCGGTAACCGGTCCGGAAGATCCACGCGATGACACCGATACACAGCGTCAGAAACAAGGCGATCATGGCCAGACTGACGCCGATGTGCACGTCCGCGACGCCGTAGAAGCTCCAGCGGAAGCCGCTGATGAGATAGACCACGGGGTTCACGAGCGCGATCTTCTGCCACAGCGGCGGCAGCATGGCGATGGAATAGAAGCTGCCGCCCAGAAAGGCCAGCGGGGTCACGATCATGAGCGGCACGATCTGCAGCTTTTCCCAAGTGTCGGCCCAGACCCCGAGGATGAAGCCGAAGAGGCTGAAGGTGACGGCCGTCAGCACCAGAAACAGCGCCATCCAGACCGGATGGGCGATGGTATAGGGCACGAACACGCGGGCTGTCGCCAGAATCAAAAGGCCCAGCAGGACCGACTTGGTCGCGGCTGCGCCCACGTAGCCGACCAGGATCTCGAACGCCGAAATCGGGGCGGAGAGCACCTCGTAGATGGTGCCCGACCACTTGGGCATGTAGATCCCGAAAGAGGCATTGCTGATGCTTTCGGACAACAGCGACAGCATGACCAGCCCCGGGATGATGAAGGCGCCGTAGGACACGCCTTCGATTTCGCCCATGCGCGCGCCGATCGCCGCGCCGAACACGACGAAATAGAGCGAGGTCGACAGGATGGGCGCCAGGATGCTCTGCAAAAGAGTGCGCAGCCAGCGCGCCATTTCGAAGCGGTAGATGGCGCCGACCGCATGGCGGTTCATGGCTGGCCTCGCAGCAAATCGACGAAGATCTCCTCCAGCGAGCTTTCGCGCGACTGCAGTCCCTTGAAATCGATGCTGCCGGCGGCGAGATCGCGCAGCAGGCCGCCGATCCCGCCGTGTTCGCTCGCAGCATCGTAGGTGTAGGTCAGCTCCAAGCCGTCAGCCGACAGTTCCAGCGGATAGGCCGCGAGCGCGACCGGAAGCGCGGTGATCGGTTGCGACAACTGCAGCCGAAGCTGACGCTTGCCCAGCCGGCGCATGAGGACCTTCTTGTCTTCCACCAGAATCAACCGGCCGCCCCGGATCACGCCGATGCGATCGGCCATCTCCTCGGCCTCCTCGATGTAATGGGTGGTCAGGATGATCGTCACCCCCTGATCACGCAGCCCCCGGACCAGCGCCCACATGTCGCGTCGCAATTCGACGTCGACCCCTGCGGTGGGTTCGTCGAGAAACAGCACCTCCGGCTCGTGCGACAGCGCCTTGGCGATCATCACGCGCCGCTTCATGCCGCCTGAAAGGGTCATGATGCGGTCGTTGCGCTTGTCCCAGAGCGAAAGATCGCGCAACACCCGCTCCAGATGCCCCGGATCGGGCGCCTTGCCGAACAGGCCACGGCTGAAGGCGACGGTCGCCCAGACGCTCTCGAAGGCATCGGTGAACAGTTCCTGCGGCACGAGGCCAATACGAGCACGCGCGGCGCGGTAATCGCCGCGGCTGTCGTGGCCGGCCACCAGCACGCGGCCTGCGCTGGCCGTGGCGATGCCGCAGATGATGTTGATGAGCGTCGTCTTGCCGGCACCGTTTGGCCCCAACAGGGCGAAGATTTCCCCTCGGGCGATGTCGAGGTGGATATCGTGCAGCGCCTGCAATCCGGACGGATACACCTTGTTCAGCGCGCTCACGGAAATGATCGGTGCCACGGGCTCTCCTCAGGCAGGACTGGACGCATCCCGCGGCGTCGCCGCGGGGCCCGCCGACAAAGCGGGCGATTGTGCCAGAAGATCCATGACCGGCCGCACCATGCCGCCGGGGGGCGGTGCGCCCGTCGCATGCCACACGCCCGAGCGTTGCGGGAACGCCGCGACCGCCTCCGGCAACGCCATCCGCCAAGGCTCGATGCGCAACCGGCGATGGGTGAGCACGTGGCGCACCTCGGGCAGGGCGGCGCAACTCACGGGTGGCGTCCCGAACCACTGCGTGCACCAGTCGGCGGGCGCCACCTCCGCCGGGCACTCGGGCAGGCACCACATGCCGCCCCAGATGCCGCGCGGCGGCCGCCGTTCCAGCCAGATGCGCCCGCCCGCGTCGATGACGGCCAGAAGCCGGAGTGCCACCTCCGGCACGGCGCGCGCGCCCACGCGGCGCGGGTAGTCCTCCGGCTGCCCCATTTGCCTGGCGCGACACGCGCCCTGCAGCGGGCAAGCACCGCACTGCGGCCGCCTGGGCGTGCAGCAGGTGGCGCCCAGATCCATCATCGCCTGCGTGTAGGCATCGGCCCGTTGCGCCGGCGTCAGCCGCACAGCCACGGCCCAGAGCGCACGGTCCCGCCTCGCCCCCGGCGGCGCGTCGCAAGCCAGAAAGCGGCAGAGCACCCGCTTCACGTTGCCGTCCAGGATGGCCTCGCGCGCGCCGGTCGCGAGCGCCGCGACGGCGGCGGCCGTGGAAAGTCCGACGCCGGGCAGCGCCCGCAGGGTCTCGATGTCGGTCGGGAAGCGCCCATCGCCGCGATCCATCACCCATTGCGCGGCACGATGCAGATTGCGGCCACGGGCGTAGTAGCCGAGCCCGCTCCAGTGCCGGAGCACCTCATCGAGACTCGCCGCTGCGAGGCTGGCCACATCCGGAAAACGCGTCATGAAGCGCTCGTAATAGGGAATGACCGTCGCCACCTGCGTCTGCTGCAACATGATTTCCGAGACCCAGATGCGGTAGGGGTCACGGCTCTGCTGCCAGGGCAGGTCGCGCCGCCCGTTCACCTCGAACCAAGCCAGCACCCGCGCCGCAAATGCCTCGGGCGAGAGCGGCAGATCATCTGGCCTCACCGGAGGAATTTTTCCAGTCGCTCCTGCAGCTTCTCGCCGGCCTTCTGGCGCAGTTCGTCCTCGCGCGCTTTCAGTTTTTCCTCGAGCTTGTCCTTCTCCTTCTCCAGCCGCTCGCGCGCCCGGGACTCGGCGATGGCCTTGAGATCGGGGCGCACACTGGGACTGGCCCAGGGACCGTCGATACGGATCGGGATGGGTTGGTCGATGAGGTCGTCCAGCCAGCGATCGCCATGGGCAAGGCCGGTCCCGAGCAGCGTCGCCAAAACGGCGAAATCGAGTTTCTGCCGTTCGGCGTCGACCTGCCCCTTGCCGGTGAGGCGCAGGAGCGGCGAGGTCAGCAGCAGATCCTCGGTGCGCCAGATCGGTCCCTTGAGGGCGAGCTGGCTCCTGATTTCGGTGAACTCGGTGCCGCCTTCCGGCGCGCCGCCCGGGTCCAAAGCCCGCGCCTGGGCATAGCCGCGGCGCAGCTGGTTCAGGATGTCGATGCGTTCGATGCGGCCATTGCGCAGATCCAGGGACAGCATGCCGTCGAGATTGCGCAGCCACTGCGCCGTATCCGCGCCGCGAGTCGTGGCCTTGAGATCGAGATTGCCCGTGCCAGTGAGGTAGGGCTCGCCTGCGAAGCGGGTCATCAGCGGCGCGAGTTGCACGCCCTTGAACGCGGGCTGCAGGCTGACTGCCGGCACCTCGGAGGCGGCATCGATGGTCAGGCTGGTCGTCATCTGCCCGCCGAAGAGCCCGGCCCGCAGCGGATTCACATCCAGGCGCCCGTCCTTGAGCATCGCGCGGATTTCGGCTTCCTGCATGGCGATGCGGCTCAAGGTCAGTGCGCCCACCCGCAGCCGCGCATCGAGATCGAAGCGGCGCAGGACGTCGACGGGAATCGGTTGCGGCGGGCCGGCGGGTTTCTCCGCAGGCGTGGCTTCGGGCTTCGGCTTATCGGGCGCTGTCGGCGGCAGATAGCGATCTACGTTCAGCCGGTCGACGGCGAGATCGGTCTCGAGTCGCGGCCGACCGCTCCAGGTCACCGCCGCCCGGCCCTGCATGCGCCCGCCGTCGAGATCGAGCCGCAAGGCATCGAACGCGATGCGCTCGGAAGTGCCGTTGAAGGCACTGTTGATTGCGACGCTGCGCAGCGTATCCGTGGCCGCGGTGGGCGGGGGCTCGATCTTGAGCGCCGCGAGCAGCGGCCGGGGCGCCAAGTTCGGCGTTTCGATCCGCCCCTCGTAGCGCAGACCGTTGGCCGTCGTCACGTCGACCGCCCCCTGGGCGCTGAGCAGCTCGCCGGCACGCAGCCGCAGCGCCCCCAGCGACCAGCGCTGCGCCCGGAGGTCGCCGTTCACCTCGGCGGCGAGTTCCGGGTGCGGCAGTACGCGGCCACCGCCTAGGTCGAGCGCTTCGGCCGCGAGGCGCGCTTCGCTCACCTGGATGCGCCCGCTACCCCAGACGTAGGCGAGTGTTCCGGCCAGCGCGGGATTGAGCAGCCCCTGCGCCGTGCCGGCCTTGAGCATGCCGATGCCCTTCACCGTCAGCGCGCCGGTTTCCAAGCGCCCGCGCGACCAATTGACCGACACGGGCGCGCCGGCCTCCAGCGCAATGGGCTCGGCATCCTTGGCCAGCCGCAGCCCAGCGGCCTGCAGCGCCACCTGCCCCAGTTGCAGGCGACCCGTGCCCCAGTCCACCAGACCGGCGGTGCGCAGACCGAGGCTGTCGATGCGCCGCCCGGACCAGGCGAGGTCCTTGGCCGCGATCTCCACCGTCTCCAGTCGCGCGGTCGAGCGGGCGGGATCGATGGCGCCCTCGCCCACCGTCATCACCAGCGTATCGATCTGCTGATCCGCGGTGCGGTAGGGTCCGAGCTCGAGCTTGAGCGGCCCGATACGTCCCGGCGCATCCGCCCGCTTGCCCTGCCAGACGCCGGCGCCGGTCAGCTTCACCGGCAGCACGGCATCACCGAACAGCGCGGTACTGCGCAATCGGCTCTGCAAGACCAGATCTTCGATGGCGTAGTGACCGTCACGTGGTGCGACTTGCACGGAGGCCTCGAGATCCACTTCAGCGTCGAGTTCCGCCGAGCCGACCGACAGGTTGAAGCGGGTCTCGACCGGCACGCTGCCGCCGAGACGCACCCGGCCCGTGCTGAAATCCCAATCGGTCAGTGCGTAGCGCGCGCCGCTCTGGCGGTCATCCCACAGCAGGCGACCCTCGCGGATCTCCACGCCGGTGATGTTCAGGCTGTCGGCAGAGAACCGGCCTGCGGAACCATCGGCCGTTTCGGCAGGCGCGGGCGCGGCAGCATCAGGCTGCGCCAGACGCGCCTCGATGTCCTGCCAGTTGCTGCGCCCGTCGGCGGCGCGGGCGAGATTGAGCCGCGGCCCATCCAGCACGATGGTGCCGAATTCCAGCCGGCCGCCCAGTAGCGGCAACAGGCGCAGACGGGCTTCGGCATGGTGCACGGCGAGCATGGGCTCGTCGCCGAAACCGGGGGCGTTCGCCAGACTGGCGCCTTCGATGGTGATGCCGAGCCAGGGAAAGACGCTGAGCCCCAGATCGCCGTCCAGAGTGAGCGCGCGGCCGGTCCGCTCGGCGACCGCGCGGGTGATCTCGTCACGATAGGCATTGGGGTCGATGAGACGAGGCAATGCGATGACCGCAAGGGCGCCGAGCGCCAACAGTCCCGCCAGCGCGATCGCGATCGTCCGCGTCCATCGATTCATCGGTCACCTCGCCGTTACCGGAAAGTCGTGAGACCCCGCGCCCCGCCCGATGTTCACCGGGCAGTCGCCATATCAGGGCGTCTTGCAGTGTGGCCCTTGCCCGCGGCCGGTGGTCAGCCGGCGGCGCGGGACAGCGTCGCGGGCCATGCGATCTGCTGCTCGAGAATGCGCCGGAACACGTCCGGATCCTTCACGTGCGTCATCTCGCCGGGCCGCGGGAAGTGCAGATCGTGCAGGCGTGAGAGCCAGAAGCGCAGCGCCGCGGCCCGCAGCAGGCTCGACCACGCCGCCTGCTCTGCGGGAAGGAAGGGGCGCTCGCGACCGTAAGCGTCCACCGCCGCCGCCAGACGCTCGGCATCGAGGGCGCCGGACTCCTGCACGCACCAGTCGTTCACCGCAACGGCCAGGTCGAACAACAGCACGTCGTTGCAAGCGTAGTAGAAGTCGATGACACCGGAGATGCGCTCGCCCTGGAACAACACGTTGTCGCGGAACAGATCGCCGTGGATGACGCCGCGCGGCAGGTCGAGCGCGCGCTGCGCGGCCTGATGCGCGAGTTCCTCGGTCAGCAGCCGCCGGCCTGAGTCGTCCAGATAGGGCAGCAGCACCTCGGCCATGCGCTGCCACCACTGCGGCCCGCGGCTGTTGGTCCGCTGGCGGCCGTAGCTCTGGCCCGCCAGATGGAGCCGGCCCAGCATTTCCCCCATGGCCGCACACTGATTGGCGTTGGGCGCCATGGCGCTGCGGCCCGGCAGGCGCTGCACCAGCGCGGCCGGCTTGCCCTTGAGCGCGGTCAGGATGCGTCCGTCGCGGTCGGCCACCGGCGCCGGGCTGGGGATGCCGTGGGCATCCAGATGATCCATCAGGTAGAGGCAGAACGGCAGCTCGCTGACGTGCAGGGTTTCGAAGAGGGTAAGCACCCAGCGGCCGCCGCTGGTGTTGACGAAGTAGTTGGTGTTTTCGATGCCGGCCCGGATGCCCTGGAAATGCTGCAGATCGCCGACGGTGTAGGACTCGAGGAAGGCGACGAGCTCGCCGCGTTCGACCTTGGTGAAAACCGACATGCGACACCGAAAACGGGAGCGGGAAAGGCCAAAGCTTAACGCACGCCGTCGCCGCCGGTGAAGCCGGGGCCCGCGTGCTGGACGGCAGAGCGCACATCCGGTCTATGCTTGGCGCAGCAATCCCCGCGCAGGAACGCCCTCATGCCCTTGTCCGGATTCGACGCAAGCACCTTCACCCAGGCCGAAACCACTTTTCCGATCTACCGCACCGGGACCGGACCTGGGGTGGTGATCATCCACGAGATCCCCGGCATCACCCCGCAGGTTGCGCGTTTCGCCCGCCGCGTCGCCGACGCCGGCTTCACCGTCGTGCTGCCCGAGCTGTTCGGCACCGCCGGACGCCGGCTGTCGGTCGGCTATCTCGCCGATTCGATGGTGCGGGTCTGCGTGCGGCGCGAGTTTCACGTGCTGGCCCGCAACGGCACCAGCCCCATCGTCGAGCCGCTGAAAGCACTTTGCCGCGCGCTGCATGCCGAGCTCGGCGGCCCCGGCGTCGGCGCGCTGGGCATGTGCCTGACCGGCAACTTCGCCCTGGCCATGATGGTCGACCCCGTGGTGGCCGCGCCGGTGCTGAGCCAGCCGTCGCTGCCCTTCGGCATCACCGCCTCGCACCGCGAGGCGCTGCACATCAGCCCAGAGGATCTGCGCTGCGTGAAGGAGCGGGTGGCCCATGGCGCACGCGTGCTGGGGCTGCGCTTCACGCACGACATGGCCTGCCCAAAGGCGCGTTTCGATCATCTGCGCCGGGAACTGGGCGAGGGTTTCGAGGCCATCGAGATCGATTCGGGCCCCGGCAACCCGCACGGCATCCCGCGCTATGCGCACTCGGTGCTGACCAACGACCTCGTGGACCGAGAGGGCCACCCGACCCGCGCTGCGCTGGACCGGGTACTGGGCTTTTTCGCCGAACGGCTGAAATCGGCATGACCGATCCGACGGACAACGCACGGCCCTCTTCTCCCGCGCCCGAGGGGCCCCCGGCACGCGGCAATCTCTGGCGCAATCTGCCGGCGGCAGGCGGCGCGGAGAACATCGCCGTCCTGCTGCGCCGGCCGGGCGTGCGCATCGAGCGCATCGTCAGCCAGGCCCATGTCAGTCCACCCGGCTTCTGGTACGACCAGGACGAGGACGAGTTCGTGCTGCTGGTCAGCGGCGCCGCCACGCTCGGCATCCGCGACGGTACTGACGAGACCCGGACCGTGCACCTCGGCCCCGGCGACTGGCTGCACCTGCCGGCACGTTGCGCACATCGCGTGGAGGCCACCGCGCCCGATCAGCCGACCCTGTGGCTCGCGGTCTTTTTCCCTGCTGGCGAGTCCGAAGCGTCCTAACCCGCACCCAGGCGTGCCTGCCGGCGGTGCCGCCAGAACTCGACCACCATCGGCAACAGGCTGATGCCGATGATGAGGAAAATCACCAGGCTGAAATTGTGCTTGACCGCCGGCAGGTTGCCGAAGTGGTAGCCCAGGAAGACGAAGCCGCCGATCCAGAGCGCCCCGCCGATGAGGTTGTAGAGGAAAAAAACCCCGTAGGGCATGGCGCCGACGCCGGCGAGAAAAGGCGCAAACGTCCGCACGATGGGCACGAAGCGGGCCAGGATCACCGACTTGCCGCCGTGCCGATCGAAAAACGCCTGGGTCCGCTGCAGGTACTCGCGCCGGATCCAGCGCGAGTCGCGGTCGAACACGGCCTGTCCGGTGCGCCGGCCGACCAGATAGTTGACGTTGTCCCCCAACACGGCGGCGACGAACAACAAGCCCATGAGCACGCCCGGATGCATGGCGCCGGTCGCGCTGAGGGCACCGGCCGCGAACAGCAGGCTGTCGCCCGGCAGGAAGGGCATGACGACGAGCCCGGTCTCGACGAAGACGATCAGGAACAGCAACAGGTAGACCCAGGCACCGTAGTGCTGCACGAAGGCGATCAGGTGCTGGTCGACGTGCAGGATGAAATCGATCAAGGCCATCATGGCAGCGCCCCGCTCTGTGGGTCATGGAACCCGGCGTGCAGATCGCGAGAGGCAGGCGACGGCTGGCTCGCCGGCGCCCGCCCCCAAACTCAGGCCTTCAGCGGCCGGTACCGGATGCGGTGCGGCGTGTCGGCGGCGACCCCGAGACGGCGCTTGCGATCCACTTCGTAGTCGGCGTAGTTGCCCTCGAACCATACCACCTGGCTGTCGCCCTCGAAGGCGAGAATGTGCGTGGCCACCCGGTCGAGGAACCAGCGGTCATGCGAGATGACCACCGCGCAGCCGGGGAAGGTGAGCAGCGCCTCTTCCAGCGCGCGCAGGGTTTCCACGTCCAGATCGTTGGTGGGCTCGTCGAGCAGCAGCACGTTGCCGCCGGATTTCAGCACCTTGGCCAGATGCACCCGATTGCGTTCGCCGCCCGACAGCTCGCCGATGCGCTTTTGCTGGTCCGGGCCCTTGAAGTTGAAGCGGCCGACATAGGCGCGCGACACGACCTCATAGGTGCCGACGCGCAGGATGTCCTGGCCGTCTGAAATGTCTTCCCAGACGGTCTTGTTGTCGGCGAGGCTCTGCCGGCTCTGATCGACGTAGGCCAGCTCCACCGTCGGCCCCTGCCGTACGGTGCCGGCATCCGGGGCCTCCTGGCCCGCCAGCATGCGGAACAGCGTCGTCTTGCCGGCGCCATTGGGGCCGATGATGCCGACGATGCCGCCCGGCGGCAGCCGGAAGCTGAGATTCTCGAACAGCAGCCGATCGCCGAAGGACTTGCGCAGCCCCTCGACCTCGATGACCAGCCCGCCCAGGCGCGGGCCCGGTGGAATGTAGAGTTCCTGGGTCTCGTTGCGCTTCTGGAATTCCTGCGAGGCCAGCTCGTCGAACCGCGCCAGACGCGCCTTGCTCTTGGCCGTGCGGCCCTTGGGATTGCTGCGCACCCATTCCAGCTCGGCCTGCATGGCCTTGCGGTGCGAGGATTCCGCCTTTTCCTCCTGCTCCAGCCGTTTATCCTTCTGCAACAGCCAACTCGAGTAGTTGCCTTCCCAGGGGATGCCGTGGCCGCGGTCGAGCTCGAGGATCCAGCCGGCGACGTTGTCGAGAAAGTAGCGATCATGGGTCACGGCGATCACCGTGCCCTTGTAGTCATGCAAGAAGCGCTCGAGCCAGGCCACCGATTCGGCGTCCAGATGGTTGGTCGGCTCGTCGAGCAGCAGCATGTCGGGCTTGGAGAGCAGCAGCCGGCACAGCGCCACGCGACGTTTCTCGCCGCCGGAGAGTTTGGTGACGTCGGCGTCCCAGGGCGGCAGGCGCAGCGCGTCGGCGGCAATTTCGAGGGTGCGGTCCAGCTCCCAGGCGCCAGCCGCGTCGATCTTGTCCTGCAGCTCGGCCTGTTCGGCGAGCAGGGCGTCGAAATCGGCATCCGGCTCGGCAAAGGCGTCGCTGATGGCGTTGAAGCGGTCTACCAGGTTCTTGATCTCGCGCACGCCGTCCTCGACGTTGCCGCGCACGTCCTTGGCCGGATCCAGCTCGGGCTCCTGCGCCAGAAAGCCGATCTTGATCCCCGGCTGCGGCCTGGCCTCGCCTTCGAATTCCTTGTCGACGCCGGCCATGATGCGCAGCAAAGTGGACTTGCCCGAGCCGTTGAGGCCCAGCACGCCGATCTTGGCGCCGGGAAAGAAAGACAGCGAGATATTGCGCAGGATCTCGCGCTTGGGCGGGACGACCTTGCTGACGCGATGCATGGTGTAGATGTATTGCGACATGAACAGGTTCCTGATTGGGTGCCGGCGTTTCGCGCTGGATAGCTGACGGCGAGCGGGCGATGCGGATCAGGTACAATACTCCGTTTTCCCGCCCTCGCCCATCTTGTCAAGGAGTCATCCCGCCATGTTCAGCCCCAGCATGCGGATCGCCGGGTTCGATGACGAACTGCAGGCCGCCATGACCGCCGAAGCACGCCGTCAGGAAGAACACCTCGAACTCATCGCCTCGGAAAATTATGCCAGCCCGCGCGTGCTGGAGGCGCAGGGCTCGGTGCTGACCAACAAGTATGCCGAGGGCTATCCAGGCAAGCGCTACTACGGCGGCTGCGAATACGTGGACGTGGCCGAACGGCTGGCGATCGAGCGGGCTTGCGCGCTGTTCGGCGCGAGCTATGCCAACGTGCAGCCGCACTCGGGCTCGCAGGCCAATCAGGCGGTGTACATAGCGCTGCTGCAGCCGGGCGACACCGTGCTCGGCATGTCGCTGGCTCATGGCGGCCACCTCACCCACGGCGCCTCAGTCAATTTCTCCGGCCGGATCTACAATGCGGTGCAATACGGCGTCGATGCCGAGGGGCTGATCGATTATGCGCAGATGGAAGCGCTGGCGCGCGAGCACCGCCCGCGCCTGATCGTCGCCGGGTTCTCGGCCTACTCGCGCGTGGTCGACTGGGCGCGTTTCCGCGCCATCGCCGATGAGGTGGGGGCCTATCTGCTGGTCGACATGGCGCACGTGGCGGGGCTGGTCGCGGCTGGGGTCTACCCCAATCCGGTGCCGCTCGCGGACGTGACCACCACCACGACGCACAAGACCCTGCGCGGCCCGCGCGGCGGCCTGCTCCTGGCACGCGCCAACGCCGAGATCGAAAAGAAGCTGAACAGCATCGTCTTTCCCGGCATCCAGGGCGGCCCCCTGATGCACGTCATCGCGGCCAAGGCCGTGGCATTCAAGGAAGCGCTGCAGCCGGATTTTGCGACCTATCAGCAGCAGGTCGTGGACAATGCCCGCGCCCTGGCCGCGGCGCTCATGGCGCGCGGATACAAGATCGTCTCGGGCGGCACCGACAACCACCTCATGCTGGTGGACCTGATCGGCCGCGAACTGACCGGCAAGGACGCGGAAGCCGCTCTGGGCGCCGCCAACATCACGGTCAACAAGAACGCGGTCCCCGGCGATCCGCGCTCGCCCTTCGTCACCAGCGGCGTGCGTCTGGGCACACCGGCCATCACCACCCGCGGCTTCGGCGTGGCGGAGACCCAGGCGCTGGGCGGGTGGATCGCCGATGTGCTCGACCATCCGTCCGATGCCGCCGTGATCGAGCGGGTCAAGGGCGAGGTGCTGGCCGTCTGCCGGCGGCTGCCGGTCTACGCCGCCGGCTGACGCGGCGGTCCGTCCATGCACTGCCCGTTCTGCGGCGCGGCCGATACCCGCGTGGTGGATTCCCGCCTCGCCGAGGACGGCGCGCAGGTGCGCCGGCGGCGCGAGTGCCCGGCTTGCGGTGAACGCTACACCACCTTCGAGCGCGCCGAGCTCATCCTGCCGCGGGTGGTCAAGCGCGACGGCACACGCGAGCCCTTCAACGAGGACAAGCTGCGCAGCGGCCTGCTGCGCGCGCTCGAGAAGCGCCCGGTGCGGATCGAGGCCGTGGAAGGCGCCCTGAGCCGCATCCTGCGCCGCGTCCGGGCCACCGGTGAGCGCGAGGTGCCCACGCGGCGCATCGGCGAATGGGTGATGGACGAGCTGCGCGACCTGGATCAGGTGGCCTATGTGCGCTTCGCCTCGGTCTATCGCAGTTTTCAGGATGTGAACGCCTTTCGCGAGGAGGTCGAGCGGCTGCAGGAAGCCGCGGCGCCTGGCACCGCCAGCCAAAAACACCAGCTGTCCCTGCTGTCCGGGACCGGCGACGCGGCCGGTGCCGAGGATGCTCCCGATGCAGGCCGATGACGCCCGTTACATGGCCCGCGCGCTGCGCCTCGCCGAGCGCGGCATGGCGACCACCCAGCCCAACCCGCGCGTCGGCTGCGTGCTGGTGGCGGACGGACGGGTCGTCGGGGAAGGCTGGCACATGCGCGCCGGCGAACCGCATGCCGAGGTCTATGCCCTGCAGCAGGCCGGCGCCCGGGCCAAGGGCGCAACCGCCTACGTGACGCTCGAGCCCTGCAGTCATCACGGCCGCACCGCGCCCTGCAGCGAAGCCCTCATCGCTGCCGGGGTCACGCGGGTCGTCACGGCCATGGAAGATCCCAATCCCCTGGTACGCGGCCGCGGCCATGCGCAACTTCGCGCCGCGGGCATCGCGCTCACCGAAAACGTCGGCACGGATGGGGCGCACGCGCTCAACCCGGGCTACATCCAGCGCATGACGCAGGGCCGGCCGCGCGTCACGCTGAAACTCGGCGCGACGCTCGACGGCCGCACCGCCGCCGCAGACGGCACGAGCCAATGGATTACCGGCGCCGCCGCGCGCCTCGACGTGCAGCAACTGCGTGCCCGCAGCGGCGCGGTCCTGACCGGCAGCGGCACGGCGCTCAGCGACGATCCGGCGCTGAACGTCCGCTTGGCCGGCCATGGGATCGCACCGGACGATCGGGTGATCACCTGGCATCAGCCGCTGCGGGTGGTCATGGATCGCCGCCTGCGGCTCGCGCCGGGCGGCCGCCTGTTCGGTTCCGGCGGCCGTCTGCTCGTGTATACGGCCGAATCTGCGCCAGAAAGCCGCGTGCATGTCCTGCGCGCGGCCGGTGCCGAGGTGATCGCGCTGCCAGACCCCGCGGAGCCGGCTGCGGCGCTGGCGCATCTGGGCGGCCTCGGCGTGAACGACGTTCTGGTCGAGGCCGGACCCACGCTCGCCGGAGCCCTCCTTGCAGCCGGTCTGGTCGATGAACTGGTGGTCTATCTGGCGCCTTCGGTGCTCGGGAACGGCGGCCGCGGCATGTTCGAGCTGCCGGATCTGATGGGGCTCGACGCACGCATCCGGCTGCGTATCCTCGAGGTACGGGCGGTCGGCGAGGACTGGCGCGTCCGGGCGGCGCCGGCGCAGCAGGAACAGGAGGCCTCTTGAAATGTTTACGGGTTTGATTCGCGCCATCGGCGTGCTGGCCGAGATTGAAGCGCGGGGCGGCGATGTGCGCCTGCGCATCGGTCGGGCCGCCGACATCGTCGCGGGTCTGGCCCCCGGCGCCAGCATCGCCGTCAACGGCGCCTGCCTGACCGCCACCACCTACACGGCGGACGGCTTCTGGGCGGATGTCTCGCGCGAGACGCTGGACTGCACGACCCTGGGCGAGCTCAAGCCCGGCGCTGCGGTCAATCTGGAACCGGCGCTGCGCCCCATCGACCCCTTGGGCGGCCATCTGGTCAGCGGGCATGTCGACGGCATCGGCCGGCTCGTCGACCAGCGCCCCGACGGACGGTCCTTTCGTCTGCGTTTCGAGGCGCCGGCCGCGCTGGCCCGCTACATCGCCGCCAAGGGCTCGATCTGCATCGACGGCATCAGCCTGACCGTCAACGCCGTCTCCGGGTCGCTGTTCGAGGTGAACGTCATCCCGCACACCCGCGAGCGGACGACACTCGGTCGGTATCAGCCCGGCCAGCGGGTGAATCTCGAGGTGGACCTGCTGGCGCGCTATCTGGAACGGCTGATGCAAAATCCCGCCGGCGAGCCCCGCATCACGGCATCATGGTTACAGCAGCAGGGCTTTGCTTCCCCTGCCCGAGAGGAATGAGCGCATGGCGCTGAACAGCACCGAGGAGATCATCGAGGACATCCGCCGCGGCCGCATGGTCGTGCTGATGGACGACGAGGACCGCGAAAACGAGGGCGATCTCCTGATGGCGGCCGCCCACTGTCGGGCGGACGACGTCAATTTCATGGCGCGTTACGGTCGCGGCCTGATCTGTCTGACGCTCACCGCCGAGCGCTGCCAGCAACTCCGCCTGCCGCTCATGGTCAGCGCCACGGACGAGAAGCACGCCACGAACTTTACGGTCTCCATCGAGGCCGCCGAAGGGGTCACGACCGGCATCTCGGCGGCCGACCGGGCGCGCACCATCCAAGCGGCGGTGCGGGCCGACGCCACGGCGGCGGATCTGGTGACCCCCGGCCACATCTTCCCGCTGATGGCGCAGAAAGGCGGCGTGCTGACCCGCGCCGGCCACACCGAGGCCGGCTGCGATCTCGCGCGGCTTGCCGGCCTCGAGCCGGCCGCCGTGATCGTCGAGATCCTGAGCGAGGACGGCACCATGGCGCGACGCCCCGAACTGGAGCGCTTCGCCGCCGAACACGGCCTCAAGATCGGCACCGTCGCGGACCTGATCCGCTATCGTCTCGAAACCGAAAAGACCGTCGTACGCAGCGCCGAAACGCGCATCACGACCCGCCATGGCGATTTCCGCCTCCTCGCCTACGAGGACGCGCTCGACCGCGCGGTGCACTTCGCGCTGGTGCGCGGCACGCTCGACCCCGAAGCGCCGGTGCTGGTGCGCGTGCACGTCGAAAACGTTCTGACCGACCAGCTTGCGCTCGATGACGCGGATGCCGGCTGGCCGCTGGAGGCCGCACTGGCCTACATGGGCCGGCAGGAACAGGGCGTGCTGGTGGTGTTGCGCAAACCCGAGCCGCCATTCGCGCTGTTGCAGCGGGTGCGCGAGATCGGGCTGCCGGCGCGCCCGCCCGCGCATCGGCCCGGCATCAGCGGCGTGTTGCGCACCCACGGCATCGGTGCCCAGATCCTGAAAGACCTCGGCGTGCGCCGCATGCGCGTGCTGAGTTCGACCCGCCGCTTCCAGGCCATCTCGGGCTTCGGCCTCGAGGTGGTGGACGTGGTGGCGCCCGAGTGACCCATCCTCCTTCACAAGCCTGTATACGGAACCGAATCATGTCCGCAACGACCCTGATCGAAGGCACGCTGGTGGCGGGCGACGCCCGTTTCGCGCTGGTGGCCGCGCGCTTCAACGACTTCATCGTCGACGCCCTGGTGCGCGGCGCCGAGGACACCCTGCTGCGCCACGGCGCCCGTGCCGACCAGTTAACCCTGATCCGCGCGCCCGGCGCTTTCGAGTTGCCGCTCGTGGTCCAGCAGGCGGCACGCAGCGGCCGTTTCGATGCCGTGATCGCGCTGGGCGCGGTCATCCGCGGCGCAACGCCGCATTTCGAGCACGTCGCCGGCCTGTGCGCCAAGGGTCTGGCGCAGGTCGCGCTCGAGTCGGCGCTGCCGGTGGCCTTCGGGGTGCTGACCGTGGACAACCTGGAACAGGCCATCGAACGGGCTGGCACCAAGGCCGGCAACAAGGGCGCCGAGGCCGCGCTGTCGGCGCTGGAGATGGTCAACCTGCTGCGCGCGTTCGGGGCCTGAGCGTGGGCCGGGGCAACAAGCCGCGCAGCCAGGCGCGGCGCCACGCCTTCCAGGCGCTCTACCAGTGGCAGCTCGCCGGCGGCACCAGCCATGACGTATTGGGCGCCTTCATGACCGACCCCGAGGGGCCGCCCTTCGATCAGGCCTATTTCACCGCGCTGGTGGACAAGGCACTCGCCGATCCGGATCGCTGGGAAACACTGATGGCGCGCTGGGTCACGCGCCCGCCAAGCCAGCTCGACCCGGTCGAGAAGTCGCTCTTGACGGTGGGCCTGGTGGAGCTGGCTGAGTGCCCGGAAATCCCCTACCGCGTCGTGCTCAACGAAATGGTGGAACTGGCCAAGCTGTTTGGCTCGGCGCAAAGCCATGCCTTCGTCAACAGCGTGCTCGACAAGGCCGCGCGCGTGTTGCGTCCGATGGAAACGGCGGCAGCGCCGGTGCGGGGCAAGCGCGGCTGATGGGGCCGACGGCGGAGTTCGCCCTCATCGACCGCTATTTCGCCCGCACGGCCCGGCGCGCCGACACCGTGCTGGGCGTCGGCGACGATGCCGCCCTGCTCGCGGTTCCACCCGGCTCCTGGCTGGTGGCGACCACCGACACGATGGTTTGCGGCACACACTTCCTGCCTGGCGACGACCCGGCGGCGCTCGGCCACAAGTTGCTCGCCGTCAATTTGAGTGATCTCGCCGCCATGGGCGCCGATCCGGCCTGGTTCACGCTCAGCCTCACGCTGCCCACCGTCGAGCCCGACTGGCTCGACGCCTTTGCCGGCGGCCTGTTCGCGCTGGCCGATGCGGCCGGTATCGAACTCATCGGTGGCGATACCACGCGGGGACCGCTGAGCCTCACCGTGCAGGCGCTGGGCACCGTGCCCACTGGGCTGGCGCTGCGCCGGGACGGCGCGCAGCTGGGCGACGGCGTCTATGTGTCGGGGACGGTGGGAGATGCCGCACTGGCGCTGGCGCTGCGCCTCGAGGGCGCTGCTGTGCCGGCCGAACTCGCGGTCCGGCTCGACCGGCCCACGCCTCGGCTCGCGCTCGGCCGCGCCCTGCGCGGACGCGCCAGTGCGGCCATCGACGTCTCCGACGGCCTGCTCGCCGACCTCACGCATCTGTGCGTGCGCAGCGGGGTTGGCGCTGAAATCCAACTGGAGGCGCTGCCCCGCTCCGCCGCTTTCGATGCCGCGGCGCGAGGCGCTCAGGACGCCGACAAACCCCTGTGTGGTGGGGATGATTACGAGCTTTGCTTCACCTTGCCCGTGGCGCACGAAGCCGGACTCGCCGCGCTCGGCGTGGCGGCGGGTTGCGCCCTCACCCGCATCGGCCGGATCACGACCGAGCGCGGCGTGCGCTGCCGGGATGCAGCGGGCAATCTCGTGGCCCCAGCCCGGCCCGGCTTCGATCACTTCGCTGGCGTGGAACCATGATCGACACACCCAAATCGCATCGTCCGGATCGGTTGCCGTCCCTGTGGCGCCATCCAGCGCTCATGCTGGCCACGGGCCTCGGCAGCGGCCTCAGTCCCTGGGCACCGGGCACCTGCGGGACCGTGGTGGCGATGGGGATTTACCTCGCGGCCCTGCAATTCTTGCCGCTGTGGGCCTATGCGGTGTTTCTGGTGGCCGCATTCGGCCTCGGCGTGTGGGCCTGCGATCGGGCGGAACGGCTCACCGCGCTGCACGATCCGGGCATGCTGGTGGTGGACGAGTGGGTCGGCTACTGGCTCACGCTGTTGCCCGCGCTGGCGCAGGGTCACGCCGGCTGGAAACCCGCGCTGACCGCGTTCGTGCTGTTCCGCGTGTTCGACGTGCTAAAGCCGTGGCCCGCCAGCGTGGCCGACCGGCGCCTGCCGGGCGGCTTCGGCACGATGGCGGATGATGTCATGGCGGGGGCCTATGCGGCGCTCGTGATGCTGTTGATCTTCTGAAAGCCACCGCCGTTCAGCCCGGCTCCTCCAGATCCTTGACCCGCTCCACCACGGCATAGGCCGAGTGGTTGTGGATGGACTCGAAGTTCTCCGATTCCACGGTATAGGCCAGCACCCGGTCGTCGGCGTCGAGTCGCACGGCGACATCGCGCACCATGTCCTCGACGAACTTGGGGTTGTCATAGGCTCGCTCGGTGACGAACTTCTCGTCCGGCCGTTTGAGCAGGCCATAGAGCTGGGCCGAGGCCTCGGCTTCGACCAGATCGATCAGATCCTCGATCCAGACATCCCCATGGCAGCGCACCTCGACGGTGACGTGCGAGCGCTGGTTGTGGGCGCCGTAGTCCGCGATTTCCTTGGAGCAGGGGCACAGGCTGGTGACCGGCACGACCACGCGCACCAAGGTCTGCGCGCCGGCCGCAGGCGTGGACACGCCCGTCAGCGTCACCTCGTAGTCCATCAGGCTGCGCACGCCGGAAATGGGCGCCGCCTTGTTGACAAAGTAGGGAAACGCGACCTCCAGATGACCGCTGTCGGCTTCGAGCCGGCTGGTCATGCGCTGCATCAGCGTGTTCAGACCACGCACGGTGAGCACGTCGTCCTGCTCGCCGAGGATAGCCACGAAGCGCGACATGTGCGTGCCTTTCTGGTGATGCGGCAAGCTCACGTACATGTTGAGCCGCGCGACCGTGTGCTGCACCACGCCGCAGCGATCGGCGATGCGCAACGGATGACGGATGCTGCGGATGCCGACCCGGTCGATGGGGACGCGGCGGTGATCGGCGCTGCCCTGCACGTCCGCGATGTCGGTGACGAGGGCGGCGACCTGGCCCGGATGCTTCATGATGGCGTTAACCTCGCAAGGGTGCTCGTCGCACGGGCGCAAGGCACCGGTGCTGATCGTTCGTCTGCGCAAATCTCTGCTCTGCGATCGTATCGCCTTGGCGGGCGCAGGGGAAGGGAAGCGCTGTCGGCACCAGCAGCCGTCGCAGGCGAAGATGCGCCGTCATGCCTCGCTGTAGCGGACCTTGGCGCGGTCGGTTTCCCAGATGGTCACCGCGGACACGGCAACCCCGGCCGGGCTCAATGCCTCGGTGAGCTGGCCATGGATGTGGCGCGCGATCTGCTCGGCCGTGGGGTTGACGCGGTCGAAAGGCGGCAGGTCGTTCAGGTGGCGGTGATCGAGCCGGTCCGTGGTGGCACGCAGCGCGGCCTTGATGTCCTGAAAATCGATGGCGAGATCAATGTCGTTCAGGGCGTGCGCCACCACTTCGGCCTCCACTTTCCAGTTGTGGCCGTGCAGGCGCGCACAAGGCCCCGGGTGGCCCCGCAGGATGTGGGAAGCGGCAAATTCGGTGAGGACGGTCAGGGTGTAACAAGTGGCCATGCGTCGGGTCCTCGGAGGACCGGAAAAAGGCCCGTCATTATGCGCCTTTTAACGGATTCTCGCGAGGAAGAGCCCCCTCACCCGCCGATGTCAGGCATCCCCCGTCGACAAAGGAGGCCGAGGAGCGTGATCCTCTCGGCCTCTCCATGATTGGGCGGCCCATCTACCCGAACGATCGCTCAACGATCAGGGTTGAAGCCGAGGTCGGTGCGCGTGCGCGTATAGGCGATGTCCCACAGGTCAACCGGCGTACCGCGTTCGACCATGCGATAGCTGTTGCCCGTGAAATTCCCTGTTGACTTGTAGCTGAAAGAGGGAGTTATGGTGTACTTCGTCTTGAAAGTGGAAACCCGTTCAACGCCCCCCGGCACGTCGGTATAAACCGCATCGTAAGTCGGCGGGGTCAAGTCCGTGTCGACATCCACATCGAACGTCCGGCTGACCAAGATTCCGGGGATCGTGAACGCCTGGCCTTGCACATCGGATAGGTCAGTGTCCTGCATTTCGACCAGCTCGGCCTGAGCAGCCATCGGGGCCAGCGCCAAAAGACCCAACGAGGCGAGTTTCAGTTTCATCTGTACAGACTCCGATAGGGAAAAAGTATGGTAGACCCGCTGGATAGACCATCGCAGCGAGGCTATGTATAGCCGGTTTCCTGCATCGGGTCAAAGACGACGCGCGGATACAGACAACCCAGTCCGGTTCGATGCTCGGCGCGCTGGACCGAAGTCACGAAAGACCGACAGCAACTGATGTTTCGCCGGTTTCCCGCTCGACGGGATTGGAACATCGATCGCTATCGGAAACGAGATACGCTTTGACATCCGTTACGAATGGGGGCTTGCGCAACGGAGGCGATTTCTCGCCCCCGGCGCAGATTCTGAACCGATCTAAACCCGTGTGATCCGCGTGCCGACGCACGCCGACCCCGAGGGCTCAGTCGTTGTAACGGCCCCAGGACAGGGAGGGACGGATGTACTTCGTGCCAGCGTCGTTGCCGACCGCGACCGACTTGTTGTACCAGCGACCCGAATAGG
The DNA here is from genome assembly GCA_045864775.1 of Pseudomonadota bacterium. GTDB lineage: Bacteria > Pseudomonadota > Gammaproteobacteria > UBA5335 > UBA5335 > Macondimonas. The sequence goes on from BTVR01000002.1 coordinate 810,585, forward strand.
TGCTCGTCACTTCCTTGCTGCCACCCACGGTCCAGTCGGTGCCAGAGGTACCGTTGGCATACACTTCCTTGTCGATGGCATAACCGGCCACCAAACCGGTCCAGTTGGCGGTGAAATCGACGTTGCCCGACCAGGAAAAGGCCTGGCCGCTTACAGTGGCCATTTCGGCATCCTGCATTTCGGCCATTTCGGCTTGAGCGGCCACGGGGGCCAGGGCCAGCAGTCCGAGCGAAGCAAGTTTCAGTTTCATATGAATTCAACTCCGAAGTGAAGGGGATGCTTTATGTGGGAAGGCCGCCGGGATCAGCGGCGGCGTCCCCTTTATGATTCAGCAGGCCTTCAGCGTCAAAGCGTCTCCAATCGCAAACAGCCGGGTAATGGGAAGACGAGTCTCTGTCCGGCCCCGACTCCATCGCAAGCCAAGTCAGTTCCGGCCCCAGGCGCGATAGCGGTACACGTACTTTTCGCCACCGTCGTTACCGATCGAGGTGGTGCGACTGAAGTAGCGCCCGTCCGCAACCGGATTCGACACCTCGGTGTCCTGGCCCAGCTCCCAATCGGTCGCACCGAGCTTGTAGGCGTAGACGTTCTTGTAGACGTCGAGGCCGAAGATCGATTCGTCGAACGTGGCATTGAAATTGAACGTGAAGCCCTGACCGGCGACGCCGGCCATCTCGGTGTCCTGCATTTCGACCAGCTCGGCTTGAGCCGCCAAGGGGGCGAGCGCCAAAAGGCCGAGGGAAGCGAGTTTCAACTTCATGGGATGCTCCTGGATGACGGGAAGAGGCGCCTCCGGACGGAGGCCGATGTCAGCCTGACGGACCGAGATGACGATTCGACCCGTGCGGGATGACCGATTCATGACCCGTCGCCGCACCGCGATGGCACCCACAAAAAAACACCCCGCCGAGGCGGGGTGTCTGGATGGGAACCCGTGGTTCCTGAGCGGGGGACTCGATCAGAAGTCCATGCCGCCCATTCCACCCATGCCGCCCATGCCGCCCATGTCACCGGCGGGGCCGCCTTCCTTCTCGTCTTTTGGCTCATCGGCGATCATGCATTCGGTGGTCAGCATGAGGCCGGCGATGGAAGCCGCGTTCTGCAGCGCCGAACGGGTCACCTTGGCGGGGTCGAGAATGCCCATCTCGATCATGTCGCCGTACTCGCCGGTGGCCGCGTTGTAGCCGAAGGTGCCGCTGTTTTCACTCACCTTGTTCAGCACCACCGAACCGTCCTCGCCGGCATTGCCGACGATCTGGCGCAGCGGCTCTTCCATGGCGCGCAGGGCGATGCCGATGCCGACGTCCTGGTCATGGTTGTCGCCCTTGAGCGCCTTGATGGCCTGCTTGGCACGGATCAGCGCCACACCGCCGCCCGGCACCACGCCTTCTTCCACCGCCGCGCGCGTGGCGTGCAGGGCGTCCTCGACGCGGGCCTTCTTTTCCTTCATTTCGATTTCGGTCGCCGCACCGACCTTGATCACCGCCACGCCACCGGCCAGCTTGGCCATGCGTTCCTGCAGCTTTTCACGGTCGTAGTCGGAGCTGGTTTCCTCGATCTGGCGGCGGATCTGCTCGATGCGGCCTTCGATGTCCTGCTTGCGCCCGGAACCGTCGACCAGGGTGGTGTTTTCCTTGTCGATCTGGACCTTCTTGGCATGACCCATGTCGTCCAGGGTGGCCTTTTCCAGGGTCAGGCCCAGTTCCTCGGAGATCACCTGGCCGCCGGTGAGCACGGCCATGTCCTGCAGCATGGCCTTGCGGCGGTCGCCGAAGCCGGGGGCCTTGACGGCGCAGACCTTGACGATGCCGCGGATGGTGTTGACCACCAGGGTCGCCAGCGCTTCACCTTCGACGTCCTCGGCCACGATCAACAGCGGCTTGCCGGACTTGGCGACGGCTTCCAGCACCGGCAGCATTTCGCGGATGTTGGAAATCTTCTTGTCGTACAGCAGGATGTAGGGATCATCCAGTTCGCAGGCCATGCTCTGCTGGTTGTTGACGAAATAGGGCGACAGGTAGCCGCGGTCGAACTGCATGCCTTCGACGACGTCCAGCTCGTTTTCCAGGCCCGAACCGTCCTCGACCGTGATCACGCCTTCCTTGCCCACCTTCTCCATCGCCTTGGCGATCAGGTCGCCGATGACGGTGTCGGAGTTGGCGGAGATGGAACCGACCTGGGCGATGGCCTTCTGGTCGTTGCAGGGCTTGGACAGCTTCTTGACTTCCTCGACGGCGGCGGCGACGGCCTTGTCGATGCCGCGCTTGAGATCCATCGGGTTCATGCCGGCTGCAACAGCCTTCATGCCTTCGCGCATCAGGCCCTGGGTCAGCACGGTCGCGGTGGTGGTGCCGTCACCGGCCACGTCGGAGGTCTTGGAAGCGACTTCCTTGACCATCTGCACGCCCATGTTCTCGAAGCGGTCTTTCAGCTCGATTTCCTTGGCGACGGACACGCCGTCCTTGGTCACGGTCGGGGCGCCGAAGCTCTTTTCGAGCACGACGTTGCGACCCTTGGGACCCAGCGTGACCTTGACCGCGTTGGCCAGCACGTTCACGCCCCGCAGCATGCGGGCACGGGCGTCTTCACCGAATTTGAGTTGCTTGGCAGCCATTGGGAATCAACCTCCAAAAATTGATATCAGCCGAACGTCGGGATTCAGTTCAGGGTCGCCAGGATGTCGTCTTCACGCATCACCAGCAGATCCTGGCCGTCCAGCTTGACTTCGGTGCCGGAATACTTGGCGAACAGCACCTTGTCGCCGACCTTCACGGTCAGGGCGCGCACTTCGCCGCTGTCGAGCGGCTTGCCGGTGCCGACGGCCACGACTTCGCCCTTGGCGGGTTTTTCGGTCGCGGAATCCGGAATGACGATCCCGCCCGGGGACGTCCGCTCTTCTTCCAGGCGCTTGACGACCACGCGATCATGCAGGGGACGAATGCTCATCTTGAGGATCTCCTCGTCAGGTTGAACGCCGAACGGCGTATAGGGGTGCTGAGCGCCGACCGAGTTGTTAGCACTCACCGTATTCGAGTGCCAATCATAGCCGCCGCGGCGAGCGAGTCAAGGTCCCGGGTCATTTGCCGCGGACCTCGTCGTGCCTGTCGTATCCCGGAGATGGCGTCGCTCCTTCGACTTCATTTAGCCTTGACCCCCATACGCGGCCCGCAGCAGGGGCCCCTGACAGCAGGGCCGGCCATGGGCCCGCTGGGAACACCTCATCGCTGACGAGGGAGACGGGAAATGCCGGGATCACACCGCCCTGATGCGCTCGCCGAGACAGCGGCCCCCTCAGTGGCTGACGCGACCGCCGGAACGACGGCTTGGCACGCCCTCGACAGCGAGGCGGTCACGGCCTCCCTCGATACGCCGGCGGACGGACTCGCCGAGGATGAGGTCCGCCGGCGCCTCGATCGATGGGGCGCCAACCGCCTGCCCGGTGCCCCCGCGACCCCCGCATGGCGCCGCTTGATGCGCCAGTTCAACAACCTGCTGATCCATGTCTTGCTGGTCAGCGCGGCCATCACCCTGGCGCTGGATCATCTGATCGATACCGCGGTCATTCTGGCCGTCGTGCTGACCAACGCACTCATCGGATTCATTCAGGAAGGCCGCGCCGAACAGGCCATCGAGGCCATCCGCTGCCTCATTGCGCCCCGCACGACGGTGCTGCGCGAGGGCACTCGCCAGCAGATCGACGCCAGCCTCGTCGTCCCCGGCGATCTGGTGCTCCTGGAGGCTGGCGACCGGGTGCCGGCCGATCTGCGCCTGCTGCGCGCCAGTCGCTTGCGGCTCGATGAATCGCCGCTCACCGGTGAGTCGATCGCGATCGACAAGCAGGTGGCGCCCGTGCCGCCGGAGGCCGGCTTGAACGACCGACTCGACATGGCGTTTTCGGGCACGCTCGTCGTGGCCGGCCAGGGGATGGGCGTCGTCGTCGCCACCGGAAGCCGGACCGAGATCGGCCACATCAGCGCCTTGCTGCGCGAGGTGCAAACCCTTCAGACGCCGCTGCTGAAAAAAATGAATCGCTTTGGCCGGCAGTTGGCTGCGGTGATTCTCGCCGTATCGGCGCTGGTGTTCATGGGCGCGCTGGCGCGCGGCATGGTGTGGGATGAAGCCTTTCTGGTGGTGGTCAGCCTGGCCGTCGCCGCCATCCCCGAAGGATTGCCGGCGGTGCTGTCCATCACGCTCGCGCTGGGGGTAAGACGCATGGCCGCACGTCAGGCCATCGTGCGGCTCATGCCGGCCGTGGAAACCCTGGGGGCCGTCACCGTCATCTGCTCGGACAAGACCGGCACCCTGACGCGCAATGAAATGATGGTGGCGCAGATCGTGACCGCCCAAGACTCGATCGAAGTCACCGGCGAGGGGCATGAACCGCAAGGCACATTCTTGCGCCGGGGCGAGCTCGTGCCGGAAACCGAACGGCAGGCGATTTTGGCCCTCGCACAGGCGGCCACCCTGTGCAACGACGCTGATTTGCAGGCACGCGACGGCGCTTGGACGGTGAGCGGAGACCCCATGGAAGGCGCGCTCCTCGTGCTGGCCCGGAAGGCCGGGCTGGATCCGCAGGCCGCGCGGCAGACGCATCCCCGGGTTTCGGAAATCCCCTTCGATTCGGTGCACAAGTTCATGGCGACGGTCCATCGCTTGCCGGACGGTCGCTACCAGGGGTACGTCAAAGGCGCGCCCGAGCGTCTGCTGGAGATGTGCACCCATCAATGGACGACCGAAGGCGCGGTCCCCTTGGCGGCGCATCACTGGGGGGCGCAAATCGATCGGCTGACCGGGGCCGGGTACCGCGTCATGGCGCTGGCGATCCGGAACCTGCCGGACACCGCGCTCTCACCCGAGGGGGCCACACACGATCTGACGCTGATCGGCCTGATCGGTTTGCACGATCCGCCCCGGCATGAAGCGATCGCCGCCCTGGCGGAGTGCCAGCAGGCGGGCATTCGCGTCAAGATGATCACGGGCGACCATGTCGGCACCGCTGTGGCCATCGGCAGAGTGCTCGGTCTGGCCGACGGCGGCCAGGCCTTGACCGGCGAGGATCTGGCGCGGCTGGACGATGCGGCGCTGCGGAATGCGGTGAGGCATGCCACGGTGTTTGCGCGCACCACGCCCGAACACAAGCTGCGTCTGGTCCAAGCGCTGCAGGCCAATGGCGAGATCGTTGCCATGACCGGGGACGGCATCAATGACGCGCCGGCACTCAAGCGCGCCGATGTTGGCATCGCCATGGGCAACAAGGGCACCGAGGCGGCCAAGGAGGCCGCTGACATGGTGCTCGCCGACGACAACTTCGCCACCATCGTGACGGCCATACGCGAAGGACGCACCGTCTACCACAATCTGCGCAAGGTCATCGCCTGGTCGCTGCCGACCAATGGCGGCGAATCGCTGATCTTCATTGCCGCCGTCGCGCTGGGCCTCCACCTTCCCCTCTCTCCGCTGCAGGTCCTGTGGATCAATACCGTGACGGCGATTACCCTGGGGCTGGTCCTGGCCTTCGATCCGCCCGAGCCGGACGTCATGGCGCGTCCCCCGCGTGATCCGGAGGGCGGCCTGCTCTCGGGATATCTGATCTGGCGCGTCGTCCTGGTATCGGTGCTGATCGCGGCGGGCGCATTTCTGATCTTCGAAACGGCCTTGCGTCTGGGGCGGGACCCGGAAACGGCCCGGACCCTGGTGGTCAATGCCATCGTGGCCATGGAAGTGTTCTACCTGTTCAATGCCCGCTTCCTGGGCTCGGGCTCGACGCAAGAGCTAGCGATCACCCGGGCGGCACTGATCGGGGTGTCGACCGTCGTGGCGCTGCAGTTGGCCTTCACCTATGCCCCGCCAGCGCGGCTGCTGTTCGACACCCGGCCGCTGACCTGGCAGGACGGCATGGCCGTGATCGGAGCCGGGTTGGCGCTGTTCAGTCTGTTGGAGATCGAGAAACGCATCGTCGGGCGCCTGTTTTCTGCAATCCCCAACGCTCAATACAAGGAAACGCAACCATGAAATCACGCGCCGCCGTGGCCTGGGCACCCGGAAAACCGCTCACGATCGAGGAGGTGGACGTCGCCGACCCCAAGGCTGGCGAGGTGCGCGTACGCATCGTCGCCACGGGCGTATGCCATACCGACGCCTTCACGCTGTCGGGCGCCGATCCGGAGGGCCTGTTCCCGGCCATTCTCGGCCACGAGGGCGCCGGAGTCGTGGAGTCGGTCGGGCCCGGAGTCAGCTCGGTGAAACCCGGCGACCACGTCATTCCGCTCTATACGGCCGAATGCGGGCAGTGCAAATTCTGCCGCTCGGGCAAGACGAACCTCTGCGGCGCGGTGCGCGAAACGCAGGGGCGCGGGGTCATGCCCGACGGTACCAGCCGTTTCGCCCTGAACGGCCACCCCATCCACCACTATATGGGCACCTCCACCTTCAGCGAATACACCGTGCTGCCGGAAATCTCCCTGGCGCGCATCGACCCCGCCGCGCCGCTGGACAAGGTGTGCCTGCTGGGCTGCGGTATCACCACCGGCATCGGCGCGGTGCTGAACACCGCCAGGGTGGAACCGGGCGCCACGGTGGCGGTGTTCGGACTGGGCGGCATCGGCCTCTCGGTGATCCAAGGCGCGGTCATGGCCGGCGCCTCGCGTATCCTGGGCATCGACACCAATCCGGCCAAATTCGCCATGGCGCGTCAGATGGGCGCGACCGACTGCATCGATCCGCGCGCGCATGCAGAGCCCATTCAGCAGGTCATCATCGCCGTGACCGACGGCGGCGTGGATTACTCCTTCGAATGCATCGGCAACGTGCGGGTCATGCGCCAGGCGCTGGAGTGCTGCCACAAGGGCTGGGGCGTCTCCACCATCATCGGCGTGGCCGGCGCCGGCGAGGAGATTGCCACCCGGCCGTTCCAGCTGGTCACCGGCCGGGTGTGGAAGGGCTCGGCCTTCGGCGGCGTGAAGGGGCGCAGCCAGCTGCCGGGTTATGTCGATCGCTATCTGAAGGGCGAGATCCGCATCGACGACTACATCACCCACCGCTTTGCGCTCGAGGACATCAACCGCGCCTTCGAACTGATGCACGCCGGCGAGAGCATCCGCTCGGTGATCATCTTCTGAATCCGGCCGCGTTCGGACGCGGCCATGATGGGTCGCCTTGCGCCATGACACGGATTCCGCAGCGCCGGCTTGTTATGCTGAAGCCCTGGTTGATTCACCGTATGAGGTCATGATGTCGATCGAAAACCATACCCTGATCCTCGAGTTCCCCGAACTGCGCGAGCGGATCCACGCCCTGAAGGTCAGCGATCATCACTTCGCGCGACGCTTCGAGGAATACAACGATCTCGACCGGCAGATCCGCCGGCTCGAGGACGAGGGCAGCCCGAAAGCCGACGAGACCATGGAAAGTCTCAAGAAAACCCGGCTGTCGCTCAAAGACGAGCTCTACCGGATGCTGACTGACTGACCCACGCGGCGCGGGCGCCGGACGCCTCGCATGTGAGCACCCGTCGCACGAGGATGTCCCCGATGAAACTGACGCTCGCCTACGGCCTTGCGCTCGTGGTTTTCCTGTTGCTCGACGGCCTGTGGCTGGGCTATGTCGCCAAGGACCTCTACCTGACGCGCATGGCGCCCATCATGCGCGAGCGTCCCATCCTGCCGGTCGCCGCGCTGTTCTACATGGCCTATGTCGCCGGGCTCGTGTACTTCGTGATCGCCCCGGCACTGGCGAGCGGTGACTGGCGGAGCGCCGCGCTGAATGGCGCCCTGTTCGGTTTTTTTGCCTATCTCACCTATGACGCCACCGCGTACTCGGTCATCCGCGGCTTCGATCCCGTCCTGGCGCTGATCGACGTGGCTTGGGGAAGCGTGCTGGGGGCCGCCGCCAGCACCGTGACGGTGCTGGTCCTGCGCACAGCCCCATCCCCGTAGGCTCGCGGAGCGACTCAGAAACGCAGTAATGCGCCGATACAATGGCAGGCGCCACCGCGCGTTGCTGTCCGTCACCGAGGGCTTTCCATGTCCGCAGTACCTCATCTGCACCCCATCCGCTTCGCAGGCGAGTCGAGTGTCTATCGCACCGACTGGAACGGGACCACCTTGCGTGGCCACTACCTGATCGAGACGCGGCGTAAACCCAATCCGCCCGCTGGCAGTGTTCCGGTCGTGCTCATTCCCGGCGGCTTCGATCCGGTGCGTGGGAGCTTCGGCGACGCGTTCATCGAAGGTTTGCTCGCACACCCCGGGGTCAGCGCCGTCTATGAGGCCCATTACGAACATCAAGGTCGCGGCGGCTACGTCGACATCGGGTCGGTCCTGCACGACTTGCGGCTGATGCTGACCGACGCTGCGCAGCGGCCGCTGCTCGTGGGCATGAGCCTGAGCACGTTTTCCCTGAGCTGCGCGCTGCACGCCACGCTGGCCGCGGGCGCGACACCGGCCGCCACCGGGATCGTGCTGATCGGTCCGTATCTGGTCGGGTATGAAACGCTGCTGGCCAAGGCCTTGGAGCCGTACTACCGACGCGAAAAGATGCGCGAGCGCATCTTCAACCACTGCGGACATCCCTACCTGTTCGACAACAGCGACCGGCTGCGGGCCTGGTGGGATCAACAACCGGCTTTTCGCCGCTTTCTCCAGCACGGCGATTTCGCCGATTTCGCCCAACGACAGTGCGCGAGCATGAACCTCGTGTACTTCCGTCTGGATACGCTGTCCGCGCGCGGCAGGCGCTTGTTCCGGCAGGCGTTCAACGCTCAGGCGTATCCGGAAGTCATCCCGGGCTACCACCGCGCCCTGCGTTATCTCACGGCGGCCGATCCGATCTTGTTGCGCGCCTGTGAACATCATCTGCAGCGCCAGCCCGCGGCTGCGCCGGTCACGGGCGCCTTCAGGCCTGTTCAGCGCGCGGGGTGATCCAGCGCCGGTCCGCAAGGCGCAGCAACAGGCTGAGGACGACACCCGCCAGCATGGGCGTCAGCAGCTCCGGGCTGTACCAGTGCAGCTGCTCGGGATGGTAGGCGAGCTTGTCGATGACGACATCGCCCAGCCAGGCATAGAGCACGATCTTGGGGAAGGCGCCGATAAAAGTACCGAGCGTCAGATCGCGCAGCCGCAGATTCATCACGGCGAGAAACCAGTTCACGGGCGGCAGCGCGAAAAACAGCAGTCGCAGATGAATGACGCTGATGAGACCACGATGGCCGAAATGGCGCTCGACCGGACGCATCGCCCGCCCGAAGACGCGCATGATCATCGCCCGTCCCAGATGACGCCCGATCAGGTAAATCAGGACGCTCGCGAGATTGAGGGTGATGATCCCCATCACGATCCCGCCGAGCGCGCCATAAAGCGTCGCCGCGGCCAGAATGACGAGGACGCACGGCACGTTGAGAATGATCACGGCCGTGCCGGCCAGCGCGAATTCCGCCATGCCCCACAGACCGGCGTCCGCCTGCCACAGGCGCAGCGCGGCCAGATGCTCGCCGATCTGCCGGCGATCGGTGAGCCGCGCCAGATCCAGCGCATGGTATCCGTAGGCCAGGGCGCCGAGCATCAGCAGCACCAACACGACACGCAACCATCGCCCGCGCCCGGACGCCTCGCCGGGAATCGCCGTCTTTGTGTTCATTGCCCCCCCAGCGCCATCGTGCCGGGCAATTGAAAGTCGATCCGGTGCAGTTCGGGATGCAGGTTCAGCATCCGCTGGACCATCGCCTGCTGCGCCGCGTTCATGGATGACCCGCCCGTGCTGGCCAGCACGGAGCCTTCCTGGGCATTGCGCGACAAGGTCCGCGTCATGCGGGCCTGAGCCAGCTCGTCCGCCGGGGGCAACGCCAGCGCCGTCAGCGTGCCCGGCATGATCGACACGCCGCCCGCCCGAAGATCCTCGTACCGGAGGACGGCATCGAAAAAGACCTCGGGCTGGCGCTGCAAGGCCAAGGCATGGTGCATCTTGGACATCCAGGCAATGGTCAGGAAAGCCGCCAGATCCTCGGGAATCTGTTTGCGGTAATGCGGGTCCTTGTACAAGGGCGCCAGCGCGCCTGGATTGCGCATCATGGGATTCAGAAGCGCCACCAGCCGCAACACGAGCGTTTCCAATCGCACCTTGCGCGCCAGACGCATGATGGGCACGCGCAGCAGCATGGCAAAAAACGAATCCACCGTGTCGACGGCGTTGCGGTACAGGAACAGGTTGCGCGCCTCGGGCAGGTCGCGGGCCATGAGATCCGCGGCAAACACGGCCATGCCGCGCAGCTTGAGCACCACCGATTGCGCGGCCGGGTGGGTCTCGCGCAATTGCGCGACCAGCAGGCGGGTACACGCCGCCGTCACGGCCGCGAGTTGCCGCGCTTTGGCGGGATCTGCGCCGTCGGCCAGAACGACGAGTTGGCTGTAGAAATCCGGCTCCGACACCGACACCGTCGCCGCCGCATCGCCCAGCAGACGGCACAGCAAGGTGGAACCGCAGCGGCCCGTGCTGTGCAGGAAGACGATTGGCGTATCACGCCACGCCGGCTGCACCTCTGCGGCCAGCGCAACGACCTCTTCGTAAGGCACGGCGTAGAGCATGCCGGCATGGCGGCGCTGAGCCTCATAGAAAAACGGATGGTCCTCCGTCAGATCGACCGGCTCGCGGGTCTCGACGAAGACGACCCGCTCCTTCGTCGCATCGAAGCAATAGGGAGTCAGGCGGCCTGACGCGCGCGCCCACACCTGCCGGAAATCCACGGTCCCGGCGGAGCGCGTCTTGAAGTCGCCGATGTCGACGAATCCGTCGAGCAAATTGCGGCGCTTCGCGCGGAGGACTCGCAAAGCCTGGCCCAGAATCGGACCCGCTCTTGACCTCCCGTCAGCCATTTGTTGCGTGGCCCGCTCAGAAACCCGGTCGCCGTCGTTCATATGCCTTGTCCGCTTCCGAAAAGATGGTGCTGCCCGCTTGGGTTGTCGACCGACGCGCTGATCTTCTCAAGACTCACGGAGACTTGTTTTTCATATCGATTTCACGGCGAACAGGCGGTCGGTCGCACCGAAGCGGCGGGATCGAACCGGGGCGCCTCGACCGCACGAACCACCAGATAGAAGCGTCGCCGCTCCCGATAACGGGGCTCGATACGCGCATCGATGCCCAGATCCTTCAACGCCGCCATGCGCCGCAAGGCGCCGCTCGCCTCCGCGTAAACGCCAAGCGACAGCCCGTTGCGCATCGCGCCGCTGGTGACGACGGCCACATCCTCGACGCCCAGGTCCCGCAGGCGCCGCTCCTCGTCCAGCGCCGCGGCGAGCGTGGGCTGCGGGGGAAGGTAGATCCAGTCGGCCACCTTGTCGCGCTTCACTTCCTTCGATACGGCGGCCGTGAATTCGCTTGCCGCGAAGCGCTCCTGAGCTGCGCGCAGCCCAGGCTCATCCAGAGGCCCGATGCGCCAGCATCTTACCGGCTGCGAGCGGGTGGGTGCAGGTGGTTCCTGTTCGGACACAGGCGCCGCCCTGACGCTTGCGGTCTCCGTCGACGCGACTGGAATCGGTGCAGCCGGATCGGCCCCGAGCGGCTGCAACGCCGCGACAGTCGGCGCCGCTCTGCGCGGGGCCGTCGATCGCAACTGCCAGACGCCGAGCAGCGCCGCGCCCAGGATGAGGCTCAACGCCGCCATGCGGACCGCGCTAGGCATCGGCGATGACGGCCAGGCCGCGCAGGACCAGTTCCGGCTCGACGCGGCTCGCGAAAGGCAGCAGCGGCTGCGCCCAGGGCGCATCGCCGCCGGTCAGCAGCACCGCCACATCGGCCCCCAGTCGCGCTCGGGCGACCTCCACGACGCGCGTGCAGCAACCGATCACGCTGTGCGTCACACCCCAGGCCACGCAGGCGTCGGTCGAGCGACCCGCACCCTGCGCGTCGCCGTCGACCTCCGGCGCCGGCGCGTCCGTGATCACTTGCGCGGTGCCGCCTTGCAGGCTCTGCTGCAGCAGTCGCCGGCCCGGGGCGATGATGCCGCCCAGGTGCTCGCCGTGCGCATCCAGCAGATCGCCGGTCAGCGCCGTGCCCAGATCCAGGATACAGACCGGGCCCGACCCCAGCGATCGCGCGCCCACCAGCGCCGCCCAGCGATCCGCCCCCATGCGCCGTGGCTCGGCATAGGCCGAACGCACCCCATGACCCGCGGCCTGAGAGGCGATCCGCTGCACCGGTACGCCCCATGCCTGGCCCACCGTCCGCACGACGATTTCGGTCCGCGACGGATCGGTCACGCTGCACAGCCAGACCGCATCGGGCGGCTGCGCCAGCGGCCATCGATCCGTGATCGCCCCGGCCCCATGAAGGATCTCGCCCTTGGCGATAAAATCCGGCGCGCCCGGTGCCTGCGCGGCCCATTTGATCCGGGTATTGCCCAGGTCCAGCAGCAGCCTCATGGGTCGAGCGCCCGCACGCTTATCTCGCCGGACCAGTACGGGCGGATACCCGCGGCGTCTTCGAGCAGCAAGGCGCCCCGCTCGCTGACGCCCCGCGCCGTGCCTTCCAGCCAATCCCCGCGCTGCTCCACGCGGATGCGTCGGCCGGCCAACACGTCGCGCTCCCGAAAATGCGACAGAAAGGGGGCCAAGCCCTCCTCCGCAAAGCGGTCGAGGCCCGGAATCAACGCGCCGATGAGCGCTTCGGCGACGCGATTGCGGTGCGGCCTATTGGTCCCCAGGATGCGGCCGAGATCCGTCCAGGGTTGATCGATCAGTCCCGCCGGCAGGTCGGGGAGTTGCACGTTGACCCCGACGCCTACCACGACATCGCAGGGCCCGCCGGCCTCGCCGCGCAGCTCGATCAGCACGCCGCCGAGCTTGCGCCCCTCCCAGAGGAGATCGTTGGGCCATTTCAGGCCGATGTCCTGCACGCCCAGCCGCAGCAGGGCCTGCGCCACCATCACACCGACCGCCAGACCCAGGCCGGCGAAATCGGCGGGCAGCGTGGCAAAGCAATAGCCGATCGACAGCGGGATCTGAGCGCCCAAGGGCGATTGCCAAACCCGGCCCCGGCGACCGCGGCCAGCCGATTGATGTTCGGCCAGACAGATGCGCGGCTGTGGCGACACGGGCAGGCGCAGCAGCGCGGCATTGGTCGAATCCACCGCAAAGGGCAGGTGAAATGCCCCGATCCGAGCCGCGACCTCCGGTGCCAGTCCGGCAAGAATGCTGTCCCGGTCCAGCAGCTCGAGCGGAGCAGCCAGCCGGTAGCCCCGTCCGCGCACCGCCGCGACCTCGACGCCGAACGCGGCGAGGCGGCGCAAGCGGTTCCAGACCGCCGTGCGGCTCACGCCGAGGACGCGCGCCAGCTCGGCGCCCGAGACGGTGTCGCCCGATGCCAAGGCGCGGATCAGTCGATGCTGCGTCTCGGACAGCGCCGCGCCGCCGGCCACCATGACTAGCCTCGCAGCCGCCGCAGCAGCATCACGCGCTCGAAGCGGTTTTCATTGCCGCCCAGCAGACGCCGGATGTTTTCGCGGTGCGTGTAAAAGACGAAGGCCGCCATGATCAGCGCGAATGCGCCCAGCGGGGAAGCCAGGCCATCGGGCACGACGGCAGCCACATAGATCGGCGCAACGAGGGCCGCGCACAAAGTCGCCAGCCCCACATAGCCTGTCAAGACCAGCACCAGAAGCCAGGTGGCGAAGACGCAGGCCGCCCCTATCGGCATCAGACCCAGCACCACGCCGATCAGGGTCGCGGCGCCCTTGCCGCCCTTGAAGCCGTGAAAAACGGGATAGACATGCCCCAGCACGACGGCGAAGGCGCACAGAATCGGCACCCAGGAAAGCTCCGGGCCGGGACCGAAGGGCAAGGCCGGGATCAGGGTGACCGCTAGCACGCCTTTGCCCGCGTCGATGGCCAGCACCGCGACCGCCATGCCCCGCCCCAGTACGCGCAGGGCGTTGGTCGCGCCCGCGTTGCCGCTGCCGTGCTGGCGCACATCGACGCCTCGCAGCCGGCCGAGCAACAGGCTGCCCAGCACCGACCCCAGCAGATAGCTCAGCAACAGCTTGATCAAAAGCCCCATGTCACCGTCATCCCCCAGTCATCGCAAATGTTGCTTTCAGCCGCCCACGCCCGCGCCGAGCCAATCGAGCCCGGAGCGGGTCGGCGCAGCGCCAGCGCCGCGCAGTTCGAGCCAGCAGGCATCCTCCGGCGCCGCATCGAGCACCAGCGAGTAGGTCATTAGACGATCGTCGCGAAATCCGTGCCCGATCATCGGCGCGCGCTCGCCGTCGATTTGCAACAGGCGTTCCAGCCGCTCCGCATCCAGGCGTCGCCCCTCGAGCGCCACCAGCACGTCGCCGCACGCCATGCCGGCGCGAGCTGCCGACCCATCAGGCGCCAGCCATTCGACGCGCAAGCCCTCGCTCGTCGCCCGCCACCGAAGACCGGCATCGCGCCGTCGACCTGCGGCGGGAGGTGGGCCATATCCGCCGGTGTCGCGGGCATCGCGCGCACTCGCCCAGTGCAGCGTCACGCCGAAGGGCGCCAGCAGCTCGGCGACGGGCAACTCGGCGCGACCGTACACCCAGTCGCGCAACGGCGCGGCAACGGCCTCCCCCGCCAGTTCGGCCACCAGCGCCTCGAAGCCGCCTTCGGGCAGCGGCTCCCCCGTCGCGCCATGGCGCGTCCACAAGGCCCGCAGGATGTCGTCGAGGCTCGAGGCTCCGGCCGATTCGCGGCGCAGCAACAGATCCAGGCACAAGGCGATGACGCTGCCCTTGGTGTAGTAGCTGACGGTGTGGTTGGGCGTCGCCTCGTCGGGCTTGTAGAGCTTGATCCAGGCATCGAAGCTCGCATCGGCGACGCTGTCGATGCGGCGCCCCGGGGTACGCGCGAGCCGCGTCAGCGTCCGCGCCAATCGGCCCAGGAACTGCGCCTGTATGATGCAGCCTGAGCGCAGGAGGGCCAGTTCGTCGTAATAGGAGGTGATGCCCTCGAAGACCCACAGTTGCCGGGTGTAGGCCTCAGTGGTGAGATCGGCACTCGCCAGCGGCGCGGGCCGAATGCGCTTGACCAGCCAGCTGTGGAAATACTCGTGGCTACAGAGGCCGAGCAGGTCGGCGTAATCGTCCGACATCCCGGCTTCACCGCGCAGTGGCAGGGTCTTGCGCTGGGCGAGAAGCGCCGAGCTCAGTCGGTGTTCCAGGCCGCCGTAGCCCTCGCCGGCCAGCCGCAGCAGGAAGTGATAACGGTCCATGGGCAGGGCGCCGAACAGTGCCGCCTGCCAGGCGCAGATGCGCGCCAGATCGGCCGCAAGACGCGCCACATCCGCGCCCGGATCGGCACCGAGCACCTGCAGATGATGCGGCACGCCGGCGACCGCGAACGATTGCTGCGTCAGCGGGCCCATCAAGACGGGACTGTCGATCAGCGTCTCATAGTCCGGCGCCGCGTACCGACCGAATCCCTGGGCATCGACGGCAACCGGGGCGAGCGCCGTGGCCAACCGCCAAGCCGGGTCAGGCGCGGCGACATCGACCTCGATGCCGATCACGGGTACGTCGAGCGGCTGGAGAAACACGCTGGTGCCGTTGAAGAACGCCCACTCGCGATCGAGGTAAGCGCCGCGCACCGACCCGTCGCGGGCGTAAACCTCCCAGACCAGATCGAGCGGGCCGCCCGCGTGCGCCACCTGCCAGGTGGACTTGTCACGCTTGGTCACCGCCAGCGCGCGGCCCGCCGCATCACGGGCCGACAGAGCGATGACATGCCGCGCGAAGTCGCGGATCAGATAGCTGCCTGGAATCCAGGCGGGCAGGCGCAGGCGTTGATCGGGCAGCGCCTCGGGCAGGTGGCAACGCACCCGATAGCGGTGTTCAAAGGCCGGTTGGGCTTGAATCTGGTAGCGCAGCAGCATCGATCATCCGGGCACAAAAGCGGCGGCCGCGCCCGATTCGGCACGCCCGCCGGCAAGTGTGTGGAAATTGATGCCGCCGGTCAACGACTCACGCGCAGGGTCCCGTCGGCTGCCCGCAGGACGCGCACCCGCTCGCCCAGCATGAACGGCGCCATGGACGGATCAACGGCTTGCGCGACGGCAATGACGCTGCCTTC
The DNA here is from genome assembly GCA_045864775.1 of Pseudomonadota bacterium. Lineage (GTDB taxonomy): Bacteria > Pseudomonadota > Gammaproteobacteria > UBA5335 > UBA5335 > Macondimonas. The sequence goes on from BTVR01000002.1 coordinate 826,664, forward strand.
CGCCAGACGCACGGTTACCTCGACGCCCTGCTGACGCGTCGCGCGCTCCTCAGCGGCTTGGCCAGCCACCGTACCGGCGGCAGCACCCGCAGCAGTCGCCACGCGACGGCCCGTGCCGCTGCCGAGCGTGCTGCCCAGAACACCCCCGACCACGGCACCCCCGACCTGGCTGGCCACGGAGCGATTGCCTTCGATGACGATCGCACGAATGTTCTCGATCACGCCGGTCTGGACCTCCATGGCGCGCATGGCCTGATTGCGCTGATACACCCCCGGCGACTGGCTCGGGGCGCATCCCGCGATCGCGAGCATGGCGACCAGACTTCCGATGGCTAGGGCTGACTTTCGCATGATCCCGTCCTCATTTTCGCAAAGTCGATTCTCGAGTCGTTTTTCATGGGCTTGTTGCGCTTCGACCCTGCGCCGTGCGCTGCGTTCCGCTGCAAGTCCGATAAAAACCCGGCAGGCCACCCCTGCCGGATGGATGGTGTGCCGCTCCCGAAGAACGGATCAGCGGCTGTTGAGTTCCCGCGATGCCGGGGTGCTGCCGCCGTCCACTCCGAGCCGGCCGCCGGCCCCCAGGCCGCCGCGCACGGTCTGCGCCTGATAGTTGCGCACTGCGCGCACCATCTGGTTATAGGAATCCATGAAGGCCGCCACGAGGACTTTTTGCTGCGGCGTATTGGAATACCCGCTCACCCGCCCGTATGCGCCGCCGACCACGGCTCCCAGGCCCCCGAAATCCATGTTCCTGGAACTGCCTTGAGCGGACGCCAGCTGCACGCCGGAACGGTTATCGATCATGGTCAGTACGGTGGCGGCGTCGTTGACCTTCAAGCTGCCCGCGACATAGCCGGCCAAGGGAGAAATGCTTCCCACCGCGGCACCCAGCCCGCCGCTCCCCTTCTGGCTGTATGCCACCGAGGGGATGAGTGTATAGTCCGCAGCCACCATCTGGCCCTTGCCGAAGTTGCTGCCCCCGCGCATCTCGCCGGATTCTTCCAGCCCCCGCTCATACATCATGTTGTCCAGCGCCCGCCCACGCTCGACCACGACGAAGCAATTGGATTGCTGGATCATCAGACGGAGCAGCGGAACCGTGGATTGCAGGCCGTAGTTCTGCTGGAAATAGTAGTACCACTGGTCGTCGCGTTTCTCCTCGACCGCGAGGGTGCCCAGCGACTCGGTGCAGGTTTCCATCTGAGCGTTGGCGTTCGCCGACGTTGCGCCGCCCGCGGCGCCGGTCGCCACGGTGTCGGCACCCTTGCTGCCGATGCTCGGCATGGTGCCCTGACAGCCCGCCAGCAGCACGCTGGCTGCCAACACGCTTCCCATAATCTTCTTCATGCTGATTCCCCCGAGAGTTTGACGATTTTTTGACCACGCATCGCCGTGCCGCGACTCGCGGAATCAGCGACGCGTCAGTTCGCCTTTCTACTCCCTTTCGGGCCTTTCCTCAAACGCGTGCGGGCGGGGATCGGGTCGCGCGGCAAGGACCCCGTCACGCCGCGGCGGGCCGGCGATGACGCTCGTAGAGGAAGCGCAGTCCTTCGGCGCGGTAGTGATGAAACGCAGGATTCTCGGCCAGCGCCATGCGCTCGCGGGGGCGCGGCAGGTCGACGGCCAGAATCTCACCCACCGTGGCCGCCGGGCCATTGGTCATCATGACGATGCGGTCGGACAGCAGCACCGCTTCGTCCATGTCGTGGGTGATCATGACGATGGTGTTGCCGAGCCGGGCGTGGATGTCCATCACGGTTTCCTGCAGGGTCGCCCGCGTGAGGGCGTCGAGGGCGCCGAAGGGCTCGTCCATGAGCATGACCTTGGGCTCCATGGCCAGTGCCCGCGCGATGCCGACGCGCTGCTTCATCCCGCCCGAAATCTCGTGCGGCCGCTTGTGGCTGGCGTGGGCCATGTTCACGAGCGCGAGGTTGTGCTCGATCCATTCGTGCATCTCGGCGCGTGTCTTTTTGCCGCGGAACACCTGACGCACCGCCAATGCGACGTTTTCATAGACGCTGAGCCAAGGCAGCAGGGAGTGGTTCTGGAACACCACCGCCCGCTCGGGACCGGGACCGCTGACCTCGCGGCCATCCAGGATCACGCCACCCGTACTGGCGGTCAGCAGGCCGGCGATGATGTTGAGCACGGTCGACTTGCCGCAACCGGAATGGCCGATGAGCGAGACGTATTCCCCGCGCGCGATGTTGAGATTGACATCCTTGAGCGCCGTGAATGGCCCCTGAGGGGTGTCGAAGGTGATGGAAACCTGGGTGAGTTCGAGATAGGACTGGGCCATGGGCGTCTCCTCGTTCAGCGGGTGATGGCGGTTTTGTCCCAAGACAGTCGGCGCTGCAGCAGCAGCATGCCGCGATCGAGGACGAGACCGATCAGGCCGATGGTGAGCACCGCCACCATGATGCGGCCCAGCGATTGGGCATTGCCGTTCTGGAATTCATCCCAGACGAATTTGCCGAGCCCGGGGTTCTGCGACAGCATCTCGGCGGCGATGAGCACCATCCAGGCCACCCCGAGCGACAGCCGCAGACCGGTGAAGATCATCGGTACCGCCGAGGGCAGCACGATCCGGCGCACGTGCGTGACCCAGCCGAGCCGGAGCACGCGGCTGACGTTGACCAGATCCTTGTCGACGCCCGCCACGCCGACGGCTGTGTTGATCAGCGACGGCCAGAGCGAACACATCGCCACCGTGATCGTGGACACCAGATAGGACTTGGCGAAGAGCGGGTCATCGCTGACATAGGCCGCGCTGACGACCAGGGTCACCAGCGGCAGCCAGGCCAGCGGAGATACCGGCTTGAGCAACTGGATCAAGGGGTTGACGCTGGCGTAAAGGCCGCTGCTCAGGCCGATCAGGACGCCGAGCGGCACGGCGATCAAGGAAGCCAGCAAAAAGCCGCTCGTCACCGTGACGAGACTGGTTCGGATCTGGTCGGGAAAGGTCGGTCGGCCCGCGTAAGCGCGGACACTCACCGCGGCCTCGGGGTTCTCGGCCAGCCGCGCGGCGTTGCGCTCGGCCTGACGCGTCTCGAACGCGGCAGCCTTCTCGCGCTCCTCCTGAAACTCGACGTAAAGCCCGTGCGCGGCGCGCGCCGTGTCGGCCGGGTCCGGGAACTGGCCGAGCGAGGTGTTGATCCGGCCGGCCGCCACATGCCAGATCAGCAGAAAAGCCAGGATGCCGGACAGTGGCAGGATCAGCGCGCGCGCCCACGCCAGTGACGGGGAAAAGGGACGCGCGGCGCGCAGCCTGGTCCATGCGTTCATCGACGAAACGCCTCGAAGAAGGGCGCGTGGCCGGGATGCGGAAAGCAGGGGGATCGGGGTTGCCATGGGGTCATGCCTCCTTCGAAAAGGGCCGGACCCGGCCCTTGCCCGGTCCGGCGGGATCAACGCCCCTCAGGGCTGTTCGCTGCCTTTCAGCCCGATGGCGAACTGCGCGAGATAGGCGTTGGGCTTGCGGGCATCGAACTCGATGCCGTCCAGCGGACTCTTGCGCGGCGGCTTGATGGACAAATCCTTGGACAGATCGGGAAAATCAGCCGCTTTCATCGTGCCGTCCGCGATGAGCGCCTTGGCTGCGGCGAGATAGATGTCGCCGCGATAGGCTTTCTTCGCGGTCTCGAGATACCAGCCATCGGGCTTCTGCTCGGGGATGTGGCCCCAGCGGCGCATCTGAGTCAGCCACCAGACGGCGTCGGAGGCGTAGGGATAGGCGTAGTAGCCGCGGAAGAACTTGTTGAAGTCGGGGATGGGCCGCTTGTCGCCCTTCTCGAACTCGAAGGTCCCGGTCATGCTGTTGGCCAGCACGCGCTCCTCGGCGCCCACATAGTTGGGCTTGGCGATGATGCGCACCGCCTCGGGCCGGTTCGCGTTGTTGTTGGCATCGAGCCAGGCGGAGGCCCGGATCAGCGCCTTCACCATGCGCACCGTGGTGTTGGGGTTTTTCTCGGCAAACCCTTTGGTGATGCCGAACACCTTGTCGGCGCCGTCCGGCCAGAGGTTCTCGCTGGTCATGACCGGCACGCCCAGCCCCTTGAACACGGCCTGCTGGTTCCAGGGTTCACCGACGCAATAGCCGACCGTCGTGCCGGCATCCATGGTCGGCACCATCTGTGGCGGCGGGACGACCGACAGCATGGCGTCGGCCTTGAGGTTGCCGCTGTTGTCGCCCTTGGCCGGCGCATAGAAACCCGGATGGATGCCGCCCGCGGCCAGCCAGTAGCGCAAGAGGTAATTGTGCGTGCCGATGGGGAAGGTCATCCCCAGATTGAAAGGCTTGCCATTTTTCTTGTAAGTCTCGAGCACGGGCTTGAGCGCCGCCGCGCTGATGGGATGGACCGGCTTGCCGTCCGCCATCGGCACCTGCTTCTTCATCTCGGCCCAGACGGCGTTGGAAACGGTAATCGCGGCGCCGTTGTAGGACAGGGTCAGGGGCGAGATGATCTCGGCCGCCGTGCTGGTGCCGGTAGCGGCGACCAGCGGCATGGCCGCCAGCATGTGCGCGCCATCCAGCTCGCCGGTGACCACGCGGTCGAACAGCACCTTCCAGTTGGCTTGGGCCTCCAGCGTGACGTAGAGCCCTTCGTCCTCGAAGTAGCCCTTCTCGTAGGCCACGGCCAGGGGCGCCATATCGGTGAGCTTGATGAAACCGAGTTTCAGCTCTTCCTTTTCCGGTGCGCCGAGGGCCGCGCTCGCCGCCGGACTCGTGGCCACTGCGGCGCCGATGAGCCCCAAGGCCAGCACCGCGGTCGCGGCCGAGGCGCGCCAGCGCGCGAGGGTGAGATTGAACCTGTTCATGAACGCTCCTGTGGGTTGCACGTTGCATCAGTGAGTGGCGAGGTCCCGGGGCTTCCCGTCATGGTCTCGGGCGCGAGCGGGTCGAAAAGGCGGCCGTCGAAAAAGCGGTCGGCGCCGAGGGTCAGGGGCGCCGTGGCGTCGGCAAGCGTCCACGGTCCCGCGTGCCGGCCTTCAGTCTTGAGATCACCCAGCGGACTGGCCACACCGAGCGCCTCGGCCGCCGCCCGATAGGGATCGGGGCGGTAGACCTCGCGGGCGACGGCCAGCGCGTCGGCCGGGCGCGCGATGCGTCCCCAGCGCGCCATCTGGGCAAGAAACCAGACCGCATGGGAGCGCCATGGGAAATTGGCCGCGTAGCGATGAATGACGTGGAAATCGGGCTGCGATCGCGGCGCCTCGTCGGGCACGTAAACCATCTGCCCCGTCATGGCACGCCGCACCGCGTCCACCGGCGCCCGCACATAGGCTTCCTCCGCGAGCCACGCGGCAGCCGTCCGGCGATGCTCCGGCTCGTCCAGCCATTGCGCCGCTTCCAGCAAGGCCATGAGCAGGGCGCGATGGGTGCGTGGATGCGCCTCGGCCCAGTCGCGGGTGACGCCCAGCACCTTTTCCGGTGCGTTGTTCCAGAACTCATATCCGCTGATCACGATACAGCCGATGCCGCGCTCGACCGCCTGGCTGTTCCAGGGCTCGCCCACGCAGTAGCCGTCGATCAGCCCGGCCTCCAGGTGATCGGCCATCTGCGGCGGCGGAATCACCACGAGGCGCACGTCCCGTTCCGGGTCGATGCCCGCCGCGCGGAGCCAGTCGCGCAACTGCAGATCGTGGGCGGAAAACGAGAACACGGTGGCGAAGGTCAAGGGGGCAAGACCTGCGCGCTGGTTGGCGTCGACCACGGCCTTGAGGGCCCGCGCCGTGCAGGGCTGCTCGGCCATGGCGGCCGGATCCGCCTCGATCATGCGCGCATGCAGCGTGCGGGAAACCGTGATCGCATTGCCGTTCAGCCCCAGGCTGAAGGCCGTCACGATGGGCCGCACACCGGCGCCGGGGACATCCTGCCCTGCCGCCAGCGCCATCGGCGCGAGCATGTGCGCCCCATCCAGGGCGCCGCTGTCGACCTTGTCCCGGATGTTGGCCCAGGACGGTTCGCGGACCAGTTGCACCTCGAGCCCGTGGCCCGCGAAGAACCCATTTTTCTGTGCTGCAACCAGCACGGCGCAATCGGTGAGCGGGATGAACCCCAACCGGACCCGACGCTGTTCCAAATCTTGACGGACGAAAGTCATACCGACCCTTGCATGCACAAAAAAAGGCGCTCTGGAGGCCCGCACGATGAACGGGTCCAGGACGCCTTTGTCCTCCAAGCCACGACAGTAGCCTTGAGATCCGGCGGCCGGTCCGCCGTTGGACGGGCCGCCGGATCTTTCGCCAAACAAATGCATGGTTCGTGCCATCCGTGTATCACGCGATCCACACCGGGCGCACGATAAAAAAGCGGCCCCGGCAATGCCGAAGCCGTCAAATCGCACCGCTGCCAGGGGGCGCCAGGAGGAAACGAGCACGCGAACGGTGCGGCGACAGGCGCGAAGGAGCCGCGCCCGCGCGGGATCAGAACTTGAACTCGCCCATCAGCCAGATCTTCTGGGTGTCGGTGGCGAAATCGTCCGCCTGATAGTCGGCGTACTTCACGGTCAGCGACAGATTGGGCGTCACCGGCCTGGTCGCCATCAGATCCCATTCGGTGCCGTAGTCGACATCGCCGGCATCCGACTGGAAGTCATGCACCATCGCGGTCAGGGTCACACCCATCACTGCACCACTGACGGTCACGAAGTTGTCCTGCAAGCCCTTGCCACCCGCGATCAGGTCGCCGAGGAACTTGTCGGCCCAGCCGTTGAAGATGTGTTTGGTCGCCAGCGGCGTCTGGAAGTTGTAGACGCCGTCGCCTCCCAGCACTTCGCGCGAGAGCTTCACGGTCACACCCGACAGGGTGCCGCCCAGTTCCGCCAGGTAGTAATCGGCATCGACCGTGCTGTCCGATTCGCCGTAATCGCTCTGCTGGGCATACTCCAGGGTATACAGCAGCTTGCCGGCACCGACCGGGGCGCTTCCCTGGGCGCGCAGCCCGAGGGTCTGGGTGTCCTTGGTCGGACCCGCATCCAGGTCGTAGTCGAGCAGATAGCCGTAACCGATCAGCTTGGCCCAGGGCGCCAGGTCATAAGCGGCGTTCAGAAGGTGGGCGCTGAGTTCGATTTCATCGAAGGTGATGTTCTGCACGCGATCGAGGTAGGCATAGGTCAGGACGGTCTTGGGGATCGACTTGTTCTGCACGCTGAACGCGTCGAAGGTCTGCTCGTTCTGGCGCCAGCCGACATTGCCGACGAAGCGGGCGTTGTCGAGGATGATGCGCTGCCGGCCCAGCTTCATGTCGGTGTCGTACAGCCCGCCGTAGCTCAGATAGGCCTGATTCAGTTCGGTGTCGGCCGGATCGGCCACGACCGGATACTGCGTCTTGCCGTTGTCGCTGCTGTTGTAGTCCTCGCCGGCGAAGGCGTCGACGTGCTCGAGTTGTACATAGGCGCCGAAGCCCTTCAGATCGCGCGTCTTGTAACCCAGGCGCAATCGGCCGGTGTAGGCCGCGGCCTCCTCCGGCAGCCCGTCCTGATCCACCCATTCGCCGCGCAGCCGATAGTCGAAGTCGACCTTTCCGCGGGTGACGGCGGCGGTCAGCGGATCGGTTCCCTCGGCGCCCCACGCCAGACCGGAACAGATCGACAGTGCGGCGGTCACGGCGCAGCCGCTCTTCATGCCTGATTTCTTGTGTCGCATATGATGTTTTTTCCTATCCCGGGTGAGGACTCCGCGTAGGCGGAACGCAAAAAAAAACGACGCCCGCCCCCGCGGTCTGGGGGCTGGACGTCGTTGTCTTGACTCAGGACCGACCGTCGTTGGTCTGTCCGCGGCCGAGAGCATTGCAATAAAACTGCCACAATCGCCGCGCGGCCCGAAAAGCGGCGGTCGCGGGGTGTGCGACGCGGACCGCGCCGGCGCGTATGCACTGGAAAAAGTCGCGATGGGCGCCGCTCGCGCCTTTAGGGTGCGGCTTTTGGGATCAACCGAGCAGTTCGGCCATCTCGACCACGGTACGGGCGACCTCCGCCAGACGCTGGTTGCGATCCATGGCCAGCTTGCGCAGCGCCTGATAGGCGGCCTCCTCGTCCATGCCGCGTTTTTTCATCAAAATCCCTTTCGCCCGCTCGACGACCTTGCGTTCGGCGAGGGTGTTGCGCGTCCGCTCGAGCTCCTCGCGCAGCGCCTGGAATTCCTTGAAGCGGGCCACCGCGACCTCGAGGATGGGCTGGACGCGCCGCGGATTGATGTCGTCGACCACATAGGCGCTGACCCCGGCCTTGACGGCCTGGCGCATGATCGCGGCATCGGTCGACCCGGCATACATGACGATCGGACGCGGGAAATCACGGTTGATGTGGCGCACCGACTCCAGGGTGTCGCGGTCGGGAACGTTCATGTCGACGAGGATCACGTCCGCCCCGCTGCGCTGCAGTTCAACCAGCAGGTTCACGCCGCGCAGCGCGCAATTGCACACCTCGTAGCCGGCGTCGGTGAGCGCCTGACGCAGGATCGCGCCGCGCCCCGGATCGTCATCCACCAGCATGACCTTCAAAACAGACACAATTGCTTTACTCGGTGACTTGAAGCAGGTGGAAGGCGCCAAGCAAAATCGACGCCATCGCGCCGCCCATCGGGATGGGCGCACCCAGCGGAGCCCTCGCCATGAATGTTCTGGCCTTGCTGACCTTCTTGCTGTTTCTGATGGCGGGCGGTGCCGGCGTCATCCTGCCCTTTCTGCCCGGCGTACCACTGGCCGCGGTCGGCGTGCTGTTCGCCGCCTGGCTGGGCGCGTTTCAGGTGCTGGGGCTGCGGGAAATTCTCATTGCCGCGCTGCTGGCGGGCTTTTCGCTGGTGCTGGACTATCTCGCCACCGTCGTCGGCGCGCGCTGGTACGGCGCCAGCGCGCGCGGCGTCTGGGGCGCGCTGATCGGTGCCGTCGTGGGCATCTTCATCTTTCCGCCGTTCGGCTTTCTGCTCGGCGCCGGCGTCGGGGCGGTCGGCGCCGAACTCGTCACCGGCCGGCCTTGGCCGGAAGCGGTCCGGGCGGGGCTCGGGACGCTGATCGGCAGCCTCGGCGGGATGGCCGTCAAGCTGCTGTTGATTCTCGCGCTCGCGCTGATGTGCCTGCCGCCTCTGATCGCAGCGCTATAGGCGATCTTTCGGGCCGCTCGAGCGGCGCAACGCGCTGCGCCCTCAGACGAGCGAGCCGCGCTTTGAGGCGCGCCCGATAGGGCGGCAGAGACGAGACGGGCGCGATGTCGCACAGCGGTCGCAGCACGAAGGCACGCTGCAGCAGTCGGGGATGCGGGACGGTAAGACGCGCCGTGCGAATGCGGCGGGCGCCATAGAACAGGAGATCGAGATCCAGCGGCCGCGGACCCCACCGGCGTCGGCCGCAACGTCGGCCGTGCGCGGCTTCGATGCGCGCGAGCGCACGCAGCAAGGTCATGGGCGCCAGCGTGGTCTCCAGCGCAGCCACGGCATTGACGTAGGGGGACTGGGCGCGCCGGCCTACGGGGGCCGAGACGTAGTAGGGGGAAATCGACCGTACGCGGCTCTGGGGCAAACCGCCTAGGGTTGCGCAGGCGCGGTCAAGCTGGTCAATCGGATGGTCCTGATTACTGCCCAGGCCGACATAGACCCGCGCCGGGCGGCGGCTCATGGCGTCGCGGCACCCTCCGGCCGGCGGCGGGGCGCGCGCCTGCGCCGACGCCGCTTGCCCGGCGCCTGTGCGGTGACCGAAGGTTGCGGGGGCTGCTGCAAGAGGGTGTCCTGTTCGTCGCTGGACGCCTGCTGGACCGTCGTCCACCAGGCCTGCAGGGCATCGGGGACCTCGCCCGCGTGGCCCCGCAACAGCAGAAAGTCGTAGGCGGCGCGAAAACGGGGATGGCTGAGCAGCAACTTGGCCCGCTTGGGCGTCGTCGACTCGAAGCGATGCTGCAGCCGCCAGATTTCCTGCATCGGCGCGCGAAAGCGGCGCGGCGGCAGCACCGGCATGGCGGCGTCGATGAATTCGCTGGCTTCCACCATGGCTTGCGCCAGCGGCAAACCGACCTCGACGCGCGCGGCCACGGCATCTCGCACCGGCCCCCAACCGAGCGCCGCGAACAAAAAGGCAGGGGTGACGGGCTTGTCCTCGGCGATGCGCCGGTCGGTGTTGAGCATGGCCTGATGCAACAGGCGCAGGGTCGGGCCCTGCTCGCCCTCGCGCCGGATCACGGCCTCGGTCGCGGGAAAGAGATAGCCGAACAGGCCATGCTCGCGCAGCAAGGTGAGGGTCTGCGCCGCATGGCCGCCCAGAAACAGCTTCAGCGATTCGTCATACAGCCGCGCCGGCGAGATGTCGGCCAGCAGGGCCGAGAGTTCGCCCAGCGCCTGGGCCGTCCGCGCCTCGAGCGCAAAGCCGAGCTTGGCGGCGAAGCGCACGGCCCGCAGCATGCGCACGGGATCCTCGCGATAGCGCGTCCAGGGATCGCCGATCAGGCGCAGCACGCGATCCCGGAGATCCGCCATGCCGCCCACGTAGTCGTGAATGCTGAAATCCGCGATGTTGTAATAGAGCGCATTGACGGTGAAATCGCGTCTCCAGGCGTCTTCCTCGAGACTGCCGTAGACATTGTCGCGCAGCACGCGGCCGCGCTCGTCGACCACGACGGCCTCATCGCCCTCGGCGCCGGCGCCGCGGAACGTCGCGACCTCCACGACATGCCCGCCGAAATGGACGTGCGCCAACCGAAAGCGCCGCCCGATCAGGCGGCAGTTCGAGAAGGTCGCGCGCACTTCCTCGGGCAGCGCATTGGTGGCGATGTCGAAATCCTTGGGTTGCAGCCCGAGCAGGACGTCCCGCACGCCCCCACCGACCAGAAACGCCTGGTAATGGGCGGCCTTGAGCCGGTAGAGCACCTTGAGCGCCGGAGCGGCGATCTGGGAGCGGGACAGCGCATGCTCGGCACGCGGCACGACGACGAGGCCAGGGGCATGCGCCGAAACGGGAGAGGGATTGCTGAGGGAAGGGATGTCGTGCACGCGGGCCGTTTTTTTGCAGCGGGTGAATTTGGATGGGCTTTAATTTAACATGGCGCCCGCATCTTCACATTCCATCACAGGATCAAGTCCCCTGCTCCCTTCGTCTAGTGGCCCAGGACGTCGCCCTCTCACGGCGAAAACAGGGGTTCGAACCCCCTAGGGAGCGCCATTGACCGTTCACGATCGCCCCGTTGCCCAGCCCTGCGGGCTGTTCCGTCGGCTCGCCGCCATCTTCTATGACAGCTTGTTGCTGGGCGCGTTGTGGATGGGCGCCACCTTTCCGCTGCTGTTCCTCACCCACGGCGAGGCCATCCATGCCGGCAATCCCGCCTACACGGCGTATCTGCTGGTCATCGGCTGGGCCTTTTTCGGCTGGTTCTGGACCCGCGGCGGGCAGACGCTGGGCATGCGCGCCTGGCGCATCGAAGTGCAAACCACGAGTGGGCGTCCGCTTGGATGGCGCCTGGCAAGCGGCCGTTATGCGGCGGCCGTGCTGTCGTGGCTGGCGTTGGGCCTGGGATTCATCTGGCAATGGATCGATCGCGATGGTCTCGCCTGGCACGACCGGCTTTCCGGGACACGCCTGATCGTCTTGCCCAAGGGTCGCTGACCGGACCCGCGCGTCATCCTTGTACCCGGCGCAACCGCCAGCCGGCGAACAAGCCGAGGGCCAGCGTCGGCAGCCAGGCGCTCACCCAGTTGGGCAGTCCCAGCACGACGCCGCCGCCGCTGAAGGTGAGATTGGTCAGGTAATAAGCCGCGCCGATCAAGACACCGACAATGACCCGGCGCACCATGCTGCTGTCGCGCAGACTGCCGAGGATCAGCGGCAAGGCCAGCAGCAGCATGGGCAGGATGCTGACCGGGACGACCAGCCGCGCCCAGAACAGCGTTCCAAACGGTTCACTCTCCAGGCCGTTGTCGCTCAGGAATTGCTTTTGTTGCCAGAGTTCCCGCAGGGTCAGTGTTTCCGCGCGCACGGCCAGCACTTCCACCAGATGCGGCTCGATGCGCAGCGGCCACACGCCTTGCGGCTGCCGGAAGTCGCTGGCCCCATCGGGGTTGAAGCGCGTGCCCTGGGCATCGAACAGCAGCCAGCCGTCCGGCTCCACCACCGCGCGCGGGGCCCGAACGACCTGCGTCAGCGCGCCGTCGTCGGCGAATTCCAGGATCTCCACGCCTCGCAGCAAGCGCGCGTTGACCAGACGATCGATGCGCACGAAGGTGTTGGCGTCGCGCAACCACACCTGATCCGCCACCCGCGCTACCCGGCCGGCCAGCCGCTGCGCATCGCGCATCTGGCGCGCCATCGCTTCGGCGGGCGGCGCGAGCCCGTCGCCGAGCGCCCAGGCGCCCGCCCCGATCATGAGGGAGGCCAGCAACACCACCCGCAACATGCGCCACATCGGCAGACCCAGTGCCTGCATGGCGATGAGTTCGCGCTGCACCGCGAGGCTACCCAGCCCCAGCAAGGCGCCGAGCAGCGCCGCGACGGGCAGGGTCTGGAACAGGAACGCCGGCAGGCGCAGGCTGACGTAGGCAAACAATTGCAGCGGCCCGAAGCGGGTATCGTCGAGATTTTCGATCTGCCCGAGCAGATTCACGAAGATCATCAATGCCGCCATCACCAGGGCAACCGTCAGAACGCCGGCGAGCAGGTGTCGCAGCAGATAACGCTCGAGCCGGCTCATGTGCGTGCCCATGACCGGGAAAGGGACCAGGGGCGTATGCGCCCGTTCTGATACACCAGCAAGGCCACGCCCAGGCCTGCCACCACCAGATGCACCCACCACAGCCCGGCCCAGACCGGCAAGCGGCCCTGCTCCAGCGCGCCGCGCCCCAGGCCGAGCAGGTTGCCGAAAATGACGTACACCAGCACGGCCCACAACAGCCCATTGCTGCGCTTGCGTGGCGCCGAGCGCGCCAGCGGCAGGGCCACCAGGACGAACACGAACAGCGACACCGGCGCCGCCAGACGCCGGTGCAGTTCCGCCCAATCGGCCGCGCTCCCGGCCTGCATGAGCGCCAGCGGCGACTGCAGGCTCCGCTTGCTCGCGCGCGGCAACATCTCGGGAAGTCGATAGCGCGCGACGTGAGTCTGGAAACGGACCACCTGATAGTCGGCGCGTCCCGGCGTGCCGTCGTAGCGCCAGCCATCCTCGAGCACCAGCTCGCGGACGCCGTCCGCCGCCCGACGCGTCCACCCCTCCCGGGCGCGGATCACCACGTCCTCGTCGTCCTGGCGAAAACGGATCAGGATGTCCTCGAGACGCCCGCTGGCGCGGTCCGCCTTCTCGGCGTAAAACACCGCCTGACCACCCTGCAGCGGAAGAAAGCGCCCGGCCTGGAGCAGGCTCAGGCTGGCCTCCCGCTCGCTCGATTCGCGCATGACCATGCCTTCCCGGGCCGCCCAGGGCGCGATCGCCAGCGAGAGGGCGCCGACGGGCAGTGCGAGCACGAGCGCCAGACTGAGCAGCGGCTTCAGGTAGTGCCGCGGTCCGACGCCGCTGCCCGCGAGCGCGAAGGCTTCATGGTCCCGATAGAGCCGCCCCACCCCGAAGACGATGCCCAGCAACAAGGCGATCGGCAGGGCCAAGGCCAGTTGCTCGGGCAGTGTGAACAGCATCAGCCACCCCACCACTTCGGGGGCGATTTCGCCGGCGCCGGCCGCAGTCAGCAACCGGCCGAAGATGCCGCCGGCCAGCACCAGCAGGACGACGCCGGTCAGCACGAGTATCCAAAAGCCCACTTCCTGCAGCAGGTAGCGTGAAAATACGCGCAGCATCAGGACCTTCCGTCCGATGATTCAATAAAAACGTGCTTTCTCATAAAATGCGTCATCAGTGCAGCGGGACGCGGGACTCGGCCACTTTCCGCCCGCAGCCGCCTGTCGGTGAAATCGGGCACCAGTCTACACGGGGAGAGTCTTTGTGGAATACGCAGCCAAGAGCGGGAATCCGGAGAAGCAGCGCGTCGCCTGCGTCATCGTCGGTGTCTTTGAATACCGGCGCCTGTCGGAGGCGGCCGAAGCCCTGGACAAGGCCAGTGGCGGCGTCATCTCGGCGGTTTTGCGGCGCGGCGACCTCGACGGCAAAGCGAATCAGACCCTGCTGCTGCACAGCCTGCCCCATACGCTCTGCGACCGGGTGCTGCTGGTGGGTTGCGGCAAGGAACGGGAGTTCGACGGCAGCCGCTATCGCGAAGTCGTCCGCACGGCGCTCAAGGTTCTGCGCCATTCCAGCGCGCGGGACGGTTTCAGCTATCTCGCCAGCCTGCCGGTGCGGGGCCACGATCTCGGCTGGAAGCTGCGCGAAACCGTGCTGGCCAGCGAGGCGCTGGCCTATCGGTTCCGCGCCCCGCAGGACGACGAGGGTCAGGACGCGCGCCTGCGCAGCCTGACCATGGGCGTGGACCGCCGGCGCGATCTCGAACTGGCCGAAACCCACATCCGCACCGCGCAGGCCGTCGCCGCCGGCACGGTCATGGCGCGGCATCTCGGCAACCTGCCGCCGAACGTCTGCACGCCGAGCTACCTCGCCGAACAGGCCCTCGCCCTGGCCGCCGCCGATCCGGCCGTGACGGCAAACGTGCTGGAAACGGCCGACATGGAAGCGCTGGGCATGGGCGCGCTGTTGTCGGTGGCCCGCGGCAGCCGCCAGCCGCCCAAGCTGATCGTGCTGGAATATGGCGCCGACAACGACAAGACACGTCCCATCGCGCTGGTCGGCAAGGGGGTGACCTTCGATTCGGGCGGGATTTCCCTCAAGCCCGGCGCGGGCATGGACGAGATGAAATTCGACATGTGCGGCGCCGCCAGCGTGCTCGGGGTCTTCAAGGCCGTCTCGCAGATGCAGCTGCCCATCCATCTGGTCGGCATCATCCCGGCCAGCGAAAACCTGCCCGACGGCAATGCCAGCAAGCCCGGCGACATCGTCACCAGCATGGCCGGCAAGACCATCGAGATCCTCAACACCGACGCCGAAGGCCGGCTCCTGCTCTGCGACGCGCTCACCTATGCCAAGCGCTACGAGCCGGAAATCATCATCGACATCGCCACGCTCACCGGGGCCTGCGTCATTGCGCTGGGCAACCACGCCAGCGGGCTCTACAGCAACGACGCCGCACTGGCCAAGGCGCTGCTGGCCGCCGGCGAGGCGACCGGCGATCGCGCCTGGCAAATGCCGCTGTGGCCGGAGTACCAGAAGGCGCTGGACAGCAACTTCGCCGACATGGCGAACGTGGGCGGCCGGGAAGGCGGCAGCATCACCGCCGCCTGCTTCCTGTGGCGCTTCGTGGAAGACCAGCGCTGGGCCCATCTGGACATCGCGGGCACGGCCTGGCGATCCGGCAAGGAAAAAGGCGCGACCGGCCGGCCCGTGCCACTCCTGCTCGAGTACCTGATGCAGCAGGCCGCGCGCGCATGACCCATGTCGGGTTTTATCTGCTGCAGGACGGCGGCGCGGAGCAACGCCATCGCACGGCCTGCCGCCTCATCGACAAGGCTTACCGCCAGGGCCTCGGCATCTATGTCCACGCGTGCGACCCACAGGCCGTCGCCGCGCTCGACACGCTGCTCTGGACCTTCCGTCAGGGCAGCTTCATTCCCCACGTCGCGCTCGCCCAGGAAGACGGCGTCAGCCCCGTCCTTTTGGGCTGCGATGCCGAGCCGCCGACGCGCCTGAGCGACGTGCTGGTGAACCTGACCGACACCGTGCCGCTGTTCTTCAGCCGCTTCGAGCGCGTGGTGGAACTGATCGGCGCCACCGACGGCGAACGCGCGCTGGGACGCGAGCGCTACCGCTTCTATCGCGATCGGGGCTATCCCCTGCAAACTCATCAACTCCCCGCCTGAACCGGCCCCGCTCCTCCTACCCGAGTCATCATGGACAAGTCCTACGAACCGCACGCCCTCGAATCGCACTGGTACGCCCGCTGGGAAGCAGAGGGCCATTTCCGCGCCGATCCGGCGCAGAGCGCCGAACCGCCCTACTGCATCATGATCCCGCCGCCCAACGTCACCGGCACGCTGCACATGGGCCACGCCTTCCAGGACACGCTGATGGACGTGCTGACGCGTTACCACCGCATGCGCGGCGCGCCGACACTGTGGCAGCCGGGCACCGATCATGCCGGCATCGCGACGCAAATGGTGGTCGAACGTCAGCTCGCCGCCCAGGGCCTGTCGCGCCACGACCTCGGCCGTGAGGCTTTTCTGGAGCGGGTCTGGCAGTGGAAAGCCGAGTCGGGCAACACCATCTCGCGGCAGTTGCGCCGCATGGGCGCCTCGGCCGATTGGTCGCGCGAGCGCTTCACCATGGACGCGGGGCTGTCGGCGGCGGTGACCGAGGTGTTCGTGCGCCTGTACGAAGAGGGGCTGATCTATCGCGGCCAGCGACTGGTGAACTGGGATCCGGTGCTGCACACCGCCATCTCCGATCTGGAGGTGGTGAGCGAGGAGGAAGAGGGCTCGCTGTGGCACATCCGCTACCCGATCGCCGACGCCGCGGGCCAGCCGACGCCGGAATGGCTGATCGTTGCCACCACCCGCCCGGAAACCCTGCTCGGCGACACCGCCGTCGCGGTGCATCCCGAGGACGCGCGCTACCGCCATCTGATCGGCCGCAAGGTGCTGCTGCCGCTGACCGGCCGGCTGATCCCGATCATCGCCGATGACTACGTCGACCCGGCCTTCGGCACCGGCTGCGTCAAGATCACCCCGGCGCACGACTTCAACGACCACGCCGTCGGCAGCCGGCACAACCTGCCGCTGATCAACATCTTCACCATCGATGCCCGCATCAACGACGCGGCGTCGGCCGCCTATCAGGGCCTCGACCGCTTCGAGGCCCGCGCCCGCATCGTCGCCGACCTCGAGGCTCGGGGGCTGCTGGAAGCGGTCAAGCCGCACCGACTGATGGTGCCGCGCGGCGATCGCACCGGCGCCGTGATCGAGCCCTATCTGACCGACCAGTGGTACGTGGATCTGACCCGCGACACCCAGCCCGACGGCCGTCTTGGCGGGCGCGCCGCCATCACGCGCCCGGCGATCTCGGCCGTTGCGGAAGGTCGCATCCGCTTCGTGCCCGAGAACTGGGCCAGGACCTACTTCCAGTGGCTGGAGAACATCCAGGACTGGTGCATCAGCCGGCAGATCTGGTGGGGCCACCGCATCCCGGCCTGGTATGACGAGAGCGGCGCGGTCTATGTCGGCCACTCCGAAGCCGAGGTGCGCGCCCGCCACGGCATCGCGCCCGAGCAGGTGTTGCGCCAGGACGAGGATGTACTCGACACCTGGTTCTCCTCGGCGCTGTGGCCCTTCTCGACGCTGGGTTGGCCCGAGCAGACGCCGGAGCTCGGCACCTTCTACCCCACCTCGGTGCTGGTGACCGGCTTCGACATCATCTTCTTCTGGGTCGCCCGCATGATCATGATGGGGCTCAAATTCACTGGCGAGGTGCCGTTCCGCGAGGTCTACATCCACGGCCTGGTGCGCGACGGCGAAGGCCAGAAGATGTCCAAGTCCAAGGGCAACGTGCTCGACCCGATCGACCTGATCGACGGCATCACCCTGCCCGAACTGATCGCCAAGCGCACCAGCGGCCTGATGCAGCCGCAGATGGCTCAGAAGATCGAGCAGGCGACGCGCAGACAGTTCCCGGACGGCATCCCGGCCTTCGGCACGGACGCCCTGCGCTACACCTTCTGCTCGCTCGCCTCCACCGGCCGCGACATCAAGTTCGACCTCGGCCGCATCGAAGGCTACCGCAACTTCTGCAACAAGCTGTGGAATGCCGCCCGCTTCGTGCTGATGAACTGCGAGGGACAGGACACCGGACTCAATGATGCACCGGTCAGCCTCGGCTTGGCCGAGCGCTGGATCATCTCACGGCTGCAGCGCACCGAGGCCACGGTGCGCGAGCAGCTCGACGGCTACCGCTTCGATCTGGCGGCGAGCGCCGCCTATGAATTCGTCTGGGGCGAGTACTGCGACTGGTATCTGGAACTGGCCAAGACCACGCTGCAGGATGCCGGGGCCGATGCGGCCGTGCTGCGCGGCACCCGCCGCACGCTGGTGCGGGTGCTGGAAACCGCGCTGCGGCTGCTGCACCCCTTCATGCCCTTCATCACCGAAGCGCTGTGGCAGAGCGTCGCGCCCCTGGCCGGTCGCAATGGCGCGACCATCATGACCACGCCTTATCCCGCGCCCGATGCAACGCGCATCGACGACAATTCCGAGGCGGACATGGCCTGGGTGATGGGCTTCATCCTCGGCATCCGTCGCATCCGCGGCGAAATGGACATCGCGCCGGGCCGGCCGCTGCCGGTCTGTCTGCAGGACGCCGGCGACGAGGACCGCCGCCGCCTCGCGGCCTATCGCCCCTATCTCGACAAGCTGGCGCGCCTGGAAAGCGTGGCCTTCCTGTCACCGGACGAGCCGCTGCCCGAAGCCGCCTTGGCCATCCTGGGCGATCTGAAAATCGCCGTTCCGCTCGCCGGGTTGATCGACGTCGCTGCCGAACGCCAGCGCTTGGCCAAGCAGGTGGAGCGGACGGAAAAGGAACTGGCCGGACTGACCGGGCGCCTCGAGAATCCCGCCTTCGTCGAGCGCGCACCAGCCGCCGTGGTCGAGAAGGAGCGCGCCCGCGCCGAACAGCTCCGCCGCGAGCTGATTGAACTCAACGCGCAGCGCGAACGCCTGGCGCGGCTGTAGCAGGTAAAAAAGAGACGTCACGCTCCGCTTTCACGTGATTGCCTCCAACAGGCCGGCGCCGCATCGATAGCGCCGGGGTGGCGCCTGCCCCAACACGGTACAGGCGCATGCTCTTTGCTCGCAGCTGGGTCAAGGTCCGTGACACAGCGCGGCTCCGCTGCCGCGTCCAAGGCTGACACAGCCTCTGGCAGCTTTCTTGCTTCGATCAATCGGCAATAAGAACCTCTGGACGCCAGACGGGGTGCCGAGCATGACGCAGCTGAAATCGAGTCTGGGCGCCCTGCACCTGTGGGGCATTGCGGTAGGGCTGGTCATTTCCGGGGAGTACTTCGGCTGGAGTTACGGCTGGGGCGCTGCCGGCACGCTAGGCTTTTTGGTCACCACCGTGCTGGTGGCGACCATGTATGCCGCCTTCATCTTCAGCTACACGGAACTCACCGCCGCCATCCCGCACGCCGGCGGGCCGTTCGCCTACAGCCGGCGGGCGTTCGGGCCGACCGGCGGGCTGTTCGCCGGACTCGCCACGCTGATCGAGTTCGTGTTCGCGCCGCCGGCCATCGCGCTCGCCATCGGCGCCTACCTCAACGTGCAGTTCCCGGCGCTCGATCCGAAGACGGCGGCCGTCGGGGCCTATGTGGTGTTCATGGGACTCAACATCCTCGGCGTGCAGATCGCCGCCACGTTCGAGCTGGTCGTCACCGTGCTCGCGGTGCTGGAGCTGCTGGTGTTCATGGGCGTGGTGGCACCGGGGTTCAGCGTCAGCAATTTCGTCCTGAACGGCTGGGCCGGGAGCAACGAATTCGGCGGCGCGGCCATCGCCGGCATCTTCGCCGCCATTCCGTTTGCCATCTGGTTCTTTCTCGCCATCGAGGGCGCCGCCATGGCGGCCGAGGAAGCGAAGAACCCCAAACGCACCATCCCCATCGCCTACATCAGCGGCATCCTCACGCTGCTGGTGCTGGCGTTCGGGGTGATGATCTTCGCGGGCGGCGTCGGCGACTGGAAGGCGCTGTCGGGCATCAACGACCCGCTGCCGCAGGCCATGAAAACCGTGGTCGGCGAGAGTTCCGGCTGGCTGCACATGCTGGTGTGGATCGGCCTGTTCGGACTCGTGGCGAGCTTCCACGGCATCATTCTTGGCTACTCGCGGCAGTTCTTCGCGCTCGCCCGCGCCGGCTACCTGCCGGCGGGCCTTGCCGTGCTGCACCCGCGCTTTCGCACGCCGCACCGGGCCATCATCGCCGGCGGCCTGGTCGGTATCGCCGCCATCTTCAGCGACGGCCTCATCAATCTGCAGGGCATGACGCTTACCGCCGCCATGATCACCATGTCCGTGTTCGGCGCCATCGTCATGTACATCATGAGCATGGCGAGCCTGTTTCGCCTGCGCGCCAGCGAACCCGCGCTGGAGCGGCCGTTTCGCGCGCCGGGTTACCCGGTGGTGCCGGCGGTGGCGCTCGGGCTGGCGCTGGTGTGCCTCGTGGCAATGGCCTGGTTCAACCCGGTCATCGGCAGCCTGTTCGTGGCCCTGATGGCGGGCGGTTACGTGTACTTCCAGCTGACCGCACACCAGCGCGCGGCGGCGCCGGCCGATGCCATGCTGGAGCGCGTGTGAACGGCGTGCCCTGAAGCGTGAGGGGCGCATGGCCTACCGCAGCCGCGTGGGAGTGGCCGGGTACGTCTTCGCCGACCTGCGCGAGCTGTTGGCCAAGGCGAGTCCGGCCCGCTCGGGCGATTACCTGGCGGGCCTTGGCGCCGGCAGCTACGAGGAGCGCATGGCGGCGCGCATGGTGCTGGCCGACCTGCCGCTCAAGACCTTCCTCGACGAGCCGCTGATTCCGTACGAATCCGACGAGGTCACGCGGCTGATCATCGACCGCCACGACCGGGCGGCCTTTGCGCCGGTGTGCCATCTCACGGTCGGCGAGTTCCGCAACTGGCTGCTGCTCGACAGCACCGACAGCGCCGCACTCGCGGCGCTCGCCCCCGGCCTCACGCCCGAGATGATGGCCGCCGTGAGCAAGCTGATGCGCAATCAGGATCTGATCCTGGCCGCGCGCAAATGCCGGGTGGTGACGCGGTTTCGGAACACCATCGGCCTGCCGGGGCATCTGGCCGTGCGGCTGCAACCGAACCACCCGACGGACGATCTGAAGGGCATCGCCGCCAGCACGCTCGACGGGCTGCTGTACGGCGCCGGCGACGCCGTGGTCGGCATCAACCCGGCCGGCGATTCGCTCGCCACCATGCACCGGCTGTGGCAGATGCTCGACGAGCTTCGCACGCGCTTCGACATCCCCATGCAAAGCTGCGTGCTGACGCACGTGACGACGCAGATCGCGGCCATCGAGCAGGGCGCGCCGGTCGATCTGGTGTTCCAGTCGATCGCCGGCACCGAGGCGGCCAACGCGAGCTTCGGCGTCACGCTCGCGCTGCTGCGCGAGGCGCGCGAGGCGGCGCTGTCGCTCGGGCGCGGCACGCTCGGCGACAACGTCATGTACTTCGAGACCGGGCAGGGCAGCGCGCTGTCGGCCGGCGCGCACCACGGCGTCGACCAGCAGACCTGCGAGGCGCGCGCCTATGCCGTGGCGCGCGAGTTCCGGCCGCTGCTGACCAATACGGTCGTCGGCTTCATCGGCCCGGAGTACCTCTACGACGGCAAGCAGATCATCCGCGCCGGGCTGGAGGACCACTTCTGCGGCAAGCTGCTCGGCGTGCCCATGGGCTGCGACGTGTGCTACACGAACCACGCCGAGGCCGACCAGGACGACATGGACACGCTGATGACGCTGCTCGCAAACGCGGGCCTGAGCTTCATCATGGGCATTCCGGGCGCGGACGACATCATGCTGAATTACCAGAGCACGTCGTTCCACGACGCGCTGTACCTGCGTGAGTTGCTGGGTCTCAAGCGTGCGCCGGAGTTCGAGGCGTGGCTCACGCGCATGGGCATCGCGGACGCGCAGGGCCGGCTGCGGCAGATCGGCGACACGCACCGGCTGCTGCGGGAACTGCCGACGTGAGCGAGCCGCCCGGGACGAGTGCGCCGACGGACGCGCGCGAACCGGCTGATCCGATCGAGCCGGTGGCATCTCGCCCCCTGGTGCGGGACGACCCCTGGCAGGCGCTGCGCCGGCACACCGCGGCGCGCATCGCGCTCGGCCGGGTCGGCGCCAGCCTGCCGACCGACGAGGTGCTGCGCTTCGGCCTCGCCCACGCGCAGGCACGCGACGCGGTGCTGCGGCCGCTCGACGCCGATGCCTTGCAGCGCGATCTCGAATCCGACGGCTGGCGCGTGCTGCGCGCCCACAGCGCCGCGCCGAGTCGCCACGACTACCTGCTGCGGCCCGATCTTGGCCGGCGCCTGCGCGATGCCGATCGCGCGCGGCTGGCCGCCGAAGCCACCGCGGCGGAACTCGCGCTGGTGGTGGCGGACGGATTGTCGTCGTCGGCCGTGCAGCAGCACGTGTGCCCGCTGCTGGCGGAGTTTCGCCGCCGCTTCGATACCGACTGGCAGAACACGCCGCTGGTGCTGGTCGAGCAGGGCCGGGTGGCGATCGGCGACGACATCGGCGCCGCTTTGGGCGCCCGGCTGGCAGTGGTACTGATCGGCGAGCGACCGGGGTTGAGTTCGCCGGCGAGCCTTGGCGTGTACCTCACCTTCGCGCCGCGCCCGGGGCGCACGAACGGCGAGCGCAACTGCATCTCCAACGTACGCCCGGAGGGCCTCGTCTACGCCGACGCCGCCTACAAACTCGCGCACCTGTGCCGCGCCGCGCTGCGCCGGCAACTGACCGGCGTCGACCTCAAGGACGACAGCGACCTGCTCGCGCTGCCGGGATGACTGGCACTGGCGCTCAGTCAGCCTGCTCGGCCCCTTGCAAGCGTTGCAGATGCGCCCGGGTCAACTCGTAAAAACGCCGCGAGGGGCCGACGTCCTCGAAGATCGGATCACCGAGCTCATCGCGCGCCACCACCTGCGAGCCCTGCTGGTAGGGCAACAGGGCCTCGACTTCGTCCAGCGCGGCGCGGATCAGCTCGCGCAGCAGTTCGGCCTCGCTACAGGCGGGATACAACTCCTGCAAGGCGCGCAGCCGCGCCAGATCATGCGCTGGCAGGCGCAGAAAAAAATCGTGCTCGTTGGTGTGCTGGCGCCGCTCGCTCTGCCAGCTCTTCAGCAAGTCCTTGATCGCCACTGTGTGCTTCCCTTTCGTTGATGACGTTCCGATCGTGACGGCTGTATCGGCCCGGCTCAGGGCGCGCCGTGACCCGCCTGGGCCAGCAGGATCTTCACGCCCACCCAGATCAGCAGGATCAGGATCAGCGTCGCCACCGTCCCGATCGCGATGAAGGCAAACGGGCTGCCGCTGGTGAAATCCCGTTGGCGGTTCTTCTCGCTCTGCACGCCGACCAGCGCCGCCAGCACGCTGCCCACGACCTGCCAAAATCCCATGCGCTGCTCACGCTGCGTCATCGACCTCATCCTCGCTCGTCATTTCCACCCTCGCGCGGGGTGGAGGATCAGATTCTACCGACCTCGGCCGAAAACCTCATGTGAACCCCCAAGCTGTCCGCCGGAGTGGCCATGCGCGACCCATCCGATCTCCCGCTGCCTCCCCTCGTCGACGAGCGCCCGCTGACGCTGATCCGTGCGGCCATCGATCAGGTCGGCCAAGTCGTTCTGGGCAAGGAAAAACAGATCCGGCAGGCCGTCGCCTGCCTGCTCGCCGAAGGGCATCTGCTGCTGGAAGACGTCCCCGGCGTCGGCAAGACGACGCTGGCGCACGCGCTAGCCTGCAGCCTGGGCCTCGAGTTCCAGCGGGTGCAGTTCACCAGCGACATGCTGCCAGCCGACATCACCGGCACCTCGATCTTCGAGCGAGTCAGCGGGCGCTTCACCTTCCATCCGGGGCCGGTGTTCACGCAGCTCCTGCTGGCGGATGAGATCAACCGCGCCACGCCACGCACCCAGAGCGCGCTGCTCGAAGCCATGGAAGAACGCCAGGTCAGCGTGGACGGGACCAGCCATCGCCTGCCGCATCCCTTCTTCGTCATCGCGACCCAGAATCCCGCCCGGCAGGCCGGCACCTTCGCATTGCCCGAATCCCAGCTCGACCGCTTCCTGCTGCGCATCAGCCTGGGTTATCCGGATGCGGAAGCCGAACGGGCGCTGCTGCGGCTCGGCGAGCGGCGCAGCGCGCTCGCTCAGTTGACGCCCTGCCTCGGGGCGGTGGATCTGACGGATCTGCAACGGCAGGTCCGCCGCGTCCATCTCGCCGAACCGCTGCTGTCCTATGTCTTGGCGCTGATCGATTACACCCGGCGCTGCGGGCGGTTCCGCGAAGGCCTCTCGCCGCGCGCGGGACTCGGCCTGATCCGTGTTGCGCAGGCCTGGGCGCTGCTCGAAGGGCGTGAACACGTGCTGCCGGAAGATGTGCAGGCGCTGTTCGAACCCTTGGCCGGCCATCGCCTGCAGGTGCTCGAAGGTCGCGAACAACAGCCCATCGGCCCCCGCGAGGTGCTGGCGGCCGTCACCGTGCCCTGACCATGCCGGCGATGCTGCACCACGCCTGGGTGCTGCGCTGGATGCGTCGGCGCCATCCGCGGGTCGCGGGGCCCATCAGCGTGGAACGCAACCGGATCTACATCCTGCCGACACGCCAAGGCTGGGGCTTCGCGCTGCTGCTCGGCACCATGCTGCTGGCGGCGCTCAACTACGGCAACAGCCTGATGTTCGTGGTCTGTTTCTGGATGGGCGGCGTGGCGTTTCTGACCATGCATCACACCCACCGCAACCTGCTGGGGCTGCAGATCGTCGGACGATCCGCTGCGCCCGTGTTCGCCGGGAGCGAAGCGATCTTCCTCTTGCGGGCCTCGCACACCGACGCCGCCCCCCGCTACGGTCTGCGTTTGCATCACGCGGATGAGGCGCGCGCGCTCGCCCCCTTGCCGGCCGGTACCGAAACGACGGTCCCCGTCACCGTCCCGGCCCCACAGCGGGGTCGCCTGGACCTGCCGCGCCTGGGGCTGTCGACGACCTACCCGCTCGGGCTTTTCGAAGCCTGGACCTGGATCCACCCGGCGCTGGAAACGCTGGTCTACCCGTGCCCGGCGCCGCAAGCGCCGCTGCCAGCCGGCGCCGGTCTGCAGAGCGGGAGCGGCACGGCAGGGGAACATGGCGAGGGCAGCGACGATTATCGCGGCCTGCGCCGCTATCGCAGCGGGGATGGGGCGCACACCATCGCCTGGCGCGTGCTGGCCCGCGAGCGCGGCCTCGTGGTCAAGCAGTTCAGCGAAGACGAGCGACCGGAATGGCGGCTGGATTGGGCCCAGTTCGCGCACGATGCCGATCCCGAACGCATCCTGTCGCTCCTCTGCCGTCAGGCCCTCGATGCCCATGCCTGCGGCGCCCCCTACGCGCTGTGCCTGCCGGACCGGCAAATACCCTTGGGCAGCGGCGGGGGCCACCTTTTCCAGGTGTTGCGTGCCCTTGCCCTGTATGGCCTGCCCGCCCGGGAAATCCGGTGAGCCCGCGCGATCCGCATCGGCACACGGCCCTGCTGCTGGGCTGCGTCGCCATCGCCTATCTGCCCCATCTGGGTCATCTGCCGCTCTGGGTCGGCGGCGTCCTGGCCGGCTGCTGCGGCGGGCTGCTGGCGGTGACGGCCGGGTGGATCGCTGCGCCGGGCCGCGGCTTGCGGGTCATCCTCGCGGCCCTCGGTCTGACGGCTGTGGCGCTGCAGTATGGCCGCATCAACGGCGCCGACTCGGGCAGTGCCCTCTTGACCCTCATGCTCGGCTTGAAGTTGCTGGAGACCCGCACCGGCCGGGATCGCATCCTCGTGGTGTACCTGTGTTTCTTCCTCCTGGGCAGCGGTTTTCTGCACGATCAGGCCTTGCCCGGCGGCGCACTCGGGCTGTTGGGCTTGTGGCCGCTGACCTGCGCGTGGATGCTGCTGCAGGAGGGTGCCGGCCGACCCCCGTTGCGGCGGGCGCTGCGCACGGGCGCGCTGCTGCTCGCTCAGGCCCTGCCGCTGATGCTGGTGCTGTTTCTGCTGTTTCCCCGTCTGTCCGGGCCGTTGTGGAGCATCCCGCGGGAGGCCGGGACGGCCCGCATCGGGCTCAGCGATCACATGGCCCCCGGCGCCATCACCGCACTGGGGCAATCCGGCGCGGTCGCCTTCCGGGCGCGTTTCTTCGGGGGAGCGCCGCCCCCTGCGGCGCGCTACTGGCGCGCGCTGGTGCTGTGGGATTACGACGGGCTGACCTGGCGCAATCGGCAGCCCGCTGAACTCGGGCCCACGCCGCTGGTTCCACTCGGCGCTCCCGTCGTGTACGAAATCACCCTGGAGCCGCAGGGACAGCCCTGGCTGCCACTGCTGGACGTTCCGGCCCGGATCGAGATGCCGCAGGCCCGGTTCACCGGCCGCGAGGCCTTGGCCGCCAAACCGGTGGAGGATCGTCTGCGCTACGAAGCCAGCTCTTACGCCCGCTATCGACTCGCGCCGGAACCCGAGCCCGCGCTCATGGCCCGCGCTCTGGCACTGCCGAAGGCCGGCAATGCCGCCGCTCGAGCGCTCGCCCAGGATTGGCAGGCCCGCTTTGCCGACCCGGCCGAACGGGCACGCGCCGCGCTCCGGCTGTTCCGCAAGGCACCGTTCTACTACACCCTGCAACCGCCGCCTTTGGGCTCAGAGGGGATCGACGATTTCCTGTTCCGGTCGCGGCGCGGATTCTGCGAACACTATGCCGGCGCCTTTGTGTTCCTGATGCGGGCCGCCGGCGTCCCGGCGCGTGTGGTCACCGGTTATCAGGGGGGAGAATCCAATCCCCTGGGCGACTACCTGATCGTGCGTCAGGCCGATGCCCACGCCTGGGCTGAAATCTGGCTCGCGGGGCAGGGCTGGGTGCGCGTGGACCCCACGGCGGCGGTGGCGCCGGAACGGATCGAGGATGGCGCAGCCACGGCCCTGGCCGGTGAACTGCCGGCGCCCGTGCGCCTGCTGCGGGAGAGCGTGGCGCTGCAACGCCTGCGCCTCGGGTGGGATGCGGTCAACTATCGCTGGAACGACTGGGTGCTCGGCTACGGACCGGACAAGCAGCGCACGACGCTGACCCAGTGGGGTTTCGACTCGGTGGCGCCGGGGCGACTGATGGGGTGGGTGACGCTGATCACCGTCGGCCTGAGCGCGCTGATCGGATGGTGGATGGGACGTCGCCGTCCTGCTCGCACCAGCGCCGATCCGGTCGCCGAGGGATTCGCTCGCCTGCAGCGCCGCCTGTCCCGGGCAGGCCACCCTCCCCGGCCGGGGGAAGGACCACGCGACTATCTGGCCCGCTGCGCTGCGGCCGAACCGGCCTGGCGCGCGGCGCTCACCGTACTGGGCGGGGATTATCTGGCGCTGCGCTATGGGCCACATTCGACGCCCGAGCAGCAGGCCCGGTTCAGGCGCGCGGTGCGCCGTTTTCATCCGCGCTGGCTGCGGCTGCGGCGGCGCTGGACGATCCACTTGCGCCGGCTTCCGGGTCGGGAGCCGGCCGATCGAGTTGCCGCGGTCAGTCCCGACGAGACCGCGCGAACAACACCATGAGCACCATCAGGCTGACGACGGCATAGAGCAATTGGCTGATGCCGTGCACCACGAGAAAGCTGCTCCGGCTCTCGGGCCCAAGGGCCTTGAAGTGCACCATCAGCGGCTGCAGGGCAGCGGCCTGAAGGATGACGGCCACCAAGGCCGCCTCGAGCAGGCGCTGCGGCCAGCACCGCGGTACGGGCAGCGCCCAGCGCGCCCAGAGCAGCACCGGCACGCCCACCAGATAGACGAAGCGGAACAGTTCGCCGGCCACGGCGCCGGCCAGCACCGGATCGCCCAGTCGGGCGAAGAGCAGCGGCGCCACGGCATAGCCCACGGTGAGCTGCATGCCCGACCACAGGGCCAGGACGATCGGCGCGAACCGGCTGATCCGGCTCGCGCCGCCCCCATTCACAGGTAGCGCACCTTGACGATCTCGAGACTGCGCGTGCCCGCGGGAATCTCCACCTGGGCGATGTCGCCCTCGTGCTTGCCCACCAGCGCGCGGGCAATGGGCGAGTTGATGGAGAGCAGGCCCGCCTTGATGTCGGCTTCGTCCTCCCCGACGATGCGGTAGCTGAGTTCCTCGCCGCTCTCTTCATCGACCAGGTCGACCGTCGCACCGAACACGACCCGATCCGACGGCGGGAGCGCGCGCACGTCGATCACCTGGGCGTTGGAAAGCTTCGCCTCGATCTCGGCGAGGCGGCCCTCGATGAAACCCTGCTGCTCGCGCGCGGCGTGGTATTCCGCGTTTTCCTTCAGGTCACCGTGGGCGCGCGCTTCGGCGATGGCGGCGATGACGCGCGGCCTTTCCTCGTTCTTCAGGCGCGCAAGCTCCTCGCGCAAGAGCTCGGCGCCGCGCAAGGTGATGGGCACTCGCTTCATGACAGCAACTCCTTGTGCAAATCCTGCAGCCGATGCACTTCGGCATTGTCCAGATCGTCGAGCGCCTCGCAACTCGCCCGCGCACCGGCCAGCGTCGTGTAATAGCTGACCTTGTGCTGCAGCGCCGCGCGGCGGATCGACAGCGACTCGGCGATGGCCTTCTTGCCCTCGGTCGTGTTGACGATCAGGTCGATGGCGTCGTTCTTGATCATGTCGACCACGTGGGGACGGCCTTCGGTGACCTTGTTCACGCGCTCGCACACGATCCCGGCCGCCGCCAGATGGGCGGCCGTGCCCTTGGTGGCCACGATTTCAAAGCCTCGATCAATCAGCATGCGGGCCAGCGCCACCGCACCGGGCTTGTCCGCATCACGGACGCTGAGAAACACCCGCCCGCCGCGTTCGAGAATCACGCCGGCGCCGAGTTGCGCCTTGGCATAGGCCTCGCCGAAGCTGCGCCCCACCCCCATTACCTCGCCGGTGGACTTCATCTCGGGCCCCAGGATGGGATCCACACCGGGGAACTTGATGAAGGGGAACACCGATTCCTTGACCGCGAAATAGGTTCGCGGCGTCACGCCCCCCTTCACGCTCTGCGCCTCGAGGGACTGGCCGACCATGCAACGCGCGGCGACCTTGGCGAGTGGCATGCCGGTGGCCTTGGACACGAAGGGGACCGTGCGCGAAGCGCGCGGGTTGACCTCGAGCACATAGACCTCGCCCGCCTGGATGGCGAACTGGGTGTTCATGAGGCCGACGACGCCGAGCCCGCGCGCCATCGCCTCGACCTGCGCGCGCAGCCGCGCCTGCAAGGCCTCATCGAGGCTGTAGGGCGGCAAGGAGCAGGCCGAATCACCGGAATGCACGCCGGCCTGCTCGATGTGCTGCATGATGCCGCCGATGACCACCGCCTTCCCGTCGCTCACCGCATCGACGTCGCATTCGATGGCATCGTCAAGGAACCGGTCCAGCAGCACCGGGCTGTCGTTCGACACGGACACGGCCGTGCGCATGTAGGTGCGCAGCTCATCCTCGTTGTAGACGATTTCCATCGCCCGGCCGCCTAGGACATAGCTCGGCCGCACCACCAGTGGGTAACCGATCTCGGCCGCGCCGGCGACACCCTCCTCGAGCGAGCGGGCCGTGCGATTGGGCGGCTGCCGGAGCCCCAGCGCATCGACCATCTGCTGGAAGCGTTCGCGGTCCTCGGCCCGGTCGATGGCATCGGGCGTGGTGCCGATGATCGGCACCCCGGCCGCCTCGAGCGCGCGTGCCAGCTTGAGCGGGGTCTGGCCGCCGAACTGGACGATCACGCCCTTGGGCTGTTCGACGCGCACGATTTCCAGCACGTCCTCGAGGGTCACCGGCTCGAAATAAAGCCGATCGGAGGTGTCGTAATCGGTCGACACCGTCTCGGGATTGCAGTTGACCATGATGGTCTCGTAGCCGTCCTCGCGCAGCGCCAGTGCGGCATGTACGCAACAGTAATCGAACTCGATGCCCTGACCGATGCGGTTGGGCCCGCCGCCCAGCACCATGATCTTCTCGCGTGTCGAGGGCGCGGCTTCGCACTCCTCGTCATAGCTGGAATACAGATAGGCGGTCGTGGAGGCGAATTCGGCCGCGCAGGAATCCACCCGCTTGTACACGGGGTGGATGCCGAAACGGGTGCGCAGGGCGCGAACGTCGTCCTCATGGGCGCCGGTCAGGGTGGCCAGCCGGCGATCGGAAAAGCCCTTGCGCTTGAGTGCGCGCAACCGCGTCGCGTCGAGCCCGGCCAGACCCGCCTCACGCACCTGCGCCTCCTCGCGCACCAAATCCTCGATCTGCACCAGGAACCACGGATCGATGGCGGTGAGTTCAAAGACCTGCTCGCGATCCATGCCGGCGCGGAAGGCGTCCGCCACATACCAGAGGCGTTCCCCCCGCGGCAGGCTGAGCTCCTGGCGCAGGCTCGCCCAGGCTTCCTCGGTCGCGGGCCGCGCGATGCGCTCGCTGAGGCCGTCCACCCCCGTCTCCAGGCCGCGCAACGCCTTTTGCAAGGATTCCTGGAAATTGCGGCCGATGGCCATCACCTCGCCCACCGATTTCATCTGGGTGGTCAGATGCTCGTCGGCCTGCGGGAATTTCTCGAAGGTGAAGCGCGGCACCTTGGTGACGACGTAATCGATGGCCGGCTCGAATGAGGCGGGCGTCACGCCGCCGGTGATCTCGTTCCTGAGCTCATCGAGCGTGTAGCCGACCGCGAGCTTGGCCGCGACCTTGGCGATGGGGAAACCCGTGGCTTTGGAGGCCAGCGCCGAGGAGCGCGACACGCGCGGATTCATCTCGATCACCACCATGCGCCCGTCGGCCGGGTCGATGGCGAACTGTACGTTGGAGCCGCCGGTGTCGACACCGATCTTGCGCAGCACGGCGATGGAGGCATCGCGCATGCGCTGGTATTCCTTGTCGGTGAGGGTCTGCGCCGGCGCGACCGTGATCGAGTCGCCGGTGTGCACCCCCATCGGGTCCAGATTCTCGATGGCACAGATGATGATACAGTTGTCCGCCCGGTCGCGGACCACTTCCATCTCGAATTCCTTCCAGCCCAGCACCGATTCCTCGATCAGCACCTCGGTCGTTGGGGAGAGGTCCAGCCCGCTCTCGACGATGGCGACGAATTCCTCGCGGTTGTAGGCGATGCCGCCGCCGGAGCCACCCATGGTGAAGGACGGCCGGAGAATCGTGGGATAACCGACTTCGGGCTGGCGGGCCAGCGCCTCTTCCATGGAATGCACCACGACCGAACGCGGCGTGGCCAGCCCAATGTCGGCCATGGCGCGGCGGAATTGGTCGCGGTCCTCCGCCATGTGGATGGCCGCTTCGCTGGCGCCGATGAGCTGCGCCCCGAAGCGCTCGAGCACACCCTCGCGCACCAGATCCAGCGCGCAGTTCAGCGCCACCTGTCCGCCCATCGTCGGCAGCACCGCATCGGGCCGCTCGACCTCGATGATGCGCGCCACCGTGGCCCAGTGGATAGGCTCGATGTAGATGGCATCGGCCATGTCGGGGTCGGTCATGATGGTCGCCGGATTGGAGTTGACCAGAATGACGCGATAGCCTTCCTCGCGCAGCGCCTTGCAGGCCTGGGCCCCCGAGTAGTCGAACTCGCAGGCCTGGCCGATGACGATGGGACCGGCGCCCAGGATGAGGATGCTCTTGATGTCGGTGCGTTTGGGCATGGGCAAACCTGTTCGTCGAAGAAGGGACGAGGGCTGTTCAGACGGCGCGCTGACGCTCCATCAGGGCGATGAACCGGGCGAACAGCGGCCGCAGGTCGTGCGGTCCGGGGCTGGCCTCGGGATGGCCCTGGAAGCCGAATGCGGGGCGGTCGGTGCGCATCACGCCCTGCAGCGTGCCGTCGAAGAGCGAGCGGTGCGTGGCGCGTAGATTCGCCGGCAGACTAGTCTCGTCCAGCGCAAAGCCATGGTTCTGGCTGGTGATGAGCACCCGCCGGGTGTCCAGATCCATCACGGGATGGTTGGCGCCGTGGTGGCCGAACTTCATCTTGACCGTGCGCGCGCCGCTGGCAAGTCCCAGGAGCTGATGCCCGAGGCAGATGCCGAACGTGGGCACGCCGCGCTCGAGCAAGGTGGCGATCGCGGCGATGGCATAGTCGCAGGGCTCCGGATCGCCGGGCCCATTGGACAGGAACACCCCGTCGGGCGCCATCGCCAGCACCTCGGTGGCGGGTGTCCGCGCCGGGACCACCGTCACCCGGCAGCCCTCGTCCACCAGCAAGCGCAGGATGTTGCGCTTGACGCCGAAATCATAGGCCACGACATGGAAGCGGCCCGCGGCGGCCTCGCGCGGCGCGTCGCCGAGCGACAACGTCGGCTCTTCCCAGACGTAGGACGCGCCGGTACTGACCTCCTGCGCCAGATCCAGGCCCAACAGGCCGGGAAAAGCGCGGGCCGCCGCAAGGCCCTGTTCCCGCGCCTGCTCGGGACTCGATGCCCCGGCGACGATGGCGCCGCGCTGCGCGCCCTTTTCGCGCAGCAACCGGGTCAGCCGGCGGGTGTCCACCTCGGCGATGGCCACGATGCCGTGGGCCTCGAGATAGGCCTCCAGACTGTGTTCGGCGCGCCAGTTGCTGACCACCTGCGCCGCGTCGCGAATGACGAGCCCGGCGACCTTGACACCGTCCGACTCGGCATCGGCGGCATTGACGCCGACATTGCCGATGTGGGGATAGGTCAGTGTGACGATCTGGCGGTGGTAGGAGGCATCGGTCAGCACCTCCTGATAGCCGGTCATGGCCGTATTGAAGACCACCTCACCGGCACTGACGCCCGGCACACCCAGGGAACGGCCGGAAAACACGCTGCCATCTTCGAGTACGAGCAGGGCGGGTACGGACAAGTGGCCACCTCCGGAACAGGCGTGCAAAAACGGAACGGGGCTTGCGTCCCGCCCGACGGCTTGGGTCATTCCTTGCGAATCTCTGGCTCCGCGCCGCGAAGAGGTGCGCGAACCGTGGCGGTTCGGTGCGCAGACCGGCGGCCCGAGGGCGCGGCTGGCTCTCGCTGGAGCGCGCCAATTCTAGGCACTTCGGGCCGAGATGTCCATGCAAGCTGGGGGCCTAGAGCCCCAGCACGTCGCTCATGTCGTAGAGTCCCGGCGCCCGTCCCGCCAGCCAGGCGGCCGCGCGCAGCGCGCCCTGGGCAAAGTTCTCGCGACTGGTCGCGCGGTGGGTGATCTCGAGCCGCTCGCCCTCGCCGGCGAACAGCACCGTGTGGTCGCCGATGATGTCGCCGGCACGCACGGTGGCAAAGCCGATGGTGTCGCGCGCGCGCGCGCCGGTCTGACCTTCGCGGCCATAGACGGCGCACTGGCGCAGGTCACGGCCCAGCGTCTGGGCAATCACCTCGCCCATGCGCAGGGCCGTGCCGGATGGCGCATCGACCTTGTGGCGGTGGTGCGCCTCGAGGATCTCGATGTCCACGCTGTCGCCGAGCACGCGCGCCGCCGTCTCCAGCAATTTCAGCGTGAGATTGACCCCGATGCTCATGTTCGGCGCAAAGACGATGGGGATCGCGCTGGCGGCAGCCGCCACCTCGCCGCGCTGGGCCGCATCCAGCCCGGTCGTCCCGATCACCATCGCCCGCCCTTGGTCGCGGCAGGCCGCCAGATGGGCCAGCGTCGGTTCGGGTCGCGTGAATTCGATCAGGACCTCGCAGCGCGCGAGTGCGGCGCCGAGATCAGCCGCCAGCGCCACGCCCAGCGCACCGATGCCGGCCAGCACGCCGGCATCCTGCCCCAAGGCTGCATGGCCCGGCGCCTCCAGCACAGCCGTGACCGCAAGATCCGTCCGTCCCTGGGCGGCGGTCAGCAGCGCCCGCCCCATGCGGCCGGCTGCGCCGGCGATTCCCACCTTCACCATGAGCGACCCCTTCTCAGGACGTGAACCGATCGAAGAAGCCCTTCACGCTGTCGATCCAGCCGCTGGCCTGCGGGCTGTGGCGCCGCGCACCTTCCCCCAGCAGCCGGTCGAAGCGCTCGAGCAGATCTTTCTGCTCGGCCGTGAGGTTCACCGGCGTCTCCACCAGCACGCGGCAGAGCAGATCGCCGGCCTCGGCGCCACGCAGGCCGGGCATGCCCTTGCCGCGCAAGCGGAACACCTTGCCGGTCTGCGTGCCCGCCGGAATCTTGAGACTGACCTGGCCGGCCAAGGTCGGTACGTCGATTTCGCCGCCCAGCGCCACGGTTGTGAAGCTCACCGGCATCTCGCAGAGCAGGTCGCGCCCGTCGCGGTGGAAGATGGCGTGGTCGCGCACCTGGACCTGCACGTACAGGTCGCCGGCCGGACCGCCCGCCTGACCGGGCTCGCCCTCGCCACCGAGACGGATGCGATCCCCGGTGTCGATACCGGCCGGAATCTTGACCGACAGGGTCTTGTCCTGCCGCACGCGTCCGGCCCCCTGGCAGGTCTTGCACGGGGTTTCGATGATCGTGCCGCGGCCGCGACAGCGGGGACAGGCCTGTTGCAGGGAGAAAAAGCCCTGCTGGATGCGCACTTGCCCCTGTCCACCGCAACCCGGGCAGGTGACCGGCTTCGAGCCGGGTTCCGCCCCGCTGCCGTCGCAGGCCGTGCAGGTCGCGTGGCCCGGCACTTCGATTTCGACCGTCTTGCCGCGCGCGGCCTCTTCCAGATCGATCTCGACCACGGTGCGCAGGTCCGCGCCGCGATAGGCGCCGCCGCGTCCGCTGCGCCGGCCACCGCCGAAGACCTCGCTGAACACGTTGCCGAAGATGTCGCCGAAGGCATCGGCGAAATCGCCCTGGCCGAAACCGCCACCGCCTGCGCCGCCATTCACGCCGGCGTGACCGAAGCGATCGTAAGCGGCGCGCTTGTCCGCGTTGGACAGCACCTCCCAGGCTTCCGCCACCTCCTTGAAATGCTCCTCGGCCGCCTTGTCGCCGGGGTTGCGATCGGGATGGTATTTCATCGCCAGGCGCCGATAGGCCTTCTTCAACTCGGCCTCATCGGCGCTGCGGGCCACGCCCAGAATCTCGTAATAGTCTGCTTTCGCCATGATCATCTATCCATTCATTGCCCGCCCGGAAAGCCGCCGCCCGGACGCGGCAACGCGCCGGGACCCGGCAGGATCCCGACGCGCGTCTTACCCGACCGCTTCAAGCCGACTTGTCGTCGCCCTTCACTTCGTGAAACTCGGCGTCCACCACGTCGGCGTCCTGCGTGCCCCCCGCGGCAGCGCCGCCGGTTTCGGCCTGACCCGCGGCGGCCGCCCGCTGCGCCAGCGTGGCGGACATCTCGGCCAGCGCCTGGGTGCGCTGCTCGATGAGCGCCTTGTCCTCGCCCTGGATGGCCTCGCGCAACTCGTTCAAGGCGGTCTCGATGCGCGACTTTTCATCGCCGTCGAGTTGTTCGCCGAGATCGCGCAGGGACTTCTCCACGCCGTAGGCGAGGCTGTCCGCCTGGTTGCGCGCCATGACCAATTCATGGAACTTGCGATCGTCCTCGGCGTGAGCCTCGGCATCCTTCACCATGCGCTGGATCTCGTCCTCGCTCAGGCCGGAGCTGGCCTTGATGGTGATGTTGGCTTCCTTGCCGGTGTTCTTGTCCTTGGCCGAGACGTGCAGGATGCCGTTGGCGTCGATGTCGAAGGTGACCTCGATCTGCGGCATGCCGCGCGGCGCCGGCGCGATGCCTTCCAGGTTGAACTGGCCCAGCGATTTGTTCTGGCGCGCCACCTCGCGCTCGCCCTGGAGCACGTGGATGGTCACGGCGGACTGGTTGTCCTCGGCCGTCGAGAACACTTGGTTGGCCTTGGTCGGGATGGTGGTATTGCGCTTGATCAGCGCCGTCATCACCCCGCCCATGGTTTCGATGCCCAGGGTCAGCGGCGTGACGTCGAGCAGCAGCACATCCTTCACGTCGCCGGCCAGCACGCCGGCCTGGATCGCCGCGCCGATGGCCACCGCCTCGTCGGGATTCACGTCCCGGCGCGGCTCCTTGCCGAAGAAGGTCTTGACCGCGTCCTGCACGCGCGGCATGCGGGTCTGCCCGCCGACCAGGATCACCTCCTCGATGTCCGAGGCCTTCAGCCCCGCATCCTTGAGCGCCAGGCGGCAGGGCTCGAGGGTACGCTCGATGAGGTCCTCGACCAGGGCTTCGAGCTTGGCGCGCGTGAGCTTGAGGTTCAGATGCTTGGGGCCGCTGGCATCGGCCGTGACATAGGGCAGGTTGATCTCGGTCTGCTGGCTCGAGGACAGCTCGATCTTGGCCTTCTCCGCCGCCTCTTTCAGGCGCTGCATGGCCAGCGGGTCCTTGCGCAGATCGATGCCGTTTTCCTTCTGGAACTCGCCGGCGAGATAGTCGATGACGCGCAGGTCGAAATCCTCACCGCCCAGGAAGGTGTCGCCATTGGTGGCCAGCACCTCGAACTGATGCTCGCCCTCGACATCGGCGATCTCGATCACCGAGATATCGAAGGTACCGCCGCCGAGGTCATAGACGACAATCTTCTGGTCGCCGCGCTTCTTGTCCAAACCATAGGCCAGCG
The DNA here is from genome assembly GCA_045864775.1 of Pseudomonadota bacterium. Lineage (GTDB taxonomy): Bacteria > Pseudomonadota > Gammaproteobacteria > UBA5335 > UBA5335 > Macondimonas. The sequence continues at coordinate 862,882 of BTVR01000002.1, forward strand.
CCGCAGCGGTCGGCTCGTTGATGATCCGCTTGACCTCCAGACCCGCGATGCGGCCGGCGTCCTTGGTGGCCTGACGCTGGGCATCGTTGAAGTAGGCCGGCACGGTGATGACCGCCTCGGTGACGGTCTCGCTGAGATAATCCTCGGCCGTCTTTTTCATCTTGCGCAGCACCTGCGCCGAGATTTCCTGCGGCGCCATCTTGCGCCCGCCGGCTTCGACCCAGGCATCGCCGTTGTCGGCGCGCACGATCTTGTAGGGCGCGAGGTGAATGTCTTTTTGCACCACGGCGTCGTCGAACTTGCGCCCGATCAGGCGCTTGACGGCGTAGAGCGTGTTCTGCGGGTTGGTGACGGCCTGACGCTTGGCGGCCTGACCCACCAGCACCTCGCCGTCCTTGGTGTAGGCGACGATCGATGGCGTGGTGCGCCCGCCTTCACTGTTTTCCAGGACCTTGGGCGCGCTGCCTTCCAGCACGGCCACGCAGGAATTGGTGGTACCCAGATCGATGCCGATGATTTTGCCCATGGCTCTGTCCGCTCCAAAAAAATCGAATCAGTTGCGTCCACGATGGGGACGGGGGACGGTCGTTTCAAGGTGGCCCGTGTCAACCAGCCGGCGCGCGCGCCACCACGACCATCGCCGGCCGGATCAGGCGGTCGTTCAAGGCATAGCCCTTTTGCATGACCTCGAGCACCGTGTTTTCGGGCGCCTCGGCCGATTCCTGCATGGACACCGCCGCATGCCACTGCGGATCGAAGGGCTCGCCTGCAGGCGAGATCTCGTGCACGCCGGCCTTTTCCAGCGCCGCGGTGAGCATCTTCAGCGTCAGCGCCATGCCTTCGCGCAAGGCGCCCTGGTCAGCGTGTTCGGCTGCGGAGGCCGCCAGCCCCAGCTCCAGGCTGTCCCGCACCGGCAGCAGCTCGTTCACGAAGCGTTCCAGGCCGTATTTATGGGCATTTTCGAGTTCGCGCGCCATGCGCCGCTGCTGGTTTTCCAGCTCCGCGCGGGCGCGCAGATAAAGATCCCAGTGCTCGCCGGCCTTGGCCTCGGCCTGCGCCAGCCGCGTCGCCAGATCCTCGCCACCGGCATCGGCAGTCTCGGATCCGCCTGCCTGCAGCGCGCTATCGTCGTTCGTATCGGATGGATTCATGGGCCGCTCCCTCGCCGGATTCGTTCAGACAACATCGACCGCCCACCGAAGGCGATTCGGCGGGCGCGCATATGATGGGGATCAGCCGGATAAATTCAAGGCGCTGCCGAGCAGGCGCGCGGTGATGTCGACGATGGGGATGACGCGCTGATAGGCCATGCGGGTGGGGCCGATGACGGCCAGCACGCCGACCACCTGGCCGTCGACCCGATAGGGCGCGCTCACCACGCTGCAGTCGTCCAGCACGCGATAGCCGGATTCCTCGCCGATGAAGATCTGCGCGCTCCGGGCCTCCAGCGCCTGATCGAGCAGGTGCAGCATCTCGCGCTTGGCGGTGAAGGCGTCGAACAGCGCGCGGAGCTTGTCGACGTCGGACAGCTCCTTGAAGTCCATGAGGTTGGATTGTCCCGCGATGACGTAATCGGCCTCGTCTGGCGATTGCAGCGCCACGCTGGCGAGTTCCACTGCCGTGCGCATCAGCGCGTCCATATCCGCCCGGGTGCGACTCATCTCCTCGACCAGCGCCTCGCGGACCTGCATGATCCCCTTGCCGGTGAACAGGCTGTTCAGATAGTTCGACACCTGCTGCAGCTCGGCGGCGGTGAAGCTGCGGTCGACGCGGACGATGCGGTTCTGCACGTCCTGGCCGTCGAACACCAGCACGGCGAGCACCTGCCGCTCGGACAGGGGCAGAAACTCGATGTGGCGCAAGCCGCGTTGCTCGCGCCGCGGCAGCGTCACCACGCCGGCCATGTGCGTGATGCCGGACAGCAGGCGCGAGGCGGTGTCGAGCACCTGCTGACGCGTGAGCGCCTCGTCCGCCGCGAGCTCCCGCTCCAGGACGGCCAGCTGCGCCGCCTCGATCGGCTGCACCGTGAGCAGGCTGTCGACAAAGATCCGGTAGCCGCGCACGGTGGGCACGCGGCCGGCAGAGGTGTGCGGCGACTGCAGGAAGCCCAGTTCTTCGAGGTCCAGCAAGGCGTTGCGGATCGAGGCCGGGCTGAGGTCGAGCCCGCTTTCGCGCGCGATGGTGCGCGAGCCGACCGGCTCGCCGTCGCGGATGAAGCGGTCGATCAGGGTCTTCAGGATGACCTGGGCGCGTTCGTTCAGTCCATGTGGTGTTGTCGTGGACATCATCCTCACCCAGAATGATCCTGCCCGTGACGGGCCTGGCACTCGCCGGCAGAGAGTGCCAAAAGCACGATAGCAACGGGAGACGAACAGTGTCAACGACTTGTCATCTCACGCCTTCCCGCGTCGAGACCTGCTGATGCCCGCTTCGGCCGTCACACCCCGGTTTGCCACCGTCGGCCTGATCGGCAACGCCGCCAACGTCCAGCTCGCGGCAACGCTGGCTCCGCTGGTGGCCTACCTGCAACGGCGCGGCCGGCGTGTGCTGCTGGACGAGCGCTGCGCCACCGCCAGCCCGGACCCCGCGATCGCCCTGATGGCGCGCGAGGACATGGCGCAGCAGGCCGATCTGATCATCGTCATGGGCGGGGATGGCACGTTTCTCGGCGCGGCGCGGGCGGTCGGCGCGCGCCAGGTGCCGCTCGTCGGCATCAACCTGGGTCGGCTGGGGTTCATGGTGGACATCCCGCCCGCGCAACTGGAACTGGCGCTGGACGCGATTCTGGCCGGCGACTACCAGACCGACCAGCGCTTTCTGCTGGAGGGGACCGCACTGCGCGGGGACGGTGTGCTGCACCGCGCAACGGCCCTCAACGACGTGGTCATCAACAAGCATCACGTGGCGCGCCTGATCGATTTCGACACCTACATCGACGGGCACTACGTCAACAACCATCGCGCCGACGGGCTGATCGTCGCCACCCCCACCGGCTCGACCGCGTATGCGCTCTCGGGGGGTGGTCCGATCATGCATCCGCAGCTGCACGCCATCGTGCTGGTGCCGATCTGCCCCCACGCCCTGGCCGATCGGCCGCTGGTGGTGGACGACTCGGCCCGGATCGAGATCCGCATCGCCCCGCGCAACACCAATCCGGTGCAGGTCACCTGGGACGGCCAGAACAGCCTCGAATTGCGCAACGGGGACCGCGTGTGCATCCGCCGCAGCGCCCACCCGCTCACCCTGATTCACCCGGCCAACCACGATTACTTCCGGATCCTGCGCGGCAAGCTGCGCTGGGGCAGTCAACCGATACCGTGAGATCGACGGGGCCATGCTGACGCGCCTGCACATCCGCAACTACACCCTCATCGACCATCTGGAGCTGGACTTCGGTCCCGGCTTTTCGGCGCTCACGGGCGAAACCGGCGCCGGCAAGTCGATCCTGATCGATGCGCTCGGCCTGTTGCTCGGTGATCGGGCGCGCGCCGACCTGATCCGCGCCGGGGCCGGCCGCGCCGAGCTCAGCGCCGAATTCGATCTGCGCGACCTGCCCGCCGCCGTCGCATGGCTGGCCGAGGAAGGGCTGGATGACGGCGAGGCTTGCGTGCTGCGCCGGGTGCTGCAGCGCGACGGCGGTTCGCGCATGACCATCAATGGCCGGCCGGTGACCGCGCAGAGCCTGCGCCACCTGGGGCCGCTGCTGATCGAGATTCACGGCCAGCACGCCCATCAGTCGCTGCTGCAAGGCGGCGCCCAACGAGAGCTGCTCGACCGCATCGGGGGTCACGAGGCGCTGCTCGGCGAGGTCGGTCTCGCCCATCAGGCCCTCAAGGCCACCATCGACGACCTGGAGGCGCTCGACAAGACAGCCCATCGAGCCGGCGGGGAGTCCGACTGGATTCAGAGCCAGATCGAGGAATTGCGCGAACTGGCGCCGCAGCCGACGGAATGGGGCGCGCTGGTGGCCGAACACAAGCGCCACGCCCATGGCGAGCGGCTGCTCGCCTTGACCCGCGCAGCGCTGGAGCGGTTGGCGGGGGAGGAAAGCGTCAGCGCCATCGACGCGCTGCAACAAGCCCAGCGCGATCTGGAGGAGGCGCGGCGCCTCGATCCGCGGCTGGATGACCTCGCCCTACTGGTGGATCAGTCCCTGATCCCGGCGCAGGAGGCCGAGCGCGCGCTGACGCATTATCTCGCCGACGCCGAGGTCGATCCCGAGCGACTGGCGTGGCTCGACGAGCGCCTCGGACGTTATCACCAGCTCGCCCGCAAGCATCACTGCGCCCCCGAGGACTTGCAGGACGTGCTGGACCGACTCGAAGCGGAGCTCGTCGCGCACGCGCGGCATGCGGACCGGCGCGCCCATCTCGAGCAAGAAATCGCGCGCCAGCGCCTGCGCTACGATGCCGCGGCGGAGCGCCTGGGCGCCGCGCGGCGCGCGGCCGCGCAGCCGCTCGGGGGGCAGATCGAGGCGCAGGTCCGGCCACTGGGCCTGCCCCATGCGCGCATCGACATCGAGGTCGACACCCTGCCGGAGCGACTGTCCCCCCAGGGACGGGAACGCGTCGAGATCACCATCGGCATGAACCCGGGGCAGCCTGTGCAGCCTCTGGCGCGCGTCGCCTCCGGCGGCGAGCTCTCGCGCATCGCGCTGGCGATCGCGGTCGTCGCGGCGACGCAAGGGCCGGGCGGCAGCATGGCTTTCGATGAGGTGGACGTCGGCGTCGGCGGCGCCGTGGCCGAACTGATCGGCGAGCGTCTCGCGCGACTGGCGCAGCATCGTCAGGTCCTGTGCGTCACCCATCAGGCGCAGGTCGCGGCGCACGCCGGGCAGCACTATCAGGTTGCCAAGGACATCACCGGCGAGGAAACCCGGACCCGGGTGCGCGCGCTCGACGAGGCGGAGACCGAGGAGGAACTGGCGCGCATGCTGGGCGGCCGGGTGATCACCCAGCGCACCCGCGAGCACGCCCGCGAACTGCGTGCCCAGGCGACTCAGTCGGCGTCGCTGCCCTCCTGAGGCGGCCTCGGCATCTTGAGCCTGCCGGGCGCCACTTCGGCCTGGCAGTCCGGACAGACGCCGTAGATGTACAGACTGTGGTCGGTCATGTCGTACCCCATGCGTTCGGCGATGGCGGTCTGGCGCGCCTCGATGGCGTCGTCGATGAACTCGTCCACGCGCCCGCATTTGACGCACAGCATGTGGTCGTGATGCTTGCCTTCGTTGATCTCGAAGACCGAATGGCCGCTTTCGAAGTTGAGCCGGTTGACGAGCCCGGCCGTTTCAAACTGGGTCAGCACCCGGTAGACCGTGGCCAGCCCGATCTCCTCGCCCGAATCGAGCAGCGCCTTGTAGAGGTCTTCGGCGCTCATGTGGCGCGAGTCGCCGGACTCGAGCATTTCCAATATTTTGAGCCGGGGAAGCGTCACCTTCAGGCCGACCTTGCGAATATCCTTGGATTCCAATGTGCCGCTCTCCGTGTGTCCCGGGCATGCCATCGTCACCCGATGGATTTTTCGCTAAGATGGCGCGTCCCAAACCGCCTGTGGCCTCTCATGAAACGACCACTGCTCATCCTCATCCTCGCCGCCGGCCTGCTGCTCGGGGGCTGCATCGTGTACAAACCCGATGTCCGCCAAGGCAATACGCTGGACCGCGCCGCGATCGATCAGCTTGCGCCCGGCCTGACGCGCGAGCAGGTGCAGTACCTGCTGGGGCGGCCGGTGCTCAAGAACCTGTTCGATGCCGACCGATGGGACTACGTATTTTATCATCGCGGCCGTCGGGATGAGGAGCAGTGCCGGCTGACCGCGTTTTTCGAGCAGGACCGACTCGTCCGCGTGGAAACCCAGCCCACCGGTGAGGCGTTCAGCGCCTGCGTCGACAAGTCGACCCGCATCAAGCCGAACAAATTCTGACCGAGCGCCGCCGCGGTGTGGGCGGCCGCAGCCCCGCCGAGGTGGCGCCGCCGTCTCATGGCTTGGCTGCGCCCCGTGCGCGCTCGGCACGCTGCCGCCGCGCCTGCTTGGGATCGACCGGCAAGGCGCGGTAGATCTCGACACGATCGCCGGCACGAAGCAGCGTTTCCCGCGCGCAGACCACACCGAAAATCCCCACCGGCGCCGCGGACAGATGCGCCTCGCCGAGCAGTTCGACAAGACCGCTGGCACGCACGGCGTCCACCACGCGGGCGCCGGCCGGCAGCTCGACGGCCACGCGCCAGACCTGTTCGAGCCCAGCGTAGATCACCGTAACGGCAATGCTGCCCTGGTCTTCATCGGGCGCTTGCATGCCCCCTCCTTCGCCGCCCTGCGGCCCCGCTGGCCTTGGCTTATAATCGCCCGCAAATGTCCAAACCAAACACATCGAACGGCCATGGCACGGGCTCGACCATCGCCGTCAATAAAAAAGCCCGCCACGACTTCTTCATCGAAGAGCGCCTCGAAGCCGGGATCGCCCTGGAAGGGTGGGAAGTCAAGGCGTTGCGCGCCGGTCGCGTCCAACTGGTCGACAGCTACGTCATCATGAAAAACGGCGAGGCCTGGCTGCTGGGCGCCTTCATCACGCCCCTGCAGACGGTCTCCACCCACTACGTCCCCGAAGCCCAGCGCACGCGCAAGCTGCTGCTGAACCGGCGCGAACTCGATCAGATGATCGGCGCCGTCGAGCGCAAGGGCTACACCCTCCTCGCGCTGTCGATGTACTGGAAGAACGGGCGCTGCAAGATCGAGCTGGGCCTCGCCAAGGGCAAGCAGGCCCACGACAAGCGCGCCAGCGAGCGCGACCGCGACTGGCAGCGCGAAAAGGGCCGGCTCATGAAACACGCGCGCTGACAGGGAACTCGGTCGGGCGTATAGTGTCACAGGAATCACACGGGGGCGACCTGGTTTCGACGGAGGTCGCGAAGCCCGCGGTGCATGCCGAGGTGCAGTGCCCCTCGTTAATCACACTGCAAACCAAATAGTTGCCAACGACGACAACTACGCACTCGCCGCTTAAAACCCGGTAGGGTGCCGTCTGACCGGGGACGTGCCTGTGCGCCCGGCCTCCAGGCGTCATCTCTCACAGGATCGCGATCTCACTCGCCCGGAGTCGAATCGCTAAAGCTATCCGGGCTCGCCGTCTGTCTTCCCTGCCCGTCGGGTAGCAGCCGGTTAAAACAATAGACTGGGACAAGCATGTAGAGCCAACGGTAGAGGATTTTCGGACGCGGGTTCGATTCCCGCCGCCTCCACCAATACTGAAGCCCCAACTGTTATCAGTTGGGGCTTTTTCTCGTCTGATGGCGACAGTTCCCGCGTGTTTGCGCGGGTTCATGCGGACACCTGCGGACTTCGCCGGTTGCCTGTCTGGCCCGTTCTCGGCCGCTTTTCGCTCTCTCCTGGCCATTCTTCTCCCGGGCTTCGCTCTCCGCGAATGGCCCGGAGTCCGCAAAGGCACAGTTCAGCATCCTTTCAAATCAACGGGTCACGCGCGGACGGTTCAAGCGGTTGGATCGCGGCATTGCATACCCGGCGGGGAACTGCCGCGGCCAGGAGGCTGTCCGTTCCGACCTTACCGCCTTGGCTCGACAGCAGCGGCCCGCTGAATCTGCTCGAACAGACCCTGCGCGGCCTGCTTGGCAGCAGCATCTTGCTCGGCGCTGATAGGGGCGAGATCTATGCCGTCGCGGCCCGCTGCATAGGCGGGACCACCGACATCATCGTCGTACTCCGAGCCGTCCTCGTTGATCGCGTAGTAAGCGTCCTTGGACAGGTCCGTGCCGACCAGCCTGGACAGATACACCCAAGTCCAGCACCGGGCCAGATCCCCTTGATCATGGTCCTCGATGAGACGGAGCATGGCGTCCGTGTCCCCTCTCTCGGCAGCCACGGTGAGCCAGTGCTTCGCATCAGCCACGCGCCCCAGTCGCTCAGCAATCTCGGCAACGACCGTTGGATCTGCATCAACATCGTGACGCGGTCGATCGAAGAATGATGGATCGCCGAACCGCTCCGCCAAGTCCAGGAGCGCGTGTTGATTGCCGAGTCGACCAGCCTCACGAAGGTGACGGGCGTACCTGTCCGCTCGGGTGAGTCGAGCCGCATGGGCCTCTGCCCACTCCTTTTCCACGCCTGTCAGCACACGACCCTGTTGTGCCTGGGAGTGCCAGTAGGAGCTTCCCGCCCCCCGGTCGGTGTCGTCATCGTCGTCGGGGGCATGGATCAGCGCCAGGGCGTAGTGAGCGAGAGCGTTGCCTTTGCTGGCCGCTGCCTCCAACCCATCGAGCATGAGCGGTGCGATAGCAGCCTCGTCACCATCTGCCCATCGGGCACCAAGCCGATCGTCTTGCTCGTCGCCGAACTGCTCGGGGTCGTCATCAGCCGGATCGTCGTCTAGGCTGGACCAATCCCCTCGCAGTTGGCTGATCAACGCCGAAATCTGCACGACGCCAATCTGGCGCTCTGCCAGGAAGGACCCTAGCGACACCGAGACCAGATCCGCGCCTTCCGGCGGATATCCGAGCTCGATGCAGCGCCGTCTGACGAAGTCGCGGTGCGAGCCAGTTCGCTTGTCGTCCGAGCGTCGCTGTGTGAAGACGGTATCAACGCCAAGTGCCGCATAGGACTTGAAGCCGAATGAGGCTGCCAGCAGCTCGTAGATGTGGGCTCTCTTGAGGGAGCTTTCCGTGCTGGCCTGGAGATGTTGCTGCGCGGAATACGCGAGCTCTTTGATTGTCATGACGAACCTTTCCTGTGTGCCACGCCGATTTCGGGTCAGGCGCACACGTTTAAGTCCCCGACGACGAGGCTCAAAGAGAGGTTTTCAATGACAGTGAGACGAAGCCTTTTTTTACTCGTGTGCAAGTAAGGTGGGCACCTCGCCGCATTTTATCGGCGGCAGGCCGATTGGTCTACCTGAGCCGGGCGCGCTGGTCATCCCACAGCGCTGGCGGATCCACCGCCAGGTCGAACAGCGTGACGTGGTTGGGCATGGCGTCATCCAGGATGGCGGCCACGATGTCCGGCGCCAGCGTGGTCAGGTTGACCATCCGGCTGACGTAGCTATTGTCGATCCCTTCCCGGGCGGCGATCTCCTTGAGGGACTTGGCCTCGCCCGACTCCAACATGGCCAGCCAGCGGTGCCCCCTGGCCAGCGCCAGCTGCAACGGCGTGGTGGCCGTATCCCAGGGTCTGGCCTCGGCTGGTTCGCCCGTCTCAGGGTCGATCGGCAGCGTCACCAGCTTGCGCCCGCTGCGCCGCTTGATCTGGATTGGCACCGACGGGGTCAGCCGCCCATCGCTGGCCTCGATGACGTCGGGCTCGCCTGTCCTCTGGATGCGGATCTCGCTCATGCCAATGCCTCCTCGGGCTGGGCCGCGCTGGCTGGCTGCAGTTCCAGCACCAGGCGCTCGATGCCGTTGGGGCGCAGCCGCACTTCCAGGTCGTTGGGCGACACGATCACCTTCTCGACCAGCAGCTTGACGATGCGCGTCTGCTCGGCTGGGAAGAGCTGGTCCCAAATGGTGTCGAGCCGCATCATGGCGACGGTGACCTTGGCCTCGTCGAGGCTGGGGTCGAGTTCGATCGCGCGTGGCAGGACGTCGCCCAAGAGATCCGGCGATCGCAGGACCGCGCGCAGTTGGTCCAGCACGGCGGATTCAAGCTCTGCGGCCGGCAGCCGTGGCAGCCCAGATGCACCCGCGTGTTCCTTGTTCTCGCGCTGCGGCACGTAGTAGCGATAGCGGCGGCCGTTTTTCTTGGTCGTGTGGAACGGCGACAAGGCGCGACCGTCGTTGCCGAACACGATGCCCTTGAGCAGGTACGGCACGGTGGCTCTTGTCGCGTTGCCGCGAACCCGACCGTTGGTGGCGAGGATGGCGTGCACCTTGTCCCACAACTCGCGGTCGATGATCGGTGGATGCTCGGCCTTGTACCACTGCTCCTTGTGGCGCAGTTCACCGAGGTAGGTCCGGTTGTTGAGCAGCTTGTAGATCAGCCCCTTGTCGATCGGCTTGCCATCGCGGGTCTTGCCGTCCTGCGTGGTCCACGCCTTGGAATGCCAATCCCTCGGGCTGGGGCGTCCCTTGGCGAGCAACAACCGCGCGGCCGCAGGGCATCGCGCACCGGCTGCCGCCGGTGTTGTCGGCTTCGCGCGAGCCGCGAGTAGCCCACCACCAGGACGCGACACCTTTGCGGGACACGACTTGGCTACGGCACCAAATCGCCACGCACCTCGAGATGGTCCGCGAAGGAGTGTTTCAGAACGCCAGTGCGGTCCGCGATGCCACGCACTTCCGGCACCAGGATGGCGACCGCAGCAAGCGCGCGAACCGACTGAGTTTCTGGCAAGGCGGTCGGAAGGTCACGCGCGGCCAGGGCTCGGACTTCCAGAGTGCGCGGGCTGCACTGCGGGGCTGGCGTGGTCGGTATCAGGAAGCGGTACCGCCCCCGCCAGGGATCAGCTTGTTGGTGATCCCGGTCCCGCCACCGACGACGCCTTGCTACACGCCGAGCTCGGCCTTGCTGTTCGCCGCACTGGCCGCGACCGATGGCCATCTGCTGTTCATCTGTGAGAACCACGACAACACGCCCCCGACAGGGGAGCCGGTGGTTGTCTCCATCCGGAGGCTGTACTTCGTGATCAACAACGTGACCCTGCACCGAGTGCCTGATGGCGCGGAGGTGCCGGTGTTCAACCTGTCGCTGTCGCTGGATGCCGCGTCCTGGACCTGGGGATTCGAGTCGTCGCTGCCGGCGAGTGCCGAGTCCTTGGTCGACCCTGGCGCGGCGTCCGGTCCGGTGGAACTGCTGGCCAGCCGTGAACGGCACGGCTTTTCGGGTGCTGGCCGAAAACATCAGCCGCGAGCGCATCTTCGGCGACGCGAGCATCCGCATCTCAGGCCGGGGGCGTAACGCCGTGCTGGCCGCACCCTATGCGCCGGTGATGACCTTCTCGAACGCCGAGGGCCGCACCGCTCGGCAACTGATGAATGACGTGCTGACCGTCAACGGTGTGCCGCTCGGGTGGTCTGTCGATTGGGGCCTGACCGACTGGACCGTCCCGGCCGGCGCGTTTGCCCACCAGGGGACGTGGATCGAGGCCCTGGCCGCCATTGCGGGCGCCGCGGGCGGCTACCTGATGCCCCATCCGACGGCGCAAAGCCTGCGGGTCCGTCATCGCTACCCGGTGGCTCCTTGGGAGTGGGGCTCCGTCACCCCCGACTTCGTGCTGCCCGTCGACGCGGTGGCCCGCGAGTCCGTTCGCTGGATGGAGAAGCCGGCCTACAACCGCGTGTTCGTGTCGGGCCAGGAGGTCGGCGTGCTCGGCCAGGTCACGCGAGCAGGTACGGCTGGCGACGTGCTGGCGCCCATGGTCGTGGACGCGCTGATCACTGAGGCGGCCGCAGCGCGCCAGCGCGGCATCGCGGCATCGCGGCATCGCGGTGCTCGCCGACCCCGGCCGGCAGATCGAAGTGAGCTTGCGACTGCCCGTGCTGGCAGAGACCGGAATTATCGAGCCGGGGGCGTTCGTCGAGTCCCAGGACGGCAGCGTGACCCGGCTCGGGCTGGTGCGCGCCAGCAGGTGCAGGCCGGATTCCCCGAGGTCTGACAGACGCTGGGAGTGCAGGCCTATGCATAACGTCTACGAGCAGTTCCGCCAGCTGCTGCCCGATGCGCCGCTGCAGGCCGGCACGGTGACCGAGATCGGCGCCGGCGTCGTCACCGTTCAACTTCCGGTGACGGCGTCGTCAACGCGCGCGGCGCCGCTGGTCTCGGCCAGAAGGTGTTTGTCCGCGACGGCACGGTCGAAGCCGTCGCTCCCAGCCTGCCGCTCGAACTCATCGAGATCTGACCCGCCGTTGATTCATCCCCTGATGCCCGCCCAGTTGCTACGCGCTGGGCGGGCCTCGTCTTTCTGGAGGCTTGTATGAACGAACCCGACCAACCCGCCATCGTGGAGAACATGCTCCTGCTGCGCAAGGAAGACTTCGACGAACTGCTCGACCGCGCTGCCGAGCGCGGCGCCGAGCGCGCGCTGTCTCACCTGGGCCTGGAAAGCACCCACGCAGCGCGCGACATCCATGAACTGCGCGATCTGCTGGAGGCGTGGCGCGATGCACGGCGCACCGCCTGGCAGACCGTCATCAAGGTTATTACGACCGGCATCCTGGCGGCGCTGCTGGTGGGCGCGGCCATCAAGCTCAAGTTGATGGGGAGCGGCCAATGATCGAGACCTTGCTCGGCGGCCTCCTTGGCGGGGCCTTCCGTCTGGCGCCCGAGGTCCTGAAGTGGCTTGACCGCAAGGGCGAGCGCGGCCACGAGCTGGCGATGCAGGACAAGGCGCTGGAGTTCGAGAAGCTGCGCGGCGCCCAGCGCATGTCGGAGATCGGTGCTGGCGCGGACGCCGCCTGGAACGTCGGCGCCATCGAGGTCCTGCGGGAGTCGGTGGCCGCCCAGGGCCAGCGATCCCGAGTGCGCTGGGCCGATGCGCTGTCCATCAGCGTCCGCCCGGTGATCACCTACTGGTTCATGACGCTGTACTGCGCGGCGAAGACGGCGTCGTTCGTCGGGGCCATGTCGGGCGGCGCCGATTGGGGCGCTGCGATCCTGCACGCGTGGACCGAGGCCGATCAAGCGCTGTGGGCCGGGGTGCTGAACTTCTGGTTCCTGGGGCGCGTGTTCGACCGGGTGCGGCCGTGATCGCAGTGCCGCAGGCGGCCATCGATCTCGCAAAGCGCTTCGAGGGCTTCCACCGTGTGCCGAGAGCCGATCCCGGCCGCGCGCATCCCTACGTCTGCCCCGCTGGGTACTGGACCATCGGCTACGGCCACCTCTGCGATCCGAAGCACCAGCCAGTCACAGAGGCCGAGGCCGAAGCCTACTTGGCCACCGACCTCATGACGGCGCTGAAAGCGACGCTGCGCTACTGCCCCGTGCTGGCCACCGAGCCTGAGGGGCGGCTCGCCGCCGTCGTGGACTTCACCTTCAACCTCGGCGCGGGGCGCCTCCAGACATCGACGTTGCGGCGTCGGGTCAATCAGCGCGACTGGTCAGGCGCAGCCACTGAACTGCGCCGATGGATCTATGGCGGCGGAAAAGTGCTGCCCGGCCTCGTCACCCGGCGAGCGGCGGAGATTGCCTTGCTTCTTCGCAACGCTTGATCCGAAAGCGCTCGGCAGCGCTTGGCTTCAGGGCCGAACAGCGCGTTCATGCCATTCCCCGCAACGGAGAAGTGCCGATGACCAACAGATACAAGAAGGCCGTGATCGAGGACGTCGTCTCTCACGATATCGACGAGGCCGAACAGTCCAAGCTCCTCGATCTGTTTGAGCACGCGATGAAGTCAGTCGCAACCACACTGGTCCGCGAGGCCCGATTCGACACGAGCGACTTCGCTACCGCGAAGCAGGCAAACTGCGACGGCTTTCAGCTGACGCTGCAGCGTCTGCACGTTGACGGTCGAGACGTCTGGCAAGGCCAGTTCAGCAGAGCCGAACAGCGGCTCACCGTGATCGCATCCCTCGAATAGCCTGGCACCTAATCGACTTCCTTCGGCACGTCCCAGTCCGCCAGCCGCGCTTCGCCGGTCTGGTAGAACTGCTTCACCAGCTTCACGTACTCGAGGAAGTCCTTGTTCTCGGTGGCCAGCCGGTTGGCGGTGTCCCAATCAATCTCGCCGCGCTCCCTGGCGGGGATCAGAACCTGGCTTTCGGACGGGTTCTCGACGTCGAGCTTGATCAGGCCGATGCCATGGGCCGCAAACAGGCGATCACTCAGAAGTTTCCTGGCTTCACACTTCCGCCGGACAACTTCATAGAGGCTGCCCCAGCCGAAATCCTCACGACGTTCGGTCGCCAACTACTCTTTGGGTAGCTGTTGCCAGCGGTGTGGCTTGCGGACGCGGGTTCGATTGAGCAACACGGAATCGAACTGGCGGTGATCCTGGCGGCGGGCATCGCGGCAGTGATCGAGTCAAGCTGCTACGATTCACCACGGAAAAGGGGCTAATCCGCACCGTTCCGCAGCGGTTTGCACCGGCTGTAAGGTGCTGAGTTATCTAGGTTTGGCGCGGGTTACAGGCCCACCACCATAATGTGAAATCCCAACCCTTATCCGGTTGGGATTTTTTCTTGCCTGATCGAGCCGAACCCTGCGTGTCGATGGGGTTCCTGCGGAAGCCTGCGGACTTCGCCAGCCGCCCGAATTGGCCGTTCCGGGCCACATTCCACTCTCTCCTTGCCATTCCTTTTCCTGGCTGGCCATCCCTCCCTCCGACCTCGCTCGCGGAACCGGGCCCGAAGTCCGCAAAGGCCATCGGTGACGCGCATACAGATCAGAGAGGTACGCGCGGCCGAGTCGAATGGTTGGATTGCTCACCCCGTCCTTGGGGTTCGCCCCTTCGGGGCCGACAGGGTCGTCCAAATTCACTCCCGGCGACTTTGTGCGGCATTCGGTGGCCAAGGAGACGCGGCGGGTGCGTTTTGTCGGTGAACCAATCCCCATGGAGGAGAAAACCCCCGGCGGGAGGACGAGGATGCGCGCCAATTCCTATTGGCAATGGGCCGAATGTGATCCCGCCCGGCCGGGCCTGGTCACGCCCGACGGAGAGATCTTGAGCTTCGGTGAACTGGGCGCCCGGGACGCGCTGGGTATGCAACGGGGCGATCACCTCGCGCTGATCCGTCCCAATGCGCACCATACGCCCTGCCAACGCCGCTGGTCTGCATCAGGCATCCTGACAACCCGCCCAGGTTGTGCGGCCCGCGCCACAGGCTAGAATGGGCACTTTCGCGCGGGCGCCGTGCCCGCCGTCTGGCACGCCACCGACAGGGGTTGTCCTTTCCCATGGTGCTCATCCGCTCTCCTCGCTCGCTTCTGGTTTCCTTCCTTCTGCTGTTCTGGACCACCGCCGCGCTCGCCGCGCCCATCCCGGTGCCGGCGCCGCCCCAGATCAACGCCAGCAGCTATGTGCTGATGGATTTCGACAGCGGACGGCTGCTGGCCTCGAGCAATCCCGACCAGCGCGTGGAGCCGGCCAGCATCACCAAGGTCATGACGGCCTATGTGGCCTTCCGGCAGCTGGCCGACGGCGATCTCAAGCTCGACGAGCAGGTGACCATCAGCGAGAAGGCATGGCGCTCGGAAGGCTCCCGGACCTTCCTCAAGGTGGGCTCGCAGATCGACGTCGAGACGCTGATCAAGGGCATGATCGTGCAGTCGGGCAACGATGCCAGCATCGCCCTGGCCGAGCACATCGCCGGCGCGGAGGAGTCCTTCGCAGGCCTGATGAACCAGTACGCCCAGCAGATCGGCATGCGCAATTCCCACTTCATGAACGCGACCGGCCTGCCGGACCCGAACCACTACACCACGGCGCACGACATCGCGCTGCTGGCGCAGGCGATGATCCGCGACTTCCCGGAGCAGTATCGCTGGTATTCGATCCGCTCCTTCCTGTTCAACGGCATCGAGCAATCCAATCGCAACCGCCTGTTGTGGCGCGATGCCAGCGTAGATGGCTTGAAGACGGGTCATACCAGTTCGGCGGGCTTCTGTCTGGCCGCCTCGGCCAAGCGCGACCAGATGCGGCTGATCACGGTCGTCATGGGCACGCCCAGCGACAATGCCCGCATGAACGACAGCCAGGCCCTGCTCAACTACGGCTTTCGCTTCTACAGCACGCACCGGCTCTATGGCGCAGGGGAGACCGTGACCGAGGCGCCGCTGTGGATGGGCAAGGTCAACCGGATCGGGCTGGGCCTGAACAAGGATCTCTACATCACGGTGCCGCGCGGGCAGTATGAGGGCGTAAAGACGCAGGCCGAGGTGCGGGACCGGCTGGTGGCGCCACTCGCCGCCGACGGCCCGATCGGCAAGCTGGTGGTGCGCTTCAACGACGACCCCCTGCTCGAGGCACCGCTCTATCCGCAGCAGGCGGTCGAAAAAGGCAACCTCTTCAAGCGCCTGTGGCACTGGCTGCTGATGTGGTTCCAATGAGCGACGAACGCATCGTCTATCTCGATGGCGCCTTTCTGCCGTTGCAGCAGGCGCGCGTCTCGGTGCTGGATCGCGGATTTCTGTTCGGCGATGGCGTGTATGAGGTGATCCCGGTCTACGCCGGTCGGGCCTTCCTGCTGGATGAACATCTGGCCCGGCTCGAGCGCAGCCTTCAGGCTATCCGGCTCGAGAGCCCTCTGTCGCGCGGCGACTGGGCCGGAATGGTGGACACGCTCATCGGGCATCAGGGCCCCGGCGACTGGTCGGTGTATTTGCAGGTGACGCGCGGCTGCGACGATCATCGCGACCACGCGTTTCCGGCCGTCGTTCGGCCGACCGTGTTCGCGATGGCGAGCCCTCTGAAGCCGCCGCCGGCCACGTGGCTGAGCGAAGGCATCGCCACGCTCAGCCGCCCCGATCCGCGCTGGAGCCGCTGCGACATCAAGGCGATTGCGCTCTTGGCCAACGCCCTGTCGCGCCAGGAAGCGAAGGATGCCGGCGCGGTGGAGATCCTCTATCTGCGGGGCGGCGTGCTGACCGAAGGCGCGGCCAGCAACATCTTCGTCGTCCGGGACGGCGCGCTGCTGACCTCGCGCGCGGACGAGCGCATCCTGCATGGCATCACGCGCCAACTGGTGCTGCAGCTGGCGCGCGCGGCCGAGCTGACGGTTCGCGAGACCGACATCCCCGAAGAAGCGCTGCGCAGCGCGGACGAGCTGTGGATGACCAGCTCCACCCGCGCCGTAATCCCGATCACGCGGCTGGACGGCGCGCCGGTCGGCGCGGGCCGCCCCGGTCCCATGCACGAACGCATGATGGCGCTGTGGGATGCGGCGCTCGACCGCTGGCGGCAGGGCGCCGCGCTGTTGTGAGCGCGATGACCGACGAGAGCCTGCTGAGCTTTCCCTGCGTCTATCCCATCAAGGCGGTCGGCCAGCTCGCGCACGAACCGGAGCGCGTGGTGCGCACGGTGATTGCCGTGCATGTCGATGATGCCGACGTCCTGGCGGTGGATACGCGACCGAGCAGCGGCGGGCGCTACCTCGCCGTCACCGTCACCCTGCGCGCCAGCAGCCGCGCCCAACTCGATGCCCTCTATCGGGACCTCAGCGCCGAGCCGCGACTGGCGTGGGTGATCTAACCGCTCCCGTGGTCCGGGATTGGGGCGTCGCGCCCTATGCCGAGGTCTGGACGGCGATGCGGGACTACACCGACCAGCGCAGCGACGACACGCCCGACGCGCTGTGGTTCGTCCAGCATCCGCCGGTCTATACGCTCGGCATGCACGCGCGGCCGGAGCACGTCCTCATGCCCGGCGCGATCCCGGTGGTGCAGACCGACCGCGGGGGACAGGTCACCTATCACGGACCGGGCCAGTGGGTGGTCTATCCCCTGCTTGATCTGCGGCGGCTCGGGTTCGGGATCCGCAGCCTGGTCAGCGCGCTGGAGCAGGCGGTCATCGACCTGTTGCACGGCTACGGCGTCGAGGCGCACGCACGGCGCGAGGCGCCCGGGGTCTATGTCGGTACCGCCAAGATCGCCGCGCTGGGGCTGCGCATCCGGCGCGGCTGCAGCTATCACGGCCTCGCGCTCAACGTCGATATGGATCTTGCGCCGTTCGCCGGCATCAACCCCTGCGGATACGCGAATCTGGCCGTGACCCGGCTGCACGACCTGCGGCCCGACATCCCGCCGTCCGTGGTGCGCCATGATCTGGAACGCGCCCTGCGCCGTTCATTGCGCCTGACCCCCGCCTGAGCATGTCGAGTCTGTCCCTGCGTTCGAGCAGGGGCTTGTCACATCCCACCGTCTAGAATCGGCATGCGGAATCGCCCGCGATCGTGCATGTTCCGAACCTCAGGAGGACCGCCATGAGCATGATGAAAGCAGCCGTGTTCGTCGCACCGGGAAGAATCGAGCTCGGCGAAAAACCGATTCCCGCCGTCGGCTCAGACGATGCCTTGATCCGCATCACTACGACGACGATTTGCGGCACGGATGTCCACATCCTGAAGGGGGAATACCCCGTGGCACCGGGCCTCACCATCGGTCACGAACCGGTCGGCATCATCGAAAAGCTGGGCACGAACGTTCGGGGCTACCGGGAAGGACAGCGCGTCATCGCCGGCGCGATCTGTCCCAGCTTTACCTCCTATGCCTGCCAGGATGGCTTTCCGGCCCAGGACGGCGGCTGCCTGTCCCACGGCTACAAACCCATGGGCGGCTGGCGCTTCGGCAACACCATCGACGGCGCCCAGGCCGAATTTCTTCTGGTTCCGGACGCGCAGGCCAATCTCGCACCGGTGCCGGACGGCCTGACCGATGAGCAGGTGCTCATGTGTCCCGACATCCTCTCCACCGGGTTTGCCGGTGCGGAGGCCGCCAACATCCGCATCGGCGACATCGTCGCGGTATTCGCGCAGGGGCCCATCGGCCTGTGTGCGACCGCCGGCGCCCGGCTTCGGGGCGCGAGCACCATCATCGCCGTCGACGGCGTCGACGCGCGGCTGGGGATCGCGCGCCGGATGGGCGCCGACGTCACCCTCAATTTCCGCGAAGTCGACGTCGTGGAGGAAATTCTCCGGCTAACCGGTGGCCGTGGCGTCGACGCCGCCATCGAGGCGCTGGGGCTGCAATCGACCTTCGAAAATGCCCTGCGGGTCCTCAAACCGGGTGGCACGCTGTCGAGCCTGGGCGTCTATTCCAGTGACCTGACCATTCCGCTGAGTGCCTTCAACGCGGGGCTTGGCGACAAGAAGATCGTTTCTTCCCTGTGCCCCGGAGGCAAGGAACGCATGCGGCGTCTGCTCAACGTCGTCGCATCGAGCCGCGTCGATCTCGGGCCGTTGGTGACCCACCGCTATGCGCTCGATGACATCGCGGCCGCCTACGACCTGTTCGCTCATCAGCGCGACGGCGTGCTCAAGGTGGCCGTCAAGCCGGGTTAAGCGATGGCATACGGCGCTGGCCTCGCCGGGCCGGACCATAAAGGCTCAGGTTTCCCCCGGGCTTGCCGATCACTTCAGGGCCGGCAAATCGAATCGCCGGCTGTGTGTGATGGATGCATCAAGGAGAGACCGAGATGAAGATCAAGACATTGGTGATCACTGCGGCCCTGGCGCTCGTCCCTCTGGCCAGCCAAGCGCAGATGGCGGATATGAGCGATGCCGCGATGTCGGAAGTGCATGGCCAGGCGCTGAGCATCGTGCGCGACAAAGGACGCAGCTTCAGCTTCGACACCGAGTCCAACACGATGTCGTTCAGCAAGGGCAGTCTGCTGGACATCGACGCCGCGGCGACGGTGTTCGGCTACGGCTTCACCGTGACCGACCTCGGCTGGGACCGGAATCGGGGGTTCTCGCTCGGCTGGACCCAGCCCGTCATTCCCTGACCCTCCTCAGCGGGCGGTCTCCGCCTCGCAAAGACAGAAAGCCCGCGTTCGCGGGCTTTCTCTTGTCGATTGACCGGCGGGATCAGCTGCGGATCTTGCGCAGCCGCTCCAGCATCTGCAGCTTGGCGATCGCCTCGGCCAGTTCCGCCTGCGCGCGGGCATAATCGATGTCGGACTGCCGCTGCGTCAGCACATCCTCCGCCCGGCGTTTGGCTTCCAGCGCCGCCGCCTCGTCCAGATCCTTGGCACGCAGCGCGGTATCCGCCAGCACGGTGACCTTGAACGGCTGGATCTCGAGGATGCCGCCGGACACGAAGAAATGGGCGTCGTTGCCTTGCTCGTCGCGGACACGGACTTCCCCTGCCCGCAACAGGGTCAACAGCGGCGCGTGGCGCGGCGCGATGCCGACGTCCCCTTCCATCGCGGGAGCGAACACCATGCTTGCGCTGCCCGAGAAGATCTCGCCCTCGGCGCTGACGATATCGACGTTGATCTGGCTCATCTCGCCTTACTCCCGGCAGCGGTTCAAACGCGCTTGGCCTTCTCTACGGCTTCCTCGATGCTGCCGACCATGTAGAACGCCTGTTCCGGCAGGCCGTCGTACTCGCCGTTCAGAATTCCCTTGAAGCTGCGGATGGTGTCCTTCAGCGACACATACTTGCCCGGCGAGCCGGTGAACACTTCGGCCACATGGAAGGGCTGGGACAGGAAGCGCTGGATCTTGCGCGCGCGCGAGACGATGAGCTTGTCCTCTTCGGACAGTTCGTCCATGCCCAGAATGGCAATGATGTCGCGCAGTTCCTTGTAGCGCTGCAGCACGTTCTGCACGCCGCGCGCCGTGTTGTAGTGCTCCTCGCCGACGACCAGCGGATCGAGCTGGCGGCTGGTGGAGTCGAGCGGATCCACGGCCGGATAAATCCCCAGTTCCGCGATCTGGCGCGACAGCACCACGGTGGCGTCCAAGTGCGCAAAGGTGGTGGCAGGCGAGGGGTCGGTCAAGTCGTCGGCCGGCACATAGACGGCCTGGATCGAGGTGATCGAACCGGTCTTGGTGGAGGTGATGCGCTCCTGCAGACGGCCCATTTCCTCGGCCAAGGTGGGCTGGTAACCCACGGCGGAAGGCATGCGACCCAGCAGTGCGGACACCTCGGTGCCCGCAAGGGTGTAGCGATAGATGTTGTCGACGAAGAACAGGATGTCGCGGCCTTCGTCGCGGAAATACTCGGCCATGGTGAGGCCGGTCAAGGCGACGCGCAGACGGTTGCCCGGCGGCTCGTTCATCTGGCCGTAGACCATGGCCACCTTGGACTCGGACAGGTTCTTGAGGTCGATGACCCCGGATTCGGCCATTTCGTGATAGAAGTCGTTGCCTTCTCGGGTGCGCTCACCGACGCCGGCGAACACCGACAGACCGCTGTGCTCTTTCGCGATGTTGTTGATCAGTTCCAGCATGTTCACGGTCTTGCCCACGCCGGCGCCGCCGAACAGGCCCACCTTGCCGCCCTTGGCGAACGGGCAGAGCAGGTCGATGACCTTGATGCCGGTTTCCAGCAGGTCGGTGGAACCGGACTGCTCTTCATAGGACGGCGCGGCGCGATGGATCTGCCAGCGCTCTGCGCTCTCGACCGGGCCGACTTCATCCACCGGATTGCCCAGCACGTCCATGATGCGCCCGAGCGTGCCCTTGCCGACCGGCACCGAGATCGGCGCGCCGGTGCTGCGCACCTCAAGGCCGCGGCTCAGACCATCGGACGGACCCATGGCAATGGTGCGCACGACCCCGTCGCCCAGCTGCTGCTGGACTTCCAGAACGAGGCCCGTGGCGTCGACCACCAAGGCGTAGTACACGGCAGGAACGGCGTCCCGGGGGAACTCGACGTCCACCACGGCGCCAATGATCTGAACGATTTTTCCGGAGCTCATCTGTCTGACTTCCTTAAGGCTCTTGTCCGCGCTTGCACGGTGGACGGAATGGGGACGACTGCTGGACGACAGCGGCGAATCAGGACACCGCTGCTGCGCCGGCCACGATTTCGGCCAGCTCCTGGGTAATCGCGGCCTGCCTGGCCTTGTTGTAGATCAGGGTCAGGCGCTGGATCACCTCGCCGGCGTTGTCGGAGGCCGACTTCATCGCCACCATCCGTGCCGCCATTTCGCTCGCGACGTTCTCGACCACCGCCTGGTAGATCTGCGATTCGACGTAACGAATCAGCACGTCGTCCAGCAGCGCTGCCGGGTTGGGCTCGTAGATGTAGTCCCAATTCGAGAGCATCTCCGATTCGCGCACCGGCTCGACCGGCAGCACCTGCTGCACCACGGGCTTTTGGGTCATCGTGTTGATGAACTGGTTGCGCACCAGATAGAGCCGATCGATGCGGCCTTCACGGTAGGCATCCAGCATGACCTTGACCGATCCGATCAGTTGCTCCAGCCGCGGACGATCACCGAGGCCGCTCTGCTGCGCGACGATGCGGCCGCCCAGACGGCGGAAGAAGCCGATCCCCTTGCCGCCGAGAATGGCGAGTTCGACTTCGACTCCCTGTCCGTCCCAGCGCCGCATCTCGGCCAGCACCGTCTTGAACAGGTTGATGTTGAGGCCGCCGCACAGACCACGATCGGTGGAAACGAACAGAATGCCGACCCGCTTGACCGTTTCGCTCTCGACGAGAAACGGATGCCGGTAATCGGGGCTGGCCGCAGCCAGATGCCCGATGACTTCCCGCATGCGTTCGGCATACGGCCGGGTCGCCGTCATCTGATCCTGCGCCTTGCGCATCTTGCTCGCCGCGACCATTTCCATGGCCTTGGTGATCTTCTGCGTGTTGCGGACGCTGCGGATCTGATTGCGGATTTCTTTTGTGCCCGCCATGACTCACCTATTCCGTTCGCGCCTTACCAGGTTCCGGTGGCCTTGAAGTCCTCGAGGATCTTCTTCAGTCCGCCTTCGATGTCGGCATTGAAATCGCCCGTGGCATCGATCTTCGCCAGCACCTCGCCATGGGCCGAGCGGGCGAAATCATGCAGCGCGGCCTCGAATGCCACGACCTTCTTCACGTCGACGCTGTCGAGATAGCCTTCGTTGGCCGCATACAGCGACAGGGCCATGAGTGCGATCGACAGCGGCGCGTACTGCTTCTGCTTCATCAGTTCGGTGACGCGCTGGCCCCGGTCGAGCTGTTTGCGTGTCGCCTCGTCGAGATCGGAGGCAAACTGCGCGAAGGCCGCCAGTTCGCGGTACTGGGCCAGTGCGAGACGCACACCGCCACCGAGCTTCTTGATGATCTTCGTCTGCGCCGCGCCGCCCACCCGGGACACCGACAGACCCGCATTGATGGCGGGGCGAATCCCGGCGTTGAACAGGTCGGACTCCAGATAGATCTGGCCGTCGGTGATGGAGATCACGTTGGTCGGCACGAAGGCCGACACGTCGCCCGCCTGGGTTTCGATGATCGGCAGCGCCGTCAGCGAGCCGGTCTGGCCCGTCACCGCGCCACCCGTCAGGCTTTCGACGTATTCGGCGTTCACGCGCGCGGCGCGCTCGAGCAGTCGCGAGTGCAGGTAGAAGACATCGCCCGGATAGGCTTCACGGCCCGGCGGGCGGCGCAGCAGCAGCGAAATCTGGCGATAGGCCCAGGCCTGCTTGGTCAAGTCGTCATAGACGATCAGGGCATCCTGACCGCGATCGCGGAAGTACTCGCCCATGGCGCAGCCGCTGTAGGGTGCGATGTACTGCAGGGCGGCCGAGTCGGAGGCACTGGCGGCGACCACGATCGTGTGCGCCAACGCGTCGTGCTCTTCCAGCTTGCGCACCACGGCGGCGATGCTGGAGGCCTTCTGGCCAATGGCGACGTAGATGCACTTAACGCCGGTGCCTTTCTGGTTGATGATGGCGTCCACGGCCACAGCGGTCTTGCCGGTCTGGCGGTCGCCGATGATCAGCTCGCGCTGGCCGCGACCCACCGGCACCATGGCGTCGATGGCCTTGAGGCCGGTCTGGACCGGCTGGGACACGGATTGACGGGCGATCACCCCCGGCGCCACCTTCTCGATCGGCGAGGACAGACCCGACGCGATCGGACCCTTGCCGTCGATGGGTTGGCCGAGCGCATTGACGACTCGCCCCAGCACCGCTTCGCCGACGGGGACTTCCAGAATGCGGCCGGTGCAGCGCACCCGATCGCCTTCTTTGATGTGTTCGTAGCTGCCCAGCACCACCGCGCCGACGGAGTCGCGCTCGAGGTTGAGCGCCAGGCCATAGGTTTCGCCCGGGAACTCGAGCATTTCGCCCTGCATGGCCGCGGTCAGGCCGTGGATGCGGCAAATGCCGTCGGCGACGCTGATGACCGTGCCTTCCGCGCGGGCCTCGGCCACGACCTGGAAGTTCTGGATGCGCTGTTTGATCAGCTCGCTAATCTCGGCGGGATTGACTTGCATGTTGCTTCCTCGTCAATGAACCAGTGCGCGGGAAAGACGTTCCAGCTGACTGCGGACCGACCCGTCGATCACCAGATCGCCGGCCCGGATGATCGCCCCGCCCACCAGACTTTCATCGATGCGCGTCTTGAGGTTGATCCTGCGCCCGAGTCGCCGGGCAAGCGACTCGATGATGCGCCCTTGCTGATCGTCGTCCAGGGGGACGGCGCTCACCACGTCGACATCGACCGCCCCTTCCGCCTCGGTCCGCAGTGCGGCGTAAACCGCGGCGATCTGGGGTGCGAGCAGCAAGCGGCGATTCTCGATCAGCAGCGAGACCAGATTGACGCCCTCCCGGCCCAGTTCGGGGCCGATGGCATCCACGATCAACTGCCGGTTCTGCTCGGCGGTCTGCCGCGGGTTCTCCAAGACATCACGGATCGCCGGATACTCGACGAGCGCGGCCAGCAGGTCGAGCCTCTGCTGCCAGTCCGCCAGCGACCCGCCCGGCTGGAGGGCCAGGTCGAGTACGGCCTTGGCGTAGGGACGGATCAGGGTGCTTACATCCGACATCGAACCCCCGATCAGATCTGGCCGACGAGATCGTCGAGGAGATCGCGATGAGCGGCGGGATCGATTTCACGTCGGAGAATGCGCCCGGCGCCGGCGGTCGCCAAATCGGCCACTTCCCTGCGCAGCGCCTCACGCGCCTGGGCGATCTCTTGGGCGATCAAGGCTTCGGCCGAGCGGATCTGCCGCTCGCCCTCGTCCCGGGCCGCCAGCTTGGCCTGTTCGACCATCTCGGTGCCGCGGCGATTCGCCTGGGCGAGAATCTCGGCCGCCTGCTGACGCGCCGCCTGCAGCGTCGCCTCGACTTCCTGGCGTGAACGCTCGAGCTGGGTGTTGCCCTGCTCCGCCGCCGCAAGACCTTCGGCGATCTTGCGCTGACGCTCCTGCATGGCCTGCGTCAGGGGCGGCCAGACGAACTTCATCATGAACCAGACGAACAGCCCGAAGGTGATCATCTGGCCTAGCAAAGTGGCGTTGATGCCCACGATAACTTCTCCGCGATTCGTGTTCTAACCCAAAACAACCGGATGGCCGGGTGCCTCAGCCGAGCGCGGCCAGGAAGGGGTTCGCGAACATCATGAGCAGGCCCATGGCCACGCCGATAATGGAGACGGCGTCGAGCAGACCGGCGATGATGAACATGCGGGTTTGCAGCATGCCGGCCAGTTCGGGCTGGCGGGCGACGCCTTCCAGGAACTTGCCGCCCAGCAGGGCGAAGCCGATGGCCGTGCCGACCGCGGCAAGACCGAAAATGATACCGACGGTCAACACGGTGTTGGCCTGGATCTGGGCGATAAGAGCTTCCATCATTCCTCCTTCAGGAATATGCAGTGTGGGCCAAAAGGATCAATGCTTGGCGTGGGCCATACCCAGGTACACCACCGTCAGGGTCATGAAAATGAACGCCTGCAAGGGGATGACCAGGAGATGGAAGATCGCCCAGGCGCCGCCGGGCCCCCACTGCGCCCACCACGGCAGCAGGGCAATCAAGACAAAAATGAGTTCGCCGGCATAGAGGTTGCCGAACAGTCGCAGACCCAGCGACAGCGGCTTGGCCAGCAGTTCCACAGCATTGAGGATCAGATTGAACGGAATCAGGTACTTGCCGAAGGGGTGGAACAGCAGCTCTTCGAGATAGCCGCCGACGCCCTTGCCCTTGATGCTGTAGACGATGATGAGCAGGAAAACGGTGAACGAGAGCCCGAAGGTCGCGCTCATGTCGGCCGAAGGCACCGGCCTGAAATACTGGACGCCGAACAGGCCCGCCACGGCGGGGAACAAATCGACCGGAATCAGGTCGATGGTGTTCCAGAGCAGCACGAGACAGAAGATCGTCATGGCCAGCGGAGCGATGAGACGACTGTCGCCATGGAAGGTTTCGTGCACCACGCCGTCGATGAATTCGATGACCGATTCGACCAGATTCTGCAGCGGGCCGGGCACACCGGTCGTGGCGCGACGGGCCGCAATGGCGAAAGTCGCCACGAGCAGGATGCCGAGCGCTGCCGACATCAGCAGCGTGTCGACGTTGAAGGTCCAGAACCCTTCGCCGACCGTCCAACCGGTCAGATGGTGGGTCACGTATTCTTGTGGGGAGTGGGCAGCGTGTTCAGCACTGGACATGAGTCAATCAACCCCTTTAGGCCTGTCATCCGGCACGTCCCACAGGAGGGCGAACCAATAAACCCCGGTCGTGGCCACAAAGGCCGCAATGACCACCAGAAACTGCCTCGGCAAGAACATGGCGGCGGCTGCAAACATGCCGATGCTGGCGCCCCATTTCACGGCCTCGGCACGCACCATCGCGGCCAGCCGGGCTTGAGGCGTGGCGTCGGGCGGCAATAGCGCCGTCCTGACCATGAAGGTCGCTGCTGCGAGCAGGTTTCCGCCACCCCCCAGACAGGCCGCCATCACGCCGGCCCAGCCGTACCAACAGGCCGCAATCGCTGCCATGGCCAGCGTTACGGCGGCTTGCCACCGAATCAGCCGGCCCATCGATGCAATTCAACGACCTTGGGGGAAACACACTGCGCAACTTCGGGAGGCACGCGGAAAATGGCCTCGCCGCCCCCTGGAAGCGCGGCAAGTATAATGACCGCACTTTGACGGGTCAATGCTGGAATTCGTCCTCGGGCGTTTGCCCCAATGCGGCGAGCAGGCCGTCGAGCTGTTCGAGCGAATGGTAGTCGATGCGGATCGACCCCTTGCCGCCGCGGTCCTGAATGGTGACGCCGGTACCCAACTGCTCGGAGAGAGCCCGCTGCAGGCGGCCGAGGTTGGGATCCGGCGCCGCTCCGGCGGGCCGGGGGTGCTGCAAGCGCCGCACCAGCGCCTCGGTCTGGCGCACGGTCAGCTTGCGCTGCGCCACCTGCGCGGCCGCCTCGCACTGCGCGCCACCCTTCAATCCCAACAGGGCCCGGCCGTGACCCATTTCCAGGCGGCCGTCTTCCAGCAGCTTGCGCACGACCGGCTCCAGCTCGTTGAGGCGCAGGAGATTGGTCACCGCGGAGCGCGAACGGCCGACCGTGCCGGCGATCTGTTCATGGGTGAGCGCGAACTCATCCTGCAAGCGCGCCAGCGCCAGAGCCTCCTCCATGGGATTGAGGTCTTCGCGCTGGATGTTTTCGATCAATGCGATCGCCATGGCCGCCTGATCGGGTACCTCGCGCACCAGGCAGGGCACTTCGCGCAGGCCGGCGAGCTGAGCCGCGCGCCAGCGCCGCTCACCGGCGATGATTTCGTAGCCCCCATCGACCGGCCGCACCACGATCGGCTGGAGGATGCCCTGCGCGCGGATGGATTCGGCCAGATCGGCCAGGGCCTCCGGTTCGATCTGCAAGCGGGGCTGGTATCTTCCGCGCTGCAGTTGTTCGATCGGGAGTCGCTCGAGCGTCTCTCCCGGGCCCGCCGGGCCCGCCAGCGCCACGCCGCCCAGCAGCGCGTCCAGGCCGCGCCCGAGCCCTCGCTTGCGGTTCATGTGGCAGCTCCCGTCAGATCCGTGATCGCGCTCATCCGGCCGCGGGCGTGGCGACGCAACATCTCGCCAGCCAGGGCGAGATAGGCGGCGCTGCCTTGTGCGCTGCGGTCGAGGAGCACGCAGGGCACGCCATAGCTCGGCGCCTCGGCCAGCCGGACATTGCGTGGCACGATGGAACGATAGACCTTGTCGCCGAAATGGCGCAGCAACTGTTCGGAGACGTCCCGCGCCAGGCGGTTGCGGGGATCGAACATGGTGCGCAACAGCCCCTCGATTTCGAGCCCGGTATTCGGGCCGCGCCGCACCCCCTCGATCGTGCCCAGCAGTGCCTTGAGCCCCTCCAGGGCGTAATACTCGCATTGCATGGGAATGAGGACCCCCTGCGCCGCCACCAAGGCGTTGACCGTCAACAGATTGAGCGACGGGGGGCAATCGATCAGCACATAGTCGAATGGCTCGGGCAAGGCCGCCAGGGCGCGCGCCAGCGCGGTTTCGCGATGCTCCCGTTGCAGCAGCCCGACCTCGGCCGCGGTGAGATCGCCGGTGGCCGGCAGGACATGGAAGCCCCCCTTGTCCACCTCGCGTTGCGCCTCGGCGAGCGTGCAGTCGCCGAGCAGCACGTCGCAGGCCGTGAACGCGTCCTCGGCGACCGCAATGCCGCAGCCCACGGTGGCATTGCCCTGCGGGTCGAGATCGACGAGCAACACTTTCTTGCGGGCCAGGGCCAGGGCGGCAGCGAGATTGACCGTGGTCGTGGTCTTGCCGACGCCGCCCTTCTGGTTGGTGATTGCGATTATGCGGGCCACACCGGCTTCCTCATCGTCGATCTTTCACGCGGATCGCTCCCGCGCCCGATGCAAAACGGCCAGCCGTCGCACCGCATCCAGCCCCGGCACCGTCACGGAAACCACCTCGCCCCGAGCGAAGTCGGCCGGAATCCCGGCCCATTCGTTCTCGACGTCCGGCCCCTTCATGGCCACGAGCCGGACCTCGGAACCACCGAGATGCCGGGCGTAGGCGCAGAGCTGCGCCAGATCCGTCACGGCGCGCGCCACCACGGTATCGGCCGGGCAGGCCGGACACAGGGTTTCGGCGCGTCCGTGCAGCACCTCGACATGGGCCAGCCCCAGGCGGCGCACCGCATGGTGCAGAAACCGCACCTTTTTGCCATTGCTCTCGACGAGGATGTACCGCCGTCCGGGATCGGCAATCGCCAACGGAATCCCGGGCAAGCCGGCGCCGCTGCCGACATCGATGATCCGGGCGCCTCGCAGGTGCGGCAACACCGTCAGGCTGTCCAGCAGATGGCGCGGCACCATGTCCGCCGGCTCGCGCACGGCGGTGAGATTATAGGCGGCGTTCCATTCGGCAAGCAGGCTCAGGAAAGCCAGCAGTCGCTGCTGATCTGCCGAAGCGATGTGCAGCCCCATCGCCTCGAGCCCGGCAGCGAGCAGCGCGTCCAACTCGCCATTCATGTCGCGCCGTCCCCGATCAGCGTGGCAAGAACCGGCCAGTGCGCGGGAAACAGTCGGCGCATCTCCTCGCGGCCGGCCATGTCGCGGTCGGCCGCATCGAAACCCGGCGCCACGGCTTCGCTGAGCAGTCCATACTCGCCGGCTTCGAGTCGACTCGCCTTCCACACCCCTGCGGGGACGGTCAGTTGCAGCATGTGCCCTTGCGCCGGATCAGGCCCCAGCACGTGCCGCTCGAGCCGCCCATCCGGCCACACGAGCCAGTAGACGATGGGCGCGCCGGCGTGGAAGAAATGGACGATGTCGGATCGGTTGCGGTGGAGCCGGCCCGTCGGCCGCTCGCGCGTGAGCAAGTAGTAAATGCTGGTCATCAGCGGGCGGACGGCGGCGCCCGTTCCCAATCGCCGCTCGCTGGCGTAGGTGCGCCGGAAGTAGCCGCCCTCGGGATGTGGGGTCAGGCCCAAGGCCGAAATCCAGTCTGCTGCGTTCACCCCGTGCCTCGTCGATGACCCGTCGGACCCTGGCCCGTGCCGCCAGCCTCAGGTCAGAGGCGCATTCTAGCGCAGCCCGTCGACAGGGTTGCGCCGCCGTAGAATGCGTCCATGTCGAACCCATCGGAAACGGACACCGCGCCGCCCTGGCCTAGGCTCACGCTTGGCATCAGTGCCTGCCTGCTCGGCGAGCCGGTGCGCTATGACGGCGGACACAAGCGCGATCGCTACATCCTCGAGCAGCTTGCGCCCCATTTCGATTTTCGCCCGATCTGCCCCGAGATGGCGATCGGGCTGGGCGCGCCGCGGCCGCCGCTGCATCTGGTGCAGATGGGCGCGTCGATCCGGGCGCGCGGCGTGCAGGATCCCGCGCTCGACGTCACCGCCGAGTTGACCGCCTTTGGGCTGCGCGTCGCCGAGGCGGCGCACGATCTCAGCGGCTATCTGTTCAAGGCCCGCTCGCCGAGCTGCGGCGTGGCGCACGTCCACGTACATGACCGGACCGGCCGGGTCCACCCCCACGGTCGCGGCATCTATGCCGATGCCGTCCTGAACCGTCTGCCGCTGCTGCCCGCGGAAGAGGAGGATCGGCTCCAGGATGCCGCGTTGCGGGAAAACTTTCTCGAGCAGGTCCATGCCTACGCCCGTTGGCGCAGCTTGTTGGCTCAAGGGCCGACGGCGGAGGCGCTGGTGCAATTCCACGCGCGACACAAGCTGCTGCTGATGGCGCACGGCAGCGAGCCCTTGCGCGCGCTCGGGCGCATCGTGGCGAACCTGGGCCAGATCCCCCTGGCCGAGGTTATGACGCAATACGGGCCGGCGTTCATGCAGGCGCTGCGCTACCAACCCACACGCAAGCGCCATGCGAACGTGCTCTACCACGCCATGGGCTATCTCAAGAATCAGCTCACGCCAGCGGAGAAGCGCGAGCTTTCCGAGACGATCGAGGCTTATCGGCAGGGCGATGTGCCGCGTAGCGCGCCTTTCGCCCTGATGGGTCATTATTTGCGCCGCCATCCCCACCCCTACCTGACCCAGCAGGTCTACTGGAACAGGGCGCCGCCTGGCCTCGGGCCGTGGAATCAGACGTAAAAAAACGCCGGGTTTCCCCGGCGCAACATCAGGCAACAAGAGGCTGAGAGGGTGACATCAAAAGGCGTACTGCCAGCCGAGCACGGCTGTCCAGTCCGTCTCCAATTGCGGGCCGTCCAGACGCTGGGCGACCGGCAAGAGGACTTCCAATCCCAGACGATGGCCTCGCAACGGGCCATCGGGGACATAAAAATTGGCGCCGACCCCGACATCGACCCGTTCGCCGCCTTGCGCGCGCGGATCGGCCGCCGGGGACATGCTGGGCGAAATCTGCTCGTCCCGGCCATCGATGTTGCCCCAGGCGGCCAAGGCCAGGCGCAGCGAGGTGCTTACGGCCGGCGTCCAGCCGTATGCGGCCCAGCCGGTCAGGTCGGCCCGATGACCAAGGGTGTAGCCCTCGTCATTCTCACCGGTGCGGATCGTGGCGATGCCCTGTCCGCCCCAGGACCAGCGCTCGCCCTGACCGACATAGGTCAGGCCGGGCTTGAGATCGTAGGTCCCGGAGCCAAGCTGCATGGGGTATTCCAGGCGCATGGCCATCGGCGCGCCGTGCTCGCCATGGGGCATGTCGTCCTTTTCGGTGATGCTGCCGGTCGGGACGCTGAGCCCCAGGCTGGCAATGGCCTGATGGGCGCTGGTCACCGGCGTCAGGCGATACAGCGCCGACAGCGACACGTCACCCAAGCCGTCCGATTCCATGTCGTAGGGTACGGGCGGATGATCGCCATGGCTGTGCAACTCGGCGCTCATGTCCATCGCGACATAGGGAATCATGGCCATCAGCGTCCAACGGTCGGTCGGGGCGTACATCACCTCGACCATGTGCATGGCCATGTCCATGTCTTTTGGCGCGTTGTGATAGCCGTAACCGCCGGCGGCCTCGCTGCTGTAGGCCTCCTGCTTGGAGACCGAGTCCGAACCGTCCAGCAGGCCTTCCTGGTGCATCGGCATGTAGCGGTAGCCGACCATCCACTCGCCGGCCTGGTGCACGTGATCGCCCATCACCCCGATGGGCGCATGGGCGTCGGCGCGCGCGCCCTGCCAGTCCTCGTGCGCCTGCGCCACGCCGGCGGCCGCGCTCAGGGCGAAGACGACTGCGATTCGTGTCTTGCGTGAAATCGGGAGGGATCGGTCCATCGACAAGTGTCTCGCAGGTGACGGGGTCGCGTGTTCAACCATGGCGAGAAAGTCTAACGGGGAGGCCGACCGCGTGGAATGTGACACATTGTCGCACCCGCTGGCGGCGCGGGCTCGAGGGAGGTCAGATCGAAAGCGCCGGAGGCGCAGGCTCGGGCGCTGCCGCGACCGGGGCGTAGCCGCGGCGCTTGCAGGCGCGCACCTCGCGGTTCCACAGATGGATCGCCTCGGGATAATCGGCGCAGGGCGTGGTCCGGCGGGTGGCGCCGCCGCCCTGCGAGTCGCCCGCAATGCGCATGACGACCCAGCCGAACAGATCCGGCTGCAGCCGCAGTTCCACATAACGCGCCTCGCGCTGCAGGCGCACGAACTGCCAGGGCGTCGCCGGCATGGCCTCAATACATTCCGGTCTGCAGCCGCGCGGCCTCGCTCATGCGGCTCTGGTCCCAGGGCGGCTCGAAGGTCAGCTCCACGCTCACCCGTTGCACCGTCGGCACGGCCGCCACCTTGGCGCGCACTTCGTCGGCCAGGATGTCGCCCATGCCGCAGCCCGGCGCGGTCAGCGTCATGCGGATGTGCACGGCGCGTCCGCCCTCGGGCAGGGTTTCCACCTGCCGGTCGTAGATCAGGCCCAGATCGAGGATGTTGATCGGGATCTCGGGATCGAAGCAGGTCTTGAGCTGGTCCTCGATGCAGGCTTCCACGGCCGCATCACCTGCGTCTTCGGGGAGCACCGGCCCGGTCGGCACCTCGCGCCCCAGCGCATCGGCGTCCTTGCCCGCGATGCGCACCAGGTTGCCGCCGTAATAGACCGTGAAACTGCCGCCGAGCGCCTGGGTGATGCGCACCTCGGCGCCTTCGGGCATCACGACGGTATCGCCCGCGGGGATCAGGACCCCCAGGCAATCGCGGGACAACGTGGCGTAATCGGCGGGCTGGGTGTACATGGCGGACCTCACTCGGTGCGCACGGGGGTGAGTTCCCCCTTCAGCGCGGCATGCAGGGTATGCCACGACAAGGTGGCGCATTTGACCCGCGCGGGGTAATCCTTGACGCCCGCGAGCGCCGCCAGCTTGCCCAGCCGGGCCGGATCGCCGCTGGCGGTACCGGTGAGCAGCGCGTGCATGTCCGCGAACAATGCTTCGGCCTCGGCCACGGTCTTGCCCATGACCGCCTCGGTCATGAGACTGGCCGAGGCCGTGGAAATGGCGCAGCCGCTGCCGACGAAACTCACGTCCGCGATGCGCCCGTCCTCGATCCTCGCGTAGACCGACAGCTTGTCCCCGCACAGGGGGTTGTAGCCCTCGGCGATGCGCACCGCGCCCTCCATGGGCCGGAAATTACGCGGATTGCGGTTGTGATCGACGATGATGTCCTGATACAGCTCGCGCAAATCCATCAGCCCCGCCCTCCGAACAGCGCGCGCGCGCCTTCGAGCGCAGTCACCAGCGCATCGACATCGCTGCGCGTGTTGTAACAGGCGAACGAGGCCCGCGCCGTGGCCGGCACACCGTAAAAGTCCATCACCGGCATGGCGCAATGATGACCGGCCCGGATCGCCACGCCGGCGTGATCGAGGATGGTCCCCAGATCATGCGGATGTACGCCCTCCAGCACGAAGGAAACCACCCCGGCCCGATCGCGCGCGGTGCCGATGAAGCGCAGGCCGGGGATCGCGCTCAAGCGCTCCATGGCATACGTCGTCAGCGCTGCTTCATGGGCGGCGATCCGCTCGATGCCCAGTGATTCGACATACGCCAGCGCGGCACCGAGCCCCACCGCCTCGGCGATGGCCGGCGTGCCGGCTTCGAACTTATAGGGCAGATCGTTCCAGGTGCTGCCCGCAAACTGCACCGTGCGGATCATGTCGCCGCCACCTTGCCAGGGCGGCATGGCCTCGAGCACCTCGCGCCGCCCGTAGAGCACGCCGATGCCGGTCGGGCCATAGAGCTTGTGCGCCGAGAACGCGTAGAAATCACAATCCAGTGCCTGTACATCGACGCGCTGGTGCGGCACTCCCTGCGCCCCGTCGATCAGCACCACCGCCCCCGCCGCCCGCGCCTGCGCCGTCAACTCGGCCACCGGGTTGATCGTGCCCAGGGCGTTGGAGACATGGGCGACGGCGAAGATGCGCGTGCGCGGCCCCAGCAGTTGCCCGAAGGCCGCGCGGTCGATCTCGCCCGCCGGCGTGATGGGCACGACTTTCAGCGTGGCGCCGGTCTGCTCGCAGACCATCTGCCAGGGCACGGTGTTGGAGTGGTGCTCCAGATGCGTGATGAGAATCTCGTCGCCGGGCCCGAGCCGCGGGCGCGCGTAGCTCTGGGCCACGAGATTGATGGCCTCGGTGGTGCCGCGCACCAAGATGATTTCCTCGCGCGCGCGGGCGTTCAGGAAGGCCTGCACGCGGTCGCGCGCACCTTCGTACAGGGCGGTGGCGCGCTCGGACAGCGTGTGGACGCCGCGATGGATGTTGGCGTTGGCCTCGCGGTAGTAGCGGTCCATGGCCTCAAGCACGGCGCGCGGCTTCTGCGCCGTCGCGGCATTGTCGAGGTAGACCAGCGGCTTGCCGTGGATCTGCTGGTCGAGGATGGGGAAATCGCGCCGCACCTGGGCAACGTCATAGCGGTCCGGCAGGCTCGCGTTGGGAATTGCCGTCATGATGAACTCCTCTCAGGCCGTCGCCGCAACCGGCAGGCTCGCCTCGACCCCGTCGAACACCCAGTCCAGCACGCCCGCCACCGGCACATCCGGCAAGGCCGCGCGCGCAAACGAGGCGATGAGCAGGGCGCGGGCGGCCTCGCGGTCCAGTCCGCGGCTGCGCAGATAGAACAGGGCCGCATCGTCGAGCTGCCCGACGCTGGCGCCGTGGCTGCACTGCACGTCGTCTGCCAGAATCTCCAGCGCCGGTCGGGTCACGACTTCGGCGCGCCGCGAGAGCAGCAACGTCGCGTTGCCCTGCCGCGCGGTGATGCCCTGGGCGCCGGATGCGACCGCCACGCCGCCGCCGAACACCGCGCGGGCGCGGTCCTCGAGCACGGCCCGCGTCTGCTGCCGGCTGTGGGTGTGCGGCGCTTCGTGCCGGATGACGATCTCGTTGTCCACTCGCAGCGCGCGGCGCCCCTGCACCAGACCATGCAGGTTCACGGTCGCGCCGGGCTCGGCCAGCGCGATGTCCAGCTCGCGCCGCACCCAGCCGGCGCCGGCGTCGATCAGCCACACATCCAGCCGGCTGTCGCGGGCGCAGCGGGCCACCACCTGGCTCAGGCCAAACGCGCCGGCGCCGGATTGATCGACCACCACCAGCTTGAGCACGGCGCCGGCCTCGAGCGCGATCTCGATGGCGCTGTTCAGGAAACCGCCGGCCTCGGGCGCGCCAGCCTGATGGATCACCACCGTCGCGGCGGCCTGTGCGCCCAACTGGATGGTGACGCGCGGATGCGCCGCGACAGCCGGCTGCTCGGCCGGCGACCACCACAGCAGATGCACCGGCTCGGCGAGCACGGCGCCGGCATCGAGCGCCAGCCCCGCGCCATGGCGGAACCCCAGCGCGTTGAGCGCGGCGAAGCCGTTCCGCTCCGGTGCAAGCTGGGCGCCGACGCCTTCGGGGGCTGTTTCCAGCGCCCACAGGCGGGCGCCGGACGCCATCTCGCCAAGGGCCTGCATCGGCACCGGACGGCCGCCGACCCAGACACGGCGCAAGGCGCCGGCCAGTTGCGGCAGATCGTCGTTGTCGACAGGTGCCTCGACAGGCGCCGCCTCCACGGCGAAGCGTCGGGCCAGCAGCTCGCCGGGATCGGTGTAGCGCCAGGACTCGGGCACGCCGCCCGGCAGCCCCGCGGCCGCCAGATGCACGGCGCCGCGCTCGGCCAGCGCAGGGATCGGTGTCGCCGCGCCGGCATAGGCGTCGAGCCAGGCGCGCACCGCCTCCATGGCCGCCTCGTTCATGCGCCCGCTCCGGCCACCACGGCGCCGTAACCCTCGGCCTCCAGCTCGCGCGCCAGTTCCTTGCCGCCCGAGCGCACGATGCGCCCGCCCGCCAGCACATGGACGAAGTCGGGGGTCACATAGTCCAGCAGGCGCTGGTAATGCGTCACCAGGATCATGGCCCGGTCGGGCGAGCGCAGGGCCTCGATACCGCGCGAGACCACCTTCAGCGCATCGATGTCGAGGCCCGAGTCGATCTCGTCCAGGATCGCCAGACGCGGCTGCAGGATCAGCATCTGCAGGATTTCGTTGCGCTTTTTCTCGCCGCCCGAAAAACCCTCGTTCACCGAACGGCGCAGGAATTCCTCGGGGATGCCCATGAACGTCATCTGCTCGCGCACCAGGCGCAGGAACTCGAAGGCGTCCAGCTCGGGCTCGCCGCGATGCCGGCGCTGCGCGTTCAGGCTGGCCTTGAGCAGATACACGTTGTTCACCCCCGGGATCTCGACCGGATACTGGAAGCCCAGGAACACCCCTTCGCGGGCGCGTTCCTCGGGCGCCATGGCGAGCAGATCCTGGCCCCGGTAGCGCACCGTGCCGCCGGTGTGCACATAGCCCTCGCGGCCGGCCAGCACCGCCGCCAGCGTGCTCTTGCCCGAGCCGTTCGGCCCCATGATGGCGTGAACCTCGCCCGCGTTGACCTTGAGGGTCAGGCCCTTGAGGATGGGGCGATCCTCCACGCTCACCTGCAAATCGTCGATCTGTAGCATGGATCTTGGCTTCCCGAGGGCCTGCGCCCGGTCTGGTTTGAAAAGTGACCTCAGCCCACGGCGCCTTCGAGCGACACGGACAATAGCTTCTGCGCCTCGACGGCGAACTCCATCGGCAGCACCTGGAACACGTCCTTGCAGAAACCGTTGACGATCATGTTCACGGCATCCTCGGCGCTGATCCCGCGCTGGCGGCAATAAAAGAGCTGGTCCTCGCCGATGCGCGACGTTGTCGCCTCGTGCTCCACCTGGGCGCTGGGATTCTTGACCTCGATATACGGCACGGTGTGCGCGCCGCAGCGATCGCCCATCAGCAAGGAGTCGCACTGGGTGTGGTTGCGCGCGCCCTCGGCGCTCGGCAGCACTTTCACCAGGCCGCGATAGGTCTGCTGGCCCTGACGCGCCGAAATGCCCTTGGACACGATGGTGCTGCGCGTGTTCGGGCCGATGTGGATCATCTTCGTCCCGGTGTCGGCCTGCTGGTGGTTGTTGGTGGTGGCGACCGAGTAGAACTCGCCCACCGAGTCCGCTCCGCGCAGGATGCAGCTCGGATATTTCCAGGTGATGGCCGAGCCGGTTTCCACCTGGGTCCAGGTGATCCTGGAGCGGTCGCCCCGGCAATCGCCGCGCTTGGTGACGAAGTTGTAAATGCCGCCTCGCCCCTGCTCGTCGCCGGGATACCAGTTCTGCACCGTCGAATACTTGATGGTCGCATCCTCCAGCGCCACCAGTTCGACCACGGCGGCATGGAGCTGGTTTTCATCGCGCATCGGTGCCGTGCAGCCCTCAAGGTAAGACACGTGGCTGCCGGCGTCGGCGATGATGAGCGTGCGCTCGAACTGGCCTGTGTTGGCCGCGTTGATGCGGAAATAGGTGGACAGCTCCATCGGGCAGCGCACGCCCGGCGGCACGTAGACGAACGAGCCGTCAGTGAACACGGCGGCGTTCAGCGCAGCGTAAAAATTGTCGGTGTGCGGGACCACCGAGCCGAGATACTGGCGCACCAGCTCCGGATGCTCGCGCACCGCCTCTGAAAAGGAGCAGAAGATGACGCCCGCCTCGCGCAGCTTCTCCTTGAAGGTGGTGGCCACCGACACGCTGTCGAACACCGCGTCCACCGCCACCCCGGCCAGCCGCGCCCGCTCGTGCAGCGGAATCCCGAGCTTTTCGTAGGTTTCCAGCAGCTTGGGATCGACCTCGTCCAGGCTCTGCGGCGCGTCGGCACGGGATTTGGGCGCCGAGTAATAGGAAATCGCCTGGTAATCGATGGGCGGATAGGCGACCTTGGCCCAGCGCGGTTCGCGCAAGGTCAGCCAGTGCCGATAGGCGGCGAGCCGCCATTCCAACAGGAAGGCGGGCTCTTCCTTCTTGGCCGAGATGAGGCGGATGACCGACTCATCGAGGCCCGGCGGCACGGTGTCCGCTTCGATGTCGGTGATGAAGCCCGCCACATACTCGCGCTTGAGCAGGCGTTCCAGATCGTCCTTGCTCGATGCCATGTCAGCGTTCCTCTCGAATGAAATGGGGCGCGCGGCCCATTACGATGCCGCCGCGGATGGGCGCGGCTCGTGCCAGTGCAGGCTGTGCACCGGGGCGCTCATGCGATCGAGCGTCACGCCCCGCAAGGCCGAGCGCACCGCGCCGCTGATGAGGTCCCAATGGCCGGGCAGGCTGCAATCGGCCTGCTGCGGACAGGCCTTGGCCGCGCGGCTGCACTCGGTCAGCCCGAAAGGGCCTTCTAGGGCCGCCACGATGTCCAGCACGGAAATCGCCGCAGGCGGGCGCGCCAGACGATAACCGCCGGCCACACCGCGCACCGACTGCAGCAGCCCGGTCCGCGTCAGTGCCTTCAGCAGCTTGCTCACCGTGGGCAGCGCAATGCCACAGGCCGCCGCGATCTGCGCGCCGGTCTGCATGGCGTCGGGGTGGCGAGCCAGATGGGTCATCACCACTACGGCGTAGTCGGTCATCTTGCCGATCCGGAGCACGGCTCCTCCGGGCATACGGGACTAAACTGGTCCCTATTGTGCCACAGCCCGCCACGCCGGTCATGCCGCTCAGCACACGAACGGCGCGCGGCCCGCCTCTCTTGCAACCGCCTGCACCGCCGACGGGCACCCAGTACCCGCTCGGGCCGCGGATTAAGTATCCTGACGCTCCCGGTGGTTGCAGCGGAGCGCCTCATGTCCTTCGATCCCGTCCTGCTGGCGCGGCTGCAATTCGCGCTCACCATCAGCTTCCACATCCTGTTTCCCACACTCACGATCGGCCTGGGGCTGTTCCTCGCGATTGTCGAGGGGCTGTGGCTGCGCACCGGGCGCGCGGTCTATCTCACGCTGTACCGCTTCTGGCTCAAGATCTTCGCGCTCTCCTTCGGCATGGGCGTGGTCTCGGGCGTCGTGCTCTCCTACCAGTTCGGTACCAATTTCGCGCGCTTTTCCGAGGCCACAGGCAACATCCTGGGCCCGCTGCTGGGCTACGAGGTGCTGACGGCGTTCTTTCTCGAGGCGAGCTTTCTGGGCGTCATGCTGTTCGGCATGAACCGGGTGCCGCCACGACTGCATTTCGCGGCCACCTGCATCGTCTCGGTCGGCACCATGATCTCGGCGTTCTGGATCCTGGCCGCGAGTTCGTGGATGCACACGCCGGCCGGCTATCGCGTGGTGGACGGCATTTTCTTCGTCGAGCGCTGGGTGGACGTGATCTTCAATCCCTCGTTCTTCTACCGTTTTCCGCACATGCTGCTGGCGTCTTTCCTGACCACCTCGCTCGTCGTCGCGGGCGTTTCTGCCTGGCATCTGCAGGACATCCGCACCGCCACCGTGGCGCGACCGGCTTTTTCGTTGGCCACGCTTGCGCTGGCGGTGCTGGCGCCGCTGCAGATCGTCATGGGCGATCTGCACGGCTTGCAGGTGCAGCGCGATCAGCCCATGAAGGTGGCGGCGATGGAGGGCTTGTGGGAGACCACGGCCGGCGCCCCGCTGCTGCTCTTCGCCTGGCCGGACCGGGCGGCCGAGCGCAACCATTTCGAAGTCGCGATCCCCAAGATGGCGAGCCTCCTGCTGCAGCACGACCCGGACGGCGTCGTGCGTGGCCTCAAGGACGTGGCCCCCGCCGATCGGCCGGTGGTGCCGGTGGTGTTCTTCAGCTTTCGCATCATGGTGGGCTTGGGCTTCTGGTTCCTGGCCCTCGGCGCACTGGGCCTGCTGCTGCGCTGGCGCGGCACGCTGTACAGCAACCGGCCCTATGCCCTGGCGTGCGTAATGAGTGCGCCGCTCGGCTTCGTCGCGACCCTGGCGGGATGGATCGTCACCGAAACCGGCCGCCAGCCGTGGATCGTGCAAGGCCTGATGCGGACCTCGGAGGCCGTCTCCGACGTCCCGGCGCGCGCCATCGTCACGACGCTGTCGCTGTTCTTTGCCGTCTATGGAACGCTGCTCGTGGCCTATCTCTATTACCTGTCGAAGCTGGTCCGAAAAGGGCCGGATGCCTTGCCCGAACCGGCGCAGGGCGAGCCGCGCCGCACCGCCTGGATGTGATGGGAGATGCCGACGATGGACGCGAGTTTCTGGATTCCGCTGATCTGGGCCGGCGTGCTGTGCCTGGGGCTGATGCTCTATGTGATCCTGGACGGCTTCGATCTGGGCATCGGCATCCTGTTCCCGTGGGGGCGCAACGATACGGAGCGCGACCTCATGATGAACAGCATCGCGCCGCACTGGGACGGCAACGAGACCTGGCTGGTGCTGGCCGGCGGCGGGCTGTTCGCGGCTTTTCCGAAGGCCTACGGCCTGCTCATGACGGCGCTGTACATCCCCATCCTGTTCATGCTGTTCGCGCTGGTGTTTCGCGGCGTGGCCTTCGAGTTCCGCTTCAAGGCCGAACGCAGCCGGGGGGTCTGGGACGTGGCCTTCAATCTGGGCTCGGTCGCCGCCGCCTTTTTCCAGGGCGTGGTGCTGGGCGCGTTCATCCAGGGCTTTGAGATCACCGACGGGCGGTTCACCGGCAACGTCATGGCCTGGATCAGCCCCTTCAGCCTGATGACCGGCTTTGCGCTGGTGTGCGGCTATGCCCTGCTCGGGGCCTGCTGGCTGGCGCTCAAGACCGACGGCGAGCTGCAGCGCTGGGCGTTTCATTCCGGCCAGGTCTTGCTGTTCGTGGTGCTGGCCTGGATCGCGATGGTGAGCGTCGCGACGCCATTCATGTCGGCGGAGGTGGCTCGGCGCTGGTTCAGCCTGCCCAATCTGTTCTGGCTGATGCCGGTGCCGATCCTCACCGCGGGCGTCGCCTGGATGCTGTGGCGCGCCCTGCGCCGGCAGGCGAGCCGGGCGCCCTTCGTGCTCACCATCACGCTGTTCGCCCTTGGCGCGTTCGGCCTTGCCGTGAGCCTGTGGCCCTACACCGTGCCGCGGGCGTACACGCTCTGGGAAACCGCCGCGCCGCCCGAATCGCAGGGTTTCCTGCTCATCGGCGCCCTGCCCCTGTTGCCGCTGATCCTGGGCTACACCGCTTACAACTACTGGGTATTTCGCGGCAAGGTCCGCCCCGGCACCGGCTATCACTGATTGTGCGCTCTCGTGGCGAGCCTTACATCAGGCGGGAGATGGGGCGTGTGCATCGACCAGATCGGCGTCCTGCTCGAGCAGAACGCACAGGGTTCGGGCGAGCCATCCAAGCCGCAGTTCGACGTCGGCGGTATCCATGCGGATGACCGGTGTGCTCGACGTCCCGCCGAAGTCGAGCGACTGGGCGGGCGGTGTGGGGGCGCCCATGTTGACTCGAATGATGCGCGGCAGATTGCCGCGATGGGTCATGCGG
The DNA here is from genome assembly GCA_045864775.1 of Pseudomonadota bacterium. Taxonomy (GTDB): domain Bacteria; phylum Pseudomonadota; class Gammaproteobacteria; order UBA5335; family UBA5335; genus Macondimonas. The sequence goes on from BTVR01000002.1 coordinate 903,921, forward strand.
TTGCGGAATTCAACCCAGAAGGACCACTCAGCCGCAGCAATCAAGTCTCGCAAGGCGCGTTCGAGCCTGCTGGCCGCGGCAGGGGGCTGCAGCCAGTCTGCAAGCCGTGACGGATTGCACACACGCTGGCGCTGCACATCGAACGGCAGCGACAGGATGCTCGGATGACTGGCCAGCGCGGCCAGCGAATAGGTCATGGCCTCGATACACGACACACCGCTGGTGAACAGGCCGAACAGGGCGCGCTCCCAGCGGAAATTCGCCTCGTGCGATGGCTGCGCTTCCGATACTGCAAACCAGTTTTGATAAGCCTGCCAATCCTCGTGACAGGCACGAAAGCGCCAGGCGATCAGGTTGGAGGCGCCCCCGAACTCCTTCTGAGCATCGGAGCCATACGGCGTTTCCAGCACACGTCGCGCCGCTTCCCGGTACCGCGTGAATGCCGTGCAGGGGAATGCGTCCGGCATGTCGAGGCCGTTTCCTGCGCAGTGCATGACCTTCGCGTCTCGATCGAAGCGGCTGAACCGGCGGATCAACGCCGTCCCAGCAACTTCAATCGGCATCGGTCAAGACAGCTTGAGCGCTGATGAGGCGTCGTCCCGCCCCTGGCGAACCACTCAGTCCGCTGTCAAACGCCGGCGCCGGGTTTCGAACAGCACGATGCCGGCGGCGACCGACACGTTCAGGCTCTCGGCCGCGGCGTCCAGCGGAATGGTGACGCGCAGGTCGCAGGCTTCCTGCGTCAGACGCCTCAGGCCCGTGCCTTCGGCGCCGAGCACCCACACCAGCGGCCCGGACAGGTCGGCCTGATACAGGCTCTGGCTGGCATGGGCATCGGCGCCGAGGATGCGGAAACCGGCATCCCCCAGCATGCGCAGCGTCCGCGCCAGATTGGTGACCTGGAACAGCGGCACGTGCTCGGCCGCGCCGACCGCCACCTTGCGCACCACCGGCGTCAAACCGGCGGCGCGGTCCACCGGGACGATCACCCCGCGCGCGCCGACGGCCCACGCCGTGCGCAGGCAGGCGCCGAGGTTGTGCGGGTCTTGCACGCCGTCGAGCGCCAGCAGCACGGGATCTGAGTCCCACGCGCCGAGACGTGCTTTCAGATCCGCCTCACCGAGGCGCTCGGCCGGCAGGGTCCAGGCGGCCAGGCCCTGATGACGCTGCCCCGGAAGGCGCGCGTCGAGATCGCGCCGGGCCATCGCGGCCACGGCGATCCCGCTGCGCGCGGCCAGTTCAATCAGCGTCGCGACGCGGTCCTCACGGCGGTTGTCCTGCACCCACACGGCCTGCACGCGGCCGGGCTCGGTTTCCAGCAACGCGGTCACGGCGTGCAGGCCGAACACGGGCTCCGTTCCCGGCGGCGTGCCGATCGTCGGGGCCGCGTCAGTCCTTGGTCTTGGCTTTGGCCTTGCGCCGCTTGCGGGGCCGTCGGCGCTTGCCCTTGTCGGCTTCGTCGCCGCGCTGGGCCGTGGCTTCGTCCGGTTTCTGGACGGATCGGCCGTCGGTCCGGTTTTCTGCGTTGCCGGCTTTCGGGCTGCTTTCCGCCGGGGCGAGTTCGAAGTCGATTTTGCGTTCATCGAGGTTCACATTGATCAGGCGCACCCGCAGCCGGTCTCCGAGGCGGTAGACGTGGCCGGAGCGCTCGCCGCGCAGGCGATGGTGGATGGGATCGTGCTGGTAGTAGTCGTTGGACAGCGAGGTGACGTGCACCAACCCCTCGACGTAGACCTCGTCCAGCAACACGAACAGGCCGAAACCCGTGACGGCGTTGATGCGCCCCTCGAACACCTCGCCGATGCGCTCGAGCATGAACTCGCACTTGAGCCAGTCGACCACATCGCGCGTCGCCTCGTCGGCGCGCCGTTCGGTGAGCGAGCATTGCTCGGCGATGCGGTCGAGGTGCGCGGGCGTGAGCGGGTAGTTCTCCGCCGTTCCGCCGCGCAGCACATGGCGGATGCCGCGGTGCACGACGAGGTCGGGATAGCGGCGAATGGGCGAGGTGAAATGTGTGTAGGCGGCCAGCGCGAGGCCGAAGTGGCCGTCGTTGGAGACCGTGTACTCAGCCCGGCTCAGGGAACGCAGCAGCACCGGCTCGATGAGGTGGCGGTCCTCGCGCGCCTCCAGCGCGGTGAGCACCTTTGCGTAGTCCTGCGGCGCCGGCTTGTCGCTGCCGCCCAGGGAAAGGCCGAAACCGCCGAGAAACGCGCGCAGTTCCTCCAGGCGCTCGGCCGACGGCGGCGCATGCACGCGGTAGAGCGCCGGGATGCGGTGCTCGGTGAGGAAGCGCGCCGCGGCCACGTTGGCGGCGATCATGCACTCCTCGATCATGCGATGGGCGTCATGCCGCAGAAAGGGCTTGATGCGCGCGATCTTGCGGTCGGGGCCGAACTCGATCACCGTCTCGGCGCTGCCGAAATCGAGCGCGCCGCGCCGTTCCCGCGCGGCCCGCAAGCGCTGATAGAGGCCGATCAGGTCGTCGAGGTGATCGACCAGATCCTTGAGCCGTTCGCGCGCCGCCGCGTCGCGCTCGATCGCCGCCTGCGCGAATTCGTCATAGGTCAGCCGCTGCGCCGAACGCATCACGCCCTCGAAAAAGCGGAAACGCCGGATCTCGCCATCGGGATCGATCTCGAGCGCGCAGACCATGCACAAGCGGTCGACCTTGGGGTTGATGGAGCACAGACCGTTGGAAAGCACCTCCGGCAGCATGGGCACGACCTGCTGCGGGAAGTACACCGAGTTGCCGCGCTCGGCCGCTTCGGTATCCAGCGCATCGCCCGGCTGCACGTAGTGCCCGACATCCGCGATGGCGACCAGCAGCCGCCAGCCGCCCTGATCGTCCGGCTCGCAGTAGACGGCGTCGTCGAAATCGCGGGCGTCGGCGCCGTCCACGGTCACCAGCGGAATGCGGCGCAGGTCGACGCGGCCGGCCTTGTCGTGATTCTCCACCCGCGCGCCGAATCGGGCGCAGGCCGCTTCCACCGCCTCGGGCCACTGCGCGGGAACGCCATAGCTGCGAATCGCGATCTCGATTTCCATGCCCGGCGCCATGTGCTCGCCCAGCACCTCGCGAATGCGGCCGAGCGGCGGGCCGCGCTTGCTCGGCGGCTCGACGATGTCGGCCACCACGATCTGGTTGTCCTGCACTTCGCCCTGCCATTCGGCGGGGATGACGACCTGATGGGTCAGGCGGGGATTTTCGGGCAGGACGAAGCCCACCCCGCGCTCGCGGTAGAACCGGCCGACGACCTGCTGGGTGTTGCGTTCCAGCACCTCCACGACCACGCCTTCCCGGCGGCCCCGGCGGTCCTCGCCGCGGATGCGCACCAGCACGCGGTCGCCATGGAACAGCTCGCGCATCTGGCGCGCCGGCAGGAAGATGTCGTCGCCGGCATCTTCGGGCACCAGAAAACCGAAGCCGTCGCGATGCGCGATGACGCGTCCGCGCACCAGGTGCATGCGATCGATCAGTCCATAGGCGCCCTTGCGGTTGATGGCCAGCTCGCCGTCCCGGACCATGGCGGCGAGCCGCCGCTCCACGCCTTCGAGCGCCTCGGCGCCCGTGATCCCGCCGCGCTCGATGATCGCTTCGCGACCGAGCGGTTCACCGGCCTCGGTCAACAGCATCCGCAGGTATTCGCGGCTGGGAGCGGGCTGCGGATACTTCAGGCGCTCCTGTTCGTAGTGGGGATCGCGGGATTGCCAATCAGCTTCAGCCATTCAGGATGTCCATGAAAAAAATATCGCCTCAAGGTCGCGCATTGTGCCCGTTGACAAGCGCTTTGGGGAGTCTTAAAGTTCGCAGCCCACGGGAATGGTGCCTCATACGCCACCCCGCAGGGCCGAGATGGCGGAATTGGTAGACGCGCTAGTTTCAGGTACTAGTGGGGGAAACCCCGTGGAGGTTCAAGTCCTCTTCTCGGCACCACCCTGATTTTAATGAAAAAAGGCTTTCCGGTCCGGAAAGCCTTTTTTGTTGCGACCGCCCCATCCGGCCCATTCAATCGAGCGGATTGCGCAGGATGATGGTCTGGTTGCGATCCGGACCCGTCGACACCATGGCGATCGGTACGTTCACGATTTCTTCGATGCGACGCAGGTAATCGCGCGCGGCGCCCGGCAGGTCCGCGAGGTCGCGCGCGCCGACGGTGCTGCTGCGCCAGCCCGGCATTTCCTCGTAGATCGGCGCGCAATCGGCGACGGCTTCGGCGCCGATGGGCAAGGACGCCATCGGCTCGCCATCCACCCGATAGCCGACGGCGATGCGGATCGCGTCCAGTTCGTCCAGCACGTCCAGCTTGGTGATGCACAGCGCCGTCAGACTGTTCATGACGACGCTGCGGCGCAGGGCTGGGGCGTCGAACCAGCCGCAACGACGCGGACGACCGGTGGTCGATCCGAACTCATGGCCGCGATGGGCCAGATGGGCGCCGTCCTCGTCCAGCAGTTCGGTGGGGAAGGGGCCGGCCCCCACGCGCGTGGTGTAGGCCTTGACGATCCCCAGAATGTCGTCGAAGGACGCCGGACCGACACCTGAGCCCGTGGCTGCGCCACCGGCCGTGGTGTTCGACGAGGTGACGTAGGGATAGGTCCCCATGTCGACATCGAGCAGGGCGCCCTGGGCGCCTTCGAAGAGCACGTTGTGACCTTCGCGGTGAAGTTGGTCGATCTGGGCCGAAACGTCGATCACCAGCGGCTTGAGCGTCTCCGCCGCGGCGAGCAAAGATTCCAGCGCGGCCTGGAAATCGACCGTATCGGTCTTGTAGTAATGCTGCAGCACGAAATTGTGGTAGTCGAGCAACTCGCCGAGCTTGGCGGCGAGGCGTTCGCGGTGGAACAGATCGCCCACCCGCACGCCGCGGCGCGCCACCTTGTCCTCGTAGGCCGGCCCGATGCCGCGGCCGGTGGTGCCGATCGCAAGGGCGCCGCGCGCCTGCTCGCGCGCCCGGTCCAGCGCCACGTGGGAGGGCAAGACCAACGGACAGGCCGGACTGATGCGCAGCCGTGCCCGCGCGTCCACGCCCTGCCCGGCCAGGGTGCCGATTTCCTCGAGCAGCGCCTGCGGCGAAACGACGACGCCATTGCCGATGAGGCATTGCACGCCCTCGTGCAGAATGCCCGAGGGAATGAGGTGCAACACAGTCTTTTTGCCGTCGATGACGAGGGTATGGCCCGCGTTGTGGCCGCCCTGGAAACGCACCACCGCCGCGCAGCGCTCGGTCAGCAAATCGACGATCTTGCCCTTGCCTTCATCGCCCCATTGGGCGCCGATCACGATGACATTCTTGCCCATGATGTCCTTTTCCAGCCGGCCCGCCGGGCCGGCGATCGATGTTCAGGGATTCCACGCCTCGACGCGCCATTGGTCATGCTGCCCCGTGAGGCGGCGATCGATGCCAGGGGCGCTCGGCGGCTCATTATCCACGGTCAGCGCGCGCACCACCCGCTCGCCCTGATGACGCAGCGCCGCCACGGCCGCCTCGAGCGCGGCATCCTCGCCCGCCGCCGGCGCCCAGATGGCCCCGGCCCGTGGGTCGGCAGGCGCGCGGCCGGCCGCGTGGAGGACATGCAGATCGGCACTGAAGCCGGTCGCCGGGCGGGCGCGGCCGAACACCTCGCCCACGTGATCATACCGGCCGCCGCGCGCCAGATCCTGGCCGCGGCCCGGCTGAAAGGCGGCAAACACCACGCCGGTGTGATAGTCGTAGCCCCGCAGCTCTGCGAGATCCAGATGCACGGTCACCGCGGGATAGCGCGCCGCGACGCGCTCGGCCAGTGTGGCCAGCTCGGCGAGCGCCGCCGCGACGCCGGCTCCGGCCGTGGCCAGCACCGTCCGCGCCCGCACCATCACCTCCGGCGGGCCGTTGAGATCAGGCAGGGCCCAAAGCCAAGCGGCGACCTCGCGCGGCATCGGGTGCGCCTCCAGAAACTGACGCAGTTCCGGCATGGCCTTGCGCTGGAGCAGATGGAACAGGAGTTGTTCGTCGCCGGCCGCGAGACCAGCGTCACGGACCAGCGCGCGATAGATGCCGACATGTCCCAGATCCAGATGCAGGTCGTCGACACCGGCGCGCAGCAGCATCTCGAGCATCAGCGACATGGCCTCCAGATCGCTGCCCAGCCCGGCGTCGCCGAAGAGCTCGGCGCCGATTTGCAGGGGGCACCGCGACCCGCCACGCGCGTCCGGGCGCGCGTGCAGCACGGGCCCCAGATAGCAGAGTCGCCGCGGGCCCTCGCCCTCCAGCACCTGCGCGTCGATGCGCGCGGCCTGCGGCGTGATGTCCGCCCGCACGCCCATGAGCCGCCCGCTGACCTGGTCGGTGATCTTGAAGGTCTCCAGGTCCAGATGCCGGCCCGTTCCGGTCAGCAGGGATTCCAGATACTCGATCAGGGGTGGATCGATGGCATCGTAGCCCCACGACCAGAACAGGTCCATGAGGGCGCGACCGAGCAGGTCCAGCTCGCGCGCTGCGGGCGGCAGCACCTGCGTCACGGCGTCGGGCAAAAGCCAGGGATTGTGTTTGCGCATGAAGGCCGGACCTTTTGTCAGCGAGCAGCGCGCACGATCAGCCAGCCACCGACCAGGCTGGCAAGCCCCAGCAGCCGCACGACCGAGGCCGGCAGGGCGCCGAGCTGAGCCAAGCCGCGCTGCCAGACCCGGGGGGCCGCCGCCGGCAACGCCCCCTCCAGCACCATCACCAGCCCGATCGCAAGCAACAGGTCATCCGGCATGCCGATCAGCGCGCCGGCGGCTGAGCGGCGCCCCGCGGCAGCGCTCTGAAGTAGTCGAAAAACTCGCTATCGGTCGACAGAACCATGGTCGTGTCCCCGCTGCCAAGGGCTTCACGATAGGCTTGCAGGCTGCGGTAGAAGGCGTAGAACTCGGGCGCAGTCTCATGGGCCTTGGCGAAAATCTCGGCGGCGAGCCGGTCGCCTTCGCCACGCACGCGCTCGGCGTCGCGGTAGGCCTCGGCCAGCATCACCTCGCGCTGACGATCGGCGTCGGCACGCACCCCTTCGGCGGCCTCCTCGCCCTCGGCGCGCAACTCACGCGCAGTCCGGGCGCGTTCGGCTTCCATACGGGCGAAGACCGAGCTGCTCACCTCGTTCGGCAGATCCATGCGCTTGATGCGCACCTCCTTGACCTCCACGCCCAGCTCACTGCTCTGGCGCGACGCCAGACCCGTCATGGTTTCGGTAAGCGCAAAGCGGTCACCCGATACGGCTTCCTGCACCGTCCGCCGGCCGAATTCGCTGCGCAGTCCGTCTTTCACGATCTGCTCCAGCCGCTGCGCGGCGACGAATTCGTTGCCGCCGGTGGCACGGTAGTAGCGTGCCACGTCGTCGATGCGCCACTTGACGTAGAAGTCGACGATGAGGTTCTTCTTCTCCTGCGTCAGGAAACGCTCCGGCGCGATGTCCAGTGTCTGCAGCCGGCCGTCGAAGAGACGAACGCCGTCGAGCATCGGCATTTTCACGTGCAAGCCCGGGGGGACGTCGGTTTCGACCATCTCGCCCAGGCGCAGCAAGATCGCCCGGTCACGGACGTCCACGACATAAAAGGCGCTCGACGCCACCAGCGCGATCAGCAGCAAGGCCGCGCCGACGATCATGCCCGATCCTTTCATCGCAAGCCCCCCCGATCGTTGCGGTCCAGGCCCGTCTGCGGTTCCCGCAGCCGATGCCGCGCGGCTGGATCAGGCGGCGGCGCCCCGGGCGGAACGGCTTCGGAGGTCTTGGGCGCGGCGTCCTTCATCCATTTGTCGAGCGGCAGGTACATCACGTTGTTCCCCTTGCCACCATCGACCATGACCTTGGGGTTCGCGCGCAAGACCTGCTCCATGGTTTCGAGATAGAGCCGCCGCCGCGTCACGTCCGGAGCCTGACGATATTCACCGGCCAAACCCGTGAAACGATCGGCCTCGCCCTGAGCCTCGGCCACCCGCCGTTCACGATAGCCCTGCGCCTCCTCGAGTTGTCGCGCCACCGCGCCGCGCGCTGCCGGCACGATGGCATTGGAATAGGCATAGGCTTCGTTGATGATGCGCTGCTTGTCCTCGCGCGCCTTGATGGCGTCCTCGAAGGCCGACTGGACCTGCTCGGGCGGCTGCGCATCCTGCAGATTGACCGACGTCACGGCCAAGCCGGTGCCGTAGGTGTCCAGCGTCTTCTGCAGCAAAGCCTGAGTGCGGGCAGCCACCTCGCTGCGGCCCTCGCCCAGCACGAAATCCATCGTGCTCGTGCCCACCACCTCGCGCACGGCGCTGATCGTCGCATCCCGCAACGTACCCTCGGGTTCGCGGACGTTGAACAGGAAGTGCTCGGCATTGCCGACCCGATACTGCACCGCAACCTCCACGTTCACGATGTTTTCGTCACGGGTCAACATCAGGCCCTTGTGCGTGCTCGTGCGGATGCTGTCGACGTTGATCTTTTCCACCCGCTCCAGCGGATAGGGCAGGTGCCAGCGCGGCCCTTCCAGGGTGATGCGCTCGAACTGCCCGAATCGCAGAACCACGCCGCGCTCGGCGGGATCGATGATGTAGAAACCCGACAGCAGCCACAGCACGACGATCCCGGCCAGCACCAGCCCCAAGCCCGCCGGACTCCCGCCCTTGCCGGGGGAGCCCCAGTTCGGCAGTCTCTGGCGCAGTTTCTTGAAGAGGTCTTCGAGATCGGGAGGGCCGCCCGCATTTCGGTTCTGACCGCCCCAGGGATCCCGTCCACCGGGTTCGTTCCACGCCATGAAAACCGTCTCCACCGTCGGTTGGGAATTGTCAGTGCAGCCGCTGCGCACGTGCCCGAGGCATTCTAGGGATGACCCGCGGCAGGGGCAACCAGATCGGGCTCGTCTGAACGACCGTGCGTCAAGGACGCCAGGCGGGCGGGCGGGCCGGCGACCTCCAGCCACCAGCCGGATTCGTCGGCCCGTTCGGCACGCACCGCGCCCGCCGCATGCAGACGGGCGCGCATCTGGCCTTCGTCGTGCGTCAGGTGCAGCCGCCGGGAGATGCTGCGCCCCTGGAAATGGTGCCGAATCGCATCCCGCAGGGCATCGATGCCGGCTCCGGTATGCGCGGAAACCCGGGCCGCGACGGGTTTTCCACCATCGTCCCGCTGGACGTCTGCCGCCCACGCGGTCAAATCGATCTTGTTGAACACCTGCAGACGCGGAATGGCCGCTGCCCCGATCTGCTCGAGGACCGCATCGACGGCGGCGATCTGAACATCCGCTTCCTCATCCGCCGCATCGATCACGTGCAGCAGCAGGTCGGCCTGCCGGGTTTCCTCCAGCGTGGCCCGAAAGGCCGCTACCAGTTCGTGCGGGAGGTCACGCACGAAGCCCACGGTGTCGATCATGACGACGGCCATCGTGCCCAGGTCGAGTCGGCGCGCGGTGGGGTCCAGGGTTGCGAAGAGCTGGTCGGCCGCAAAGGCGGCGGCGCCGGTCAGCGCGTTGAACAGGGTCGACTTGCCGGCGTTGGTGTAGCCGACCAGCGCCACCGTCGGCACGGCGCTGCGCTGGCGCAAGGCCCGCCCCTGATCGCGCTGCTGACCCACCCGCGCCAGACGCCGCTCGAGCTGACCCATCCGCGCGCGCAGCATTCGCCGGTCGCTCTCGAGCTGGGTTTCGCCCGGCCCGCGCAGTCCGATGCCGCCCTTCTGGCGTTCCAGATGCGACCAGCCGCGCACGAGGCGCGTGGCAAGGTGGCGAAGCTGGGCCAGTTCGACCTGCAGCTTGCCCTCGAAGGACTGGGCGCGTTGGGCAAAGATATCGAGAATCAGGCCCGTGCGGTCCAGTACCCGGCTCTCGATCAAGGCCTCGAGGTTGCGCTCCTGGCTGGGTGACAAGGGATGGTTGACCAACACCAGCCCCGCCCCGGTCTGCTGAACCAGTGCGCGCACTTCCTGCGCCTTGCCGGCGCCGATGAAATACTTTGGCTCCGGGATGGCGCGCCGTCCGGTCACGCGCCCGACGATTTCCGCGCCGGCGGAACAGGCCAGCTCCTCGAATTCGAGATGGGCAGCCGCATCGACGCCGCCGACGTCAAGACTGACGAGCACACAACGGGGATCGACGACGGGGCGCTCGAACATCAGCGCCCCGCACTGAGCGGTTCAGTCAGAATCAGAAATTCCCATCGCCGGCGGCGGACTCGGTCGATTCCGGATCGCTCAGCTTGACATTGCGCGAGGGGACGATCGTCGAGATGGCATGCTTGTACACCATCTGGCTGACCGTGTTCTTGAGCAGGACCACGAACTGGTCGAAGGAATCGATGTGCCCTTGCAGCTTGATTCCGTTGACCAGATAGATGGACACAGGAATGCGCTCTTTGCGCAGCGCATTGAGGAAAGGCTCCTGCAAAGACTGTCCTTTCGCCATGTTTTTACTCCAGCATTGTTCTTATGGCCGCTTGCCGGCGACGCACCGGGCAGCGCGCGATCACGGGGTGAGACGCGCGTCCGCAACGTCTAGCCAAGAATAGCACGCCCGGCCAGACCACGCGTCGGCAATCCCAAGCCGGCCATGACCGCCGTCACACGATCCGGCCCGGCGGGATCCACGACTTCGACCGCCGGTAAGGGCCGAAGTGCCGTCAATTGACGCTTGGCAAACTGGCGCGTCGCCCGGAACGCGGCGTCGAACAACGACGCCCGCGTGATCCGGCCTTCCAGATGCATCCACGCTTCGCGGTAGCCGACGGCGCGCATCGCGGGAAACGTCTCGGACAGGTCGGTCCGGGCTCGCAGTCGCGCGACTTCATCAAGGAAGCCGGCGGCAAACATAACCTCGAGACGGGTGGCGATCCTCTGATGAAGCCACTCGCGATCGCTCGGCATCAAGGCCACGGCGCGCAAAGCGATGCCTTGTTGGCGCGCGCGCGCCCAATGCTCGCTGATCGGCATGCCGGTCAGTTCCCACACCTCCAGGGCGCGCTGGATGCGCTGGGCGTCGTGGGGGTGGACCCGCAGACCGGAGGATGGATCGATGCGGGCCAACTCCGCGTGAAGCGCGGGCCAGCCGTCCCGGCCCGCGCGCGCCGTGAGGCGCTCGCGAGTCTCCGGATCCGCGGCGGGCAGCGGCGCCAGGCCATCGCGCAAGGCCCGGAAGTACAGCACCGTCCCGCCCACCAGCAGGGGAATGCGCCCGACCGCCTGAATGCGCTCGATCGCAGCCCGCGCATCGCGCACGAAGCGGCCCGCCGAATAGGCCTCGGCGGGGTCCACATGATCGAACAGATGATGCGGCAGCCGGGCGCGGGTTGCTGCATCCGGCTTGGCGGTGCCGATGTCCATGCCGCGATAGATCTGGGCCGAGTCCATGTTGACGATGTCGATCGGCCAGCGTTCCGCCAAGGCGAGTGCCAGATCGGTCTTGCCGCTTGCGGTGGGACCCAGCAAAGCCAGCACGGGAGGGGGGCGTTCGGGATTCATGTCGTCAGCGCCCGCGCAGAAACAATCGGTCCAGCGCCGCCCGATCGAGCTGCACCCAGGTCGGGCGACCGTGATTGCATTGGCCGGCGCGTTCGGTGCGCTCCATGTCGCGCAACAGCGCATCGAGCTCCGGCACGGTGAGGGCGCGCCCGGCCCGGACCGCGCCGTGACAGGCCAGCGAGGCCAGCAGCGCATGATGCTGGTCTTGCGGCCGCGCGCTCGCCTCGTGGGTCATGAGGTCGGACAACAGATCGCGAAACAGGCCAGCCGGATCCCGCAGTGGCATCCCCGCCGGCAACGCCCGGAGCGTGACGACGGCAGGCCCCGTGCGATCGACTTCCAGTCCCCAGTCGGCCCAACGCGGCGCCCAGCGCTCCACCCAATCCGCCTGGGTCGCACTCAAGGCGATGTCCTCGGGGATCAGCAGCGACTGTCGCGGCACCGATCCCGCAGCGCTCGAGGACTTCAGCCGTTCATAGAGGATCCGCTCGTGCGCGGCGTGAATGTCCACCACCACCAGTCCGGCGGCGTTCTGGGCCAGCAGATAGATGCCGTGCAACTGCCCGAGCGCGTACCCCAAAGGGTGCATCTCGTCGGTGGGGCGTTCTGCGCAAACTGAGCCGGCTGGAGTCCAGGCCGGGGGAGCCTCCGCGCCGGCTGCCGTGACCCCGCTTTCGCGGTCCGGTGGGCCATAAAGCGCCAAGGGCTCGGCAATCCGCAACGCCAAGTCCGCCTGTTGCTGCGGCGCCGCGATTTGCACCGGCAGATGGTCGATGCCGTGCGCCGCATCGGACCCCGGACGCACGGCCGCCAGCGCTTCTTCCAGCGTGCGCGCAACGAAGTCGTGCACCTGCCGCGCATCACGCAACCGGATTTCGTGCTTGGCCGGATGCACGTTGACATCGACGTCCTCGGGATCGAGCGTCAGATGCAGCACATAGGCGGGATGGCGCTGATGATGCAGCACATCGCGGTAGGCATGGCGCACCGCATGGGCCAGGTGCTTGTCGCGCACCCAACGGCCGTTGACGTAGAGATGCTGCACATCCCCCTGGGCACGGGAAAATGCCGGTGCGGCAATCCACCCCGTGAGCGCGCAGGACGTCCCCCGGTGACGCACATGCAGTGCGTGGTTCAGGAAGTCCTCGCCCAGCAGGATGGCCAGCCGCCTCTCCACACGCCCCTGCTCCCCGGCGGCGGGCAACTGCCACAGGTTGCGCCCGTTGTGCAGCAGGGTCAGTCCCGTTTCGGGCCGGGCCAGCGCCAGTTGCAGCACGGTGCGCGCCAGATGATCGAATTCGGTGCGCTCGCTGCGCAGGAACTTGCGCCGCGCCGGGACGTTGTGGAACAGATCGCGCACGCTGATGCGCGTCCCCGGCGGATGCGGCGCGGGCGCCGGCTCGCCCGGACGGCCGCCCAAGCAATCCAAGCGCCAGGCGTGGGGGCTCTCTTGCGTGCGCGAGGTCAGGCTGAAGCGGGAAACCGCTGCGATGCTCGGCAAGGCCTCCCCGCGAAACCCGAGGGTCGTGATCCGTTCCAGATCCGCGAGGCTACCGATCTTGCTCGTGGCGTGCCGTTCCATTGCCAGCAGCAGATCCTCAGGGGCGATCCCCGCGCCATCGTCCGTAACCCGGATCAGTCCGATTCCGCCCTGCTCGACCTCGATGCGAACGTGGCGCGCGCCGGCATCGAGGCTGTTCTCGATCAGCTCCTTCGCCACCGACGCGGGCCGCGCCACCACCTCCCCAGCCGCAATCTGGTTGATCAACGCATCGGGCAGGCGGGCGATCGGCATGATGCCTGCAATTTTACCAGACCCGCCCCCGCGGGATGGACAGCGCGGAACCGCAGTGGGACCATTGGTCGGTCAACCCCCGCAGGGTGCCGCGCGGCCAGCCATCTCATGAAATTCTGTCCCAGTTGCGCCCAACCGGTCGTCCGCAAGATCCCCGAAGGCGATCATCTGACCCGGTTCGTATGCGAGACCTGCAATCTCGTGCATTACGACAATCCACGCACGATCGTCGGCTGTATTCCGGCCTGGGAGGATCAGGTCCTGCTGTGCCGACGGGCGATTCATCCCCGGCGCGGTTACTGGACGCTGCCGGCGGGCTTTCTCGAGAATGGCGAGACCACCCGTCAGGGCGCCGTCCGGGAGACGCTGGAAGAGGCGAATGCCCGGGTCGAGATCGACGCGCTCTATCGCCTGTTCGACCTTCCGCACATCCACCAGATCTATGTCTTCTTTCGCGGCCGCCTGCTGGATCTGGACTTTTCGCCCGGCATCGAATCTCTTGAAACGCGCCTTTTCACGGAAGCCGACATTCCGTGGAATGAACTGGCCTTTCATACCGTGCGGCTCACCCTGCAGGACTACTTCGCCGATCGCCACCGCAACGATTACCCGCCGCTCGATCTCGACGTCCGGCCCGGCGCCCGTTGAGCGCACTCGCCACCGGGGGCCCGAATCGCTAGAATTTCGCCCCCAGTGGTTTGCAATCTCCTGCCGGGCCACGCTGAGGGAGAGCTTCATGACTTACGTCGTCACCGAAAACTGCATCAAGTGCAAGTACACCGACTGCGTGGAGGTCTGCCCCGTAGACTGCTTCCACGAAGGCCCCAACATGCTGGTGATCGACCCCGAGGAATGCATCGACTGCACCTTGTGCGAACCCGAATGCCCGGCCCAGGCCATCTTTTCCGAAGACGACCTCAGCAGTGATCAAGCGCCCTTCCTCGCGATCAACGCCGATCTGGCCAAGGCATGGCCAGTGCTGACGGAGAAGAAGGATCCGCCGGCCGATGCCACCGAATGGGACGGCAAGCCCGGCAAGCGCGATCTCCTCGAACGCTGACCGCATCAACCGCGCGGGTGATGCGCGGCGTGCAGCGCCTTCAGGCGCGCCTGGGCGACATGGGTATAGATCTGGGTGGTGGACAAATCGCTGTGACCCAGCAGCATCTGCACCATGCGCAGATCGGCGCCATGGTTGAGCAGATGGGTGGCGAAGGCATGGCGCAGGCCGTGCGGCGAGAAGGCCACCCGGATCCCTGCGGCCCGACCCAGCGCCCGCACCCGGTACCAGCAGGCCTGGCGGGTCAAGGGCGCGGCGCCCCGCCCTGGATACAGGGCGTCGGACCGCCGCCCGGCGAGTAGCACCGGGCGTGCCTCGGCCAGATAGCGTGCGACCCAGTGCAAGGCCTCCTCGCCCATGGGGACGAGACGCTCCTTGCGCCCTTTTCCATAGACTCTTACCCAACCCATGCGCAGATCGATCTGGCCGAGTCCGAGCCCGACCAGTTCGGAAACGCGCAGTCCGGTGGCGTAAAGCAGCTCCAGCATGGCGCGATCACGCAAGCCGAGCGGCGTATCGGGCCTCGCGGCCTCGAGCAGGCGCTCGACGTCGGACTCGCCGAGCACCTGCGGCAGCCGCCGCGGCAGCCGGGGCGGCAGGAGATCCAGGGTGGGATCGACGCGGTGTTCGTGGCGCGCGAGATCGGCATAGAACTGCCGCCACGCGGACAGTTGTCGTGCCACGGAGCGGGCGCTGATCCCGCGCTGCATGCGCTCGGCGAGCAAGGACTGAAGCTCGACCGGCCCGGCCGCCGTCAGGTCCATCCCGCGCGCAGCCAGCCAGCGCGCCAAGCCCAGAACGTCGCGGCGGTAGGCCGCGCGCGTGTGCGGCGAGATGCCCCGTTCGCCCCACAGGCGCACGAGGAATGCGTCGATACGGGCCGCATCCGAATCGATGCTCATGGTTGCGTGTCGGCCGCCGCATCTCCCGGCGCCGCCGCCTCGTCCATGCGCGCCAGCGAGAGCGCCAGCAAGCGGCCATAGTCCCCGCCGTCCGCGGGCGCCTGAACCTGTACCAGGCGCACCCGTACCGGCGCACCCCATACCTGGGTCAGACGCCTGAGCAGCGCTTGCTGCACGCGGGTCGCGGCCACGGCGCCATCCGCCTCGTCGGTATCGGGAAACAGCACGACGAAACGGTCCTCGTCCTGTCTTCCGGCGAGGTCGTAGCTGCGCAGGCCATAACGCAGAACTTCACCACAGGTCCGCAGGACCTGGCGACGCAGGTTGCTCCGGAGCGCCGGGTCGGGCTGATCGGGAAGCGCGATCTGGAACAGCGCCAGCACCAGCGGCCTGCCGCTGCGCGCATGCATGTTGAACAGCACGTCTGCCTGTTCGGCCAAGGCCCTGCGCGTGCGCACGCCCGTCGCGACATCCAGTGGGCTGTGGCGGTCCAGGCTGCGCCGCAGACGCTCGCTGCGCCAGATCAGCATGGCGCCGTACATCGCCAGCACGGCGTAAAGGAACAAGGTCATGAACGTCGCGGTCTCGGGCATGATACCCGCGGCCGACGCACGCAGCGTCATGATGGCTGGCAAAACCAGCAAGCTGCCGCCGAGCACCGACTCGAGCGCGAGCGGCCCGAAGCGCAGACCGTGCCCGAACAGCACCGTCAGCAGGATGAGCGCCGATGGGAGTGCCGGATTCGGGTCGTGCGCGACCATGAGTCCGAGCAACAGGTAATCGGCCCAGAACCCGGCGGCGACGCGCCAGATGGACAACGGCCTCAGGCGCGCCCAGAGCATCGAGACTGCGATCAGGCCAGCCTGAAGGCCGGCAAGGATCAGCACGCCGTCCAACCCCCACAGGATCGGGGCGACGGTCTCGATACTCAGGAAATACAGGACGAGCAAGGAAAGAAAGAAGTAGCGCACCCAGAACTGGCGACGCTGCGCTGCCCAGGACAGGTCCCGCGGCGACGCCGAAATTCCGCCGCCCCCCTTCGGTCCGCGATCGTTCCTCACGGGCGCAGCCTTGACCTGAACGGCGAACGAGACGATAAGGGAGACCCGTTTTTCACCCGTCCTTGCTGCACCATGTCCATCGCTGTCCCATCGCGCACCGCCATCCTTTACTCATGGTGGTGCTGGTCGTGCTTCGTCGCCGTGGTCATCATATTTGCGCTGCCGATCCTGATTCTACCGGGATTGCGGACGCGCCAGCGCATTGCGCGACGGGCCGTTCGCATTGCCTGGACGCTGTGCGGCCTGCGCCCCGCCATCACCGGCATCACGCACTTGCCGGCCGGGCGCGCCATCGTCGTCGCGAACCACGCCAGCTATCTCGACGGCGTGCTGCTCATGGGCGCGTTGCCCGCGGGCCATGCCTTCGTGGTGAAACGGGAAATGAGCCGCGTCCCGCTCGCCGGGGCATTGCTGCGGCGACTCGGAACGGCGTTCGTGACCCGGAATGACACTGCTGCTGCAGCGCGAGACGCGCGCGCGATTCTGCGACGGGCGCGCGACGGCGAGTCGTTCATCTTCTTTCCCGAAGGCACGATACCGCCCGGGGGCCATCTCGGCCCGTTCCGCTTGGGCGCGTTCCTGACAGCGGCCGAACTTGGCAATCCCGTCGTGCCGGTCACCCTGGTCGGCACAGCCGCCGTACTGCCCGATGATCGCCGCTGGATCATATCCCGTCAGCGCCTGGGCGTGATCATTCACGCGCCCGTGCACCTCACCGGTCGGCAAAGAGGCGATCTGGCGCGGCTGCGTGACGCCGCCCGCGATTGCATCGAGGCGGCGCTGAACGGCGTCGCCCCATGCGACGAAGCCCCTCATGATTCGCGCACGGCGTAGACGCGGATGGACGATGGCTGGTGCCTCAGCCTCTGGCAAAACAGGTGCGCGAGCGAGCTCGCATCCCGTCACCGCCGGCGCGCTGCCGCAAGCCACCGGAAAGCTCGGTCGCAGCAGCGCCCGCCGGATCCCACAGTGCGACAACCTCATCATAGCTTTGGCCTGCGGTTCGACCAGACCCTGCGGCCGAAGGCCCGGCAAGACCCGCGGTTGGCGGGCTGCACCGGACGGCGGAGCCAAGCGATGCCGCCGCTCCGTGCCTACGCTGCGCCGCTGGACCTCGCATGGCTGCCCCAGTCGGCGATCGGGCCGAGCACCGGGAATGTCACATCGGTGGCGACTCCTCGCGATCTACCGGTGGATGGCGCGCCATCCTTTCGAGCGTGCAGGTACGCACTCCGGACGGTTCATCTCCTTCCGGCACCACCCCTATCATGCGGGTCAGGCAACCCAGAGAAATGCTTCTTGAGATCATGCATGCGATGCCCCCTTCGGTCGACGTTGGCACGCACAACCGCTAGAATCCCCGCCGTCATCGGGGAGTAGCCGCTCTTCCACCGGAAGAGGCTTGCGTCAACACACTTGGCCCATCGGCCATGGCGCAGGCAGTCCCGCACCTGGCCAGACCTTTGACCACAGCGCCTCCGCAGGCCGGGGCGGCGCCGTGGTCAATGCCGTCGTTCCGGCCGGAGAAATTTCATGGAATCCTTTTTCGTCTCCACCGGCCTCGTTGCGCTGGCCGAAATCGGCGACAAGACCCAGCTCCTGGCCTTCATCCTCGCCGCGCGCTTCCGGCGCCCCGTGCCCATCGTGCTGGGCATCCTCGCGGCCACGCTGTTCAACCACGGCCTCGCTGGCAGCCTGGGCGCCTGGATCGCGGGCGCGGTCGCTCCGGCGATTCTGCGCACCGTGCTGGGGCTGTCCTTCCTCGCCATGGCCGTCTGGATGCTGATCCCCGATCGGATCGACGCCGATGAGATGCGTCTGTCGCAGCGGCTGGGCGTCTTCGGCACCACGCTGCTCGCCTTTTTCTTCGCCGAGATGGGCGACAAGACCCAGATCGCCACGGTGGCGATGGCCTCGCATTACGCCGCGCTCGTACCGGTGGTCGGCGGCTCGACGCTCGGCATGATGATCGCGAACGTCCCGGCCGTCCTGATCGGCGAGCGTCTGGCGGCGCGTCTGCCCACCCGGCGCATCCACCAGCTCGCCGCCGCGCTGTTCGCGCTTTTGGGCGCGGCTGTGCTGCTGGGCGTGGGGACGTGAATCGGGCCTGCATGGCCACATCCCCCGGCGGAGGCGGGCGCATGATTGGGCTATCATGAGCGCTCCGCCGTTTCCCGCGAGTCGACCGACCATGGACAACCCCGCGGCTCCACCGCGTCATCAGGCCCACGCCGTGCGCGTCCGCAACCTGACGGTCGGCGGCAGCGCGCCCGTCGCCGTGCAGTCGATGACCAACACCGACACCGCCGACGAGGTCGCCACCGCCATCCAGGTGGCGCAGCTCCATCGCGCCGGCTCGGAGCTGGTGCGCATCACGGTCAACACGGTCGAGGCCGCCGCCGCGGTGCCCGGCATCCGCGAGCGGCTGGACCGCATGGGCCTCGACGTGCCCCTGGTCGGCGATTTTCACTTCAACGGCCACAAGCTGCTGGCCGGCAACCCGGCCTGCGCCGAGGCGCTGGACAAATACCGCATCAACCCGGGCAATGTCGGCAAAGGACAGCGCCGCGACAGCCAGTTCGCGCAGATGATCGAGCTGGCCTGCCGCTACGACAAGCCGGTCCGCATCGGTGTGAACTGGGGCAGTCTCGATCAGGACCTGCTGGCGCGCATGATGGACGACAACGCCCGCCGGCCCGATCCGTGGGATCCGCGGCGGGTGATGGACGAGGCCCTTATTGCCTCGGCGCTGGACAGCGCGGCGCGGGCCGAGGAACTGGGTCTTGCCGCCGACCGCATCATCATCTCCTGCAAGCTCAGCGGCGTGCAGGACCTGATCCGCGTCTACCGCGAGCTGGCCCGGCGCTGCACCTACTCCCTGCATCTGGGCCTCACCGAAGCCGGCATGGGCGTCAAGGGCATCGTCGCCTCCACCGCCGCGCTGGCCGTGCTGCTCCAGGAAGGCATCGGCGACACCATCCGCATCTCGCTCACGCCGCAGCCCGGCGAGTCGCGCACCCGCGAAGTGGAAGTGGCGCAGGAGATCCTGCAAAGCATGGGCCTGCGCGCCTTCACGCCCAGCGTCGTCGCCTGCCCCGGCTGCGGACGCACCACCAGCACCGTGTTCCAGGAACTCGCCCGCGACATCCAGAGCCACCTGCGCGAGCAGATGCCGCTCTGGCGCGAGCGCTATCCGGGCGTGGAAAACATGACGGTCGCCGTCATGGGCTGCGTGGTCAATGGCCCCGGCGAGAGCCGGCATGCCAACGTGGGGATTTCACTGCCCGGCACCGGCGAGGTGCCGGTGGCGCCGGTCTATGTCGACGGGGAGAAGACCGTCACGCTCAAGGGCGAGACCATCGCCGTGGACTTCGCGCGCATCGTCGACGACTACGTGGTCCGCCGCTACGGCAAAGCTGCCCTTTAGGCTGCATCACGCCGTAACCCGTCCGCCATCCTGTAAGCGATCGTTGCGTCGATTCGCGTCCCCTTGTCAGTCCGGGGAATGCCTTGCCGATGACCGAATGGTACCCACGCGAGATCGACGACGAGGGGTGTGTCGCCCACTACACAGGCTTTGAATCCGGCAGAAAAATATTGGCGAGCAATGCGCTTCGGCTCGGCCGTGTCGAGCATCTGTGCGATCCGCGAGAATATACGTTTGGCTGGATAGACATCGACTCTTCTGTTGAAGACGGGAGCTCAACTCTCGAGCTTCTCGAGCGCCACTTGAAAACCACTGCGGCCCAAAAACGCTTTCAGAAAAATTGCCGCATTCTTTGCACCTGCGCCCGAATCGCGGGCGAACACACCTTTTGCCCGGTCGAGTCATCGGCTTACGGCCGGCCGCGGATGTGGGCCCAGTACGGAGGAAAAGGCGAAGGTCTGTGTCTCGTTCTGGACAGAAACAAGGTTCAGACGGCTTTGGAAAAAAAAGGCGGAACACCCCAGATATCTTCTTGAGGGAGAGGTCGCCTATTATCCCTGGCTCTCCCAGGGAAGTGGGGGCGCATCGCTTTCTTCCGATCCGGACATCGATTGGGACACTGTGAACGTTTTCGATCTGGTCAACGAAAACGAGATGATTCGCTCGACGCTTTTCATGAAGAGCATCGACTGGAGAGACGAGTCGGAATACCGGTGGCTGCTTTATTCCGCGGATAGCGGGGAAGTCAGCCTACCGCTCGATCAATGCCTGGTCGGCATCGTCCTGGGACCCGCCACCAAAAACATTCGCGACATCAAAACCGCTCGTGAATACTGCCGGAGATTCCAACGGCCACTGTACAAGCTCAACTATGAGCACCCCAAGTACGAACTAGACGAACTGGATTGGCGGTAGCCGTCAGCGACCCGCAGAGGTAGCCGCCGGCCTCTTTGGCCTTGGCTCCCTCATCAGCGGCGAGAGGTGCGCCGCCACGGAGGCGGCGCATGCGTTTAGCAGTTGCCTTTCTTCGCCTGTCCCGGCGGGCAGAAGCCCCCGCGTGCGGGCGGGGCGACGATGACGGCTGGCGCCGAGCCACCCACCGAATGGTGGTGATGGCCATCCCGATCCTCGTCGACGGCAATCGCGGTGCCAGCAGCCGCGCCGACCGCGCCACCCAGGATGGCGCCCTCGCGGCCGCCGACCTGCTGGCCGATGACCGCGCCCGTGGCGCCGCCGAGCGCGCCGCCGATGGCGGCCTCGGTCGTGGCGCTCTGGGCCAGCGCGGGCGCGCCGTACATCAAAACCAACGCCGTCACCCCGATCAATCCGATATTGCGTTTCATGTTGCTGCCCCCCTTCGTGTTCTGCGCGAAGCGGCTGGCTCGCGACCAGCCGCTCCGCATGCGGACGCCCTGCCGGGGCCGATCATCAGTGACCATGGCGGTCATGATGGCGGCGATGATGCCATGCAGCCTCGCGCGCCACATGTCGCGCCACCGGATGATAATGCCCGCGGGGAACCACCACTGGCCGGTTGATCACCACCGGGCGGGCCGGGTAATACGCGACCGGCCGCGCGGGATAGTAGGCCACCGGGCGCGCCGGATAATAAGCGGCGGGCCGGGCCGGATAGTAGGCCACCGGCGCCGCGTGGCCGCCGTAATAGGCGGGGCGATCGTGGTCATGATCGTCCACCGCCAGACCCGCGCCGAGGGCACCACCCAGCGCGCCGCCGATGGCCGCGCCCGTGGCACCGCCGACCTGCTGCCCGATCACGGCGCCTGCCGCGCCACCGAGCGCGCCGGCGACGATGGCCTCGCGCCGGTCATTGTCTGCCAGCGCGCTCGTCGATCCCAACAAACCAATCAATCCCGCCAGCATCAACCGTTTCATGGCTGTTACTCCAACCGAACACCCCTCCTGGGGCGCGTACTGATTGGAACATGGCACACGGCGCAAGCAACTGTTTCCACTCAGCGACAGCCTTCGAACACCTCCGTCAGGCGGCGCTCCGAGACACGGCCCAAAACCCCGAGTTCCTGCGCGAACAGCGACAGACGATATTCCTCGATCATCCAGCGCAGCGTGTCCCGCCGGGACCGGCACTCGGAGTCGTCGGTGGCCGGCAAATCCGCCAGACGCCGCAACCAGTGCGCTACGGCCGCCTGCCACTGGGCGTCGCGCGCCGCCCGCCCGGACAGCTTGTCCAGCCGCAGCCGCGCGCCCTTGAGGTAGACCGCCAGCCGGCCGAGCCAAGGATCCTCGATGCGCGCCGCAAACCCCGGCGCCATCAACCACTCGGCTTGCGCCCGGATGTCGGCCTGGACGCTGCGCCGGGGTTCGGCGGCGTCCACCTGCAACAGGGGCCGAAGCTGCTTGTACTCGGTGAGCGCCGCGTGCACGGCCTGCGTGACCTCTCCGGCGGTGCTCATGAGCTGGCGCCGGCCCGCCTCGAGCCGTGCGGCGAAGGCCTCGGCATCGCGCGGCAAGGGCTCGGCCAGAAATAATCGCTTGAGCACCGCCTCGACCACATCGGCCCGCAGCGCCTCCCAGCGGCCCAGCGGCGCGTACGACAAGCCCAGCTCGCGCGTGAGCGGCAACTGCTTTTCCAGCAGGCGCAGGGAGGCGCCCAACTGCAGACGCGCCAAGGCCAGCACACCGGCGCGATGTGCGGCCCGGGCGGCCTCGGGCCGATCGAACAGCCGCAGCGCCACGGCGCCCTCTTCCGTCGCGAGCGCCGGCCACGCCGGCACGCGCAGGCCCGCCCGCACGATCTCCACGGGTCCTTCGGGCAGCGGCCCGAAATCCCACGCGGTCACGCGCTCCCGATTCCAGCGCGCCGCGCCGTCCCCCATCGCGGGAACCGCCTCTGCCGGCGCCGCGATCCGTCCGTCGCCGCGATGGGCGGCCTGCAGCGCGGCCAGATCGCGCCCGGCCGCGACGATGCGCCCATCCGGCGCCAGGACCTCGAAGCGCATGCGCAGATTGTCGGGCAGCGCCTGCTCGCGCCAGTCTTCGGGCGGCACCACGACGCCGGTCATGCGCGCCAGGGCCTCTGACAGCGCGTCGCGCAAAGGTGCCTCGGGCGCTTCCAGCAACGCTTCGGTTGCGGCCTGCGCGAAATGCGGCGCCGGAATGAAATGGCGGCGCAGCGCCTTGGGCAGGGCGCGGATCAGCGCCTCCACCTTGTCCGCGAGCATGCCCGGCACCAGACGCTCGAACACTTCGGCGCGCAGCGGCGCCAGAGCCGGCTGAGGGATCTGGACCGTGACCCCGTCCTCGGGATCGCCGGGCTCGAAGCGATAACGCAGGCGCAGCGGCATGCTCGCGACCGTCATCTGGTCGGGATAGGCGCGGCTGTCCGCCCAGGCCGAGTCGGCGCGCACCAGATCCTCGCGGCGCATGAACAGGAATCGCGGCGCGTCGCGCTCGACCTCCTGGCGCCATCGCTCGAAACGCGCCATGTCGTGGACGTCCGCCGGGATGCGCTGCGCGTAGAAGTCGAAAGGTGCGTTCTCATCCAGCAGGGCGCCGGGCTGACGGAGCTTGGCTTCTTCCTCGGTCAGTTCGGCCCACAGGGCGCGGTTGTGCGCCAGAAAGCCCCCGCGGGTGCGGCATTCGCCGGCGACCAGACCCTCGCGGATCAGAAGCTCCCGCGCGAGCACAGGATCGATGGGCCCGTAATCGACCGGGCGCCGGGCACTCAGGATCAGCCCGTGCAGGCTGGTCTGCATGTAGGCGCCCACCCGCCCGGCCCGCGCCTGCCAATGCGGCTCCAGATAGCTGCGCTTGAGCAGATCCCCGGCGGCAGCCTCGACCCAGGCCGGCTCGATCGCCGCCACGGTGCGCGCGTAGAGCCGGGTGGTCTGCACCAGCTCGGCGGCCATCACCCACTCCGGGCGCTTCTTCGCCAGTCCGGAGCCGGGATGCAGATGGAAGCGCACGCCGCGCGCGCCCTGATAATCGCCCTCCTCGCGCTTGCGCCCGATGCGACCCAACAGGCCGCTGAGCAGCGCCTGATGAATGGCGGCCTCGGTGGCTGGTTCCTGATTCACCCGCAGGGACTGCTCGTGCGCCAGTTGCAGCAGTTCGCGGTGCACGTCGGACCACTCGCGCAGGCGCAGCGCCGAGACCATGTGCGCGTCACAGAACTGCCGCCGCGCCGCGCCCGAACCGCCGGCCGCGCGCCAGGCCTCCCACAGCCGCAGGTAACTCAGGAAATCCGAGCGCGGGTGCCGAAATACGGCCTGTTTGCTGTCGGCGAGCGCCGCCTGTTCGGGCGGTCGCTCGCGCGGGTCGCCGACGGCCAGCGCGCTGGCGATGATGAGCACCTCATGCAGACAATGATGTTCGGCGCCGGCAAGCACCATGCGCCCGATCACCGGATCCACGGGCAGCCGCGCCAGATCCCGGCCGCGGCGGGTGAGTTGGCCCGCGGCGTCGAGCGCGCCCAGCTCGCGCAGCAGTTGCACCGCGTCCTTCACATAGCGCGCATCGGGCGGATCGGGGAAGGGAAAGTCTTCGATCTCGCCCAGCCGCAGCGCCTTCATCTGCAGCACCACGCCGGCGAGGTTGGTGCGCAGGATTTCGGGGTCGGTGAAGCGCGGCCGCGCCAGATAGTCCGCCTCGCCGTAGAGCCGGATGCAGACGCCCGGCGCAGTGCGCCCGCACCGGCCGGCGCGCTGGTCGGCGCTGGCCTGGGAGACGGGCTCAATGGGCAGCCGGCCGACCTTGGTGCGGTGGCTGTAGCGGCTGATGCGCGCGAGGCCCGTATCGATGACGTGGCGGATGCCGGGCACGGTGAGCGAGGTCTCGGCCACGTTGGTGGCGAGCACGATGCGCCGCTGCCGGTGCGACTGGAACACCAGATCCTGGTGTCGCGCGGCCAGCCGGGCATAGAGCGGCAGGATCTCGGTGCCGGGCAGGTTCTGCCGGCGCAGCGCGTCGCCGACCTCGCGGATGTCGCGCTCGCCCGGCAGGAAGACCAAAATGTCCTCGCGACCGCCCCGGTCCAGCTCGGCCACCGCCGCCAGCACACCGTCCGTCGGATCGCGCAGCGCCTTGGGGTCGGCGTCGAGCGGCCGGTAGCGCAGCTCCACGGGGTAGGTCCGCCCCGCCACGCTGAACACCGGCGCGCCGTCGAAGTGCCGCGCAAAGCGCTCCGGATCGATGGTGGCCGAGGTGATGATGATCTTCAGATCCGGTCTGCGCGGCAGCAGTTGCTTGAGATAACCCAGGAGAAAATCGATGTTCAGGCTGCGCTCGTGCGCCTCGTCGATGATCAGGGTGTCGTAGGCCCAGAGCATGCGGTCGCGCGCCAGCTCGGCCAGCAGGATGCCGTCGGTCATGACCTTGATGAAGGGGTCGGGACCGAGCTGTTCGGCAAACCGGACCTGGTAGCCTGCCACTTCACCCAGCGGCGCGCCCAGTTCCTGGGCCAGCCGCGCCGCCACGGTGCGCGCGGCCAGGCGGCGTGGCTGGGTGTGGCCGATGAGCCCGCGAATGCCGCGCCCGGCTTCCAGGCACAGCTTGGGGATTTGCGTGGTCTTGCCCGAGCCGGTCGCGCCGCAGATCACCACTACGGGATGGTCGGCGATGGCGGCGACCAATTCCTCGCGGGCGCCACTGACGGGCAGCTCGGGCGGGTAATGCAGGGCCGGCAGCCGCGCCCGCCGTGCCTCGCAAGCCGCGCGGCTGGCCTCGATGGCGTCTGTGAACGCGTCCATCGCCGCGGCGCTCGCCGCGCCGCGGCGTTGCATTTCCTGCAGCGCCGACCAACGTCGGCGCAGGGCGGGTTGATCCGCGCTGCGGCAGACCTCCAGATCCGCCGGCGGAGCGAGGTCGGCGCGCGGCATGAAGGGGCGACGGCTCAGGGGACGGACCTCGTGGCGTGCACGAGATGCAGATGCGGCAACACCTCGCGCAGGTCCTCACGCCCGGCGAGATAGCGCGCCGCCAGCGCCTCGGGCCCCAGCGACTCGGTCATGACGAACCCGCCCTGCGCCAGTTGTGGTGCCAATTGTTCCAGCAGCAGGCCGCCGGGCAGCGACTCGCCGAACAGATGCGCCATGAGCCGGGTCCGCGCCAGCAGTCCCGGAAGCCGGGGCTCTGCGAACGCGCCGGCGCCGAGGACATCCAGCGTGAAATGGCTGCCCGGCGCGGCGCACTGCCCCACCGCCGCGATCAGGCGGCAGCACGCTTCCGGCGCCAGATAGTAGGCCACCCCGAGCCATGCAAAAAACGCCGGCCGGTCGGCATCGAAACCGGCGGCGTGCAGCGCATCGGGCAAGTGCTCGGGCGTCGAGAGATCCAGCGGCACCGGCGTGCGGCGATGCGGCGTCGGCAAGCCGGCGCGATGCGCCCGGGCGGCCTTGTCGGCCAGGACCGCCGGGCGGTCGACCTCGAACAGATGCACGGCGTCGAGCGCCGGTGGCCGGCGCCAGGCGAAGCTGTCCAGCCCCGCGCCCAGAATCACGTACTGATCGAGTCCCTGCGCCGCGGCGGCGGCCGCGAGCGCCTCCTCGGTGTAACGGCTGCGCACCAAGGTCGTCGCGGCGCCGGCGAGAAAGGTGCGATGAAAACCCGTCAACCGGCCGGCCAGCGCGCCGAGACGCGGACGCACCAGCAAACGATAGGCCGGATTGACGAGAGTGAGCGCGTAGGGATCATCCAACACCCGCGGCTGCCGGCCGTGGCGATGATGATCGGCGCGCGCCAGCGCGGCGGCTTCGGCCATCGGGCTGGCCGCCAGAAACGGCAGATGACCGAGCCCGCCGAACAGCTTGTCCTGCCACCCCATCGATGGTTCACCGCAGTCAAAACGATCATGATAATGGATCGGCGCGGCATTGCAGGCGCGCCTCATGCAGGAGAAAACCATGGACGGAATCCCGGCGCAGCAAGCGCCTCTGGCGGCAGCCGTACTGATCACCGGCGCTTCCTACGGCCTCGGTTATGAGCTGGCGCGCTGCTTCGCAGCCGACCGGCATGACCTGATTCTGGTGGCCCGCAGCGGCGAGCGCCTCGCGGCCGTCGCCGCGGAATTGCGCGCGGCGCACGGCATCGCCGTCGACACGATCGCCATGGATCTGGCCCGTCCCGAGGCGGCCCGCGAGCTGTTCGCGGAGGTCCAGCGGCGCGGCCATGCGGTCGAGACGCTGGTCAACAACGCCGGTTTCGGCACCTATGGCCGCTTCTCCGACATCGATTTCGACGCCGAGACCCGGCAGATGCAGCTCAACATGCTCACCCCGACCCAGCTCACCAAGCTGTTCCTGCCCAGCATGCTGGGCCGGCGGCGCGGCCAGGTCGTGAACATGGCCTCCATGGCCGGCTACACGCCGGGCCCCTACATGGCGATCTATTTCGCCTCCAAGGCCTATCTGCTGTCCTTCTCCGAGGCCATCGCCGCGGAACTGCGCGGCTCCGGCGTCGCGGTCACGGCCGTGTGCCCCAACGTGGTCGAGACACGGTTTCAGGAAACCGCACACAACCAGGCAGCCTACATCGGCGGCCGCTTCCGTCCGCTCATGGCCGATGCGCCTACCACGGCGCGACAGGCCTATGCGCTCATCCGGGCCCGCCGCGTCGTGGCCATTCCCGGCTGGACCAACCGCCTCGCGGTGGCGGGATTGCGCCTCGTGCCGCGCGCCCTGTTGCGCCGCGCCATGGTGCCCTTCCAGAAAGGCCCCGACATTGCCGATTATCCGAAAGGAAGCTGAGGCCGCCGCCGGGCCGGACGACAGGGGTCACAATAAATCCGTATGCTCGCGACGCTCGCGCCGGCCGATCGTGGCTACCGCGACCCGGATGCAAACGGCCGGCGTCGCGCTGACCCGCGATCACCCGGACAGGCCCTGTCCATCAAGATTTCGTTTGCCGAGGAAGCTGCATGTCCCCGAAACGCTTTTCGATCGAAGTCCAGGCCCGCCTGCCCGAACGGCTGCGCGATCTCAACGTGCTGGCCAACAACCTGCTCTATGCCTGGGACCGGCGCGTGCGGCGGGTCTTCCGCCACATGGATCCGGCCCTGTGGGACGGCTGCGGGCACAACCCCAAGGTTTTCCTGCGGCGGATCTCGCAAAGGCGCCTGCACGAATTGCTGGACGACATCAATTTCATGGAGGAATACGAGTACGCCCTGAACGTCTCGCGCCACTATCAGGATCAGACCCGCCGCCTGCATCCCAAGCTGGCGCGCCGGCTCGACCCCGCCAAGGACGTCATCGCCTATTTCTGCGCCGAATACGGCCTGCACGAAAGCCTGCCGATCTATTCGGGCGGCCTCGGCATTCTGGCCGGCGATTACTGCAAGGCGGCAAGCGACCTGGGGCTGCCCTTCGTCGCGGTGGGACTGATGTACCACCAGGGTTATTTCACCCAGATCATCGACGAACACGCCGAGCAACGGGCGGAGTTTCATCCCCACCGCCTCGAGGACCTGCCCATCACCCCGGCGCTCGGTGCGGACGGCCGGCCGGTCGAGATCGAGATCGCCTTCCCCGGCCGCGTGGTCCGGGCGCGCGTCTGGCAGGCCATGGTCGGGCATCTCAAGCTCTATCTGCTGGACACCGACGTCGCCGAGAACCGCCCCGAAGACCGGGCCATCACCTACCAGCTCTACGGTGGCGACCGCACCACCCGTCTGAGTCAGGAGATCGTGCTCGGCATCGGCGGCGTGCGCGCCCTGCGCGCGCTTGGCGTTGCGCCCACCGTCTGGCACATCAACGAAGGCCATGCGGCCTTTCTGGTGCTGGAGCGCTGCCGCGAACGGGTCGCCGAGGGCCTGCCGTTCGCTGCCGCGCTGGAGCAGGTCGCGGGCGCCACGCTGTTCACGACCCATACCCCCGTGCCGGCGGGGCACGACGTATTCGACCGGGCCCTGATCGAGCCGTATCTCGGCGATCTGGCCCACGCGCTCGCCATCGACATGGAGGATCTGCTCGCCCTGGGCCGCTCGCCCGGCGACGAATCGGGGTTCAACATGACGGCGCTGGGCATGCGCGGATCACGCTTCCAGAACGGCGTGAGCCGCATCCACGGCGAGGTGGCCTCGCGCATGGAGGCCTACCACTGGCCGCAGATTCCGCCCGAGGAAAACCCGATCGGCTACGTCACCAACGGCGTGCACGTGATGACCTTCCTCGCCAGCGAATGGGTCATGTTCTTCGACTCGCGCTCGCGCGGCTGGCGCGAGTACATGACCGACAAGCGGTTCTGGCAGGATTACGTCCAATCCATCCCCGATCAGGCCTTCTGGAGCCTGCGCCAGAACATCAAGGTCGGCCTGCTGGATCATGTCCGCGAGGCGCTGTGTCGGCAGTACCGTCGCAACCACGTGGGCGAGGCGCACATCCAGCGCATGCTCGCCCACCTGTCGCCCAACGGCAATCCGCCCCTGGTCATCGGATTCGCGCGCCGTTTCGCCACCTACAAGCGGGCCACGCTGCTGTTCCGCGATCCGGTGCGATTGAGCCGCATCCTGGATCAGGCCGATCGACCCATCGTCTTTCTGTTTGCCGGGAAAGCGCATCCGCAGGACCGCCCCGGGCAGGACCTGATCCGCATCATCGGCGACTACGCCGAACAGCCCGAGTTCGAGGACAAGCTGTTCTTCATCGAGAACTACGATCTCGCCCTCGGTCGCAAGCTCGTCTCGGGCGTAGATGTCTGGCTGAACACGCCCGAGTATCCCATGGAAGCCTGCGGCACCTCGGGCCAGAAGGCCGGACTCAACGGCGCGCTCAACGTCAGCATCCTGGACGGGTGGTGGGGGGAGACCTTCGACGGCACCAATGGCTGGGGACTGATCCCCCAGACCGGACTCGACGCGGACACGCGCGATCGCCTGGAGGCCGAGGAATTGCTCGACGTGCTGGAGCACGAGGTCATCCCGCTCTACTTTGCGCGCAACAGCCAGGGCTATTCGCCGGGCTGGGTCGGCCGCTCGAAGGCGGCCATGCAGACCATCCTGCCGCGGCACAGCGCAGAGCGCATGCTGGAGGATTACATTCGCCAGTACTATCTCCCGGCGATCCAGCACGGCCAGCAACTGAGGGCCAACGGCGGCATGCTGGCGCGGGAACTGACCCAGTGGAAAGAGGACGTCCGCCAGGCGTGGCGCGGAGTGCGCATGAGCCGGCTCGATGAGCCACCGGCGCGCATCGACGTGGACACGGCGCTCGATCTGCGGGTGCGCGTTGAACTCAACGGGCTGACGCCGGAGCATGTCCGGCTGGAATGCGTGCTGGGCGAGGAAGACGCCCTCGGGCACTTCAACCGGCACACCTGCTACGCCCTCCAGCCAGTCGGCACCGAGGGCAGCGCGACCATTTTTGCGTTGCAGGAACCCATGACCGAGGCCGGGCTTTACGCCTATGAGATCCGGTTGTTTCCCTTCCATCCCGCCCTGGCCCATCCCTTCGAGACCGGCTGCATGCTGTGGCTGTGATCCCGCTCCGAAGAACGTCGCACGACCCGCTCTGGGGCCGCGCATGTGAGTGACACACCCGGCTACGGCGCCCTGATCCGGCTCGCCGCGCCGGTCATTCTCGCCAACGCCGCGGCGCCGCTGCTGGGACTGGCCGACACGGCGGTGATCGGACATACGGGCGATGCCGCCGCGATGGGTGCCATCGCCCTCGGAACGCTGATCTTCAGCTTCCTGTCCTGGGGGTTCGCCTTCCTGCGCATGGGCACCACCGGGTTCGTGGCGCAAGCCCATGGCGCGGGCGACCGGCCCGCCGTGCGCGCCGTCTTTGCCCGCGCGCTGATCACCGCCAGCGCCATCGGCGTCCTGCTGATCCTGCTGCAATGGCCGCTACGCGTCTTCGCCCTCGGCGTTTTCGGCGCCACGCCCGCGGTGGAGCAGGACGTCGCGGCGTATTTTCACGCCCGCATCTGGAGCGCGCCCGCGACGCTGGGTCTGTATGTCCTGCTCGGGACGCTGATCGGTCTCGGGCGCATGCGGGCGCTGCTGGGGTTGCAGATCCTCCTGAACAGCCTGAATCTGATCCTCGACCTGTGGTTCGTCCTGGGTCTCGGGTGGGGGGTGCGCGGGGTCGCGCTGGGAACCGTTGTGGCCGAATGGACAGCATTCGCGGTGGGCTTGTCCGTGGTGCTGCGACTCATGCGCCCGCATCCGGCTGACGGTGTTGCGATGTGGTCCTGGCCGGAGATCTTCGTGCGACGGCACTGGCGCCGCATGGTCAGCACCAACGTGGACATCCTCTGGCGCACCCTTGCGCTGCTGGCGGGCTTCGCCTGGTTCACCAATCAGGGCGCGCATTTCGGCGACGGCACGCTGGCCGCCAACCACATCCTGCTGCAGTTCACGACCCTGTCGGCCTTCTTTATGGACGGTTTCGCCTATGTACTGGAAGCCGAGGTTGGCCATGCCGCCGGCGCGGGGCTTGCGGACCGGATTCGCGTGACGATTTGGCGCTCGACGCTACTGGCCGGGGCCACGGCCGCCCTGTTGGCGCTCACCGTCGCGGGGCTCGGACCCTGGTTCGTGCAGGGACTGACCACCGTCGCGGTGGTGCAGGAGGTCGCGCTCGCCCATCTGCCGTGGGCCGCGCTCTACGTCGTGTGCTCCTTTCCGGCCTTTCAGCTCGACGGCATCTTTGTCGGCACCAGCGCGAGCCGGCCCATGCGGGATGCGACACTGATGGCCCTGCTGACCTTTCTGGGCACGAGCTGGGTGACGGTGGATCGATGGGGCAACGATGGCTTGTGGCTGGCGTTCGTGGGCTTCGTGATTGCCCGCGGGGTATTTCTCGGCGCCTACCTGCCGCGACTCGTGCGGCGACTTCGCCACGAAGCCGCAGAAGCTTGAAGGAGAAGGTGGGGTGGACGATGGGGCTCGAACCCACGACCGCTGGAATCACAATCCAGAGCCCGGATGCTTTCTGCTTCTGCCCGGAGATTCCTGAGCGTTACTTTATTTTCCATAATCAATAGATTATAATTTGCTTTCAAGGTGGTAATCTTTCCTCGAATTCCCGCGAATTACTCCCTCGTGCTGACTTATTGATGACTTTTTGGGACTGACTCTGGCGGACTCAAGAAGTCAATTCACAGATTGACCGCAATACGGCCCATGGACAGGATGCAAAGACATGCCAAAAATCACAAAGCGCCTAGTCGATGCCACAAAACCGACTGGAAAGACACAAATCCTCTGGGACGATTCGTTGATTGGCTTTGGTTTGCGAGTTTTCACGGCTGGCGGCAAGTCATACGTCCTGAGATTTCGCACTTCCGATGGTCGCCAACGCATGGCCACCATCGGCAAGCATGGACCGTTGACGCCAGATCAGGCGCGGGAGAAGGCGCGAAACATGCTGCACGCCATCAGCACTGGCGCTGACCCATTGGCCGAGCGCAAAGCCGCACGCGAGGCGCTTACGGTGGAGCAGATGGCCACGCTCTATCAGGCGTCGGGCCGCTTCGCGGAGAAGGCTCCCAGCACCCAGTCAGTAGACCGGGGGCGGATGACTCGCCATATTCTGCCGCTGCTGGGGAAGCATCGGGCCGACAAGCTGACCCGCGAAGATGTGCGCCTAGCCTATGCAAAGATCAGAGATGGAAAGACAGCTGCCACGGTTAAGACCGGGCCGCGGGGTCTGGCCGTTGTGAAAGGTGGCGAGGGTACTGCTGCGAAAGCCATTCTGCTACTACGCGCCATGCTAGCGTGGGCCATTGAGGAAGGGATCCTGGAGGTAAATCCTGCTGCTGGGGTAAAGGTTTCTGCGTCAGGCACTCGGGACGTGATCCTTGAGTGCGCAGGCCAATATCATGCGATGTTCCGCACACTGGAACGCATGGAAGCCGAGCATCGCATCCGCCGCCCTGCAGCGGACTCCATCCGAGTCATTGCCCTAACTGGCGCGCGGCGCGGCGAGATTACCGGGCTACGCTGGGGCCAGGTGGATTTGAAGGCTTGCCGGGTCGTGATCCCGCCATCCGAGCACAAGACCGGCCGAAAGACTGGCAAGCCTCGCATCATCGGACTACCCATAGAAGCGCAAGCAATCATCATCCGACAACCAGAGGGCGCCCCTGATGATCTGGTGTTTCAACCCGCAACTGGAACCAACCCGATGAGCCTATCCAAGCCGTGGCGCGCTGTACGGGCCGAGGCTGGCTTGCCGGAGGGAATTGGCCTGCATGGCTTACGTCATTCGCTGGCATCAAGCATGGCAATGCAAGGAGCACAAGCCTCCGAGATAATGACCGCGATGGGGCACAAACTTATGAGCACTGCGCAGCGATATGTTCATTGGTCCGAGTCTCGCCATGCACAGCTTGCCGAGCGATCCGCCAGCCATATCAGCGCAGCGCTTCGAGGTACTGAACCTATCGTGGGCACCGATTCTGTCGAGGTGAAACATCCAGTCTCCCCTTCGGATTCTGGATAGGCCTGATGCGAAATTCGGAATAACAGTATCTGATTTCGCGAGGTGCTGGACAATGGCGGCCGGGTTCATTTCACCGAGCGCATTTTTGATCTTTCCTCATTGCATTCCCGGCGCCAGATCTCGATTATCGTGCGTGCGCGGAGCAGGCTCGTGCTCGTTGTCGCATGCCTAGCACATGCGGCTATTTCAGGATGCAGCGTAATGTTCTGATTAAACCAGCTCGGGCTTAGCGGGCCGTTGAAAATCATCCGAATTTCATCATCGCGATGAACTGGAATGTCGAAAATCGCTCGTGCTTCTGCCTTGTCGACCGGAGAGGGCGCCTTCTGGCACCGCTTTCCGCCTGTTCCGCGCCCGGATTCCGCTCATTTGCGGATTCCGGGCGCACCTCTGCCGTGATCTCACGCCATGCCCGGCGTCGGCAGCAGACTCCTCATGCGCACCAGGTTGTAGGCGGCATAGGTGAGCGTGCAGAGATGATCGACCTTCGCGATTCCCCGCAGCTTCACCTTGCGCAGCGGGCCGATCACCTTGCCCCAGCCGAAGGCCTCCTCGATGCGTTTGCGGATCCGTTGGCTCACTGCGTAACCCGCATGCCGGGTCGTGCGCCCGTCGATCGCCGAGCGGCGGTTCCTGTCGTGCTGCGCCACGTGCGGCGTGGCCGCCGCGCAGCGCAAGGCCTCCACGCACTCCCGTGTGTCGTAGCTCTTGTCCGCCCCTACCGTCACTGGATGCGTGCCCGCCAGGCGTCCCACCATCTCGATCGCCGCCGCGCGCTCGGCCGTGCCAGTCGAATGGGTGGTCTGGTGATCGACGATCAGCGCGTTGCGGTTCTCCATCAGCGCATGGCTCATGTCGCTCAGCCGCGAAGACTGCCCCTCGGCCTTGCGATAGAGCCGTGCATCCGGGTCGGTGGTCGAGGCGTGGGTGTCGTTCTTGCGCTTCTCGCCGCGGAAGTCCCGCTCGCCGTTGCGCCCCGGCCCCGGCGGCTTGCCGCTGCCGTCCCTGGGCCGGAAACGCTTCATCGACGCCCACGCCTCAATCAGGGTGCCGTCCACACTGAAGTGCTCGTCCGACAAAAGGTTCGCCACCCGCGCCTGGTCGAGAATGCGGGCAAAGAACTTGCGGGCGATGTCTGCCTCGAGCAAGCGGTCGCGGTTTTTGGTGAAAGCCGAGTGATCCCAGACCGGATCGTCCATCGACAGGCCCACGAACCAGCGGAACAGCAGGTTATAGTCGATCTGCTCCGCGAGCAGGCGCTCGCTGCGCACGGTGTAGAGGATCTGGAGCAGGACCGCCCGCAGCAGTTGCTCCGGCGGGATCGAGGGGCGTCCGGTGTGCGAGTAGATCGCATCGAACTCCTCGTGCATCGCGGCCAGCGCCTGGTCCACCATCGCCCGGATCGCCCGCAGTGGATGGCGCTTCGGTACCCGCGCTTCCGGGGACAGGTAGCTGAACAGCCTTTCCTGTCGGATGTCGTCGCCTCGCATGCGCTTCTTCTCCCGTCCCTTCGATGATGACCATGATCCCGATCGAGGGGAGTTTTTCAACAGCCTGTTAGACTCCTATTCTTCTCCCAATTCTACCGCTCACTGGGATTGACCTCGAAATAATCAAGAAATGGCGTTATGCTGAACAGGCATCAATACCGCGGGGAATCAATGATATGAACATAAAATATACAATTTCGCTATCTCTGAACAATCGAAAACATCGAATTATCGATGAATACATTAAGCTGAACACGGATCGAGACGGACGCGGTCTTCGCGTACAGCCGTTTATCGAGCAGCTTTTATACGAATGCGCAACGAGCAAACTTACGCTAATGGAGCTACTGCTGTTAATTCAGAATGAAGGAAGAAAAGATGGTTCTTCAGACCAAAAATGATCCATCGACTTCTGCCCAGGTTAGGCCGGTAATTCATCCGCCTTAGGGAATATCTGAACCAAAGGGTCTGACGCGGTGGCAACGGTGCGCTGCGGCGCAGACGGCAAGAAAACAACCCGATCGCGCGATCCTTGCCGCGGAATCGACGGGAAATCGCCCGCTCCTGGCCATATCAGGGGCGCTTCACCGCTTCACAGGCGCAGCTCCCCTGCAGCAGCCAGCAGGCTTCGTCGCATCATCCACAGGCTCGATAGGGCGAACAGGGTGATGATCTGTGCGGTGGCGGCGGCAGATAAAACTGCCGGCCCGCCTCGGCCACCGTAGTCTCGCTATGGATGATCTCCAGTATCAACGCTGACTTGCGCCGTGCCGTCCACCGCTCAATCTCATCGTCAATCGCGTTGCTTATTGGAATTTCTTCGCAGGGTCATACTGGGCAGGAAATCAATGGGTCTTTACACGATCTCAATTTCCAGTCCGGGTCAAGTCACGCGAGAGCGTCACCAGATATTGCAGGCAAGGTCTTAGATGTGCGGGGTGATTCGGTGGGCGATGTCCGACTAAATTTGACGAGTCGATCGCTGAGTGCATCAAATTCGGACCGGCTATTCTTGCAAGACCGAGATCCAATATTAGTGTTCGATTTGAGAAAGTTATAACACGATTTGATCTAATATCTGCAACCTAACAGGCTGCTGTAAACAGACTTTTGGGGCCGCCGCGCCGCTCATGAGTGCAACCTAACTACTGCTTATTGGCTTAAGTCCTTGATTTGTCGTTTGGCGTGATTGGCAATTTTTGGATTTCAGGCAGTATCGGCGTGAGGCTAATCCTGGAGACTGATTGAGGCCCTTGGTGACCACTCTCAAGACGCCAAACAATCATGTTTTACGTCACACCAGCCAGATTTTAATTCGAACGATTACCAGCATTTTTTGGCTTCTGCGCTCACTCATGACACACAGACCTTTGTCTCGAGGTCTGCTTGGGATCTGGCAATTCGCATAAGCACAATAGAATTGGACGCTGGCCTACTACCTGCCGGCCATCCCCTTCGCCATGTGGGCGATCGGCCTTGTCTCGATGGTGATTCTGTTGTTGGCCTCGCTTGCGGCGGCGCCGTTTGTGGCGATCTCGCAGGCGATTCCGAGTGCCGAGCATGGGATGTTTGGGCCGGCGCGGTCTAGCTATCTGTTGCTGATGACGATCTTCATTCGTCCGCCGATGATGGTGGTGGGTTTTGCCATTGCGGTCATTCTGATGACCGGTGCCGGCAGGATGATCTCCTATGCGTTTTCGACCTTCTATGCCGGTGCCGAGGCGGGGCAATTTTCAGGGGTCATCTCGGGGATCTCGATGGTGGTGCTGGTGGGCGGGCTGATGTTGGTGATTGCCCACATCATGTTTTCGCTGCCGAACCGGCTGACGGAGGCGGTGACGCGGTACATCGGTCAGGGCCAGCCGTCGCTTGGCGACGAGACGGAGGACTCGCGCATCAAGGGGCAGGTGGGCGGCGTGGCCCACACCATGACCAACACGGTGACGGGCGCCATGCGCCGTCCGGGCGGCTCTTTGGAAGGCGTGCCGGGCACCAGGCCGGGCGGCCGGCGCACGCCTGCGGCGGACCTCATGCAGCATGATGCGGGAGGGATCGAGGGTAGGGGGAAGGGCGGGGGCGGATCAGGCAAAGCATGACGCAAAAGAAAAGGCCCATCGTGCGATGGGCCTTTTTTCTGCACCACGCGCTGTTTATCTTGGCGGGTCGGTAAGCGTCACGCCGCGATCCGCAGCCAATTTGTCCAGATAGTCGTTGACCGAATCGCGATCCATGGTGCGTCCCTTGAAAGCGCGAATCGTATCCAGATAGATACCCGTCCGCGTCATCCACTCATCCCGCTGCGCGGCGATCCGCTTGAGCGTCTCGTACAGCTTGATGTAATCGCTCTCAAGGACCACGGCAGGCTGTTCCGGCTGCTTGGTGTGACGCCGTGCCCACGCGAGGCCCGCATCGACCGACGCATCCAGAAGTTCGTTGAAGTTGCTCATGATCGCCTGCCTTTGCCGGTCCTTGTTCCGGCTTCGAGTTCCAAAATCGGAACTATGACCATCACGCTACACAGAAGTGCCATGTCGTGTCAAGGGGTACTCTGGCGTGGGGCGAGGGGAGATCGCGGCGCTGGCGGCGCGTGGGGAGGTCTGGGTGGAAGGTGGTAGAGAACCGACGAGCCAAGAACCAGAAGGCTGTGGCCGCCTGTTTTAATGGCTGGATGCGCCTGCCGTGGGCCGCGAGTTGCCGGAAGCGCCTTGAGATGCAAGCGACATTCTTTGGCAAAGCGCGATCCATGCGCACACCTTGACGGTAATTGAAAATCCCATTACTGTGAGTGAGGCGAATAGGAGGCTGCGATGGCATCGCTTGCGGTCACAGTGAAAGGGCAGGTCACGCTGAAGCGGGACTTGTTGCAGCATCTCGGCATCAAGCCGGGGGAACGAGTCGAGTTTGAAAAACTGCCGGGCGGCGAGATAAAGATGCGCGCGGTGCGCCCAAGAGGCACGATTGACGGCTTCATCCATGCGCTGGACGGCAAGGTGAAACTCGAAAAGCCGATCAGCATCGACGAGATGAACGACATCATCGCCGCCGGTTGGGCGGGCGAACTGGCCGACGATTGAACATCACCGCCGACACCAATGTGCTGGCCCGCGCCATCCTGCAAGACGATGCCGCGCAATGCCGCACCGCGCGCAAGTTGCTCAAGGACGCCAAGCTGATCGCCGTGTCGCTGCCATCGCTGTGCGAGTTGGTGTGGCTGCTGCGACAGGGGGCCAAGCTGTCGAAAGAGGATGTGGCCGTAGCCATCCGGGCGCTCTTGAGCGCGGACAATGTGGTCATGAATCGCCCCGCCGTGGAGTCCGGGCTTGCGCTGCTGGAAGCCGGAGGCGACTTCGCAGACGGCATCATGGCGCATGAGGGTAGGTGGCTGGGCGGCGAAGTCTTCGTGTCCTTCGACAAGAGGGCGGTTGCGCTGCTGTCCATGCAGGGCGTGGTCGCCAAGCTACTGATGTAGCGCCTTGAGATGCAAACCCATGCTCGATCTCGCTGAACTGCTGCGCCGCGTCGATCAGCGCAAGGCTGAGTTGGACGCGCATCGCCCATTGCCGCCGCTTACGGCTGAGTCGTTGCGAGAGAAGCTGGCGCTCGACTGGACCTACAACTCGAATGCGATTGAGGGCAACACGCTCACGTTGCGGGAAACCAAGGTCGTGCTCGAAGATGGACTCACGATCGAAAAGAGATCCGTGCGCGAGCATCTTGATGCGATCAACCATCATGAGGCCATCCACTTCGTGGACGAGTTGGTCTCGAAAGTTGAGGACATCAACGAGCAGAACATCAAGGCCATCCACCAGTTGGTCCTGAACAGGATCGACAGCCCGGCTGCCGGAGCGTACAGAACCGCAAACGTCCTGATTACCGGCGCTGGCTTCGTTCCGCCAGACCATTTCCATCTTCGGGAGGAAATGGCGGGACTGCTTGAGTGGCACAAATCGGATGCACGGATGCTGCATCCGATTGACCGGGCGGCGCAGTTGCACACCCGATTTGTTGAGATCCATCCATTCAAGGACGGCAACGGACGGACGGCCCGTTTGTTGCTGAATCTCGAACTCATGAGAGATGGGTATCCGGTTGCCATCATTCTTCGCGAGGACCGTCTCGAATACTTCGACGCGCTCGAAAAGGCGTGTGTGGAGCGCGATTACAGCGACTTCACGCGCATGGTGGCTCGCTGTGTCGCACGAAGCCTCGACCTGTACCTTGAGGTTGTAACCGGAAAGAAGCCTGATCCGCTGGATCTGGACGGCAGCGGCGAGCAACACCTTCCAGCCTTGAGATAGACGCGGGACCGCCTGTATCCCGGAAGCGATTGAAGCGCGACTTTTTGTCGCTGGCGTTTTGCTATGCTGGTCGTGCGTTGGGACTGCCTCGCTTAAATGCGGGGGTGAAAAGTTGTCGCGGGCCTTCCGCTTGGCGGCCTCATCTGGACTGTCCCGCGCAAGCGGGAGTGGAAAATACGGATAGAACTCGTTTCGCGCCCGATGACTGTCCCGCGTTCGCGCGGGAGTGAAAAAAGCAAGTGCCCAATGCATCAGGTGACCGACTGACTGTCCCGCGAAAGCGGGAGTGAAAAGATCATGTTGAGTTAGAGAACCATCGACCTTTTGAACTGCGCCAGCCGGAAGGCTGGTGGTGGAAATGCGTAATCAGGCTGATCTGGCTCGACCGCAACAAGTAATGCGCCGCGCCACAAGCGCGGTGGTGGTAACGAAAAACTGCAACTCGATCCGGCGACGGACGCTGCCGTTCGCCGGTTCGCCAGATTGATCGCGGCCAGCGATGATGTGGCGGCGATCATCGTTTACGGCAGCCGTGCGTGCGACGACTTCGGCCCACTGGACCCTGCGGAGAAAACCAATGGGCAATGAGCGATTTTCCAGCGTATGGGACGCCATCGAGGACACCCCGGAGGAAGCCGGAAACATGCGACTGAGGTCGGATCTGATGGTGTCCTTGAAGGAGCACATGACCCGCGCCGGGCTGAGTCAGACGCAGGCTGCCGCGCTTTTCGGTGTGACCCAGCCGCGCATTTCCGATCTTGTGCGCGGCAAGATCAACCTGTTCAGTCTCGATGCGCTGGTGAATATGGCGACAGCCGCCGGACTCCGCATCGAAATGCGGGTCTTTGAGGCGGCGTGAAGCGCCGCCAAAGCCAGACCGCCGCCTTGCTGCGCGAGCGCCGCGCTTTCGAAGCGCAGGCCAAGCGTGATTGTCTTGCGCTCAACGAAGCAGCCCGCGATCCGAACAGCGACGAGGCGTCGGTTATGCGCGAGCTTGTCGCGATGTTGGACGATCCGAGCTATTGGGAGGACTGGACGCCATGCCAGAAGATCCCGAATTCTCCTTGCCGGAACGTCTGCGCGTCCTACAGGACGGACAGGCGCGCATCGAGCGTGCGGCGCCCGGATCTGCACCCATGAAATGCCCGACCTGCGGCGCGGCTGAACTGGTCCGCGACACGCGCGACCTGTCCTACACCCACAACGGCGAGACGACCGTGATTCCAGCGGTAACGGCGGACTTCTGTCCTGCGTGCGGCGAGTCCATCACCGACAAGGAAGAAACCGAGCGCGTCATGCGGGAGATGCTGGCGTTCGACAGGCGGGTCGGGAGAGATGGGCAGGAAGGGCTTAAATAACAAGTGGTTGTAATGCTTGTTTGTTTCCTGTTTGCCGCGAGAGTTCCGGGAGTGGCTTCATGGCGACGATGATTCCATCACCATAATGTCCTACTTGAGTAGGATCAATGATCCTACTAGAATAGTACACCTGACCGATGGGAGGTTGTCATGCTTCAAACGCTGCGCAAAGCCGGTGGCTCGCTCGTCATGACGGTGCCAAAGACGTTCATTGACCAGAATGGTCTGCGTGAGGGCGCCCAAGTAGAGCTTCATCTCATGGGGAGGAAGATGACGGTAGAGGTGCCGACCCGCCCGCGCTACAGGCTGGCCGACCTGATGGCCGAGATGCCGGAAGGACTGCCGCGAGTCGAGGGCTGGGATGAGATTCCCTCCGTTGGACTGGAACTCGGTCGATGAGGTATCTGCCGAACCGTGGCGACATCGTTCATCTTGATTTCGACCCATCGTCTGGCCATGAGATGAAAGGCCCGCATTTCGGGCTTGTTCTGAGCGGCAAGGTCTTTAACCAGTCGGGTCTGGCGATGATTTGCCCGATTTCGCAGGGGGCCGCTGCCCGGACCTACGGGACGGTGGTAACACTGATGGGATCTGGAACCGACACGCAGGGCGCCGTGCATTGCCACCAACTGAAATCACTGGACTGGCGCGCACGCAATGCGCGTCTCAAGGAAACCGCGCCGCAGCCTATCGTCGATGAAGCCTTGGCGCGGATTGAGGCCATCCTGTTTGAGTAAGCGGCTCGGCCTTTCGGAGCGACTCCCGCCTTGCGGCGGGACATTGGATAACCTATCGCGCGTTTGTAACCCAAACCGTTTTTCCACTCCCGCGCGAGCGCGGGACAGTCTTTGGATTCGAGGATCGAGGCGGCTTTTGGCTCTTTCCACTCCCGCCTTACGGCGGGACATTCCATTCGCAGATCGATTTTACCAAATCGAACGCGCCGTTTTGGGCGGGTGGACGCTGGCGTCTCGGATTAGCAGCCGCCCACCGCATCCGCCAAAAAACGACGCGCCGCTTCTGGCATCATAATCCTATGACCGACCCCGACACGACCCTCTTTGATGCACTCGGCTTCCGGTGGGACCGCTCGGCGGTGCCCGCCGAGATCCCGCAGCGTTCGCCGGAGCGTGCCTGTTTTCGGTTGCACAAGATGCTGGCCGAGTTCGTGTGGGATGCCGGTGTTCTGGAAGGCAATCCGATCACGTTCCCGCAGGTCCAGACCTTGCTGGATGGCGTCACGGTCGGCGGTCATCGGCTGTCGGATCAGGAGCAGATCCTCAATCTGGCGGAAAGCACCAAACGCCTGTTGAAGCTGGTCCGCTCGGGTGAGTTCGCATTGTCCAAGCCGGTGTTCGTCGAGTTGAACGGCATCCTCGCCCGGAACGAGTCGCTGGAATGGGGCGTGTTTCGCGGCGAAGGACGAGAGACGAACTACACGCCGGATGTCGCGCTTGGCGAGCATGGGCGCCATACACCGCTGCCCGGCGCGCCGGAACTCAACCGGGTGTTCGCGGATGGCGTGGGCGCGCTGCAAGCGTGCGAGCCGTTCGAGCGGGCGACCGCGTTCTTCCTGTTCGGCGCCTTGCAGCAGTTCTTTTTCGACGGCAACAAGCGCACCTCGCGCCTCATGATGAACGGCGCGCTCATGGCGCACGGCATGGATGCGATCAGCATCCCCGCCGCCAGCGCGCGGGCGTTCAACGAAAAGATGGTGCGCTTCTATCTCTCCAAGGACGCCACCGAGATGATGGCCTTCCTCGTCCAGTGCCACCCCGATGGGGCACGGATCGCGCACGGCGGCGACGATGAGTCGTCTGGACCGCGCTGATGATTAAGCCGCTGACCGCCGCTGATCGCGCGGCACTGGACGACCTTCCTGAGTCGGAGTGGTTCGATGTGCTGCACGCGCCCATCGCGAGACCATCGTACCGATGCGAGCGTCTGGAGGCCGCTGGACTGCTGGAGAGGCGAGTGATCGATGCGGGAATCGCCGATGGCAGCCTCAAGGCGCGCACCGAGTACCGCCGCCGATAGAATCGCCAACGAAACCTCAATCCGGTATACTTCTCTAAAGTTCTTTAGGGAAACGACCGGAATGGTAAAGCGCCGCATTTCCGCAACGGACGCCTTCGACCTGCGCCAAGCGTTACACGTCGCGACGCTGGATGCCTTGATGGCGTCGAGACGCTGGATGCCGGGCGATCTGGTATTCCAAGGCGGCAGCAGCCTTCATCTGGCGCATGGCTCTCCCCGATTCAGCGAGGATCTGGATTTCCTCGTTGATTCCGCACTCAACATCGATCTGGTTGCTGCCACCGTTCGCGACCGGCTCCGTGGCACGCCATGGATTCCGGAGGATGCGGATCTCGTGGTCAGCAAGGCGAAGGATCGCCGAAATCCCCATAGTTTTGCCGTCTCGATCAGCGGGAAGGACATCATTGGCTCGGTTCGGGTCAACATCGAGTTCTGGAAAGCCGCCAGCGCAGCGATCTCACCCGTCCACGCCGTGATTGCCCCGATCAGGATTGCGCGAGGCCCCGGCGCAGGGATGCAGACTTTCGTGCCGACAGCCGATCTCCCTGAAATATTCGCGGACAAGGTGTTCGCCCTTGGTGCCCGCCCGTACCTCAAGCCTCGCGATGTATTCGATCTGCACTGGCTGCATGTTCAGGGTGGATTTCGCGAATGCTCGCCGGATGACATTCAGATCAGGCTGGACACCTACCCTCTCGAAACGCCGGCAGACTGGATCGAGAAAGCCGTCTCCAGACTCACCACCTTGAGTCACGCCGAGGATGAGATCCTTGCCGATCTTCGGCGGTGGCTTCCTGCCTCATGGCCACTTGATTCGTCTGCGGTGGCCGACATGGCCCGGACGGCCGGCATGGCGCTTGAGCGTGGCATTGAGGTGATGCGCGGAATCGACGCCGGTATCGACGACGACGCCGAGGCAGGCCCGAGATGACCCCGGTCGCCCCCCCTGCCCCGCCTCGCCGACAGGTGTCGGCGATCGAACGCCTCATGAGCCTGCCTGCGCTGTTTCGCGGAGCGGATCTGACGGTGCGGTTCCGGTGGACCTCCAAGACGGCCTCGCAATACCTCTACCTGTGGCGCCAGCGTGGGCTGGTGCAGCCCTTGGGCGGGCATAGCGATGTCCATGCAAACCTGCTGAAAGATCCGGTGCCGGATTGGGAGCGGGCGGTTCTGATGGCGATGCCGTCCGCCGTGGTCGTCGGCGTCGAGGCCCTGCGCTGCGTTGGCTGGACGACGCAGATCCAGCGCCGCCCCGCCATCGCCGTCAACCGCACGAGCCGGATGTTCGAGGTCGAGCCATTCGTCGGGACTCCCCGGACGCCCGAATGGTTCGAGTCCGTCCGCCCCGGCATCCGGCGCGGCCCGCCCGACACCCTGCCGGTGCTGCGTCCCGCATGGGCGCTGGCCGACATGCTCAAAACCGAAGGCTGGGGCCGCTGCGGCCTATGGCCCGACGATGTGTATTGGGACGAGGCAGACGATCAGGACAGGGCCGACTGGCAACTCGCCGCCGCAGCCTTGGGTATCCCGACCACGTTTGAGAATGTCGATCTGGAAGCCGATGCGGGGCCACGGCGGTAGCCGGTCATCCGTGATCGACAAATTCGTTTGTCGTTCATGGACTGGGCGGTTCATGAACGACAATTTGGC
Organism: Pseudomonadota bacterium; assembly: GCA_045864775.1. GTDB lineage: Bacteria > Pseudomonadota > Gammaproteobacteria > UBA5335 > UBA5335 > Macondimonas. Next base: position 947,868 of record BTVR01000002.1, read on the forward strand.
TCAAGTCCCCGCAACCCGGTGCGTGACGAGCGGCGGCGCCCCTGCCGCCAGTCCATCGGCGATCCATTGCGCCTTGCCGTAGACGTAGCCCGGAAACTCCCGCTCCAGCGTCGTCTCGCGGGCGAGGATGCGGCGCACCAGATCGGCCAAGGCTCGCAGATCCGCCACGTTGCGGATCTCCATGGGCGCCACGATCTCCACGAGGCGGCACCAGTCGAGTTGCTCCACATCGAAAGAGGTCCGCACCGAGAACTCGGCTTCCCGGCTCAGGCGCGCTTCCTCGGCGCGGAGCGCGTCGATCCATTCCCGTAAGCCGGGACGGTCCACCATCCGGTAGCCGGAAATCTTCTTGCGGCTGCGACCGACCTGCTTGTACAGCTTCACGTCGCCGCCGAGCAGGTTCCCCTCGATCTTCTCGTAGAGATGCTCCACCCCTGCCCTCGCGGCTTCCTCGATCATGCTCTGGTAGACCGAACGCGGATGGCGCCACGCCACATTGATGCGCATCTTCCCTCGGATGAACTGCACGTCATCCCACCACGACAGGCGTTCCGGGTCGCGGTCGTCGTAGACGTGCCGGACCAGAATGCCGCCCTCGAACTGGTCACGGCTCCGGTTGCGGTGGTACAGGCGCGCCGCGAGGCGGCGGCGCTCGAAGGATGGGGTTTTCATCAATACCGCGCCTGATACGGCTCCGAGTGATCCCAATGCAGCCGCCAGTTATCCGTGTAGATGGCGGCGAGCGTGGGACTGTTCCAGTTCACCAGTGCATTCTCGGCGTTGCGTTCTTCCGTCGCCTTCGAGTAGTTGTAGCTTCCAGTTTCGACATGCTGGCCGTCCACGACGATGAACTTGTTGTGCATGATGGCGTGCATCGCGTCCACGCGCACCGGGATGCCCATGTTGGCCAGAAAGGTGGCGGACGTGTACCGCTCGGTTTTCTGGCTCTTGTCCACGACCACCTGCACATCGACGCCGCGCTTGTGCGCCGCGACGAGGGCTTCGGCAATCGGTTTCGAGGTGAACGAGTAGGCCGCCAGCCGGATCGACTGCCGCGCCGCGTCGATGACCTTCACCACCAGTTCCGTCGCCCCTGCGTTCGGCGAGAAAGCGACTTCCTGCGTGCCCTGCGCCGCGAGGCTGTAGGACGCCGCCTCCGGTCCCGCATGGCAGGGTGGGACGAGCAGGGCGATCATCATGGCGGGGATGATCACGCGGTATGACGGAAGGATCCTGGTCTTCATGGTTTGTCTTCGCCTTTTTGGAATGGACATCATCCGGTTGGCCGTCAGGCACCTGTCAGGCAGCGCTGCTGCATCCTCGATCTTCTTTCAGCCCGACTCTGCCAGGGGCGCGATCAGTCCGGGGCCACCATTGACGGGCTTGTTGACGGCCAGGCCCACGGGATAGGCCTCCAGCAGCTCGGCGGGGAGCGGCTGCAGCAGTTGTTGCAGCAGCAGCGGGTTGTCGCTCGCCAGCCAGGCCGCATGGTCGGCCGGCTCAAGGATGACCGGCATGCGGTCGTGGATGGGCGCCACCACCGCATTGGGCGGGCCGGTGATGATGGCGCAGCTCTCGATGGTCTCGCTGCCCTGCCAGCGCGCCCACAGCCCCGCGAAGGCCAGGGGCTCGCCATCCCGGCGGTGGATGTACCAGGGCTGCCTGCGCCCGTCCTCCTGCCGCCATTCATAGAATCCATCCGCGGGGATCAGACAGCGCTGATGGCGGAACGGCTGGCGAAAGGCCGGCTTGTCGGCGATGCCCTCGGCTCTTGCATTGATCATGCGGTAGCCGATCGATTTCTCCTTGGCCCAGGCCGGGATCAGCCCCCAGCGCAGCAGCGCCGCCTCCCGGTGCGCATCCCGCTGGCGCACCGCCAGCACCGGTTGGCCCGGCGCCGTGTTGTAGTTTGGCACGAGATCCGGGCCGTCCCACTGCACCCCCAGCGGATGCAGCAACCGGTCGACCGAGCTGAAACGCGCATAGCGGCCACACATGGCAAGGCTAGCGCGCGCAGGCCTGCGGCAGCTCGCCGAGGCGCGTGGTGTAGGCCGGGCTCAGCCGGCCCCGGTTCATGGCCCAGGCGGGATCGTGGCCTGCGCCGGCGAGCCGCAGGGTGCCGGCGCCCATGCGGCGGTTGATGGCGTCCAGGGTCTGCATCAGCGGCGCCGAGCGCGCATCGGGCGCGGTGAGCAGATCCCCCGTCCAGCCGCTGTCCCGTGGCTGGATGGCCTGCAGCTCCACGCCGGCCTTCACATAGGCCCAGCCGGGCCGGTAGATCCGTTCCAGGCCCTGCAGGGCGGCCCGGGCCAGGGTGCGGCTGTCGTCGCTGGGCGCCGCCAGCGGCACCTTGAGGGACGGCCCGTAGAACGGACTGCGGAAGCGGCTGGTCTGGATGAACACCTCGATGGCCTGGGCGGCGCCCTGCTGCCGGCGCAGTTTTTCCCCAGCCCTGCTGGCATAGGTGACGATGGCCTGACGCAGCTCGTCGATGGTTGTGACCGGCTGCCCGAAGGAGCGGCTGCAGATGATGTTCTGCTTCGGCGCCGCCGTGGGCTCCAGCGGCAGGCAGGAGATGCCCCGCAGCTCCAGCACCGTGCGCTCCAGCACCACCGAATGACGCCGCCGCGCCAGGGCCGGATCCAGGGCGCGCAAGTCCCGCACCGTGGTGATGCCCTGCGCCTGCAGATGGCCGGCCAGGCGCGCGCCGATGCCCCACACCTCGTCCACCGCGATGCTCTCCATCAGGGCCTCCATCCCGCCGCAGGCCTGCGCGGTGAGATCGCACACCCCGGCCCAGGCGGGGCGCTTCTTGGCGATGTGATTGGCCAGCTTGGCCAGGGTCTTGGTGGGGCCGATGCCGACACAGGTCGGGATGCCGATCCACTGCCGCACCTGGGCACGGATGCGCTGCCCCAGGGCGGTCAGATCCTCCGGCAGGGCGCCGACATCCAGAAAGGCCTCATCGATCGAGTAGACCTCGATCGCCGGCGCAAACCCGCCCAGGATCGCCATCATGCGCTGGCTCATGTCGGCGTAGAGGGTGTAATTGGACGAGAGGGCCACGATGCCGTGGGCACGGGCCAGCTCGCGGCATTGGTACCAGGGCTGTCCCATGCCGATCCCTAAGGCCTTCGCCTCGTTGGAGCGCGCCACGGCGCAGCCGTCGTTGTTGGACAGCACCACCACCGGCAGGCCTTCGAGGCCCGGGTTGAACGCCCGTTCGCACGAGACGTAGAAGTTGTTGCCGTCGACCAGGGCAAAGGCAGCGGGCCGAATCACAGCGCGTGGATCACGCTGGTGACCACGCCCCAGATCACCAGCTCCTGATCCGGGCCGACCTCGAGGGGCGCATAGGCGGGGTTCTCGGCCAGCAGCCGGAGACAGCCGTCCCGGCGCCACAGGCGCTTGACGGTCAGTTCGCCCTCGAGGACGGCAATGACGACCCGGTCATGGGCCGGCTCCAGGGAGCGGTCCACCACCAGCAGGTCGCCGTCGTGGATCCCGGCCCCGATCATCGAATCCCCGCGCACGCGCAGCAGGAAGGTCGCCGCCTTGTGGCGGATCAGGTGGGCATTGAGATCGATGCTGTCCTGGACATAGTCATCCGCCGGCGAGGGAAAGCCGGCGCGGATGGTGTGGCCGAACAGCGGCAGGGGCACGGCCGGGGGCGCCTCGGCCGGCCGCAGCAGCGCCGGCGCGTGCATGAGAAAGTCGCTGACCGCCGCGACGCGGCTGGCCGGGATGCGCATCACGCGCGTGGGCTCGCCCCATTTGCAGCCGTCGCCCTTGCGCCGGCCGGCGCCGGGCCGCGCGCCGCCATGGCCTGATGCTCCCCCCGACATGCGGTCATCCCCTTCCTGAATCGCGTAACGTAATTCAAGCAGGGTGGGGGGATGGAAACAAGAGGGCTCGGTACCTGACAGGTGGATCTGGCAGAGTGTCACGAAAACGGTCGCTTGACGGACAACAGGGATAGGGGTGATTCGGCCTGGTAGGGGTGGCGATCGCGTGATCGTCAATGAGGGTCGGCAAGGGCTGCGGGGTATTCTGGGAAAACTGATGTACGAATTTTGGTCGCGCGACATTTGGTAAAATCCAAAAAGAACACTACTGAGGATTACCTTGAATGCGAAAGATATCAATTAACTATGTCGCTATGACGCTTGCGTCGTGCCGTTTGCATGTTGACGCAATTGATGTGTTCATCGCGGGCGGCGGTGCGGAGATTCTGGCAGGCAGAATCCGCAAGGATGTACCTCATGAGAAATTTTCAGAAGAACCTTTATGGGCAGTTGTCGGCGGACTGTCGGTGTACGCAGAGGAGGCGTTTTAACGATGGCGCGATACGCTATAACCTTGGTGAACGGGATCGAGAAACACAAGATGATAGATCAGTTTATTCGCAAGAATTGCGCGATTGACGGGCGCGGGGTCCGCATTCAGCCGTTGATCGAGGAAATCTTCTACGCCTGCGCGAAAAGCGGATTGACGGCGGAGGAAATTGCCCGATTGATCGCCAAGGCTGGCGAGGAATCGGCGCATACAAGGACCGTCGCGCTGGATGATTCGCGCGTCTCGAATCATGCCGCAAGTGGCGCTGGATCGGCGGATGTTGCGCAATCCGTTTCGCCAGATCCGGCGCAGGATGAGCCAGTTACGGTTGCGCCAGGCGCGCTGGCGGATGACGAGATCGGCGATGGGGATGCGCGAAGCCGTGGGATGCAAACGCTGATGCATGGCTTGAATCTTGGGATAAAATAGTCGAAACGAGTGCAACATAACAGCACGAATTAACAGATTCCGCGACGCTCTCCAGACAACCTAACAACAGAAAACGGCTGTAAGACATTGATCTTTCGTTGATGGCGGACAGACAACAAAATCTGTCATTCGGCTTGTCTGGACGGGCGCTCGGGTGCAGACCCAAAAGGAGTCTCGATGTGCGAATTTTGGTCACGCCCGGTTTGATAAAATCAGACCAGAACACTTTTGAGGACCGTCTGAAAATGCGCAAAATTCGGATCAAAACAGTCGCAGCAATACTCAGCGTGACGCTGCCTGTCTCGTGACGACACTGTCTAAAAGTTAATGGGCAAAGCGACGGACTGGTTACTCGGTCCTTCCGACCGAAGGGTCAGGTTCTCGCTGTTCGACACCACGTAGGCCAGGGGCCGCGTCAAGTTGAACGGGAACAGCACGGGCAGCGACTGCAGACTGGGCACTGAAACGGGCTTGCCGGCGTATCGGACAGCAGCTTCGATCAGCCAAGCAGTGAGCGCATCGTTGTCGATGCTCATCTGGGGCAGGCGAATGACCCGCTTGCCTTTCTCGACGCGCTCCACTGCGCCCCAACTCGCCTGGCTCTGGATGACCATGTTGGTCATGCGCCGGGTACCTTCGCGTTCCCCGTAGGTTTCACTCATGCGGCGATGCACTTCAGCGGCTGCGCAGTCGCCTTGGATGGCGGACAGGCGGCCCACCAGTTCGGCCACCTTGCCGAAGAACGGATAGGTCGCCACAGCCATGCCCCAGCACAGCGCCGCGACGGGGATGTCCGGCTGCGTCTTGTGGATGGCCACACCACGATCCGCGTAGTCGACCAGCTCGGCGCGGGGCTCCAGCCACAGCCGGTTCAGAACGGTGCGTGTTTTCTTCTTGGCTTCCGCGCCAAGTCCGACTGCATCGAGCAGTGCATTCAGATCATCTAGTCCAGCCGCGCCAGCACGAACATTCAGTGCCGCAACCGCCCAATCAAGCTTAATGAACCGATCAAAGCCTATCTTTGGGGCTGATGAATTCATTCGGTACCAATCACATAACTGACTTTCACAAAGGGCACGATCAACTCTTCGACCGACACCCCGCCGTGGACCACCACCTGCTCGCCCTCCGGCACAAAGGCGGTTCGTCCGCCTGCGAATAGGGGCATGAAGTTCGCGGGCAGTCCAGCGATGTCCAACCTCACTGTGGTGGGATAGGCCGCAGCGGAATCGGCCAGCAATGGCTCACTCCGGTAGACCCGAACACGCTCTCCGCGCGTCTCGGCAATCACGCCCTGGCTGGGCCTGCCGACGCCGGTGGATTCAACGTTGCCGTGGTCCGCCGTCAGATAGATGTGGTATCCCTTGTCCAGCAGCAGCGAGAACAGCCGGTCGACGAAACCGGTCTGCAACCAGTTCCCGATCCACATTGCCACGTCCTTCTTGGACCGCTCCTTGTGGAGCCGATCGTCAACCTCATCGATGACCAGGCCCACCACCTTCGGGCGCCGGTCGATCAAATCCGCTTCCAGCACGTCGAGCTGATGGGTCAGACGCAGCGCACGTCGATACATCACCTCATTCGCGTTGACGCCTTCGTTCTGCCAGAACGTCTTCCACAAGGATTCCTCCTTGTCCGCTCGGTCGATGGAGTCGTCGAACTCACGCGGCTTCAGACCCGAGAACAGCGCCTGACGCGACACCGATGTCACGGTCGGCAGCCATGCGAACGCGGTTCCCTCGTCGAATGCGAAACGTTTCGTGGTGGCGATCAGGCGCTCCCGGATCTGCACCCACTGGTCGAAGGCCAGCCCGTCGAAGACCAGCAGAGCGACCTTGGTTTCCCCTGCGGAACGACGATGGCGCAAGAAGCGCGGCACGTGGTGCACCATCACCGGGCCTTTGGTCACCGGCTGCAGGATCAGGTCGGCGTAATGCTTGGCTGCGACCCAGGCTCGCAGCCCCTCGTCTGATTGCGCCTGCAAGGTCTTGATCCGCTCTCGAATCACCGGCAGGTGTTCGCTGCCTTCGGTGCCTGGCAGACCATGCGTGCGGGCCAGGATCTCACCGTAGCGTTTGGCGAACTCGCTCCAGTCCTTGTGCGACGAAGCCGCCGTTGGCGTCGTCTCGATCAGGCCATCGATGCCTTTTAGTACCAATGCCTGCAATGCCGCCGGGTCCTGGACAATTCCCGCCTTGACCCAACTCGGCATCCCCGCCGGAACGCTGTGCACCGCCAACGGATGCAAGCTGCCGTCGAGGAACATGGAATCGACCAGCACCTGCACATCGGAGTGGTCGAACGGAATCTCGATCTTGGCGACGTAGTATGGCGGTGGCGGTTCGCCCGTGCGCGTGCCATCCAGCCCCAATTTCGACAAGTAGCGGTACCACGCATCCTGCACCACCCGCAGCAGCGCGCTCTTGGACGCCAGCCAGGTGGCGACGGGCAGGTCCGTGAACAGCCCCTTGCCCTGAATGATGCCTGCCGCGTGCTGAGCGAACAGCGGTGGCAACGAGCGGTTGGCAAAGTGCATCCGCAGCAGCTCACGCCAGAAGTCCACAGGGTTGCGAATGGATCTCGGCGCCAGTTGGTAGACGTGTTCGAGGATGAAGTCCTTCGACTCGTTCTCGCCCCTGGCCGACTGCAGCTCGGTCTGATGAGCATGAAATAGCCCGGCAAAGTGCTCCGGCTCGACTTGCTGCGCCGCGCTGTAAGCCAGCTTCGGGAATAGCTCCGCAAGACTGAGCCGGACCACACGACCGTGATGCACGATGTCCCACGGCAAGACATTCGCATCGGCGCTTCGCAGATGCAGAACCAGCGAAGGCGCTGGCCCCGGCTCACCGCGATCCCATGCGGCGCGATAGCGTTCCTCGTATTCCGCACGAAAGGCGAACGGATCTTCGTACAGCATCAACTCGAAGCCCCGACCGCGCAGCTCGGTCAACAGCCTCTCGTCGAGCAACACATCATCAGGGTCGCACGCCACCCAGAGTCGGGTGAGATCGGCCGTGAAGTGGCTAAGAATTCGTTCCGTCCACAAACTCATCCCACCTGTCCTCCGGGCATCACATCGCCGGAGACGCGCACCATCATCACGGCATTCAAATCCGGCACGCTGGCATCCATGTCGTCCAGGGCGGCCATGCGTGCATCGTGTTCCTGCTGCAGTCGCTTGCGCCGGTGCTCACGCACGGCGGGCAGACCGATTCGCCCAATCGCCTGGCCTCGGGCTTCGAAGGCATACACCGCACGCTCGCGTTCTTCCTTCAGTCGGGCACGGTGCTCGTTCAGCAGCTCGGTGAAGATCCGTTCGCCTTGGGCGCTTGCGGCCACATGGGATGCCTCGAACCACTTCACCGACTCCTCGGCGCCGGTCACGGCATGAACATCCACGGTCTCGGTCAGCAGCAGGTCCCACACGCGCTTGGCAGTGGGTACGAAGGGGCGACCTTCCTCGTTGACGAACACCGGCAGGAAGCGCTTCCGGCTCAAGCCTTCAGCCGCCAGGCTGATCTCCCATAGCGACCAGATACCGCGAACCGAATCCGGCAAGCCGGTCACGCGGATCACCGGCAGCGGCTGGCCGGCGACAAAGCGTGGCAGCTCACTGATCACAGCACGGGCGCGTGGGTCTTCCATCGTGACCCATTCCAACTCCGGGTTCTCATCCGCCGTGCGGGCGTCAAAGCAGGCCTGTGCTGACTCGCTGCCATCCGCCCATTTCACTCGCCACGCCTTGCCAACCTTCGTTGCAGAGCCGCCGCGCGCAGCCAACCCGCTGGTGATAGCGCGCTCCAGCCAGAACTGCGCCGGGTGGTCGCGCCACTTGCGGGCATCGTCGGCGTCCAAATCGTGCTCTGTGGTGAGCAGATCGCTGTTCTTCTTCGACTCCGCCAAGGTGGTACGCAGCTGCGACACCACCGAGTCGCACTCCTGTTCGATGGCATCCGGGTTCTGCAGACCATGCACGAACAGCTCGTCGAAGATCGGGTCGGCCTCGACCGAATCCATCACGTCAGCCGCCTTGTCGACGCCAAACTCCTGCGCAATGACCTCGAGCTTTGCCTCCAACACCTGGCGCACTCGATGCTCCACCGTATCTTCGAGCACGAAGTTGATGGCGCGAACAACGTGCTTCTGTCCGATGCGGTCCACCCGGCCAATGCGCTGCTCGATCCGCATCGGGTTCCACGGCATGTCGAAGTTGACGATGACATGGCAGAACTGCAGGTTCAGACCTTCACCACCCGCATCCGTCGAAATCAGCACGCGCACATCCTTGGAGAACACCTGTTGTGCCCGCGTGCGCGCTTCCAGGTCCATGCTGCCGTTGAGCGTCGCTACCGAGAAACCACGGCTCTCCAGGTAATCGGCCAGCATCGCTTGCGTCGGCACAAACTCGGTGAAGATCAGCACCTTCAGCGCCGGGTCGCCTTCCTCTTGCTGCAGCTTGTAGATCAGCTCCAGCAGTGCCTCGGCCTTGGCATCGGTGCCTGCGGCCTCCGTTTCCCGCGCCAGCTCCAGCAGCATCTCGACTTCAGACTTCTCCAGCTCCCAGCCGCTGGATTGCATCGCCAGATCCACCTGGGACTGGCCATCGAGATCGGCCCACTCGTCCTGGCTGGTGTTCTCAAAGAGATTCGCTTGGGGCTGTGGCGCATCAAGCAGGGCCTGGCGCTTCTCCAGCGTGGTGCGGATGGCTGCCGTACTGGACGTCACCAGGCGCTGCATCAGGATCATCAAGAAGCCGATGTGGCGCTGCTTGGATGCCAATGCCTGGTTGTAGCCGTGGCGCACATAGTCGGTCACCGCCTCATAAAGCCGCTGCTGCGAGCCGTGTCGGGCCTGCCAGGCCACGGCCTGCAACCGGGTGACACGCGGCTTGAACAGCGGCTGGCCCTCGGCATTGATGGACACACGCTTCTCGGTGCGGATCACGAAGGGCCGCACCCGGTCGCGGCTAACGCTGCTCTCGTCCGGGAATGCTTCCCTGTCCAGCAACTGCATCAAGCGCATGAACTGGTCGGTCTTGCCCTGATGCGGAGTGGCCGACAGCAGCAAGAGATAGGGTGATGCTTCGGCCAGCGCGGCGCCCAGCTTGTAGCGGGCCACCTGCTCGGTGCTGCCGCCCATACGGTGGGCTTCGTCGATGATGACCAGATCCCACGACGCTGAGATCAGGTCCTCGAAGCGCTCGCGGTTGTAGGTGTTGAGTTGCTCCAGGCTCCAGCCGCGACGACTCTCCATCGGCTTCACCGAATCGAGCGAGCAGATCACCTGGTCATGCATGCGCCACAGGTTCTCTTCCTCGCCCGCGCCGCCGCTGCGCCACTGCCGGAAGGCCGCCAGCTCGGACGGCTCGATGAACTGGAACTTCTCGCCGAAGTGCAGACGCATCTCAGCCTGCCACTGGCGCACCAGCCCCTTGGGTGCCACCACCAGGATGCGCTTCACCCGGCCACGCAACTTCAATTCGCGCAGCACCAAGCCAGCCTCGATGGTCTTACCGAGGCCCACCTCATCGGCCAGCAGGTAGCGGATGCGGTCGCGGCTGATGGCGCGGTTCAGCGCATAGAGCTGGTGCGGCAGCGGCACCACGCTGGACTGGATGGGCGCCAACAGCAGGTTGTCCTCCAGCGCATCCAGCAGCTTGGCGGCCGCTGTGGTGTGCAGGATCTGCTCCACGCGCGGGCGCACGCTTTCCAGCGAGGCCAGATCCACCGCCCGAGCGCGCACCACCGCGTCCTTGGCGGGCAGCCAGACGCGATAGGCGACTTCGCCCCACACGTCCTGCCGCTCGATCACCCGGCAGGGCGATGCCTGCCGGGTGAACCAGCACCAGTCGCCAATGGTGAATCCGCCGCCGGCCACGTTCAGATCCCGTCTTCGGTACGGGTCAGCGCGAGGTCATAGAGGGTGAGCAGCTTCTCGTCCTCTTGCAGCGCCTCCTCGGGCACTTTCTTGGCAATATCAATAATTGTCTTGTAGTCCTTGTTGCCCCATGCAGTTCGGAACCCCGCCCGAAGGACTTCAAGCCTGAACTCCTTGAGCCGACGCCCGCTGAAAGCTCGGTAAGTATCGAACTCCTTAAGAAGGCCCTTCTCACGCTTTTTCTCCAAATCCTTCGCTTTGTTTGGATCTGGTACATACCACCGATCTTTGGCCTTGGCCGTCAGACGAGAATCTCCCTTATCCAGGTTTCGCAAGTCTGGCCAGTTACTCGATAAATAGCTGTGGATCTGGCTCGGGACATCCCCAACGCCGTCATACTGGATAAAGTTCTCTTCAAGCAGGCCGGAAAGCTCTGGCCGCCACTCGTGCTTCTTCCACCCTGCGCCCAGCTGAGTAATGAACTCAGGATGTAATTCCTGGTACGTCGATGGACGCCGTTTCAAAAAGTCAGTGAGCCAGTCGATAGCACTACGCTCATCGCTGACGAACAACTCCATCTGCGGCGCCTGAGAAACCAAAGCACGCTTCTTGTCATACTCAGCCACCTGTTCAGGCAGAAATACCATCCCGTCTCGATCCGGGAACCGTTGCCGCAAGCCGTCTAAAAACTCTCCACTTGACAGAGGAACAGGCACGTCATGGCGCACAAACCACCCAACCATTCGATCGTATATGCGCCGTGGGTCACGCTCAGCAATGAACTCTAGCCCGCCATCCTTTGGCTTGGTAATGGAGAGCTGCTTCAAATGGGTCTGGACGAAATCCCAGACCGATTCAGGGGTGGCGCCACGCTCAGCCAAGCGACGCTCCAATCCGCCATTCGGCTTATAGACTGAAATAACGAGGTCTTGCTTTACGGCAGTCGTTGAAGTGACCTGCTTGAAACTGCCTTGCTTCTTGTCGAGGGCAGCGACTTCTGCAACGACAAAACCGGCTTTTTGAAGCGAAACCTGTATCGCATTCCATACGGCTGCCTTGCTGTTCGAGAAAACAACAGTCATCCACCGGCCAGGTTTTAGGACTCGATGGTATTCAGCAAAGCACCTTTCCATTGACACTTGGTACTCAAAGACGCCCTTTCCGCGCACTCTGTCGATAATCGCCTCGGGCACCTCATTTGTGATGACGCCGTGCCAAGACTCGACCAAGAAGTTTAGGTCGGCGTAATAGATGTTTTCGCCAAACGGCGGATCGGTAAAGATATAGTCGATCGAGTTATCTGGTACTCCAAGACGACCCGCCGATCCTGTCGCAATGCATGACGCGCCAGTGATTCCAACAAACTTCTTAAATGCGGAAGCAAGTCGCTTCACTTTGCCATCTAGGTTGTGCCACGGACTGCATTCGGCATACATAGAAGCGATGTAGTACACGCCGTTCAATTGCCGATTGACCTGCGACCCACCGTAATTCAGGTGTTGCGATGGCTGGTATCTGTTAAGAGCAGAAAGTCCCCAAATGGCTTGCTCGACCATAAACCGCAAAAATCGTCGCGTTCCGGTATCTAGCTCTTGGTCAGCTTTCCGCCAAAGAGTCGCCATCGTGTGCGCGGCCCTTGTGACAAAAATGTCACTGATCGAGTTTGTGTTTGTCGTGGTCATCCGCCCGACGCGCTTCATCTGGGAGTCGGGGAAATCCTTTGAGGGAAACTCGGGCGGAAACGGAAGCTGTTCGATTTTTGCCAGAACAGAAAGATCATCCGCATCCGGTTCCTTAGAAACAAGTTCGCCGTTCTTCTTGTAGTAGATCTCTGTCGGCACCCGCTTTGGAAGCTTTTTCACTATGCCGGTAATTGGGTCGATCTTGCTCTCATACAACAGTTCCATTTCTTCTTTGCGTCCGCGAACACCGCAGTGAGGGCAGCAAATCTCGTCGTGGATCTTGAATGTCTCTCTATCAACTCCAACCTTTTCAAAAATAATCTCGCCGCTGCAAGAGTGGCACAGGAACACTTCGCTCCAGACGGTGTACTCCATCAGCGCCTTGCTGTTGCCTGGCACTGCTGTCGTATACATCCAACCAATTTCTTTTTTCAGCTCTTCGAGCATGCGCTTTGCCGCAGCCTCGAACTTGTGGACATCAAAGGTGGTGTTGTATCCAGCAGCGATGAAAGTCGCAGCGGGAGAAAGGTCAGAGAGGATGGCTCTCCTCATGCCCCACTTCGGAGCCGGTCTTCCTGCCGCCCTGCATTCAGATTCGATTTCCGCGCGATAGCTCGCTGGTGCCGTTTCACACCATTGCGCAGCGACTCCTGTCATCCCGGAGCCACAAAAACCATCAAGCACAAGGTCTCCCGGCTCCGTGTAGTGAAGAATCGACGGAACGATTGCTAAATGAGGCACCTTCGTGTGATACGAGTGCGCTTTGTACAAGGGATCGAACTTCCCGACACTGACGTCAATTGCCAGGGGTTCCCGTGCGTAGGCTTCAGTAGACTGATAGTCCTTACCGAAATTACTGACGAACTGTTCAAGGAACGGATTCGGGCACGCGGTGTAGTACGGCGGATCTGACATCTTGAGGATGGCTTCATCCGTTCCCTGGGGAAACCCTTCAATCTTCCGGAACTCGGGATCTTTAAGTTTCTCGGCGAGCAGCTTCAGGTAGTGCTCGCGGCGGGCATCATCGCTCGGGAACGTTTGCCCGAGGCATTCAACCGGGCCGGATTTGGCCGCGTGGTTCTGGAAAAGATCACTCATCAGTCGTTCCTCAAATTCTTGTTGTCATGGTCGAGCGATCCCCGTGTCACTCGATCACGAAGCGCAGCTTGGTCGCATCCTTGCCCTTGCAGCGTTCGTTCATGAAGGTGTCGAAGCGCTTGCGGAGGTCGTCCGGTGTGGCCGGCGAGCCGCCTTGCAGCAGCGCCTGCTTGATCTCGTCGCCCTTGACCGCGATCTTCTCCAGCCCCGACAGCGCCTCTTGCACGGCGTTGGCAAACTCGGCGGTCATCGGGTCCGGCAGCTTGCGTGAGGCTAGGAAGGCGTCGATCAGCTTCTTGGACGCGGGCGGCAACAGGCCCAAGCTGTCTTGGGTGAACGGGTCTTCGAGGTTCTCAAGCAGGGTTTGCTGCCAGTTGGCCACCAACTGATCCAGGTCGTCGTCCAGCTTGTGCAGGCGGTTGGCCGCCGGGATCAGCTCCAACTGCTCGGCAGACGGACGGAACTGGCAGTGCGGGCAAACGGCGGCCGTGATCAGGGTCGGCTCATCCAGCGAGGAACAGCTCTTCAGGCCATTCAGGGATTCTTCGAAGGCGGTGAGCTGGCTGGTGGGCATCAGCGACACGCCGGCCAACACCCGCAGTGCCAGCAGGCGGTCGTCCTTGCGCAGGGCGTTGCGGGTCTTGTCTTCAGCCACGCCCAGTCGCGCCTTGCTGTGGCTGGCGATGTAGGCCGTGATGTAGTCCTTCTTGAGCTGGTTGAGCGTCTGCCGGTATTCGGCGGCGTGCTCGGCGGTGCGATCCTGGCTCAGCTTTTCCTGCAGCGCCTTGCGGGCGGTTTCGGCCTGTTTCACCCACGGGTGCTCGGCGGGCAACACCATCTCGGCCTGCGAGAGGTAGGACGCCGTGCTGCCCAACTCCACCACCAGTTCGAGCAGACGCTCGACGGCGGCCAGGATCTCCAGATTCTTCTTCTGGCCGTCCAGGTCTTCCTGCGTGACGCGCAGATTCTTAAGCTTGCCGACGGTGTTGTACGGCGCCAGCGACTCCGTGAACTTCTTCAGCGAATCCAGCCGGGCGTGCCAGTCCTTGGCTTCTTCTTCACGAAGCAGGTTCTGGCCCCAGAAGCCGAGCTTGCCTTGCTGCAGGTCGGAGCCGGCCTTGAGCACACGCGGAACGATGGCCGTTACCGCTTCGTACATTTTCTTAACTGGCTCATCAGACCCTTGCATGGCAAGTGTCGCCTGACCTTGCGCCTGCTGAATCCCCAGCAGCGCCAACAGTTCTTTCAGCAGAGCCAGGTTAATTTCCTTCGGGAACTCAACATGCTTGAACTGCTTAAGTTCCTCAAGCGATCGTTCTCCGAGCAAATGTGTCTTCCCAGCATCCAGCTTATCTCCAGTGATCGATAGAACGATGTCGCCGGAATAAACCAGCGCACCCAGCACCACGATCAGCAAATCGGGCTCCAACCGGTACTTGGTTGGCGCGAAATACTCGACGTCTGACGTACCCGAGAGCAGTTCGCTGCGGTTGAGTACCTGGCCGTGGCCGTTGGCCTTGAGGCGGTTGAGCACCTCCTGCGCGTAGCGGGAGTTGGCGGGATCGACGCGGTCACCGTCGAGCAGTTCCAGGGCATCGAGGGTGGCTGCGGCATCCTTGGTGCGGGTGCCGCCGGCAAGTAGCCGCAGGGCATTGCCGACCAGTTGCTTGCGGTTGGCCTCGGTGACCAGCACAGAAAAGGTGGGGTACTCGGGTGAGATGTCGGCAAAGCGCTGGCCGAGTGCCAGGCCTGAGACGATGTTGACCACGTCGCGAAAGTTGATGCGCTCGTCCGCACCCAGTCGCGCGCGGTCGCGCAGGGACACACCCTTGGACCAGTCCTGCAGCGTCTTGGTCTTGCCCTGATAGGTGACCTCGAACGCGGTCATCTGCTTTTCCTGCAGCCACTTGCTCATGGACCGCAGCGAGTCCTGGGCCTTGGACAGGTAGATGGCCTTCGCGCCACCGCTGGCGGTGGACGCCAGATCCAGTGCTGCCGCGTAATGCGACAGGTAGCGCTTGAAGTCCTCGTCCGGTGACTTCAGGCGGAAGAACACTTCGTCGGCCAGGTTGTTGTCGCTGAACTTCGGCTTGTCGAAGGGCTGGATGAAGTAAATGTAGAAGTCGCGCTCGGGCTGGGCCGTGGGCCGGTCATTCGGGGCACCAAAGAACAGGTAGCCCATGCGCTCGACGCGGCGCTCCTGCCACTCGATCTGGTACTGCCAAATTTGGAAGCCGGGGTAACGCAGGTCGTCGCTGCACTCCATCAGCGCCTTGACGGCGCTGTAGTAGGCGCGGTCCAGCGCATCGTTATCCAAGGTGCCTGCACGATTGTCGATTTGTGCGTCGTAATCAACGTCTTTTTTCAGGTCGAAAAAGTACTGACGGTTGTCTTCAGACTTGGAGATGAACTGGCCATTGACCGTCTTGATCAACTCGTTCAGAGTCATCTGCACAGCGGTGAGCAGATCCTCTGCCGGGTTAGGCATGTCCTCAAACCCGGGCTGATACAGGCACAGCGAATCACGCAGTTCTTCAACGGTAGGACCAATAGGAACGTGAATGTCACCGGTGGTTAGGCGGCGAACCGCCAGCGCCTTAACAATTCGCCGTGCCATCGGCTTGTAGGCTGGTTTGCTAAAGGATTGCTCAACCTTTGATTCCAAAACTTCTGCGACCCGATAGACGTCCTTGATGTTTGCGTCTGCACGTAGGGTTGGATTTGCCTTGACGGTATCCCAGAAACTCTCATAGCTGATGAGCGGAGGGCGATCTTCCGGAACGTCCTGGTCGAGGATGGCTAGCATGGCGGCCTCGATGGTTTTGAGAGCACCGCGATTTTCGGTGAAGTGGATCTGCTCGAAGGTCTTCAGGTAGTCCGGGTGAACCGGGAACAGTCGCACATACTCGTCCATGCGCTCGTTCATGGAGCCATAGAACTTGGCGAACGCTGTGAGGTATTCGCGGATCTTGTTCTGCTGGTCGACAGTCTTCTTGAGCAGGCGCGCTGAGACGACAAAACTGACGTCCTGGCGGTCGATCAGAATCTGGGTGAAACGCTCGTTGACCCGGCGCATGCTATCGGCGACGTGCTCAAAGCGGCCGCCATCAAAAATGGCTTCCTGCACGCCTGCGACGAAGCGTAATCGCAACTGCTTGGTGACTTCACCGATCTGGCGCATGAACGCCAGATCGAGAATCAGGTCGTGACCCTTGCGTGACTGCAGGTACTCCAACAATTCATCGACTACTAGGAGCAGCCCCTGATCAGGATAAACTTCATGGAAGGCGGCCATCATGGCGTCCAAAGAGGCTTTGTTGTCCAGTTCATCCGCAGCAGATGGAAACGCAAAATTGATGCCCAGCTTTTCCAGAAAGCCCTCGAGCTTGCAAGTAATGATCTGGCGCAGCGGCATTTCCAGGCCACCCACCTCGATCCGCAGCACCTTGAAGCGGCCAGCAATTGGGGCAACCGCCTCGGCTACCTTGGGGTGGCGGATCATCGGCGCGTACGCGGAATCTTCGGCCACCAGCGACAGCACCGACATCAAGTGCGACTTGCCGGTGCCGTAGTTGCCGACGATCAGCACGCCCTTGTGATCGACCGACTCGTCGAAACTGAGCTGGGGAACCATGAGCTTGGAGATCCGCTCGGCCATCTCGTTGGAGATGACGTAAGTTGCGACGAGCTCCTTTGCCTTTTCTGGAAGTCCGGCATTGCGCAGCTGAATAACTGACTCGATCTGCTCGAACTGGATCAGATCTCCGTATTTAATGGTCCTGGTCATATGGTTCTCTCTTCCCCGTAGCGTCAAATTTCGAGTGCGACCACGCCGTCGCGGCTGTAGTCACGATGTTCTGGATGGCTCATGTCCGCGTACACCAAGCGATCACCGCGCAGCTCGCCAGGCCAGACAGCCACGACGCGCTTGGAATGAGCCAGCCGCCTGACGAGGTCAAGCGGGTTGATCTGCAGGCTGGGCTCGAACAACAACTCAAGGTTGTCGAGCAACAGCGGATCTTCAGTGCGATCCCTGTCCGCGATCTCCCGCAAGAGATCACCGGCAGAGAAGCCACGCTTACTGTTTGGCGTGGAGGCCAGACGGCGGCTCAGCTCCAGGCCAACGTTGAGCGGCTCGATATTGAGCTTGGCGCTGAGTTGGCGCAGCAGTTGGGTCTTGCCACTGCGGCTGGGACCGACCAGCAGGATCAACTTGCTGTTGAGGTCGCCGATTTCGCCGACGAGTCGTTCGAGTCTTGCGAGCATGCTCACCCCCTCAGTGTGAAGATGTCCCAGGTAATCTGGCGGGGTGTGCCGAACGCTCGCGTCTCTGCGGCGATCCGGCGCGAGCGCCGCTTAAGGTAACGCTGATCAAGTAGCCACGAAGACAACCGCAAGAAAAAATATTAGGAGCCGGCCGAACTGTCCGCTTGCAGGGCAGCGTACAGTGCTGTTCTGCTCACCTTGATCCGTGCAGCGGCTTCCCGGACGTTTAGCCCGTTGGCGATGTGTTTCCGCGCCTGCTGCAGCTTGTCGGCAGTGACGACCGGCTTGCGCCCTCCCTTGCGGCCGCGAGCCAGCGCAGCGGTCAATCCCACCCTGGTGCGCTCCCGGATCAGGTCGCGCTCGAACTGCCCCATCGCCCCGAACACATGGAAGATGAGCCGCCCACCGGGCGTGGTGGTGTCGATGGCTTCCGTGAGCGACCGGAACCCGACGCCTCGCGCTTCCAGCGCCCCGATTGTCTCGATCAGGTGCGGCAGGGAACGTCCCAGCCGATCCAGCCGCCAGACCACCAGCACGTCACCCTCGCGCAGCCAGGCCAGTGCATCAGCCAGGCCGGGACGGTCGGCCTTGGCCCCGGAAGCCGTGTCCTCGAAGATCCGCTCGCAGCCGGCCTTGTTCAGTGCGTCCGTCTGCAAGGCGGTGTCCTGTTCCGCCGTCGATACCCGCGCATAGCCGATCAGTGCCATGGTCCGCCCTTTTGTCCGTCAATCCGTCCGGCTATCTTAATGTCCAACAACTCATCGAAAAAGCCTGTTGCCGGACACTTTCCGGCCTGGCCGGCAAATGATCGTTTGACGGACAGGCTTCTTTGCAGCCGAATGCATGCAAGTTGTACTCATAGATAACTCTTTCATAGGAGGTGCATCATGCACACAACCCATCTTCGCAAGGTCGGCGGCTCAGTCATGCTGGCCGTCCCGCCTGCACTGCTCGATGTTCTGCATCTGACCGCAGGGGCAAGGGTCGGACTGGCCGTGGACAAGGGCCGTCTTATGATCAAACCCTGCACCCGGCCGCGCTACACACTCGATGAGTTGCTGGCCCAATGTGATCCATCGGCCGATCCGAGCCAGCATGAGCTGGAATGGCTGGATGCACCCGCCGTGGGTCATGAGTTGAGTTGATGGAGCGGGGCCACTTCTATCTCGTCTCCCTCGATCCGACTTCCGGCCATGAAAAGCATGGCACCCGCCCGGTGTCGATAGTCTCTCCGGACAAGTTCAACCGGCTAATGAAAACACCCGTGAACCTGCCAATCACCAGCGGCGGCAATTTCGCCCCCACGGCAGGCTTCACCGTGTCCTTGACGGGGTCAGGCAATCAAACCACCGTTGTCATCCTCTGCTCACAGCCGCGCGCCCTCGACGTGCTTGCTCGTGGCGGGCGCAAGCTGGAAAGCGTGCCGGCGGCCATTGTGGATGAAATGCTGGCTAAGGTCGCCGCGCTCTTCGAGTGAGCAAGGTCATGAGCATAAAAGGTGTTCGTGCCTTGGATAATAGTTGCATTCCGGAGTTAGATCCGTTGAAGAGTTCAAAAGTGAACGTGTGGAAGCGTTGCCCGGACCGCAGGGCATCAGCGATGAAGTCGGCCAACTCGGTGTGGTTCCCCTGATCGGAAATCGCCAGGGGCTAGCGGATACGATCCGCCAGGCGCGCCGTTCCCCCCGGCCTGGCATGTTGAGCTTCATAGCCACGCCAACCGCCAACCGCCAACCGCCAACCGCCAACCGCCAACCGCCAACCGCCAACCGCCAA
>BTVR01000002.1:967429-1213602 GCA_045864775.1 Pseudomonadota bacterium
CCGCGAGTCTTGCCGAAGCACCGCGGCCCCAGTGCCCAGCATGTGGTCGGCATGCCGGGCACTGCGGCCGTGATCTGTTTGAAGCGCAAGACTAGGAGCCAGTCGCCGCGTCTGGCTCGGCCATTTCGTGACCGGACGTCCTTAATCGCATGGTGTTCCAATGCCAGGTCGGCATACATGCGCTTCAGCCGGACCAGCTCGTCCTCGACGTCCTTCAGGTGTCACAACTGGGACCCCTCCATGCCGGCGTACTTGTTCTTCCACACGTAGTTCGTCGCATCGATGATGAGGTGCTTGCGGCACGTCTCGGCCACCTTAGCGCCGGCCTCGACTTCCTTTCGGATCTGGACGATCTGCTCCTCGCTGAACGTCGACTTCTCCATGCAGAGATCCTTCGGTGGGGAAACTGTACTTCCACATGGCTCGAATCTACGAGGACACTTCCATCGACCTTTCGGGCTCCAGCGCGAGGTTAGCTACAGGGAATCTGTTCAATGCCAAACAGCTCGCAGCACGCGTACTCCTTCAGCAATTCCACACCGGAAAGGCGATTCCTGCGCGGCCCATCATTCGCTTGACCCGGAGCAAAATAATTTATCCTTGTTTATCAATGACTTGAATGCATAAACAAAACTTGTTTGACTCGTCACGGCCGTTTCTGATTTTTTTAAAGGGTCCGGACCATCCCGGAGTATTGAGGCGATAGACCCAATGTCTGACGAACACTCAAGTCCATTTCGAACCAGGGCCGAGGCTGCTGACTTTCTAACTCGAGCTGGCTATCCAATCACTATGAGTACCCTTTCGAAATACGCACATTTTGGTGGGGGGCCAATTTTCCGGAAATTTGGAAAAAGATGCATTTACCAGGAATCAGACTTGCTTACTTGGGCGAAAAAGAGGACTAGCGGCCCCAAATCCTCAACTTCAAGCGATGATTAAGGAGGCGCATATGTACGATATTTATCGAAGCTACTCGAAATTCCAACACCTTGAAATTGAAGGATCCATTTCGGTAATCGAGGCCATCCACCAATTTTCTAACGCAATCCGTGCAGCAGGGCTCGAACCCCCAGAGTCTATTGAGCCGGGAAGGTTCCATCGATTCTCTGGCGCTGGGAAAAAGGACTCAAACCGTGCTGCCTGGTGTATGTTATTTCCCGATGGCCACGCAGGAGTCTTTGGAGATTGGTCGTCCGGGCTCAAAGAAACATGGAAATTTTTGTCGTCCACTCCCAGAACAAAATTTAACCCCTGGCAATCCCGCTACAGCGAGAAAATGTTGGTATCCCCTACCTCTGGCGAGCTGATTGCTCGGCAAAAGAATGCCGCTCGGACTGCGAAGTTGCTATGGAGAAAAGCTAGACCGGTCAATCCATTGCATCCTTACTTGATGACAAAAGGGGTTCGCCCATATGTCGCTCGGCAGCTTGGCGAGAGCCTTGTGCTGCCCATCACCACCGTCAGCGGCGATCTGTCGAGTCTTCAATTCATTCTTACTGACGGCAGCAAGCGGATGCTGACTGGCGGCGCCAAGCGAGGTCGGATCATCCCCGTTCGCTGGCTTGGCGGGCGTGCGCGCATCGTGGTCTCCGAAGGCTACTCAACCGCCGCGACATTGGCCGAGCTGTATCCTGCGCGCTCCATCTTCGCGGCGATTGATGCTGGGAATCTTCTGCCCGCCTGCACCGCGCTTCGGTCGCGGTTTCCGGAAGGCAAGATATCCGTCTATGGCGACGACGACCGTCGGACGCCCGGCAATCCGGGGCGCACCAAGGCGAATGAGGCTGCACGGGCCAGTGGTGCGAAGGTGGCTTTCCCACCGTGGGACGATGCCATTGACCCGCGTGAAGCGACCGACTGGAACGATTGGGCACGTGTTCGAGAACTTCTCCGAGGGGGGGTGACCAATGCGTGCACCCCCTGAACTGCATAATTTAGAGCAGCCTCCGGAGGCGATGGAAACAGAGGCCGCCGACGAGTGGCCGGAGCCGGACGCTCTGCGCAGACCGATCCCGCGTCCAGATCCCTATCCAGTAGCCGCATTGGGGCCGATCCTTGGCCCTGCCGCCCGCGCAATTTCCGAGACGGTACAAGCCGCTGAGGCGATCATCGGAGGTTCATTACTAGCCGCGGCATCGCTTGCGGCCATGCCCCATTGGAATGTCGAGGTTGACGGCCGGAGCTACCCCATCGCGATTTGGGTGTTGACCGTGGCCGGTTCTGGCGAGCGCAAAAGCGCCGTCGATGGGTTGGCCGTACATGCGCATGATGCCGTCGAGCAGGAGGCCGCGCGGGCTTACAAGGCCGACATGGCCGAGCATGAGCGCCAGATTGCCGAGCACACCGCCGCCGAGAAAAAGGGCCGGAACGCGACGCCTGGTGTTCCAGTGTGCCATGCGCCAGAAGCGCCGCTGCTGCCATGGATCATGACCCGCGAGCCGACGATCGAGGGATTGCACAAGCTGCTGGCCAATGGTCGAGGCTTTGCCGGGCTGATGAGCGACGACGCCGGCGACTTTCTCGGCGGGTTCGCCATGGGAAGGGAGCACCGCGTGCGCACCGTGGCCGCGCTGTCGTCGCTGTGGGACCGAGGCCGCTTTGACCGGATTCGTTCAGGCGATGGCGCTTCAAAGTATTGGGGCCGTCGCCTGGCCATGCACCTGATGATTCAACCGGTGCTTGCTGAGGGGGTGTTGTCCGACCCGCTGCTGAGCGGCCAAGGCTTCCTGCCGCGATGCCTGCTGACGTGGCCGGAGGAGCGCGCAGGGACGCGCCGTTACGTCGCGCGGGACCTTACGACAGACCCTGCGATGCAAGCCTACTGGGACATCATGCGCGGGCTGCTGACCCTACCGCCGAGGGTTGCCGCCGGATCCCGAAACGAGCTTGAGCCGGTGGCGCTTCGCATGGACGACACGGCGAAGGCTCTGTGGATCAGGATTGCCGACGGGTTCGAGCAATCAATGGCCGAGAGCGAGCCGTTTCACGCCATCAGGGCATGGGCCAGCAAGGCCTCCGAACAAGTCCTGCGCGTGGCTGGCGTCCTGACCGTAGTCGAGACTCCCCGGCCTACGCACATCGACTGCGCGTCTGTCGAGCGTGCCGCCCAAATCGTGACATTCCACATGCGCGAGGCCGCACGGCTAGTAGGCAACGCATCGGTTCCAGTAAACATAAGGAACGCCGAAGCCGTTATCGGATGGCTGCGGCAGAAAAAGAAGGTGATCGTTTACTCAGGAGAGATCATCCAGAGAGGCCCTACTGTCGTTCGGGAGGCCAAAGCCTTGCGGTCTGCAATGGAGGTTCTCGAAATGCACGGGTACGCGCGCCGTTTGCCCGAGGGGACCATCCTTGACGGCAAGTCGCGCAAGTCTGCATGGAAAGTTCGCCGGGGAGTGGATTGATCTACTTGGCCAGAAGTAAGCCGCAATCCAATTCTCGTACTGCGAATCACGCTTTTCATGCTAATACAGGGTCGTGATTCGCGAGATTAGCTTGATTAGCTTCTGTCTGGTTGACTCGGGACCACTCCAGAATTCACTTGGTTAAAGATTATGACCTGCTCGAATGGGTGAATTTGATGGGTAAACGATGATCTCCGCCGGTGCCCCGGGCAGCGGAATTGACACCAGTGCTGACTTAATGCTGACTCGCTCAAACAGATAAGGGGGGCGCTTCTTGTATGCTATTGAAAAGATGGGGTGGACGATGGGGCTCGAACCCACGACCGCTGGAATCACAATCCAGAGCTCTACCGACTGAGCTACGTCCACCACTGAACTTGCATGATGCAAATGCCGCCCGCGCTCGGGTTGGCGCGCCTGGCAGGAATCGAACCTGCAACCCTCGGCTTAGAAGGCCGATGCTCTGTCCGGTTGAGCTACAGGCGCTCTTGTGAACACCCTAGCGGGAATGGTCGGGGTAGAGGGATTTGAACCCCCGACACCCTGCTCCCAAAGCAGGTGCGCTACCAGACTGCGCTATACCCCGAGAGACTGACCGAGGCTCGGCCTTGCCGCGACCGCATCGAAAAACGGCAAGGCCGAGAATGATAGCCACCCCTCCCGCCGGCGTCAATTTAGCGGATCGTTCGGGGCGGCCGGCCCCGCCGCGACAGCCATCGCCCGGCTGCGGACCAGCGCGATGTTCATGCCGCCGCCCGGCTCGTAACCACCCCATGCTTCGCGCGGCAGGTACGCGCGCTTGGCATCCCGCGCCAGATTGATCTGCAGGTCATAACCCAAGCCGTCGAACCATTGCGGCAATTCGTCGAGATCCAGCCAGGTGTGGAACGGCTCCCCGATCCTGCGCCAGATGCGCAGACCGATTGCGCGCCGCAGCCGCATCCGGAACGTTTTTGGGCGCCTCCTCGCCAGTTCCAGCAGGCCCGTGTCCATGTAGTCGAAAGCAATCATCACGCCGCCGGCGCACAGGACTGCCAGTTCGCGGAACACGTCTTCCACCACGGGCTTGGGCAGGTAATAGGTCACGCCCATCCAGTTGACGAAAGTCGGCACGGCCGGGTCGTACCCCGCGGCCAGCAGGCGCTCACTCAATGACTGGGTGGTGAAATCGATGGGTACGAAGACCTGATGCGGGTGGTCGGCCAGCCCGCGTTCGGCGAGGCGCGCACGCTTGTGTGCCTGCGTATCGGGATGATCCAGTTCGAACAGGCGCAGGCGGGTCATGAGATCGGGTCGGCGCCAGGCAAACGTGTCCCAGCCTGCTCCCAGAATCACGTACTGGCGTACCCCGCCCCGATCCATGGCGCGCGCCAGTTCATCCTCGGCAAACCGGGCACGCAGCAAGAGCGCCGCCAGGAAGCCCTTGATCTGAGGCCGACGCCGGAACATCCGGGCCATGATCCGGTAGGTCCGCGGCCGGTTGAGAATGCGTCGGCCGCGCGCGTTCAGCAATTGCTCCGCGATGGTGTCCTGGAAAATCGGGATTCCGACTCTGACCGCCAAGGCCCGAAAGAACATGACCGCCCGCGATGTAAAACTTCCTTTTCCTGCACGCATGTCGCCTCCTGCGCCTGCGCTCCCCCGCGGAGCAGCTTAGTTCAACGCGGAAGAACTGCACGCAGGGGCTCAGGACCCAGGTGACGCATCTGCATCAGGATCCAGGCTTGGCGCCGCCGCACATGGTCCGTCGGCGCATCGACCCGATAGCGCACCGGGTTGGGTAGCACGGCGGCCAGCAGCGCCGCCTGCCGAGCATCGAGGCGGTTGGCCGAAACGCCGAAGTAAAGACGGCTGGCCGCCTCGGCTCCGTAGACGTTCGGACCGAACTGCGCGACGTTCAGATAGAGTTCGAGTATCCGCGCCTTGGGTAGCAGCAGTTCCATCCAGACCGCCAGCCAGGCCTCGAGACCCTTGCGCAGCCAGCTCCGGCCCGGCCAGAGAAACAGGTTCTTCACCGTCTGCTGGGTGATCGTGCTGGCCCCCCGGGTGGGGCCGCCACGAGCATTGTGGTCGGCCGCACGCCGGATCGCCGTCAGGTCGAGTCCGAAATGGGCAGGAAAGCGTTGATCCTCCGCCGCGATCACGGCCAGGGCGAGCTGTGGCGAAATCCGCTCGGCGGGCGCCCACCGATAGGCCGGTAGTCGCCCGTCGCCCGCGGCCACGTTGCGCGCCCATTGCTGCACCATGAACGCGCTGCTCGGTGGCGGCAGAACCGCGAGGAACATGAGCGGCAACACGGTCAAAGCAAGCGCCGCTCCCGGCAGCGCCCACAGGCCGCGCCTCAGCCACCGCCGCGGTCGGGGTGTCCCCCGGCGCCTGCCCGTCAGGCTGCTGCGGTGCGACCAGGGTGGCGGGATGGGCATGGTCGGGCGTGCTCCGGGCATCAGGGATGCGTGGCTGATTTTCCGAGGCCCATCGTCATTCGGCGCGGCGGCTGCGGCGTCCTCGTCGAGCCGTCGTGCCTCTGCTATCAAGGGCATCGGCCCGACTCCGTTCGCAGAATCGAGGCGGTCTGAAGCGTGCTTGCGAGGTTCGTCGAACGCGCCGGCTTATTGACTGAGCAGGCCGGTGTCGCTCACTCCAGCGGCATATCCGAACGCATGAGACCATACTTGCGCAGCTTCTCGACGAGCGTGGTCCGTCCCACGCGCAGCAGCTTGGCGGCCTGTGACACAACGCCCCCGCTGGCGTCGAGCGCCTGCCGGATGAGATGGACCTCGACATCGGCCAGATACTGTTTCAGGTCGATACCGTCGCGCGGTAAGCGCGGCAGCGCCGAGGTCTCGCCGCCCGCGAAGCTTTCCAGGGCCGGATGCACCGCGGCCTGCTCGCGGCCTGCGCCATCGCTGAGCGTGGGTCGATACGCCTCCGGCAAATCGGCCAGATCCACCTTGCCGAAGGGATGCAGGATGGCCAGTCGCTCAACGAGATTGGCCAGTTCACGCACGTTTCCGGGCCAGCGCCACTGGCAAAGCGCAATGACGGCCGCCGGCGTCAGCCGGACCGACGTTCCGCGTTCGTGCTCCAGCCGGGCGACGATTTCTTCGAGCAATAGCGGCAGGTCTTCGATGCGTTCGCGCAAGGGCGGCATTTCGATGGGAAAGACATTCAGCCGGTAGTAAAGGTCTTCGCGAAACTGGCCCTTCGCGATCTGCTCCTCGAGCACGCGGTGGGTCGCCGCGACGATCCGCACATCCGCAGGCAGGCTGCGGTTGCTGCCGACGCGCTCGAACACCCGCTCCTGCAGCACGCGGAGCAGCTTGACCTGCATCGGCAGGCTCATGTCGCCGATCTCATCGAGAAACAAGGTGCCGCCCTGCGCCGCCTCGAAGCGGCCCTGACGGCTGCTCACCGCGCCGGTAAACGCCCCTTTCTCGTGGCCGAACAATTCCGATTCGAGCAGTTCCCCGGGGATGGCGCCGCAGTTGACCGCCACGAAAGGCCCGTTGCGACGCGTGGAATAGTAGTGAATGTTGCGGGCCACGACCTCTTTGCCGGTACCCGATTCGCCGAGAATCAGCACATTGGCGTCCGACCCGGCGACCTGGCTGATCAGCTTGCGCACATTGCGAATAGCCCGCGAGTTCCCCACCAGACTGCGGAACAGTTCCACGTTTCGGGGCCGGTCTTTCAGCGCCAGGCTCTGGCGGTACAGGTCGACCTGCCGCAGGGTTTCCACCAGCTGCTCATGGCGCACCGGCTGCTGCAGCGGCCAGGTGGGATGGTCCTGCGGGCCGGCCGTCGTGTCATCGAGCCACAGAATGGGAAGTTGGGGCGCCTCGGCATGCAGGCGGGACAGGGATCGATCCCGCTCGGCCGCGGATGCCAGTTGACCCACGCATACCGCAGCCCAATCCCTGGCGCGCCATTGCGACCAATCCCACGTTTGCGGGTCGGCAACCTGTTCGCCCTCGACATCGATGAAGTCAAAAATGGCCTTCAGAGACTCGGCTTGGCGTGCGTCATCGTCGAGAATCAGAATCTTGGCATGCGCCATGTCCTTCCAGAGCCCCTGCATTGCATCGACTGTTCTTGAAATTTTCGGTATGTACATCACGACCGGTGCAAATTGTCAATTTTTTGTCTGCCGCAGGCAACATCGGCGCATACAGGGCGGCCACCGCGTCGGCTACAATGAGCGCGCCGCATGCCCGGGTGGCGAAATCGGTAGACGCAAGGGACTTAAAATCCCTCGGGCCTGTCCCATGCCGGTTCAAGTCCGGCCCCGGGCACCAAACCATGACGCCATGCGGGACAGCGGCCGTAAAGCGCCAGTCAACGCCTGCGGACGGCGCACGAGGCGGGGCTTCATCGGGCCGCCGCAAGGCAGCGCGGCTTCATCGCGCGGAATCCGGCCGTTGCATTTTCAATGCCGATCTGACATACAAGTGCAGGCTTCAGGAAGAGTAAGGGTCAACCGTTCGGGGCACCCCATGCACAACTTGAATCAGCACGTCCTTCGCACCGATGCGAGCGGCATGCCGCTGGAGTGGATCGACTATCAGCAAGCGGCACGGCTGCATCACCTGGGGGAGGTGGCCTATGCGCTGGGCTCATCGCTCTACCGGATTCGCGGCGGGGTCAACGCCCGCAGCGGTCGGCGCAGCGTCATCGAGGTCCATTCGATTCTCGCCACGTTCGGGCATAACCACATGCTGCACGAACTGCGGCACTGCTATACGCCCCCGCTGAGCAATCGCACGCTGTTTCGCCGTGATGGGCACATGTGCCTCTACTGCGGCGGCTCGTTCCCATCCGGTGATCTGTCGCGCGACCATGTGACGCCGCTCAGCCAGGGAGGCAAGGATCTCTGGACGAACGTGGTGGCGGCCTGCAAGCGCTGCAACAACCACAAGGCCGGGCGCACCCCCGAACAGGCCGGCATGCAACTGCTGGCGGTCCCGTTTTCGCCGACGCACGCCGAGTACATCTACCTGCAGGGGCGGCGCGTGCTGGCCGACCAGATGGCCTTCCTGCGCAGCCATTTCCCCCGTTCCAGCCCCTTGCACGCCCGCATCGCACACGTCGCAGCCGATTGAGACCCGTCAGGCGCTCCAGCCCCGCGTCCGGTCGATGACCAGATCGGCCAGGAACGCGATGTGTTCGGGCGCGTCGTTCAGCGCCGGGATGTAGCGCAGGGTGCCACCCTGGCGCGCGAATCCCTCGGCGTATCGCATGGCAATCTCCTCCAGCGTTTCAAGGCAATCCGCCGCGAACCCGGGACAGACGGCATCGACGCGTCGAATGCCGTCCCGCGCCCACTGCGCCAAAACCTCGTCGGTGTAGGGACCCAGCCAGCGGCTCGGGCCAAACCGGGACTGGAACGCCATGGCCCAGCCATCGTCGGGTAGATCGAGCGCGGTCGCCAGCGCCTGCGCCGTGGCACGGCATTGGGCGCCGTAAGGATCGCCCAGATCGGCATAACGCTGCGGCAGGCCATGGAACGACATGAGCAGCCGCTCGCCCCGCCCGTTCCGGGTCCAGTGAGCCTTGACCCGGGCGGCCAGTGCGGCGATGTAGCCCGCCGCTTCGGCATACTCATTGACCCACAGCAGTTCGGGTATGAGCCGCTGCGCGCGGAGCCAGTTGGCGGTCGCATCGATGACCGAAGCGGTGGTCGTGGCCGAATACTGCGGATACAGGGGGAACACCAGGATCCGTTTGCACCCAGCGGCCTGGAGCCCGTCGAGCCCCGCGGCAATGGATGGTTGCCCATAGCGCATGGCGAGCGCGACCCGGTAGCGGCCCGCGAGCCGCCCGTCGAGTTGCGCCTGCAGCGCGGCGGTCTGGCGGCGCGAATACACGCGCAGCGGCGAGCCGTCCGGCAGCCAGACGCTGGCATAGGCCGCGGCGCTCCGGCGTGGCCGGACGCGCAGGATCACCCCGTGGAGTACCGGCCACCAAATCCAGCGGGGCGCCTCGATGACGCGAGAATCGCTCAGAAATTCCGCCAGATATCGCCGAACGGAGGCGGGCGTGGGCGCGTCTGGACTACCCAGATTGACCAGCAGGACACCGTTGGGGGCGACGTTCGTCGCAGATGAGCTTGTGTGCACGATACGCTCTCGCCGCGTCATTGCCGGGTGGGCGCCGGACCTTCCCATGGGGGGATGGCGGGCCGGCCGTCATCGTTTCGTCATGGCGGGCAGCTATGGTAATCCCGCCATCCTGCTTGGCTCAAAAAGTGCTTTACCGAAAGGCCGCAGCAACGTGGCCCAATCCGCCGTAGCGGATCTTCTCACATCGTTCCATGACGGGAGCAAATGATGAACCCTCGTTCCGCATTCTTCTTGCCTCTGGCTGGCCTTCTGGCCGTCCCCTTTTCCGCTTCAGCTGCGTGGACTGAAATGACGGAAGCCGAGTTGTCCACGGTATCTGGACAGGCCTACGTCGTCACGTTCGGCCGCCTCGAGGCGCCCATTGCCGATCTCACCGAACGCAACCTGGCGCTAGGCCCGATCGACGTCAGCGGCAAGGCCCGCGACATCGAATCCGATTACCCGACCCTCACCGGCATCGCTCGGCAGGCCGTGGTCACCACCACGAACACCACGCTGGCGGCAGGCAAGGCGACGGTGATCGCCGGCGTCGCAACGGTGCCCGGCGTTGGCACAATCGTCGCGCCGATTCTTGCCATGACCCCGACGCCGTCCGTCCGTTTCGAATAAGAATGCCGACCCGTTGGCCGGAGCGGACCCGCTCGCTCCGGCCATTCCAGCTATCGTGCAGCCCCCATCAGCGTTGCCAGATCCACTTCCCACTCCG
The DNA here is from genome assembly GCA_045864775.1 of Pseudomonadota bacterium. Lineage (GTDB taxonomy): Bacteria > Pseudomonadota > Gammaproteobacteria > UBA5335 > UBA5335 > Macondimonas. The sequence continues at coordinate 977,662 of BTVR01000002.1, forward strand.
GATAACCGGCTTCCTCGGGGATGCACATGCGCTGGCCCTGCGGCGTCTGCACCAGCCGCGGCAGGACGGTGACGACCGGCGCGGCTTCGGTCGCCGCCCACAGCGCCTCCACGGTCTCGTGCTGCGCGAGTTTCTGCAGATTCATCCGCGTCGGCCAGATGACGGTGTGGCGACCCTCCGTTCCGGCGCTCAGTGCCTCGCGCGGCGTGATCCACAGTGAGTCCACCGTCTCGCCGCCGTCGTGGGACAAGATCGCTTCGCCGCTCATGCGCGCCAGGAAGAAATGGGTATCGAACCGCTTGGGCACCATCTCGGGCGTGATCCAGTGCGCGAAAGGCAACAGGAGCTCAGGCGTCGCGCGCATGCCCAGGCGGTCCAGCAAGGTGGGAAAATCGATGCCGGCCTGCACGAGTTCGGTGCGCAATCGATCCGTCGGTTCGGCGCTCGCGCCCGTTGTACCCGCAGCCGATGCGGCCAGCAACAGCCCGGTCTCCTCGAACAGCTCGCGAATGGCCGCCAGGCGAAACGATCCAAGCGGATCGTCCGGAACATGAGCCTGCGCCAGACGGATGTCCTCGGGCGCCACCTTGCCGCCGGGGAAGACCAGCGCGCCGCCGGCAAAGTCGATCTGGTGATGACGGCGCACCATGAAGATTTCCGGGCCTCGCGGACCCTCGCGCAACAGGATGACGGTGGCTGCCGGACGTGCCTCGGCGATGTTCATGACGACTCCCTCCCTGGAGACTGCTCAGCCGAGTCTAGCGTCATTGCGGCGCTCTGCGGTCGGGCGCGACGCCGACCGTCAGCAGCAGCGCCCCGGCAAACATCACCAGCACGACCGCGAGTCCCGCCCGCTGGCTGCCGCTCGCCGTCGTCAATGCCGCCACCAGAAAAGGCCCCAGAAAGGTCGTGGCCTTGCCGGAAAACGCCATGAGCCCGAACAGCTCGTTGCGCTGCGCCGCAGGCGCCATGCGCGCGAGATAGGAGCGGCTCGCCGCTTGAGCGGGCCCCACGAAAATGCCCAGCAAGGCGCCCCAGACCCAGAATGCGCGCGCGCCTGGAGCGAGCAGCAACGCCGTGCCGGTGATCAACAGCCCGACCAGGCTCCAGAGCATGGCGGTGCGGGCGCCCAACCGGTCATCGAGCCCGGCAAAGGCCACCGCGCCCACGGCCGAGGTGAGGTTCAGCACGATCGCGAACAGCAGCACCGCCCGCTCATCGAAGCCGAAGGTCCCGGCCGCGAACAGGCCGCCAAAGGCGAACACCGTGGTCAGCCCGTCGATCAGCAGCAGGCGGCCCACGAAGAAACGCAGCAGCGAGGCATCGCGCAGCAGCCCGCGCAGGGAACGGCCCAGATCGGCGAAGGCCGTTCGCAACACACGCCCGGCAGGCGCACCGCTGCGCGCACGCGCCGGATCGGGCACCATCAGCAACAGCGGCAGGGCAAATATCGCTGTCCAGGCAGCGGCCAAGAGGAAGGTGGCGCGCACGGGTTCGGCCGCCGCCGGATCGAGGCCGAAGGGCGGCGGCGTCGCCTGAACGAATCCCAGCAGCGCCACGAGCAAGCAACCCAGCCCGCCGAGATAGCCCAGCCCCCAGGCCCAGCCAGACCAGCGCCCGATGCGTTCGGGGGCGGCCAGATCGGCCAATTGGGCGTTGTAGAACACGAACGCCAGTTCGAGCGCGACCGTTCCCACCCCCGCCAGCACCAGCGCGCGCGCAGCAAGGTCCGCGTCCGGCCGCGCGGTCCACAGCGCCGCCGTGGCCAGCACGTTGATGAGCGTGAGCACTGCGAGAAACAGGCGGCGATGGCCACCGCGATCTGCCAGCGCGCCCAGGATCGGTGCCAGCATCGCAATGGCGAGCCCCGCGAGCCCCATGGCGTTTCCCCACCATACCGTGCCGGTGGCGGCGTCAGGGGCGATGGCGCGGGCGAAATAAGCGGGAAACAGGAAGGTCTGGATCAGGGCCGCATAGGCGCTGGTGGCCCAGTCGTACAGCGACCAGGCGATCAGCGCGCTGCGGCGCTCGGGGTTCGTCGACATGGGAACATCCATCGGTAAGGGAACCGCCCGCGTGTCTCGTCGCCGCGCGGGCCGTTGCTAGTCGGGTTCGCCCCAGCGCGGCAGCAGGTGATGCGGCACGTCGAGCAAATCGAGGATGCGAGCCACCATGTAGTCGACCAGATCCGACGCCCGCTCGGGCCGATGGTAGAAACCGGGATTGGCCGCTGCGATGATCACCCCGAGCCGGGCCAGCGCCAGCATGTTCTCGAGATGCATGGCCGAAAACGGCGTCTCGCGCGGCACCAGGATCAGCCGGCGCTGTTCCTTCAGCGTCACGTCGGCGGCGCGTTCGATGAGGCTGCGACTCGCGCCGCCGGCAATCGCAGCCAAGGTGGCCATGCTGCATGGACACACCACCATGGCCCGAAAACGGGCCGAACCGCTGGCTACCGGCGCGGTCCACTCGTCCTGTCCGAAGACGCGCAATTGGCCGGGCGCCGCGTGGAAATGCGCGGCGAGGTGCTGTTGCACATCGAGCGCCCGCGCCGGCAGGCCGAGATCGGTCTCCCCGTTGATCACCAGGAGACCGGGACGCGAGACCATCAGATACACCCGCTCGCCCGCTCCCAGCAGGCACTCGAGCAAGCGCACGCCATAGGCGGCGCCGGACGCGCCGGTCCAGGCCAGGGCAATCGGCGCGCGGCCGTTGGCTGTCACGACCGCCCAGCCAGCGCCGTCATGAGGCGGGCATGAAAGCCGTCGAAACCGCCGTTGCTCATCACCACGACCTGGTCGCCGGGCCGCAGCCGCGGCGGCAACGCGGCCAGCAGCGCCGCGGTATCGGCCACCGCCTGCGCGCGATTCCCGAGCGGCGCCAGGCTACCCGCCACATCCCAGTCGGCACCCGGCGCCGCCACCCAGCTCTCATCGGCCGCCGCGAGGGCGCCCGCCAGCGCCGCGCGGTGCGTCCCCAGACGCATGGTATTGGAACGCAGCTCGGCCACGGCGATCAGCCGGGCCGGGCCGACCCTGCGCCGCATCGCCTCGAGCGTCGCCGCAATCGCGGTCGGGTGATGGGCAAAATCGTCGTAGACCGTGACCCCTGCAACCTCACCCCGCCGCTCCAGCCGCCGCCGCACCCCGGCGAAGGAAGCCAGCGCCGCGCAGCCGACCTTAAGCGGCACCCCGGCATGCCGAGCGGCCAGCAAGGCGGCAAGCGCATTGTCGACGTTGTGCGCCCCGAACAGCGGCCACTCGACGACGCCCTGACGCGCCGCGCCATCCCAGACCTCGAAACGGCTGCCATCCTCGGCCAGCAGCCGCGCATGCCAGCCGGCAGGTCGGCCGAACAACGTGACGGGCGTCCAGCAACCCAAGCCCAAGGTCCGCTCGAGCGCGGCGTCCCGTCCGTTGACGATGAGCGCCCCCTGACTCGGCACGGTGCGGATCAGGTGGTGGAACTGCCGTTCGATGGCCGCCAGATCCGGATAGATGTCGGCGTGGTCGTATTCGAGATTGTTCAGGATCAGGGTGCGCGGCCGGTAATGGACGAACTTGGCGCGCTTGTCGAAGAACGCGGTGTCGTACTCATCGGCCTCGACGACGAAGAACGGCGTGCGCCCCAGGCGCGCGGTCTCGCCGAAATTGGCCGGCACGCCGCCGATGAGGAAGCCCGGCGCCAGACCCGCCTGTTCCAGGATGTGGGCGAGCAGACTGCTGGTGGTGGTCTTGCCGTGCGTGCCCGCCACCGCCAGCACCCAGCGGTCCTGCAACACGTGGCGCGCCAGCCATTCGGGGCCCGACAGATAGGGCAGGCCGCGATCCAGCACGGCCTCGAGCAGGGGATTGCCGCGGCTGATGACGTTGCCTACGACCACGCAGTCGGGCTCGGGATCCAGATGCGCCGGATCGTAGCCCTCGCCAATCGCGATGCCCAGCGCCGCCAGCCGATCGCTCATCGGCGGATAGACGTGCTGATCCGAACCGGTGACGCGGTGGCCGGCCGCCTGCGCCAAGGCCGCGATGCCGCCCATGAACGTGCCGCAAATCCCCAAGATGTGCAGATGCACCGCGCCTGATCCCCCGTCCGCCGTCACGGCCATGGCATCATAGCAAAGCCCGCTCCGGGTCCTGCACGTTGCCCCGCATGTCCGCGTTTCGCTTCATCGACCATCCAGAGGCCCTGAACGACCTCGTCGCCGACTGGGCCGGCGCGCCGTGGATCGGCATCGACACCGAATTCGTGCGCGAACGGACCTATTACGCCCGACTGTGCCTGATTCAGCTCGCCGGACCCAAGGGCGTGGCCGTGGTCGACCCCATCGCCCTGCGCGACTGGAGCGCACTGTTCGCCCTGCTCGACGAGCCGGGCAGCGTCAAGATCCTCCACGCCGCCGGCCAGGATCTGGAACTCCTGCATCAGGCCCGCCCGGAACGCCTGCCGACGCCGCTGTTCGATACCCAGATCGCCGCAGCCCTGCTGGGTCATCCGCCGCAGAGCGGCTACGGCGCGCTGGTGGAAAAAATGCTCGGCATCGCGCTGCCCAAGCTGCATGCCCGCAGCGACTGGTCCCGGCGGCCGTTGAGTGATGCCGAACTGACCTATGCCGCGGATGACGTGCGCCATCTGGCCGCCTTACGCGACCGGCTGACCGAGGACCTGCAGCGCCAAGGCCGCCTGTCCTGGGCCGAGGCCGAACACGCGACCCTGGCCGACCCGGCGCGTTACCGCAGCGATCCGGAGCGGGCCTGGCTGCGGATCGGCGCCGGCCGCATGCTCCCGCCCGAGGGGCAGGGCGCGCTGCGGGCGCTCGCCGCCTGGCGCGAGCGGGCGGCCGAGGCACGCGATCTGCCCCGTCAGTGGCTGCTGAAGGACGACGTCCTGCTGCGCTGGGCCGAGCACAGACCGGACAGCGTTGCCGGGCTGACGGACGGCATCGCGGTCTCGGCTGCCTTGCTGCAGCGCCATGCGGATGACTGGTTCGCCGCCATTCGGGACGGCGCCGCGCACCCGCCTGAAGCCGCGCCCGCGCCGTACCCGCTTCCGCCGGCGCTCGAGAAGCGCCTCAAGCGCCTGGGACAGGCGGTACGGTCACGTGCGGAGGAACTCGGGCTGGACGGGTCCGTACTGGCGCCGCGCCGCGAACTGGAAGCGCTGGTGCTCGGTGCCCGCGATACGCCGGCGCTGCGCGGCTGGCGCCGCGAAGTCATCGGCGAGGCTTTGCTGGCAGCGCTGGCCGATTAGGTATGGGCTGCGCCGATTCCGGGGACGCTGGTTTGCGCCGGAAGCTCAGCGCGCCAGCGCCTCGCTGACGCGGCGCAGGATCTCCGTGACCTCGCCGCTGCCGGAGACGGTCGCCAGCTTGCCCTGCGCTTCGTAATAGTCGATCAAGGGCTGGGTCTGCTCTTCATAGACCCGCAGGCGGCGGGAAATGGTCTGCTCGTTGTCGTCGTCGCGGTGCATGAGCGTCCCGCCGCAGCGGTCACACACACCCTCCTGACGCGGCGGCGAAAAATAGACGTTGTAGAGTGCGCCGCATTGCGTGCACGTGCGCCGGCCGGTCAGGCGCTTGAGCAGTTCATCGAAGGCGACCTGGATGTGCACCGCCCGATCGATGTCCTGTCCCAGATCGGCGAGCAAGGCATCGAGCGCGGCTGCCTGCGTTCCGTTGCGCGGGAAGCCGTCGAGGATGAAGCCCCGCTCGGCGTCGGGTTCGGCGAGCCGTTCGCGGATCATGCCGAGGACGATTTCGTCGCTCACCAGTTCGCCGGCGTCCATCGCCGCCTTGGCCTTCAGTCCCAGCGGGCTTTTTGCCGCAACGGCTGCGCGCAGCAGATCACCGGTGGAAACCTGGGGAATGCCGAACCGCTCCATCAGAAGCTTGGCCTGGGTGCCTTTGCCGGAACCGGGCGCGCCCAAGAGCACAATGCGCATGTCCGTCCTCTCGTGAACGCCAACCGCCTGGCAGCGTCCCTGTTGCCAAAAGGGGGTTAAATTACCCGCCGCGCGGCGCCCGCGTCAATTCATGCCTGCGGGCTGCTGCGGCAGACGGGTATAATGGCGGCCCCGTCCCGGATCCGCGTGCTTTCGAGCGCCCGCCCGGATGTCCGACAATCCGCCTCCATGGAGTCCTTGCATCATGAACCTCGACCGCATCCCCGCCGGCGACGATGTCCCCAAGTCGGTGAACGTTCTCATCGAGATCCCCATGCGGGGCGATCCGGTCAAGTACGAAGTCGACAAGGACAGCGGCGCGCTGTTCGTCGATCGGCTCATGTCCACCGCCATGCATTACCCCTGCAACTACGGCTACATCCCGCACACCCTGGCCGATGACGGCGACCCGGTCGACGTGCTGGTGGTCACGCCCTTCCCGCTGGTGCCCGGCTGCGTGATCAAGTGCCGCCCGCTCGGCATGCTGAGCATGAGCGACGAGGCGGGTCAGGACCAGAAAGTGCTGGCCGTGCCGGTCGACAAGACCTCGGGCGGGCTGTACAGCCAGGTCCAGAGCACGGCCGATCTCCCCGAGCTGATGCTGCGGCAGATCTCGCACTTCTTCGAGCACTACAAGGATCTGGAAAAGGGCAAGTGGGTGAAGGTCGAAGGCTGGCAGGATCTGAAGGCCGCCGAGGCCGAAATCCTGGCGGGGCTGGAGCGCGCCAAGACCAAGGGCTGAGCGCAGCCTTACATCCGGGCTGGGGTATTGGCGGCGACCCACGCCGCCGTGCCGTCGGCCCGGAACTCGCGTTTCCAGAATGGCGCCTGATGCTTCACGGTCTCCACCAGATGCCGGCAGGCCGCAAAGGCCGCGTCGCGATGCGCCGACCAAACCGCTGCCACGATGAGCGTTTCCCCCGGCAACACCTCGCCCACCCGGTGCACCAGCACCAACTGCCGGATCGGCCAAGCGCCGGCGGTACCCTCTGCAATCCGCGCCAGCATGCGCTCGGTCATTCCCGGGTAATGCTCGAGTTGCAGGCGCTCGACGTGCCTCGGCCCAGCCCCCGCGCGCATCGTCCCGATGAAGGCATCGCTCGCGCCGCAGCCGTCGCGCTCGGCCACGCTCATGGCCTGCGCCGCCTCGGCAAGGAGCGGCCACGGCTCGAAGGCTGCCGCTCGCAACCCGATGATCATGGCGCCCCGCCCGTCACCGGCGGAAAGAACGCCACCTCATCCCCATCGGCCACGGACGCATCGAAATCGGCGTACTCGAGATTTACCGCCGCCAGCAGGTGTGTCGGCATCGCCGCCGCGTCCGTCGCGCGCGCCCAGATCTCGCGCACGGAGGTGACGGTTGCGGGCAGCTCCAGCGTGTCGCGCCCCAGTTGCTCGCGCAGACCGGCAAAGAATCGCACCGTGATCATCGCAGCCTCCGCGCCGCTTCCCCGCATATGGGTCATGCTATGGTAATCCTCACCTCGACGCAGACACGATCGACGCCATGAACCGCTCCAGCCACTTCGACGCGCAAGGCAATGCCCACATGGTGGATGTGAGCCAAAAGGCCGTGACCGTGCGCCGCGCCGTGGCCGAGGGTTACATCCGCCTGAATGCGGACACGCGCGCTGCGCTCGTCGAGCGAGCCACGCCCAAGGGCGACGTGCTGGCCATCGCGCAGCTCGCCGGGATCATGGCCGCCAAGCGCACCGCCGAGTTGATCCCGCTGTGTCATCCGCTGCCGCTGAGCCACGTCGCCGTGCATCTGGATCTGGTCGACGCTGGTCTGCGCTGCGAGGCCATCACACGGACCACCGCCAGCACGGGTGTCGAAATGGAGGCGCTCACAGCGGTTCAGGTGGCGCTGCTCACCGTCTATGACATGTGCAAGAGCCTGGAGCGCGGCATGGTCATCGAGGGCGTGCGCCTGCTGGAAAAGAGCGGCGGCCGGTCGGGCGATTGGCGCGCGGGGTGAGCGTGGCCGGCCATTCCCATGCCCATCACGGCCACGTTCATGCGGGGCCCGATGCCCATCACCTGAGCTGGGCGACGGGACTCACGCTGGCCTTCGCCGCCGTCGAAGCCGGCGTCGGCTACTGGGGCAACTCCTTGGCCTTGCTGGGCGACGCCAGTCACATGGTCACCGACGCCGGCTCACTGATCCTGGCCACCTTCGCGGCTCATCTGGCGCGTCGCCCCGCCAGCGTGCAGCATTCCTACGGTTTCGGCCGCGCGGAGGTCGTGGCCGCGCTCGCCAATTCGCTCATCATGATGGCGCTGGCGCTGGCATTGATGCTGGGCGCGGTGCAACGGCTACAGCATCCCGCGCCCGTGCTGGGCGGCGCGGTGCTCACTGTTGCGGCCGTGGGTCTGGGCTTCAATCTCGTGGTGTTGTCGCTGCTGCTGCGCGGCCAGCGGACCCTGAATATCCGCGCCGCCATCCTGCATGTGCTGGGCGACGCCTTAGGCTCGATCGCGGCCCTGGTCTCGGGCGCCGTCATCCTCGCCACCGGCTGGATGCGCATCGATCCGCTGTTGACGCTGGTGAGTTGCGCCCTACTGCTCGTGGGCAGTGTGCGCGTGCTGCGCGAAGGGTTGCACGTGGTCATGGAGGGCGTACCGGGGCATCTGGATCTGGACGCCGTCGGACGGGCGCTCGCATCCGCGCCGGGTGTGCGCGGCATCCACGATCTGCACATCTGGACGCTCTCCAGCGGACATGTCGCGCTCTCGGCGCATGTCGACCTCGATACGCTGGAGGAATGGTCCAGCCTGTTGGGCCGGTTGCGCCACCTGTTGTCCGAGCATTTCGACATCCATCACGTCACCTTGCAGCCCGAGCCGCAGGCGTGGACGCTGCGCCGCATGCCCTACGATCCGGCGCGGCGCGCGCCGCCTGCCCGAACCCCAGGGACCCCAATCGACCCCCATCGAGAGTCGCCCCATGAGCACGGACATCCTCATTGACCGGGCCGGCCCGGTCTGGACGCTCAGCTTCAACCGGCCGGAGAAACGCAACGCGCTGACCCACGCCATGTACACGGCGCTGGTCGATGCACTGGACGCCGCCCGCAACGACCCACAGGTGCGCGCCGTGATCCTGACCGGCTCAGGAGCCTGCTTTACCGCCGGCAACGACCTGCAGGACTTCCTGCACGCGCCACCCACCGGCCCCGACAGCCCCGTGGTGCGCTTCCTGGGCGCCATCAGCGACTTTCCCAAACCCTTGCTGGCCGCCGTCCCGGGAGTCGCCGTCGGGATCGGCACCACGCTGCTGCTGCACTGTGACCTGGCGTGGGCTGTCCCGAATGCGCGCTTCGAACTGCCGTTTGTGCGTCTCGCCCTTGTTCCGGAGGGCGCGGCCTCCTACCTGCTTCCTATGGCCGTCGGGCCCAAGCAGGCGAGCGCCATGCTGCTCGGCGGGGAAGCGCTCGATGCGGCGACCGCGGCGCGGCTCGGTCTGATCAATGGCGTCGTCGACGCCGACGCGCTGCAGGCGCAGGTGCGGGCTCAGGCCGAACGGCTGGCCGCATTGCCGCCACAAGCCCTGCAGCACACCAAGGCCTTGCTGCGCGCGCCGCAGCGGGCCGCTATACAGACCGCGCTCGCCGCCGAGATACAAGCCTTCGGTCGTCAGCTACAATCGCCAGAATCGCGCGCGGCCATGCAGGCTTTTTTCAGCCGGTCCGCCCAGACCCGCACGCTGCCCAGCGAGACCGCGCCGTCCACCCCGCCCCGTGAGGAGCCCGATCGTCCATGAAACAGAAACTGATTGCCATCGCCTGCCTGCCCGTTCTGCTTGCGGCCTGTTCCTTCATCCCCAAGAGTCCGGGCGCCGACCGGGTGCTGTTGCTGCCACTCGAGCGCGTCAAGTCCTGCACGGAAGTGGGCCAGACCAAGGTTCAGGTGCTGGATCGGGTGGGATTCCTCGCGCGGCGCGGGGCATCGGTCGATCAGGATCTGCAGCGCGTGGCCAGGAACAATGCCGTGGACATGGGTGGCGATACCATTTCCGCGCTGACCGGCGTCGTCAACGGCCGGCAAACCTTCGGCGTCTACAAGTGCCTGTGAGCGCCATATAGGCTCCTGATCCCCCGACCAGCAGCCGTCAGAAGCCCGCCCGCGCCATCAAGCGGGCGGGAATCCATGGCATGACCCAGCGCATCAGAACCCACGGCCAGCGCGGCACGATGGCGCGGGCCACTTTGCGCTCGATGGCGCGCACGATCAGCCGCGCCGCCACATCGGCCTCGATGGCGAAGGGCGTGCGGGCCACGCCTTCTACGATCGGCGTCTTGACGAATCCCGGGTAGAGCACGGTGACGCGGATCCGGTCTCGCCAGGCTTCGGCGCGCAGCCCTTCCAGGTAACTGGCGAAGCCGATTTTCGACACGGAATAGGCCACATTGCCCGGGACCGCACGGAAAGCCGCCACCGAGCAGGTGCCGATGACATGGCCGCCGCCGTGCGCACGGAAACGGCGCACCGCCGCGTCGGTCACGGCCATGGCGCCGAGCAGGTTGGTGTCGATGGTGCGTTGCTGCTTGTCGAAGGATTTGCCGCCGACGCGGCCACCCAGGCCAATGCCGGCATTCACAAGCACGGCGTCGAGCCCACCCAGCGCCGCGGCCGCCGAACCGATCAGCGCGTCACTGGCCGCAAAGTCCGTCACGTCGTGCACTTCGACATGGACGCGCAGGTTGGGATACTGCGCGCGCAGCGCCCCCGCCAAGGCCTCGAGATCGTCTCCACGCCGGGCCGACAAGGCGAGGTCCCAGCCGCGCCGGGCCAGTTCCCGCGCCACGGCGGCGCCGATCCCGGAGCTGGCGCCTGTGATCAACATCGAGCGGGACATGCCGTCTCCTGAAGTGAATTCACGCGCGTCAAGCGCCCGGTCCGTCCATGATAGGCAGGACGGGCAGGAAATGCGTCAAGCCATCGCTGGCCTTCCGCGATCCTGCAACGCAGCGAAAGCGGCACTGAACGTCAAGGCCAAGAACGGCGCAGCGACGCTTGCCCCGGGACGTCGATTGCGAGCCCTCCGCGGTCATGCTACAAGCCTTTGATCGTCAGGAATTTTCCACCAGGATGAACGGCGCGGATCGCGATGCGACCTACTCGCCCCAAACTGTTTCGGAGACGACCATCACGCAATAAGCACGCCCTCCCTGCCGGAGAAAGACCCCATGATCGACAACACCTCGCACGATCGGATCGAACGGCGCCTCGCGGATATCGAGTGGCCGACCCTCACTCAGCGCGCCTACACGCCGTCGCCCGCATGCTGGACGGATCAGGTGCTCTACTTCCTGATGCTGGACCGCTACTCCGACGGACGGGAAAAGGGGTTTCGCGACAACGCCGGCAAGCCCGTAACGACGGGAACGACCCCGCCGTTCGATTTCGCCGCCGACGCTTACACCGCTGCGCGTGAGCCATGGGCGGATGCGGGAGACGAATGGCTGGGCGGCACGCTGACAGGCCTTGCGAGCAAGATCGGCTATCTGCAGCGCCTGGGCATCACCGCCGTCTGGATCAGCCCGGCGTTCAAGCAGGTGAGCTCTGACGCCCACGCCTATCATGGCTACGGCATCCAGAACTTTCTGGATGTCGATCCCCACTTCGGTACGCGCCAGGATCTCATCGATCTGGTGCAGACAGCGCATGCCCACGGCATCCGCGTCATCCTCGACATCATCCTCAACCACACCGGCGATGTGTTCGGCTACCCCTACGATCCGAACCGCTACCCCGCCCGGGACGATCACGGCATCATCATCCGCGACGCTCAAGGCCGCATCGCCATGGACCCGCGCTGGGACGGCAACGGCTACCCGGTCGCGGGCTGGCGCAATGCCTTCGGGGAGGCGAACATCCCGTTTGCCCCCGTCGATGCCCACACCCATCCCCACGCCTGGCCCAACGACGCCGTGTGGCCGGCGGAGATGCAGCAGGCCGCGCACTTCTCCGCCAAGGGGCGCATCAGCAGTTGGGACCATGACCCGGAGTTCGTCGAGGGCGATTTCGTCACGTTGAAGGATGTCGACCACGGCTTTCACGACCGGAATGACCAGGGGCAACGCATCGTCGATGCCTTCCACCCCTCTCCTGCGCTGAACCTGCTCTGTGATGCCTACAAGTTCTGGATCGCGCTCGCGGATGTGGACGGTTTCCGCATCGACACCGTCAAGCACATGGAGCCGGGCGCGACCCGCTACTTTGCCTCAGTGATCAAGGAATTCGCCCAGAGCCTGGGCAAGGAAAACTTCTTTCTGGTCGGCGAAATCACCGGCGGGCACGATCGTGCCTGGACGACCTTGGACCTCACGGGCCTGGACGCGGCGCTCGGCATCGACGACATCCCGGACAAGCTGGACTATCTGGCCAAGGGCTATCGCGAGCCCGCCGACTACTTCGGCCTGTTCCGCAACTCCGCACAGGAGCGCAAATCGTCCCATGTGTGGTTCGGCCAGCACGTCGTGACCTTGTTCGATGACCACGATCAGGTCCGCAAGGGCAACGACAAGGCCCGCTTCTGCGGCGACAAGGTGAACAACGGTTATCAGCATCTCAAGGCGGTGCTGGGGCTCAACCTCTGTTCCATGGGCATCCCCTGCGTCTATTACGGCACCGAGCAGGGATTCGACGGCGCGGGTAACAGCGATCGCTTTTTGCGCGAGTGCATGTTTGGCGGTGCGTTTGGCTCGCTACAGAGTGCGGGTCGGCATTTCTTCAATGAGGATCACGACATCTACCGGTTCATCGCCGAGGTGACCGCGCTGCGCAGCGCGCATCTGGCGCTGCGGCGGGGGCGGCAATATCTGCGGGAGATTTCGGGCGCGGGGACGCCGGGCAGCTTCGGGCTGCCGCACTTGATCGGGGGCCAAATCCGGAGCGTGGTGCCGTGGTCACGCATCTTCAACAACCGGGAAATCGTGCTGGCCATCAACACCGACGCCGAGCACGAGCGCGCGGCCTGGGTCACGATCGATGCGGGGCTGCAGGCGTCGACACCGACTCTGACCTGTCTGTATTCCAGCGATGGGGCGCAATCGGGCCTCACGGTCGGCGTCGAGGCACGCAACGGCCGCGCCGTGCATGTCACGGTACCGGCGGGAGGCTTCGTCGCCTACGGTTGAGGGTCGTCACCGCGCTGAACGAGCGAGGACGGCTGCTCCGGCCGCACGCCAGGTTCCCGCCCTGCGCCGCTCAGGCCTTGCCGCCGAGATGCGAGGCGGGCTCGGCGATGTGCGCCTTGGCAAGGTGGCTCTTGTCGAGGAATTTGTCGAAGTGGATGTGGTCGCTCGAGATGCCGGCGCCTTTCAGCACCTCGATGGCGGCATCGAGCATGGGCGGCGGACCGCACATATAGGCGTGGCAGCTCCCCAAATCGGGCACTTCGCGCGTGAGAAATTCGGTCACCAGGCCGCGCGGGCCGGTCCAGTCGCTGTCCTGGGGCTCGTTCGACAAGACCGGGATGAAGCGGAAGCGGCCTTTCCACTGCGCCGCGATGCGCGCCATGTCGTCCTGGCCGTAGAGATCCTGCTGGGTGCGGGCGCCGAACAGATAGGTGCAGTCGCGCTCGGCGCCATCGATCACGGCCTGCTCGAGCAGGGCCTTGATCGGGGCCATGCCGCTGCCGCCGGCCACGCAGACCATGGGGGCCGCGCCGGAACGCAGGCGGAAGTCGCCGAAGGGACCGCGCAGCTCGACCCGCGCGCCCAGCCGGTCACTCTGATGCAGCCATTCGGTGAACTTGCCGCCGGGTACCTTGCGGATGTGGAACACGGCGCGATCGGCCTGCGCCGGATCCGGGCGGGTGGCGAAGGAATAGGAGCGGAACTCGTCCAGCGCACCGGGCACGCGCAGATCGGCGTATTCACCGGCGGTATACACAAGCGGACCGTCGAGCGCGATGCTCACCTCGACGATGTCGTGGGTGAGGTGATCGAGCCCGCGGATCACGCCCTGACGGGTGACGATCTCGTGCACCGAGGCTTGGGCCTCGGGCGACAGATCCAGGCCATCCACGCGGATGCGCAGGTCCGAGCGCGGCTGGCACTGGCAGGAGAGGATGTAGTTGGCGCGCAACTCTTCCTGGCTCAGCAGGTAGGTCTTGTCGGTGAATTCCTTCACCTTGCCTTCCAGCAGCTGCACCTTGCAGGTGCCGCACCCGCCCACCCGGCAGCTGTAGGGAATGGCAATGCCATCACGCAGCGCGGCCGAAAGCACGAAGGTCTTCTCATCGCACGCCACCGGCTGGGCCAGCCCCTCGATCCGGATCTGGTGGGGGCCGGTGTTTTTCTTGCCGAACAACTTGCCGAACATGTCTCTTCCTGTGGAAGCGGGGCGGGGGCGGAGTCGCATCACCGTCGACGTGAACGAGGACGACGGAGCGTTTGCAGGGACGCGCTGGGACCGTGAAGCCCCACTATAGAAATCGCCCTGCAAGCGTGTCAAGAAAGCGTCGGCGTGGCGGCCAGCAGCGCGTCGTAACCCAATTCGGCGGGCGGCTTCGCGCCGCAGGCCAGAAAGAAGCCCAAGGCGAGGCGATGCACGGCATCGGCCGTCTGCTCGGCGGTATCGGCGCGGGCCTGGACCAGACAGCCTTCGAGTACGATGAACAGCGCTCGCGCAACGGGCAGAGCGTCTCCCACGAAGCGGAATTGGCCTGACGCACGGCCGTTGTCGAGGATGCCGGCCAGGAAATGCTCGGCATCCCGTCGCGCACGGGTGCGAAACTCCTTGATGAGGTCGCGATCGACCCGGCCCACGCCGATCAAGAGCCCCGAGACGCTTTCCAGGTTTTCCGAATCCTGCAGGATGCTCTCGATGCCCTGAAAGAACTTCAGCATCTGCTCCTTGGGGTGATCGGCGCCGGCCATGGGGCCATAGATGTGCGCGACGAACAGCTTGCGCAAGCGCTTGACGCATTCGACGAAGAGCGCTTCCTTGTTGCGGAAATACCAGTACATCGCGCCCTTGCTGAGACTGCACGCCTTCGAGATCTGATCGATGGATACCCCGTCGTAGCCATAACGGCCGAACATCTCGAAAGCGGTCTGCAGGATCCGCTCGCGGGTTTCAAGGTCCAGGACAGCAGGTTTCTGGTTGGGCGCCATGGGTTTCGCAATACATACCGAGTAGTCGATTGACTAATTTAATATAAGACCAAGGGTATCGGCAACGTTTTGAATATAGAGACGGCGCGGCATCCGTGCCACAATGACCGTCCCGTCATCCACTCCCGCCCCCTATGACCGTGTCGCCGGCCGCCCCGCTTTCCGCGCAACTGCAACGTCGTCTGCTTCTGATCTGCGTGCTGTCCAGCGTGATCCTGCTGTTCATCGGCATGCAACGGATCGTTCTGCAGGCCGGTCAACTCCGCGACTTTGTCCCGATCACGGCCGAAGTGATCGATCGCGGTGTCCGCGCCGCCGAGGACGGCAAGTTTCTTCCCTTCGTCGCGTTCCGCTTCCGCGTCGGCAACGAGGTGATGCGAACCGACCAGTTGTTCTCCCGTCGCGACCCGCGTTCGCGCGCAGCGGCCGAAGCGGCGATCGCACCCTATGCGGTCGGTGATTCCGTCACCGCCTACTACGATCCCGCGTTGCCCGATCGCACCTTCCTGCGCCCCGATCTGGCGTTCGGACCCTATGTCTTTGCGCTCATGGGCGTCGCCCTGCTGGCCGTGGGGCTGGCCCTCTCGCGCTGGCAGGGTCGCTATGCCATCGCGGCCGAACCACCGCCGCGGACGCGCGCCATCGCCGCGCTGGCCTGCGCCGTGGTCTGGCAGCTCGGCGGCGCGCTGGCCTGGGGCCACTACCTGCATCATCAGCCCCCGCCCTATCCATGGGCGGTCTGGGTGGTGCTGCCGATCTACGGCCTGATCGGCCTGATGCCGCTCGCCGTCGCCCTGCATTTTGTCCGCATGCATCGCGCGCGTCGCCGCATGGATTCCGCATGACGGATCTGGTGGACATCGGCGCCAACCTGACGCACGACGCCTTCGGCGCCGATCGCCCCGCGGTGCTCGATCGCGCCAGGGCGGCCGGCGTCGCCGGCATGGTAGTCACCGGCAGTTCGCTCCCCTGTAGCCTCGAGGCGCTCGCGCTTGCCCGGTCCCATCCCGAGCATTTGCGCTGTACCGCCGGGATTCATCCGCATCATGCGGCCGAGCAGAGCCCGGCTGTGCGGGATGAACTGGCGCAGTTGTGGGCTGCGCCGGAAGTCGTCGCAATCGGCGAAACCGGGCTCGATTTCTTCCGCGATTTCTCCCCGCGCGCGGCGCAGGAACGCGTCTTCGAGTGGCACCTGGAACAGGCGGCGCACCATCGCCTGCCGCTGTTCCTGCACGAGCGCGAGGCCCATGCGCGCTTTCTGCCGATGCTCCGCGCGGCGCGCGATGCCTTGACCGACGCAGTCGTGCACTGCTTCACCGGGGAGCGGGCGGCGCTGCATGCCTATCTCGACCTGGATCTGTACATCGGCATCACCGGTTGGATATGCGACGAGCGCCGGGGTCGGCATCTGCTGGAACTGGTGCGCGACATTCCGGCCGCGCGGCTGATGATCGAAACCGACTGCCCCTATCTATTGCCGCGCGACCTGCGCCCGCGCCCGCGCGACGGTCGCAACGAGCCGGCCTTTCTGCCGCATGTGCTCGCCGCCGTGGCCCGTGCGCGTGGCGACGATCCCGCCGCACTCGCCCAGCAGACGAGCGCCAACGCGCGGCGCTTTTTTCGCTGGCCGGCCAAGGCGCGCGGGGTCGTCCCTTCCGTGCCTGCCTCGTCCAGCGCATGAGTTCGGCCCGCACCACCCGCGCGACGCGAGCCGGTCGCAGGCGGAATCGTTTCCGGATTTCTTGGTTTTTGAGAGTACCCGAGCATGAACCAGTTGCAGCAACTGCGCCGTTACACGACCGTCGTGGCCGATACCGGCGACATCGAAGCCATCGCCCGCTACCGTCCGACCGATGCCACCACCAATCCTTCCCTGATCCTCGCTGCCGCGAGCCAGGATGCTTACCGGCATCTGGTGGAGGACGCCGTCGGATTCGGCAACACCCAGCGCGGGACGAGCGGCGCGCGGCTGGACGCGGCCATGGACAAGCTGGCCGTGAACTTCGGCGTGGAGATCCTGCGCATCGTGCCGGGCCGGGTTTCGACGGAAGTGGATGCACGACTGTCCTTCGATGGGCCGGCAAGCCTTGCCAAGGCGCGGCGTCTGATCGCGCTCTATGAAGCGGCGGGCATCGACCGCGAGCGCGTGCTGATCAAGCTGGCCAGCACCTGGGAGGGCATCGCCACCGCCCGCGCGCTCGAACAGGAAGGCATCCGTTGCAACATGACGCTGCTGTTCTGCCTCGCCCAGGCGGTGGCCTGCGCGGAGGCCGGGGTGCGCCTGATCTCGCCCTTCGTCGGTCGCATCACCGACTGGTACCGGCAACGCGACGGCGTGGCGGCCTACGCGCCCGAGAACGATCCCGGCGTCGGTTCGGTGACGACGATCTTCAACTACTTCAAGAAATTCGGTCATGACACCGAGATCATGGGCGCGAGCTTCCGCACCGCCCGACAGGTGACGGCGCTGGCGGGCTGCGACCTGCTCACCATCGCCCCGACCCTGCTGGCCGAACTCGAATCATGTACCGATCCCCTGCCGCGGCGGCTGGATCCTGCCGGTGCGGCGGCTGCCGACCTCGAGCGTCTGGATGTATCGGAAAGCCGTTTCCGCTGGCTGCTCAACGAAGACGCCATGGCCACGGAGAAACTGGCCGAAGGCATCCGCCGCTTCGCCGTCGACGCGGTCAAGTTGGAACAACTGATCGCCCAGCGCACGGGGTGATCGGCGCGCGATACGCCGGCGACGGTCAGCCGGGCAGGCGCACCATGAGCCGATTGCGGCCGCGATTCTTGGCCAGGTAGAGCGCTTCATCGGCGAGCGTGAGCAACGCCGCCGGCTCGATCGGCGCCTGCGCGCTCATGTGGGTCAAGCCCACACTGACCGTGACCTCGCCTGACACCGGCGAATCCTCATGCGCGATCTGCAGCGCCTTCACGTGGGCGATGACCCGGCGCGCCACCTGCTCGCCGCCCTCGAGGCTCGTATCGGGCAGGAGCACGACGAATTCCTCGCCGCCGTACCGCGCCGTGAGGTCCCCCGCCCTCAAGGTCGCGCCGTGGATGGCGCTCGCGACGCGCCGCAGGCACTCGTCGCCGGCGACATGGCCATAGCGATCGTTGTAGGCCTTGAAAGCGTCGATGTCGATCAACAGCAGGACCAGACCGTTCGTCGCATCGACGTCGTTCTGACGTTGCGCCGTCCGGTCGGGGCCGCGCGCCAATCGCAGCCATTCACGCTGCAGGCTCTCGTCGAAGCAGCGGCGATTGGCGACGCCCGTCAGTCCATCCGACAGGGATGCGAGCCGCAGCCGCTCGTTGGCCTGCACCAGCTCGCGCGCCCGCAAATCCAGTGCCAGCTGCTGACGGCGGATCAGCCGGGTCTGCTCGGTCTGCTGACGGTAGAGCCGCGCCAGCCGCTGGCGCCGGTAGCGCTGAAAATTGTTGGCCATCGCCATGACCGCCGAAATGACGAGGGCGCTGGCCACGAACATGAACTCCTGTTCGGGTGCGAGCGGGCTGGCCTGGGCGCCGTTGCCGAGGTAAAGCCCGTGGATCAGCAGCGTCACCAGAATGCCTGCGAGCAAGCTGGCCCATGCGCCGAAATGGATGCCGAGGTAGCACTCCATCGTGACCACGCCCAGCAGGCAGCCGAACGCGCTGAGATGGCCGAAGCGGTCGTACTGGACCACCGTCAGCATCAGCATCAGGTTCAACGCCAGCAAGGCCAGCGTGAGCGATGAGAAAGGGAGCGGGAAGCGCCGCAAGAACCGCGGCCGAATCGCCGCAGCGGTCACACCGGCCAGGGCCCACCCCGAGAGGATGAGCGGCGCGAAATCTCCCACCGGGCGATGCAATAGCCCCAGGTCGGCCGCCAGCACGGCGAGGATCGCCAGCAGCAGCCAGTAGACACCGCCGATCAGCGCGATGCGCCGACCGATCCGGAGCCGGCGCGCGAGCGCGGCCGCGGCTTGTGCATCGCAGGTTTCGCGCTCAGGCACGCCATCAGGCCAGGCGAAGGTCGCCAGTCGTCGGCTCACCGGACAAGTGTTCATCGATCGAGCCCTTCCTTGGCCGTCGAACCCTGTCAGCGGGCGTCGATCAGACGCCCCAAAGCTGGGATCCCTCCATCAAACCGGACCCCATAAAAAAGCCTTGGCTGGACCCAGCCAAGGCTCGACTTCAAGGATGGCAGATGCGCGGAGCATCCGCCATCTGTTCGTCAGCGCAGTTCTTTCGAGCTCTTGCCCAGTACCTGACGGGCGACGATGAGCTGCTGGATCTGCTGGGTGCCCTCGAAGATGTCGAGGATCTTCTGGTCGCGCGCCCACTTCTCGAGCAGATGCACTTCGCTGTAGCCGAGGTTGCGGGTCAGCTCGACGCAGCGCAGGACGATGTAGTTGCCCACGCGGCCGGCCTTGGCCTTGCACATGGAGGCTTCCTTGGAGTTGGGCTGGCCATTGTCGGCCATCCAGGCGGCGCGCATGGTCAGGAGATAGGCCGATTCCCACTCCGATTCCATCCACTCGATCTCGGCGCGCAGGGCGTCGTTGGTCCAGCGGGATTTCTTGTAGTCGATGATCACCCCTTCCTTGGCCAGCAATTCCTTGGTCAGGTCGAGGGAGGCACGCGAGACGCCCAGCGACATCGCGGCCACCGGCGGGCGGGTGTTGTCGAAGGTCTGCATGACCCCGCCGAAGCCTTCCTTCTTGTCCTTGATCTCGGCCGAGCCCAGCAGGTTTTCCTGGGGCACGCGGACGTTGGTGAAGGTGATGGCGGCCGTGTCGGAGGCGCGGATGCCCATCTTCTTTTCCAGGCGCACCAGTTCCACGCCCGGCAGGTCCTTCGGCACCACGAAGGACTTGATGCCGGCCTTGCCCTGCGTGGGGTCGATGTTGGCCCACACCACCACATGGCTGGCGCGGCCGCCGGAGGTGATGTAGATCTTCTCGCCGTTGATGATGTAGTGGTCACCGTCCTTCTTGGCGGTGGTCTTGATGTTGCCGGCGTCCGACCCCGTGCCCGGCTCGGTAATGGCCATGGCGGCCCAGCACTTGCCGAATTTTTCCTTCTGCTCCGGCGTGCCGGCGGCCATGATGGCGGCATTGCCGAGGCCCTGACCCGGAATGGCCAGCGCCAGACCCGCGTCGCCCCAGCACATTTCCGTCATGGCGGCGATCGCGACCATGTTGCCGCCGTTCTTGGCGCCGGGCTTGGCGTCCTTGTCCTTGCTCCCGCCCAGGCCACCCATGCCGCCACCGCCGCCGCCCAGCATGGATTTCAGTGCGTCGAGTTCCTTCGGCGGGGTGTGCTCGGCCTTGTCGTACTTGCGGGAAATGGTGCGAAACATGGACTTGGCCAGACCGTTGGCCATCTTCTGCATGTTCGCGACGTTCGGCGGAAGTTCGAGATAAATCATTGCGTCATCCTCAAAATCGGGCAGATCGGATCAGATGTTGAAGCAGCCTTCCAGCACGGCCAGACCGCGCAGGTTGCGATACCACATCTCCTCGGCGTACTCGCGCAGGAAACCGGCGCCGCCGAGAATCTGTACCCCGTCGGTCCCCACCTGCATCATGCGCTCGGCGCAGTTGATGTAGGCGAGATGGGCCTGACGATGGAAATCCAGGCCGTTCTCGGCCTGGGCCGCGGCGCGCCAGACCATGAGGCGCATGCCGTCCAGTTCGATCGCGATGTTGGCCACCATGAAGGCGACGGCCTGGCGATGGGAAATGGGCTCCCCGAAGGCGATGCGCTCGTTGGCATACTGGGTGACGTGTTCCAGCAGCGCCTGGGCGGTGCCCACGGCGGCGGCGCAGGCCCCCAGCCGCGACAGGTCGATCAGCCGCTGGTAGTCGAAGGTCTTTTCGCCCTCGCCCAGCCGGGCCGAGGTCTCGACACGAACGTTTTCCAGCGTGACCACACCCAGGGACAGGCCATGCAGGCCCAGATAGCCTTGGGCCTGCGCGCTCAGCCCCTGCGCGCCTTTCTCGACCAGAAACACCTGCGGGCCCGCGCCTTCCACTTCCGCCACGACGGCGAAATGCTCGGCGGTGGTGGCCAGCGGCACCATGCTCTTGACGCCGTTCAGGACATAGGCGCCGCCTTCGGCGACGGCCGTGGTCTGCAGGGCGTGCACGTCCGCGGTGGCGCGGGGTTCTGCGATGGCCACCGTGGCCGGAACGAAGGACTCACCGGCGAAGATCGGCAGGTACTTGGCCTGTTGCGCCGCCGAGCCCTGATCGATGAGCAGGTTCACGAAGCCGAGCGGCGCAAGGATGTGCAGCGCCAGACCCATGTCGCCCTTGCCGAGGTCCTCGGCGATCAAGACGTTGGACACCGGCGAGCGGGGTGAACCGGCGCCGCCGTGCTCCTCCGGGACCGGCAGCAGCGTGATGCCCAGCTCATGAGCCTGCTGCAGCAGTTCGCCCGGGATTTCTCCGGATTCATCGATTGCGCGGGCTTGAGACTTGATGGCGGTTTCGGCGAAACGCTGCATGGTTTCGCGCGTGATGCGCTGCTCATCGGTGAGCGTGAGATCGAACGGATGCACAGGCTTGGCGCCGGGCTGGGTCATGGGTGGATCCTCATTCATCGGACAAGGCTGGAAGCGGCGCGGGGACGATCCCGGCCGGGCAGGAAAAACAAACCCGTTATCTTGGGCAAGGATCACGCAAAAGGCAATCGAGTCCCGCTCCTACGCTCACCGCCCATGACGGGCATCGCGTGCAAGGCTCTCGAGGCAGGTCGGCCCACCCAGCCCGGCCGACCCGGACCCTGTGCGCGCACGTATTTCCCAAGCCCCGGAAAGACCGATAAAATTCCCGCCCGCACGGTTCCCAGGTTTCCCTCCATGCCCACACAGACCCCCAAAGTCGGCTTCGTCAGTCTCGGCTGCCCCAAGGCGCTGGTGGACTCCGAACGCATCCTCACCGAGCTGCGCCGCGAGGGCTACGCCGTCTCGCCGAGCTATGCCGACGCCGATCTGGTGGTGGTGAACACCTGCGGTTTCATCGATGCCGCCAAGGCCGAATCGCTGGAGGCGATCGGCGAGGCGCTGGCGGAAAACGGCCGGGTCATCGTCACGGGCTGCATGGGCGCGCAGCCCGAGGACATCCGCGCGGTGCACCCGGCCGTGCTGGCGGTGACCGGCCCGCACGCCTACGAACAGGTGATGGCGGCGGTACACGACCACCTGCCGCCCGTGCCCCACGATCCGCGCATCGATCTGGTCCCGCCGCAGGGCATCAAGCTCACCCCGCGCCATTACGCGTATCTGAAGATTTCCGAGGGCTGCAACCACCGCTGCAGCTTCTGCATCATCCCCGCCCTGCGCGGCGACCTGGTGAGCCGCCCGGCCGGCAGCGTGCTGGGCGAGGCCGAACGGCTGGTCGCCGCCGGGGTGCGCGAACTACTGGTGATCTCACAGGACACCAGCGCCTACGGCGTGGACCTGAAATATCGCACCGATTTCTGGAACGGCCGGCCGGTGCGCACGCGCCTGACCGAGCTGGCCCGCGCCTTGGGCAGCCTGGGCGCCTGGGTGCGCCTGCACTACGTCTATCCCTATCCGCACGTCGACGAGCTCATTCCGCTCATGGCCGAGGGCGCGATCCTGCCCTATCTCGACGTGCCGCTGCAGCACGGCAGCCCGCGCATCCTGAAAAGCATGAAGCGCCCGGCGGCGGCCGAGAACACCCTGGCGCGCCTGCAGAACTGGCGCCGGATCTGTCCCGATCTGACCCTGCGCAGCACGTTCATCGTCGGCTTTCCGGGCGAAACCGACGCGGATTTCGAGGCGCTGCTCGATTTTCTCACCGCCGCCCAGCTCGACCGCGTCGGCGCCTTCACCTATTCGCCGGTCGAGGGCGCGGCCGCCAACCGGCTTCCCGACGCGGTGCCCGAGCCGCTGAAGCAGGAGCGCCTCGAGCGACTCATGGCGCATCAGGCGGCCATCAGCGCAGCGCGTCTGCAGCAGAAGATCGGGCGCACGCTGGAGGTGCTCGTCGATGCAGTGGACGAGGAAGGCCCCATCGCGCGCAGTGCCGGCGAGGCCCCCGAAATCGACGGGGTGATCTATCTCGACGCGGCGCCGGACGTGAAACCGGGCGACAAGCTGCGCGTGGTGGTGACGGACGCCGACGAACACGACCTCTACGCCGAGCCGGCGGGCTGAGCGCTCAAGCGGAGCAGAGCCTGACGCGGCCCGGACTCAGGGCGCCGCCGGTGTCCTCAGGGCGATCCCCGCCAGATGCGCCATATCGCCGTCGAAATGGTGCCCGCCGCGCAGCATGAGCACCGGCAGCCGATCGTTGAGCTGCGGACAGATGGACTCGCTCGCCTCGTCCCGCCCATAGACACACAGGGTGCGCGCTGCAGGCAGTTCACGCGCCTCGGGCAGGACCTCTTCATCGCCCGCGCCGCTGCGCCACCACTGGCTCACCTGAAACGTGAAAGCCGCCCGCTCGCCGGGTCCGAGCAACACAATCCGGCTTACGCGCGCCTGCCACGCGGCCGGCAAACGATTGTAGGCGAAGGGCAGGACATTCGCGCCCTGCGAATAACCGATCAGCAGCGGCTGCTTGTCCGGCCAGCGGGCCTGATAACGGTTCAGGATGCGCTGCAGATCCGCGGCCAGACCTTCGGGGGTCCGCCGTCCCCAGAAATAGCGCAGCGAATCGAAGCCCACCACGGCGACGCCCTGCGCCGCCAGAGCATAGCCCAGATCACGCCCCAGCCCGGCCCATCCCCCATCGCCGCTCAGCACGAGCGCCCAGACGGGTGCCTCGACGCCTTTGGCGGGGACTTCGATCAAGGGCAGTCGGTCGCCGCTCAGGCGGGGCACGGGGGCTTGATCCTGCCACCGGCGCGTCAGCTGGCGATAGGCGGCACGCAGCACATCCTCGCCCTGCACCGCGACGGCAGCCAGAGGGGAGCCTGTCATCCACTCGGCGCCCGATGCCTGCCGCACGAAAGCCTCGGTCGTAGCTAGCGAATCGGCCTTGGTCACGACCATCCAGGGCGAGACGGGAAGCGCTGCTGGTGCAAGGGTGCTGATGCCGTCCGCGTCCGCGAACGAACTGATCACGCCGCGCCCGGGACAGAGTGGAATCCCGCTGCGCAGCGCCGGCGTGAAATCGAGCGATACGCCGCCGGCGAAGCCGTCCAGAGGCGCTTGCGCCAGTGCAGCGTACACCAGCGCAGCGCCGTCGCCGCGTCCGGCCAGCACCGGCGGCAGATAGCGTTCCAATCCGAGTTGCGCTTCGACCTCATGGGCCAGATTGTCGAGATCGCCGGCGGGCAGGCTGCAATCGCCGTCTTCCGCGGCCATGCGCGCGAGCAGCCGGGGCGCGCTGACACTGATCACCAGCGCGCCCTCGTCCGTCAGCACCTCACCGAGACGCCGATCGATCGCGGTGCGGCTGCGGCCTGGCATCAGCCACAACACCACCTGCCGAATATCGCCGGCGGGCAGGTCGACCCAGACCCGATCGAAGCGCCCGTTGGTAAAAGGGGGATCGCCCCGCTGGCAACCGACGAGGACCAGCAACAGCAGCAGCAGCGCCCGTTGCTTCACTTGGTCACCACACCCCGCAGGCCGCCGCTGATCAGCGTGGTCACTTCCGCCAAGGCCAGCAGCGGCGCCATGCCGCCGGGCGCCGCGAGGTAGCGCGGCTCCCAGACCGGCGCGAACTTCTCCTTGAAGCGGCGCACACCCTGAAAGTTGTAGTAGCGCTCGCCGCGTTCGTAGAACAGCCGGCCGACCTGCTGCCAGGTCGGCGCGCGCTCGTGCTGCGCCATGCCGGCGAGCGGCGCCATGCCGAGCCCGAAGCGCGCCACGCCCTGTGCCCGATAGCGCAGCATGAGTTCGATCAAGAGGTAATCCATGGTGCTCGGCGGGGCCGTCGGCAGGTAGCGCATCAGATCGACACGGACTTCCTCGCACACATCGGTCGTGAGCAGATTGGCGAAAGCGATGATCTCGCCGCGCTGGCGCACCACGGCCACCGGCAGCCGCCGGAGGTACGCCGGATCGAACGCACCGAGCGAGAACCGTTTCTCACGCGCGTTGCGGCTCGCGAGCCACGCATCCGAGATCGCCCGCAAGACCTCCATCTCCGCGTCCACGCCCCCGGGCGGCAGGATCTCCAGCGTCAGCCCCTCGCGCTGGGCGCGGCTGTAGGCATGGCGCAGCGGCGCCCGCGCCGGGCCCTTCAGGTCGAACGCGGGGAGCGGGACATGTGCGGATTCGCCGAGCTTGTAGACGCGCAGTCCGGCATCGAGGTACCACGGCAGGCCCGCCGGCGTCACCTGATAGAAAACGGCGCGCCCGCCGTGGGCCGTGGCCAGTTCGACGAAGCGCCAGACGAGATTCGGCGCGCTGTCGGGCGGACCGACGGGATCGCCCAGACCGACCCAGTAGCGCCCGCTCTGTCCGTACATGACGAAAGCCGTCCCGTCATCGGCGAACAGCAGCGACTTGTCGCCCATGAGGACAAGGGCCGCGTCAGCGCTTGCCTGGCGGCGAACGACGTCGGCTGCACGGGCAAGTTCGCCTTCCGTCGGCGCAATCGCATCGACGCCGGCCGGCCGTAAAAGCTGCCAAAGGCCGATACCGGCGGCCAGGAACGCCGTCAGCGTGATGGCGCGCAGCGAGCGCGACACATGGGCATCGAAAGCGAACTGCCACCAGAGATCGTGATGGTATTCGACGTCGCGATAGCTCAGGAACAGCAGCCAGATCATGGCCGCGACGACCAGGCCGACGGCGATCAGCCATTCGGTCTCGAACACCTGCATCCGCAAGGTGGACCGGCGGTTGAATTCCGCGCGGAACACCCACAGCAGCAGGCCCAGCGTTGACAGGCCGGCGGCCTCGGTCCATGCGATGCCCTTGGGCAGCGCCAGCATGGCCGCAGCGAGGGTCAGCGCCACCGCCGCCCACCACGCGGCGTCCAGGCGATGCAGCAGACCACGCGCGACGAACAGCAGACACAAGCCGGCCACGCCGCCCAGCAAATGCGCGATTTCGACGACCGGCAGGGGCACGTGCAGGGTCAGGATGTCCGTCGCGGCCGCCGTGGTCGGCGTTGCGCCCGAGGCCAGCAGCCAGATCCCCGCGGCGAACACGAGAATCGCCAGCAGGACGGGCGAGGTGCGCGCCGCAGCCCGCCCCACGGGCGTGTCCGTGGCGCGGTGCAGTTCGTGGTCGGCCAACAGCACGGTCGCCATGGCGAGCGGCAGCAGGAAATACACGCCGCGAAACAGGATCAGGGCCCCGAGGATGGACTCAGTGTCGGCACGGGACCCGTAGGCCAGCAGCATCACGGCCTCGAACACGCCCAGCCCGCCTGGCACGTGACTCAAAACCCCCAGGCTGATGGCAATGGCGAAATAGACGAGGAACCCGGCAAACGATACGTCGGTGTCGGGCATGAGAAACCACAGCGCCGCCGCGCACGCGGCCAGATCGACGACCGAAATCACGATCTGCTGGGTGAGCAGTCCGGCGGACGGCAGGTCCATGCTGCGCCCGAACAGACGCACCCGCCCCCGCCAAGCCGACAGACCGATGAGCGCGCCGATGGCGAGGAGCGTCACGCCCGCTGCGCCTTGCAACAGCGCCACCGGCAGCGGCAGGAGACCCGTGACCTGATCGGCACCCACCAGCATCCCGGCCGCGCCAAAAACCGTCACCCCGAGCCCGAAGGCCCCCGCATTGAAGCCGATGATGCGGAAGATCTGGCCTGTTTCGAGCCCCGCGGCGGTGTACATCCGCATGCGCACGGCCCCGCCCGTCATGACGCCGAGCCCGACGGAATTGCCGACCGCATAGGACATGAAGGCCGTCAGCACGGTGGTGGCGGGACGCATGCGGATGCCAAGGTAGCGCTGGGCGGAGAAATCGTAGCCGGTCAGGGCGAGATAGCTCAGCATCGTGGCGAGAACCGAAAGCGCGATTCGATCGATGGGCGTCGTGGCCATGGCCTGCATGAGCGCGTCGTAGTCCAGGCTCTGCACCAGATGCCGCAGCCCGCCCAGCACCGCCGCGCCGACGAGCGCCACGACCAGGAGCAGCAGCGGTGTCCGCCAGCGCGCAAGTCCCTGCTTCCAGTCCCGGCCGTTCGGCATCATCGCGACGACTCCGAGACAGGCCGCCGGGATCCGCAGCAGCCACACGGGATGGCGCGCACCGTGTTCTTTAAGCGCACGCCGGCCACAATCCGCGAATGGCGGCGATACCCTGTCCACCCAGGCGCCGCGCGCGATGCAGGTCGGCTTCGGCCACGCCGCCAAGGGCATACACCGGCAGACCGGCGCCGCGTACCTGCTGTGCCCAGCGCCGCCAGCCCAAGGGCGTCACCCTCGCATGTCCGGGTGTCGCCCGGACGGGCGAGAGCACGGCGAAATCCAGGGCCAAGGCACGGGCCCGCGCCAGGTCCGCCGGGTTATGGCATGATGCGCCGATCCACGCCGGCGCATCCGGACGCTTGTCGAGACGCGCCAGGCGGGCGCCGCTGAGATGGACGCCATCGTAGCCCAAGGCTTGCGCATCCTCGGGTGCGCCGTTCAGCAGCAACAAGGCCTGATCGGCGACGCAGGTCGGCCGCAGCGCCTCGGCCACTGCCGCGAGTTCGGCCCGGGTGGCGTCTGGCCGACGCACCTGGACCAGCCGGATCCCGGACCGGATCGCGCGGCGCAGGCTCTCGATCAGGCGAGTCAAGGGCATGGGGTCCGGGGGGGTGACCAGATATCGGTCGGGCAGATGCGCGGCGCGACGGATGATGCGGTTGGCCGGCGGCATGGGCAATCGGTCCAGTTCATCGGGCGTGACCCATTGCAGGGTCTGACCTTCGCAGCCCGCCGGCGTACCGCCATAAGCGGTCACCCGCCAGACGTCCAGCACCACCGGCGGCGCGTCATCGGGCACGGGCGGGAGCCGGATCAGGGGCCCGGCGCTGCTCACCTCGATTCCGAGTTCTTCGCGCAATTCGCGTCGCAACGCCTGCAAGCGGCTTTCTCCCGCTTCCTGCTTGCCGCCGGGGAATTCCCAATAACCGGCCCATGGCTTGCCGCTGGCACGACGCGCCACCAGCACGCGCCCGGACGCATCGACGAGCACGCCGACGGCAACGCGGACCGGAGCGGGATCGGCGATCACTTCAGGTGCGGTATTCCGCGTTGATGCGCACGTAGTCGTGGCCGAGATCGCAGGTCCAGATGCGCACCGCGGCCTCGCCCCGACCCAGGCGCACCGCGATCGTGATGTCGGTCCCCGCCATCACGCGCTGGCCGTCCGCCTCGCGATAAGCCGGATCGAGCCCCCCAGCGCGCACCACGCCGACCTCGCCCAGATCGATTTCCACGCCCGCGAGATCGAGCTCGGTCAGACCGGCTCGGCCGACCGCGGCCAAGATGCGTCCCCAGTTGGGATCGCTGGCAAAGAACGCGGTCTTGACCAGCGGCGAGTGGGCGATGGCATCGGCGACCTGCCGCGCCTCGGCGGCGTCGCGCGCCTGATCGACCGCGACGGTGATGAACTTGGTGGCGCCCTCGCCGTCGCGCACGATCGCCTGGGCCAGTTGCAGACAAACCTCGTCCAGCGCGGCCCGAAACGCGGGCCACGCGGGATCGTCCGGGGTGAGCCGCGGTCCGTCGCCGGTGGCGACGAGGCAGCAGGCGTCGTTGGTGGAGGTGTCGCCGTCGACGGTGATGCAGTTGAAGCTGCCGGCGACCGCGGCCTCGAGCGCGCCCTGCAGGTCGGCCGGATCGATGACGGCGTCGACCGCAACGAAGGCCAGCATGGTCGCCATGTCGGGCCGGATCATGCCCGCGCCCTTGGCGATGCCGTTCACCGTGACCGTCTGTCCGTCCCGCTCGAAGCTGCGGCTGACCGCCTTGGGTTGAGTGTCGGTGGTCAGGATGCCCCAGGCGGCATCGGCCCAGCCGTCGGGCGCGAGGGCCTCCACGGCTGCCGACAGCGCCGCCGTCAGGCGATCCACCGGCAAGGGTTCGCCGATGACACCGGTGGAAAACGGCAGCACGGCCTCGGGCGCGCACCCGAGCCGTTCGGCCAGCGCCGCGCAGCACGCACGCGCCGCCGCCTCGCCGACCGCGCCCGTGCCGGCGTTGGCGTTGCCGGTGTTGATCAGCAGCGCACGTGGACGCATCGCGCCCAGATGGGCACGCGCCACCATCACCGGCGCAGCACAAAACGCATTACGGGTGAAGACGGCCGCCGTGGTCGCCGCCGGGCCGAGTTCAAAGACCACCAGATCGCGGCGATCCGCCTTGCGGATGCCGGCCATGACCGTGCCCACGCGGATCCCGCGCAAGGGGGGCATCGGGTCGAAAGGAAGGGTTCCAGCCGCCATGGCTCAATCCAGCCGCCCGTGGCAGTGCTTGAATTTCTTGCCGGATCCGCAAGGGCAGGGCTCGTTGCGTCCCACCTTGCGATCGACGCGTACCGGCGTGTGCGGCATCGGTGCCGCTTCCTCGGGCACGTCCGATGATTCACCGTCCGCCATGGCCTTGCTGGCGTCGGCATGCTCGAACTGCATGCGGATCGGCGCGGGTTCGGGCCGCACTGGCGCCTCGTCGGGCTGGAACTGGAGCTTGTGCAGGGTGAACAGCGTGTCCTGCTTGATGGCTTCCAGCATCTGGGAAAACATCTCGAACGCTTCGCGTTTGTACTCCTGACGGGGATTCTTCTGGGCGTAGCCGCGCAGATGGATGCCCTGGCGCAGATAGTCCATGTTGGCCAGATGGTCGCGCCAATGCTGGTCGATCACCCGCAGCATGACCGAGCGCTCGACGTGACGCAGCGATTGGGTACCGATCTGGTTCTCGGTCGCGCGATACGCTTGCAGCAGGCGTTCGTGAATCCGCTGTGCCACGGCCGCAGGCTCGATCTGGCGATCGCTCTCGATCCAGCGGGCAATGCCCAGATCCACACCCAGTTCCTGCCTGAACACCGCGTCCAGTCCCGGCGGATCCCACAGGTCCTCCAGTGCATCGGGTGGCAGGAAGCGGAAGGTGATCTGCCGCACCACGTCCTCGCGGATCCGGGCGATGGTGTCCGCCACGTCGCCCTGCGCCAGCAGTTCGTTACGCTGCTGGTAGATCACCCGGCGCTGCTCGTTGGCGACATCGTCGTATTCCAGCAACTGCTT
Organism: Pseudomonadota bacterium; assembly: GCA_045864775.1. GTDB lineage: Bacteria > Pseudomonadota > Gammaproteobacteria > UBA5335 > UBA5335 > Macondimonas. The sequence continues at coordinate 1,007,900 of BTVR01000002.1, forward strand.
GCGGATGTCGAAGTTGTGGCTCTCCACCTTGCGCTGAGCGTTTTCGATGGCGCGTGTCACCCAGGGATGCTCCATGGCCTCCCCTTCGGTCATCCCCAGCCGCTGCATCAGTCCGGACAACCGTTCGGAGCCGAAGATGCGCAGCAGATCGTCCTCGAAGGACAGATAGAAGCGGCTCGAGCCCGGATCGCCCTGGCGGCCGGCGCGCCCGCGCAGCTGGTTGTCGATGCGGCGCGACTCGTGGCGCTCGCTGCCGATGATGTGCAGCCCGCCCGCCGCGAGCACCGCCTCGTGCGCCTGGCGCCAGGCCGCGTCGACCGCAGCCAGTTGCTCCGGCGTGGGTTCCTCGCCGAGCTCGCGCCGCGCCAGCTCCGGGTTGCCGCCCAGGATGATGTCGGTGCCGCGGCCGGCCATGTTGGTGGCGATGGTCACGGCGCCGGGGCGTCCCGCCTGGGCCACGATCTCGGCTTCGCGCGCGTGCTGTTTGGCGTTGAGCACCTCGTGCGCGATGCCCTCCTTGGCGAGCAGCGCGGAGAGCACCTCGGAGGCCTCGATCGATGCGGTGCCGACCAGCACCGGCTGGCGCCGCTCGCGGCAGTCCTTCACGTCGGCGACGATGGCCTGGTATTTCTCGGGGCGTGTCAGGAAGATCTGGTCGGGCAGGTCCTTGCGGACCATCGGGCGGTTGGTGGGAATCACCACCACATCGAGGCCGTAGATCTGATGGAACTCGAAGGCCTCGGTGTCGGCCGTGCCGGTCATGCCGCCGAGCTTTTCGTAGAGGCGGAAATAATTCTGGAAGGTGATCGAGGCCAGCGTGTGGTTCTCGGCTTGGATGTCCACGCCTTCCTTGGCCTCGATGGCCTGATGCAGGCCGTCCGACCAGCGCCGTCCGGGCATGGTGCGGCCGGTGAACTCATCGACGATGACGATCTTGCCGCCCTGGATGATGTAGTGGACGTTGCGCTGGAACAGCTGGTGCGCGCGCAAGGCCGCGTTGACGTGATGCATGAGGGCGATGTTGGTCGCGTCATACAGGCTTTCGCCCGGCCCCAGCAACCCGGCTTCGGTCAGCATCTCCTCGATGTGCTGGTGCCCTTCCTCGGTCAGGTGCACCTGCCGGGCTTTCTCGTCCACCGAAAAATCGCCGGGGCCGTCCTCTTCCTTCTGCCGCACCAGCCGCGGCACGAGCTTGTCGATCCGCTCGTAGAGCTCCGTGCTGTCGTCGGTCGCGCCGGAGATGATCAGCGGCGTGCGCGCCTCGTCGATGAGGATGGAATCCACCTCGTCGATGATGGCGAAGTGCAGCGGACGCTGGACGCGCTCCTCCGGACGGAAGGCCATGTTGTCGCGCAGATAATCGAAGCCGAATTCGTTGTTGGTGCCATAGGTGATGTCGGCCGCATAGGCCGCACGTTTTTCATCGGGCGTTTGTCCGGCGCCGATCACCCCGACGGTGAGCCCCAGATATTCATACAGAGGCTTCATCCAGGCGGCGTCGCGGCTGGCAAGATAGTCGTTCACCGTCACCACGTGCACGCCCTTGCCGGTCAATGCGTTCAGGTAGACCGCCAACGTCCCGACCAGGGTCTTGCCTTCGCCGGTGCGCATTTCCGCGATCTTGCCCTGATGCAGCACCATGCCGCCCATCATCTGGACGTCGTAATGGCGCATGTTCATCACCCGCTTGCCCGCCTCACGCACCACGGCGAAGGCTTCCGGAAGCAAGCTGTCGAGGGTCTCGCCCTTGGCCAGACGGGTGCGGAACTCCACCGTTCTGGCGCGCAGACGCGCGTCCGGCAAGGCGGCGGTGGATTCTTCCAATCCGTTGATTTTATGCACCGTCTTCGCGAGTCGGTTCACATTGCGCTGGTGGCTGCTGCCGAAGATCAGTTTGAGTGGGTTTGCAAGCATCGCGAGTGACTAATGGTGGTGGGTGCGCCGGACCGAAGGGCGCGACGGGCACAAGGGGACTACACCTTATGCGCGCGCAGCGTACCGGTCAACGGTCCGGGGTCTGGGCGGCCCGCGTCGCCGCAGCTTGGCTTGCCGGAGACGACCGGTCTGCGCGAGCATACCGTTTTGATTGCGAGGACGCCGTATGGCAACCGGTCCGCAACGCCTGATCCGGCACCTGGGTGGCCGCAGCGAATCGGCCGCCCTCATGGCGCGCGCCGCCATGCTGGCGCAGCACGGGGAGCGCTTTCGAGCCCATCTGCCCGAGCCCTTGAACCTGCATTGCGTTCTTGCCAACGTCCGCGGCAACACGGCCGTGCTGGCAGCGGACAGCGCGGCCTGGGCCAGCCGGGTGCGCTATCTCGCCCCGGCCCTGTTGCCGCGACTGATCGATCTCGGACTCGGGGTAACACGGGTGGAAGTGGTGGTCATGCCGCCCTCGACGCCGCCTGCGCGCCCGGCGCCCAGGCAGCCATGCCCGCCCTCTGCCCAAACCGGGCGCGCCTTGGCGGCCTGGGCCGCCCACATGCCGGACGAAGCCCTCGGCCGCGCACTGCTCAGACTGGCGGCCCGCAGCAAATCCTAGGATGCGGCTGCCAGCGTGGGGGCGTAGCGCAGCGGCGCCTCGTCGGGCCGGGCGAAAGAGGTGCGCTCCCACGCGTCGGGCTGCGCCAGCAACGCCCTGAGCAAGGCGTTGTTGAGGCCGTGGCCCGACTTGTAGCCGGCGAACGCACCGATCAAGCCTTCGCCCAGCAGGTAGAGGTCGCCGATGGCGTCCAGGATCTTGTGCTTGACGAACTCGTTTTCGTAGCGCAATCCGTCCTCGTTCAGCACACGGTAATCGTCGAGCACGACGGCATTGTCGAGACTGCCGCCCAGAGCGAGGTTGTGCTGGCGCAGGGTTTCGATGTCACGCATGAAACCGAAGGTCCGCGCGCGGCTGATCTCCTTGACGAAGGAGGTGGTCGAAAAATCGACTTCCGCGTGCTTGGTATGCTGCTTGAAGGCCGGATGGTTGAATTCGATGGTGAATCCGACCTTGAAACCCTCGTAGGGGTCGAAGCGGGCCCACTTGCCGTCCTCCTCGACCATCACGGTTTTCTTGATGCGCATGAAGCGCTTGGGCGCGTTCTGTTCCTCGATGCCGGCGGACTGGATCAGGAACACGAACGGCCCCGCGCTGCCGTCCATGATCGGCACCTCGGGCGCGCTGAGATCGATGAACGCATTGTCGATGCCGAGGCCCGCCAAGGCCGAGAGCAGATGCTCCACCGTCGCCACGCGAACCCCGCCCTGCACCAGGGTCGTCGACAGGCGGGTGTCCCCGACCGTCTCAGGGCGCGCCCGCAGGCTGGGGCAGCCCGGCAGGTCCACGCGGCAAAACGTGATCCCGGCGTTCGCCGGCGCCGGACGCAGGGTCATGAAGACCTTCTGTCCCGAGTGCAAGCCGACACCGGTCGCCCGGATGGTGTTCTTCAATGTGCGCTGCTTGAGCATGCTTTTACCTACCGTTGCGCCCGCCCTTCACCCGAACGGCGAGCCGCAGCCGCGCGAGTCGGAACCCCGCTCGACCGCCAAGCTGGCCGAGTATACCCGAACCCCATGACGGGGATCACCGCAGCGGACGCTCAATCGGCCTGGCGCCGCAGGAACGCCGGCACGTCCAGGTAATCCATGTCGCCATCACTGCCACGCGCGGTTCGCTCCTGGCCGACGCGCCGGCGGCTGATGGCGGGGCGCTCCAGTTCGCTGTAATTGATCTCGCCCGAGGGATTGCGCTGCACCAGCCGCACCGGGGGTTCCTCGTTGCGTGCTACGGGCCGGTCGAGGCCGGTTGCCACCACAGTGACGCGGATCTCCTCATCCATGTTCGGGTCGATCACCGTCCCCACCACCACCGTGGCCTCGTCGGACGCAAACTCCCGCACCGTCTCGCCGACTTCCTGGAACTCGCCGATGGACAGCTTCGGGCCACCCGTGACATTGACCAGAATGCCGCGGGCGCCGGCCAGATCCACGTCATCCAGCAGCGGGCTGCGCACCGCCTTCTCGGCTGCGGTGCGGGCCCGGTCATCGCCACTGGCGGTGCCCGAACCCATCATCGCGACGCCCATCTCGGCCATCACCGTGCGCACGTCGGCGAAGTCGACGTTGATGAGGCCAGGCCGGGTGATGAGATCGGCGATGCCCGAAACGGCGTTGCGCAGGACATCGTCGGCCGCCTTGAATGCTTCGACCAGCGCGATCTTCTTGCCCAGCACGGCCAGCAGGCGCTCATTGGGCACCGTGATCAGGGAATCGACGTGTTTGGCGAGCTCCGCGATGCCGTCGCGGGCCACCGTCATGCGCTTGTTGCCTTCGAACGTGAACGGGCGGGTCACCACGGCGACCGTGAGGATGCCCATCTCCCGGGCGATCTGGGCCACTACCGGCGCGGCGCCGGTGCCCGTGCCACCGCCCATGCCGGCGGTGATGAACAGCATGTCCGCGCCACGGATCACTTCCTGTACGCGCTCGCGGTCCTCCATGGCGGCCTGGCGACCGACATCCGGATTGGCGCCGGCGCCGAGTCCCTTGGTGATGGTGGCGCCCAGTTGCAGCTGGGTGCGGGCGCCCGTCGCGGACAACACCTGTGCATCGGTGTTGGCGGCGATGAATTCCACGCCATCGATGCCGGCTCGCACCATGTTGGCCACGGCATTGCCGCCGCCGCCGCCGACGCCGATGACCTTGATCACAGCGTTTTCCGTCACATTGTCAACGATCTCGAACATGACCTTGTCTCCTTGTTGCGCCTCGATGCGCATTGCTTGAACGCGGGCAATTCCTGCCGTCAGAAATTGCGCTGAAACCAGGACTTCATGCGATCCCACAGGCTGAGCATCGAACCCGTCGGGGGCGGCGCCGATCCATTCATCCGATCCGCGCCATACATCAACAGACCGACGCCGGTGGCGTAGGCAGGGTTGCGCACGACATCGGCCATGCCGGCCAGATGATCCGGCTTGCCGATGCGGACCTGCGCGTGAAACACCTCTTCGGCCAATTCGGCAACACCTTCCATGCGCGCGCTGCCGCCGGTGAGGACGACGCCGGCTGCCATCAGGTCCTCCAGCCCGGCGCGCCGGACCTCGGCATGCACCAGATTGAACAGCTCCTCGAAACGGGGTTCGACCACCTCGGCGAGCACCTGGCGGGCCAGCCGGCGCGGCGCTCGATCCCCGACACTGGGCACCTCGACGCTTTCCTCGCCGGAGACGAGCTGCGGCAATGCGCAGCCGAAACGCAGCTTGATTTCCTCGGCGTGATGGGTCGGCGTCCGCAGGGCGACCGCGATGTCGTTGGTGACCTGATCGCCGGCGATGGGAATCACCGCCGTATGCCGGATGGCGCCTTCGGTGAAGACGGCGATGTCGGTGGTGCCGCCGCCGATGTCGACCAGGCACACGCCCAGATCCTTCTCGTCGGGGGTGAGCACGGCATGGCTGGAGGCGAGTTGCTCGAGGATGATGTCCTGCACGTGCAGTCCGCACCGCTCCACGCATTTCACGATGTTCTGCGCGGCGCTGGAGGACCCCGTCACAATGTGGACCTTGGCTTCCAGACGCACGCCGGACATGCCCACGGGCTCGCGGATGCCGTCCTGATCGTCGATGACGAATTCCTGCGGCAGCGTGTGCAGGATGCGCTGGTCGGCCGGGATGGCCACGGCGCGCGCCGCATCGACCACCCGCTCCACGTCCTCCTCGCGCACTTCGCGGTCGCGGATGGCCACGATGCCGTGGGAGTTCAGGCTGCGCACGTGACTGCCGGCAATGCCGACATAGACCGAGCGGATCTCGCAATCGGCCATGAGTTCGGCTTCGTCCACGGCGCGCCGGATGGATTGCACGGTCGATTCGATGTTGACCACCACGCCTTTCTTGATGCCGCGCGAGGGCTGGCTGCCCAGCCCGATGATCTCGATCCGCCCGCCGGGACTGACCTCCCCCACGATGCACACCACCTTGGACGTGCCGATGTCCAGGCCGACGATGAGATTGCTTTCCTGTCGCTTGGTCATGTGCTCATCCTTCTGCGCGCGCCGCATCCGGGCGCTCCTTGGGTTTGATCGAAAAGCCGTTGGGGTAGCGCATGTCGACGTAGGCGAGACCGCCCAAGTCCGCGCGCAGACGGGGCAGCACCTTGTCCAGGAAGCGCTTGAAGCTGGTTTGCGGATTGCCGGGGCCGAGCCGCACCTCCAGGCCCTGGGCGAGGGTGATCCGCCAACTACCGCGATGGTCGACGACGAGTTGGCGCAACTGCAGATCCAGCGGCGCGAGCTGAGACTGAAACAGGCGATAGACGTCCAGCACCCGGCGCTCCGATCCCTCCGGCCCGTTCAGCAAGGGCAGATCGATCTCGCCGGACTCCACCTGGAAACGCACCCCGCGCGCATCGAGCAGGCCCACCTCGCCCCAACGCGCCACGGGGCGGAATTCCCACAGCCGCACCACCAGCGCATCCGGCCAGCGGCGGGCGACCTGGACCCGCTCGACCCAGTCCAGCGCGCCCAGATCGCGGGCAAGCATCTGCCGATCGACCTGCCACAGCAGCGCCGCGCGATGACGCTGCACGACGTGCGCGATCGTCTCCTGAGGGACTTGGCGGAACGGCGCCTCGACCAGCACGCGCTTGAGGGCAAACCAGCCCTGTGCCTGCGCCTGCCAGGCCAGCCCGCCCAAGGCGCCCGCGACCCCGGCCACGACCAGCAGGCGGCCCAGCCAGCGGCGCACGGCCGGCGGCAGCGTGAAGCGCGGCACCTGCATCCGCGGCCGCACACGACGCGCCGGCCGACGCCGCGACCGGTTGGCGGGATGGCGACGATCCGGCGGCGGAATCGCTCTCACGACCGCGGCTCCAGACTGGTTTCCAGAATGCGCCAGACCAGATCGTCGAAGGACAGCCCGGCCGCGCGCGCGGCCATCGGCACCAGACTGTGATCGGTCATGCCCGGCACGCTGTTCAATTCCAGCAACCAGGGCGCGCCGGACTCGTCCAGCATGAAATCCACCCGTCCCCAGCCGCGGGCGTCCAGTGCGCGAAAGGCGGTGAGCGCCAACTCGCCGAGCGCCGCCTCCGATGCCGGATCGAGTCCGCTGGGGCAGTGGTAGCGCGTGCTGTCGGCGCGATACTTGGCATCGAAGTCGTAAAAGACATGGGGCGTTTCGAGCCGGATCGCCGGCAGCGCGGTCTCGCCCAGAATCGCGACGGTGTACTCGCCGCCGCTGATCCAGCGCTCGGCCAGGACGCGGTCGTCCCACTCCCGCGCCTGCCGAAAGGCCGGGATCATCTCCTCAGGGCGGCTCACCTTGCTCATGCCGAGGCTGGAGCCTTCGCGCGCGGGCTTGACGATCAGCGGCAATCCCAGATGCGTCGGCGCCTCGCGAGCGTCGGCTTCGTCGGCGAGGACGGCGTAGGGTGGCGTCGGCAAGCCCTGGGCCTGCCAGATCTGCTTGGTCAGGCGCTTGTCCATGCTGAGCGCGCAGGCCGTGACACCGCTGCCGGTGTAGGCCATACCCGCCAGTTCCAGTGCGCCCTGGATCACCCCGTCCTCACCGCCACGGCCGTGCAGCGCGATGAAGGCCCGATCGCAGCGCAGATCCGGCAGCCGGGTGAGGAAATCCGGCCCCACGTCGACCGGCACGGCATCGACCCCCAGGCGCTGCAGCGCCTCGAACACGGCCTGGCCGCTGCGCAGGGAAATCTCGCGCTCGCCCGAACGCCCGCCCATCAGCACGGCCACCCGACCGAACGCCTGCCCATCCTGTACCTGCCGCGCCGTCACGCCGATCTCCCCACGATGCGCACCTCGGGCACCAGCTCGATGCCGAAACGACCCCAGACCTCCGCCTGAGCCCGCTGGATCAGGGCTTCGATGTCGGCCGCGCGAGCCTGTCCGCGGTTGATGATGAAATTGGCGTGCTTGGTGGAGATTTCCGCATCGCCGATGCGCGCGCCTTTCAGGCCGACCGCCTCGATCAGGCGCGCGGCATGATCCCCGGGCGGATTGCGGAACACCGAGCCGCAGCTCGGCAGGCCCAAGGGCTGCGTCTCGGCGCGCCGGGCCAGAAGTTCCCGGATACGCGAAGTGCCCCCCGACTCGCCCTCCGCCGCCGGCTCGAAACGCCACTCACCGGCGATGAACCATTCGCCGGGGATCGGTGTCACCACGTGGCGATAGCCCACCTCGTACAACTCGGACGCGCGCCAGGCGCGCGCGCCGGCGCGATTCATCACCTCGACCCGTGTGACCTGCGCCCAGGTTTCACCGCCGAACGCCCCCGCGTTCATGGCCAGCGCACCGCCCAGCGTGCCCGGGATCCCGGCAAAGAAGGCGCCGCCCGCGAGTCCTTCCCGCTCGCACAGCCGCGCCAGCTTGGCGCAGGGCACGCCGGCCTCTGCGCGCACGGCGCCGGACGTCAGTCGCTGCAGGGCGCCAAGACCACGCTGGGTGGCGATGACCACGCCGTCGATGCCGCCGTCCCGCACCAGGAGATTGCTGCCGAGCCCCATCCAGAACAGCGGCATGTCGGCCGGCAGGCCGGCGAGGAAAACCGCGAGATCGTCCACGTCCATCGGCTCGAAGAAGATCTCCGCCGGACCGCCCACCCGCCAACTGGTGTGCGTCGCCAGGGGTTCGTGGTAGCGCAGCGCGCCGCGAACCTCGGTACGCAGGGCGTTCATGGGCTTTCCTCCCAACGCTGGCGCAAGCGCGCCGGCAGCGTGCCGATGTCCCCCGCGCCCAGGGTGAGCAACACATCCCCCGGTTGCAGCAATCCCTCCAGCGCCTCGGGCAAGGCCTCCACGGTCGGCACGAAAACAGGCTCGAGACGGCCCCAGGCCCGGATTGCGCGCGCCAGGGCGCGGCCGTCGGCCTGCGGGATCGGTGCCTCGCCGGCCGCATACACCTCGGTCAGCAGCAGCACGTCCGCGCCCGCCAGCACGCGCGCGAAATCCTCCAGCAGATCTCGCGTTCGGCTGTAGCGATGGGGCTGGAACGCCACGACCAGTCGCGCCTCGGGCCAGGTTTCGCGCGCAGCGGCCAGGGTCGCTTCGAGCTCGGTGGGGTGGTGCCCGTAGTCGTCGACCAGTTCCACCGGCCCCGCCGGCGCCGCCAGCACGCCGTAGCGCTGGAAGCGCCGGCCGATGCCCTGGAATTGCGCCAGCGTCTGGGCCATGCCCTCGGGCGCCACGCCCAGCTCGTGGCCCACGGCCAGTGCCGCCAGCGCGTTGCGGATGTTGTGCCGGCCGGGCAGATTGAGCGTGAGCGCATGCTCGCCGCCATCGGCGAAGCGGACCTGCAGATGGTTGCGCCCGGCTGCGGGATCGGCGGCCAAGACGCACACGTCGGCGTCCTCGGCAAAGCCGTAGGTCAACACGGGCCGACCGATCTCGGACCGCATCGCCGCCAGCGTCGGATCATCCGCGCAGATGACCGCCAGCCCGTAGAACGGCAGGTTGTGCAGAAACTCCAGGAAAGTCTGGCGCAACCGGTCGAAGCTGCCGCCATAAGTGTCGAGATGGTCGGCGTCCACATTGGTGACCACGGCGATCATGGGCTGCAGATGCATGAAGGAGGCGTCGCTCTCGTCCGCCTCGGCCACCAGATAGGGCCCGGCGCCCAGCCTTGCATGGGTGCCGGCCTGGTTGAGCCGGCCGCCGATGACGAAGGTGGGATCTAGGTTGCCGTCGGCCAGCACGCTGGCGATGAGGCTGGTCGTGGTCGTCTTGCCGTGGGTGCCGGCCACGGCGATGCCGTAGCGAAAGCGCATCAGTTCGGCCAGCATCTGCGCCCGCGGGATGACGGGAATCCCCAGTGCGCGCGCAGCGGTCACCTCGGGGTTGTCGACGCCGATGGCGCTGGAGACGACCACCACGTCCGCGCCCGCGACTCGCTCGGCGCCATGTCCCAGCATGACCCCGGCGCCCAGTGCAGCCAGACGCTGTAGCGCGGCGTTGTCGCGCACGTCCGAGCCGGAGACCTGATAGCCCAGGTTGAGCAACACCTCGGCGATGCCGGCCATGCCGACGCCGCCCATCCCGACGAAGTGGATGCGCCGCACCCGCCGCATCCAGGCCTGTTGCAACAGCGCTGCGGGCAGGATGCCGCTCATGGCAGCGCCCCTTCGGCGCACAGCACCGCCGCGACCGCCGCCGTGGCATCCGCACGGGCGAGGCTGCGCGCCTGCCGCGCCATCTCGCGCAAGCGCGCCCGGTCGCCCAGCAAACCGGAGAGCACCTCCGCCAGGCCTTCGGCGGTCAGCGACGCCTGGAGCTGCAGCACGGCAGCGCCGGCCGCCACCAGGTGCGCGGCATTGCGCGTTTGATGGTCGTCCACCGCATGGGGATAGGGCACCAGCACGGCCCCCACGCCGGCGGCCGTCACCTCGGCCAGCGTCAGGGCGCCGGCGCGGCAGACCAGCAGGTCGGCCCAGGCATAGGCCGCGGCCATGTCCTGGATGAAGGCGTGCACCTGCGCGGGGACGCCGGCCCGCGCATAGGCCTCGCGCACACTCGCCTCGTCGGTGACGCCCGTCTGGTGAATCACCTCGACCACCATGGCTCGGGACACGCGAGCCAGCGCCTCGGGCAGACACTGATTCAGCGCGCGCGCGCCCTGACTCCCGCCCAGGACCAGCAACCTGAGCGGCCCCGTGCGGTCCGCCAGTCGCGCATCGGGCGGCGGTAGCGCCCCGATGTCGGGTCGCACGGGATTACCGATGCGCTCGGCCGCCGGCAGCGCGTCGGGGTAGGCGCATAGCTTGCGGCGCGCCAGATGGGCCAGCGCCCGATTGGTCCAGCCCGCCACGGCGTTCTGTTCATGGATCACGAGTGGCCGGCGCAGCAGCCAGGCCGCGAGACCGCCGGGACCCGCCGCGAATCCCCCCATGCCCAGGACCACGCGCGGCCGCAGCCGGACCATGACGGTGAGCGCCTCGCCGACCGCCACCGCCAGACGCAGAGGCGCCAACAGCCACGCCGCCGCGCCCTTGCCCCGCAGGCCACGAATGCGCAGTCCATGAAAGGCGATGCCGTCGGCCTGCACCACCCGCTCTTCCATGCCGCCGCGGCTGCCCAGCCACGCGACGGCGATGCCGCGCTCGCGCAGGGCACGCGCCACCGCCAGCGCCGGGAACACATGTCCGCCGGTACCGCCGGCCATGATGAGCACACACGCGCTCATGCGCCGCGCTCCCGACCGCGGGTATGCAACGGCGGGTCGGCGTTTTCGACCCCGACGCGCAGGATGAGGCCGATCAGCACGCAGATGACCAGCAGGCTACTGCCGCCGTAGCTCATCAGGGGCAGCGTCAGGCCCTTGGTCGGCAACATCCCCATGTTGACGCCGATGTTGATGAAGGCCTGACCGACCACCCAGACGCTGAGCCCGACGGCGAGATAGGCGCCGAACCAGCGCCCCGACCGCGCGGCTGCATCGGCGATGCGCAGGCTGCGCCAGAACACCACGGCATAAAGCGCGATCACGGCCAAGGAGCCGACCAGCCCCAACTCTTCGGCCAAAATGGCGAACAGGAAGTCGGTATGCGCCTCGGGCAGATAGAACATCTTGACGACGCTGCCGCCGAGCCCCAGACCGAACCAGTGGCCGGAGCCGATGGCCATCAGCGATTGCGTAAGTTGGAAGCCGTTGCCGAACGGGTCAGCCCAAGGGTCCATGAAGCCGGTGAGGCGCGCCATGCGATAGGGCAGCATGAGGATCAGCAGATAGACCAGGCCGACCGCGAGGCTCAGCATGACGACGAAATACCGCAAGGGGGCGCCGGCCACCCAAAGCATCGCCATGGCCGAAAACGCCAGCACCACCGCGGCGCCGAGGTCGGGCTCTTCATGCAGCAGGAATCCTGCGGCGATCAACAGCAGCCCGACCTTGGCCACCCCCAGCAGGCGGTCTCGCACCTCCAACTGGCGGCGCACCAGAAACCCGGCCAGATAGATCAGCAAGCCCAGCCGCGCCGGCTCGGAGACCTGGACCCGGATCACCATCAGGTCCAGCCAGCGCGCGCTGCCGTTCACTTCCGTACCGACGCCCGGAATCAGCACCACGAGCAAGAGCGCGAAGGCGCCGACCATGGACGCCGTGCTCAACTGCTGGATGCGGGCGAGCGGCGTGCGCAGCACCAGCGCGCCCGCTGCCAGCCCGAGCAAGGCATACAGCATCTGGCGGCGGAAGTACCGCAGCGGGTCGCCGAAACTCTGATCGGCCAGCGGCATGGATGCGGATGCGACCATAATCAGGCCCAGCATCAACAATGCCAGCGCCGCCAGCACGAGCGGCATGTCGAGTCGCGCGAGGAGGGTGCGCCCGGGCGCATGGACGGCGGGGATCGGCACGGATGGGGCGCTCATGCGGCGACCTCCTGCACTGCGGCAGCAAAAGCCTCGCCTCGGTGGTGATAGTCCCGGAACATGTCGAGGCTGGCACAGGCGGGCGACAGCAAGACCGCGTCGCCGGCATGCGCCAGACGCGCAGCCAGTCGCACCGCTGCCGCCATGTCCGCGGCGCGATGCACCGTCGTGCTACCCTTCAGTGCCCCTGCGAGCGCTTCGGCGTCCTGTCCGATCAGAATCGCCGCCCGCACCTTGCCGGCCACCCAGGGCCGCAAGGCAGTGAAATCCTGACCCTTGCCCTGCCCACCGGCAATGAGCACCAAAGGACCCTGTACACCCTTGAGCGCCGCCACGGTGGCGCCCACGTTGGTTCCCTTGGAGTCGTCGACGTAGCGCACGCCCCGGAACTCCCCCACCAGTTGCGTGCGATGCGGCAGGCCGCGAAACCGGCGGAGCGCGTCGAGGGCTGCGTCCCGCGGCAGGCCCAGCGCGTCGGCCATGGCCAGCGCCGCCAAGGCATTGGCCTGATGGTGCTCGCCGATGAGTGAAAGCGCGGCCACGGGCAGCAGCCGATCATTCCCCGCGGCCAGCCAGTGCTGCCCGGCATGCTTCACCACGCGGTAGTGATCGGATGATGTGCTCGCCAGGCCGAACCAGCGCACCGGCGTTTCCGATTCGGCCATCGCCGCCACCGCCTCGTCCTCGGCATTGAGCACGCGCACCGGCGCGGCATGAACCTGCGCATGGCGGAAAATCCGCGCCTTGCAGGCGGCGTACTCGGCCATCGACCCATGACGGTCGATGTGATCCTCGGAAAGATTCAGCACGGCGCCGACTCGCGCATTCAGCGCATCGGTGGTTTCGAGCTGGAAACTGGACAGTTCCAGCACGTAGAGCTCGGCGTCGTCCGCCAGCAGATCCAGTGCCGGCGTGCCCAGGTTGCCGCCCACGCCTACCCGCACGCCTGCCGTACGCGCCATCTCCCCGAGCAAGGCCGTCACCGTGCTCTTGCCGTTGGAACCCGTGATGGCGGCAATGGGCGCGCGCGCCGCGCGCGCAAAAAGCGCGATGTCGCCCTCCACGATTGCTCCGCCGGCACGAGCCGCTGCCAACGCGGGTTCCTGCGGCGAGACACCGGGGGACAGCACGATGCGCCGTGCCCCGGCAAAGCAATCGGCGGGCCACGGACCGAAATGCACCGGCGCCTCGGGGCACAACTGGCGCAGCGCGTCCTCATGGGGCGGACTGATGCGGCTGTCCACCACGCGAAAAGGTTCGCCCAAGCGATGCAAGTGGCGCGCGACCGACCAGCCGGTCGCGCCCAGACCGACGATGACCGTCTCGGGCAGGGCGGCAGCGGGCGTGCTCATGGCGCCCTCCCTCACCGCAGCTTCAACGTGGACAGGCCGATCAGCACCAGGATCACGGTGATGATCCAGAAACGCACGATCACGCGCGGCTCGGGCCAGCCCATCAGCTCGAAGTGATGATGAATCGGCGCCATGCGGAAGATGCGCCGCCCCGTGAGCTTGAACGAGGCCACCTGCAACATCACCGACACCGTCTCGGCAACGAACACCGCGCCCATGATGCCCAGCACGATTTCCTGTCGAACGGCCACTGCCACCGTACCCAGGGCCGCGCCCAGCGCGAGCGCGCCGACATCGCCCATGAACACCATGGCCGGGTAGGTGTTGAACCACAGAAAGGCCAGCCCGGCGCCGCCGATGGACGCGCAGAGTATGAGCAGCTCTCCTGCCCCGGGGATGTGCGGCACGCCGAGGTAGGCGGCGAAGCGGATGTGGCCGGCCACGTAGGCGAACACCCCCAGCCCCGCCGCGACCAGCACCGTGGGCATGATGGCCAGGCCGTCGAGCCCGTCGGTGAGGTTGACGGCATTGCTGGCGCCGACGATGACGAAATAGGCAAAGGGCACGAAGGCCCAGCCCATCATCCAGGCGACCTCCTTGAAAAACGGCACGATCAGCGTGATTTCCGCCGGCACGCGGGCCGTGAGGTAGAGCGTGAGTGCCGCCCCAAGGCCGATGATCGACTGCCCCAGATACTTCTGGCGCGCGCTGAGTCCTTTGCTCGAGCGGCGATAGATCTTGAGGTAATCATCGAGCCAGCCGACAAAACCGAACAGCAGGGTGGTCGCCAGCACGACCCAGATGTAGCGATTGGTGAGATCGGCCCAGAGCAGCGTCCCGAGGCTGATGCAAAGCAGAATCAGGGCGCCGCCCATGGTGGGCGTGCCGGCCTTGGACAGATGAGACTGGGGGCCGTCGCTGCGGATCTGCTGGCCGAGTTGCCGCTGCGCCAGATGCGCAATGAGCACAGGCCCGAGCAGCAGACCCAAGCCCAGCGCCGTCAACATGCCCATGATGGCGCGCAGCGTAATGTAGCTGAAGGCATGAAAGCCGCCGTGATAGGCCGCCAACTCCTGAGTCAACCAGTACAGCACGTCAGTATCCCTGCTTCAGGGCGGCAACCACCCGTTCCATGGCCATGCGGCGCGATCCTTTGATGAGCAGCGTGGGTGGCGCCTTGCAAGCGCCCAGATCGCCGAGCAGAGCGTCGATCAGCTCGCCCTGATCGGCAAAGTGGCGGGCATCGCCGCCGAACGCATCGACCGTTGCAGCACTGAGCGTTCCGCACGCATAGAGCCGGTCGATCCCGCGCACGCGGGCGTGGGCGCCCATTTCGGCGTGCAGGGCAGCCGCCTCGGCCCCGAGCTCGCCCATGTCGCCGACCACGAGCCAGCGCTCGCCCGGCAGTTCGGCCAGCACGTCGATCGCGGCGGCCATCGAGGTGGGGTTGGCGTTGTAGGTGTCGTCGATCAATCGGACGCCGCCCGCTCCGACCAGCCAGTTCAGCCGGCCCGGCGCGGGACGTGCCGCCGCGAGGCCGGCTGCCACATCGGCGAGGGGGAGGCCCAGAGCCTCGCCCACCGCCGCCGCCGCCAGGGCGTTGCGCAGGTTGTGGCGCCCCAGAAAGCCCAGTCGCGCCTCGACCGCGCCAGAGGGCGTCCGTAATTCGAAAACCTGCGCCAGACCCGACGCATCCACCGTGACACGACAGGCGGCCGGATCCGCGCGAACGTCGGCTTGCGGAGCGAAGCCGAATCGCACGACACGTCCGGGCGCCAGCGTCGTCCAGTAAGCCGCGAACGGATCATCCGCGTTGATCACCGCCACCCCGTCAGGCCGCAGTCCCGCGATCAGCTCTCCCTTGGCCCGGGCCACGCCTTCCACCGACCCGAAGCCTTCCAGATGGGCCCGCCCGGCCTGGGTGATCAAGCCGACCTGCGGTCGCACCCAGGCCGTGAGCTGGGCGATTTCACCGACATGATTGGCCCCGAGTTCGAACACAGCGGCCCGGTGTCGCGCCGGCTCGAGACCGAGCAGGCTCAAGGGAACGCCCAGCTCGTTGTTGTAGTTGCCCGGCGTTGCCCACACCTGACCGCGCATGCGCAGGATGGCAGCAATCATCTCCTTGACGGTCGTCTTGCCGTTGCTGCCGGTCAGGGCCACCACCGGACCCTCGAAAGCGGCGCGCCAGTCGACCGCCAGTCCGATTAGTGCCGCATGGACATCGGGCACGATGACCTGCGGCAGGGACACGTCAGGATCGCATCGACTCACCAGGGCACCGGCGGCGCCCCGCTGGAGCGCGTCGGCGAGAAAAGCATGGCCATCGACGCGCTCACCGGGCAGGGCCACGAACAAGGCATCCGGCTCGAGCCGGCGGGTGTCGATGCCCACGCCGGCAAATGGCCGGTCGGCGCCATGCAGCCGGCCGCCGAGCCGTTG
The DNA here is from genome assembly GCA_045864775.1 of Pseudomonadota bacterium. Taxonomy (GTDB): domain Bacteria; phylum Pseudomonadota; class Gammaproteobacteria; order UBA5335; family UBA5335; genus Macondimonas. The sequence continues at coordinate 1,024,060 of BTVR01000002.1, forward strand.
CGCCGTTGCACCGAGACCGCCCCGGATCATGCGGCCTCCCGGAGCCAGTCTTCCACGACGGCAAGATCGGAGAACGGCTCCTCGCGATCCGCGAAGATCTGCCCGGTTTCGTGGCCCTTGCCCGCAATGAGCACCCAATCGCCGGCCGTCGCGGCCGCCAGCGCGCCGCGGATTGCCACACGCCGATCGTGCTCGACGTGGACGGGCACGCCGCCCGGCACACCGGCACGGATTGCGGCCACGATCGCCTCGGGCGCCTCGTTGCGCGGATTGTCGTCGGTCAGCACCACGACGTCTGCCAGACGACCGGCCACCGCGCCCATCAGCGACCGTTTGCCCCGGTCGCGGTCGCCGCCGCAGCCGAACACGCAAATGACCCGCCTCGCGCCGTGCGCGCGGCAGGCCATGATGGCTTGCTCGATGGCATCGGGGGTATGCGCGTAGTCGATGACGGCCTGCGGACCGGAGGCACCGCCGAGGCGCTGCATCCGCCCCGGCACGGGCCGAACGGCGGCGAGCCGCCCCAGGGCCTCGTCCCACGCCATCCCGCCGCCGAGCAGCGCGCCCAGGGCGAGCAGCGCGTTGGCGACGTTGAAGCTTCCCAGCAAAGGCAGATGCAGGGAGCCGGAGCCCCAGTCGCCTTCCAGCGCCAGCGCGACGCCCTCGCCGATCGGCCGCGCGCCACGCGTCCACAACCCTGCGCCGCTCCGCCCCTGAACCGTGGCGCGCGAAAAGGCCGCCCAGACGGTCGCGCAGGCGGCGGGTAGTGCCGCCGCCATGTCTGGCGCGGCGGCATCCTCGGCCCACAGCACGGCAAGCCGCAGTTCGGGCCGCTCGAAAAGGCGCCGCTTGGCCGCCGCGTAGGCGGCCTCGGTCTGGTGGTAGTCCAGATGATCGCGGGTGAGATTGGTGAACAGCGCCGTATCGAACCGCACCGCGTTGACCCGGCCCTGATCGAGCGCATGAGAGGAGACCTCCATGGCCACGGTGCGCGCGCCTGCATCCCGCAGCCGGGCCAGCCACGCCTGGACCCGGACGGCGTCGAGCGTGGTATGCGAAGAGGGCTCCAGCCGACCCGGAAAGCCGTTGCCCAGCGTGCCCATCACCCCGGCGGCTCCCGGCGGATCGCCCAGCGCCTGGGCCAGCAGATGAGCACAACTGGTCTTGCCGTTGGTGCCGGTGATCCCGATCACGCGCAGGCTCCGCGAGGGATCGACAAAGAATCGTGCCGCCAGGTCGCCGACGCGCTGCGTCAGGTCCGGAACCGCGATCCACGGTACCCCGCCGGTGCGCGCCGGGGCGACCGGGGACGCCTCAGGATCGTACGCGACGGCCGCGGCGCCTGCGGCCACCGCCGCATCGGCGTGGGACAAGCCATGCGCTGAGCGGCCGGCGCAGGCCAGGAACAGATCACCGGGACGCACATCGCGGGAATCAGCGGTCAACCCACCGATGGCCACGTCCGCGCACGATGCGTCCACGGCACGCCACGGCGCCAGCAGATCCTGCAGCGTCCAGGTCGTTGAGGCGGCCGGAGGCATCATCCCAACTCCTCCGCGCTGCCCGCCGTATGGACGAGCCCTGCGCCGTCCGGCAGGTCGTCGGGCGGGATTTCCATGAGCCGCAACGCGCCCGCCATGACGCGCGAAAACACGGGCGCCGCGACGGCGCCGCCGTAGTAGGCGCCTGCACTGGGCTCATCGATGACCACCACCGCGACCAGCCGGGGCCGGCTGGCCGGCACATAGCCCGCGAATACCGCCTGATAACGCCGCTCGGCGTAGCCGCCGATTCCCGATTTGCGGGCCGTGCCGGTCTTGCCCGCGACGCGGTAGCCGGGGATAGCGGCAGCGGTTGCCGTGCCTTCGCGGACGACCCGCTCCAGCATCAGACTCACCTGCGCCGCGGTGGTCGTGCGGATGATCCGGTGCGCTGGCGGCAACTGCTTGGCCGTAAAGAAACTCACCGGCCGACGCTCCCCGCCATTGGCGATGACGGCGTAGGCATTGGCCAGCTGCAACGCCGTCGTCGACAGACCGTACCCATAGGCTACCGTCGCGTGGTCGATGGGGCGCCAATCCTGAAAATGACGCAGCGTGCCCCCGCGTTCGCCGGGAAAGCCGCTTGCCGTCATCTCGCCGAATCCGTAGTCGCGCAGGATCGACCACAGGCGGTCTGCGGGCATGGCCAGCGCGATGCGGCTCGCGCCCACGTTGCTGGATTTGGCGAGAATGCCGCCGAGGTCCAGTGCGCCGTAGTTGTGCAGATCGCGGATGGGATTGCCCTGCACCGTGAACCAGCCCGGATTGGTATCGATGACGCTGGTGGGGGTGAAAAGCCCCTGCTCGAGCGCCGTCGCCACGATAAAGGGCTTGAGCGTGGATCCCGGCTCGAAGAGGTCGATGACGGCTCGATTCCGGGTCATGCCGGGGGAGACGCCCTCGCGATTGTTCGGGTTGAACGCGGGCTGGTTGACCATGGCGAGGATCTCGCCAGTGCGCGGATCGAGCACGACCATCGTGCCGGCCTTGGCCTGGTTGGCCACCACGGCCGCCTTCAGCTCGCGGTAGGCGAGGTACTGGATGCGGCGATCGATGCTGAGTTGCAGATCGCGACCCGGCCGGGCCTCCCGGATTGCGCCCAGGTCATCGATGACTTTCTTGCCCGCGTCGATCAACACCCGGCGGCTGCCGGGCTGGCCCGCCATCCAGCTATCGTAGGAGAGTTCGAGGCCTTCCAGGCCGCGATCGTCGACGTTGGTGAACCCCAGCAACTGGCCGCTGATCTCGCTGGTCGGATAGTAGCGGCGATACTCGCGCTGGGCGTACAGGCCCGGCAGTTTCAGGGCGAGAATCTTCTTGGCCTCGTGCGGTGGCAGGTGGCGCTGGACATACACGAACTCGCGCCCCTCCCGAACCTTCAGCTTCTCGCGCAGGCGGCCCGGCGGAATCCCAAGCGCGGCGGCCAGACGTTCCACGGCCCCCGATTGCGCCAGAAAGGGAGCCGGGTTGACCCAAATGGAATCGACGGGCGTGCTGGCGGCCAGCGTCTCGCCGTGGCGATCGAGGATCATGCCGCGATGCGCCGGGGTCTCGAGGACGCGCAAATGGCGATCCTGCGCCTGGCTATGCAGAAACCCCTTGTCGAAGACCTGCAGATGGACGGCCCGAACGACGAGCGCCAGCCCCAGCAGCAGCAGAAATCCGCCGATCACGCGGCTGCGCCAGGACCAACCGGGATTGCCCAGACGTTTATTCATCGCGCACCAGCCGGACGTCCTTCGCAGGCGGGACGGTCATGCCCAGTTGCTCCCGGGCGATCCGCTCCACTCGCGAGGCCATCGCCCATGCCCCGAGTTCCAGTTGCAACCGGCTCCATTCCCCGTTGAGTTCGTCGCGCTCCTCTTCCAGGCGCTGCAACGTCGACCAGCGCTCCCGGTTCTGGAATTTCACATGGACGAGCCCGAGGCTGCTGGCGAACACCGCCACACCCAGTCCTGCCACGAGCACCACCGCCTTCATGCCCGCTTCTCCACGGCTCGCAACGTCGCACTGCGCGCCCGCGGATTCGCCTCGCATTCGGCGAGGCCGGGGCGCGTCTGGCGGGCGATCCATCCGAGGCTGGGCTCGGGACGACGAAACCCCAAGGGATCACTGGCAGGCTGGACCCCGGCGCGCATGAACCGCTTCACCACGCGGTCCTCGAGGGAATGAAACGTGATGACGGCAAGGCGGCCGCCAGGGGCCAGCTGATCCACGGCCGCAGCCAGGGCGCGCTCCAGCGACTCCAGTTCGCGATTGATGAACATGCGCACGGCTTGAAAGGTTCGGGTCGCGGGGTGCTTGTGGCGCGCGCCCGGCGGCAGGGTCTGGCCGATTGCCTCGACGAGATCGAGCGTCCGCACGAGGGGGCGCCGCGCCCGCGCCTCGACGATGCGGCGCGCGACCCGCCGGGCTTGGCGCTCCTCACCGAAGCGCCACAGCACATCGGCCAGCGAGGACTCCTCGACGGTTTCGAGCCACTGCGCTGCGGTCGGCCCCCGGGTCACGTCCATGCGCATGTCCAGCGGGCCATCCTTGAGGAAACTGAAACCGCGTTCGGCGTCGTCCAGTTGCGGCGACGAAACACCCAGATCGAGCAAAATGCCGTCGACTGTCCCGCGCCATTCGGCCGCATCGGCCATTTCGCCCAGATCGGCCGTGTTGCCATGCACGATCTTGACGCGTGGATCCTGGCCCAGGCGCCGCTGCGCATCGGCGATCGCCGCCGGGTCACGATCGATGACCATGAGCCGCCCCTCCGGGCCCAGATACGACATCAGCCGTTCGGCATGCCCGCCACGCCCATAGGTCCCGTCGATGTACCGGCCGGCGGACCGTGGCGCGAGCGCCTCCAGCGCTTCGGCCAACAACACGGGCTGATGCATACCGTCCACGAGCCCCGACCGCCTCAGATCGACAGCTTCTGAAGCGCAGCGGACATCTCACCGTCTTCCTGCCTCAGGTCTTTCATCCATTCGGCCTGCCTGGCGTTCCAGTGTTCTTCGGCCCACAGTTCGAACTTGTTGCCCTGGCCGATGAGCATGCCCCGCGATTCCAGGTGGGCGAACTTGCGCAACAGCGGCGTGAGCTGCAATCGACCCTGAGCGTCCATGGCGATCTCCGTGGCATAGCCCATCAGAATGCGTTGCAACTGGCGCGCGCGGCGATCCAGATTGGCCAGGCTGACCAGCTCGTGTTCGACCGCCTCCCACGCGGGCAGGGGGTAAACCAGCAGGCACTCGTCGGGGTCGACCGTGACGATCATCTGCCCGTCGCAGGCCGCCGCAAGCGGATCGCGATAGCGCGCAGGAACGGCCATGCGGCCCTTCCCGTCGATCGCGATCTGGCTGGCCCCCCGAAACATGATGTGCCTACCCCTTGACTCCACTTTTCACCACAATCCCCCACCACAATCACACTATGGGTCGCCGCTGTCCGCCTGTCAAGCGAGAACGGGCTCGGGGGTGGGCCTTTTTACCCTTTTCTTTCAATTGCTTAAACGCGCGCGGAGAAGCCCGCCGTGAGAAAACAGCGAGCCTTTTAGAATCAAGTTTTTAGAGGAAAAAGATGAAGCAAAGACTGAGCATCGGCGGAACGAGGACGCACTGAAGAAATAGAGGAGTCGGCCGATAAGCCGGGTTCTGTCGGGGACAGTCATTCATCTGGGATGCGCGTCGCCGCGCACCTCGAGCGATCCACCCGGGAACAGCGCACGGGCCGCGCGCCGGAGCATGACGCTCCGCGTTCCCCTATTCGATCTTGCTCCGGATGGGGTTTACCGTGCCGCCGTGTGTTGCCACCGGCGCGGTGCGCTCTTACCGCACCTTTTCACCCTTGCCCGGCCTGAAGGCCGTCGGCGGTCTGTTTTCTGTGGCACTTTCCGTCGGCTCGCGCCGCCCAGGCATTACCTGGCATCCCGCCCTGCGGAGCCCGGACTTTCCTCCCCGCCGGCCCGCGGGGGTTCGGCGGAGCGACTGTCTGGCCGACTCCGCCGACCATTATATTTCATTCCATAGCGCGCAGGGCGACGGCGCGGGCATACCACTGCGCGCGACCGCCGCCGAACCACCGGTCCATCAACCGAGCGAGCTGAGACGCCGGCAGCTGCGCCGCAAGATCGATCAAGATGCGCTCGGCTTCGAGCCCTCCATCCGGCTGGTAAGTTGGCGCCGTCGCGCCCGCCACCATCAGGACACACTCCCCGCGCGGCGCTTCGGCCTGCTGCTCGATGCCGGCCCGGACCTCCGCCAGCGTGCCTCTGTAAAAAGTCTCGAAGCGCTTGGTGATTTCGCGCCCCACGCAGGCGATCCGCGCCGCGCCCAACACCTGTGCACAATCGTCCAGCGCATCGATCAAACGGCGCGGGGATTCGTAAAACACCAGCGTGCGCGGCTCACGAGCCAACCCTTGCAGCTGCGCGCGGCGCGCCGCCGAGCGCGCCGGTAGAAAGCCTTCGAACACAAAGCGATCCGTCGGCAGACCGCTGACGGACAGGGCGGCAATCGCCGCGCACGGTCCGGGGACAGGACTGAGCGGCAGACCGGCTGCCGCCGCCGCATGAACAAGGCCGTAACCCGGGTCGCTGATGAGCGGGGTGCCGGCATCGCTGACCACCGCAATGGCCGCGCCGCTGCGCAGCCGTTCCACCAATCCGGGGACCTGCCTGCCTTCATTGTGCTCATGCAGCGAGACCAGCGGCGTGCGGACACCGAAATGCGTCAGCAGCGCGCGGGTATGTCGCGTGTCTTCAGCTGCGATCAGATCGACCTCCCGAAGCACCGCAAGCGCCCGCGGTGACAGGTCGGCCAGGTGTCCGATCGGAGTTGCCACCACGTACAGAACGCCCGGCGTGACGTTCGCCTTTTGCGTTGACATCGCTTCATCGGTCACCGGATACTCCGTCGCGCATGCTCCGTCCCGCCTCGTTCCGCGCCATGCGGCCTACTCGCATCTGCAGCCTCACGGCCGCAGCCGCCCTGCTGTGGGCTTGCGGCCCCGCCCCCGGCGCCCAACCGCAACGTCTATCCACCCTTCCAAAGCCGTCTCAGCCGGCCGCTGCCCCAGCGGACCGGCGCATCGAGCAAGGCCTCGCCGCGGCAGAATCGGCTCTGCAGCGCGGGCAGGTCGCAATGGCCGAAGCCGAGCTGCGGCTGCTCGAGACCGAGCCCGGCACGCCCGACCAACAGGCGCGGTACGCGCTGCTGGTGGCCGAAACCCTGATTGCCGCGGGCCGCCCGCACGACGCCGAGCGGTGGCTGATGCGGCGCACCGACGCATTGCCGCCGGCCTTGCGGGCGCGTCATGCCGCGGCGCTGCGGCGGGCGGCGGAAACGCCCCGCGACTCCACGCCCCCAGCCGTGGCGCCGCCCGCTGCCGCAGCCCCGAGCAGTTCGCTTGTCGTCGCGCTCCTGCCTCGCAGTGGCCGCTGGGCCAGCGCCGCCGCGGCCATACAGGACGGCATGCTGCGGGCGTACTTCGAAACGCCCTCCGAGCAGCGCGCGCGCTTACGGTTTCCTCGCATCGATGACGCGCCGGAAGGCGCGATGACCGCGACGCAGCACGCACTGACCGGCGCGGCGCGCGGGATCATCGGTCCGCTCGACAAGGCGCTGATCGAGCGCGTCGCGGCGCGGATTTCCCCCGATGTGCCCATGCTCGCACTCAACCACATCGATCGCGCACGGCCGGGGCTGTTTCAGTTCGCTCTGGCGCCCGAGGATGAGGCGCGCATCGTCGCGGAGCAGGCGTTGGCACTCGGGCATCGGAACGCGTGGGTGATCGTCTCGGCCGACGAGTGGGGCGACCGGCACCGCGCGGCGTTCCAGGAACGATTCCTGTTCGGCGGAGGACGAATTCATACCGCCACCCGTTACGACCCCAAGCGTACCGATTTCCAGGACGTTTTGCGCGCGGGACTGCAGCGGTCGAGCGAGGTCGATATGCTCTTCCTCGCCGCCACGCCGTCCGCAGCGGCGGCGCTGTGCCCGCAGCTGCGTTTCCTGGGTGCCGGCACGCTCCCGATCTACGCGACGTCGGCGATCAACACTGAAGCGCTGTCGGCCGTTGGCCGAGACCTCGAGGGGATCAACTTCCCGGACCTGCCCTGGCTGATCGACGCGCCAATCGCGCCGCGCGGGGCAGCGCCTTCCCTGCGCCTCCAGGCTTTTGGCATCGACGCCTATCGCCTCTGGCGGAAAATTCAGAACCATGAGGGCCCCGGACTGCAGCTCACTGGTGCCACAGGCGAATTGCGCGTCGATACCGACGGCAGGCTGCACCGCATGGCACTCCCCTGGGCACACATCGCTCAAGGCGAGATCAAAGCGGGACTGGCCCGGAGTGCCTCCGGAGCGGCGTCGCGACAGCCATGACACGACGCCCCGACCCGGCAGAAGACCTCGCCCTCTCTCATCTCGAACGACGGGGTCTGATTCTGATCGCCCGCAACCATGCGTGCCGCGGCGGCGAGATCGACCTGATCATGCAGGACGGAGCGACGCTGGTCTTCATCGAAGTCCGGCACCGGACGCGGCCCGAATTCGGTACACCCGAGGAGACCGTCGGCATCGGCAAGCAGCGCCGGCTCTTGCTGGCTGCCCAGCACTATCTCCTCAGCAACCCCGCGCGGGCGGACCGGCCGATGCGCTTCGACGTGGTCGCGCTCTGTGGGCCACTGGTCCGCGCCGAGTTCCGCTGGATTCGCAACGCCTTTACCGGGACCGGCTGACGCTCGCTCCGACCGCACGCCGACTCACTTGACGACGCTCAACCGGGCACGGGGACCAGCGCCGCCGCTCGGTTCGGTGGGTGCAGGATCCGATGGCGGCGGATCGTCTCCCTCATCTGTCGCGGTAAACATGAGCCCCTGTCCGTTTTCGCGGGCGTAGATCGCAAGGACCGCGCGCGGCGGGAAGCGGATGTGCCTTTCCTGGCCGTTGAACCGCGCCGAGAAGGCGATCAGGTCGTTGGCGAGACGCAAGTGGTGGACCGCCATGGGCGCTACGTTCAGCACGACCTGGCCATCGCGGATCACTTCGCTCGGCACCTCCACACCTGCCTGCGTACAATCGACCAGCAGATGGGGGGTCATGCCGCTATCGCAGATCCATTCATGCAGCGCGCGCACCAGATAGGGTTTTCGCGAAATCATTCGGGTACTCAGAACTGCCCCGAGCGTCGCGCACCATGGGCCGGCGCAAGGGCATGGTTGAACGCCGGGCGCGCAAAAACGCGTTCGGCATAGTCGTGGAGCAGGTCGAGCGAAGCCGTCCACTCGATGCCGCACTGGGGCAGCCGCCACAGCAATGGCGCCATGGTGACATCGACGAGGGAAAACTCGTGGCCCAGAAAATAGGGCGGCTGAGAAAACAGTCGCTGGGTTTCTTCCAGTGAGGTCCGCAAACGATGGGTCAGTGCTTCGCGCGTTGCCCCGTCCGGCCGTTCCATCAGTGCGGCGGCCAGCGGATACCAGTCCCGCTCCATGCGCATCATGGCCAGTCGAAAACGGCCTCGGGAAGCGGGATCGACAGGCATGAGCGGCGGATGAGGGAAGCGCTCGTCGAGGTATTCCAGAATGATGCGCGTGTCGTAGAGGATCAGATCGCGGTCGATGAAGGTCGGAACGGTGCCGTAGGGATTGAGATCCAGCAGATCCTCGCGAATCCGCTCCGGATCGGGATAGAGGATCTCGCATGCGACCCCCTTCTCCGCCAGGATCAGCCGTATCCGGTGGCAGTCGAGGCAGTCGGCCTTTGCAAAAAGGGTCATGCTGGAACGGCGCGCTGCGGCTGAAACCATCGGCTGATGCCCCTCAATCCCGCCTGACCGAAGGGGCAGGGCGCGCGAGAATGGGCGCCATGCCCCCAACTTCCAGAATCGATGCGCTCAGTGCACGTCTTTCCAGTAATCCTTCTTGAGCAGATAGGCCAGCACACCGAACACGGCCAGGAACGACAGGACCCACACACCCACGCCGGTGCGCTTGAGTTGCGCCGGCTCGGCCACGTAACTCATGTAGGCCACCAGGTCCCGCACAGCCCGGTCGTACTCTTCGGGCGTCAATGCGCCTTCCGTCACCTGCTCGAACGGTGACTCCGTGGCATCGCCGTGCCCTTCCGACTGTCCGCCGGCCTCGCCGTGATGTCCGCCCGCCGCTTTCAATGCCTGCCAGCCCTGCAGTTCCCAGAGCACGTGGGGCATGCCGACATCCTTGAACACCAGATTGTTCACGCCGGTCGGCTTGGCTGGATCGAGATAGAAGGACTTGAGGTAGGTATAGACCCAGTCGGCGCCTCGCTGACGCGCCGTGAGCGTCAGATCAGGCGGCGCTTTGCCGAACCACACAGCCGCATCCTTGGCCGGCATGGCGACGGTCATGGTTTCGCCGATCTTCTCGCCGGCGAACATCAGGTTCTCGGTCGCGAGGTCCACCGGCAGCCTGAGATCCTGGGCCATGCGGGAATACCGCATGTACTGCGCCGAGTGGCAGCTCAGACAATAGTTGTTGAACAGCTGGGCGCCCCGCTGCAAGGACTGCACATTGCCGACATCGATGTTGGCCGATTCCAGATGAACGCCGGCGCTCGAAGCCGAGGCCATCCAGGGCAGCACCGACAGCCCGATCGCGGCGACATATTTGCGAATGTTCATCAGTGCTCCCTTCTGTCAGGTCAGCCGATCGGGGACGGGCTTGGTCGAATCCAGCCGGCTATAGAACGGCATGGCCAGGAAGAACAGGAAATAGATCACCGAGAGCACGCGAGCCATCAGGGTGTAAGTCGGGCTCGGCGGATTCATCCCGAGATAGCCCAGCCCCAGAAAGCTGATCACGAACAGCGTCAATGCGATTTTGTAGATGGGCCCCTTGTAGCGAATGGACCGCACTTTCGAACGATCGAGCCAAGGCAGAAGGGCCAGGATCATCACCGCTCCGCCCATGCCGATGACGCCGCCGAGCTTGTTCGGGATCGCGCGCAGGATGGCGTAGAAGGGCGTGAAGTACCACACCGGGGCGATGTGCTCGGGCGTCTGCAGGGGGTCGGCGGCCTGGAAGTTGGCATGCTCCAGGAAATAACCGCCGAACTCCGGCGCAAAGAAGATGATCACTGCGGCGATGGCCAGGAAGATCACCACGCCGAAGACGTCTTTCACGGTGTAGTAGGGATGGAAGGGGATGCCGTCGACCGGAATGCCGTTGGCATCTTCATTGTCGTGAATTTCGATGCCGTCCGGATTGTTGGAACCAACCTCGTGCAGCGCCATGAGGTGCGCCACGACCAATCCCAGCAATACCAGCGGCATGGCGATGACGTGCAGCGCGAAGAAGCGGTTGAGCGTGGCATCGGACACCACGAAGTCGCCGCGGATGAACTGGGACAGGGCTTCGCCAACCACAGGCACGGCGCCGAACAGCGAGATGATCACCTGCGCGCCCCAGTAGGACATCTGACCCCAGGGGAGCAGATAGCCCATGAAGGCCTCACCCATCAGGACCAGATAGATCAGCACGCCGAAGATCCACACCAGTTCGCGCGGCTTGCGGTAGGAACCGTAAAGCAGGCCGCGGAACATGTGCAGGTAGACCACGACGAAGAACAGCGAGGCGCCGGTCGAATGCATGTAACGGATCAGCCAGCCCCAGCTGACGTCACGCATGATGTACTCGACCGAGGCGAATGCGTCGTGCGCGCTGGGCTTGTAGTTCATGGTCAACCACACGCCGGTCAGCAACTGGTTGACGAGCACCACGAGCGCGAGGCTGCCGAAGAAATACCAGAAATTGAAGTTCTTGGGGGCGTAGTATTCCGACGCCTGCTCCTTCCACATCTTGGTGACGGGAAGGCGTGCATCGACCCAATCCAGACCCCAGAGCATCAGCTCACGGGCGTTGTTCACCACACCGCGCATCAGGCCGCTCCTTTGTCGTCGCCGATCACGATTCGGCTGTCGCCCGCAAAGCGATGGGGCGGCACCGCCATGTTGAGCGGCGCCGGTACGCCGGCGAATACACGGCCCGCGAGATCGAACCGCGAGCCGTGGCAGGGGCAGAAAAACCCGCCTGGCCAGTTTCCGCCGAGATCGCTCGCGCCCGTCTCCGGCCGGTAGGTCGGCGAGCATCCCAGATGCGTACACAGGCCGACCAGCACCAGATATTCGGGCTTGATGGACCGGTAGGTGTTCTTGGCATAACCGGGCTGCTGATCCTGATCGGAATTGGGATCCCGCAGTTCTCCCGCGATGCCGTCCAGCTTGGCGAGCATTTCGGGCGTGCGTCTCACGACCCAGACCGGCTTGCCCCGCCACTCCACCGTCATTCGCGCCCCGGGCTCCAACTTGCCGATTTCGACTTCCACCGGGGCGCCGGCCGCTTCGGCACGCGCACTGGGCTGCATGGCCGCGATGAAAGGATAGACGCCAAAGGCCGCGCCTGCGCCGCCGACCGCCACCGTCGCGACGGTGAGAAAGCGTCGCCGACTGGTGTCGACACCCCCGTCATTGCTCATTCGTGGGATTCTCCATAGCAACTGTCTGCATCGGGAACGACGGGCCGACCTGCCGCCGCCTGCGCATCGTCCCGCCGGAAACCTGCTTGGGCAGGCAAAAATTCGAGCGCGATTCTACACCTCCGGCCATCCATTGCCTACTTGCGCCCCGCGGCGTCGAGGCCCCGCGTCAGCGCTTCCAGCAACCGCTCGTTCTCCTCCGGCCGGCCGACGGTGGCCCGCAGACAGTCGCTCAGCGCCGGATGCGTGCCATCGAGAAGCTTGATGAGGACCCCGTCCGCCTGCAGCTTCTGGTACAGCACGGGTGCCAAGCCAGCGGGAACCCGGAACAGCAGGAAATTGGCGTCCGACGGATACACCCGAACCCCGGTCAGCGCGCCGAGCCCGGCCGCGAGCCGCTCGCGCTCCGCGCAGATCGCCTCGGTCTGATGCTGCCATAACGCGGGGTGACGCAGTGCGACCCCCGCCGTGATCTGGGTCAATGAACCAATGTTGTAGGGCAGGCGCACCTTGTCGAACTGGGCGATCCACTCGGCGGGACCCGCGAGCACGCCCAGACGCAAGCCCGCCAGCCCGGCCTTGGACAGCGTCCGCATCACGAGCAGATTCGCCGCGGCGCCAGCCTGCGCCATGAAGCTGTCGGAGGCAAACGGCGCATAGGCCTCGTCGACCACGACGACACCCGGCGCCGCATCCAGCACCGCGACGACGTCGTCACGTGCGAACAGATTGCCGGTGGGATTGTTGGGATAGGCGAGAAACACGGCCGCCGGCCGGTGGCGCGCGATCGCCGCCAGCAGCGCCGCCCGGTCCAGACCGAAATCACCGCTGCGCAGCGGGACACCGACGAATTCCACCCCGAGCCAGCGCGCGATCAGCCGGTACATGACGAAGGTGGGCTCGGGCGCCAGCACGACGGCCCCGGGACGCGCCAGGGCCATGATGATGATCTGGATCAGTTCGTCGGAGCCATTGCCCAACAGGATATCGGCCGCGTCCGGAATGCCCAGCGCGGCGCGCAGCACGGGCTGCAGACCCTGGGCGCGCGGATCGGGATAACGATTCAACGCGGCGCCGGCGATAACCTCCAGCCAGGGCTGCATGAGTTCGTCCGGCCAGCCGTAGGGATTTTCCATCGCATCGAGCTTGATCAGCCCGTCTGCCGCATGCACCGGGTAGGGCGCGAGCGCCTGGATCTCCTCGCGCACGTGATCCCGCGCGCGCGCCGCCGCATCGCGATTCATGGCGCATCGGCCCGCGCGGCGGCGGAACGGGCATGGGCCTCCAGCCCCTCGCCGCGGGCCAGCACGGCCGCGAGCCGCCCCAAGGCCGCGCCGCCCTCAGCGCTGCAGCGGATGATGCTGCTGCGCTTCTGGAAATCGTAGACGCCGAGCGGCGAAAAGAATCGCGCCGTGCCGGCCGTCGGCAACACGTGATTGGGGCCCGCGCAATAATCGCCGATGGCCTCCGGGGTGTGGCGCCCCAGGAAAATCGCGCCGGCATGCCGGATCAGCGGCAGCAAGGCGTCTGGATCCTCAACCGACAGCTCGAGGTGCTCCGGCGCCAGACGGTTGGCGATCTCGGCTGCCTCGGCCAGATCGCGCGTCGCGATGAGCGCCCCACGCTGGGACAGGGAGCGCGCGATGATGTCCCGGCGCGGCTGGTCGGGCAGCAAGACGGCCATGCGTTCGGCGACCCGATCGAGAAAGGCGCGGTCCGGACTGACGAGCACCGACTGGGCATCTTCGTCGTGCTCGGCCTGGGAAAAGAGGTCCAGCGCGATCCAGTCCGGATCAGTCTTCCCGTCGCAAACGATGAGGATTTCGGATGGCCCGGCGATCATGTCGATCCCGACCTGTCCGAAGACCAGGCGCTTGGCGGTGGCGACATAACGGTTTCCGGGCCCGACGATCTTGTCCACACGCCCGATGCGCTCGGTGCCGTAGGCCAAGGCGCCGATGGCCTGGGCGCCGCCGATCGCGAAAACCTCCTCGACGCCAAGGATGGCCGCCGCGGCCAGCACCAGATCGTTGCGCTGGCCGCCCGGCGTCGGCACGCACAGCGCGATCTCGGGCACCCCCGCCACCTGCGCCGGTATGACGTTCATCAGCACCGAGGAGGGATACGCGGCCTTGCCACCCGGCACATAGACCCCGACGCGATCCAGCGGCCGCACCTCCTGACCCAGCACGTTGCCGAGCGGGTCGGTGTGGCGCCATGACGCGAGACGCTGGTGTTCGGCATACGCACGCAGCCGATCGACAGCCTCTTCCAGCGCGGCGCGCAGATGGCCGGCAAGGCGGTCCCGGGCGGCGACGAGGTCGGCGCGATCGATGCGCAAACCATCTGCGGCGGCAGGCGCCCAGCCGTCGAAGCGGCGCGTATAGCCCAGCAGCGCCGGATCGCCCGACTGACGGACCTGCGCAAGGATGTCCTGCACGGCCTGCACGATCTCGACCTGCTGGGTTTCGGCCTGAACCTGCAAGGCGCCCAAAGCCTGATCGAAACCGGCCTCGCGCGTGTCGAGCCGGCGCAGACTCAAGGGATGATGCCGATTCGTCATGCCGTTGCTCCTTGCCGTTCAACCACCGCCGCCAGATCCGCCACCAGCGCGCGTACCGCGGCATGCTTGGTCTTCCACGAGGCGGGATTGACCACCAGCCGGGCACTGACCTCCATGACGGTCTCCAGCGGCATCAGGCCGTTGGCGCGTAGCGTATTGCCCGTATCGACGAGATCGACGATCCAGTCGGCCAGTCCGACCAGCGGCGCCAGCTCCATGGAGCCGTACAGCTTGATGACGTCGACCTGCTGCCCGCGCGCCGCAAAGAAAGCGCGGGTCGATGTCACGTACTTGGTGGCGACACGGGGCTGCGCGCGCGGGGGATCACACCCTTCGCGGCCAGCCAGCATGAGGCGGCAGCGCCCGATGCCCAGATCCAAGGGTTCGTACAGAACGGCCTGCTCCTGCTCTGCGAGCACGTCCTTGCCGGTCACGCCGACGTCGGCGCCCCCGTGCAGCACATAGGTCGGCACGTCGGTCGGTCGCACGATGAGCAAGCGTACCGCCGGATTCGAAGTGCCCAGGATCAGGCGTCGGCTGAGCTTTGGATCCTCGTCGGGCACGATGCCCACCGCCGCCAGCAGCGGCAGCGTTTCGGTCAGGATGCGGCCCTTGGAGAGGGCGACCGTGAGCGCCGCTTCAGCCATCGACGGCTGCCCCGTTCGCCATGTCCGTGCTCACGACGGAATCCGGCGGATGCAGGCCCCGAGCTGACCCAGCTTCTCCTCGATGCACTCGTAGCCGCGGTCGATGTGATAGATGCGATCCACCTCGGTTTCACCCTCGGCGACCAGCGCGCCGAGCACCAGCCCGGCCGAGGCGCGCAGATCCGTGGCCATGACCGGCGCGCCGGTCAGGCGCTCGACGCCGCGTACGACGGCCACATTGCCCTGCACGCGGATGTCCGCCCCCATGCGCTCCAGCTCCTGCACGTGCATGTAGCGGTTCTCGAACACGGTCTCGATCATGGTGGATGCGCCTTGCGCGACCGCGTTGAGCGCCATGAACTGGGCCTGCATGTCGGTCGGAAAAGCAGGATAGGGGGCCGTGCGGATGTCCACCGCGCGCGGACGCCGGCCGTGCATGTCGAGCGTGATGGACTGCTCGCCGTACCTGAGTTCGGCGCCCGCCTCCTCGAGCTTGGCAAGGACCGCGTCCAGCGTGCCGTGACGGACATTCTTCAAGGTCACGCGTCCGCCCGTGATCGCGCCGGCAATCAGATAGGTGCCCGTCTCGATGCGATCGGGCATGACCTCGTACTCGGCCCCCTGTAACCGTCGAACGCCCTCGATGACCAGCGTGTCGGTTCCCGCGCCCTGCACGCGGGCGCCCATGGCATTGAGAAAGCAGGCCAGATCCACCACCTCGGGCTCGCGGGCGGCATTTTCGATGATCGTCGTCCCGTCCGCCAAGGTCGCCGCCATCATGAGATTCTCGGTCCCGGTGACCGTCACGGTGTCCAGCACGATGCGAGCGCCCCGGAGCCGGCCGGCGCGCGCGCGGATGTAGCCGTTTTCCACGCGGATATCGGCGCCCATGGCCGCCAGGCCATCGATGTGCAGATTCACGGGACGCGAACCGATGGCACATCCGCCCGGAAGGGACACCTCGGCTTGCCCGAAGCGGGCCAACAGCGGACCCAGCACCAGGATGGAGGCGCGCATGGTCTTCACCAGCTCATAGGGCGCATGGACGTTGTCGACCCCACGGGCATCGACCTCGACCCCCATGCCGTCGGCCAAGGTCACCCGGACGCCCATGCCGGACAGCAGCGCAATGCTGGTCGTCACGTCGTGCAGGTGCGGGACGTTGCGCACGAGGCTGTCCCCATCGGCCAGCAGACAGGCGGCCAGAATGGGCAGGGTGGCATTCTTCGCGCCGGAGATGCGGGTTTCCCCTTCCAGTGCCCGGGCGCCGACGATCACGAGCTTATCCATGCCGGTCTCTCAGTTCACCGGGCCGCGTGTCGCCCACTCCGCAGGCGTCAGGGTTTCCAGCGCCAAGGCGTGGATCGCCCCGCCGATCAAGCCGTCCAGCGCCGCATACACCTGCTGATGGCGCTGCAAGGGACGCACACCTTCAAAAGCGGCCGAAACCACCAAGGCCGAAAAATGCACGCCGTCGTCACCCGCGACGCGGACCGGGTCGGCCTCGGGCATGCGTTCGGCGATCAAGGCAGCAATCTGCTCGGCGGTCATGGCGATCGTCCCTCACGTCGAACCGGTCACGAATGGGATCGACTTTGCAGCGCATCATAACGAAAAACCGCCCGCGGAGGGTCAGCCACGTCGGGGGAGGCCGCCACGGCATTGCCCTGACTCCATTCGGTCCTTACAATGACCCGTTTACGAGATGGGCCTTCGCCCCAGAGTACCGAGGTCACGCCGCCATGCGCCCCGAAATCCATCCTTCCTATAAGCCGGTTGCCATCACCTGCAGCTGCGGAAACCGCTTCGAGACCCGCTCGACCCTGGGATCGGATCTGCAGATCGAAGTCTGCTCGAATTGCCATCCGTTCTATACGGGCAAGCAGAAAATCGTCGATACCGGCGGCCGTGTGGACAAGTTCCGCCGACGCTACGGCGCCAAATAAGCGCATCGGCGCCCGTCGCATGCGACGCGGACAGACCGGGCGGGCATCTGCGATGCCTGCCACAACACATTTGTTACGACCCAACCGGCAGTCCGCTTCATGATGACGGAAGACGAGTTGACTCACGCGGCCTTGGAGTACCACGCGAAGCCCAAGCCGGGCAAGCTGGCCATCGCCATCACCAAGCCGTTCACGACCTATGGCGAGTTGGCCTTGGCGTACAGCCCGGGCGTGGCCGCCCCCGTGCGCGCGATCGCCGCCAATCCGGACGACGCCTTCCGCTATACCTCCAAGGGCAACCTCGTCGCCGTGATCACCGACGGTACCGCCGTACTGGGGCTCGGCAATACCGGTGCCCTCGCCGGCAAGCCGGTGATGGAAGGCAAGGCCGTGCTGTTCAAGAAGTTCGCCGATGTCGATGTGTTCGACATCGAAGTCGACGCGGAAAACCCGCAGGCCTTCATCGACACCGTCGTGCGCATCGCGCCGACCTTCGGCGGCATCAATCTCGAAGATATCGCGGCGCCGCATTGCTTCGAGATCGAGCGTGCGCTGGTCGAACGCCTGGACATCCCCGTGTTCCACGACGATCAGCACGGCACCGCGATCATCGTCGCTGCGGGCCTGCTCAACGCGCTGGAACTGCAGGGCAAGCGTGTCGATCAGGCGCGCATCGTCTGCCTGGGCGCCGGCGCGGCCGGGATTGCTTCCATGAACCTGTTACTGGCCCTGGGTGCCCGTCGCGACAACATGATGCTGGTCGATCGGCGGGGCGTCATCCATCGGGGCCGCGACGGCCTTGATCCGACGAAGGCCGCCTTCGCACTCGATACGGATCGGCAGACGCTGGCCGACGCGATGGTGGATGCGGACGTCTTCATCGGCGTGTCCGGCCCCAATCTCGTGACCGCCGAGATGCTCAAGACCATGGCGCCCCGTCCGGTCGTGTTCGCGCTTTCGAACCCGGATCCGGAGATCCGCCCCGAACTGGCGCTGCGCACGCGCGACGATCTCATCATGGCAACGGGCCGCAGCGACTACCCCAATCAGGTCAACAACGTGCTGGGCTTCCCCTACCTGTTCCGGGGCGCACTCGACGTCCGCGCCAAGCGCATCAATCGGGAAATGCACATCGCCGCCGTGCAGGCCCTGCGAGCCCTGGCTCACGAGCCGGTGCCCAGCGAAGTATTGCGTGCCTACGGCAAGGCCGATCTCGCCTTCGGGCCCGGCTACATCATCCCGACGCCGCTCGATCCGCGACTCATCGATTACGTGCCGCCCGCCGTGGCCAAAGCCGCCGTCGACTCGGGCGTCGCCCGGTCCGGCTACCCGTCCCATTATCCCCAACCGCCGGTGGACCTCCATCCAGCCGCCTGAATCCCCCAGGAGTCCTGTCGATGAGCGAGCAGAAGCTGATCCTGTCCGATCCCGCCACCGGCAAGCAAAGCGAGCTGCCGGTCCGCAAGGGCACACACGGTCCCGCCGTCGCGGACATCGGCAGCCTGTACCGTGATCACGGCATGTTTACCTACGATCCCGGCTTCGTCTCCACCGCGAGCTGCCGCAGCGACATCACCTACATCGACGGCAACCAAGGCGTCCTGCTATATCGCGGCTACCCCATCGAGCAACTGGCGGAAAAGAGCAGCTTCATTGAGGTGGCCTATCTTCTCCTGTATGGAGAGCTGCCGACGCAGATCCAACTGGATACCTTCAGCCACTCGATCCGCTACCACACGATGATTCACGAGTCGCTGCGGGACTTTTTCCGCGGCTTCAACCATGACGCCCACCCGATGGCCATGCTGACCGGCGTGGTCGGCTCCCTGTCCGCCTTCTACAACGCCGCGCAAGACATGCGCAATCCGGCCGATCAGGAGATCTTCGCTCACCGCATGATCGCCAAGATCCCGACGATCGCGGCCTGCGCCTACAAGCATTCGATCGGCCAGCCCTTCGTCTATCCGCGCAACGACCTCGACTACTGCAGCAATCTGCTGCACATGCTGTTCGCCGTCCCCGCCGAATCCTACGAGATCGACCCCATTGCCGCCCAAGCACTGGACATGCTGTTCATCCTGCACGCCGACCACGAGCAGAACGCCAGCACTTCCACCGTGCGGCTGGCCGGTAGCTCGGGCACCAATCCCTATGCGGCAATCTCGGCCGGCGTGGCCTGCCTCTGGGGACCCGCCCACGGCGGCGCCAACGAAGCGGTGCTGACCATGCTCGAACAGATCGGCAACGTGAAGCAGATCCCGCAATTCATCGCCAAAGCCAAGGACAAGAACGATCCATTCCGGCTCATGGGCTTCGGGCATCGCGTCTACAAGAACTACGACCCACGCGCCACGGTGATCCGCGGCATGTGCCACAAGATTCTGGAGCGTCTGGGCAAAGAAAACGATCCGCTCTTCGAACTGGCGCTCGAACTCGAGCAGATCGCCCTGAACGACGAGTATTTCAAGGAAAAGAAGCTCTACCCCAACGTGGATTTCTATTCCGGCATCATCTACAAGGCGCTCGGCCTGCAGACCAACATGTTCACCGTGATGTTCGCCATCGCCCGCACCGTCGGCTGGGTCGCGCACTGGATCGAGATGACCAACGATCCCGAGCAGCGCATCGGCCGGCCACGGCAGATCTACACCGGCGCCGCGCAACGCGACTACCTGGCACTCGACCAGAGACGCTGAGCGCCCTTGGCGTGGAAAAGGCGGCCTCGGCCGCCTTTTTTTACGTGGTTTACACCGCGGCGGCTGAGGACAGCAGGTGTTGCACATGCGCCAGGCTGGCGCGCTCCATGGGGCGACCTGTGGTGGGACTGACGGGGGCCTGCCGGATGAAATCCACGTCGAAGACCACGGCGGCGATGGGCACCCCATCGACCAGGAAACGCAACATCGGGAATGGTCGCTGTTCCCTGATGCCCATCCGGAGCCGGCGCTCTTCCAGGTGATGCGGAATGCCGGCGTCCGTCAGATGCAGCACGACCTGCTCGAGGGATTCGGCAAACAGGTGCAGCGCGATTTCCGAGTGATCGTCAGCCAGACCGCTCAGCACGGGTCCGACCAGCCGCGGATGGAAAGAACGGAAAAAATGCATCGCCTCGCAGGCAATTTCACGCATCCGGCGCAACTGCGTGGGTTGTGTATCGGCCAGAAACAGTCGCTGGTAGGCCGCCAGGGCCACCTCGATTTCCGCGTTGCGCGGGAGATTAGGGCTGTTGCGCGCGACCCCGAGACGATCCGCGGCCTTCTGCTTGGCCAGGAAGTAGTCTTTCACCCCCTCCTCGGCCATGATGCGAGCCGCCGCCTGCACGATGCGTTCACGCTGTTGCCACGATTTCATGCCGGTTCCGCGTCCCATGAATGGTCTCCTGTGGCATGAGCAAAAGGTCAGATCGACGTCGATTGACCGGGGCGGTCAAAACAGATCGCGCAATTCCTCCTGTCGAACGGCCGCCTCGCCTGGAACGGCGTTGACGGATTCCTCGTCCGTTGCCGCGGGCGGCGGCATGTCCGAACGGAAATACTCGTAACGTCCCGCTGCATCCTCGGGAGTGGTCAGCCGGCCCGTTTCTGACGAAATCCACAGGGCGCTCACGCCGGGCGGCGGCTGAATCTGGCGGACCGGCACGTTCTTGAGCGCCTGCTCCATATAGTCGGCCCATATCGGCGTCGCGGTCACGCCGCCCGACTCACCGGATCCGAGCGAGCGCATCTGGTCGAATCCGACCCAGGTGACCGTGACCAGATCCGGCGTATAACCGGCGAACCAGGCATCCATCAATCCATTCGTGGTTCCAGTTTTTCCCGCGAGATCCGGACGGTTGATCTGGGCGGCGCGCCGCCCGGTGCCCCGAAGAATGACGTCCTGCATCAGACTCGTCATGAGATAACTGGTGCGCATGTCCATGACGCGCGGCGCCGGGCGGACGGGTTCGGGAACGAAATCCGGTCCTCCCATGGGCTGCGGCGGATGGTCCGCCAGCCAGGAAGGCCCCGGCGCTTGCGGCGCTCGAGCGGCGGCGCCGCATTCGTCGCAGGCGAGTTCCGGCGTTCGGGCGTAGAGCAGCTTGCCGTCATGGTCCTCGACCCGCGCAATCAGATAGGGGGTCAACAGATAGCCGCCGCTGGCAAAGACCGCGTAACCCCGCGCCAGTTCCAAGGGCGTCAACTCGGCGGTCCCCAGCGAGAGCGACAGATCGGCGGGAACATGCTGCATGGGGAAACCGAAGCGCTCCACGTAACGCACGCCCCGCCGCACACCCAGTTGCTCGAGCAGGCGCACCGAGACGAGATTGCGCGAATGCACCAAGCCCTCACGCAGGCTCGTCGGCCCATAGAAACGACCCGAGTAATTTTCGGGCCGCCAGATTTCGCCGTCGGCTCCCTGTGCATACTCGATGGGCGCGTCGTTGATGATGGACGCGGGGGTGAACCCATTATCGAAAGCAGCCGCGTAGAGAAACGGCTTGAAGCTCGAGCCGGCCTGGCGGCGCGCCTGGGTGGCGCGGTTGAACGCGCTTTTGACGTAATCGAACCCGCCCACCAACGCCAGAATGCGCCCATCGCGCGGGCTGATGCTGACCAAGGCCCCCTGCACGTCCGGCACTTGCGACAACACCCACCGATCGGCGACCTTCCGAACCCGGATCACATCACCCTGGCTCAACACCTGCGCCGCCTGGGACGGCAGTGGCCCGAGGCGGTCGGGGCCCAGCCGCGGCCTCGCCCAGCGCATCGCGTTCCAGTCGAGGTTGGCCTCGCCCTCACCCGCAATCTGGATGCGCGCGCCGCGCGACTCGACCGCAAGCACCACCGCAGCCCGCAGGCCCCCGATCTCCGGGATTTCGCTCAGGCGCCGGGTGCGTACCTGGACCGGCTCGTCGACCGCCCAACGTGCCTCGGCGCCGCGATAACCGTGACGTCGATCGTAGTCCTCGAGTCCGTCCTGCAGCGCACGCTCCGCTTTGGACTGAAGACCACTGTCCAGCGTCGTGCGCACCGTCAAGCCCGAGCGGTAGATGTCGCTGCCCAGACGCGACTGCAGCTCCTGGCGCACCATCTCGGCGACATACATCGCCTGCAGTTCCAGCACCGTGTTGTGCGGCATGGCCGTATTGGGCGCTGCCAAGGCCGCCTGCAACTGAGCCGCGTCGATCATGCCGAGCTGCGCCATCCGCCGCAGGACATAGTCGCGCCGCGCCAGGGCCGCAGGCGGATTGGCAATCGGATTGATCCGCGACGGGGCCTTCGGCAAGCCAGCGAGCGTCGCCCACTCCGCCAGGGACAGTTCCCATACGCTCTTGCCGTAATAGATCCGGGAAGCCGCCTCCACCCCGTAGGCGCGCTGACCGAGGAAGATCTTGTTCAGATACAGCGCCAGGATGTCTTCCTTGGCCAGCTCCCGCTCGATGCGAAACGCCAGCAGGATTTCCCGCAGCTTGCGCTGGTAGGTCTTCTCGGGAGTCAGAAAAAAGTTGCGCGCCACCTGCATGGTGATCGTGCTGCCGCCCTGCTCGCGTTCGCCGGTGAGCAGCAGCCGACCGACGGCCCGCAACAGACCCTGATAGTCCACGCCGGGATGCTCGAAGAAGCGATCGTCCTCGGCCGCAAGCACCGCCTTGATGAGGAGAGGGGGAAACTGATCGAAGCGGATGGGTTCGCGCCGCTGATCGCCGTACTCCCCCATCAGCTTGCCGTCCTGCGAGTAGACGCGCAGCGGAATCTCGAACTGGAAGTGACGCAGCGTATCCACGGGCGGGAGCTGCGGAGCGATCTGCAGATAGGCCACGAAGGCCGCCGCCGCACCGAGCATCACGACCGTCAGCATCGTCCCCGCGATCCAGCCGAAGATCTTGATCCGTAAAGGCATGATGCACACAGCCGATAAAACCAGCGGGAAGGTTGCTGCCCCGCATTATACGCAGGCCGCTGAATGACCCGCCAAGGCCGACAGATCAAGTCCACCGCGCAGTGGCCGATCTGAAACACCGGGACACCTGCGGTTGCGCAGGACCACCGGGTTGGCCGAGACACCCTCAGACACAGCGCTCGTGGCGCCGGGGAAAGCACGTGTTGTTCAAATCGCGAACGAAGCCGCTGCTCGGGATCGACATCAGCTCGACGGCCGTCAAGCTGATCGAACTCGGTGGCCAGCGCCAGCAGCTCCAGGTGACGAGCTACGCCGCGGTCGGCCTGCCCGCCGATTCGGTCGTCGACAAGCAAGTGATCGATCCCGAAGCGGTGGGGCAAGCGATCCGCAAGGCCGTCAAGCAATCGGGTACGCGCACTCGCGACGTGGTGGTCGCGGTGGGCGGGGCGACGGTCATCTCCAAGGTCATTTCCATGCCAGCCGATTTGTCGGACCGGGAGCTGGAGCAGCAGATTCGCCTTGAAGCCGATCAATACATCCCCTACCCCCTCGAGGAAGTCGGGATGGACTTCGAGGTGATCGGTCCCTCCGCCACGGAAGACGACTCCGTGGATGTGTTCCTGGCCGCCTGTCGCACCGACGCCATCGACAACCGCGTCGCCGCCATCCATCTCGGCGGCTTGACGTGCAAGATCGTGGATATCGAGTCCAATGCGCTGGAAAACGCCTGCCAGTTGATCGCCGAACAGATCCACTTGAAAAATGCCGATCAGGGCATCGCCGTCGTCGACATCGGCGCCACGACCACCACACTCAACATCATGCAAGCCGGCAACATCCTCTACAGCCGCGACCAGGCCTTCGGCGGCAAGCAGTTGACCGAGGAGATCATGGCGCACTACGGCCTGTCCTATGAGGAGGCGGGCAAGGCCAAGCGGCGTGGCGGTCTGCCGGAAAGTTATGGCGAGGAGGTCCTCCGACCGTTCATACAGGACATCACCAATCAGATCGACCGGGCGCTGCAGTTCTTCTTTTCCTCCAGCAGCCGCATCGAGAAAATCGGCCAAATCATTCTCGCCGGGGGATGCGCCGGCATCCCCGGCATCGACCAGGCCGTCGAGGAACAGCTGGAAGTCGCCACACGCATCGCCAATCCCTTCGCCAGCATGAAGATCATGCCTCGGGCACGACCTAAGCAACTGAAACTGGACGCACCGGCCCTGATGACGGCCTGCGGCCTGGCCATGCGGAGTTTCGACTGATGGGCCACCACATCAACCTCCTCCCCTGGCGCGAACAGCAACGCAAGGATGACCAACGCCAGTTCTTCATCAGTGCGGCCGGAACGGCCATCGTCGCGCTGGGCGGGGTGTTTCTCGTCAACTCCTACGTGCAGACGCACGTCGACCGTCAAAACGCGCGCAACGCGCGAATCGAGGCGGAAAACCGGCAGCTCGATGCCCAGATCGCGGAAATCCGGGATCTGCAGCAATCGCGACAAAATCTGATCGAACGCATGCGCATCATCGAAGAGCTGCAGGACCAGCGCACCACCAGCGTCCATCTCTTCGACGAACTCATCCGGACGCTGCCCGACGGCGTCACCCTGCTGGTCATGCGCCAGGAAGGCAACCAGATCACCTTGGAAGGGCAGGCTCAGTCCAACGCCCGCGTTTCCAGCTACATGAAAAACCTCGACGTTTCGCCCTGGTTCCAGGACCCACAGCTGGTGGTCATCGAAACCAAGGACGGCAAGAACGGGCGTTTCGCACAGTTCTCGCTGCGCGTGCAGTTGAACCGGTCGGGCACGGAGGGTCAGTCGTGAAATTCGATCTCTCGGCGATGCTCGCCGATCTGCGCAAGGTCGATCCCAACAATCCCGGCGCCTGGCCCCCTTCGGTCCGCAATCTGGCGCTGGCCGTGCTGTTGCTGATCTTGGGCGGCCTCGGTTACTGGTTCCAGATTCAGCCTCAACTGACCGCCCTCAAGGCGGCCCAGGCCAAGGAACCGGAACTCCGGCAGAGCTTCGAGAGCAAGCAGCGTCAGGTTGCGAACCTGGACGCCTACAAGGGCCAGTTGCGGGACATCCAGACCCGCTTCGCGGTCATGCTGCGCCAGCTGCCCAGCCAGACCGAAATGGCCAATCTCCTCCAGGACATCTCCCAGACGCGTGTTGCCACCGGCCTGGAAGAACAGGTGTTCAAGCCCGAGCCAGAGCACTCCAAAGAGTTCTACGCCGAAGCGCCGATTCGCATCCGCCTGACCGGGAGCTATCACCAGATGGGCGACTTCGCCAGCGGGCTGGCTGCCTTGCCGCGCATCGTCACCTTGAGCAACATCAGCCTCACAGGCGCCAAGGCCGGTGAGGGCGGGCTCGTCATGGACGCCGTTGCCATGACGTATCGCTACCTCGAAGAACCCAGCGGCTCTGCGGCCGCGAGCGCGGTGGGAGGGGTCAAGCCATGAAGCGGGCCCAGCTGTTGCGATTCCGGCCGAGAAAATCCCTGTCTCGCGCCGCTCGGGGAGGTCTGATCGGGCTCGCCTTGCTGAGTGGCTGCAGTGCGGATTCGACCGATCTGGACGCCTACTTCGCCGAGGTCAAGGCGCGCAAATCGACCGACATCGAACCCGTGCCGCAGATGCGGCCCTATGAACGCTTTGCCTATTCGCCGGCCGGACGCCGCAGTCCCTTCGACAATCCCGAAACCGAGATGGCCCGACAGCTTCCCAACAACGGCCTCTCGCCTGACATGCGCCGCGCCCGGCAGCCCCTGGAAGAATTCCCGATCGACGCCCTGAGCCTGCTGGGCATGCTGGGCTACGGCGAGAAACGCTGGGGACTGGTACGCACGGCAGACGGCGTCATCCACCGGGTGGCGGTCGGGCAGTACCTGGGCCGCAACAACGGTCGGGTCATCGCCATTTCCGAACGGGAGATCCGGCTGAAAGAAATCGTCCCCGACGGTCTCGGCGGCTGGATGCAGCGCGATGCCGCCATCGCGCTGAGCGAATGAGGGCGGGCGCGTGATCGGACAGCCATCAGTCAGGCCCGGCGAACGGGCCGCCTTGGAGAATCAGATAATGAACATGCCTGCTGTCATCTGCCGGGGGCCGCGCTGGCTCTGCGCCTGCCTGCTCGCGCTCCTGACCGGCGTCGTCCACGCCGGGCCGACGCTGGAACGCATCGAGCACAGCCGCCGCAGCGCGGATCAGCTGGAGATCGCGCTGATTCTTTCAGGCCCCGCACCCCAGCCCCAGATCTTCACCACGCGCACGCCGAGCCGCATCGCGCTCGACCTGCCGGCCGTTACCAACGGGGTGACCCAACGCAGCATCCCCATCGGCGTCGGGCTCACCCAGGCCGTGCAGGTGGCCGAAGCCGGCGGACGCACGCGGGTGGTGATCGAACTGACCGATTTGCCGCAGTACGGCATGCAGGTGCAGGACAACCGCATCGTGCTGACGCTCGACAATCGCAAGGTCACCGGCGTGAGCGCCGCCGCACCGACAAGCCCCGCCGCTCCGGCCTCGGCGACGCCCGTCACCGCGGGGGTCCGCAGCCTCGATTTCCGGCGCGGGGACCAGGGCGAGGGCCTGATCCTGATCGAGCTCAATGATCCCAAGACGGTCATGGACATGACCGCGCAGGGCGAGGACACCATCGTCACCCTGAGCCAGGCCCATCTTCCCGAGTCACTGCGCCAGCGCCTCGACGTGCGCGACTTCGCCACCCCGGTGCACACCATCGAGGCCCGCCAGAAAGGCAGCGACGCCGTGCTGACCATCCGCGCCGCGCCCGAAGCCCAGTCCATGGCCTATCAGACCGACGGCATCCTCACCATCGCCATGCGCGTTCCCGCGAAATCGGACCAGCCGGGCAGCGCCCTGGGACGTTTCGGCGGCGGCCCGCCCGTCAGCCTCAACTTCCAGAACGTGGAGACCCGCGCGCTGTTGCAGATCCTCGCCGACGTGTCCGGCAGGAACATCGTCCTGTCCGACAGCATCGGCGGGACCATGGCGCTGCGACTGCAGAACGTGCCGTGGGATCAGGCGCTGGAGATCATCATGCAGGCCCGCGGACTGGCCCTGCGCGAGGTCGGCGACACCATTATGATCGCGCCTTCCAAAGAAATTGCCGATATTCGTGAACAACAGCGCAACGCGGAAAAAATTGCGCCGATGCGCTCGGAAATCATCCAGATCAACTATGCCAAGGCTACCGAAATCGCCAACTTAATCATGGGGCAAAGCGCAATCAAAGCGGCGTCACAAGGCACAATCGCTGGTGAAGTGGCTGGGGCATTGGCCAGTCAAACGAACGGAAATGACAGCTACAGTGCCGGCAGCTTAGCTGGCGCCGCAGCGGGCGAGTCTTACACTTCAGTTTCCAACGTCAACAGCACCCGCTCCATGCTATCACCTGAAGGTTATGTGACTGCGGACACACGCACCAATACATTGATCGTAACTGACACCGCGAGCCGCCTCGCCGACATCCGTGCCTTGGTGGCCAAGCTGGACATCCCCGTCATGCAGGTACTCATAGAGGCAAGAATCGTAGTGGCGAGCGATGACTTCAGCCGCGATCTCGGGGCCCGCTTCGGCTTCACGGGGCTCGACACCTTCGAGAAGCGGCGCGGCATCAGCACGACCAGCGGGACGCTGGAGGGCACCGACACCATGGTTGCCGGCTCACTCGACAGCCTGATCGAGAACGGCACCGTGTTTCCGACCAAAATCCCGACCGGCGAGGGCGGCGTACCCCAGCGGCTCAACGTGAACCTGCCCGCCATTCCTGCCGGCGGAACCCCGGCCTCCCTGGCGCTGGCCATCCTCGGGCGTGATTTCCTGGTCGATCTCGAACTCTCGGCCCTGCAGGCCGAAGGCAAGGGCGAGATTCTGTCCAATCCCCGCGTCCTGACGGCCAACCAGATGCCTGCCTCTATCCGTCAAGGCGTCGAGATTCCCTACCAGCAGTCTGCCGGCGGCTCCTCGGGCGGGACGTCGATCGCCTTCAAGGAGGCGGTACTTTCATTACAGGTGATACCGCAAATCACCCCTGACAATCGAGTCATCATGGATCTCCGGGTAACGCGAGACAATGTCGGGCGACTGATCCCGACCGGCACCGGCGGCTTCGTGCCCAGCATCGACAAACGCCAGCTCAACACCCAGGTGCTGGTGAGCAACGGCGAGACCATCGTCCTGGGCGGCGTCTACGAACAGGAAACGAGCGACACCGTGAACAAGATCCCCCTGCTGGGGGACATTCCGCTGCTCGGCGCCCTGTTCCGCCAGAGCAGCAAGGGCGATACCAAGCGCGAACTGCTGATCTTCATCACGCCCAAGATCGTGCAGCAGGGCCTCGCCATGACGCCCTGAGGACACGCCGAGGACGCCGCAGGCGACGGCGCCGCGGGCTGCCGCGTCCTCGTCGCCCCGGTATACTGGGCGCCATGGACCATTTGCCCGAACGCATCTTTCTCGTCGGCCCGATGGGGGCCGGCAAGACCACCGTAGGCCAACGGCTGGCGCATTTGCTCGGCTATCACTTCATCGACACCGATCACGAAATCGAGGCGCGCACCGGCGTCGACATCGCCTACATCTTCGAGCGCGAGGGCGAAGACGGCTTCCGCCGCCGCGAGGCTGCTGCGATTGCGGAACTGACCCAGCGGCCGCACGCCATCCTCGCCACGGGCGGCGGCTCGGTCCTGAGCGCCGACAACCGCCGCGCCCTCGGCGAACGCGGACTGGTGATCTACCTCGCCGCCTCCGTGGCGGAACAGCTCCGCCGCACCCGCCACAGCACCCACCGCCCCCTGCTGAGAACGCCCGATCGCGAGGCGCGCCTGCAGGCGCTGCTGGATACGCGCGATCCGCTGTACCGGGAAATCGCCGACTGGATCGTGGACACGGACGGCCAGCAGCCGCGCCATGTCGCCAACCGCCTTGCCGAGCGTTTGCGCCCCTCGACCGCGCCGGCCGCCCACGCCGCATCCCCCCTGACCACCACGTAAGCCCGACCCCATGCAGACCGTCACCGTCGACCTCGATACGCGCAGCTACCCCATCCACATCGGTGCCGGACTTCTGGGAGCCGCCGAATGGTGGGCGCCCTATCTGGGCAACCGGACGATGATCATCACCAACACGGTGCTGGCCGAACGGCATCTGGTGCCCGTGCAGACGGCGTTACAGGGGCGCGCCTTCGAAACGCTGATCCTGCCGGACGGGGAAGCCACCAAGACGCTGGCCACCGTGGAACGGATCTGGGACGCGCTGCTCGCGGCACGCTTCGGGCGCGATGCCACCCTCATCGCCCTGGGGGGCGGGGTCATCGGCGATCTCACGGGCTTTGCCGCCGCGTGCTACCAGCGCGGCATCGATTTCATCCAGATGCCGACCACGCTGCTGGCGCAGGTCGATTCTTCGGTGGGCGGCAAGACCGGCGTCAACCACCCGCGCGGCAAGAACATGATCGGCGCCTTCCATCAGCCGCGCTGCGTGATCGCCGATCTCGACACCCTGGGCACCCTGCCCGAGCGCGAACTGCGCGCCGGCCTCGCCGAGGTGATCAAGTACGGCCTCATCGCCGACGCCGCGTTCTTCGCCTGGCTGGAAGCGCATCTGGACGCGCTGCTCGCGCGCGAGCCCGCGGCCTTGAGCCATGCCATCGCCGTTTCCTGTCGCACCAAGGCCGCGATCGTGGCGGCGGACGAGCGGGAAAGCGGCGTGCGCGCCCTGCTCAACCTGGGGCACACCTTTGGCCACGCCATCGAAACCGGCACGGGCTACGGCACCTGGCTGCACGGCGAGGCGGTTGCCACCGGCATGATCATGGCGGCCGAACTCTCGGCCCGCCTGGGTCGCCTGTCCTCCGCAGCGGTCGACCGCGTCCGCCGCCTCATCGACCGCGCCGGCCTGCCGGTCATGGCACCGGCGAGCCTTGATACCGAGCGCTTCCTGGAACTGATGGCCGTGGACAAGAAAGCGCAAGCCGGCCGGCTGCGTCTGGTCCTGTTGCGCGCCATCGGCGAGGCGGAACTGCGCAGCGACACCGATCCGGGCGTGCTGCGCGCGTTGCTGGACCAATTCCCGCGTGGCCCCTGATCCCTTCGCTTTCGACCCGGAAGCGGCGCTCGCGCCCTATGCCTCGCGCAGCCGCATGAGCCGCGGCCGCGCCTATCCCGAACCGCCACCGCGCTATCGCACCGAGTTCCAGCGCGATCGCGACCGCATCGTCCACAGCGGTGCGTTCCGGCGACTCGAATACAAGACCCAGGTCTTCGTCAATCACGTCGGCGACATGTACCGCACCCGGCTCACGCACACGCTGGAAGTCGCGCAGATCGCCCGTGGCATCGCGCGCGCCCTGCGCCTCAATGAAGACTTGGCCGAGGCCATCGCCCTTGCCCACGACCTCGGCCACACCCCTTTCGGTCACGCCGGGCAGGAAGCACTCCATGTCTGCATGCGGCCCTATGGTGGCTTCGAGCACAACCGCCAGTCGCTGCGCGTGGTCGATGCGCTCGAGGCGCGCTACGCGGAGTTCGATGGCCTGAATCTGTGCTTCGAAACGCGCGAGGGCATCCTCAAGCACTGTGGCCGTGCCCACGCCCGGGCCCTGGGCGCCGTGGCAGCGCGTTTCATCGACGGTGGACAACCCAGCCTGGAAGCACAACTCACCAATCTCGCCGACGAGATCGCCTACAACAACCACGATGTCGACGACGGTTTGCGCTCGGGCCTGATCACGGTCGAGCAACTGCGCGAGATCGACCTGTTCGCGGCGCCCTATCGTGAAGTCGCCGCTCGTTACGGCGCGCTGCCCGAGCGACGCCATGTCGCCGAAACGGTGCGCCGCATGATCGATGCACAGGTCGGCGACCTCATCGCCACGAGCCTGGACCGCATCGCAGAGGTGGCGCCCCGCCATCCGGACGAGGCGCGCGCGCAGCCGGCACCGCTGATCGCCTATAGCGACGCCATGGCCGCGAAAAACCTCGAGATCAAGCGATTTCTCTACCGCGCGCTCTACCGGCACCCGCAGGTCAACGCCATGAACGCAGAGGCGCAGCAATTGATCGAGGCCTTGTTCGGGCATTTCATGGCGCATCCGGACGATCTGCCCGCCGACACCGCACAGAAGGCGCGGAACTTGCTTGACAGGGAAGGAATCGACGGGAAGGCTCGGACCATCGCGGACCACATCGCCGGCATGACCGACCGCTACGCCATCGCCCAAGGCGCCCGCTTGGGTCTGGTGGGCATCATGGCAACCGGGCAGGAGCCAGCGCTGTTTCGTTGAACGCGCGCGAGGGGGCGGGATATACTGGTCAGCCGCCTAGTGGCCTCCGGCGTGCTGTGCCCGTGTCCGGGTTCCGGTGCCAGGGTGGCCTGATTCCCGAGTCCATCGCCCCTCAGTGCGAAGCCCATGGCTTCGCCTCCAGCCAGCAGAGCGAGCCATGCACGAGACATACGACGGTCTGTACCGTCCGGAATTCGAGAAGGGAAGCTGCGGCTTCGGCCTGATCGCCCACATGGACGACCAGCCCAGCCACTGGCTGGTGCGCACGGCCATCACGGCGCTGGAGCGGCTCACCCATCGCGGCGCGGTGGCCGCCGACGGCAAGACCGGCGACGGTTGCGGCCTGCTGTTGAAAAAGCCCGATGCCTTCCTGCGGGCGATTGCCCACGAAGAAGGGCTGATCCTCGCCGACGATTACGCCAGTGGCCTCGTGTTCTTCGCCCCTGAACAAGCGCAGCGGGAACAGGCGCGCAGCGCCGTGGCGGCAGCCTTGGCGGCACAGGGCCTCGATCTGGCCGGCTGGCGCCTGGTGCCCACCGATCCGTCGGCCTGCGGTGAGGAGGCACTCAAGACGCTGCCCCATGTCGAACAGGTCTTCGTCAACGCACCCGCCGGCATGACCCGCGAGGAATTCCAGCGGCGGCTGTTTCTGGCGCGTCGCCATGCCGAAAAGGCGATCGACGCACAGGATGAATACTTCTACATCCCCAGCCTCGCGGTGGAGGTCATCGCCTACAAGGGCCTGGTGATGCCGGCCAATCTGCCGGTGTTCTTCCGCGATCTGGACGATGCGCGCATGGAATCGTCCTTGGCCGTCTTCCACCAGCGCTTTTCCACCAACACCTGGCCACAATGGCGCCTGGCCCAGCCGTTCCGCTACCTTGCCCACAACGGCGAGATCAACACCATTCAGGGCAATCGCAACTGGGCACTGGCGCGGGCAAATCTGTTCCGCACGCCGCTGCTGCCCGACATCGAGGCCCTGCAGCCCATCGTGTCGCTCAAGGGCTCGGATTCGGAAAGTCTGGACAACATGTTGGAAGTGCTGCTCGCCGGCGGCATGGACCTGTTCCGCGCCATGCGGCTGCTGATTCCGCCCGCCTGGCAGAACCTCGACACGCTCGACCCGGACCTGCGCGCCTTCTACGAATTCAACTCCATGCACATGGAGCCGTGGGACGGCCCGGCCGGCATCGTGCTCACCGACGGGCGCTACGCCGCCTGCGCCATGGACCGCAACGGCCTGCGCCCGGCGCGCTACGTGATCACCCGCGACCGCCACATCACGCTGGCCTCGGAAGTGGGCGTTTACGACTACGCGCCCGAGGATGTGCTGATCAAGGGCCGCCTGAAACCGGGCCAGATGATCGCCGCCGATACCGCGACGGGGCAGATCCTCTATCCGTCGGACATCGACGATCTGCTGAAATCCCGTCACCCCTACAAGCAGTGGCTGAAGGAGCATGTCCGCCACATCGAGTCGAACCTGCACTACAAGCGCCTGACGTCCTCGCCCATGAGCAACGAGGAACTGGGTGTGTTCCAGAAGCTCTTCGGCGTGTCCTTCGAGGAACGCGATCAGGTGCTGCGGGTGCTGGGCGAAGGCGGCCAGGAGGCGGTCGGCTCCATGGGTGACGACACGCCTTTCGCCGTGCTCTCCAAGCGCCATCGCTCGCTCTACGACTACTTCCGCCAGCAGTTCGCGCAGGTCACCAACCCGCCGATCGACCCCTTGCGGGAACAGGTGGTGATGTCGATCAAGACCTGCCTCGGACCCGAGCGTAACGTGTTCGAGGAAACCCCCGATCACGCCAACCGGCTCATGCTGGACTCGCCGGTGCTGACCGAGGGCAAATATCAGGGCCTGCTGGATCCGAAGCGGTCGGGATTCGAGGCCGAGCGGCTCGATCTGAACTATCCGCTCGACACCCCGCTGCCGGCGGCACTGGATGATCTGTGCGCGCGCGCCGAGGCGGCGGTTGAAGCTGGCAAGGTGTTCCTGGTCCTGGACGACCGGCAAGTGGTGCGCGACCGCTATCCCGTGCACGCCCTGCTCGCGACCGGCGCCGTGCATCATCATCTTGCCGCCAAGGGGCTGCGCTGCAGCGCCAACCTGATCGTGGCCACGGCGACGGCGCGCGATCCGCACCACTTCGCGGTACTGCTGGGGTACGGCGCGACCGCGATCTACCCCTATCTCGCCTATGAAATCCTGCACCAGATGGCGCAGAGCGGCGAGATTCCAGCGTCCGTGCACCCCGAGCTGGTGCAGAACTACCGCAAGGGCATCAACAAGGGCCTGTACAAAATCATCTCCAAGATGGGGATTTCCACCGTCGCCAGTTACCGCGGCGCGCAGCTCTTCGAGATCGTGGGGCTGCACGAGGAAATCGTGCGTCGCTGCTTCAAAGGCACGGTGTCGCGCATCCAGGGCACGCGCTTCGTGCACCTGGAAACCGCCATGAGTCACCGCGTCTGGCAGGCCTGGAATCCGCGCAAGCTGATGGACCACGGCGGCCTGCTGAAGTATGTCCATGGCGGCGAGTACCACGCCTTCAATCCCGATGTGATCGGCGCGCTGCAAAAGGCCGTGAACAGCGGCGATTACGCGCAGTACAGGGCCTATGCCGACCTCGTCGACCGGCGCCCGACCGCCACGCTGCGCGATCTGCTCGCGGTGCGCGAGGATGTCCAGCCCATCAGCCTGGACCAGGTCGAGCCCGTCGAAGCCATCCTGCCGCGCTTCGATTCGGCCGGCATGTCGTTGGGCGCCCTGTCGCCCGAGGCGCATGAGGCGCTCGCCGTGGCCATGAACCGGCTCGGCGGCCGCTCCAATTCCGGCGAAGGCGGTGAGGATCCTGCGCGCTACGGCACCGAGAAGATGTCGAAGATCAAGCAGGTCGCCTCTGGCCGCTTCGGTGTGACGCCGCATTATCTCGTCAACGCAGAGGTGCTGCAGATCAAGATCGCCCAGGGCGCCAAGCCCGGCGAGGGCGGCCAGCTGCCCGGTGACAAGGTCAACGCCATGATCGCCCGGCTGCGCTATTCCAAGCCCGGCGTGGCACTGATCTCGCCGCCGCCGCACCACGATATCTATTCCATCGAGGATCTGGCGCAGCTCATCTTCGACCTGAAGCAAATCAACCCGCAGGCACTGGTGTCGGTGAAGCTGGTAGCCGAACCGGGAGTGGGTACCATCGCCGCGGGCGTGGCCAAGGCCTATGCCGATCTCATCACCATCTCGGGTTACGACGGCGGCACCGGCGCCAGCCCGCTGACCTCGGTGAAATACGCCGGCTCGCCGTGGGAACTGGGCCTGTCCGAGACCCACCAGACGCTGCGTGCCAACGATCTGCGCGACAAGGTGCGCCTGCAGACCGACGGCGGCCTCAAGACCGGTCTCGATGTCGTCAAGGCGGCCATCCTCGGCGCCGAGAGCTTCGGCTTCGGCACCGCGCCCATGGTGGCCCTGGGCTGCATCTATCTGCGCGTCTGCCATCTGAACAACTGCGCCACCGGCGTGGCGACGCAGAACAACGTGCTGCGCCACAAGCATTTCCACGGCACGGCCGAGAAGGTGATGAACTTCTTCCGATTCGTCGCCGAGGACACGCGCGAATGGCTGGCGCGGCTCGGCGTGCGTTCGCTGGCCGAGCTGATCGGACGCACCGATCTGCTGCAGATCCTCCCCGGCGAGACTGCAGCGACGGCCAGCCTCGACCTGGCGCCTTTGCTGTCGGCATTCGGCCTGCAGAGCGACAAGCCCCAGTATTGCCTCGCGCCGCACAACGCGCCGTTCGACAAGGGCGAACTGGCCGAGGCCATGGTGGCCGACATGCTGCCCGCCATCGAAGCCGGCGGCGGCGGAGACTATCACTACGCCACCCGCAACAACCATCGCTCGATCGGCGCCCGCGTCTCGGGCGAGATTGCGCGCCGCTACGGCAATGCCGGCGTCGAGGCCAATCCCTTGCGGGTGCATCTGAAGGGAACCGTGGGGCAGAGCTTCGGCGTCTGGAACGCGGGCGGCCTGCACATGTTCTTGGAAGGTGATGCCAACGATTACGTCGGCAAGGGCATGGCCGGCGGCAAACTGGTGCTGCGCCCCCCCGCCGCCAGCGCCTTCGTCGGGCGCGAAGCGGTCATCATGGGCAATACCTGCCTCTACGGCGCCACCGGCGGCAAGCTGTTCGCCGCGGGTCAGGCCGGCGAGCGCTTCGCCGTGCGCAACTCGGGCGCACTCGCGGTGGTGGAAGGGGTCGGTGACCACGGCTGCGAATACATGACGGGCGGCGTGGTGACGGTCCTGGGCCCGACCGGCATCAACTTCGGCGCCGGCATGACCGGCGGGTTTGCCTACGTCCTGGACCTGGAGCACAGCTTCGTCGATCGCCACAACCACGAACTGATCGACATCCATCGCGTCAGTCCCGAGCACATGGAAGCGCAGCGCACCTATCTCAAGGATCTGATCCGCGAGCACGCCCTGGAAACCGGCAGCCCCTGGGCACAGGAAATCCTGGACAATTTCGCGGACTACGTGGGTCATTTCTGGCTCATCAAGCCCAAGGCCATGGACCTCGCGGACCTGATCGGCTCCCTTCGCACGGCCGCCTGATACCGCCCTCAATCGAAGGACTGTCACCCCCATGAGCGATCCCTTGCACTTTCTGGAGGTTCCCCGTCAGGATCCGCCCAAGCTCACCGCCGAGATCCGCGTGCGGCGCTGGAACGAGATCTACGGCCAGTTCGATCCGGAGTCGGCCGAATCCCAGGCCAGCCGCTGCATTGCCTGCGGCAATCCCTATTGCGAATGGAAATGCCCGGTCCACAATTACATTCCGAACTGGCTCAAGCTGGTGCGGGAAGGGCGGCTGTTCGAGGCGGCCGAGCTGTCGCATCAAACCAACTCCCTGCCGGAGGTCTGCGGCCGCGTCTGCCCGCAGGACCGCTTGTGCGAGGGCGCCTGCACCATGAACACCGGCTTCGGCGCGGTGACCATCGGCTCGATCGAGAAGTACATCACCGATGAAGCCGTCAAGCAGGGCTGGCGCCCCGACCTGTCCAAGGTCGTCCCCACCGGCAAGCGCGTAGCCATTGTGGGCGCCGGTCCCGCAGGCCTCGGCTGTGCAGACATTCTGGCGCGCAATGGCGTTGCAGCGGTGGTGTACGACCGTTATCCCGAGATCGGCGGTCTGCTGACCTTCGGCATCCCGCCCTTCAAGCTCGAGAAATCGGTGATCGACACCCGCCGGCAACTGATGGAAGGCATGGGCATCAAGTTCGTGCTCGACACCGAGATCGGCCGGGACATCCCGTTCGCGCAGTTGCTGGACGAGTATGACGCCGTGTTTCTGGGGATGGGCACCTACACCGCCATGCGGGGCGGCTTTCCCGGCGAGGAACTGGAAGGCGTGCACGAGGCACTGCCCTACCTCATCGCCAATGCGCGGCGGGTCATGAATCTGCCGCTGCTCGGCCCGGCGCTCGACATGCGCGATCAGCGCGTCATCGTGCTGGGGGGCGGTGACACCGCCATGGACTGCAACCGCACCGCCATCCGCCAGGGCGCGACGCGGGTCACCTGCGCGTACCGGCGCGACGAGTCCAACATGCCCGGCTCGCGGCGCGAATACCGCAACGCCTGCGAAGAGGGTGTGCGCTTTCTGTTCAATCGCCAGCCGGTCGAGATCATCGGCAACGGCCACGTCGAAGGCGTCAAGTTCGTCACCACCCAGCTCGGCGCGCCGGACGCGCGTGGCCGTCGCCAGCCTGAAGTCATCCCGGGGTCCGAGGAAGTGGTCCCCGCCGATCAGGTGATCATGGCCTTTGGTTTCCGGCCCAGTCCGGCTGCCTGGATGGGCGAATTCGGTATTGCCCTCGAAAGCGACGGCCGCATCCGCACGCAGGGCCACGCCCACACCGGCCAGACCAGCAACCCCAAGGTCTTCGCCGGCGGCGACATGGTGCGCGGATCGGATCTGGTGGTCACCGCCGTCTTCGAGGGCCGTGAGGCCGCGCAGGGCATCCTCGACCATCTGGGGGTGTGAGGATGCAGGTTGCGCCCAATCCGCACGCGGAGATTCCCACCGAGGAGCGCCTGATCTTCGCCGTCGATCTGCCGACGGTGGCCGAAGCTCGGGAGTTCATCGCCCGCCTCGAGGGGCAGGTGCGTTTTTTCAAGCTCGGTCTGGAGCTGTTCATGACCGGGGGGATCTTCGAGTTGGTGGATGATCTTTGCCAGCGCGACGCCCGCGTGTTCGTGGACCTCAAATTCTTCGACGTGCCCGCCACCGTCGGCCGCGCCGTGGCGCGGCTGGCCGAACGGGGCGCGACCTTTGCCACCGTGCACGGCAACCAGGGCATGATGGAAGCCGCTGCCGCCGCCAAGGGAGACCGGCTCAAGATCCTCGCCGTCACGGCCCTGACCAGTCTCGACCGGGGCGACCTCGACGATCTGGGCTTCGCCTGTGATCTCGACGCGCTCGTCCTGTCGCGGGCGCGCCGAGCGCTGGAGGCCGGCTGTGACGGCGTCGTGTCTTCCGGGCTCGAGGTGGAACGGCTGCGCCGGGAGGTGGACGGCCGCCTGGTGGTCGTTACCCCCGGCATCCGGCCGCTCGACAATCGGGAAACCGACGACCAGAAACGCATCGTGACCCCCACTCAGGCGCTGCGGCAGGGCGCCGATTATCTCGTCGTCGGGCGACCGATTCGCGACGCAGCCGATCCGGCGGCGGCTGCGGCTGCGCTTCAGGCCGAGATCCGTCAGGCCCTCGCGACGCCGGCGGCACCATGACGACGACCATCGCCCCTTCCGAGCATCGCTTCCTGCGGGCGCTGGCCCGCCAGCCGGTCGACCGCACGCCGGTCTGGATGATGCGTCAAGCCGGCCGCTACTTGCCCGAATATCGCGCCGTGCGCGAGCGGGCGGGAGACTTCATGGCGCTCTGCCGGACGCCGGAATTGGCCTGCGAGGTCACTTTGCAGCCGCTGCGCCGCTTCCCATTGGACGCCGCCATCCTGTTCTCCGACATCCTCACCATTCCCGATGCCATGGGATTAGGCCTGCATTTCGTGGAAGGAGAAGGGCCGCGGTTCGAGCGCCCCTTGCGCAGCGCAGCGGCGATCCACGCGCTGCCCCGGCTCGAGACCGAAACGGATCTGGCCTATGTACTCGACGCGGTGCGCCTGATCCGCCGCGAGTTGACGGGCCGGGTGCCGCTCATCGGCTTTTCCGGCAGCCCCTGGACGCTGGCCTGCTACATGGTGGAGGGTGGCAGCCCCGGCGATTTTGCGCGCATCAAGACACTGATCTATGACGAGCCCGCCCTCGCCCATCATCTGCTGGAGCAGCTCGCGGGCGCGGTCACCGATTATCTCAATGCCCAGATCCGCGCAGGGGCCCAGGCCGTGCAGATCTTCGATACGTGGGGGGGCGCGCTCAGCACCCCTGCCTTCGAGGCGTTTTCACGCCGGTATCTGCAGCAGGTCGTCGCGGGTCTGATCCGCGAGCACGCCGGGCGTGCCGTGCCGGTGATCGTCTTCACCA
The DNA here is from genome assembly GCA_045864775.1 of Pseudomonadota bacterium. GTDB lineage: Bacteria > Pseudomonadota > Gammaproteobacteria > UBA5335 > UBA5335 > Macondimonas. Next base: position 1,062,999 of record BTVR01000002.1, read on the forward strand.
AGGGCGGCGGGCACTGGCTGGAAGCTTTGGCTGCGACGGGCGCCGATGCGGTTGGGCTCGATTGGACCGTCAATCTGGGTGAGGCCCGGCGGCGCGTGGGCGATCGGGTGGCGCTGCAGGGCAATCTCGACCCCGCCATCCTGCGGGCCCGGCCAGAGGTGATCCGCGAGGAGGTGCGGCACGTCCTGGCGTCTTATGGATCGGGCAGCGGACATGTGATGAACCTCGGCCACGGCATCACGCCGGACATCCCGGTCGCGCATGCCGAGGCCTTCGTCTCCGCAGTCGTGGAATACAGCCCCGCTTACCACCGCTGAGCCCACGTGGCGCACGGGGGATGGGGCCTCGCGGGAGGGTTACTCGGGGGCCAACGCCCCGTCGGCATCGGCCGGGCCATCATCGGGCTGACATTTGCGGTGACGCGCATCCTCGCCGGAGACGAGGTACACGACATACTCAGCCACGTGGCGGGCGTGATCCCCGATGCGCTCCAAGGCCTTGATGATCTGCGTCAGCGTGATGACCTGCCCGACGTTGCGCGCATCCTCCATCACATAGGTCGTCAGACGGCGCAACCCGGCCTGGAATTCCGCGTCCAGTTCCCGTTGACTCGTGGCCACCGCCTGGGCGGCCAGCAGGTCCAGACGATCGAGCGCATCCATGACCCGCTCCAGCAGCTCGACCACCCGCCGCCCCATGGCCTGCACGTCCCACATCAGGGCATCGCCCGGATCGACCCTGAAGCCGTCGAACAGTCCGATGCCCAGACGCGCCACCTTGTTGGCTTCGTCGCCGACGCGCTCCAGCTCGTTGACCGTCTTGGCGAACGCCATGACGATGCGCAGGTCGCGGGCCACGGGCGCCCGGCGGGCGATGACGGAAATCAGTTCATCATCGATGCTCACATCGAGCCGGTTGACTTCCCATTCCCGACCGATGACCGAGCGGGCGATCCGGACATCGCGCTCCTGCAACGCCGCCAGCGCCGTGCGGGTTTGATGCAAGGCGAGGCCACCAAGTTCGATCACGCGCAAATGCAGGTGATTCAACTCGCCGTCGTAGCGGCGGACCGTGTGCCCTTCCAAGTCATATTGACTCATCGCTCGCCCTCACCCGCTGAAACGCGCGCCTCAGCCGAAGCGTCCGGTGATGTAGTCCTCGGTGAGCTTGTGCTGCGGATTGGTGAAAATCTGCTCGGTGGCGCCGACCTCGATGAGGTCCCCCAGGTGGAAATACGCGGTCCGCTGGGACACGCGCGCCGCCTGCTGCATGGAATGGGTGACGATGCAGATCGAAAACTGCTGGCGCAATTCGTCGATCAGCTCCTCGATCTTGGCCGTGGAAATCGGATCGAGTGCCGAGCAGGGTTCGTCCATCAGGATGACTTCCGGCTGCACGGCGATCGTGCGAGCGATGCACAGGCGCTGCTGCTGGCCACCGGACAGGCCCGTGCCGGGCTTGTCCAGCCGATCCTTGACTTCATTCCACAGTCCAGCGCGGTGCAGACTGGATTCGACGATTTCGTCGAGCTGCGCGCGGGTCCGGGCCAGGCCGTGAATACGTGGCCCGAAGGCGACGTTTTCCCAGATCGACTTGGGAAACGGATTCGGCTTCTGGAAAACCATGCCGACCTGTGCCCGCAGGGGCACCACGTCGATCTCGCGGGTGTTGATGTTGCGCTCATCGAGCAGGATCTCGCCCGTCACCCGACACCCGTCGATGGTGTCGTTCATGCGGTTCAGGCAGCGCAGGAAAGTGCTCTTGCCGCAACCGGAAGGGCCGATCATGGCCACGACCTCGTTGCGGGCGACATCCAGATTGACGCCCTTGATGGCATGCGCGGTGCCGTAGTAGACATCAATGTCATTGCAGCGAATGCGCGGCTCCGGGACTCGCACCTCGCCCACCGTCCGCCGCACCTCGCGATCGACCGTGGCGCGCGGGGCGGCTGCTCGATCGGGGGGGACGTAGCTCGTCTGCACGGATTTTCGTTCCAGATCACTTGTGGACGTGTTCATCGATCTCTCTCCCGCGAGGGCGCGTAGTCTATCACCAGCGACGTTCGAAACGCCGCCGCAGGATCACGGCCAGCGCGTTCATGGTGAGCAAAAAGGCGAGCAGCACCATGATGGCGGCCGAGGTGCGCTCGGTGAATCCCATTTCCGGACTGTCGGCCCACAGATAGATCTGTACCGGCAAGGCCGTGGCCGGGTCGAAGATCCCCTTGGGGATATCGACGATGAAGGCCACCATGCCGATCATCAGCAAGGGCGCCGTCTCACCCAGGGCGCGCGCCATGCCGATGATCATGCCGGTCAGCATGCCGGGCATGGCGAGGGGCAGCACGTGATTCGTGACGGTCTGCAGCGGCGAGGCGCCGACGCCCAAGGCCGCCTCGCGAATCGACGGCGGCACCGACTTCAACGCCGCCCGGCTGGCGATGATGATGGTCGGCAACGTCATCAGGGTCAGCACGAGGCCACCGACCAGCGGCGCCGAGCGCGGCAGGTTGAAGAAGTTGATGAAGACCGCGAGCCCGAGCAGACCGAACACGATCGACGGCACGGCGGCGAGGTTGTTGATGTTGACCTCGATGATCCCGGTCAAGCGATTCTTGGGCGCGAATTCCTCGAGATACACCGCAGCCGCCACCCCCAAGGGAAAGGACAGCAGCATCGTCACCGCCAGCGTGAGAAAGGAGCCGACCACGGCGCCCCAGATGCCCGCCTGTTCGGGTGAACGCGAATCGCCGCCGGTGAGGAAGTGCCAGTTGAACCGCTCCTCCAATCGGCCCTGCTCGATGAGGCGGTCCATCCACGAGAGTTGCTGATCGCTGACAGACCGATCGGTTTCGGGCAGGTTGCGGTCGATATAGCCTTTCATGACCATGTCGGTGTCGCTGCCGGCGGGCGCCCAGATCGTGACGCGCTGCCCGAGCAGGGCCGGATCCTGCAACAGGCGCTCGCGCAGCACGTCCTCGGCCGCGCCGCTGACGAAACCGTAGAGTTGGCGCAAGGCCACCCGGTCCTGCACCTCCGGAAAGAGTTCCTTGATCCCCGCCTTCAGCACGGCGCCGTAATTGGCGACGCGGACCTGAGAGGGGTCGGTGGCGTCGGCGACGTCGAGCAGGGCTGGATCGAGCGTCACGTCGAGGCGCAGTTCGGTCTGCCAGAAGGCGGAATAGCCCTTGCCGACGATGCTGACGAACAGCAGCACCAGAAAGACCAGCGCGAGCACGATCGCCATCAGGCCGTACAGGCGGAAACGCCGCTCGGCGGCCCTGCGGCGGGCGAGACCCGCCTGGATGATCTCGACCGGCCGCAGGGCCGGCAACATGGCCTTACTCATATTGCTCCCGGTATTTGTTGACCACACGCAAGGCGATCACGTTCAGCAACAGGGTCACCATGAACAGCACGAGCCCCAGCGCGAAGGCCGCCAGCGTCTTCGGGCTGTCGAATTCCTGGTCGCCGGTGAGCAGCGTCACGATCTGCACCGTGACCGTGGTCACCGATTCCAATGGATTGAAGCTTAGGTTGGCCGTGAGTCCTGCCGCCATGACCACAATCATGGTCTCGCCGATGGCGCGGGAGATCGCCAGCATGACACTGCCGACGATGCCCGGCAGCGCCGCCGGCAGGACCACCTTGCGGATGGTCTCCGATGGCGTCGCGCCGAGGGCGTAGGCACCATCCCGCAGGGACTGCGGCACGGCGTTGATGACATCGTCGGACAAGGATGAGATGAACGGGATGATCATCACGCCCATGACGAGCCCCGCTGCCAGCGCGCTTTCGGATGCGACGTCAAGCCCTAATTGCAGCCCCCAGGAGCGCAGCAGCGGCGCCACGACCAGGACCGCGAAAACGCCGTAGACCACGGTCGGAATGCCCGCCAGTACCTCCAGCAAGGGCTTGGCCACCGAACGGATGGTCGGGCTTGCGTATTCCGAAAGATAGATCGCCGAGAACAGACCGATCGGCACCGCGACCGCCATGGCGATGGCCGAGATCAATGCCGTGCCGACGAACACCGGGATCGCCCCGAACGCCCCCGACGAGCCGGCCTGATCGGCGCGCATGGCCATCTGCGGACTCCATTGCGTTCCGAACAGAAATTCGGTCACCGGAATCATCTGGAAAAAGCGGATGGACTCGAACAGGACCGAGAGCACGATGCCCGCGGTGGTCAGGATCGCGACACTCGCAGCGGCCATCATCACGACTTGGACCATGCGCTCGACGGCGTTGCGGGCACGCTGCTCGGGGTGGATGCGCGTGAGCGTAAAAATCGCTCCGAGCATGGCCAGGACCAGCGCGATCACCGCCAGCGCCGCGTTGCCGATGGCTTGCAGGCGATCCCAGTGCGCCGCCGCGGCAACGACTTGCGGGTCGGCCGCATCGCTCGGCACCAATCCGAGCCGTACGTTGCGGATGTCGTTGAGCAACAGGTTGATGCGTCCGGCATCGCCGCCATGCAGCGAATCGGGCAACTGATTCACCACCAGATGCGCGATGACCGCACCATCGAAGGCCGTTCCTGCGATCAGCACCAGGAGCGCCGGCACGGCGCACCACAATGCCGCGTACAAACCGTAGTAGGCCGGCAGGGAATGCAGCTTGCGCAGCTCCCCGTCGACCAGCCCGAAAGCGCGCCGCCGCCCCAACTGATAGGTGATCAGCCCCAGGGCGACGAGCAGAAGACTCGAGATCAGCGGATTCATGCGTTATTCCGCGCTGGAGGAGGCCGGCATCGGCGCCGGCCTCCATGCCGTAGAGTTACTTCAGGGTCGCCATCTTTTTGGCCGCATCGGCCACCTGTTTGCGATCGGCATCCGGCAGCGCGATCAGGCCGCGATCGGTGAGGTAACCCTCGGGGCCGAAGGCCTTCTCGCTGGTGAATTCGGCCACGAACTCCGTGATCCCCGGGATGACGCCGACGTGCGCCTTCTTGACATAGAAGAACAGCGGGCGTGACAGCGGATAGGCGCCGCCGGAAATCGACTCGTAGCTGGGACGTGAGCCGTTGATGATCGCGGGCTTCACGCTGGCCAGATTCTCTTCCAGGAAGCTGTAGCCGAAGATGCCGTAGGCGTCCTTGTTGGCGGTGAGCTTCTGGACGATCAGGTTGTCGTTCTCGCCGGCTTCGATGAAGGCGCCGTCCTCACGCATGGTGTGGCAGGCCGCCTTGAATCCTTTTTCGTCCTTTTCCTTCATGTCCTTCAGCAGCGGCAGGCCCTTGCAGCCGCCTTCCATGCCCAACTCGACCAGGGCGTCACGGGTGCCGGAGGTGGGCGGCGGGCCCAGGACTTCGATCTTCTGCTTGGGCAGACTGGCGTCGATGTCGCTCCACATCTTGTAGGGGTTGGCCACGAGCTTGTCGCCGCTCTTGGGATCGGGCACGTTCTTGGCCAGCGCCAGATAAAGCTGCTTGAGATCGATCTCCAGCGGCTTGGACGCCTTGCTGTTGGCCAGCACGATGCCGTCAAAGCCGACCTTGACCTCGACGATGTCCTTCACGCCGTTCTTGGCGCAGTCTTCCTTCTCGGAGGACTTGATGGCGCGCGACGCATTGGAGATGTCCGGATGCTGCACACCCACGCCGCCGCAGAACAGCTTGAAGCCGCCGCCGGTGCCGGTCGATTCGACCTTCGGGGTCTTGAACTTGCCGCTCTTGCCGAACTGCTCGGCCACCACGGTGGAAAACGGATAGACCGTCGAGGAACCGACGATGCTGATGTAGTCCCGCGCCTGAGCGGCCAGCGGTGCGGCCAGCAAAGTCGCGGCGGCCAGGGCCATGTGACCGATCTTCTTCTGCATGAAACATCCTCTCGCTACAGGTTCAGGGGCGACCCATCCGGGGATCGTGCGCGGGCCTGCCAGGATTTCGCGGCAGGCACGGAGACGACGATGAGGCGCGGTCGGGAAACTCCGGCGCACTATAAAGGCCGGACAGACCGCCAGCCACCAAACCTTATGGCAGTTTCATGACCGTTTGATGTCATCCGCGGCCAGCCGCCCGATGCCGGCGACATAGGCGGCGATGTCGCACTTGCGCTCCAGACCCGCAGCGTTCATGTAGCGCACGGTCCCGAAAATCGGCCGCTCCGGCCAGGGCCGGTCGTGCAGCCCGAACAGCCATCCGACGTTCGCGTAACTGTTCGGCGACAGCCCGTCCAGGAAGTAGCGGTTGTTGAGGTACAGGCAACGCGCATGCGCCGTCTGTGCATCGGGCGACCACTCGAGGATCTTCTTGCCCCAGTACATGCGCAGATGGTTGTGCATGTAGCCGGTGAGCCGCGCCTCGGTCATGGCCGCGTTCCAGTAAGGATCGTGGGTTGCCGCTGCCTCCAGTTGCGCAAGCTCATAGACGTGGGGCCGAGGATCGCCGGCATGCCGGGCCAGGGTTTCCCGCGCCCAGGCCGGGATGCCTTCATAGCGATCCCACGCGGGATGATGCAGCGTGTAGTTGTGAGCGAGCTCCCGCCGCACGATCAGCTCATCCAGAAAGGCATCGCGATCAGCGCTCGCCGTTCCGGGCCGCGCCGCGACCGTGGCCGCGATTCGCTGCGCCGAAATCTGCCCGTACTGCAGATAAGGCGACAGGTGCGACACCGCGCCCGCTTCCGGGTGGCGTCGCCTCACCGCGTAGCCGTCCAGCGCCGTGCGCATGAAGCGGTCCAGGGCTCGCTCGGCGCCCGCACGACCACCGGTAAAGAAGCGCGTCACCGGCTCGGGCCTTCGGTCGGCGTCGATGCCGCGGCACAATCCGTCGAGATCGGCGAGCGACTCACCCGCGAGCGTCGGCGGCTCGGCGCTTTGAACGGGCGCTTCGGTGTTGACCTCGAGGTGCTCGGTCAGGTGGCGCATGAGCCGCGATCTCAGCGTTCTTGCGGCGACCTCGACGCGCTCGCTCGCCACGTCGGCCGGCACCGCGAGTTCGGTTTCCACCTGCCAGACCGCGCAAGGGGCCGTCGCGGCGATGGCCGTTCGCCAAGCCGCGAGGGGCGGCAGATAGGCGCGATCGCAGACGATGCCGGCTGCATTCTGCGCCAGGTCCAGCACCACCGGAACCGGCTCGCCCCAGCGAACGACGAGCGGGATGCCACGCGCCGACAGGGTCTGCCCCGTTTCGGCCAGCCCCTCCAGCATGAACCGGAAATGACGCAGCGTGGCCTCGGGATAACGGCGCAGCAGCGTGAACACCACGACCACCGGCACCCCCAGGCGCTGCGCTTGGCCGCAGGCAAATTGCAAGGCCGGATTGTCCTGCGCCCGCTGCGCCTGCTGCATCCAGTAGACGACGCAGCCCCCCGGCTGCCAGGGCCGCTCGTTGAGCCGTCGGACGCGATCGGGATGGATGAACGTCGCCGACTCGGCCGGCGAATTCATGGGCGCGACGGGTCGGCCGGATAGAAGCGCTGGTTCATGCGCGTCACGAACGCGACCAGGTTCTCGTGGCCGGCCACCGATTCCTTGACCAGCGAATCGACCGGAAAGGCCAGTACACCGGCAAGGAAGGCATGGGCCACCGCGTCCACGGCGCGCGGCTGATCACCGAGCAAATAAGCCCGGTTCCCCAGCAGCGCTGCAAGGGCCTCCACATCCTCGATGCCCAAAGCGTCGATTTCGGGCGGCTCGTGGCGCCCCATACCCTGCCCGCGCAAGTCCCGCCGCAACTGACGCCGCACCAAAAGCGGCACCAGCGCCCGCAGCGGTTGCGGCATGGCGCCGAAAAACACCTCCCGCGACATCGCCCAGCCCTGCGGGTCGATCCACCGGCCGTGGAGCACCACCCAGTAGAAATGCTCCTCCAGCATGCGGGTCACGGCCAGCGCCAAGGCCCGTTGCGGGGCAGGCAGGCCGGCATCCGGATCGACGCCATGGCGCTCGGCGAGATAGCCCAGGATCAGGTGCGAATCGGCCACCCGGACGCCGTTGTCCTCGATGTAGGGCAGCTTCCCCTTGGGCGCCTTGCGGGGATCGCCGGCCATCACCTGATAGGGCAGCCCCGTCATGCGCAGCCAGGTTTCCACCTTCATGCAGAAAGGACTCGCGCTCGGCAGGCCGTAGGCGGGTGGAAACTGGTAGAGCCGAATCATGTGCTGTCCCCGCGGGATCGGTCGTCACCGCCTTATAGCCCAATCCACCCGCCCCGGCCAGATCGTCATAAAAAAGTCCCGGCCGAAGCCGGGACAGGAGCCCACGAACGCCATGAAGCAAGCGGAGGGTCTGGGTCGTATGGGTGGATTCTAGGCCGGTGCGCGCAGTTCCGCGGGCTCCAGTGCCACAGCGTCGGTCGCCGCGACATGGATCCGGGCGTAGCCGTAGAGGCCGGCCGCCATCGCAAGATAGGCCAGCGCGGCGGCGGGATTGTGCCCCAGGCCGATCGATTCGCTATGCATGAAGCCCACGAAGGTCATGACGGCGCCGGCCAGCGCGAAGCCCGCGGCACGTTGATAGGCCCGATCGATGATGCAGGCCACCACCGCGGCCAGGATGAGGCTGGTCAGGATCGCGCCGCTGCCGAGCAGTTCGAGGCCGTGATAGAGCACGCCGGTGCCGGCCAGCTTGTCGATGCCCACCGTCGCCGCATTGGTGCCGGCCGCGCCCAGCGCGTTGTCGATCATCAGCTTGCCCCAGCCGGCGACCTGGGGAATCAGCGCCAGCACAACCGCTGGTGCGTGACTCTTGGGCACCTCCTGGAAGGCCTGGGCGCCGATCAGCATGCCGATGTAGAGCAGGATGGGCGAGATGGCCACTACGGGGATCAGGGCCATCAGGACGGCGACGATGCCGAACCAGGACAGGATCAGCACCATCACGCCGGTGGCCGCCGAGTAGCCGATCCGGCCGCCGATGGCCTTCCAGCCCGGATGGCCGATATAGACCGCGTTGATGAAGGGATTGCCGAGCATGCACCCGATGAGGCTCACCACGCCGTCCACGGTGATCACGCGGGTGGTCGGGAAATGGTCGCCGCCCGCCTCGGCGCTCTCGACGTTGTCCATCGCCTCGACGAGATCGTAGATGCCGAAGGGAATGGCCGTGACCAGAATCACGCCCAGATACTCGAAGCCGCCGAACACGTGCCCCACCGCCGGCAGCGGCAGCGAAAAGCCGAAGCCCGCAAAGGACGCGCCCAACTTGTCGAGACTCATGCCCCCGAAGCTGAAGCCGAAGGCGAGCCCGCCCCAAGCGATCAGCGAGCCGACGCCGATGGCCACCAATCCCGCTGGAATGCCGCGCCAGTAGCGCACGCCGCCGAACCAGCTCGCGAGCAGGATGGCGAAGCAGACAAGCCGATCACCGGGTCCATGTACATCTCCAGCGCCGGGCGCATGGAGATAAAGGCGATGGAGACACCGGCCAGCGCCCCCAGCAGCGCGGCGCGCGGCGTGATCTTCTTGATGTAGGGCGCGACGAAGCCGCCTGCCATCAGCACGAAGCTCTGCACGAACACCCAGGTCAGCCCCGCTTCCCAACCCTTGATGGGATCGCCGGTCGTGCCTGCGATGGGCAACATGATGACGAACACCACCACGAACATGTGCGGCACACTGATCCCGGAGGGCAGCGCGCATACGGTGTCACGCCCTTCTTTCTTGGCGAGCTGAAAGGCCAGCCAGGCGTAGTAGACGGTGGACAGGAACAGCATCAGCCCGGTGGCGGGCAGGATGCGCCCGAACACGATGTCGTCCGGCAGTTTCAGGACATAGCGCAGCAGCGCCGTCAACGTGAGCAGATTGACCAGAATGTTGGTGCCGAAGCCAAAAAAGGCGTTCCAGTCGCCGGGTGACCAGATCTTTGCAGCCGTGCCGTTCATGCGAGTGACCTCCCAAAGGGGTGAAAGAAGCGAATTCAGGCAGCGGCGCGGGTGAGCGCGGCGCACACCCGCGCCGAGTCGGATACCCAGCCGAAGATGCCGCCCTGGGCCGTGATCATGGCCAGCGCGACCCGGTGGAATTCCGGGAAGTAGGACCCCACGGCATCGCTCACCACCAGGCACTCGAATCCCCGGTCGTTCGCTTCGCGCACCGTGGTGTGCACGCACACCTCCGTCGTCACACCGGCAACCACGAGGGTACGGACGCCCGCGTTGGCGAGGATCAAGGCCAGATCGGTCTGGTAGAAGGCGCCCTTCCCGGGTTTGTCGAGGACGGGTTCGCCGGGCGCGGGCGCGAGTTCGGAAATGATGCCGTGGCCCGGCTCGCCGCGGATCAGGATGCGGCCCATGGCTCCCGGATCGCCGATGTGCTTGGGCCCGCCGCCACGGGCCAGCTTGGAAGGCGGCGCGTCCGAAAGATCCGGGCGGTGACCCTCGCGGGTGTGAATGATCAACAGGCCGGCGGCACGCGCAGCCGCCAGCAGCGCTTGACAGGGCCCGATGGTGCTTCGCAGCAGCGCGACATCGTTGCCCAACATCGCGCCGAATCCGCCGGGTTCGAGGAAATCGCGCTGCATGTCGATGATGATCAGCGCGGTCGAAGAGACATCCAAACGAAGCGGTTCGGCATCCAGCAGCGACATGGGGATCGCCCTCCGAGGAGTTCATACATCATTGCATACAATGCAATCCGCATACCGATTTGGCAGCCCGCAACCTGAGTCGCCCTTTTTTTCCGCAACTAACTGACTACACGATGTAATTTTGTCTTTTGAATGGCCGCCGATGGGGCTCGTCCGCTCCCGGACATGCACCGTCCTGGACCGCGCTACCGGTCGTGCGCCACGGCGGCGCATCCACCTCAGACGAACTGGACGGGACGTTCCCAGATGGCCAGCACGACACAGCCCTCGGCGCTGCGCACGGCGTGGCGCGAGCCCGGCGGATTGACCAGCAAGGTGCCAGCCGGATGGCCTCCGCGCTCGTCTTCCTGCGTGCCCTGCAGCACCAGGATGTACTCGTAGCCGACGTGCTCATGGGCGGGCACGCTGGCGCCGGCGGCGTACCGCAGCAAGGCCGCGCGCAAGCCGCTCGGAGCCGGTTCATGCAGCGGCACCTGCTCGATGCCCTCGCGAAACGGTTGCCAAGACCATGTCCCGGCATCGAATTCCGCTGTCAGCGAAAACAGGGTAAGCGCACGCCGGTGAAAATCCGCCTCATCGCTCAAGCCACTGCCTCCAGCAGCGCGCCGGACGTCGCCACCGCGCCGAACACGCCGCCCTGCATGGTGACCATCTTGAGCGCGGCGAGGTGATTGCCGTGGTCGGTCGCGCCGCAGCAGTCGGCGAGGATCAGGCACTCGAAGCCGCGGTCGTTGGCCTCGCGCATGGTCGTGTGCACGCACACATCGGTCGTGATGCCGGTCAGCACCAGGTTGCGGATGCCGCGCATGTGCAGCAGCAGTTCCAGGTCCGTGGCGCAGAAGCTGCCCTTGCCGGGCTTGTCGATGACGGGTTCGCCGGGCAGGGGGCTAAGCTCCGGAATGATTTCCCAGCCCGGCTCGCCGCGCACCAGAATCTTGCCGCACGGCCCGGCGTCACCGATGCCCGCACCGATGCGGCGCGAGCGCCAGCGCTTGTTGGCCGGCAGGTCGGCCAGATCCGGCCGGTGGCCCTCGCGCGTATGGACGACGTGGTAGCCGCCGGCGCGAAACGCCGCCAGCACGGCGCGGATCGGCTCGATCGGCGCGCGCGTGAGGCTGATGTCGTAGCCCATGGTGTCCACATACCCGCCCGGGCCGCAGAAATCGGTCTGCATGTCGATGATGACGAGCGCCGTGTTGGCCGGCTTGAGGTCGCCGTCGTAGGGCCAGGGGTAGGGGTTGGCGTCGAGGTGGATGGGCGTCATGACGGGCTCCGGATAAGGGCGGGTGATCGCCGTTCAAGCAGCAAGGATCGTGCGGCGCACTCAGCGGGCGGCGAGCCAGGCCCGCCAGCCGCCGTGGGCGGTGATGTCGGTGGCGCCCGCGAGTGCGGCGGCCTCGCACAGAAAGCCCTTCAGGGAGCGGCCTCCGTCGAGCGCGACGCTGCCGATCGCGAGCGGCGCCGGCACGCCGGCGAGAAAGGCGCCGACCTCGGTGAGCGGCAGGCGCCAGACCTCGACCTCGATGGCGTCGCCGGTGGCATCGCGCACCAGGCCGGGGCGCGGCGGGTCGAAGCCGGCGAGCGCGTACAGGCGGTAGCCGGGCGCGGTGCGCGTGCGTTCGAGGAATCGCGCACTGCGGGCGGTGAGTTCATGGTTCAGCGCCAAGCCCTGCATGTGGCCGCCGCAGACGGCGAGGTCGAGCGTCGCGGCCTCGTCGTTCGCGGCGTACGGCGGCATGTCGGCGAGCGGCAGACCCGTGGCGCCGGTGGTGGCGTTGATCACCCGGTGCAGGCGGTCGGCGAGCGCGAGCAGGGCCCGGTCGTGCCCGGCCGGTGCCTGCACGGTGACGCCGAACGGCAGCCCGGATGACAGAAAACCCGCCGGCACCGCCACCGCGCACAGATCCAGCAGGTTCATGTGGTTGGTGTAGTGACCGAGGCGCGAGTTGAGCGCGACCGGGTCGGCCAGCACGGCGGCGCGCGTGTAGGCGGTCGGGATGGTCGGGGTCAGCAGGCAGTTGATGTCCCGCCACAGCGGCTCGACCATGCGGCGCAGCGCGCGCAGGCGGTAGTCGGCGGCGAAGGCATCGCTAGCCGTGAAGCGGTCGGCGCCCAGGATGATGTCCCGCACCACCGGCAGCACGGCGTCCGGCCGGCGGTCCAGAAAATCGCCGACGGCGAGACGGCGCTCCGTCAGCCAGGGGCCGTCGTAAAGCAGGCGCGCGGCTTCGCGAAACGGCGTGTAATCGATCGCCACGGCCGTGCCGCCGAGCGCTTCGAGCGCCGCGACCGTGCGGCTGAAGCGCTCGGCGCCGGCCGCATCGCCGCCGAAGTCGAGCTGATCCGGCCGCGGCACGCCGAAGCGGAATTCCGCAGCGGGCGCCGGCACCGCCGGCCAGCCGGCACGCGCGAACGGGTCTTCGGCATCGAAGCCGGCGATGACGTCCAGCACCGCCGCCGCGTCGGCGCAGGTGAGCGCGAACACCGACACGCAGTCGAGCGAGCGGCAGGCCGGCAGCACGCCGCGGCTGCTCACCAGACCGCGGCTCGGTTTGAGGCCGACGAGATTGCCGAGCGCGGCCGGCACCCGGCCCGAGCCCGCGGTGTCGGTGCCGAGCGCAAAGCTGACGAGGCCATGCGCGAGCGCGAGCCCGGAACCCGAACTCGACCCGCCGCAGATGTAGGCCGGATCGAAGGCATTGGCGGGCGCGCCGACGGGCGTGCGCGTGCCGGACAGCCCGGTCGCGAACTGGTCCATGTTGGTCTTGCCGACCAGCAGGGCGCCGGCGTCGAGCAGCCGCTGCACGGCGGGCGCGGTGTGCGCCGGCACATAGGCGAACCCGGGGCAGGCGGCGGTGGTCGGCAGGCCGGCGACGTCGAGGTTGTCCTTCACCGCGAACGGCACGCCGTGCAACGGCCCGCGCGCCGCCCGCGGCAGGGCGTCGAGCGCCGCGGCACGTTCGCGCAGCGCGGCGTCCGAAACTTCGGTGATCCAGATGCCGGATGCCGTCACCGCCCGCCGCCGGGCGATGACCTGCTCGGCCAGCGTCAGCACCGTCACGCCGCCGCCCCATGCCTGTCGCAGGGTCGACAGATCAGAGAGCGGCGCGTCCCCCGGGGCGAGGTGACGTGACGTCATGCTCACCAGATCCACTTCACCATGGCCTGGGGCACGTCTTCGTCCATGCCGTCGATGCCGAACTTGTTGCGCCAGATCTGGTACTCGACGCCCACCTGCAGCTGGTTCTCGCCCCATCCGGCGAGGCCACCGACATCGACCAGGAGGCGCGGCGCCGTGATGATGTTGTCTTCCAGCGGATCTTCGCCCCAGGCGTAGTCGAAGAAACCCTCGAAGACCATGGGCACCGGCCCGAGCTTGAAGGGCGCGCCCCACACCAGCGTGATCTGCTGACCCGAATCGATGTCCGAATCCTGGCTGTCGCGGATGTACCAGTTGAACTGGAAGAACTGCAGGCCCGGCAGCTTGAGATCCACCGCCAGGCCGTACAGCAGGGTCTGTTCCACCGGGGGCTCGGGAATTTCGAGCGTGGCGGTAAAGAGGACGTCTTTCACGATGCCCGCCGACAGTTCATGACCGGCGAAGATGTTGCCGAGCGACAGTCGCGGCGACAGTTCGGCGTAGTAAGCCGCGCTCGTCTCCGCGGTGGTCCCGAAACCGTCGCCCTTGCCGAAGGGATTGGTGATGTCGACGAAGAAGAAGTTGTCGCCGTACTTCCAAGTGTTGAAGTGTTCGACGGTAACGATGCCGGACTCGTCGTCGTCGGAGAACCCCCCATTGGGATCGAAGTCCGCATAGCGCGTGCCATGGAGGTACTGGATGTTGGTCGTGGCGAAATTCGCCGAGCCCGCCTGGGCTGCGCTGGCCAGGGTCACGAGGACGCCGCCCGCGCCAAGCGCGAGCAGGGCCGGGTTGCGATGAACTGATGTCATGATCCGATCCCCCGAGTTGCGTGGGGCCCACCCCTTGGTATCCCACGTTGCATGCAATAACGAGCACAAACCGTGCCGCGCTCGGGCAGCCCGGTTCGGCCGTCACCGGCGCGGTACATCAAGGGAACAGGGGGGGCCGGATCTAGATGCCGCTGCGCCGAGATTGCGCGTCCCGCGATCGGAGTTGGTGCAGGCTCGCCTGCGACGCCCGGCGCGATATGCCATGATGAATGCCACGAGGTATCCCGAGGTTTCTGCTCCGCATGTCCAACCGCCCGTCTGCCCATGTCGTCTACAACGCGCTCAAGGACCGCATTCTCGGGTTTGTGCTCTACCCCGGGACGCGGGTCACCGAAACGGAGTTGGCCGCGGATTTTGGGGTGAGCCGCACGCCGATCCGGGAAGCGCTGCAGCGTCTGGCAGCAGAAGGATTCGTCACGATCCGGCCGAAGCAGGGCTGTTTCGTGCGGGAACTCGACATTGAGGAAATCGATCAGCTTTATCAGGTCCGCATTGCGCTCGAGTCGCTGGCCCTCGACTTGGCCCAGGCGCACATGCCTCGATCAGCGCTGGAGTCTCTCGCCCGTGACTGGGACCCGGGCCAGTCGGACAAGGCACCGGTCTCGGTCGATGCGATGGCTCAGCGCGACGAAAGCTTTCACATTACGCTGGCCCAAGGCTCTGGAAACCGTGTGCTGGCCGGCTTGCTCCAGGATGTGAATGCCCGCATCCACATCATCCGCCGGCTGGATTTCACCGACCGGGAGCGCATCGCGGTGACCTATGCCGAGCATCACCGCATCACAGCGTTGCTGCTGGCCGGGGATCTCGCCGCCGCGCGCGAGCTGATGGCCGGCCACATTCGCTACAGCCAGGAGTTTGCCCGCACCCTGACCCTGCGCCGGCTTGCCGATCTGCGCCGCGCAGCCCCCAGCACGCCGGACCGCGAGCGTCCGGCGCCCTAGAGCTGGACGCGGTTCAGCCGCAAGGCGTTGTCGATGACGGAGACCGAGGACAGGCTCATGGCGGCCGCCGCGAGCATGGGCGAGAGCAGCAAGCCGACGAACGGGTACAGCAGGCCTGCCGCAATGGGCACGCCGAGGCTGTTGTAGACGAACGCGAAGAACAGATTCTGGCGGGTATTGCGCAGCGTAGCCCGGGACAGCCGCCGGGCACGGACGATTCCGGTCAGGTCGCCTTTCACCCAGGTCACCCCGGCACTCTCCATGGCCACGTCCGTGCCTGTCTCCATGGCAATGGCCATATCGGCCTGCGCCAAGGCGGGCGCGTCGCTAATGCCGTGACGCGCCATGGCCGCCTTGCGGACCCGCGCCGCCCCGCGAACCGGTGGCGCTTTATCGCCCCCCGCGATCACTTCATCGAAGGCGAGCAGCTCGACGACTCCGTGAGCGGTGGCCGCGTGGCTCCTGTCCTCAGGCGATGCGCAGACCGCCGCAGCGCTGGCCGCGATCGCCCGGCGGCGGAACGGGCCGGACCTTGGGCTTGGGAGCGCGCTCGAGGAGCGGACGCGAAGGGGCCCATGCATCCGCTCCGAAGTGCCAGGCTCACGACCGCATGCCACGACCGTCGCCGGACCGCGGTCGCGCCCGGAGACCGTCGCGGCGCTCGACGATCGGCCCCTACCCACCTTACCCTGTCGCCCAGTGATGAATCGGACACGAACGGGATGACGGGACAGGCAGGACGATTCTCGCGGCGCGCGCTGTTGCAATGGGGTGGCGCTCTCGGTTTGGGCCTGGCCTTAAGCCCAACGCGCGCGCTACAGGCCGCCGCTCTGCGCGCGACCGGATCCGGCGCGCCTGAGGACCCGCTCGATCTGCACGTCGGCAGGCAGCAGCGGACCATTGGCGGCCGCAGCGCCACGGCCGTGACGCTCAACGAGCAGCTTCCCGGCCCCCTGATCCGCCTGCGCGAAGGCCAGGACTTCGTGGCCCGCGTGCACAACCATCTGGACGAGCCCACCTCCATCCATTGGCACGGCCTGCTGCTGCCAGCCGGGATGGACGGGGTGCCCGGCGTGAGCTTCGCCGGCATCGAGCCCGGGACCACCTTCACCTACCGCTTTCCCATCCGCCAGCACGGCAGCTACTGGTATCACAGCCACAGCGGCATGCAGGAGCAACTGGGCCATTACGGCGCGCTCATCATCGATCCGGCCGAGCCCGATCCGGTCGCGTACGACCGTGAGCATGTGGTGATTCTTTCCGACTTCCTGCACACCCATCCCCACCGCATGATGACCCGCCTCAAGCAGCAGAGCGATGCCGACAATTTCCAGAAACCGACGCTCATCGACCTCGTGCGCGAAGCGCGGCAAAGCTCCTGGCGCGCAGCCATTCGTGATCGGCTCGACTGGGCGGCCATGCGCATGAACCCGAGCGACATCGCCGACATCACCGGCCACAGCTACACCTACCTGATGAACGGCCAGGCGCACGACGCGCCATGGGAAGGGCGGTTCTCGCCCGGCGAGCGGGTGCGGCTGCGGATCATCAACGCCGCCAGCATGAGCTATTTCAACGTGCGCATCCCCGGCCTGTCCCTGACCGTGGTGCAGGCCGATGGCCAGGATGTGACACCGGTCACGGTGGACGAGCTGCAGATCGCCGTGGCCGAAACCTATGACGCCATCGTGACCCCTGAGGCGGATCGCGCCTACACGCTGTTTGCCGAGTCCATGGATCGCAGCGGCTTTGCCTGCGGCTTTCTGACCCCGCGAGCGGGGTTGCGCGCTGAGGTGCCGGCCCTGCGCGCGCCGCCGCGCCGCACCATGATCGACATGGGCATGGCCGCGCACGCGGGACACGGCGCCTCGTCCGCTGGCGCCACGGATCACGCCGCGCACGGCCCTGACACCGCGCTGCATGCCCACCACGAAGAAGCCGCCGCCCCATCACCGCCGCAACACGGATCGGGTACCGTCGTGGCGCGCCATGGACCCGATACCCACGGCCCGGGCAATACCAGCATCGCGGAGATCCAGCGCAATCGGCTCGCCGAGCCGGGCACGGGTCTCGCCGATGTGGGCCATCGTGTGCTGGTCTACACCGACCTGAAGCGCCGCGCGCATGATTTCGACGACCGACCGCCGGCCCGCGAAATCGAATTGCATTTGACCGGTCACATGTCGCGCTACCTGTGGTCCTTCGACGGCCGCAAGTTCTCGGAGGCTCCGGAGCCGATTCCGTTCCACTACGGCGAGCGGCTGCGCCTCGTGCTGGTCAACGACACCATGATGGAACACCCCATCCACCTGCACGGCATGTGGCTGGAGCTCGAGAACGGCCAGGGCCGCCACCTTCCGCGCAAACACACCGTCAGCGTCAAGCCCGCCGAACGGCTCTCGGCGCTGGTCATCGCCGACGCGCCGGGCGACTGGGCCTTCCATTGTCATCTGCTCTATCACATGGATCTGGGCATGTTCCGCATCGTGCGGGTCGGCTGAGGAAGTCGACATGGGGTTGCAATCAGAGCGCCGGATCTCGCTCGGACTGACGGTGGTGCTGCTCGGCGTGGCCCGCGTGGCCGCGGCCGATCCAGCGTCGCCGCATGATTCCGGCCATCTGCCGGCGCCCATCGAGGACGATGCGATCTACCACCGCCTGCTCATCGATCAGCTCGAATATCGCGCCGGCGAAGCAAACGAGGAAGCCGTCGCCTGGGACGTCCTCGGCTGGGTCGGCGGTGACCATCAGCGGCTGTGGCTGGAAAGCGAAGGGCAGCATCGCACGCGGGACGATCAAACCGAGATTGGTCGATTCGACATCTATTACGGCCGGCTCGTCGCCCCGTACTGGGACCTTTTGAGCGGCGTCGGCTACCAGCGTCATGCGGGCACGGAAGACGACCCGGACCGGCTGGCGGCCGTGGCTGCCCTGCACGGTCTTTTGCCCTATCGACTGGAGATTGACGCCACGCTGCGCCTGGATGAGGACGGCCATCTGACGACGCGCCTGGAAGCCGAATCCGAGCTGCTGGTCAACCAGCGCCTGATCCTGCAGCCGCGCCTGGAACTCGGTGCCGCCGCGCGCGAGGATCGCGCGTTCGATATGGATGCAGGAGTGACCGGCGCCACGGCAGGGCTGCGCCTGCGCTATGAAATCGACCGACAGTTCGCCCCATATCTCGGCTGGTCCTGGACCCGCAAGCTGGCCGGCACTGCGGACCGGGCGCGCGAGGGCGGCGCGGACGTGCGCGAATCGACCCTGGTCGCAGGCCTGCGGCTGGGCTTCTGAGGAGCGCCGTTGGTGGCGAAGCCGCGCCGGACCTGACCCCCCACGGGTCGCGCGAGCTGTCGACCGGCCGGGCGGCCCGCGCCCAACCCGGCTGGTTCCCGCAGGGCATCGTCCAATCCGTCGCTGAGCCCGCTCGCCAGCGCCGGGGTGCTCTTCCGCACCCGGGATCAGGAGAGACCCGCCATGGCGACCCGTCTTCCGGCCGGACCGTTGCTGGACCGGGAATCGGACAGGTGGTGTATCGCGATTTCGCGCTCACCGAGACGACATTCGGTGCCACGCCGTGGGAAGAAGAACTGACCGACGACCTCAAGGATCACTGGCGCGCCAAGACGCTTCAGGGGGAACGCGCGCCTCATCAGGCGACTCTTGGACAACCTGGCCAGACGGCAACAGGGCGGTCGCGCCCTGACGATCGTACTATCCGGCGACGTGCATCTGGGGTGCCTGGGCGTGATCAGCGACCGGCGCCAAGCAACCGTGCGCAAGATCCATCAACGGGTGTTCATCGGGGATCGTTCATCCCGCCCCGAGCAGGATCCGTGGGAGGGCATCATGGCGGTGACCAGCGATGATCCGGAATATCTGAGTGAGGACCGGTCGATCGCCATCCGGCTGATCAAGCCCTACGGCTCGGGACAGGACCTGCGAACCCGCAACTACATCAGCTTGCTGGAAGGAGACGACGGCAAGCTATGGGCGAATTGGGTCTGCGATTCGGACGAACGACCGGAGTACCCCTTGGCGTGAGCCGGCTCATCCAACCCGCGTCAGCGATCCGATCGGATCACCAATGCGTTCATGCCATTGCTCTTGAGGCGGGCTTCGGCACTTTTCACCTGTTCGACGTCGGTCATCGGCCCCACCCTGACCCGGAACCACACGGCGCCGCTGGCCAATCGGGCCTGTTCGATCCGGCCGTCCAGGCCCAGCAGCGCAAGGCTGGCCTTGACGCGGTCGGCGTCCTCGAACGTCCGATAGGAGCCCACCTGCACGATGTAGCGTGCCGAGGGCAACGCGGTCGCGGATGGGGCCGGTGCGGCTGGCGGTGCCGCAGGCGCCGGTACCTGGGTCGGCGGGCGGACGGGCGGCACGGACGCCGCAGGCGGCGCCTTGCCCTTGTCGGGCACGGAAACAATCTGCTCGCCTTCCTTCAACAACTCATAAAACTCATACCGATCGGGATCGGGCGGGGCCGGCTCCGGCGGGGCTGTGGCCGCAGCCTTCGCGGGCGCCGCCGGGGTTGCGGCGGGCGCTTGCGGACTGGCCGGCGCCTGAACGACCGACGGGCGCGCGGGCTGATTCTGCACGATGTAGAACAGCGCCGCGCCGGCGGCCCCCAAGGCGAGCCCCAGCAGCAGCCAGGCCCAGCCCGGCAGGCTCATGCGCGCGGCTTGGCGCGACGATCGCCGCCGGTTCCGCGCCGGCCGTCGCGGCGATTGCGAGGTCCGCGAGCCGCCCGCCATCCTTACATCCGCTCAGGCGCCGACACGCCCAGCAATGCGAGTCCGTTGCGCAGGACCTGGCGCGTGGCGGCGATCAGGCACAGACGCGCATTGCGCAGCCCGGCCTCGGGCACCAGGAAGGTGTGCGCGTTGTAATAGGCATGGAAATCCTGCGCAAGATCGCGCAGGTAGTGGGCGATGTGATGCGGCGCGCACTGGCGCGCAGCGGCCTCGATCGTCTCGGAGTAACGCGACAGCGCCGTCAGCAGCGCGGTTTCGTGCGGGCTGGTCAGTTGCGCCAGATCCGCGGCCGCCGCATCGAAGGATGCCCCGCGCTCCGCGAGCTGGCCGAATACGCTGCACACGCGGGCGTGGGCATACTGCACGTAGTAGACCGGGTTGTCGGCACTCTGCGACTTGGCGAGCTCCAGATCGAAGTCCAGATGCTGCTCATGCGAGCGCAGCACGTAGAAAAACCGCGCGGCGTCGTTGCCGACCTCGGCGCGCAGCTCGCGCAGGGTCACGAACTCGCCGGCCCGCGTCGACATGGACACCTTTTCCTTGCCGCGGTAAAGAATGGCGAACTGGATCAGCAGCACGGTGAGCCGGTCGGCGTCCTCGCCCAGGGCGGTGAGGGCGGCCTTCACCCGCGGCACGTAGCCGTGATGATCCGCGCCCCAGATGTCGATCAGGCGATCGAAGCCGCGCCGGTATTTGTCGAGGTGATAGGCAATGTCGGAGGCGAAATAGGTGGGCGCACCGTTCTCGCGCACCACGACGCGATCCTTCTCATCCCCGAACGCGGTGGCGCGGAACCACAGGGCCCCGTCGCGCACTTCCGCATAAGGGCTCTCGCGCAGCGCATGCAGCGCCCCTTCCAGCGCGCCGCTCATGGCCAGGCTGCGCTCGGAGTACCAGCGATCGTAGGTGACGCCGAACTCGGCCAGATCGTCGCGGATGTCGCCCAGAATGGACTCGAGCCCGGCATTGAACACCCGCGCGTAACCGTCCTCGCCGAGCAACTCCCGCGTTCGGGCAACCAGCGCGTCGATGTAGCGCTCGCGATCGCCGCCGTCCGGTTCATCGGGCGGCAGGCCGGCGAAAACCGCAGCCGCCGGATGCCGCAGGGAATCTCCCATCCGCGCCAGGAGATCATGGGCGATCGGCAGCAGGTAATCCCCGCGGTAACCGTTGGCCGGGAAGGGCACCGCTTCGCCGCACAGCTCGAGATAGCGCAACCAGACGCTGGCCGCCAGGATGTCCATCTGCCGGCCGGCGTCGTTGATGTAGTACTCGCACGCGACCTCATATCCCGCCGTGCGCAGGACGTTGGCCAGGCTGGCGCCATAGGCGGCGCCGCGGCCATGGCCGACGTGCAGCGGCCCCGTGGGGTTGGCCGAGACGAATTCGAGCAGCACGCGCTGGCCCTGACCGAAGTCGATCTGCCCGTAGCGATCGCCTGCCGCCAGAACCTCGCGCACCGCCTGATGATAGGCATCGGGCTGGAGGCGGATGTTGACGAATCCGGGTCCCGCGACGGTGACTTCCGCCACCAGTGGGTGCGCCGGCAAATGCTGGACCAGCGCGCCCGCCAGTTCCCGCGGCTTGCGCCCGCAGCGCGGCGCGGCGACGAGCGCCCAGTTGGTGGCGAAATCGCCGTGGGCCGCATCACGTGTGCGCTCGAGCTGGGGCGTCAGCGCACGGACGTCCTCGGGACAATCGGAAAGCTGGGCAATGGCCTGGGACAGCCAGCGCGCGATCGCGTGTTTCAAAGCAGGACCTCAGGGCCGCAAGCGGCCAAAACGGCAATGGTATCAGCGCTCCGGCGACTTGTTGAGCGTGGGAACCGCCTCGGGTTCAAGATTCAGAGCGGCGGAATTGATGCAATAGCGCAGGCCCGTGGGCGCCGGCCCGTCGGGAAAGACATGGCCCAGATGGGCCGCGCAGCGCGCGCAGCGCACCTCGATACGGCGCATGCCGTGACTGGAATCCTCGAGGCGGGTCAGCGCCTCCTCGGACACGGGCTCGAAGAAACTCGGCCAGCCCGAGCCGGAGTCGTATTTGGTGGTGGATGCGAACAGGGGCGCGGCGCAGCAGACGCAGCGATAGAGCCCGGGCGTCTTGCAATCGTGATAGATCCCGGTGAACGCGGGCTCGGTGCCGCACTGGCGGGTGATGCGGTACTGCTCGGGGCTGAGCCGTTCGCGCCATTCGGCATCGGTTGGCGGCACAGGGTTCATGTCATGCTCCGGCTGACCTCGGGCCATTTAGAATAACAGCGGCACGGCATAAAAAAGGCGGCCCGATGAGGGCCGCCTCCATTTGCTCAGCAGGATGCAGGGCGATCAGAAGTAGTAGACCGCGCCCACGGTGCCGGTGACGCCACCGATCTGGGCATCCAGATCGTCGGAGTCTTCATAGCGATAGCCGACTTCGAAGTTCAGGCCCAGTTCGGGCAGGCCGCTCAGCATGAACTCGGCGCCGACCGCCGGGAACACGAACCAGCCGTCGGTTTCCTGATCGTCCTGACCATCGCGCTCGAGTTCGGCGCTGTTGAAGCCAGCTTCCAGCGACACCAGGAACTTGCTGTTCTCGCGCACGATCGGGGCGAAGATGCCCTTGATGGCAGCAGCGTAGCTGGTGAACTCGGAATCGTCGCCTTCTTCGTCGTTCAGGTAGTAGAGGGTGCCCTGCACGCCTGCTTCTTCGCTCATCCAGTAACGGCCGGCCAGTGCCACGGTATCTTCTTCGATGACCTTGCTCATGCCCACGCCGAACTTGCCGGCGGTCTCGGTCGCCATGGCGGCCGGTGCAGCGGCAGCCGCAGCCAGCGCGATTGCGGGAATCAACAGCTTCTGTTTCATGCTCATTGTCTAACCCTCTCGATTTGGACCAACGATTGGTGCTCCGACAGCCTTGCGTCATCCGCCAGCCGGGATCCGGTACGCAAAATCTACAGCGCAAAGCGGCACGCGACAGGGATACAGCGCTTGTTCGCCGGATAGCCGCCGCCATGGTATGGACTTTCAATTCCATACGCAACCAAGCTTATATGAAACATCAAGTGGCGCGGCCGGAATCACCCGTGAGCGTGACTCGCTGCGCAGGTGTTTCGGTGGTGATGCCGGCGAGGTGAAGGCTGGTCGTCTCGATCCAATCGCGGGCTTCGTCGTTGATGGCGTCGGCGTCGCGTGCGGCCGTCGCGATGGGCGGGCCAATCACCAGATGCGTCAATCCCGGCCGAATCCGCCAGCTCGCGCCCGGCCAGAACAGGCCCGTGTCGACCGCGATCGGCACTACCGGGACGCCGAACCGCTGGGCAAGCCACGCCCCGCCCTTGCTGTAGGGTCGCGACGCGCCGGGCGCCACCCGTGTCCCCTCCGGATAGACGATCACCCACAGCCCATCCCGCAGGCGGTCCTGACCTTGCAGCAGCACTTCCTTGAGCGCCGCCCGCGGCTGCTCGCGATCGATCGCGATCGGGTCCATCAGCCTCATACAGGGACCGAACAGCGGGATGCGGAGCAGCTCCCGCTTCAAGACCCAGGTCTGCGGCGGGAGAATCAACGGCAACAGAAACGTTTCCAGCATGGATTGATGCTTGCACAACACCACGGCGGGTCCGGGCGGCAAGTGCTCCAGGCCTTGCACGTCGAACCGCAGGCCCGCGACCCGGCGCAGTATCCAGGCCTGAAAGCGCAGCCAGACCAGCGCCAGAGCGTAGCGCCGGGCTCGCGGGAGCGGGCGACTCGCCAGCACGACGGGCGTCCACACCACCATGCTCAACCCCATCAGGAGGAAGAACAGGCCGCAGCGCAGTGCCTGCAGCGTGCCGAACGGTCTGTCACGCA
Organism: Pseudomonadota bacterium; assembly: GCA_045864775.1. Taxonomy (GTDB): domain Bacteria; phylum Pseudomonadota; class Gammaproteobacteria; order UBA5335; family UBA5335; genus Macondimonas. Next base: position 1,087,031 of record BTVR01000002.1, read on the forward strand.
CCATTCCATGTGCCTCCATGCACGCCGGTCTGCCCGATGCACTGACGCGCGAACGCCGCGAGATCGGCAAATACGGGGACGTCGATTGGTCCCGACCATTGCCGCAGGGTGTCCTCGCCATGGCCGGTGCGCACCAGCACGGCCATGGCACCGACGGCGCGAGCAGCCGCCAGATCCCGCGCGGAATCGCCGACGACAACCATCTGCGCCGGCTCAATGCCCGCCCAATGCGCGATGCGCTCGAGCAGTCCCGGACGCGGCTTGCGGCACGCGCAACCGGCGTCGGGCGCGTGCGGGCAGGCAAAGATGCCGGCCAGATGCCCGCCTGCGGCGCTCACCTCCGCCTGCAAACGGTCATGGATGGCGCCCAGATCGGCCTCATCGAGCAGCCCGCGACCCACGCCCGACTGGTTGGTTGCCACGACGACGCCGAACCCCGCGCGACCGAGCGCCGCGATCGCCGACAGACTGCCCGGCAGAAACACCAGCTCCTCCGGAGTTTTCACGTAATCGGCGCGATCACGGTTGATGACCCCGTCCCGATCGAGGACCACCCAACCCCGCGCAGGCCGAACATCGGGCGGGGCCGGCGGCTCGAGCGGTCGCAGGTCTATGGCGCTCATCTGGCCGGGCAGAGTTGGGAAATGTCGGCCACCTCCCAGAACAGCGCCTGCAAGGCGGCGAGCAGGGCGAAGCGGTTGGCGCGCAGCGCCGGATCCTCGGCGTTGACGAGCACGGTATCGAAAAAGGCGTCGACGGGCGCGCCTAGGTCGGCCAGGGCCGTCAGCGCAGCGGTATAGTCACGCTGGGCCAGCAGGGGCGCAATGGCGGCCCGCCGTTCTTCAAGCGCCTCGAACAACGCCCGCTCGGCCGGCTCGACGAAGCGCTCGGGCGCGATGCGGCCCTCGCCCGGCGCCAATTCGGACTTGGCCAGGATATTGGCCACACGCTTGTTGGCCCCAGCCAGCGCCATGGCCTCGGGCAGCAGGCGGAAGTGGTCGACCGCTTGCACGCGCCGATCGATGTCGAGCGGTACCGTCGGCGCGCGCGCCGTCACGGCGAGGAAGGCCTCCGCCGGAATTCCCCGTTCTTCATAGACGGCCCGCAACCGCTCGAGCACATAGGCGAACACCGGCAGGACCGGTTCGTCCTTGAGCGCACCGAAGCCGGCGCGGGCCTCAGTCAACAGCTCGCGCAGATCGAGGTTCAACTCGCGCTCGATGAGGATGCGCAGCAGACCGATGGCGGCGCGGCGCAGTCCGAAAGGATCGCGCGAACCGGTTGGCGCCTGACCCATGCCGAAGATGCCGATCAGGGTATCGAGCCGATCGGCGAGCGCCAGCGCGCACCCGGTCGGCGTGGCCGGCAGGGCGTCCCCGGCAAAGGCGGGCAGGTATTGCTCCCGCAGGGCGCACGCCACATCCGCCGCTTCGCCGTCGAGGCGGGCGTAGTGCTCGCCCATGATGCCCTGAAGCTCATCGAACTCGCCGACCATCTCGGTCATGAGATCGCATTTGGACAGCATGCCGGCGCGCTCCGCGAGCGCGACCTCGCCGCCGATCTGCGCGGCGATTGAGCCGGCGAGCCTCGCCAGCCGTTCGGTCTTGTCGAACACACTGCCCAGCTCGGCCTGATAGGTCACCGTGCGCAGCGCGTCGCGGCGCGCCGCAAGCGGCTGCTTGCGATCCTGCGCGAAGAAAAAGGCGGCATCCGAAAGCCGCGGGCGAATCACCCGCTCGTTGCCGGCGATCACTTGCGCCGGATCGCGCGAGGCAAGATTGGCCAGCGTGATGAAATGGTTGAGCAGGCGCCCGCTCGCATCGCGCACGGGAAAGTATTTCTGATGCCCGCGCATCGAGGACATCAGCGCCTCGGGCGGCACCTCGAGGAATCGCGCGTCGAAGCGCCCGGCGAGCGGCACCGGCCACTCGGTGAGGGCAGTCACCTCATCGAGCAGATCCTCGTCGAGGACCGCTGCACCGCCGAGCGCCGCGGCGGCGGCCCTCACGCCTTCGACGATGCGCGTGCGGCGCGCGTCGAAATCAGCCACCACATGGCCCGCCAACAGGCGCTCGAGATAATCCCCCGGCCGCTCCAGCAGGATCGGGTCGGGGGCATGGAAGCGATGTCCGCGGCTGTGGCGGCCGGATGCAACGCCAAGCACCGTTCCCTCCACGACCTCGGTGCCCAGCAGCATCACCAGCCAGTGCAGCGGCCGCACGAACTCGTCGCGGCCCGCACCCCAGCGCATGCGCTTGGGCGTCGGCAAGGTCTGGAGCGCCCGCGTGACCAGAGACGGCAGCAAATCGCGCGTCGGCTGACCGGGCCGCACGGCGCGATGCACCAGCCGCTCCTGCTTGCCTTCGCCCTGGCGCGCGAGCGTCTCGACTGCAACGCCACAACTGCGGGCAAACCCGAGCGCGGCCGGCGTGGGCGCGCCGTCGGCGGTGAAGGCCGCGGCCACGGCAGGGCCCAGTTTTTCCTCCAGCCGATCGGGCTGCTGCAGCGCCACCGCCTCGATGTGCACCGCTAGGCGACGGGGCGTCGCGTAGGCCGCGACGGCGCCGAAGGCGACATGCACCGCCGCGAGCTCGCGCCGCATGCCCTCGGCGAAGGCGTCGCGCAAGCTGCGCAGCGCCTTGGGCGGCAGTTCCTCGGTCCCCAGTTCGATCAGCAGCTCGGCGTGACTCATGCGGCAGCCTCCGACCGCGCCTGCCATTGATCCAGCACTTCCCGCCGCAGCGCCGCCGGCGCCAAGGGGAAACTCAGCCGCGCGCGGGCCTCGAAGTAAGCCTGAGCCACGGCGCGCGCCAGCGTGCGCACCCGCAGGATGTAGCGCGCCCGCTCGGTCACCGAGATCGCATGGCGCGCGTCGAGCAGATTGAAGGCATGCGAGGCTTTCATGACCATCTCGTAAGCCGGCAGGGCGAGGGCGGCCGCCATGAGCCGGCCGGCTTCGGCCTCGTACAGATCGAACAGGCGAAACAGCTCATCCACCGGCGCGTGCTCGAAGTTGTAGGCGGACATCTCGACCTCGTTCTGATGGAACACATCGCCGTAGGTCACAGGAACACCGTCGGGGCCGAGGGTCCAGATGAGATCGAAAATCGAATCCTTGCCCTGCAGGTAAAGCGCGATTCGCTCGAGACCATAGGTAATCTCGCCGGTCACGGGATAACACTCCAGGCCGCCCACCTGCTGGAAATAGGTGAACTGAGTGACTTCCATGCCGTTCAGCCAGACTTCCCATCCCAGCCCCCAGGCGCCGAGCGTGGGCGACTCCCAGTTGTCCTCGACGAAGCGGATGTCGTGCACCAGGGGATCGATGCCGAGTTCGCGCAGCGAGTCGAGATAGATCGACTGAAACGCGAGCGGTGAGGGCTTCATCACCACCTGGAACTGGTAGTAATGCTGCAGCCGGTTGGGATTCTCGCCATAGCGGCCATCCTTGGGCCGGCGGCACGGCTGGACGTAGGCCGCGTTCCAGGTCTCCGGGCCGATGGCGCGCAGGAAGGTGGCGGGATGGAAGGTGCCGGCGCCGACCTCGAGATCCAGCGGCTGAAGGATGACACAACCCTGGCGTGCCCAGAAATTCTGGAGCGCCAGGATCAGGTCCTGAAAGGTTTGAGGCGAGGCGCTCATGATTCTCCGTGCCGGCCGTGCACACATGCAGTGGATGAGGGGCCAAAGTATACCGACCGGCTCGGCCAGCATGCATCCGGACTGCCGTCGCCTCGCCCGGGGTGCTACGCTTGGCCGCGGCGCCGAAGGCGCGTGGCGCCACATGGCGCCTGCTGCCTAGCGCCAGGAGTGCGCTATTTTGGTGCCAATTGGCCCCAAGCGCACCAACTTTGCTCGCGCCCGGCACCAAACAGGGTCCGCGCACGCGCCCGACTGGCTTGGGCGAAGCCGCTCTTGCGTGGCATGGTTCATGCTGCCGTCGATTGGATTCCCATCCGCGGGTGGGTTGGGGTATGGCTTGATCGATCTCTCTTTGGAGGAATGCAATGTCAACGTCCAGCGCTGATGTGCTGAAGCTGATTCAGGACAAAGAAGTCAAGTTCGTGGATTTCCGGTTTACCGACACCCGCGGCAAGGAACAGCACGTCACGGTGCCCGCGCATACGGTGGACGCCGATGTGCTCGAAGAAGGCAAGATGTTCGACGGCTCCTCCATCGCCGGCTGGAAGGGCATTCAGGAATCGGACATGATCCTGATGCCGGATCTGGAAACGGCGCGGCTCGATCCGTTTTTCGAGGAACTCACCCTCAACCTGACCTGCGATGTGGTGGAACCCTCGACCATGCAGGGCTACGACCGCTGCCCGCGTTCGCTGGCCAAGCGTGCCCTGGCCTACCTGCAGTCCACCGGCGTGGCCGACACCGCTTTCTTCGGACCGGAAAACGAGTTCTTCATCTTCGACGACATCCGCTGGGGCGCCGACATCAGCGGCTGCTTCTACAAGATCGATTCGGAGGAAGCCGGCTGGAACACCGAAAAAGCCTACCCCGACGGCAACATGGGCCACCGCCCAGGCGTCAAGGGCGGCTATTTTCCGGTGCCGCCGGTCGATGCGCTGCACGACATCCGCGGGGCCATGTGCCTGACGCTGGAGGAAATGGGCGTGCCGGTGGAAGTCCACCACCACGAGGTCGCGACCGCCGGCCAGTGCGAAATCGGCGTCAAGTTCAACACGCTGGTGAAAAAGGCCGACGAAGTCCAGGTTCTGAAGTACGTCATCCAGAACGTCGCCCACAGCTACGGCAAGACGGCGACCTTCATGCCCAAGCCGCTGGTGGGCGACAACGGTAGCGGCATGCACGTGCATCAGTCGCTCGCCAAGGGCGGCCAGAACCTGTTCGCCGGCGACCAGTACGGCGGGCTTTCGGAAATGGCGCTCTACTACATCGGCGGCATCATCAAGCACGCCCACGCCATCAATGCCTTCACCAATGCCAGCACCAACAGCTACAAGCGTCTGGTGCCGCACTTCGAGGCTCCGGTGATGCTCGCCTATTCGGCTCGCAACCGCTCGGCGTCGGTGCGCATCCCCTGGGTTTCGAGCCCCAAGGGACGTCGCATCGAGGTGCGTTTCCCTGACTCGACGGCAAACCCCTACCTCGGCTTTGCCGCCATGATGATGGCCGGCCTGGACGGCATCAAAAACAAGATCCACCCCGGCGAGGCCATGGACAAGGATCTCTATGACCTGCCGCCGGAAGAGGAAAAGGCCATTCCCAAGGTGGCCTTCTCTCTGGAGCAGGCCTTGGATGCCCTCGACAAGGATCGGGACTTCCTCACGGCGGGCGGCGTGTTCACCGACGACATGATCGATGCCTATATCGGTCTCAAGATGGCCGACGTGTCGCGCGTGCGCATGACCACCCACCCGGTCGAGTTCGATCTCTACTACAGCCTCTGATTCCGCAAAGAATCGACAAGCGCCTCGCCCGGAGCAATTCGGGCGAGGCGTTTTTCATGCGGCTTCGCCGCGGGGCAATGGCCTTCCACGGGGCCGAGGCTGCACCGTCGCCAGTCACCACGCACCGATGCAGCGTGCTCGATCCCTTTGCAGACCCTCGATGCACCACGATGGCGCATAATGCGCTTCACCGCCGCGCCCCTGTCCTTGCCCCGCCCTGTGAACCGCACCGCTTTGAAACGCGCGGATAACGGCATGGCTTTTGCTTTTTCGAGATCGCCATGAAAAGTTCTTCACGAAATGATCAGGCTCTCGTCACGGCGGGACTGGGCGCCGCGGCGCTGCTGGACCAACTGGCGAGCGCGGTGCTGGTCCTGGACGGCGCACTGCGTATCCGCTACCTCAACAGCGCCACCGAAATGTTGTTCGGCGCCAGCGCCCGGCGATTGATGGACACCCCGCTGCACGCGCTGGTGTCGCAGGGGGAAAGTCTGACTGAACGTCTGCTCGAGGCGCTGGGCAGCGAGGCGCCCTACACCGAACGCGAGATGCACCTGAATCTCGAGTCCATGGTCGAGCCCGCCTCGGTTGTGGTCGACTGCATGGTGACGCCGATCCGGCTCATGAACGGTGCGCGTGCCCTGGTGCTCGAACTCCACCAGCAGGACCGCCATCTGCGGATCTCCCGGGAAGAAAATCTGCTGACCCAGCAGCAGGCGAGCCGGGCCGTCGTGCGCGGATTGGCACATGAGATCAAGAATCCGCTCGGTGGCCTCCGCGGCGCCGCCCAATTGCTGGACGCCGAGATCCACGATCCCGAGCTGCGCGACTACACGCGGGTGATCATGGCCGAGGCCGACCGGCTGCAGCAGTTGGTCGATACCCTGCTCGGCTCCAATCGCCTGCCGCGCATGGTCGAGGTCAACGTCCATGAAGTCATGGAACGCGTCCGCACGCTGGTGGCGGCCGAAGGTCATCCGGGCATCAGCGTGCGCAGCGATTACGACCCCAGTCTGCCGCTGCTCAGGGCCGACCCGGACCAACTGATCCAGGCCGTCCTCAACATCGTGCGCAACGCCATCGAGGCGGTGTTGCCCCAATCGCAGCGCCGCCATCCGGCGGAGGTCGTTCTGTCCACGCGTGCGCAGCGCCAGTTCACCATCGGCCACCATCGCCACCGCCTGGTCATCCGGGTCGACGTCATCGACAACGGCCCCGGCATCCCAAGCGAATTCGCCGAGCAGATCTTCTATCCCATGGTCACGGGTCGGGCCGAGGGGACGGGGCTGGGCCTGTCCATTGCACAGGATCTGATCGGGCGCCACGGCGGGGCGATCGAGTGCCACAGCCGGCCGGGCGAAACGCGCTTCTCCATTTTTCTACCGCTGCAGCAGGCTCAAAAATGAACAGCGAAGTCGTGAACGTCTGGATCGTCGACGACGATCGGTCCATGCGCTGGGTGCTGGAGAAAGCGCTGCGCAATGACGGCATGTCGACCCAATCCTTCGAATCGGCCGACGCGGTGCTGCGCGACATGCGGACGCGGCGGCCGGACGTCCTCGTCACCGACGTGCGCATGCCGGGCATGGACGGCCTCGCCCTGCTGCAGCAGCTCCACGAACAGGACCCGAGCCTGCCGGTCATCGTGATGACGGCCCACTCGGACCTCGATAGCGCGGTCGCCTCCTATCAGGGCGGGGCCTTCGAGTATCTGCCCAAGCCGTTCGACATCTATGAAGCGGTGGAACTGGTGCGGCGCGCCTACAAGCACCGCATCCAGCAAAGCCGTCCCGATCTGGTCGCACCCGAGCCCCCCAACATCCCCACCATCATTGGCGAGGCGCCGGCGATGCAGGAGGTGTTCCGCGCCATCGGCCGATTGTCGCGCTCGCACATCACCGTGTTGATCAACGGCGAGTCCGGCACCGGCAAGGAACTGGTGGCGCGCGCCCTGCATCGCCACAGCCCGCGCGCCGGCAAGCCCTTCATCGCGCTCAACACCGCCGCCATTCCGCGCGAGCTGCTCGAGTCGGAGCTGTTCGGTCACGAACGCGGCGCCTTCACCGGCGCTCAGGCGCTGCGGCGCGGCCGCTTCGAACAGGCAGACGGCGGCACGCTGTTTCTGGACGAGATCGGCGACATGCCAGCCGAGCTCCAGACCCGCCTGCTGCGCGTACTCGCGGACGGACAGTTCTATCGCGTGGGGGGCCATGTCCCGCTGCACGTCGACGTGCGCATCATCGCCGCGACGCACCAGAACCTGGAGAATCTCGTCAAGACCGGCCAGTTCCGTGAGGACCTGTTCCATCGCCTCAACGTGATCCGGGTGCACGTGCCGCCGCTGCGCGAACGGCGCGAGGACATCCCGCTGCTGCTGCGGTTCTTCTTGAGCCGGGCCGCCAAGGAACTCGGCATGGAGGTCAAGATCCTGCGCCCCAACGTGGAAGCCTACCTGTGCCGGCTCGACTGGCCGGGCAACGTACGCCAGATCGAAAACACCTGTCGCTGGCTGACCGTCATGGCCTCGGGACGTGAAGTGCACATGGAGGACCTGCCGCCGGAACTGGCGCGTCAGGACGCCCGCAGCGCGGATGCCGTGCAGGGCTGGGAGGACGGCCTGAAGCGCTGGGCCGAGCAGCAGCTGGCCGGCGGCGAACAGGATCTGCTCGGCCATGCAACGCCCAACTTCGAGCGCATCATGATCCGCGCCGCCTTGAGCCACACCGGCGGCCGGCGTCAGGAAGCCGCGCGCCTCCTGGGGTGGGGCCGTAACACGCTGACACGCAAGATCAAGGAACTCGAGATGCCGGACGAGCCGTGACGCCCTTCAGGGGCCGGAGGAGCGATGGGCGCGATCGGCATGATCGGTACGCGCCTCGGGCACACTGGTGATGAGTCGCGAACCGCTGTTGCGGGTGAGGTAGTTCCACGCCCAGCGCGTCATCACCACCAGGCGGTTGCCGAACTCGATCAGGCCCATCATGTGCACCAGCACCCACAGATACCAGGCGACCACGCCTTTCACATGGACGAAACGCAAATCCCCGACGGCGGCATGCCGACCGATGACGGCCATGCTGCCCTGGTTGCGGTAGCGGAAGGGCGGCAGGCTGCGCCCGCGCTGGCGCGCTTTCAGCAGCCGCGCCACATAGTCCCCCTCCTGCATGGCGACCGGCGCGACGCCGGGCAGCGCCTGGCCGCCAGCGGGCGCGTAGTGGGCCAGATCGCCGATCACGAAGATTTCCGGATGCGCCGGCAGTGACAGGTCGGCGTTGACCTCCACCTTGCCCGCCCGGTCCAGCTTGCAATCGACGCGCCGCGCGAGCGCCTGACCGAATTGCGAGGCGCGCACCCCCGCGGCCCACAGCACCGTGCGCGCCTCGATCGCTTCTTCGCCGCCGTCGGGCCGCTTCAGCCGCACCCCGTCGCCGTCGATGTGGGTCACGAGGGTTCCGGTCATCACCTCCACCCCGAGCTGCGCGAGCGATTTTGCCGCCGCGGCGGCAAGATCGGCGGGATAGCTCGGCAACACCTGCGCAGCGCCTTCGGCCAGCACGATCCGGCTGCGGCGGGTGTCGATGTGATGAAACTCGTCCTTCAGGGTGTGCTGGGCCAGCTCGCCGATGGCGCCGGCCAGCTCCACCCCGGTCGGGCCGGCGCCGACGACGACGAAGGTGGTGAGACGCGCCTGCTCCGCTGCATCCTCGCTCAGCTCGGCCGCCTCGAAGGCGCTGAAGATGCGCTGGCGCATCTCCAGCGCATGTTCGATGGTCTTGAGACCGGGGGCGTTATCGCGCCAGGCGTCGTTGCCGAAATAGCTGTGCTTGACGCCGGTGGCGGCGATGAGGATGTCGTAGTCGATGCGCGCCCCGCCGTTGAGGATGACCTGCCGCGCCAAAGGGTCGAGGTCGACGGCGGCTCCCTGCACGACGCGCACGTTCGGCCGACCCCGCAATACATGGCGCACCGGTGTGGCGATGTCGCTGGGCGCCAGCTTGCCCGTGGCCACCTGATAGAGCAGAGGCTGGAACAGATGGTAGTTGCGCTTGTCGATCACCGTGACCCGGAAGGCCGGGTCGCGCGACAGGGCCTTGGCGGCATAGAGTCCGCCGAAACCGGCGCCGACGATGACGACATGAACGGATGCGGTGGCGCTGGTGGATGACATCGAGAGCACGCCCATGTGCGAAGGTGGATGGCAAGAGGGGAATGATACCCGACGGCCATGGTCCTGGGCGCCGCGTTACACTGCCCTTACGGATCGAAGCAAAGTCGTGGAATTTCGCCGACCATGTGCCTACTGTTCATCGCCTGGCGACCCGAGTCGCCCCGAGCCCTCATCGTCGCGGCCAATCGCGACGAATTTCACGGTCGACCGGCCCTGCCCGCGGCGCCGTGGGACGACGCGCCGCAGGTGATCGCCGGGCGCGACCTGCAGGCCGGCGGAACCTGGCTCGGTATCGCGGCGCCGGATCGTTTTTGCGCCCTGACCAATTTCCGCGAGCCCAGCCGCCCCCGGGCCGGTGCACCCTCCCGCGGGGCGCTGGTGAGCACGGTGCTGCGCTCGCCGCAGCCGGTTTTCGACGTGCTGGCGGAACTGCGCGAGCGCGTCGATGGCTACGCCGGTTTCAATCTGCTGGCCGCCGACCGTCAGGGCGTGTGGCTGCTCAGCAACCGCGCCACGCCGGCCCTGCACGCCCTGCCGCCGGGGATCCACGGCCTCAGCAACGGCGCCCTCGACGCGGAGTGGCCCAAGGTGCGCCGCGGCAAGCGCCGCCTCGCGGAACTGCTCGAGACGGGCGAGCCGCCGGTCGCGGAACTGTTCGCCCTGCTGGCCGATGAGGAGGTCGTACCCGACGACGAACTGCCCCGGACCGGGCTCGACGCCGCCTGGGAACGGCTGCTCTCCCCCGCCTTCATCCGGCATCCGCAGTACGGCACGCGCTGCTCCACGGTCGTCATGGGCGATGCGGCGGACGGTCTGCGGCTCGTCGAGCGTCGTTTCGACGCCGAGGGGCAAATGAACGGACAGGCCGACTGGACGCTCACGCTGGACGGCCGCGCACGCATGGAGACGCCATGAACAGCGGCCCGGCTCATCGCCTCTGGACGGCCGCGGAGGTCGCAGCCGCCAGCCGCACGCCCGATCAGGTCCAGATGGCCGGAAATCGCCTGTACTGGACCGAATCCCGACCCGATGAGGGGGGACGGGTGAGCCTGATGCAGGCGCGGCCCGGCACGACACCGATCGAGATCCTGCCCGCGCCCTTCAGCGCCCGCAGCCGGCTGATGGAATACGGCGGCGGCGCCTTTGCCGTCGGTAGCGGCGCGCTGTGGTTCGTGAACGACCCGGGGCAGGACCTCTATCGCCTCGATCTCGCGGATGGCGCCGCGCCGCAGCGCATCTGGACCGCAGGCTGTGACCGTTTCGGCGATCTGTACTGGGATGCGGCGCACGCACGCCTGCTCGCCGTGCGGGAGGCGGCCGATGAGCGGCTCAGCCTCGTGGCCTTCGATGCCGACGGCCTGACGGAATTGGCGGCGGGCGCCGATTTCTACGCCAACCCGCGCGTCAGTGCCGACGGCCACGCGCTGCTGTTCATCGCCTGGGATGCGCCGCACATGCCTTGGGATGCGGCCGCGCTCTATCGGGCCGTGCTGGTCGACGGGCGGCCGCAGGATGTGCGGCGCATCGCTGGAGGACCGGGCCGGAGCGTCTGCCAAGCCGAATTCGATGCACGCGGGGACATCGTCGTGCTGGGCGAGACAGACGGCTGGTGGACGCCGCTGCGCTGGCACGACGGCGCGCCGCACCGGCTCTGGTCCGAACCGGTCGAATGCGGCTTCCCGCGCTGGCAGGCCGGCATGCGCCAGCTCGCGCTGCTGGACGACGGCCGGATCGTCTGGATCGCGACGCGGCAAGGGCGGCGCCAACTGATGCTGTTCGAACCGGCACGCGCAACAGTCGTCGCGCTCGATCTACCCTGGACGGAGTACGCCAGCCTGACCGCGTCGGGCCAGACGCTCGCCTGCATCGCGGCCGCTCCCGACCGCCGATGGGAGGTGATGACCCTGAGCCTCGACCCCGTGCGAACGACGGTGTGCTCGGACGCGCCGCCGCTGCCGGCCGGACGCTGGATCTCGCGACCGCAATGGCTTGCGTTTCGGAGCGGCGAGAGGGAAGCCTACGGCCATTTTTATGCCCCCTCGCCGCGCGGCGAGGACACGGGCGCCTTGCCGCCGCTCCTGGTGCGCGGCCACGGCGGCCCCACCAGCCGCGCCGTGACAGCCATGGAACCGCGCACCCAGTTCTGGACCAGCCGCGGCTTTGCCGTACTGGACGTGGATTACCGCGGCAGCACCGGCTACGGCCAGGCCTACCGGCAGGCGCTGGACGGCCGCTGGGGCGAGGCGGACGTCGCCGATTGCGTGGCCGGCGCCGACTTTCTGGTCGCGACGGGAGCAGTCGACGGCGGGCGCTGCGTCATCAGCGGCAGCAGCGCCGGCGGCCTGACCGTGCTCGGGGCGCTGGCCTTCCACGAGCGATTCGCTGCCGGCGGCTGTTACTACGGCATCGGCGATCTGGCTGCACTGGCACAGGACACGCACAAATTCGAGGCGCATTACCTGGACCGCCTCGTGGGACCATGGCCGGCCGCGGAGGCGATCTACCGGGCCCGCTCACCGCGCTTTCACGCCGACCGCGTCCGCGCGCCGGTCATCTTCTTCCAGGGCGCGGAGGACCGCGTCGTCCCGCCCGCGCAATGCCGCGAGATGGCGCGGCTGCTGCGCGAAAACGGTGTTGCCGCCGAGTACCATGAGTTTCCCGGCGAAGGTCACGGCTTCCGCCGGGCCGAGACCGTCATCGCCTGCCTCGAGGCCGAGGCGGCGTTCTATGCCCGTATCCTTCCGGGCAAGCACGCGAGCGCAGCCCTTTGATGCCCCGCTGCCGGGGCAGTGTTCGACCGCCATCGGCATGACGTCCGGCCGCCCCTGGACTGGGCAGGAGTCGGTCCGCCCCGCCCTCCTGTCGGATCCTGACCCTCAGAGTCCCTCGCTCAGTGGCGGCGGGGTCTCGAGCGTGATGTGCCGCACCGCGCGCGATGCCGGGAGATCGGCCCCGAACAGCTCGTCGAACGGGCGGCGATAGGGGTCGTAGGTCTGGGCGCCGTGGACCGCCAGAAAGGCGTTCGACAGGAAGGCCAGCGCGCCTTTCAGGGCGTCCGGCACGCCGGCGCCACCGCTCCCGGGCAGCAGCGCCGCAAGGCTCATCTCGGCGATGTAATCCTGCGTATCCAAAGGCTTGTTCATCCCCAGGCCACGGGCCTCCAGCGCGCCGGAGAGGGCCATTTCATTCGCTGCCGCGAACTTTGCGGTACTGACCTGCCGCATCGATTGCGCCAGGGTAACGGCCTCTCGATGTCGCGCCGATCTCGATCGGTCGGGATCGAAGTGCGCGACCACGGCGCGCGCCCCCGGATGGGCCACGGGCCCGGCAACACCGAGCTTGGTGACCGGATCTTGTTTTGCATCGTAATGGATGTAGCGCGGTCCATCGGGGAAATCGCGCGCCACCGAGCCGTGCGTTTCGACCCGCAGCAGGTCGAGCGGGGCTGCCCAATCGCCACGCAAGCGCGACGCCTTGGCGAGACGGTTGCGCGTGGCATGGATCGCTTCGCTGATCACCACGGTGCCGGCGCTGCCGCCTCGGATATGCACAGGCTCCTGCCGGGCCAGATGATCCGTAATCACCTGCTTGAGCGTCTCGACCGCCGGCCCGGACGACACGGCCGGGAGCGCATCGGTGGCCACGGCGGCGCCGTCGCCGGCATAGAAGATCCCCAGGACCGAGAGCTTCTTGGTGTCCGCCAAAACCGCCACGTTGACGGCCGTGATCACGGGCGATCCGTTGGCCCCATTGACGTAGTACAGCGTCGGCGTACCCGGGGCCACGGCGGGCCCGAAGCGCGGCACCCGATCCGCGTCGACCGAGGAGGGATCATAAAGGCAGTAATCCCCGCCCAGATAAAAGCCATCCAGCGTCTGTGGATCCACGGCCGGGCCAGGCGTGATCCCCTCCGGCAAGCCACAGGTCGCCCCGACCCAGGGCGGCAGGAACACCAGGCCCAAGGCGACCGCGCACGATCTGAAATTTGTCCGTGTCATGTCCTACCTCGTCACAGTGGCGGATTGAAGCGGCGAATCGCCTCGGCTCAGTGTAGATCACCGTCAATCGGTCACCAGCACGACCCAGGGCGGGCGACAGAAGCAGGACTCCGCCGTGTGGGCTGGTCGTCGAATGCAATAATGTTGCACCTGACGCACCGCGGGGCTAAGCTGCTGGCGCCACATCGGCACAGATCCGTCAGAGCCCAGCCCCAGTGATTTTCGCTGCCGACCTTTTCCCGAGCCAGCCGCCGCGATCGGCCCATCGCTGGGCATGGCTGGGCCTCGTCCTCACGCTCGGCCTGCTGTTACCCCTCGCTCAGCACGGCGCCCTGCGTCACGCGCTGCAACATGTCTCGTCTCACGGTCATCACGAGCCGTCCGGCCTGCCCGATCCCGGCGCCTGCAAGGCTTGCGCGGCCTATGGCGTGCTGGGCGGCGGGTTGCCGGCCGTCGCGCTGGTCATCCTCGCGAGAGCGGGAACGCTGCGCATCCCGCCGCGCCATCCGCCCACCGAGATCGCCAGGGCGGCGGTCGTCACCCGCGCACGCTCCCCGCCGCCAAGCGCGGACGCCTGACACTCGCGCGGCCGCAGAAGTCGGTCGCCTGTCTCAGCGATGCGTTCCGGGTGTGGGACGTTTACGGGAGTTTTCCATGTTCAAACGTGACGTAGTCATGGCGGCGGCGCTCTGCGCCTTCGCGGCACCGGCGCTGGCTGCGCCGCCACCGGAACTCGACGCGCTGCGCGCCGAGTTCGATCAGAAATTCAGGGATCTGCAAGCTGATTACGAGGCGCGCCTGAAGGCGCTCGAAGGCCGCGTGCAGGCCGCCGAAACACAGGCCGATGCTGCCCAGGCAACCGCGCAGACCGCCGCCGCCGAGCAGAGCCCCCCGGTAGCGCCGCCGCCCGCATCCGTGTCGAGCGCCTTCAATCCCGATATTTCGCTGATCCTGCAGGGCGCCTATGTCGACCGCGCCGGCGGCGAGCGGCCCATCAGCGGCTTCCTGCCGGCGGGCGAGCACGCCCACGCCGAGCGCGGCTTCACGCTGGATCACACCGAACTGGTCATGAGCGCCAATGTCGATCCCGCCCTGCGCGGCTATCTGAACCTCGCGTTTCTGGACGAGGAGGTGGAGGTCGAGGAGGCCTGGTTCCAGAGCCTGCAACTCGGCCACGGCGTCACGGTGAAGGGCGGGCGCTTTCGCTCCGGCATCGGCTACCAGAACGAGAAACACCCCCACGCCTGGGACTTCGCCGACAACAACCTGGTCTACGAGGCGCTGTTCGGCGAGGGACTGCTGCAGGACGGCCTGCAACTGCGCTGGCTGGCGCCGACCGAGCTGTTTTTCGAACTCGGCGCCGAGGTGGCCAAGGGGCAGTTCTTTCCGGGCTCGGACGCCGGCGGGGACAGGAACGGCGCCGGCAGTTGGGCGGCCTTCGCGCACCTGGGCGGTGATGTCGGCGACTCACACAGTTGGCGCACCGGGCTTTCGTACCTCGAGGCGCGGCCGCGCGAGCGCGAAGGCTGGGTCGATGACCTGAACGACGTCGAGGCGCTGACGCTGTTCTCGGGCGACTCCAAGACCTGGCTGGCGGATGTCGTCTGGAAATGGGTGCCCAACGGCAACCCCCGCAAGCGCAACCTGACGCTGGCCGCGGAGTACTTCCAGCGCACGGAGAACGGCGATCTGAGCTGCTCCGACAACCGCATCGAGGGCGGCGCCTGCGGCGATGTGACCGACGCCTACGACAGCGACCAATCCGGCTGGTATGCCCAGGCGGTGTACCAGTTCATGCCGCGCTGGCGGGCCGGCACCCGCTACAGTCGCTTGTCGAGCGGCGAAACCGAGCTGGGTCTGAACGCCGCCAGCCTGCAAGCCGCTGATCTGCATCCGGAACGCTGGAGCCTGATGACGGACTTCTCGCCGTCGGAGTTCTCGCGCTTTCGCCTGCAATACAACCGCGACGAGGCGCTGGTGGGTGACACCGACGATCAGGTCATCCTGCAGTACATCATGAGCCTCGGCCCGCATGGCGCACACCGGTTCTGAGGACGCGACATGAAACGGCATTTGTTCCTGTTGATGACCCTGCTGCTCACCGCGGCTCCCGGGGCGCAGGCCGCATTGCGCGTGCTGGCCTGCGAGCCCGAGTGGGCGGCGCTGACGCGTGAGCTGGCCGGCGATCTCGCCGAGGTCGACGCCGCCACCACCGCGCTGCAGGACCCACACCGCATCGAGGCGCGGCCCTCCTTGCTGGCGAAAGCACGGCGCGCGGATCTGCTGGTCTGCACCGGCGCCGAGCTGGAAGCGGGCTGGCTGCCACTGCTGCAGCGCGAGGCCGGCAACGGCCGCATCCAGCCCGGCCAGCCGGGCTATTTCGAGGCGAGCGCGCAGGTGCCGCTGCTCGAGCGGCCGACCCGGCTCGACCGCGCCCAAGGGGACATCCACGCCGCCGGCAATCCGCACGTGCAGCTCGATCCGCGCCGTGTGGCGCACATCGCCGCCGCGCTCACCCAGCGCCTGGCGCAGCTCGACCCCGCCAACGCCAGCCGCTACGCCGAGCGCAACGCCGATTTCCAATCCCGCTGGCAGGCGGCCGTCACCCGCTGGCAGGCGCAGGGCGCGCCGCTGAAAGGCGCCGCCGTGGTGGTGCACCACAAGAGCTTCAGCTACCTCGCCGACTGGCTGGGGCTGGTGGTGGTGGGTGACCTCGAACCGCGGCCTGGCGTCGAGCCCTCGGCGGCGCATCTGGCAGAACTGCTGGAATCGCTCAAGACCCGGCCGGCGCGGGCCGTCCTGCGCGCAGCCTACATGTCCGCCGGCCCGTCGCAGTGGCTGGCGGACAAGGCCGGCATCGCGGCCGTTGAGCTGCCGTTCACCGTCGGCGGTACGCCCGGCACGGACGACCTGTTCGGCCTGTTCGACGTGACCCTGACGCGCCTGCTTGTGGCCGCGCCATGAGCCTCGCTGCGGTCGATCCCGGCATTCTGTTGCCGCCGCTCGCAGCCGGCCTGCTGGTGCTGGCGAGCCATGTGCCGCTGGGCGGTGAGGTGCTGCGGCGCGGCATCATCTTCATTGACCTTGCGATCGCGCAATTCGCCGGACTCGGTATCGTCGTCGCCAGCGCGCTCGGTTTCGCGGTCGGCGGCTGGCGCATGCAGCTTGCCGCCGTGCTGGCGGCGCTGGCCGGCGCGCTGCTGCTGCGCGCGCTGGAGCGCCGCGCGCCGCAGCGGCTCGAGGCGCTGATCGGCGTCGGCTTCGTCACCGCCGCCTGCGCCGCCATCGTGCTGATGAGCCACGACCCGCATGCCGGTGAGCACCTGCAGGAGCTGCTGGTCGGTCAGATCCTGTGGACGACCTGGAGCGGCCTGTGGCCGCTGGCGCTGGTGACCGCGGCAGTGCTCGTCGCGTGGTTTTCGCTGCGTCTGAAAGACTCACCGCTCGGCTTCTACGGGCTGTTCGCCGTCACGGTCACCGCCTCGGTGCAGATGGTCGGCGTGTACCTCGTGTTCGCGAGTCTGATCGTGCCGGCGCTCGCCGCGGCCGGGCGGCCGGGCAGGGCCTATGCCATCGGCGCTACCGGCTACGCGCTCGGCCTGCTTGCATCGGCGCTGTTCGACCTGCCGGCCGGCGCGGCCATCGTGCTGGCACTGGTGATGGTCGGCAGCCTCGCCGCGTTTGCGCCGGGGCCGGCCCGGCCCTCCTGAAATACCCGGCAGGGGTACAATGACGGGCTCACGATCGACGCGCGAGTGACCGCCATGCCCGACTATCGCTCCTGGACCACCACCCGCGGCCGCAACATGGCCGGCGCCCGTGCCCTGTGGCGCGCCACCGGCATGAAGGACGGCGATTTCGCCAAGCCCATCATTGCCGTCGCCAACTCCTTCACCCAGTTCGTGCCCGGCCACGTGCACCTGAAGGATATGGGCCAGCTCGTCGCGCGCGAGATCGAGGCCGCCGGCGCCGTGGCCAAGGAATTCAACACCATCGCGGTGGACGACGGCATCGCCATGGGCCACGACGGCATGCTCTATTCGCTGCCCTCGCGCGATCTCATCGCCGACTCGGTCGAGTACATGGTGAATGCGCATTGCGCCGATGCGCTGGTGTGCATCTCCAACTGCGACAAGATCACGCCGGGCATGCTGATGGCCGCGCTGCGCCTGAACATCCCCACCGTTTTCGTCTCCGGCGGTCCCATGGAAGCCGGCAAGGTGGTCTGGGACGACCAGACGCTCAAGCTCGA
Source organism: Pseudomonadota bacterium (assembly GCA_045864775.1). Lineage (GTDB taxonomy): Bacteria > Pseudomonadota > Gammaproteobacteria > UBA5335 > UBA5335 > Macondimonas. Next base: position 1,104,872 of record BTVR01000002.1, read on the forward strand.
TCTGGTCGACGCCATGGTGTCGGCCGCCGATGCCAAGGTCAGTGACGAACGGGTCGGTCAGCTGGAGCGCTCGGCCTGCCCGACCTGCGGCTCGTGCTCGGGCATGTTCACCGCCAACTCCATGAACTGCCTCACCGAAGCACTGGGCCTGTCGCTGCCGGGCAACGGCTCGCTGCTCGCCACCCACGCCGATCGCGAAGGGCTGTTCCGGCGCGCAGCGCGGCTGATCGTCGCCAATACCCGGCGCTATTACGAGAACAACGACGCGGCCGTGCTGCCGCGCAACGTCGCGACGTTCGCCGCCTTCGAGAACGCCATCGCCCTGGACATCGCCATGGGCGGCTCGACCAACACCGTGCTGCATCTGCTGGCCGCCGCCTTCGAGGCCGGCGTCGATTTCACCATGGCCGACATCGACCGCATGTCGCGCCGCGTGCCGCATCTGGCCAAAGTTGCCCCGTCCATCCAGATCTACCACATGGAGGACGTGCACCGCGCCGGCGGCGTGACCGCCATCCTCGGGGAACTGGAACGCGGCGGGCTGATCCATCGCGACGTGCCGACCGTGCTGCACGCGAGCCTCGGCGAGCAGATCGACGCCTGGGACATCCGCCGCACGCGGGACGAGGCGGTCCATCACTACTTCCGCGCCGCGCCCGGCGGCGTACCGACCCAGGTGGCCTTCTCGCAGGACCGGCGCTTCGCCGAGCTGGACACCGACCGCGCCGGCGGCTGCATCCGGGACATTGAGCACGCCTATTCGCAGGACGGCGGCCTCGCCGTGCTCTACGGCAACCTTGCCAAGGACGGCTGCATCGTCAAGACCGCTGGCGTGGACGCGCACATTCTCCGGTTCACCGGCCCGGCGCGCGTGTTCGAGTCGCAGGATGCGGCGGTGGACGCCATCCTCGGCGACCGCATCGGGCCCGGCGACGTCGTGGTGATCCGCTACGAAGGCCCACGCGGCGGTCCGGGCATGCAGGAAATGCTTTACCCCACCAGCTACCTGAAATCCAAGGGCCTCGGCAAGCTCTGCGCCCTCGTCACCGACGGGCGTTTCTCCGGCGGCACCTCGGGATTGTCCATCGGCCACGCCTCGCCCGAGGCGGCCGAGGGCGGCACGATCGGCCTGGTCGAGGAAGGCGATCTCATCGACATCGACATCCCCGAACGGCGCATCCACCTGCGCGTCGCCGACGACGAACTGGCACGCCGCCGCGCCGCGATGGCGGCCCGAGGCGCCGATGCCTGGAAGCCCGCCGCCCCGCGCGCGCGCCGGGTGTCCGCCGCCCTGCGCGCCTACGCCGCCATGACCACCTCCGCCGCCTTCGGCGCCGTGCGCGACGTCAGCCAGGTCGAACGCCACGCGCCGCCCGTCGCCGACTGATCCCCACCCGCTCGCACCGCCCCGGCCCCGCGCGGGGCATCACACCTCGTCACCCTGAACCCGAGCGCATAAGCCTTCACCGCAGGCGTGAATATTTTTTCTGCTCGCTCGCCGCACCGCCTGTAAGAATCCAAAATAATAATCTTTAAATTAGAAAATTTAATGCGTATAGTGACATTATTTGAAGCTATGCGCGGTGAATAAAGATGCTGATCGAGTTCCGCGTCAAGAACTTCCGCAGCCTGCGTGACGAGCAGGTGCTGAGCCTGGTGGCGTCCAAAGACAAAACGCTACACGACACTCACACCCTGAGCACGAGCCTGAAGGCCGCGCCGTATTTGCTCAGAAGCGCCGTGGTATACGGCGCCAACGCCAGCGGCAAGTCGAACCTCATCAAGGCCCTGCACTATATGCGCGCCGTGGTGATGGAGTCGGCCACGGTCATGCAGCCGGGGCAGACCTATGCGGTGCAACCTTTCCGACTGGATGACGCCTCGGCCGGCCAGCCGACCGAGTTCGAAGTCACCTTTCTGCTGAAGGGCGTGCGTTACCAGTACGGCTTTGCCATGACCCCGCAGCGCATCGTCAGTGAGCACTTGCTGGTCTATAAAGCGTTTAAGCCGCAGCGCTGGTTCGAGCGTCGGTTCGATGCCGACAGCGGCAAGGACGTATACGAGTCCGGCCCCGGACTCAAGGGCGCCAAGCAGCTGTGGGAAGGCGCCACCCGGCCGAATGCCCTGTTTCTGTCGATGGCAGTGCAACTTAACAGTGAAGCGCTGCGCCCTGTATTCGACTGGTTCGTCAATCATCTGGTAATCATCAACGAGCAGTCGCCGTGGTCACGGGAGTTCTCAGTCCAGATGATCAAGCAGGCCGACAGTCGGCGGGAGATTTGCGAGTTCCTGCGTGCTGCCGATATCAGCATTGCCGACATCGAGGTCACGACCAAGCAGGCGATGGTTCACACCTTGAACATCGACCTCGCGACAGGCAAGCGGGAAGAGCATATTGGCGAACAAGCCGTGGACGAAGTTAAATTCCATCACGTCACAGGCCGCGGGAAGGCGGTATTCGATCTGTCGGACGAATCCAACGGCACCCGCAACCTGCTGTTTCTTGCCGGCCCGGTGCTCTACATCCTGCGCGAAGGGCTGACGCTGGTCATAGACGAGTTGGATACCAGCCTGCACACGCTGCTGGTGCGCGAACTGGTGCGGTTGTTTCACCGGCCGGAGGTGAATACCGGTGGCGCGCATCTCATCTTCACCACGCACGACACCTCGCTGCTGGACGCACCAGACCTGTTTCGACGCGATCAGGTGTGGTTCGTCGAAAAGGACGCGGAACAGGCATCCACTCTGGTGCCACTCTCCGACTTCAGCCCGCGCAAGAACGAGGCGCTGGAGCGCGGCTACCTGCAGGGACGCTACGGTGGCGTGCCGTTTCTGGACCGCGCGCTGGGTCTGAAGCACTGATGGCGCGCGATAACCACCCAGAAGTCCGTCAGCGCAAAAAGCTAGAACGCAAGCGGGGCAGGCGCTCCAGCTACGACCGCATTCTGATCGTCTCGGAAGGCAGCAGGACCGAGCCGAATTATTTCCGGGAAATTCGCGCCGCCTACCGCCTGCACGCTGCAAACGTGGAGGTGCAACCCAGCGACCGCGGCACCGAGCCGATACAGGTGGTGCGGTACGCGCAGGATCTGTTCGAGAACGGCGACCGCCGCAGACAAATTCAGCGGCGTGCCTTCGAGCAGGTCTACGCGGTGTTCGACCGCGATGACCACCGCACCTATTTCGATGCGTTGCAGTTCGCTGAATCCCTCGATGGCAGGCTGCGCAACGACAACGGGCAGGCGGTGAGTTTCAAGGCCATCGCGTCGGTGCCGAGCTTCGAGCTGTGGCTGTTGCTGCACTACGAGGACATTCAGGCGCCGATCCACCGGGACGAGGTGATGCAGCGCCTGAAGCGGCACATGCCCGGCTACGCAAAAGGGACGGGCGGCGCGTTCGCGATCACCCGCGACCGTCTGGAAGCCGCCATGCAGCGTGCTCAAGCTCTGGCCAGCAGGTTTTCGGCCCACGACGACGGTGAGCCCCACACCGCCGTCGGCGAGTTGGTGGCATTACTCACCGGTCTTCTCAGTCTGAGATAGGCCCGTGGCCCGAGATAGTCGCGGCCGCGGCATTTAGCCGATTTCTTGCGTTTTGCGCATCCCGCGGCCTGACAGGATACCTTGACAGAATAAAAATATCTGAACCGAATTTGCGTTCCGTCGTGTATGCGCTTGAATCTTCTAGGAGCGATCGCTCCTGCGACCGCCAAGGGCGGCCGCCCATAAGAAGTTCGGGAGGAGACAGGAATGCAGCACACGGATCGGTTTTTTCGTCGATGGGTTCTGGCGGTCCTGCTGGCGTGGGCCGGCACGGGCTGGAGCGCGGCGCCCGCGGCCTATGACAGCCTGAAGGGCGAGGCATTCGATCAGCTCATCACGCGCATGAAGGCGGAGCCCAGCCTGATGGCGCAGGACCGCACGCTGTCGTTCCGGCTCAGCACGCCGCAATGGAACGAGCTGGTTCAAGCGCTGGATCTCGATCATTACGCTTGGGTCTATGCACCCGCGGTCAAGGCGAGCCAGAGCCCGCAACTCGCCGGCAAACGCATCGAGGCGCTGTCCGTGCTGGCGGTGCGCTCGGGGAAGCTGGTGCCGATCCCGTTCCAGATCGACGAGCGTGACGTCGACGGCTGGATCCATGCACCGGGCATTTCCGGCAAGGTGAGCGGCGCCGAGGGCGTGTTCGACGGGGAAGACGAGCTGGTATTCATGTACCGCGACACCGGGAGCGAAACACTCGACCCGGCGGCGCACCGCCTGAGCGACGGCCGCATCGTCCAGGAACTGAGCTTCACCTACAACGGCAAGACCCGTCATGCCTATGTGGCCGAAGGCTCGACCCTCCGCGATCCCAGCGATTACGTGCAATACGACCAGAAGAAATGGGCGCTGGACGCCACTTACTTCAACTTCAAGAACAACCCCAGGAACATCCTCATGTTCGAGGACTTCCGCGCCAACGCCGGCCCCACGCCGGACCACCGCGTGCTCGACACGCTGATCCTGGAGATCGCCACAGGCGTGGTCACGCCCTGGCCGCGCATCAAGGTCGACATCAACAACCTGCAGGCCGAACTGGCGGGCGTGAAGCACGGACCCGTGCGCGAGGTGCTCAAGCTCAAGATCTGGGTCGTGATCGCGGGGATCCCGGTATTCCGGGTGCTGACCGACATGACGGTCTACGACCAGGGCATCACCCTGCCGGTGAAGCTGCACATCCCGGGCGGCGAGATCCTGACGCGGGTGCTCAACAAGCCCATCATCGACATCGGTCTGGACACGCACGAACTGGCGGGCGGCCGCTTCGTGTCCGCCGTCAACCCCAGCGGCAAGTATCACAAGGTCGATGGCGTCCTGACGGCCGAGGAGAAGCAACTCAATATCCGCATCCCGGACGCGACCTGGCTGTGGCTCGAGAGCGGCCGCGGCTGGGACGTGGTGATGAAGTTCGCCATACCGCCGGATTGGCCGGTCAAAGGGCGCGGCACCTATGTCGACGCGAAGAAGCCGGAGCAGGCCTATTCCTATGAAAGCTTCCCCGATTCCCTGCCGCGCTTCGGCTTTCAGGTCACCAAGATCCCGGTAGGCAAGCTCGACATCGACCTGACGGCCATTCTCTGGTTCCCCGTGACTGTCGGCGCGACCGGCCCGGAACGCTTCATCGAGGCCATGGACGATCCACCGCGCCTCCAACTGGCCTCGCCGCCGCTCTGAGCGCGGGGCCCGTCAGTCGTCCACGGGGCCGAGCGGCACGGCGACGGGCACGGCCGCCGGCCGGATGCTGATCTCGATCGGTGTCCGGCCCACGATCTCGCCGTCTCCCTGTACGGGCAGCCCGGGCCGGCTGTCGAGCGCGATGGACCGGCGCGCCTTCAGGTAGCGGACCTTGCGGTTGCGATGGTGCTGGCCGGTCAGGAAATCCCAGCCGATGCCCGCAAAATCGAGAAAGGTTCGGCCGCTCAGGATGCACAGGTCGATGACGCCGTCGTCGGGCTCGATGTCCGGACCGATGCGCACGGCGTCGATGCCCCAGATCCCACCGTTGGCGATGAAGACCTGCTTGGCCCGCGTGCGGTGGCGCGCCCCGTCGACGACGATCTCGAAGCGATGCGGCTGCAGCCCGATCAAGGTACGCACGGCGGTCCATACATACGCCAGCCGGCCGAAGCGGCGCTTCGCCGCGCGGTTGGTGTCGCGGATCATGATCGAGGACAGCCCCGCGCCCAGATGCAGCACATAGAGCCGGTCCCCCGACTGCAGGGCGTCGACGGTGCGCACGAGACAGCCCGACAGCAGCGCGCACGCGGCGTCCAGCTCCAGCGGAATGCCCATGACGCGGGCAAATACGTTGGCGGTACCGGTCGGAATGACGGCCAGGGGCACCTCGCCCCCGGCCAGTGCCTGGGCCGCCTCGGACACGGTACCGTCCCCACCGATGGCGACCACGAGCTCGGCGCCGCCCGCCACCGCCTCGCGCACGCGCGCCGGCACGTCCTCATCCGCATCGCCAGTGGTCTCGTAAATCTCGAGCCGCTGCGCGCTCCGGGCGCAGTGCTCCTCCAGCGCCGCGCGGACGCGCGTCGGGTCGCAGCTGCCGCCCATGGGATTGAGTACGGCGAAAAGACGGTGAGGCGTTACAGTCTGGTTCATGGCGCATTCCTAACACGCGCTGCCCAATGTCGCCATCGCGCGGCATGACGCGCCCGCCTCACAGCGCCTCGCCCCGCGTTTCGCGCGTGGAGAGCACCGCCAGCGTGGTGAGCAGCGCGGCCCCGGACAGATACCAGCCGACGGTGTGCAGGCCATAGCGGGTGGCCAGCGCGGTCGCGACATAAGGCGCCAGGGAAGCGCCGAAGATGCCGGCGAGGTTGAACGCGAGCGAGGCACCGGTGTAGCGCACGGCGGTGGGAAACTGCTCGCTCAGCAGGGTGCCGAGCGGACCATAAGTCAGCCCCATCAGCCCCAGCCCCAGCGCCATGAACACCAGCACGAGCGCATCGCTGCCGGCGCCGAAGAGCGGCGCGAACGTCAGGCCGAACAGCGCGATCGCCAGATTGGCGAGCAGCATCATCCAGCGACGGCCGCGCCGGTCCGCCAGATGCGCGGAGAGCGGGATGGTGAGGCCGAAGAAGAGCACGCCGAAGAGCTGCATCAACAGGAAAGGCTCGCGCGCGTAGCCCAGTGCGGTCGTGCCCCAGGTCAGCGTGAACACGGTCATGAGGTAGAACAGCACGAAGGTGCACAGCCCGATCAAGGTGCCGCGCAGCAGCGCGCCGGGATGGTCGCGCAGCACGGCGAGGATGGGCACGCGCTCCCGCGCCTCGGCCGTGAGCACCCGCCGGAAGACCGGCGTTTCCTCGAGGTTCAGCCGCACCCACAGGCCCACGACCACGAGCACGCTGCTGGCCAGAAACGGCACCCGCCAGCCCCAGGCGAGAAAGGCCGCGTCATCGAGAGAGTGCGTGAGCAGCAGGAACGACCCGCCGGAGAGGATGAAGCCGATTGGCGCGCCCAGTTGCGGAAACATGCCGTACCACGCGCGCCGGCCCGGCGGGGCGTTTTCGGTGGCGAGCAGCACCGCGCCGCCCCATTCGCCGCCCAAGCCCAGCCCCTGACCGAAGCGGCACAGCGCCAGCAGCGCCGGCGCGGCGACACCGACCTGAGCATGGGTCGGCAACAGGCCGATGGCGAGCGTCGACAGACCCATGGTCAGCAGCGCCGCCACCAGCGTCGCCTTGCGTCCGATGCGATCACCGTAATGGCCGAACAGGGCCGAGCCGACCGGGCGCGCGAAGAAGGCGATGGCGAAGGTCGCAAGCGACTGCAGCATGCCGCTGGCCGGATCGTGCGAGGGAAAGAACAGCGCCGGGAACACCAGCACTGCGGCGGTGGCGTAGATGTAGAAGTCGAAAAATTCGATGGTGGTGCCGACCAGGCTGGCGAACAGCACGCGGCCCTTGCCGGCGACCGCGCGCGCATCGCTTGCTGACCTCGTGTCCATTGCCGGCATCCCTGCCCCGTCCCCGTGCAAAGTCGTCCATGGTAAGGCATTTGGGCGCTCGTGCCGCCCGGCCTGCCGCGGCATCTGTGAGCGCAGCGTCGATCGCGCTACCATCGGCCATCGGCCCGGCGCACCGCGGGGCGGCTCCATCCACCGTCACCCCAAGGAGCGCACGGGCTCGGCCCGCACCCCATGAGCATGCTGGCTTACACCTTGCGGCGCTTTCTCGGCGCCTGGCCCACGCTGCTGGTGCTGGTCACGCTGTCGTTCTTCCTGGTGCGCGCGGCGCCCGGCGGGCCGTTCGACGCGGAGAAGAACCTGCCGCCCGAGATCGAGGCCAACCTCGCCGCCAAATACCATCTGGATGAGCCGCTCTGGCAGCAATACCTGCGCTATCTCGGCGATCTGGCCCGCGGCGACCTGGGGCCGTCCTTCAAGTACGCCGACTACACCGTGAACGAGCTGATCGCCCAGGGCTTTCCGGTGTCCCTGCGCCTGGGCCTCGCCGCCATGGCCGTGGCCCTGATCATCGGCCTCCCGGCGGGCATGCTCGCCGCGTTGCGCCAGAACCGCCCGCTCGACCATGTCACCATGGCGGTGGCGATGACCGGCATCTCGGTGCCGGGCTTCGTCGTGGCGCCGCTGTTGATCCTGGTGTTCGCGGTGCATCTGGGCTGGCTGCCGGCCGGCGGGCTCGACGGCGGCCTGCGCGCTTGGGTCCTGCCGGTGACGGCGCTCGCGTTGCCGCTGCTGGCCTACATCGCAAGGCTCACGCGCGCCAGCCTGATCGAGGTCTGGCGGAGCCCCTTCATCCGCACGGCGCGCGCCAAGGGCCTGCCGGTGTGGCTGATCCTGACCCGCCATGCGCTCAAACCCACGCTGCTGCCGGTCGTCTCCTTCCTCGGCCCGGCGCTGGCCGGCGTCATCACGGGCTCGGTCGTCATCGAGGCAATCTTCGGCATCCCGGGCCTGGGGCGCTATTTCGTGCAGGGCGCGCTCAACCGCGACTACACGCTGGTGATGGGCGTCGTGGTGTTCTACGGCGCGCTCATCATCGTCTTCAATTTCCTGGTGGACCTGCTCTACGCCCTGCTCGACCCGCGCGTGAGGTACGGCGCATGAGCGCGGCGGTGCCCAAGGTGGACTTGGCCCAACCGGCGGGTCGCGGACTGTGGAGCGACGCCCTGCGGCGGCTGCGGCGCAACCGCGCGGCCATGACCAGCCTGCTGCTGCTCGGCCTGCTCGTCGTGGCCGTGACCGTCGGGCCGCTCCTCAGCCCCAACGCCTTCGACAGCAGCGACTGGGACGCCATCCTGCTGGCCCCCACGCTCGCCGGCGGGCACTGGTTCGGCACCGATTTTCTCGGCCGCGATCTGCTGGTCCGCACGCTGCATGGCGGGCGCATCTCGCTCTTGGTCGGCCTGTCGGCGACGCTGGTGAGCCTGCTGATCGGGGTGGTCTGGGGCGCGACCGCGGGCTATGTCGGCGGGCGGGTCGACGCCTTCATGATGCGCGTGGTCGATATCCTCTACGCGCTGCCCTTCATGTTCTTCGTGATCCTGCTCATGGTGTTCTTCGGGCGCAACATCTTCCTGATCTTCATCGCGGTCGGCGCGGTGAACTGGCTGGACATGGCGCGCATCGTGCGCGGCCAGACGCTATCGCTGCGCGAGCGCGAATTCGTCCTCGCCGCCAAGGCCTACGGCGCGCCCGGCTGGCGCATCATCGCCAAGCACATCGTGCCCAACCTGCTCGGCGTGGTGGTGGTCTACGTCACGCTGACCATCCCGCAGGTGATCCTGGTCGAATCCTTTCTGAGCTTTCTAGGTCTGGGTGTGCAGGAACCCTTCACCAGCTGGGGCGCGCTGGTCAACGACGGCGCCCAGCAGATGGAGGCCGGCCCCTGGCTCCTGATCTTCCCGGGGCTGTTCCTGGCCGTGACGCTGTTCTGTTTCAACTTTCTCGGCGACGGTCTGCGCGATGCGCTGGACCCCAAGGATCGCTGATGCGACCCCGATCGCCACCCGTCCATCCAGGCCGCCAACGATGAGCGCGGTCCCGGCGGCGCAAGCCGCGCCCCTGCTCGCGGTGCACGATCTGTCCGTGCGCTTTGCGACCGACAGCGGGCCGGTGGCGGCCGTGCGCGAGGTCGGCTTCACGCTCGAGCGCGGCGAGGCGCTGGCGCTGGTGGGCGAATCGGGCTCCGGCAAGACCCAGAGCGCCATGGCCCTGCTCGGCCTGCTCGCGGACAACGGCCGCGCCACGGGCAAGGCGACACTCGCCGGCGCGCCGCTGCTCGGCCAGCCCGAACACGTGCTGCGCCGCATCCGGGGCGCGCGCATCGGCGTGGTGTTCCAGGATCCGATGACGGCGCTCAATCCCTACCTCACCATCGAGCGCCAGATGACCGAGACGCTCGCGCTGCACCGCGGCCGGTCGCGCCGCGAGGCGCGCGCCGAGGCGTTGCAGATGCTCGAGGCGGTGCGCATCACCGATGCCCGGCGACGGCTCGATCAGTATCCGCACGAGCTTTCCGGCGGCATGCGCCAGCGGGTGATGATCGCCATGGCGCTGCTGCCGCGACCCGAGATCCTGATCCTCGATGAACCCACCACCGCGCTCGACGTCACCGTCCAGGCCCAGATCCTCGATCTGCTCGCGGCGCTGCGGCGCGATCTGGGCACGGCCATGCTGCTCATCACCCATGATCTGGGCGTGGTGGCCGCCGTCTGCGACCGCATGCTGGTCATGTACGCCGGCGAAGGCGTCGAGCAGGGCCCGGTAGCCGAACTGCTCGCCCGTCCGCGCCATCCCTACACGCAGGGGCTGCTCGCGTCCCTGCCCGCCCGCCAGCACGGCGCGCGCCTGGCCACGCTCGCCGGCCAGCCGCCCGATCCGCGCGCCCGCCCGCCGGGCTGCGCCTTCACGCCGCGCTGCCGCCATGCCATGGCGGTGTGCACGACCGTTCATCCCGCGTGGACCGAGGAGTCCACCGCGCGCGGCCGGCGCTGCCACTGGCAGCCGCCCGCCGATGGAGAGACGCCATGAGCGCCGCGCTGCTGGACGCGCAGGACCTGGCCGTGCACTACCGCATCGGCGGCGGTCTCTTGCATCGGGCGCGCGCGCTGCGGGCAGTGGAGGACGTGAGCCTGACCCTCACGACCGGCGAAACGCTGGGCATCGTGGGCGAGTCGGGTTGCGGCAAGTCCACCCTCGGCCGCGCCCTGCTGGGCCTCACGCCCATCACCCGCGGCCGGGTGATGCTTGCTGGGGTCGATCTGACGAGCCTTACCGCACGGGCACTGCGCGCCCACCGCCGCCACGCGCAGATGGTGTTCCAGGATCCGCTCGCCAGCCTCGACCCGCGCATGACCGTGGGCCAGATCCTCGCCGAGCCGATGCGCGTGCACGAGCCGTCCATGACGCGACTCGCAGTGCGCGCCCGCGCCTTGTCGCTGCTGGAACGCGTCGGCCTCAGTGCGGCCGCGCTGGACGGCTATCCGCACGAGTTCTCAGGGGGACAATGCCAGCGCATCGGCATCGCCCGGGCGCTGATGCTGCGTCCCAAGCTGCTCGTGTGCGATGAGCCGGTCTCGGCGCTGGACGTTTCCATTCAAGGCCAGATCGTCAACCTGCTGCAGGACCTGCAGGCCGAACAGGGGCTGGGGCTCGTCTTCATCGCCCACGATCTGGCCGTGGTGCGTCACATCAGCCACCGCGTGCAGGTCATGTACCTGGGCCGCACGGTGGAAACCGGCCCCACCGCGGCGATCTTCGCCGCGCCCCGGCACCCCTACACCCGCGGCCTGCTCGACGCCGTGCCCGAACCGCGACCCGGCGCGCCGCTGCGGGTGCCGGTGGCCGGCGATCTGCCCTCGCCGCTCGATCCGCCGCCGGGCTGCGCCTTTCATCCGCGCTGTCCGCGCGCCCAGGACCGCTGTCGCACCGAGACACCCGCGCTGCGGCCCCTCGGCGCCGATCGCGCCGTGCGCTGCCATATCCCGCTGGACGATCCCGCGGCAGCCTGAACGGCCACTATTTGCCATTCGCTGCCCTGTTCAGCCGGCCGCCACAGAGGTGGGGCGATCGCCTTTTTCCCGTCGCTAAACAACCGCTTCTCATCATGCACCTGCCCAATTGCGCCGTGATTCCGGAAGTGGGATAGTGAAGAGGCCCGGCGGTAGGTGGCTTCGGCTCTTACGACTCCTCCGTCCAGTGTCGCCATAGGCGATTTACAACGGCATGTGGGCTTTCCTCATGTCGCGCACTGTTGGTTATAGGCCATGCGCTCATGCGCTAGGTATGCCGGGACTTGCGGAAGGAGGATGGGATTATGAGCGATCATAAAGCCCGCCTAGTTCTTGAGTGCGTGAGACTAGCCACCGCTTTGGTATGGCTGGCGAACACACTCTTGAACATGGCTTTTAACTATCTCGAAATGCCTCATGACGCCGCTCTGGGTCGAAAAATTTGAAGTCAAGCCTGGGCGGTGGATATTTGTTCCATCCCCAGAAGGGCGGGCGGTGGGAACAAAAATTAAAACGGAAATTTCCAGCCGATGGGTACCGCCGAACTTCATGTACCACTTCAGGTCAGGAGGTCACATTGCTGCACTGAAAAAGCATCTGTCAAATTCATCCTTCGTGAGACTCGACATCAAAGACTGTTTCGGAAGCATCAACAGAAGTCGCGTCACTCGCGGCCTGAAAACTTTGGTCGGGTACGAGCAGGCGCGCGAATGGGCCAAGATGTCTGTTGTTCGAAACCCAATAGAGCCGTCAAAATGGGTTCTGCCATTCGGCTTCGTTCAGTCGCCCATTCTGGCTTCGTTGTGTATTTCTGAAAGCGCTCTCGGATCGTGCCTCCTAAAGATTCACGAGATGCGCAACGTCGTTCTCACGGTCTATGTCGACGACATCATCATATCGGCACTAGAGGATTCCTTAACACAATCAATTCGCGAAAATATCGAGGCAGCCATTTCTCGCTCAGGCTTCGAGATCAATATGGACAAATCCATGGGTCCGGGCAGCTCTATCACAGCCTTCAACATAATCATTGAGCATCAGAAATTAGTCGTTCATCCCGATCGCATGAAGCAGTTCAGTGCCGTCATCAACTCAGCTTCAAACCCGGAAAAGATAAACGGGATCCGCAGCTACGTGGGGTCCATAAACTCTCATCAGATTTCACAACTCTGAGAGATGTTCGCTTTCATGCCCCGGGGCAAATCCATTGGTTGGCTTGCATCATTCGAAATCACGAAAAAAAGCACCCACGTAGCCGGCCCAATGCCGTGTTCGTCGGTCAGGACTGGATGATCCTGACGTGCAATACCGCGATCGATGTCTATGAGTGGTCCTCGTCCTGTGCCGGATTTGGTGATGAATCGGGCGATCTGACGGAACTCACCGTGGTCGATCTACGCAATGGAAAATCGCACCCCATCATCAAGGGAAGCAGTTCTTATGGTGGGCTGCCTGCCTTCGTGGTTGAAGACCGGCTCCCCGAAACCCTGTCCTGGGTCAGTGAAGCGCCGATCGAGTATGTCAAGGACACGCTCGCCATCACGCCAGCAGGCTTCAGCGTGGAGGTTAGTTTCCCGGAAAAAGTGCCCTCAATCCGGCAGCGCCTGCACGTCGCGCTCCCCGCAATGACCATCACGCTCGAGCCGACGGGTACGGACGAACGAAACGCCGCTGCCCGACCCGACTGAGCTTCGACCCGGCGCAATGACGTCGCGCCTGTCGACGAAATGCCATCGTGCGCCGGTCGTAGCAACGGCGCACTCGCTCAGTGCCAATCCGCCTTTGCCCGCTCAGTCGATCGTCGGCCTCGGATCGCGGACGCCGATCCCCTGGAGCTTCTCGCTGGCGGCGTCGAGCGCCGCGACGTCGCTGAACGGCCCGAGCCACACCTTGTGCATGGCCTGCCCACCAGAGGGCTCGCTGCGAATGTCGACCGGTCCGATCTGGGCCAGCAGCAGCCGTTGGCGCATGCGCTCGGCGTTTTCGCGCTGGGCAAAAGCGCCGGTCTGAAGATACATGCGCGGCTTGCCCTCGACCGGGCGCGGTCCGGCATCGACCACGGCGACGCCGGCCTCGCCCGGCTCGACGACGGCGATTTCGACAGGCGCCGTGCCCTTTTGCACCACGCCGAGGCGGGTCGCGGCGGCAAAGGACAGGTCGATGACGCGAGTGCCCACGAAGGGGCCGCGATCGTTCACTCGCACAATGGCGCTGCGGCCGTTTTCCAGATTGGTGACGCGCACATAGCACGGCAGCGGCAGCGTCTTGTGCGCCGCGGTCATGGCATGCATGTCGTAGGGTTCGCCATTAGAGGCGTATTTGCCATGAAAATCCGGTCCGTACCACGAGGCAATGCCGCGCTCGCGGAAACCGTGCGCCGTATCGAGCACCACATAGCGGCGCCCGTCCACGACGTAATAGGGCGGATTGCCGAGGCGGCTGCGCGGCTCGACACGCGGAACGGCGTCCGGATAGGACGCCTTGGCCTGCGGCACCGGCGGGCTCAGCGGCGCGTGACGCACCGGTTCCTGCGGAAGCTGGCCGCAGGCGGCGAGCCAAAGAGGCAACGACAGGCCGATCCATGGCCGTGCCAGCGGCGCCGGCCGCCGCGCGTGGCGATGCCGCGGTTCAGGTTTGGGCGTTGAAGCCACGGCGAATTTCCTGGCTCAGCTGAAAGACGGCCATGGCGTAGAGCACGCTCTGGTTGTAGCGCGTGATGACGTAGAAGTTGGGCAAGGCGACCCAGTACTCCGGGCCGGCTTCCTGATCGAGCATCAAGAGGTTGGCCGGCAGATCGCCCGGCAGGCCGGCGTCGGTGCGAACCCCGGTTTGCCGCAGGGACGCGACCGTGTGCGGGGTTTCCCGTTTCTGGCTGCCCAAAGCCTGCGCCTGCGGCGCGATCGCATCGGCCGGATAGGCCACCGGGGCATGATGCTCCCAGCCATGGCGGGCGAAATAGTTGGCCACGCTGCCGATGGCGTCGGCCGGTTGCCACAGGTTGCGCTGCCCATCGCCGTCGAAGTCGACCGCATAGGCGCGGTAGCTGCTGGGAATGAACTGCCCCATGCCCATGGCGCCCGCGTAGGACCCCAGCGTCTGGCGCGGATCCAGATGCTCCTCCTGGGTCAAGGTGAGGAACTGCTCCAGTTCACCGAGGAAAAAGGCGCTGCGCTTGGGATAGCCGAATCCCAGCGTCGCCAGGGCGTCGAGCACCCGGTAGCGGCCGAGGTTGCGCCCGAACTGGGTTTCCACACCGATGATGGCGACGATGATTTCGGCCGGCACGCCATACCGGGCTTCGGCTTGGCTCAGCAGTGAGCGGTGAGCCTGCCAGAACGCGATCCCGCCGTCGATGCGCGCGGATGTCAGGAACAACGCCCGGTATTGGTACCAGGGCTTGGCCTCGTAGGGCCGGGTGATGGCATCGATGATGTCCTGGCGGAAGACCGCCTCGCCGAGCAAGGCGCGCGCCGTTGCCTCCGGAACGGCCTGGCGATCGACCAGTCGGCGCACCAGTGCTTCACGCTGTTCGGGATCAATCCAGTCCGATGCGGCAACCGGCCCGCCGGCGACCGGAGGCGCCGCCCATACGACGGCAGGAGAGGCGCCCAGCAAAACGGCCAAGGCAAGACCAGACAAACGATTCATGGCGCGAGCATCTTCGTGTGGGTCTGTATCGACATGAGCATACCGAAGCCCGCCAGCAGGGTCACCATCGAGGTCCCGCCGTAGCTGATCAGCGGCAGCGGCACACCGACCACGGGCAGGATGCCGCTGACCATGCCGGTGTTGACGAGCACGTAGAACAGAAAGGTGAAACTCAGACTGGCGGCGAGCAATCGCTCGAAGCCGTTCTGGCCGTTGCCGGCAATCTGCAGGCCGCGCACCGTGACGGCGAAATAGATGCCCAGCAGCAGCAAGAGGCCGATCAGCCCGAATTCCTCGCCGTACACCGCAAAAATGAAATCCGTGGTGCCTTCGGGCAGAAACTGCAGATGCGCCTGACTGCCGTTGAGCCAGCCCTTGCCGAACAGCCCGCCCGAGCCCAATGCGATCTTGGATTGGATGATGTGATAACCGGTGCCCAAGGGATCGGCTTCCGGATCAAGCAGGGTCCACACACGCTGACGCTGATAATCGTGCATCAAGGCCCAGACCAGCGGCAGGGCGGCCCCGAGCGCGGCCGACAACGCCATGATCCAGCGCCAGCCCAGCCCGCCCAGGAACAGCACCGCCACCCCGGCCGTCATCACCAGCACGGCGGTGCCCAGATCCGGCTGCTCGGCGATCAGCAGGACAGGGCCACCGATCAGCGCAAGCACGATCGGCACGTCCCAGCGCTGGGGCGGGATGCCGCGATCCTGCAGGTAACGGGCGATCATGAGCGGCATGGCCAGCTTCATCAGTTCGGAAGGCTGGAAGCGGATCACGCCCAGATCCAACCAGCGCTGTGCGCCCTTGCCGATGTCTCCGAGCAGCATGACGAGAATCAGGAGCACCAGACTGACGCCGTACAGAACGGGCGCCAGCCGGTACATCCAGTCGCTGGGCACCTGCGCCACGGCGAACATCACCGCGAACGCGAGCCCCAGACGGATCAGTTGCCGCACCAGCAGATCCATCTCCGCGCCGCCGGCGCTGTACAGGATCACGAGCCCTACCCCCGACAAGGCCCCCAGCAACGCCAGCAGCGGCAGGTCCAGATGCAACCAGGTCGGCCAGTCGCGCAGCGGCGTGCGCAAACCGCCTCCGGAGTCGTACAGCACGCGGTTCATGGCGTTGGCTCCTCGGGCACCAGATAGGCATCGAGCACTTGCCGGGCGATGGGGGCAGCCGTATGGCCGCCGCTGCCGCCGTGCTCCACGACGACGGCGATGGCGATGGCCGGGTCCTGCTGCGGCGCAAATCCGATGAACAGCGCATGGTCGCGCAGATGCGCGGCGACGTTTTCCTCCACGTATTCCTCCTCGCTACCCAGTCCGAACACCTGCGCCGTCCCCGTCTTGCCGGCATAGGCGTACGGGGCGCCGCGGCCGCTCCCGAACGCCGTGCCGCCGGGCGTCTGCACGACATCATGCATGGCGTTGACCACCGTTTCCCATTGCCCCGGCGTGCCAAACGGGACCGTGGTACCGGGCACCGGCGTCAACGGGACGTAGCGACCGCTCACGACATCCTCACGCGCCCTGACGATGCGCGGCTGGAGCACCTGCCCGCGCCGCGCCAGCGTGGCCGCGGCCTGCGCGAGCTGCAGCGGGGTGGCGAGGTTGTAGCCTTGACCGATGGCGTTCACCAGCGTTTCGCCGATGTACCACGGTTGCTTGCGCACCCGCTGCTTCCAGGCCTTGGAAGGCACCAGCCCGCCGCGTTCGCCCGGCAGGTCGACCCCCGTCTGATGGCCCAGGCCGAAAGCCACCAGGGTGTCGTGGATCCGGTCGATGCCCAACTCCAGCGACAACTGGTAGAAGTACACGTCGCAGGATTCGGCGATGGCCCGGCGCAGGTCGGTATGGCCGTGCCCGCTGCGTTTCCAGTCGCGATAGCGCCGCTCCTGATTGGGCAGCTTCACGAATCCGGCGCAATAGACGCCACCGGCGCCCAGCGGTTGCCCACTGGCCAGATCGGCGACGCCCAGCATGGGCTTGACCGTCGAGCCGGGCGGATACTGGCCCAGGATGCTGCGGTTGAACAGCGGTCGGCCCGGATCCTTGCTGAGCACCTGATAGTTCTCCCCTGAAATGCCGCCGATAAACAGGTTGGCGTCGTAGGCGGGCTGACTGACCAGCGCGAGAATCTCGCCGCTGTCCGGGGCGATGGCGACGATCGCGCCGCGCCGTCCGGCCAGCGCTGCCTCGGCCGCCTGCTGCAAGCGGATGTCGAGGCTCAGGAACAGATTCTGGCCGGCCACGGACGGGCGACTCTCGAGCACCCGGACGGTCCGTCCCTGGGCATTGACCTCGACTTGCTCGTAACCGGTCACGCCGCGCAACTCCGCTTCATAGGACCGCTCGACGCCGCTGCGTCCCGCTTCCGTCAGCCCGGCATAGGTACCTTCCGGGACGTCGCGCAGGTCGCGCTCGTCCACGGCGCCCGTATAGCCGATCACATGCGCCGTGCTGGCGCCGAAGGGGTAATGGCGCGTGAGATCGGCCCGGATGTCCACGCCGGGGAAATGAATCCGGTCGATGGCCAGCCGCGCCACTTCCTCATCGGTCAGGCGGTGCCGCAGGGGAACGGCATCGAACGGTCGGCGACGCCGTCGTTCTCGCTCGAAGCGCTCGCGATCGCGCGGCGTGATGTCCACGAGCCGGGACAGGCGCTCCAGCGTCTGGGGCAGATCGGGCACATCCTCTGGCACGATGTCCAGCCGGAACGACGGCAGGTTCTCGGCCAGCAAAATGCCCCGACGGTCGTAGATGAGCCCCCGCGGCGGCGGCAGGGGTTGCAGCCGTACCCGATTGCCCTGCGAGAGGGTCGCGAAATGGGCATGAGAATGGACCTGCAGTTCATACAGACGCACACCCATGCCGAGCAGCAAGCCGGATGCGACGATGGCGGCCAGCAGGATGCGGCTGCGGATGAGCCGCCGCTCGAGTTCCGGATTGTGCAACCGAACCTGCGGATTCCGGCGCATGCGATGGCGCACGGCCATCACCCGATCACGAAGCGGCGCCGCACGTCCCGGAGCACGGCAAACATCCATGGCCAGATCAGCGCGCTGGTGAGGATCCCGGGCCAGGGAAACAGGGGATCGCCGCGATTGCCCATGCCGGCCAGCCAGAAGCCGGGGAATGCCGCCAGCGCCAGGATGGGGACGAGCGCCAGACTCTGCTGCCACACCGGGAAGGCGCGGAGTTGCAGATGAAAACGGGCCACCACATAGGCAGTCAGCGTCAGACCCAGGGCCTGAACGCCCAGTACCCCACCGCTGATCGCGTCCACCAGCAGACCCAGGCTCCAGGCCGTCGCGAGACCGACTCGTTCCGGCAACGCCATGATCCAGTAGATCACCACCAGGGCCACCCAGTCCGGACGCCACGGCGCCGCCCAGAGCGGCAACGGAATGAAGGTCAGCGTCAGTGCCAGGAAGAAACAGGCGCCGAGCACGCCGAGGCGGGTCAGCATCAGGGGGCCTCGTCCTGGGGCGGTTGAGGCTGCGGCGGCGGACTGTCCAGGGGCGGGTGATCCCAGATCAGCAGCACCTCGCGACTGCGGTCCACCTGCGCCGTCACCTCCGCGCGGACCTGCGCGAACCGGCCCTGTCCCTGACGGTCGATCGTGCGGACCGTCGCGACTGGATAGCCGCGCGGGAATCGTCCGCCCAGACCCGAGGTGATCAGGAGATCCCCCTCCCGGATGTCGGCATTGCGCGGCAGATACGGCAGCGTCAGCCAGCGGCTTTCGCCCGTGCCCTGCGCCACGGTCCGCAGGCCGTTGCGATTCACTTCGACCGGCAGCGAATGGTTGGCGTCGGTGATGAGCAAGGCCATCGACGTGTTGAGATTGACCTGCGTGATCTGACCCATCACGCCGTGGGCGTCGATGATGGGCTGACCGACGTGGACCTGATGCAGCAAGCCCCGATTGAGGGTGATGCGCTGGCGGTAGGGGTCGAGGTCCATGCCCATGATCTCGGCGATCGACAGGCGATCGTCGAGTCGGCTCGAGGACTGCAGCAATTCGCGCAGGCGGGCGTTTTCCGCCTGCAGCACGGCCAGCTTCTGGATCTGCGCCTCGAGCAACACCTGTCGGGTACGCAGGCTTTCGTTCTCGGAGAGCAGGTTGCGGCGACTGCCGACGCTTTCCAGTGCTTCGCGGCCGAGTCGCACCGGCAGATCGACCGCAAGCTGGACGGGGTAGACCACGGTGCCGAGGAACAGCCGCAGCCGCGTCGACTGCCCCGAGTCATAGATCATCAGGGCGATCGCGGCGAGCACGAACAGGACGAGGCGCAGATGCAGCGCACGGGTCTTGAGGAACAGCGGTTTGATGGCCTTGCCCCCCGGGCGGCATCGCGTCCGGCCGCGACGAGCGGCTCAGTCCAGCGAGAACAGGTCGACGCCGTGCTGATCCACGAGTTCCAGCACCCGCCCGCCGCCGTGCGCCACGCAGGTGAGCGGTTCGTCGGCCAGCACCACGGGAATGCCCGTCTCTTCCATCAGCAACCGGTCCAGATCGCGCAACAGGCTGCCGCCGCCGGTGAGCACGATGCCGCGTTCGGCGACATCGGAGGCCAGCTCCGGCGGGGTCTGTTCCAGCGCCGTCTTGACCGCGCGCACGATGACGCTCAGCGGTTCCTGCAGGGACTCGAGGATTTCGTTGCTGTTCAGCGTGAAGCTGCGCGGCACGCCTTCGGACAGATGGCGCCCCTTGACTTCGATCTCGCGCATCTCCTTGGCGGGGAAGGCCGAACCGATCTCGCGTTTGATGCGCTCGGCCGTGGTCTCGCCGATCAGGATGCCGTAGTTGCGGCGCACGTAGTTGACGATGGCGTCGTCGAACTTGTCCCCGCCGACCCGCGCCGAAGCCGCATAGACGATGCCGTTGAGCGACATCACGGCCACCTCGGAGGTGCCCCCGCCCACGTCCAGCACCATGGAGCCGCGTGCCTCGTGCACCGGAATGCCCGCGCCCATGGCGGCAGCCACGGGCTCTTCGATGAGGTACACCCGCCGGGCGCCGGCGCCGGCTGCCGATTCCTTGATCGCGCGGCGCTCGACCTGGGTCGCGCCATAGGGCACGCAGATCAGCACACGCGGACTGGGACGAAAGTAGGGCGAATCGTGGACCTTGCGGATGAAGTGCTGGAGCATCTTCTCGGTCGCGGTGAAGTCGGCGATCACCCCGTCCTTGAGCGGCCGGATGGCGGTGATGTGGCCGGGCGTGCGACCCACCATGGCCTTGGCCGCGGCGCCCACCGCCTCGATGGTCTTGCCGCGCCCGTTGCCGTCGTCACGGATCGCCACGACCGAGGGTTCGTCGAGCACGATGCCGCTGCCCCGGGCGTAGATCAAGGTGTTGGCGGTGCCGAGGTCGATGGACAGGTCATTGGAGAAAAATCCCCGAAGCCCTTTGAATTTCAGCATGGAGGTCTCTTGGTCCTGTGCGGCGAATGGGCGGATCGCAAGCTGTTAAACTGCCAGACTCTAGCAACGCCGCATGACCGGAGCAAGGCCGGGGGCCTGCCGGGCGCGCTTGCGTGTACACTGCGGCGCACCGCGACGGCATCCCAGGCTCTCGCGCCCGCCCGTTGGAGAACCGCACATGTCGCTGAACATCGATACCGTCCGGGGCATCGCGCATCTGGCGCGCCTGGCCGTCAGTGAGCCCGAACTCGAAGCCCACGCCCTGACGCTGTCGCGCTGCCTCGATCTTTTGGCCGAGATCAACGCCGCGGATACCACGGGTGTCGCCGAGATGGCGCATCCCTCGGATCTGGCACAACGGTTGCGGCCCGACGAGGTCACCGAAACCGACGTGCGGGAGGCCTGTCTGGCGCAGGCGCCGGCCGCCGAGAACGGCCTGTTTCTGGTTCCCAAGGTCATCGAATAAACCACGCACGCCCCGCCGGGAGTTTGCATGCACAGTCTGTCCGTCGCCGAAATGGCCGAGGCCCTGGCCCAAGGGCAATGCACCAGCGAAGAGCTGACCGAGGTGTTTCTGGAGCGCATCGCGCAGTTCGATGGCGAGCTCAACAGCCTCGTCACCGTCGAGCCGGAACGCGCGCTGGCGCAGGCGCGCGAGGCCGACGCGCGCCGCCGTCGCAGCGACGCAGGGCCCTTGACCGGCGTGCCCATGATCCACAAGGACATCTTCCTCACGGCCGGCCAGCGCACCACCTGTGGCTCGCGCATGCTGGGCGAGTTCGTGCCGCCCTTCGACGCCACCATCGTTGCGCGCTGCGCGGCGGCGGGCCTCGTCACCCTGGGCAAGGCCAACATGGACGAGTTCGCCATGGGCTCGTCCAACGAGACCAGCTATTTCGGCCCGGTGCGCAATCCCTGGGATCCGGCGCGGGTGCCGGGCGGCTCCTCCGGCGGCTCGGCCGCCGCCGTGGCCGCGCGTCTGGCGCCGCTCGCCACCGGCTCGGACACCGGCGGCTCGATCCGCCAGCCGGCCGCGCTGTGCGGCATCACCGGCCTCAAGCCCACCTACGGCCGGGTGTCGCGCTACGGCATGATCGCCTTTGCCTCCAGCCTCGATCAGGCCGGCGTGTTCGGGCGCGACGCGCAGGACTGCGCCCTGCTGCTGGAGGCCATGGCCGGCTTCGATCCGCGCGACTCCACCAGCGTGGACCGGCCCGTGCCGCACTACGCGGGCAGCCTGAATCACCCGCTCACCGGCCTGCGCATCGGCATCCCGGCCGAGTTCTTCGGCGCCGGTCTCGACCCGGCGGTGGGTGAGGCCGTCGAGGCGGCGCTCAAGGTGTTCGAGACCCTCGGCGCGACCCTGCATCCTGTACACCTGCCGAACCTCGGGCTCTCGGTGCCGACCTACTACACGCTGGCGCCGGCCGAGGCCTCTTCCAACCTCTCGCGCTTCGACGGCGTGCGCTACGGCCATCGCTGCGAGAACCCCGTGAACCTGGAGGATCTCTACAAGCGCAGCCGTGGGGAGGGCTTCGGCGACGAGGTCAAGCGCCGCATCATGATCGGCACCTACGTCCTCTCGGCCGGCTACTACGACGCCTACTACCTCAAGGCCCAGCGCTGCCGGCGCCTGATCACCGAGGATTTTCGCCGCGTGTTCGAGACCGTCGACGTGCTGGCCGGCCCCACAGCGCCCGAGGTGGCCTTCCGGCTGGGCGAGAAGACGGACGATCCGGTCAAGATGTATCTGTCGGACATCAACACCATCGCGGTGAATCTCGCCGGTCTGCCGGGCCTGTCGCTGCCGGCCGGCTTCGTCGAGAACCTGCCGGTGGGTCTGCAGCTCATCGGGCCGCACTTCGAGGAAGGCCGGTTGCTCAACATGGCGCATCAGTTCCAGCGGGAAACCGACTGGCACCGCCGCCGTCCGACCGCTTTCGCCTGACATCGGCCCGCACCCTTCGAGGACACCTGCAATGGAATGGGAAGTCGTGATCGGGCTGGAAATCCACGCCCAGCTCGCCACCCGCAGCAAGATCTTTTCCGGCGCCGCCACGCGCTATGGCGCGGCGCCCAACACCCAGGCCAGCGTCATCGACCTGGGCTATCCGGGAACGCTGCCCGTGCTCAACGAGGCGGCGGTACGCATGGCGGTGAAATTCGGCCTTGCCGTGCAGGCCCACATCGCGCCGCGCTCGGTGTTCGCGCGCAAGAACTACTTCTACCCCGATCTGCCGAAGGGCTACCAGATCAGCCAGTTCGAGCTGCCCGTGGTGGGCCAGGGGCACTTGGACATCGATCTGGAAAACGGCGAACGCAAGCGCATCGGCATCACCCGCGCCCATCTGGAAGAAGACGCCGGCAAGAGCCTGCACGAGGATTTCCACGGGCTCTCGGGCATCGATCTGAACCGCGCCGGCACGCCGCTGCTCGAGATCGTCTCCGAACCCGACCTGCGCTCGGCGAAGGAAGCCGTGGCCTACATGAAGAAGCTGCACGCCCTGGTGCGCTATCTGGAGATCTGCGACGGCAACATGCAGGAAGGCTCGTTCCGCTGCGACGCCAACGTCTCGGTGCGCCGGCGCGGCGCGGAGCGCCTCGGCACGCGCTGCGAGATCAAGAATCTCAATTCCTTCCGTTTCGTGGAGCGGGCCATCAACCACGAAGTCGAGCGCCAGATCGATCTGATCGAAAGCGGCGGCGCGGTGGTGCAGGAAACGCGCCTGTATGACTCGGTCAAGGATCAGACCCGCTCGATGCGCAGCAAGGAGGAAGCCAACGATTACCGCTACTTCCCCGACCCGGACCTGTTGCCGCTGGTGATCGAGCCGGCCTTCGTCGATGCCGTGCGCGCCACCCTGCCCGAGCTCCCCGACGCCAAGCGCGCCCGCTTCGCCGCCGACTATGGCCTGCCCGATTACGACGCCGGCGTGCTCACCAGCACGCGCGAGGTGGCCGATTACTACGAAGCCGTCGTGGCGCAGGCCCCAAGCGATGCCAAGCTCGCCGCGAACTGGGTCATGGGCGAACTGGCCGCGCGGCTCAACGAGGCCAACCTCGACATCGCGCAGAGCCGGGTCGGCGCCGCGCAACTGGCCGGGTTGCTGGTGCGCATCAGCGACGAGACCATCTCGGGCAAGATCGCCAAGCAGGTGTTCGAGGTGCTCTGGAACGAGGGCGGTGACGCCGACGCCGTCATCGACCGGCTGGGCCTGCGGCAGATCACCGACAGCGGCGCGCTGGAAGCCATCATCGACCAGATCATCGCCGACAACCCGGCCCAGCGCGACCAGTACCGCGCGGGCAAGGACAAGCTGTTCGGCTTTTTCGTCGGTCAGGCGATGAAGGCCACGGGCGGCAAGGCCAACCCCGCCCAGCTCAACGAGCTCCTGCGCCGCAAGCTGGATGGCTGAAATGAGTGACGGCGACCGTCTGTACCGCTTCCTGTTCGAGGATTTCCCGATCCGCGGGCAATGGGTGCGCCTGGAAGCCACCTGGCAGGAAGCGCAATCGCGCCGCATCGATCCGCCCCCGGTGCGGCGCCTGCTCGGCGAGGCCATGGCGGCCAGCGCCCTGCTCACGGCGGGACTGAAGTTCGAGGGACGGCTGAATCTGCAGATCGAAACCGACGGTCCGCTGCGCCTCGTGCTGGCGCAGTGCGACCACCGGCTGCACCTGCGCGCCACGGCCCGCTACGACGAAAGCCTGCTAAGCGATGAGATCGGTTTCGGCGCGCACGGCCGGCTGCTGCTGGCGCTGGAGGGTCGGAAACCCCATGAGCGCTATCAAGGCGTCGTCCCGCTGGCCGGGGAGGATCTCGCGGGCGCCCTCGAGCACTATTTCGCCCAGTCCGAGCAGCTCCCGGCGCGGCTGCGCTTTGCGTTAACCGAGCACACCGTCACCGGGCTGCTGCTGCAGCGCATGCCGGGCGAGAGCGCCGATCCCGACGCCTGGAACCGCTGCAACCAGTTGTTCGACACCCTGGGCGCGGCTGAGCTGCAGCAATGGCCGGCCGAGACGCTGCTGCGCCGGCTGTTCGCCGAGGAGAACGTGCGGCTGTTCGAGCCGGCGCCGGTCAGCTTCCGCTGCCGCTGCTCCCGCGAAGGCGTGGCTGCCATGCTCCGTCAACTGGGCAGCGAGGAACTGCACGACATCCTGCGCGAACAGGGCAAGGTCTCGGTCACCTGCGAGTTCTGCGGACGCGATTACCGCTTCGATGCCGTCGACGTGGGCCAGCTCCTCGCCGACGACGCGCCGCCGCCGTCCTCCGCCACGCACTGATCGGCGTCCGCCCGACCGCCGACCGAGCCGGCCGATCGCAGGAGCGGATGGCGCCGCGTGAAGGCGCGCCACCACAGCCGGGTGGTCCACCACCCGAGCGCGCCTCCCGCCACGGCGTCGCTCAGGTAATGCGCCGTCAGCACCACCCGGCTGGACGCCAGCAGCACGCCGGCGAGCAGGAACAGCCGGCGCCCGCGCGGCCACAGGCAGGCCAGTGCGACGCTGACGGCCAGCGCCGTGTTGGCATGGCCCGAGGGGAAGGAGCTGAAATCGTAGCCACCTTCGAAGAAATAAAACCCGTATTCGCCCCGCAACATCAATGCGTTGAACCGCGCCCGCCCGAAGACGTACTTGAGGCCGTTCACCAGCACGCCGGAAGTCGCGACGCTGAGAAAGACGAAGGCGCACGCCAAACCGATCCGCTGCGCGTGGACCCGCATGGCCGGCGCATCGACCAGGCGCTGCGCCAGCAGGGCCAGCACGCCGATCAGCGCCGCCGCGGACAACACCCAGAGCGAGTCGCCCGCGTGCGTGATCCAGGAGGCCAGCCCATCGAAAACAAACGTCCGGCGGCGAAACATCCAGGCCAGCGGACGATCGATCCAGAGGACGCAGAGCGTCGTGGCGAGGGCCCCGCCGAGGAGCAGCGCGCCGTAGCGGGCCGGACCCGGCAGGACGCGATTCGCCCCGTCGCCCCGGCCGCGACTCATCGCGCCGCCCCGGCCAGGTGGTAGAGCGTCAAGCGCAGCGGACCGCCGCCGTTGAGATCGCGCGCGGCGATGCGCGCCAGCGGCTCGGCGCCCGCGTCCGCGACGGCCAGCGCCGCCAGAAACGCCGCTTCCCGCCGCTCATCCACCAGCACCGGCCGCTCCGATTCGCGCAGGAGCCGCCGGGCCGCCGCATCGCCGTCACTCAGCAGCGTCGTCGCGCGGCCCGTCCAGAAAACGAGACTGGGCTCGGTATAGCCGGCGGCGATGAGCGGCGCCGTGATGCCCTGCGCCTCCAGCTGCCGCGCCACTTCGCGGCTGGGCCAGAGCGCGTCGAGCCGCGGCAGCATGAGCCCCAGCACCAGTCCCGCGGGCAGGAGGCCGGACAGCGCAAGCGCCGGTCGGGGGCGCCCCCGCGCCAGCAGCGCCGCCGCGCCCAACACCGTCGCGGCGGCCACAAGGGCAAATCCGCCGGGCGGCTCATCCGCCGCGCGCGGCAGCCCAATCGTCAGGCCCGACAGGACCAACGCACCGAGCGCCCACAGCGCGCCGCCGAGCCAGCGGCTCCAGGCCGGCGCGACCGCCTGCGGAGCCGCGCGCAGCTTGCCCGCCATCAGGCACAAGGCCGGCACGGCCGGCAGGATGTAGTGCGGCAGCTTGGTGGGGATCAGCTCGAACAGCAGCCAGAAGGGCACCGCCCAGGCCAGCAGAAACCGCGCGGCGGGCTCGGCGCGCGCGCGCCAGCACGCCACCACACCCGGCACCAGCAGCAGCACGGCGGGCCAGAGCGTCAGCGGCGTCAGCAGCAGATGCGTGCCCGGCGGCGCGCCATGGGACTCCTGTCCGCGCGCCGCCTTGGCGAGCAGATCGCGCGCCACAGCGTCATGCCAGAAAGCGCCGTCGCTCGCCCGGGTGATGGCCCACAGCCACGGCGCCACCAGCAGCGCAAACCAGAACAGTCCCCAGCCCGGCCGCAGCGCGCGCCACAGCCGCGCATCGCGGTCGGCCAGCGCGAGGGCGAGCACGGTCAGCAACGACGCCAGCAGGGCGATCGGGCCCTTGACCAAGAGCGCCGCCGCCTGCGCCAGCCAGAATCCATGCACCGCGAGCGGGGGAACGGGCCGATGTGCCCGATGGGCCCAGTAGAACGCCCAGAGCGCTGCCTGCGCCGCCACCACCAGCGCCAGCAGGACGGCATCGGTCTTGGCCAGCCGGGCTTCGACCCCCACCAACACGGTGAGCGCGAGCAGCGCGCCGGCGCGCCAGCCCGTGCCCGGCGCGCCCAGCCGTTCACCCAAGCGCGCCGTCAAGGCCACGGCAGCCAGCGCCCCGAACAGGGACGGCAGGCGAAACGGCCAGATGGGGTTGTCCCAACCCGTGCCGGCCAGTCGCGCCGCGCCGGCCTGCAGCCAGTAGATGCCGGCCGGCTTGTTCAGACGCGCCTGTTCCTGGAAACGGATGTGCACGTAGTCGCCGTCTTCCAGCATCTGGCGGCTGGCCTGGGCAAAGCGCGATTCGTCCCGATCGGTCGGCGGCAGGCTGAAAAAGCCGGGCAGGAACAGCGCCAGCGCGCCCAGCAACAGCAGCAGCCTGGCCGCAGCGGCGCGCGGGAATGAACCGGTGGGGACAGCCATGAGACCCTTCACGGAATCGTCGCGAAAGCCCGCTAGCCTATCGCTCCCATGTGAACGGCCGATGACTCGACGAGCGCTTCATGCAACCCGCAGCACCCCCCTTCTCGCGCGTTTCCGCCTCGACCGGCGCGTCGCTGACGCTGGGCGTCATCGCTCTGCTGACGGCCCTGCGCATCGCGCTGCTCGTGGTCTCGCCGCTGGATCTGTTCGTGGACGAGGCGCAGTACTGGCTGTGGTCCACCCAGCCTGCCGCCGGCTATTTCTCCAAACCGCCGCTGATCGCCTGGCTGATCGCGCTCACGGCCGGCCTCGCGGGGGACGCCGAATGGGCCGTGCGCCTCGCCTCGCCGCTGCTGCATGCCGGCACCGCGGGCTTCGTCCTGCTCGCCGGCCGGGCGCTGTACGATGCACGCACTGGAGCTACCGCGGCCATCGTCTACCTCACCCTGCCGGCCGTCAGCTTTTCCAGCCTGCTCATCTCGACCGACGCGCCCCTGCTGTTTTTCTGGAGCGCGGCGTTCTACGCCCTGATCGAGGCCGAGCGGCGCGGCGGCCTTTGGTGGCCGGCGCTGGGACTCACCCTCGGGCTGGGCCTGCTCGCCAAGTACGCCATGGCGTTTTTCCTCATCGGCTGGCTGGGGCATGCGCTGAGCGGCGGCCGCACGTCCCGGCGCGGCGCGGCGCTGGCCCTGTTCGTCGCGGGCGCCTGCTATGCGCCCAATCTGGTCTGGAACGCCGTCCATCATTTCGTCAGCTACCGGCACACCGGCGCGGACGCCGAGCTGGGCGGCGCGGGCCCGCATCCGGGCGCCCTGCTCGCCTTTGTCGCCAGCCAGGCTGCGCTGCTGGGGCCGGGCGTGTTCCTGGGCCTCCTCATGGCGCTGCGGCCGCCCGCCGATTCCCGCGTTCGCGTGCTGCTCTGGTTCACCGCGCCGGTGCTGGTCTTCTACCTGATGCTGGCCGCGATCGCCGGCGCCAACGCCAACTGGGCGGCGAGCGCCTACGTGGCCGGGGCGATCCTGGCGGCGCGGGGCTTGCTCACCTGCCGGTGGCGGCCGGCGCTGCGCTGGGCTTTGGCGCTGAACGTGCTGTTGGGGCTGGCGCTGGCCGGCGCCGTCCTGCGCTGGGGCGACGACCACGCGCGTTTTCCAGGGCAAGCCGACCCGTTCAAGCGCCTGCGCGGCTGGGAGGCGCTGGGGCGCCAGATCGCGCCGTGGAGCCAGCGCTATCCCGCCGATTGCCTGCTGGTGGCGGATCGCGCCACCGCTGCCGCCATGGCCTACTACGCCCCGCCGCGGCCCGCGCCCATCGTCAAGTGGCATCCGCCCGGACCGATTCGCGATCACTTCGATCTCACGGCCGATCTGGCTCGCGCCAACTGTCCTGCGTGGCTGCTGATCGGCTCGCCCGCGCAGGCCGCCACCATCCTGCCCCACTTCGCCCAAGTCGAATCCCTGGGCGGAGCGCTGCAGCCGCAAGGCGGCCGGGCGCGCATCCACGCCCTGTATCGCCTGCAGGGCTTTACCGGCTACCCCACCCGGAGCGATGCCCGATGAACCGACCGCCGCCAGTCCTTCCCGCCCTGTGTCTCGGCCTTATCCTGGGCGTCCTGTTCTGGCGCTGGCCCGCGCTCGATCTGTGGACGGCGCGCCAGTTCTATCTGGCCCCGCGCGAGTTCTGGTGGACCGACCTGCCCATCAGCCTGTGGCAGAAGCGGATCGTCCGCATCATTGGGGCCGGCGCCGCGCTGGTCTTTCTCATCGGGCTTCTGCGCGCCCGCGCGTGCCGCCGGTGGCGGGGATTGCCCCGGCGCGGCTGGGGGTATCTGCTGCTGGCGCTGCTCATCGGACCCGGCCTCATCGTCAATCTCGGCATGAAGGAACACTGGGGCCGCGCGCGACCGAGCTATGTGGAGGCCTTCGGCGGGCCGCAGCGCTACACGCCGCCGCTCGCGCCCGCGCAGGAATGCGACCGCAACTGCGGCTTCGTCAGCGGCGACGCGGCGCTGGGCTTTTTCCTCATGGCCGGGGCCTTCGTCGATCCGCGCCGCCGGCGCGCATGGCTACTTGCTGGGATCGCGGCGGGCGGCATCGTCGGTTTCTGGCGCATGGCCGCGGGTGGGCACTTCCTCAGCGACGTCCTGTTCGCCGGTCTCGTCGTCTATGGCACCTGCGCGCTGCTGGCCAAAGCGATGCGCCCGGTTGCGGCGCTTCTTGACACCGATCAAGCTCCCGCTGCGCCGCCCCGCGCACACTGACCCTGAAACCGGATCTTGGACCATCACGAGGAGACCATCGATGCGAATCAGGCACTGGATCATGGGACTGGCGTTGGCATTCGGTCTGGCGACCGGCGTGCCGGGTATGGCGCTGGCGGCGCAGGGGGCTGACGAACCGGCGACTTGCGGCATGTGCGGCAAGGAAATGACCAACGCGCATGTGGGCTTCGTGCTCGTACAGCCGGGCGGCAAGGAAGAACGCTTTGGCTGCGCTGGTTGCGGGCTGGCCATGCTGAAAGATGCCCCCAAGGACGTGAAGGCCAAGACCTTGGACTTCCTGCGCGGGGATGAAATCGACGCCCGCGCTGCCTATTATGTCCGTGGATCGAGCTTCACCGCCTGCTGCGAGCCGTCTTTCCTGGCCTTCGCCAAGAAAGACGAAGCCGAGCGCTTCGCCAAGGGCTTCGGTGGCAAGGTGCTGGATTTCGAAGCCGCCTTCCAGGCCGTCCACGCCGCCCATCACCACGGGAAATGAGCCCGCGGGTGCCGATCTTCGGGGCGGCAACCATCGCCCCGAGGATCGGTGACCCCATGTCCGAATCGTCCTCCTCCCCGCAGTCCGATCCCGCACCCGGCGCCGTCGAGCGCCACCGCCGCAAATGGTGGGTTCTGGGCATCGGCCTACTCGCGCTGGCCTTCTACCGCAGCCTCCAGCCCCTGCCCGCCGGCCCCAGCGGCACCTTCTGGCCGCCCGACGGCAACGCCCTGCCCGAAGTCGTCCTCGCCCGCCTCGCGGGCTTCGCCTGCATCGCCATCGGCGCCTGGGGCAGCAAACGCCACCTCGATCGCCTGCTGCGGCTGTCGCGGCAGGGGTAGATGGCGTCGGAGGGCTTGGGGCGGGAGCCGAATCGCCGAAGGGAAATTGGGGGAGGCGGGTGAAGCGAATGACTGCACCCGCCAGGGGGATCATGGAGAGTAAGCGGTTCTACCGGGTGTAGGCGGCAGCTGCGGCATCTCCTGGCGCGGAAATCGACCGGTGAGCGCGTCGAGGAAGGCCACGATGTCCTTGACCTTCGCCGCATCGAGTTCCTGGTTCAACTGGGTCTTGGCCATGACACGCACGGCCTCGTCCAGCGTCTGAACCGAGCCGTTATGAAAATAAGGCGCTGTCAGCGCCACATTGCGCAGGCTCGGCACCCGGAAGAAATGCTTGTCAGTTTCTTGTTTGGTTGCCTGGTAGCGACCGAGATCTTCCACGAGCCGATAGCGGGCGTCATAGGCGCTTCCGGGGTACATCGGGAAATTCTGATAGAACCCTTGACCTGCTGGTAGTGGCGGGCCGGCGAAGTTGGGGCCGCTGTGACAGGCAACACAACCTGACTCCTGAAAGGCGGCCATCCCCCGGACCTGGGCGGGTGTCAAGGCTTGCTGATCGCCTTTGAGGTAGCGGTCCAATGCGCTGTCCGGTGTGATCAGGATCCGTTCATACGCGGCGATCGCCTGAGCGATTCGGTCGATGGTGATTTCGGATGTGTTGAACGCCTGCTCGAACAGCGGGGCGTAGCCGGGAATGCCCTTCAGGCGAAGGGCCACGGCCGCATGATCCGGGTTGCCCATCTCGACCGGATTGATCAGCGGTCCTTTGGCCTGTTCCTCGAGGCTGGGCGCACGCCCACGGAGACCGGGCGGTTGTCCTCACCGCCAGCCATGACGTTGTCACAGGAGTTGCATGAAACGGTGCCGTCCACGCTCAATCGCGGATCGAAGTAAAGGGCTTTGCCCAACGCCGTTTTGGCCGGTGTAGCCGGATTTCCGGCTGGATCGGCCGGTTTGGCCGGCAAAGGTTCGAAGGCATGGACCGCTGTGCCGAAGAGCGCTGCAAACAGTCCCGTCCAGCGGAATGACTTGATGGTTGAGCGGGCGTTCATTCAAGTTCCTCCAAGAGCCGGAACGGCGCTGTGCACGGGCGCCTCCCTCATACCTATACACTGCTCAGCTTAACAATTCCTTACGGGTAAGCCGGCCTGATCAAAAATGGCGGCACACCGGTCGGGCGCCTATCCAGGCGACTAGCCGAAATCTGGGAATTTCAGAACAACAGTCTGGCTATGTCGCTGGCCGCGTTAAGTCCGCCTCGCCAATCACTACCGCTCTTGGGCAGCGTGTAGGTGTATCGGTCGTCCCCTTGAAAGACGAGCTTGAAGTGCTTCCCGTCTTCCGAGATGGAGAATCCAATGCCTTCAAACTCGCGTCGCATTTTTCCGTCAATGGTTCTCGCCCCCCGGAGTAGTGTCTTCAGCTGCTCTCGACGGCTTTCGAGGGGATCTTCCTTCAGTCGGTTGGCTTCGAGGGTCGAACTCAGCACATGTTGTCGGCGACTGTCTTGCGGGACGCGGGTAGCGGCGTCTTCGATCGCGTCGAGGAGTATGCCGAGGATCTCGTTCGGATAGAGATCGCGCTCCCGCCCAAGCCTGAGCAGGCCGCCACTCGTAGTCCCTGCACGAGCCTCATGCACCCGGAGTTCGTTGCGCAAGCGTTGGATCTCTCTTTCGGCATCTTCGAGCCGCTGGTTCTTGGCCTCGATCTCTTGGTCGAATTGCTCAGCGTACTCGTCGATCGCCCTGGAACCCGAGGCTTTGAGCGACTGGATGGCCTGCCTGGACGCGGTTTCGCGAACGTAGGCCCAGGTGCACCGGGCGATCGGACGCCGATTCAGTAGCGCGGTACGGACTTCATCTTTGATGGCACCCGCCAAAAGCCCCGGTGTCGAGTAAT
Source organism: Pseudomonadota bacterium (assembly GCA_045864775.1). GTDB lineage: Bacteria > Pseudomonadota > Gammaproteobacteria > UBA5335 > UBA5335 > Macondimonas. The sequence continues at coordinate 1,137,107 of BTVR01000002.1, forward strand.
CGCCGCCCAGGAAGAAGGCTCGGCGCCCGCCGCCCTCGGGCCAGTAGATGCCGATCGTGCCGCCGTAGACGTTCTCGGAATCGACTTCAAGTTGCAGGCGAACAGAAAACGGCCTGTTGGGCTCGACGACGACATGCGCCATGCCGGACACGTCCGCCGCGAGACGATCGACGTCGAGAATGTATCCACCCTGGAACCGTGCGCTGACGTAGACGATAGGCAATCGACAGCCGGCCTCGCCGCGAATCAGCTTGGCGGCCAGGTCGATGTCGGTGTTGAAGAGGGCGTGCGCCTTGCCACGAATCTGCAGAGGACCATCAGCTGCTCCGCCAAGCGATTCCAGCACGGTCCTCACCACCACGGGCTTCTTCGCCGACGGCAGCCGAGCTGCGGCATGTTGAGATTCGCACTCGACCCTGATGCCTACCCAGGCGTCGGACGATTTTCTCGAAAACACGACGGTCGTCATCCATTCCAGATCATCGTCGCGTCTGCTATAGCGGAGGCCTGCAAGATCGATGTCGGGAGAGTTGGTGACGAGCGACTGAACTCCCTCGTTGCCGTTCCCGACATGCGCCTCGTCCTTCTCTTGCATATCCCGAAGCACTTCGGCAGACAAGCCGGTGTGCGGAGACCCGGATATCCAGGTCACCATCGCCTGAAGGAAGTCCGCCGTGGTTCGGTCCGGGTCGACGGGAAATTCGGTGGCAAACGAAAGCATCGGAGTCCCTCAAAAACGATTGTTAAACGGCTGATCATTGCGTCACCGCAAAGCCGCGCATCCGGAAGGGCTCGCCCACGAGCCGTTCGAAGTCACGCCAGTCCATGGCGCGCATGGCCGCGCTGGAGCGATCGGCGACCACCTCACGGATCAGCCCGCTGCGCCTGCGCCGCCCGAGATACGACGCCTCTGCCCCGGCCACGAAGGGTAGCGGAACAATATATTGGCCATATGTCGCCAAACCCTTGGCCGCTGCGGGGATAATCAACTGGCTGATTTGCTGCGGCGCCACGCGGGGCGGCAATTCGGCAACCGCGTAATGGTGCAGAACACCGTAGACCGCCACAGCCAGCGCGAGCCCGGCCCACCATGGCAGCATCGCGGCGATCTGGAACAAATCCCGCAAGACATTGGCGTTGTTTCTCCTGCCCATCAGCCCCTCGCGATCGATGCCGATCTCCGGCCAAGAGGCCGAAGCAGGCTTTCGAATGTTATCGACGCCGTTTGGCGGTCGCTGAATGCGGGCTGCTTCGAGTAGATTCGGGCGAGATCTCCGGCCAACTCACGCGCCAAGAGACCGGAATCTCGGCGGTGCAATAGACGCCGGCGGAGATGGCCGCGAATATGCATGAACAACCGGCGACGGCCGCTATGGCGCGGACGGTTTGGCGCGCACAGACCCTGACGGTCAACGCCTTGGCTCAGCTGCCAGCGACGACGGGGCGGCGCGCCGACCCAGCCGTGTCGCAGGCCCGACAAAGCCGACAGCATGACATCGCGAGGACGCATCGATGGGACTAAAGCACGCACAGATGGGCGACATGGTGTTCGCCGCAAAGGCCATCCACAACGACGGCAGCCTGCCGGAGCATGACGCCGATGGCCTGCTGGTGCCGGCGGGCGGGCGCGGTGTGATTGTGAATGTCGGCCATCTGGAAAATGATCCGGCGCAGGTGCTGTATCTGGTCCGCTTCGAGAACCCGGACGGGGTGCTCGGTCCGCCGCTCGGCTGCTGGCCGGACGATCTGGCCAGCGCGCCGCCCGAGGCTGCATGAGCGAGGCTGCCGGCGGCATCACGCCCTGGGCGTACCACCAGCGCACCGGGCATCATCTGGACCGCTACGCCGCCGGACCGGAGACCTTGGACTGGGACGCCCAGCCCGACCCCTTCCGGCGCTACGACGGCTGTCCGGAAATCCTGCTGCCGCTCACCGAGACGTCCAATGCCGTGTCGTTCGGGGATCTGCACAGGCCCGGCGCGATCGCCCCGGCGCCCTTGGACCTTAACGAGCTGGGCCGGCTGCTGGAACTCTCGCTCGGCCTGTCGGCCTGGAAGCAGTACGGACTGGACCGCTGGGCGCTGCGCTGCAACCCTTCCAGCGGCAACCTGCACCCGACGGAGGGCTATCTCGTCTGTCGCGCGCTGCCCGACGTCGCGGACGGGGTCTATCACTACCGGCCGGATGCGCACCTGCTGGAACAGCGAGCAGCCGTCGCATCGACACTGGGCGGGCCGGTCGCGCTGCTCGGGCTCACCTCCATCCTTTGGCGCGAGGCGTGGAAATACGGCGAGCGCGCCTATCGCTACTGCCAACTCGACGTCGGCCACGCGGTGGCGGCGCTGGCTTATGCAGCGGCGCTGCTGGGCTGGCGGCTGCGCCCGCTCGCGCATTGGCCGGATGCGGCGGTCGCCGCGCTGCTGGGCGTGGATCGGCCCACGCTCGGCGCGGAAGCGGAGCATCCCGATCTGCTGCTGGCGGTGGACACCGGCCCGGCCGGCGATGCAGTCGACCCCGATGTGTGGTTGAAATGGATGAGCGAGGCCGAGTGGCGTGGCCGGCCGAATGTGCTGGACCGCCGCCCGCTCTATCAGTGGCCGGTGATCGAGGCGGTGAGCCGCGCCGCCGCCAAGCCCGCGACGCCGATCCTTGCCCCCGAGATGCGCGACACGCCGGCCGTACACCAGGCCGCGGGAGATGAGCGCCCGGCGATGGCGGTGATCCGCGAACGCCGCTCGGCGCAGGCCTACGATCCGGCGGGCACGATGCCGCTCGCTGCGCTCGAGGCGCTGCTGGACCGGCTTATCCCGCGCGCCGGCGTGCCGCCCTGGTCGGCCCTGCCCGAAACGGACGGGCTGCATCCATTGCTGTTCGTGCATCGCGTGGACGATTTGGCGCCGGGGCTCTACGCGCTGCCTCGCTCAGCCGAGACGCGGGCGCTGCTGCTCGGCGCGCTGGACGCGCGGTTTGCCTGGGACGCCTGCCCGGAGCTGAGTCTGGCAGGGGGCGCGACGCTCTACCGGCTGGCAAGCGGCGACATGCGGCGCACGGCCGGGCTGCTCTGTTGCCATCAAGCGATCGCGGCGCAGGGCGCGGTCACCTTCATGCTGCTGGGCGAATGGGACGGGGCGCTCGATGCCCAGCCCTGGCGCTATCGCTGGCGGCACTGGGAGGCCGGCGCGCTGGGGCAGGTGCTCTACCTCAACGCGGAAGCCTCTGGCCTGCGCGGCACGGGGATCGGGTGTTATTTCGACCCGGCGGTGCATGAAGTCTTGGGATTATCGGACCGGCGCCTGCAGAGCTTCTATCACTTCACCATCGGCCGGCCACTGCTCGATGCGCGCATCCAGTCCCTGCCGCCCTATGCGCATCTGAAACGGGATTGACGTGGGGCTTCAACAGCAGCGGTTGACGCCGCTGGAGAAGCGCTCGTGGTGATGCCGGCGGATGAAGGCGCGCCGGGACAGCGGCGCTTGCCCGGGATGCGCGGCCTGGTGATGGGCGAGATAGCGCTCATAGGCATCGTCCCCGCTCCACTGGCGGAACAGCGCCCACGCCTGACGCAGCCGGTCGAGTCCGGGTTTGATCGCAACCGTCACGCCCGCTCCCCTTGGGCCAGGTCGAGGGCCGGCACGGCGGCGCTCTCACGCAGCGGCGACACCGGCCGCCCCACAGCCACGCGCCAGACGGTGTAGGCCATGTCGAGCACGATGATCCACAACAGGGCCGCGAAGAACACCGTGAGCCAGCCGTCGATGTGCAGGTTGAAGATGAGTTGCGGCGCCACCGCTGCCTTCTCGGGCGGCAGGGCGCCGGAGGCCAGGCGCTCGGCCAGATCGCGCGCGCCGGCGAAAAAGCCGATGCGCGGATCGGCGCTCAGCACCTTGTAGCAGGCCGCCGTGGTGGTGACGATGATGAGCCACACCAGCGGCAGCCCCGTCACCCACACGTAGCGCAGCCGCCCCGATTTGGCGAGGATGCCGGTGGCAACCGACAGCGCGATGGCGGCCAGCATCTGGTTGGAGATGCCGAACAGCGGCCAGAGAATGTTCACCCCGCCGTTGGGATCGAGCACGCCCATGCGCAGGAAATAGCCCCACGCGGCCACCACCAGAGCCGAGCTGAACAGCACCGACGGCGTCCACGAGGTGCGGCCCAGCGGCGCCCAGAGCGTGCCGAGCAGGTCCTGCAGCAGGAAGCGACCCACCCGCGTGCCGGCGTCCAGCGTGGTGAGGATGAACACCGCCTCGAACATGATCGCGAAGTGATACCACACGGCCAGTAGGCGCTCGCCGAAGGCGCTGCTGAAGATGCTGGCCATGCCGACGGCGAGCGAAGGCGCGCCGCCGGTACGGGAGAAGAGCGAGGTCTCGCCCATCTCCCGCGCCAGCTCGGCCATCTGCGCCGCGCTCACCGGGTAGCCCCAGCCGGTGATCGTGGCGGCGGCCTGGACCGGATCGGTGCCGATGAGGCCGGCCGGGCTGTTGATGGCGAAATAGACGCCCGGATCGAGCATGGTGGCCGCAACCAGCGCCATAATGGCGACGAAGGATTCCAGGATCATGCTGCCGTAGCCCACCAGCGGCACGGGCGCTTCGCTGTCGAGCAGCTTGGGCGTCGTGCCCGAGGCGACCAGCGCGTGGAACCCCGACACGGCGCCGCAGGCGATGGTGATGAACACGAAGGGAAACACCGGCCCTGCGAAGATGGGACCGGTGCCGTCGATGAAAGGCGTGATCGCCGGCATCTTGAGCGGCGGGTTGAGCACGACCAGCGCAATGGCGAGCAGAAACACGGTGCCGAGCTTGAGGAAGGTGGACAGGTAATCGCGCGGCGCAAGCAGCAGCCACACCGGCAGGATGGCGGCCGCAAAACCGTAGACCATGATCATCCAGGCCAAGGACGCGCCATCCCAGTCGAACCAGGTCCGCACGCCGGGCAGGGTGTCGACCCAGCCGCCGCCGACTGTCGCCAGCAGCAGCAGCGCCAGCCCGATCAGGCTGCCTTCCAGCACCCGGCCGGGGCGGAGCTGGTGCATGTACAGGCCGATCAGCATGGCGATGGGGATGGTGGCCGCCACGGTCGCGGTCGCCCAGGGGCTGTGCTTCATGGCGTTGACCACGGTCAGGCCCAGCGCCGAGATCAGCACGATGAGGATCATGAAGGTGCCGATCAGGGCGGCGCTGCCGGCGATCGGGCCCAGCTCGTCGCGCGCCATCTGGCCCAGGCTGCGCCCGTCGCGCCGCAACGAGCAGAACAGGATCACCATGTCCTGCACACAGCCGCCGAGGACGGCGCCGATCAGGATCCATAAAGTGCCGGGCAAGTAGCCGAACTGCGCCGCGAGGGTCGGGCCGACCAGCGGACCGGGGCCGGCGATGGCTGCGAAGTGGTGCCCGAACACCACCCAGCGATGCGTCGGCACGAAGTCCCGGCCGTTGGCCAGCCGCACCGCCGGCGTGGCCCGACCGGCATCGAGGATCAGGACCCGCGCCGCGATCCAGGCGGCGTAGAAGCGATAGGCCAAGGCGTAGACGCAGACCGCCGCGACGATCAGCCACAACGCATCGATGGACTCGCCGCGATGCAGCGCCACCCCGCCCAGCGTGAACGCGCCGAGCACGGCGACTGCAACCCAGAGCAGTGAAGAAAGGCGCAATGAATTCAGCATCCCAGCCTCGGCGATTCGAACCCGACACCGGCATGCCGCGTGCCGCATGCCCTTGATGGGGGGCAAGAATACCGCAACCGAGGGGACGGAACCGAGCAGTCGATGGCGTCAACGCCGGCGCTGCCACCGAAGGCAGACGGGCGCGACATCAGGGGAGGCGCTTGCCGCTCAGGCGCAGGTCACGCCCGTACCGCGCAGACCGCAGTAGCCGTTGGGGTGATGCGCGAGGTATTGCTGATGCTCGGCTTCGGCGAAGTAGAAAGGACCATCGGCCGCGATTTCGGTGGTCATGGCCGGAAAGCCGGCGGCGGCAAGTCGTTTCTGGTAGGCATCGCGGCTCGCCTGCGCCTGATGGCGCTGGGTCTCGTCCATCGGTTGAATGAGCGAGCGGTACTGCGTGCCGACGTCGTTGCCCTGGCGCATGCCCTGCGTGGGATCGTGCGCCTCCCAGAAGATCCGCAGCAGGTCTTCATAACTGATTCTGGCCGGGTCGAACACGACCTGCACCACTTCGGCGTGGCCCGTCCGTCCGCTGCACACCTCGTCATAGGTCGGGTTGGGCGTCAAGCCGCCGGCGTAACCCGCGGCCGTCACATACACACCCGGTTGCGTCCAGTACAGGCGTTCGGCGCCCCAGAAACAACCCATGCCGAAGCGCGCGACGGCCATGCCCGGCGGATAGGGCGGCGCAAGCGGCGTGTCGAGCACGGCATGGCGCGGCGGAATGGCCAGCGCTTGCTCGCGGCCGGGCAGCGCCTCCATGGCATTGGGCAGACGCGACTTGTAGGGACGGAAGAGCGACATGGCGGTCTCCTGCGCGGAGCGGTCAGAAGGTAGAGATTAGACCCTTATGGCGCGATCGAGTGCCCACCGAGATGGCTGCGAGAGCGCTCTGGCGGCAATAAAAAACCCGGATCGGCATGGGCCAACCCGGGTTGCGTGAGCCAGACATGGCTGAAAGCAAAGTTCTCGTGTGCACTGAACAACCGACTGATGACCGCCCGCCGGGCATCCTGCCATCCGATCCCCTCGTCCCTGACCGGAGGGGGTCATCAATCCGCGTCGGCCTCCTGGCCTACGGCAATCTCCCTGACTGCCGATCCGGTGTACGTCCCTGACTCTTCCCTGATGGGCGGCTTCCTGCCACCATTCATCCCTGATCGGGCCGATCCCTTGGCCCCGTGGTGTCCTTACCACTTGTCTCCGGATGGGTCCATCTTCCGCCACCTCTGTGACGTAAACAGTCAGACAATGCCAAAAAGCGGTGTAAGCATTTTCTTAATACCGAGTATTGATGAGGTGAGGGCTTCGTTGCGTCAGCGTAAGCAACCGTGATCGGCTTGCTGCAGCGGGCGCGGCGGGCCTGGGTGGAGGTCGACGGCGCGCCCGTTGCCCGCATCGGCGCCGGCCTGGTCGCGCTGATCGGCATAGAGCGCTTCGACACTCCGGCAACCGCCGACCGTCTGCTGGAGCGGATGCTGGACTACCGGATGTTTCCGGACGCCGCGCGCCGCATGAATCTCAGCCTGCGCGATGTCGCAGGCGAGTTGCTGCTGGTGCCGCAGTTCACCTTGGCCGCCGATACCCGCAAGGGCAACCGGCCTGGCTTTTCGCCCGCCATGCCGCCCGACGAGGCGCAACTGCTCTATGCCGAGCTGATTGCGCGCGCCGAGCAACGCCATCCCCGCGTGCAAAGCGGCGTCTTCGGCGCCGACATGCAGGTGAGCCTCACCAACGACGGCCCCGTCACGTTCTGGCTGCGGGTCGAGCACCCCTAAGCCGTCCAACTGACCCGCACCGGTGGAACCGCAGGACGTGCTGGAGCACTTGCCCCCGTCTTGCCGTTTTACGGATGCGTGATTCCGCTCCAGGAGGAGACTCGCCGGCCGTGCGGGCGTCCTCGAGCGCTATCCCGTCTCCTAGACGAGACATCGCCCCCTTACAGACACCGCTCGGCGACGAGGTAGCGGTACGCGCGCCAAAGACAGCTCGACTGGCTACCGTTACTCGAAGACGTCGGTGAGGATATCAGCCACGATCGCCCCGGCAACGGCGATCAGGACGAGATCGGTGCCGCAGACAATCCATTCATGTCCGGGGTAACGGGGCAAGGCGGCGAGGATCGAGGCGGGCACGACCTGGCGGGCGATGCCAGGAGGCAAGGGTTTGCCGCGAACGAGATTGCGGCGAATGCCGGGCGGCAATGGCGCATGACCGGCCACATGATGGGTGACGACGAGCTGGCGCACCTGGGCGCGATCGATGTCGACGTACCGCGCACGGTCGTGTCCGTCAGACTCCCCCGCACCTGCCTTTTTGCCATGACCCGGCGCACCGTCGGGCCCGCCGTGATGCTTGTCCGCTGGCCCGGATGGATGCGCCGACGGGCCCTTGCCCTCGGGCGGAGCAGCCCCGAGCGGCCCTCCCATCGCGAGAAAGGTCACAAGGATGGCAAGTCGCCACGGGAAGCGCTGCGGGCGAAAAGACTGCGGACACATGACGCGTTCTCCAGACAACCGATCAGGGATCGCCGCCCCTCGGTACGGCCGGGGGCAGGGGGACTCAAGCAATCGATACCGGCATCGGCTCGGTGGTCGTGGCGACCGGAAAGACATCGGTATAGGCGGTCCACACCGCGCCGGTCAGCACCGGGCCCAGGATAAGAAAACCCAGCCCCATCGGCATCATGGCGATGAACCCCAGGATGGTCGCGACCAATCCGAACAGGAGCAGGGGCGCCCAGTTGACCAGACAGGCCTTGAGACTGGTCTGCATCGCCTGCAAGGGGGGCTCGCGTTCGGCCATCACGAGGGGCACGGCGAAAAAGAGCGCGGCGGTGAGCAAGGTGTGCAGCGTGAGCATCAGCGGAATGCTGATCAACGCGCCCGCGCCGAAGCCGACCCAAGCCCCCTCGCCGCCATGCATCATGCCCATGCCCAACGCTGTCGAGCCGATGAACATCAGTCCCAGCCCCATGATCAGGGCATTGACCGCAAGGGAAACGGCGCCGAGGACGAGCAGGTTGTTCAAGACGCCGGGGCGTGCGGTGGGCTCGAGGAGCACGGCCATCGTGAAGTCTCCCCCGCCGGCGCTGCGCCGCGCGGCTTCCAGCGCACCGGCGCCGAGCACCGGGCTGATGAGCGCCACGAGCAGCGACCCGACCCACGGCAGCAGGTTCAGGATCACCACGATCGCCAGCAACACCAGCATCAGCAGAATCCAGAGGCCCGGCAGGCGGATGAAACCCGCCCACCCGTCCTGAATCCAGCCGATCCCCCGATTGACGTCCACATGTGCGATGGTCATCGCGGCATCCCTCTGGCAGCCTCGCCTGAGGTCATTATCACCGCAATGCTGGCCCGCGCCAGCCCTTTTCGGATGTCCATCCCATGAAGGGCCAAGCCGCGGCCATCCGCCACGACCCGGCTTGCCCTCAAGGCGTCAGTTGCGCGGTCGTCTCGGCTGCGGCCTGTGCTTCGAGGCTCCGGCCGCCCGGACCGACCTGACCATGGTAATCGTGGGCAAAGCCGGATGGCTGCTCGCCTTCCCCGGTATCGATCGTCACCTCGGCGCTGGTTTCCACGCGCAACGGCGCACTGTCGCGCGGATCGGTGATCAGGATGCGCACCGGCACGCGCTGGGTGACCTTGACCCAGTTACCGGTGGCGTTCTGGGGCGGCAGCATAGAAAACGCCGTGCCGCTGCCCGGACCGATGTTCTGCACCAGGCCGTGGAAGACCTCGCCCGGATACATGTCGACCTTGATCTCGGCATGCTGGCCCGGACGGATGCGCGCCAGTTCCGTTTCCTTGAAGTTGGCGTAGACCCAGTATTCGTCACTGCAGACGATGCTGAACAGCGGGCGCCCTGGCTGCACCAGTTCGCCGGGGCGCAGGCTCAGGTTGGCGATCCGTCCGTTGCAGGGCGCCTCGAGATGGGTGTGGCTGAGATCCAGCTGGGCCTTCTCGAGGAACAGCCGCGCTTCCTTCAGGCGCTCGTTGTTGTCGCCGGTCGAACCGCGCATGACCACCGCCTGACGCAGATTCGCCTCGGCCGCGGCCAGCCCGGCCTGCGCGCTGGAGAGGCCTTCCTGCGCCGTATCGGCGGCCGACTTGGGCATCGAATTCTGCGCGCTCAGGTTGAACACCCGGCGGGCCTGCAATTCGGCATTGCGCAGCTGGGCCTTACGGACGGCGATCTGGGCCTCGGCGGCCGCGATCTGCGCGTTGGCCGCGTCGATCGACTGGGTCGCCTGGATGACCTTGTTCTCGGCCTGAGCGAGCTGGATCCGGAACGGGCGCTCGTCGATGCGAATCAGCGTCTGACCGGCCTTCACCAGCGCATGGTCCTCCACGGCGACTTCAATGGCTTCGCCCGGCACCTGGGCGGCCACGCTGACGACGTTGGCCCGCACATAGGCGTCGTTCGTGGTGGGGAAATGTTCACGGTGCTGGCCATAGGCGTGGATGCCGAACGCCGCTCCCGCCAGGGCGAGGACGCCCACGATTGCCCAGAGAATGCGCATGATCTCGTCGACCTCTTTTTTGATATGGGCGCCCCATTCCCCGGGGACCGCCGAAAAGCCTGTATTGCCCGATCAGGTGAAAACGCTCAATGCATGGCAGACAGATCCAGTCCCTTGCCACTGTCGCGCATCAGCAACACCAGCGGACACAGTGCCAGCATGGCGACGGTGATGAACCAGAAATCATTGACGAAGGCAACCATCGTGGACTGTTTGCCGAGTTCTGCGGCCAGCGCGTAGGGGGCCAGCGGATGGTCCATGGTCAGGCCGCGACTGGCCAGGAATTCGTGCATGGCGGGGTTGTAGGGGTTGAGATGCCCACCCAACTGATTCCATTGCACCTGGGTGCTGCGCGACAGGATCGTGGTGACGATCGAGATACCGATCGAACTGCCGATGGTGCGCGCGAGATTGAAGATCGTCGAACCCTGGTCAGAAGTGCCCTCGGGGATGGTGTCGAACGCGATCGTCGCGAGCGGTACGAAGACCATGCCCAGCCCCACGCCTTGGATCATGCCGGGCACCACCGCCCACCAGGGGCTGATGAACAGGTTGTAGTGGCTCATCATCCAGGACCCGCTGGCCATGATGACGATCCCCAGCGCCACCAGGGTGCGCGCTCCGATGCGCTGGATGTTGGGCGCGACGATCGCCATGGTCACGGCATTGCACAAGGCCCGGGGAGCCATGATGAGCCCCGTCGTCGAAGACGGATAACCGAGAAGCTCCTGCAACAGGATCGGCTGCAGCACGATGGTGCCGAACAGCCCCAGACCGAAGCACATCATGAGGAAGGAGGCCGTGGCGAGATTGCGGTCGCGCAGCAGATTGAGCTGCAAGACCGAATCGGGGCGGTTCCAGGCTCTTGCGCAGAAGACCACGAGCGTCACCGCCGCAAGGACGGTGCCGTAAATGATGACGTTCGACTCGAACCAGTTTTCATGGTTGCCCTGGTCGAGCACATACTGCAGCGCGCCGATGCCGATGACCATGCAGAACGCGCCGAACAGGTCGATGCGATCCCGCCGGTGTTCGGTATCGGGCAGCACGGCCCAGGCCAGCAGAATGTTGATGATGCCGACCGGCAGGTTGATGTAGAACACCCAGCGCCAGTCCCAGTGCTCCGTGATGTAGCCGCCGAGCGTCGGGCCCAGCGCCGGCGCCATGAGCACGCCGATGCCGAAGATGGCCATCGCCTTGCCGCGCTCCTGCGCCGGGAAGGTGTCAAGCAGGGTCGACTGCGAGAGCGGAATGACAGGCGCGCCGAAGATCCCCTGCAGGATGCGGAAGATCACCATTTCGGTGAGCGTGCCGGCCTGACCGCAGAGCCCGGAGCTGATCACGAAGCCCACGACGCTGACGAGAATCACGTTGCGCCGGCCGAAGCGGTTCGCCAGATAGCCGCTGAGCGGGATCATCACCGCCTCGGCGACGATATAGGAAGTCAGCACCCAGGTGATCTGCTCGGAGGTCGCCCCGAGCGAGCCCATCATGTGCGGCAGGCTGACGTTGACGATGGTCATGTCGAGAATGACCATCAGGGTGCCCAGCATCACGGCGACCGTGACGGGCCAGGGAGAAGCGCTACCCCGTGCGCGGGGGGCGGTCACTGCGTCCATTGCTGTAACTCGCTGCGATTTCGTGGGCGGCCGGCCCGCGCAGAGCGCTGCAACCGAGCCGCAAAGTTGGCCGGCATTGTAGGCGCGTTAGCGGCTTACGCCAATAGGCCGATTGCCAGCGCTCAATCGACGATGCGCAGCGAGAAGTCCACGGCTTGCGCATGCTTGGTCAGGGCGCCGACGGAAATCCGATCGACGCCAGTCGACGCAATGCGCGCCACGGTGTCCAGGTCAACGCCGCCCGAGGCTTCGAGCTCGGCCGCAACACCCCGCTGATCGCGCAGCGCCACGGCCCGGCTGAGGTGAGCGACGTCGAAATTGTCGAGCAACACCGATGGAACGCCGAGACCGAGCGCTTCATCGAGTTGCTCCAGCGTCTCGACCTCGACCTGCAGCGGCAACTCCGGATGGCGCTGGCGCGCCGCCAGCACCGCCGCCCCGAGCCCGCCGGCGGCTGCGATGTGGTTTTCCTTGATCAGCATCGCATCGAACAGGCCCATGCGCTGGTTGCAGCCGCCGCCGCAGCGCACGGCGTACTTTTGTGCGACCCGCAGGCCCGGTAGCGTCTTGCGCGTGTCGAAAATGCGGGCCCGGCTACCCGCGACCGCCTCGACGTAGCGCCGCGTGAGGGTCGCCGTGCCGGACAGGGTCTGCAGAAAATTCAGCGCCGTCCGCTCACCGGTCAAAATCGCCGGGGCGCGGCCCTCAATCTCACAGACCGTCTGCCCGGGCCCGAGAGCGTCACCGTCGAAGGCATGCCAATGCACCTGAACCCGCGGATCCAGGGCGTGATAGACCGCATCGAACCACGGCCGGCCACTCAGGATGGCCGACTCGCGGCAGATGAGCCGGGCCCGCGCCGGACGATCGGGGACGAGGCTCGCCGTGGCATCGCCGGCGCCGAGATCCTCGGCCAGAGCCAAGCGCACGGCGGCCCGGATGGCGGCGTCATCGGGCGGGGCGATCGGATTGGACATCAGCAGAAACCAGCGGCGGGCAAAGGGGATGCCGGCCAGTCTACCGATCCGCGCAGGGGCGCGCGAGGCTCGCCGCTATACCTCTGGCGACCGTGACGTCCTTCGCGGCTGATAGACTGACGCGGCAAGCAGGCTTTTGCGAGGAGAAACGACCCATGAGCGGACCGGCCCCCTCCCGTGCGCATCTGTTGGGCGATATCGGCGGGACCCATACCCGGCTCACGTTGTTCCACGATGGCGATCATGGTCCCATCGGGCGCTACCGCAACCATGAATTCCCGGACTTCGCGACCATCGTAAGACACCATCTGGCGGCAATGGATCTCCCATCGCCGCAGGACGCCGTCCTTGCCGTCGCCGGGCCCACCGAGCGGGACGGATCGGTGACGCTCACCAATCGCGGCTGGTTGCTCGAGCCCGGCCCCTTGGCGGCCATGCTGAATCTCGCCTCGGTACGGCTCGTCAACGACTTCACCGCTCAGGCCCTGGGTATTGCGCAGTTGACCGCCGACGAGCGGATTGCCCTGAACGCAGGCGAGCCTTGGCCGCATGCGCCGCTGGCCGTCATCGGGCCCGGCACGGGCCTGGGCGTATCCGGTCTGCTGCCACAGGACAGCGGCTGGCTGGCGCTGGCGGGCGAAGGCGGACACGTCACGCTGGCGCCGGCGGACGAGCGCGAAAGCGCCTTGATCGATGGCTTGAGGCGTGAATGGGGCCACGTCTCGGCCGAACGGGTGGTCAGCGGTCCGGGGCTTCTGGGCCTGTACAACCATTTGGCTGCCGCTGCCGGCGCGCCCGCTCTCGGGGCGCCGCCGGAGGTGACCACGCGGGCAGGCCGGGAAACCCTTGCCGATGAAGCCTTGAACTATTTCTTTGCGTTTCTCGGTACCGTGGCCGGCAATCTCGCGCTGACTCTGGGCGCGCGCGGCGGCGTGTATCTGTGCGGCGGCATCCTGCCGGACCTCGTGGCGCCGCTGCGCGCCTCGCTGTTCATGGAACGCTTCTGCGGCAAGGGGCGCTACCGCGACTATCTCGCGGCGATCCCCGTTTATCTGGTGACGGCGCCGGACACCGCGTTCCGGGGGCTGGCCAGCCTGATCCCGGAACGCGAGCGTCTGCGCGAGTAAGGCAGCGGCTTCAGCCGGCGACGCCTGCCAAGGCATCCGCCAGATACGGCGGCAGCACGCAAGCCGCCTGGTGCATGTCCACCGAGTAGTAGCGCGTCGGGAAGGCGGCCTTGCGCGCTGCTTCCAGCCGCATTGGTCGGACAGGGCCGTCCTTGCAGGCCAGCGTGGCGCTCCACCAGCCCGACGGATAGACCGGCTGCGGGTAATGCAGGGTCTTGACGTCGGCGAATCCGGCGCGGCGCAGGGCGCCATGGACGCTGCAGAGCAGATCGACATGATACAGCGGTGATTCGCTCTGCTGGACGATCAGGCCCCCAGCCGCAAGCACGCGGTGCACGTCGCGATAGAACGGCTCGGAGAAGAGCCCTTCGGCCGGGCCGACCGGGTCGGTGCTGTCCACGATCACGACATCGACGCTGCCGGCGGGCGCATGGGCGAACCAGGCAATGCCGTCCTCGAAGCGCAATTCGGCGCGCGGATCGCCATTGGCCTCGCACAGCTCCGGGAAATAGCGCTCGGCGAGACGCGTCACGCGCTCGTCGATCTCGACCTGCATGGCCTGTTGCACGATGTCGTGGCGCAGCACTTCGCGCAGCGTGCCGCAATCGCCGCCGCCGATGACGACCACGCGCCGCGGCGCGGCGTGCGTGAACAGCGCCGGGTGCGCCATCATCTCGTGATACAGGAAATTGTCGCGCTGGGTCAGCATCACACAGCCGTCGATCACCATCAGATGACCGAAGGTCTCGGTGTCGTAGATCTCGATGTGCTGATAGGCGGACTGCTCTTCGTGCAGTTTCGCCTTGACCTTGAGGCCGAAGGCGCTGCCGCCCGGCTCGTAGAATTCGGTAAACCAGTCGCCGTTCGCGCTCATGTATGCCCCCAATGGATCGCTGCGGGGCACGATTATAGCCACGCCGATCGCGCGTCCGTGTGACAGCGTCATCATCGTTTGCTTTACCGGGTCGGTGCGAATCTTTTAGGCTTCCCGAACCTCCGGCTCCCCATCGATGGTTTCTTCATGCCCCGCGACGCCGCTCCGTTTTCCGCCCGCGACCGCTATAACGTGCCTGAATGGAGCGAGGGCTACTTCGACGTGGATGCGCACGGACATGTCGTCGCGCTGCCGCTGCGCGATCCGGCCAAGGGCCGCATAGCGCTGCCGGAACTGGCTCAGCGCATGACCCGGTCGGGCCTGAACCTGCCCATCCTGGTCCGATTCTCCGACATCCTGCACGATCGGGTCGACACCCTGAGCGGCGCCTTCGATGCGGCGATCGCCCATCACGGCTATGGCGGGCGCTATACCGCCGTCTATCCCATCAAGGTGAACCAACAACGCACCGTGGTGGAGGAAATCATCCGCCATGGTGGGGAGCGGGTGGGCCTCGAGGCCGGCAGCAAACCCGAACTCATGGCCGTGCTCGCGCTGGCCCGTCCGGGCAGCCTGATCATCTGCAACGGCTACAAGGATCGCGACTACGTCCGCCGCGCGCTCATTGCCCGACGCCTCGGCCTGCGCGCCGTCATCGTGATCGAAAAGCCCTCCGAGGTGGCGACGGTCATCCGCGAATCCCGCCAGCTCGGCGTGCGGCCGCTGCTCGGCGTGCGTGTTCGCCTGGCCAGTCTGGGCAGCGGCAACTGGCAGAACACCGGGGGCGAAAAGTCGAAGTTCGGCCTTTCCGCCACGCAGGTGCTGAGCTGCATCGGGGAGCTCGAAGCGGCCGGCCTGCTCGACTGCGTCCAGTTGCTGCATTTCCACATGGGCTCGCAGATGGCCAATGTGCGCGATATCCGGCGCGGGCTCACCGAGGCGGCGCGCTACTTCACCGACCTGCACCGGCTGGGCGCGCCGCTGCGCTACGTCGATGTCGGCGGCGGTCTGGGCGTCGACTACGAAGGGACGCGCTCGCGCGGCGCGTGTTCCGTCAATTACTCGGTGGCCGAGTACGCGAACGTGGTCGTGCATGTCCTGAAGGAAACCTGTCAGACCCACGGGTTGCCCGAACCCGATCTGATCACCGAGGCCGGGCGCGCCATGACCGCGCACCACGCCTTGCTCATCACGCAGGTCATCGACAGCGAGGCGCCCCACGTCGATGCCGCGGCCCTGACACCGCCGCCCCCGGAAGCCCCGTCGCTGCTGCACGATCTTTGGCAAGGCTACGCCCATCTCGCCGCGGCATCGCCGGTGGAATTGTTCCATGAGGCCGTGCACTGGGCCTCCGAAGCACAGTCCATGTACACCCACGGCCTGCTCGACCTGCGTGAGCGTGCCTACGCCGAGCACGTCTCCACGGCCCTCTGCCAGGGTTTGCAGGGCCGGCTGGACCCAGGGCGGCGCAGCCATCGCGAGATCCTGGGCCAACTCGAGGAAAAGCTGGCCGTCAAGTATTTCTGCAATTTCTCGCTGTTTCAATCGCTGCCCGACGTGTGGGCGATCGATCAGATCTTCCCCGTCATGCCGCTGCAGCGACTGAACGAGCCGCCGACCGTGCGCGGCATCATCGAGGACCTCACCTGCGATTCGGACGGCTGCATCCACCAGTACGTCGATCAGGACGGGCTCGCGCCCACCCTGGCGCTGCACACGGTCGCGCCCGAGGAAACCTATCTGCTGGGCTTTTTCATGATCGGCGCCTACCAGGAAATCCTCGGCGACATGCACAACCTGTTCGGAGACACCGATGCGGTCAACGTGGAACTGGACGGCCAAGGCGGGTATCGACTGATCGGGCCGGAGCGTGGCGACAGCGCCGATCAACTGCTGAGCTACGTGCATTTCGCGCCCGACCAGCTCGCCATGGCCTATCGGGAAAAAATCGCGCACGCCGCGCTCGAACCCGCGCAGGCCGAGGCATTCCTGGCCGAACTCACCGCCGGACTCTACGGCTCCACCTATCTGCAGCGCTGGCCGTGACGCCGCGCGTGGGCTTCATCGGTCTCGGCGCCATGGGCCTGTCGATGGCTCGCAACCTCGCCCGCGCGGGTATGCTCGGCGTCGTGTGGAACCGCACGGCGACCAAGGCCGAGGCGCTCGCGCAGCAGACCGGCTGCGATCTTGCCGCGGACCCGGCCGATCTCGCGCGCCGCTGCGACGTGCTGGTGCTGTGCGTCTCGGCCGATGACGATGTTTTGAGCCTGATCGCAGCCGTGGCGCCTGCGCTCGCGCCGGGGCAGATCGTGGTGGACTGCTCCACCATCGCGCCAGACTCCGCGCGGCGGGCCGCCGCGATGGTGCGTGCGCACGGGGCCGATTTCCTTGACGCCCCGGTGTCCGGCGGCGTCGAAGGCGCGCGCCAGGCGACGCTGGTCATGATGGTCGGCGGCGAGCAGGCCACGCTGGAACGCGCCCGACCCGTACTTGCGGCCATGAGCCGTCAGGTCGCCTGGATGGGCCCGGTCGGCGCCGGGCAGGCCACCAAAGCCGTCAATCAGGTCATGGCAGCCGGGATCGCCGCGGCCGTGACCGAAGCGCTGGCGCTGGGCGCCGCCGCCGGGCTGCCGCTGGAACGGGTGATGGACGTGATCGGCGGTGGCGCGGCCGGCAACTGGTTCCTCGAGCGGCGCGGCCCGACCCTGATCCGGAACGACTTCACGGTGGGCTTCAAGCTGGCCTTGCACGACAAGGACCTCGCCATCTGCGAGCAGCTCGCGCTACAGTGCCATGGCCGTCTCCCTCTGACGGAGGCGGTACGCGCCGACTATCGGGCGCTGATGGCGGCCGGCTTCGGCGATGAAGACATCTCGGCGCTGTATCGGAGCAAGCGCGCGCTCTTCGGCCCGCAGACACCACAGGACCGCAATGACGAGTGAAACCCCGGCCCTGAAGCTCGATCAGGACGGCCAGTCCCCGCGTGTCCTCGTGACGGGACAGTGGGTGCTGCGTCATCTGTCCGGGTCCATCCGCAAGCTGCGCCGGCAGCTCGCGCGGTGCAAGCCCGATGCGCAGACCGTCTGGGATCTCGAATCCATCGATGGCCTCGACAGTACGGGCGCCCTGCTGCTCTGGCGGCACTGGGGTCGCCGCCGTCCGCCGCAACTCAAGCTGCGCGCGGAATACGAACCTTTGTTCCAGCGGTTGGAACAGATGCCCGCGCCCGCATCGGCTTTGAAGCGCAAGCCGCTCGAATGGGTGGCGCGCCTCGGCGCGGCCATGCTCTCGGCAGCGACTCACTTGCGGGAACTCGTCGCCCTGCTCGGCCAGTTGACGCTCGACCTGTTGAGCTTCCCGGCGCGGCCGGATCGCATTCCCTGGCGTGAGATCTCCGCGAACATCCACAAATCCGGCGGACGCGCCCTGCTGATCACGGGCCTCGTGGGGCTGCTGATCGGCATCGTCATGAGCTACCTCTCCGCCCTGCAGCTGCGGCTCCTCGGCGGCGAGCGTTTCATCGTCAACCTGATGGGTCTGTCGGTGACTCGCGAACTGGGTCCCCTGCTCGCCGCCATTCTCATCGCCGGCCGCTCGGGCTCTTCCATCACCGCCGAACTCGGCGTGATGCGTCTGACCCAGGAAATCGACGCACTGGCAACGATGGGCATCTCGCCGTTCAAGCGCGTCTTGCTGCCCAAGGTGCTCGCGCTCGCCATCACCATGCCCTTGCTGGCGTTCTGGACCATGGCAGCGGGCATCTTCGGCGGCATGCTGGTGGCGCAGAGCGAACTCAACATCACCTTCGGCCAGTTCCTGAGCGACCTGCCGGGGGCGATTCCCATCGTCACCTACTGGATCGCGCTCGGCAAATCGATCGCCTTCGGCATCGTCATCGGGCTGGTGTCCTGTCATTTCGGCCTGCGCATCAAGCCCAACACCGAGAGTCTGGGCTACGAGACCACCAATGCGGTGGTCACCGCGATCACGCTGGTGATCCTGACGGACGCCGTATTCGCCATCGCGCTGCGCGACGTGGGGTGGCAGGAATGAGCGCTGCCTCATCCGCCGTCATCGAGATGCGCGGCATTGTCACCCGGTTCGGCAAGCAGGTGGTCCACGATGGGATCGACCTCAGTGTGGTGCGTGGCGAAGTGCTCGGGCTGGTGGGCGGCTCGGGCTCGGGAAAGACCACGCTACTGCGTGAGATGATCGGCCTGCAAAACCCCAGCGAGGGCGAGGTGCATGCCTTCGGCGAGCCCGTGTTCGCCGCGCGCCGGACGCGCCAGACCACGGCGCTGCGCCAGCGCTGGGGTGTCCTGTTTCAGCATGGCGCGCTGTTCACGGCGCTGTCGGTGACCGACAATATCGCCTTGCCGCTGCGGGAATTGCGCGTTCTGGACGAGGCACTGATTCAGGAGCTGGTCCGGCTCAAGCTCGCCATGGTGGGGCTGAAGCCCGAGGATGGTCGGCGTCGTCCGGCCGAGCTGTCCGGCGGGATGATCAAGCGTGTGAGTCTGGCGCGGGCCTTGGCGCTGGACGCCGAGTTGCTGCTCCTCGACGAGCCCACCTCCGGGCTCGACCCCGTTGCCAGCGAGCAGTTCGTCGAACTGATTGCCGAGCTGCGCAGCACCCTGGGCCTGACCGTCGCCCTGGTGACCCACGATCTCGACACGCTCGTCGACCTGTGCGATCGCATCGCCGTCCTGGCCGACCGCCAATTGATCGTGGTCGGCACGCTGGACGAGGTCATTGCCTGCGACCACCCCTTCATCCAGTCCTATTTTCTCGGCCACCGCGGCGGCCGTCTTCTTTCGAAAAGGCAGTGATACACGATGGAAAATCGTTCCTATGCCCTGCTGACCGGCCTGTTCGTCATCGGCCTGGGGCTGGCTGCCGCGCTGGCGTCCCTGTGGCTGAATGATGCCCGCCAGGCGCGCACGCCCTACCTGATCACGACGCAAGGCGCCATCTCCGGCCTCGTCCCTTACTCCACGGTTCGCTACCGCGGGGTCGAAATCGGTCAGGTCACCGAGGTGGAATTTGCCAAGGATGGCAGCCGGGACATCCACATCCGCATCGAAATCCAGCCGGACATCCCCATCACGGTGAACACCTACGCGACGCTGCGCTATATGGGCATCACGGGTCTGGCACAGGTGGAACTGGCCGATGACGGCCCTCCGGACGCCGCGCGGCTCGACACGCGTCCCGACGAGCTGGCCCGCATTCCGATGCGTCCCTCCCTGTTCGAATCGCTGGGCGATGCCGGGCAGGCCATGCTGAAGCAGTTTCAGGATCTGATGGGCCAGATGAAAGAAGCGCTGGGCCCGCAGAATCAGGAGAACCTGCGTCAGATCATGGGCAATGTCGAGGTGACGACACGCAAGGTCGCCGAGTTTACCCAACGTCTGGAGCCGCTCATCCAAGCGCTGCCCAAGATGGGCGAAGACGGCGGCAAGACCATGGCGCGCGTCGAACAGATCGCGAAGGAACTCGAGGTCACCATCACCCAAGTGCGTCAGGCCACCGCGCAGCTCAATACGCTGGGCAATCTCGCCGAGAGCGCGGGACAGACCTTCCTGGTCGAAACATTGCCGTCGACCCAAGCCACCTTGCGCGAGATCGAATCTGCCGCGCGCAATCTGGAACGCCTGAGCGACGAACTGCGGCGCGATCCGTCCAGCATCCTCTACGGCCGCAATCGCGGCGCCCCCAACGAATCCCCCGACCGCCAAGGGAACCGTTCCCCATGAGTGCCCGGCCCCTCGCCTTGATCGTCATCCTGCTCACCGCCCTGCTCGGCGGTTGCGCCGAGCTGTTGCCCTCTCGGCGGCCGCCGCCCCCGACCCCCCATGATCTCGGCTGGTTACCGCCGCCGCGACCGGTGTTGCTCGGCGAGATTCCGGTACTGGCGGTCGAAGCGCCGCCCTGGCTCAACGATCCGGCCGTGCGCTACCGCCGTGCGGGAGCTGGAACGACCGCGCTGGAGGCCTACGCCGACGATTACTGGGTCGCCTCACCCCGGGAGTTGGTGCTCGACCGCATGCAGCAGGCCTTGCTGGCCAGTCCGCAGACCGGCCCGGTGACCTGCAGCCCGCGTTACCGTCTCGAGGTGCGCCTGCTGCGCTTCGAGCAGGAACAGGGCCTGGTCAAATCCGAGGCGGTGGTCGCGCTGCAGGCCGTGCTGAAGGAGCCGCGGTCCCGACAGCAGTTCATTGCGCCCGCCCTCGAGGCGCGGGTGACGACCGGCACGGGTCCCGAAGCCGCCGTACGCGGCCTGGGCGAGGCAACCGACAAGGTCATGAGCCAGCTCTTGGCCTGGATCGCGCAGACCCAGGAGGCAAACCCGCCCACGACCCAGGCCGGAGCGGAGATACCGGCGGCAGGGCCACGGGCGCTTCCGGCCTACGGCGCACATCCCTGAAGGAAGGAGACGACGATGGGCAGCTTCATGACTTATCCACGCCCCGATGGCGGCACGGCGCGCGGCTATCTGGCCCCGGCCTCGGCCGCGGATGCGCCGGGCATCGTGGTCATCCAGGAATGGTGGGGTTTGCAGGAACAGATCACCGGGCTCTGCGATCGTCTGGCGACCTCCGGTTACCATGCGCTGGCGCCGGATCTCTTTCACGGCGTGGTCGTGCCCTATCACGACGCGGACCAGGCCGCCAAGCAAATGAATTCCTTGAATTTCATCGAAGCGACCGACCAGGACGTGCGCGGCGCCGCGCAGTACTTCGCCGCGAAAGGCAAGAAAGTGGGGCTGACCGGCTTTTGCATGGGCGGCGCCGTCACGCTGCTGGGCGCCGTGCGCATCCCGGAATTGACCGCTGCCGTGATCTTTTACGGACTGCCACCCGCGAACGTGGCCGATCCGGCGGATGTGCAGGTGCCGCTGCAGGCGCACTTCGCGAATCAGGACGACTGGTGCACGCCGGCTGCCGTGGATGCCTTCGAAGCCGCGCTAAAGGCGGCGGGTCGATCCTGCGAGATCTATCGCTACGATGCGGGTCATGCCTTCGTGAACCAGCAGCGCCCCGAGGTCTATGACGCTGCTGCGGCTGATCTCGCCTGGCAGCGCAGCCTGGCGTTCTGGCACCGCCATCTGGATTGAAGCAGGGGCGCTGACCGGGCGATCAATCATCGCCCCGCTCGGGACATCCACGCGGCGTTTACAGCGTGCAGTAGGCGCCGCGGGGACAGCCGTCGAAGACGCTGCCGAGAAAGCGGGCTTCGCGCGCGATCAGGGCGGCGGCGACCGGACGTCCTGCGTCAGCCAGGCTCTGGGACAGGGCATCCAGCCGATCCACGAAGGGCGGGGGATCGTAGACCAAAGTCCCGGCCTGACCCGAAACCGCGCGCAGTTCGTCATCTGCCAATGGCTGCAGCGCCGCTTGCGCGGGCAGAGCCAACGTCATCACCGTCATCGACAACAGCAAGCGTCGCATTGCAGATCCCTCGGTGGCTACTGAGTCCTCTCAGCATTGCCAATGGAAGGCGTCCGGTCAAGCCCGGGATCATTGCATCACGCTGACCTTCACATCGTCCGGGTCGATCAGGGTGATCGGCACCGACGGCACTTCCCAGATCTCCTGCTGATACTCGCGGATGGAGCGATCAGACGAGAAGAAGCCGGCGTGTGCCGTGTTGAGAACGGCCATGCGACTCCACGCATCTGGGTCCCGGTAAGCCATGTCGACCTGATCCTGGCAGGCGAGGTAGGCGGCGAAGTCCGCGAGGACGAAGAAGGGATCGTGGTGCAGCAGATTGTCGATCAGCGGCCGGAACAGATCGCGGTCGCCACGCGAGAAATAGCCGGAGGCAATGAGATCGATGACGGCTTTCAATTCCTCGTTGCCGTGATAGTAATCCGCGGGCCGATACCCCGCCTGCCGCAAGCCGGTGATCTGATTCTCGGTATGACCGAACAGAAAGAAGTTCTCCGCGCCCACGCGCTCGCGAATCTCCACGTTCGCGCCGTCGAGTGTGCCGATGGTCAGGGCGCCGTTCAGCGTGAACTTCATGTTGCCCGTACCGGAGGCCTCCTTGCCGGCCGTCGAAATCTGCTCCGACAGATCGGCGGCGGGATAGATGCGCTGGCCGTTGCTGACGTGGAAGTTGGGCATGAAAAACACTTTCAGCCGCCCGGCGACCTCGGGATCACTGTTCACGATGCTGCCGATGCTGTTGATCAGCTTGATGATCAGCTTGGCCATGTGATAGCCCGGCGCTGCCTTGCCGCCGAAGAGGTAGGTGCGCGGCACGAAATCGCGGGCCGGATCGTTCTTGAGCCGCAGATAGGTCGCGACGATGTGCAGGGCGTTGAGGTGCTGGCGCTTGTATTCGTGGATGCGCTTGACCTGCACGTCGAACAGCGTGGCGGGATCGATCTGCTCACCGAAGCGCACGTTCACGAAGCGCGCCAGGTCGGCCTTGTTGGCCTGCTTGACGGCCTGCCAGCGCGCACGGAAGGCGGCATCCTCGGCCAGCGGGACGAGCCGCTCCAGATGAGCCAGATCGGTGGTCCACTCCGGGCCGATCGCTTCAGTGATGAGCCGGGTCAGGCGCGGATTGCAGAGAAAGATCCACCGACGCGGCGTGACCCCGTTGGTCTTGTTGGAAAACTTCTCGGGCCACAGATCGTGGAAATCCCTCAGCACGGTTTTCTTGAGCAGGTCGCTGTGCAACGCCGCCACCCCGTTGATCGCGTGGCTGCCGACGCAGGCCAGGTGCGCCATGCGCACGGTGCGCCCCCCGTGCTCGTTGATGAGCGACATGCGTGCAACCCGGTCGGGATCGCCGAGGTAGCGCACCCTCACCTGCTCGAGGAAGCGATCGTTGATGGCGTAGATGATTTCCAGGTGCCGCGGCAGCAGGCGATGGAACAGCTCCAGCGGCCATTGCTCGAGCGCTTCGGGCAACAGCGTGTGGTTGGTGTAGGCCAGGGTTTTTTGCGTGATCTCCCAGGCGATGTCCCACGGCACGCGCCGCACGTCGATCAGGAGGCGCATGAGTTCACACACCGCCAGCGCGGGGTGGGTATCGTTCATCTGTGCCGCGAATTTCTCGTGGAACTGCTCGACCGGAATATGCTGGCGATCGAGGATGCGGAACATGTCCTGCAGCGAGGCCGACACCAGAAAATACTGCTGTTCCAGCCGCAGCGCCTTGCCTTCGATCGCCTCGTCGTTGGGGTAGAGCACCTTGGTGATGTTTTCCGAGATCACCTTGCGATCCACCGCGCCGTAGTAGTCGCCCCGGTTGAAGACGCTGAAATCGAAGGATTCCGGCGCCTCGGCGCGCCACAGCCGCAAGGTGTTGGCGGTGCAATTGCGATAGCCCAGGATCGGCGTGTCGTAGGGCATGGCCTTGACGACGCGGTGAGGCACCCATCGCACCCGCAGTTGATCGTACTCGTCGCGATAGTGCTCGGTATGCCCGCCCAGCATGACCTCGACCGCCCATTCGGCGCGCTGGATCTCCCAGGGATTGCCGAAACGCAGCCATTTGTCGGTCTTTTCCACCTGCCAGCCGTCGACGATGTCCTGATCGAAGATGCCGAACTCGTAGCGGATGCCATAGCCCAGCGACGGAATCTCCAGGGTGGCCATGGAATCGAGGAAGCAAGCCGCGAGGCGCCCCAGGCCGCCATTGCCGAGACCGGGTTCCTCTTCCTGACGCAGCAGTTCCAGAAAATCCAGGCCCAGCTCTTCGACCGCCTCGCGCGCCTCGTCGTAGATCCCGAGGTTGATGAGGTTGTTGCCCAGATGGGTGCCGAGCAGGAATTCGGCGGACAGATAGCAGACCGTGCGTGCACCCTGTTCGGTGTAGGCCGCAGCCGTGCTGATCCAGCGGTGCAGCAGGCGATCGCGGACCGTGTAGGCCAGGGCGAGGTAGTAGTCGTTCATCGTCGCCAAGGCCGGAAACTTGCCCTGGCTGAAGAACAGATGATCCAAAAACGCGCGCTTGATGACGTCTTTGTCCAACCCGGTGCGTTCGTCTTCGGGGAAGGTATTCAACTGCGGCTTGGTCATCCCATCCATGCTCACTCCAGAAGGTCTTGCGTGAGGTCACGCCGAGGCTACAGGGAGACTCGTTGCAATTCTGGTGCCGCCGCACTAAGGAAGTGCGACGATCGACGATGAGGACTGGACGCGTCGCCGATGGGGAAGACCGGCCGGGGCAAAACCGCGCCCCGGCCGGCCGCTGCGTCAGTTCAGCACCTCGCCCGAGGTGCTGAGTTGCACGCGCTCGAACAGGTTGCGCGCCACCACCATCTGCTGGATCTGGTGGGTCCCCTCGAAGATGTCGAACACCTTCACGTCGCGGAACAGTTTTTCGGACAACGAGCCCTTGAGCGTTCCGTGCGCGCCCATGAGCTGGACGGCGTAGGAGGTGACCTCCATCCCGACCTGCGGCCCGTAGAGCTTGGCCATCGAGGCTTCCTTGGTGTTGCGGATGCCGTTGTCGGCCATCCACGCCGCCTTCCAGCACAGCAGGCGCGCCGCGTCGATCTTGCGCTGCAGCTCGGCCAGCCGATCCTTGATCGCTTGATAGCGCGGGATCGGCCGCGACAGCAGATAGTTCTCGCGCGCGAACTGGACCACTTCCTCATAGGCCGCGCGAGCGATACCCACCGCCATGATGCCGACCAGCGGACGGCTGGTGTCGAAAAACTCCATCGCCGTCTTGAAGCCGGCCTTGGCCCCCTGATCGTAGGCCACCTCGCCGCCGAGCAGGTTGTCGACCGGCACGCGGCACTCCTCGAACACGAGCTCGGCGGTCTCGGTCGCGCGGAACCCCAGCTTGTCCTCGAGCTTGCCCACCTTGAAACCCGGCGTGCCCTTCTCAACGATGAACACCCGGTGCCCCGCGTGGCCCAGCGCCGGGTCGAGCGTCGCGAACACCAGCGTCCATTCGGCGCGGGCCCCGTTGGAGATGTAGCACTTGGTGCCGTTGATCACGTAGTGATCGCCCTCCTTGCGGCAGCGGGTGCGGATCGCGGCGGCATCCGACCCCGTGCCGGGCTCGGTCAGGCCGTAGGCGGCCCAATGCGGCTGCGGGCCCTTGAGCTGGGCGAAGTATTTTTCCTTCTGCTCGGGCGTGCCGCGCGCCGCCAGTGCCGGTCCGCCGGTGCCGGGACCGGGCATCACCAGCGCCATGGACGGATCGCCCCAGCCCAGCTCCTCGCCGGCCACCACCGCCAGCAGCGACATGCCTTTCATGCCGCCCGCCATGGGATCGGCCGCCGCGCCTTCCTTCTTGGCGCCGCTACCGCCACCGCCGAGGGAGAACCCCTGCGCCAGCGGCATCAGCTCCTTGTAGAAGCTGTCCGGATAGCCGGCGTCCTGATCGGCCTTCAGGCACAGGGGCCGCACTTTCTTGTCCATCACGGCGTGGAGCATGTCGCGCGCCATCTTCATCTGGGGGGTGAGGGTGAAGTCGATCATGCCTGGGCCACCTTCTTGCCGTCCTTGGCTGCAGATTTCAGGGATTCCGGTCCGTAGAGCACTTCGCCCAGCACGGCGACGTGATCCTCGGGCGTCCCCAGCGCAGTGCCCAGCGTGCGCACGTCGCGCATGTAGCGCTCCACCGGCATGTCCTTCATGAAGCCGGCGCCGCCGAAGACCTGCACGGCATCCACCGTCACCTTGACTGCCGCATCACAGGCGCAGATCGCTGCGTTGCACGCCGCCACCGTCGCCACCTCGCCGCTCTCGAGCTGCCACGCGGCCTTGAGCACCAGATTGCGAGCCGATTCCAGCGCCACCTCCATATCGGCGATGAAGAACGCCAACCCCTGGTGCGCGCAGATCGGCTTGCCGAAGGCCTTGCGATCCTGCGCGTAATCGACGGCAAAGCCCATGGCACCCCGCGCCGCGCCCACCATGCGAGCGGCGTTCACCACCCGGGCGATGTCGAACAAGCGCGTGAGCGCCGCCACCGAATCCGCCGCGCCCGCGAGCCGCTCGCCCGGCGCGCCCTCGAACTGCACCCGACAGGGTCGGCCGGCCCGCAGCCCCATGCGATCCTCGAGCGTGATCTGCACTCCCGGCGCCCGCGCATCGACCACGAACGCGGCGATACCGGCGAGACCCTCGCCTTCTTCGGCGCGGGCCAGCACGACAATTCGGTCTGCGCGATCGGCGTTGAAGACACCGCACTTGGCGCCGCTGAGTACATGGCCGTCGCCCTGGCGGCGGGCGGTCGTGGACATGTACCCCAGATGCGCCGCGGGATCATCCTCGCTGCTGGCCAGCGCCCAGACGCGCTCGGCGTCGCCGAGGAACTGCGCGATCTGCGCGTCGGACCCCAGTGCGACGATGGCCTGCGCCGCAAGGCCCAGATCGTCCAGACCGACTGCCTGGGCCGCGTCGCTGCGTGCGAGGATCTCTTCGGCCAGAATCTTGGCCGTGAGGCCGAAGCCGATCCCGCCGGCCGCCTCGGGCAAGCCCAGGAGGTGGGCGCCCATCTCCCGATAGGCGTCACGCACGGCGGCATCGACGGATTGCCGGCGGTCGGCCGCCCGGGCATCGGGCATGAGCTGGTTTTGGGCGAAGCGCCCCAAGGTATCGAGCAGGGATTGCTCGTCCTCACTGCACGCAAAGGAAATCATGAAAGAAACCCCTCCATGGGTTGATTAGGATCCTGCCCGACGCCGGAGGCGGCGCCATGGCATGGCAGACGGCGCGTTAGGTCCGGACCGAACACGCGATCATGCTAGCGCCAACGGCCTTTCCCTGACCAGAGCGGCGCCGGCCGAATGGCCTCAGTGTGCGGCTAAACGTGGAACAGCCAATCGCGATGGCGTTCGTCGCGGCCATACACGGCGTCGAAATAGGCGTTCTGCAGCCGCTCGGTGATCGGGCCGCGGTGCCCCGCGCCGATGCGGCGCCCGTCCAGTTCGCGGATCGGAGTCACCTCGGCCGCCGTGCCGGTGAAAAAGGCCTCGTCGGCGATGTAGACCTCATCGCGGGTGATGCGTTTTTCCTTGACCACCAGGCCCATCTCACCGGCCAGCGTCATGATGGTGCGGCGGGTGATGCCGTCGAGCGCAGCGGTGAGCTCGGGGGTGTAGAGCACGCCGTCGCGCACGATGAACACGTTCTCGCCCGAGCCTTCGGCCACGAAGCCCTCGCGGTCGAGCAGCAGCGCCTCGTGGGCGCCGGCCGCCTGCGCTTCCTGCAGCGCCAGCATGGAATTCATGTAGTTGCCGTTGGCCTTGGCCTTGCACATGGTGATGTTGACGTGGTGCCGGCTGAAGGACGAGGTCTTGACCACCAGCCCGCGCTCCAGGGTCTCGGCGCCCAGATAGCTCGGCCAGGGCCAGGCCGCCACCATCACGTGGGTCTGCAGGTTGTCCGCGCGCAGGCCCATGCCTTCGGCGCCGAGAAAGGCCATGGGCCGGATGTAGGCCTCCGACAGACCGTTTTCGCGGATCACTGCGGCATGCGCCTCGGCGAGGGTGGCAATGTCCATCGGCAGGCGCATGTTGAGGATATGGGCCGACTGGAAGAATCGCTTGTTGTGATCCTCGAGGCGAAAGACGGCGGTTCCCTGGGAAGTCTTGTAGGCGCGCACGCCCTCGAAGACCCCCATGCCGTAATGCAGCGTGTGCGTCAGCACGTGGACCTTGGCTTCCCGCCAAGGCACCAGGGCGCCGTCCAGCCAGATCACACCATCCCGGTCCGCCATCACCTGTGTCGCCATGATTCCGATCCCATTGCCAGATTTGTCGTGAATATCGCCGGAGCCCAAGTCACGCCGGCTCCTCCAGCAGTTGCCGCCACAAGTCCCGCACCTGCGCCCGTTCCGCCGCCAGCTCCGCGTCGGCGACCACCGTTTCGGTCTGCTGCAGGCTCAGCACATGGATGCGCTGCCGCAGGCTCCGGTAACAGTCCGATAGCGTTGCTGCGGCCGCGGTCGACAACAGGTCGAGCCGTTCCAGGGTTTCCAGCAGCCGGATGTTGTCGGTCCAGCGCAGCAGGGCGGGGTGGTCATGGCCATGACGCAGAACGAGATATTGGACCATAAACTCGATATCGGTGATACCACCGGGACTGTGCTTCACATCCCAGTACCCGGGCGCCGTTTTGTCGAGCGCCTCGCGCATGCGCGCGCGCATGTCGCGGATTTCGGCCCGCAACGCCTCGGGCGCGCGTGGGCTGCCCAACACCTCGGCCCGGATGGCCGCGAATTGCGCCGTCAGGCTGGGCGGACCGGCCACGACCCGCGCCCGCACCAGCGCCTGATGCTCCCAGGTCCAGGCGTGATGGCGCTGATAATCGGCAAACCCGGCGAGGCTGCTCACCAGGAGGCCGGACCGGCCGCTGGGGCGCAGACGGGTGTCGATCTCGTAGAGCCGGCCAGCAGCCGTGGGAGCGGTCAGCCAATGCACCATGCGCTGGGCGAGCCGGGCAAAGAAGGTGGCGTTGTCGATGCTCCGCGCTCCGTCGGTCATGCCGCCCGTCGCGCTGCCGTCGTGCAGGAAGACCAGATCCAGATCCGAGCCATACCCCAGCTCAATGCCGCCCAGCTTGCCATAGGCCACGATCGCAAACTGCACCACGCGCCCGCCTTCGCGCGGCCGGCCATGACGCGCCGTCATTTCCGCCCATGCCAGCAGCAATACCTGGCGCAGGACCACCTCGGCCAGTTCGGTCAGTTTGTCGCTGACGCGCATGAGCGGCAGCTGTCCCCCCAGATCGGCCGCGGCGATACGCAGCAGATTGACCTGCTGAACCTGTCGCAGCACGTCCATGCGCCGCTCCAGATCCTCGGTTTCCGCCATGCGGCGCACCATCTCGGCCGCCACGCCCGAGGCATCGGGCGGTGCATAGAGGCTGCGCGCGTCGAGCAATTCGTCGAGCAGGACGGGATGGCGCGTCAGGTATTCGGCCAGCCAGGGACTGGCGGCGCAAAGCCGCACCAGCTGCGACAGCGCCATCGGGTGGTCGGCCAGCAGGGCCAGATAGATGCTGCGGCGCGCCACTGCCTCCACCAGATGCAGCACGCGCCCCAGCGTCGTCTCCGGCTGGCTGCTGCGGCCGATCGCCCCGATGAGCAGCGGCATCAACCGGTCCAGTCGGGCGCGACCGGTTTCGCTCAAGGCGCGCACGGCGGCGCTGTCCCGCAAGCCCGCGATCGCAGCGGCGGCGCGGCCGGCGTCGGCGAAACCCGCCGGTGTGAGCACCGCTCGGCATTGCTCCTCGGCCAGAGCCCCTTGCCACAACAGTTCGAGGCGCGAGGACTCGGTCCCCTCGTTTTGCGGCGTCGCAAAGACTTCGCTGAATTCCTCGTGGACCCAGCGGCGATGGCGCGCGATGTCCTGCGCAAGCGCCCCCCAGTCGGACGCGCCCATGCCATGGGCGATCCGCGTCTGCGTGAGTGCGTCGGCCGGCAGCTCGTGCGTCTGAGCATCGCGCACCTGCTGCAAGCGGTTTTCCACGCGGCGCAGCAGTCGGTAGGCCGCCTTGAGCCGCTGTACGGTATGCGGCGCCAGAATGCCGCGACGGCCGAGACGCCCCAACACGGTGAGCAGATGCGCCTCACGCAGTGCCCCCTCCTGACCGCCGCGGATCAGCTGAAAGGCCTGCACGATGAATTCGATCTCGCGGATGCCGCCCGCGCCCAGTTTGATGTTGTCTTCGAGCCCCTTGCGGCTGACTTCGGTCTCGATCAGCGCCTTCATCGTCCGAAGCGACTCGAAAGCGCCGAAATCGAGGTAACGCCGATAGACAAACGGCCGCAGCATGCTCATCAGCGCCGCCACATCGACCGGCCGCCCGGTCAGGGGACGCGCCTTGATCAGGGCGTAGCGCTCCCATTCGCGGCCGTGCTGCTGATAGTAGAGTTCCAGTGCGCTCATCGAGAGCACCAGCGGACCGCTCTGGCCGAACGGCCGCAGCCGGGTGTCGACCCGGTAGGCGAACCCGTCGGCGCTGGGTTCCGCCAGGAGCTTGACCAGCTGCTGGGCCAGGCGCGTGTAGTAGTCGCTGATCTCCATCGCCTTGGGGCCGGCGACGGTGCCCGCTTCGGGATAGACGAAGATGAGGTCGATGTCGGAGGAGAAGTTCAGCTCCCGCCCGCCGAGCTTGCCCATGGCCAGCACGATGAGCGCCTGCGGCTGGCCCGCGCCATCGAGCGGCGTTCCCCATTGCGCGCGCAGGCGCCGATCGAGCCAATCCACCGCTGCGCCGACACAGGCATCGGCCACCTCGGACAGCCCGGCGAGCACGGTCTGGATGTCGTCGAGCCCGTTGATGTCGCGATAGGCCCAGCCCAGCGTCTGGCGCTGCCGGAAGCGGCGCAGGATGCTCATTGCCCCCCCCATGTCGGCGGCCTGATCAAGCGCAGCGGCCAGTTGGTCGTGTAATCCCTCGCCACGGATCGGCAGCACCGTGGGATCCAGGTCGCTCACCCATTGCGGATGGCGCACGCACAGATCGGCGGCGAAACGGCTGCAGGCCCATAGCCGCATCAGTCCGGGGACATCGGACGGGCACGGCGACTCCAGCTCGGCGAAACGCTCGATCGTCGCGGCGTGCTCTGCCTGCAGCATCTCGGGCAGCGCCGGGATGGCGGCTCGCAGCTCATTCAGGCTGGCAGACCTGTTCATGCAGCACATCCAGGGGCAAGGGCATCAGGCGTGATTCTATCCGCTCCTCCAGCCCCCGCGCTCGCACTTGCGCGATGGGCGCCGCTGACCCTGACGCCGGCCCCTGATGTGGCCACGGGCCCACGGCGATACCATAATCGGGCATGCCGACCCGACGGCCGCTGCGCGGCACGAAACCGCCGCATCAAGGAGCCAACATTCGTGGAGCTTCCTGCCGATAACCCGTCCGAGTGGCTGATCCATCTGGCGGAAATCGCCGAGCGGCTCGGCGGCCGTGGCTGGCGCCTGGTCACGGCGGAGTCCTGTACCGGAGGCTGGATCGCCAAATGCTGCAGCGACTTGCCCGGCAGTTCGCGCTGGTACGAAGGCGGCGTGGTCAGCTACAGCAACGCGCTGAAGATGCGCCTGCTGGGGGTGCAATCTCGCACACTGGAACAGGAAGGCGCCGTGAGCGCCGCGACCGTGCGCGAGATGGCCGAAGGCGCGCTGCGCCATCTGGGCGGTGATGTGGCGGTGGCCGTCAGCGGCATCGCCGGACCGACCGGCGCCAGTGCGGGCAAGCCGGTGGGCACGGTCTGGTTCGCCTGGGCGACGCCAGGCGGCTCGACCCTCACGCGTGCGGCCTATTTTCCCGGCGTTCGCGCCGCGGTGCGGGCGGGCGCGGTGGGCATGGCGCTCGGCGGCCTGTGCGAAGTGCTCAGGGGCTCGGACGCACCGACCGGCTGGGCCTGAGCTTGTGGTGGAACCCGGGCGACTGCCCGGCCATTGTGGAATAATCGTTGCTCGCGGTTACCGTTGCGCCGGCCTCACGGTTCGACTGGCGTGCCGCAGCACTTAAATGGTCCGCCGCAGGGCGGCTGGAGCGAGGGGCGGATGGACGAAAATCGCAAGAAGGCGCTGGCTGCGGCACTGGGCCAGATCGAGAAGCAATTCGGCAAGGGCTCGGTCATGCGCATGGGCGATGATCAGGCCGCGAGCGACGTGATCCCCGTGTCCACCGGTTCGCTGGGTCTCGACGTGGCGCTGGGCATCGGTGGCCTACCGCGCGGCCGCGTGGTGGAGATCTACGGTCCTGAATCATCGGGCAAAACCACGCTCACGCTGCACGTCATCGCACAGGTCCAGAAGGCCGGCGGCACGGCCGCCTTCGTCGACGCCGAACATGCGCTCGACCCCCAATACGCCCGCCTGCTCGGGGTCAACGTCGAGGAACTGCTGATTTCCCAGCCCGATACCGGCGAGCAGGCGCTGGAAATCACCGACATGCTGGTGCGCTCGGGTGCGGTGGACATCGTCGTGGTGGACTCGGTCGCCGCGCTCACCCCCAGGGCGGAGATCGAGGGCGAGATGGGCGACTCGCACGTGGGACTGCAGGCGCGGCTCATGTCCCAGGCCCTGCGCAAACTCACCGCCAACATCAAGCGCACCAATTGCTTGGTCATCTTCATTAACCAGATCCGCATGAAGATCGGGGTCATGTTCGGCAGCCCGGAAACCACGACCGGCGGCAACGCGCTCAAGTTCTATGCCTCGGTGCGTCTCGACATCCGCCGCATTGGCGCCATCAAGCGCGGCGATGAGGTGATCGGTAACGAAACCCGCGTCAAGGTCGTCAAGAACAAGGTGGCACCGCCGTTCCGAGAGGCCGAGTTCGAGATCCTCTATGGCGAAGGCATCTCGCGCGAAGGCGAGCTCATCGAACTCGGCGTCAAGCACAACCTGATTGAGAAAACCGGCTCCTGGTACAGCTGCCAGGGCGAACGCATCGGCCAGGGCAAGGACAATGTGCGCCAGTATCTGAGAGAGCATCCCGAACTGGCCCAGCAGTTGGATCGCTCGCTGCGCGAAACGCTGCTGGCCACGAAGGGTCGCGCCGGTGCCGTCCTCGAACCCGACCTCGCCGCCGACTGACGCCGTTCTGCGCGCCCGCGCGCTGCGGCTGCTGGGGCGGCGCGAGTACGCCCGGCGCGAGCTGGGCGAGCGGCTGACGCGCTGGGGCGCGACGTCCGATCAAACGACGCGGCTCCTCGACGGCCTTGAAGCAGACGGTCTCCTCAGCGAGGTGCGCTACGCCGAGAGCTGGACCCGCGCCCACCTCGCGCGGGGCGACGGGCCCCGCCGCCTGCGCCAAGGGCTGGCACACGCCGGGGTGGACGCTTCGCTGATCGATGCGACGTTGTCGGCGGACGAAGACTGGGCCGGGCGCCTGGAGACCGCCCGCCGGCGGCGTTTCGGAACTGCGCCGCCCGCCGACTGGCCCGCCTGGGCGCGACAGGCGCGCTATCTGGAACGCCGCGGTTATGCGCCCGAGTTGATCCGTCGCCAGCTGCCCCGTCCCCGTGGGGGGTCCGCGCCGATCGACGCCGGGCTGGACTGATTCTTAAATCGGGGTCCTTTGCCTATACTTGGGGCCATTTTGCCGATCGGGCCGTCCGCCATGATGACCAGCGCTGAACTCCGCCATCGCTTCCTGGAATTCTTCCGCAGCCACGGGCACACCGTCGTGCCCAGCAGCCCGCTGGTTCCGGCCAACGATCCGACGCTGCTGTTCACCAACGCCGGCATGGTGCAGTTCAAGGACGTTTTCCTGGGGCGCGAGGAGCGGCCCTATGTGCGGGCGGCCAGCGCCCAGCGCTGCGTCCGCGCCGGCGGCAAGCACAACGACCTCGAGAACGTCGGCTACACCGCGCGCCATCACACCTTCTTCGAGATGCTGGGCAACTTCAGCTTCGGGGATTATTTCAAGCGCGAGGCCATCCAGTTCGCCTGGGAATTCCTCACCGTCACGCTGGCGCTGCCGCAGGACCGGCTGTGGGCCACGGTCTATGCCACCGACGATGAGGCCTACGACATCTGGCTGCGCGAGATCGGCCTGCCTGCCGAACGCATCATCCGCATCGGCGACAAGCCCGGCGGCGGATCGGACAACTTCTGGCAGATGGGCGATACCGGGCCGTGCGGGCCGTGTTCAGAGATTTTCTATGATCACGGCCCCGCGGTTGCCGGCGGCCCGCCGGGCAGCCCGGAGGAAGACGGCGACCGCTACATCGAGATCTGGAATCTGGTGTTCATGCAGTTCGAGCGCGACGCGGCCGGCGTGCTCCGTCCGCTGCCCAAACCGTCGGTGGACACGGGCATGGGCCTGGAGCGCCTTGCCGCTGTGCTGCAAGGGGTCCACAGCAACTATGACATCGATCTATTCCGGGCCCTGATCGCTGCCGCGGCGCGCGAAACCGGGGTGTCCAACGCAGACAATCCCTCGCTGCGCGTGCTCGCCGACCATGTCCGCGCCTGCGCGTTCCTGGTGACCGACGGCGTCATTCCCGGCAACGAAGGCCGCGGCTATGTGCTGCGGCGCATCATTCGCCGGGCCGTGCGCCATGGCTACAAGCTGGGCATGCGCCAGCCCTTCTTCCACCGTCTGGTGCCGGATCTCGTCGCCGAGATGGGCGCTGCCTACCCCGAGCTCGCCGAGGCCGCGACGCGCGTGACCGCCACCCTGCGGCAGGAAGAGGAACGCTTTTTCGAAACGCTCGAGCACGGCATGGCCATCCTGGACACGGCGCTGCAGGCGGCCGGCGAGAGCGGCGCTGGCCTCGACGGCGAAACGGCGTTCAAGCTCCACGACACCTACGGCTTTCCGCTCGACCTCACCCAGGACATCGCCCGCGAGCATGGGGTGAACGTGGACCTTTCCGGATTCGACACCGCGATGGCCCGCCAACGGGAACAGGCGCGCGCGGCCGGCCGTTTTCGCATGGATACGGTCGTGGGGTATGACGGCGCGGCGACCCGCTTCGAGGGCCATGACGCGCTGACCGTCGAGGCGGCGACCGTGCTCGCGCTCTACCACGAAGGGGTCGCGGTCAGCGCGCTGCAAACCGGACAGGCGGGCATCGTCGTCCTCGACGCGACGCCGTTCTATGCCGAATCGGGCGGCCAGGTCGGTGATGCGGGCGAACTGGTGGCGCCATCGGCGAGCTTCATCGTGCGCGATACCCAGAAGATCCAGAGCGAGGTATTCGGTCACGTCGGCGAACTCGTGACGGGCGCGCTGCAGGTCGGCGATCGCCTCGCCGCTCGGGTCGACGGCGAGCGCCGGCAGCGCACCATGCGCCATCATTCGGCCACCCACCTGCTGCACAAGGCGTTGCGCGAGGTTTTGGGCGCGCACGTGCAACAAAAAGGCTCTCTCGTCGATCCGGACAAGACCCGTTTCGACTTTTCGCACACCAGCCCCGTGTCGCCCGAGGAAATCTCGCGCATCGAGGGCTTGGTCAATGCCGAAGTGCTCACCAACCATCCCACGCAGTCACGGGAACTGCCCTTGGACGAGGCGCGCCTGACCGGCGCCGTCATGCTGTTCGGCGAGAAATACGCCGATGTCGTCCGGGTGCTCGACATTGGCAGCTCGCGCGAGCTGTGCGGCGGCACGCACGTGGCGCGCACTGGCGACATCGGGCTGTTCAAGATCGTCTCGGAGGCCGGCGTGGCGGCCGGGGTCCGGCGCATCGAAGCCGTAGCCGGCGAGGTCGCCCTCGCCTTCGTCTCGGCGCAGCAGGCCTTGCTGCAGCAGGCCGCGACCGCGCTCAAGGCCGCGCCGAGCGAGGTCCCCGCCCGTATCGTTCAATTGCAGGAGCAGCTCCGGACGAGTGAGCGCGAGCTCGCCCGCATGATCTCCCGCCTCGCCGCCAGCCAGGGCGGCGATCTGGCGAGCCAAGCCGTGACCGTGGCCGGCGTGCAGGTGCTGGCCGCCCGTGTCGATGGCGTGGATGCCAAGGCCCTGCGTGAAACCTTGGACAAACTGCGCGATCGGCTGGGAACGGCAGCGATCGTGCTGGCCAGCGTCGCAGGTGATCAAAAGGTCTCGCTCGTGGCCGGTGTGACGCCGGACCTGACCGATCGCGTCAAGGCCGGCGAGCTCGTCAGCGCGGTGGCGCAGCAGGTGGGCGGCAAGGGCGGTGGCCGGGCCGACATGGCGCAGGCCGGCGGCAACGACCCCACCCGTCTCGATGGCGCCCTCGCAGGCGTCGCAGAGTGGGTGGCCGCGCGCCTCGCCTGAGCGCCGCCGCCGTACTCCGACAACCTGAATCGCCGTTCCAACCTTCCCGCCCATAAAAAAAAACGCCGGGGATCACCCGGCGTTGTCACGGCTCGCGCTTGTGGCGCGGATCAGGAGCCTCGGTTCATCACCCAGCTGAGCAGGCTGACGAAGAAGCCCGTGATGGCGCCCAGAACGCTGTAGACGGCGTGCTTGAAGGTCTTCCAGACGCCCGACGCCTCTTCCCGTTCCAGAGTATTTTGGTTCACCTTGTTGAGGTAGGCGTGGATGGCCTGCACATCTTCGACCGAGAGATGGTCGGAGAAGCCGATCATGCCGGTCTTGTGCGCGTCACGACCGCCCAGCACGATGGCGACGAAGTTTTCGTGCGTCTTGGCGTCCATGCGGCGCAGATCGACCATGTTGGGATTGCCGATCGCACCGGGGCCATGGCAGTACACGCAATTGTGGTGATAGAGCCCGTCGCCTTTCGAGATCATCTCGCTATCGGCAGCGAGGTCCATGGGTTCCGGCAGCTTCCGGGCGATTTGCACAGGCGGCAGGCTTTCCTTGCCGTTCAGCTTGAAGGTGAGGATGCGGCCGCGGGGATACATGTTTTCGCGGGCGTTGCCCGCCGCGCCGAAGGACAGACCCACGGAACCGCCCCAGCCGGCCAGCAGGGAGATGTATTGCTCGCCATCGATCTCATAGGTGATGGGCGGGGCGATGATCCCGTTCTGGGCGTCGAATTCCCAGAGCTTGCGGCCGGTATCGGCGGCGTAGGCGACGAAATAGCCCTTGCCGTTGCCCTGCAGCACGAGGTTGCCGCCCGTGCAGAGCAGGCCGCCGTTCCATAGGCCCTCGTGTTCGACCCGCCAGGCCTCGCGCTGATTGACCGGATCCCAGGCCTGCAGATAGCCCTTGGCGGCCTTGCCGCCCAGCGCCATGACCAGATCATGGTCTATCCAGGTCGGGAACTGCACGTCCTTCATCACCTTCATCCCGGTGTTCCAATAGCCCGGAATGTAATCGAACTCCTTGTCATTGTCGTAAAGCATGGCCATTTCCTGGCTCGGGATATAGACGTAGCCCGTATCCCGGCTCAGGCACATCGGCATCCAGTTGTGTCCGCCCAGCGGCGAGGGGAACTGGAGCTTGGGCCATTTCTCGTATGAATTGTTGGTCTGGATCGGGCGGCCGGTGTCGGGGTCGACGCCCTTGGCCCAAGTCACCGCCACATAGTTGTTGGCCGAAATGAACTTGCCGGTTTCCCGGTCGATGACGTAGAAGAAGCCATTCTTCGGCGCCTGCATCAGCACCTTGCGCTTCTGCCCGTCGATGGTCAGATCCGTCAGGATGATGTGCTGGGTCGCCGTGTAATCCCACCCCTCGCCGGGGGTCGTCTGGTAGTGCCAGACATACTCACCGGTCTCGGGCTTGATGGCGACGATGGAGGAGATGAACAGGTTGTCGCCGCCGGCCGGCGACCGGATGTGCTTGTTCCAGGGTGAGCCGTTGCCGACGCCGAAGTAAAGGAGATCCAGGTCGGGGTCATAGGCCATGGAGTCCCATACGGTCCCGCCCCCCCCGATCTCCCACCAGGGTCCGCCGCCCCAGGTCTGGGCGGCCATCTCCATGGCCTTGCTCTCGAAGCCGTCCGCCGGATTGCCGGGGACGGTATAGAAGCGCCATTTCTGTTCGCCGGTCTCGGCGTCATAGGCGGTGATGTAGCCGCGAACCCCGTACTCGGCGCCGCCGTTACCGATGATCACCTTGCCGTTCACGATGCGCGGCGCACCGGTAATGGTATAGGGGCGCGACTTGTCGATGGTCAGCACGTCCCAGACGATCTCGCCGGTGATGGCGTTCAGCGCCACCAACCGGCCGTCGATGGTGCCGACGTAGACCTTGCCGTTCCAAACCTGGGCCCCCCGGTTGACGACGTCACAGCAGGCGTATTGGCCGCGCGTCTTGTCCACGTCGAGATCGTTGCGCCACAACAGCTTGCCGGTCCGCGCATCGAGGGCGTAGACCTCGCTCCACGCGCCAGTGGCATACATCACGCCATCCACCACGATGGGCGTGGCTTCAAGACCCCGGTTGGTCCCGGTCTCCCACGCCCAGGCCAGTCCCAGATTGGGGACAGTCTGGTCGTTGATCTGTTTGAGGGGGCTGTAGCGGTCCTCGCCGTAAGTCCGGCCGTGGAGCATCCAGTTGCCGGGTTCTTCTTCGGCCTTGACCAGCCGATCGTTCGTCATGCGCGCGAGCGAGTCGCGGATGGCTTCCGCGGGCGCCGTATCTTCGCGGGTGAGTGCGGCAAGGGCGACTCCCTGGCTGAGGATGAGCCCCAGCAGCCCTGCCATGAATCGATGCTTCACGGGAAAACCTCCCTGTATTTTTTACAACGGATGGACCAAAACTGCGGCATGCTGCGCGCAAATATCGTGACTGTCCAGAACCTGTCGCCGAATGAGCAAGGGCCGCTGACGGCGGCCCTGCTCTATGGCGATGAACTACGACTTCACGCGAGCCACTTGGAAACGCGCTGCAGCAATCCGAGGGCACTTTTCGGATAAGGCCCCTTGACGAACATGGCGGGGGAGAACCAGTTGCGCTGATAAAGCACGCCTTTTTTGTGCGAGAACTCCACGAAACCGTCGAAGCCATGGTAGGCGCCCAGTCCGCTGGGCCCGCTGCCGCCGAAGGGCAGGTTCGGATGCGCGATGTGCAGCATGGTGTCGTTGACGCAGGCACCGCCGGAGATGGTCTGCCCGATCACGTGGTCTGCGCGCTTGCGGTTGGCATCGAAGTAATACAGCGCCAGGGGACGCGGCCGCTCCTGGACGTAGCGCATGGCCTGCTGGAGGCTGTCATAGCCCATCACCGGCAGGACCGGCCCGAAGATTTCCTCCTGCATGACCGCCATGTCGTCGTTGACATTGGTGATCACGGTGTGCGGGATGACGCGCTTGCCCTCGGCGATCTGCTCGTTGCGCGGGTTGATCTGCACCACGTTCGCGCCCTTCTCGCGCGCATCGTCGATGAGTGCATTGACGCGCTTGAAATGCCGGTCGTTGACGATCCAGGTAATGTCCTGGTTGTCGGCCACTGTGGGATAGCGCTTGGAGATGGCCCGCGAATAGGCGTTGACGAACTCCTGCTCCTTGCCCTTGGGCACCATGACGTAATCCGGCGCGATACAGGTCTGGCCCGAATTCACCGTCTTGCCGAGCAGAATGCGTTGCACGGCTTTTTCGATGGGATAGTCCTCGCCGATGATGGTCGGGGACTTGCCGCCCATCTCCAGCGTGACCGGGGTCAGGTTCTTCGCCGCCGCCATCATGATCTTGCGCCCGATCTCGGTGTTGCCGGTGTAGATCAGATGGTTGAACGGCAGCTCGGAAAACTCGATCGCCTTTTGCACATCGCCCGTCACCACCGTGATGAAGCCGGGATCGAAGTGCTTGGCAATCAGCTCGGCGATCACCTCGGAGGTCCGCGGGGTGACGTCGGGCGGCTTGATCATGGCGTGGTTGCCGGCGGCCAGCACGCCGATCAGCGGCGAGAAGATCAGGAAAGCGGGGTAGTTCCAGGCACCCATGATGCCGACCACGCCCTTGGGCTGATAGACGGCATAGCCGGTCGCCGGCAGCGACTGGATGCTGTTGGCGACCTTGTGCGGCTTCATCCACTTCTTGACGTGGCCCTTGGTGAGGCGGATCTCGCCAAGATTCGCGAGCACTTCGGTGAGCACGGTTTCGTGCGGCGAGCGGTGACCGAAGTCCGCCATCACCGCCTTGACGAGTTCATCGCTGTACTCGCCGATGGCCTTGCCGAGGATCTGCAAGGCTTCGACGCGCTGCTTGGCATCGCTGATGCCGCGATCGAGAAAAGCCTTTTGTTGGGCGTGCAGCAGGGGCAGCAAGGGATTGCTGGCTGGCGCTTCCTGCTGGCGCGCCAGACCGGAAATGGAAATCGGCTGGGGTGAGCTCATTGGGTGGGTCCCTCCTGAACGATCTTGTAGTGGCCCTGCAGTATGCAACGCCGAACGTTTAATATTTATGCTTGGCTGAACAAATGGTCAAGTCCCCGGCCGCCACGGCACGCCCCCTGGAGCGCGGAACGGCGACAGCAGGCGCGCTCCCGGGCTCGGCGAGCCTTTACGCTGCAGGGAACGCATCATGCCGCGCATCGCTTTACGGTTGATGCGCGCACAGCCGCGAGCCCCATGCCGGAACCCAGGCCATCGCGCATGGCGGTCAAGGCCCATCGCCCGTGATCGGCGCGGGCCGCAGACCTGGGCCAACGCGGCCAGCCAGGCGGTGACGCAATCTCGCCGCACGCGAGCCCTTGCCGTCTTGCCCGATCGAACCGCTTCACGGGCCGGACATCTCTCAGGCCAGGGCCTCGTCCGTCCAGACCTCGAAGCGCTCCAGCGTGTGCGCACCATAGGTCGTGGTGATCGCCACATCGGCCGCGTCGCGGCCGCGGGCAATCAGCACCCGTCCAATGCGGGGCTGGTTGTTGCGCGGATCGAAGGTGTGCCAGGCGCCGCCCAGGAAGACTTCCATCGATGCCGCAAAATCCATCGGCGCGTCCACCGGCGGTACGCCAATATCACCCAGATAGCTGGTGCAATAGCGCGCCGGAATGTTGAGGCTGCGACAGAAGGCGATGGCGAGATGAGCGTAGTCGCGGCAGACACCGCAGCGCTCGTTGAAAGCTTCCCAAGCGCTTTTCGTAGGCCGGGCGTGCTCGTAGCCAAACACGATGTGGTTGTGGACAAAGTTGCAGATCGCCTGGACGCGCGCCCATCCCGGCGGCGCCCAGGCAAAGAGTTTCCAGGCGGCCTCGGACAACAGGTCGGATTCGCAATAGCGGCTCGGCAACAGATAGACCAGGGTTTCCTCCGGCAGGCATTCCACCGGATGCTGCACCGCCATCGGGAATACCGGTTCGAGCGTGCCGTGATCATTGATGAGCGTGTCAGCGTGCAGCCGGATGCGCCCGGCTGGCGCCACGAGGCGCGTGCACCAGTTGCCGAAGCCGTCGCGATACATGCTCATCGGCACCGGGGGGTCGGTACACATCTGGTCTGGGCGCACGAGGTCGGAGACGCGCGTGTAGTGCACGTTGAGCGTGATGATCATGGGCGTCGGCTGCGGACAACTGTAGACGATGTCGTAGCCCAGGCGAATCTGCATGGCGTTCCCTCGGGCGGTCGCGAGCAGTGCTCGCGGAGATTCCGAACAGCGAATCTGGAGCCGGAGCGGCGGCGCCGTCGGGTGGGGGTCTTGAGCGTGCGATCAGGCAATCAGTGTACGCTCAATCCGGCCCAGCAGGCGGGTCAGGCGCTGCGTCCATGCCCTCTGTCCTGCGGCATCGGCGATCAGGTCCTGCCGAATCTCCAGCTCGACATGCGCCAGCCCGCGCGCCTCGCCATGATGCGGAATCGCATAGTCCGTCTCATCACCGACGGCATAGGGCTCATTGTCGCCCACCACCAGATCGCCTTCGGCCATCAAGACCTGGGCCAGCGCATGCGCCAGACGGGCATCGCGGTTGTAGAGCACGCCGACCTGCCAGGGCCGTGCAACGCCGAGATACACCGGCGTGAAGCTGTGCAGGGCGATGATCAGCGTGGGCTGTCCCCGCTGCAGACGCTCGTCCAGCAACGCGCGAATGCAGGCGTGGTAGGGCGCGAAGATCTCCCGCTCGCGCGCCGCCGCCTCGGCGGGTGACACCGCCTGATTGCCGGGAATCGTCGTGCGCTCGCTGAGGCTGACGATGGCATCGACACTGTGCGGAGGCCGGTTACAGTCGATCACCAGCCGGGAATAGGGCTGGAGGACCACCGTCGCATTCAGCGCCGCGCCGAGCCCGCGGGCGACGGCGGCGGCCCCGATGTCCCAGGCGATGTGACTGGCGAGCGCCGCCTGATCCAGACCCAGCGTGCCCAGCCGCCGGGGGATCCGCATGCCCGCATGATCGCAAATCAAAAACCAAGGGGACGAACCTGCAGCGCGCTCGACCTCCCACGGGAGGGGCTCATCGACGGCGAGCACCGGAAGCGACGGCACGCTCATGGACGCCATCCGATCAACGCAATGCCTCTGCCTGCTCCGTTCACCGCGCCCCGCCCCCCGCCTGCCGGCCGCAGTCCCGAGAGAATGCCTTTCGCTGGACCCCGCGGGCGATGAGCCAGCACAACGCGGCCCAGGCAGCGCCCACCGCCCAGCCCGCCAAGACGTCGGTGGGCCAGTGGACACCGAGGTAAATCCGGCTGATCCCCACCACCACCGTGACACTGACGGCCACCAGCAGCAGGTACGCCTTGATGTGCCAACGCCGTTCGATCCGGCTCAACATGGCAGCGAGGGTGAGGTAGGTAATGGCCGCCATCATGGCGTGACCGCTGGGGAAGCTGGCCGTATAGACGACCGTTTCGTGAGGCACCAGATCCGGCCGTGGGCGACCAAAGCCCAGTTTGAGAAGATTGGTGAGCAGCATCCCCCCGCCCACTGCCGCGACCGTGAAGCCGGCCGCCCGCACGTGACGGGCAAGCAGGAGATAGACGAGCGCGCCGACCCACACCAGGGTCAGCACACCCACGCTCCCCAGCGCGGTCAGGTCGCGCGCCACCTCCTCCAGCCATTGCGGTCCCAGCGGATCGCGAGGATCGGTGGGGCTGCGCAGGGCGAGCAGCAGCGCCTCATCCAGCGCGTGGGTCTCCTGCCCCATCACCGCCTCGGCAAGGGCCATGAAACCCCAGAGTCCGCCGAACAGCGCGGTCATCCAGAGGAGCAGGGAAACTTCGTGGCGGCCGAGTCCGCGCAGCGCTTGAACGATGCGAAGGGCCAGGCTGCCCGCGTGGTGAGGGGTGATCAGAATCGGGCTCCTTCGATTGCGAACGCGCTTGTGGTGTCCGCATCC
This sequence comes from Pseudomonadota bacterium, assembly GCA_045864775.1. GTDB lineage: Bacteria > Pseudomonadota > Gammaproteobacteria > UBA5335 > UBA5335 > Macondimonas. Next base: position 1,180,495 of record BTVR01000002.1, read on the forward strand.
TACGGGAAACGGAGCCGCTGCAGCAGCGCGCCAAGGCTCCTGATCCAGCGCGTCGGATCGGCGCGGGCAAGGCATCCATCAGTCCGAAACACGATCCCGTAACCGCCGCAGCAGGCCGGGAACATCGAAGGCCCGCCCGGCGTCCACGGACAGCGTTTGCTGACGTTCGACGGGCGTCAGCGATTCCTGTCGGGCGAGTTGCGCTTCCAGTATGGCGACATTGGCATCGGAAACGTCTGCATGGCGCTGGGCCAGACGCGCCCGCAGGATTTGCGGATCGACCTGCAGCGAGAGGATGAGTCCCGGCGCGCCCCGGGCCGTCGCGATGGCGAGAAAGCGCTCGCGCAAGCTGCGCTTCAGAAAGGTCGCATCCACGATCACCGGAAAACCCGCCGCCAGAATGCTGACCGCGAGGGCTTCCAGGCGGCTGAACGTCTGCTCGCTGGCCTCGGCGCCATACAGGCTGGCGGGCGCGGCGTGATCTTCCGGGGCGATGGCGAACAGCCGCTTGCGCTCGACATCCGAGCGGATCCGGATGGCGCCCGCAGCGGCGGCCAGTCCGAGGGCCAGGGTGGATTTGCCGCTGCCGGAGAGGCCGTGGGTGATGGCAAGCCAGGGCCGCTCCCGCTCCAGGTAGGACTGGGCGCGTTGCACGTAGGTTTCCGCTTCGGTCAGGAAGCGTTGCCTTTCCTGCGGCGCTTCCTCTTGATCCGCGCGCAGGGCGCTCACCTTGGCCCGGACCAGCGCCCGATAGACCCGGTAGAAATCGAGCAGCGCCAGTCCCGCATAATCGCCGCTGTGTTCCAGGTAGCCGTTCAAGGCCATGCCGGCAAGGTCAGGGCGCTGGTGATCGTCCAGGTCCATGAGCAGGAATGCCAGCTCGCTCTGCACATCGATCGTCCGTAGCGCCGGGTCGAACTCGATGCAGTCGAAGAGCACGAAGCGATCATTGATGCGCGCGATGTTGCGCAGATGCAGGTCGCCGTGGCACTCCTTGACCCAACCGCTGCGTTTGCGCGCCTCAATGAAAGGCGTCAACCGCTGGAACTCGCGGGCGCTCCAGTCACGCAACCGCGCCAGAAGCCGCGAGGACTGCGGGCCCGTCAGCCGCGGTTGCAGGGCGTCGAAGTTGGCGGCAACGGGTTCCCAGACGCCCTGGGCGTTGCCGAAGGGCAAGCCTTCCGGTAACGGGGGTTGCGCCTGATGCAGGCGGGCCAGGGTCGCGCCGAGCGCGAAGACCTCTTGCGGTCCCAGCGCGCTCGCGGCGATCTGGCGATCGAGCAACGCATCCTGATCGAACTGCACCATCTGGACGGCAAAGTCGAAGGCTGCGCCGGCGCCGTCGATCCGGGGATCGTCCGGCGTACCCGTGATCGGCACGACGCCAAGGTAGAGGTCCGGCGCGAAGCGGCGGTTGAGGCGAACCTCCTCCTCGCAGAAGTGCCGTCGCCGCTCCCGGGTGGAAAAATCGAGGAAGCCCAGGTTCACCGGCTTCTTGACCTTGTAGACTCGCTCGCCGGTGAGCAAAACCCAGGAGATGTGGGTCTCGACCAGCGTCACGGACACGACCGGATGCGGATAGCGATGGGTTTCGCACAAGCGCGCGATCCAGTCAGCGCGGGGCATGGGGGTTTGGCCTCGGGTCGTGCATGAGATCTCCTGCGGGAGGGCCTGTAAGGACCCCGTGGGGCGTGTGGCGGCGAGCCTATCGAACCTTCGCCCGGCGGCGGAAAAATCACAAGCGCTGGCTCATTTCCTGCCATGTCGGTGCGCGCCTTGAAGGCCACCGGGTGAAGGATCGACCCGCCGTTGCGAAAGACGCCATCGGCCGGCTGCCCGTCCCGCAGATCCGGCGACGCCGGTTGAAAACCGGATCGCCGGCCGCGGCCCTGCCCGCGGTTGATGCATCTGCCCCCGTGGGGCAAGATGCTGCGCTGAAGGCATTCCCACCCCGATGACGGAGAACGATGCATGGCCCATGGTGAGGTCAATGTGCAGCCGCCCCAGAACGGTACCCATACGCCGGCGGCCGAACGAACCTACGCGGTGCACCGGGTCGACCTGCCCACCTATTGCCCGGTCCCCGGCAGCAGCCTGTGGAACGGTCACCCGCGCGTCTATATCCCGCTGAAGGACACCGGCGACGAGGCGCGGTGCATCTACTGCGGAGCCCGCTTCCGGCTGGTCGATTGACGCACCGGCCCGGCCTTGCGCATCGTCCATGTAAACCTGGCCCGTGGCTATCGCGGCGGTGAACGCCAGACCGAACTGCTGATCCGCGCTCTCGCCCGCGGCGGCCTGCCCCAAGCAGCGTGGGGACGCGCGGGAGAACCCTTGCTGGAGCACCTCGCGGATGTCCCCGGACTCGAGCGGCTGGCCTTGCGACCGCCGTATCTCGGCGCGATCACGGCCAGCCGGCCGGGCGACATCCTGCACGCCCACGAAGGCAAGGCGACCCATGTCGCTCATGTCGTGCATCACCTGCGGCGGCGACCTTACCTCATCACCCGCCGAGTGCCCAATCGCCCCAAGGATGGCCGCTGGACCCGGGCCGTCTACCGCCGCGCCGCGCGCGTCGTGGCCATCTCGGACGCCGTGGACCTGGCACTGCGCGGCTGGGAACCGCGCCTCGGACCGGTGCGTATCGCCTCGGTCGCCGGCCTGCCGATGCCGGATCCCGTGCAGGTGGCCGCGCTGCGCGCTCGTCATCCCGGCCGGCTGCGCATCGGGCAGGTGGGCGCGCTGGTCGATCACCACAAGGGCCAGCGGGTGCTGCTCGACGCCTTGCGCCTCGTGCCCGGGCTGGCCGACTGTCCGGTGCTCCTGATCGGATCGGGCGAGGATGAAGCGGCGCTGCGCCAGGAAGCCGCAGACCTGCCGCAGGTCGTCTTCACCGGTTTCGTGGACAATGTCGCCGACTATCTGGCCGCGCTGGACGTGTTCGTGTTCCCCTCGCGCGAGGAGGGCCTCGGCTCGAGCCTGATCGATGCCATGGCCCAGGGTTTGCCCATCGTGGCCAGCCGCGTCGGTGGCATCCCGGAACTGATCACGCATGAGCGCACGGGGCTGCTCGTCCCGCCCAGCGACGCGGCCGCGCTGGCACAGGCGCTCATGCGACTCGCCGGCGATTCCGCTTGGCGTGCGCAACTGGGCACAACGGCCCGCGCAGCGGCCGCCGCCTATACGCCAGAAGCCATGGCCGCCGCCTATCTGAACCTCTATCACGACGTGACCCGGGAGCACAGCGCATGATCATCGTCACCGGCGGAGCGGGTTTCATCGGCAGCAATCTGGTGCACGCCCTGAATGCGCGCGGTCGCACCGATATCTGGGTGGTGGACGATCTGACCGACGGCACCAAGTGCCGCAATCTGGCCGACTGCACACTCGCCGATTATCTGGATCGCGACGAACTGTTCGCCCGGCTCAATGGACCTGGCCTGCCGCCGATCGAAGTGGTGTTCCATCAAGGGGCCTGTTCGGCCACCACCGAATGGGACGGTCGCTACCTGATGCGCAACAACTACGGCTATTCGCGTGACCTGCTGACCTGGTGCCTGGAACGGCGCGTACCGCTCATCTATGCCTCCTCGGCGGCCGTCTACGGCGGCAGCCGGGTCTTCCGCGAAGACCCTGCCTGTGAAGCGCCGCTCAACGCCTACGGCTACTCCAAGCTGCTCTTCGATCAGGTGGTGCGCCGCGTGCTGCCGCGCGCGGCCTCACAGGTGGTGGGCCTGCGCTATTTCAACGTCTACGGCCCGCGCGAGCAGCACAAGGGCGCGATGGCCAGCGTCGCCTGGCACGCGCGCAAGCAGTTGCACGACGCGGGCGCCATCGCGCTGTTCGAGGGCAGCGAGGGTTACGGCGATGGCGAGCAGCGCCGCGACTTCATCCACGTCGACGATGTCGTGGCGGTCAACCTGTGGTTCTGGGCCCACGCCGACCGCCGCGGCATCTTCAACGTCGGCACCGGCCGCGCCCAGACCTTCAACGAGCTGGTCCGTCCGATCATTCATCACGCCGGCCGCGGCGCGATCCGCTACATCCCGTTCCCGGACCATCTGCGCGGCCGCTATCAGAGCTTCACCGAGGCCGACATCGGCGCGCTGCGCGCGGCCGGCTACGATCAGTCCTTCCTCGACGTCGCCACCGGCGTGAGCCGCTACATGACTGCGCTCGACGACCATGGCTGATGACGCGCCGGTCCTCGTCGTCGGGCCGGCCTGGGTGGGCGACATGGTCATGGCCCAGAGCCTCTTCATGACCCTGAAGGCACAACGCCCCGAGCGCGCCATCGATGTGCTGGCGCCGGGCTGGTCGCTGCCGCTCATCGCCCGCATGGGCGAGGTGCGCGCCGGTATCGAGATGCCGCTGGGCCACGGCGAGTTCGACCTCAAGCTGCGCCGCCGGCTGGGGCATGCGCTGCGCGGCGCCGGTTACGGGCAAGCCATCGTCCTGCCCCGATCCTTCAAATCGGCCCTTACGCCGTTCTTCGCGCGCATCCCGCGCCGAACGGGTTATCGCGGCGAGCTGCGCTACGGTCTGCTGAACGACATCCGCCCGCTCGATGAACGGCGCCTGCCGCGCACGGTCGACCGCTTCGTCGCGCTGGGCTGTGAGCCGGACGCGGCGCTGCCTCCGCCCATCCCGCTGCCCCACCTGCGCGTCGATCCAGCCCGCCAGGAGGCCCTGGTCGCGGCGCTGGGCCTCGCCGAGGACCTCGCGCACCCCTGTATCGCGCTCATGCCCGGCGCCGAATACGGACCCGCCAAGCAGTGGCCCGCGTTTGGCGCGCTGGCCGCGGAGCTCGTCGCAGCCGGCCGCCGGGTGTGGATTTTCGGATCCCACAAGGAACAGGCCCTCGGCGCAGCCATTGCGGCGCAGGCCGGCGCCGGGGCGCAGAACCTCTGCGGCCGCACCGAGCTGGCCGATGCGATCGATCTCATCGGGCTGTGCCGCGCGGCGGTGAGCAACGATTCCGGGCTCATGCACATCGCCGCGGCCGCCGGCGTGCCGCTGGTGGCGATCTATGGCTCTTCCACGCCGGATTACACGCCCCCGCTCACCGCGAAGGCGGCAATCCTCTGGCGGCGCCTGCCCTGCAGCCCGTGTTTCGAGCGCAACTGCCCGCTCGGCCACACCGATTGCCTGCACGGTATCCGGTCAGACGAGGTGCTGAGCGCACTCGAGGGCCTGTCACAGAACGGCTGAGACGCGCATCGCTCAGTCCCAGCGCAACTCGCAGGCCAAGGGCAGATGATCGGACGCCCGTCGCGCCAGCGCTGTGCGCTGCACATGCACGCGCGCGAGACGCGCCGGCGCGGACACCCAGATCCGGTCCAGCCGCAACAGCGGGCAGCGCGACGGAAACGTCGGCGGAGCGGCGCCCCCGCCTGCGAAATGCCGATGCAACCAGCGCAAGGGACGCCCCCACAGGAACCACTCGTTGAAATCGCCGAGCAGGATCGTTGCGTCCACCGGTTCCGGCGCCGCCTGCATCACCGCCAGCAAGCGCCGCACCTGCAACCGTCGTTCAGCCGGGCGCAAGCCCAGATGGGTGGCGATCACTTCCAGACGGCGGTCGCCGTGCGCCAGCACGGCGCGGATGGCGCTGCGTGCTTCGCGGCGCCCGACGCTGAGATCGATCAGGGCATGATCCAGGACCGGCAGGCGGGTGATGAGCGCGTTGCCGTACTGACCCTGCTCGCGCAGCAGCGTCGGGCCGGAGAGGACGTGCAGATCGCGCCGCGCCCGGCAGGCCCCCAGCACGTCATCGCCATGGTGGTAGGTCTCCACCTCCTGCAGCGCCAGGATGTCGGCGTCCAGCATGGCGAGCACAGCGCGGACGCGCGCGGGATCGAAGCAGCCGTCGGTGCCCACGCAGCCGTGGATGTTGTAGGTGGCCACAGCGAGCGGACCCGGGGGCATGGCTTATCGCCGCGGCGCAGGGGTTCCGTCGCCACGTCCCTGCATCCACCGATTCAGGCCCCAGAACACCCCCGCCAATGCGAGGACGCTCAGGATCAGCAGCGTCACCGTCGCCGCGCTCGGATGGCGCAGACTCGCCCGCAAGCGGTCGGTGAAGAACGCCAGCGCGGCAATGCCCGGACCCATGCCGACCACGGTCCCGATGACATAGTCCCTCAGCGGCAGGCGCAGCGACCCCGCTGCCAGATTGATGACCGCGAAGGGCGCCACCGGGACGACGCGCACCGTGGCGACGGCGAGAATGCCGTTGTGGGCGATGCGCTTGGCGATCGATTCGATGCGCCCGCCGTCGAGCGGCCAGCGACCCCGTCGCCCCATGAGCACCCCCAGCCCGTACCCGGCCAGCGCGCTGAGCAGGGTCCCGGTCAGGGCATAGGCGAATCCCTTGAGCGCGCCGAAGACCAGGATGGTGGCGACGATCAGCGCCGTCACCGGCACCATCGACAGACTCGCCGCGACGAAGGCCAGCACCAGCCACACCGGGGCGAGCGGCAGCCGGCCGATGGCGGCGACGGCCGCGCGCATGCGCTCGGGCTCCAGCCACGCGCCGAGCGGGGTGAAGCGCCACGCCAGCGCCAGTGCCAGCAGCGCCGCGCCCGCCACGAGCAGGGGCAGGTAGCGGCGCACCTCGAAACGACTGGACCGCGCGACCGGGAAAAACTCGCGCATCAGCGCGTCGGGCTCGATCGGCCGTTCCGGATCGCAGATCTCCTGGCGGGTCAGCCAGGCGTCCTCGTAGGGCGGCAACTCGGGCTCGAGCGGCTGCAGCGACCGCCCCGGACCGCGCAAGGCCTCGATGGCCTGCAGCAGGCTGCCATGATGCTCGAGCGCGGCGGCCACGATATCGGGGGTGGTGTCCAGATGCTCGGCCAGCAGGCGGTGCTGGAGCGCGCGGATGCCCGGCTGCTCGGCGGCCTCCGCAGGCGTCAGCTCGACGGCCAGATCACACTCGGTGTCCAGACCCATCGAGCGGTTGTTGAGATTGGACGAGCCGATGTGTACGAAGCGCTCGTCGACGATCATCAGCTTGCTATGCAGCCGGATCGACTGGTCCGGCTCGAGCCCGGGGATATCGGCGTAGTAAACGTTGAACCGATTGTGGGCATCGGCGGCCCGCAGGTTCTGCAGGATGCGGATGCGCATTCGGTCCATTGACTGCTGGGACAGCCAACCGTCGGTGCAGCGCGGCAGCAGGATCACGATCTCGGGACCGTCCGGTTCTTGCAGCCGGTCGGCCAGTGCCGCGCCGATGCGATCGGAGGTGAGGTACTGGTTCTCGATGTAGATGCTGCGCTGCGCGGCGGCGATGGCGTCAAGGTAGAGCTGCTCGATTTCGCGCACCTCGGCCTGATCCTCGTAGGCCGGACGGGTGCGGCTGACGGCGACCCGAACCTCCCGCAGATCATGACCGACGCCGCGCGGCCATGGCACTTCCCGTGCCGGATCCACCGGCGGGGGCTGCGGCGGATCGGTTTCCTCGCAGGTGGCGCGCGCCCAGCGCTCCCGCACGAGCTCGCCCAGCGCAGCCGCGACCGCACCGCTCGCCAGCATCATCACATCGTGATGCGGCCGGCCGCCTTGTCCGTCCGCCGCGAGCCGGCGCGGATCGTCCAGCCGATGCGCCGGCGTGTCCCAGCGTCCGCGCGCCGGATCGAGGCCGCCCACGAAGGCCAGCGCGTCGTCGATGACGGCGATTTTTTCGTGATGCGACGCGCCAAGCGGAAACCAGTGATCCAGCCGAAAATGCACGCGCTCGTGTGTCGCCCAGTCCAGCTTGTAGCGCAGGAGCCATTCCCGACCGCGCCCCAGCAGCAAGGAGAAATCCCAGTTGAGCATGAAGACCTGAAGCTGCGGCTGGCGGGCCGCCAGACCGTCGAGCAGATCGCGCAGCGGCGGACAGGCGGGCGGCTGCCGCGCGCCCGCGGGCACCAGGCACAGACTGCTGTAGATGTCCCAGGTGAGCAGAAAGGCGCTGGAGCGGGCCTGCTGCAGCGCCTCGTGCAGGGCGGCGAAGTAGGCCTCGCCATCGATCAGAAAGGCCACCCGTTCGGCCGGTTCCAGCCGCCAGCAGTTGCGCCCCGGCTCGAGGATGCGCTGAAACGTCATGCAGATTCCCTCTTGCGGCCCGACGCGCCGCGCGCTGCGCGACATGGGCGTCCATGACCATGGTATTACGGCTCGGCCAAGCATGCGGAACGTCGCCCGGACGCGCAACGCGCGATGCGACGGCCGCGGCACGACGGTCATGCCGCGCGCTTGCCTTCCTGCACCGTGTCGGCCGATGATCGGTACAGCCCGGCAACGTCCTTCCGCCGCTCCCCGGATACCATGCACAAGGCGCGACTCGAAACCTTCAGCGACGGCGTGGTGGCCATCCTCATCACCATCATGGTCCTCGAACTGCGGGTCCCACACGGCGCCGATCTGGCGCTCCTCACCGCACTGGCGCCCGTTTTCGCCAGTTATGTGCTGAGCTTTTTGTACATCGCCATCTACTGGAACAACCATCACCACCTGTTCCATTTCGTCGAGCATGTCCACGGCCGGACGCTGTGGGCCAACCTCCACTGGCTGTTCTGGATGTCCCTGATGCCTTTTGCAACGGCCTGGATGGGCGAGAACGGTTTCGCGCGGCTCCCGGTGGCGATGTATGGGGTCATCCTGCTGGCGACCGCCTGCGCCTATCGGTTGCTGACCGCGACGCTGGTGGCCGAGCATGGTCGCTCTTCCCGCCTTGCGGCGGCCATTGGCAGCGACCGCAAGACCGCGTGGTCCATGGGCGTGTATGCGATGGCCATCGTCGTGGCCGCATGGATACCCTGGCTCGCCTGTGCGCTGTATGCGGCGGTCGCCGCCCTGTGGTTCATCCCGGATCGGCGCATCGAGCGCAGCGCCGCCTGACCGACAGCGAGGAGCCGTCGTGAGCATCGAACACGTCATCGTCAAACAGCCCCATGACCTGGGTGGCGGCTTCGAGGTGGGGCGCGTCCTGCCCGCGCGAGCGCGGCGCATGGTGGGGCCCTTCATCTTTTTCGACCACATGGGTCCGGTCGCGCTGGCCGCGGGCATCCCGCGCGATCTGGACGTGCGACCGCACCCGCACATCGGCCTGTCGACGGTCACCTATCTGTTCGAGGGTGCGCTCACCCATCGCGACAGCCTGGGCTTCCAGCAGGAAATCCGGCCCGGCGAGGTGAACTGGATGGTCGCCGGCCGCGGCATCACGCACAGCGAACGCTTCGAATACGCCCGGGCCCACGGCGCCCGCATGCACGGTATCCAGGCCTGGGTCGCCCTGCCGACGAGCGACGAAGAGACCGATTCGGCGTTTTTCCATCATCCGGCCGACGACATGCCGAGCTGGACGGAACCCGGCGTGCAGGGGCGGCTGATCGCCGGCGCGGCGGAAGGCATGACGGCTCCGGTCCGGACACATTCGCCGCTCTTCTACATGCATCTGGAGATGGCCGCGCAGGCGCGGCGCAGCGTGCCGGCGGAACATGAGGAACGGGCGATCTACGTCGCGCACGGCGCAGTGGACGTGGCCGGTCAGCGCCTGGCGGCCGGCTCGATGGCCGTGCTGACGCCGGGACGCGTCGTCGACATCGTCGCCGCCGGCCCCGCCGGCCTCATGGTGCTGGGCGGCGCGCCCATCGGCGAGCGCTTCCTGTTCTGGAATTTCGTCTCCTCCTCCCGGGAGCGGATCGAGCAGGCCAAGGAAGACTGGCGCCTGCAACGCATGAAGCTGCCGGATGGCGACAGCGCGGAGTTCACACCCTTGCCGGAACGCCCGGCGCCGCCCGACCCCGTCTCATGAAGGCGGCGGTGCTCGGCGCCCTCGGCGCGCCGCCGGCCTGCGGCGCGTTCCGCGCGCCCGAGCTGCAAGCCGGGGAGTGCCGGGTGTGGGTGACGGCGGCCGCCATCAAGCACCTCGAGCGCGCCATCGCCGCCGGAACCCACTACGCCAGTCCCGACCAGCTGCCCATCGTCCCCGGGCTCGACGGGGTGGGGCGGCTGGACGACGGATCGCGCGTGTACTTCGTGGTGCAGCGCCGGCCCTTCGGCGCCATGGCGGCACAAGCCCCGGCGGCCTGGACGGTGCCCGTGCCCGATGCGCTGGACGACGCCACGGCCGCCGCGGTCGTCAATCCGGCCTTGGCGGCCTGGTTGCCGCTCCACGAGCGGGCGCGGCTCGTGCCGGGCGAAACCGTTCTGGTGCTCGGCGCGAGCGGCACGGCGGGGCAAATGGCGGTCACCCTGGCGCGGCAACTCGGGGCCCGCCGCGTGGTGGCGTGCGGGCGGCGCATGGCGGTGCTCGAGCGCCTCGCTGCCGATGCGATCATCGATCTGGACCTGCCCGACGCAGAGCTCTTGCGAGCCTTTGCCGCGGAGGCCCGCCGAGGACTCGGCGTCATCGTCGATTACCTCTGGGGACGGCCTGCCGAGTTGCTGATCGGGCAGCTCGCCCGGTCGGATCTGTCGCCGGCGCCGGATGGGCGCGCCATCCGCTTCGTCTGCGTCGGTGCCATGGCCGGACCCGCCGTGCAGCTGGCCTCCGGCGTTCTGCGGGGCTCCCGGCTGGAGATCACGGGCAGCGGCACCGGCAACTTCCCGGACGCCGCCGCCATGGCCGCCGCGACGGCGCGCGTCTTCGATCTGGCGCTCGCCGGTCACTTGCCCATCCGGGTCCAGACAGCGCCGCTCGAGGATGTGGCCCGCGTATGGGACCTGGATACTCCCGGACTGCGCTGGGTTCTCACGCCCTGAGCGGCTGTGTCGGCGCGGGGTTCAGCCGTGGCGACGCGCCTGCTCCCAGCCCAGCAGGGCCGCCTTGCGGGTCGGGTTCCAGCGGTATGCGCCGATCTCCCCGCTCTCGCGGATGACCCGGTGGCAGGGGATGATGAGCGCGATCTCGTTGGTGGCCATGGCGCTGCCCACGGCGCGGGCGGCGCGCGGGGCGCCGGCGCGGGCGGCGAGGCCGGCATAGGAGCAGACCGTGCCCGCCGGAATTTGCAGCAAGGCTTCCCACACCTTGATGCGGAACGGCGAGCCGCGCAGCAAGAGGTGCAGCGGCGCCCCGTCCCGCACCTCGCCGAACAGCCGCTCGGCCAGGGCCGATGCCACCTCCGGCCGCGGGTGCAGCGCCGCCTGCGGCCAGCGCTGGTGCAGGCGACTCGCAGCGGTCGACGCCTCGGATGCCGCATCGAGGAAGGACAGATGGCAGATGCCGCGGGCCGTGCTGCCGACCGCCATCCAGCCCAGCGGTGTCGCCGCGACGCCCCAGTCGATCGCGACACCCGCGCCGCCTTGCCTGATCTCGCCCGGCGTCATGGCCTCCCAGGTGACCAACAGATCGTGCAGCCGGCCAGCGCCGGAGAGACCGCTTTCGAGCGCGGCTGCCTCGACGCTGCGCGACTCGGCGAGCAGCGTGAGCGCGTGCCCCTTGGTGAGGAATTGCAGGAAGCGCGTCGGCGACACCCCGGCCCAGTCGGTGAACAGGCGCTGAAAATGCGCCTCGCTGTAACCCACATGCCGCGCCACCTCGGCCAGCCGCGGCTGCGCAGTGGCGTGCGCGCGGATGAAGGCGATGGCTTGCGCGACGGTGTCATAGGCCGAGCGCAGCGGCGCGGCGCCCAGCGCGCTCATGGCGCCGCTCCGGTCACGGCAGCGCGCTGCAGGCCGATGCGGGTGTTGGTCAGGCCGATGCCCGCCAGCACGCAGGCGCCGCCCAGCAGCAGCGTCCAGCCCACCGGTTCGCCCAAGAACACGGCGCCCCACAACACGCCGAAGACGGGGATGAGAAAGGTGACCGTCAGCGTCCGCGTGGGACCGATCCGCCCGATCAGCTGGAAATACAGCAGATAGGCGACGCCCGTGCAGACCACGCCCAAGGCCAGCAGCGCCAGCCACGCCGAGCCATTCGCCACCTGCCCGGTCGCGGGCTCGAACGCCGCCACCGGCAGGATCAGCAAGGTCGCGGCCCACATGCTGCCGTGGGCATTGTCGATGGGATCGGCGATCGCCGCCGTCCGCTGCGCGTAGAGGCTGGCGCAGGCATAGAAAACGGGCGCCACCAGGGCGGCCGCCAGCGCCGGGCCGGCTCCCGCACCGGCGAGCGCCAGATTGTCCCAGGCCAGCACGGCAACACCCCCGAGGCCGAGTGCGAGGCCCGTCAGGGTGCGCCCCGTCAGCGGTGAGCCGCGCCACCAGGCGCCCAGCCCGGCCGCATAGATCGGGGCCAGCGCGTTCAGGATCGACATGAACGAGGCGTTGAGCTGCCGGCCGGCATAGGCAAACAGCAGAAAGGGCAGCGCGGAATTGAGCGCGCCCAGAATCAGGAAGTGGCGCCACGCGCTGAGCGGCGGCAGACGACGCCGCAAGCCGAGCGCCACGAACAGCAGGAACACGGCCGCGAGCGCCAGCCGCCCGGCGGTGAGATGGGCCGGACCGAACACCGGCGCGCCGATGCGCCGGCACAGGAAGGCGCCGCCCCACACCGCGGCCAGCACGACGAGCCGAATGGCATCCGCGACGCCCACATCATTCTCCCCAAGGAACACAGGTTACAGGGTAATGGCGCGCCGCTTGGCCAACCACCCGATTCCTGCGGCGCGGCACCCTTTCCAGTCCGAGAACGGCGCGACCGCCTTACTCGCTGGCCTCGCTGGCATAGGCATGCAGCGCCAGCGTGCCGAAGAGCCAGTTGCGATGCCGCGGGGTCATGCCCTGCGCGCCCGCAGCGCCGAGCGCCACGAGAAAGGGCAGGTAATGCTCGAGGCTCGGGTGCGCCCGGCGACCGTGCGGCAGATCCCAGGGCCGGCACAGCGCATCGACGTCCTGTCCCTGCAGCGCCTGCTCGAGGGTCGCCATGAACGCGCTCGCCCACGTCGCGGCCTGGCCTTCACCGGCATGCCAGTCGATCTCGCGCAGGTTGTGGGTGATGCCGCCGCTGCCGACGATCAGCACACCCGCCGCACGCAGCGGCGCCAGCGCCTCGCCCAACCGCAAGTGCCATGCCGGATCCTCGCGGGCGGACAGCGAGAGCTGGAACACGGGGCAGGGCGGCCCCTCCGGCCACATGAACTTGAAGGGCACCCACAGGCCATGATCGAACGGCCGCTCGACGGCCGCGACCGGCACGCCGCGAGTCGCCAGTTCCTTACCGAGCCAGGTGCCGATCGCTGCATCGCCACGCGTCTGCCAGGTCTGCGCGTACAAGGCGTCGGGGAAACCGTAAAAGTCGTGCTGGATGGCCGGCTGCTTGACTGCGCCGGACAGGGCCGGAGCCGCCGCTTCCCAATGCGCCGAGATGCACAGCACCGCCCGCAGGTCGGCGGGCAGGGCGGTGCCCAGCGCTGACCAGAATGCCGTGGTGCGATTGGGCTCGGTAAGAAACGTCGGCGCACCATGGGACAGGAACCAGACCGGCAGGCGCATGATCACTCCTCAGACAACGTCTGTTACCGGCGATGCGGCGCGCCAGGCGACATTCTGCGGCGGGATCAACGCCCCTGCAGCGCACGCACCCCGCGCCATTCGTTGCCCAGATAACCCATCATGCCACGCAGCGGGCCCATGGCCGGATCGGGCGACTGCCCGCGGCCGATGCGCAGCAGCTGCACACAGTACCAGCCCTGCGCATACATGTGGTTGAAATTGCGGATGCGATCGATGGAGCTGGCCGGACCCAGGATGCCGGGCCCGATATGCAGGCGGTCCTCGTAGCGTGGCGCCTCGATGCAATGGCCCGCAAGCAGTTGTTGCGGCAGATCGGTCTGCACGCACATCGGCCGGCCCAGCCCGACCACATCCAGCGCATCCTCGCCCAGTGCCCGGTTCATGCCGGCCAAGGAGCGGAAACCGCCCGTCACCATGAGCGGAATCCGGCACACCCCGCGCAGCCGCTCGGCGTAGTCGAGGAAATAGGCCTCGCGCTCGCGCGTGCTCTCGGCCTTGGCCGGCGCCCGGTCACCCTCCGCGCCGGTGCCGAAAAAGGACAGTTGCTCGTAGGTGCCGCCCGAGATCTCGAGCAGGTCGACCCCGGCCGTCTGCAGCCATTGCGCCACCTGCTGGGAATCCTCGTCGCTGAAGCCGCCTTTCTGGAAGTCGGCCGAGTTGAGCTTGACGCAGATCGGGAAGGCCGGACCCACGCGCGTGCGGATCTCGCGCACCAAGGTCAGCAGCAGGCGGGCGCGATTCTCGAGCGTGCCGCCCCATTGATCGGTGCGCAGGTTGGCCTTGGGCGAGAGGAATTCGCTGAGCAGATAGCCGTGGGCGGCGTGCAGCTGGACGCCCGTGAAGCCGGTCTGCTGGGCCACCGTGGCGGCACGGACGAAACGCTCGATGACGTCCTCGATCTCCGCCTCGGTCAGGGCGCGTGGCTTGCCGAAGGCGCCGCCGGGCAGCTTGACCGGCACGGCGGAGGGGCCCACCGGCTCGGCGTTGAGGTAGCGGATGGTCTGGCGCCCCGCATGGCTGAGCTGCATCCAGAGCGCGTTACCGCCCACGGTGCCGGCGCGGGCCAAGGCCGCGAGCGCCTCCTCGCCGCCGTTGTTGTCAATGGCGATGTTGCCGGGTCGTTCCAGATAGCGCCGGTCTACCTGCACATTGCCTGTGATGATGAGTCCCGCACCGCCTTCGGACCACGCCCGATAGAGGCGTTGATGGGCCTCGGTGGCGCGGTTGTGGCCGTCCGACAGGCCCTCGGTGAGCGCCGCCTTGGCCAGCCGGTTGGGCAGGGTGACCCCGCAGGGCAGTGTGATGGATGAGGCGATGGTCGTCGTCATGGATCCCCCTCGTTGATTGCCGTCGCGGCCCGTCCTTGTAGCGAACCCCGGCCGCACGAATTATGAAAGCCGGATCATGGGCGATCGCCCGAGCTGCGCCCGCACGTCGATCAGAAACGACGCGCTGAGCTGGAGCAGCCCGAAGAAAAGCAACGCCTGCACCAGCGCGGCCGGCAGGATGGGCGCAAAACCCGCGGTGAGCAGCGCGGCATGCGTCACCCCGCAGATCGCCCGGCGCCGGCTGGGCGGCAGGGGCGTGTGCAGCGCAGGCCAGCGATATCCCGCGGCCAGATAACCATAGCGCAGCAACGCGCCCAGCAGGATCCATGCGCCAACGCTGCCGATGCGCCACAGGAGCAGGCTGGCCACCCCCACGAACAGGGCGTCCACTTCCAGATCGAATCGCGCGCCGAAGGGCGATGCCGTGCGTTGACGCCGTGCCAGCGCGCCGTCCAGTCCATCAGCCAGCAAAAACACGGTCCCCAGCACGACCGATCCCCAACCCGCGGCCGCGGCATTCCAACCCCATGCCAGCCACAACAGCAGCAGCCAGCCGCGCGCCGCGGTGATGTGATTGGCCCAGCCCCAGCGGTCGTGCGGGGTGTGCTCGGGCAGGCGCCGCCAAATCCAAAGGGCGGCCAGCGCCATGAGCAGCCCGAAGCGGCCGGCGCCCGCTGCGGCATCGTCCCACGATGCCGCGATGAGCAGACCCAAGCCGAGCGCGCCCGCAAGGCTCACGAGCACCTCGCGGCGCAGCGCGGCCCATGCAGGTGTCAATCCCGCCATGCCAGCAGATCCGTGTAGCCCACGGCGACGCGCAGCGTGCCGCGCGCCAGTTGCGCGAGCCGCTCGCGCAACCACGGCCCGGCGGCCGCCCGCACGCGCGGCGCCTGCTCGCAGGCCGCCCGCACATAGCCTTCCAACCAGGCCGCCGTCAGCAGCGCATGGACTGGGCCCAGTGCCCAGCGGCTGGGCGCGCCACGCACCCGATAGCCCGCCTGGCGCAGCGCCAGCGACCAGCCCGGCGCCGCGGCCCCGCCGAGCGCCGGCCCGAAGCCCTTGTCGCGGCGCATGTGGGCAGCGAAGGCCCGGTCGAGCGCACCATCGAGCGGGTCCGCGGGCGCAAACGCCGCGCCATCCACCACGTTCAGGCCCAGATACACCGAGCGTATCCCGCTCATCGCCGCCTGCGCCGCGAAGCGCGCCGCCCAGGGCCAGGACACGAGGTCCCCCCAGGCGCTGGCAGCCACGGCATCGACTCCCTCGAGGTCCGGCACGGCCGCGGCCAGATCGGTGCATTGCCAGTCGAGCGCGCAGCTTACTTGCGGCCCGCGCAGCGTGGTGGAAACGCCGCCCGCCACGGCCCAGCCGGGCCGTGCGCCGGCCCATTGGTGCAACCGGGTCTCGGCGCGCGTGATCAGACCGGCATCGGCCTCCAGAGCGCGCCAGTGCGTCGCGCCATGCAGGTGGGGCAGGCATGCGCGCAGCAGGGCGCCCGTCCCCGCGCCCAATTCGACGACGCGGCCGCCGTCCGGCACGCCGGCGAGCCAGTCGCCGAGCAAGGCCGCGTCGCGCGCATCGGCATCGGCGGGCTCGCGCCAGCGCAGCCAGTCGGCATCGAAACCCGCGCCCGCGGCCATGGCCTCAGCCATGCGCGACCCCCGCGGTGGTCTGGACCATCAGCCGCTGGAACACCGCCGCCGTCTCGTCCCACTGCGGCAGGCGCCGCCGGTGCCGCCGCGCCTGAGCCGCCCAATGTCGGCGCCGGGCGGCACGCCGTATGGCGTGCATGAGCGCCCGCCGCAAGTAAGGCGGACGTCCCGGCACGCGCAGTCCTGCGGTGGCCGGAACGGTGCGGGCCATGGCGCCGCCGCGCGTCGTCACCACCGGCACGCCGTGCGCCAGCGCCTCGGCCAAGGCCATGCCGTAGCCCTCCAGATGCGAGGCAAAGACGAACAGATCCGCCTGCCGGTAGTGCCGGGACAGCGCTGTGGGCGTCACCTCGCCGGTCAAGCGCACCCGACGCCGCCAGCCGGCCCGGTCACGACGCGCCTGGATGCGGCGCGTCGTTCGGCCGTCGCGCGCCCCGCCCACGCAGGTGAGGCGCCACCCTGGATGCCGCACGCCGCGCAGGGCCCTGAGCAGGCGCAGATGACCCTTGCGCGGCGTGAGCGTCGCGACGCACAAAAGATTCATCGGGCCGCGCCGGGGCGGCAGCGGGAGGCGCCGCGCCGGACACGCAGCGCCGGGCCGGGCGACGTGGACCTGGGCCGGCATCACGCCCCGTTCGAGCAGAAGCGCGCGGGTCGCCGGGCTGGTCACCACGACGGCATCGACCCCACGGAGCGCCGCGCGTTCGGCCGCGTCCAGACGCCGCGCCTGCGCTGATGCCAGACCCGTCTCCAGCGCCAGCGGATGATGCATCAGGGCGATGACCGGCCCGCGGCGACCTTCCGCCGCAAGCAGGGGCCCAAACGCCGGCAGGGCCAGGCCGTCGATGATCAGGCCCTCGGCCGAGCCGACGCTGCGGCGCCAGACTCGCGCCGCCGCGGCCCGTGCCAGCGCGTCGGGGTCCGGATGCCGCCCGGCCAGCGCATGCACGGCGATCGGTACGCCGCGCGCGCGCAGCCCGGCCACGACCTCGCGGTCGTAGTGGTAGCCGCCGGTCGCCTGCTCCAGCGGTCCCGGCACGGCCCAGTGCCAGTTCATGGCAGGCAGGGCCCCTCGAAGCTGGCCCACGCCCGGGGATTTTCCCGCAACACCACCCTCACGCGATCGATGCGCGCGGCCTCGTCCGCCCCCAGCACGCCCGCTCGCAGCGCGGCGCACACATCGGCATGGATCGCCGCTGCCAGCACTTCGGTCGTCGTGTTGCGCCCGGCAAAGCGCGGCAACTCGTCGAGATCGCGGTAATCTAGGGGCGCCAGAATGTCCGCGAGCAGCGTCGCGACCTGCCCCATGTCGGCCACCACCCCGTCGGCATCGAGCCGCGCGGCAAACAGGGTCAATTCCACCTCGAAGGTCGCCCCGTGCAGCCGCTGGGCCGGCCCGAAGCGCTGACCGTGCATGCGGTGGGCGATCATGAGGTGATTGGTCAGGGTCATGCCATACATGGCGAAAGCTCCAAAGCCGTCCCGTGCGGCGCAGTGAATCGTCAATCGTAGCGAAGCACCTGGCACAGCGCGCCCGGCTCGCCGCAGACCCGCGCCAAGGCCCGCGGCGCGTCGCTGAACGGCACGTCCGGTTCCAGCAGGTGATCGAGCACCGGATCGCGCAACAGCTCCAGCGCCAGCGCCAGCCGTCGCCCGGGACTCCAGCGTGCGCGGCGGGAGGGGGCGACATGCCCGACCTGCGAGGCGCGAATCGCCAGCCGCCGCACATGGAACGCCTCGCCCAAGGGCAGCGTCACCGGTCGGTCCCCGTACCAGCTCAGCTCGACCACGCGCGCCTCGAACCCGGCGCAGTCGAGCGCGCACGCCAGCCCCTCCGGCGCGCCGCTGGCATGGAACACCACGTCCGCCTCACGCGAGGGTTCGGCGCCGCCGCCGGCCCAGATCAGGCCCAAATGCCGGGCCAGCGCCTCGCGCGCCGGGTTGGTGTCCACCAGACTCACGCGCGTCCCCGCGATGCGCGCGCTGAGGTAGGCGACCAGCAGACCCACCACGCCGCCGCCGACCACCGTCACACGATCGCCGACGCCCACCGCGCCGTCCCACAGGGCGTTCACGGCGGTTTCCATGTTGGCGGCGAGCACCGCCCGGCGCGGCGGCAGCCCGTCCGGCAGCCAGTGCAACGCCTCGCGCGGCAGCCGGCACACATCCTGATGCGGGTGCAGTGCAAAGGCCCAGCGGCCCTGCTCCGGCCCGCTCGCCACCTGCCCCACGAGGCTGTAGCCGTATTTGACCGGCCCGGGAAACTCGCCTTCCTGAAACGGGCAACGCATGCGCGTCCATTCGCTCCGTGGCACGCGGCCCGCAAACACCAGACTTTCCGTGCCGCGGCTGATGCCGCTGAAGCGGGCGCGCAGGGTCACCACATCCGGCGCCTCGATGAGGGTCGCCGGCCGCAACGCCGCCTCGCCCGGCGCCAGCACCCACAACGCGACCGGCGCGCTCAGGGACATGACACATCCAGGTCGAAGAGCACATCCGCTCCTTGCAGATAGCGCCGCACCGGCAGGCGCCGGCGACCTTCACACAGCCCGCCCGCGAGGTCGATGCCCAGCCGCCCGGCACCGAGCAGTACCGGCGCCACCGTGATCTGCAGCCGGTCGAGGCAGCCTTGGGCCAGAAAGCGCGAGACCGTCACGCCGCCGCCCTCCACCAGCACACGCGACCAGCCCCGCTCCGCCAGCGCGTCCAGCAGATCGGCGAGATCCAAGCCCTCGGGCCCGCGGCGGATGGCCAATTGCAGGACATGCCCCGGCAGCCGGGGGTTAGGGGCAGTGTCATGGGCATGGCAATAGACCACGGGCGCCGCCCCGTCGTGCAACAGGCGAAAGTCGCCGCCGAGCCGCGCCTCGGTGTCGATCACCACCCGCGCCGGATGCTCGCCCGGCACCCGCCGGACGGTCAGGCGCGGATCATCGGCGCGCACCGTGCCGGCGCCCACGACGACGGCGTCGACCAGCGCGCGCAGCCGGTGCATGTGATTGTAGTTCTCGGGGCCCGTCAGTCCCGCTGAACAACCCGTCGCCGGGGCGATACGGCCGTCCAGACTCTGGCCGAGATGGGCCACGACATAGCGCCGGCCCGGCGGGCAACAGGCCAGCGGCAGGTGCAGGCCGAAAAGCTGGGCGACCGCTTCGGGCAACGCCGCAGGACTGTGCCAGCTCCCATCGGCGCGCACGCGCACCCGGCCCGACAGGGCGGGCGCTGCGACCGCAACCGGCTGCGCAGCGCCAAGAGTCAGGTCGAACGCCTCGGCTTGGCCTCCTGCCGTCGCCGCGTGCGCCCTGAGCACGCGAATGGCCGCCCAGGCGTGCTCGGAATTCCACGCCGTGATCGGGTGATGAGCCGACAAAGACACCCTCGACCCTCCCTGGCAGCGGATGATGACGTGACTTTCGAAAGTTGGCCGGTCGGCGGCGCCCTGTCAAGGCCGAATCAGCTTGGCATCTGTGCGCTTCCGACGGAAGCCGAGTTAAGGATTTCGTCTACAGCGTCAGAAGCTTTCGGTGCCCCAATCTCAATGGTGGGAGTGCTGGCTAACAGCCAAACTGCGAGCAACTTCGCCGTCGCGGCCGCTTGTTCCGAGCCTCTCAGCGAACACTCCCATATGGTGGCTACCCGCCAACCCTCTTTCATCAGCGACTTACGGACCACACTGTCTCGGCGTACGTTCGCCTCGAACTTGGCCTTCCAGAATTCGGGGCGGGTTACTGGGACTGTACTGAACCGGCAGCCTTCGTGCCGGTGCCAAAAGCAGCCATGGACGAAGATCACGGCTCTGTATCGACAGAGCGCCATGTCTGGTCGACCCGTTATGCGCGAAACATGAAGGCGGTATCGAAAACCGAGTGCATGCAAGGCTTTGCGAAGGGCAAGCTCGGGTCTAGTATCCCGGTTGCGGATGTGAGACATCATTCGCGATCGGGTTTCGCTGTTCACGACATCAATCATGCGACTTGGCGTTCCTCGTACATTTGTATATACACACCGGATAACACCGCCTCAGGAATCTAACGTGCCAGCGACTTTCGGTATTGTCGACCTGTTCTCCGGCCCTGGCGGGCTTGGCGAAGGCTTTGCCTCGCTGGTCTACGGCGGACATACACCGTTCCGCATAGGTCTATCGGTCGAAAAAGAGGCGTCCGCTCACCTTACTTTGACACTGAGAGCCTTCCTGCGACATTACAAGGCGAAGCACGGCGCCTTGCCAAGCGCTTTCATCGACCTGCATGCCGGTCTGATCACTGAGGCTGATTGGGAGACCGTCGATGCAGCATCTTGGAGTCTGGCGATAGAAGAGGCGCGGTGCCTGGAGCTGGGGACAGATGGTGCGACTGAAGCGATTGAGCGGACCATCGCGGCTTTTAGGCGAGATTTCGATGACACGGTGCTGATCGGCGGCCCCCCCTGTCAAGCCTACTCGCTTGTAGGTCGTGCCCGGGCAAACGGAAAGCGAGACTATGTGCCAGAAAGAGACGAACGGCACTACCTTTTCCGCGAGTACATCCGTGTCCTCAATCGGCTACGCCCGGCCGTTTTTATTATGGAGAATGTCAAGGGAATGCTTTCCTCGACGGTCGACAGCCGGCTAGTGTTCGAGATGCTGATGGACGATCTGGCATCGCTTGGCACTGGTAACGGCCACCGATACGAGCTGAGAGCCATTCGCACGACTGATGGCATAGCCTGCTTGCAGGAGGCGGTGCGGCCTTCCGACTTCGTGGTTCGTGCCGAGGAGTTCGGCGTTCCGCAGCGACGCCATCGCGTGATCATCATCGGCGTCAGGGCAGATCTGGTCTCTGCATTCGACAGGACTGCCACATTGGTAACCGGCGGACCACATACGGTAGCCGATGTCTTGGGAGCGCTACCCGTCCTGCGGAGCGGGATCAGTCGAGGACTCGACGATCCTATTGCTTGGCGCACGGAGGTTGCAACCGCTGCTCGACGACTCGCCTCTATTTGTCTTCGGGCGGAAGACAGCTCGCTCTTCCATGAGTTCCAGGCGATCGCCTCTACGATCGCGGGAGAGGCACCTCTGCCGCGCAGTTCGATGGAAAGGCCAGAAAATTATGGTACCTCGACCAGTGAGTTGCTGCGATGGATCGAGTGCCCAGCGCTTCTCGCCGTCGCTCAACATGGGACGCGCGGTCATATGCCATCTGATCTGGAACGTTATCTCTACGCGGCCGCGTTCGGAAAGACGCGCGGCTACAGCCCGAAAGCGGCTGACTTCCCACCGGCGCTCAGCCCGCAGCATCGCAACTGGCATAGTGGCATCTTCAACGACCGATTCCGCGTTCAGTTGTTTGGAGAGCCCTCTACGACCATTACAAGCCACATTTCGAAGGACGGCCACTACTTCATCCATCCCGATCCGATGCAATGTCGCAGCCTGACTGTCCGTGAAGCAGCACGGTTGCAAACGTTTCCGGATGACTACCTGTTCCTTGGTAATCGAACGCAGCAGTACGTTCAGGTTGGAAATGCCGTGCCGCCATACTTGGCGAGGCACATCGCGGGCCTCGTCTATCAAGCGCTCACAAATACCGCCATACGCTCCACGGCCAAGGCTCATTGCGTAGACGATGTCTTACCGCGAGACACCGCACTGGCAAGTTGAAACACTGAAGGGCAAGAAAGTGGCTTCAAGACGCGCCGATGCAACACCCCATGCGGCCTCCCTCATCGAGGGGCTGAGGGACATCGGCTACTCTCTTGAGACAGCCATCTCCGACATCATCGACAATTCGATAACTGCGCACGCGCGATGCGTACGGATCGTTACCGAAACAGTCACCGCAGACCCGCTGATCGCAATCGTCGACGACGGCGTCGGTATGAGCGAAGAAGAACTCGTGGCCGCGATGCGTCCCGGAAGCCGCAACCCTCTGGCAACGCGCGATGACCCTGACCTTGGCCGTTTTGGCCTTGGACTGAAGAGCGCCAGCTTCTCGCAATGCCGGCGACTGACCGTGGTTTCCCGCAAGAATGGCAGAACCTCTGCCGCGATCTGGGATCTCGATGAGGTGGCAGAGCGAAACGAGTGGGCGGTGCAACTGCCAGACGACATTTCGGCCACTCCGGAACTTGACAAGCTCGGTTCTTCAGGAACGCTTGTCCTATGGCAGAAGCTCGATCGGCTGATGAATGCCAACTTGCACGATGTGGTCAAGCGAACCGAAATCATCAACCGACGGATCGCCGAGACCGAACGACACCTGCGGCTCGTTTTCCACCGTTTCATGGCGGACGCTAAGCCGCTCCGAATCCTTCTGAACGGTCGTCCGCTTTCCCCACTCGACCCTTTCGCGCAAAAGAACCCGGCGACCATATCGAACCCCGAGGAAACGCTGACGTTGCCCTACGGCGAAGTGGAAATTCGGAGCTTCACGCTGCCGCACCACAGTCAGATGGATGAGCGCGACTGGGAGGACATAGCCGGCCCGGACGGCCATCTGAAGTCCCAGGGGTTCTATCTCTACCGTGGCAGACGGCTGATCCTTTACGGTACATGGTTTGGGCTCTGCCGCCTGTCCGAACTCACCAAACTGTCGCGGGTCAGGATCGACATCCCCAACAGCATGGATGCCGAGTGGAAGATCGACGTAAAGAAATCCTCAGCCCAGCTGCCTTCCGTGGTCCGTGACAGATTGAAGCAGGTCATCGAGCGTATTCAGGACGGCTCCAAACGCACTTATCGGAAGAAGGGGCAGAAGCTTGTGGACCAGGAGCGACTACCCTTGTGGCATCGCATCCAGGCTGATGGGCAGATCCGGTATCGCCCGAATACTGAACATCCCGCGTTTGTGAACTTTGCCGAGAGCCTGCCATCAGGCCTTCGGCGCGGATTCTTGAACTGCCTTGCCCTGGTTGGCGCATCCCTGCCGATCGAAACACTGCATGCAGACATGGCGGGCACGGCCGAGCAGATCGTTCCGGACCGGGTCGATGAAGACGCCTTGGCTCAGGCGGTACAGGCGACGCTGTCTGTCCTCAGGGAGTCCGGAAAGGACGTCAGGGAAATCATGTCGCTGATGAAGGACGTCGACCCCTTCCGGTCGGCCTGGAATGACACCCAACGCATTATCGAGAAAGCGATCGCGGAAAAGGAGGAAAAGTGAACCCCCTGCTAAGCAGCCTTGAAGGCATGACTGCGATGTACATGGCTTCGCAAAGGGGACCACATACGGCTGAGTCGATCCGGGACATCATCGCCCAACTGCGCGACACACCGATGTTTGCGGGAAAAGTCAGCGACTACGAGGCCGAAGAGCTGGCCCGCCTGATCGAAGAGAAGTACGGGATCAGCATGGGCTTTGGCGCTATCGTCGATGCGGAGGATTTTCGTCCGTGGCTGCATGACGCCCGGATCAACGGCAAGGTCGGGGACTTCTACTGGAGCCGCTATCGGCAACTTCTGAATCTGCAGGGCCTGCCAAAATCGGTTATCGACGCCACGGACGAGGTGACGGATCGTGTGCTGGACCGCCTCGGCAATCCGTGTAACGAGAGTGCATGGAGCCGCCGGGGCATGGTTGTCGGCCACGTCCAGAGCGGCAAGACCGCGAACTATACCGGATTGATCTGTAAGGCCGCGGACGCCGGATATCGCCTGATCGTGGTAATCGCCGGCATTCACAACAACCTTCGCAATCAGACCCAAGCTCGGATCGACGAAGGATTCATCGGGCGCGATACCGGGCGACTCGCCCATGTCAATAGAGCACAGCGGCAGAGAATCATTGGAGTCGGCCAGTTCGATCAGCGCGAATTTCCTGTCTCACTGACCAATACGCTGAGTGATTTCAACAAGGCGACTGCCACCACGAACACCAGCCAGATCGGGCAGTACAACGTGCCCGTCGTGCTGGTGATCAAGAAGAACTCCAGCACGCTGAAAAACCTGCTGGAATGGCTCAAGGAACATTCTGTGCATCAGGGGACGCAGATGGTCAGCCAGCCGATGCTCCTGATTGATGACGAAGCAGACAATGCCTCCATCAATACCGCGTACGGGCGCGACGGGGTCACTCGCATCAACGGGCAGATCCGCGAATTGCTCTCGCTGTTTCATCGCACCTGCTATGTCGGCTATACGGCCACGCCGTTTGCCAACATCTTCATCGACCCGGATACGGACGACGAGACGCTGAAGCAGGACTTGTTCCCGCGCCATTTCATCATCGGGCTGGACCCGCCGTCGAACTATTTTGGAGCCCAGAAGGTGTTCGTGGATGATCGTGACCACTACGTCCGACTAATCGACGACAACGAAGACATCCTGCCGATGAAACACAAGATCGATCATCCGGTCGATCTGCTCCCCAACAGTCTGGTGGAGGCGGTGCGGTGCTTCATCGTTGCCCGCGCGATACGGAACCTTCGCGGCCAGCAGGCGGCGCATGCTTCCATGCTGATCAATGTTTCCCGATTCACTGAAGTGCAGGGACGGCTGCGATCCAGGATCGGTGACCTGGTGGACCGCATTCGGAGCGCCGTTGCGGTGGATGGGGGCCAGGGCCACGCCGCCCTTCGCAATCCGGAGATCGCGGCGCTGCACGCGATCTGGGAGAAGGAGTACGCCGACACTGAAGCTGCGAACTGGTCTGTGGTGCAGGCAGGACTGCACGAAGTTCTGGTAGCGGCACGCGTGGTCGAGGTCAACGCATCCAGGCGGTCGCAGCCGCTTGACTACGACCAGCGCGGTGAGCATGGCGTGACCGTCATTGCAGTCGGCGGATATTCCCTGTCGCGGGGCCTGACCCTTGAGGGATTGACGGTCAGCTATTTCCTGCGCAACTCGGTGATGTACGACACGCTGATGCAGATGGGGCGCTGGTTCGGCTATCGGCCGGGCTACGAGGACCTGTGCCGCCTGTGGATCCCTGCGGACGGCGCGGGTTGGTACGCCCACATCCACGAGGCGATGGAAGATCTTCAGGCGCAGCTCAAGCGCATGGAACTCGTCAAGGCCACGCCGGAGCAGTTCGGCCTTGCCGTGCGGAGCCATCCGGAATCGCTGATCGTGACCGCCAGGAACAAGATGGGTACGGGGCGCGAGTTTCCCGTGAAGGTCGGTCTGGCCGGCAAGCTGGTCGAAACGACGCGAATCCGCACGGATCGCGAGCAGCTGGAGCGCAACCAGAAGGCGGGGCAGGATCTGGCGGCGGCGATCATGGCGAGTGGTCTGGCTGGCGAACTTGTCTCCCGAGGCACCCTCTTCAGCCGCATGCCTGTCGATCTGGTCCGCGATTTTCTGCGGGTGTTCCGCGCCGATGCTGCAGATCCCCTGACCGATTCGCGCCTGATGAGCGATTACATCGATGCCCGGGCCGACGGGGAACTGAGGGAGTGGGATGTCCTGTTCGCAAGTGCCCAGAAGGCGGATGCCACCGAAACCGACCTGGCAGGGATCGGTATGCGCGCCTTCGCCAGATCGGTTGGCGAGGCTGATCTGCGGCAGGGCGTACTTTCAATCAGCGGCGCCAGCCGACGTGTCGGCTCCCCGGGTGACGAGCGCGTTGGTCTGACGGCTGACCAGATCGAAGCCGCCACCCAGGAATTCCGCAAAGCGTGCGGCGACCGCAGGATAGAAGTCCCGAAGACCCTTCCGCCGCGCATCTTTTGCGAGGTAAAGGGACGCCGCCCGCTGATCATCCTTCGTTTCGTGGCCCCCACCGTTTCTGATGAGGCGCTGAACGCTAACCTGCCGGGTATGGTTCTGGCGTGGAGCATCGTTTTCCCTTGGTCGGATGTCCAGGGCGGCACTGTGGAGTACGTCGTCAACACCATCCGCTTGCGCGAAATGTTCGGCGAGGAAGAAGTCGAAGAGGAGGCGGCTGGTGATACCCAATGACACGCCGTGGTCGGGTCTCGAACCGGGCAGGACCGACACTCGCCGCGTAGACGCAGCGGCACGGTGGAGCTGGTTCTGGGCGGTAATGCCGCGTGCCGACGTTGCGCTGGTACTGCAACTGACCGATCTGCCGAGGCCCGCGCCCGATCTGCCGAAACTGAGAAATCTGGAGATCCGCTTCCAGACGTTGCCGGGCGGGCCGATCCTGTACATACGACTCAAGGACAGAGCGCAACTCGAACTGTTTGAAACCCTGTGCCGTGACGTGATGGCAGCCGGTGAGCTGGCCCAAACCGAAACCGAAGCGCTGGAGCGGGCCATCGGGCGCACCTTTCGCTGGCATTACCTGTTGCGGGGCGGGAAGCTTGAGATGCTCTCGGAGGAGGCGCAGAAGGGTTTGATCGGAGAAATTGAAGTCCTCAAGATGTTGATGGCCACCATAGGAGAAAAGCCGGCACTCGCTGCCTGGACAGGGCCATCAGGCGCGCCCAAGGACTTCGAGCTCAAGGCCGACTGCATCGAGGTGAAGGCACGACGCGGAGCCTCGCAACCCTTCGTAAAGATCACCAGCGAACACCAGCTCGCAGACGTGCCCGATCGCCGTCTTTGGCTGGCGGTTCTGGCGGTCGACAAGGTACAACGGCCCCATGGCAGGACGCTGACGGAGCATGTGGACGAGGTGAAGGCGCATCTCGAAGCCACTGAATCGTCGGCCATCATGGACTGGGACATGCGCCTCGCCGATGCCGGATACGATGCGCTGCACGACTATTCGGCCTGGCGCTGGATCGTTGCTGCTCCCGAGTTCCACGCGGTGGCGGAAGGTTTCCCCCGAGTCGCTGCGCCAGTTCCGCTTGGCGTTACGGGAATAACCTACTCGCTCGCGCTGTCGGCATGTGCGCCCTGGTCGACCGACTGGAACAACGTTCGATCAAAACTCGTCGATGAGGACCAGTTGTGAGCAATCTGGACGAATACCATCGGGAACTGATGGCGGATATCCGCCGCGAGGCCGACGCAAGCGGCATCATGACGGTCGAGGCATTCTTTGACAGGATGACCGATCGTCTGACAGAGGCGGGAGAGCTGGAGACGGCCGATCGGGCCTACTACCAGAGCGGCGAGGGTGCCCAAAAACTCAGGATCGACGGATACGCGGGTCACCCCAGGGACAGCGAGGGCGTTCTGGGGCTGATTGTCTGTGACTTTGTGGATAGCGCAGAAGTCCAGCTGTTCGGCAAGTCCGATATCCCGCCACTTCTGAACCCACTTATCCGTTTTCTGCAAAGTGCGCGGACCGAGAAGTTCCGCGATTCGCTGAATGAGGTCAATCCCGGATTCCAGATTTCAGATACCATCATCGCAGCTTGGCCCGAGGTGACCAAAGTCAAGCTGATCCTCATTTCCAATCGCCAATACATTGGTCGCGACGATGCAGTGAAGCTGTCACCGCTGGGCGCTACCCAGATTACGTGGTCGGTATGGGATCTGGCGCGGTTCGAGCGTTTCGATCGCTCGGGACAGGCGCGCGAAGAAATGGTCATCGACTTCGCGAAGGATTTCGGCGGCCCCTTGCCCGCTCTCAAGGCTTCGCAGAGTGGTGCGGCCCTTGAAAGCTACCTGCTGATCGTACCGGGCGAACAGCTCGCAGCCGTTTACGATCGCTGGGGTGCACGGCTACTGGAGGCCAATGTCCGTTCCTTCCTCCAGGCACGAGCCCGGACGAACAAGGGAATCCAGAAAACGATCAAGGAAGAGCCGGAACTCTTCTTCCCCTATAACAACGGCCTGTCTTCCACCGCCGAAGAGGTGATGTGCATAAGGACAGACGACGGACTGGCAATAGCCTCCATTCGCAATCTGCAAATCGTTAACGGCGCTCAAACCACGGGCTCGATCCACGCTGCAATGAAATCCGCCGGCAACCCGCTGACAAAGGTATACGTGCAGATGAAACTGACTGTCGTCCCTCCAGACCGGTCGGAAGACATCGTTCCGAAAATTTCGGAGTACGCGAACACCCAGAACAAGGTTAATGCTGCCGACTTCTTCTCAAACCATCCGTTCCACGTCCGGATTGAGCAGTTATCCCGCCGGCTGTTGTTCCCCGCTGCGGACGGAGGACGCCATGACAGCAAGTGGTTCTATGAACGCTCGCGGGGGCAATTCGTAAACGCCCGCAACGGGCTGACGGTTGCCCAACTTAGAAAGTTCGACCTGGAGTTTCCCAAGGCGCAATTGTTCAGCAAGACAGACCTCGCCAAATTCGAATTTTCGGCCACTGGCAAGCCCTACATCGTTTCGCAAGGTGCACAGAAAAACTTTGCCAAGTTTGCGGAGGAATTGGGTCCAGCTTGGTCGAAGAATGAGTCGAGCTTTGACGAGGTCTGGTACCGCCGGCTTATCGCCAAGGCCATCGTCTTCCGGAAGCTCGAAGCCGAGGTTCCGAAGCAGGCGTGGTACGCAGGCGGATATCGCGCAAACATCGTGACCTACGCCATGGCGAAGATATTCCACGATGCGAACCGCGGGGGGTGTGTACTGGACCTGGACACGATCGCGAAGCGGCAAGCGGTCAGCGAGCCTCTTGCGCTTGCTCTTCTCCTCGCCGCAGAGAAAGCTCATGCCGTTATCACGCATCCCGTGGCGGGCATGCGCAACATGTCGGAGTGGGCGAAGAAGCAGGCGTGCTGGAGCTCACTGGAGGGTCGCGAAATCGACTACGGGTCCGGGTTCGAAAGCTGTCTGATTGCGGCCGAAAGTGCCCGCGCGGCAGTGCGCGAAGGGCGTCACGAGCAACGCGAGCTTGACGGAATTGCCGTGCAAACCAGGGTTGTTGATCTCGGACCAGAATTCTGGCGTCACGTTGTCGAGCGAGGAACTGCAGAAGGCAAGCTGTCGCCGAGGGACCAGCAGATTCTCAGGGTGTGCGCCGAGGTGCCGCGAAAAATTCCGAGCGAATCGCAGTCCAGGCATGCGATCAAGGTTCTCGAAAGGTTAAGGGAGCAGGGTGTAGTATTCGACTAAGCAGCCATCGGATTGGGGCGGTGATACCGCGTCAGGGAGACTCTTGAGTCTCGTCGGCAGGGGACATGGCTATCACTTGCCGATGCAAAAGCTGCTGAAGATGCGACCCAGCAGATCGTCGCTGGTGAAGATGCCCGTAATTTCGCCCAGGGCGTCCTGAACGAGGCGCAGTTCCTCGGCGGCCAGTTCGCCGGCGCGGTCGTCGTGCAGGCGGCTCTCGGCCAACGCCAGATGCGTGCCCGCGCGGGCCAGCGCTTCCAGATGCCGACGCCGAGCCGAAAATACGCCCGCGCCGGCGCCGTAACCAGCGCAGGACTTGAGATGCGCGCGCAGGACATCGAGTCCCGATCCGGCCGCGACCGACATGCCGATGTGGGGAATATCGCCGGGCACATCCCACAATCCTGCGGGCCCGCCGGTCAGGTCGATCTTGTTGTAGAGCAAAGTGACGGGAAGCTCGGCCGGCAATTCATGGGCCTGCAGGAGATCGGCAGCGGCGGGAAGGGCCCCGAGCGGCAGCCGGCTGTGATCCTGCATCAGCAGCACGCGATCGGCGCTGGCGAGGGCCCCGCGCGCGCGGCGGATACCCTCCTGCTCGACACTGTCGCCACTGGTGCGCAGCCCGGCCGTGTCGATCATATGCACGGGCATTCCGTCGATGACGATCTGGCTGCGCAGGAGGTCGCGTGTCGTTCCCGCCTGCGCGCTGACGATCGCCGTTTCCTCACCGCTCAAGGCATTGAGGAGGCTGGATTTGCCGGCGTTCGGCGGGCCGGCGATGACGACCGTGAAGCCGTCGCGCAGCACGCGCCCCTGCCCAGCGTCCCGCTGCAGTGCCTCGAGTTGGTCCCGCAGCGCCGCGAGCCGGCTGGCGAAAGCGGCATCCGCGAGGAAATCGACCTCTTCCTCGGGAAAGTCGATCGCCGCCTCGACGTGAACGCGCAGTGCAATCACCGCCTCGGTCAGTGCGGCGACCTGTTCGGAGAAGACGCCCTGCAAGGAGGCCATGGCCGCCCGCGCGGCCGCAGCCGAGCCGCTGGCGATGAGATCGGCCACGGCCTCGGCCTGAACCAGATCGAGCTTGCCGTTGAGAAAGGCGCGTTCGGAGAACTCCCCCGGGCGAGCCGGGCGGGCCCCGAGCACGTAGCAGCGCGCCAGCACGAGGTCCAATACCACCGGGCCACCGTGGCCCTGCAGTTCCAGCACGTGCTCGCCGGTGAAGGAATGGGGCGCCGGAAAGTAGAGCGCCAGGCCTTCATCGAGTGCGGCGCCCTCAACGTCCCTAAAGCGCGTGTGGATCGCCCGCCGCGGGGCAGGCAGTCCGCCCAGGAGATCGACCGCCAGGGTGGGCACGGCCGGGCCCGAGAGACGGATGATGCCGACACCGCCGAAACCCGGCGGCGTGGCGATGGCGGCGATGGTGTCCCTGGCTGCAGTCATCGCCGCTTCAGAGGCTCACACCGCAGGCGCATGCCGCGTCTTTTCTCTCTCCACTTTGCGGGTGATGTACCACTGCTGCAGGATGCCCAGGCCGTTGCTGACGACCCAGTACAGGACGAGACCCGAGGGGAACAGAGCGAAAAAGATCGTCATCAGGACCGGCATCATCATCATGACTCGCTCCTGCATGGGGTCCATGGTGCCCTGGGCCGTGCTGAGCTTTTGCTGCACCAGCATGCTGATACCGAACAACACCGGCAGCACATAATAAGGGTCCTTGGCGGACAGGTCATTGATCCAGAAAAAGAACGGCGCCTGACGCAATTCCACGCTTTCCAGCAGCACCCAGTACAAGGCGATGAACACGGGCATCTGCACGAAGATGGGAAGGCAGCCGCCCAGAGGATTGAATTTCTCCTTGCGGTACAACTCCATCATGGCTTCGTTGAGCTTCTGCTTGTCCTCGCCGTAGCGATCGCGCAGGGCCTGGATGCGCGGGGCGAACTCGCGCATCTTGGCCATGGACCGGTATTGGGCTTCGGACAGCTTGTAGAACCCCAACTTGATCAGGACGGTGAGCGCGATGATGGCCAGGCCCCAGTTGCCGAAGAGGGCAGCGTGCAGCCATGACATCACCCAGAACAGTGGCTTGGCGATGATGGTCAAAAAGCCATAATCGACGGTCCGTTCCAGCCCGGGCGCTACCTCGGCCAGAAGGTCTTGCTCCTTGGGGCCGAGGAAAAGCCGGGTCTCGAGGGTACGGCTTTCGCCCGGCGCCAATTCGACCGCAGGCGCCGTCAGGCCGACGATCGCCTGGCCGCCCGGCAACAGCTTGCTGTAGTAGCGGTTTTCGACACTGTCCTCGCCCAGGATGGCGCCGAGGAAGTAATGATCGACGAAGCCGGCCCAGGCGCCTTTCTGGCGCAAATCGACCGGTTCGGCCGCAAGCTTGTCGAAGCCGCGCTTCTGGTAGCGTTGACCGTCATAGAAGCCGACGCCCGAGAAGGTGTGCGGCATCAGAAAATTGCGTTTCGGCTGCGGTGGCGGGAGCTGCTGCAATTGGCTGTAGAGGCTGCCGCGCCAGGCGCTCTCCCCTCGATTCTCGACGGCAAAGGCGATACGCACGACATAGCTGCCGCGTTCAAAAATATAGCGCTTGGTCACGGTCAGTCCTGAGGGATCGCTCCAACTCAGCGGTATCTCCAAGGTCTCGGCACCGGATTCCAGACCGTAATCGTCTCGGTCTACTCGATAGACCGCCCGATGATCGGGCGCCGGACGGTCCGACGCGAGCAACCCGTTCTGGGCGATGAAGAACTGCCCATCGCCGTCGGCGAGCAGGCGCACGGGCGCGCCCGGATCATCTGTGGAAAGTGGATATTCGACCAGTTCTAGCTGACGCAGATCGCCACCGACCGCGTCGATCTGGCCACGCAGGAGATCGGTTTGGAAAGTGATCCGCTCGGCGCTGGCCATGACAGGCGTCGGCTGCTGGCTTGCGCCTGGCGACGGGGGCGCGAGCGTCGGCGCATCGAGTGCGGGGATATCGATGGCCGGTTTCGGTGCCTCTGCAGTGGCAACTGGGGGCGCACCCGGGGCGGCCAGTTTTGCCAAATCTTCGGTCCATGCCTGCCAAATCAAGAAGACGACGGCTGCCAGAACCGCGTACAGGGTAAAGCGGATGTTTTCCATGACTGCGGCCTAAAGGCTTTCGGGGGAAATCGAGACGGGCACTTTAGCCCGAGTGGCGATGCGTCGCCAGTGGCGATCGAGGGCTTGCAGGAGCACGGCGGTGGGCTGGGCAGCAGCGGTGGGCCGGGCCATGACCACGACGTCCCAGCCGCCGAGGTCAACCTGCCCGCGCCTGAAGCTTTCGCGGCAAAGGCGCTTGAGTCGATTCCGCGCGACCGCGTTACCCGCTGCCTTGACCGAAATGGCCAAGCCCAGCCGTGCGTGGGGAAGGGAGTTGGGCAGACTCAGGACGACGAATTCAGGGCCGCTGCTTCGTTGACCTTGGGCGCGTATGGCCGCGTACTCGCCGGCCCGCGTGAGCCGGTGCGAACGGGGAAACGCCGCGCAGTAAAGCGGACCGGCGCTCAATCAGACCGTCAGTCGATGGCGACCCTTGGCGCGGCGGGCTTTGATGACAAGCTGGCCGTTCTTCGTCGCCATGCGGGCTCGGAAGCCATGAGTCCGTTTGCGGCGCAGTTCGCTGGGCTGATAGGTTCTTTTCATGGCAATCGACCGTGTTTCGACAATTGGTTGAGCGTCCGAGGGCGGACACGAGGGCTGGAGATCCTACTTCCCTGGTAGCGATCATGTCAACGGCCGAGGCGGT
>BTVR01000003.1:0-67530 GCA_045864775.1 Pseudomonadota bacterium
CCAATCGTCCCCACATTCACATGCGGCTTCGTACGCTCAAACTTGCTCTTGGCCATGCGCGGCTGTCTCCCTCGAAGAAAATCGTATACGCCAAAAGCCCCTCATTGCGCCAAGGAGAGGCTTTCTCCAAAATTGTGGAGCCCATAACCGGATTTGAACCGGTGACCTCTTCCTTACCAAGGAAGTGCTCTACCGACTGAGCTATATGGGCCCTGCATCAACCAGTCACACTCAGATCCGGCGCAATGGAGCGGGTGATGGGAATCGAACCCACACCATCAGCTTGGAAGGCTGAGGTTCTACCTTTGAACTACACCCGCGGATATTCGCGATCGACCTCTAAACGACAATTCTGGTGGAGGGGGTAGGATTCGAACCTACGAAGGCAGAGCCGGCAGATTTACAGTCTGCTCCCTTTGACCGCTCGGGAACCCCTCCAAAACGCAAGCAGCGAATTATCTTCGGCGCGATGCGCGATGTCAAACTCAATCGACGCGCACGGGGCTTGCCGCAGCAGACGCATCGTCGAGATAGCGGTCTATCGCGATCAGGTCCTCAGGCGTCAGCGAGCCGGCGGCAGCTTGCAGATTCAAGCGTCCCAACAGATAGGCCAGGCGCGCGCCGTCGAGATTCTGCTGGGCCTCATAGACCTGCTGCAGGGCGATGAGGACATCCACGGCGGTCCGCACGCCGACTTCGCGTCCGCGGCGCGCGGATTCGTAGGCGACGGCACTGGATTTGACGGCCTGCTCGAAGGCGCGCACCTGGGCAATCGCCGTGGTGATCTGCAGATAGGCCTGACCGGCCTGAAACTCGGCGGCGCGATCCGCGTCGACGAAGTCGCTCTTGCGCTGATTGTAGAGCGCCGCAGCCTCATCGACCTGGGCACTGAGTAACCCGCCTCGGAACAGGGGCACACTGACCTGCAGGCCGACCACCCGGTTGTCCGTCTCCGTTCGCGCCACCTGTCCGCCGAAGCTGGGATTCCGGGATTCCTGTACGACGTAGTCGCCGGTCAGGAATACCGTCGGCAGACGGGCGCCCTGTCGCGCCCGAACCTCGGCCCGCGCCACTTCCACGCCCAAGCCACTGGCGACGCGAAACAGATTGGCCTGTCGCGCCTGCGCGACCCATTCGGATTGCACGGCAGGCGCAGGCTGCTCGAGCGGAAACTCGGCGCGCACAGCCTTCAGGGGCGGCGCAGGCTGCCCGATGATGCGCGCGAGGGCCTCGCGCGCGATCGCCTCGTCGTTCTGGTACTGAAGCACCTGCGCCGCCACGAGATCATGGCGGGCTTGGGCCTCGTTCAGATCGGTGATGGCCGCTGTGCCGACCTCGAAGGAACGGCGCGCCCGGGCGAGTTCCTGTTCCAGGGCGCGCAGTTCGGCGTTGCCCGCAGCCAGCGCCTGACCCGCACGCAGCACGTCGAAATAGCTCGCCGCGGTGCGCAGCATGAGATCCTGCCGCGCCAGCGCAAACTGCACTTCGGCCAAGGCAACCTGCCGCTTGGCCTGACCGTAGCGGAAGATCGCCTCCGCCACGAAAATCGGCTGGCGCAGGGTGACACCATAGTTCCACCCCTCGGCATTGCTCGTCTCGCCGCTCTGATCGATCAGCGTGGGAGGCGTCCCCGGGGGTCCCGGCAGCGCGACCGGCTGGCTGTCGACTTCGAGCCAGCTCCGGTTGGCGCCGCCGTTCAGATCGATGCTGGGGAACAGCACGCCGCGGGCTTGCTGATTGAGCGTCTGCACCGCTTCGAGCTGATACCGGGCGGAGGTGTAGATCGCGTCCTGCCTCTGCGCCAAGGCATAAATCTCCGACAGCCCCTCGGCACGAGCCGGCGTCGCGGCGCCCCAACCCAGCGCCAGGGTTACAAGCGCCGCATGAGCTTTGCGCATCCGCTTATCCATGTGTCGACTCCATGCCATGGGCCGGATGATAACCCCGACGCTCCTTCATGCGCTCGACCAGCAGATACACCACCGGCACCACGATCAGGGTGAGAGCGGTCGAGGTGACCATGCCGCCGATGACGGCCGCCGACAGCGGACCGTTGGTATCCGCGCCGGCGCCCAGGCCCAGCGCGGCGGGCAGCAGCGCGAAAATGACCGTGAGCGAGGTCATCAGAACCGGACGCAAACGCACCGGGCAGGCCTCCATCAGCGCCTGATGCAGCGCCACGCCTTCGATGCGCCGCTGATTGGTGAGATCCACCAGCAGGATGGAGTTCTTCGCGACCAGTCCCACCAACAGAAGCATCCCGATCATGGAGAACATGTTGAGCGTGTACCCCAGCAGCCACAGCGCCGCCACACCACCGATGGCGGCCAGCGGCTGCGCCACCATGATGATCAGTGGCTGCAGGAAGGAGTCGAACTGGCTGGCCAGCACCATGTACAGCAAGACCAGGGCGACCACCAGCGCGAACACCATGTAGCCCGCCGTGTCCTCGAATTCCTTGGCCTGACCGGTCAGGTCGAGGCTGTAGCCCGGCGGCAGGATCTCGGCGCCGATCGCCTGCGCCTCGCCCACTGCCTCGGCCAGGGGCATGGTCGGATTGATGAAGAAAAACCCCGCATAGTTCAGATCGAAACGCCCGATCTCGGCCGGGCCCAGCGACTGCCGGACGGCGGCGACGGTGTCAAGACGCACCAGCTCGCCGGTGCGGTTGCGCAGAAAGATCTCTCGCAGGTCGTCGGGCGTCGCATAGGCGCCGTCGCCTGCCTTCAACCGCAGGTCATAGCGCTCGCCGTCACCAGGGTCATCGTTGTAGCGCGCCACGTCGAAACCGCCGACCAGGATGTTGGCCGCCTGCGCCACCTCGAGAGTGGACAGGCCGAGGCTCGCCGCACGCGCCCGGTCGATGTCGAGCTCGACCTGCGGGAGGTCGAGCTGCAGCGTGAGGTCCACGCTGCCCATGCCGGCCGTCGTCAGCAGGCGCTGACGAATCTGATCGGCGTAGCGGGCGACGTCCGCGAGATTCCGACCGCGCAGGACGAGTTGCAGGGGCTCGCCGCGCTCCCCCCCGAAAGCCGGCACCTCCGACACGAAGGCCTGCACGCCCGGGATCGCCGCCGCCTTTTCGGTGAGCCGCGCCGCCAGATCCTGCTGCGACAACTCACGCTCCCCACGCGGCTTCATGGTCACGAAGGCCACCGCCTGATTCACCTGCCCCTGCTGACCCAGACCGATGGCCGTGAAATACCCCACGACCGTCGGCTCCTCGGCAAGAATCGCCTCCATGGCGCGCAGGCGACTGTCGGTGTACTCGATGCTCGAGCCGAGCGGCGTCTTGAGCTGGACAAACAGCTGTCCCACGTCTTCTTCAGGGACGAATTCGCCACCCACGTGGGTAAAGAAATAGCCGCTCGACAGCACCACCAAGCTCGAAAGCAGCAGTACGGTCCAGGGCGCTGCCAGGGAAGCACCCAAGAGCCGCCGATAACCGGATTCCATGCGGCGGAACATGCGCTCGAAGGCATTGAACACGCGCCCGTGCTCGTGCGCCACCTTGAGATAGCGCGAGCACATCATCGGCGT
Source organism: Pseudomonadota bacterium (assembly GCA_045864775.1). Lineage (GTDB taxonomy): Bacteria > Pseudomonadota > Gammaproteobacteria > UBA5335 > UBA5335 > Macondimonas. The sequence continues at coordinate 3,541 of BTVR01000003.1, forward strand.
GAGGGTGAGGGCCACGAACCACGACACCAGCACGCCGAAGACCACGACGACCGCAAAGGATTCGAAGAAGCGCCCGACGATGCCGCCCATGAACACCACGGGCACGAAGATCGACACCAGGGACAGCGTCGCGGCCAGCACCGCGAACATTACCTCCTGCGTCCCGTTCATGGCCGCGCTGACCGGATCGGGATCGAGCTCCTCACGATGGCGGTAGATGTTCTCCAGCACCACGATGGCATCGTCCACCACCACCCCGATCAGGAGCAGCAGCGCCAGCAGCGTCACGACGTTGAAGGTGTAGCCGAAGAAATACATCACCGCCACGGCGCCCATCAGGGACACCGGGATGGCCGCCGCGATGATCAGGGTGGAACGGAAATTGCGCAGGAACAGCAGCACCACGGCCGCCGCCAGCAGCGTGCCGGTGATCAAGTGCTCCTGCAGGGCGTGCACCATTTCGAGAATGAAGGTCGAGGTGTCGGTCGCCACTGCCACGGTCATGCCCGGCGGGAGCTGGGGATTGATCTCGGTCTCGAGCCGATGCTTGATCTCATCGATGATGGCGACGCTGTTGCTGCCGGCGATCTTGACGATCCCCAGACCCACGGTGGGCTGACCGTTGTACCGCGCCAATTGCCGAAAATCGGCCAGCCCGTCGACGACCTGGGCCACCATGTGCAGACGGATCGGCGCGCCGTCGGCATACCCCACGACCATCTCGCTCAGTGCCGCTGGATCGTGATACTCCAGATCCAGCTTGAGCAGCGCCTCGGTGCCCTCGCCCACCACGAACCCGCCCGGCAACAGGAAGTGCTCGCGCTGGAACGCCTGCAGCAGGTCCTGTACGGTGAGGCCGTAGCTGGCCAGACGCGCCGGCTCGACCTCGACCCGGACGGTGCGTTCGCGCGAACCGGCGATGCGCACCTCGCCCACCCCGTTGACGTTTTCGAGCTGCTTGCGCAGCACGTTGTTGGCGTAGACGTTGAGCTGCTGTTCGGTGCGATCGCCCTGCAAGGCCAGCCAAAGGATGGGCTGAGAGGTTGTTTCCAGCTTGGCCACGATCGGCGGATCGGCGTCCGTGGGAAGCTGGTTCAGCACCTGATTGACCTTGGCCTGCACCTCGTTGAACGCCACGTCGACGTTCTTTTCCAGCTCGAAGTTGATGGCGACCACCGACACGCCCGGCGTCGAGCTCGACCGGATGTTGTCGATGCCCGGCACGCTGTTGACCTGGCGCTCGATGATGTTGGTGATACTGGCATCGACGACCGACGGGTTGGCGCCTGGCTGGATGGTCGTGATGGTGACGACCGGGATGTCCACGTTCGGAAACCGGTCCACGCCCAGATCACGAAAGCCGATGATGCCAAACAGCACCAGCACGGCGTTGAGCATATACGCCAGCACATGCCGGCGGATCGACAGCTCCGGCAGATTCATGCGCCCGGCTCCTGCGCTTGGCGCACCTTGGCGCCATCGCTCAGGTAAGCCGAACCTTCGACGGCCACGGTCTCACCGACTTCGAGCCCCTTGAGCACTTCGATGAAGTCGGCCGCGCGTACGCCGGTCTCGACCGCGCGCGCCTTGGCCTCATCCCCTACGATGACGTAGACCACCGAGCCCGCGGGACGGCGCACCAGCGCCAGCGGCGGGATGACCATCGCGCCATCGCGACGCTTGAGCACGACCTCGCCGTTGACGCTGCCGCCGGCGCGCCATCCGCCAGGATTGCGGACCTCGGCCAGGACCTCGATCGCACGGTTTTGCGTGCCAATCACCGGGCGGATTTCCGTGATCGGCGCTTCGAGACGAACCTCGGGGGCCGTGGGCGCGGACAGACGCAGGGTCTGCCCCACCGCGAGCCGGCTGCCGAGCCCCTCCGGATAGGGCAACACCACGCGCAGCGCCTGATCCGTGTTGAGCACGAACAGCGGGCTGCCGGCGCCGACGTAGTCGCCGACGCTGACCAGTCGCTGCGCGATGACGCCGGCCGCGGGGGCGCGCACGAGCGTCCGATCGAGATTGTTGCGTGCCTGCGCAAGCCCGCTCCGGGCGGCGAGCATCTGGGCGCGCGTCGCCGCTAGCTGGGTTTCGACTTCATCCAGCGCGTTGACGGAGAAGAAGTTTTCCTTGACCAGCGTGCGATAACGGTCAACCTGTCGCTGCTGCTGCTCCGCCAAGACCTCCAGCCGGTTGAGATCCGCGCCCGCACGCTCCACTGCCAACCGATAATCGACCGCATCGAGCCGGGCCAGCACTTCGCCTTGACTCACGGTCTGACCGGCCTGCGCGGCAATGGTCAGGACGCGGCCCGAGACCTCCGCCGCGACGCGTGGATCGACGTCGGATTCGAGTCGTCCCAGCGACCGTTCGACTTCTTCCACCGCACGGGCTTCCACTTTCGCCGTGGTGATCAGCACAGGCGGCCGCTCGGGCGGGGCTTCGGTGTTTTCGGCGCCGCAGCCGGTCAGAAGAATCGCCGCCAGCAGCAGCGTCCACCCATATCGAAGCCCCGTCTTCATGTGCGATTTTCCCGATGGCAAAACAGATAAAAACAGATAGATGTAGCCGCACGCCCTCAGCGACTGTGCGATTTCCTGCCCCCCCGCCCGGCCGAAACGGCCCGGACCCGCATCCGCACCCGACCGCGCGAACCGCGCGGGGCCGCCATTCTGGAGCAGGGATCAGGGGTGACGGGCGTTGGAGCTGGCGACAGGATTCGAACCCGCGACCTGCCGATTACAAATCGGCTGCTCTACCAACTGAGCTACGCCAGCAAGAAACTGAGGACCCGTTCGGGTCGCGCCAGCATAACCGCAGTGAGGGTGCATCTCAATTGCACCTCGCGCTGCGCTTCTCGAACCGATCGACGCCCTTCATCCATGCCGTTCGCATCAGGACGCGCCCTGCAGAACCTCTGCGAGCCGCCGGAAGGCCTGCGGCATGTCGCTGCCCAGAACGAGGGCGCCGGCGCGCACGATGGAGTCGCGATGCAAGGTGGACAGATGACCGCCGACCAGCACCGGCATCGGCACGCGTTTCACCAGCGCCGCGAGATCCGCCTCCAGCCCCGGCCAGTAGGCGCCGACCGAACCGGCCAGAACGATGGCCTCGCTACCGGAGCGTCGCGCGGCCAGCGGCAGGTCGGTCAAGGGCATCGCGGCGCCCAGCAGGACGATGCGGTAGTTGCGTGTCAGCGCCCCGAGGCAGAACAGCAGCAAGGCGAGTTCATGCTGCTCGGTCGGCAGGCAGGCGCACAGAAGCTTCGGACCGGTCGTGTCCAGCGCCAGGTGATGAAAGCGCGCCCCCAGCTTGTTGCGCATGAACACGCTGAAAAAGTGCTCTTCAGCGACGCTGCCTTCCTCGGTCTGCCAGCGGCGGCCGACTTCCTCCAGCAGGGGAACGATCAGTTGGGTGCTGACCACCTCGACCGGGTAGAGCGACAGCGCCTCGTTGTAGACCCCGTTCAAGGCCTTCTCGTCGAAGGCCGCGATGGCCAGAACCATGCGGGCGATGTAGCCGGCCCACACGCCGCCTTCGGCGGCCAGCGGAGCGGCCGGCGCCTCGGAGCGCGTTTGAGGGTCCAGGACCGCCCGCGCCTGGCCGATGGCGATGCCACGATCGAGCAGCCCGAGCACCTGCTCGATGCGCTGGATGTCCTCCCGGCTGTAGAGTCGGTGACCCTTGGCGGTCCGGCGAGGCCGCACGAGGCCGTAGCGACGCTCCCAGGCGCGCAAGGTGACCGAATTCACGCCGGTGAGGTTGGAAACCGTGCGGATGGGAAACAATTCCTGATCCGTCGGCGAGGTGCTATTTCGCGCCACGCTCAGCTACACCTCCTGCTCATGGGGCATGCCCCGCGGGCACGCGGAAATCTTACAGGATCAGGGTCCTGCGACGCAGAGCTTCGGAGGACGCGGCCCATCGGTGCGCCCGCCTTGCGCGCAGCGGCGCGAGCCCTTGATCTCGCGTAAGCTGTGCGGTCATGAAGCCCACCCCGCCCTTGCGCGCCATCACCTTCGATCTGGACGACACGCTGTGGGACATCGGTCCGGTGATCCGCGCCGCGGAAGCCCGGATGGAAAGCTATCTGCGCCGCCATTTCCCGACGATGGCGCAGCGCCTGCCCGCAGGCGAAGTGCGGCGACGCATGCATGCGCTGGCGGCCCAGCGGCCGGAGCTGGCCCATCACGTCACCGCCCTGCGCATGTCGGTGCTGCGCGAAGCCGCGCAAGCGGCCGGCGCGCCGCCGCAGGCGGCTGACCTGGCATTTGCAGCCTTCATCGAAGCGCGCAATGCCATCACGCCGTTCAACGATGCCGTGCAGGTCTTGCGCGCCCTCGGCGAGCATTTCGCGCTGGCCAGCATCACCAACGGCAACGTGGACCTCGCGGTCACCGGCCTCGCCGACCTGTTCCGCGTGCGGGTCAGCGCCGAAAGCGCCGGCATGGCCAAGCCGCACCCGGCGATCTTCCATCTCACCTGCGAAGCACTGGGGGTCGCGCCCGAGGAAACCCTGCACATCGGCGATGATCCGGAATGTGATGTGCACGGCGCACGCACCGCCGGACTGCGCGCCATCTGGTTCAATCGCCCCGGCCATCGCTGGCCGGGACCGGGGCAGGTCCCCGTCCACGTCCGCCAACTGAGCGAACTCCTCGAACGGCTGCTGCCGAGCGATTCGAGACCCTGACATCGCGGCGGTTGTCATGGCTTGCGAAACGCCAGCGTGACCTGACCCAATTCCACGCCGAGCTTGCTCATCCGGGCGCGGTTGAGCAGGACGCCGTCCGGCTGCAGATACATCCAGTCGTCGAACTGCACGTGGTAGGTGCGTCCGCCCACGGGCAAGGCCAGCGTGTAGGACCAGTTCAGCGCCCGCCCGTAAACGATGCCCTTGGCCACTCCCACCACATCATCGGCGCGCCCTTCGTAGGTATGGGCGTCCAGCCGTTTGATGCGCCACACACGCCGCTGCTTCTCGCCGTCGTCATAGACGAAATCCTCGGTCATCACGAACTCCTCGCCCACCGTCTTGCCGTCGATGTCGACCACGAAACTGCGCTTGAGGGCCCCCGAGCGATCCTGGAACATGCCCCAGGCGCGCGTCTGTCCTTGGAAGTAGCGCTCCACCGCGAAGGCCGGTTGACTGCCTTCATAGGTCTTCGGATGGACTCCGGCGCAGCCCGCCAGGGCGAACAACGCCATTCCCAACAGAACTCGAACACTCATCTTGACCGTCATGGATCCCTCTCCTCTCGAGGCTGTCATACCGCTTGCATGATCTGTTGGCGCGCGGCCCGCTGATCCGACTCGGCCAGCGGGAATCGCCACATGAGCCCGATGGCTGCGAGCTTGATGAGCACCGGCAGCCCGCCATAGAGCAGGGCCAGTGTCGTCAGCGCAAAAGCCGTGTTGTCCCCGCCTGCGTCGAGGCCGGCCCAGTCCAGAACCGGGTAGGCCACACCGACGGCCAGCGCCAGCGCCGCCTTGGTCGCCATCCCCCACAGCGCAAAGAACAGACCCGCGCGCGAGCTGCCGCTTTGGGCGGTATCCAGGTCGATCACGTCCGCCTGCATGGCCGAGGGCAGGGCAAGATCGGCTCCCACGGTCAGGCCCGTCAGCACGCAGACGGCAAGAAAGAACCAGAACTGCCCGGGTTGAATGAAAGGCACCGCGAGGAAGATCGCGCATGCGAACAGCATGGCGACGCACCAGGCGCGATGCTTGCCGACCCGGCGCGCGAGGCCGATCCACAGGGGCAGTCCGGCAAAACCTGCGCCGAAATAGACCAGCAGCAACACGCCGGCGGTCTGCTCATCGCCGATGAGCGCCTGCACGAACAACAGGAACAGGCTCGCCGGGAGTCCGTTGGCGATGCCGTTCAACAGGTAGGCGGCGAGCAAACGCCTGAAAGGGCGGTTCTCGACCAGCAGTCGAAGCCCTTTGGCCCACGGCACATTGCCATCGGGCTGCACCGGCTCGGGGACCTCGCGCAACAGCCAGTAGATGCTGGCGGGCAGGGTGAGTAATGCGAAACCAAACATCACCGCCAGGGCCGTACCCCGGTCGGCCCCGGCGGCTTGCATCACCCCCGGCACCAGCACGCCGAGCACGGTGCCGACGATGGCGCAGGCCTGGCCTGCCCCATAGATGCGGGCGCGCTCGTGGTAGTCGGTGGATAGTTCCGCCGCCCAGGCATTGTGCGGCAGTGACAGCGCGGTCCAGCCGAGCGTGGCCACCAGACTCCACCCCAGCAGATAAGCCCAGCCGACACCCTCGGGCGCGAGAAACAGGAAGCCGGTCCCCAGCAGCGTGAGCGGCAGGCCGACGAGCATCCAGGGGCGCCGACGGCCCCACCGGGTGCGGATCCGATCGCTCAGCAGGCCCACCACCGGATCGCTGAGGACGTCGAAAAGACGCGCCAACAGCAGCACCGTCCCGACCACCGACAGGCCCAATCCCAGCTCATCGCTGAAATAGGGCGGCAGGTAGATCAGCAGCGGGATGGCCAGCGCCGCCATCGGCAAGCCGATGGCGGAAAAGGCCCCAAGTACCCGGATGGGGACGCGCTGCACGGGCTCGCGGCTCATGGCTCAGTGCTTTGCAAGGACGGCCTGCATCACATCGATGCGGCCGGTCAGAAAGCCCGTCTCGCAGTAGGCGAGATAGGCGTGCCACAGACGCTGGAAGCGGGCGTCATAGCCGAGCTCGCACAGCACGTCACTACGGTCATGCACGGCCCGGTCCCAATGCGCCAGGGTGCGGGCATAGTCGGGCCCGAAACTCAGGACGTCCTCCAGAACCAGACCGGCCTCCTCGGCGCGATCGAAAAAGCGCTCCGGCGAAGGCAACATGCCGCCCGGAAAGATGTAGCGCTGGATGAAGTCGGCGCTTTCGCGGTAGTCCTCGAAGCGGCTGTCCTCGATCGTGATGACCTGGATGCCGGCGCAGCCGCCAGGAGTCAGCCGATCGTGCACCTGACGGAAATAGTCGGGCCAGTACTGCTCGCCCACCGCTTCGAACATCTCGATGGACACGATGCGGTCATAGCTGCCGGTCAGGTCGCGACAGTCGATGAGCTCGAAGTTCACCCGGTCGGCGACGCCGGCACGCCACGCCCGCCGGCGCGCTTCCTCGAGCTGGGCGCTGGACAGGGTGACGCTGGTGACCCGGCATCCCGTCTGTTGAACCGCCTGGATGGCGAAACCGCCCCAGCCGGAGCCGATCTCCAGCACGTGGTGGTCGCCGCTGATCTGAAGCTGATCGATCAGCCGCTGGTACTTGCGCCGCTGCGCCTGTTCCAGCGTGTCCGTCTCCGAGGCAAACAGCGCGCTCGAATAGGTCATCGTCGGGTCGAGCCAGAGCGCGTAGAAATCGTTGCCGAGATCGTAGTGGGCCGCGATGTTGCGCCGGCTCCCGGCGCGCGTGTTGCGGTTGCGCCAATGCCGAAGGGTACGCAGCGCCCGCGACAGCATGAAGCCGTCGGCCACCCCTTCGAAACAGGCTTCATTCGTCGCCCCCCACATCAGAAAGCGCGTGAGGTCCGGTGTATCCCAGTCGCCGTCGACGTAGGACTCCAGCAAGCCGGTGTCGCCCCCGGCCAGCAGACGAGCGATCAGGCGTGGCCGATTGAGAATCAGCGTCGCGTGCGGCCCGGGGTGCTGGCCGCACACGAGGATGTCCCGTCCATCGGGAAGGCGCAGGTCGAGCCGACCGTGCTGGGCCTTGGCCAGCAGTCTGGCAAGGATCCGCAGGGACCATGGCAATGCGGGCAATGCGGCGCCGGGTTGCAGGACGATGGGCGGCTGGCTGGACATATCACGAACTCCTTGCAGTGGACACGATCGGCGGCTGGGCGTGGAAGGGGGCGCCGCGCCACCAGAGTTTCAGCGCCTGCCAATGAACGGCGGTCAGAACCTTCAGGCCCGCCCAAGGCATCCGCAGCACCTCGGTGAGCAGGGCCCGATCCGACCACGGCCGGGCCTCGCCATACAACTCCGCCAGCAGTGACAGATTGCCGTTCTGCCAATAGGCGACGCTGGCTGCCACGTTGCGGGTCGGCGCCTCGAAGCGGAAGCGATATTCGCCGGCCATCGGAAAGAACGGCGAGACATGGAGTTGCTTGGGCTTGCGTGGCGGCGCGTCCAGATCCAGGGCTTTCCCCGCTGGACCGGCCAACACATAACAGTGGCTCTCCCCGAAGGTGCTGTGGACCTCGCACACCATGGCCCGCAGGCGTCCGCGGGGGTCTTGGCAGTACCACAGCGTCAGCGGATTGAACCCCCGGCCCAGCACGCGCGGGAAACACAGCACGCGGATCGGGTCGTCTGCGCCCAGCATGATGTCGTGCCGGGCCAGCAGCGCCGTCAACCATGCGCGCGGCGGCGTCCCATCCCGAGGGCCGTGATCGCGGTCGTAAAAGCTGACCAGATTGGGGCGGTTGTGCGAGAACAGCCGCGGGCCACCCGGGCGGTCGAGTTCCTCGAGCGCAAGGCACACGTTGAAGAGGCGATAGGCGAACCGGTAACGCAGGCCGCCGGGCCGCGTATGGCGGACGAGCACACGATACACACGGCTGGTCATGGCGCGGCCGCTCAGAGGGCGCCGGGCACGGCAGAAGCCGAGGAGATCGGCGCGGGCGTCCCCGCACCGTGCATTTCGGGCAGCGCCGACTCCCAGGGTGCCGCGATCCCGAAGGCACGACCCACGGCCAATCCCGAGCGCAGGCCGTCTTCGTGAAAGCCATAGCCGCCATAGGCGCCGCAGAACCACGTGCGTCGACGGCCCTGGATGCGATCGAGCAAGGGCTGGGCGCGCATGGCGCGGCTCCCGAACACGGGGTGTTCGTAGTGGTATTCACCCCAGACCGTCGCCGGGTCGGGTTCGCTCAGCGGGTTGAGCGTCACGAAATAGTCGCGCGTGTCAGGCAAGCCCTGCAGACGGTTCATCCAATAGGTCACCGACACGGCGCGCTCGCCGGAGACGTCCCGACCCGACAGGTAATTCCAGGAGGACCAGACTCGCCGGCGTTGCGGCATGAGCCGCGCGTCGGAATGCAGCAGCACGCGGTTGGGCTGGTAGGTAAAGGCGCCCAAGAGGCGCTCCTCCCAGACGTCCGGCTGCTCCAGCAATCTCAGCGCCTGATCGGCATGGCAGGCGAGCACCACCTGATCGAAGCGATGCGTTTCGCCCACTCCGTCGATGACGCCCACCCCCCGCTCGTCACGTGTCACACGGCGAACCCCGCGGCCGAGGCGGATGCGGCCTTCGATGCCGGCGGTCAACCGGGCGAGATAGCTGCGGCTGCCGCCCACCACCGTGCGCCACTGCGGCCGGTTGCGAATGTCGAGCAAGCCATGATTGTTGAAGAACTGCATGAAACTGGCCGCGGGAAAACCGAGCATCGTGCGCGGCGGACAGGACCAGATCGCCGCCGCCATGGGAAGCAGATAACGCGTGCGCATGGCATCCCGAAAGCGATGCGCATCGAGGAAATCGCCCAGCGTCTGCGCCTCGAGCGCTGGATCATCGATCAGCGCCCGGGCGAGGCGATTGAATCGCATGATCTCGGCCAGCAGGCGCCAGTGAGCGGGACTGACCAGATTGCGGCGCTGACCGAACAGCGTGCCGAGGTTATCGCCGGCGTACTCCAGCGCCCCCTGATCGATCGAAACCCCGAAGGACATGTCGCTGTCCCGCGTGGCCACGTTCAAATGGCGAAACAGGGCGGTCAGCAGCGGGTAGTTGGTTTCGTTGTACACGATAAACCCCGTGTCGACCGGAACGGTGCCCGTCGGGCCTGGGGCATCCACGGTGTGGGTATGCCCGCCGAGATAGTCGTTTTGCTCGAATACCGTGACATCGTGCTGCCGCGCCAGCATCCATGCCGCCGAAAGGCCCGAGATCCCGCTACCGACGATGGCGATGTTCATGACTACACTCTCTTTCATATGTCTCATGCGACCGGATGAGGCGGCGGCGGGGGCCGAACCAGCCTTCACCGCTCGTGTACAATACTTGTACATCACGACCCGTGGCGTGTCAAACTTTTGTGTAAATTCGATGCAGGAACGAGCGAGGGCCACCCTGCCAGCGTAGGGATCACTTGATTTTACGGGGAGATAGGGGTCGACGAGCGCACAGCCGATTCGCGGCCGGGTGACCGACAACTTCATTTGTACAAGTTTTATGGGTGGCTCGCCCGAGCAGCGGAGATCAAACGCGCCCGAGCGGCCGGAGAGTCAGCGCCAGCGCAGGCCCAGGTTGATGCCGGCCACCTGCGCATCGACATCGTTCGCCGAAAGGCCACCGTCCAGTTCCCAGTCGGCGTAGTACGGCATGAACAGCAGACTCTGCCGGTCTCCATAGGGCCAGGCGAAACTCGCCGCCACGCGCCACCCGGACCCCGCGTCAGGGAGGGCTCCGCCTGCGACCGTCGATGCGACCTCGGCATTCCAAACGGCCCAGTACTCGAGCAGGAGTTCGCCAGCGACCTGCCAGTCCGCCGGGAGGGCCACGGCCAGACCGACCGGCGAGTAGGTGAACCGCCGCTCGAGGTCGGCGTCTTCGGCGTCGCTGTCCCAGCGCCGATGCGCCAGGCCGCCATATACCCACATCCCTGCCGCGATCTCCGGCCCGATGCGGTATTCGCCTTCCCAAGCCGTCTCATCGGAGGTATCGAAGGTCTGGCCCGGCGCATCGACATCGGCGCTGCCGACCTGATAGGCACCCGCCAGTTCGCCCCGCCAACCGCCGAGGGCCTCGCGAAATGCGACATGGACGCCCTGTACGTCGGCGTTGTAGGAGACCTCCGCGGGCGCATCGCCGTCGAGGTGGGTGAAGCGATAGCCCAGCTCGTAGCTCCAGTCGGCCCACGCGGTCGGCGACACCGCGACGATAGGCAGCAACCACAGCCACAGCCGGGGTCGGGCGTGGACGATCCGAGGGCGGGCGCGGCTCATGGGAATACCACGGTCTTGTTGCCGTGGACCAGGACCCGGTCCTGCACGTGATAGCGCAGGCCGCGCGCCAGCACGGCGCGTTCCACGTCGCGCCCCAGGGCGACCATGCGCTCCACCGAGTCGCCATGATGCACCCGCATCACGTCCTGCTCGATGATGGGCCCGGCGTCGAGTTCCGCGGTGACGTAATGGCAGGTCGCACCGATGATCTTGACCCCCCGCTCGTAAGCCTGGCGATAGGGATGCGCGCCGACGAACGACGGCAGGAAGCTGTGATGGATATTGATGATGCGATGCGGCAGGCGGGCGCAAAGGTCAGCAGGAAGGATCTGCATGTAGCGCGCCAGCACCATGACGTCGGCGCGCGTCGCCTCGAACAGGCGCTCGATCGTTTCGAACGCCGCCATCCGCCGCTCCGGCGTCACCGGAACGTGGTGATAAGGTACGCCCGCCTGCTCCACATCGGCTCGCAGATCCTCATGGTTGGAGACGACGCCGACCAGATCGAAGACGAAGTCCCGCCGCCGCCACCGATAGAGCAGATCGGCCAGGCAATGATCCTGTTTGCTGACCAGGATCAGCACCCTGCAGGGCTCTTGCGACGACGAGACCTGCCAGTCCATGCCGAAGCGTGCCGCCAGAGGATGCAGCGCCTGCTCGAAGCCCGTCTTGCCGAAGGGCAGGCGCGCGGCATCGATTTCATAGCGCATGAAGAAATGCCCGGTCACCGGATCGGAATGCTGGCTCGCCTCGGTAATGCTCGCGCCATGCTCGGCCACGAGGCCGCTGATCGCAGCAATGATGCCGACCTGATCAGGGCAGCTGGCGGTCAAGGTCAGGGTGGGATTCATGGCGTCGGTGATCGTTCCGGTGCGTTTCAACAAGGTACGGCGCCAAACGAGGAAGCGCGCTAGCCGGGCGGCAGGATCGCAGCGTCGTCCCGAAAGACCGCTGGCGGCGTCGCGCCGCGATTCAGGCGGAGGAGACCCGCACGGAACAGTTCCTGCGCCTGCGCCGGCTCATCGAGTTGCAACAGCAATTCCGCCAGTTCCTGATAGGCCGCCGCATCCGGCGCAGCCGCCAGCGCAGCCTCGTAATATTGCCGCGCCTTGCCCCAGATGCGTTCGTGACGACACTGGCGCGCTGCCGCGAGCAGGAGCGCCGGCTGCTCGCCATACTGTCCGATCCATCCCTGAATCTGTTCCAGCGGGCGGGAGCGCAAGCCCGCGTGCAGGCGCCCGTAGAGATCGGCCATCTCTTCCGACCAATGCGTCCGCAGATGCTGCTCGATGACCTCGGCGGCCTGCGCGGCCTGGTTCAACTGCGTCAGCCCTCGCGCGTAGGCCAGCGCCAGCGGCGTCTCCTGACGCAATTCGCGCCCGGCGTCCTTCCAGGCCGCCTCGAGCGCGCCGACGTCACCGCGATCCACGGCCATCGCCATCGATGCGGCGAACACCTGGATCTCCATCCGGCGCTGCGCATCGGCGGTCAAGGCACCGAAATCGCGCAAGCGCGGCAACAGGCCTCGCAGGGCGGTCCAGTCGCGTCGTGCCAGATGGCAGCGTACGAGCAACTGCAAGCGGCGGGTCTCCACTGCCGGATCCTCGAGCAGCGACAGGGTCGCCAGCGCCTGTTCGTCATGCTGCTCGTCGAGCTGCATCTCGGCCTGGGCGATCAACACCGCCGACTGGCCAGCCGCATCCGCCTCGAAGGCCTGACGCAGATAGCGATCGCGGCGGAGCGGTGCCTGCTGGCGATGCGCGGCGCGCGCCGCAAGAAGGTAATGCACGCCCGGCGCTTCGGCCTCGGCGTGTTTGACCAAGGCTTTCTCCGCATGCGCGTAGCGTCCCGCCTGCAGATCGAGGACCGCGGTGTGCAGCGCGGCGCGGGCGCGGGCCAGACGTCTGGCGTGCCGGCGACGGCGCACACGGTCCGGCAGCCGCCACAGCGTCACCAGCAGCCGCCACACCAGCCCCAGCACGGCCAGCGCCACCAGCGCCATGACCACGAAAAAGACCAGCGAAGTCTCGACCGACCAGCCGCCCCAGGCCAGGAGCACGTAACCGTTGTCGTCCTGCAGCAGCAAGCCGGCTGCAGTCCCGAGCCCCAGCAGCGCCAGCAGCAGCACCGCCCACCTCATGGCATCACCATCCGCGCTTCCAGCGCGCGCATCTGCGTCAGGGAAGCGGACAGGTCGGGACGCTTGGGATCGATGGGCATCTCGCGCAGGACCCCGAGCTGCTGACGGGCCGCACGCACCGCCGGGTCAGCCTCGTCGAAGAATTGGGTCAGGCTCCCCAGCGCCCCGTCCAGCTCGGCGCGGAAGGTGGCGGCATCGCGCTGCAGCAACGCGATTCGGGCCGCCTGGAACTGCAGGATGGTCTGCAGGCGTTGCAGCCGCTCCAACTCCGGAGACGCCAATGCCGCGATCGGCCCCTCGTCGCGGCGGATCTCCACGAGGCGGCGCAGCTGGGTGAGCCACTGCTGCCATATCGAGTCGCCAGGATCGGCCGGCGCGTCGCTGCCGCTGGGCGCCCACCGCCCCGGAACGCGATGACGCAAGGGCCATTGCTCGACGCCCGCCGCCAGCGTGGACAGCTGCAACGAAATCCCGGGCACATCGACCGTGGGCAGCGCGCGCAAATCCGCCATTTCCCGCGCCAGGGTCTCACGCACCGCCAACAGCCGCGGATCGCCCAGGGTTTCGAGATTCCGGTCGGCCAGCCAGAGGGCGCGCAGGGCGGCCGCGGCATCACCGCGCAATTGCAAAGCCTCGTTGGCCATCTGCATCAAATACATGGCTTCGGCGCGATACCAGGCCGGGCGTCCCTGCCGCAACAGCTCCAGCACGGGGTCGACCTGTTGCGCCGTCGCCTGCGCCTGTTCACGGGTCGCCCGGAGTTCGGTCTGCAACGCCGTCAGTCGACGTTCCACTTCGGTCGCGGGCATCTGTCCGGCCCGCAGTTCGGCCACGCGCGTGCGCACCTCGTCGAGTCGATCGCCGAACGCCGCTCGAATGGCGTTGATGTCTTTCACCTGCTCGAACAGCACGACCATCGCCACCACCATCGCCACCAGCAAGAAGGCGCGCAGCAATCGGATCATGAATCCCAGGATGCGGCGTGATCGGGACACCGGTCGCCCACCGCTGGACGGTGCAACCGGGTAGGCGGATTCAGACATTGCGACTTCCTTATGTCGACGAAGGCGGGGGCGGAACCGGCGGAGCCACCCGCTGCGCCCACCGCGTCAGTTCGTCCACCAGCCCCGATTCATCCGGCGGAGCCTGGACGGGCGGTGGGACGAAGGCCATTTTTTCGGCCTGTTTTACCATAGCCTCACTGACCACCACTACTTGCGACGCCCGCAGGACTTGACGCAGCGGACCCTCGGGAACCAGGGCGAAAAGATTGGCGAGCGCCTCCGGGCTGGTAAACACCAGCAGCTCCGGCACGCACGGCACCGTCAACACGCGCTCGACATCGGCCGCCGGGATGGCCGGGCGAACGCGCCGGTAAACCCCAGCGTAGGTCACCTGAGCGCCACGCGCCTGCAGGGTATCGCCCAGCAGGGCCCGCCCGGATTCCCCCCGCACCACGACCACTCGCTGCCCCGCCACCTGCGCCAGGTCGGGAGCCTGCAACAACGTCTCGCTGCGAAACTCCCGGACCGGCGCCAGATCCGCCGCGCGACCGGCGCCGGCAAGCGCTGCGGCGGTCGCCGGCCCGATGGCAGCGATCCGCGCTTGGCTGTGCCGGAGCACAGCGGGGCGCAAAGCGAGAGCGGCATCCACGGCATTGGTGCTGGTAAAGATGAGCCAATCGGCGTCCAGCGCGGCATCCAAGGCGAGCGCCGCAGCCTGCGGATCCCGGGCCGGCGCGATGTCGATCAGCGGGAGACGCACCGGTATGCCACCGCGGGCCTCGATACGCCGACACAGGCCGGCGGCCTGGTGTGCCGGTCGCGTCACCAATACGCGCAGACCCGCGAGCGGCGCGGTCATGGCTCGGGCGCCGTCCATTCGCGCAGCAGTCGATCGGCGCCGCGGGCGAGCAAGGCCTCGGCCAGCGCTTGGCCCAAGGATGCCGCCGCGCCGACCGGGCCCTCGATGCGGTCGGCCAGCAAGCGACCGTCCTGCGCGCCCACCAGCGCGTCGAGCACCAGAGACGGACCGTCGATCCGGGCATGCGCCGCGATGGGTGCCTGACAGCCGCCGTGCAAACCGGCATTGAGCGCCCGCTCCGCTGTGACGCGCTGGCGTGCGCACCGATCGTCGAGCGGCATCAGCCAGGCCTTCAGGTCCGCATCGTCGGTGCGGCACTCGATGCCGATCACGCCTTGCCCCACCGCCGGCAAGCTGATCTCGGGCGCGAGGCGTTCGCTGATGCGTGCGGCCAGCCCGAGCCGGTCGAGCCCCGCCGCGGCCAGCACGATGGCATCGAACACGCCGCTGTCGAGCTTCTCGAGGCGTGTGCCGACGTTGCCGCGCAGGAAGGCGAACCGCAGGTCGGGACGCCGGGCGCGCAACTGACATTGTCGGCGCAGGCTGGAAGTGCCGACGCACGCGCCCGTCGGCAGACCCGCCCAGCCGCCGGGATGCCGGCTGAGCAGCGCATCGCGGGGATCGGCGCTCTCGAGCAGCGCGGCCAGACACAGGCCTGCGGGCAATTCGGCCGGCACGTCCTTCATCGAATGCACCGCGAGATCTGCCGCACCATCCAGCAGCGCCTGTTCCAGCTCCTTGATGAACAAGCCCTTGCCGCCGATCTTGGCCAGGGGCACGTCCAGGATCCGGTCGCCCTGGGTCTTGATCGGCACGAGCGCGACGTGCCGGGCCGGGTCGAGCGCTCGCAGCCGCGCCGCAACGTGCTCGGCCTGCCACAGCGCCAGCGGGCTGCGGCGGGTGGCGATGCGCAAGACTCGATCGGACATGCCAGCGTTCCTGATGCGGCGGATAAGGACCCCGCATCGTAGAAGGCCGTCATCCGTACCGCAACGACCCCCGCTAACGCATCCGCAGGGCCCGCCGGATCACGGGCAGGTGGCGCCGGCTCACGGCCACGGGCTCGGTGCAGCCTTGCAGCCACAACCCATACCCGAGCCCCTGACGCTGCAGCCGCTGCAGGTAGTGCACGGCCACGAGCGCGTTGCGATGCGCGCGCACGAAACGGCCGGCAAATTCTGCCTCGAGGCGGCTCAGCGTGTCTTCGATCAGGCATTCGCCCGTGCCGTCCCGAACGGTCACATACTTTTGCTCGGCCCGGAAATACCGCACCTCATCGACGGGGATGAGACGCACCACCCCGCCCAGCCGCGCGCGAAGATGGCCGCGGCCCGCAGTGACGGGCGCAGTGGGCCGTCCAGGCGGCATGCCCGCACGATCGGTCACGCGCGCGAGCGCCTGGACCAGTCGTTCGCGTCGCACGGGCTTGACCAGATAGTCGGATGCCTGCACCTCGAAGGCGTTCACGGCGTGTTCGGCGTAGGCCGTCACGAACACGATCGCCGGTGCGTTTGGCTGATCCGCCAACTCTCCTGCGATCGCCAGGCCATCCCGCCCCGGCATGCGGATGTCCAGCAACACGACATCCACGGTCTCGCGCCGGCACACGGCCAGTGCCGCTGCGCTGTCACCCGCTTCACCCACCACCCGATGCTCGGGCAACTCGCCGATCAGCTGGCGCAACCGCAGGCGGGCAGGCGCTTCGTCGTCCACGATCAGGATGTTCATCGATCGACCGCCTGCCATTGGGGCGCGCGCGTCCGGACCGGAAACACGAGAACGACTTCAAAGGTCGTGGCGTCTTGGCGGACCTGACAGCGCGCGTCCTCGCCGAAGCAGAGCGACCATCGCTGCTGAATGTTCGCCAGCGCCAGACCCCGCCGCTTTGCGGATGAACCACCGTGGGGATTGCTCATCGTCAGCGTGATCCTGCCGCCCTCATGCGCGCCCCGCAGACGGATGGTGCCTCCGCCTGGGCAGGTCTCGATGCCGTGATAGATGGCGTTTTCGATGAGGGGCTGCAGGCTCAGCGCGGGCAGCAAGCTGTCGCCTGGCACATTGCCGAGATCCCACTCCACGCGCAGCCGCGCGCCGAGCCGCAGCGCTTCGAGGGCGACGTACTGCCGGCACAGCGCCAACTCGTCGGCGAGCGTGACGAAACGCCCAGGCCGTTCCAGGCTGGCGCGAAAAAGGTCGGCGAGGTCTTCCAGCGCCGTCTCCGCAACGCTCGGCCGGCTGCGGACCAGTGCCGTGATGGTATTCAGGGTATTGAACAGGAAATGGGGTCGGATGCGCGCCTGGAGGACGTCGATCCGCCAGATCAGTTCGTCGCGCAGCCGCTGGGTCAGGGCGTGCTGGACATAGAGATGGCGCAGCGCGACCGCGACCACCAAGACGGCGACGAGCGCCGGCTGCACAACGGCCTGCCAGGGGCGGTCCGACACGAATCGGGCATCGCCCAACCATTGCTGTCCCGCCCACGCGGCCGCCACGGCCAGTCCGCCGGCGATGAGGAGCATGGCGGCGCTGGCCAGCGGCAGCGGCCACTGCGCCAGCCGCGCCCGCAGCATGCACAAAAGGGCGCAGCCGGGGAGCGCTACCGCCTGCGCAAACAGCGAAACCCGACTCAGTTGCACCCAGAAATCGGCCGGCGACATCACCATCGTCAGGACCAGGGCGAGGATCTGGGCGCTCAGTACCACCCCCAGCAGCACGCGCATGTCGCACAGGTCGGGCAGAAAAAACGCATCCCGCGCCGCAGACGGACCGGCCCGATCACGCGTCAGCAAAGCGGATGTGTCTGTGTCTGGCATGATGGGAGCGATGCAGCCCGATATAATCGGTTGTATCGGCAGCCGGGTCGCGGCGTTGACACCTGCGGCCGACCAACCCGCCCTTTCCTTGGAGCCCGCATGAGTGGTTCGCAATCTCCCGCCAAGCCCTGGGGCGGCCGTTTTTCCGAAGGCACCGACGCCTTCGTGGAAGCCTTCACCGCTTCGGTGGGTTTCGACCAAAGGCTCTATCGTCAGGACATCGCCGGCTCCATCGTACATGCCCGCATGCTGGCCCGCATCGGCGTGCTGACGGAGGCCGAATGCACGCAGATCGTCACCGGGCTCGAGGACATCCGCGCGGAGATCGAAGCCGGCCGTTTCGAGTGGTCGGTGGCGCTCGAAGACGTGCACATGAACATCGAGGCCCGCCTCGTGGCCCGCATCGGCGAGGCCGGCAAGAAGCTGCATACCGGCCGCTCGCGCAACGATCAGGTCGCCACCGATATCCGGCTGTACCTGCGCGAGGCGATCGACGCCCTCACCGCCGAGCTGGATCGCCTGCAGGTGGGCCTGCTCGATCTGGCCGAGCGCGAGGCCGAGACCGTGATGCCCGGCTTCACGCACCTGCAGGTCGCCCAGCCCGTCACCTTCGGTCATCACATGATGGCCTGGCACGCCATGCTGGCCCGCGATCGCGAGCGGCTGGCCGATTGCCGCCGGCGCGTGAACGTGCTGCCGCTCGGGTCGGCCGCGCTGGCCGGCACGGTCTACCCGCTGGATCGCCACTTCGTCGCCGAACAACTGGGTTTTGACGCGGTGAGCGAGAATTCGCTGGACGCCGTGAGCGATCGGGATTTCGCGATCGAGTTCACGGCTGCCGCCAGCCTGATCCTCATGCACCTGTCGCGCTGCTCCGAGGAGCTGGTGCTGTGGTCGAGCGCGCAGTTCGATTTCATCGAGCTGCCCGACCGCTTCTGCACCGGCTCCTCGATCATGCCGCAGAAGAAAAACCCCGACGTGCCGGAGCTGGTGCGTGGCAAGACCGGACGCGTCTACGGCCACCTGATGGCGCTGCTCACCCTGATGAAGGCCCAGCCGCTGGCCTACAACAAGGACAATCAGGAAGACAAGGAACCGCTGTTCGACACCATCGACACCCTGGCCGGCTGCCTGCGCGCCTTCGCCGACATGGTGCCGGCGATCGCAGTCAAGCGCGAGAAATGCCGGGAAAGCGCGCGGCAGGGCTTTGCCACCGCAACCGATCTGGCCGATTATCTGGTGCGCAAGGGAGTCGCCTTTCGCGATGCCCACGAGATCGTCGGCAAGGCCGTGGCGCTGGGGGTGCGCGAAGGCCGCGACCTGTCGGCGCTCAACCTCGCGCAGCTGCAGTCTTTCAGCCCGCTGATCGGGGCCGATGTCTACGAGGTGCTGACGCTGGAGGGATCGGTCGCTGCCCGCCGCGTCCATGGCGGGACCGCGCCGGAGCAGGTCCGGGCTGCCATCGCGCGGGCCCGAGCGGCAAGACAGGGTTCATGACGGGATAGGCGAGACGTTCTTTCTTTCTGGGGGACTTCATGAAGCAAAAACGATGGATGGGCGCGGCGCTGCTGCTTACGACCGGCCTGGCCCAGGCGCAGCCGATCGGCTACGACTACGTCGATCTCGGCTACCGCATGCTCGATCGCAGCGACGCCGACACCCTCGACGACGAATTCGACGGGCCAGCGCTGCGCTTCTCGCTCGGCATCACCGAGAACTTCTATGGCGTGGTTGAAAACGCCTATCTGGAAGCCGACGGCGCCGATGTCGATTTTTCCGATCTGGTGATCGGCGGCGGCTACCGTCAATCGGTGGCCGAAGACACCGATTTCTTCGCCGAAGGCGCCTGGGTGCGCCGCGACGCCGATACCCCCAATCGCTTCGAGGACGGCGAGGACGACGGTTTCCGCGTGGGGGCCGGCGTACGCTACATGGCGCAGGAGATGCTGGAACTCAACATCGCCGCGCTCTACCAGGCGGGTCTGTTCGATGACGACGAGGCAACCCTCCGCGCGGGCGCCGTCTGGTCCGTGTACGGGCCGATGGGCCTGCAAGCCGGGGCCAGTGTCAGTGCCGATGCGGCCTTGTACGACTTGGGACTGCGCGTCGCCTTCTGATGGCGCAGCGCGAGATCGCGTCCGTCATACCCGCGCCAGCCCAGGTCTCCTGCACTCAGCGCACGCGCAGCCGCAAGCGCGCATAGAAAAAACCGTCGGCGTCATCCTCGCCCGGCATGATGTGGCGCCCGGCGCCGGCGGGATGACCCCAGGCGACGTCCAACACGTCGGCGGCCGCTTCGGGATGCCTCGCCATGAAGGGTGCGAGCACCGCCTCGTTTTCGGCGCGCAGCATCGAGCAGGTGGCATACAGCAGCACGCCGCCGGGCGCGAGCAATCCCCAGGCGACTTCGAGCAATTCCGTCTGACGCGCGGCCAGCGCCGCGATGTCGGTCTCGCGGCGCAGCAGCTTGATGTCCGGGTGGCGCCGGATCACGCCCGTCGCCGAGCACGGCGCATCGAGCAGGATGCGGTCGAACGGTCGGCCGTCGTGCCATTGGCCGGGCTGGGCGAGATCGGCGCACCGGGTCTCGGCGGCGAGCCCGAGCCGTTCCAGCGTCTCGCGGACCCGCCCGAGCCGGACGGCATCCACATCCAGCGCCACGAGATCGAGCCCGGCCGTGCGCTCCAGCAGATGCGCCGTCTTTCCCCCTGGCGCCGCGCAGGCGTCGAGCACCCGCATCCCGGGCGCGGCATCGAGTAGCGGCGCCGCGAGCTGGGCCGCGCCATCCTGCACGCTGACCCAGCCTTGCGCGAAGCCGGGCAGCCGATCGACCGCAACCGGATGGTCGAGTATCAAACCGGCATCGGTGTGAGGCGCAGGCCGACTGGAAAGCCCCTGCGCCTGCAGCAGCTCGGCATAGGCCGCACGGTCCATGTGGCGCGCGTTCACGCGCAGCGTCATCGGCGCCTGCCGGTTGTTTGCCGCAAGGATAGCCTCCCAGCGCTCCGGCCAGTCGCGCCGAAGCTGCGCGATGAGCCAGGCCGGATGGGCGTAGCGCGCCTCTGGAGCGGACATCCGCTCGGGATCGAGCAAGGCGGGTTCGCGCAGCACCTTGCGCAGCACGCCGTTGACGAGTCCCCGCCCCCAGTCCTTGCCGAGCAGCCGGCAGGCACCGACGGTCGCGTGCACGGCGGCATGCGACGGCAGGCCAAGCGCATCGATCTGATGCAGCCCCACCCACAGCAGCGCCTCGAGATCGCCATCGCGCGCTTTCAATGGCCGGGGCATGAGCTGCGCCAGCACGGCGCGATAGCGCGGGGCGAAGCGCAGACTGCCATAGCAGAGCTGCTGCAGCAGACCGCGGTCGGCCGGCGCCACAGCAGCCAAGACAGGTGGCAGCACAGCGGTCAAAGAGACGCCGCGGTTCGCCACGGCTGCCACGACCTTGGCCGCCTCGGCGCGCAGCCGCGCCCCCGCTTCAGCGTTCAAGACAGACCCCTTGCAGCGTCCGTCCGCGGGCCAGTTCGACCGCCGGCAGCGGACGTCCGCCCGGCAGCTGTGCCTGCTCCAGCCACAGGCAACCCTCACCGGTCGCTACGGCGACGCCGTCCCGATCCGCCTGCACGATGGTTCCCGGCGCGGCGATCGGCGAACGGTCCGGCTCCGGCCGAGCGCGCCAGATGCGCATCACCTGATCCCCGAGCCGAGTCTGGGCAACCGGCCAGGGGTTGAAGGCGCGAATCTGCCGATCGATCGCGAGCGCGCTCTGATGCCAGTCGATCCAGGCCTCCGCCTTGTCGAGCTTGGCGGCATACGTCACGCCTGCCGCCGGCTGTGGCTCGGGGACCAACCGGGCCTCGGCCAGGGCCGGCAGCGCCTGCGTGATCACCTCGGCAGCCAGCTGGGCCAGCCGGTCGTGCAGCTCGCCGGCGGTTTCGTGCGGCTCGATGGGGCATGCCCGGCGCATCAGCATCGCCCCGGTATCGAGTCCCGCTTCCATCTGCATCAGGGTGATGCCGGTTTCCGCATCCCCGGCCAGGATGGCCCGCTGGATCGGCGCGGCGCCTCGCCAGCGCGGCAGGAGCGAGGCGTGCAGATTGACGCAGCCGAGCCGGGGCAGGTCGAGTACCGCCTGCGGCAGCAAGAGGCCATAGGCGATCACCACCATCAACTCAGGGCCAAGCGCCGAGAGCGTCGCCTGCGCGGCGGGATCGCGCAGCGTCGCGGGCTGAAACACCGCAAGCCCATGCTCACCGGCCAGGATCTTCACCGGTGAGGCTTGCAATTGGCGTCCCCGCCCGGCGGGACGGTCCGGCTGTGTGTAGACGCCGACCAGATCATGGCCGCTGGCAAGCAGAGCCTCGAGCGTGGGTACGGCGAACCGGGGGGTGCCGGCGAAAACGATGCGCATGGGTGTTCCGTTCAGGGAGGAGAACCACTGGTCGGATGCCGGCCTCGTCGCTGGGCCGCACTTCGCGGTGGAATCCGTGGTGAGCAATGAAAGTCGGCCCCGTCGGGCCGCCGAGGCTGCGCCGGGAAACAGGATCGGGACGGTGTCGGTTCAGCCGGTGATGCCCGCGGGCTCGGCGATTCGTTGTTGCTTCTGAAGTTTTTTTCGAATGCGCTGGCGCTTGAGTTCGGACAGGTAGTCCACGAACAGCTTGCCGTCGAGGTGGTCGATCTCGTGCTGGATGCACACGGCCAGGAGGCCATCGGCATCGAACTCGAGCGCCTCGCCGTCGCGACCCAGTGCACGCACGCGGATCTGTTCGGCGCGCCGCACGGGCTCATAGACACCAGGCACCGAGAGGCAGCCTTCCTCGCTCTCCTGCAGACCGTCGCGGGCAACGATCTCGGGATTGACGAGATAGAGCGGCTGGTCGCGCTCGTCGGAGACATCCGCCACCAGCATGCGAAGATGGATATCGACCTGGGTGGCGGCCAAGCCGACGCCCTTGGCGTCGTACATGGTCTCCAGCATGTCGTCGAGCATGCCGCGCACGGCCTCGCTGACCTGCGGCACAGGCCGGGCCCGGCGGCGCAGGCGGGGATCGGGGAAATGCAGAATCTCGAGTGTGGCCATGGCGTCTTCGTAAAGTCGGCGGCGATCGCGTCGTTAACCTCATCGGCAGCGCTGATCGGTTCTCCAGCGGCGGCGCCGAATGTGGCCATCAGTATACGCCTTTGCCAAAAGGGCATGCACACGCAAGAGGGATGTCGTGTCGATGCAGAATCCCCCGCGGCCGATTCCGCGATTGTTTGCCGTTGCCTTGGCGACGGTGATCACCGCCTGCACCCATTCGACGCCGCCCACCGACACGCCGCGAGCGCCGCTGGCGCCGCCGGAATGGCGGGCGGCCGGCGCGCAGCCCATCCCCTACGGAGCCGATCGGACAACCGCGACGACTGCCACTCAACCCGTGGCGTGGCGTGAAGACCGCCCCGCACGCTACGTCGTCCGGCGCGGCGACACGCTGTGGGATATCGCGGCCCGCTTTCTGCGCGACCCCTGGCGTTGGCCGGAGGTCTGGCGGGACAATCCTCAGGTGCGCAATCCGCACCGGATTTACCCTGGCGACGTTCTCGAAGTCGCGATGATCGACGGCCGGCTCATGCTCCAGCCCGTCGATCCGCCTCTGCCCGTCGAACGGCTCGTTCCCACCGTCCGCCGCGAACCGATCGAAACGGCCATCCCGGCACTTCCCTACGAACGCATCGCGCCGTTTCTGAGCGAGACCGCCGCGATCGATCCCAAGGTCCTGGCCCGGTCCCCCTATGTGCTGCGGGCGTACAACGCCGAACAACTCATCATGGGCTCGGGCGACCGCATCTACGTCCGTGGCACGGATGCGCCGGCCGGTGCCGAATTCCAGATCGTGACCGAAACCGGGAGCGCCCTGCGCAATCCGGATACGCGCAAGCTATTGGGCTACCAGGTCGACGTTCTGGGCAGCGCGCGCATCGTCCAGGCAGGTGATCCGGCCGAAGCGCTGATCATCCACAGCCGTCGCGAAATACAGGCCAAGCACCGACTGCTCCCGGTACCCGAGTCGGTAAGCCTTCCGGATCTCCTGCCCGGCACGCCCGGTGGATCCGTCTCCGGACGGATCCTGTTGCTGACCGACGCCATCTCACAGGCTGGCCAGCACCAGTCGGTCACCTTGAGCGTGGGTGCCGGCGCGGGGCTGAAAGTTGGCCATATCCTCACCGTCTACCGCGGGGCGAGCCGGATCGATGACCCTGTGCGCGGCGGGAGCGTGCTGTTGCCCGAGCGCGCGATCGGCTCGCTGCTGGTCTTCCGCGTGTCGGAATCGATCAGTCAGGCCCTGATCGTGCGCAGCACGCGCAGCATCAAGATCGGTGATCGCGTCGCCGCGCCTTCATGACTCCCGGCACCGACGAGCGCGAACGGAGCGCCGCGCTGGCCCTGCTGCGCGTACCGGGCATCGGTCCGATCACGTTCGAGCGGCTCGTCGAACGCTTCGGCAATTGCGCGCAGGTGCTGGCGGCGGGCGACGCCGGCTGGGCGGATGCCGGCGTACCGGCCGCTTTGCGGGCGCAATTGCGCCGTCCGAACTGGCCACTCGTGGAGCACGATCTGCGCTGGCTCGGAATGCCGCGCCACCACCTGCTCCGACTGGGGCAACCCGACTATCCGGAACGGCTCGCCGTCCTGCCGGGCGCTCCGCCGCTGCTCTTCGTCATGGGCGACCCGGAAGTGCTCCACCAGCCCGCGCTCGCCATCGTGGGCAGTCGCAATCCAAGCGGCAATGGGCGCCGCATGGCGACCGACTTTGCCGCCGATCTGATCCGCTATGGCCTCGTCGTCACCAGCGGACTGGCCGTGGGCATCGATGCCGCCGCGCACCGGGGGGCGCTGGCCGCCGGCGGCCTCTCGGTGGCGGTCTGCGGCACGGGGCTGGACACGGTCTATCCGCGCAGCCATGCCCGACTGGCCGAAGAACTGGCCGCCGAGGGCGCCCTCATCAGCGAATGGCCGCCAGGCACGCCCGCCCTGCCGGCGCACTTCCCGCGCCGCAACCGCATCATCAGCGGGCTGACGCTGGGCACGCTGGTGGTCGAGGCGGCGCTGCGCAGCGGTTCCCTCATCACGGCCCGACTCGCCGCCGAACAGGGCCGCGAGGTTTTTGCCATCCCCGGCAGCATCGACAATCCGCTCGCACGCGGCTGCCATGCCCTGATCCGTCAGGGCGCCAAGCTGGTCGAATCGGCGGCCGACATCCTCGAGGAACTCCCCGCCCAGATCGCAACACTCCGCCCAGAACATAGCGGGCAGGCGTCGCCGGACCCGATACCAAGCCCGGATCCAGAGAGGCAAGCGCTGCTGGATGCCTTGGGCCACGCGCCTGCCAGCCTGGATGAGTTGGTGGAACGGGCCGGATTGACGCCGCAAACGCTTTCCTCCATGCTCCTGACCATGGAATTGCAGGGACTTGTGGAGGTCCTGCCAGGCGGTCGCTATGGACGGCTGCGCGGATGACGGGGAGAGTTGATGAAAGAAAGCATGCTCGATGTGCTGATTTACTTGTTCGATCACTACATGGACGAGGAAGCAGATCTGGATGCCGACCGGGATGATCTGACCGAAGAGTTGGAAGCCGCAGGCTTTCGCGACGGCGAAATCCACAAAGCCTTCGAGTGGCTCGATGCCTTGGCCGCACACCGGGACAGCGATGCCTGTGCCCTGGTCGGACAGGAATTGTCGGTGCGGATCTTTTCCGAACCGGAAATGGAACGCCTGGATACCGAGATGCGCGGCCTGCTGCTCTATCTCGGCCAGAACGGCATCCTGACCCCCTTGCATCGCGAAATCGTCATCGAACGCATCATGGCGCTGGATGAGGATGACATCGACCTGGAACAGGTCAAGTGGGTCGTGCTGATGGTGCTGTTCAACATGCCGGGCCAGGAAGGCCCCTACGCATGGATGGAGGACTTCATGTTCGAGGAGCAGGTCGGCCTGTTCCACTGATCCGCTGCACCGCTTGATCCTGCCCCCGGAGGCTGGTTGCCCGCCGCCAGTCGGAACCCCCAGCCACCCCAGAATGCGTGCCCATGAGTCACTACCTCCTCATCGTCGAATCGCCCGCCAAAGCCAAGACCATCAATAAATACCTCGGGAAGGACTTCCAGGTCCTGGCCTCCTACGGTCATGTCCGCGACCTGGTGCCCAAGGAAGGCGCCGTCGATCCGGCGCACGGCTTTGCCATGAAGTACGCGCCCATCGCGCGCAGCAGCAAGCATCTGGACGCCATTGCCAGCGCGCTCGGCAAGACCGACGTCGTCTACCTCGCGACCGACCCCGACCGCGAGGGCGAGGCGATCTCCTGGCATTTGCAACAGTTTCTGGACGAAAAAGGCCTGCTCAAGGGCAAGCCGGTGCAGCGCGTGGTGTTTCACGAGATCACTCAGCGCGCCATCACCGAGGCGATGAAGCACCCGCGCGACATCTCCACCGACCTCGTCAACGCCCAGCAGGCCCGGCGCGCGCTGGACTATCTGGTGGGCTTCAACCTTTCGCCCCTGCTGTGGCGCAAGGTGCGCCGCGGTTTGTCGGCCGGCCGGGTGCAGAGCCCCGCCTTGCGGCTGATCGTGGAACGCGAGGAAGAGATCGAACGCTTCGAGGCGCGCGAATACTGGACCGTCGAAGCCGACCTGAACCCGGCTGCACACCGTTTCCCCGCGCGGCTCATCGAATTTGCAGGCGAGAAGATCGAGCAGTTCTCGATCACCGACGCCGCCCATGCCGAGGCGGTCCGCACGCGCCTGCTGGCCGCAGCGCAGGGTGCACTGACGGTCGAACACGTCGAACGCAAGCAGAAGAAGCGCAATCCCGCCGCACCCTTCATCACCTCCACCTTGCAGCAGGAAGCCGCGCGCAAGCTGGGTTTCACCGCCAAGCGCACCATGCAGATCGCCCAGCAGCTCTACGAGGGCATCGATCTGGGCGGGGAGCAGGTTGGCCTCATCACCTATATGCGCACCGACTCGGTCGCGCTCGCGCAAGAGGCCGTCCAGGAAATCCGCGCCTACATCGGGGATCGCTACGGGGCGGATCAGGTCCCCGCGCAGCCGCGAATCTACAAGACCCGCGCCAAGAACGCACAAGAAGCGCATGAGGCCATCCGGCCCACCGCGATCGCGCGCGATCCGGCCGCGCTGCGCCGCGCCTTGAGCCCCGATCAGGCCAAGCTTTACGACCTCATCTGGAAACGCACGCTGGCCTCCCAGATGGTGCATGCGACCTATGACACCGTCGGCGTGACCCTCACCGCCGGCGACGCGGGCCGTTTCCGGGCCACCGGCCAGACCCTCGTGCACCCCGGCTTCATCGCGGTCTATCAGGAAGGGCGCGACGAACAGAGCGACGAGGACGAGAACCGCGAACTGCCCCCGCTCGCCGCGGGCGACGCCATATCGCTGGCAGACATCCAGGCAGACCAGCATTTCACCGAACCGCCACCGCGTTTTTCGGAAGCGACCCTGGTCAAGGCGCTGGAGGAGTTCGGCATCGGCCGACCGTCCACCTATGCCAGCATCATCTCCACGCTGCAGGACCGCGAGTATGTCGTGCTGGACCGCAAGCGCTTCGTTCCGACCGACGTCGGCCGCATCGTCAACCGCTTCCTGACCCAGCATTTCACCCAGTACGTCGATTATCAATTCACCGCCCGTCTGGAGGATCAACTCGACGCGATCTCCCGCGGCGAACGCGACTGGGTGCCGGTGCTGGAGGATTTCTGGGCGCCGTTCAAGCAGCGCGTCGACGAGACCCTGGAAAACGTCTCCCGCGCCGAGGTCACCACCGAAGCACTGGAGGAGGCCTGCCCAAAATGCGGCAAGCCGCTTGCCATCCGTCTCGGTCGGCGCGGTCGTTTCGTCGGCTGCAGCGGTTATCCCGAGTGTGACTACACCCGCAACCTCGAGGACAAGGGCGAGGAAGCGCCGCCTGAACGCGTCGAGGGACGCGTGTGCCCCGAGTGCAGTTCGCCTCTCGAGGTCAAGCACGGCCGCTACGGCAAGTTCATCGGCTGCAGCAGCTACCCCAAGTGCAAGCACATCGAGCCGCTCGTCAAGCCGCTGGAAACCGGCGTCACCTGCCCCGAATGCCGCGAGGGCGAGTTGCTGCAGCGCAAATCCCGCTACGGCAAGCTGTTCTATTCCTGCAACCGCTACCCGGGCTGCAAATACGCCGTCTGGAATCCGCCGCTGGCCGAACCGTGCCCACAGTGCGGCTGGCCCATCCTGACGCTCAAGACCACCAAGCGCCGCGGCACGGAAAAAGTCTGTCCGCAAAAGGAATGCGGCTACGCCGTCCCGGCCGACGACGCGGCGCTGGTGGATGCAGGCTGAGGCGAGCCCCACGCCCCATCAGCTGCGCGATGCCGCCCGGGGGCTGCGCGCAGGGTCAATCCTCGTCTATCCCACCGAAGGGGTATTCGGCTTGGGCTGCGATCCCGACCAGCCGGCGGCCCTGCGGCGGCTGCTGGCGCTCAAGGCTCGGCGCGCCGACAAGGGCCTGATCCTGCTCGCAGCCGACATGAGCCAACTGAGCCGCTTCATGGAGCCCCTGACTCCTGCGCAGCGCGAGCGCCTCACCGCGAGTTGGCCCGGGCCGGTCACCTGGATCGTCCCTGCCCGGCCGGGCCTGCATCCGCTCCTGACCGGCGGGCGCACGACCCTGGCCATGCGGGTCACCGCTCACGGCCCTGCCCGCGCGCTGTGCCGGGCCTTCGGCGGCGCCATCGTCTCGACCAGCGCCAACCGCAGCGGCCATCCGCCGGCGCGTTCCCGCCTGGCGGTGCGGCGGGCGCTCGGACCACTTCCCTGCCTGCCCGGCCGACTGGGCGGTCTCGCCGGGCCCACCGCCATATTCGATCTCGCCACCGGACGCTGCCTGCGCCCCGGACCTTCGAAGGACGCCTCATGAGTACCGATGCGGTCGATGTCGCGGCTGTCAAAGCCTATCTGCTGGGGCTGCAGTCGCACCTGTGCGGCGCGGTCGAATCCGCCGATGGCGGCGCCCGATTTCACGAGGACCTGTGGGAGCGTCCGGAGGGCGGCGGTGGCCGCACGCGGGTGCTCGCGGGCGGCCAGCTCATGGAGCAGGCCGGCATCAACTTTTCCCACGTGCATGGCCAGCAGTTGCCCGCCTCGGCGACCGCCCAACGGCCCGAACTGGCCGGCTGCTCCTTCCAGGCGCTGGGCGTCTCGCTGGTGTTTCATCCGCGCAATCCGCACGTCCCCACCACGCACGCCAACGTGCGCCTGTTCGTCGCCGAGCGGCCGGACGCCGCGCCGGTGTGGTGGTTTGGCGGCGGCTTCGATCTCACGCCCTACTATCCGGTCCACGCGGACGTGCTGCACTGGCACCGCACCGCGCGCGCCGCCTGCGCCGGGTACGCCCCCGATGCCTACGAGCGCTTCAAGGCTGCCTGCGACCGCTATTTCTACCTCCCGCATCGCGGCGAGACGCGCGGCGTCGGCGGGCTCTTCTTCGACGACCTGAACGACGGCGGTTTCGCGCGCTGCTTCGCCTTCCTGCGCGCGGTGGGCGATCATTTCTGGCCAGCGTACGCGCCCATCGTGGCGCGGCGCCGGGAAACACCCTACGGCGAGCCGGAGCGGGCCTTCCAGCTCTATCGCCGCGGACGCTACGTGGAGTTCAATCTGGTCTACGACCGCGGCACGCTGTTCGGACTGCAATCGGGCGGGCGCACCGAGTCCATCCTGATGTCATTGCCACCCTTGGCGCGCTGGGCCTATGACTGGCATCCGGCCGACGGCAGCGCGGAGGCCGTACTCACCCGCGACTATCTCAAGCCCCGCGACTGGCTGCGCGAGGCCGGCGACACCGCCTGATGCGCCCATGACCCTCACCGAATTGCGCTACCTGATCTCCCTGGATCATGAACGGCATTTCGGCCGCGCCGCCGAGCGCTGCTTCGTCAGCCAGCCCACCTTGAGCGTCGCCGTGCGCAAGCTGGAGGACGAACTGGGCGTGACCCTGTTCGAACGCAATCGCAACGAAGTCGCGCCGACACCGATCGGCCTGCGCGTCCTGGAACAGGCCCGCGTGGTGCTGGAGGAAGCCCGCCTCATCACCCAGATCGCCCAGGACGGCAAGGATCCGCTGCGCGGCCCGCTGCGCCTCGGCGCCATCTACACCATCGGGCCCTATCTCCTGCCCCGACTGATTGCGCCGCTGGCCCAGCGTGCGCCCGACATGCCGCTGATCATCGAGGAAAACTACACCGCGGTGCTCACCGAGCGGCTGCGCCAGGGCGCGCTGGACGTGATCATTCTGTCCCTGCCCTACGAACACCCGGCGCTGAGTACCTTGCCGCTCTACGATGAGCCCTTCGTCGTCATCACGCCACCACAGCACCCTTGGCGGGCACGTGCCACGATCCGCGCCGAGGACCTGGGCGGCGAGAACGTGCTGCTGCTGGGCGAGGGGCACTGCTTTCGCAATCAGGTGCTGCAGGCGTGCCCACGCTGCGTGCCCGATAAGCCGGAGCGCCGGCCGCAGCAGGATTTCGAGGGCGCCAGCCTCGAGACACTGCGCCAGATGGTCGCCAGCGGCCTGGGCGTGAGCGTGCTGCCGCGGACGGCGGCGCTCTCCTTTCCTGCACTGGAGGGGCTGCTGCAGGTCAAGCCGTTCGCTGGGAGCGCGCCGCAACGGCGCGTTGCCCTGGCCTGGCGCCGCAGTTTTCCGCGACCTGCGGCGATCGACGCGCTGCAGCGCGCGATCCGCGCCTGCGAACTGCCCGGCGTGACCTACCTCGAGCAAGCAGCACCACCGGGCTGAATGCACCATAATCGTCTCGCAATCGTGCCCCATGACGGGCACACTCGACCGCCCACGGAGCCACAGGAGCAGCAGGCCATGAGCCAGGGAACCAGCAAGGACTACGAAGCCTCGATCGTCCGCTACTACGACGAAAGCGCCATCGACTACCGGATGCTGTGGCGGCTGGACCGGTGCATGGCGCTGCACTTCGGCTATTGGGACGAGACGACCAAGGGCGTGTCCGACGCCCTGCTGCGGGAAAACCAGATCCTGGCGGAGCGCGCCGGCATCACCGACAAGGACACCGTACTCGACGCCGGCTGCGGCGTGGGCGGCAGCGCGATCTGGCTGGCGCGCGAGAAAGGCGCGCAGGTCACCGGCATCACCATCACCCCGCATCAGGTCGACGCGGCCTACAAGAACGCCAAGCGCCACAACGTCACGGACAAGGTCCGCTTCGAGCGGCGCGACTTCGTTGCGACCGGCTACCCGGACGCCAGCTTCGACGTGGTCTGGGCCGTGGAATCGGTGTGCCATGCCGAGGACAAGGCCGATTTCATCCGCGAGGCCTATCGCGTGCTCAAGCCGGGCGGCCGGCTGATCCTGGCGGACTTCTTCGCCGCCCGTCCGCGCTTCACGCCCGAGGAACAGGCCCTCATGGACGAATGGGCCTCGGGCTGGAGCGTGAAGGCCTTCGCCTACAGCGGCGCCTTCCGCGCCGCGCTGGAACAGACCGGCTTCACCGACATCGGGATGCAGGACGCCAGCGACAACATCCGCCCGTCCGCCAAACGGCTCTACCAGTACGCCGTGCTGTCGCGCTGGGGCGCCAAGCTGCTGATGTTTCTGCGCATCCGCACCAAGGCCCAGGACGGCAACATCCGCGCCGTGCATCGGCAATGGAAAGCGCTCAACGATGGCCTGTGGCACTACGGGATCTTCCAGGCGCGCAAGCCAGCCTGATCCTGGCCTCCTGCGGCCGGCGGGCGCTGCTCGGCACACCGCCGGCCAAGTCCGGAACAGCCGCAGACCACGACACAGCACCTCACCGTTTCGCCCGACGACCGGCGCCCCCCGGCGCCAACGCGATCGCCGCCAAGCTCAGCATGCTGCCCGCCGTGGCCAGGAACATGTCCCAGTGCGCGTCCCAGACGTCGCCCTGCGTGCCGAGATACGCTTGACCGAGATCGCCCCCGAAGCATAGCGCTGCCGCCCATTCGATGAGTTCATAGGCCATCGAGTGCGACATGATGAAGCTGAGCGGCAAGAGTCCACGCCAAATCCCCCGTACGCCCGGCACCCCACGCTGGAGAATTTCGAACCAGATCGGGGTCACCAGCAGACCATAGGCGAAATGCACCAGCCGGTCGTAGTGGTTGCGCCGAAATCCCAGCAGCTCGTTCAGCGAATCGCCCGTCAGCGTCTGCCACCAGCGGTCATAGGGCACCTCGGCATAGGTGTAGTGGCTGCCCACCGCGTGCAGACAGAAAAACACGAACAGGGCCGCGTAGGCGCCATTCGACACCGGCGCCCGCGCGCCCTGCCAGACGATCAGCGGCACGAACACGAAGACCAGCACGTTTTCCAGTAGCCAGTCGGCGGGGTAGCGCGGCTGGATGGCGCAGGCCAGCCAGACGAGTCCATAGAGAACGAGCAGCACCCACGGCACGCGGCGAGAGGTCAAGACAAGCATTCCGGCGGCGCCCGACGCCGGGCGAGAGGGAGTATAGCCGCGGGGGCGGCCGATACCGCGGCCGTCCTCCGCAGGACATCCGCTGCGGGCTGAAGCGCGTCGCCCCTGGCCGATGAGGCCTGGGTTCGTCCGTTCGCACCGCGCAACCCCTGAACGGCCCCCGAGGGATGGCCCGCGCAGCACGCCCGCCTCAAACGCTGAGATGGGCCTGCACGAGTGCGTCGGACAACGACCCGATGACGCCGCCGGCCACCACCCGCCCCCGTTCCAGGATGTGGAAATCGCTGGCCGTGCTGCGGGCAAAGGCGAGCTTCTGTTCCACCAAGACCACGGTCAGGCCTTCCTCGCGGTTCAGGCGACGGATGATGCGGCCGATGTCGGCGACGATGTTGGGCTGGATCCCTTCCGTCGGTTCATCGAGGATCAGCAGGCGCGGGCGCAGCACCAGCGCCCGGCCGATGGCGAGCTGCTGCTGCTGACCGCCGGACAGATCACCCCCACGGCGATGGCGCATCTCGCGCAGCACCGGGAACAGATCAAAGATGCGCTCCGGGACGCCGCGCCCGCGGGCCCGCGCTGCGGGCAGGCCGATCCGCAGATTCTCTTCCACCGACAGCCGCCCAAAGATTTCCCGCCCCTGCGGCACGAAACCGATGCCCAGCCGCGCCCGCTCATAGGCCGGCCGACCGGCGAGGTCGCGCCCATCGAAGAGGATCCGGCCTGCCCGCGCCGGCAGTTGTCCCATGAGGGTCCGCATCAGCGTGGTCTTGCCGACGCCGTTGCGCCCCATGATGCAGGTGCAGGAGCCCTCGCGGATGCCGAGATCGATGTCCGACAGGATGCGGCTCTGGCCATAGGCCTGCTCCAGGCCGACGATGCGCAGCAGGGGTTCGGCGCTCATGCCATCGCCTCGCCCAGATAGACTTCCTGCACCCGGGGATCGGCCTGCACCTGATCCATGCTGCCCTCGGCCAGCACACTGCCCTGGTGCAGAACGGTGACCTTGCGCGCGATGGCGCGCACGAAGGCCATGTCGTGTTCCACCACGATCACCGAATGCTTGCCGGCCAGCGCGTTGAGCAATTCGGCCGTGCGCTCGACCTCACCCGGCGTCATGCCCGCCACTGGCTCGTCCACCAGCAGCACGCGCGGGTTCTGCATCAACAGCATGCCGATCTCCAGCCACTGCTTTTGGCCGTGCGACAGCAAACCCGCCAGCCGGCCGCGCTCGGGTGTGAGGCCGATGAGATGCAGAATCTCGTCGAGCTGCCGGTGCTGCGCCGCGGTCGGCTGGGCGAACAGGCTCGCGCGCACGCGCTTGTCGGCCTGCATGGCGACTTCCAGATTCTCGAACACGCTGAGTTGCTCGAACACGGTCGGCTTCTGGAACTTGCGACCGATGCCGGCGGCGGCGATCTCCCACGGCTCGCGGCGCAGACAATCGAGCGTCTGGCCAAACCAGACACTGCCCGTGTCGGGCCGCGTCTTGCCGGTGATCACGTCCATCATGGTCGACTTGCCGGCACCGTTGGGGCCGATGATGCAGCGCAATTCGCCCTCGTCCACATAGACGGACAGATCGTTGAGCGCCTTGAAACCGTCGAAGCTGACGCTCACCGATTCCATGTACAACACCACCCCGCGACCGGTTTCCAGCCGATGCGCGAGATCGGCTGAGGGCCCCACGGGCGCGCGGTTCTGCAGCCAGCCGGGCAGACGCATCAAGCTTTCCCTCCGCGCCGGCGGGTGACGAGGCTCAAGAGGCCACCGGGCAGCCACAGCGTCACGGCAATGAAGACCGCGGCGAGAAAGAACAGCCACAGATCGGGATAGGCCGCCGTGAGCCAGCTCTTGGCGCCGTTGACAGCCAGCGCACCCAGCATGGCGCCGAGCAGCGTGCCCCGCCCGCCCACCGCGACCCAGATCGCCATCTCGATGGAGTTGGCCGGCTGCAGTTCGCCGGGATTGATGATCCCGACCTGCGGCACGTAGAGCGCCCCCGCGATGGCGCACAGCACCGCCGACAGCGTCCAGATGAACAGCTTGTAGTGCAGGGGGTTGTAGCCGACGAACATGAGTCGGCTTTCGGCATCGCGCAGGCCGATGAGGATGCGGCCGATCTTGGCGCGCACCAGATAGCGGCACAGCACATAGGCCGCCGCCACGCACAGCACCGTGACACTGAACAGTGCCGCGCGGGTGGCGGGCTCCTGCAGCGGAAACCCGAGCAGGATCTTGAAATCGGTGAGGCCGTTGTTGCCGCCGAGTCCGGCCTCGTTGAGGAAGAACAGCAGCATCATCGCGTAGGTCAGCGCCTGGGTGATGATGGAGAAATACACGCCGCGGATGCGCGAGCGGAAGGCCAGATAACCGAATCCGAAGGCGAACACCCCCGGCACGACGAGCACCATCGCCAGTGCCCAGACGGGGTGGCCGAAGCCGGTCCAGAACCAGGGCAGGCTGTCGCGCTGCAGGAATTCCATGAAGGGCGGAAAAGCCGTTCGGTACAGCCCCGCCTGCGCCGCCACCTGGTTGAGGTGCATGCCCATGAAGTAGCCGCCGAGAGCGAAGAACACCCCGTGACCCAGGCTGAGAATGCCGGCATAGCCCCAGATGAGGTCCATCGCCAGCGCCACCAGCGCGTAGCAGGCGAACTTGCCGAGCAGCGGCACCAGGTAATCGGGCAGGTGCAGCGCACTGTCCGCGGGCAGCGCCAGATTGAACAGGGGAACGCCGCCGGCCACGGTGATCACCACGCCGGCGAAAACCAGCCAGCCGCGGCCACTGAACACCCGGGGCCCGCTCAAGGCGTCCTGTGGCAACGCTGCCATCGACGTCACGCTCGATACCGCCATCGATCAGGCCTCAACGGCGCGGCCGCGCTGGGCAAAAAGGCCCTGTGGCCGGCGCTGGATGAACAGGATGATCAGCACCAGCACCAGCACCTTGCCCAGCACCGCGCCGATCTCGGGCTCCAGGAACTTCGTCAGCAGCCCGAGCCCGAAGGCGCCGAAGAACGTGCCGGCCAGCTGCCCGACCCCGCCCAACACCACCACCATGAAGGAGTCGACGATGTAACCTTGCCCCAGATCGGGCGCCACGTTGTCGATCTGCGAGAGTGCCACGCCGCCGAGCCCGGCGATCCCCGACCCCAACCCGAAAGTCCAGGCATCGATGCTGGCGGTGTTGATGCCCATCGCGGCAGCCATGGGCCGATTCTGGGTCACCGCCCGCACGGTCAATCCCAGCGAGGTCCGTTGCAGCAGCAGGAACGCCATCGACAGCACGGCGAGCGCAAAGACGATGATCGCAAGCCGGTTGTAGGTCAGCACCAGCCCGTCGGCGACGGCCCAGCCGCCCATCAGCCAGGACGGGTTGGCCACGCTCACGTTCTGCGCGCCGAACACCAGGCGCACGGCCTGGATCAGCCCCAGGCTGATGCCCCAGGTGGCCAGCAGGGTTTCCAGCGGCCGACCGTAGAGATGCCGGATGACGAGGCGCTCGAGCGCCACCCCCACCACGGCCGTTACGACGAAGGCCGCCGGAATCGCGGCGACGAGATAACCATCCTGCCAGGCCGGCCATTGGCTCTGGAAGAGACGCTGGACGACGTAGGTCGTGTAGGCGCCGAGCATGAGCATCTCGCCATGGGCCATGTTGATCACGCCCATGAGGCCGAAGGTGATGGCGAGACCCAGCGCCGACAGCAGCAGGATGCTGCCCAGGCTGAGGCCGTAAAACAGCTTGGCGGCCTGATTGGCCCACCATTGCTGGCGATCGATCCGGTTCAATGCCTGCGCCGCCGCCGCACGGACGGATCCGTCAATCTCGGCATCGCTGGCCAAGGGCGCGATCAGGGCGCGATCGCCGAGCCGGCCGGCCTGCCCCAGAACCGTCACTGCTTGCAGCCGCACGGCAGGATCTGCGCTTTGCAGATCGAGCTGGGCCACGGCCAAACGCAGCCAGTGACGAACCGACGCATCGGGCTCCTTTTCCAGCGCCGCCCGCAACACGGCATCGGCTTCGGGCACGGGCTTTTCGGCCATCGCGCGGGCGCCGGCCAAACGCTGATTCGCATCGGGCGAGGTAATCTGCATCTGAGCCCGCACGGCCCCGAGCTGCCGCCGCAGGGCGTTGGTCAAGGATGGCGCGGCCAATTCGACATCGGCTGGGGGCGGCTCGCCATTCAGGACGTGACGCCAACCGTCGGGTGTCGAACGATAGACACCGGCCGCGTGATCCACCTGCAACTGACCTTCGGCGAGCTCGGACAACAGCGCGAGCGCGTGGGGATCGGTGCTGCCGGCCAGCGCATCGACGGCCTCTCGCACGTCACCCGCACTGCCCAGACCCAGGGTGGCGACCGCAGCGGCCAAGGGGTCGGCTGCGCCCTCCGCCGCAAGCAGATGGGGTGGCGCAACGGCCAGACACAACAAGAAACAAACGATCAGTTGCCGGAATACCATGGTCGCCTCACGCCTCGCCTGAAGGCGCTGCGCCGATCCGGAGAAGGGCGCAGCGCGAGCCGTCACGGGTCGATGCTCAACGCTTGATGTAGGGGCTCCAAGGCTCGGCCCGGACCGGTCCCTTGGTTTTCCAGACGATCTCGAACTGGCCGTCGGCCTGGACTTCACCGATGAACACCGGTTTGTGCAGATGGTGGTTCTCTTCATCCATCTTCACGGTAAAGCCCGAGGGCGCCTTGAAGCTCTGCCCGGCCATGGCCTTGCGCACGGCATCCACATCGGTGGTACCGGCCTTTTCGACCGCCTGCTTCCACATGTGCATGCCGATGTAGGTGGCTTCCATGGGATCGTTGGTCACGCGCTTGTCGCCGCCCGGCAGTTTGGCCTTCTTCACGTAGGCCTGCCACTTGTCGATGAAGGACTTGTTCTCGGGCGATTTGATGGACATGAAATAGTTCCAGGCCGCCAGATGCCCCACGCCGCGGGTCTCCAGCGGCGCTCGCCACACCAGCATGGGCTGATCGGTCGGCGGAAGGGCATCGGCAAGGAGGTTGTGAACGATGCGGGCGTACTGGGCGAGGTGCGCGTCGAAGATTTCTTCGGTTTCGTGGTACGCGTCCCGATAGCTCCACAGGCTGTCGAGCAAGGAGAGTGTCGTGAGCGTCGCGAGCAATCCCGCAATCAACCGCAGACGAAGGCTGCTCATGCCGGGCGTTCGACCAGATAACCCACGCCGCGCACGGTGCGGATGAGCCCCTGGCCCAACTTGCGCCGCAGATGATGGATGTGGACCTCGATCGCGTTGCTCTCCACATCCTGCCCCCATCCATAGAGCGCCTCCTCCAACTCGGCCCGGGACAGCACCTGCCCGGCCTGGGCCAGCAGCGCATGCAGCAACGCAAACTCGCGGCGGCTGAGATCAACCGGTTGACCGTCCTGACTGACCCGCATCGCCGCAGGATCGAGAACCAGTGCACCATGCACCAGCACGGCCTGGTGGCGGCCCTGGCGGCGGCGTTGCACCGCCCGCAGCCGCGCCGTGAGTTCGTCGATGGAAAACGGCTTGATCAGATAATCGTCCGCACCCGCATCAAGCCCGCGAACGCGATCCTCCACGGCGTCGCGGGCGGTCAAAAGGATGACCGGCTCGGCATACCCCGCGCGCCGCAGTCGGGTCAGATAGGCAAAGCCATCCTCGTCCGGCAACCCCAGATCGAGCAGCAGGACATCGAAAACCTCCTCGTGCAGCATGGCCTGCGCTTGCACGGTCGAGCATGCCCAAGTCGGCTGGTGCCCTTTGGCACGCAGTGCGTCGCGGAGCGCCGGCCCGAAGTCGGGATCATCTTCGACGATTAATAGCCGCATCGGACTTATGTTAACCTGCGCTGCCTTGTTGCGGGATCGGCATTCCGGCCTGGGAAGTCGGCGTCTGCCGCTTTGCCCACCCAGGCTCCGAACCCTCGAGGCGTGTCTGGCTCCGCTAAACTGGAGCCGCGTGCTGCGGGATGAGGTCGAGGCCGGTGCGGCGGGCGGGGGCATGCGTTGCGCAAAAAGACAACAAGCGATTTTTTCAATGGATTGAGGAGGAATATCGTACCATGCGGAAGTCTA
This sequence comes from Pseudomonadota bacterium, assembly GCA_045864775.1. Taxonomy (GTDB): domain Bacteria; phylum Pseudomonadota; class Gammaproteobacteria; order UBA5335; family UBA5335; genus Macondimonas. The sequence continues at coordinate 41,908 of BTVR01000003.1, forward strand.
AAGAATTGGCGCGAAGCGCCGTAGCGGGACTGGGCGTTCTGGCCTGGGCCGGTTTGGCGCATGCCGCTCCCGAAGGGGATCTCAGCGCCGCGCGGGCCATGGAAGTGGTCAACGTCAAAGGCAGTGCACTGGGCGCCCTGAAAGGTCAGGCGTTCAACGACTATTCGGTCATGGCGGTAGCGGGCGGGAAGCTCGCCGCCATCCCGTTCCAGTTCGACGACATGAACGAGCGCGGGTTTCCCTACGTTCCCGGCGGCAAGCTCAAGATCAAGGGCACCGAGGGCAAGGTCGACGAAAACGACGAGCTCGTCTTCATGCTCAAGGATACCGGCGCCAAGGCCAGCCCCGAAATGCTTTCGGCGGCGGGCAAGGTGGTCTCCGAGATCAAGCTGGCGGATGGCGGCACGACCGGCTATGCCTACGTGGTTCAGGGCAACGCCGAACGCAGCGACAAAGTCTACGCCCGTTACGATCAGGCAACGGGGCTGATCAAGGCGGAAAACTGGAGTCTGCAGATGGACCCCGGCAAGCCGCTCAACTGGAGCGACTTGAAGGTCAAGACCTTCAAGCAGGATCGAACCATCCTCGACACCATGAAGCTGCGCGTCAGAGCCAAGCTCGGGTTCATCAAGGCCACCATCAACAACAACATGGTGCCCAACAAGGTCATCGCCGTGAAGAACGGCCCAGTGCGCAGCATCGTCGAGGCCGACGCCTCCATTTCCATCCTCGGCATCCAGCTCCTCTCCGCCGCTGCGGATTTCGTCTCGACAGCCAACTCCTTCGAGGTTCCCGTCCTCGCCACCATCCCCTCCGCGGCCTCGGCGCTGAGCGATCTGGCGATCGAGATCTCGTTGGACTTCAACGAACTCGATGGCGCAATGGTGCGCTCTGCCCTCACCACCCAACCCATCACCTCCGGCAAGAAAGCGCCGGGGCCGCTCAAGGCCAGCCTGAAGGACAACTGGCTTTCCGGGTCGCATCCTGACGGCTTCGACATCGCCGCGTTCTTCGCTGTCACCCCGGGTGTGCAGGCGGACCTGGAAGGTCTGTACAAGGACGCCGGAAACGGTGATGAGCCGGACGAACCGGAACGTTTCAAGGGTAGCCATCCGCAGGTCGGCTGGTCGGTCACCAAGATCCCCACTGGCGCGGATCTGGATCTGATCGTGCGGCTGTTCTTCGGTGACGGTCTGTGGCAGGGCAACGACCCGACCAACGCGATCAAGCAGCTCAAAACCCCCGTCAAGCCCGAAGTCACGGCGCTCTAAGCCCGTTTCGGCGCGTCCAACGAAGAAAGGCCGGTCAACCGACCGGCCTTTCTTTTTCGCGGATCGAGAACGGCTCGATCCCGGTGCGGTTCGTGCTCTGAAGCTTGAAAGCTCAGAAGCGACGGGGGCCGCCCGGACCACGGCGGGGACCGCCGCCGCCAGGACCGGCACCGCGGTCCATGGCCTCGTTCACGCGCAGGCTGCGGCCATTCATATCGGCCCCATCCAGAGCGCTGATGGCGGCCGCTGCGTCCGGTCCTTCCATCTCAACGAAACCGAAGCCACGCGGGCGACCGGTTTCACGATCCGAGATCAGCTTGACCGAAAGGACATTGCCGTGGGCTTCGAACAAGCTGCGAACTTCATCTTCCGTGGCGTTAAAAGGCAGGTTACCGACATAAATGGACTTGGGCATAAACAGGATTCCTAAACAAAAAAAACAGGTGGCCTCGTGGCCCTGTGTAACCGTGGCGCCGCCTTGGAGAGGCAATCACCACACCGAACACCACAGCGCCGACGAAGTGCGCAGCGATGACTGCCGATTCGCACAGGCGAATCGGTGCCATTAGTATGCACCCATTCCTGACGCGATACATATAAAAATTTTTTGAACCCTGCACAGGCTCAGGAACAGACGGGGCCCGGCCCGGCCGAAACGGGCCCCGAGACGCTGCCCGTCAGTTCGCCTACATGGCTCATTCCATGCATTTCGAGATAACTCCGGACCCCGTCCAAGATCCGCGGCACGACGAGCGGATCATAAAACAAGGCCGTACCGACCCCGACCGCGCACGCTCCCGCCATGAGGAAATCCAGGGCGTCCTCGGCGCTGGCGACGCCGCCCTGCCCGATAATGGGGATGCCGTGCGGCCGCGCGACCTGCGCGACCTGAAACACTTTGAGCAGCGCGATCGGCTTGATGGCCGGGCCCGAGAGGCCTCCCTGCACATTGCCGAGGACGGGCCGACGGCTGTGTCGATCGATCGCCATCCCCTGCAGCGTATTGATCACCGCGAAGGCATCCGTTCCCGCCTCGATGCAGCGCCGCGCATTCGCCTGGATGTCCGTCTGATTCGGTGAAAGCTTCGTGATCAGTGGCTTGCGGGTTTCGCGGCGGCAGGCAGCCACGACCCGCGCCGACATCTCCGGATCGTTCCCGAAGGCCACGCCGCCTTCCTTGACGTTGGGGCAGGAAATGTTGATCTCGATGGCATCGATGGGAGAATCGTCGAAGCGGCGGGTCACCTCGGCGTATTCCTCCACCGTCGACCCGGATACGTTGGCAATGAAGCGGGTCTCGGAAAAGTCCAATGTCGGCAGAATGTCGCGCACCACCGCCTCAACGCCCGGATTCTGCAGGCCGATGGCATTGAGCATCCCGCCCGTGGTTTCGAAGATGCGGTGAGGCGCATTGCCCAAGCGAGCGGCCTGGGTCGTGCCTTTCAGACAGATGGCGCCGACATCGCGGTTCGAGAAACCCGCCACCCGGGTATACTCCTCGCCGAATCCGACGCAGCCGGACAACAGGACCACGGGATTGGCAAAATCCAGACCGCAGAACCGGATGCGCAGCGGATCCGCGTGCGGGAAGTCGTCGAAAGGCGCGCAAGCCATCGGGTGTCCTTGTCGGTACGGTCGGATACCGAAATGAGCGCCATTTTACCAAGTCGGCAGGGAGCGCACGATTGGCGCTGCATGTGATTCTTTACCAACCCGAGATTCCGCCCAACACCGGCAACGTCATCCGCCTCTGCGCCAATACCGGTGCGCGCCTGCATCTGGTTCATCCGCTGGGGTTTGCGCTCGATGAAGCGCGCTTGCGCCGCGCCGGCCTCGACTATCGCGAGTGGGCCCGCATCGAGGAACACGCCGATCTGTGGGCATGTCTCGAGGTTGCGCGGCCCACGCGCGTCTTCGCGCTGTCGACAAAGGGAACCCGCTGTCTGTTCGACTGGCGCTTTACCGACGGCGACGCGCTGCTGTTCGGGCCCGAAAGCCGAGGACTACCCGAGGCGGTCCTGAACATGCTGCCTCCCGATCGGATCCTCCGCTTGCCGATGCAGCCGGGCAACCGCAGCCTCAATCTGTCCAACGCGGTTGCCGTGAGTGTCTATGAAGCATGGCGCCAACTGGGTTTTCCCGGAGCCGCGTGATCGCCCACGGGAGCGATGAGGTTCGTCGCTCACACCAGCGTGTCAGGCAAACTCCGGTTTGGCAGGCCCGCTGGTCAGGATCGCAACGGCCTGTTGCGGACTGGTGCCCTCGTGAAGGATGCGATAAACCTGCTCGGTGATGGGCATGCGCACGCCTTCGCGCCGGGCCAGCGTCCACACGGCCGAGGCGGCCTGAACCCCTTCCACTACCTGCCCGATCTCCCGCTGCGCCTGCGCCACGGAAAGCCCCCGCGCCAAGGCCAGGCCCATCCTGCGATTGCGGGACTGATCGTCCGTGCAGGTGAGGACCAGATCGCCGAGCCCGGCCAGGCCCATGAATGTCGATGCCTGCCCGCCCAGGGCCAACCCCAGGCGCGTGACCTCCGCAAGCCCGCGGGTAATCAGGGCCGCTCGGCTGTTCGCGCCGAAACGCAGCCCGTCGGCGGCACCGGTGGCGATGGCCAAGACGTTCTTGACCGCCCCCCCCACCTCGACGCCGATGAGGTCGGCGCTGGTGTAAGCCCGGAAGCGTCCATCGTGGAACAGCTCGGCCACCTCGCTGGCGAGCCGCCCGTCATTGGATGCCACCACCGCGGCAGCCGGCAGCCCGTCGGCCACCTCGCGCGCAAACGTCGGGCCGGAAATCGCCGCCACGGATCGCGCACCGATGACGTCCTGCACGACCTGGTGGGGCAGCCATCCGCTGGCCTGCTCCAGACCCTTCGTCGCCCAGACGATACGAACCTCATCGCGGATGAAAGGTTTGAGCTGACAGAACAGCTCGCGCAGGGCATGGCTCGGAACGGCAACCAAGAGAAGGTCCCGCTCCGAAACGGCGCGCGCGAGATCGGCCTCGACGGTCAGGCGGTCCGGGAAGACGACGCCCGGCAGGTAGCGTCGATTGCATCGCTCCGCGGCCAGCGTCGCGGCTTGTTCGGAGCGATGCGCCCACAACGTGACCGGGTGATCCAGCCGGGCCAGATGGATCGCCAGAGCGGTGCCCCATGAGCCGGCGCCCAGAACCGCAATGCGATCGAGCCCGCGCGCGATGGTCATCGCCACCTCACCGCCGGAGTCAGCCCGCCGGCTTGGCGGCGGCGGCCTGACGCTGCTGCAGCCGCTGCGCGTAGAGCATGTCGAAATTCACCGGCGCCAACAAAAGTTGCGGCAATCCGCCCTTGCCCACCAGATCCGATACCGCCTCACGCGCATAGGGGAACAGAGAATTCGGAAAAAAGGCATTGGTCACGGCGTCGAGCTCCATGGTGTTGAGTCCTTTCGCCAGAAACAATCCGGCCTGGTGCACCTCCACCATGAACGCTGTCTTGCCCTCGATCTGCGCCGTGACCGAGACGCGCAGCACGGCCTCGAACTGCTCGGCATTGATCTGCGTGGCGTTGTGATCCATGTCGACCTTCATGACCGGCTGGACGTTGAGCCCGAACAACGCCGCACCCATGGGCAGCTCGAAAGACGCGTCCTTCAGGTAAATCTTGAGAAGCTGGAGTTGGCGCGCGGTCGCGCTGTCTTGCATCGCTTGCATGATCTCGATTCCTTGGGTTCAGTCCGGATAGAAAATGGGCGCCTCAACCGTCGGGCAGGCCCAGGATGGCGCGCAGCTTTCCCTGTCGCTCGAGAGCGTGCAGCTCGTCGCAATCCCCGACATGCCGGCCGTCCACGAACAACTGCGGCAAGGTGGCCCGGCCGGTGCGTGCGCAAATTTGCGCGCGACCGGCCGGGTCACGGTCGAGGCACACTTCGCGGTAGACCGCGCCGTTACGATCGAGCAGCGCGCGAGCCCGCGAGCAGTACCCGCACCATGACAGCGTAAACAACTCGATTTGCATTCCCTGCTCAGCGCTTTTCCAGCGGCAGGTCGGCCTCGCGCCAAGCGCGCAACCCGCCCCGCAACAGGACAGCGCGGTCGAATCCCGCTTTCAGCAGGCGCTCCACCACGGCCGCCGCGCTGACGCCCGCCTCACAGCACACGATCACGGGGCGATCCTTCTGTCCCTCGAGTCCGGCCAGCGCCTCATCGAGCCGCGCTTGCGGTATATTCTTCGCGTCCACGATGTGACCCTGCTTGAACGCAGCCGCATCACGCACGTCCAGCACCCACGCGGCCTCGCGGTTGATCATCTGCACTGCCGTGACCGGATCGATCCCGCCACCCAGGCGGCGCATCCGCTGAATTTCCATCAGGACGAGCAGAGCCAGAACCGCGGCGAGCGCGCCGAACAGGAACGGATGCGACATGATGAACGTCTGGATGGACATGCGATGATCCGGGATGACGACGGTTGGAAGGCCAATGATGGGTCATGGGCGCCTGCGGGTCCATTATAACTTTGGCATGCATCGCCCCGGTACCCGGCACCGATGGCTTCGGCTCGTCGGATGGGCGCTGCTGTGGGGGATCGTCTGCGCGCCGGCGAGCGGCGCGACCAGCAGCCGGCAACGCGTCGAACAACGCATGGCCGCACTGGAGCATCAAATCGAGAAGGACCGCTCAGCCCATGGCCGTGCCGTTGCCGCGCTGCGCCGAGCGGAGCAATCGTTGGCCGAAGCCCTGCGCAATACCGAAGATCTCGAGGCGCAGCAGCACGCGGCTCATCGCCAACTCGAACGCATCAGCGCAGGCATCCTGAAGCAACAACGGCGCCTGCGCGGCGATCAGGAGCGGCTGGCGGCTCAACTGCGCGCGCGCCAGGCCTTGGGCGCCGACCCGTGGATCAAGGTGCTGCTCGCCGATCCGGATCCCGCGCGGAGCGGCCGGGCCCTCACCTACCTGCAATATCTGCAAGCCTCCCAAGTCCAGCATATCGAAGACGCGCGCGGGCAGTTGACGGAGCTCGCCCGTTTGCAAATGGATGCCCGAGCAGCGCAGGCGACCACCCAGCGCTTGCTGGAAGCGCAGCGGGCAGCGACCGAGACCTTGCGCGAAGCGCGTGCCCAGCGGGAACGCGCGGTACAGCGATGGGCGGGAACGCTGGACGGTCAGGACGCGGCACTGGCCCAATTGCGCAGCGATCGCGCCAAGCTCGAACAAGTGGTCGTCGGCCTGCCTGCGACGGCTGTTCGTCCAGCATCGTCGCCTCGAGCGCCCGAGCGATCGCGGACCGTTTCCAGCCCGTTTCCGCAGGGGCCGATCCGCCGACTGAAAGGCCGCTTGGGCTGGCCCGTCGCGGGCACGGTGCAGGCCCGGTACGGCACCGAGCGCCAAGAGGGTCGCATGCAATGGCAGGGGCTGCTGATTGGCGCGGCGGAGGGGACTCCGGTGCGCGCGGTCGCCGACGGCGAAGTTCTGTTCGCGGCGTGGATGCCTTATTACGGGCTGGTCGGCATCGTGGATCACGGCGGCGGCGTCCTGAGCCTCTATGGACACAATCAGACGCTGCTGCGGCGGCCGGGCGAGCGCGTTCGCGCGGGCGACGTGCTGGGCCGCGTGGGCGTCAGCGGCGGACGCCGCAAACCCGGCCTGTACTTCGAGATCCGAAACGACGGCACACCCACGGACCCTGAGCGTTGGCTCGCCGCCCGCCAGCCATAGCTTTTCCGCAGCGTATTCCCCGCTTGACACCTATGATAATGTTGAGCGGAAATCGAGTGTGACAAGAGCCAACAGCCGTGAATGCCGGCCGCAAAGGCGACATCTGGCTCCGGGCCCTCATCCTCCCAAACTCAAGGGCAAAGCATGAATTTCAAAGGACGCAGTGGGTGGTTCCTCCTGTTGGGCATGTTGCTGGGCGTGGGCTTCAGCGCCGGGCAGGTCGTGTTTGCCGACCGGGCCAAGGCGCCGAAGGTGCCACTCGACGAGATTCGCAACTTCGTCGAAATCCTGGAACGGGTAAAGCAGGACTACGTCGAGCCGGTCGAGGAAGACACGCTGATGAAGAATGCCGCCCGCGGCATGCTGTCCGGCCTGGATCCACACTCGGCCTATCTCGATGCAAGCGAGTTCAAGGAAATGCAGATCAATACCAGCGGCCGCTTCGGCGGGCTGGGCATTGAGGTTCAGATGGAGGACGGATTCGTCAAGGTGGTCGCGCCCATCGACGATACCCCCGCCGCGAAGGCCGGCCTGCAATCGGGCGACTTGATCATCAAGCTGGACGATGCCCAGGTCAAAGGGATGACCCTGACCGATGCCGTCAACCGCATGCGCGGCGAGCCTGGCACGCCCATCCGTCTGACCATCCTGCGCGAGAAGCAGGACGCCCCCTTCGTCGTGACGATCAACCGCGCCATCATCAACGTCCAGAGTATCAAGCGCCGCTTGCTCGAACCCGGTTACGGCTACGTTCGCATCACACAGTTCCGCAACGACGCCGGCAAGGACCTTGAGGATGCGCTCGACAAACTGGCCGGGGAAAACAAGGCGCCCTTGCGAGGTCTGGTGCTGGATCTGCGCAACAACCCGGGCGGCCTGCTGACCGCCGCCGTCGAGGTCACCGACGTGTTTCAGGACTCAGGGCTCGTGGTCTACACGCAGGGTCGCGACAAATCCAGCCGCCAGGATTTTCCGGCCACCGCCGGCGACAGCCTGCGGGGCGCGCCGATGGTCGTGTTGATCAACGGCGGCTCGGCGTCGGCCTCGGAAATCGTGGCAGGCGCCTTGCAGGACAACAAGCGCGCACTGATCATGGGGACGCGCAGTTTCGGCAAGGGCTCGGTGCAGACCGTGCTGCCCCTGCCCAGCGGCGATGCCGTCAAGCTGACGACGGCCCGTTACTACACGCCAGGTGGCCGCTCGATCCAGGCCCAGGGCATCGAACCCGACATTCCCCTGCAGTCGGTCAAGGTCAGCAAGGTCGATACGCCGCTGGGGATGGTGCGTGAATCAGAACTCAGCGGGCGACTGGCACCGGAAGCCAAGCCTGACGCAAGCCCAGCGGTGACCGGCCCGGGGGGAAATGATGGCGACCTCGTGGCAGCCGACTATCAGTTGTACGAAGCGCTCAACCTGCTCAAGGGGATGACGCTGCTGCAAACACGGCGATAGGAGAAATCCGATGGCAGCCTCCACACCCCGCGCGCTGGTGCCATTGGCGGCGGGCTGCGAGGAACTCGAAGCGGTGACCATCATCGACCTGTTGCGCCGCGCCGGAATCGACGTGACGGTCGCTGGACTCGAGGCAGGGCCGGTCACGGCGAGCCGGCAGGTGCGCCTGCTGCCCGATACGGATCTCGATGCGGTATGCGCCGAGACCTTCGATCTGGTGGTGTTACCCGGCGGCGCCGACGGCGCCCGGCGATTGGGCCAGAATGGGCGGTTGGCGGTCGTGCTCCGACGCCAGATCGACGAAGGTCGGCTGGTTGCGGCGATTTGTGCCGCACCGGTCGTGCTGGCGCAACTGGGATTGCTGGATCATCGCCGGGCCGTTGCCTACCCTGGCTTCCTCGAGCCGCTCGACGTTCCGGGTTTGACGTTCGAACCGGTGGCCACGGTGGTCCACGATGGGCCCGTCGTCACGTCGCGCGGGCCGGGCACCGCCATGGATTTCGCGCTGTACCTCATCGAACGCCTGACCGACCGAGCGACTCGCGACCAAGTCGAGAACGCCCTGCAGCGACCCGCCGCCCATCGGCACGAGCAGCCGATGACCGGATGAGCGCCTCCGCGACATCGGGTCGCAGCCGCTCGTTCCGGCGACCTCTTATAATCCGGCCATGAACGCCACCCAGCGTCTTTCTGGCGCGGCCCCCGTTCCGGCCAACAATCTGCGGCGACTGGTGTTGCTGCGAAGCACTGCGATCGGCGGACTGGCCCTCGTGGTCGGGGCGACCCAGTGGCTACTGGGCCTCGGCATTCCGCTGGCTCTGCCGCTATTGATCCTGGCCATCATGGCGCTGGACAACCTGGGTGCGTGGCGGCTCACACGGCGCGCGGCGCCCGTGACGCGTAGGCGCTTCCTGCGTCACCTGATCGTGGACATCGCCGGCCTCACGGCGCTGCTCTATGTCACGGGCGGTCACGCCAATCCCTTTGCCTCGCTCTATCTGCTGCCCTTGGCGGTGGCTGCCTCCACCCTGCCGGCACGGGATACCGGAACCCTCGCGCTGGCCAGCATCGCCTGCTACACCGCGCTGATGTTCTGGAACATTCCGCTGCCTCATCCGGCGGGCATGGCGCATGACAATTTCAGCCTGCACCTGGTCGGCATGTGGGGCAGCTTCGTGCTGGCGGCCAGCGTCATGGCCTTTTTCGTCGCCGCCATGGCCGATGAACTGCGCGAACGCGAGGAAGGACTGGCCCGCGCCCGCGAGACGGCCTTGCGCGATCAGCAGGTGGTCGCGCTGGGCGCATTGGCGGCCGGCGCCGCGCACGAGCTGGGCACACCGCTGTCAACCATGACACTGCTGGTCGATGAACTGCGGGAGCGGTGTCCATCTGATGCCGACGTTCAAGACGATCTGCATCTACTCAAGTCGCAGGTGTTGCGTTGCCGCGAAAACCTGACGCGGATCCTTGCCGCGGGCGGCGAATTGCGCGGCGAAGGCGCGAGCGCGGGGTCGGTCGATCGCTTGGTCGCGCAGATGATCGCCCGCTTTGCCGCCCTGCGGCCCGATCATGCGGTAGACCAGAAGTGGGCACGGCCCGCTCCCGGTCCGGAGTTGGTCATCGAGGAGACGCTGATCCAGTCGCTGGTCAGTCTGCTCAACAACGCCGCCGACGCCAGCCCGCGACCCATCCATCTCGAGATCGATTGGGACGCACAGTGGCTGCGCCTGTGGATCCGAGATGAGGGCGCGGGGGTCTCACCCGAACTCGCACCCCGATTGGGCCAGATGGGCGCCAGTGACAAGGCCGGCGGTCATGGACTGGGGCTGTTCCTGGCGCAGAGCATCATCCAGCGCATGGGCGGCAAAATGACGCTCGCCTTTGCCCAAGGGCGGGGCGGCTGCGCGCAAGTCACCCTGCCCCTCCTTCCCCAAAACGCCGCACGAGAGTCCGAGGATGCCGCTTCAGAAAGCTTCCGACCCCAGTCTGCTGCTGGTCGATGACGATGAGGTGTTCGGGCCCCTCATGGCCCGCGCCCTGGGCCGACGGGGCTATGCCGTACATTGGGCTCAGAAAGGGGCGCAGGCGCTGCAACTGGCGCGACAGCACCGGCCCTCCCATGCCGTACTTGACCTGCGCCTGCTGGAAGGCGAGTCCGGGCTGAACCTGATCGAACCCTTGCGCGATATCGAGCCCAACATACGCATCGTGGTCTTGACGGGTTACGCCAGCATCGCCACGGCCATCGACGCCATCAAGCTCGGGGCCGCCTACTATCTGCCGAAACCGGTCGATGCCGACGCCATCGTGCGCGCCTTCGGTCATGCACCGGGGGAAACGGCTGCGCCCCAGGCCGCGAGCGAACCCGAGCCGCTGTCGGTACGCCGGTTGGAATGGGAACACATCCAGCGCGTGCTGGCCGAGCATGGCGGGAATATTTCCGCCGCGGCGCGCAGCCTGAACATGCATCGCCGCACCCTCCAGCGCAAGCTGGGCAAGCGCGCCCTCAGTCGCTGAGCGGCGCCTCCTGAATCGCGAGCTCGGTGCGATAGCGCTTGGCGTTGTGGACGTAATGCTGGGCGCTCAGCGCCAACATCTGGATCTCGGGCGGCGTGAGCGGGCGCACCACCTTGCCCGGCGAGCCCATCACCATGGAGCCGTCGGGGATCTGCTTGTTCTCGGTGATCAGGGTGTTGGCGCCGATCAGACAATTCTTGCCGATCACGGCGCGGTTGAGGATCACCGCATTGATGCCGATCAGGCTGTTGTCGCCGATGGTGCAGCCGTGGAGCATGACCTTGTGGCCCACGGTGACGTTCCGGCCGATGGTGAGCTTGATGCCCGGATCGGTGTGCAGCACCGCGCCGTCCTGAACGTTGCTGTTCTCGCCGATCGTGATCACCTCGTTGTCGCCGCGGAGCACGGCGTTGAACCAGACGCTCGCATTCTTCTCCAGCACCACCGAGCCGATCAGGACCGCCGTCGGGGCGATGTAATTCTCGCCGTGGCACACCGCCTCGCGCGTTCCGATGCGATAAAGCATGTCTCACTTTCTCCCTGTGATGGACCGTGGCCCGGTGGCCGCGGCGGTGTGCCCAGCATAGTCATGCCGGCGGCTCGGGTAAAATGCGCTGATGCCAGGCCGCCCGCCTTTCTCCTGTGCGCCATGTCCGCCCGATGCCTCTGTGTCGAACGGGCTGACACTCGTCCATGATCCCGAGGGCTGGTCATTGAGGGATCCGCAGGGCGCGCTCGGGCCCTTGCGGGTGGACTTCGCATCCGGCGCGCTCACCTACCGTCGCGCGCGCGGCAAAGACCGTCAACAGGGCCTCGGGCGAGCCGTCGGCAAACCGGCCCCGGAAAAGGCGCCCACACTGATCGACGCCACGGCCGGGCTCGGCACAGACGCCTTCATGCTGGCGCATCTCGGATGGGAGGTGACGCTGCTGGAACGCTCGCCCGTTCTGGTGACCTTGCTCGCCGACGGTGTGGCGCGCGGGCGAGGCGACCCCGACGTGGGCGCCATCTGTCGACGCATGAGGGTGTTGCACCGCGAGGCGCAGGCGTTTCTGGCGGGACTCGGGCCGCAGGAACGGCCGCAGGTCGTCTACCTGGATCCCATGTACCCTGCCGATCCCCGCAGCGCGCTGCCAGGGCGCGAGATGCAGTATCTGCGCCGCTTGCTGGGCGGCACGCAGCCGGACACCGAGCTGCTGCGCGCTGCCTGCGCCGCCGCCCATCGTCGGGTGGTGGTCAAGCGCCCCGCGGCCGCCCCTCCGCTGTCCGCCATGGTACCCAGCCACGTCATCCGCATGGGCGCGACGCGCTTCGACGTCTACCTGAGGGCGCCCTGACCGCAATGCCTGGGTGTCTGCGACCCGAGTCGCGCCGAGACTCCGGGCGCGTCAGAAAATGCGTCCCAGGCTCAGGGTGTAGATGTAGGGATCGGCTTCGACCTTCACCCGCGCGTTCGAGCCCTGCACGTCTCCCACCACGCCGCCATCGGTCACGACATTGGTGATGCGATTGTCGAAGTCCAGATCGACGCGCATGACGTCGAGGCCCAGAAACCACTTTTGGGTGAGGTCGATGTCGACGCCGGCCTGCAGGATGCTGCCCCATTCGTCGCTGACCTTCAGATCCGGCGCGGTGCCCGGGTCGGTGCGAGCGGTCCACAGGCTGGGATCGACCAGGCGCTCGTTGTAGGTGATGGTGTAGGTCGCGCCCGCGCCGAGATAGGGGCGCACACGCCGGTCCGGCAGAAACTGATAGATCAGCTTGGCATTCAGCGGCGCTGCGGTCACATCGGCGATCTTGCCGTCGAGCGGGCCCACCTGCACGTTGCTCAGGCGCGGAATGCGCACCCGCACCAGGGGATCTTCCTCGAGGCTGCCCTTGCCCACGTTGTCGAACTTGAGCGTCGGCAAACCGAGAGCCGTCTCGATGGCCCAATGGCGCGTGAGCAGATAGCCGATCGTGATCGTGGCGATCTCATCGGGCGCAACGCCGATCCCCGAACCCGCGACCGGCCCGGCTGGCAGGACGGTGCCGAGGATGGGCACGTTCGTGTCCGTGTCGAAGGTCAACGGGCCCGAGCTCGAATCCGGGTCGAAGCGGCTGACGCCGAACTTGGCGTAAACGTGCCCTTGTTCCAGGGGATTGAGCGCCGGCTCGGTGAGCCAGCTTCCCGCCTGCCCGGTCAGGGGCAGGGCCAGGAACATCACGAGCCCGGCAAGACGAGCGGTACAGGCCATACGAGTCGTCGTCATCGGTGATCTCCCGCTTTTGAAAACAGATCGTTGCTTGTTATATCGCCGCATTCGATCGACCCATCGGGCCGACCGGTTCCCCACCGCCGCGGCGTTGCTCCGCCGGCGCACGGCGTCACTCGACGGTGACCGACTTGGCCAGATTGCGCGGCCGATCCACGTCGGTTCCCTTGAGCACAGCGACATGATAGGCCAGAAGCTGCAGCGGCAGCGTGAAGAGCACGGGAGACAGGGTGGACAGCGCCACGGGCAGCGCGAGGACCGTGACCCCCTCGGTCTCGTTGATCCGGGATCCGGCGCCGGCAAAGACCAACAGTTCGCCGCCCCGCGCGCGGACCTCGTGGAGGTTGGACAGCAGCTTCTCCAGCAGGGCGTTGTTGGGCGCCACCGCGATGACCGGCACCGCTTCGCTCACCAACGCCAGCGGTCCATGCTTGAGTTCGCCCGCGGCGTAAGCCTCGGCGTGGATGTAGGAAATCTCCTTGAGCTTGAGCGCGCCTTCCATGGCGATGGGGTATTCCACACCGCGCCCCAGGAACAGCGCATGCTCGCGATGAACGAGCCGCATGGCCAGCGCGGCCACCTCGCTTTCGAGCGCGAGGACCTGCTCGACTTGCGCGGGCAGGGCGCGCAATTCGGCGACGATGCGCGCGACTTCCTCGGGTGCCAGGTCATGCGCCTGACCGAGGCAGAGCGCGAGCAGCATCAGCGCCACGAGCTGGGTGGTGAAGGCCTTGGTCGATGCGACGCCGATCTCGGCGCCGGCACGCGTCATCAGCACCCGGTCCGATTCCCGCACCAGAGAGCTCTCCGGCACGTTGCAAATCGCCAGTCGACACAGATAGGGCCGCTCGCGACTCATGCGCAGCGCCGCGAGGGTGTCGGCGGTCTCACCGGACTGGGACAGGGTGACCAGCAAGGTCCCGGCCGGAACTGCGGGGTGGCGATAGCGGAATTCGCTGGCGATCTCGGCCGTGGCGGGGATCCCGGTCAGCGCCTCGATCCAATAGCGCGCCACCAGCGCGGCGTGGTAGCTGGTGCCGCACGCGACCAGATGCACGGCGCGCACCTCGGCGAACAGCGCCTCGGCATCCGGCCCGAACATCTCGGGAAGCACCCGCCCGTGGGTCATGCGCCCTTCCAGGGTTTCAGCCAGCACGCGCGGCTGCTCGTGGATTTCCTTCAGCATGAAATGGCGGTAAGGACCGCGATCGAGACTTTCCTGCGTCAATTGCGAAAGATGGATGGGACGATCCACGGTACGCCCGGCGCGATCGGTGATGCGCACACCGGTGCGGCGGATCTCGGCGACGTCACCCTCGGCGAGATAGCGGAACTGCTGCGTCACGGGCAGGAGCGCGGCAGCGTCGGAAGCCACGAAGTGTTCCTCGATCCCGACGCCGATCACCAGCGGGCTACCCGCCCGCGCGGCCACGATGCGGTCCGGCGCCTGACGATCGATGACCGCAATGGCATAGGCGCCGCGCAACCGACCGAGACAGCTGCGCACCGCCGTCGCCAGATCCGCTTGCTCGGCGAGTGCGTGGCCGATCAGGTGCGCGATCAGCTCGGAATCGGTCTCGGAGACGATGACGTCGCCCCGGGCGGCCAGCTCGGCCCGCAGTTCGGCATGGTTTTCGATGATGCCGTTGTGCACGACCGCCACCCGATCGCCGGCGATGTGGGGATGGGCGTTGCGTTCGCTGGGCGCGCCATGCGTCGCCCACCGCGTATGCGCGAGCCCGAGCGCGCCGTGGAGCGGGGCTGCATCCAGCGCCCTGGCCAGCATTTCGACCTTGCCGACGGTCCGCACCCGATCCAGTCCCGCGGATCCCAGCACCACGATACCGGCGGAATCGTAGCCGCGATACTCGAGCCGCCGCAGTCCTTCGAGCAGGATGGGGGTGACGTTGCGTTGCGCAATAGCGCCCACGATGCCGCACATGGTTCAGGGTCCCTTTGCAAAAGCGGGGGTTGAGGCGGCATCCAGCGGCGCGACGAGCGTCAAATCCGGACCCGGTCGCAACCGGTCCCAGAGCGCACGATAGCTTTCGCCGCAGACCGGGTGCACCGCGTCGGGGACGAGATCCGCCAAGGGCTTGAGAACGAAGCCATAGCGCAGGATGTCGGACCGCGGCAGACGCAATCCCGCCTCCTCGCCGACCCGGTCACCGAAGAGAATGATGTCGAGATCCAGCGTGCGAGCGGCAAACCGTGCCTCGCGGCGAGTGCGTCCGAAATCCCGCTCGACAGCGCGCAGAAATGCGCTGACCTCCCTCAGTGGCTCGGTGGTCGTGAACCCCACCACCAGATTCAGGAACGGATCGCCGTCGAAGCCGACGGCCTCGCATTGATAGACAGGCGACACGCGCAACGGGCCAAAGCGCGCTGCCAACCGGGGCAGGGCCGCGCACAGATTCGGACGCGGCTCGATGTTGCTGCCCAGTCCGACAAAGACCTCAGTCGGGATCATGGCGCTCCGATGAGGCCGCCGGAGACGGACGCCGGCCGCGCTCGATGATCACCCCCACATCGCGCGCACCGCGCACGGCGCCGGTCTTGTTGATGCGCACCCGCACCCAGTCCACGCGGAATTCCCGCCGCACCAGTTCGGCGATGCGTTCAGCCAATGTCTCCACGAGCTGGAAGCGGCTTTCCTCGACAAAGCCGGTCAGCCGACGGGCCACCGCCTTGTAGTCCAGCGCATCGGCGAGCGCGTCGGTGCGAGCGGCGCAGGCGACATCACAGGCCATGTCGAGGTCGATGGCAATGACCTGACGCAGCCGGCGCTCCCATTCAAAGACGCCGATGATCGCCGGAATGCGCAAGTCGCGCAGATAAACGATGTCCACTGAGGTTTCCACCAGAGGCCGAGCTTGGGCGAAGCGGCATTTTAACCATAGCGTCGTGCGGGTGGTTGCAGCGTGTCGATCGGCCATCGGGCCCGGACCGGTGTGGCGCCGCATTCGCCGCTGCGCAACCGGTGGAAGCCAGCCAAGGCGATCATGGCGCCGTTGTCCGTACAGAAAGCCGGCCGCGGGTAATGAACCTCGGCGCCCATACAGCCTCCCATCGCGCTGAGCGCTTCGCGCAGACGACGATTGGCGCCCACGCCGCCCGCCACCACCAGCCGCCGCAAGCCCGTCTGGTGCAGCGCGCGCCGGCACTTCTCCGTCAGCACGCTCACCGCGGCCTCTTCGAAGCCCCGCGCGAGGTCGGCGCGGGTCTGTTCATCCGGATCGGCACCCGCCTCGCGCGCCGCATAGAGCACGGCCGTCTTCAGGCCGCTGAAGCTGAAATCAAGACCGGGACGGTCGAGCATCGGGCGCGGAAATCGGAAACGGTCGGGGACGCCGGATTCGGCCAACGCCGCCAGCGCAGGGCCACCGGGATAGGGCAGCCCCAGGAGCTTGGCGACCTTGTCGAACGCCTCGCCCGCAGCGTCGTCGATCGATTCGCCCAGAATGCGATAGCGCCCGACCGATTCGACGGCCACCAGCAGCGTGTGTCCGCCCGATACCAGAAGAGCCAGCACCGGAAACGCCGGCGCCTCAGGCTCGAGCCAAGGCGCCAGGAGATGACCCTCCAGATGATGCACGCCGACACAGGGCACGTCCCAGGCCAGCGCCAGGGACTGGGCCAGCGTCGCGCCGACCAGCAGGGCGCCGACGAGGCCGGGGCCGGCCGTGTAGGCAATCCCGTCGATCGCGTGGGCCGAATCCGCCTCCTGCAGGACTCGCCGGACCAGCGGCAGCAGCTTGCGGATGTGATCCCGAGAAGCGAGCTCCGGCACCACGCCGCCATACGGCGCATGCAGCGCAATCTGGCTGTGCAGGACGTGAGCCAGCAACCCCCGCTGCCCGTCGTATACCGCGACTGCGCTTTCGTCACAGGAGGTTTCGATGCCCAACACCCGCATGGGGATTCGCGATCTACGATGGCCGGATGAACTGGCAATTGTAATTCAAAGCGAATAGAATTTTCCGTCTTGCCGGCCCGCGGATGACACGCGCGGCCCGGTTGCGTGGTTCCAACGATCAGCCGAGTGAGATTGCATGCCAAGCGTTCGCGTCAAGGAAAACGAGTATTTCGATGCCGCTCTGCGGCGGTTCAAGCGGGCCTGTGAAAAGGCCGGCGTGCTGACGGAAGTCCGTCGCCGCGAGTTCTACGAAAAACCCACGCAAGAACGCACGCGCCGCAAGGCCGCCGCCGTGAAGCGCCACGCCAAGCGCCTGATGCGCGACACGCAGCGTCAAAGCCGGCTGTATTGACCTGCGGCGAAAACACGGCCATGGACCTGAAGAGTCGGCTGCAGGATGACATCAAGACTGCCATGCGGGGCGGCGACAAGGAAAGGCTGCTGACGCTGCGCATGTTCTCCGCGGCCATCAAGCAGCGCGAAGTCGATGAGCGCATCGCGCTGGACGACGCGCAAGTGCTGGCGGTGGTCGAGAAGCTGATCAAGCAGCGGCGCGAGGCCGCGACGCAGTACGAGGCCGGCAACCGCCCCGAACTGGCCGCCAAGGAGCTGGGCGAGGCAGCGCTGCTCCAGTGCTATCTCCCCGATCCGCTTTCCGAGACCGAGCTTGACGCGCTGATCAAGGCGGCGCTCGCCGAGCATGGCGCAGTCGGCATCAAGGACATGGGCCGGATCATGGCGAACCTCAAGCCACAGATTCAGGGGCGAGCCGACATGGGCGCGGTCAGCAGCCGCCTCAAGAGTCTCCTGGGGGGCTGACCGCTTCGATTCATGCTCCGGCTCGATGGGCGGGGTTAAGACGAGCATGAGCGGACCCATTCCTCAGGAATTCATCGACGAGGTCCTGGCGCGCAGCGATCTCGTCGCGCTCATCGAGCGTCGCATCTCCCTCAAAAAAGCGGGGAAGGATTTCACGGCACGCTGCCCGTTCCACGACGAAAAGACCCCTTCCTTCACCGTCAGCCCGGACAAACAGTTCTACCACTGCTTCGGTTGCGGCGCCCACGGCAACGCGATCGGCTTTCTCATGGCCTTCGATCGACTCGAGTTCCGCGACGCGGTGGCCGACCTCGCCGCCGAAGCCGGGCTGACCCTGCCAGCAGGCGGGGAAGCGCCGCCGGCGCGTCATCTGGAACTGCGCAGCGTCCTCGAGGCGGTGGCCCGGTACTTCCGGCAGCAGCTGCGCGGCGCGGAAAGCGCCATCGACTACCTCAAGTCGCGCGGACTGAGCGGTTCGACCGCCGCCACCTTTGGTCTCGGTTACGCGCCCGCGCGCTGGGACGCGGTATTGCAGCAGTTCGGGGCCACGCCGGAAAAACGCGCCTTGTTGCTGGACTGCGGTCTGATCATTCCCCGCGAGGGAAGCGACAGCGGTTTTTACGACCGGTTCCGCGATCGCATCGTCTTCCCGATCCGGGACGGCCGAGGCCATGTCATCGGCTTCGGCGGCCGCGTCCTGGACGACGGCCAGCCCAAATACATCAATTCGCCCGAAACACCGCTGTTCCACAAGGGCCAGGAGCTCTACGGCCTGTACGAAGCGCGCCAAGCCGGGCGGGACTTGCCTTGGGTGCTGGTGGTCGAGGGCTATATGGATGTGCTGATGCTGGCCGAACACGGTGTCACCAATGCCGTGGCGGCGCTCGGGACCGCGACGACGTCCGAGCATTTGCGCCGCCTCTTCCGGCACACACGCCGAATCGTGTTCTGTTTCGACGGCGATGGCGCGGGCCGAGCCGCGGCGGACCGTGCGCTCCAGACCAGCCTCCCCGAGATGCTGGAGGGACGAGAAATCGCCTTCCTGTTCCTGCCGGAGGGGGAAGATCCCGACTCCTTGGTGCGCCGGGAGGGCCGCGAGGGCTTTCTGGCGCGCGTACAACAGGCGCTTCCCTTGTCTGACTTTCTGCTGCAGCAGTTGAAGGCGGGACTGAACGTGCATTCGATCGAAGGCCGCACACGTCTACTGGAACGTGGCCGATCGACGTTCAAGAAGATTCCGGAAGGAATCTTCCGCGATCTCCTGGAGCAAGCGCTTGCCCGGATGGCGGAAGTCGATGTCCGCGAATTTCGCGCGAAGCCAGAGCGGCGCGCATCGACAGCGCTGCGGCCGACCACCGCGACGCACACTCAGCCGACGCCGCTGCAACGGCTGGCCGGCCTGATCCTCGCCCACCCGTCCGCCGCGACATGGATAGACCCTGCCATTCCAGCCCTGTTGCGCGCCCAGGGCGACGCTCCCGAATGGTTACTCACCCTCGTTGAACTTGCACGCGATCGACCCCATCTAACCAGCGGAGGCCTCCTCGAACGCTTCCGCTCCGATCCGGCCGAGCCCATGCTGGCCGAATTGTTGGCGTGGCAACCGGAACGAACGGACGAAGGTTCGGCTCGAGAATGTAGCGACATCTGTCGATACTTGTTGGTACAAGCCTCGAAGGCCGAAGTCGATGCATTGCTCGCCAAGGCCGCCACGGAGGAACTGGGCGGGAGCGAGAAGGAACGGCTGCGCTTCCTGCTGACGCGCCGCGAGACATGAGTTCATGGGCCCGATCAAGGCGATGTGTTGTATAATGGGGCGTTTAGCTGTGCCCCCTTCCTGAGGTTGACCCGCCGTATGAGCGAAGACCAGCGCTCTCTTCTGAAGTCTCTGATTTCAAAGGGTAAAGAACAAGGTTACCTGACCTTCGCCGAGGTCAACGACCATCTCCCCGACGATCTCGTCGATCCCGAACAGATCGAAGACATCATTGCCATGTTCAACGACATGGGCATTTCGGTGCATGAACACGCGCCCGATTCCGAGGATATCCTGCTCTCGGACGTCGCCGTGACGACCAACGACGAAGATGAGGCCGAGGAAGCGGCAGCCGCCTTGGCGTCCTCGGTGGACGGCGAGATCGGCCGCACGACCGATCCCGTGCGCATGTACATGCGCGAAATGGGAACGGTGGAGTTGCTAACGCGCGAAGGCGAGATCAGTATCGCCAAGCGCATTGAAGAGGGCCAGGTTGAGGCGCTCAAAGCCTTGGCCTCCCTGCCGGCGTCAACCGCTTTCGTACTTGGCGAATACGCCCGTATTTGCGAGTCGGGCGCGCGCATGGCCGAACTGGTGGTGGGATTCATCGATCCCGCCCAGTTCGAAGCCCAGGCGGCCGTCGACGAACCGGCCGAAATGCCGCCCATCGAACTGGAAGCCGATGCGGCCGACGGTGAAGAGGACGGGGAAGGTGGCGCCGAAGCACCGGACACCGGACCCGATCCGCAGGAAGTCGCCCAACGCATGGCGGCGCTGGATGCGCAGCACAAGCTCGTCGTGGCGCTTCTCCAGGAGCGGGGCGTGGACGACGCAGCCACCCAAGCCGAACAGCAGGCTTTGGCCCAGCTGTTCCTGCAGTTCAAATTCGCGCCCCGCGTCATCATCGAACTCGGCGACCAATTGCGGCGGCTGGTGGAGGCGGTCCGGCGGCAGGAACGCGCCATCATGGAGCTGTGCGTGGCCCAAGCGGGCATGTCGCGACGCGATTTTCTCCAGGTGTTCCAGGATCACGAGACGGACGGCGATTGGATTGAGAAGCAGGTGCGGGCCAAGCGCAAGCATTCGGCGACGATCGCCCGGCATCGCGACGAGATCGTCGAGTTGCAGGAAGCGCTTCGCTGCATCGAGCGGGATACCCATCTGCCGCTGTCGGCGATCAAGGAA
This sequence comes from Pseudomonadota bacterium, assembly GCA_045864775.1. GTDB lineage: Bacteria > Pseudomonadota > Gammaproteobacteria > UBA5335 > UBA5335 > Macondimonas. Next base: position 62,782 of record BTVR01000003.1, read on the forward strand.
ATCAACCGCCAGAAAACGGTCAGCGACGCCAAGGCCCGCCGCGCCAAGAAGGAAATGGTCGAGGCCAACCTGCGCCTGGTCATCTCGATCGCCAAGAAATACACCAACCGCGGCCTGCAGTTCCTGGATCTCATCCAGGAAGGCAATATTGGCCTCATGAAGGCGGTGGACAAGTTCGAATACCGCCGCGGCTACAAGTTCTCGACCTACGCCACCTGGTGGATCCGGCAGGCGATCACCCGCTCGATCGCCGACCAGGCCCGCACCATCCGCATCCCGGTGCACATGATCGAGACGATCAACAAGATCAATCGTGTGCAACGCCAGATGCTCCAGGAGATGGGCCGCGAGCCCACGCCAGACGAGCTGGCGCAGAAGATGGAGATGCCCGAGGACAAGGTGCGCAAGGTGCTCAAGATCGCCAAGGAACCCATCTCGATGGAAACTCCCATCGGCGATGACGAGGATTCGCATCTGGGCGATTTCATTGAGGACACTAACATCCCCTCGCCCTCCGAAATGGCGACGCGGGAAGGGTTGCGCGAGGCCGCACACGCCATGCTGGCGACGCTCACCCCGCGTGAGGCCAAGGTGCTGCGCATGCGCTTCGGCATCGAGATGAACACCGACCACACGCTGGAAGAGGTCGGCAAGCAGTTCGATGTGACGCGCGAGCGCATCCGCCAGATCGAGGCCAAGGCGCTGCGTAAGCTGCGGCACCCGTCGCGCTCGGAGATGCTGCGCAGCTTCCTCGAGGACTGAGTCGAATCGAGGGCCTCATCTCGCCCGGGATCCCTCTCTCGGGGCCTTCGGGGCGCGCGGCGAGCGCACACCGCTACGGCGCATGCGACGGCGGCCCTGTGTCGCCGCCACCATCCATGTTCACAGGGCCTTTAGCTCAATCGGTTAGAGCAGCGGACTCATAATCCGTTGGTTGTGGGTTCGAGTCCCACAGGGCCCACCACGTTCGGCCGCGGGCGCCTTCAATGACGAAGCGACGGGAGCGGGTCCGCGCCGTGCCACCCCAGGCGGCACCACCGGCGCCGAATCGGTTTGCGACGCCGAAAGATGCCCCCGCGCGTCCATTCGATTGCTCCACCGGCGGGCGACGCCCGGCCAACCCCGATGGCCCACATCACCGACAGCAAACCAGCCATTCGATCGCGTCTATCGCGGCGGGGGCCAAGGACGGGTCACCACCGGCTTTGGCAGGCCGTGCACATGCCGCCCGACTGCGAGCTGCTCTGCAGCCGGGCCGTCCGCAGAAACTTCGAGCGCCCATCGGATCGGCTGGCGCGCGCAGATGCGGCGTTCATCATTCGGCACGAGCGCCTCCAGTTGTCGGATGACACCCCGCGCATCAATGAATGCCAGGCTCAGCGGCAACAGCGTGTTCTTCATCCAGAAACAGGGGCGTTCCGCTCGTGGGAACACGAATAGCATCGCGACATCGCCCGTTCCTGCCGCACGACCCGCCAGGCCCCGCCGACGCATCGCCGCAGTTTCGGCCACTTCGGCCTCCAAGGTGAGCGCGCCCACGTGGAGCACCAGCCGATCCGAAGCCAGGGACGGCCCCGCGCCTGCGATCGTCATTGCCGCCACCATCGCCAGGCAGGCCGCCGCCTGGAAGGTCGAAAGCATGCGTGAATGAACGTTTGCCCGCTCGTCCGGTCTTGGAAAGCAGTCCTGCACCGGTTTGCCAGCGCGGCTACTGAGGCCCATCTTGCGGGGGAATATCACCATGAAGCTTCCCGTGTTACCCAGCTTTGTCGCCAATCGTGCCGTCGAAACGGACGACCGCCTTGCTGTTCATGACAAATACCATGGCATGCCGCGCTGGGAGGTGTGCCGCGCCGATGCGTCCCTGATGGACGCGGCCATCGCCGCCGCGGTGGGAGCCGCCCCGGCGATGGCGCAAATGAAGCCCCATGAGCGGCAGCGTATCCTGCGCCATTGTCACGGCCGCCTCCAAGAGGAAGCGGCCGAATTGGCAACCATCCTGGTGCAGGAAGGCGGCAAGCCGCTCGGTGCGGCCCGCGCCGAGGTGGCGCGCCTGCTGCGTACCTTCGAACTCGCGGCCGACGCGGCCGGTCGACCGATCGGCGGCTTGCATGACCTGCGCGGCAGTCCGTTGAGCGGCACGGCGCTGGCCTTCGAACGCCGTTTTCCCGTCGGGCCCTGCGCTTTCATCACCCCATTCAACTTCCCGCTGAATCTCGTTGCCCACAAGGTCGCGCCGGCACTCGCGGTGGGCTGCCCCTTCGTCCTCAAACCCGCCAGCGCAACGCCAATCAGCGCCTTGCGTCTGGGAATGATCCTGGCCGAAACCGAACTACCGCCCGGGGCTTTCTCCATTCTGCCGGCCACTCGAGCGGCGGCTGATTGCCTGGTGACGGACGACCGGCTGCGTTTTCTCAGCTTCACCGGCTCGGCAACCGTCGGTTGGGATCTCAAGCGCCGAGCGGGCAAAAAGCGGGTCACGCTCGAACTGGGTGGCAATGCTGCAGCCATCGTCGCAGCGGACGCCGACCTCGAGGCCGCCGTGGCAGCGTTGGTGCAGGGCGGCTTCAACAATTCAGGGCAGAGTTGCATCAGTGTCCAACGCATCCTGGTTCATCACTCGCTGGCCTCGGCCTTCACCGAGCGGCTGCTCGCCGCCGTTGCAGACTTGGTCGTCGGCGATCCGGCGGACGAAACCACCACCGTCGGGCCGCTGATCGACGAGGATGAGGCAGAGCGGCTGATGGAATGGATTGCTGAAGCCACCGCCACGGGCGCGCGGGTCTTGTGTGGTGGCCGTCGCCACGGCGCGGTCGTGGCGCCAACCGTTCTGGATCGGGTCGCGGACACCTGCCGGATCTGGGCCGAGGAGGCCTTCGGGCCGGTGGTCGTCCTGCGAACCTTCGACACCGTGGAGGAAGCCTTCGCACTCGTCAATGCCAGCCGCTACGGCTTGCAGGCCGCGCTGTTTACGCGGGACATCGGCACGATTCAGAAGGCTTGGGATAAACTGGAAGTCGGCGCTGTCATCGTCAACGATTCATCGAGCTTTCGAGACGACGCCATGCCCTACGGCGGGGTCAAGGACAGCGGGCTCGGGCGTGAAGGCGTGTACAGCGCCATGAACGAAATGACCGAGCCTCGCTTGCTGGTCCTGCCCCACGCGGGTTGATCCCCGCCATGCCCTTGGAGCGCGGATGCCCCGCGGATCACTTCCCCTGCGCTTCTATCTTCCGCTGGCGGTGATCGTACTGGTCATCGGCGGCCTCTTCCTCGGGCTGCCGATCTGGCTGGCCGCCACCCACCTGTATTGGGGAACGGCGCTGACGCCGTCCGCCTACGTCTATTCCGGCACGGCTCCCGCGTCTTGTCCTGCAGGTCCTCGCGCCGGGCCTCTCGATGCAGAGGATCTGCGCACGCCGGGCGGCGTTCCGATCCGTGTGCGCGTTCCGCAGAATTACGATCCGCGTCGACCGCATCCCCTGCTGGTGGTCTTCGCGCCAGCCGGCCTCGGACCCGCGCTGAATGAGCGCTTCACAGGCCTCACCCACGAAGCAACCGCTGCGGGCTTCATCATTGCCTACGCCGGCAGCCGTGGCTTGACCCAGCAAACAATTCGGGATCTGGGCCGCGTTCCAGACCGTGTAGCGGGCCTCTATTGCGTCGATCTCGGCCGGCTGGTCTATACCGGCCATTCCGACGGCGGAACGGTCAGCAGCGCGCTGGCCTTCCTGCCAGACCTTCCGCGCCATCCTCTTGCGATCATTCCCAGCGCCGCCGGCGTCCGGGGCACAGATCTGGCACAGCAGTCTTGCCCGGAGCCACTGGCCGTCATGGTTCTGCATGGGGAGCGGGATCGCCTGTTTCCCGGTTACGGCAGGGAAGCAGCCCAATGGTGGGCCGTTTGCAATGCCGATGTCACGGAACCGAAGGCCACGCCAGACGGCTGTCTCGACGGGCAAGGCTCGGCCACAACTGCACAGATGACACGCTATTGCCCACATCGCGGCGGGCATCTCGACTGGCCGGCACGCAATCAGGCGCTGGTCGCATTTGCCCGCGAGGCCACCAATGCGGTCCGGCGGAAAGCCGCCACGTCGCCGTCAACGGCGACGCAGGAGCATCAACATACCAATCAAGGCGATCCCCAGCCCCCCGGCGAAAGCGCCCCATAGGACCACCGGGTCAGTGTACCAATCGCGGCGAAAACTGGCCGTGACGCCGGGTATGCTCGTCAGCGCGAGGCCTCCCCTCCCGACGACCAGTTGCCCTTTCATGCCCTTCTCCATGTGCTGCGCCAAGTCACAATGTACGAGATAGGTTCGATTGTCGCTCGGAACGATGAATGTGCCCTTCTTGGTGGCCCCGCCCGCGGCCTCCAGATGGAACATGCCCTGCGGATACAGGTATTTGGGCAGCTGATGGACCATGAACTGGTGGCGCACTTCATCGTCGTTGATGAAGGTGACGGTGATCCGACTGCAGGGCTCGACGCGAAATTCATGTTGGCTCATGCCGAAGATCGTGCCGTTATAGTCCTTGGCATATTGGGTACCAGCCCGGACCTCAAACGCATAGTCCCGACTGATGCTGTGGCAGTCCTCCGGCAGGGTATCGTCATTCCAGTTCATGACCATGCCCTCATCGTCGAGGGTCATCTTGTGCCCCGCATGCCCGCCATGTCCCGCATGCCCCGAGTGGTCCATCTGCGAGTGGTCCGTCTGCGAGTGGTCCATCTGCGAGTGGTCC
>BTVR01000003.1:67630-99483 GCA_045864775.1 Pseudomonadota bacterium
CGAGTGGTCCATCTGCGAGTGGTCCGTCTGCGAGTGGTCCATCTGCGAGTGGTCCATCTGCGAATGGTCCATCTGCGAATGGTCCATCTCTTGTGGCGCGTTAGCGTCCTCTGCGGCAAAGACCGTCCCGCACAGGGTCACTGCCAGCGCACAAGCCCGCACGCAATTCAGACAACGACGCTTGGACATGGCCTCACGCTCCCGTCGTTGCGGACCGTGGCCGCCGCAGCAGCGCGATCAATACCGCCAACCAACCGCCCGCGACCAGCCCCAATAGCAGGAACCGGATCGTTTCGCGTGAGCTGCCGGTGACATCGGCCAGGCGATTGACCGGATCGTAGTCCACCCAGACCGGCACCTCGCGGCGGTAGAATTCAGGCGTAAAAAACTTTTTCCATTCGACGCCTTCTACTTTCGGGAAGCCGCGATCGTCGAGATACTCCTCATAGACGATGGCATTGATGCTCCCGCCGGGATAAAGCCCCGCATTGGTCTGCGCCACTTCCTGATGATCATGCATGAGCCAGATGCCCGGGCCATAGCTATGCAACCCATCGTTTGTGGTATCCAATTCGACATCGACACGCTCGGCCGAATTGAGCGGGATCACGTCGCGAATGACCCGCGCAGCCGGGGGCACCGGAATCCCATCGAGGTGGGTGATCGTGAACTTGTGGCCATGGGGATGAACCGGAACGGTCTTGTTGCCGCCGTTGAGCATGCGCAGTTTCACTTTCTCCTTGGCGCCCACCACGACCAAGGACTCCCGCATGGTATAGGGGAATGAGCGGCCGTTGAGCAGGAAATAGCTCGGATCATCCTGCGTAATGTCCCAGCGCCGATGAGCGTCACGAATGATCAGCCGCGGATCGATGCGGCTCTGGATCACATCACTCAGCCCCTTGTAGAGATCCTCATAGTGAAGGTCATACTCCCGATCGAACTGCTCCTTCACCGCTACCGAGGGATGCCGAACCTGACCGGCACCGATGTTCAGCGTCTGAACCCAGTTGTCGGGACGATTCTCCTCAACGACAAACAAGCCCTGCATGCCCATCAGAATGTGGATGTTGGCCTGTACGTGGCAGTGATAGAACATGGTGCCCGCGACACGCGGCTGGATGACGTAGGTATGCGCACGCGCCGGCATCGACGGCAATTCGCTGGTCTCCGCGACCCCATCATTTCCGCGGGGCGTCACCCGCTCGCCATCGCCATGGCCGTCATGCGCCGACATGCTCCCTTCCTCATGCGGCATGCCGTGATCCTGTGAGAACGGATGGTCGATGCCGTGCAGATGGATGGTATGCGGCATGTAGTGCGTGTTTTCGAGGGTAATATAGACCTTGTCGCCCTGCTCGACCCGGATGGCCGGGCTCGGTGCACGCAGCAGGGGATTGGCCTTCACCGACTCGAAGTTTTCAGTGGACATGCCCACCGATTTGGGCGTAAAAACCCACAGGCCCGGGCGAATGCCAGGCGCGATCTCATACTGGGTCATGGGGTCCGGGCGGTCCGGCGAGCTGCCGTTCAGTTCGGTCACCTCCAGACGGATATGAACCTCGTCCGGATCCCCGTCGCCGTCGAGATCCCGACCCATGACCACGGCATCGGGCGTCAATCCGGACTCCATCAAGGTCGCAGGCGACACCTTGTTCGTCCCCTTCACAGCAGCGGCAACGAGATAAGGATTGTCGGCGATACAGTTCGGTGATGGCGCGATCTGGACGCCGTCGATCGTCTGGCCCTTGCGCCAGCCGCGAACGTCCTCCGGGCAATATTCTTCGGTGGGAAGATCCGGCCCCTGATCACTCGCCGGCCGGTCGAGGTAGGTCCCCGGCCCGAACGTCTGATACCACCGCACCTGCCAGGATAATGGATACCATTGCCGCGGCACGAGCAAGGCCCCGCATAGCGACAACACCATGAAAATGATCCATAGCGCTTTTCGTTGCATGAAAGTCTGTCCCACTCCGATCGACACCACAAAACCCCGATCCGGGGCCGGCGCTTCTGCAGTCGGCAGAATTGCTGCCTGAAAAAGAGAGCGCTCACCGACCGGGAGCCGGTGAGGTTCCGCTCAGCAAGGGGCCGATCCGTGGCCTCGAAGTTTGACTTGTGATGGTGCAGCGCGACACCCAGCGCCTCGGACTTACTTGCGCATGGCTCGCGTGATGAAGAATGCGGCAGCCGCTCCAACCAGCACCAGGATCAACCCCACGCGGGTGACGATGGGGCCCCACCGGAAAATGCCGACGGCGAACGGAAACACGGAAATGTATTCCTTGCCGGTTTCCGGGTGACGTGCGGTCACGATGCCGATGAAATGCCCCTTCTCCGGGAAGGTATGGGAAACGTTGAACGTACCCGTCGACAGAGTCTCCGGCGCCTTGTAGAAGATCGTGGCCTGCTCGATGTCTTGCTTGGTGCCGAGGTCGGCATAGGTTGCGCGAATACCAACGTTGTTCACATCACGGATGATGCGAAAGTCGGTCTGCATGCGGCGCAGCTCGTCGTTGATGAAATCGATCGCGAAAATGGCACGTCCGGTATCCGGGATATCTTCGCAGAACTCCTGCGTGGCGCGTCGATCGGGAATGTATCCCGTGAAGTGCGCCCGATAGGGACCGACCTGCATGATGCACATGTCGTCCTCAATGGACACCCCGCCGTGACCCCAGGCTGCGCCTGAGATCAAGAACAGGCACATGGCCATTGACCAGAAAATCCGTCCGGCGGAGCGGAGAGAGGCTGGGCCAAAATTCATCACGTCGCCTCCGTCTTTACGGCATCTCGTTCTCATGAACCAAAGGCTGGCGATGCCGCTTGATGCGAGCATCGCCAGCCTGGATGGCTGGTTATGGAATCAACCGAAGGACGGAATCATCGGCCCCTGAATTTCATTCAGGTAACGCGTGCCTTCGTCATCGTAGAACATCAGCAGGGCGGCGAACCGGCCGTCCGGCTCGTTGATCAGGCTGACCAGCCGGTAGGTTTCCCACAGCGCGTCGTCGGCGTAGATCGTGATGGTGCGCGTCTCGCCCGGCTTGATCGCCGCACTTTCCACACGCAAGCCGGAGGATGCCACCAGATCGTGCTCGTCCTGCGGCTTGATGTCGAACATCTTGTCATTGATGAAGCGAATATTGGCCGCACTGAACTCGCCCACCTGAACCGGTCGATCACTGCGGTTGGTGACCGTCATTTCGACCTGGAAGCTCCGGCCGGGGATGCGGTAGGTGGCCTTGTTGACCTCGACCTCCACCTTCTGAGGCGGCATCGGCAGCGGTTCCACTTCCACCTTGCCCGTCTGCAGCACAGCGGTGATGGGGTACTTGTAGTTGGCCCAGAAGAAACCGCCCGCGATCACCATCATGACGAAGCCGACGAACAGCACCGACACGATCATGTCCGGAATGGTGATCAACTGATTGGCCTGATCATCGCCCAGGTCCTGGACCTTGATATAGCGGGGCATGATGACCGGCAGCTTGCGGAACCACCACGCCATCCAGGCGATGCCGATGACGAACCACAGGGCGTTCCACCAGAGGATGGTCGACAAGGCGTAGGTTTCGGGGTTGATGGTCTCCCCGGTCATGGTCGTGATGGTGTGCTGGAAGTCGTTCTGGTCGCCGGTCACCTCGACCCAGAAGGCGGGCCCGATGATGGGGCCGGCACCTTCCACGCTGACCACGGGGTGAACGTGATAGCGCCCAGGCGCGCGCCCCTTGAGCACGATCTCGTACTCATAGGTTTCGCCCAGATGGAAGCGCGTCGAGCGGATCATGGGCACGCCATTGACCCTGGAGTCGATGCGGACGAAAGCCGGACCCGGCACGCCGATGTTCAGAAACGCCGCTTCCTCGACCGATCGAATATGCTCCGGCCAGGACTTGGACGGCATGAAACGTCCGGTGACGCGAATCGTTTCATTGACCGCAATCTTGCGCGGCTGGATGTCGGTATCGAACCAGTGCATGGTCCGCATGCGCAGGCTGGCCTGCTGCGCGCGCTCGCCGTGTGCGTCCGCGGTCGGGCTGTAAAGAGGCCCTGCCACGCTCATCAGAAGGGCGAGTGCATACGCCCCCCAGCTTGCCAACCTGATGTGTCTGATCGTTTTCATGATGTCCGGCAATCCCCGAATGAACGGTTCGCGCGATGCGTTCCGCTGTCCATGTTCAGATTGCGGCCCGCCTACATGCGGAACCGCCGTTCCATGCTCGTTTCCTTACCCTCAGATGAGGCGCGTCAGCCACCGATTCTGCGTCAGCAGCGATCCGATCCACACCCAGAGGTAGTAGTTCAGAAGGGTGACGAAGCCCGCGAAGAATGCGGTGAGTGGTGTGACGGCCTCGCCGAACGTGCGCAAAGTCGATTCCTCGATGATGCGCACGTACTCGGGAATGGCGGTCCGGATGTACTGGTAGCCCATCAGGTCAGCCACGGTCACGAGGTAACCGTTGTATTCGACGGGCACATGGAACGGTGCCATCGTGATCCAGTTCAGCGGATACAGGACGATGGCGAAGAGGAATGCGCCCACCAGCCCGGTGACGAAGAAACTGCGGCTGATCGCCAGGGTGCAGTCCAGCAGGATGCCCATGCCGATGAAGGTCGACGGTGCGACGAAGTTCATCGGGAAATTGGCGAAGATGTGGAAGTTCATGTAACGGCTGACCCACACCCCGAACATGTAGCCCAGGATCATGGCCGTGGCGCCGATCGGCAGACGGAACCGCTTCCAGAAGAAGTAGTTGAAGATCGCGGCTGGGATGATCAGGGAAAACGGCGTCACCAGCGGCCAGTAACGGCGATCACGCCAGTCCTGCCAATAGTCCCAGTCACCGACCGTCAGGGCGATCAAGAACACCGTCACACCGCCGATCAGAATGGAAAAGATCGGAATCAAGGTGTAGTCAATGTTCTTCCAAGCCGCCATCTGCTCCTGAACGTTGCGCACGGCCGACTTCGTCGGTGGGCCTGCGGTGTCCGGCGCCGCCCCCGTGCCATATGCTCCCGTCGTGGTATTCATTTCCTTCGAACTCCAGTTGCCGCTAAATAATGTCGGAATTCACGCGCCTTCCATGGACCCGATCGATCGTTCAACCCATCGGCAGTGGCCACGCATTCACGGATGATCAGGATTCATACCGCCGGGCATCGGGTCAGAGACCCGCCAGAATGGAAGAGATTCCTGATCATTCACCTTAATTTCATTGTTTTTATCAATGCTTTCTGGAAGTAGGGAGCATTTCCGCTCACCTTCCGCCTGAGGCGAATAACGGCACAAATTTAAATGAATCGGCCGCTGCGCACAATCCCTGAACAGTCGTTCAACGGGACGACCGGATTCTACTCTCATAGCGTCCGCCAATGAAGCTCCCCCCGAGGACAGCACTCTACGCGACGGGCCGCAGTACAACCCATGATTGAAATCAAGATCCGCGGAGAAGACCCCTGAGGCAGCGCAACGCCGGTCACCGCCCCACCAAGCGACACCGAGGCGCTGTCAACCCGATGGCACAGATAAAAGGGCCGGCACCGCATTCGGCTGATCCAAAGACACGAAATGACTGGTTCCCCGTGTCTCGATCACCCGCCAACCAGACCCGGCCGTTCGTGCACTCCGGAGCATGGACGGGCGGTCGAGGACGCGATCGCTGGCCCCGATGAGGATGGCGCCATGCGCGATATTGGCGAATATCGATTGGTCACGACCGGCAATCCATTGCCGCATCGAAACCAGGTTGTCCAGCACGACCTGAAAGGTTTTGGGGGAGAAGTACAAGCCCCGCAGCAAGGCCACCTTGCGCGGCGTCAGCGGAGTAAAAACGAATCCGCCGAAGCGGACGATGTCGATCTGGCGCAACAGTGTGAAGGTGATCGGCAACAGATAACGACCGGGCGCCGAGAACGCCAGTTCCAGCAGCGGATACCCCTTGCCACCGGGCAAGACCGGCGCCTCGAGAATCACCTCGACGTCCCGGAACAGGCCGGGATTCTGCCGTGCCGCCTCCAGAATCACCGCTCCGCCTCTGGAATGCCCGTGGGCGCGCACTTGAGCGCCGGTGACACGATGGGCGAGGGCGAGATTGAATACGAAAGCATCGTGCTCGATGCTGCCGGCCGGGTAGGGATTGCTCACCTCGCCCCAAGGGGCGGTCTGCGGACGCCGATCAAGCACGGGACAGTGGTAACCACTGTTGTTGACCAGCACGAGCTCAAGCGACGGATCGCGATACAAAGCCGTGAAATACCGATAATCCTCAAGAAATCCGTGTATGGCGATGACACTGCAGTGAGGCGACGAAGCCGCCGCCCGATACGCCACGACCGATTCGTTGACCTGCTCGAGGACGCCGTCGAAGGGCTCGTGGTTGCGGGCCGCGAGCGGTCGGCGCACGAGCCAGGTCCGCAGGCCGTGAATGACCGCCGCCACGATCAAGATCACCAGCCAAGTCTTCATTTGTCCGTTCCCGCCCCCTGAGCTGACGCCCGGCTCGCTGCGCTGTACACCAGAAGGGCATTGCCGGGCGCCTGACTGAACAAGCCATAGCCTGAGTTGACGATCAGCTGAGACCCGGCCACGATGGCTCCGCCGGCGTCGATGGCGCCACCCTTGGCGGCTCGACCGTCCACAGCCGTGAATCCGCGCGCCGTCGGCGTCTCCCACTGCAGTTCCCCGCTATTGCTGTCGTAGGCCTGCAGCCGCCCGTCGAGCGTTGCGGCAACGACCCCTCCCGGCATCGCCGTGACGGCGGCTGACAGGCCGGGATAGCATTGCTCCACATCGGGGCAGCCGGGCTGCGCCGGCGCAGCCCACAGCACTTCGCCCGTCGCTGCGTCCAGCGCGTAGAGGCCCGGCGCCTTGGGAAGCGCGGGATCCTCCGGCTGGGGCGCCTTCAGACCGGGGATGGGTTTCAGATAATCGGAGATCGGCACGAACACCCGCCCATCGCGCGCCGCGAGGCCCCAGTGCACGCCGCCCAGCGGTCCGCCACGACCCAGACGGCGTGACCAGCGCACGGCGCCCTCTTCGGGATCGATGCCATAGACGACGCCGGATTTCTGTCCCGCCACGAGCACGTCGCGGCCGTCGGCGCCCCGCGTCAGGACCGGTGAGGCACCGAAATCGAGATCCCGACCGGCGTTTTCAGGGCAGTTGACACCGGCTGGCAGGATGCAGCTCATGTTCCACGCATCCTTCGCCGTGAACTGGCGCGACCACACGATGCGGCCGTCGTCGAGGTTCAGCGCGAGGACCGCGTCACTCAACGCATTGGTGGGGTGGCTGTAATTCTCCCCCGTCCCGACATAAAGGCGTCGGCGGGCGACATCGACGGTCGGCGCGCTCCAGATGGGCGCGCCGGAGGGCCCCCAACGCCGGACGAAGAGCCCGTTTCGGCCTCGTGGTGCAGGCGGTTCTGTGGTGAAGGTCTGCCAGAGGCTCGCGCCCGTCGCCGCGTCGAAGGCGTGAACCGACCCGCGGAAGGTGCAACAGGGGTAAACGGGCAAGGCCGGCACCGCGACCTCGATGGACGACACCGGCACATACAGTCGCCCCGCATGCAACGCGGGCGTGCCGGTCACGGTAGCCAGACGGTGGGTGTCGGCCGCCACTTTCCACTGGCGCACACCGGTCTCGGCATCGAGCGCGTGCACGTTGCCGTTGAAATCGCCGAAAAACAGCAGGCGCTCGCCGTCCGGACCCGCCTCGCCGAGAACCATGCCCGTGCGCACCTCGGCGCCGACGAAGGTTTTCCAGCGCACGCAACCGACCCACCGGTTCAGCGCATAAACCCATCCCCGCTGGCTACCGACATAAATCGTGTCGGCCGTCACGGCCGGCTGGGAGCGCGCCTTGTTGGTCCACCACGGGAAACGGAAAGCCCACTGCAAGGCCAGGCGGGGCAACTCCTGCGGTCCCATGCCCTGTGCCGCCTCCGGGACCGCCCGCGTGTTGCCCGGGTCAAAGCCCCAACCGCTCAGCACGATGGGCGCCCGCGGGTCGTGCGCGGCCGCCTCGCCAAGACAGACCGGCGCCGATTGCAAATCGGTCCAGACGTAGACACCGGCACCGACCAGCGCGAGCGCCACCGCCGACGACAGCCATTTGAAACGGGGTTTCATCCGTGAAAGTCCCTGGAAGCGTGATGTCGCTCGTGGCGAGAAAGCCCGGGCGCATCAATGCGTCCGGGCGTGCGGAGGAAGCGGCCGGCGCCCGGCCGGCCGCGACCGAAACGTCCGTCAGGCCACGCGTTTGACCCGGCTCGCCTCAAGCCACAGACCGCTTTGATACTCGTCACGGAAGGGACGGATCAGGTCGAAATCCTGCACGTCCCACGGATGAAAGTCGCGCCGGTAGAACTGCTTGTAGTGGTTCCAGGGCATGCGGAAGATGCCTTGCTTGCCGTAGAGGAACGACAGGCCGTCGCGCCAGGTACGCCAGTTGAACAACACGCCGTCCCGGTACAGCAAGGGGCTCATGCGCATCGGCACCAAGAGCACGACCATGAAGATGGTCGCACCGATCATCGCGCCGATGCGGCGCCGGTAACTGCCATCGACTTGCTGGTAGACGTCGAACGCCACCGCCTTGTGCTCGATCTCCTCCGCGGCGTGCCATTCCATCAGCGGCTTGAAGTCTTCGTGTGCCTGATCGCGAAAGAGGTCCGAGCGCGCGATGGCCTGATGGGCGAGCATCGCCGTGAAGTGCTCCAGCGCCACGGTCAGTGCCAGCGAGAGCTTGGGTGCGATCCGGTTGGCCAGCTTGAGGAAAGGATCGATGATGTAGCGATTTTCCCGTTCGAGGCTCGTGTACCCCTGACGGGAAAGGATGTCCAGATGATCCTGATGCGAACTCGCGTGCGTGCCTTCTTGCCCCGCGAAGGCATTGATCTGCTTCAGGAGCACCGGATCGGTGATGCGGTCGCGATAATGCACCACGCTGCGGACAAAAAAATTCTCGCCGGGCGGAAAAGTCGTGAAGAGCGCATTGAAAAACTGCGTCCGGAACGGATCGTTGTCGAACCAGTGGCGCGGACTTGCGTCCGTGATGTTGAACCGCACCGGCCGGGGCTCGATGCTGTGTTCCTCCGGCGGCGCAACCTTTTGCGTCGATGAAATCATGTCCATGACATCCTCCTCCCCCTGACGGGTCCATGCCGCAGTCAGGACGATTGCTTTCGTTGTTGATTGAGTCCGGACGGGCACGCCAAGCGTTTACTGGCCCGCGCGGATCTTGCTGATCGATTGTAGATGGCCCAGACGCCGGTGGCCGTGACCGCGACTGATTTTGCTGTAAGCATTTTGCCTTTCCGCGACAGGAACCGATCTTCAAGGCATCGCGCACTTGCAAGGACTTGTACGCTGTACTTCTCTAGAGAGAGCGTCCGTCTGCGCTGGACATCGGCCGATGTCCCGCTGTAAACCAACATTTCTCGTCGGCGCGGGCACTTGCGGGCGCCCGACACCGTGCCGATGGTGGCGAGGGGTCTGAACCATGGAACACTTCGACGTCCTGATCGTCGGCGCCGGTCTTTCGGGCATCGGCGCGGGCGCGCGCATGAACGAGCATTGCCCGCAGAAATCCTATGCGATCCTCGAAGGGCGGCAGGCGATTGGCGGAACCTGGGATCTGTTTCGATATCCGGGACTGCGCTCGGACTCCGACATGTACACACTGGGCTTCCCGTTCCGCCCCTGGAATCATCGCCAGGCCATCGCGCCGGGACCCCTGATCCGCGACTACATCCGCGAAACGGCGCAGGAACACCAGGTGGACCGCCACGTCCGCTTCGGCCATTCGGTGACACACGCCAGCTGGTCGAGCAAGGATGCCTGCTGGACCGTGGAAGCGCAGGCCCAAGGCGAGCTCGTCCGCTACACCTGCAACTTCCTCTATATGTGCAGCGGCTACTACCGCTACGACGGTGGCTACATGCCGCAGTTTCCCGGCCAGGAGCGATTCGGGGGCACACTGATCCATCCGCAGCAATGGCCGGAGGATCTGGACTACTCGGGCAAGCGCGTCGTCGTCATCGGCAGCGGCGCCACCGCCGTCACGCTGGTCCCCGCGCTGGCGGAAAAGGCGGCTCACGTGACCATGTTGCAGCGCTCACCCACCTATGTCATCGGCCTGCCCGACTGGGATCCGCTGACCGAAGCCTTTCGCCTGCTGCTGCCGGGCCCGATCGGCTCGGCCGTCAACCGCTTCAAGAACGTCTGGCTGGCGACCCTGTTCTTCCAGATCTCCAGACGCTGGCCCACGCTCGTCCGCAAGGCCCTGCGCCTGCACATGCGCCATCAACTGGGCGATGCCTGCGATGTCGACGTTCACTTCAACCCACGCTACAACCCGTGGGAAGAACGGATTTGCATCGCGGCCAACAACGACCTGTTCAAGGCCATCCGATCAGGGCGCGCGGAAATCGTCACCGATCACATCGATGGCTTCACGGAAACCGGCATCGGCCTCAAGTCCGGCCGGACGATCGAAGCAGACATCGTCGTCTCGGCGACGGGGCTCGACCTCATCCCCCTGGGCGGCGTGACGTTCAGCCTCGACGGACAGGCCTGGGAACCCGGCCGGAGCATCACCTACAAGGGCATGATGTTCAAGGATGTGCCCAATCTGGCCCAGGCCACGGGCTACACCAATGCGTCCTGGACGCTCAAGTGCGATCTCACCAGCCTCTACGTCTGTCGCCTGATCAACCACATGGAACGGCATGGATATCGTTTCTGCACGCCGCACAACACCGATCCGGACCTGACCGAGCTGCCCTTCGTGGACTTCTCGTCCGGCTATATTCAGCGCGCCATCGACAAGTTTCCCAAGCAGGGCTCCAAGGCCCCCTGGAAGCTCTACCAGAACTACGCGCGCGACATCGTGAGCCTCAGGTTCGGGGCAGTCGAAGACGGCGTGATGCGTTTCACGAATGCCGGCGCAACCCTTCCCGTGACCGCGGCCGGCACGATGCAAAGTTCCTGATATCGGCGCAGGGCGCAAACAAGGCGGCCCCGTCCAAGCGGCGCTACGGGGCGCGCCGCGAGCCGGCCTATATCCCGACGGACGCCGTCAACCCGGCCGCATCCCGCTGCGTCTCGGGGGCGGCGGCCTGGAACGCCGCCAGTGTCATGCAGGAAGCATAGATCTGCCGCACCATGGGAAATTCGGACAGATCCACGCCCTGTTCGATCGCCTCGTGCACTTCCGCAATCAGGCAGGCATCGGCGATCGTCGGGTGATCGCCGTGGCAGTAAGCGCCGGTCTCGCCGCCGCTCGCGAGCAGATGCTCCACCGCCATCAATCCTTCTGCGATCCAGTACGCCGACCACTGTTTGATCTGTGCATCGTCCTGGCCCTGCCGGTTGCGCAGATAACGCAGGACGCGCAGGTTGTGCAACGGCTGGATGTCCGACACAAACAGCTGCGCCAAGGCGCGCACCCGCGCGCGACCGAGACTGTCCTTGGGCAGCACCGACCGGGTGGGCCAGCGCTCCTCCAGATATTCCATGATGGCCATCGACTGTGTGATGACATGACCGTCATCCACCAGCACCGGCGCCAATCCCTGCGGGTTCAGTGCACGAAACTGGTAACGCTGCAGCTTGTCCCCGGCGATGTCGACGAATCGATAGTCGCAGGGCAGACCCTTTATATTCAGTATGATGCGCACTCTGTGCGCCGCGACGCTGCGATGATAGGTATAAAGCTCCATCGACTACCGACCTCCCGATGCAGAGAAATTCCTCGAGGACCGCGCCCACCAGTCGATCGCACCATGCCTGCGTGCGCCGCCGTTTTTTCGGCAGCCGGCGTCTCGGGCAGCCGCCGAGACCCGGCGCAAACGCGCGGGCTCGCCTCGTTCGTGAGCCGTGCGAGCAGCCCGAAGACGGTTGATGTCAGGCCGATCCAGCCACCGTCATGGACTCGATCAGGATCGATCCGCAATGGATGCTGCCGCGGGCGTCGAGATCCGTCCCCGTCGCCACGATCTGGCGATACAGATCCGCCAGATTCCCGGCAATGGTGACTTCGTCCACGGCGTGGACGACCTGCCCATGCTCGACCCAGAAACCCGCGGCCCCGCGCGAATAATCGCCGGTCACGAGATTCACCCCCTGCCCCATCACCTCGGTGACCCACAGGCCGGTGTCCAGCATCTGCAACAGTTCGGCTTCACCACCGTGACCCGTAGGTTCGACGATCAGGTTGTGCACGCCGCCCGCATTGCCGGTCGACTGCCGCCCCAGGCGGCGCGCGGAATAACTGTCGAGCACATAGCGCGTGAGCACGCCATCCCGGACCAGGTCGCGCGCCGCCGTGGCCACCCCTTCGCCATCGAAGGCGGCGCTGGCCATGGCCTGAGGCAAAAGCGGCTGTTCATGCAGATGCAGCCCTGGGCTCATGACCTGCTGGCCCAGCTTGTCCTGCAGGAAACTCATCTGGCGATACAACGCCCCGCCGCTCACCGCTCCGACCAGATGACGGATCAGGCCGCGGGCCACCTCAGGGGAGAACAGTACCGGCGCGCGGCGCGTCGAAAGGGTACGTGCGCCCAGGCGAGCCAAGGCCCGCTCGGCAGCACGCCGCCCCACGGCTTCGGCCGCAGGCAGATACTCGGCGTTGCGCACGCTCTCGTACCAGCCCTCGCGCTGCATCTGGCCGTCCGCCTGCGCAATGAGCCCCAGCCCCATGCCATGTGATGACCCGCAGCGTATTCCCCGAAATCCAAGGCTGTTGCCCAGCACCGAGACCCCCAGCCCGGTCTGCAGCCCCGCGCCTTCGGATTGCTGCAGACGGGGGTCCACCGCCAGGGCAGCGGCTTCCATCGCCAGCGCCCGCTCGATGGCGCGCGCAGGGGTCATGTCCCAAGGATGGTAGAGGTCGAGGTCGAGCGCCTTCCAGGCCATCAGGTCCGGCTCGGGAAGACCGGCAGCCGGATCGGCCTCGGTATGTTGCGCCAGATCGCAGGCGCCGTCGACGGCCGCTGCGATCGCTTCGGGGCGCAGGTCCGTCGTGCTCGCGCCGCCCTTGCGACCGCGAAAGTAGACCGTGACCCCCAAGCCGCGATCGCGCTCGTGCTCCAAGGTCTCGACATCGCCGCCGCGCACGCCAACCGAGTATCCCACGCGCAGTCCGACCTGGGCCTGGGCGGCATCGGCGCCGCGGGCACGGGCACGGGCCAATGCCTGATCCACGGCGGCCTCCAAGGCCGGCAACTGAGGCCTCAGGTCGGGAAGCGAGGCCTGTGAAGTCATCTCCCCTGTCACGTCAGCTGTCCATCGGCCGCGAGTCTCACGATTCTAACAGTCCTCGTCCTCGGCGTGGGTCGGTCGATCGCTGGATCGCCATCTGAAGCGAGTTCGCATCGGCCCTCAAGGCGGGCAATTGTCCTCTTGCGTTTAAGGATCGAATCTCCTAGCCTGCGCCGTTGATCCTGGGTGTAACGTCGCGCATACGCCAACGTGCTTCCAATGCTTTGTTCGTGGAATCGCGGCGCCGGCCACAGGGAAGTCAATCCACCCAAAGGGACTAGGAAACGATGGCCTACGATACGAGGTATCTGCGGGGCAAGGCGGCAATCGTCGGCGCCGCGGATGAGGTCTCGCCCACCGGCGAGCTTCATCTGACCGAGCGCGAGCTCGAAGTCAAAGTCATCCACGCCGCGCTGGAAGACGCCGGACTCAAGCTGTCCGATGTGGACGGCCTGTTCTGTACCGGCATGATGATGCCCAGTCTGGAGCTGGCCGAGCATCTGGGCATTCGCCCGCGCTATACCGACAGCACCATGACCGGCGGCTCGAGCTTCGAGGTCCACGTCGAGCACGCGGCAGCAGCCATCGCGCTCGGCCTGTGCGAAGTCGCGGTCTCGGTCTATGCCCAGACACCGCGCTCGAAGGGCGGCCTGACGGGCGGCATGGCCGCCATGATGAACGCCTTCGACCGCAAGAACCCGCCGCCTTTCCTGGAATGGGAGATGCCGGCCGGCCTGATGCTGCCCGCAGGCGCCTATGCTCTCGCCGCCAGCCGCCATCAACATCTCTATGGCACGACGTCCGAGCAGCTCGCGCAGATCGCCGTGTCGACCCGCAAGTGGGCGCAGATGAACCCGCGCGCGCGCTATCAGGAGCCGATGAGCATCGAGGACGTGCTCAATTCTCCGCTGGTCTGCGACCCGCTGCATCGCTATGACTGCTGCCTTGTCACCGACGGCGCCGGCGCGGTGGTTATCACCAGCGCCGAACGGGCCCGTCACCTGAAGAAGAAACCCGTATACGTTCTGGGTGCCGGCACCCACCACGACCACGCCATGATGATCTCGGAAATGCCCGAGCTGACCGTCACCCCCGGCGCCGTTTCCGCGCCCAAGGCCTTCAACATGGCCGGCGTGACGCCGAAGGACATCGACTTGGTGATGACCTACGATTCCTTCACCATCACCGTGCTGATGTCGCTGGAAGACATGGGTTTCTGTCCCAAGGGGGAAGGCGGCCGCTTCGTGGAAGACGGCAAGCTCGGCCCCGGCGGCGCACTGCCGACCAACACCAACGGCGGCGGCCTCTCCTATACCCACCCGGGCATGTACGGCATGTTCCTGCTGGTGGAAGCCACCAAGCAGTTGCGCGGCGAAGGCGGTCCGCGGCAGGTGCCCGACGCCAAGCTGGCCGTGGCGCACGGCGTGGGCGGAGTCCTGTCGGCCTGCTCCACTGTGGTCCTGGGTACGGAGGAAACGCTATGAGTCGCATGATGATGGGCACCTCGCCCCACGCCGAACCGTTCTGGAAGGCGACCGAAGAAAAGAAGCTGATGCTCCAGTACAGCCCGGAGTCGGAGCGCTACTATCACTACCCCCGTGAGGCTGTGGTGATCTCGCCCAAGACGGGCGCGGTGGAGTGGCGAGAATCTCAGGGCCTGGGGGAGGTTTACGCCTTCAGTGTCATGCGCAAGCCCGGCAATCCGGCCATGGGGGCCCGCGTCCCCTACGTCGTCGCCATCGTGCAACTCACCGAAGGCGTGCGGATGATGACCAATGTCGTCAACTGCCCCCTGGAAGACGTCAAAGTCGGCATGAAGGTCAAGGTCTCCTGGGAAGAATTGCCCAAGGGGCGCCATTTTCCGGTCTTCGAGCCGGCTTGAGTCCAGTTCCTGCAGGCGGGGAGCGGTCCCCGCCTGTTCCCGTCAGATGGACGTTCCATTGACCACACAGCTTTGCGCACTCGACGAAGATACGGCGCCCGCCCAACCGTGGGGCTTGTTCCGGGAATGGTATGCGGCCGCACATCCGCTGCACCCGCCCGAACCGGACGCCATGGCGCTGGCAACCGTCGGTGTCGATGGGCGTCCCAGCGCACGCATCGTGCTGCTCAAGCACTTCGATGAAAACGGCTTCGTTTTCCATTCCCACTATGAAAGCCGCAAAGGCGAAGAGCTGGCCCACAACCCCGCTGCGGCCCTGCTGTTCTACTGGCCGGCCCAACTGCGTCAGGTGCGGATCGAGGGCAGCGTCGATCGCGCCGATCCGGCCGCGTCGGATGCGTACTTCCACACCCGGCCGCGAGGGAGCCAGCTTGGCGCCTGGGCATCGCCCCAAAGTCGTGTGCTACGGGGGCGTCAGGACCTCGAGAACCGCCTCGATCGCGTGACGCGAGAGTTCGGTGGCCGGGCCATCCCACGTCCGCCGCAGTGGGGCGGATACCGATTGTTCCCGTTGCGATTCGAATTCTGGCAGGCCAGACCCGACCGCTTGCACGACCGGCTGCTTTACCAGTACCGGACGGATCACACCTGGTCACTTGAACGGCTCGCGCCCTGATCCCGCCGCGTGCCGAAAGACGCCATCAGCCCCTGTCCGCCGCTTGATTTGTTGCTCGAGGTGGACAATCATCAGGCCCTTTTACCCTGCCTCTGGACAGGGATGAGCGCCCATTGGAGCCCATTGTGAGACCTGCTTCGCTGGATCTTGATGATCTGCTGTCCTGCGGCCGAGGCGAGATGTTCGGTCCTGGAAATGCCCAGTTACCGCTGCCGCCGATGCTGATGTTCGATCGCATCACGCGCATCAGCGAGGAAGGCGGGCTTTACGACAAGGGTCAGGTTGTGGCCGAACTCGACATCCGCCCGGATCTCTGGTTCTTTCAATGCCACTTTCAGGGCGACCCGGTCATGCCCGGTTGCCTGGGCCTGGACGCGATGTGGCAACTGATGGGTTTTCACCTGGCTTGGCTGGGCGCCCCGGGTCGCGGCCGTGCCCTCGGTGTCGGCGAAGTCAAGTTCACGGGACAAGTGCTTCCCACTGCCAAAAGGGTGACATATACACTGGATTTGAAACGGGTCATCCTGCGACGACTGGTCATGGGCATCGGTGACGCCACACTCCGTGTGGACGGACACGAGATCTACACCGCCAAAGACCTGCGGGCGGGCCTGTTCACCTCCACGGCCAACTTCTGATGCGCCGTGGATCCGAGCAACTTCACGCGGGAGGAGGGATACCGATGAAACGCGTTGTGGTAACCGGTCTGGGCATCGTCTCCAGCATCGGCAACAACAAGACGGAAGTGCTGGACAGCCTGCGCGCCGGCCGCTCGGGCATCAGTCACCAGCCGGAGTATGCCGAGCAGGGCCTGCGCTCCCACGTGGCGGGATCGGTTCGCCTGGACGTCGCCGACCTCATCGACCGCAAGCTGCTGCGCTTCATGGCCGATGGGCACGCCTATGCCTGGCTGGCGATGCAGGAAGCGATCGCCGATGCCGGCCTGCCGCCGGAACTCGTGTCGAACCTGCGCACGGGGCTCATCGTCGGCGCCGGCGGCGCCTCGCACGAAAGCATTTTGGAAGGCATAGACACGGTGCGCGCCAAAGGCGTCCGGCGCGTCGGGCCCTACATGGTGACCAAGGCGATGTGCAGCGGCGTGTCGGCGTGCCTGGCCACCGGCGCTCAGATCAAGGGCATCAACTACGCCATCAGTTCCGCCTGCGCCACGAGCGCGCACTGCATCGGCAACGCCGTCGAACAGATCCAGCTCGGCAAGCAGGACATCGTCTTCGCCGGCGGCGCGGAGGAAGAACACTGGACCATGGCGTTCATGTTCGACGCCATGGGCGCCCTGTCCAGCAAGTACAACGAGACGCCGGAGAGAGCGTCCCGGACCTATGACGCGGATCGTGACGGCTTCGTCATTTCCGGAGGCGGCGGCATTCTGGTCCTTGAAGAACGCGAACACGCCTTGCGACGGGGCGCGCGTATCCATGCCGAGGTGGTGGGCTACGGCGCCACTTCCGACGGTTATGACATGGTGGCGCCGTCCGGAGAGGGCGCTGTGCGCTGCATGCGCCAAGCGATGGCGACGGTCGATGCGCCCATCGATTACATCAACACCCATGGCACGAGCACGCCGGTCGGGGACGTGCGTGAGCTGGAGGCCCTGCGCGAAGTGTTCGGCGACGCGATGCCCCCGCTCTCCTCGACGAAATCCCTGACCGGCCATGCCTTGGGTGCTGCCGGCGTCCACGAGGCCATCTACAGTCTGCTGATGATGCAGGAAAACTTCATCGCAGCATCTGCCAATATCGAGCGGCTCGATCCCGCCGCAGAGGGCCTGCCCATCGTGCGCGAGCGCCGGGATGGCGTGCAGCTGAACACCGTGCTGTCCAACAGCTTCGGCTTCGGGGGCACGAACGCCTCGCTGGTGTTTGCTCGCCACGCGCCGTGAGAAGGTATGCTCGATCGGGCCTATTGACGTAAGTCATTGTCGCGGATAGCTCGTGCGCTATTCTTTCCGCCAAGCCCAGGAAAGAGTAGCGTCATGCCCCCCGCAGTCCACGCTTTCGATGCCACGTTGATCGCACGGTACGATACCCGCGCGCCCCGTTACACCTCCTATCCGACAGCGGATCGCTTCCATCCGGGAGTCGGCGCCGGAGAGTATCAGCGCGCCTTGCGGACCCGCCGCCCCGCACCGCTGTCGCTCTACCTGCACATCCCGTTCTGCCCGAGCCCTTGCTTTTATTGCGGTTGCCATCGCGAGATTACCCGGCAACCCGGCCCGATTCAGCGTTATCTGGAAAGTCTGGAGCAGGAAATCGCCATTCAGGCGCAGATGCTCGAAGCGCCTGGACCCGTCATCCAGATCCATTTCGGGGGCGGCAGTCCGACTTTTCTCTCCCCGCCCCAACTCGCGGCCATCATCGCCGCTCTGCGCGTCCATTTCCACGTTGCACCCGAGGTGGAAATGGGTATCGAGGCCGATCCACGCAACCTCGACGCGGCCGGTATCCAAGCGCTCCGCGACATGGGGTTCAATCGGCTCAGCGTCGGCGTACAGGATTTCGACGCGCGGGTGCAGGCCGCCATCAATCGCCGGCAGAGTTTCTCGCAAACCGAAGCCGTCGTCGCCGCAGCGCGCGCAGCCGGCTTTCATTCCATCAGCCTGGATCTCATCCATGGCCTGCCGCATCAGCACGCCAGCGGCTTCGAGGCCACCCTGGAGCAAGTCCTCACACTCGATCCGGACCGTCTGGCGCTTTACAGCTACGCGCACTTGCCCGACCGCTTTCCGGCCCAGCGCCGCATCGCCACCGAGGCCCTGCCCGCGCCCGACGAGAAGCGGCAGTTGCTGGCGCTGGCCATCGGATGCCTGGAAGCGGCCGGCTACGTCCACATCGGCATGGACCACTTCGCCAAGCCGCACGATCCTCTCGCGCAGGCGCTGGCGCGGGGTGATCTGCATCGCAACTTCCAGGGTTACTCGACTCTGGGCGGCTGCGATCTGATCGGGCTGGGTGTCAGCGCCATCAGCCATGTCGGGCTGCATTACGCGCAGAACACCAAAAATCTGCGCGATTATCAGTCAGCCATCGCGGAGCGGCGCCTGGCAGTCAGCCGCGGTATCGTGCTGACCCGCGAGGATCAACTCCGGCAGGCCGTGATCCAGGCGCTCATGTGCCAAGG
The DNA here is from genome assembly GCA_045864775.1 of Pseudomonadota bacterium. Classification (GTDB taxonomy): domain Bacteria; phylum Pseudomonadota; class Gammaproteobacteria; order UBA5335; family UBA5335; genus Macondimonas. The sequence continues at coordinate 86,593 of BTVR01000003.1, forward strand.
TCGGGTTTGCTATCAAACCATACGGCAATCCCATGGTATCGACGTTCCCAGCTATTTTGCGGCCGAGTTGCAGACCCTCGCGCCTGCTGTCGCCGATGGACTGCTTCGCCTGGGACCGGACGCGCTGGAGGTGACACCCGACGGGCGCTATCTCCTGCGCGCACTCGCCGCGCCGTTCGACGCCTATCTTCAGGAAAAGGCATCGCCCGCAGAGCATGCTCGCCTCTTCTGACGACGGGGTAGCGACCGCCCGGAGCCGGCGCAGGCGGGCCTTGGTAAGGCTCAGATCGTGACTTGCAGGCAATGGTTGGCGCGCTGGTTCAATCCCTCGAGATCCAGCAATTGCACCTCGCGCCGCTCGGTCTGGATCAGCCCTTCCCGTTCGAAACGGGTGATCACGCGGCTGACGGTTTCGGTGGCCAGCCGCAGATAATTCGCAATGTCCCGACGCGGCATTGCGAGGTTGAAAGCGCGGTCCGAGTAACCCCGCTCGCGGTAGCGGTTGGACAGATCGAGCAGGAAACCGGCAACCCGCTCCTCCGCACTGTGATCGCCTCCCAGCCATGCATAGGCCGACAGATCCTTGCTCAACAGGCGGAAAATCTGTTCCTGCAGACGCGGAATCTGCGCCGCCAGATGACTGAGATCGTTGTACGGCAGCGCGCAGACACCACCGACGTCCAAGGCCACGATGTTGGACTGATAGACGCCGGGATAGATGGCATCCAGCCCCATCAGTTCGCCGGGAAGGTGAAATGCAAGCACGCGTTCACGCCCTTCGCGGTCCATGCGATAGCTCTTGAAACACCCCGAACGCACCGCATACAAGGTGCTGAACCGTTCGCCGACGCGGCAAAGATGTGCGTTCGCCGGCAACGGCTGTTGACGATCGACCAACTGATCGAGTCGCTCCATGTCCTTTTGATCCAGGCCGACCGGCACACACAGCTCGCTCAAGGCGCAGTTGACGCAGGTGCGACGGATGCCGCGATGCGCGGCCGAGGAAAAGCATTGAGATGAGGTCGCCATGATCCCGCACTTGGTAGAAGGTTGCTCATTGTGGCCCGCGACGTGGCGCGCCCCCTTGATGCAGGTCAATTGCGCCAGCCACGACTCGGGTTAGGCTTGTTTCCGGGAAGCTGGTCTCGCCACACAGCGAGCCTGCTCCCGCTCTCCGGAAAGATGGCGCGTTGACAGGGAGGATCGGGTCCTCCCTGTCCTTTTACGATTTCCGAGTACGGGTATACTGGCCGCGGGCAAATTGCTCGTCCGGGAGAGCTTCCCATGCGCCGCCTGTCCGTACCCCAAGCGCATACCAAACTGGTCTGCACCATCGGGCCAGCGTCCCGCGACCCCGATACCCTGCAGCGGATGCTGCGCGCCGGCATGAGCGTTGCGAGGCTCAATCTGGCACACGGGGACGCGGACAGTCATCGCGAAACCATACGCCGCCTGCGCGAAGCCAGCCGGCTGACCGGGCGACGGCTGGCCATCCTGGCCGACCTCCCCGGGCCGAAAATGCGCGTGGGCCGGCTCGATCCGTCCCCGATCACACTGCGTCGCGAGCAGCGTGTCCGATTGATGGAGGGGGCAGCCGACGGGACGGACTGCATTCCCTACGATTTTCCGCGCCTCGCCGAATCGCTGAAAGCGGGCGACATCATCTATCTCAACGACGGGTTCATCCAGCTCAAGGTCCAGGCGATCCACGGCAAGGACATCCAGTGCCGGGTGCAGGTCGGCGGCGCGCTCCTGTCGCACAACGGCATGAACGTGCCCGGCATCGACCTGGGCCAAAGTGCCTTTACTGCCAAGGATGATGAATTGCTGCAGATGGCGCTCGCCGCCGGCGTGGACGCGGTGAGCGTCTCTTTCGTCCAGCGCGGCGAGGACCTGCGCCAGGTCCGCGAACGCGCGCGATCGCTGGGCTACGCGCCGTTCCTGATTGCCAAGATCGAGCGGTCCATCGCGGTTCAGAACATCGACGACATCCTTGCGGCCTGCGACGGCATCATGGTGGCGCGCGGCGATCTGGGGGTGGAGACCCCGATCGAATCCATCGCCGTCACCCAGAAGGCGCTGATCCGGCGGGCTCGACAATACGGACGCCCGGTGATCACGGCCACGCAGATGCTGGAATCCATGGTAGAGAACCGCCGCCCGACACGAGCCGAAGCGACCGACGTCGCCAATGCCGTTCTGGATGGAACCGACTGCGTCATGCTGTCGGAAGAGTCCGCGATCGGACAATACCCCGTCGAGGCTGTGCGCATGCTGACTCGCATCGCGCTCGCCACCGAAAAGGCACGGCAGCCGACCGACCCGGCCTGGCTTGAACCGCCGCAACAGCGCAATCGGGGCGTGGAAGAGATCATGGCGCCGGATCTCGCCGATCTCGTCAACAAGATTCGTCCGCCCGTGGTCATCGCGCCGACGGACAGCGGTGCCACCGCCCGGCGTCTGGCCCGGTTCAAGTTTGCCGCACCTGTCATCGCGTTCAGTGCTGCCGACAAAACCTGCCAGGATCTCAGTTTTTCCTACGGGGTCGTGGCCGTGAAAATCGCGTCCACGGAAGTCACATGGCGTGACGTGGCACGCGACTGGTGTCTCGCGCATGGCATCCGGCGTGGCACGATCGTAATGACCCATGGCCCCTCGCGTGCGCATCCCGACGCCAGCAACTTCGTCGAGATTTTCAGTCTGACGGACGCTGTGCCCTGAGGGAGCGGCGCTGCAAGCGCTGCACATGACGCAGAAATTCTCTGATCAATCGGCGTATCGGTGGGTCCGGCGCTCGAAGCAGCAGCCGATAAGCCGTCGCGCCAACGCTCGATGGATGATACGGAGCGGGTTTTCGACGCGGACGACGGCTTTTTCGAGAATCAGATAGAGATCGGCGGAATCGGTCGCCCGCATCGTCAACGCGTGGGCCGGATCGCGTGGCAACAAGGTGCCGACACCGTGCGTCGACAGATCCGCGAACTCGGCCGACAAGGCGCGAGCGGAGAGGATCTGGAAAGAGGCGCGCCGTGCGCTGCCCTTCGAAAGGCAATCGCGCCTCTCCTCGGGACTGCGTCTAGCGTAGCCTCGGCGGCTTCAGAGGGCAGCGCCGTCGTCACGCACAGCAGGCAATGGCGTTTACAGCCGTTGGCCGCCTTTGCGCGGGCTGACGCGGTCCGGCGCTTCACCGTGCTGCAGGCCGGTGGCCGCTTATGCGCCATGACGACGCTCCAGCCATCCGAAGCCCGGATCAACGCGACGGGAGGGGACGGACCAGTCGCAGGATCGGCATCCAGTTCCACCGGACGGTCCCGCCACTCGGTCTTGCCGTATGCTGTCTGCGTTTCGCACCAGTCCCTGGCGGGTCCGCGCGACCCCATATCGGGCGACTCCTTCCGCGCCGCTTTACAGCCAAGGAGAGCCCGCATGCGCAAGCCCTTCGCGTTCCAGGAAGCGCGCCGCCATGCGATCGGCATTGACGTGATAGCAGCCCGCCGCAACCAGATCGCGCAGATGAGCGATGCGCTGGGCTTCAGACCACCGCGCGCCCAGCGGCGCCAACAGCGAAACCACGGCGTGTTCCGTTCCGGGACCTGTCGATCCCGGCAAATCCTCGTTGAGATGCCTGCTCGCGCCCAGCCGTTGTTTGATTTGCATGACCATCGCCTCTGTTGACCCAACCGAATACCTTATCGGTACGATTGAGCCCAACTTGAGGACTTTGTGCCAAAGATCAGGCGCTGCGCCAAATTTCCGACGGCGCCGTGGTTACCGCGCCTCGACCCAGTCGGCCATGCGGGCGCGGATCCGCTTCACCGCCTGACCGTGGATCTGGCAGGCACGTGATTCGCTGACGCCCATCACCGTGCCGATTTGACGGAGATTGAGGTCCTGTTCGTAGTACAGCGACATCACCAGCCGCTCCTTTTCCGGCAATGCCGCCATCACGTCCGCGAGGACGGAGCGGAAGCCGTCGGCTTCGATCTGTTGCTCCGGATCGTCGTGATCGCCATCGCCCGGGATCTCGTCGGCATCGAATACGCCATTATCCGGCTCATCGAGGCTCAACACACGACAGCCGGCGGCGTCCTCGACGATCTGAAAGTACTGATCGAGGTCGATCTGCATGGCAGCCGCAATCTCGACAGGCTTGGCGACCCGCCCTAGCCGGTGCTCCAGTTCATGAACGACAGCAGCCATCTCGCGCGCCTTGCGATGCACCGAGCGAGGCGCCCAATCGACTTTGCGGGTCTCGTCGAGCATGGCGCCGCGGATGCGAATGCCGGCGTAGGTCTCGAAGCTGGCGCCCTGATCAGCGTCATAGTTGCGGGCGGCCTCGAGCAGCCCGATCATGCCGGCTTGCATCAGATCGTCGATCTGCACGCTGGCCGGCAATCGGCTGGCGAGGTGCTGCGCGATCCGCCGTACCAGAGGCGCATGCTGAACGACCAGATCGTGTTGTTCGCGCGAAGTGATTTGAGCCGACTGCCTCATGACCTGTCTCCGTTATCGATCCGCCGGGTCGACGTGCCCGACACTGCCTTCCATCCCGAGTGCCAAAGTTTCGACGGAAGCACGTCCGATCGATTTGGCGACCCGTTAAAGCAGGAAGCATTCCAACCGGAAGAAGGTCGGCACAGAGTCAGTAACTGATTGTTAACAAAGGCCGGATGAGGCCGATAGACTCTTTAGAGAGCATCCCGCAACCGACGGAATTCTGGCGGCTGGCGCGTCCACAGGCGGAAACCCGCTGCTCCAGGCAAAGGATGGTCATCGCCTTGACGGGCACGGGAAATCCGCCGGCAGACCCGACAGAAGAGTGGATCCAGGAAGACGTGGCGCGCTGGGGCTGATCGGGGATTGCGCCCGCACGAGATGGCGGCAAGCGGCTGCGCAAGCTGGCCTGCCCGCCAGCCAAGCCGCTTGGTCACGAACGGATCGTGGGCATCCGGCTAGCGGATCACGGGCGGCGCAACTTGAAGCCGGCGTCGTTCAGGGACACGCGCCGGTTGAGCACGACAGACACGGCAGGAACTGACCCGCATCCAGGACTGAAAACCGTCAATGCCCCCAAACCGTGACGATCACCTCGCGCGTCACGGGCTCCAACCGGTGTTCCCACAGGAAGATCCCCTGCCAGGTGCCGAGCGCGCAACGGCCCCGCCGCACGGGAACGGTCAGCTCGACCTGGGTGAAGACCGCGCGCAGATGGGCCGGCATGTCGTCCGGTCCCTCGAGATGATGGCGGTAGCGGGGGTCGCCGTCGGGCGCGAAGCGCAGCGCAAACGCCTCCAGATCCGCGCGCACGGCGGGGTCGGCGTTCTCGCACAGGATCAAGGACGCGCTGGTGTGCCGCAAAAAGGCCTGGCACAGGCCGCTCTCGATGCCGGAGCGCTCGACCACGGCCTGCACGGCGGCAGTGATCTCCCACAGGCCGCGCCCGACGGTATGCCACGACAGCAATTCCTGCGTCAGCCGCATGCTCGGACCGTTCAGCCGTAGCGACCCGAGACGAAGGGATTGCTGCGCCGTTCCTCGCCGAACGTGGAGGTAGGGCCGTGTCCGGGCACGAAGCGGACCTGATCGCCCAGCGGGAACAGCTTCTCGCGAATGCTGCGGATCAGCGTGTCGTGATCGCCGCCGGGAAAGTCGGTGCGCCCGATGGAACCGGCGAAGAGCACATCGCCCACCTGCGCGAAGCCCGCCTCGGGCTCAAAAAACACCACATGGCCGGGCGTGTGGCCGGGGCAATGCAGTACCTGCAGCGTGAACGCGCCCACGCTGACGGTATCGCCTTCTTCCAACCAGCGATCGGGCGTGAAGGCGCGCCCGCCGAAGCCCATCATCTGGGCCTGCTGCGGCAGCATCTGGAGCCAGAATGCATCGGCCCGATGCGGCCCCTCCACCGGGATGCCCGTCGCCTCGGCTAGCTCCGCCACGCCGCCGACGTGATCGAGGTGGCCGTGGGTGACCAGGATGCGGGTGAGGTTCAGTTCATGCTTGGCCAGCACCGCGCGGATGCGCGCGACCTCCCCACCCGGATCGACCACGGCCGCCTCGCGCGTCTGTTCGCACATCAGGATGGTGCAGTTCTGGGCGAAGGGGGTGACGGGGAGGACAGCGTATTTCATGGGTAAACCTGCGGCTGGCGCGGCGGCGGCGAACCGCGGTGACACGCTTTTGACATCGTGCGTCCGGATACTTCACGGCCATGATAACCACTCCACCACAGCGGCGTCGTCTGATCCGCCGGCTTTCCGTGGCCGTCGCCTTGAGCCTGAGTCATGGCGCCGTCCCTGCGGGACCGCACCCCGCCGCGTGGGACACGGCCTACCGGCGCGTGCTCTCCAACCCCGAGGCCGTGATCCCGCCGCAGTGCTATACCCGCACCGAGGGCCGCTTCAATCCCTGCTACACCTGCCACCAGTCGCGCCCCGCCTCGGAAGGTCGGCCCAACCTCATGGACGATGGCCACCTACAGGGCGCCTATACCTTCTCGGACATCGGACGCGAGAACCACTGGACCAATCTGTTCGTCGACCGGCGCGCCGCCATCGCCGCCATCTCGGATGCCGAAATCAGTCGCTACGTTGCGGCCGACAACTACACGCCGCTCATCGAGACGGCGCGCCGCCGCAGCTTCCGAGGCTGGGTGCCCGATCTCGCCGAGCTGGCCGACCCCGCGCGCGCCTTCGACGCCCAAGGCCGGGCGCGCGACGGCAGCGGCTGGGTCGCGTTCCAGTACAAGCCGCTGCCCAGCACCTTCTGGCCCACCAACGGTTCCTTCGACGACGTCATGATCCGCCTGCCGCCGCCCTTTCGGCTGGATGCCGCCGGGGCGCCGTCCTGGCCGGTCTATCTGGCCAACCTGGCCATCCTGGAAGCCGCCATCAAGGGCGTGGACGCTCTCGAAACGCCGCCCATCGACGAGCGCGTGGTGGGCGTGGATCTCGACGCCGATGGACGCCTGGGCCGCGTCACGCGCCTGCGCCGGCTGGCTCATTACCTGGGCGGGGCGTCCGGCGTTCCGGTCGTTGCCCATCTTTATCCCGTCGGCACCGAGTTTCTGCATACCGTGCGCTATCTCGCCGTCGATGCGCAAGGCGGGATCCATCCGGCGGCGCGTATGAAGGAAGTGCGCTATCTCGTCAAGGAGCGCTGGCTGGAGCCGGCCGATCTCGGCGCGCTCTACGATGAGGAAGCTTGGGAAAAACAACAGGGCTTTCTGCCGCAGATGGGCTGGCAGGCCGAGCGCGGCGCGGTGAACGGCTTCGGCTGGCGGCTGCAGGGCTTCATCGAGGACGCAAAAGGGGACCTGCGCCCGCAGACCCAGGAAGAAACCTTCTTCTGCAAGGGCTGCCACAGCTCGATCGGCGCCACCATCGACCAGACCTTCGCCTTTGCGCGCAAGATCCCGGGCGCCCGCGGCCAAGGCTACCTCGACCTGCGCGGCATGCCCGACGCGCCGATGATGGGCGAGGTGGAAGGCGAGATCCGCCAATATCTGCGCCGCGTCGGCGGGGGCGACGAATTTCGCGCCAACGACGAGATGCGCGCCCGCTGGTTCGGCGCGGACGGACAGCCCGATACGGCTCGGCTGGCCCAAGCCAAGGACGTCCACACCCTGATCACTCCCAGTCCCGCGCGCGCGATGGCGCTCAACAAGGCCTACCTCGGCATCGTGCGTGAACAGTCCTTCACGCGGGGACGCGATGCCACGCTGACCCCCACCGCGAACGTCTACCGCCAGATAGACCCCGACGTGCCGCCACTCGCGCCCGAGCATCGCGCGCAGGGGAACCTCCTGCTGGACTGGTCATCCGCGCACCAACGCTGATGCAACTGTCGCCGAACTGACACGCCGCTTTCACCATTTCATCGCTGCGGCGGCTCTAGGCTGTGCGCGTCGTGTACACCCATCGCTCTATTGGAGGACGTTTCATGCGCCGTCGCCCCACCCTGGCCTTGCTTGGTCTAGGCCTGATGATGTCAGGAACCGCTTCGGCCGCCGATTTCGGCGAGCTGATGCAAAAGCAGCTCGAGACGGGCACCGCCCGGCTGTTCGGTTTCACCAAGCCGATCACCGCCTCGGCGACGATGCCTTCCGGTTTCGCCCGTGCACCAGAGGGCCAGCCGGCGAGCGCCCAGATCGTGCTCGCACCGGGCCTGCAGGTGCGCTACCTCACGCGCACCGCAGCGGACAAGACCGATCAAATGGCCCTCTGGCCCAACGACACGGCGCCTACCCACCTCATCACCTGCGTGGAAGAATTCGAGCGTCAGGTGATCGGGCAATTCGCGAACGGCACGGAAAAATACAATCCCTCCGTGCAACGTATCCGCCTCGCCGACGGCAAGGTCGAGACCATCCTGCGCGGCATGGCCGGTTGCGACGGCATCCGCCGCACCCCGTGGGGCACGATCCTCGCCACCGAAGAGGCCAGCGACGGCCAGGTCTATGAGATCCTCAATCCGCTGCAGCTGACCGATCTCACGCTCACCGGGCGCGGCACCGCGAATCTGTTCGATCCCACCGGCGCCACCGTGACCGACACGGCCGGCAAAGTCGCCCTGCGCAGCGCCCTGCCGAAGATGGCGTGGGAAGGACTGGCCATCACCGCCCAAGGCGTCGTGATCGCCGGCGATGAACTGCGACCCGGCTCCTACACGGACGCCCGCACCAGCACCAGGGACACCGACGGCGGCGCGCTGTTCAAGTTCGTCCCCACGACCCCGGCCACCAGTTCCAGTATCGCCAACCTGAACCAGTCGCCGCTGGCCGCCGGCAGCGTCTACGCGCTGCAGGTGTCCTGCGTCGACAACAAGCAGCAGTTCGGCCAAGGCTGCGAAGTCGGCCAGGCCGCCTGGGTTGCCGTCACCGCCGCCAATGCCCGGGTCGATGCCAACAACGCCGGTGCGACCGGCTACTATCGTCCCGAAGACCTGCACGACGATCCCGGCTATCAGGGCGAAGGCCTCCGGTTCTGCTGGACCAATACGGAAAATGCAGCCGCCGAGAACTATGGCGAAGTGATGTGCGGCATCGATCGCGCGCCCCTCACTGCCGGCGCCAACCGGACGGTGACCGTGAACCGCTTCGTGGAAGGTGACGCCGATTTCAACCAGCCGGACAACCTGGCCTTCCAGCCCGGCACGCGCAACGTCTATGTGATCGAGGACAACCCGCACGGCGACGTCTGGGCCTGCCTCGCGGACGGCGTGGACCGCGACATCAAGACCGATGGCTGCGTGAAGATGCTGTCCGTGGTGGACGAATCGGCTGAGCCCACCGGCTTCTTGTTCAGCGGCGACGGCCGCACCGCTTTTGTCTCGATTCAGCACAGCGCGGATCCGGCCGATGGCAGCATGGACGCGGACGGCTACGGCACCGACGATGTGCTGATGATCACCGGCTTCAAGACCGTGCGTCCCTGATCGCATCCATTGGACGTCCGGCGCGCGGACTGCCGCTTGCGCGCTTCGGCGATCGATTCTCCCCGCGTGGTCGCGGACCGCGCGGGTTTTTCATGCGTCGCCGCTGGAGCGGCCCAGCGCGTTGAAGGATGCCGCGCTGAACGAATTCATCCTCGGGGCAGCCCGCAGGGGAGAACGACGATACGCGCAAATTTCTTTTGACTGTGGCCGAAACCCGAGGGCCAGCTCGGTGCCAGGCCACCCGGCCCGTTGCCGCTGCAATCCCACACCTGCCGCACCAGGGCTGGCGTCGACTCACTCCTCCGCACGCAGGCCATGGAACGGGCCAGACCTTGTGCATGCTGTACGCCTGCTCGTTCTCGTCGGACACGCGGCGAATCCGGGTACATGGCACCTCGTCATGCCGCGCGCCTTGCGGACGCAGGTCCGGAGGGTTGGCGCGGCACATGCGTGACGTCGACGGTGGATCGGCCTCACCTTGCAGGTCGGTTCGACCCCGTACCTCGCGGTGCGCGTCGGTGAACGCGGTCATGGCTTGAACCGACGGTCCAGCTCCGCCTAGGCGAAATACGCGCTGGCCTTGCGCAGGGTCTCGTTGGCTGCCGCACCTCACGCTGCAGCTGCTTGATTCGGTCCCGCTCGGCCGTTGTTACGCCCGGCCTCAGCCCATGGTCCCGCTCATGCCGGCGAACCCACAGTCGCAGCGTCTCGGCCTCACAGCCGAACTTCGCCGCGATTGAGCGGTGTTGCGGCCCATCGCGATTCACGCTCGCCTCGCTGCGCGGACACCATCCGCACCACGCACTCATAACGCCCGGTAGGTACCGCGTACGCTGCGCGCTCCTCTCAAAGAATGGAGCCTCGGAGAGAGCCGGGGCGGCTCAAGCGGGGCCACGCACCACATCCATCGGACCAACCATCGCGGGCTTTGCCCAAGCGCACCGCCGACATCTGAAAACGTAGACGCACCGCCCGCCTAAAGCGAACGAATCGCTATAATGGCCCACCCTTGTCACGCCTCCTTCGGCAGATGAGTTCCATGGTGCGCGACCCCCAGCCCTTGCCGAAGGCAATCGAAACGCCGATCGATCGCTATCGATCCGACCTGGCGCGCGGACACCTCGTTGCCGACGCGGCTCAAGAGCGCGTCATCCAACGACTGGACGCATTGCATCACCGTCTGATTGCGACTCATCCGCGTCACCGTTTGGGCAGTCGCTTCCTGAGAACCGTTCTCCGTCCGCGCTGGCCGGACGTCCAAGGAATCTATCTGTGGGGTGGTGTCGGCCGAGGCAAGACCTACCTCATGGACTGTTTTCACGAAAGTCTGCCTTTCCCGGAAACACTGCGGATCCATTTTCATCTTTTCATGGCGCGCGTCCATGAGCAGTTGGCCGCCCACCGGGGACGACAAGACCCCCTGCGGCAGATTGCACAGGATCTCGCCGGCAAAACCCGGGTCTTATGCCTTGACGAATTCCTGGTTTCGGATATCACTGACGCTATGCTGCTGGGCCGATTGCTGGCACATCTTTTTGCGCAGGGGATCACGCTCGTCACGACGTCCAACGTGGAACCAATCGATCTGTATCGCGGCGGGCTGCAGCGACAGCAATTCCTTCCCGCCATCACGCTGCTGGAAAGCCGAACGGAAGTCGTTGAGATCGCTCCAGGGGAAGATTTCCGCTTGCGCACACGGACTGCCATGCGGACCTACCATACGCCAGCCGATAGGGCCGGGGAAGCGGCGCTCGCAAGCCAATTCGAACGTCTGTGCGCTCATCACCGCTCAAAGGATACGTACTTGACCGTACAGGGCCGCCGACTCCGCGCGCGAGCGATCGGCCAGCAGGTTGCTTGGTTCGAGTTCGACGTGCTCTGCGGCTCAGGCCGAAGTCAGCAAGACTATCTCGAGTTGGCAACGCGTTTCGAGACCTTGCTGATCAGTCGCATTCCCATCCTGGATGAGCGGCAGGAAGACGCTGCCCGGCGGTTGATTCATCTCGTGGATGTGGCCTATGACCATCGCTTGGCATTGTTTCTTACTGCCGATGCAGACGCCGCCACCATTTATCGGGGGAAAAAGCTGGCCTTCGAGTTCGCCCGCACCGCGAGTCGATTGCACGAGATGGGCAGTAACGCATACCTCGCCCAACACCGGCGACTATGACCACGGGCTGCCGAACGGCCAATGAATGTACTCTCTACCGCATCTCGCTTATTCATCCAGAAGCGAGATTCTCGGACAAAAAAAACCCCCACTTACTAGGTGGGGGTTTCAGGATAGGAGCCTGGCAGTGACCTACTCTCACATGGGGAAGCCCCACACTACCATCGGCGCTGAACGGTTTCACTTCCGAGTTCGGAATGGGATCGGGTGGTTCACGCTCGCTATTGCCGCCAGGCAAACTGGCTAGCCTCGTTTCTACGAGGCCGTTAAACCGAAATGTGATCTGGCGCGATGCGTCATGCAACAAAGACTGCTTGGGTGTTATATGGTCAAGCCTCACGGGTAATTAGTATCGGTTAGCTTCACACATTACTGCGCTTCCACACCCGACCTATCAACGTCGTAGTCTCCGACGACCCTTCAGGGGCCTTAAAGGCCCAGGGAAACCTTATCTTAGGGTGGGCTTCCCGCTTAGATGCTTTCAGCGGTTATCCCGTCCGTACATAGCTACCCGGCAGTGCCACTGGCGTGACAACCGGAACACCAGGGGTACGTCCACTCCGGTCCTCTCGTACTAGGAGCAGCTCCCTTCAAGTTTCCAACGCCCACGGCAGATAGGGACCGAACTGTCTCACGACGTTCTGAACCCAGCTCGCGTACCGCTTTAAATGGCGAACAGCCATACCCTTGGGACCTGCTACAGCCCCAGGATGCGATGAGCCGACATCGAGGTGCCAAACTCCTCCGTCGATGTGGACTCTTGGGAGGAATCAGCCTGTTATCCCCGGAGTACCTTTTATCCGTTGAGCGATGGCCCTTCCATACAGAACCACCGGATCACTAAGACCTGCTTTCGCACCTGCTCGACCTGTCCGTCTCGCAGTCAAGCACCCTTATGCCTTTGCACTCATTGCGCGATTTCCGACCGCGCTGAGGGTACCTTCGCGCTCCTCCGTTACTCTTTAGGAGGAGACCGCCCCAGTCAAACTACCCACCATGCACTGTCTCCAGCCCGGATAACGGGCCTAGGTTAGAACTCCAAACATGCCAGGGTGGTATTTCAAGGTTGGCTCCACGCAAACTGGCGTCTGCGCTTCAAAGCCTCCCACCTATCCTACACAAGCAGGTTCAAAATTCAGTGCAAAGCTATAGTAAAGGTTCACGGGGTCTTTCCGTCTTGCCGCGGGTACGCTGCATCTTAACAGCGATTTCAACTTCACTGAGTCTCGGTTGGAGACAGCGCCGCCATCGTTACGCCATTCGTGCAGGTCGGAACTTACCCGACA
>BTVR01000004.1:0-32678 GCA_045864775.1 Pseudomonadota bacterium
CACACCGCCCCCTTCCTGCCCTGGGCAGGGTGGGGGAAAGGGCGTCTTCGACGCCAGGGCGCGGCACCATGTCGGTGCAGCCGGCCGAACGAGGGTTTATCCCCATGCAAAGGCAGGCAATGATTGGTGACGCGAACGGGTCTTTGCTACTCAAACTGTCGCCAACTTGCTACAATTTGGCGACTGTGGACGCTCACCTGGTGATGCCAGTTGTCACCAGTTGGGCCGTCCAGCGCCGGAGGCGCTGCCGAGAGGGATTGACGCCCGAATGGGGCGAGACAAGGCCGTGGCCGCAGGCTCGATGCGGAGCACGAAAGCCCGTCCCGGCGTAGCCGGGCGAGCATGGGCAGGGAGCATTTTTTAAGCCGTAATTAGCCGAAACCACTACCAAAATATAGTGTTTTGGCGATACAATGTGAGTCGTTTTTGACTATGACCGACCCGAACGAAAACAGGACGAGCATGAAACTTCCTCCATGTAGTCCCGAGAACAGCATTCTGGAGGGCGATCTAGAGCTGGCCGTACTTCAAAAAACCCTTGACAAGCTCAAGGTGATGGAAACGCCAGTGGGCTTCTATGTCGTCGTTCTCTTGAAGTGGGCTGAGGGAAAAGAGTGGTATTTGACAACCCGACGTGACCGGAACATGCCGAAGGTTTTCAAGGACTTGAAACGTATGAACGATCATCTGCGCGAGGCTTATCCGACCGATAGCTTCGAGCTGTTCCGCAACCAGGAACTGCCGCCGCGACCGAAGTCGGCCAAGCCAGCGCAAAGCTCGAAGGCGAAGCCGGCACGCACCGCGCGCAAGACCAAAAAAGGGGGTGAACACTGACCAAAATATGGTATATTGGTAGCCGTTTCCTCGCTAAAGGGAGTCGGTTACATGCTGGATTTCATGGTCTTGGCGCAGCAATGCGCCCCTACGGTGGCCCCGCAGACGATGGCGGCCGTCGTGCAAGTCGAATCGAGCTTCAACCCCTACGCCATCGGCGTGGTGGGCGGAAGGCTCCAACGTCAACCCAAGTCGCAAGCGGAAGCTGTTGCGACGGCCAAGGCTCTTGAAGCCGCTGGCTGGAACTTCTCGGTAGGGGTTGCCCAGGTCAACCGCTACAACCTGCCGAAATACTCCCTCACCTACGAAGAAGCCTTCGAGCCGTGCGCGAACGTCCGCGTCGGCTCGAAGATTCTCGAAGACTGCTACACGCGGGCCTTGCCCCGCACCGAGGGCGACCGGCAACGGGCGCTGCACTCGGCCTTCTCCTGCTACTACTCGGGCAACTTCACGCGCGGCTTCCGGCCTGACAAGGCCGGCGAGCCGTCGTATGTGCAAAAGGTCTTGGCGCAAGCCAACGTCGAGGCGAAGCCGATCCCGGTCGTTCCGTCGATCGCGCCGGGCGCAGCACGCCCGCAGCGCGTGACGGCGGCCGGCACCGGGCCGGTCAAGGTGACGGCCCAGGGCGCGAGCGATGGGCCGCCTGCCGATCATGCCCCGGTGCTGCTGCGCCGGGAGAGCGAAGCGCCCGCGCAGCTCAAGCCCGTGGTGACAGGCGCATCCGCCGCGGCGGATCTGCCTGTCGCCAAGGATGACGCGAAGGCCAGCCAGGGCGAGCAACCGGCGCAGCCGGCGCGCTCGGCCATTGTCTTCTGAGGGGGGCACACGATGAAGCTCATGGTCGTGGAAAGCCCCAACAAGGTGAAGAAGATCGAATCCATCCTCGGCGACGGCTGGAAAGTCGTCGCCAGCGTGGGCCATGTCCGCGACCTGCCGAAGCACGACATCGGCCTGGAAGCGCCCGACTTCGCCTTGCAGTACGAATACATCCCTCCGGCCCAGGTACAGGGCCGGACGTTCCCAGGCGGCGAGGAACGAGTCGCCCGCATCCGCGCCCTGTCCGGCAGGGCGGACATGATCTTTCTGGCAACCGATCCCGACCGAGAGGGCGAGGCCATCGCGTGGCACCTGAAAGACGCCCTCGGCCTGGACGAAGGCGACTACGAACGGGTGACGTTCGATGAAATCACCGAGAAGGCGATTCGGGCGGCACTGTCGCAGGCGCGCAAGATCGACGCCGATCTTGTGCAGGCCCAGGAAGCACGGCGGGCGCTGGATCGCATCGTCGGCTATCTGGTGTCGCCGCTGCTATCGAACATGCTCGGGCAAAACCTGTCGGCCGGCCGCGTGCAAAGCGTGGCCGTGCGACTGGTCGTTGACCTGGAGCGCCGCATCGTGGCGTTCAAGAAGACGAACCACTTCGGCGCGGTGGTGAAGTTCGACGGCGGCGTGTGGAAAGCGGAGTGGGACACGAAGCCATTCATCACCGAGGACGTGCCCTATGTCCTCGATGAAGCCCTGGCGAAGCAGGCCGCAGGCTGCCGCCAGTTCAAGGTGCTGGACTCCGGCACCGACACGGCGCGCGAAGCGCCGCCGTCGTGCTTCTCGACCTCGCTCATGCTGCAAGCCGCGAGTGTCACGCTAAAGCGCGATCCCGAGCTGACGGCGAAGGATGCGCAAAAGCTGTTCGAGCAAGGCGCGATCACCTACATCCGCACCGACAGCGTGAACATCAGCGACGAGGCCATCGCCGAGGTGCGCGCCTACGCCGAAGGGCAGGGCTGGAAGCTGCCGGACGCGCCGCGCAAGTTCAAGACGAAGGCGGGCGCGCAAGAGGCGCACGAGGCCATCAGGCCGGCCCATATCGACGTGCTGGAAGCCGGCGAGGACGAGCATCAGCGCAAGCTCTATGCGCTCATCTGGAAGCGGACGGTTGCCTCGCAACTGGCCGATGCCCGCTACAAGGTGAACAGCGTCACCTTGGAAGCGACCGATGGCGCGAAGCCGTTCCAGTTCAAGGCCAAGGGCCGTACCCTGATTGAACAGGGATGGCGAGTGCTGACGGCGAAGGACGCGGTGGAAGACAAGACGGACGACGAGGCCGAGGACAGCGCCGGCAAGGTGCCGGTGCTCGATGTCGGCAGCGCGAAGCAGGCCGACAGCGGCGAGCTGCTGCGCAAGGTGACGAAGGCACCGCCGCGCTTCACGAAAGCGAGTCTCATCAAGAAGCTGGAAGACGAAGGCATCGGCCGCCCGGCGACCTATCCCGCGATCATGGGCAACATCATGGCGCGCGGCTACCTTGTCGAAGACAAGCGTTATCTGGTGCCGACCGAGACAGGCACCATCCTGGTGGAACATCTGGTGAAGGCCGGCTTCGAGTTCATGGAACTGGCTTTCACGCGCGAGCTGGAATCGCAGCTCGACCGCATCGCCGAAGGCGAGCGCGAGTACCTGGACGTGGTGGCCCCGGCCTACGATCAGTTGAAGGCCGAGCTGGACGCCATCGCCCAGGGCGGCGACTTCAAGCCGCGCTTCGCGTGCCCGAAGTGCAGCGCCGGGCTGCGCAAGTACCAGAAGCCCGGCAAGCTGCCGATCTGGTACTGCACGAACGACGAATGCAAGACCTTCCTGGACGACGTGGACGGCAAGCCGGTGGAACGCAAGGAACACCCGTGCCCGAAGTGCTCCACGCCCCTGCGGCGGTACAAGAAGAAGGCGGGCGGCCTGGGGTGGTTCTGCCCGACCGACGACTGCAAGACGTTCATGGACGACGACAAGGGGCGGCCGGTGGAACCGAAGGTTCACCCGTGCCCGAAATGCAGCTCGCCGCTGCGGCGCTTCCAGAAGAAGGACAAGGAAAGCGGCAAGCCCATCAAGGGCGCGTTCGCGTGGTTCTGCACGAACGATGAGTGCAAGACCTTCCTGGACGACGAGAAGGGCCAGCCGGTGGCGATCAAGACGGCCCCTTGCCCGTCCTGCGGCAAGCCGATGTATCGCCGCAAGGGCCAGTACGGCTACTGGTGGGGTTGCAGCGGCTTCAAAGACGGCTGCAAGGTCATCATGGACGATCAGGCCGGCAAGCCTGTACCGAAGCAGGCGAAGGGCGCAAAGCCCGCAGCCAAGGCGGCGGTGAAGCGCGCGGCGGCACCTACGCGGCTTGTTCTCAAGACGCCAAAAAAGTAGAAAAACGCTCGCCAAAATATACTATTTTGGCGCGGCCTGTTGTATAATCCGGCAGGCACGGATAACGGGGAGAACATTGCAGCATGAACTAGATTGGACGCTTTTCAACCGGCTTGCCGGCCGGCCTACCGGCTACCTTTTTCTTTCACTTCAGGAGCAAATGAAATGACGACTGCTACCACTTCCAACAACCGCATGGCCGTGATGCTCGGCTTCCTGGTGATGGCCGCGCTGTTCGCGGCCGAGCCGGCGCTCGCGCAGACTGGCGGGCTGGACAAGGTGAACACCTTCATGGACAACGTGCTGGCCGTGCTGCGCGGCGTGTCCATCACGACCGTGACCATCGCCATCATGTGGGCGGGCTACAAGTTCCTGTTCAAGCATGCCGACATCGCCGAGGTCGGCAAGATTCTGGCCGGTGGTCTGCTCATCGGCGGCGCGGCCGAGCTGGCCCGCTACCTCCTGTCCTAAGCGGGAGGTCACGCGATGTCGGCACCAATGGATGACTTCGATCCGCGCGATCCGCTGTTCAAGGGTTGCACCCGGCCGGCCATGCTGTTCGGCGTCCCGTTGGTGCCGCTCGCAGTGGTCGGCGGGGTGGTGGTTCTCATCAGCGTGTGGACGACGATCCTGTTCGCCTTCACGCTGATTCCCATCGTGATAACGATGCGGATCATCGCCAAATCGGACGATCAGCAATTCAGGCTCTTGGGCCTGAAATTCGTGTTCCGGGTCATCAACCGCAACAAGAACGGGCGCTTCTGGAAGGCATCGGCCTACAGCCCGATTGCCTTCACGAAACGCAAGTGAGAGGGACTTATGTCTGCCCTGCCAAAACCTAAATACTTCGACCAAGTGAACAATGAAAGGGCGGTTGCGCCCTTCATTCCGTACAGCAGCCATGTGTCGCCGAACACCATCGTCACGACGCAGGGCGATTTCCTGCGCGTGTGGCGCGTGGCCGGCATCAGCTTCGAGACGGCAGAGCCGGACGAGATTCTGCGGCGCAAGGAACAACTCAACACGCTGCTGCGCTCCATCGCTACCAGCAACGTGGCGCTGTGGACGCACAACGTCCGCCGCCGCACGTCGGACAGGCTCAAGGGCGTGTACGACAACGACTTTTGCCGCGAGCTGGATCGCAAGTATTACGACAGCTTCGTGGGCTATCGCATGATGGCGAACGAGCTGTATCTGACGGTCATCTACCGGCCGAATCCGTCGCGGATCGGCAAGGCGATGGCGAAGTCGGCGCGGCGAACCGTCGATGAAATCCTCAAGGATCAGAAGGCGGCCATCCGCAAGCTGGACGACATCGCCTATCAGATCGAGGCCAGCATGCGCCGCTACGGCACCGACGAGAAGACCGGCATCGAGGAACTGCGCACCTATGAGGACGAGAACGGCATCGTGTGCTCGCAGGCGCTGGAGTTCTTGAACTTCCTGGTGTCCGGCGAGTGGCAGAAGGTGCGCGTGCCGGCCGGGCCGCTGAACGCTTACCTGGGCACGGCCTGGGTGTTCGTGGGCGCGGAGACTATCGAAATCCGCTCGCCGACGAAGACGCGCTACGCGATGGGCATCGACTTCAAGGACTACTCGGCGCACACCGAGCCGGGCATCTTGAACGGCCTGCTGTACGAGGATTACGAGTACGTCATCACGCAGTCGTTCAGCTTCATGAGCAAGCGCGATGGCAAGGACTTCCTGGAGCGGCAGCAACGCCAGTTGATGAACGCCGAGGACGGCAGCGCGACGCAAATCGCGGAAATGACGCAGGCCATTGACGAGCTGATTCAAGGTCAGTTCGTCATGGGCGAGTACCACTACTCGCTGCTGGTCTTCGGCGAGACGGTCGAGAAGGTGCGCCGCAACACCACGTCGGCCATGACGATCATTCAGGACAGGGGTTTTCTGTCCGCCTTGATCGCCACGGCGACCGACTCGGCTTTCTACGCGCAATTGCCGTGCAATTGGTCGTACCGGCCGCGCGTGGCCGGCTTGACCAGCAAGAACTTTGCGGGCCTGTGCAGCTTCCACAACTTCCGCGCCGGCAAACGCGACGGCAACCCGTGGGGGCAGGCCGTGACGCTGTTCAAGACGCCTTCGGGCCAGCCGCTGTATTTCAACTTCCACTACTCGAAGGGCGACGAAGACGCCTTCGACAAGAAGGTGCTCGGCAATACCCGCGTCATCGGCCAGTCCGGTGCGGGTAAGACGGTGCTGCTGAACATGCTTCTGTGCCAGTCGCAGAAATACAAGCCGCGCTCGCCTGTCGGCTTCACGACGGTGTTCTTCGACAAGGATCGCGGCGCGGAGCTGCTGATTCGCGCCATCGGCGGCAAGTATCTGGCCGTCAGGAACGGCCAGCCAACCGGTTTCAATCCGTTCCAGATGGAAGCCAACGAGACGAACATCCTGTTCCTGGAGAAGCTGATTCGCGTCCTGGTGTCGGCCGGTGGCGAGCGCGTCACCACGGCGGACGATGCGCGCATCAGTCATGCGGTGCGAACCGTCATGAAGATGCCGAAGGAGATTCGCCGGCTGTCGGTGGTGTTGCAGAACATCACCGAGGGCACCGACAAGGAAGACCGCGAAAACAGCGTGGCGAAGCGCCTCGCGCGGTGGTGCGTCGATGACGGCCACGGCAAGCGTGGCCCGTTCTGGTGGGTGCTGGACAACGCGACCGACCTCATCGACTTCACCACCCACGCGAACTATGGCTTCGACGGCACGCACTTCCTGGACAACAACGACGTGCGGACGCCGATTTCCATGTACCTGCTGCATCGCATGGATTCGGTCATCGACGGCCGCCGCTTCGTCTATTTCATGGACGAGGCTTGGAAGTGGGTCGATGCCGAGGCGTTCGCGGACTTCGCGGGCGACAAGCAATTGACCATTCGCAAGCAAAACGGCCTCGGCGTGTTCGCTACGCAAATGCCTAGCAGCATGTTGAAGTCGAAGATTGCCGCCTCCCTGGTGCAACAGGTGGCGACGGAAATCTACCTGCCTAACCCGAAGGCGGACTTCACCGAATACACCGAGGGCTTCAAATGCACGCCCTCGGAGTTTGAAATCATCAAGACGATGGGTGAAGAAAGCCGCATGTTCCTGGTGAAGCAAGGCCATCAGTCGATGATCGGCCGCTTCGATCTGAGCGACGTTAAAGACGCTGACGGGAACACGGTAATTGGCTTCGGCGATGAACTCGCCATTTTGTCGGGCAGCTCCGATAACGTCGAACTGCTCGATGAAATCCTCGCCGAAGTCGGCGATGACCCGGAAGTGTGGGTTCCCGTGTTCCACCAGCGCCGCAAGGCGCGGGTGGCGTCCTCTAAGCAGCAAGAAAGGTGAAATCATGAAGATGAAGGCTCTTGTCGCTGCGCTCGCCATCACGA
Organism: Pseudomonadota bacterium; assembly: GCA_045864775.1. Taxonomy (GTDB): domain Bacteria; phylum Pseudomonadota; class Gammaproteobacteria; order UBA5335; family UBA5335; genus Macondimonas. The sequence goes on from BTVR01000004.1 coordinate 7,419, forward strand.
TGGCGGGCGCGGCCAGCGCGCAAATCCCGGTAACGGATGGCGCTTCCATCGCGCAGCAGGTTTCGGCGCAGAACGAAACCATCGCCAAGTGGAAGATGCAGTACGACCAGATGACCAGCCAAATCAACCAGATGAAGCAGCAGTACGAATCGCTGACTGGTTCGCGTGGCCTGGGCAACATCCTGAACAATCCGGCGCTGCGCGAGTACCTGCCGAGCGACTGGCAGGGCGTCTATGACTCGGTGAAGTCGGGCGGCTATGCCGGCCTGAGCGGCCGGGCGGCCTCGATCTACTCGCAGTCGAAGATTTTCGACTCGTGCGCGCACATCACGGTCAGCGACCAGAAGAAGCTGTGCGAGGCGCGGGCCGTGAAGTCGGCCCAGGATCAGGCTTTCGCCCTGGATGCCTACGACAAGGCGAAGTCGCGGCTCAACCAGATTGACAGCCTCATGGCGAAGATCAACGACACGCCCGACCCGAAGGCCATCGCCGAGCTGCAAGGCCGGATCGCCGCCGAACAGGCAATGATCCAGAACGAGCAAACGAAGCTCCAGCTTTACGCGATGGTGGCCCAGGCCGAGGACAAGATTCAGCAGCAGCAGCAGCGTGAATTGCAGGCCCGCACCTGGGCGGCCCGCAAGGGCATTCAGGCAACGCCGATCACGTTCGGCACGCCGTAATGGCAATGGTGACGCCGGCGAGGATCTCGCCGGCGTCTTGCGTCACCATCCTTTGGTGACAACTTTTCGACCTGGCCAGCTCGGCCCCGTCACCAACGATAGGAGAGTGACCGATGAAGAAAAACGTAGTGATGATGCTTGCAGCAGTCGCGGCCCTGGCCCTGGCCGGCTGCAAGGAAGACAAGCCGCAGGAGGTCGTGCAGACGGTCGAGTGGTTCAAGGAGCACAAGGCCGAGCGCGAAGCGCAGCTCGCCAAGTGCAAGTCGAACCCTGGCGAGCTGGCCGCAACGCCCAACTGCGTCAACGCCAGCCGCGCCGATTCGTCTTCGACCTGGAGCGCACGCGGCGGGGCGATCAAGGTAGCGCCTCTTTCCGCTCCGTCTTCGGCCGCTCCGGCCAAGACCGAGGGCAACAACAAATAGGACGGTGACTTATGGACCCGATGGTTTTTCAGTTCATCGGCGAGACAGTGCAGAACGCTACCAATGCGTTCGTGACACCGGCCGCCACGAACTTGATGTACGCGCTGCAAATGATCGCCATCACTGGCGTGACGCTCTACATCGTGCTGACCGGCTACGCCATCAGCACGGGCGCGATTGAGTCGCCGTTTTGGACGTTCGTCAAGCAGTGCGTGAAGATCGTCATCATCGCGGCCTTTGCGCTCACGGTGGACGGATACGCCAACGGGGTGATGGGCGCGCTCAACGGCCTGGAAACGGGCTTGGCTGACGCGATGAACACGTCGGGCGGGCCGCCCGCCGCGAACATCTATCAGGTGCTCGACCAGTCCCTGGGCAAAGGGCTGGAAATCGTCGCGCAGTGCTTCCAGAAGGCCGACGAGGCCGGCTGGAACTTCGGCGCTGTGCTCGGCTGGGCCATTGCCGGCGTGGTCGTGGCGCTCGGCACCGTCCTGGTGTCGATGCTCGGCGGTGCGGTGGTCATCGTCGCCAAGTTCTCGCTGGCGATTGTGTTCGCCCTGGGGCCGCTGTTCATCCTGGCCTTGATGTTCCCGGCCACGGCGAAGTTCTTCGATTCCTGGTTTGGGCAGGCGATGAACTACATCCTGACCATCGTCATCATGGCAATCATCATGACGTTTGCCATGCGGGCATACGACGCCTTCATCGCGGGCGCGGACTTCTCCGGTAGCGGCGACTCGAACCCGATGTTCGCGGCGCTGCAAATCGGCGCGCTGACGGGCGTCCTGGTGTGGATCATCTTGCAAGCAGGCGGCATAGCCTCCGGCCTTGCCGGTGGCGTCTCGATGGCAGCGATGGGCATTCGCCATTTGGCGATGCCCGTCACGGGTGGTCTGCGTGGTGCGAAGGGCGTCGGCAACATGGTGAACCCGATGACGACGCGCCGCGATATGCAGTCCGGGATGATGGTCACGGCTCGCCGGGCCAACCATCTGGTGGCCGGCAACACGATGTGGAACCCGGCCTATCGCCAGCATGTGATGCAGAACATGGGCAAGAACTGGGGCCGCGCCTCGGGCGGCACGGTGAAGCAATAAGAGGCCACGGCGGCCACCAACGGCCGCCCTGTTTTCACCGAAACAGGGCGGCTTTTTTTCGTCTTCGCGCAACCAAAATAGGGCACTTTGGTTGTGAATATGGTATATTCTGGCGTGCCGATTCATTTCACTTAGGGACACCAACATGAAACGGGTATCTGTCGTTCTTCTGTTCGCCGCCGCCCTCGCGGGCTGCGCCACGAACGCGCGTCCTCCGGTCGTGCCTTCGCTCGAAGGCAAGCCGCGAGTCCAGATCAACAAGCAGGTGCCGCCCGCAGCGGCTCCAGTCAATCAACGAGAAGGGGAGTAATCATGTTCGGACGCAAGAACCGCGCGACTGAACCGGCACCGAGTGCGGAGCCGGAAAAGAGCAAGGGCGAGAAGCTGCACGAGGCGGCTTTGAATTGGGAAGCATCGCGCGTGCTCCTGGTCGAGAAGTCGGAGCGCCGCGCCTGGACGATTGCGACGTTCGCCGTGGTGTGCGTGGTGCTGCTGGTCGTCGCCATCGCCTTGATGCTGCCGCTCAAGGAAAACACGCCCTACGTCATCCGCGTGGACAACACGACGGGCGTCCCGGACATCGTGACGGCGATGGACACGAAGGGCGTTCGCTTCGATGAGGTCATGGACAAGTATTGGCTGGCCCAATACGTCCGCGCGCATGAAACCTATGACTGGTACACGCTCCAGAAGGACTACGACACCGTGGGCCTGCTGTCCTCGGCTCGCGTGGGCCAGGAATACGCCGCGCTGTTCGAGGGTAAAGACGCCCTCGATAAGAAATACAGCAGCTCGGTGCGCGTGTCGGTCGAGATTGTCAGCGTCGTGCCGAATGGCAAGGGCATCGGCACCGTGCGGTTCATCAAGACGACGAAGCGCGTTGATGATCCCAACTCGCCGGGCACTGTCACCAAGTGGGTGGCAACAGTCGCCTACGAGTACCGCAATCCGTCGCTGATCCGCGAAAGCGCCCGACTGGTGAACCCCTTCGGCTTCCAGGTACTGAGCTACCGCGTCGATCCTGAAATGGGAGTCGCACAATGAAGAAGATCGCATTCGCCGTGCTGCTGGCACTCGGCGCGGCCACGGCCGCGCAGGCGGCCGACGTGCCGGTGGGGTCGCGCTACGACGGCCGCATTCAGTACGTCAACTACAACGCGGGCGATGTCGTCATCGTCCGCGCCTTGCCGGGCCTCGGTGCCCGCATCGTCTTCGCGGCCGACGAAGAAATCCTTGATGTCGCGTCGGGCTTCACCCAGGGATGGGAGTTCTCCGACCGGCGCAACATCCTGTACGTCAAGCCGAAGTCGATCAAGACCGGCAGCGGCCAGGAAGCCATCGTGATGGCTCCCGAGGCGGGGAAGTGGGACACCAACTTGATGGTGACGACGAACCGCCGCATGTACGACTTCGACTTGAAGCTGCTGCCGGGTGGTGGCAACAGCGGCAAGGCACCGCAGAACCAGCGCGTGGCCTATCGCGTCGAGTTCAAGTACCCCGAGGACGAAGCGGCAGCGCGGGCGAGGGCGGCCGACAAGGCCAAGGCGCAAGCGAAGCTCGATGAGAAGCCCGCGCCGCGCAATTGGGCCTACTCGATGCAGGTCGGCGATGCCTCCGATGGCATCGCGCCGACGATGGCCTACGACGACGGCCGTTTCACCTACCTGAAATTCCCGAACAACCGGGATTTCCCGGCCGTGTTCATCGTGGCTGCCGACAAGTCGGAAAGCCTCGTGAACACGCATGTGGACAAGGATGTGCTGGTCGTCCATCGCGTGGCCCGCGAGCTGGTCTTGCGCCTGGGGAACGCTGTCGTTGGCGTTTACAACGACAAGTACGACGTGGACGGCCTGCCGCCCACTGATGGCACGACGGTTCCCGGCGTGAAGCGCGTAATCGTTGGAGGGGATGAAGAATGAGCAACCAAACCAATCAGCAGGCCGAGCTGGAGACGTTTGACGGCGAGCGCGGCATGCCGAGCGTGAACGATCACGGGCCATCGACTGCGAAGCGTGGCTTCATCGTCGTGGTGCTGCTCCTGGTCGTTGGCCTGGGCGGCGGTGCGGCCTACTGGAAGCACAAGCAGCGCGCCGACCGCGAGGCGGACGCGCAGCAAGCCAAGGCGATGCAACTCACCAGCGCCGTGCCGGCGCGCACCTTCACCGATCCGCCCGAGCTGCCTGGAGCTGCGCCGGCCCCTGCGGCTCCGGTGCCGGTCGTTCCTGCGCCGAGTGGGGCAGGGCAGGCGAGCGCACCGCCTCTGCCGGGCGATGCGGGCGGCAGCGGCCAGCAACGGCCCGCGCCTTCGCTGGACAAGTCAGGCTCGGGCCTGATGGCTGTCGCGCAGAAGGGCGACACGGGCGCGGATGCGGGCGGCCAGCCGGGCCGCGCTGCACCGCCGCCCGAAGGTGGCGGCCTCTCGGCCCTGCTGTCTTCGACGCGCACGCCGTCGCGCAAGGCCGGGCACTTGGGCAATCGCAACTTCATCTTGGCGAAAGGCAGCTTCATCGACTGCGCGCTGCAAACGAAGCTCGATAGCACGGTGCCCGGCATGACGGCCTGCGTCGTGACGCGCAACATCTACAGCGACAACGGCAAGGTGCTGCTGGTCGAACGCGGCTCGACCATTTCGGGCGAGTACCAATCGAACATGCGTCAGGGCATGGCTCGCATCTTCGTGCTGTGGTCGCGCATCAAGACGCCGAACGGCGTGGTCATCAACCTGGATTCCCCAGGCACCGATCCGCTCGGCGGCGCGGGCCTGCCGGGCTACATTGATAACCACTTCTGGCAGCGGTTCGGCGGCGCGCTGATGCTGAGTCTGGTCGATGACGTTGCACGGTATGCCACCCAGGGCACAAACAACAACAGCGGCCAAATCAATTTCAGCAGCACGGGCGAGGCCACCCAAAACATGGCGGCGGAAGCGTTGAAGAACACCATCAACATTCCGCCAACCCTCTACAAGAATCAGGGCGAGCAAGTCGGTGTCTATATCGCCCGCGATCTGGACTTTTCGAGCGTGTACGATGTCGCAGCAACCAACCAGTGAATACCTCGCGGCCTCGCTGAACCGCGCGACTTCGGTCGATTTCCACCTTCAACCGCTCGCCACCTGGATGAGCGATCCGGCCATCACGGAAGTCTGCGTGAACCGGCCGGGTGAAGTGTGGTGCGAAAGGGCTTGCAAGTGGGAACGGCACGAAGCGCCGGCTCTCACTTACGAGCATCTGCGTTCGCTGGCGACGGCCGTCGCCAAGTTCTCATCCAACGACGTGTCGGACGTGCGGCCGATCCTCTCGGCCATCCTGCCGCAAGGCGAGCGCGTGCAAATCGTGATGCCGCCCGCGTGCGAGCAAGGAACGATTTCGGTCACGATCCGAAAGCCGTCCTTCACGGTTCGCACGCTGGACGACTACGCGAAGCAAGACTTCTTCGCTCACATTCGGCCGATCAGCGCCGAACTGAGTCCCGACGAGCTGGAGCTTTTGCAGCTCAAGGAAAAGCACGATTACGTCGGCTTCCTGCGTCGGGCCGTCCAGCTCGAAAAGGTCATCGTGGTGGCCGGCGAAACCGGCTCGGGTAAGACCACCTTCATGAAGGCGCTGATGCAGGAGATTCCCCAGGATCAACGCATCATCACGATTGAAGACGTGCCCGAGCTGTTCTTGCCGAACCATCCGAACCACGTCCATCTGTTCTACCCGTCCGAGGCGAAGGAAGAAGAAAACGCGCCCGTGACGGCGGCGGCGCTGCTCAAGAGCTGCTTGCGCATGAAGCCGACTCGCATCCTGCTGGCCGAGCTGCGCAGCGGCGAGACGTTCGACTTCATCAACGTGGCCGCCTCGGGCCACGGCGGCAGCATCACGAGCTGCCACGCCGGTTCCGCCGAACTGACGTTCGAGCGCCTGGGCTTGATGGTGCTCCAGAACCGCCAGGGCCGGACGCTTCCCTATGCGGTCATCCGTCGCCTGCTCTACATGGTGGTGGATGTCGTGGTGCATGTGCATAACGACGTGTACGGCGACTTCGGCCGCCACATCACCGAGCTGTGGTACGAGCCGAAGCTGAAACGCGCACCGGCTCCGGCCGATGCGTAGGGCGATGGTGACAGGCCCGCGCGATCGAGGAGCTGCGCCTGTCGCCAATCATGCACGCCGCCCCCTCCGGCCCCTGGCCGGGGTGGGGAAAGGCGGCAAAGCCGCTGCGGTGGTGACGAACGCATCCAACCTGGTGGATCTGTTCGTCACCATTTTGTTTTTCTGGATGGTGACGCCGGCGAGCTGGCCAGGTCGTCGGCCTGTCACCAAAGGGGATTGATATGGAAATGCCTAAGTGGGTGAAGTGGCTGTTCGGGTTGGCCGTGTTCATCGCCGCGACGGTGGGCATCGTGTGGCTGTCGGGGTTCGTCTTCTTCCTGTTCAGCAAGGCGAACCCGTTCGGCAAGACCGACTTTTCGACGTGGTGGACGTACTGGCAGTTCTACCAAAACGATCCGGTCGTGGCGAAGCGCCTCACGGTGTCCATGATCGTGGCGGCGGCCGTGGGCTACGGCGTGCCCATCGTGCTGACGATTGCGGCGCTGCGCGACGTGCGGACGCTGCACGGCGAAGCCCGCTTCGCCAAGACGCCGGAGATTGCCAAGGCCGGGCTGTTCGACAAGACCGGCATCATCATCGGGAAGTGGAAGAACCGCTTCCTGATGTTCGCCGGCATGCAATTCGTGCTGCTGGCCGCGCCGACTCGCTCGGGTAAGGGCGTCGGCATCGTCATCCCGAACCTGCTCAATTGGGCCGAGTCGGTCGTGGCAATGGACGTGAAGCTGGAAAACTTCCTCATCACGTCCAAGTTCCGCAGGAAGTGGGGGCAAGAGGTCTATTTGTTCAACCCGTTCTCGATTGCCGAGGACGCCGAGGGCAACCCGCTGAACGGCAAGACGCACCGATACAACCCCCTGGGGTACATCAGCGACGATCCGCGCATGCGCGTGACGGACATCCTGGCGATTGGCTACTCGCTCTATCCGGGCGAAGGCCGCGATGCGTTTTTCGATGATGCGGCGCGAAACCTGTTCCTGGGCCTGACGCTGTACCTGTGCGAGACGCCCACGCTGCCGCGAACCATCGGGGAGCTGCTGCGCCAGTCGTCGGGCAAGGGCCAGCCGATCAAGGATCACTTGCAAGGCATCATCAACCAGCGGAACTACCGCGAGGTTGAGGAAGTGGACGAGGAAACGGGCGAGATTGCGAAGACGCTCGTTCCCGTGACCGAGTGGGACGGCGAAGGCTTGCCGCCGCTGTCGAGTGAATGCGTCGATGCGATCAACCGCTTCACGTCCACCTCGGACAACACGCTGTCGTCCATCATGGCGACGTTCAACGTGCCGTTGACGATGTGGGCCAGCCCCATCGTGGACGCGGCCACGTCGGCGAACGACTTCGACTTGCGCGACGTGCGCAAGCGGCGCATGTCGATCTACCTGGGCATTCCGGCTAACAAGCTGGCCGAGGCGAAGCTGCTCATCAATCTGTTCTACACCCAACTGGTGAACCTGAACACGAACCAGCTTCTGCACGCCACGCCCGAGCTGAAATACCAATGCTTGATCCTGGCCGACGAGTTCACCGCGCCCGGCCGGATCGGCATCATCGACAAGGCCAACAGCTACATGGCCGGCTATGGCCTGCGCCTGCTGACGATCATCCAGTCGCCGGGCCAGCTCGAAGCCGAGCCGCCGAAGGGCTACGGCCGCGAGAACGCGCGTACCTTCGTGACGAACCATGCGTGCCAGATTTTCTACACGCCACGGGAGCAACGGGACGCGAACGAGTATTCGGAAGCCCTGGGCTACATGACGGTTCACTCGAAGAACAAGAGCAACGGCCGGGGCGGCACCAGCCTTTCCGAGTCCATCGGCGAGGGTGCCGGCCAGCGCCGGGCTTTGATGCTGCCGCAGGAACTCAAGGAAATGAGCCAGCGCGAGCAAATCATCAGTCTGGAAAACACGAAGCCGATTCGCTGCGAGAAGATCGCCTACTACGCCGATCACGCTTTCATGGATCGGCTCAAATCGGTGTCGCCTACGCTGGCGAAGCTCGGCCGCAAGCTGCCGTCGAAGAAGCAGCTTGAAGACGTGTGGGGTTCCGGCGAGCTGGCTTCGCCTGTGCCGTCGCTCGATCTCGACTTGCACGAAGCTGTCGTTCAGTCGCGTATCCGCGAGCTGACGACGGCCGATGTCGAGAAGGGCATCGACCTTCGCAAGCTGGCCCTGGACACTTCGGCGCTCAAGGTGGCGAGCGGTAGCGAAGGCATCGCGCCCGAACAGGTCGAAGACTTCGTGAACGGATTCTTCGACGCCCTGGACGCCGTGAACGAGTACGACGACGAGGAAATCGGCGACGACGGCATCGGCGAGCGGCCAAGCGACGACGAGCTGGCCGCGCTCGATGCCGAACCGGATGCCGGCGTCGATGCAGCCGCCCAGGCCGAGGCAGACGACGGGGCCGAGCTGGACAACGTGCTGGACACGGCCCTGGACGCGGATACAGCGCAGAACGCCATCGCGGTGGACGTGGACACCGACGACGACGCGAATGCCGCCCAGGACGCCCAGGAAGCGCCCCAGGCGCTGCCGGCGACGGTGGCCGAAGCCGACGACACGGCGGACGATGAAACTGTCTTGCCGGACGGCCTGGACGATCTGCCGAGCGACGACGAGCTGGCCGCAATGATGGACGCGGCCATGCCCGGCGACGACGGGATGCCGGACGAGGCGGACATGCTGGCCGCCCTCGATGCGATGGAAGAACCGCCGATGCTGGACGATGCGCCGGCACCGGAAACCGAGTCTCGCGCGCCTTTACTGGATTTAGGCGTGCTTGACAAGCCCCTGCCTTCAACGAAGAATGCTGGTTAAGGCATGAATTTGGTATGTGTCGATGAACGTCGGCAACTACCAAAACGGGCGCAGCCCAAGGGCGACTTCACCGCAAGTCGCATTTTTTGAACTCCATAGGAGCCTTCACCATGAATGACCGCACCATCCCTGCCGGCGACAACGCACCGGCCAAGCAACCCGCGAAGCAGCGCCCCCAGGTGGGCGACTACCTGATGAAGATCGAGGAAGTTCCGAAGGAAGTTCGGGACTACGCGGTCAACAAACTTTCCCCGAAAGACGCTGACGGCAACCGGCTGAAAGACGACGCCGGCAAGGAAGTTCGCGCCGGTATTGCCGCTGCGAAGGAGAACGGCAGCTACTACGGCCCCGTTGTCCTGAACAACGACAAGTTCATCGTGCAGGCCGTGGGCAAGGATCGCAGCTACGCGGTAGTGCATCCGAAGGACAAGGTGGAGCTGCAAGGCTCCACGCTGGCGATGCTGGACGCGAAGAAGCAGCTCAACGGCTTCAACGTCCAGATTCACTACACGGGCGACAAGGCGAAGGCGTACCCGTTCAAGCCGAAGGAAGCGACGGCCGATCAGGCGCAGGGCCAACAGCGCGACCAAGCACCAAAGGCCAAGGAAGCGAAGGAGACGATGAAGCCCGAAGCGTTGCTTGCCCAGGCGCAGGAATACGCGGCCGGCAACATCAAGAACGCGAACCAGCGGGCCGCGTTCTTGAAGCACATGGAAGCCGTGACGAAGCAGGCTTTCGAGCCGCGCGAGCAAGCGGCGCAGCAGGCCGCGAAGCCGGCACCGACCAAGGCGCAGCCTGCGAAGCAGGCTGACAAGGGCATCGAACGTTAAGGGGCGCGAACATGGCTGAAATCAACAAGGGCAACGCGCCCGAAGTCGATGCGAACTTGAAGAAGCAAATCGACGGACTCAAGCAAGTGACAACCGAGCTGAACGCCTCGATGCGCGGCCCTGCTGTCGGCATCATCGAGATTGACGGCAAGCCGGCCACGGCGGTGAAGTACGAACGCGGCGAGAAGGACGGCCAGCCCGCCTACAACGTGTCGTTCACGATGGACAACAAGACCGTGGCGAAACTCAAGGGTCTTGATGACATCGACCTGGAGAACGCAGTCGGCGAAAAAAATGCGAAGGCAATTCGTGAAGCTGAGGCCGAGAAGGGCACGCTGAAAGGCGCGGCGTTGGCGAATGAGTACGGCCTTTCTCCCGAGGAAAACGCCCGTCGCATAGCCGAAAAGGAGGATCGTAAGCAGGCCGAGTTTGACCGCATGCAACCGGACGATCCGACCGAGAAAAACGTCGTGTCGCACGAGCCGGAAAAGCTCGAAGAAATCAACGTGGACGAGGCACTGGCCCGCGTGGCGCGCATGCGCGAGGTCGAGAAGCAGCAGCGTCTAGCGGCCGAGCAAAACCAGCTCGGGCAGCAGGCCGAGGGCAAGCGCATCAAGGTTGAGAACCTGTCCGAGAAGGCGCAGGAGCAAGACGACGCGAACCGCATCGCCGAGCGCACGGGCGCGGATACTGCCTACCCGGAACAGGTATCGACCGAGCGCGAGAAGAACCGGCAAGTGGAACTCATGCAGCAGGTTCACCAGCAGTTCCGCGTTTCCGGCGCGAAGTTCCATTTCAAGGATCAGCCGCAGCGCGTGGCCTTCAAGGACAAAGGCCCGCGCATGGTGTCCGCGTCGAACGATGAGCGTGTCGCGCACGCAATGGCGACGATGGCCGAGGCGAAGGGCTGGAAGACCATTCGCGTTTCCGGTCATCCCGACTTCCAGCGCGAGGTCTGGATGGAAGCGAACCTTCGCGGCATCGAGGTTCGCGGCTTCAAGCCGCAGGAGAAGGACTTGAAGGAGCTGGAAGCCCGCCGCGATCTGCGCTCGAAGAACGTAGTCGAGCACGAGGCCACGCAGACGCGCCAGGACGCGCAGAAAGCCCGCCAGGGCGCGCAGCAGGACGCGGGCAAGGCCCAGGCCGCGCCGCAGCCTGAAAAAGCGCCTGAGCGGTCGGACAAGGCCAAGGTGGTGGCCGCCGTCGCCGCCGAAGTGCTGGCCGAGAAGGTCAAAGACCCGAAGCAACGGGACGCGATCATGAAGGCCATCAACGAGCGGCTGGAACAGCGCGAGAAGGCCGGCAAGGTGCCCTCGGTGCCGGTGTACGACAAGGCCGCACCGACGACGCAGCAGCAGCCCGAGAAGACGCGGCCCCAGGTCGAACGGAATGCGGAGCGCACGCGATGAAGTCGTCCGAACTGAAAGGCAAGTACGACGAAGCGGTGGGGCAAGCTCTCGCCGCGATTCAAGCAAATGGCGATCAGCGGCAGCTCGCCGCTATCTCCGTGTGCGATGAAGTAGTCGCTACGCTCGTGAAGATGGAAACGAACCTTCTCGAAGGCGTGAAGGCTGGGTTGATCGAAATCTGCGAGCAAATCGCAGCCGAGCAAACCACGCCAGGAACGCCCGAACGTGTCGTGCTGGAGCGTGTTGCAGGGGCGACAAAAGGCTTAACAGAAGCCGTTTCGGAAGCCTTCAAGCAACATCGTGATGTGGTCGAGTACAACCGCGACCGCTTCATTCTTGGGAAGGTCAAAGCGGAGTGAAGACGATGACGGCGAACCAGTTCGACTACTTCTATGCAGCCGTTGGTTTCGCCGCCTTCCTGGTCGCCGGCCTTGTGGCGGCTTCGCTGTTCGGCGTGGGTGCAGCGTGGCCCAAGATGGGCCGCTTGGCCGTCATCCTGGTAGCCGCTTCGGCCGGTGGCTACGTCTTCGGCCGCCTGGGCTTGCGGCTGTTGTTCGGGATGCTCGGGATCATCGCGGCCGTGGTCGCAATCGGCATCGCGTCCGTGGTTTGGCGCTTCGCATAACGCGCTGAAACTGTCTTGCAGACGGCAAAAAGCCTTGCGCGACAAGGCTTTAGCCTACTACATATAATATAGATTATGTAAAATGACCGGCGGATTCTGATAGCGCCAGTCTATTGATGGTGACGCCGCGGCCGCCTCGATGCGCGCTCGATGTCACCATTTTTTTGCCCGCCTCTTTCGTTGGTGACAGTTCCGCCGCCGGCGCCGGCGAGATCCGTCACCAATCGCCCGGACGTGGTGACACGGCCAGCCCGGCCAGGCGCGGCGGCCGTCACCATCGGCACGCTGCGCAGCTCCCGTGTGTGGTGACAAACGCATCCAACCTGGTGGATCTGTTTGTCACCAATGCCGGCACGTCGGCCGACCTGGACAGCTCGACGCATGTCGGGCAAGACAATTTCAGCGCCGCGCCTATCCTCAAACGCTACCAAGATGTATAATTTTGGTTCGCAAAAGTCACCAACTAAGGGGTTCAAAATGCGTAGATTGGTCATCATCAGTTGTGCCGCCATGCTTGCCGCGTGCTCGACGCCACCTAAACCGCCGACCGTGGACGGCACGAACCGCACGGCGGTGAATGACGCGGAAACCGCCTCCGTGCTGTCCCTCCGGGCCGATCTGGCCGAAACGAAGCAACGAGTGCGAGAACTGGAACGCCGGCCGGCCGCAGTGCCGGCCGTCGTGCATCCAGCGCCGCCGCCCGCGCCGGTTTCGCACACGGTCACGGTTCATTTCCCTTTCAACTCGGCACACTTCCAGCCCACGGCGGCCCAGGAAGCCGAGCTTCTGCCGCTCCTGGCGAATGTTCGCCGGATCGAGGTCAGGGGCCGCACGGATGCCGAGCGCCCGAGTGCTGGCGATGAGCGTATCGCGCTCAAGCGCGCACAAGCCGCCATGAACTACTTGGTGGCCCGTGGAGTTCCCGCGACGAAGGTATCGGTCAACTACCTGTCGGGTGGCGACCATGTAGCGGAAGGCGGCACGGCCGTTGGCCGCGCGCAGAACCGCCGCGTGGAAATCGAGGTTTTCAACCAGTAAGGAGGAATCGACTATGAAGAAGCTCGCCCTTTTGCCGCTCGCGCTCGCGGGCATGTTCAGCGCCACGGCGGCCCAGGCCGACGATGGCCTTTTCACTGGCGACGTGCGCCTCGCGTGCGAAGCCGTCTTGTGCTTGTCTTCCGGCACGCGGCCGAGCGAGTGCGCGCCGTCGTTGAAGCGGTACTTCTCGATCAGCCACAAGAAGCTGTCGGACACGCTGAAAGCGCGCCGCAACTTCCTGAACCTTTGCCCGGCCGCGAGCCAGGACGAGAAGATGCGCCAGCTCGTGAACGACATCAGCAACGGTGCAGGCCGTTGCGATGCAGCCTCGCTCAATGCGTCGTTGATGGTCTGGAATTGGGACAGCGACGTGCGGATCGTCAGCAACGCGATGCCGAGCTACTGCACGGCCTACAACAATAACGCCTACACCGATCTGAAAGGCGTGGCGGCCCGCTACGTGGGCACGCCCGAGCGTGGCGGCTTCTGGGTCGATCCGGCTAACTACGAGCAAGCCTTGCGCGAATACAACGAGCGCATCGCCCGCGAGGACGAGGAACGCCGCCGCAATTCCTGGGGAGGTGGAAACTAATGACAAGTGCCGAATGGGTTGAACATGCCTACCCGTTGCAGCAGGTTGTCGTCCGGCTGCAAGGAACCCGACATAGCGACCGTAAGGCCATCATCGACCAGCTCGAAACCGTGCTCGCGCGGCTTCGAGCCGGTGACGTGAAAGGCAGCTCTCACGATGATGATTTCGGTTATTCGTTCACGGTAGTGGATGCTTCGCCTGGGCCGTCGTTCTTCGACAGCCCGGCCGGCCAGGAGTAAGCGACATGACGGACACGAAAGCTCCCGCCCTGACGCCTGAACTCGTCGCCGAGCTGGTCACGCTCCAGCAAGAAGCCGAGCGGTTCTTGTCAACGCAGCAAAGCTACACGAAGGTGATTTACGACGTGTTCGACGGTGCAGAGTTGCTGACGCCCGAATCACTCGTCAAAGTGAACAACGCCGTGATGATCGCCTACCAGATGACAGCCAACGTGCAGAAGCGTATGAACGCTTTGCGCGACAAGCTACCAGAAGGCTATCAGGACGAGGGCGGCCACTTCTGGAATGCCCGCACTGGCGACTTGCTGCGCGACACGCACAAGGATTTCGACAAGGCCGTGAAGACTGCCAAAAAAATCTCCGGGTGGGCCTCGGTCAAAATCGACGGCACCAGCTACCCCGAGAAGTAGTACGCCCCTCAAGGGCCAGAAAAAGCGCGGCATTGCCGCGCTTTTTCTTTGGCGACAGCCGCAGCTCCTGGCCAGCTCGGCCGCGTCACCAACGCGGCGCGGCGTTCAGGCGTGCGCTGCCGGGTGCTGGATGGGCTGCACCGCGAGACGCAGGCCCATCGTCTTGAGAATCGCCGACAGGCTGCGAATCTCCGGGTTGCCCTTCGCGGACAGCGTGCGGTAGATGTGCGTGCCGTTGAGCTGCGCCTTCTCTGCCACCTTGGACACGCCACCGAATGCCTTCGTCATCTGGCGAAGCGCGATCAGTAGCTCGCCCTGGTCGCCGTCTTCAAGAATGCTGTTCAGCAGCTCCACCGCATAGGCCGGGTCTTTGCGGAAGACTTCGGCCATCGCGTCGTCATGTGCTCGATCTTTCATCGCTCTTTCTCCTGTTTCACGTTGCTGCGCTGCCAGTCCTTCCAGTATTCGCACGCCTTCGATATGTCGGCGTCCTGCGAACGCTTGATGCCGCCGCAAAGCAACAAGACCACGGTTTGCCCGGCCTGCGCGTAATAGACGCGGTAGCCCGGCCCTACGTCGATACGAAGCTCCCACACCCCTTCCCTGCATGGCTTGTGGTCGCCGAAGTTGCCAAGCTCGGCGCGGTAAATGCGCCGGTCGATGGCAATCTTCGCCTTGCTGTCCTTCACCTTGTCGCGCCAGTCCTCGAACACGTCGCGGCCGTCGCCGGTGATGTAGTGCTTTATCTCGAACATGCTTTATTTTCTCTTATAAGCGAATTTGTGTCAAGGCCGTTGGTGACAGAATCCACCAACCTGGTGGATCTTCCTGTCACCATCAACGCCCGCGCCCCTTATCCTCTGCCCTGCCCTGCTCCGGGCTTGGCTTCCCTGGCTGCTGCGTCTGCTCGACGCCCTGCCCGCCCTGCTGCACCGTTGCCCGCTGCAACGCCTCGACCTGCTCCGCGTGCCGCGTCTTAATCGGCGGCATCTGCTTGACGAACTGGACAACCTCGACCGCTAGGCGTTTGTCGTCCTGGTCGCCGGTTGCCAGCGCCCGCGCCACCGTGCCGAAATCGTGCTGCACGCTCTTGCGCTGCGCGATGATGTTGTCGTGCGCCGGGTTGACGTGCTTGCGCCCTGCCCTCGCCTCCAGCTCGGCCGCCTCACGCTGCGAGGCGGACACGCGGGCCGGTGCCTTGCGCCTGCCTTTGGCGTGTTCTCGGTCGATGTGACGGACGGCCTGCTTCTCGGCCTTCTGCACCACGCCCCGCACCTTCCTGGGCGTTGCGTTGGCCTCGATGCCCTGCTCCCGCAACTTCTCGGCGAACGTCTCGCGCCAGTGCTGCAAGTCGGCCTTGCGCGGGTTGAGCCTCACGCCGTCCAGGTCAACAGCCTTGACGGCTAGGTGAACGTGCGGGTGCTTCTCGTCGTCGTGTGCGGCAAAAACGTACTGGTGATTGCCGAACAGCTCGGCCGCGAAGGCGCGGGCTGCATTCTTCACCGAAGCCCGGTCGGTGCCGGGCGGCATGGACAGCACGATGTTGAACGCCTCGCGCTTCTTGCCATCTTCGTAGGGGATGCCACCGCCGCGCCAGTCGTCGCGGACAACTCGCACGTCTTCCTTGCCCTGGTGAACCCTGCCCTGCTCGTCCTCCAGCTCGACGGCCCCGTTCCGCGATATGTAGTCCATGTGCGCCTTGATGCTGCGCATGTCCTTACCGCCGCCCGAAATCTTCACCATGACTTCGGGAGCCTTGCGCACGGTCGCCGCCAGCTTTTCACGCCCGGCCGGCCTCTTGGTCGGCGCGGCTTTGGCATAGCGCCCGCCCGCGATGTTCTTACCCTTGCGGCCCTGGACGCGGCCGTAATCCGCGCGTTCGCCCCAATCCTTGATAACGCCGTCAATCTCACGCTTCGCCATCGCCGGCCCCCTTCACCTGGATGCCCCAACGGCTAAGGCTGGCGTCCTGTACGGCCGCCACCTTATCGGTATGCCGGTAGATGTACGTCGCCAGCTTCTCTATCTGTTCGGTCTTGATGTTCGCCGGCTTGCCTTCGTTCAACCGCTTGGCGATCTGGTTCAGATTCCGACCGATGGCCCGAAGCTGGTAGGACGACTCCCATAGGGCTTTCGTCGTCTCCATCGTGAACTGCGGTTCGTGCGTGAGGCTCGCGCGCACGCAGTTGATAACCCAACGCTGCGGCGAACAGCCCTCGGCCTCGGAACGGGCCGTGATGCCCTGGAACTCGGTCGGAGTGAAACGGACTTCAAGGCGTTCTTTCGGCCCGTCGTCCGGCTCGCCCTCGGTTTGCTCTGCAATCCAGCGGCGAACGTCGGGCGGCATGTCGTCCTGGATGATGTAGCGCATCAGCGCCCGCATCACCACGGACGGATTCTTGTCTTGCTTGGCGCAATGCTCGTCCCATTGCGCCTTCAACGGAGCGGGTACGCGAAGACGATATACGTAGCTATCTCGTGTCGCCCCAATCTCGGCCTTGCGCGGCATAGGTGCCTCCTAATCGGGGTGGGGGGGTCAATGTGCAAACGTAGTGTAGCACACACTACCGGCGTTAGCCTATCCTGCATTAGCCCACACCCCCCCACACTCTTTTCGTCATGACGAAGTTTTGGCCCTCTTTTGTCGGGAAACGCGGTCTTGCGCCCGACACTCACGGAAGAATTTCGTGATGGGAACGAAAAAGCCGCCTTACGGCGGCTTTTGCTTGGCATCGAAACGTGGCCTACAGCGGTGAACAAGTTCGCCCGGTCAGTCGGACACCCTCTTTCAATCCGTGCGCCTGGAACTGCCCTCGTGTAAGTTCCAGCGCGTCGGATGCTGGCTTGATCGAGAAATGGTAGTCGTCGGTTTCCGGCTGCATGTCCTCGATGGCAAACAAAAGCCCCGTGTCGTCAAAGAACCCGATGGACAAAGGAACGCGGGTATCTCGCATCCAGAACACGCGCGGTTCCGCCTTCGCCCAGGTGAACAACATGCCCCGCCCTACGTCGTCACGCTTGGCAAGTCCCCTCGCCTGCTGCTCGGCTGTTTTCGCAACGGGCACGCCCGCCAGGGTCGTGCCGTTGGAAAAGTGAAGGTCGCAGGCTTCCTCCGGCTGCGCTGCGTGGGCTTGCTGTCTGCCGACAGCAAACGCCACGGCCAGCCCGCAGACGATCAGCGCGGCCAGTACAGCCCAGGCACGGCCGGGCCACGATGTAGCACGCCGCCCCCTTCCGCCCTTGCGGGCGGGGTGGGGAAAGGCGGCTGCGCCGCTGTGCCGGCTCATTTGTCGCTCTCCGTCAAGAGGTTGATCTTGCAGCGGCCGGCATCGACTTCATCATCGCCGCCGCCATCCTCGTAGCGGATGCGGATCAGGCCGGGCGTGGTCGGCCGACGATTCAGCAGGACAGCCGCCGCGCGCCCTTCGTACTCGACCAGCAACAGCGGCTTTTTCATGGCGTCCGGGTCGGATACGGCCTTGCCACGCGGCCAACTGGTCAACTCGCCCAGGTCGCCGGGTTCAGTGCCTCCCGCGCCCGTGTCGTCGCCATCGGTGCCGCCATCGGTGCCGCCATCGGTGCCGCCATCGGTGCCGGGGGTCGCCTTCGGCTTGGCCTTCGGCTCGGTGCCTTGCTTGTCGGTGCCGCCTTGGTTGCCGCCCGAAATTTCGTCATGACGAAATTTTTCCGGGTCGCCGTCGCCGCCTTCGGTGCCAGCTCCAGCGCCGCCGCCCGTGTCGGTGCCGCCAGCGTCGGCAGGCGAGGGCAGGGGAGCGGCTGGCTTCTTCTTGCCTTTGAGCACGTCGCCCAGGTCGGCCACGCTCCGGCGCGTGATGTCCTCGGCCGTGTCGCACCACTCCTGCACCTGCTCGGGGAACTTCTCGGCGAGTGCGCGCAGCTCGTAGAGAGTCTTCGGCGACGTGCAGCGGCCGGACGTATAGACGGCCTCGATGCAGGCGGGCGCTTCGACCAGTGCCAGCAGCTCGGTGATGGCGTTCGCCGGCTTGCCCAGGCGGCGGGCGACTTCGCCCTTCTTCACGCCTTCGTCCAGCTTGCGCTTGATGAACTTGGCGAGTTCCATCGGGCGCAGCGCGAAGCGTTTTTCGTTCGCGTTCACTTGGTCGAAGTCGTCAAAGTCTTCATCGACAACCACGGGGATGTCTTCGACCTTGGCCCACTCCGAACCGAGAAAGCGCAGCTCGCCGTCGTTGATGATCCACTTGCCGGGCTTCGTCGGGTGCGGCTTCACGGAAATGGGCAGCTTCACGCCCCGTTCCTTGATGTTCTGGCCGATTTCCTCGATTTCCTCCGGCTTCTTCTCGGTGCGCGGCTGGTTCGGATCGGGTTCGATGTCGGTCAGCTTGACGCGCATCGCCTTGCCGTCCGGCTGCGCGGCTGCGGGGCCGGCCGGGACGGGCTTTTCTTCCAGTGCGGACAGGTCAAGTGCCATTACTCAACTCCCATTTGCGTGGCGATCTTGGAGAACACGGGGCGGATGTGCGCCCAGGCTTCGCGGGCGCTGCTCTTGCCGAGCTTCCAGACGGGCAGGCCAGCGGCTTGCGCTTCTGGAATGGCGGTCGTCTTCTTGATGGCGGCAAAGCCGGCACCGAGGGGAATCAGCAGCTTGGCGAAGGCGGCCGACAGGTCGCGCAGGTTCTCGCGCTGGAAGGGGGTCGGCTCCACGATGTTGGGAAGGATGCCGATCAGCTCCAGCTTCTTGTTGATGGTCGCCTTGATCTTGCGAATCCCGATGTTGTCGTGATTCAACAAGTCGCCGATGCCGTCGATGGCTTCCTGGTTGAGCTGGAGCGGAGACAGCACGAAGTCGCCGACGACGAGGCTCGCCAGTTGACGAATGTCCGGGTTCGGGTTGGTGTCGATGACGCACACATCGAAGCGGTCGGCAATGTCGGCCAGGAACGTATAAAGGTTCGTGGCGAACTTGTTGTGCTCGGCGGCCTGCTTCTCCATCTTGATAAGCTCGGCATCGCCGGGCACCAAGACAAAATCAGCGTGCTCGATGCTCGCGGCGTCGGTCTTCGAGGTCAGAAGGCGGCTGCTGGTGATGGCGGACACGGTGGCGAGGCCGCCCGTGCGGATGGCTTTCGACGTGTTGCGTTGGTGGTCAAAGTCGATCACGAGGACGCGCTTTTTCAGCACGTCGGCGAGGTAGTAGGCGAACTGGACGGCGACGGCCGACTTGCCGACTCCGCCTTTCTGGTTCGCAAGAACTAACGTTTTCATGCCCGGTTACTCCTTCAAGAAATTGCGGACGGTTGTCACTGAGGTTTCAATGCCTTGTTCGCGCAGGAATGCGACGATCTGGCGGATCGTGTAGCCCTTGTCCCGTAGGGTTCGCATGTCCTGGTCGAACGGCTCCAAGACGGTGGCGGCCAGCTTGGGCTTCTCGCGTGCCATGAACGCATCGACGCGCTGCTTCTCGGCCTTCGCCATGAAGCGGTTGCGAACGACGTTCGCCTGCTGCCTGGACATTTCGTGCGCCGCTGCCGCATCGGACAGCGGCACACCTTCGACCAGTAGGGCACGCGCTACACCCAAGGAACGCTCCGACCACTTGCTACACGTCGCAGCGACGCGGGCGAACTCCGCTTCGCTCATCCTTGGGGTGGCGGCTGTCATTCATTGGCCCGCCCGGAACTGTTCGCGCTTCTCCTTGCCCGGAGCGCCGAAAGTGAAGTCCTCCACCACGAAGTTGTAGCCGTACACGTCCTCGCCATCCTTCTGGAAGTTGTTGTTCTCGATGCGGTAGTCAACGATCAGTTGATCGCCCTTCATCGCGTTCTTGGCGATGGCCTCGGCCTTGGCCCGGAAGGCGGTGAACTGGATCGACACCGAGCGTTCGCGCGCCTCGCCGGTTTCCTTGTCCTTGCCGGCGTATTCGTTGGAAATGAGGGTGAAGCGTGCGACGGCGCGATCACCGTTGCCGCTGACGACAACGGCCTTGGCGAGATTGCCCACGAAGACGTTTTTCTGCATGTCGGTTTCTCCTGGTTGAACGGCCGAAGGTGGCCGTGCTCGAAGTATAACACCGAGAAAACAGGAAATGCAACAGGTAGAAAACAACATGAAAACAACAAGAAACGCGAGCGGCGCACCAGCGCACTAGGAAAAACAGCGGTTTCATGCACGCAGACGAAAGCCAGAAAACGAGCGCAGCGCAAAAGGCCGTAGAAGGCCGCCAGAAGGGCAAAGGCGCGAGCGTGTGGGGTAGGGCCACCAAGGGCGAGAACGTGCGCAGGCGGCCCGTCTGCGCGTCCAGGCGATGGTTCAAAGGGGGAAGGGTAGGGTAGGGGGTTCAAGCGTCGAAGACGCCTTTCTCCCCGAAGGGCCGCAGGCCCGCGCGAGGGCGGTGTGTGATCCGCCCGGCCCGCAGCTCGCCGGAATGTCCACAATTCCGGGCGCTCCCACTACAGGCAATAAATATTTATAGGAAAGAAAAACCTACAGGCAAAAGCTATAGGGGGATGGGTGCGCGAACGCTCGCAAAGCCTTGTCCTGTAAGGCTTTCCGGCCATCCTGGCCGCGCCGTCGCAAGACAGTTTCAGCGTAGCGGCAAGACAGTTTCAGCGCAGGGCGCAAGATAGATTCATCGCGCCGTTCTGTGGATTGGATACGCAAGCCCTTGATTCGGCTGGCCTTCTTAGGCAAGACAAGTTCATCGTGGATAACTTCGGCCATCAACAGGCTTATCCACAAGCCAGCCGAGGCTAGGGCCGGTTCTGCGCGCGATCCTGGGCGAGTGACAGCAGCGCGTCGGCCACGTCGGCATAGTCTGCGCCCTGGGCTTTCAGCTCGTGCCAGATTTCGGCCTTGCCGGCCGTCCTGGTCACGTAGTCGGCCACGGCCGCGCCCTTGCGGCCGTCGATTCCTGGGCTGTGCTGCGCGATGGCGTCGGCCACGTCCTGGAAGGCGTAGCCCTTGCGGAACATGGCGACGGCGGCCATCCAGTCGGCCCGGCTGGCGTCGAAGTCGCCGCCGAACTGCGTTTTCAGGCTATGCCATAGGCTGCGATACCACTCGGCCAGCTCTTGGGCCGTCTGCGGCGTCCTGGTCGCGGCCTGGGGCATGTTGCGGGCCTCCCGCTGGACGTGCGCGGCCATGCTGCGGGCTTGCTCGCGCTCGCGCTCGATCACGCCTCGCGCGATCTGCACCAGCTCGGCCGCGCCACTGGCCGGGCGGCCGTTGTAGCTGTCCAGCAGTACGAACGGCGAACGGCCCGCCGCGTCGATGTGCTCGGGCTTGCGGTTGGTGAAGCCGGCCAGCCGGCCGTAGTGCGCCGAGTCGGCGCTATTCGGGTCGCCGCCGTACTCGCGCGCAAGATGGCGGGCCACCTCGCGCCGCACGTCGGCCGGCATGTCGTCGTCCAGCTTGATCCACGCCTGATAGTTGCCCGGACTGGTCTGCACGGTGACGGCGGCAGAGTAGGGGCCGGCCTGGAGCCGGGCCAACGTGCCCATGCTCAAGTCGTCCACCAGAATGAGCCGGCTCGGCGCGGAGCGCGCCGGGCGAACGTAGATGTCGCAGCCCTTGAAGTTCTCGCGCTTGAGCCAGTCCAGCGACTTCATGATGTCGGCCTCGCTCCACTCCCGATTGAGCATGCCGCGCTCTGCGTGGCGAATGCCGACTTCGTACAGGCTCGCGCCCATGCCCTTGAGCTGGCGGGACACGGCGGCGCGGGTTCGGTCGTGCTGCATGCTGTTCTCCTTCGTTGGTGACGCCGGCGAGCTGGCCAGCTCGATGCGCTGTCACCACTACGGGGCGGCCATTGGTGACAAAGTTGGCCAACCTGGTGGATCTTCCTGTCACCACGCGGCCGGGTTCGATTGGTGACGCGGCCGCCCGGGCCTGGCTGCGATCGCGTCACCAATGGCGAAGGTCAAGCCTTCGGCGGGCGCTTCGACTGCGCTGCGGGCTTCAAGGCGGCCAGCAGGGCGGCGTTCTGCGTCTTGACGGCCTCCAGCTCGCCGCGCAGCTTCGCCGCGTCCTCGCGGGCCGTGGCGGCGGCATCGCGGGCCTTGTCGCGCTCGCTCTCGGCCTTGGTCATGCGTTCGACGCTGCGGTGAACTTCTTCGGCCGCGCGCTTGCGTTGCTCGGCGTGCTGCTCGGCCTCGGCGGCCATCTTCGCGCGCAGGCCGGCAAGCTCGGCATTGCCGGCCGCCAGTTGGCGCAGGGCGTCGTCGCGCTCGCCTTCGGCTTCCTCGGCGCGCACGTCGGCTTGATCGCGGCGGGCCTTGGCCTCGTCGCGTTCCTGGCGCAAGCGGTCGGCGTCCTGGTGCGCTCGATCCAGCTCGGCGCGTAGCTCGGCCGCCCGGTGCTCCGTCTCCTGGGCCTTCTGCTCGGCCAGGGTGGCGCGGCGCTGGCTGTCTTCGTGCTGCGTGCGCAGCTCGGCCAGCTCGTCGGCTTGCTTCTGCTGCTGCTCGATGGCGGCGGCGGCCTGGGCTTCCAGCTCGACAATGCGGGCCTGGGCGGCTTCCAGCTCGCCCGTCTGCGCCTCAAAGGCGGCCGACTGCTGCGCCGATAGCTCGGTGAGGTCGGTTTTCTCGGCCTCGAAGGCGGCCCGCGCGGCCTCTAGCGACTCGTTCGCCAGTTGCTGCGCCGTCTCCCATAGGCTTTGCCCGGCTGTCTGCAAGACGCCGTGCAGCTCTGCCGGCAGCGGCTCGCGGACGGCCTGCACCTGCTTGCGCTGCTTGGCCCGCCATTCCTTCATGGCCTCGACCACGTTGTTCATGCCGGCGCGGCTGAGTTGGCGAACGGCTTCGACGTTCGGGAACTCGCCGTTCGGGCTGGCCGCGTGCAGTTCATCGGCGGCGGCAAAGATGCGTTCTTTGATTTCCTGGTTCAGTGCCATGTCTCGGCGCTCCTTTCGTCGTTGTAGTCGTAATAATACTATTACTATTATTACGGCGCAAGGGGTAAAAATGGCCGGGGGTTGCCCGGCCGGTGGCGGGTCAGTGCTCGGCCCGCAGGGCGCGCACCATCGGCACCAGCCGGCCAGCTTCTGCGCGTCCCTCGGTCGTCCGGGCGAAGCCTCGGCCGTTCACGAGGACGCGGACACGGTGCAGCAGGTCATAGGTCTGTGCCGGCTGCGCGGTGTTGGTCGTCATCCATTCGAGCGCCATTGCTCCGGCGATCAGGTCATCGACCTGGAAGGGCAGGCCGTCCGCGACAGCATCGAGCGCGGACGCGGCGGCGTCCAGCGCCTTGGCGGTGAATCCATCGGGCAGGGTCAGGGTGGTGGTCATGGGTCGTTGCCTCCGTGGCATGGGTTAGCGTTTGCTGGTGAGGTAGCGGCGGGCGTCTTGCAGCGTGCCAGCGACGTGATGGACGCGGCCCGACAGGCTGGACAGGCGGGCGGCCAGCTCGTCGTATTCCTTGGCCCGAGCGATGCCGGCGCGGGCTTCGGCAATCTTGGCCGTATCGCATCCGATGTAGTCGCGGCGGCGCGGCTCTCCGTCCTTCTGCGGATACAGCAGATAGAAGTATTTCGGCTCGTCGTTCGCGTCCTTGCGCCAGTGCTCGCTTGCGTACACAAGGCCGGCTTTTTTCAGCTCGGCCATGCGAGCGGACACGGCGGCAATGTCCGCTTCCAATCCCTCGATAAGCGCGGGCAGCTCTCCGGCCAGCTTCATCAGCTCGGCGGTGTGCGCCTTCTTCGTTGCCATTGTTCAACCTCCGAAAATGGCCGCCTTGGCAGCGGCGAGAATCACCGCCAGGGCGGTGGTGCCGACCATCGAAACGGCGACGGTCAGGGCGAAAAACTGGACATAGACAAGGCCAGCTCCAACCGCCATGACGCCGCGCAGGATTGCGGTTGCAGTCTTCACGATCAGGTCGTCGATAATTCGCATGTCATCCTCCTTTCAGGATGGGAAGGCCGGGCTTCCGGCCTTCCTATTGGACACTGCGCCTAGTCCAAAATATACCAGAATGGCTATTACACGTCACCAACTTTGGTAAGCGCATTCAGGGCTTTTTTCACTTCCTGGCCGGCCCAAATGCCGGCGTTGTTCAGTTGGCGAACCCAGGCACCACGGGACGGCGACCATTTGAAGGCGTGGCGCTTCAACAGGGCGCGCGTGGCCTCGTCGGGCTTGCCGGGGAACACGAACATGACGCGGTTTTCCTCGGTGTCCTCGCGGTAGGTGTAGCCCTCGGCCTCCTGCTCTACATCGACACGCTGGCGGCGCTTCTCCAGCTCGGCGATGCGGCCAGCGATGCGGCGGGCGTTCGCGTTGTTGTTGCTCAAGGCGTAGGACGGGAAGCCGACGCGGCCCGCGAAGTCCGGTTTCAGCAGCTCGGCCGCCTGGGCCTCGGTCAAGCCCTGGGCCACCAGTGCGGCAATGCGTGTTTCCTCGGTCTTGTGGGTGCGAATGGCCTTGTTCGCGGCCTTCATGCGCTCCTGGGCCTGCTCGACGTTCGCCAGTTCGCCGCGCAGCTTCTCGATGGCGTCCGGGTCGTCACTCGAAATGCCGCCAGTGCCCACGCTCGCCGCTTTCTGCTCGTAGTGCTTGGCCTTGTCTTGCAGGGCGAAGGCTTTGCCATAGGTGGTATGGATGCGGTCACGATAGTTGCGGTCGCGCGTCTCGCTGTGATGGCCGACAAGGATCGGCTGGCCGAAGGGGATCGCCTGGGCCATGTCTCGGGCGCGGTTGTAGGTGCTCGCGCTCTCGGCGCTGGCCTGCTCGGCGCGTTCCTCGAAACGGGCCTTGCGGGCGGCTTGCTTGGCTTCGTAGCTATTCATGGTGTGTTCTCCAATTAAAGGGAAAGGGAAATCAGGGAAGCGACCTTCGCGCGCAGCGCCTCCAGTCGTTCGATGTGCTCGGCGGTGCCGTCTTCGTTCGCGCAGTAGTCGGCCTTGTCTTGGATCAGGTTCGCCAGCGCGTAATCCAGCTCGTGCAGTTCATCCGTGGTGAATTGGTCTTGGTCTTCAACCTCTGCTCTGCTAGATGCTTGAGCCGGCTTTTCAAACTGAACTTGTTGG
>BTVR01000005.1:0-20557 GCA_045864775.1 Pseudomonadota bacterium
AGGCCCTGCCCGCCCCATCCCTTTCCCGGGCAGAGAAGGCGGGCGGGGGCGGCGGGCCTGTCAGTCGGCGGCCAGGGGCAGCACCCATTCCTCTGGCACGCTGCCCACTCGGGCGAGCCATGTCGCCACGTCAAAGCCGGGGCAGAGCTTGTTGACGTCCGGCAGGTCGCGGTGCCCGAGAATCTTCGCGGCGGGGTAGCGTTCCCGCATTTTCTCGACCAGGCCGTCGAGCGCCTGCCATTGCTCGATGGTGAATTGGTCGGTGCCGATCAGGCAGATTCCGATGGTGTACTTGTTGTGGCCGCCGGCGTGCGCGCCGATCTCGTCGAGGTGGCGGCCGGTGGCGATGGCGCCGTTGGTGTAGATGATGAAGTGGTAGCCGATGGCCTTGTAGTCCTGATTGAACTTCTCGCGCCAGACCGGCAGGCGCTCGAAGCCGCGGTCGTCGTGCCAGCGGTCGATGTCGAGGGCGGTGGTCCATCGCCCGTTTGGCGTGGCGCTGCAGTGGATGACGATCGTGTTGATGGGGCGAATGCTCATCGCGCCACCCAGGCGAGGATGCCGGTGACGACCAGGCCAATCGCGCAACAGGCGATGATGGCCAGGGCGAGCGGCACGGGGTCGAAGGCGCCTTCATCCTGGATCATGTGACTGCTCCTTGCGCATGGCAACGATGGCGCGCTGCAGTCGCGCGATCTCGGCGGTGAGGGCATCGAGGGCGCGTTCGGTGATGAGGCGGCAGCCGCCCTCCTTCTCGCAGGCGGCGACATCGGCCTCGCTCATCTCGATGGTCTGGCCGGCAGCATAGGCGGCGCTGGCGACGAAGGCAAGGATGAGGGCGAGGCGTTTCATGGCCGGCGCTCCGTGTAGCGGTCGAGCTTGTCCGACATGCGGCGAATCTCCATCTTGATCTCGGCCACCGTCGTGGTGATGTTGGCTGTGTTCTGCGTGCTGCTGGTCTCGATGACGGCGAGGCGCTTGTCAAGGGAGAAGTAGCTGGTAAGCACCGCCGCGACGGCAACGGCAATGGCGACGAGGTCGCCCGCGCCGACTTCCTTGTTGATGCGCCAGCCGGTGCGTTCGCGCCGGTCTTCGCCGTCCCAGTCCATGTCTACTCCTTTCCTGTCATCAGTTTGAGTTCGCGCGCGAGCGCTGGGCCCCAATGCTGGAGGGCGTACTTGTCGAACAAGGCGGAGTGCCCCCACAGGCGCGGCAGGGCGGCGGGCGGGTTGGCGCAGTCGACGTTCACGACGTTGGCGAGGCTGCCGGCATAGCCGCTTTTGCCCATGGCGCCCCAGTGCGTGAATGGGATGGCGGCGGAGAGGCCGACGACGTCGTCGCCTTCATTGAAAAGGCACAGCACGCGCTCGACGTTGTGGAAGTCGGTGTCGCGGTCGAGGGCGGGGTTGATGAGGATCAGCGCGGACAGTTCGCGGTGATCGGCCTGGATGCAGTACGCCACCGCCGCGCCGTTGCTGTGGCACACGATGGCGTCGCCGTCGGCGATGGTCTCGGCGAGACGCTTGGCGCGGCGCTCGTTCTGCCAGTTGACAAAGCCCGGCAGGAAGGCCGGCGAGGCGAAGGCGTAACCATAGCGGCGGGCGAACACGTCGAATCCGGCGGCGCGGAAGGCCGGCGCGAGCTTGCCGGTATTCCCGACGCCATTTGAGTGGATTCCGTGGATGAGGTGGACTCTCACTTCATGATCCCTTTCATACCCAGAAATCCGAATCGCTCCGGCTCAACCACGATCCGCCCAAACTGTTCAGCGTGTAGATCGTGCCGAGTGGCCCGCCTGCCGCGTGCGTCAGGTTGTTGTAGCCGCCAATGACGGCCAGCGTTTCCACGCCATCCACCGTCAGCACGCCGACAGCAGCGTGGTTCAATGCGGCAGGCAAGGAGGCAATTTCAAACCAGCTTTCGGGGATCAGGCCGGGGTGATTGGACGCCCATACCTTGTTCGTGAAGGCGACGGGATCGGAAAACCCACCATCGCCATACGCCCCGCCGATGAGGACAACGTGGCCATTGAACTGTGCCGAACGCCGTCCGTAGGCTGGCCCGAAAGGCCCGTCGCCGACATTGACCAGCGTCTGCATGCCGTCGTCGGATCGGAGGATCGAGGCGAAGCACTTGCGGTAATTGCCGCCGTAGTTGTCGTCAGCACCTCCAATGATGAATATGCTGCCGTTCCATGATTCATAGGCGAACGAGCGGCGCTTCGGTAGGTTGCTGGCCCGCTGCACCCAGGCACCACCCGGAGCCTTGCGGTAAGCGTCCGTGCGCATGGCATAGGTCGGGCTGGCGTGGCCGGTGTAGGCTTCCCCGAGGAACTGGTAGAGATAACCGTCATGCGCCAGCAAAGAGGCGACTTCACGCGGCAAAGGCGGCGGATTGCTTTCCTGCGACCAAGGCCCGGAGCCGTTCGGCGACGACCAGATGGCGTTCGTCACCAGGTCATCCCCGAGCACAGCAGGCAGCCTGTCGTAACCCGGCCCGCGCCAGATGCGCCCGTCGAAGGATTCGCATTCGTTGAACACCACCGGCACCATCCCCAAAGGTTCCACCGCCCGCTCTGCGACAATGAAATCCTTGGTGCGGAAGTGGCTGGAGACAAAAGTACCAGCCCCCGGATTCCAGCCCTGCGAGATGTGGAAATAGCCCTGATGCACGCAATGCCCTGCGGAGCTGCGCTTCTCGAAGGGCGCTCTGGCGAAGCCGGTCAGGGCGGTGTCGATGTTCGATACCACCGCGCCGAGCTTGGCCTTGGCGTCGCTGAGTCTTTGCAGGGAGGTCATTCGGCGCTCAGCAGTTGAAAGCCTGTCGGCGGGGTGATAGAGGAAAACCGCCCTGTCGCCACCGGCGAACCGTTCGCCCCCATGAACACCAGGCACGCGCCGATGTTGCCGGTCAGCCCGGTGAAGGTCGGATTCGTCCCCGCCACCGGATCACCCTGAATCCACGCGCCGTTCCGGGCGAACCACATGCGGCCCTGTTCGTCCCAGCAGGCTGTGATGATGTCGCCGGTATTCCACGTCGGCCCCACCATGCTCGAAGCCCCTGCGTTGGCCTTGTAGGAATCCGAGCGCCACAGCCACATTCCGGCAGGTACAGCGGCAAGGGAAGCCGGGGGTGAGGAAATGGCCTGCGTGCTCTGTATCGCGCCCATCGCCAGATAACCGGCGTTGCCCTTGTTCGTCACCTCGATGGCGGCGCACCGCTTGCCGAGGACGGGCGAGACGGTGGATCGCAAGGCATGCACCCCGGTTGCCGCAACGGTCAGGTCGCCGTTGGAGTAAGTGGGGTTATTGACCACCCCCGTCCTGTCCCACACCACGCCCTCGCTGAACGAGGCATTCAGCGCGTCGATGATGGATTGAATGTCAGCCTGTGCTGCGACCAGTCTGGCGCGTTCGATTTCCCATTGTTCTAGGGTGAGCATGATTTCCTTTCGTTAAGTCCAGTAGAGGATGTTGAGTTTTCCGGCGTCGAAGGTGTCCGTGCCATTGGCGATGATCTGGAACCGCTCCAGCGCCCCGGCGAGGGAAATGGTTCCCGCGCCCGAGCGCATGGCGCGGTTGGAGTCTGACGAAAGCACCGAACTCTCCCACGACCATGTATTTGTCGCGGCGTCTATGAGTTGCAAAGTCGCCCTGCCATGCCTTACCGCAGCGGCAGCGCCGAAGTTGTCGACGTAGAAACCGTCTGTTTTGAGGGTCGCTGAGGTGCCGTCATAGACCGCACCCGCATAGCCAGAATTCACCACCCCGCCAGACGGGCCGACACGTATTTGCACGGAAGCCGTGCCGTTGGTCGAAATGCCGCCATAGGCGAAGGCGATTTTCTTCACGCCCGAGGGCAGGCCGGTGACGGTGTAGGAGGTCGCGCCGGTCGAGGTGTCGACTACGGTGCCGAGGGTTGCGCTGCCTGATGCGCCTAGCGCGGCGATGGCTTGAGCTACCCTCTCCGCAGTCCACGGCCTCGGCGTGGTAGCCGTCCCCGCCTCGGCTTCGGCTTGGGATGGCGGCACGGCCCACGATGAACCGTCTGCACGCCACCCGCCGACCATCTTCCACTCGGCATTTGACGAGTGCATCTTGCGCCAGCGGATCACGTCACCATTCGCCAGCGTGATGTTCGCGCCGCCTGCCAGATACAGGTTCGTGGCGTGATGCGTGAGGGTGAGCGTGCCGTCCGAGATGACAAAGCGCGTTTCGATCTCGGTTCCCGCTTGCAGGGATGCGCCGCCGAGGCTGGTGATTGCTGTCGTGCCGGTGGAGTGGGTAACGTCTACCGTGTTGCCGGTGGCGGTGCCGAGGTCTGTCGTGGCGGCGGCTGTGATGTCGGCGCCTTTTTTGAAGCCGAGGGTGTTTAGTGCCTCCTGCCACGTTGTATCATCGAGCACCGACGCCATGAACACCGATACGGGCGTGACATCAATATCCACCGCGGCCTTCACGACAATATTGCCGCTCGAATCGAAGCCCATGATCTTGTCGGCGCGTGCCGCCGCCGACTCCGTCAGCACCTGCTCGACCGTCGTGCCGACGGGCAGCTTCACGGATCGCAGCAGCGCGGCCCGCAACTGCTGAATCAACATCACCGTGCGGTCGATGTCATCGTCAAGCGTGCTCGCCGGCAGATCGCCGTTGTCCTGATAGTCCGTCGTCCGTTCATACCCCATGTCTCGCGTTCGCACGACCGTTGTACCGTTGGCGGGCGCTGCGACAAACGTCACGTTTCCGCCTGCATCGTTGCCGACGCCGCTCACGCTGTAATCCGTCATCAGTATCTTGGTGACGCCATCGACCGTGACCAGGATGTCGGCCTCGTCGAGGATCTTGAAGGTGTAGGGGAAGACTGTGGTGACGCCGTTTCCGGTGGAAGAATCGACGGGCGTCTGATCGGTGACAGGCATGACGGAAACCTCCGCGAGAATTCGCGTTAGTTTTCCATCCGCAGGGCTTGTGTATATCCGGTTTGCCGGATTAGAACTCTAGCTCGACCTCGAATTCACCCCCGTTCGGGCGCCAGTCGCCGCCGGCCTTTTCCTGCGCCTGCGCATTCGGCGTTCCCTTGATGCGCTCCGGCGTGTCGGTGATGGCCCCCGCCCCGGCGTCGATGTAGTCGTCCGGCTGATTTGTTGCGGCAGGATTGAAGTCGCGCAACTGATTGCTGAAAGGCCCGTCGAGCACTTCTGCATGCGCCCACAGCATGCCGGAAGACAGCGGCCCCTCGTAGGCTTCGAGGATGCGGCGGTTCTTGTTCAGCAGCGCCTGTTCTTCCTTCACCCCGCACAGCAATTTGCGCTGCTTTAGGCAGGCTTTCAGGACGGCAGGAGCAAAGGCGCCGATGCCGTTTGTCTCGACCACCACGCGCGGGATGGCGAAGGCTTCGACCAGGTCGCACAGTTGCCAAACCTGTCCCCCGGTGATGGTCTTGCCATCCTCGGAGAATTCCGCCACGTCGCCCTGCAGCTTCGGCGTGCGGTGCAGGTAGCGGCAGCCGTGCTCATCCTGCAGCACCAGCGCCACGGCGGACACGTCGCTTTTCAGCTTGCCAGAAGACGGATCCCAGCGGCAGGCCATGCCGGCGATGCGCACCTTGCCCAGCCACATGGATACCGCCCCATTGGCGCGGCGCACGACCGGCTCGACCTCATAGCGGATGATCCGGTCGGGATTCAGGCGCACCTCGGAAACCGGCTTGCTGTGAAGCTGATACTGGCTATCCCATTCGTTCAGGGTGCGGCATTGCTTGCGGCGCTTCTGCATTTCCGCAGGCGTGAAGCGTTCCGGCCAGGCGCAGCCGGCGTAGCAGTCGAGCGCGCGCCCGGGCGGCTTGGCGAACTCGATCATCTGCCCATCGACGCGGTAATCCCTGCCTGCCACCAAGAGCGCGGCATGCTCGCCGATGCCAGCGAAGACATACTCCGGCACGAAAGTCAGCCGGTAGCGCGCCTTGGTGGCGTTGTCGATGCGGTGCTCATGCTGGAACAGCGGGATGCGCAGGGTATCAGCCCCCAGCCGCGCCTGTTCGTCGTATATCGAGTCGTGCGTGTGCGGCGTGCCGACGAACAGACGCCGCCCGCCCGGCACCAGGATGTGGATTTGCTCTCCAAGGCGATAGCGCAGCTTCTCCCGCGCCTCCGGCGTGGCGATGTTGCGCGGTACTTCCACGTCGTCATTCTGCACTTCATCCGCCCGCGATGACGTGATGTTGCTCATGATGCCAGCCGCCTGCATGGACGGGTTGCGCTGGTCGGTCGCCCCCGGCACCCACCAGAAGGAGATTTCCCCCTCGATCTCGCCCATGTGCTGCGTGAGCGGATGGCGCTGCAGGACATGCTTTGTGTCGCGCGCCGTCTTGTAGGCCGTGCCGTCCTGGTCGCCCTGGTGCAGGATGCGGTATTGCGGGTCGCGGTAGTAGCGCCAGGCATTGTAGACGGCCAGGTGCGTGGATTTCGCCGCCCCGCGGAACACCAGCAGTTCGGCCAGATCGCCGCGATGCTCCAGCCAGTCCGCCATGAGGTAGTGAAAGTCAGGGACATCCCACCCCTGCCGCTCTGCCCACAGGTGGAAGAATTCGGCGTAGCTGGCCTTTTCGGCCATGTCACTCCCGCGCCTTGACCTTGCGCGGGTCGGGTTGCGGGCCGGTCTTGGCGCGCTCGATGATGTTGGCGACTTCGCCGCGCGCGCGCGCAATCATGCGGTCAACGGCTTCCTTCTCGTCATCCTCGTTCGGATTGAAGCGCCCTTCCCGCGTGCGCAGGATGATGAAGGTCTCCACCTTGGCGGCGACGGAAAGCGACTTCTCGGCCATCTTGGTCAGCCAGAAACGATCACCCCGGTCTTCCTTGGTGACGATGCTCAACTCGGCGGCGGCGTTCATTTCCTCGACGGCATGATCGACCGCCTTGTCCTGGATGGCGCGCAATGCTTCTTCCTGTTCCTTGCTCATGGTCATGTTCATTCTCCTATGGCGGCTTTCAAGTCAGGCGCACGATCCGGCGCTGCCTGTCCGGGCGTCCACCACCAATCCTGCCCGTATTCCCTTTGCGTCTGGCTGCGGATGCTCGACAGGTAGCCGGGTGAAAGCTGCTCCATCACCTGCTGCATGAT
Source organism: Pseudomonadota bacterium (assembly GCA_045864775.1). Lineage (GTDB taxonomy): Bacteria > Pseudomonadota > Gammaproteobacteria > UBA5335 > UBA5335 > Macondimonas. The sequence goes on from BTVR01000005.1 coordinate 7,122, forward strand.
CAGGTGATCGGTTGCCGCCTTCGTGTACCAGAGGTTGTTCCCCGGAATGAAGCCCTTCACGTCCTGCAGTGTCTGCGCAGCAAGGTGGGTTTCCCGGCCTTCCATCGTCTTCTTGACGGCCTGCAGCGGCTGCACCAGGCCCATTTCCAGCAGCGGCCCGATGGTCGGCCCGGCCAGCACTTCGACCGGCCCCGAGCCGTAGCGGGTATTCGAGGCGCCGTACATGAAGTCGCCATAGATGCCCAGCGCGCCACCCTGCAGGAAGGCCGCCGGCCAGAATTTCCAGTCCGTCATGTCGCGCGGATCCTTGCCGCTCAACATATCGCGCACCTGCATGATCATCGCCCCCGCCACGGTCGAGCAGATAATGAGCGAAGCCGTCATGGCGGACTTGCCGACATAGCCTTCCTTGTTGGCGACGGCATCCATCATTCGCTGAAACTGCGCCCAGGGGAATGACTTGAACTGCAGCGCCGATCGAGCGATTTCCCCCTTCACCGTGCCGCGCTGCAGATCGCCATAGAACTGCGCGCGCTCCTTCCAGCCCGGCGTGACGATGGCGAAATCGGCTTCTGTATTGACTGCGCCGAGCAGTTTGACCATTGCGTTGCGCTTGGCCGCGGCGTCAATGCCCTCGATGCCGGCTATCGCGTCCGGCGTCAATGCCGTGGTATTGCCGTGGCCCAGATCCTGCAGCTTGGCCTTTTGCCAGATCGCCCAATCGTCCGCCGTGATGCCGTAATGCTTCAGGGTGCGGATGTCGCTGTCGGCCAAATCCTTGAAGCTCTTGCCGGCGGCGATCTCGTTGCCAATGGCCGAGAACAGCGAGGCCCCGAAAGCGCCCTTGCGCATCTCGTTGATGGCGTTCATGCCTGAGACGCGCATGACGGCATTGGCCAGCTTGCCGGTCAGGCCGGTCTGCCCCAGCCCTTCGTAAAAGCGATTCAGGCCGCCCCGGACACCTTCCAGCATCAACCCCTGCTGTTGCAGCAAGCGCCGGTCTGCGGAGTTGGTCGGGTTGAGCGTGGCCAGTTCGGTGCGCCAGCGTTGCAGCAAGGGCAGGTTGTTCAGGTGGGAGACGGTTTCCATCAGCACCTTGTCGCCAAACAGCGAGGCCCACATCGCCCCGCCCAGCTTGCCGGCGACGTTCAGTTGCGCGATGGCATCGGCGGTGCCGGAAACGGCGGCATTGGCGGTCGGCTTGGTACGTCCGGCGGCGTAGTCGTAGAGCAGGTCCAGCTTATGCGCGCGCCCCTCGAGGCTGGCCGTCTTGACCGGATCGACCACCGTGGCGGCTTTCAACGCGGCATCGCGCATGGTGCGGTAGGTGATGTCCGGGTTCGGCCCGAAGTGCTCCAGGAAGGCGATGTCGCGCGCCATCGTGTCGACATGGCCGATCAGGATGTCGGCGGCGGTGCGCTCCCCGAAGGCTTGCCAGTAGTTGATGACGCTGTCAGCATCCTTGAAATGGATCTGCCGGCTTTCCGCATGGCGGTTCGCCCGCTTGCCGGCGCCGGCATACTGCCCCGGTTCGCTGTTGGCGTGGCCATTGGTGGCGATGGTGTCCCATGCCTTGCCGAGGAATTCGCGCAGCCTGGCGTCATCCCACGATCTACCGATGTCGTCGGCGTAGCGGCCCCGGTCGAGCATGGGCAGCACGGTTTCGACCCAGGCATCCCGCCCGGCTTGGGCGACGCGCAACTGCGAATGGTGCTGCGGCATGCCCCAATCGTCCAGCTTGCCCACGTCGCCGCCCGCCTGGTTGAACACCTGACGCGCTTCCTCTGCTGTGTTGCGGAAGGCTTCCGCGCCCTTCCTTGCCAGCGCATCCCCGCTGTCTTCGCCGCGCAACTCGCGCACCAAGGCATGCAGTTTTTCCTTGTTCTGGAAGAAGCCGAGGAAATCATCCCCGAGCGCCGTCCATGTCTCGACCAGTCGCCGCCCGAAATAGGCTTTATGCCCGGCGACACGCTGCTCCATGCTCTCGATATTGGTCTGCCCGTCATAGCTGCGGCGGATGGTGCGCTCGACAGCTTCCAATGGCGCAATGCCGGCGGCGCGCATGGCCTCGGCGTCACCCATGCGTGCACCCAGCTTGGCCACCTGCAATTGCGCCTGGCGCTGCTTGACTGCGGCTTCGTGGATCAGTTCGTCGGCGGCGCGCTGTGCTGCCTGCCGCACGACATCATCGAACATATCGCCGGTCCTGGCTTCCGTACGCCCGGCCTTGATGTCCAGCGCGGCCTTGTGCACACGTTCGAAGATACTGGCGATTTCTTTCTCGGACAGTTCGCGGCCGGCGGCTTGCGCCACCCTGAGAATGCAGTCGCGGTAGCTCATCGGCCACCCCCCAGCAGGCAACCGGCAGCGACATCGAACAGGCGCGCGTCGTCGTTCGCCTGCCGCACGATGTCATCGGCGGCTTCGAGGTATTCCCGGGCGGTGCTTACAACGTCGGAGCCGTCGGCATGCTTGCCGAGGTTGATCAAAAGGTCGGGATTGTCTGCGGCGAATCGTTGCGCTGCCGCAGCGAGGGGGTCTTGACTTGCGATTCCAGCACCGGCACTATCCGCCTTGCCACCGGCCGCAATATCAGACTGTGCAGGTTCCGGCGACCCGGATTCATCGGCTCTCACCGCCCGCTCCTGCATCCCGGCACCTTCTGTGGCTTGCGAACCGAGTTCGCGGCTGTTCGCGGCGGTGGTGTTTCTCTTCACAAACTCCGTGGCTTGCTCAATGGTCTGCTCGACTTTCGGAAAACCATACGGCTTATCGAAAGAAGCAACAATTTTTCCATCAATGAAGGCATTCAGGCGCCGAGAATCCTTCCTTGCTTGCTTGAGGATTGCTCCTTCAGGCAACTTGTTAAGCCATTCGGAGAATGAAGCCAGCGCGACAACTTGCTGCTGACGTTGTTCAATGGCTCTCGCCCTGGCGTCTTCCTGTTGTTTTGCAATGGCGTCAGTTTTTGCCTGTCTGACATCAATGATGTTCTGCAACTCTAGCGGCAGTTTCGTTTCTGTTTTCTCAGCAACCCATGCCGCAGCATCAATCCAATCGCCACCAACATGCCCAGCACGCAGATCGGTGTCTGATACGCCTACCTCATAATCTGCCCTGCTTCCGATGTAATAGTAGGGCAACTCGTGATTTGATACCCTAATCTTCAGCGTTCCGCCGTCAGCTAAATCCACGCTGACATATTCTGACAATGAAGCGCCGGAACCTTCACGGGCAACATTCAACCCCATCTGTTCAAGAGTGTTCGCCAACTCATCAGCGGTCTTACTGTAACTCAGGACATCATCGCCAAGCATCGCTTTTATGTTTGCCTCGGCCTCCGCCGCCCGCGCCTCATCCGCCTCAAACCGCCCCGCCGGCATGTCCTCCACGCTCACCGGCCGGTCGTTCGCCAGATCGTCAAGCGCCTGCCGGATGCGCTGCACATGGGCATCGGTATCGACCAGATCGACCGGCTTGCCCGGCATGCTGTCGACGTTCAAGTGCTCGCCGGCCTTCAAGGCCACCAGGGCGTCCACTTCGGATGGCTTCAAGCGGCTCACCATGTCGCTGATGCGCCTCTGCCACGCCTCGCCCTCTGCGCGCATGCCGGGGTGAATGTGCGCCAGTCCGCCGAAAGCGGCCCCGAGCAGGACATCCAGCGTCAGGGCGGTCGCGTCCAGCGTCTTGAAGTCGCCAGCAGCGGGCGTACCTTCGAGCAGTTCGCCAGAGGCTGCGCGCATGGCCGCGCCCTGCGCCACGTTGAAGCCGACGCCGCCGGCCAGTACCCGTTCGGCAAGGGTGCGGCCGAAGATCGGCACCCATATGCCCAAGGCCAACCCGGCGGCCTGTACCGCGCCCACTTGCTGCGCCTTGGTGGTATCCACCCCCTTGCGCACCAGATCCTCGGCGGTGGAGAGTTGCGTCGAGGCGATGGCCAGGGCTGGCGAGGCGAACACCTGCGGGATCATGGAGAGCAGCGGCCCGACAACCTCGGCAGCCGCGCCGATCTCGTTCGGCTTTGGTGTCCAGTGATCGACGGCACCCTGAAAGACTTCCTCGCGCTTCTTGAAGTAGCTGTCCTGCAGTTCGATCGAGTTGGGCGACTTCTCGAAAGCCATCGCCAGCGGCGCGGCAGCCAGACTCAGGGCGCGGCCGGTCTTGGCAAAGCCCTGCATGACCATGCGGCCGGTTCCTTCGAACAGCCCCGCCTCGGCCTTGTCGGTCGGGCGCAGCGTGTTGATTCGCGCTGCCGTTTCTTCGCCGTACAGTTCGAAGCTCATGGCTGATTGAAGTCGATCACCAGCGGGCGGCCCTTCTTGTCCACCACCAGGCCATCCCCGACACGAAAGACATAACGGCCGTCTCCGACGTTCTCAAGCGGCAAGTCGCGCAACTTCTCGGGCGTGAAGGAAGGGTCGAGATTGCCGCCGGCAACGGCCTTGGATACACGTTCTTTCAATCCGTCCTTGAAGTCGCCATACTTCACGCCGTAGGGCATGACAATGGCGCGGCCCTTGTATTTCTCGATGCCGCCGGTCGCCAGTTCCATCGCCGAATCCCAGCGACGGGAATTGATCACCCCGGAATAATCGCCTTCCTCGACGGACTTGGCGGCATAGATGGCTTTCGCCGACTGATAGAAGACATTCCTGGCCTGCTCCTTACCGGCGAAGGCGCCGCGCTCGTAGCTGGAAAAGTCCTGCATCAGCAGTTTTTCATCTGGCATCTGCAGCAAACCACCCTTGGCCGGCTTGCCGTCCTCCTTTTTGTTCGGGTTCAATATCTCCTGCCCGCGCAGGATCAGGTCGGCGACGCTGCGGTCTTGCGTGGATTCCAGCCCTCTGGCGGCAGCGATGCCGGCCGCCGCGGCAACGGGATTGTCGGGCGCGATCTGCTGCATGGTGGCGCGGAACACCTTGTCGTCGCCAAAGCCCTGCCGCAACTGCTGCAGCACACCGCGCTTCTGCTCGACCGTGCCTTCCTTGAGCACGTTGGCCAGGGCGGCGGCTTCCTGCGGAAACAGCCCTTTCGGCGCCACTCCGGTACGGTCACTCATTTCGCGCAGGATGCCGGCGCGGGTTGTCAGGTTTGATGCCCATTCCTGCGGCTTGGCCATGTCGAGCGGCGGCACCACGGCGCCATCGCGGGCGACGGCATACTCCATCGGCGATTCGTTGAGCAGCTTGATCGAGTTGTTCGTGAAGCGTTTCACCTTCTCGACGTGCATGATCTGCTCGCGGCTCGGCGATGCCCCATAGCTGGCTTCGAGTTCCTTCACCTTGGCCACCTGCTGCGCCGGGGTGAGCCGGATCAATTCCCCGATGGCCTTCTGCTCGGACAGGATCATCTGCACCGATGCCTCGTAAGGCGTGCCCTTGCTGGCCTTCTCGAAGGCGGCCAGTTCAGCGGCCGGGATGTCGCGGCCGTTCTCGACGTACCAGGACAGGCGGCGTTCGCCTTTTTCCAGTTGAGTCATGCGGCGCCGCTCGGCGACTTCCGCCTGGTGCGACAGGTGCTGCTGCCGCGCCATGATCTTGTTTTCCAGGAAGGTGCGCTTTTGCGGGTCGAGTTCCGGGAACTTGTCCTCTGCGATGTCCTTCTGGATCTGCGCCAGCGCCTTGCCGCTGCGGGCGTTTTGCGAGATCACCTTGTCCAGCCAGGTGTAAGTGACGCCCTCCTTGAAGGCATTCGCCTGCCTGGCGATATCGCCCGCCTTCATGCCAGCCTGCGGCCCGGCCGTCTGCAGGAAGGCTTCGACGTTGCGCATGGCCTCCTGCCGCTCGGCCTCGCCGCGCCCGGCGTACCGCTGCATCTGCTCCATGTAGCCGACGATGCCGGCCTGGATGTCCTGCTGATCACGCGCGGCAACCAGCTTGCGCATACCCCGCTGCGAACGGCCCATGTCGTCCGTCAAGAAGGCGTTGACCTGATCCTGAAAGTCCGGCGCCACGCCCTTGATGGCGCCCTCCATCAGCTTCTTCGAGCGTTCTTCGTGGGTCTTGAGCGCGGCAGCCTTGTCGAGCGTGCCATCGGTCAGCCCGGTTTCCATCTCGTCGTTCAGTTCGGCCAGACTGTTCTTCGTCTGCGCCATGACCAGATTGGCCTGTATGCGCGCGGCCTCCTTGCGCTTGGCTTCTTCCTCGCGCAGGCGCTGCTTTTCCTCGGCTTCCAACTGCCGCGCCTCGACCGAGAGCATGTGCCCGGTCTGCACCAGGGCATCGCCCACCAGCGGGCCGTGTCCGCGCTGTGTCGTCGGCGCGGTCGGCGCCACGGTCATGCCGAAATTTCCAGTAGGTATTCTCATGGGTCGTAGTAAGGCCCGTTGTCGATGGAATTCACGCGTACACGGCTAGGGCGCCATCCCGTTGCCAGCGATCCCCCTGCCGACAACAGGCTGCCCGTCATGGCGTTGCGCCCCTGTATCTGGCTGGCGTCGGCGTCCTGCTCGTACCGCTGCCCCCTGCGCTGGCCGGCCAGTTCCTCCTGTTGCGCATCGGCTTCCGCATCGCGCCCGATCTGCCGGTCAATCACAATCGCCGTGCCGGCGCCGGTTTCCACGCCGGATGCAGCCAGGGCGGCGCGCGCTTCGGATTGCTGGCGCCTGCCCAGCTTGCGCACCCTCTCCGCCCGCACCTCGCCTTCCTCGCGTGCGGCCTGGGCATCGGCGCGGGATTGCTCGGCCTGCCATTCCGCCCAATCCTGCTGCTGGCTGCCCCTGCTCATCTGGCCGACGGCAGAAACGACGGTGCCAACCACCTGCAGAATCTCAAGTCCTGTGCACATCAGATCACCCCACTCGAAAACAGGTTTCCCACTTGCTGCAGCCCGATACGCCGGTAAAGCGCATTGGCGGGCGAATCCTCGCCAAAGTTCGTGCCGAGCAGCACTTCGCGCGCTCCGTGCTCATGCGCCCATTCGATGAAGCTACGAATCAAGGCCGCGGCTGCAATGCCGCCGCGCCGGTCGCTGCTGACGAACAGCGCCAGATCGGTCGCCATCAGTTCCTCGGAAAAGTAGTAAGGCGTCATGCCCCCGGCAAAGCCGCCGATGATCTCCCCGTCGCGTTCGGCCACCAGCACGCAGCCGGCGCCCTGCATCAGGTTGCCCAGCAGCTTTTCCACCTTCCCGCGGCTGAATGCCACGGTGCGAAAGCGGCTCTCCGCATGCATCGCCGCCCCCAATTCCAGCAGGCGCGGCAGATCGTCGGGCGTGGCGGGCCGGATCATGAGGGGTTCACCGTGATCTTGTAGATGATGGCCAGCAGTTGGAACGGCAGCGGCTGGCGCTGGGCGATGGGGCAGTCGATCTCCCCGCGCGCCCACCCCAATTTGCTGACGCGCTTGTCGCCGGTAAAGGGCGCAACCGGCTGGTCAAAGATGCCGTCGCCAAACCTGCGGAACGGTATCTGCTGGCCGGCGACTTCGGCGCCGATGGTCTCATGCAGGCGCACGATGATCTCGCTGACGCTGGTCGCGTCACCCTGCCCGCCGGCCGGCATGCCTGGAATGCTCGGCATCAGCGGCTCGATCTCGGTTTCGTAGTGCAGGCCGATTTCCACATTGTTGGATACGCGCGGGATGGTGATCGCCCCGCCCGTCACCACCTGCTGCGGCATGACGATGCCGTCGGCCACGCAATCGACCGTCTCGCCTTCCAGGTGATCCAGCCCGCTCCAGGTGTCCGTGCCCGGCCCGGATGCCCCGGTGATGGCGCAGTCGGTGTTCAGGGTGTTGTCGATGTACTCGATGTAGCGCACCGTCGCGCCGTTGATCTCGCGCACCACGACGGCAAATATCCTGTCCTGCCCGCCATACGGCACGGAGGCGAACGACTCGAACTGCCCAACGGTGATCTGCCGCGCGAAGCCGATGACGTCCTGATCGCGGTCGATGGTCATGGTGACGCCCGCCCCGTCGCCGCGCACCATCCAGACGACAGAATCCGGCTCCTGCGAGAAGGCCATTTCCAGTATGCCGCCCTCGGTGATGTGCTCGGCGAGCACGGAAATGTCCGGTGCGTTGAAGCTGTCGGAATCCACCCGGTAGCCCAAGGCGCGAATCTTCCGCCCGCCACGCTGCACGAAAACCACTTCCGAACCGACACGCACCGGGCGCGTCACGTCGGCGCCATAGACGGTTTGGCTCTTGATCTGTACGTTCGTCGGCGACAGCGGCTTTTCGACGCCGCCGGTCATGGAGAATTCGCCGCCGTAGGTCAGCGGCAACAGCACCCGGGTTGACGCCAGGTGCTCGACCGGATTGACCTGGTCGCTGGCAATCGTGAAGGAAAACCCGTCATCGTCCGCCGTGCCGTCGGCGAAGTTGGCATACTGGCCGGTCTTGGTGCCCCATAGCGTGTTCGGGTAGGCCGGCGAGCCGGCGGCGATCAGGCGCTGCTCGAACAGCGTCCCGGCGCGCGGGTAGCCATCCACGTCATTCCAGACGGCGGAACGCAAGGCCCAGCCTTCCGACTGCGCTGCATTGGTCACGGACAGCACGGTACGGATGATGCCGGTTACGATGGTTGAGCTGGTGAAGCCGGTGATCTCGACCAGGCCGTCATTGATCTCGACGAAACGGCCGACGTCGGATACCTGGGCGCTGTTCTTGAAGGCCGCAGCGCCCGCCGTCAAGGTGCAGGCCGCGCCGATGGGTTCCTTGGCCGAGGGCGTCAGGGAGGTCTTCGGCGACTCGGTCAGCGTCCATTGCCCGGAAGCGATCGGGCTGGCGGCAAAGGCATCGACGATCGTCACGGTGACAACCGTCGTCGACGTGTAGCCGGTGATGGTGGCCAGCCCCGCCCCGTTGGTGATCTGCCGGCCCACGTCCGACGCCTCGAAGCAGGCCGCTGCCGCCGTGGCCGTGCGCCCGGTGCCGACGGTAAGCAGCGACAGGGTCAGTTGCGTGGCCGGCTTGACGCCATTTTCCTCCGAGGGCGGCACGATCCACGATGCCACGCTCAATTTCCAGACGGTATTGCTGTAGCGCACCAGCTTGCGCGGCTGATAGCTGGGATGAAACAGGAACATCGTGTCGGCGCCCTGCACATAATGCAGATCGTCAAGATCGGCTTCCAGGTAGGGCGAGGCGACTTCGACCGGCGTGGCGGGCGGGTCTTCGACCCTGGCACCGGCTGCCGTGTAGAAGCGCGCATAGCCGTCGCCGAATTCCACGATGAATGCCTGGTCGCGGTTGAAGATGAAGGGCACCAGCCGCGTCTGCTTCAGGGCTTGCTTGGCCGCAGCCGCAAAGCGCAGCCCGCCCCGCCGCTTCGCCCCGCCATGCACCAGCGGATAGCCGTTCAAGCAGGTGCGCAGCCCGTTGTTGTACTTTTGCACATCGACACGGCCAAGCAGGCGCGGGGAAATCTCCCCCGCCGTACAGTTGGTCTGGATGTGCGTTACCTTTGCCATCAGCGGCGGACCTGGATCAACGGATAGTCGCCGGCATCCTCGGGCGGGTTCTCCTGCCCATCGACCGCCCGGGCGTCACGGAACAGCAGTTCCATTTCCTTGTACATGGAATCCCGCGTCGTGTTGCTCTTGGTGATCGGGTAGGCCATCGAAAAGGCCATGTAACGCTGCATCGCCTCGGCCAGCATGGCATCCCAGCTTGCAACGTCTTCGTTGTCGCAGATGTATTCCAGGTACAGCGGGTTGGCATCCGAGAGGATCATCCGCCCCTCGATCTTGTAGGGGTCGGGCGCGCCCGCCTGGCCGACGTAGAGGGTGCGCAGCCAGTCGCCGGGCAATGGAAACTGATAGGCCCAATCGTAGGCCGGCGCGGTCGAATCCGGCGCCAGGGCCACGCGCTTGGTGGCACAGTTCCACGGATGGCGGCGCAGGATGGCCTGCCGGGCGTTGTCCCACAGGTTGGATGCCAGCCGCGCCCGGTCGCTGTCTTCGTCGAAGCTGTTGATGGGGTTGTCGCCCAGCAACAGCAGGGCATTGGATGCTATCTGGACTTTGCTGGTTGCCATGCGCTACCCCTGTAAAAAGCTGGCGGCCACCGAAGCGACCGCCGGAAACCTGCCCGCATCAACGCGGCGAAAGGAGGGAAACCGCTCCGCGGGCAGGCCCCGCTCGATCACTCGGCGAACCGCCCCCGCAGCGTCACGGTGCCAGCCGAGCCGGCCGCCGCCGTGAGGGTGACGACTACGTCGTACCAGAGGCCAGGGTCGGCCGTCAGGCCCAACTGTTCCCACAGGCGCTTGCCTTTGTTGGCGATGTCCACCACCCCCGACTCGTTGGTCACGTTCTGACTGTTCAACGCCGTGGCCAGGGACTGCGCCGAAGCGAAGAAGTCAGCGTCGACCACCGCGCCGCCGTCGCCGGCATTCTTGTAAATGCCGATGTCCGCAGCGCAGGTCGTGATTGCGTCGCAATCGAGGATGATGTCCGAGACGCGCCAGCCGGACCACACGCGGAACATGCGGTAGGTCGAGCCGATGGAATCGCCAGAGACGGCTTCCACCGTATCGACCGCCTCGCGCAGCGCGCCGCGCGATTTGTAGTTCGGGTTGAGGTCGCCGGCATCCAGGTTGGTGATGCTGGTGCTTTTTGTGTTCACTACAGCCATGATGTTTCTCCTGAAAAAGGGTTGTTAGGCGCCCGTTATTCCTGGCAGGCGATTTCGATGACCTTGGCGTCCTCGATCCGTGCGCCGCCAATGCTCATGCGTGCGTACGGCTGCATCGCATAGGACTTGTCGGCGCGCTCGGTCAAGCGCGTCATGATCTCGGCACCGACACCCAGCGCCATGCCGGACTTCGCCCAGGCGATGCAGAAGCGATCCGCCGACACCTTGGTCATGCGCTCGGACGGGATCCACTTGAAGCCCATCCACTTTTTGGCCATGTTGCCTTCCTGGATCATCTGCACGGCCATGTAGTCGGCGCTGGTCAAGGTGGTGTCGTTAAGGACATCCTCCATCTGCTCGTTGCCGTAGGCGAAATACAACTCCTCGCCGTTTTCCTCGTCGGCCTCGTTGGCGCGAAACATCTTCTTGGCCTGGATGATCTTGGCCTTGGTGAGTCCGGTGCCACCCACGGCGATCTTCTGCCCGACGGGAAGCGCCACGCTGCCGGTGCTCGACCGCGCATTGCCGCGAGCGGCTGCGTAGATCGCGTCATCCTTGGCGCGGTTCATGGCGGCCACCCCTGCCTTGAGGTAGTCGCTGGTCGGGTCGGCCAGCATCTTCTTCTTGTCGAGTTCGTCGACAAGATCGGCCCACTCGTAATCTTCGAGGTCGATCCAGCGGGTCGAATGCGGCGTCTCGATCAGCGGCGTATCGCCGTGGCGAGTCGTCTTCTTCATGGCAGCAGTGGCGCCGATCCGGTTGATCTTCTTCGAGTCGCCGACGATGCCGGCCTCGACACGCACCGCGCCCTGGAAACGGCTTTCCGTCTGCTGGGCCAGGTGCTGGAAATTCGCGCTGAACTGCTGCACGAATGCTTCGGTTACTTGAAAGCTCATGATGGTTCTCCAAAAAAGTTAAAAAGTGATGCGCCTTTTTCGGTTGTTCCACCATTAGCCAGTGGCCGGTGGGCCGGTGCTGCCTTGCTGCGCGGTTTCAAGCCCTGCGCTGCATGGGCTGGGGGCCGGCCGTGCCGGTTTGTCCCCGTTCGCTTGCCGCCAGGCGCCGCCCGCATTGCGGGTTGTTCGGCGCCCTGTGGCGGGTATTACGCCGCGCGCTTGCGTTGTGCCGTGCGCGCCTGCCGTTCGTGGAAGGCCGTGACCTTGGCCTTCACCGACTTGTGTTGCGGATGGCTGGCGTCCCAATAGGGCGAACCCTTCGCCATCAGTTCCTCGATGCTCTGTTCGCTCACCGCGCCGCCGGTATCCAATTGCGGATCCTCCGTCATCTCCCGGTTGATCTTGGCCAGGATGCGGATGAAATACGGGTTGTTGCCGATGCGGTTGATCTGCTTCATTTCGTCTTCGTCGGCATAGGCCGCGAAGGTGTTGAAGGCGGCCGTCACGGCTTCCTTCATGCCGTCTTCGGTCTTGTAGAAATCCATCAGCGCCTTCTTCGCGCCCTCGCGCCCGAAGCCCTCGGCGGACTCGACCAGGTTGCCGATGTTCGAGTAGTACTGATTCATGACGAATTCGTACTGCTTCTGCGTCAAGCCGGCCTCCAGCGCGGCATCGCGGAATTGCTTGGTCAGGGCCGGGTCGGCGTCGATGCCCATTTCCTTGAAGGCGGCCGGCGCCTCGAACTTGTATTCGTCGGCGGTCTTCGGCGGCAGGCCCACGTCGCGCATGCGCCCTTCCAGTTCGCTGGTCGACTTCGACCAGGCTTCGAAATTGACTTCCCCAGTCTCGGCATTCCAGAACTTTGCCGGGACCGACTTCGGGCGGCGGATGTCCTTCTCGCTGGCCTGCAGGGCGCGCTTCTCGGGCGTGTCGGCCTCACCGGCGCCCTCTGCCCCGGCCGCGCCCTTGTCGCCGCCTGCGTCGTCTTCCTCGCCGCTGGCGATGGCTTCCATCAGCGACTTCTCGCCGGCCGCTCCGGCTTCAGCCCCGGCAGGATCGCCAGCAGCGGCACCACCACCCGCCCCGCCGCCCTCGGCGCCAGCCTGATCCATCAGCACCCGGCCCAACATCCTTTCCAGTAGCTTGCTCATTTCTCGTTATCCTCCTTCTGGTTGATCGAACCGATGCGGCGCAGGATGAAACCCACGACTTCCTTCTGCGCTGCGCGTTTTTCCGTCTCGCGCTGCCCTTCGATGCCGCCGGCCACATGGATCGGGCGGTCATGGAAGCGCCCGACGAGGTCTTCGAGCACCTTGGCGCCCTCGGCATGGCCGACAAAGACGCGGTGATACATTTCGGCGGGAGCGAGTTCGGAGGCGGCTTCAGGCATGACCGGCGACTCCTGGCACGGTGACGGCGATCTGCGGAATGAATTGATCCGCCTGCGCCTCGCGCACGATGGCGTAGAGGCACTTGATGAGTTCGTCGAGGCGGGCAAACCAGACATCCCAGCGGCTGCCGTCGATCTCGACGCGCAGATACCAATGCCCAACGCCCTGCGGCGCATCGCCCTGGCTGCCGTCGTAGAGTTCCGCGCCGCCCGCCAGCAGGACATCGCAGGCAAGGCCGGCACGGCTGGCGATGCGCGGGCGCAGCTTGGGGTTGAGCACCTTGCCGGTCAGCTTGAGCATGACCATCTCGACCGCCTGCACCAGATCGAGCAGGTCGTCAAAGGTCACGCGCTGAATCGTGCCGGCGGCCCATATCTCGCCCCGGCCTTTTTCCAGGGCGATGAATTCCACCAAGCGGCGGCGGGCGATTTCTTCGGCTGAGTACATGCGCGCATTGAAGCAAGCGCGCGGGACATGGTTATCCGGTTTGCCGGATTCTTAGGCGGCTTTGCGACCGGCAACAAAAAACCCGCCGGAGCGGGTTGGGGGTTAAGGCTTGTTCAGTCCTG
>BTVR01000006.1:0-7125 GCA_045864775.1 Pseudomonadota bacterium
CACACCGCCCCCTTCCTGCCCTGGGCAGGGTGGGGGAAAGGGCGTCTTCGACGCCGAATCTGCTCGTCACCAGACTGGCCGATGGTGACATCGGCCGCGTGCCTGGTCGGCCGCTGTGTCGCCAGTGGCCGGCTTTTGCGTGCTGTCCACATACCCACGGCCCGCGAAGGGTGCCTACTACTCCCGCAGCAGGGCGGTGGGTATGTGGGCAGGAACCCGCCAGGGTCGGCCGATTGGCCGATGTAGGTCGCTGGCGGCGAAATTGCACGGGTTTGGTGACAGCCGCAGCGCCTCGATCGCGCGGGCCTGTCGCCATTGGGCATTACCGCACGTTGAAGGAATGGGGCAAAGCCCCATTCTTCATAGAAGGCCGTGTTCGGCGAACGATAGCGTGCTGGAGCCGGCCACAATGATGTGGTCGAGCACGCGCGTGTCTATAAGGCTCAACGCCTCTTTGAGCCGGGCCGTTAGGCGCTTATCAGCTTCGCTAGGTGAAGCGATGCCACTCGGGTGGTTGTGAGTGAAAATGAGCGCGGAAGCGTTCAGCCGCAAGGCGGTTTTCACGATTTCCCGTGGATACACGGACGCGGCATCAATGGTGCCGCTGAACATCTCTTTGTAGGCGATCAGCCGATGTTGGCTGTCGGTGAAAATGACGCCGAACACTTCGTGTTCGATGCCCGCCAGCTTGGCGACCAGGAAGTCCTTGACTGCCTGCGGGCTGCTGAATTGTTGGCCCGGAAGGGCCAGCGAGTCGGCGGCCTTGCGAGCGCCCGCCAGAACCTGGGCGGCGGTGGCAACCTGATATACGCCGTCAGCGTCTCGGACATACAGCGACTCGTCGCTGTTGATGTTGTCGAAAGACAGCTTCATCTGAACCATGTGAAACCTCCGGTTGAACGTAGGGCGGGATTGCCCTTTGCGACCGAAGGCAGCACGCCGCAGCGCAGGCGTCAGGGGTGGAACGGCCGGCAGGCCGCAAGCGGAACGCGCAGCCCTTGACGCCGAGAACGGCGTGATAACCTGAAAGAGAGCAAGCAATCCAAACCCGAACCGCAAAGCGCGTCCGAAAGGGATTGACGCCCGAAGGGGTCGAGACAAGCGCGAAGTGCGCAGGCTCGATGCGAAGCACGAAAGCCCGGCCCCGGCTATGCCGGGGTGAGTAATGTCCTGGTTCTATTCGTGACGAACCAGCCGCCCGGCATCGTCGGAAAACTGCCCGGCCGCAGCATCGCCGAAGGCATTCAGATAAAGCGCGTAAGCCTGTTGCAGCGCCTCGGCCGCTCGGCGCTTTAGCTCCATCTGAACGATGTCCGTCTTTTCCATGCTCATAAGCTCACCGAGCGGAGCATGTTTGACGGTGTAAAAATCTGGATTGATGCGCTCTGACATACCGATACCTTATTCGTGTTGACGATGCCGAAACTGCCACGGCGGAACCGGCGACGGGTCGGCCCACAAGCCGCGCCGGCCGGCGCGTGCTTCGTCCTCCAGCGCGAACAGGCTTCGGTCGGTCGCGTATTGGCGATACACCCAGGCCATGCCCTGGCGAACCATTTCGGCGTTGACGTTGACGCCGGAGACATAGACGGTGCCGAGCACGCGGCCGTAGCGGTCGCGGCCGGCATCGGCGACGGTGACGGACTGGCGGAAGACCAGCGAGGAAAGCGCCTGACGGGAGCGGGTGCCGAAGGCTTGCCGCTTCTCGGGCGCGTCGATCTGCGCGAGGCGCACGCGCACGGGCTGGCGGTCGATCAGCACGTCGATGGTGTCGCCGTCAAGGATGGCGATCACCGGGCCGGCGAAGTCGGCCCGCGCGGCCGAGGCGAAGCCGAGCGTGCAGGCGCAGGCCAGCGCGGCCAGGAACTGGCGGCGTTTCATAGCGGAAGCCGGCGCTGCTTCGGCGCGCTGCTGAACGGCACATGCGGCGGGCTTGGGTACAGCACAAGCCCGTTCGGCGAATCGGCGACTTTCGCCTCGGGATAGACCACCATCACATGCTTCAACTCGCGCAGGAAGGCGCGCTTGAAGTCGCGCAAGCCCTGTTCGTCCATCGCGTAGCCGGCACCGAACTGGCCGGCGAGCGACACCCAGGGAATGGTCGTGCGGCGCGACAAGTAGCTCATGCGGTGCGACAGCCACACATAGATGTCCAGCGCCAGGGGCGACTTTCCGAGCGAGCGCATCGCGCGAACGTCAACCGGCAAGGGGTGCTCGATGCACTCCTTGAAGAACGGTTCGGAAAGCTGGAGATTCGATTGCCATTGCCCGGCCTGCTCGGGGTTCTGCGGTTGCCACCACTCGACGCGATCAGCCAGCAGGACGTTGGACAAGGCCCACGAATCGGCCCCCTCGTAGTGGCACGAAATGACGGCGCTGAAAAGCGTCGTCATGGCGTGTTTCAGGCGCGTGATGTCTCCGCGCTTGCCGCCCGAGCTGTGCATGCCCAGCTCGTCCAGGTACTCGGCTAGCGAATTGCCCAGGTGCAAGACGCGCTCGCCGGTTTGCACGGCTTCCGTGCAAACCCAGGTCAGCAGCATGCGCGGCACCGTCCCGAAGGGAAGCCCTTCGGGGTGGGCCGTCATCATCGTGAGCACGAAGTCGCCGTTCTTGCGAACGAAGCGGTATTCGTCCTGCCGCCTGTGCGGCAGCGTGGCGATGGCGAGCGCGCGAGTCATGAAGCCTAGCGTGCCGGCGCTCTTGGCGTCCTCGCGCTCGATGGCAAGGTGGGCTTCGATCAGGTCGCGCACGCGCTCGGGAATCTTGCCGTTGCGGTAGTCGAAGACGGCGCGAATCGGCTTCTCCTTCGCTGTGCGCGCGAGCTTCTTCGCGGGTGCGCTGCCGGCCGCCGCGCTGGACTCGAAGGCCGCTTCGTCGGCCGGGGACGGTAGGCCCAGGAGTTCCGAGGCCGGCGCGGCAGCGTCGGCCGATGCCTTGCGGGCCTCGGCCGTGCGTCGGGCGAGGCTGGCCGCGTCTTCTTCGCTCATGCCTGCGCGCATGAGCGCATCGCGGTAGTCCGTTTCATTGAACGGCGGCGCGGCGCGTGTTCGCCCTGTCGTTGTCGGTTTTCTGCTCATGAATGCCCCTCCTGTCCGCCGACCAGTGCGGCCAGCGCCTGCCGCTCGGCGGCGATTTCTCCGACTTCAAGCTCAACCGCAAGGGCGCGGCTATCGCTCCAATACTGCCGCAGCAGGGCGGTGCGTTCCCAACGGCTCACGGTGCCGTTCTGCATCGCCTCGGCGACACGCGCCTGGAAGGCGCTGGAGCCGGTCTTGTAGGCGTTCTGCAACTGGCGATAGCCCAGGGCGTCGATTTCCATCGACTGGTAGATCGTGGCGGCTGCGCCGGCCCCCAGGACAAGCAGCAGGGGCACCAGCATGTTGCGGCGCAGCCAGCGTGCGAAGGTCTTCATTGCTCGGTGCCCCCCATGTACGAATTGGCTAGGCCGGCTGCGAGCTGTTCCGAGGTTTTGAGGTTCATTTCTTCCAGTCCACGAAGCTAGGGCTTACGACGATGTTCGGCGACACCATCAGGCCGCCCGGCGTGACGTGAACACCAAGCGAGCCGGACACCGGCAGGCCGCCGATGTTGTGCATGCGGTAGCTCGTGCCGCCGTAGTAGTAGGGGCCGCTCGCGCAGCCGCCCAGGGCGGCCAGCAGCAGCGGCAGGATGGCGAGGCGAAGCGTTTTCATCTGTACCCCCTCGGCCGCTACACGTCGGCCTGTTGTTGGTCGGGTTGCCAGCCGGCCATGTTCACCTTGGCCGTGCCGAAGCCGATTTCGCGCAGCAGCTTCAAGGCCGTGCCCGGCTCAACGAACAGGCGCGGCTTGCGGTCGGAGTAGCGCACCAGCACCACGCGCCCGCCCGAGCGGGAATCGGCCACGAGGTAGAAGCCTTTCCCGTGCGCTTCGAGCGTGACGGCGGCAAGGCCGCCCGTCTCGTGCGTGGCGCGGAGCTGTTCAAGGGTCATGCTGTGCATGTTCATTGCGTGGCCCTCACTCGTCCGGGGTGACGTGCTCGATGATGAGGTCGTCCAGCTCGGCGGCGAAGGTGTGCGCGCGGCCATCGGCCGCGCTCGCCGCTGCCAGCTCCCAGGCCAGCGGGCCGGCGCTCGGGCTGTTCAAGTTGTCCTCGATCACGCCCAGGCATTCCAGCTTGTGCATGCCGGCGTCCAGCTCCGGCTTGGCGTGCTCGGCGATGAAGTCGGCGAACTTGCCAGCGCCTGCCGGCGTGAAGTCGTGGATTTGCTGATAGGTGTCCATCGGTGTTCCTCCTGGTGGTTAGCGACGGGACACGGACACGTCCGCGTCCTCGGGGATGTCGAACTTCGAGAAGGCCGCCGCGCGGGCGGATTCCTCGGTCGTTTCATGGACGGTGCCGAGATAGCGGCCGTCCGCGTACACGTTCCATTCCTTCATTGCGTTGCCCTTTCGTTGGTGACGGAAGCATCGAGGCCTGGCGGTGTGTCTGTCGCCAAGCCTCGATGCGGGTTCTTGCCCGCGAAGTAGTCGGGCCGCGCCTCCAGCTCGCGGGCGATCAGCTCGTCGGCGAACAAGGGCGCGGCCTTCTCGACGCGGCGCGCGAGATTGCGGCGGCGTGCCTGCGCCTTGCGCTCGTCGCTCCAGCGGCGAATTTCGGCCGGCTGCGGGAAGTCAACGCACACGGTATAGCCGGTGCCGGGCTTCCAAAGATCGGCCACCACGGGCGGGCACTGGTCGCCGGCCGGAACCTCGGCCGCCGCCAGTTCCAGCGGGCCAGGGCAGGGCTTGTGCGGCAGGCTCCAGCGCAGCGAGTAGCGCCACAAGCCGGCCGGCTTCCTGGTCGTGGTGGACGCGGCCCGCATCATTCGGCCCGCAGCTCGTCAAACCAGCCGGACGCCACGCGCTGGCACTCGCTCACGCTCTCGGCTTCGCCGATAGGGTCGTCCATGTCCTCGGACGCGGCGAGGGTGAAAATCTCGGCCTCGGCGTCGTACTGCGCCCAGGCTTCGCGGCCCAGGTCGCGGTCGGCCAGGACAAGGAAGGGGCGGCCGTTGTGCTTGCTCATGGTCGCCACCTTAGAAGCCCTGCTTCGTCAGCTCGGCGGTCATCGTCTTGGCGACGATGCCGGCCTGTTCGTCGGACAGCGTGCCAGTGATGGCTTGCAGCGCCTGCGCTGCGGCCATCGCCTTGGCGAAGTCGGCGCGCAGCTCGCGCACGGCCTTGGCCTCGCCCGACTCGGCGAAGCGGCGGTAAATGTTGGCCCACTCGCCCCAGGTCGGGGTCATGTCGATGGTTCGCATGGGTAGCTCCTTATCGGCTGGTTTGGCGATCACGTTTAACCGTTCTCGATGTCCAAACTATACCATATTGGCAAATAAAAAGGGGGAAACGTGGAACGAAAGGGCAAAATTTTTTTGCCCTGTCTTGGTGACGCGGCCGAGCTGGCCAGGAGCTGCGGCCGTCACCATGTCGCGGTCAGGCGTACCACGTCACGGGGCGCGGCGTGCCGTCCCACTTCGACAGCTCGCCCAGGGTGTGCCAGCCGGTCGCGCGGCGGGTCTTTTCCTTCGCGCCCTGGACGTACTGGCCGGGCTTCGGTGTGCTCTTGCCGGTCATGCTGCCCGGCGCGCTCTCGATCCGGTCGGCCTCCAGCTCGCGCACCGTCGCCGAGCGGCCGGACGGCACGCGCACCACTTCGTAGAACGTGACGTTCGTCTGTTCGTAGCCCCACACCGAATAAACGATGTCGCCCACGGCCAGCCCGTGGCCGGCCTGCTGCCGTTCGCGCTTGCGCGTCTCGATGCCTTCCTCGTACTCCACGAACGACGCCAGCGAACGGTCGCGGGCCTCGGCGCTGCCGAACGCCAGGAAGCGCGCGGGCTTCGACTGGCGGCCCTTGTAGGCCAGCAGCGCGGGGCCGCGCTTGCTCTCGTAGCAGTAGGCCACCACGGCGGCGGCGGGAAATTCGCGGGTTTCGGCGTTCTCGGGGATGAATCGGGCCATGTTGTGCGCTCCTGGTCGTGTCGGGTAGCGGGTGCCCTCCTCGGGCACCCTGCGGGGTTAGTCTTCGTTCGGCAGGCCGATGGTGATAACCGGCTCGGCGGCATCGCCGGGGCCGATGTGCATCGCCAGCGCCACGCGGCGCGGCCGGATGCCTCGGCCCTGCACCGGCACGCGGTACAGCTCGAACACGCGGCGGGGTTGGTCGCCGCGCACGCGGGCGGCCAGTCGGGCCATGTAAACCACGTCCCAAAGGCGGCCGGCTTCGTCCTGGATCGTGGCCTTGCGCTTGTCGGTTTCGGCCGTCCATTCGACGCAATCGGCCCAGGCCGCGCGGGTGATGGCGACGGGCACCGTAAAGCCGGCCTCGCGGGCCGTCTCGCTCACGTCGATCAGGTCGCCGTCCTCGATGAGTTGCGCGCGGGTGTGCGTGTGGATCACGTCGGACGCCTGGAAAAGTTCGTTCATGTTGTGCGCTCCTAGTTGTGCTGTTAGGCGGTTTGGCGAGGGTTGCAGGCGATGCCCTCGCGGCGGCAATAGGCCACGATGTCCGCGCGCTCGGCGAGGCGGTCTTTGCCCTGGCCGAAGGTGAGAACGTCCATCGCGTCGGCGACGTGCGGGGCCATCCACTTGATGGCGGCGCGGCCGTTGTCGCGGATCAGTCGGCGGGCTTGGCGGTATTCGGTGCGGGTCATGGTGTTGGCTCTCCAGTGCAAGAAAAAATCAGCGTGCGCGGCGCTTCGCGTCTTCCAGTCGCTCGGCCAGCTCGGCGTCGGTGATGCTCGCGGCCGTCACCAGTCCGCCGCCGAACTTTGCCCAGCTCATCAGGGACAGCGAACCGTCGGCCAGTCGGCCCCGGTAGTCCCGATGGGTGTCGCGCCAAACGGTCTTGAACGCGGCTTCGCGCTGCTCGCCCTCGAAGGTCGGCGCTTCGGCCGGCACCAGCTCGACGGTGCGCCAGGGGTAGGCGGTCATCTTGCTGACCATCACGCTGCATTCCTTCTCGGTCATCGGGTAGGCTGTTTGACGCTCGCGGCGGCCCGTCTTCGTGTTCACGATTTCGATGTGAAACAGGACGGTTTTCTGCTGTTCAACCTCTGCTCTGCTAGATGCTTGAGCCGGCTTTTCAAACTGAACTTGTTGG
>BTVR01000007.1:0-3697 GCA_045864775.1 Pseudomonadota bacterium
CTTCCCCGAGGGTTCATGACCGACAACGGGGGAGCGATGATCGCCGAGGAATTCACCGAAGGGCTCCAGCGGCTGGGGATCGTGCATGAGAAGACGCTGCCCTATTCGCCCTACCAGAACGGCAAGCAGGAGTGCTTCTGGGCGAACCTCGAAGGACGCCTGATGGAGATGCTCGACGGCGTCCCGAAACTGACGCTGGAGTTCCTCAACGAAGTCACCCAGGCCTGGCTGGAAATCGAGTACAACCGCAGGCCGCACCGCGAGCTCGGCTGTTCGCCCGTGGAACGTTTCGCTCAGGCCCGCGACGTGCTGCGGCCCAGTCCTTCCTCGGACGCCCTGCGCGACGCGTTTCGCATGGAGGCCTCCAGGACTCAGCGTCAAAGCGACGGGACGATCTCGCTGGAGGGCGTGCGTTTCGAAATCCCCGGACGCTACCGCCACTTCCGCAAGGTCTCGGTGCGGTACGCCCGCTGGGACCTCCGCCGAGTCGATCTGGTCGACCCTCGCAGTGGCACCATTCTCTCGCCGGTGTATCCGCTGGATCGCCAGGCCAATGCCGACGGCCAGCGATTGCTCTTCCCGCGCGACGACCGCGCGACGACCGACGAGAAGCCACCTGCCGGCCAGGACCCGAAGTCTGCGCCAGCACCTGGCGGCCAGTCACTGCCGCCGCTCCTGAAACGCATCCTCGACGAGTACTCGGCCACGGGACTCCCGCCGGCGTACCTGCCCAAGAATCCGCCTTCCACTCAAGGAGAAACACCATGAATGCCAAGAGACTGTTATCGCTGTGGGGACTGAAATGGAACCCGTTCTCCCCGGAGCTTCCCAGCGAAGGTCTGCTGGTGACCGCCGCGGTCGAGAACTTCGCCTGGCGCGTCGAGCAACTGGTCCAGGAAGGCGGCTTCGCGCTCGTCTGCGGCGAGTCGGGAACCGGCAAGTCGGTGGCCTTGCGGATCGTCGCCGAACGCCTCGCAGCGCTGCGCGACGTGATGGTCGGCGTGCTCCAAAGGCCGCAGTCCCGCCCCGCCGACTTCTATCGGGAACTGGGCGACGTGTTCTCGGTGAAGCTCACCCCGTGGAACCGTTGGGGAGGGTTCAAAGCCCTCCGCGAACGCTGGCGGGCCCACCTGACCTCCTCCCGCATCAAGCCGGTGCTGTTGGTCGACGAAGCCCAGGAAATGAGCGTGGAAGTGTTGAGCGAGCTGCGGCTCCTCTCCAGCGCCGACTTCGACGCCAAGTCGCTGTTGACCGTGGTGCTGGCCGGAGACGGCCGGCTCCTGGAACGGCTGCGGCATCCCGACCTGGTGCCGCTGGCCACCCGGATCCGTACGCGGCTGACCACCGAAGCCGCTTCGCGCGAGGAACTCTCCGAACTCTTGAGCCACGCGCTGGCCAAGGCCGGCAACGCCACGCTGATGACGCCCGAACTGCGCGACACCCTGGTCGACCACGCCGCCGGCAACTACCGGCTGCTGATGACCCTGGGCGGCGAACTGTTGGCCTACGGCATGGCCCAAGAGGTCGCTCAACTCGACGAGAAGTCCTACCTGGAGGCGTTTCAGCCGGTACGGCCGCGCGCGGCGTCCAAGAAGAAAGCGAGGGCTTGACATGGTGGTGAACTCCAACTCGCCGCTTCCGGTGGTCCGCATCGGAGAGATCCCCCGCGAAAGCCGCGCTCAGCCCTGGCTGGTGGAGCAGTTGTGGGGCGCCTCGTCGGTCGGTGTGATCGGCGGGGCGCCGAAGTGCTCCAAGACCTGGTTGGGGCTGGACTTGGCCTTGAGCGTGGCCACCGGCACCGCTTGCCTGGGCCGCTACGCAGTCCCGCAGCCCGGTCCGGTCCTGGTCTACCTGGCCGAGGACTCGCTGCCGATCGTCCGCCAACGCGTGGAGGGCATGGCCCGGCATCGCGGTCTGGCCCTGGAGCGGGTGGAAATCCACGTCATCACCGCTCCGACCCTCCGGCTGGACCGCGATCCGCACCGCCGGCAACTCCAGCAGACGGCCCAGCGGCTCAAGCCGCGACTGCTGCTGTTGGACCCGTTGGTCCGGCTGCACGGCATCGACGAAAACAGCGCCGGTGAAGTCGCCGGCCTGTTGGCCTACATCCGCGAGCTGCAACGGCAACTCGACCTGTCGGTGATGCTGGTGCATCACACGCGCAAGAACGCCGCGGGCGTGGCCCCCGGCCAGTCGCTACGCGGCTCCGGCGACCTGCACGCCTTCGGCGACTCGAACCTCTATCTGCGACGCGTCAAGGACCGCTTGCTGCTGGTCAGCGAGCACCGCGCCGCGCCGGCTTCGCCGCCGGTCTATCTGGAGCTGGTGGCGACCGACGCGGACACGACCCATCTGGAGGTGGTGGGCGAAGTCCACGACCCGCCGCAACGCAGCCTCCCGGAGCAGGTGCTCTCACACCTGGCCGACGGCGTCGTACTGACGCGCGCCAAGCTCCGCGAAGCGCTGGCCGTCAAGAATGAGCGTCTGGGCGAGGCCCTGGAGTCGTTGGAGCGGGCCGGCCGCCTCCGCCGCACCCAGGGCGGCTGGCAACGCCTCGACTGAGGCACTCCGTCCGGATCGTTCCCGTTCCCCTTATAGAGAAAAAGGGAACGGAACGGTCCGGACGCTCGTGCTTCCGCCCCCAAGTCACCGACGTGCCGAGGCGACTTCCTTCTTTCCAAGTAGCCCTTTGAGGACCGACATGAACTTCAATCACTTCCCTGCCGACCGACTGCGGGCCGTGCCCTTGGAGACCGTCTTGACACTCCGCGGCGCCCGGCGAGATCGCCACGACCGAGCGAAATGGCACACCGAACGGGGCCCCCTGTCGGTCACGGGTGCGAAGTTCATGAACTGGCATCAGCACCGAGGCGGCGGCGGGGCGATCGACTTGGTGATGCACCTAGCCGGCGTCGACTACGGCGCGGCGCTCCGATGGCTGCAAACGTACGCCTCGGCCTCGCTTCCGGCCGCCAGCCAAGTAGCCGCTGACCCTGCCGGCGGGAAACCGGCGACGGCCCGGATGCCCGGCGTCTTGCGGCTGCCGCTGCCCGATCCTCGCCGGCTGGCCTGCATGCATCAGTACCTCACACGCCGTCGGGGACTGTCTTCCTCGTTGCTGGAGACGCTGTTGGAATCGGGCCAACTGTACGCGGACGGCCACGCCAATGCGGTCTTTCTGTTGGTGGCCGGAAAGGCCCAGCGACCGGTCGGGGCCGAACTGCGTGGCACAGGACCGCGAGCCTGGCGAGGGATGGCGTCCGGGAGCAACAAGGACCTGGGATACTTCTGGATCGGCGCCCGGACCTCCCGGGAAATCGTGCTCTGCGAATCCGCCATCGATGCGCTCAGTTGTTTCCAGATCCACCCGCAACGGATCTGCATCTCCACATCCGGCGTGCGTGTCAATCCTCCCTGGCTGAGCGTTCTGATCGCCCGCGGCTACACCATCCTCTGTGGCTTCGACGCCGACCGCCCCGGCGACGCCGCAGCCGCCCAGATGATCGCCCGCCACCCCACCGTCCGCCGCCTAAGGCCCTCGGCCCACGACTGGAATGATGTCCTCACCTCTTGCCGCTAGCGCCGCGCGTCTCATCACACACCGCCACACGCGACTCCACTCCGCACTGCCCGTCACGTCCAAAGATCCCATCCATTATCGCGACCGACTCCACATCGATTATCGTCCTCGCTCTCA
>BTVR01000008.1:0-3471 GCA_045864775.1 Pseudomonadota bacterium
CGTCAGGCGATGGTGGCCGATGCGATCGGGCGCATCAAGGCGAGGATTGAAGCAGACCGTGAGAGGGCGGCATGACGCACGCGCGCGTTGCCTGCCCCACCTGCGGCCGTAAGCTCGACAAGAGCCACGAGCAGCGCAAGCTCTTCCACGCCCTCTGCCGTGACATCGGGCTGCATATCGGCCTCACGCCGGGCAAGGTCAAGGAAGCCATCAAGGCGGACTTCTTCGGGCTGGACGAGTACCGCATTGGGGAAAAGTGGTATCGCGCCATCCGGCCGAGCGAGACGGCCGACAGGGAGGAATATTCGCAACTGATCGACTTTACCCTGATCTGGGCTGCCGAGAACTGCGACATGGTGCTGCATGCGCCAGCCTGAACACCTCGCCCAGGCCGCCCTGTTCCGCTGGGCCGGCTACCAGACCAAGCGCCTGCCGGAACTGTCGCTCCTGTTCGCCATCCCGAACGGCGGCATGCGCAGCAAGGCCACGGCCGCCAAGCTCAAAGCCGAGGGCGTCAAGCCGGGCGTTCCCGACATCTGCCTGCCAGTGGCAAGGGGCGAATACCATAGCCTCTGGATCGAGATGAAGGCCGGCAGGAACCGACCGACACCCTCGCAAGTGGCTTGGCACATGCGTCTGTCGCAGGAAGGGCATCGCGTCGTCGTGTGCTGGTCGTGGGAAGCGGCGAAGGATGCCATCGAGGAATACCTGGGTGGCTGACCTGCACAAGCTCGAATGTGTTGCCTGGCGCTACATCCGCTGGGAAGTGCTCATCGACGATCTGGCCGAGGCAGGACACCGCAATTCATCGGTTGCCCGGGCCATCAACGTGCCGCCGCAAACGCTCGACGACTGGAAGCGTGGAGCAGAGCCGCGTTACTCGAAGGGCGAGGCGCTGATGCTGGTGCATGCGCGCGTCTTCGGTAATGACTTTACGGCAAACCGGATAAAAGAATTTCGCTCAGAGGCTTTAATGCGTTCGACTGATCCCGCAAAACCATCGACAGGAGAACGCACAAATGCCGAGAGCCGCCGCGAAAGTTGCCGTACCGGGTGAAGCTGCAAGCGCCCATGACCTGACCCTGCAGTCGCAGGATCCGCAAGACTTCGTTTCCGACCCTGACGCCGCCATCGAAGCCGGCCGCGCCGGCCATGCGCGCCACATCGCCAAGCCGCGCGCCGTGGTGGCGCCGGCCGTCCTGCTGAAGCCGGACGACACGCGCACAGATCGCGCGCCGATCAACGCCACGCCGCAAACCACGATGGCCGCTGCCCTGGCGCTCGATGCAAAAGCCAAACTCCAAAAGCCGACCATGACCGAAGCCGGCTGGTATGTCCCGCGCAACTCCCTGGCCGAA
The DNA here is from genome assembly GCA_045864775.1 of Pseudomonadota bacterium. Taxonomy (GTDB): domain Bacteria; phylum Pseudomonadota; class Gammaproteobacteria; order UBA5335; family UBA5335; genus Macondimonas. The sequence continues at coordinate 1,359 of BTVR01000008.1, forward strand.
CAGCGCGCACGGCGCAAGAACGGCGAGGATCCCATCATCGAAATCGAGATCGACTGAGGAGATCAGGCATGTGCGGAAATATCCTGGGTGGCTTGCTGGGGGGCGGTGAGAAAAAGGACACGCCGCCCGTCGTGTATCAATCGCCGCGCGCTGATGCGGCTGCGGCCGATGCTGCAGCGGCTTCCGCATCCGCTCAGGACCGCACCAGGCGGCGCCGGGCCGTGCGGGCATCCTCGCTGCTGGCCACCGGCGGGCAGGGCGATCTCGGCAGTTCCGGGGGCACCACGCCAACCGCTGCCGGCAATACCACCCTCGGGGGACGGTGAGCCGTGGCCGCTGACGGCGCGGTCATCCTGCGCCGCTTCGCCGCGCTGCAGACCAATGCCAGCCTGGTGCGCGATGTCTGGCGCGACTGTTATCGCTACTCCTACCCGCTGCGCGGCATAGGGCTGGAATCCAACGGCGAGGTACAGGGCGAGGCCAACGCACAAACCGCCGCCGAACTGCAGGCCGAACTGTACGATTCGACCGCCACCGACGCAGTCCGCATCCATTCCTCCGCCCTGATGTCCGGCCTTACGCCGGCCAACTCCCGCTGGTTCGGCCTCGATGTCGATGGCGCCTCTGACGCCGCCCGGAAGTGGCTGGATGCCGCTGCCGATGCCTTGTGGGAGAACATCCATCTTTCCAACTTCGACGCCACTGCATTCGACTGCATGGTCGACATGACCGTCGCCGGCCAGTTCGTCATGTTCGCCGACTCCAACCCCGAGGGCGGTTTCCGCTTCGAGCAATGGATGCTGGCGAACACCTATTTTTCCGCCACCAGGCCGGGCCAGCCGGTCGATTCCGTCTTCAACGAGGTCGAGATGACCGCCGAGCAGGCCGTCAAGGAATACGGCGAGGACATGGTGCCGGAGAAGATCAGGAAGTGCATCGCCGACGACAAGCCGGACGATAAATTTCGCTTTGTCCGCGCCGTCTATCCGCGCGACAAGAAGGGCAAGGGCGGGCGCTTTGCCCGCAACCTGCCGATTGCCTCCTGCCATGTCGAGAAGGAGAGCAAGAAGGTCGTGCGCGAGTCCGGCTATCACGAAATGCCGCTGGGCGTGCCGCGCTGGCATCCGCTGCCCGGCACCGCCTATGCCTTCGGCCCGATGTTCGATGCCCTGCCGGACTGCAAGACGCTCAACCAGGAGGTCAAGTTCGTCCTGCAGAACGCTGATCTCGCCATTGCCGGCATGTGGATTGCCGAGGATGACGGCGTGCTCAACGCCCGGACCATCAAGATCGGCCCGCGCAAGGTCGTGGTGGCGAACAGCGTGGAGTCGATGAAGGCGCTGCAGCCGGCCGGCAAGTTCGACGTGGCCGCGCTCGAGATCGACCGCCTGCAGCGCAGCATCCGCAAGGTGCTGATGGCCGACCAGCTCACGCCGAACAATGAAGGCCCGGCCATGACGGCGACCGAGATCAGCGTGCGGGTGGAACTGATCCGCCAGCAGTTGGGGCCGGTCTATGGCCGCCTGCAATCCGAATACCTGCAATGGCTGGTCACGCGCTGCTTCGGCATTGCCTACCGTGCCGGCGTGTTCGGCCCGGCGCCGCGGGAGATTCAGGAAAAGGTGCTCTCCATCCGCTACATCAGCCCGATCAGCCGGGCGCAGAAGGCTGTCGATGTGGCGGCGATGGATCGCTACGAAAACAGCCTGGCGCTCGAAGCCCAGGCCACCGGACGCACCGACATCCTGGACAACTACGATTGGGACAAGGGCGCCCGGAAGCGCGCCGAACTGCTCGGCGTGCCGCTCGACCTGATCCCGGAAGAAGACGCCATTGTCGCCACGCGGGAAGGTCGCCAGCAACAGCAACAGCAGGCGATGGCGGGGGAAATGATGGCGACGGTTGTGCGCGACAACGCCGCCTCTGGCTGAAGCTGCAGCGCGACAAGGCTGCCGCTGCCAAACAGAAACGCCGCAATGACGAACTGGCATTGCTGGCAATGTACGGACTGACGCGGAAGGCCGCGTAAATTTGAATAGAAAGGTGGTGCAATCATGCCAGGACTGAACAAGCCTTAACCCCCAACCCGCTCCGGCGGGTTTTTTGTTGCCGG
>BTVR01000009.1:0-2410 GCA_045864775.1 Pseudomonadota bacterium
AACCCACCTTGCACCTCGCGACGAACCGAGGCAGACGCGTCTACGCGGCCAGGTGTTGGCGGGTCGGCATGGCGGCGTCGGCCAAGGCCGGCGGCTTCCAGTTGTGCGGCAGCAGCGTTGCCAGGTCGGCGTTCTTCAGCGTGGGCAGCCGCTCGAACACGTCCGTGAGGTAGGCCCAAGGGTCGTGCCCGGCCAGCTTGGCCGATTCGATCAGGCTCATGACGTTGGCTGCGCGCTCGCCCGCGCCCTGCGAACCCACGAAGAGCCAGTTGCGCCGGCCCAGCGCCAGCGGGCGGATCGAGTTCTCCACGGCGTTGTTGTCGATCGGCACGTGGCCGTCGTCGAGGTAGCGCGTGAGCGCCTTCCAGCGCCCGAGCGCGTAGTCGATGGCCCGGGCCGTGGCGTCGGCTTTGGCCAGCTTCGGGCGCTCGCCCAGCAGCCAGTCGTGCAGTTGCCCGGCGATGGGCTTGGCGCGCTCCTGGCGGATTCGCCATCGATCCTCGGCCCCAAGCGCCTTGACCTGGGCCTCGATCTCGTAGAGCTTGCCGATCAGCGCTAGGGCCTGCGCAGCGATCGTGCTGCCGTTGAGTGCGTGCGCCTCGAACAGCTTGCGCCGCGCGTGCGCCATGCAGCCGGCCTCGGTGATGTCCGCGCGCGCGTGGATCGCGTTGTAGCCCGAGTAGTCGTCGGTCACCAGCGTGCCGCTGTAGCTGCCCAACACCCGCTGCGGATGCTCGCCGCCGCGGCCGCTGCAGAAGTCGAACCACACCGCGCGCTGCGACGCATAGTCCGTCGTGCGGTACACCCAGACGTAGGCACGGTGCGTCTTGCCCTTGCCCGGTGCCAGCAGCGCCACCGGCGTCTCGTCGACGTGCACGACGCTGTGCGCGAGGATGTGATCCTTCAGCGCTGCGGCCAGCGGCGCCAGGCGCACGCCGCAGATGCCCACCCACTGGGCCATGCTCGAGCGCGCGATGTGAACGCCCGAGCGCGCGTAGATCTCCTCTTGCCGGTACAGCGGCAGGTGGTCGTCGTACTTGGCCACCACCACCTGCGCCAAGAGCCCGGCTGCGGGCAACCCCTTGTCGATGATCTGCGCGGGCAGCGCCGCAGCGGTGATGCTCTGGCAGCAGCGGCAGGCGTACTTGCCGCGGATATGCCGATGCACGAAGAACTGCGCGGGCACGCAATCGAGCTGCTCGCTCACGTCCTCGCCGATGCGCACCAGCGGCTGGCCGCAGGCGCACGCGGTCTGGCTCAGTTCGTGGTGATGCTCGATGCGCGGCAGGGCCGCGGGCAGCGCCTGGCGCACCGGGCGAGGCGCGCAGGGACGATCCTTGGGCGGCTGCTGCTCCTTGCGCGCGCTGTCATCTTCGATGGCCGTGTCGGCAATGATCGCGTCAAAGAGCGGCGACTGCGCATCCAGGCTCTCGCTGGATTGACCGAAGCGCCAGCGCTTGAGCCGCGCGATCTCGAAGTTCAGGGCTGCGATCCTGGTCTGCGCGAACTTCAGCTCGGCCTGCTGGCGCTGCAGCCGCTCATGCTCTTCTCGCGGGATCGTCACCGTATCGCCCGAAGGGCAGGCGGCGCTGATCTGCAGTTCTTCGAGCATGGGCTGCATCATGCCTCTCGCGCGCGTGCGCGCGCGAGGGGACATTCGCCAATGGACAGGAGCCTGCGCGCGTGCTTGCCAGCGCCCTTCAGATGACGGTGATGGGCGATGGCTGCGCCCGTGCGATGCGCTGCCAGGGCAGCCCCATCACGAGCCACTCGAGCTGCTCGCGCGTGAGCTCGAGCGTGCCGGTGCCCTCGCGCGGCCAGGCAAAGCTTGCCGCTTGCAGGCGCCGCGTGCACAGCCACATGCCCACGCCGTCATACACGAGCACCTTGAGCCGATCCGCACGCCGGTTGGCAAAGACGTAGGCGTGGTGCGGCTGCGCGCCGCCGGCAAAGGCGCGCAGCACCAGCGCCAGCAGGGAGTCGATTCCGCCGCGCAGGTCGCTGGCCCCCAGCGCCAGCCACACCGCATCGATGCGCATCATCGCGCCACCTCGCGCAGCAACGCGGCCAGCTCGCCAGCATGGCTCAGCGGCCAGTGCAGCGTCGTGGCCGTGGCGCCATTGCCGACCTCCACGCGCACCGTGGCCGCCGAACCGGTGGGCATCGCCGCGGCCACGAAGCCCGCACCGCTGCGCGGGCGCGCTGCAGCCGACTCGAACACCGTGCCCTCCAGCCTCGCGCGCCAGCGAGCGGCATGCGCGCACCAGCTCGACAAGGCGCGCAGCGGCACGCCGTGGTCCCTGGCCCATTGGCTCGCCTTCTGCCCCGAGGCCCGATACGCCGCCACCTGCTCGAGGCAGCGCTCCATCCCTTGCCGATCCATCTTGCCTCCGTCGTTGAACAAACAGGG
>BTVR01000010.1:0-2016 GCA_045864775.1 Pseudomonadota bacterium
ATGGCCCGCATCCCCGAGTCCGAGATTGAACGGCTGAAGCTGTCGGTGTCGCTGGAGCGGCTGGTGGAATCGGCGGGTGTGGCGCTCAAGCGGCACGGCAAGGACCGGATCGGGCATTGCCCATTCCACGACGACAAGACGCCGTCGCTGGTGGTGTCGCCCAAGACGAACCTGTGGCATTGCCTGGGCGCGTGTCAGGCGGGCGGGTCGGTGATCGACTGGGTGATGCGCTCGGAGAACGTGAGCTTCCGGCGGGCGGTGGAGGTGTTGCGCGAGCAGGTGGGACACGCACCGTCGCTGCTGGATCGGATCGAGTCGCCGGCGGTGTCGGTGCCGGGTCCGGCGAAAGGCCATCGGAAGCGGCAACAGGCTGATGCGATGCGGCTGGCGTCGGCGGAGGATCAGGCGCTGTTGAACCAGGTGACCGGGTTCTATCACGCGGCATTGAAGCAGAGCCCGGAAGCGCTGGCGTATCTGGAGAAGCGCGGACTGACGCATCCGGCGCTGATCGATCACTTCCGGCTGGGCTTTGCCAATCGCACGCTGGGGTATCAGCTGCCGGTGATGCAGGTGAAGGCGGGTGCGGCGCTGCGCGGTGCGCTGCAGCGGATCGGTGTGTATCGCGGCAGCGGGCATGAGCACTTCACCGGTTCGCTGATCGTGCCGGTGATCGATGCGAACGGTGATGTCGCCGAACTGTATGGCCGCAAGATCGGCGAGCGGTTGCGCGAAGGCACGCCGCTGCACCTGTACCTGCCAGGTCCACATCGGGGCGTGTTCAACGAAGCCGGATTGATCGGACAGGACGAAGCAATCCTGTGCGAATCGCTGATCGACGCGCTGACGTTCTGGTGTGCGGGCTACCGGAACGTGACGTCGAGCTACGGCATCGAGGGGTTTACCGACGAGATCGGCGCGGCGTTGCAGCGTCACGGCATCCGGCGGGTGCTGATCGCGTATGACGCGGACGCGGCGGGCAATGCGGCGGCGGTGAAGCTGGCCGAACGACTGATGGCAGAGGGCTTCGCGTGTTATCGCGTGCGCTGGCCGGTGGATCTGGACGCGAACGCGTACGCGTTGAGCGTGGCGTCACCGAGTGAGGCATTGGGCGAGCGGATACGCCGGGCGGAATGGCTGGGTGAGGGTCAGGCACCGGAGCGCGTGGCGCCGGTGCCGGCGGCAGAGCCCGTGCCTGACACGGTTCCTTCGTTAGCGGCTGATGGTGCATTGGTCACAAATACACCTGTCGGTGTGCATGATGCCGAAGCCTTGGCGCCGGCGGCCGCACTGCCGCCGCTGCCATCAGCACCGCCGGTGGTGGTGACGGCGCAGGACGTGACGCTGGTGCTGGGCGATCGGCGCTATCGCGTTCGCGGGCTGGAGAAGAACCTGGCGTATGACGTGCTGAAGGTGAACGTGCGGGTGTCGTGCGGTGCGGCGATGCACGTGGACACGCTGGATCTGTACCAGGCCAAGGCACGTGCCGTGTTCGTGCGGCTGGCGGCGGTAGAAATCGGGGTCGAGGAAGCGGTAGTGAACCGCGATCTGGGTCAGCTGCTGCTGGCGCTGGAAGCGCAGCAGGACGTGCTGATCGCTGAGCGGCTGCGCACGGCGCAAGCCCCGCAAGGTGCGCCGGCGGTGCTGGAGGCGCAGGAGGAAGCGGCGGGACTGGCGCTGCTGCGCGATCCGCAGTTGGTCGAGCGCATTGCGGCGGACGTGGAAGCCAGTGGTGTGGTGGGCGAGACGAGCAATGCGCTGGTGGCGTATCTGGCCTGCGTGAGCCGCAAGCTGGATAAGCCGCTGGCGGTGCTGATCCAGTCCACGAGTGCGGCGGGCAAGTCGACCTTGATGGATGCACTGCTGGCGTTGATGCCGGAGAGCGAGCGGGTGCACTACTCGGCGATGACGGGACAGAGCCTGTTCTACCTCGGCGAAACCAGCATGAAGCACAAGATCCTGGCGATTGCCGAGGAAGAAGGCGTGCGTCAGGCGGCGTATGCGTTGAAGGTGCTGCAG
>BTVR01000011.1:0-1989 GCA_045864775.1 Pseudomonadota bacterium
CGCCGCCGGCCTCACCCTCGACGGCGCCTACCTCGACGGCCACTACGCCACCTGGGACGACCTCGACCGCCTCGAACGCCGCGTCGACTACGCCGGCCACGCCACGCTGACCCGGTACGACCCGCTCGGCCGCGTCAGCCAGGTGACCGAAGCCGACGGCTACACCCTTGCCTTCGACCGCGACCCGCTGGGAAGAGTGACCGGCGCCTACGACCAGGAAGGCCACCGCGTCTCCCTGTCGCTCGACGCCGATGGGCGGCCAAGAAGCAGCACCGACCCCAACAACCTCACCACCGCCTACGAGTACTACCACGCCACTCAGGACGGCCGCCTCAAGACCACCACGCTGCCCAAGGTCACCGGACAAGCCAATGGCCGCAAGACCGAGATCGCCGCCTACGACGGCCAAGGTCGCCCCACCCGCATCAACAGCATCGCCGCCGACGGCAGCGTAAGAGATACATACCGCTTTTACGACGAACTGGGCCGGCTGACCCGCGAAGTCGGCCCGCCCACCAGCGGCACCGATGTTAACCGTCCCGTCACCTGCGTCGTCTACACCCCGCTCGGCGACGTCAAGGAGATCTGGGCCGGCCGTACCACCGACACCACCAGCAAGACCTGCGCGCTCGACGGCATCGACATCAAGAAACAGCTCAGCCGCACCTTCGACGACTTCGGCCGCAAGCTGACCGAGACCGACGCCCTGGGCAACACCTGGACATGGACCTGGAACGTCCACCACGAACGGGTCACCAGCCAGACCCCGGCGCAGGCCCAGGCCGGGCAGAGCACGACCTACACCTACGGCGCCCAAGGCAACCCCGGCGAAACCCAGGGCCTGCTCAAAACCCGCAGCGTGCCCGGCACGAACGGCCAGACCGTCACCTACACCCGAGACGCCCTCGGTCTGGTGACCCGCGCCGAGACCAGGACCCCCGGCGACAGTCTGATCGTTTCCTACAGCTACGCCTACGACCCCGCCAAGCGGCTTGCCAGCGTCACCGACTCGAGAGGCAACAAGACCCTCGCCTACACCTGGACCCACGGCGGGCGTCTGGCCCGGATCGAAGACAGCGACGGCCACGTCGCCAGCTTCGCCTACGACGCCGTGGGCCGGCTCGCCACGATCACCGCCCCCAACGGCGAGAACGTCGCCTTCGTCTGGGACGCCGGCGGCCGCTTGATCGAGCAGCGGCTGCACTCGGGACAAAGAACCACGCAGAGCTGGTTCGAGGACGGCAACCTCAAGGAGAGAAAGACCCTCGTCAACACCAGCACGCTGTCCAGCCACCTCTACACCCTGGACAACCAGGGAAGACGCGCCACCCAATCGGAAACCATCAACGGCAGCACGAAAAGCTGGAGCTACCTGTACGACAACCTCGACCGGTTGACCAGCGCCTCCGACGGCACGGCCGAGACCTATGCCTACGACCTCTTCGGCAACCGCAGAGCCAAGACCAAAGGCGCCACCACCACCGCCTACCTGTACGACGCCGCCCACCGGCTCAGCGAGATCCGCAGCGGCAGCGACACCGGCCCGCTGCTCGGCGCCGCCCTCCACGACGCCGACGGGCACCTGAGCAAGCTGTGCGAGGTGAGCCCCGGCGGCACCATCACCAAGCCCACGGGCGACTGCAGCGCCAGCGGCACGGGCGCGAGCACGCTCGCGCTCGTCTGGAACGCGCTCGATCACCTGCAAACGGCGACCCGCACCGGAACCGGCGCGGTCACGGAAAGCTACGCCTACGACGACCAGGGCCGACGCATCCAAAAGACCAGCGCCGCCACCACCACCCACTGGCTGTACGACGGCGACGCCCTTCACGCCGAGTGGGCCGGCACGATGAGCGGTCTGCCCAGTGCCGTCTACGCCCACGGCGGCCTCGACCAGCCGCTGCTGCGCCTGACCGGCACCACCCACACACCCGCGGCCACCCAGAGCGCCTACCTGCAGGATGGCCTGGGCTCGGTCATCGGCACCGC
>BTVR01000012.1:0-1659 GCA_045864775.1 Pseudomonadota bacterium
CCCGATCGAACAGCGCCGTGGCGTACTCCAGCGCACCGCCGATCCGCCCACCCGCCTCCTGCAGCGTCAGCGTCAGGTCGAACTTCGCTGCCGCGCTCTCCGATGCCTCCATACCGACCGTACCAAGCGTCAAACCCGGCATCTCGAGACGGCCGTACTCGTTGTTCTGCCACGCGAACATCACCTGGAACAGCGGCGAATGCGCCAGGCTCCGGCCTGGGTTGACCACCTCCACCACCTGCTCGAACGGCAGGTCCTGGTGCTGCTGCGCACCCAGTGCGCTCTGCCTCACCCGTGACAGCAGCTCAGTCACCGTGGGCGAGTCCGACAGATCCACCCGCAGCGCCAGCGTGTTGACGAAGAACCCGATCAGCCCCTCGATCTCCGCCCGGCCCCGGTTCGCCGAGGGCGTGCCGATGACCACCTCCGCCTGCCCCGAGAGCCGCGAGAGCACCACCGACCACCCCGCCAGCAGCGTCATGAACAGCGTCGTTCCCTGCCGCTGCGACAGCGCCTTCAGGCCCTGGCTCAGTGTCTCGTCCAGCACGACCGGCAGTACCGCACCCCGGTGATCCCGCACTGCCGGGCGTGGCCGGTCGGTCGGCAGCTCCAGCAGCTCCGGTGCCCCCGAGAGCTGCTGCTTCCAGTACGCCACCTGCTGCTGCAGCACCTCGCCTTCCACCCACCGGCGCTGCCACACCGCGTAGTCGGCGTACTGCACCGCCAGCGGCGCCAGCGGGTCCGGCGCGCCGCGCCGGAAGGCGTCGTAAAGCGCACTCAGCTCGCGGGTCATCACGCCCGTCGACCAGCCGTCGCTCACGATGTGGTGCATGGTCACCACCAGCACGTGATCCTCAGCACCCACCCGGATCAGGCTGCCCCGGATCAGCGGCCCCCGTTCCAGATCGAAGGGCGCTTCCATCGCCTGGGCGATCAGACGCCGCGCCTCTCCAAGGGCCTCTGCGTGATCCTGCAGATCGTGCTCCACCAGCAGGAAGCGGCTCTCCTCGGCCGGTGTGATCCGCTGCACCGGCTCGCCGTCCACCAGGGCGAAGGTGGTACGCAGCGCTTCGTGGCGCACCAGGATCCGGTCCAGCGCCTGGCGCAGCGCTTTGTGGTCCACTGCGCCCTGCAGCCGCAATGCGGCCGGGATGTGGTAGGTCGCGCCCAGGTCGCCCAGCTGTTCCAGGAACCACAGCCGCAGCTGCGCAAAGCTGAGCGGCAGCGGTTGACTGCGGTCTGCCACCTCGATTGGCGGCAGCACCGAGGCTTCCGTCTGGGAAAATCCGCGGGCGAATGCCGCCAGCACTGGTCGAACAAACAGATCGCCTAGCGTTACCTCCACGCCGAGCCGCTGCCGCACATGCGAAATCATCCGCACCGCCAGCAGCGAGTGCCCGCCCAGCTCGAAGAAGTGATCGTTCCGGCCCACCTGCTCCACTTTCAGCAGCTCGGCCCAGATCGTGGCCAGGGCCTGCTCCACCTCGCCCTGCGGCGCCGCATAGACACGCGTCAGGTACGCATCACCCTCGGGCACCGGCAGCGCCTTGCGATCCAGCTTCCCGTTGGGCGTGAGCGGCATCTGCGCCAGCCGCACGTAGGCCGCCGGCACCATGTAGTCCGGTAATTGTGCAGAGAGCGCATTCCTCAGCGCCTCCA
>BTVR01000013.1:0-1592 GCA_045864775.1 Pseudomonadota bacterium
TCGGCGTAGACGAAACAGATTTCGTCCTGATCGCCGTGCACGGGCCAGAAGTAGCCTTGGTGCATCTTGCCAGGGCCGTCGCGACCGGCCTTGATGCCCGTTTCATCCATCGAGATCACGCGGCTCGTGCGGATCGATGCCAGTTGCTCGTCATGGATCGGCTCGATCAACGCGATGGATTTCTTCACCAACTGCTGCAACCAGGGCCGGCTGACCGTGATGCCGCTGTCGCCGAGCTTCTGGTGCTGACGATACAGCGGTGCGTGGTAGACGAACTTGTCCACCAGCAGGCCGGCCAGGAAGCTGACGTCGGCGCGCGACCCCTCGATGACACCCGCCGGTGCCCCAACGGTGACGATAGCCTGCGTATCGCGCCGCTTGATCACCGGGCGCTTGAACTTCAGCACCACGTAGCTGCCCGGCTGTTGCGCCAGACGGTAGCTGATCTTCTCGCCGATCACGTCGTACTGATCCGGCGACAGCTGCTCGATCTGCGGCGTCGACAGAGCGACCTCGATGATCGGCACCTTGGATTCGTCGAAGAACGGCACCGCTTCGGCATCGGCCGCCACATCACGCCGCGCGGCTTTGCGCGTATGCGCAGCAATCGGCTTCTCCACCGCCGGTGCCGATGCCGGCGCCAGCCCATCGACCAGAGGCATCTGCTGCGGGTCGACCACCACGACGCGTTCGCTCTTACGACCGAACAGCTGCCGACGGAACCAGTCGATCTGCTGCTGCAGCGAGGCCACCTGCTGCGTCAGCGCTGCATTCTGCGCGACCAACATCGTCACATCTTGCTCAGGTACCGAAGTAGGCGGGTTGCGCTGCATGCCGCGCATCATCGCAAACGTTCCTGTCATGCGGAAGCCTGTTGTGTCTGCGCTGGCAGCGAAAATCGCTTGCGTACGCGGCGTGGCTCGATGCCTTCCAGAAGTAGCTTCAACGCCGTCCAATCCATCTCGCGCGAACGCACCTCGCGCCAGTCACTGATGAATCGTCCCGCCTCCAGTCGCTTGGCCCAGACGCAAAATCCGCTGCGATCGAAATACAGCACCTTGATCTGCGTGCCGCGTCGATTGATGAACACGAACAACCTGCCGCTCAGAGGATCCTGATGCAACTCGTTCTTCGTCAGCGCATACAAGCCGTCGAAAGATTTGCGCATGTCGCACGGGCGCCCATACACGTGAACACGGACCTGGCCTTCGGGAAAGAACATCAGCCGCACACCAGCTGCACGACACGCCCGCCGCCGAGTTCGATTCGCAACTCGAAACGCCCGCTACCGCCCAACGCGCCGAGATCGACGAACGCACCCCCAGCAGCAGACGGCACCGGCGGCGCTCCCAGCGCCTCACGACCCAGCCGCGAGCGCCACTGATAGAAACTCGCCGCGTTCAACCTCTCCCGCGCGCAGAACGCCGCTACCGAAAGTCCGCTCGCCACCTGCTTGGCCAGCAACGTCTTCCAGCTCTCCGCATTCCGCCGCATGCGCTTGCCTGCCATGTCGCTCTCCCGCTCTGTGATCTGCGGCAGATTCTCCGCGCGACGGGAGCTGAGGGAAGGACGGTGCTCTGTTAACGCTTACT
>BTVR01000014.1:0-1510 GCA_045864775.1 Pseudomonadota bacterium
CGTTCAAGCGCGCCGGAAACCGGTCAAGCCGGATAACATCCCCGGTTACCCGCTGCTTACACCGGCATAGTGCTGTTCAAAAACCTTGAAACCCGTGTCATTGGCGCCTAGCCCCAGCACCCAGCGGCCGGCGTGGTGGATCATGCGGGCGGCCTTGCAGATCATTTCCAGGATGACCGTCTTGATGCGCCGCCGCTTCGCCGCGTGGCGTACCGGCGCGTCTTTGCCGTGCAAGCAGTGCTGGCCGATCAGTCGTAACAGGTTCATCGCCACGGCCGCCAGCTGGCAGACCAGATGATTGGTGTCGAATTTGCCGGAGGGCAGCCGCTCCAGATCCATGTCGGTCTTGAATTCCGAGTGGAATTGTTCGTGGGTGGCGTGGTCGCGGTACAGGGCCATGACCTGGTCTGGCGTGAAGTGTGGCGGCAGGGTCGTGGTCCAGCCTTCCAGCGTGTAGTCCGGCAGCAGCAAGGGTTGGCCCTGCCGGTCGGTGGTGCGTTCGGTCAGGCGGTAGATGCGCCGGGCGGGCACGCCGCGTCCGGATTCGTTGTCGTGCAGCTCCACCGCTTGTTGCCAGACGCATGTGCGCTTGCCTTCCCGCAGATGACACCAGTACGTGGACGGGTCCGACAATTTTTCCTGTGCGATTTTTTCGACCGGCGTTTTGCGCGGATTCCACTTGATGAGGAATGCCACTTCGCGCTCCAGATTGCGCCCTTGCGTGATGATGGACTGCATGAGGGCTGCGGCGCAAAAGCCGGAATCCATGCGCACCAGCAAGGGCGCCTCTGTCAGGCGGGCCGCCATGGGCAGCAGGCGTTCGAGGTTGTAGGCGCTTTCACTCGCCGAGTGCTGCGTGCCCGGACGCAGGGCCAGTTCCAGACAAAATCCGGCGGTTCCCAGATAGGCGGCCAGCGGACAGTACCCGTCAACGCCGGCATAGGTGCGGCCCACCCGTTCCTTGGCTGTGCCGCTGTTGTCCATGGCGAAAGTGTCGATATCCAGCGGCATGTAGCCGCACGGCAGGTGGCCAAAATCCACCTGCTGACCTTCGATCCGCAAGGCCAGCACGGCTTCGTTGATGCTGCTTGCCAGTTCGAACCAGTGATTGGCCTGGGCATCCATGCGCTGACGCAGGGTGGGACTCGCCGGAACCGCCGCCAGGTTCAGGGCCCGCTTGAAAAACGCATCGTCACGGTGGTTTTCGATGGCGTCGAAATCGCTCTTGCCCTGACACAACAGGGCAAGGTAGCTTTTGAGGATCGCGCTGTTGGCCATGCCGCTGCGCACAGGAAAGGCCGGATCGACCAGCGCATTGAAATTGATGCGACGGAGATATTTGCCCACCAAAGCCAAGCCAGCCTGACCGCTCAGGTCGTAGGGCAATTTCTTGATGATGAATTCAGTCATGGTCGGCATCTCACCTGCAGGGTGAGTGACATTTTAAGTGTATCGCATTGATATATAAAGAGTTTTGTGAGGTTTGGTCGGGTTTTGTCACGGATTCAGG
>BTVR01000015.1:0-1483 GCA_045864775.1 Pseudomonadota bacterium
CTAGTACAACATCCCTGAAATTGCTTTACATGGCGGAGGGCTGCAGATAAGCTTGTCACTCGTGAGTCGAGGCCGGCAAGCGCCCACCGTCAAGTTGTCGAAGCAGGAGCGAGAGTCGCTCCAGGGGCTGATCCGTCGCAGCACGGCGGCCCAACGTGATGTGTGGCGAGCCAAACTCGCGCTGATGGTCCACGAGGGGCATGCGACATCGGCGATCGCCTCGGCGCTGGGCCTGTCGCGACCGACGGTGACGCTGTGGCGCGAACGCCTGGCGTGCTTCGGGCTGGAGGGACTGCAGGAGGCGCCGCGCCCGGGCCGGCCGCGGCGCATCGCTGAGGCACAGCGGCTGCAACTGCTGGCGCTGGCGTGCGAGCCGGCCGAAGAGGGCGGTCGGGCCACCCCGACGCTGGACGAGGTGTGCGAGCGCGCCGTTGCGCAGGACGTCGTCGAGCACATCAGCCGCAGCCACCTGCATCGCATCCTGCAAGCCGGTGATGTGCGCCCGCACCGCGTGCGCCAGTGGCTGCACAGTCCCGACCCGCAGTTTCGCGAGAAGGTCAATGCGATCTGCGAGCTGTACCGCCGGGCGCCCAGGGATTCGGTGGTGCTGAGTATCGACGAGAAGACGGGCATCCAGGCTATCGAGCGCAAGCACGCGGACCGCGCGCCGGCCCCCGGCCGCGCGCGCCGGCGCGAGTTCGAGTACATCCGCCACGGCACACAGGCGCTGACGGCGGCGCTGGACGTGCATTCGGGCCGGGTGCTTGCCTGCTGCAGCGACCGGCGCACGCAGCACGACCTGCTCGCCTTCATGGAGGAGGTCGCCGCCGCGTATGCGACGGGCACCGTGCACGTCATCTGGGACAACCTGAACACGCACCGCGCGCAAGCCGTATGGGACGGCTTCAACGCCCGGCACCACGGGCGCTTCGTCTTTCACTTCACGCCGCTGCACGCCAGCTGGGTCAACCAGATCGAGCTGCTGTTCGGCATCTACGCGCGCCGCGTGCTGCGCCACGCCAGCCATGTCTCGACTGAGCATTTGCGTGAGCGCACCCAGGCCTTCCTCGCCCGGCGCAACGCCGCGCCGCGCCCGTTCAAGTGGACGTTCGCCGGCTTCGAGCTGCAAACTGGCGAACCCAAACGCCTCGCCAAACATGCCTGCGCCCCTGGCCCGCGCCAACGCCGCTGAACTGCAGCGCCACCTCGCCGAGCTCACCGGCCGCGCCGCTGCGCACGTACGGCCCTATGGCAAGCATCTGCTGATCCAGATGCACCGCGACGACGGCGTCGACACCGTAGCGCGCCTGACCGAAGTCGCCCGCAACCAGTACACCGCGGCGTTTCGCAGCCATACCGGCCGCTGGGAGCCCTTGCCCGCCCCTGCGGCCGACCTGAAGCAATGCGCCAAACTCGTCACCACTCTCCTGGCTCCCTACCTGGAGCCTTGATATGTAAACCTATTTACGGGATGTTGTACTAG
>BTVR01000016.1:0-1478 GCA_045864775.1 Pseudomonadota bacterium
GGCGATGTCCCAGAACCTGTTGAACGGCTGAGCTGAAGGCGGCGGCTCCCTTCGCCCGCATGGGAACATGCGGGTGCCTTGCAAGCAAAGAAAGGAAACCGCCGATATGAAGTCTCGCATTAAAGCCAAGCCGTCGAAAGTTCACTCGTTTCGCGCTGCCAGCCGGCACCCGGCGATGGAGCAGCGTTCGCTGGGTCTGCTGGGTGTGCTGCACGATGTGCGACACGCCTTCGAAGGCCTGTGTGCCCAAGCCGGACTGGCCGTCTTGGAGCAGTTGATGGAGGAGGATCGCACGGCGCTGTGCGGACCCAAGGGCGTGCCGCAGGAGGGTCGCCTGGCGGTGCGCGGAGGCACAACGCCGGCCAGCGTCGTGCTGGCGGGCAGGCGCATCGCCGTGCAGCGCCAGCGTGTGCGCGATCTGCAACGAGGCGAGCTGGCGCTGCCCAGCTTCGAGTGGGCCAGCCAGCGCGACCCGCTGGACAGGGCAACGCTCGAGGCGGTGGCCGCTGGCGTGTCCACGCGCCGCTACGCCGGCATCCAGCCCGAGCTGCCCGAGGTGCTGCGTGCTGCGGCCGACTCCACCTCCAAGAGCTCGGTGTCCAGGCGCTTCGTGGCGCTGAGCCAGCGGCAACTGCACGAATGGCTGTCGAGCTCCATCGCCGGGCTGGACCTGCCGGTGGTGATGATCGACGGCATCCACCTGGCCGACAGCGTCATCCTCGTTGCGCTTGGCATCGACGCCCAGGGCAACAAGCATGTTCTGGGGTTGCGCGAGGGCTCCACCGAGAACGCGTGCGTGGTCAAGGCGCTGCTGTCGGATCTGATCGAGCGGGGCCTGCAGGCCGACCGCGCCAGGCTGTGGGTGGTCGACGGGGGCAAGGCGCTGCGACGCGGCATCATGGAGTGCTTCGGTCGCCTGGCGCTGGTGCAGCGCTGCCAGGAGCACAAGCGCAGGAACGTCCTGGAGCACCTGCCAGAGGCGATGCAACAGGGCACCAGCAAGGCCATGCGCCAGGCCTGGGACGGCCACGACGCGACGCTGGCGGCCAAGCGATTGCAGGCACTGGCCAACTCGCTGCAGGCCCAGCACCCAGGCGCGGCAGCCAGCCTGCGCGAAGGTCTGGCCGAGACGCTGACGGTGCAGGGTTTGGGCATCACGGGGGCGCTGTACCGCACGCTGCGCACCACCAACCCGATTGAGAACCTCAACGGCGCGATCGCGCGCTACACGCGCAACGTCAAGCGCTGGAAGGATGCGAGCATGGCTCGGCGCTGGGTTGCCAGCGCGCTGCATGATGCCAAGGGCCGGTTCAGAAAGCTGCGCGGGCACAAGGAAATGAAAGCCTTGGTTGCTGCATTGAATTCGCACGCTGAAAAGCTCCAAGCCGCCGAAATGCGCGACCTGCACGCCGCCGCGTAACATCACCAAATTGGAGCCGCCGCCGGGCTATCGTTCAACAGCTATCGGGACAACGCCC
>BTVR01000017.1:0-1441 GCA_045864775.1 Pseudomonadota bacterium
GCCCGGCTGAGCGACTTTCTGTCTGCCAGCCTGTTGGCCCGAGCCGTGCCGGCCGATGTCGTGCATGCCGCGCTTGACGAGCACGGGTGCAACAGTCAACGCATCCGCAGCTTCCCCGCGGTGGCGGGGGTTTACTACTGCATGGCCTTGAGCCTGTATCCGGAGGCGGCGTACGAGGAAGTATTCGCCGTCGTCTCGCAGGGCCTGGCCTGGGCCAGCGGCGCGGCGCAGCCGGCCTTGGTCGGCAAGTCCTCCATCAGCGCGCTGCGCAGCCGCATCGGCTCTGCCCCGTTGCGGGATCTGGTGCAGCGCTGCTGTGTGCCCTTGGCCAACGAGCAGGATCATCCCGAAGCGTTCTATGGCGGCCTGCGGCTCGTGGCCATCGACGGCAGTACGTTCGAGCTTGCCGACGAGGCCGAGAACGCGCAGAGCTTTGGCTATCCCGGCAGCCGCACCAGCGCAGCCGGCCATGCCGGCTACCCGCAGGCGCGTTGCGCCGTGCTGGTCGAGTGCGCAACGCACGCCATCCTGGGCGCCAACCTGGGGCCTTACCGTAGCGGCGAGCGCGAACTCACGCAGCCGTTGCTCGCGCGCCTCGGTCCGGGCATGTTGTGCATGGCCGATCGGGGATTCAATGGCTTTGAGCATTGGCGCCAAGCCCAGACGAGCGGCGCGGAGCTGCTGTGGCGCTGCGCGAGCACCTGGCAACTGCCGGTGCAGCGGCTGCTCGATGACGGCTCGTTCCTCAGCGTCATCCGCCCCACGGGCGTTGGCCGCGCACAGGCTGCCAAGCAGGCCATCACGGTGCGCGTGATCGACTACGCGTTGCCGGGCCTGGACGATGCGCAGCCGCGCTACCGGCTGCTCACCACGCTGCTCGATCCCCAGCGGGCGCCGGCCCTGGAGTTGGCGGCGCTCTATCACCAGCGCTGGGAGGTCGAGGCCGTGTTCGACGAGCTCAAGACGCACTTGCGGCAAAGCCGGCGCGTGCTGCGCAGCAAGACGCCCGAGCTGGTGCGCCAGGAGTTCTACGGCTGGGTGCTGGCGCACTACGCGGTGCGATGGCTGCTGCACCAGGGAGCAACACGCCACCGAATACCGCATGCCGAGCTGTCCTTCAAAGGACATGTGGAGCTCCTGCGACGCACACAGCCCCCATCCGGGGCCTTTCCCCCCAGAGCGTCCCAGACGCAGGCAACGATGGTTCGATGAGATCCTCCAGGCCAGTGCCTGCATCCGGGCAACACGCACCCTCAATCGACGCTCTCCGCGAATGGTCAAGCGTCGAAACACGCAGTACGCCCCTCACGATCGCACCGCGCCAACCCGCATACCCATTGACTGCACACCCCGGCCTCTCGCCGATCCGCCAGGCACGCCCATGCCAAGAGCCGCTCGGCCCCGGTCACGGCTATGGTCGCCGACGAATCCATCGGGTGGC
>BTVR01000018.1:0-1429 GCA_045864775.1 Pseudomonadota bacterium
GCCGATGGAGCGAGTTGCAGGATTGAGGCCCAATACCGCTCGATTCCTTGCAAACCCCGCCGAGGTTGCCGATGGGTCCGAAGTCCCGCGTTGATACCGCCGAGCACGACCTGTTCCGCATGGAGCTGGTCAACCTGATCGACCAGCGGCACGAGCTCGTCAAGCTGGCTTCGCTGATCGACTGGTCGGCCTTCGCCGAGGCCTGGGGCCCGAAGTTCGAGTCGATCACCGGTCGCCCGGCGCTGGACACGAGGCTGATGGCCTCGCTGCTGTACCTCAAGCACACCTTCGCGCTGTCGGACGAAGACGTCGTCGAGCGCTGGATCGAGAACCCGTACTGGCAGCACTTCAGCGGCGAGCGCTACTTCCGCCACGAGCTGCCCTGCGACCCATCGAGCCTGGTGCGCTGGCGCCAGCGCATTGGGGAGGAAGGCTGTGAATGGCTGCTGGAGCACAGCATCAAGGCGGCGCTGTCGGCCGGCTTGCTCAAGCGCCAGAGCCTGAGCACGGTGATCGTGGACACCACGGTGCAACCCAAGGCGATTGCGCACCCCACCGACAGCCGGCTGCTCAACCGCGCCCGGGAGCAGCTGGTGGCCGCAGCGCAGGACCGCGGCATCGAGCTGCGCCAGAGCTACGCCCGCGTGGGCAGGGCCGCGGACGCGCAGGCCGGCCGCTACGCCTACGCCAAACAGTGGCGCCGCATGCGGCGCGAGGTCAGGAAGCTGCGCACCTGGCTGGGCCGTGTCGTCCGCGACGTGCAGCGCAAGGCTGGTGAGATCACCGGGACGCTCAAGACCCGCATCGAGACGGCGCAGCGCCTGTACGCGCAGCAGCGGGACTCGAAGAACAAGCTGTACGCGCTGCACGCGCCCGAAGTGGAATGCATCGCCAAAGGCAAGGCCAGGACGCCGTACGAGTTCGGTGTGAAGACCTCGATGGCGGTGACAGCCAAGGAAGGCGTGGTCGCGGGCATGCGCTCGATGCCTGGTGCGCCGTACGACGGGCACACGCTGCACAGCCAGCTCGAGCAGGTGGAGATCCTGACCGGCGTGAAACCCACCCTGGCGCTGGCCGACCGGGGCTACCGCGGCGTGCCGCCGCCCGATGGAACGCGGCTGCTGATCAGCCACACCCGAGGCCTGCCGCCGACGCTGAAGAAGCTGCTCAAGCGCCGCCAGGCCATCGAGCCCACCATCGGCCACATGAAGACCGACGGGCTGCTGGCGCGCAACTGGCTCAAGGGCAGCGAGGGCGACGCGATCCACGCGGTGCTGTGCGGCGCAGGGCATAACCTGCGGCTGATCCTGGCGCACCTGCGGGTGCTTCTCTGGGCCTTGATCGTGCTGACGCGCTGTGCGAGGAACACGCTGATGGCGCTCTGGCGCACAGCGATGGCCGCCCTCGGCGCGGCAATGCGGTCAAGCCC
>BTVR01000019.1:0-1424 GCA_045864775.1 Pseudomonadota bacterium
GAGCCTGTCCGGAATTTTGTGTGCGAGGCATATCATGAAGCCTGAAAGGAGCATGTATGCCAAGCAAGACGAGCAAGAAGAAAGCGTCGGTGGAGCTTCCGCGCATTCCCAAAGAGGTCATTGAGCAGTTGGTGAGCGGGCCGATGACGGCGGAGGCGGTCAATGCCGCCTCGATGGCTTTCAAGAAGGCGCTGATCGAACGCGCCCTGGGGGCGGAGCTCACCCACCACCTGGGCTACCCGCCGGGGGCCGAAAAGCCGGCCGACGCCGACAACCATCGCAACGGGGCGAGCAGCAAGACCGTCCTGACCGAGGAAGGGCCGCTGCGCATCGACGTCCCGCGCGACCGGCACGGACGCTTCGCCCCGATCCTGATCCCGAAGCACGAACGACGCTTCACCGGCTTCGACGACAAGATCGTCGCCATGTACGCGCGCGGCATGACGATGCGCGAGATCCAGGGGTTTCTCGCCGAACAGTACGGCACCGAGGTGTCGGCCGAGTTCATCAGTTCGGTCACCGACGCCGTGATGGCCGAGGTGACGGCCTGGCAGGGGCGGCCGCTCGAAGCGATGTATCCGGTGGTCTTCTTCGACGCCCTGCGGGTCAAGATTCGCGAGGACGCCGTGGTGCGCAACAAGGCCGTCTATCTGGCCCTGGGCATCCTGCCTGACGGCACGCGCGACATTCTCGGGCTGTGGATCGAAGGCGCCGAAGGCGCCAAGTTCTGGATGAAGGTCTTCAACGATCTGAAGACCCGGGGCGTGGCCGACATCCTGATCGCCGTCACCGATGGCCTGAAGGGCATGCCCGAGGCGCTGGCGGCGGTGTTTCCGGCGACCGCGCTGCAAACCTGCATCGTGCACCTGATCCGCAACAGTCTGGATTACGCCAGTTGGAAAGACCGCAAGGCGCTGGCGGCGGCGATCAAGCCCATCTACACGGCACCCAGCGCCGAGGCCGCACTGGCCGAACTCGATGCCTTTGCCGAGGGTGGCTGGGGACAGAAATTCCCAACCGTCACGGCGGCTTGGCGCCGCGCCTGGGATCGGGTGATCCCCTTCTTTGCCTTCCCGCCGCCGATCCGCAAGGTGATCTACACCACCAACGCCATCGAGAGCATCAACGCCCGGCTGCGCAAGATCATCAAGACC
This sequence comes from Pseudomonadota bacterium, assembly GCA_045864775.1. Lineage (GTDB taxonomy): Bacteria > Pseudomonadota > Gammaproteobacteria > UBA5335 > UBA5335 > Macondimonas. The sequence continues at coordinate 1,155 of BTVR01000019.1, forward strand.
CGCGGCCACTTCCCCAGCGACGAGGCGGCCACCAAGCTGATCTGGCTGGCGCTGCGCAACATCACCGCCGACTGGGGCCGCGCCGCCAAGGATTGGAAGGAAGCAATGAACCAATTCGCGATCCTCTATGCCGAGCGCTTCACCGAGGCCAGGAGTTAGAATGAGCACCGACTTTCCCACCGCGCCGCTCGCCCCCGGCCATAAAGGGGCCAGCGGCGGCGCCGTGGAAAAGTCTCATCACGCCTCACACACAAAAAACCTGACACTCCC
>BTVR01000020.1:0-1405 GCA_045864775.1 Pseudomonadota bacterium
CTGTGTGTAAAGCGGGGAAGAGACTTGTCCACGGCGGCGCGCGGGCGTCGCTTGCGACGGACGCAAACGCGCGCCGCGGTGGGCAAGTCGATGCTGCATGTTACGCGGCGCCTCGGGTGAAGCGATCGCCGTAGGCGATCGCAAATTGGTTCATCGCCGCGCGCCATTCCTTGGCTGCACGGCCCCAGTCGGCGGTGATGTTGCGCAGTGCCAGCCAGATCAACTTCGTTGCCGCATCGTCGCTCGGGAAGTGCCCACGCGTCTTGATGATCTTGCGCAGCCGCGCGTGAGTGCTCTCAATCGCGTTCGTTGTATAGACCACGCGGCGCACCGCCGGCGGGAACGCAAAGAACGGGATCACGCGGTCCCAGGCCCGCCGCCACGCCGCCACGACGGTGGGGAACTGGCGGCCCCAGTCCCCGCGCTCGAAGGCATCCAGTTCGGCGGTGGCCGCCTCGGCGCTCGGGGCCGTGTAGATCGGCCTCAATGCTTGGGCCAGCAGCTTGCGTTCTTTCCAGCTCGCAAAGTCCAGACTGTTGCGGATCAGATGCACGATGCAGGTCTGCAGGGTCGTCGCCGGGAACACCGCACCCAGCGCCTCGCCAATGCCTTTCAGGCCGTCGGTGACGGCGATGAGGATGTCGCCCACGCCGCGCGTCTTCAGGTCGTTGAAGACCTTCAGCCAGAACTTCGCGCCCTCAGTGTTCTCGATCCACAGCCCCAGGATGTCGCGCGTGCCGTCGGACAGGACTCCGAGAGCAAGATAGATCGCCTTGTTGCGCACGACCGCGTCCTCGCGGATCTTCACCCGCAGCGCGTCGAAGAAGATCACCGGGTACATCGGCTCCAGCGGCCGAGCCTGCCAGGCGGCGACCTCGGCCATCATGGCATCGGTGACCGAGCTGATGAACTCGGGCGAGACGTCGGTACCGTACTGCTCGGCCAGAAACCCCTGGATCTCGCGCATCGTCATGCCGCGCGCATACATGGCCACGATCTTGTCGTCGAAGCCGGTGAAGCGCCGCTCGTGCTTGGGAATGAGCATCGGCTCGAAGCTGCCGGCGCGATCACGCGGTACCTCCACCCGCAGCGGGCCGTCGTCGGTGAGCACGGTCTTGCCGCTGGCGCCGTTGCGGTGGTTGGTGGCCTCCTCGGGCTTGGGCGCACCCGACGCGTAGCCCAGGTGGTGCGACAGCTCGGCCCCCAGGGCGCGCTCGATCAGCGCCCTCTTGAACGCCATCGAGGTGGCGTTGACCGCCTCGGCGCTCATGGGACCGGTGACGAACTGGTCAATCAGTTCCTTCGGAATCGCCGGCAGCACAGTGGCCGCCTTCTTGGTCTTGCTCGGCATAGCTTCTCCTCTCGTCCATCATGCTATGCCTCACACACAAAATTCCGGACAGGC
>BTVR01000021.1:0-1379 GCA_045864775.1 Pseudomonadota bacterium
GAGCCTATCCGTATTTTTGTGTGCGAGGCGGTTGAACATTCGAAGCGCTCAGTCAGCCCCGCGCGAGCATGAAGCGCTCGCCGAACAGGATAGCAAACTGATTCATGGCGCGTTTCCAGTCGAATGCCGATCGCACTGATTTGCCCAGCACGTTGCGCAGCGCCAGCCACAACAGCTTGATCGCGGCCTCATCGGTCGGGAAGTGCCCGCGGGTCTTGATGATCTTGCGCATCTGCATGTTCAGGCTCTCGATCGCGTTGGTGGTGTAAATCACGCGACGGATGTCCGGCGGGAACGCAAAGAACGGCGTCACGTGCTCCCAGGCGCGTTGCCAGGACTGCGCGATCGAGGGGTACTTGGTGCCCCAGGGCCCGGCGGCAAAGGCCTGCAGCGCGGCCAGTGCGGCTTCTTCGCTCACGGCCGTGTAGATCGGCCGCAGCGCCTGCGCGACCAGCTTGCGATCCTTCCAGCCCGCGTAGTCAAGGCTGTTGCGGATCAGGTGCACGATGCAGGTCTGTACCGTGGTGCGCGGATAGACCGTGTGGATCGCCTCCGCGAGCCCCTTCAAGCCATCCACCACGGCGATCAGGATGTCCTGGCAGCCGCGGGTCTTCAGATCGTTGAACACCTTGAGCCAGAACTTTGCGCCCTCGCTCTGCTCGATCCACAGGCCCAGCACGTCGCGCTGGCCATCGGCCTGGATGCCCAAGGCGAGATATACCGCCTTGTTGCTCACCACACCGTCGCCGCGAATCTTCACCCGCAGGGCATCGAAGAACACCACCGGATACATCGGCTCAAGCGGCCGGCTTTGCCAAGCGATGGTCTCGGCCATCACCTCGTCGGTGATCGAGCTGATGAAGTCTGGCGAAACCTGTGTCCCGTAGCTCTCGGCGATGAAGCCCTGGATCTCGCGCGCGCTCATGCCGCGGGCATACATCGCGATGATCTTGTCGTCGAAACCGGTGAAGCGCCGCTCGTGCTTGGGGATCAGAATCGGCTCGAAGCTGCCGTCGCGATCGCGCGGTAGCTCAACCCGTACCGGGCCGCGTTCGGTGATGACCGTCTTACCGCTCGCGCCGTTGCGCTCGTTGGCCTGGCCTTCAGGCTTCGCCTCCCCCGGCTTGTAGCCCAGATGCAGGCTCATCTCCGCGCCCATGGCGCGCTCGATGACCGCCTTCTGGAACGACAGGAACAGATCCTGCACTTCCGTCGGCGTCATCGGGCCCTTCACCAGCTGATCCAGCAACTCCCCGGGCAGCTCAGGCAGCGGCCCTCGGGCCGCTGCCTGAGCTGCAATCGTGCGTCTCTTGCTTGGCATATCCATCCTCGTTACCTCTCGATGATATGCCTCGCACACAAAATCCCGGATAGGTCCG
>BTVR01000022.1:0-1359 GCA_045864775.1 Pseudomonadota bacterium
GTTCACGGCCGCACCGCCGCGCGATAGTCGTCGAGCGCCCGACGCGCGTTGACGAACGCCGGATGATTGCGGTTCGCGTCGTCGGTGGTCAGCGCCAGCACGCGGCGCAGCGACTCGGCCAGCGCCAGCGGGATGTCGAGGTGAAGCGCGAGGGCTTCGGTTTCGTAGCGGGACATGACTGCCTCCTAGAGCGTGGAGGCAGATTACAGCATGCTTAACGCCTAGTCAAGCATTCTTAATCGGCGGCAGTTGTTCCCCGATTGCGCCGGATGCGGAAGCGGCCCGTTTCTGACAGCCGCAGGGCCATCAGAGAGGGCGCGACGCGGTCGGTATGGCCGAATACCAGATAGCGCGCTTCCACATCCAGGGCATCCGCAATCGCGAAAATGTGCTGGGGTTTAGGGTTCTTGGTGGCCCCTGTCTCGATTTGGGAAAGCGCCGAAACTGTGATGCGGGCCGCTTTGGCGAGCGGCTTTTGTTCAAGTGCCTTCGCCTCACGCGCGGTGCGGATGCGTTGGCCAATGGTTAAGTTGTCTGATGGCACAAGGATATCGTGAACGGATGCCAGCGCAGCATGCTTGACAGTACGATTTAGCATGCTTAACATGAGAATATGCTCAAAGCGACCGCCATCAGCCACTTCGGTACGCCCAGCGCGATAGCCGAGTGCCTCGGGGTCACGCCTTCGGCCGTCAGCGGCTGGGGCGACGTGATCCCAGAGGGCAGCGCGTACAAGCTCCAAGTGCTTACCCATGGAGCCTTGAAAGTCGATCCGGCGTTGTATGAGGACCGCCCCAAGCGCGGCCAGCAGCTCAGCGCCGGAGCGGCGCAGTGAGCGCCGATCTCGCCGACCTGAAGCGGCTGAAGGTTACTGCCGAAACGCGCGCGTGGCTTACGGCCGCTGCGCGGATTACCGGCAAATCCCAGCAGGAAATCGCCCGCGACGCGCTGCATTCCTTGGCGGTGAAAGAAATCCATGCTGCCAAGGTACTCGTGCGGCTGGCCCCGGACGCGGACCTCGATAGGGACAGCGGGGGACGGCGATGAGTCTGCCCTTGAAAGACCTACGCACCGCTATCGACGAGAAAACGCACATTGTGCTGTCCGCGGCGGCTGCCGCACGAGGCATCACCATGTCCGAGCTGGCGCGGGAAGTGATCGAACAGTGGAGCGCGCGGCAACTCGCATTCTCGATCTCGGTACACCGCGATTTGGCTGCTGCGGGGCTCGACAAGTGACCGCCCCCAGCTATTTCGACTTCCACGCCCGCCAGACCACCCGCCAGCCGGGCGACACGGTCGAGCTCGACCCCTATCTCGTGCTGGAGGGCGACGCCGCAGAGGACACGATCCGGCGGTT
>BTVR01000023.1:0-1282 GCA_045864775.1 Pseudomonadota bacterium
TGAGCTTCCCTCTGTTTTTCGTCTTCCAACCCGACGGCATTATGCCGCCAATTTCCGTTCATGCTGAGCGCTGATCCAGTCTTCCAGGTACTTCAGTGGCGAGGCGTAGCCGAGCGTGGAATGCCGGCGCTTCCGGTTGTAGAACGGCTCGATATAGTCGAACAGGTCGGTCTCCGCCTCAGCCTGCGTACCGTAGCGGATGCCATGCACCCGCTCATTCTTCAGACTGTTGAAGAAGCTCTCCGTGGGCGCGTTGTCCCAGCAATTGCCCTTGCGGCTCATCGAGCAGAGCATTCCGTACTCTTTCAGCCGCGTCTGAAAGGCGTGGCTCGCATACTGGCTTCCCCGGTCGGAGTGATGGATCAGCCCCGGCGCCGGCTTCTTGCAAAACCACGCCATGGTCAACGCATCGATGACGATGTCCGCCGTCATCCGCGGCTTGAGCGACCAGCCGACGACCTCGCGGTTGAACAGATCGAGCACCACGGCCAGATACAGCCAACCCTCATCGGTCCAGATGTAGGTCATGTCGGCCGTCCAGACCTGATTCGGCGCGGCCGGCGTGAAATTGCGGTCGAGCAGGTTCGGCGCCACCGGCAGGCTGTGTTTCGAGTCCGTCGTCGCCTTGAAGCGTTTCTTATGCCGGGCACGGATGCCGTTCTCCCGCATCAACCGCTCGACACGCTCCTTGCTGGCCGGGAAGCCTCGCGCTCGCAGTTCCCTGACGATACGCGGGCTGCCGTAGGCGCCCTTGAGTTCGGCATGGATGGCGCGGATGAGCGCGAGCATCTGCGCTTCCGTCAGCCGCTTGCGCTCAGGCGTGCCGCCGCCCTTCCAGGCGCGATAGCCGCTGACGCTGACCGTCAGTGCCCGGCTCAGGTCGGCCAATTCGTACTCCTTGCGATGCGCATCGATCCAGGCGTACTTCATAGCGCATCCCTCGCAAAGTACGCCGCCGCCTTTTTTACGATTTCAAGTTCCCGCCGCAGCCGGACGTTCTCCGCCCGAACCCGCGAGAGTTCCATCTGCTCCGACGTTACCGGCTTGGCGCCGGCACCGTTGAGCTTGCCGGCCTCGAACGCCTTGACCCAGTTGCGTAGCGTCTGGTCGCTGATCCCCAGTCCCCGCGCCACCACGCCAATGCTCTGGCCTCCCTTGACGCGCTTCGCGGCCTGCTCCCTAAACTCCGCCGTGAATTCCCGCTTTGGTATCTTCAACTTCCCTTCCCCTTCCAGTTTGCCGGGGCGTTATACCCCTTCTCCTGGAAGACGAAATTTCGGGG
>BTVR01000024.1:0-1200 GCA_045864775.1 Pseudomonadota bacterium
ATGGCGAAAGGGAAGTTCGATCGAAGCAAGCCGCATCTGAACGTGGGGACGATGGGGCACATTGACCACGGGAAGACAACGCTGACGGCGGCCATCACAAAAGTGGCAGGCTTGAGCGGGCAGGCAGATTTTAAGGCGTACGACCAGATTGACAACGCGCCGGAAGAAAAGGCGCGCGGGATCACGATCAACATCGCGCACGTGGAATACCAGACGGACAAACGGCACTACGCGCACGTGGACATGCCGGGTCACCGCGACTACATCAAGAACATGATCACGGGCGCGGCGCAGGTGGACGGGGCGATCCTGGTGGTGGCGGCTCCGGACGGTCCGATGCCGCAGACGCGCGAACACGTGCTGCTGGCGCGGCAGGTGGAAGTGCCGAGCATCGTGGTCTTCCTGAACAAAGTGGACATGATGGACGACCCGGAACTGCTGGAGTTGGTGGAGTTGGAATTGCGCGAACTGCTGACGAGCCAGGGATTCCCGGGCGACACAACGCCGATCGTGCGCGGCTCGGCCAAGCTGGCGTTGGAAAGCGCGTCACAGGATCCGAACGCGCCGGAATATGCGCCGATTAAAGAATTGTTGCGCGTAGTGGACGAATACATCCCTGAACCGAAGCGCGAGACGGACAAACCGTTCATGATGGCGGTGGAAGACGTGTTCTCGATCAAAGGTCGCGGGACGGTGGTGACGGGGCGCGTGGATCGCGGCATCGCGAAGAAGGGCGAACCGATCGAAATCGTGGGATTGCGCGAGACGAAATCCTCGGTGATTACCGGGATCGAAATGTTCCACAAGGAATTGGACGAAGCGGTTGCGGGAGACAACGCGGGGCTGTTGTTGCGCGGGATCGAGCGCGACGACGTGGAACGCGGACAGGTGCTGGTGAAGCCGGGTTCGGTGACGCCGCACAAGAAATTCCTGGCGGAAGTGTACGTGTTGAAGAAGGAAGAGGGCGGGCGGCATAAGGCATTCTTCAGCGGGTATCGCCCGCAGTTCTACATCCGCACGATGGACGTGACGGGCGACATCAAACTGCCGGAAGGCGTGGAGATGGTCATGCCGGGCGACAACGTGAACCTGGAAGTGGAACTGATCGTGCCGGTGGCGTTGGAGCAAGGCTCGAAGTTCGCCATCCGCGAAGGCGGTCTGACCGTCGGCGCGGGCGTCGTCACCAAAGTCATCGCGTAA
>BTVR01000025.1:0-1152 GCA_045864775.1 Pseudomonadota bacterium
GGATTCCTCTGCAAAAGAGGGTAGCGGCTGGCGTTGATTGATGATTCCCTGTTTTTGGCATCAGGGAGGTTTCGATGAAGCAGATGGGTCTTGCTGAAGCGTTTGCGGATCCGCGCCTGGGGCGCAATGAGCGGCTGGCAAAGATTGCGGCATTGATCGACTGGTCGCGTCTTGCGCGGTTTGCGAAGAAGGCGCGCAAGGGCGAGACGGGCCGTCCGCCCTACGATGCGCTTTCGATGCTGAAGGCGCTTTATCTGCAGGCGCTCTACGATCTTTCCGATCCGGGTCTTGAGGAAGCGCTGCTCGACCGGCTGTCGTTCCGGAACTTCTGTGGCTTCCGCCTTGAGGATGCGACGCCCGACGAGACGACGATCTGCCGCTTCCGCCAGGCGGTGGCGCGGGCGGGCGTGCTGGAGGCCTGCTTTGCGGAGGTCAACCGGCAGCTCGAAGCCCAAGGGTTGATGCTGAAGAAGGGAACCCTGCTGGACGCCACGATTGTCGCCGCCACCCACAACCCGCCGCCGCGCGCGGCGGGGATGGGAACGAAGCTCGCGCGCGAGCCCGATGCCGACTGGACCAACAAGGCGGGCAAGTCCTTCTTCGGCTACCGCTTCCATATCGGCATGGACGAGGGCTCGGGGCTCATCCGCGCGGCAGCCTTCCTGCCGGCCCGGGTCAGCGAGAGCGAAGTGGCCGACCGGCTGATCCGCGGCGACGAGCGCGCCGTCTATGCCGATCGCGGCTACGAGAGCAAGGCCCGGCGCGATCGCCTCAAGGCGGCCGGCATCAAGGACCGCATCATGCACCGCCGCCACAGATACATGGCCGAGCTGCCGCGCTGGCAGAAGCGCCGCAACGATCTCATCGCCCGCAGACGCGCCCCCGTCGAGGCCGTGTTCAGCGCCCTCAAACGGCTCTATGGCGGCGCCCGAACCCGATGTCGCAGCCTCGCCGCCAACGCCGCCGACTACACCGCCTTCGCCACCGTCTACAATCTCAGACGTGCCAGCATGCATCCCGCCACCTGAACCCCAGCGCCGACAACGGCGCACCACGCAAGACCGAAGGACAGCAACAAGCTCGGCATCGAACAAAACACCACACCGGATACCCGGCAAACCCGAACGCGATGGGTTTCGCAGAGGAATCCCC
>BTVR01000026.1:0-1113 GCA_045864775.1 Pseudomonadota bacterium
GGCAACGCTGATCAAGCAGCCACGATGTGCGCGGGCTCGGCTGCGCGGGTTCGAACCCGTCGGTTGATCCGCTGACGGCCGTATCCCTGGCTGCTTCGGAGCGCCTCCGGCGGCCTTGGAGGCCGCGCAGCGCCCGGCAGGCACACCTATCCCGCCAAGCGGGTACGCGCCAGATACAGGTTCGCCAACCCCAGTGCCACGAAGCTGCGGTTGGCGTTCTTGGCCAGGCCACGATAGCGCACCTTGGTGAAGCCCCACAGCCGCTTCACCACCGCAAACACGTGCTCCACGCGCGCGCGAATCTTCGACTTGTTGCGGTTCCTGCTGCGCTCGGCTGCGTCCACTTCGCCGCGCTTGCGGATACGTTGGTTGGTGAAGTCCCTGGCGTGCGGGGCGTGCGCCCGGATCAGCGCCTTCTGGCTGGCGTAGGCGCTATCGCCATACACCCGGCGCTCCTCGCCGTGCAGCAAATCCTCCAGCAGGTGCTTGTCGTGCACGTTGGCCGCCGTCGCCGCCGCGCTGTGCGTCAGCCCGGTGCGGCTGTCCACCCCAATGTGCAGCTTCATCCCAAAGTACCACTGCTGGCCCTTGCGGGTCTGATGCATCTCCGGATCCCGCGCCTTGCCCGCATTCTTGGTCGAACTCGGCGCCGCGATGATCGTGGCGTCCACGATCGTCCCCCTGCCCACCCGCAGACCGCGCGCTTCCAGCTCCCGGTTCACCTGCAAAAACAACTCGGCGCCCAGCTCCCGCGTCTCCAGCAACCGCCGGAACTTCAACAATGTCGTCGCGTCCGGCACCCGCTCCCGGCCCAGATCGATGCCGACGAACCGCCGCAGCGCCGTGCTGTCCAGCAGCGCCTCCTCGCACGCTTCGTCGGCCAGGTTGAACCAGTGTTGTACAAAGTACATCCGCAACATCCGCTCCAGCCCCACCGGCGGACGGCCTCTGCCCGGCTTCGGATAGTGCGGCGCAATCACCGCGCACAGCGCCGACCACGGCACGATCTCCTCCATCGTCGCCAGAAACACGTCCCGCCGCGTCGGTCGGCGATGCCGCTCGAATCCGCTGTTCTGATCCGCCGCCATCGCCAGAGTCTGCTGCTTCATCGCG
>BTVR01000027.1:0-1094 GCA_045864775.1 Pseudomonadota bacterium
GCATGCTCACATCCCTCACCTCACGCAGTTCCATGCCTAGACGTTCAGCATGACGTGACAAAGAGCATGCTCACATCCCTCGCCTCACGCAGTTCCATGCCTAGACGTTCAGCATGACGCGGCAAAGGGCATGTTGTATGCCCGCACCACTTGCAAAGGATGGGTCACTAGCGACGTCATGCTGAGCCTGTCGAAGCATGAGACCGCCGACCGCACGTTTTCCATGCCTAGACGTTTCGGCTGCCGCCTGCCCCCACGCTCTCGCCCAGCGACCCCCTGAGCAGCCGAACGTCGAGGCACCAGAGGTCAGGGGGCTGGTCCATGCCTAGACGTTTTGGCTGCCGCCTGCCGCCGAGATCTGGCCCAGCGACCCCCCGAGCAGCCGAACGTCGAGGCACCGAAAGCCAGGGGCTGGTGATGCCCCCTCACCCCAACCCTCTCCCCCGCGAACGGGGGAGAGGGAGGGGCGCGACCACCCCCAGCTGCCTCGGCCCGCACATGATCCATGCCTAGACGTTTCCCATGCCCAGACGTTTGTATGTGCCCCGGCCCGCGTCCGCCAGGCTGCGTCCATGCCTAGACGTTTGCATGCTTCGACAAGCTCAGCATGACGTGACAAAGAGCATGCTCACATCCCTCACCTCACGCAGTTCCATGCCTAGACGTTCAGCATGACGCGGCAAAGGGCATGTTGTATGCCCGCACCACTTGCAAAGGATGGGTCACTAGCGACGTCATGCTGAGCCTGTCGAAGCATGAGACCGCCGACCGCACGTTTTCCATGCCTAGACGTTTCGGCTGCCGTCTGGCGCCAAGCTCTCGTCCAGAGACGCCCCGAGCAGCCGAACGTCGAGGCACCCAAGGCCAGCGACTGGTGGTGGCCCCCTCACCCCAACCCTCTCCCCCGCGAACGGGGGAGAGGGAGGGAGATTCCATGCCTAGACGTTTGTATATGCCCCGGCCCGCGTCCGCTGACCAGCAGCCACCGAAGGCATCGCTCGAGCCCAAGGACCGCGCCGGGGCATAAATCCGACCCGACGCCAGCGACTGGTGGTGGCCCCCTCACCCCAACCCTCTCCCCCGCGAACGGGGGA
>BTVR01000028.1:0-1059 GCA_045864775.1 Pseudomonadota bacterium
CTAGAGCGTCTTGCCGCCAAATCTAGCGCCGTACGGCGCACGGACGGGTTGCGCGAGGCAAGAGGTTGAGGTAGCTTCTGCGAAGGCACGTTGTGCCGGAGCAGGAGCAAGGTGATGGCGACGCCGTACTCGAAGGATCTGCGTGACCGTGTGCTGGCGGCTTACGACCGCGGGATGCCGACGAAGGAGATCGCCCGCACGTTCCAGGTCAGCCCGGCGTGGGCGCGGCGGCTCAAGCAGCGGCGGCGTGAGACGGGCGAGACGTTGCCGCGTCCGATGGGCGGGGCAACAGTGATCAAGATCGACATGGACCGGCTGGCTGAACTGGTACGCGCGCAACCCGACGCGACGCTTAAGGAGCTGCGTGAGCGGCTGGGCAACCCCTGCGGCGAGCCGGCGGTGTGCAAGGCACTCAAGCGGCTGGGGATGTCCTTTAAAAAAAGACGCTGCACGCGTCCGAGCAGGACCGTCCGGACGTCGCCGAGCGTCGCGAAGAATGGAGAGCGGGCCAGCATGCTCTGGACCCCGGGCGGCTGATCTTCATCGACGAAACGTGGGCCAAGACCAACATGACGCGGCTGCGTGGCCGTGCGCCCCGCGGCGAGCGGCTGCTGGCCAAGGTCCCGCACGGACACTGGAAAACAACCACGCTGATCGCGGCGTTGGGCGTGAGCGGCATGCGGTGCTCGATGGTGGTCGATGGAGCGATCGACCGGGAGTTCTTCGACGCGTTCGTCGAAGACATCCTGTTGCACGAGCTGCAGCCGGGCGACGTCGTGATCCTGGACAACCTCTCAAGCCACAAGAGCGAGCGGGCGCGACGGCTGATCGAATCACGCGGCGCCCGGCTCGAGTTCCTGCCGCCGTACAGCCCCGACCTCAACCCCATCGAGATGGTCTTCTCCAAGATCAAGCAGCTGCTGCGCTCGCTGGCCTGCCGCAGCGGCGCCTCCCTTTGGAAGGCCATGCAATCCGTGCTCGACGCCGTCACGCCCGCCGACGCTGCCAACTGCTTCAGACACTGCGGTTACTCGCTACGTGAGGAGTAAGACTGCTCTA
>BTVR01000029.1:0-1044 GCA_045864775.1 Pseudomonadota bacterium
TCATGCGTTGTACCGATACTTTGCAAGGATTGGGTGCGGCGCATGGGGATGAAGCGATTGGACGAGTCGGTACGGCGGCGAGTGCGTGCGGGCCGGATGCTGCTGTCGGGCAAGACACCCGCGCAAGCGGCGCATGCCGTGGGAGTGGCCCGGCAGACCGTGTACACGTGGAAGCGGGTGCTCGATGAAGGGGGCATCGATGCGCTGCGGTCGATGCCCGGGCGAGGGCGTCCGGCGCGGCTGGATGAGCAGCAGTTGCAGGCGCTGGGCCGCATGCTCGTGGGTAACCCGACCGACCACGGCTTCGGCACCGAGCTGTGGACGCTCAAGCGGGTGGGGGCTCTCATCGTGCGGCACTTCGGCGTCAAGTTCAGCCAGACGCAGATCTGGCGAATCCTCGGCGGGCTGGGCTTCTCGGCGCAAAAGCCGGAGCGTCGCGCCATTGAGCGTGACGAGGATGCCGTGCAGACGTGGAAGCGCACCACTTGGCCCGGGCTCAAAAAAAAGCCAAGCGCGAGGGGCGACTGATCGTCTTCATCGACGAGTCGGGCCTGAGCGAGCGGCCCACGCGCGTGCGGACCTGGGCGCCCAAGGGCAAGACGCCGATCATCCAGTTTCACTTCAACTGGACTCACATCTCCATCATCGCCGGGCTCACCCGCACGAGCTGCATGTTTCGGCTGCACGAGGGCAGCATCAAGAAGGAGCAGCACGTCGAGTTCCTCAAGGCGCTGCGGGCGCACCTGAAGTGCCCGCTGCTCATCATCTGGGACGGACTGAAGGCGCATCGCAGCAAGCTGGTGCGCGAGTACCTGGACTCGACGGGCGGCGACGTTCAGATGGCGTTCCTTCCGCCGTACTCGCCGGACCTCAACCCGGTCGAATTCCTCTGGGCCTGGCTCAAGCGCCACGCGCTGGCCAACTTCTGCCCGAATGACATGAACGAACTCAACACCACCGCCCGCAGCAAGCTCAAGAGCGCCCAGCGCCGCCCTTCGATCATCGCCGCCTGCTGGATGCAGGCTGAGCTCTGGTAGTGTCGTC
>BTVR01000030.1:0-1037 GCA_045864775.1 Pseudomonadota bacterium
TGTTAGGGCGCACGCCTGACGCCGTGATCGGGGAGAGGATCGCGCGCGCAGCTTGATGCTTGGCCGCTACCGCGAAGCAGGTTTCCCGGCAGCGACAGGGATTGGGCCGGTGCGGTCTCGGTGATGTAGAGGCGCGCCCCCCAAAGGAGCGAGCAGCGACACGATGTCGGCCGACAAAATAGGTGACGGGAGGCAGCAGATTGACGTCGAAGCCTCCCGTCGTGCTCGGGCGCAATGGCGCGCAGACAGAGCGGTGCTGGAATCGTCTATTCGGCGATTGAGGTCAAGAAATGGGCGGGTGAGCTGCCGGGCGTGGACCAGGTCCGGCCGGCGTGTTGCAGCCGGTGCGGTGCTGCGAGTCGCCCGCCCGGAGCCCCCCTTGGCTTGGTGGGACACGGCGTCCGGGAGCGCCAAGTCCGCGGCCCGTCCGACGCGATGGGCGAGCCGATGATCAGGACGCTCGTGGTGCGACGCTATCGGTGCATTCGCTGCGGCGGGATCACGACGGTGTTGCCTCGAGGACTCTGCGCACGCCGGCACTACTCGGCGTCGGCCATCGGGCTGTCGCTGTGCCTGTTCGGGATGCGCGGGCTGTCTCTGGGCGAGACGCGCGCCCGGGTCTGCCCGTGGCGGGCGGGCTTCGACACCGAGCGCTGGACGACGTTGCCGGGGTGGCTGCTGGCCATCGAGCAGGGGCGGCTGCTTTCCCGGGTGAGACCATCAGCGCCGGGATCGTCCCTGCGCCAGCAGGCCGAGCGGGCGGCCGCGACGCTGTGTGGACTGGCGCTCTGCACCGACGGCCTCGAAGCCCAAGCGTTCGAGGGAGCCGCGCTCGCTGCATGAGGACGCCGCTCGTCGGGCCACCCCGAGCTCGGCCCCCACCGAGTTGAGTCGTTTCGGTGATGGGGGCGGCGAAGGCATCACGGAGGGCGCGCGGCACCGCGCAACCCAAAGGAGGAATGAGATGTCAACGCTGGCTCCCCAGGACCACGCCGAAGCGATCGCGCTGTTTCGCAGCGAGATCATCGGCGCACTGA
>BTVR01000031.1:0-1023 GCA_045864775.1 Pseudomonadota bacterium
TAGAGCGGTTTGCGCATTTCTGTAGCGATTCCGCAGTGCGTAAAGTAGCCGATGGCATCGCCGGGCGTCACGGCGGCAATCGCGCGGCCCATCGCCTTGCACAACGGCTCGAAGCTTCGCGCCGCCGCACTTCGCAGGTACTGCTTCACCTTTGACCACATCGGTTCAATCGGATTGAAGTCGGGCGAGTACGGCGGCAGGAACAAAGCGGTGGCGCCGACTTGAGCGATGGCCTCCATCGCGCCCGGGGCGTGGTGCGAGGCCAGGTTGTCCATCACCACGATGTCGTCCGGCTTGAGGGTGGGCGCGAGAACCTGGCGGACATAGGCCGTGAAGGCCGCGCCATCGATCGCCCCGGGCAACAGCATCGGCGCGGTGGGTCCGCTCAGCCGCAGTCCGCAGAGCATCGTCGTGGTCTGCCAACGGCCATTGGGCGCATGGGCCTTGACCCGCTGCCCGCGCGGGGCGCGGCCCCGCAGCCGCGTCAGGTTGGTCTTGGCCGAGCTCTCATCAATAAAAACAAGGCGATCCGGATCGAGGCCGCCCAGCGCCGCCTGCCAGCGCTGCCGCGCCGCCTTCACGTCCGGACGGTTCTGCTCATCCGCAAAGAGCGACTTTTTTTTAGCGACAGCTTCATCTTGTGGAGCGTGCGGCAAAGGTGGCCCAGGGTGACCTCCAGACCCAGCCGGTCGCGCAGTTCGGCCAGGGTCGCATCGGGCTGGGTCTCCACCAGCCTGCGGAGCCGCGCCTTTCGAGCGTCGTTGAGCTTCGGGATCGGTCCGGCCCGATGCGGCAACGGCGCGATGGTGCCGAGCTCACGCCGTCGCTGCTTCAGTCGCCGAACCCAGGCCGGCGACACCTCGAACGACTTCGCAACCCGCGTGGTCCCATGCCCGGCATCGCACGCCGCCAGCACCCGTTTTCGCAGATCCATCGAATAGGCTTCCATGCCAAAGTACTCCTTCGGCAACCAGCCTAACCTCTAGTGCACTATGGCGCTAGAGGGACGCGCAATCTGCTCTA